>NZ_JAFMPK010000009.1 GCF_017349295.1 Myceligenerans salitolerans
GGAGAGTAGGACGCCGCCGGACCCCTCTTCATGAAGGCCCCCACTCACACACGTGAGCGGGGGCCTTCAACACACCCACAGACCAACCCCCCCCACACGCCCAGCCACGAACACCCCCGCGCCCTGTCGCCACTAGACTTGCGGCATGTCCACCATCTCCCGAGACGAGGTCGCGCGCGTCGCGGGCCTGGCCCGGATCGACCTGCGTTCCGACGAGGTCGACCGTCTCGCGGGTGAGCTCGACGTCATCGTCGAGTCCATCGCGCGGGTCAGCCAGGTTGCCACCGCCGACGTCCCCGCGACGAGCCACCCGATCCCGCTCACGAACGTGTTCCGCGACGACGTGCCGCAGCAGCCGCTCCCGCAGCAGGACGTCCTGGCGGCAGCCCCGGAGCAGGAGGACGGCCGGTTCCTCGTCCCGCAGATCCTCGGCGAGGAGTGAGAGATGACCAGTGACATCACGCGCCTGAGCGCGTCAGAGCTCGCCGCGGCGATCGCCGGCGGCACCGTGTCCAGCGTGGAGGCCACGCAGGCCCACCTGGACCGCATCGCGCACGTCGACGGCGACCTGAACGCCTTCCTGCACGTGAGCTCCGAGGAGGCGCTGGCGACCGCGGCCGACGTCGACTCCCGGCGTGCGGCAGGTGAGGAGCTCGGTCCGCTCGCGGGCGTCCCGATCGCCGTGAAGGACGTCGTCGTCACGAAGGGCCTGCCCACGACGGCGGGCTCGAAGATCCTCGAGGGCTGGATCCCGCCGTACGACGCCACGCTCGTCGAGCGCATCAAGGCCGCCGGACTCCCGATCCTCGGCAAGACCAACATGGACGAGTTCGCGATGGGCTCCTCCACGGAACACTCCGCCTACGGCAACACGAAGAACCCGTGGGACCTCGAGCGCATCCCGGGCGGTTCCGGCGGCGGTTCCGCCGCCGCCGTCGCCGCACACGAGGCACCGCTCGCCATCGGCACCGACACCGGCGGCTCGATCCGTCAGCCGGGCGCCGTGACCGGCACGGTCGGCGTCAAGCCCACCTACGGCGGCGTCTCCCGGTACGGCCTCATCGCCATGGCGAGCAGCCTCGACCAGGCGGGCCCGGTGACGCGCACGGTTCTCGACGCCGCCCTGCTGCACGAGCTCATCGGCGGCCACGACCCCCACGACTCGACCTCGATCGCCGAGCCGCTGCCCGCTCTCGCGGAGGCCGCGCGCCAGGGAGCCACGGGTGACCTGAGCGGCCTGCGTGTCGGCGTGGTGAAGGAACTTTCCGGTGAGGGCTACCAGGACGGCGTCAGCGCGCGGTTCACGGAGTCGCTCGACACGCTGCGCTCGCTCGGCGCCCAGGTGGTCGAGGTCTCGTGCCCCCACTTCACCTACGCGCTCGACGCGTACTACCTGATCATGCCGGCGGAGGCGTCCAGCAACCTCGCCAAGTTCGACGGCATGCGCTTCGGTCTGCGGATCGAGCCGGCCGACGGCCCCGTCACGGCGGAACGCGTCATGGCGGCGACCCGTGGCACCGGCTTCGGCGACGAGGTCAAGCGCCGCGTCATCCTCGGCACCTATGCCCTGAGCGCCGGCTACTACGACGCGTACTACGGCAGCGCGCAGAAGGTGCGCACGCTCGTGCAGCGCGACTTCGCCGCCGCGTTCGCGCAGGCGGACGTCCTCGTGTCGCCGACCGCGCCCACCACGGCGTTCAAGTTCGGCGAGAAGCTCGACGACCCGCTCGCGATGTACCTCAACGACGTGGCGACGATCCCGGCCAACCTCGCCGGCGTCCCCGGCATGTCCGTGCCGAACGGACTGTCCGACGGCCTCCCGGTCGGCTTCCAGATCCTCGCCCCGGCGAAGGCCGACGACCGTATGTACCGAGTCGGTGCCGCCCTCGAGGCGGCGCTCGAGAAGACCTGGGGCGGGCCGCTGCTGGCCCAGGCCCCCGAGCTGAAGACCACGGAGCTGACCCGATGACCGCCGCACCGACCACCGATCTCGTGGCCTACGACGACGCCGTGCGCCGCTACGACCCGGTCCTCGGCATCGAGGTGCACGTCGAGCTCGGCACACGGACCAAGATGTTCTGCGCGGCCGAGGTCGAGTTCGGCGGCGAGCCGAACACGCAGACCACGCCCGTGTCCCTCGGACTGCCCGGGGCGCTGCCCGTGGTCAACGGCACCGCCGTCGAGTACGCGATCCGCATCGGCCTCGCGCTCAACTGCCAGATCGCGGAGTCCTGCCGGTTCGCGCGGAAGAACTACTTCTACCCGGACGTCCCGAAGAACTTCCAGACGTCGCAGTACGACGAGCCCATCGCGTACGACGGCTGGATCGACGTCGAGCTCGAGGACGGCGAGACGTTCCGCGTCGAGATCGAGCGCGCACACATGGAGGAGGACGCCGGCAAGAACACGCACGTGGGCGGTACGACCGGCCGCATCCACGGCGCGGAGTACAGCCTCGTCGACTACAACCGCGCGGGGATCCCCCTCGTGGAGATCGTCACCAAGCCCATCGAGGGTGCGGGTGAGCGGGCGCCGGAGGTGGCGCGCGCCTACGTGCAGACGCTGCGCGACATCTTCCGCGCACTCGGCGTGTCCGAGGCCCGGATGGAGCGCGGCAACGTGCGCGCGGACGTCAACGTCTCCCTGCGTCCCAGCCCGGACCTGCCGTTGGGTACCCGCACCGAGACGAAGAACGTCAACTCCTTCCGCTCCGTCGAGCGCACGGTGCGGCACGAGATCTCCCGGCAGGCGGCCGTCCTCGACGCGGGTGGCGTCGTGATCCAGGAGACGCGCCACTGGCACGAGGACACCGGCATCACGACGTCGGGCCGTGTGAAGTCCGACGCGGAGGACTACCGCTACTTCCCCGAGCCGGACCTCGTCCCCGTCGCGCCGAGCCGCGAGTGGGTCGAGGAGATCCGGGCCAGCCTGCCGGAGATGCCCGCGGCACGCCGTCGTCGGCTCCAGCAGGAGTGGGGGTATGCCGACGCGGAGATGCGCGACGTCGTCAACGCCGGCGCCATCGACCTCATCGAGGCGACCGTGGCCGGGGGAACCTCGCCCGCCGGCGCCCGCAAGTGGTGGATGGGCGAGCTCGCCCGGCGCGCCAAGCAGGCCGACGTCGCGCTCGCGAGCATGGCGGTCACCCCGGCTCAGATCGCCGAGCTCGAGCAGCTCATCGCGGCCGGCACGATCAACGACAAGCTGGCCCGCCAGGTGCTCGACGGCGTGCTCGCGGGCGAGGGCGACCCGGCCGCGGTCGTACGGTCGCGCGGACTCGAGGTCGTGTCGGACGACGGCGCGCTGCTGGCGGCCATCGACGAGGCGCTCGCCGCGCAGCCCGACATCGTGGAGAAGGTGCGCGGCGGCAACCAGGGTCCCGTCGGCGCGATCATCGGTGCGGTGATGAAGGCCACCAAGGGGCAGGCGGACGCGAAGCGCGTGCGTGAACTCGTGCTGGAGCGGATCGGACAGTGACCAGAGGGCCGGTGCTGCACGGCGAGCTGGTGCGCCTGCGGCCGATCGAACCGCGCGACGCCGACCGTCTCTGGGAGGCGGTCCAGGACCCGGAGGGCATGCGCCTGACGGGGACGACGGAGACGTTCACGCGGGAGCAGATCGACAAGTGGGCGGCGGTCGTCTCGGACCGCCCCGGCAGGTTCGACTGGGCCGTCGTCCCGGCGGCCGTGCGCGACGGCGTCCCGGTCAGCGACGAGCTGATCGGCGAGATCGTGCTGAACGACATCGACCCGCAGAGGCGGTCCGCGAACCTGCGGTTGCAGATGCTGCCGAACTATCGCGGCCGCGGATACGGGCGCGAGGCGATCGAGGAGGTGCTCCGGTTCGCCTTCGTCGGTGACCCGGAGCACCCCGGCCCCCGGCTGCACCGGGTCGGGCTCGACGTCCTGAGCATCAACCCGCGGGCGAAGGCCCTGTACGAGTCGCTGGGCTTCCGTGAGGAGGGGCGCCTGCGTGACGTCTACCCGGATGGTGACGGCTGGTCGGACGCGTACGTGATGAGTGTCCTGGAGGACGAGTACCGGACCGCGAACGACTGACCGCGGACGACCGGCCGCGATGTCGGTCGTCCGCGTGGCGTCAGCGGAGCCAGGTCCGGCTTCCCGGGATGCCGGAGGCGGCCCAGGCGCGGCCGAATCCCCACACGTCGCCGGCTCGCGCGACGGCGACGGTGACGGCGAGAGCCCCGTAGATCACGTGGGTGTCGACGATCGGGTTGTTCGAGCCGGGCGCGAAGGTCCACGCGGAGAGCCACAGCAGGGTCATGATGAGCGCCCCTGACGCCGCGGCGATCCGCAGCCCGATACCGAGCAGCAGGGCGATGCCCGTGCCGGCCATTCCGGCGATGAACAGCACGTCCGAGACAGGGTTCGCGAGGCCGCCGAAGAAGCCGCCGAGGGGCCCCTCGATGTGCCCCAGGTAGCCCGCGGTGGGCGAACTGCCCGTGGTGAGCCATGCCGCATCCGCGGGGGTGGCGTAACCGAGGCCGAACGACTTGTCGAGTGCGGGCCAGAGGAACACGAAACCCAGGAGGATGCGGCACAGGGCGAGCATCCGGGCGGTGGGGGACTCGGAGGCGGTTTGGGGAGTCGCTGGCGCGATCTTGGTGGAAGTCATGCGCCGAATCGTGCGGCGGTGCGGGGAGTGTGCGGCAGCCCATAAAACGTTTATGCGAGGATATCGGATCTGTGGTGGCGCCGTCGGCGCCGCAGGTCTGAGCCCGTCGGCGCCGCCCCTGCCGGGTGTCCGTAGTGTGACCCGTGCGTGTCAGGTGCCGGACAGCGCGACTATCGTGACCGCATGAGTCGTCCGCTGCGATCCCGCACCTCCACGCACGGCCGGAACATGGCCGGTGCCCGCGCCCTCTGGCGTGCCACCGGCATGGGTTCGGAGGACTTCGGCAAGCCGATCATCGCGATCGCGAACTCGTACACGCAGTTCGTCCCGGGCCACGTGCACCTCAAGGACATGGGTGACCTCGTGGCGGGTGCCGTCCGGGAGGCCGGCGGCGTGGCCAAGGAGTTCAACACGATCGCCGTCGACGACGGCATCGCGATGGGGCACGGCGGCATGCTGTACTCGCTCCCGAGCCGCGACCTCATCGCCGACTCGGTGGAGTACATGGTCAACGCACACACCGCCGACGCGCTCGTGTGCATCTCCAACTGCGACAAGATCACGCCCGGAATGCTCAACGCGGCGCTCCGGCTGAACATCCCCGCGATCTTCGTCTCCGGCGGGCCCATGGAGGCCGGAAAGGCGATCGTCGCCGACGGCGTCGCCAGGACCCCCCTCAACCTCATCAACGCGATCAACTACTCGGCCGACGAGAACGTCGACGACAAGGCCCTCGGGATGGTCGAGGAGAACGCCTGCCCGACGTGCGGGTCGTGCTCGGGAATGTTCACCGCGAACTCGATGAACTGCCTCACCGAGGCGCTCGGGCTCTCCCTGCCGGGCAACGGCTCCACGCTCGCCACGCACGCCGCACGCAAGGAACTCTTCCTGAACGCCGGCCGCACCATCGTGGACCTCACGCGCCGCTATTACGAGAACGAGGACGACACGGCCGCGCCCCGCGGGATCGCCACGAAGGATGCCTTCACGAACGCCATGGCGCTGGACGTCGCGATGGGTGGCTCCACGAACACCGTGCTGCACATCCTCGCGGCGGCGCAGGAGGCCGAGGTCGACTTCACGCTCGCGGACATCGAGGAGCTCAGCCGGCGTGTGCCCTGCCTGAGCAAGGTGGCGCCCAACCACCCGAGCTTCCACATGGAGGACGTGCACCGGGCGGGCGGCATCCCGGCGCTGCTCGGTGAGCTGGACCGCGCCGGCCTGCTGGCCCGTGAGGTCACCACCGTGCACACCCCGACGATGCGTGAGTGGCTCGACGACTGGGACATCCGCGGTGGGAAGGCGACCGACGAGGCGCTCGAACTGTTCCACGCCGCGCCCGGCGGCGTGCGCACCACGCAGGCGTTCTCGACCTCGAACCGCTGGGAGTCGCTCGACACGGACGCCGCCGAGGGCTGCATCCGCGACATCGAGCACGCGTACACCGTCGAGGGCGGCCTCGCCGTGCTGCGCGGGAACCTCGCCGAGGACGGCGCCGTCTTCAAGACGGCCGGCGTCGACCCGGACGTGTTCCGGTTCCGCGGCCGGGCGCTCGTCTGCGAGTCGCAGGACGAGGCCGTCGAGAAGATCCTGACCAAGCAGGTCGAGCCCGGCCACGTCGTCGTCGTGCGGTACGAGGGGCCGGCCGGCGGGCCGGGCATGCAGGAGATGCTGTACCCGACGTCCTTCATCAAGGGCCGCGGCCTGGGCAAGCAGGTCGCGCTCATCACCGACGGGCGCTTCTCGGGCGGGTCGAGCGGGATCTCCGTCGGGCACGTCTCCCCGGAGGCCGCCGCCGGTGGCACGATCGGGCTGGTCGAGGACGGGGACGAGATCTCGATCGATGTCGAGGCGCGATCCATCGTGCTGCACGTGCCCGACGACGTGCTGGCGGAGCGGCGCCAGAAGATGGAGTCGTCCGAGCGTCCGTGGCAGCCTGCCGCGCGCGACCGGTACGTGTCGCCCGCGCTGCGTGCCTACGCCGCGCTCGCCACCAGCGCCGACAAGGGCGCGGTGCGAGACCTGTCGCGGCTCCCGGCACGCTGAGAGGTCGCGAGCAGGCAGCGTCGTCGCTCCGGACACCGCGAAATGGCGTTGCCCCCTGAGCCGACGGACGACTAGGGTCTCGCGCTTGTGCGCGTCTACGCCCGGATCCTCGCCGCGGGTTTCCGCACCCAGTCCCGCTACCTCCCCGCCGCGTTCGCCGGCCTGCTCGCCAACGCCACGTTCGGCCTGCTCAAGTCCGGAATCCTGCTGACCCTCGTCGACGACGGCGGGGGCGAGCTCGACGGGTACACCGCCGGGACGATGGCCGCCTACGTGTGGCTGAGCCAGGGCCTGCTCGGATCGGTGAACATCTGGTCCCTGCCGAGCTCGGCGGAGCGGATCAAGTCCGGAGACATCGCGGTGGACTTCCTGCGTCCGGCCGACGTGCAACTCGCGAGCATCGCCGACGACGTCGGCCGCGGCCTGTTCGCGCTGATCCCGCGCGGTCTCCCGAGCGTGGGCGTGGGCGTGCTCCTGGTGGGCATGGCGATGCCGGCTCAGGTGCTCCCGTACGCGCTCGGCGCGGTGAGCCTCGCGCTGGGCATCACGCTCTCGCACGCCCTGGCCTACCTGCTCGGCACGGCCGGGTTCTGGCTCGTGGAGGTACGCGGCCTGCAGGTGCTGTACATGGGCGTGGCGGGCCTGCTGACGGGCCTGATCACGCCGGTCTGGCTGTTCCCCGGCTGGCTGGAGGCGATCGCCGTCGCCACCCCGTTCCCCGCCGTGATGATGTACCCGATCGACGTGCTCAGCGGCCGGACCACCGGCACCGACGCGCTGTGGCTGCTCGCCGTGCAGGCGGGCTGGCTGGCGCTCGCGCTCGCCGCGGGCCAGGTCGCGACCCGGCTGGGGAGGCGCACGCTGGAGGTGCAGGGTGGGTGACGGCCTCGCCGGCAGGGCGAGCGAGTTGGTGCGTCCCTACCGCGCCGTGCTCGCGTCGCGGGTCCGCGCGCAGCGCGCGTACCGGGCGAGCTTCCGGGCGGACCTGTTCGGCACCGCGGTCGTCGGGCTGACGGAGCTGGCCGAGGTGGTCGTGCTCTTCTCGGCCGCGAACGGGACCCTGGGCGGACTCGACCTCATGCAGGCGCTCCTCGTCTTCGGGCTCGCCGAGCTGGCGTTCTCGAACGCCGACATGCTGTTCGGGCACGTCGACAGCCTCGCGCGGCAGGTACGGTCCGGGACCGTCGACATCCTGTACCTGCGGCCCCAGCCGTTGCTCGCCCAGCTCGTCACCAGCGACATCAGCCTACGGCGCGTCGGACGCTCCGCGCTGGCCGTCGTCGTCCTCGTCGTCGCGCTCGTCGTGAACGACGTCGACTGGGGACCGCGGGCCGTAGCGCTGCTGGCGATGTCACTGGTGTGCGGGTTCGCGATCTTCTGCGCCAACTTCGTCACGGCGGGCGGGCTGCAGTTCTTCCTGCTCAACGCGCAGGAGGTGACCAACGCGTTCGTGTACGGCGGGCGACACGCGTCCACCCAGCCCGCCACCGTGTGGGTGCGCAGCATCACGGTGATCTTCGGGTTCGTGTTCCCCATGGCGTTCTGTGCCTACCTGCCGGCGATGCTGCTGCTCGGCGAGCCCGGCGCGGAATGGCTGCCCGCCTGGCTCGGGTGGTACGCGCCGGCCGCCGCGGCGTGGGCATGGACGGTCGCGCTGCTCGCGTGGCGGGCCGGAGTACGGCACTACCAGGGAGGCGGAGGATGAGCGGGACGACGTCGGACACGATCGTGGAGGTGCGCGGCCTGAGCCGCGACTTCCGGGTGCGCGACGGGCTGAAGGTCCGGCGGCTGACCGCCGTCGACCGGATGACCTGGAGCATCGCCGCGGGCGAGGCGGTCGGGTACATCGGCGCCAACGGCGCCGGGAAGTCCACCACGATCAAGATGCTCGCCGGCATCCTCGTGCCGACCGCCGGCGACGTGCATACCTGCGGGCTGAGACCGGTCAAGGACCGCAAGAAGCTCGCGCGACGGATCGGGGTCGTGTTCGGGCAGCGGTCGCAGCTGTGGTGGGACCTGCCCGTGCGGGAGTCCTTCGGCATCCTCGCCGCGATCCACTCGCTGTCCCGCGCCCGGGAACGGGCCCGCACCGACGAACTCGTCGAGACCCTCGACATGGGCGACTACCTCGGCACGCCCGTGCGGCAGCTGTCGCTCGGGCAACGGATGCGCGCCGAGGTCGCGGCCGCGCTGCTGCACCGGCCGCAGCTGCTGATCCTCGACGAGCCGACCATCGGGCTCGACGTGCTCTCCAAGCAGCGGCTGCGCGAGTTCCTGGTCCGCGAGCGGGCGGAGCACGGCACCACCCTGCTCCTCACCACGCACGACATGGGCGACGTCGAGCGGCTGTGCGACCGCGTCCTCGTGGTGGACCACGGACGGCTCGCCTACGACGGGAGCCTCGACGGGCTCGGCCGGACAGTCGGGGCGGAGCGCGTGCTGGTCGTGGACCTCGCCGAACCGTGCGCCGAGCTCGCCGTGCCCGGCGCGCGGCACCTGCGCAGCGAGGGCGGCGGCCTGCGGCAGCACCTCGCGTTCGACCCGGCCGCGACGACGGCCGCCCGCGTGCTCGCCGCCGTCTCCGAACAGGCCGACGTCCTGGACCTGACGATCGCCGAGCCCGCCGTCGAGGACGTGGTGCGCCGGATCTACGAACGCGCCACCACCAGCTCCTCGTAACCCGGCACGATCACCCGCCGGGCGGCGCGGCGCCGGACCACGCGGAGCGGGACGGCGCCGTCCGCGGGCCACAGCACGCGCAGCAGCGCGGAGATCTCCGCACGCGCGAGCGCCGCGCCGAGACAGAGATGGCGGCCCGCTCCGAACCAGAGCTGGCGGGTCTCCCGGACGTACTCCCGGTCCGCGCGGAACGGTCCCGCGGCCGCGTTCGCCGACCAGACCAGCAGCATGATCCGGTCACCCGCGCGCAGGCGGGCACCGCCGATCTCGACGTCGCGGGAGACGCCGCGTCCGATGACCGACGCAGGGCTCGTCACCCGTAGCCCTTCGCGGACCACCGGCTCCCAGGGGTCCGTGCCCGGTGGAGTCGTGGCGGACGACGAGGTGTCCGCACCGGCGGGTCCGGTGCCGGCCGCACCGGCAGCCAGTGCGGCGAGCAGGCGGTGCTGTTCGCCGGTGTCGACCAGGAGCGCCGTCGTGCGCATCATGGCGCTCGCGGACGTCTCCGTCCCGGCGACCATGAGCAGGCCCGCCAGGCCGGTGGTCTCCTCGAGGCCCAGCCCGAGCTCACGGGCACGGCCCAGGAGGCGCGTCGGGGGTGCGGTACGGAAGGCCTCGGGCACGCCCGCGGTCAGCTCGTCGGTGATGAGCTTCGCCTCGGCGATCGCGGTGGGGGACAGCGTGGTGGACGTGGCGGTGCCCAGGGCGAGCTTCGCGAGCCGCTCGCCGGTGCGGAAGGCGGCGAGCGCCCCGTTGTCGTCGGGCCACGCGGGGGCGGTGCCGGGGCTGGTGTCGGCGTCGGGGCCGGGGCCGGCGGGCGCCGGGATGCCGAGGAGCTCGATCATCATGCGGCCGACGAGCACGCGTGCGGTGTGGGCGATGTCGACGGGCTCGCCGGCGGACAGCCGCGTGCCGACGTCGCTCAGGACCGGTCCCCAGGCCTCCGCCACGAGTTCGGCGGCAGATCTCTCGGTGAACAGGTCGCGGGCGCGCGTGCGCAGGTCGTGGTGGCCCGGACCGTCGAACAGGTCGCGCACCCACTCGCCGAGGATCTGTGCCCAGAGGTCGCCGACGCCGCCCTCGCCCACCATCGTGAAGGATCGGTGGTCCTTGAGGACCTCGCGCGCGACGACGGGGTCACCGGTCACCCAGCCGATACCGGGGACACTGCGGATCGCGGGCCCTGGCAGACGTGCGAGGCCTTGTCCGGCGAGGAGGAGTCCGGCCATCGCGGGGCGCGCTCGCCAGAGCAGCCCGAGCTCGTGCCGGGTGGTGGGCAGCGGAGTCATGGGGAGAGTGTGCCGTGCCGTGCGGCGGACTTGTGTCGGAGGTGTCGGCCAGGGTCGCTACCGTGTGCCAGGTGTCGATAGAAACCACGGCCGCCGTCGAACCTCCGACCGCGGTCGAGCCATCGGCCGCCGTCGTACCGGGGCCGACGCCTCCTGTCGCCTGGATCGCGGGGGTCGCCGTCCATCTACCTGCGGAGACGCGGGACGTCGCTGCGGTCGAGCGGGAGCTGCACCGACGGAACCCGAAAGTGGTGCCGCGGATCCCCATGGTCTCCCGGCTGACAGGTGCGCGGCGGGTCCATGTCGCGGAGGACGACGAGCAGGCGTCCGATCTCGCGGTGGCGGCCGCTCGGAAGGTGCTCGCCGGAGCCGGGCTGGCGCCGTCGGACGTCGACCTGCTGATCTTCGCGTCGGCGTCGCAGGACATGGTCGAACCTGCCACCGCGCACATCACCGCCGCGAAGCTGGGCGCGTCGTGCCCGGTGATGGACGTGAAGAACGCCTGCAACTCGGTGCTGAACGGGATCGAGGTGGCCGAGGCGCTGATCGGTACGGGTCGCTACCAGCGGGTGCTGATCGCCTGTGGTGAGATGCCGAGCCGCGCCGTGCGGCGGGACGTGCCGGACCGGGCGACGTACGCGTTGTCGGCGCCGGGGTACACGATGTCCGACGCCGGTGCGGCGGTGCTCGTCGAGGCGGCGCGCGGCGCTGGTGGGCCGGAGACGCCGGGCTTGCAGGGAGTGGGCTTGCAGGGGACGGGGCTGGACGGGGCCGCTTTGGACACGGCGGGCTTGGGCGGGGCCGCCCTCGACGCGGAGCTCGCCGGCCTGGCGGGGGCGATGCCGTCGGGCATCCTGGCGTCGGCGTTCACGGCGGCGTCCCGGCACTGGGACGTCGGGATGCTGCCGGGTGGTGGCACGTTCAACCCGCGTGATCCCGAACGCAGCTACTTCGAGATCGACGGGTCTCGGCTGCGGGAGGCGTTCGACGAACTCGGACCCGAGGTGGTCGTCGAGGCGATGTCGAAGGCAGGTGTGACGTGGGAGGAGATCGGATTCGTCGCGGTGCACCAGGTGGCCGTGGCCTATCTGGACGACGTGTTCGCAAGCCTGGGAGTGCCCCGGGAGCGCGCGATCGTGACGATCGGCGACCACGGGAACGTGGCCTCGGCGAGCCTGCCGCTGCAGCTCAGCCTGGCGGAGCAGACGGGGCGGCTCCGGCGTGGGGACGTGGCCCTGCTGGTCGGCCTCGCCGGCGGGATCAGCATGGGGGCGATGGTGGTGCGGTGGTGAGCGGGGGTCCGCGGCGGGATGGTGACGCGGGCGGGCAAGGTGACGCCGGGGTGCGGCTGGCCGTCGTCGTCCCGGCGTTGAACGAGGCGCACGAGCACGGGATCGCGCGCACGCTCGAGGCACTGCACGCGCAGGAGGACGACGACTTCGACCTGGTCGTGGTGGACAACGGTTCCACGGACGGGACCGCGGAACTGGTGCACGCGACGATCGCCCGGCTCGGGCGCGGACGGCGGTGGCAGGTGGTGCACGAGCCCCAGAAGGGGACGGGGGCCGCCGCCGACACGGGCATGCGGGTCGCGATCGCCCGCGGGGCGCAGCTTCTGGCCCGCACCGACGCCGACTGCCTGCCACCCCCGGGATGGACGCGAGCCGTCCGGGACGCGTTCCGCACGGGGGACGAGCTGATCGCGGGTCGGCTCGTCCCGCGGACGGACGACCGTCCCGTGTCGCGCGTGCAGCAGTCGGTGCTGGCGGGCGTCGTATGGCTGGCCGGCACGTTCGGCAAGGTGCGCCCCGGGAACCGTGGTGAGGGATACCTGGGCCCCTACGTGATGGCTCCGGGCTGCAACATGGCGATCACGGCGAACCTGTACGAGCGGGCGGGTGGGTTCCCGCGCACCAGGATCGAGGACGTGCACGAGGACCGGGCGCTGGTCAACGCGGTGCGCCGGCTGACGACCGCCTACGGGGAGCATCGCGGGGTGTGGGTACGCGCTTCCACCCGGCGGGTCCACGCGTGGGGTGTGGTGCGGACACTGGGCTGGTACGCGGACCATCGGTACCGGCCCGAGATGGTGGACATCCGGTGACGGGCGGGGGCCGTGGCGCGGGGAGTTCGATGGTGGCACGTCCGTCGGAGGTTCGCCCGGCCGAGGCCCGATGGGAGGAACGCGTCCAGCGCGCCGCACATCCCGTCGCCTATCCCGCGGTGAGGGCGCTTCGGCATCGGCCGGTGGTGCGGATCCCCCGGGTCGGGCTGGTGGTGAACGACGCCACGCTCGCGCGAGAGGTGCTCCTCGACGTCGACCGCTACTCGAAGGTGGGCCCGGGAGCTCCGTCGGACCTGTGGACACCGATCCTCGGGCCGTCCGTGCTGCTGAACATGGAGGGTGCGGAACACGCCGCGATGCGCCGGGCGCTCGGCCCGATCTTCTCGCCACGCGCGGTGCGGGAGCTGGTCAGAGCGCCAGGGCAGGAGCAGGACTCGCGGGAGTCGGGTGCTACGGGACCGCTCGCCGGGATGGTGGCACGCCTCGGTGCGGGTGAGACCGTGGACCTCGCGCGTGTGGTCGCCGACCAGGCCGGAGCGGTGATCTGCGGGCTCGTGGGCCTCCCGCCCACCGATACGGCGGTACGGGAGTCGATGGCCGCGGCGCGGGCGGTGACGGGGATGGTCCGGCTGCATCGGCGTCGGCTCACGACGACACAGGTGGCGTACGCCCGGCGGGTGCTGGGCGAGCTGACGGCGTCCGCGCGCGACGCATACCGCCGGGGCGACGAGTCGACCGTTCCCGGGCGGATGCGCGGACTCGGGCTGTCGGAGCGCGAGGCGATGGGTGCGGTCGGGGCGTTCGTGCTGACGGGCACCGAGACGATCCAGTCGTTCGTGCCGAGGCTGCTCGCGATCGCGCACGACACCGGATGGATGGACCGGCTCCTGGGTTCGGCAGGAGACGGAGATCTGCGCCGCCGCGTCGTCGAGGAGGCGCTGCGGGTGACGGTCCCCACCCCGGCGATGCTGCGGTCGGTGCGCACCGCCGCCGTTCTGGGCGGTGAGCCGGTGCGCGACGGCGACCGGATCGTGATCGCGACGGTGAACTGCTGTCGTGCCGCTGGCGGCTTCGATCCGGAACGACCCGTCGACCCCGACGTGCGGCACCTGTGGTTCGGGGCGGGGCCGCACTTCTGCCTCGGGATGCCGCTGGCCATGGCGCAGGTTGAGGCGGTGCTCGACGCCCTCGCGTCGCTGGCTGCGCACGGTCGGCAACTCGTGGTGGGACGACGACGGCCCGCGCGTGGGGTGCTCGTACCGGCGTACCAGGAACTCGTGCTCGCCGCACCGACGCCAGACCGGAGCCGGAGGGCCGGGACGTGACGAGCGCCCGGAGGGCGGGCTGCCGATGAACGGGGCCCGTCGGGCGGGGCGAGTGCTCAGAACGGCGGCGCTCCCGGATGGCGTCCACGGGGCTGATCGGCCTCCTCGTCTCCGGGTGCAGCGCTTGCCGTGGCGGGTGGTGTCGCGAGTGTCATGCCGTGAGCGAGCGCGTACCGGATGGTGGGATCGGTAATGGTGGGCTCGACGACGGCGGGCACGCCGCTGGGTGGGGACCAGTGTGTGATCCCGGTGTCCGCATCCCGGCTGACCGACCAGTCCGCATGCGTTTTCAGGTTGTGGTGTCTGCGGCATAGAGCATGAAGGTTCGTCGCGCGTGTCTGGCCTGGCTCGCTCGGCGCGTAGTCGTGATCGTGGTCGAACGCGTCGATGTGATCCAGGTCCAGGACCGTGCGGCCCGCGGCCAGAGCCGGCCGGTCACAGCCCGGGAACCGGCAGGTGCGGTCACGGGCGCCCACGGCGGCTCGTAGCGTGGCTCCGGGGGCGTAGGTGCGGGTGGAGTAGTCGGTGAGAACACCGGTGACCGGGTCGGTCAGGAGCCGCCGCCACGTGCTGTCGGCGGCGATGCGCGCAGCCGTGTCGGCCGGGATGGGGCCGATGCCCTCCAGGATGCCGGGAGTGATGTCCCCGGGGTCCAGGAGCATGGTGGCGGGCACGGTCACGTTCACGACGGTGGTCACGTCCACCACGCGGATCCGTGTGCCGAGTGCCGCCGTATCGCCGCCTGTATTCGGGCGTCCGATGTACTGGTTTCCTATGCTCTGTTCTCCCACGTTCTGGCTTCCAGTATTCCGGCTGCTCGTCCTGTCGGTGCTGCCCTGTGCGGAGCCGGTGAGCGTGCTGCCGTGCGGGTCGTGCGACCGGTCGTGCGGGACGGGGATCAGGTCGGTGTCCAGCACGGGCTCGACCAGTCGTGGCGGCTCGACGACCTCGCCGTCACGACCACCGTTGTCACCATGGTTGCGACCACCTTTGTCGTGGTCGGCGTCGCGGTTGTCAGCGGCGTCATCGCAGCCGTTGTGCGACTCGTTGATGGTGCCGTCGAGGTTGTCGTCCGTCTCGTCGGCGGGACACGGCAGGACGAGGCGACCGGTGACCAGCGCGGCCAGTGCTGCGGCACGGAGGGTGCCCAGAGGGCGCGCCTCCCCGGGGACATCCTTGAGTGCCTTGGCGGCGGCCTGGACGGTGTTGAACGTACGAGCCGCGTCCACCACGGGCATGTCGGCGACGATGCGCCCCATGCCGGGACCCGCCGGCTCGGCCCACACGTTGCACCGCTCCACGACGTCCCGCTGACGCGCTCTCCTGCCGTGCAGCACCGCGGCACGTGCGTTCAGCTGCTCACTGACCCAGCGCCACGTGCGGGTGCGGGCGCTCGGCAGCAGATCCTCGATGGCCTCGCCACGTTCCTGAGGCGTCAGGTCGGTGCCAGCACGCAGGAACGTGTCGACCTTCTTCGCATCGATGTGTCCGGCGGCCAGTGCTTCGGCAAGCCGCGGGTAGCGGGACGTACCCTCACCCCGCATCGCGATCTGCCATCCCTCACCGGAAGTCACGTGCAGTCCGGCGGCGATCTCGCCAGCGGCCGAGTCTCGTCCCAACGGGCCGTCCGTGCGGGTCATCAACTCCGCCGCAACCCGCGCCTGAGCGGCACGCACCCAGGAGGCGACCCGCTCCCAGCCTGCGATCACGCGTCGCAGGTCGCCATCATCCAGGCTCGCCGGTGCACGCTCGCCGGTGTCGGTCACGTGCGTCACGCCGCCCGACCCGTCGCCGGTGCCGAACCGCGTCTCCAGGCCGGTCAGGTTCTGCAACGTGCTGACCAGCGCCACACCCGGGGGCAGGTGGTCCACGTCCTCGAGCAGCAGCCCCGTGACGTCCACAACCACGACCCCGCCGCACGCACCCGAAACGCCCCGGCTCGTGCCGCCATCAGCGCGCCTCACGCCACCATGCGGACCGGCAGGTCCGGGGCCGATGTTCTCCTCCTCCTGGTGGATGTACGGGTTCGTCGCCAGAATCGCGGCGAGCTCCTGCTCGCTGTGGTCCGGCGGCAACAGCAGTTTCCCGAACGCGTCCACCAGTCCCGCGTCGTCCGAGGAGCAACCATCCGGCCCCCGGCCATCGAGTGCTGGCGCGAACTCTGCGGCGGACCGGTACCCGACCTCGCCGGTGGGACCGACCCACTCCACCTCGCCACGTCGCACGTCGATCTCGGGAGCGCGACTCGCGTCGTCGAAGGTTGAACCGGTCATCAGCCGCCGCCTCCGTCCCCTGCTGGTTCTTCGCTGTTGTGTTCGATCCTATGTGTGCCACACGGGTTTCGCCATCAGAAAGTGGGATCTGTGGATAACTTGTCACATCGGCGATGAGAGTGTTCTGATGGAGCCGGCACAACGGCACGGCGAAGGAGACGTTAGATGTACGCACCGACACGCGGCCGGCTCACGGAACGTCGGAGTCTGGGCCACGCACCGCCGATGCTCGGTTACGTTCGGGTCCCGTGAGCACTGGAGAGACGTTCGTCGACGAACTGCTGACTTCGGTCGCCGAAGGGGGTATCGACCGTGGAGGTGTCGCGCTGCGCTGGTTCGGCGACGCCTATCCCGGAGCGCATGGCGCTCGTCGCGGATGCCGGGTCCGCGAGGAGGTCACGTTCGTGGAGCTGGCGCGCCGCGTCGAGGACACCGCCGCCGGCCTGCGCGCAGCCGGGATGCAGCCCGGTGAGCGCGTGCTGTTCAGCATCCGGCCGCGCCCGGAAGGCATCATCCTCTGCCTCGCGGTGATCCACGCGGGCGGCTCGATCGTGTTCGTCGACCCGGGTTCGACGCCCGAGCTCTTCGAGGCTCGCCTCACGGCCGCCGATCCGCGCTGGGCGGCGACCGAGGCGCTGTTGTACGCGGTGTCCTCGGGTCCGCTCACCCGGGTGGCACGCGCGCGTGGACTGCTCCTTCCGCACTACGCGCGGCTGCCGGTCCGGCATCTGTACTCGGGGGCGTGGCTTCCGGGAGTGCCGCGCGGAGCACGGCGTGCGGCACGGCTGGCCCTCGGGCAGGCGGACCGTCGTACATCGGCCGACGGCCCTGTGGCTGATGGTCCTGTGGCTGATGGTTCGGTGGCCGGTGGTTCGGTGGTCGGCCGAGAACCGAGCGGGGCGGGCGCGGGCCGGGAAGCTCTTGTCGTGTTCACATCGGGCACGACGTCGGATCCGCGGGCCGTCGTGCACACCACCTCCTCCCTTGGCGGCATGCTTGACCTGTTTGCCCAGGTGGGAGACCTGCGGGCCGGGCAGCGTGCGCATACCGACCAGATGTTCCTCGGTCTACCCGCGCTCCTGGCCGGCGGCACCTGGGAGATCCCGGCACGCACACCTGCTGCGGACCCAGGCGCGTTCGCCCGGGGGCTGGCGGGTGCGGACTCGTCATTCGCGGTGCCTGCGGACATCACGGCCCTCCTCGACGTGATCGAGGAGGATCGCCGTCGCGGTGTGACTACGGCCCGCTCGTCCGGCCGTGCACGACGCCGATCTGGTCGTGCGAACCGTGCATCCATCGGTAGGGCTCGGACGCCGGTAGGGCCACGGGTGATGGCTGTCGGAGCCGCGCCGGTGACCCCTGCGCTGATGGAGCGTGCGACTCGTCTCCTGCCGGAGACACGCTGGGTCTGCGTGTACGGGGCCACGGAGATGCTTCCCGTCGCCGTCGCCGATGGTATCGACAAGGCGGCCTTCTCCGCCGCGGCCGCAACCGAACGTCTCCCGCCGTCCACCGCCTCGGCCGGTCTGTCTCCGCCTGCCGGTGACCTCATCGGCACCCCGCTCGACGGCGTCACGGCACGCATCGACGCCCCGGATCACGACGGCGTCGGCGAGCTCGTGATCTCGGGTCCGTCCCTCATGGCCGGCTATCTCGCCGACCTCGATGCGGGCCGGCCCGCCGCGACGGAGCACCGAACCGGCGACCTGGCGCGGGTTGACGACGCCGGCCGACTCACTCTCGTCGGCCGTACCCGCGACATGATCATCCGGGGCACGGTGAACATCTATCCGGGCCTGTTCGAGCCGCGCCTGCGGGCGTTGCCGGGCGTGGGCGACGCCCTGATGGTCGGCGTCCCGATGGACGACGGCGACGAGCGGGTGGTTCTCGTCGTCGTGGCAGATCGTGACCACCCGCGGGCCCGCGGCGCACGGCAGCAAGGCCGGCCATCTCCCGCGGCCGGCTCGCCCGTCGCCGGCTCGCCTGTCGCCGGCTCGGAGTCAGCCGGCGTGGCCCCTACCGGTGCAGCCTTCGGCGGTGCGGCCTCCGGCGGTGTGACACTCGCCGAGACCGCCCTCTCCCGAGCGGTCGAGTCCCGGTTACCCGGGATCCTGGACCACGGGGCCCTGCCCGACCTGGTCGTCGAGACGCCGTTCGTGCCGTTGGCGGGCCGGTCCCGTAAGCCGGACCGGGGGGCTCTCGCCGCCGCGGCCGCGGCATTCGTACGACGGTCCGTACCGAGCTGAAGGACGAAGCCCGTACGTCTGGGAGGGTCCGTACGTCTGGGAAGGCCCGTACACATTCGACCGGTACGGTTCGGTCTGTCCCGGGAACGTGGCCGAGGGACGTGCGGCCGGAGAAGGTGAGGGAGCGCATGCGTGTGGCGGTGACCGGGGCGTCCGGCTTCGTCGGCGGCGCCGTCGTGAAGGAACTCGCGGCACACGGGCACGACGTGCTCGCCAGTTCACGCCGCATGCCCGCCGACCTCCCTGAAGGAGTTCGCCATCTCGCCTGGGACCTGCGCGACGGCCCCCTCGAAGGGAATGCGCACCCGGGCGATGTCGATGCCGTCGTGCACTGCGCCGCCGTCGTCGGCGACGGTGGCTCGCGAGCCGCGGCGTGGGTGGTGAACGTGGAGGGCACGCGCGCCGTGCGCACGACCTTCGGCAAGGCGCGATTCGTGCACGTGTCGTCCGGCAGCGTGTACGACCCGACGACGCCGAGCGTCCGCATCCGTGAGGACGAGGGGCCGACGGCGGACCGGGGACGACGGCCCTTCCGCTACCTCAACGCGTACGGTGCCACGAAAGCGGCCGCCGAACACTGGCTCGCACTCGACGCGGCCGAGCCCGACCGCGGTCCCGTCGTCGTCCTGCGTCCGCACGCCGTGTACGGGCCGGGAGACACGACCCTGCTCCCGCGCCTCGAAGGAGCGCTGATCGGGGGCCGGTGGCTGCCCCTGCCCGGCGGCGGCACGACGCTGCACCATCTCACGCACGTCGCTACGCTGGCCGCGTCCGTCCGGGCGGCCCTGACGGCGGACCTGTCGCGCGAGATCGCGGGCGGTCTGCCACTGGTCGTGAACGTCGCCGACGCCGCACCGGTGGTGCTGCGCGAGATCCTCGAACTGCTGATGCTCGCGCGTGGCAGGCACGTGCGCGTGGTTGCCGTGCCCGAGCAGGCGGCCCTCCGCGCCGCGGTGGTCGCCGAACGGGCCGCGGCACTGACGGGCACGGAGCCCCGGGTGTCCCGCTACGCGCTGAGCCACCTCGCGATGGAGCGCACGTACGACCTCACCGTGCTGCGCGATCGGCTCGGCGTCGATCCGCCAGCCACCTCGATCCTGGGCGCCGGATTCTGGTGACCGGCTCGGACCGTCGACCATCGGACCGCCGACCACCGGACCGCCGACCACCGGACCGCCGACCATCGGACCGCCGACCACCGGACCGCCGACCATCGGACCGGATCCATCGGCCGGCAACGGTGACCGACGGACCACCGAGGCCTATCCGGAATGCCCTACCCTGTCCGGGTGAGCCCGGACGATCGCCCGCCCTCTGTCGCGGCCGCCGTCGAGACCCTGGGCCTGCGGAAGACCTACTCCGGCGTCCGCGGCCGGACGATCGCCGTCGACCGCCTCGACCTTCTCGTACCCGCCCGCGGCGTGCACGTGCTGCTCGGTCCCGCCAAGGCCGGGAAGTCGACCGTCCTGCGCCTTCTCCTCGGGCTCGCCCGTGCGGACGGCGGAGCGGCACGGTTGCTGGGCGTGGCGGTGCCCGACGTCGGGCGTGAGCTCGCCGGGCGCGTCGGCGCCGTCGTCGGCGAACCGGGGTTCCTCGACCGGCTGACCGGCCGGCGCAACCTGCTGATGCACCCGGCGGCCACCAGCGCGGAACAGGTCGACCTCGCGCTCCGGCGGACCGGCCTCGCGGACGCCGCCCTCGACGCCGTGGGTACCTATCCGCCGGGTGACCGCCGCCGGCTCGCCTTCGCCGCTGCGCTTCTTGCCGGCCCCGACCTCCTGATCGCCGACGACCCGACCCGTGGACTGGACTCCACGGGAGCGCGCCAGGTGCGCACCCTCGTGCGCAAGATCGCCGATCGCGGCATCGGCGTTCTCCTGACGACCGACGACCTCGTCGAGGCCCAGCAACTCGCCGACACCGTCACCGTCCTGGCCGGCGGACGCGTGGTCGGCGACGGACCCGCGACCGACGTGATCGGCGACCTCGCCACGACCGTACGGCTGCGTGTGGACGACGGCGACCGCGCCGTCGCCGAGCTGCGCGCCGCCAAGTTCCGGGCCGACCGCGACGGGGACGCGATCCTCGTCGACGGCGTCGAGGAACCCGCCGACGTGACCAGGGCGCTCGCCCGGAAGAAGCTGTACGTCACGGAGATGAGCACGCGGCGGGAGTCGCTGGACTCGCTCGTGCGACGGCTCGCGCCGGAACCGGAGCCCGCAGAGCAGCCTTCGCCGCGTCGGCAACGGCGCGCGGCGTTCGAGGCGAAGGTGGCCGAGAAGCAAGCCGCGTACGACGCCCGGGCCGCAGCACGCGAAAAGGCTGCAGCCGCCAAGGAGGCCGCACGACAGGACAGAGCCGAGACGGCCCTGCTCGGCCGACGACGGGCAGCCGAGACGGCCGGAGGATCGGGCGTGACCCCCACACGGGACGGCCGCACGAAGAACGGCACGACCGAGGAGTCCGCGTAGATGCGTCTGCTGGCCAAGGAACTGCGGCGGTTCGCACTCCGCCCGGTCGCACGGTGGGTGGCGGCGGGCACGTTCGTGTACGTCGTCACGGTGGTCCTCCTGGCCGCGTTCACCGGCGACGGTCGCCCCCTCTCCCGGACCGTCGCCGACGGCGATCTCGCCGGGTACGCCCTCGTCCCGGTGCTTCTCGCGTGTGTGGCCGGGGCTCTCCTGGCCACCGGGCCGAACGGGGGAACCCGCGCACTCCTCACCGTCGAGCCCCGCCGGGACCGTGTGTACTGGATACGGGCGGCAGCGGCCGTAGCCGCGGTGCTCCCCGCCGTCGCGGTCGCCTACCTGCTCATCGCGGCCGGTCTGTGGGGCGTCACCGTCGTCGCCGGCCCGCCGGACGACCCGGGAACGACGGCGGACGAAGCCGGGCTGCTCCGCCAGCTCGCCTGGTCCGGCGCACGGGTCCTGGCGCTCGCGGTGTGCGCGGCGGTCGCCGGGTCCGCCGTCGGCGCGGCCGTCGGGCGCTGGTGGGCGGCGGTGCCGTTGGTCGTCCTGGTACCGGTCGGCGTCGAGGCCGTCCTGGCCGCGCTGGACGCCGAACCCTGGTCGCCGCTCGCGCATGCCCGGGCCTGGGCCGCGGGGCCGACGGGAGCTGACGCCGGAGCGGGTGGGCCGGTGGGGTCCTGGTGGGCGAGCGGCCTGCTCCTGCTCACCGCCGCGGCGGTGGTGACGATGCTCGGCATGCTCACGTTCCGGCGCCGGGAGCTTCGCTGACCTGCGTGCCCGCCGTCGCGCATCTCGGATCGTGGGATCTTCGGCCCGGCAGGTGACACGGGCGTCATTTCGGCGTAACGTGCGTCACGTGCAGACGAACCTTGTAGTACTTATTCCTGAGCGCGCCGACTGAGGCCACTCGCAGGCTTCGTCAGCGCGCTCGCCCCTCGCCTGTCGTCCACGGACGACCGAGGGGTTTCTTGTTGTCCGAAACATCCGCAGCCACCCCTCCGGGGGCGCGACGGCAGGAGACCGACATGACCGCCACACCGACACCGGCCCAGCTCGCGGCGCGCGCCGAGGCGCGTGAGCAGGTACGCGCGGACCTTCGCGCCAAGGCTGTCACCGCCGAGGAGGTGACCGGGGCGGAGTCGCTCGTCCGGTCCCTCGAGGAGGTCGGTGCGGACACGGTCTTCGGGATCCCGGGCGGAGCCATCCTTCCGGCCTACGACCCGCTCATGGACAGCAAGCGGCTACGACACGTCCTCGTGCGGCACGAGCAGGGCGGCGGGCACGCGGCGTCGGGCTACGCCCACGCGACGGGCAAGGTCGGGGTGACGATGGCGACGTCGGGCCCGGGCGCGACGAACCTCGTGACGCCGCTGGCCGACGCCCACATGGACTCGATCCCGATGGTCGCGATCACCGGACAGGTGGCAGCGGGCGCGATCGGGACCGACGCGTTCCAGGAGGCGGACATCGTGGGCATCACGATGCCCATCACCAAGCACTCCTTCCTCGTCACGGACCCGGCCGAGATCCCGCGGACGATCGCCGAGGCGTTCCACATCGCGTCGACCGGCCGGCCCGGCCCGGTGCTGGTCGACATCGCCAAGTCCGCGATGCAGATGAACACCACGTTCTCCTGGCCGCAGGACCTCGCTCTGCCCGGCTACCACCCCGTGACGAAACCGCACGCGAAGCAGATCCGTGAGGCGGCGAAGCTGCTGGCCACGGCCCGGCGGCCGGTGCTGTACGTGGGTGGCGGGGTGGTCCGGGCGGGGGCCTCGGAGCTGCTCCGCAAGCTGGTGGACCTGTCCGGCGCACCTGTGGTGACCACGCTCATGGCCCGCGGTGCCGTGCCCGACTCCCATCCGCAGAACCTCGGCATGCCGGGTATGCACGGCACGGTCCCGGCGGTCGCGGCACTGCAGAAGGCCGACCTGATCTTCGCGCTCGGTGCCCGGTTCGACGACCGCGTCACGGGCAAGCTGTCCTCGTTCGCGCCGCGTGCGGCCATCATCCACGCCGACATCGACCCCGCGGAGATCGGCAAGAACCGGGCGGTCGACGTGCCGATCGTGGGGGACCTGCGCGAGGTGATCGGCGACCTGCTGCCGGAGCTCGCCAAGGAGCACGAGGCGGTCGGCAGGCCGGACCTCGAGGGCTGGTGGCGGCAGGTCGACGGCTGGCGCGAGACCTACCCGCTCGGATTCACGGAGACGGCCGACGGGCACCTCGCCCCGCAGCACGTCATCCAGCGGCTCGGCGAGCTGGCCGGGCCCGACGCGATCTACGCGGGCGGCGTGGGCCAGCACCAGATGTGGGCGGCGCAGTTCATCAGGTACGAGAAGCCGCGCACCTGGATCAACTCCGGCGGTCTGGGCACCATGGGTTACTCCGTCCCGGCCGCGATGGGCGCGAAGGTGGGCCAGCCTGACGCCGAGGTGTGGGCCATCGACGGCGACGGCTGCTTCCAGATGACCAACCAGGAACTCGCGACCTGCACGATCAACGACATCCCGATCAAGGTGGCGGTCATCAACAACTCGTCGCTCGGCATGGTGCGGCAGTGGCAGACGCTCTTCTACAACGAGCGCTACTCCAACACCGACCTGCACACCGGCCACGGCACCGCCCGCGTGCCCGACTTCGTCAAGCTGGCGGAGGCCTACGGCTGCGAGGGGATCCGCGTGGAGAGCCCGTCCGAGGTGGACACGGCGATCAAGCGGGCCCGGGAGATCGACGACCGGCCCGTGGTCGTGGACTTCACCGTCTCGCGTGACGCGATGGTGTGGCCCATGGTCGCCGCCGGCGTGAGCAACGACGACATCCAGTACGCGCGCGGTATCTCGCCGTCGTGGGAACGCGAAGACTGACCGAGGACGAGGAAGAAGAATCATGAGCCGTCACACCCTTTCCGTCCTGGTGGAGAACGAGCCCGGCGTGCTGACCCGCGTGGCCGGTCTGTTCGCACGCCGCGCGTTCAACATCCACTCCCTCGCCGTCGGGCCGACGGAGCACGAGGAGATCTCCCGCATCACCGTGGTGGTCGACGTGGAGGACCACCCCCTGGAACAGGTCACCAAGCAGCTCAACAAGCTGGTGCAGGTCATCAAGATCGTGGAGCTCGATCCCGAGTCGTCCGTCCAGCGCGAGCTGCTGCTCGTCAAGGTCCGGGCCGACGCCGCCGCGCGGTCCGGGGTTCTCGAGGTGGTCGAACTGTTCCGGGCGCATGTCGTCGACGTGACGCCCGATGCCGTGGTGATCGAGGCGACCGGGACGGGAGCCAAGCTGAACGCCCTGCTCACCGCGCTCGAGCCCTTCGGTGTCCGCGAGATCGTCAAGTCGGGGACCCTCGCGATCGGGCGGGGCCCGCGATCCATCACCGACCGCGCGCTGGAGCGCGTGGTGCGGTCCGCGTGAGACCCCGCCGCTCCGGACGGAGCGGCGGGCTTACGCTGCCAACCATTCACCGTAACGTCGACCCAATCCACATCGATCAAGGAGCAAGAACCGTGGCTGAGCTGTTCTACGACGACGACGCCGACCTGTCGGTCATCCAGCAGAAGAAGGTGGCGGTGATCGGCTACGGCAGTCAGGGTCACGCGCACTCGCTGAACCTGCGTGACTCCGGTGTGGACGTCACCGTGGGCCTGCGCGAGGGGTCCGCCTCCCGCGCCAAGGCCGAGGACCAGGGCCTGAAGGTGGCGAGCGTGGCCGACGCCGTGCGCGACGCCGACGTGGTCGTCATCCTGGCCCCGGACCAGGTGCAGCGCCTCGTGTACGCCGACGAGATCGCCCCGAACCTCAAGGAAGGCGCGGCCCTCGTGTTCGGCCACGGCTTCAACATCCGGTTCGGCTACATCAAGCCCGAGGCCGACCACGACGTGTTCATGGTCGCGCCCAAGGGCCCGGGGCACCTGGTGCGCCGCGAGTACGCCGACGGCCGGGGTGTCCCCGTGCTGGTCGCCGTCGAGCAGGACGCGTCCGGGACGGCGTGGGAGACGGCGCTCTCCTACGCGAAGGCGATCGGCGGCCTGCGCGCCGCGGGGATCAGGACGACCTTCACCGAGGAGACCGAGACCGACCTGTTCGGCGAGCAGTCCGTCCTCTGCGGTGGCGCGTCGCAGCTGGTGCAGTACGGCTTCGAGACGCTGACCGAGGCCGGCTACCAGCCGGAGATCGCGTACTTCGAGGTGCTGCACGAGCTCAAGCTGATCGTCGACCTCATGGTCGAGGGCGGTATCGCCAAGCAGCGCTGGAGCGTCTCCGACACGGCCGAGTACGGCGACTACGTGTCCGGCCCGCGCGTCATCTCGCCCGAGGTCAAGGAGAACATGAAGGCGGTGCTCGCCGACATCCAGAACGGGAAGTTCGCCGAGCGGTTCATCGCCGACCAGGACGCCGGCGCGCCGGAGTTCAAGGAGCTGCGCGCCAAGGGCGAGCAGCACCCGATCGAGGAGACCGGCCGCGAGCTGCGCAAGATGTTCGCATGGATCAAGCCGTCCGACACGGACTACGTGGAGGGCTCGGCGGCTCGCTGAGCTGTGGGGAGGCGGCCGAGCCCGCTCTCGTTCAGCGCCGGTCGGGGCGGCGCTCGAACAGGAGCGGGATCGCCACCGCCACCAGCGTGAGAGCCGCACCGGCGTAGGTGAGCGGCCCCGGCGCAGCGGCGTCCGGGGCCGCCACGTCGAGCACGAGCGCTCCCACGATCTGCCCCGCGATCAGGCTCAGGCTCAGCAGCAGCACGCCCACGCGGTGCACCACCGCGGCCCCGAGCGCGATGAACACGATGCCGATCGCGCCGCCGGTGTAGAGCAGGGGGTCGGCGGGCAGCATGCCGTCGGGCGCACCGTCGAACAGGACCGAGAGACCGAGCGCGACGAGCAGTGCGGTTGTCCCGACCGCGAAGTTGACGAAGGTGGCGGCCAGGACGTCGTCGGCGGCCGCTCGGACGCGGCCGTTCATGGCCTGCTGCCAGGCGACCCCGACACCTGCCAGGAGCGGCAGCGCGGCCAGCGCGAGGGCCGACGTCGACTCGATCCCGCCGGACATCGCGATCGCGACGGCGACCACGGTCAGGGCCGGACCGATGGCGCGCGGCAGTGTCACGAGCCGCACCCCGCCGGGGCCGATCCCGAGCCGGTCCACGACGATCGACCCGACCGACTGGCCCGTCACGAACGCCACGATGAACACGGCGACGCCGAGCGACCCGACGGCGAGCCCCTGCGAGGCCACGAAGAACGCGCCCGCCGCGCCCCCGAGACAGTGCCAGGGCCGCAGGCCGCCGTCGCGCAGCGCCCCCGCGATCCGGCGCAGGCCCGCCCGGCCGCGGCGGGAGGCGAGGAGGGCGGCGCACAGCAGCACCAGGCCGGAGCCGAACGAGATGACGGCGGCGAGGTAGCCGCTGCCGACGTGTTCGGCGAGCGTACCGTTGACGCGGCTCTGCACGGCGACCGCGGCTCCGCCGACGACGGCGAGCGCGACCGCGGCGACGAACGCGGGATCGCGACGGCGGGTGGAGGAGTGGGACACGGTACCGAGCGTATGTTCCGGGGTGGACGCATGGTGTGCCCGGGCGGGTCGGGTGGGTCACACGTAGCGTGGGTCACAATGTTCCCGCGATACGGCAGGATGGGCGGCGTGAGCGACGAGACGCGTGAACCCGAGCAGAACGACGAGGCCACCACGGCGCCCGAGGGCGACCCCGAGGAGTTCGAGCCGGAAGACCTCGATCCCGAGGAGTTCGAGCCGGAGGACCTGGACCCCGAGAACCTTCACGGGGAGGAGCTCGTCCCCGACGACGCCGAGGCCGACGACGTCGAGGCGGTCGACGCCGCCCCCGGCGACCTCGACCCCGAGCCCTTCGACCCCGCGACCTTCGACCCCGAGGACTTCGCGAGTGCCGAGCCGGGTGACGAGGAGGTCGCCGTCGCGGTCCAGTCCTTCTGGGAGGCGGTGCGGCCGTACGCCGGGATGGCCAAGACAGGCGTGGTGACGGGCGTGCTGGCGTCGGAGACGGTGCCGCCACCGGCGTGGTCGTTCGGCGACAAGCCGGAGATCGCCGACGAGCTGCTGGACCTGGTGCTGGCGGGCACCAAGACGGCGACGACGTCGCCGGCGTGGGAGTACGAGGACGCGGGCGAGCCGGTGCCGCAGGTCGGCGAGCTGTCCATCCTGCTCGACGGCGAGCGGCAGCCGCGGGCGCTGATCCGCACCACCAGCGTGGAGACGGTCCCGTTCGACGAGGTCGACGAGGAGACGGCCGCCGCCGAGGGCGAGGACGACCGGACGCTGGACAGCTGGCGGACCGAGCACGAGAAGTACTTCCGCCGCAACCTCCCCGAAGGCCGCGAGTTCGCGGACGACATGCCGCTGGTGGTCGAGCGTTTCGAGCTCCTGTACCCCAGGAGCTGAGCCCGTCCCAGAGCATGAGACCCGTGTCTCATTTTCGCGGTCGTTCACGCTAGGCTCCGTGCATGGCGCAGAACGTGACGGACCAGCAGATCGACCTCGCGGTGGTGGCCGGCGACGGCATCGGCACCGAGGTCGTGGAACAGGGGCTGCGGGCCCTCGAGGCGGCGCTCGCGCCGAGCGGGACGAAGGTCGTGACCACCGAGTTCGACCTGGGTGCCCGTCGCTGGCACGCCACGGGGGAGACCCTCACCGACGCGGACCTCGAGCGGATCAGGCAGCACGACGCGATCCTGCTCGGCGCGATCGGTGACCCCACCGTCCCGTCCGGCGTGCTGGAGCGCGGCCTGCTGCTCAAGCTGCGCTTCACGCTCGACCACTACGTCAACCTGCGCCCGTCCAAGCTCTTCGAGGGCGTGACCAGCCCGCTGGCCGACCCGGGCGAGGTCGACTTCGTCGTGGTCCGCGAAGGTACCGAGGGCCCGTACACGGGCAACGGTGGTGCGCTGCGCGTGGGCACGCCCGCCGAGATCGCCACCGAGGTCAGCGTCAACACCGCCTTCGGCGTCGAGCGCGTGGTGCGCGACGCGTTCGCCCGGGCCACGAAGCGCGAGCGCAAGCACCTCACCCTGGTGCACAAGCACAACGTGCTGGTGCACGCGGGGCACCTCTGGCGCCGCACCGTCGAGGCCGTGAACGCCGAGTTCCCCGACGTCACGACCGACTACCTGCACGTGGACGCCGCGACCATCTTCCTCACGACGAACCCGAGCCGGTTCGACGTGATCGTCACCGACAACCTGTTCGGTGACATCCTCACGGACCAGGCGGCGGCCATCACCGGTGGGATCGGGCTCGCGGCGTCGGCCAACATCAACCCCGACCGCACCGCGCCGAGCATGTTCGAGCCGGTGCACGGCTCGGCCCCCGACATCGCGGGGACCGGCAAGGCCGACCCGACCGCGACGATCCTGTCGGTCGGTCTGCTCCTGGACCACCTGGGCCACGCCGACGAGGCCGCCGTCGTCCAGGCGGCGGTCGCCGCGGACATCGCGGAGCGGGCGACGTCGTCGTCCGTACGCACCACGGCGCAGATCGGCGCCGACATCGCGGCTCGGATCGCGGGGTAGCACATCCCCACGGCCGGGTACGCCGCCCGGCCGCAGGGGAGTATCCCCACAGGACAGGTCCCCTTCACCGGCCGGACATGGAACACTGACCTCATCCGGTGAAAGGCTTTGATCATGACCACTATGTCCCATCACATCCTCCCCGCCGAGCTCGAAGACCTCGTCGCCCGGTTCGAGGTGCGGCGCACCGGTGCGCCCACGACGGAGGACGAGCGCACATCCCTGCTCGCGAAGCCCAAGTTCGGCACGGTCTTCACCGACCACATGGCACGCGTCTCCTGGCGTGCCGCCGACGGCTGGACCGACCGCCGCGTCGAGCCGTACGGCCCGTTGCAGCTCGACCCGGCCACGGCCGTGCTGCACTACGCCCAGGAGATCTTCGAGGGCATGAAGGCGTACAAGCACGCCGACGGCTCGGTCTGGACCTTCCGTCCCGAGCAGAACGCGCGGCGGTACGCCCGCAGCGCGCACCGCCTCGCCCTCCCGGAACTCAGCGAGGACGACTTCCTCGCGTCGATCGCCGCGCTGGTGCGGACCGACGTCGAGTGGGTCCCGGGCGGTGAGGACTCGTCCCTGTACCTGCGTCCGTTCATGTTCGCCAGCGAGTCGTTCCTCGGTGTGCGACCCGCGCTCGAGGTGGAGCACCTCGTCATCGCCTCACCCGTGGGCCCGTACTTCGCGGGCGGGGTGCGGCCGGTGTCGATCTTCCTGTCGGAGAAGTACCACCGGGCCGGCCCGCCCGGGGGGACGGGCGACGCGAAGTTCGGCGGCAACTACGCGGCCAGCCTGCTCCCTCAGCTGGAGGCCCAGCAGCGCGGCTTCGACCAGGTGTGCTTCCTCGACGGGGCCGAGAGCACCTACCTGGAGGAACTCGGCGGCATGAACGTCTTCCTCGTGATGGCCGACGGGACGATCCACACACCGGAGCTGGGGTCCATCCTGGAGGGGATCACCCGCAGGTCGATCATCCAGCTGGCCCGCGACCGGGGCCACGAGGTCGTGGAGCGCCGGATCCCGGCGCGCGAGCTCGTGTCAGGTCTCGAGTCGGGCCAGGTGAAGGAGTTCTTCGCGTGCGGCACGGCGGCCGTGGTCACGCCCATCGGCCGGCTGGCGTCGTCGGACTTCGACGTGGAGGTGGGCGGTGGCGAACCCGGTGAGCTGACGATGGCGCTGCGGGCCGAGCTGACGGACATCCAGTACGGGCGCGCCGAGGACCGGCACGGCTGGATGCGCCGCCTGGCCTGAGCCGGCGGAAAGGCAACGCGGGTGCGCCCGGCGGGACCCGGTGGGTCCGGCCGGGCGCATCGTCGTCGGTGGCGGGCTCCGGTGACCGGTCACCGGAGCGGACGCACGTCGACCCCCTGGAGTTCGAGCACCAGGTCGCGCACGGACGCCGCAGGCACCAGCCCGGCGTCGTCGTCCACCTGCCGCGCCACCACGCCCGGCACCCGCGGGTCGGAGCACAGCACGAGCGGCGTGTCCGCGGCGGAGTCCGGCAGCCGCCCGTGGGAGCCCCGCACCCACGTCGCGTCCAGCGGCGTGGTGCTCATCGCGTACCGCAGGCCGAGCTTCTTGCGCACCAGGTTCAGCCCCGCGCGCGCCTTCGAGAGCCGGTCCGCCGGGTCGAAGAACAGCTCGGCCGGGTCGTAGCCCGGCTTGCGGTGGATGTCCACGCCCCGGGCGAACTCGGGCGCGCGGTCGTCCCGCAGCCAGTAGTAGTACGTGAACCAGGAATCCGGTTCGGCCACCACCACGAGCTCGCCCGACCGTTCGTGGTCCAGGCCGTAGGCCGCCTGCGCCTCGCGGTCCAGGACCTCGTCCACGCCGGGTTCCGCGCGCAGCATCGCGGCCACCCGCGGCACGTCCGCCGGATCGGCCACGTACACGTGCGCCACCTGGTGGTCCGCGACGGCGAACGCGCGCGAGGTCCACGGGTCCAGCAGTTCACGGCCCTGCTGGGTGTACACCTCGAGCAGGCCCTCCCGCCGCAGCAGCCGGTTCAGGTGCACCGGGCGGGACACCGGCCCGATCCCGTACTCCGAGACCGCGACCACGGTCACGCCGTCGGCCTCCGCCTGGTCGAGGAGCGGTGCCAGTGCCGCGTCGAGGTCGGCCGCGGCCCGGTCCGCCTCGGGGGAGAGCGGGCCGAACCGCTGCAGGTCGTAGTCCAGGTGCGGCACGTACGCCATGGTGAGGTCGGCGGCGCGGGTGGTCAGCAGGTGCCGGGTGGCCGCGACGATCCACCGGGTCGAGTCGATCGACGCGGTCGGGCCCCAGTACCGGAACAACGGGAAGTCGCCGAACGCCTCCGTCAGCTCGTCGTGCAGTGCCGGCGGGCGGACGTACGCGTCCGGGGACTTGCGGCCGTCCGCGTGGTACACCGGCCGGGGCGTCACCGTGACCTGCGTGGTCATCCCCATCGCGTACCACCAGCACACGTTCACCGCGTGATAGCCGGGCTCGGCCCGGCGAGCCGTCTCCCACAGCTTCTCACCGCCGACGAGCCGGTTGTGCTGCCGCCAGAGGTGGACCTCGCCCAGGTCGCGGAAGTACCAGCCGTTCCCGACGATGCCGTGGTCGCGCGGCGCCAGCCCGGTCAGCATCGTCGACTGCACGGAGCAGGTCACCGCGGGGAGCACCGTGGCCAGTCGCGAGGACCAGCCGGCGCGGGCCAGGCGTCCGAGCCGCGGCATGTGCGCCAGGGCGCGCTCGGTCAGCCCGACGACGTCGAGCAGCAGGACGGGCCTCATGCGGCGTCCTCCTCGCGGGTCCGTGCCGCCCGCGGCGCGGGATCCTCCAGGAGGTTCTCGCGCGCCCACCGCAGCTCCGCCGCGATGCCCGCCACGAGGCCGTCGTCGTCCCCGCCGAGGCCAGCGACGCCGGTGGGCAGCACCGACCACGTGTACGTCTCCACGTCCAGGTGCGCCTCGTCGCCGTGCGGGGTCGCGCGCACCGCGGCGACCGCCTCGCGCAGCACGCCGGTGGTCGAGGTCAGCGGCGGTTCGGGCCGCGCGTGCAGCGGCACGTGGAAGTGCACGCGCCACGGGCCCTCGCCCGGCAGGCCGGGCCGCCCCCGGGCGGCGCCCAGCGCCTCGTCCAGGTCGTCGGCCGCGAGCACGGTGCCCGACGACGTCCGTTCCCGCACCTGGTGCAGGTACCGCGGCTCCGCGAACCTCCCGACGGCGGCACGTGACACCGCCTGGCCCGGCGCCTCCACGTGCAGCGCGGCGGAGGCTTGGACCTTCACCACCCGGAGCCCGGCGTCCGCGATCTGCCGCACCGCGCCGGCCGGGTCGGCGAAGGACACGGCCAGATGGCACGTGTCGAGGCAGACACCGACGTGTTCCGGATCGATCCGCCGTTCCGCCGGGAGCCCGGCATCGGTCCGGGCGGCGAGCCAGCGTACGACGTCGTCCACGGTGTCCAGGACGCAGCCGGGCTCCGGCTCCACCGCGAGGCGGACGACGTGACCCGTCCGGTCCGCCAGCACGCGCAGGTCCCCCGACAGGTCGGCCAGCGCCCGCGTCGACTCGTCGTCGTCGGCCGGTGTCCAGGGCGCGCGCCAGGCGAGCGGCAGGGTGGAGATCGACCCGGCCGCGCCGTCCGGCAGCAGTCCGGCGAGTACGCGCGCACACGCCTGCGTGTACTGCAGACGCGCGCGCTCCGCCCAGGTCGGGCGGTAGACGGAGCGGCCCACGACCTCGCTGTGGAAGCCGCCGTACGGGAACGCGTTGAGGGTGCGGACCTCCAGCCCGTGGTCCGCGAGCGCCCCGCGCAGCCGTGCGACGTCGTCGGTGGATCGGTCGAGCTGGTGCGCGACCCGTGCGGGCAGCCAGAGGCCGACCCCGAGCAGGTCGTGCCCGGTCGCCTCGCGGATCGGGCCGGCGTAGGCGGTGAGCTGGGCGATCATGCCGTCCAGGTCCTCGGCGGGGTGCACGTTGGTGCAGTAGGAGAGATGCATGGCCGCCCCCTTACGCCCGTACGCCACGGAGGACGGAGGAGCCCTCGAACTCCACGCCGGGCGCTGGTGGCTCGCCCGCCACGAAGCCGGGTACGGGGTCCAGGACCAGGTTGCCCGACTGGCCGTAGAACTCCACCGGGTTGCGCCAGAGCACCTGGTCGACGTCGTCGTCCGTGAATCCGGCGGCGAGCATCTCGTGGCCGGTGCGGGCCGTCTTGAGCGGGTCGGAGCGTCCCCAGTCGGCGGCGGAGTTCACGATCATCCGTGCGGTGCCGTACTCGCGCAGCAGTGCCACGGTGCGGCGTTCGTCCATCTTCGTGTCGGGGTAGACGGAGAACCCGGCCCACATGCCGGCGTCGTGCACGAGGGCGACGGTGGTCTCGTTGAGGTGGTCGACGAGCACGCGTTCGGGTGGCAGCCCGGACTCGCGGACGACGTCGAGGGTGCGGCGGGTGCCGGCGAGCTTGTCGCGGTGGGGTGTGTGGACGAGGACGGGCAGGTCCGCGTCACGGGCCAGTTCGAGCTGGGCGGCGAACACGTCGTCCTCGGCGGGCGTCATGGAGTCGAAGCCGACCTCGCCGACCGCCACCACGCCGTCCTTCAGCAGGTAGCGCGGGATCTCCGTGAGCACCTCGCGGCAGCGCGGGTCGTTCGCCTCCTTGGGGTTGAGCGCGATGGCGGCGTGGTGCCGGATCCCGAACTGGGCGGCGCGGAACCTCTCCCAGCCGACGAGCGAGTCGAAGTAGTCGGTGAACGAGCCGGCCGAGGTGCGCGGCTGTCCCAGCCAGAAGGCGGGCTCGACGACGGCGCGTACCCCGGCGGCGTACATCGCCTCGTAGTCGTCGGTGGTGCGGCTGGTCATGTGGATGTGCGGGTCCAGGATGCGCATGCTCACTCCTTCGTGGTTCTCAGCAGCCGGGTGAGGTCGGGTGGGATGTCCCGTCCCGCGGCCTGGCGTTCCGCGGCGAGGTCGTGGGCCATCCGGGACAGCTCGGCGTCGGCCCGTTCGTCGAGGCCGGCGACCGCTTGCAGCGGGACGCCCAGGAACACGAGCTTCAGGACGGCGTGCCGCCAGGTGTGGTCGTCCAGGTGCCGGCCGCCGAACGGTCCCACGGCCGCGGCGACGAGGCTGGTGTCGTTCGCCCGGAGCGCGTCCTCGGCGAGGGGGACTGCGGCGGTGGGCGCTGGTCCGCGGACGGTGAGCGCGTCGAGGGCGCGCAGGACGCCGCGCCGTTCGGCGGTGTCGCCCTGGTGGTAGAGCGTGGTGAGCGTGTTCGCCAGGCCGGGTGCGCCGGGTCCGGCGGCGTCGGCGCGGGCGACGACGAGTGCGGCGCGGGCGGCGTCGTCCACGGTGCCGTGCGTGACGCCGGTCGGGTCGACGGAGGGATGGAGCGGACCGCGCCCCGCGCGGCGCCCGGCGAGCGCGAAGAGGCGGGGCAGGGTCGCCGGGTCGGTCGCGACGGCGGTACGTGCGGTGTCGAGCCACTCCGGGTCGCGCAGGAGCGGGCGGAGGACGTCCGTGGCCAGGGCGAGGTCGCCCGCGCCGGGCAGGGCGGTGCCGGGCCGGACGGTCGGGACGGCCCGCTCGGCGTCGGGGCTTCTTGGCGCGTCGGTCATGCGGTGACCTCCTTCCAGGCCCTGGTCAGGGTCGTGATCGACGCGGTGACGAGGTCGGGTGCGGCGTGGGAGTGGCGGGGCAGCTCGACGGCGGCGACGCCCCGGTAGCCGATGTCGGCCAGTGTCGCGAGGGTGGCCGGCAGGTCGAGATCGCCCTCGCCGAACGGGCGGTGCTCGTGGTGGGTGCGGGGCATGTCGTCGAGCTGGACGTTGCGCAGCACGGGCGCGGCGGCGCGCAGGGCTCCGTCGACACCACCGGGCTCCACGACGAGGCAGTGCCCGACGTCGACCGTGAGGCCGAGACCGGGCGGATCGCCCAGGTCGCGGAGCAGCCGGAGCCCGTCCTCCACCGTCTCGACGTGCATCCCGGGCTCGGGTTCGAGCGCCAGCGCCACGCCGCGCGCGGCCGCGTGCTCCAGCAGGGCCGGGAGCCGGCCGAGCAGCCGGGCGCGGCCCTCGGCGGGCCGGTCGCCCGCGGGCAGGACGCCGGAGAAGAAGGACACGCACGTGGCGCCGAGCTCGGCGGCCACGTCGACGGCCCGCGCCAGGTAGCGCATCCGGGCCTCGGCGTCCGGGTCGACCAGGGTGGGCCGGTGCTTGCGTGCCGGGTCGAGCAGGTAGCGGGTGCCGGTCTCGACGACGACGGCGGCGCCGGCACCGTCCCGCATCGCGGCCAGGCGGGTGCCCACCGCCTCCACGTCGCCGGGGGGCGCCGACAGCGGGTCGAGGTGGGGGAACCCGAGCGTGAGCGCGACGGCGTCGTAGCCGGCGTCGTCGAGCAGGTCGAGCGCGGCGGGCAGCGGGTGGTCCGCGAGCCCGTTCGTGCCGTAGCCGAGGAGGAACGGCGGCCTCATGTGATGCTCACCTGCCGGCGGCCGCGGGCTCGTGCACGACGCCGCAGGGCGTACCCCGCGGCGGCCACACCGCCGAGCACGAGGGCCGTGACCGGCCGGCCGGCGCGGGCCGCCCACGTCGCCTGGAGGGGGATCATCGCGTGGAGGCCGGAGCGGGTGGCGTCGCGGACGGCGCTCGCCGTCGGGTCCGCCGCCGCACGGAGCTGGCCGGGCAGGCACGTGGCGGCGTAGGCGAGGGCGGCGGCCGCGGTGGCCCGGCGGGCGGACCCGTGGGGCTCGGCTCTCGCGGTGAGCACGGGAGCGAGCGCACCCGCGACCGTGGCGCCCGCGACCGACGACGCCACGGCCGGCGTCGTGCCCCGGACCTCGCCGCGGGAGAGCGTCGTGACGGCCGCCGTGTGCGCGGCGAGCCCGGCCGCGGCGGGGACGGCGGCGCGGAGGCTGCCCGTGGTGGCGCCCAGCAGCACGTCCAGGCCGCGGCAGGCGGCCATCGTGGCCGGGCCGAGCACGGGATGGTGCTTGAGCACCGTGTCGTACGCCCAGACGCCGGCCGCGATGCCGGACGCGACGGCGACGCCGCGGCGCCCGGTCGCGGCGCCGGCCGCGGTGATACCCGCCAGGGTCAGGGCGGCTCCGGTCGCGAGAGCCGTCCCCGGGGTGACCCGTCCGGACGGGATCGGCCGCTCGGGGCGCTCCACGGCGTCGAGGTCGCGGTCCGCCCAGTCGTTGAGCGCCATGCCCGCCAGGTAGAGACCGGCCGACGCGGCCGGCAGCAGGAGCCGGCGTGCCGTGGTGGGCCCGCCGCCCGCGGCGTGCCCGGCGAGCGTGTCGCCGACGACGGTGAGGGCCGCGGGCAGCCGGACCAGCTCGGCCAGGGACGACGCCGTCGGGGCCGGGGCCGTCATCGGGCGTCCACGCGGGCGGCGGTCCTGCGGACCCAGTCGCTCAGCATCCGTTCCTGGGCGGCGGCGTCGTGGACGTCCGATCCCCACGGGTCCTTGAAGAAGAAGCCCAGCTCGGGGACGGGCCCGGACAGCCCTGCCGCGTGCGCGAGCGCGAGCAGCCGCGCCAGGTCGAGGACGAGGGGGGCGGCGAGCATGGAGTCGTACGCGCTCCACGTGGTCTGCAGGGTCAGGCGGGAGCCGAGGAACCCCTCGACGTGGACGTGGTCCCACGCGACCTTCACGTCGCCGAGGTCGGGGACGTAGTCGATGTGCAGCGGCGTGGTGCCGGCCCCGGTGACGGCCCGTAGCCCGCGTGACTTGCTGCTCAGCTTGGAGCCGACGGCGTCGGGGTCGGCGAGCGTGGCGCCGTCCCCGCCGCCCAGCAGGTTGGTGCCCGACCACGACAGGACCCGCAGGTTTCGTGCGGCCATCGCGGGCGCGAGGACGGTGCGCAGCCAGGTCTGGCCCGTCTTGCCGTCCTGGCCCGCGAACGGGATGCCGCGTTCGGTGGCCAGCTGGGCCAGTGCGGGCAGTGCGATGCACGCGCTCGGTGTGAAGGCGGCGTACGGCGCTCCCGCGAGGATCGCCGCGTACGCGTACAGCGACGACGGCGGCAGCGGCGCGCGGTCCGGGTCGGCGAGCGCGGCGGTGAGCAGGGAGACGTCGTCGTGCTCCGGCAGGGGGTCGGGCAACGGCTCGGTCGAGGCGACGTCCACCACGACCACGCGGTCCAGGCCGTGGCGCTCGCGGAACGCGACGATGTCGGACGCGAGCCGTTCGGCCGTGGCCTGGCCGCTGCCCTCGGGACGGGCGGGGTCGTGGCCGGGCCGGACCTCCGCGTCGGCGGCCTCGAGGGCGTCGCGGGTGAGGGTGACCAGACGCGAGGGCAGCATCCCGGCGTCGGCCAGGGCTTCCGCGCGCTTGGGCAGGGGACAGGCGGACAGGTCGTGCCCGCCGATGACGAGGTCCTCGAAGTCCGGCATGGGGGCCGTCGCGAGGCCGGGGCGCGCGGTGACACAGCCGGTGGGTGCGGCGTGGCCACCCGCGAGGGCGGCGAGTCCCAGGGCCGCGGTCGTGGCCACCGAACCCCGTGCTCCGACCAGCCAGAGGCCGGTGGCCGGGCGGCCGGTACGGGCGGAGGTGTTCGCGCGGGCGTGAATATGAGGCATCGGTGCTCCCCGTTCGTCACTCACCGGAGCAGCGCTGCCCCGGGCAGCCTTCACGCTAGCCCGGCTTATGCCGAGAATCAATCAAAAGTGCCGACCGGATTCGCACAAGGGTGGCGGCGGGTACCGGATCGCGGCGGACACCTACCGCACCGGCCGGACCTGTGGCACCATGGCCCGCATGACCCTGCGCATCACCCCGCGTCCGGCGATCATCATTCGTTAGCGCGTCCGGCCCCGCCTTGCCGGACGCGCAGACCTTCCGTACCCCGGAGGGTCTTTTTCTTTGCCCGCAGAGCCACAAGCTCCTCCGCACGTTCTCGCACGCCAGTCCCGGCCCGGTGCGGCCGCGGCTCCTCGCACGGAAGAGACCCGACGCATGCGTACACCGTTCCACGTCTACGACACCACCCTGCGCGACGGTGCCCAGCAGGAGGGCATGAACCTGTCGGTCACCGACAAGCTCGCCATCGCGGCCCAGCTGGACGAGCTCGGGGTCGGCTTCATCGAGGGCGGCTGGCCCGGTGCCGTACCGAAGGACACGGACTTCTTCGCCCGCGCCGCCAAGGAGCTCACCCTGCACCACGCCGTGCTGGCCGCGTTCGGCGCGACGCGCCGGGCCGGCACGCGCGCCGGTGACGACCCCCAGGTCCGAGCCCTGCTCGACGCCGAGACGCCCGTCGTCACGCTCGTGGCCAAGTCCGACGTCCGGCACGTCGAGCGCGCGCTGCGCACCACGCGCGAGGAGAACCTCGCGATGATCCGCGACACCGTCGCCTTCCTGGCCGGCGAGGGCCGCCGGGTCGTGCTCGACGCCGAGCACTTCTTCGACGGCTACCGGTACGACGCCGGCTACGCGCTCGCCGCCGCGCGCACCGCGTTCGAGGCCGGGGCCGAGGTGGTCTGCCTCTGCGACACCAACGGCGGGATGATCCCCACATGGGTGTCGGGGATCGTCGCCGAGGTGCTCGACGCCGTCGGCGGCCCCGCCGTCGTCGGACGGGTCGACGACGACGGGCGCCCGGCCGGACCCGTGCTCGGCATGCACGCGCACAACGACTCCGGTTGCGCCGTCGCGAACACGCTGGCCGCCGTCGAGGCCGGCGCGACGCACGTGCAGGGCACCGTCAACGGCTACGGTGAGCGCACCGGGAACGCGGACCTCGTCGCGGTGACCGCGAACCTGCAGCTCAAGCTCGGCATGGAGCTCGTGCCGGAGGCGGGCCTGCGGGAGGCCACCCGGATCGCCCACGCGATCAGCGAGATCACGAACCTGTCGCCCTTCGCCCGGCAGCCGTACGTGGGACAGAGCGCGTTCACGCACAAGGCCGGTCTGCACGCCAGCGCGATCCGCGTGGACCCCGACCTGTACCAGCACATGGATCCGAAGGACGTCGGGAACGACATGCGCATGCTGGTCAGCGACATGGCCGGGCGCGCGTCGGTCGAGCTGAAGGGTCGCGAGCTCGGGTTCGACCTGTCCGACCGGAAGGACGTCCTCGCCCGGGTGACCGACCGGGTCAAGCACGACGAGGCACGCGGCTACACCTACGAGGCCGCCGACGCGTCGTTCGAACTCGTCCTGCGGGACGAACTGGGGGAGCTGCCGCGCTACTTCGAGACCCAGTCCTGGCGCACCATCGTGGAGACCGTCCCGGACGGGCACACCCCGGCCGACGTGTACGGGCCGGAGGCCGAGGCGTTCGCCGAGGCCACCGTGAAGATCACCGTCGGCGGCGGGCGCATCGTGGCGACCGGGGAGGGCAACGGGCCCGTGGACGCGCTGGACCGAGCGGTGCGCCAGGCCCTGACGTCGGTCTACCCGGAGCTGCGGCGGTTCGAGCTGATCGACTTCAAGGTCCGCATCCTCGACACCGACCAGGGCACCGACGCGCGCACGCGTGTGCTCGTCGAGACCGCGGACGGCGAACGCTCGTGGTCCACCGTCGGCGTGGGACCCAACGTGATCGAGGCGGCCTGGGAGGCGGTCACCGGAGCGTACGTCTACGGCCTGATCAAGGCGGGCGTCTCGCCCGCGGACCCGGTGCCGGGCAGCCCGGCGGAGTGAGGGACCGGGCCGGGGCGCCGGCGGCTCCCGCGGGGGACGCCGGCGCCCCGCCCCGCCCCGTCAGTCGTTGCGCGACGGGCGGTTGAACTCCATGCGCTGGTCCGCGACCGCGTCGGCCGTGAGCCGGATGGCCTCCTGCGACTTGTCGTAGCTGCGCTGAGCCACCCGGACGAACAGGAAGTCCACGATGGTCAGCTGGGCGATGCGGCTCGCCATCGCGCCGGCGCGGAACTTGGTCTCCCGGGCGGTGGTGGCCAGCACCAGATCGGCGACCTTGCCGATCGGCGCGTCCGGGTAGTTCGTGATCGCGGCCGTGATGGCTCCCCGGCGGTGGGCCAGCTCCAGAGCCGTGTTGGTGGCCCGCGTCTGGCCGCTGTGCGAGATGCCGATCGCGACGGCGCCCGGGTCGAGCACCGCGGCGGACGACTGCTGGAGATCGGCGTCGGGCGAGCAGAAGGCGATACGTCCGATGCGCTGCAGCTTGATCGCGAGGTCCTGCGCCGCGATGTGGGACGCGCCGACGCCGTACACGGCCAGCTGAGGGGCCGTGGAGATGGCCTCCGCGAGCTTGTCGAGGACCTCCCGGTCCACGTCACGAGCGGTGTCCTCGATGGTGCGGGCCTCGTGGAACGCGATCTTGTTCACGACGTCGTCGACGCCGTCGGTCTGCGTGAGCTCGCCCTGGGCGATGCCCGAGCGCTCGAGCTCCAGGTCGCGCCGGCTGGTGGCCTGCGCGAGGTCGATCCGGAACTCCGGGTAGCCCGCGTAGCCGATCGCGCGGCAGAAGCGCACGACCGTGGCCTGCGAGGTGTCGGCCTCGCCGGCGAGCTCGGTGATCGTGGAGGCGACGACCAGGCTCGGGTTCTCCAGCACCGTCTCGGCGACGCGCGCCTCGGCGGGGCGCAGGGTCGGAAGCGAGCGGCGGAGTTTGACGAGCACGTCACCGGTCATCGGCGGGATCTCCAGTCATCGGGCCCGGGTACGTCAAGAGATCCCCGGGGTGTCGGGCAGTACGTTCGGCAGCTCCGTCGCGGAGAACTGCGCGGTGGACATGGAGCTGAACATATCCGCCCCGGTGTCCGTGTGCTCACCCGTGGTGTGACGCCCGTCGACGCGCACCGTCAGCCACGGGCGGTAGCCCACCACGCTGGTCGGATCCACCGCGAGCCGCCGCGCCAGCAGCTTGGCGCCGTCGAGCGGCGTGCCCTCGCACGGCACGAGCCGCACGCCCGGGCGCTCCTGCATCAGGTTCTCGTGCAGCGACTCGGTCAGCGGGGACGGCCGGTGCGCGAGCCGTCCGGTGATCGACGCGAGCTGCGGGATGTCCGGGGTGAGCGCGGTGGCGAGCGTCGCCGCGAGGTGACGCCCCGCCTCGACGAGGATTCCGTGGGCCGTCGTGTCACCCGCGGCCGCGGCGCTCATCACCGCCGGGGCGAACGAGGCCAGCTTCGCCGCACGGTCGTTGCTCATGTACAGCTGGGCGGGCCAGCTCGCGACCGGGCCGAGCTTCTGGGTGGCGACCTCCAGCAGGCGCTCGGACCTGCCGCGCGTCCGCCCGTCGTGTGCCGCGGTGGCCGCGCGCAGCGCCTCGGTGCCGACCCAGACGCCCGCTCCGAGGTCGCCGAGCAGATGGCCCCAGCCGTCGGCGCGATGCCAGCGGCCCTTCTGGTCGAACGAGAAGGCGACCGCACCCGTGCCGACGGAGAGCACCGCTCCCGCCCGGCCCCGCAGGGCGCCCATGTGGGCGGTCAGCGCATCGCCCGCGACGGCCGTCCGGTTCGTCTGGAGCATCGCGCCCATGATGTCGTGGATCTCGGCCGCGCTCGGCACGACCGTGGTGAGGCCCGTCGTTCCGACGGCGGCGGCGAGGACGTACGGGGGCTGCTGAAAGTGGTACTCCGCGTTCTTGACCCAGTACAGGAAGGTCTCGCACAGTCCGCGGACGACCTGGGCGGCGTTGCTGCCCTCGGACAGCATCTTGACCGGCTCGCCCTCGAGGGTGATGGTGATGCCCTCGTTCTGCCGACCGCCGTCCCTGAACTCGGCGGTCAGGCGTGAGCCGCTACCGCCCACGTCCATCGCGACGATCCAGCCGGCGGTGTCGCCGACGGCTGCCCCGTCCCCGTCTGTGTCAGTCTGCACCAATCCATTCTGCCATGATTTCCCCCCAAGATTGCGTAAAGAGTCGTGGAAATTCGCGCATATTACTCGCGAAATATCCGGCATGCCATGGCGTGCTAATGGCGTGGGGTGAACCCGTCGGCGCGCCTCGTTGGCGTCGCCGTGTGACGGGTCTATCATCACGTTTTGATAACGGTCGGGTGCGATGGTTTTCGCCCGCTTGGCGTGGAGGTAATCTCCGCGAGTGGTGGTAAGTCGGGTAACTGCATTTCACGCGGTCCGATGCCGGGTATGACAGGAGAGGGACCAGCGTGAGCGACATGGTGCGTGCCGTGGCCAGATCCACCCGGTACGGTCGAGCTGCCGGTCGGGAAGGAGAACCACGGATGATCACCGACACGGGGTACGGGAGGGCGGGATCCGTCCCGCCGGTGCGGGTGTCGTCGCCGACCGAGGAGCGCAACCCCCGCACACGCGACATCGACATCGTTCCCACGGCAGAGCTCGTGGCCATGATCTCGGACGAGGACGCGCGCGTCGTCGACGCCGTCCGCGCCCAGCACCCGCAGATCGTCGCCGCGGTCGACGTCGCCGTCGACGCGATCCTCGCCGGCGGGCGTGTGCACTACGTCGGGTCCGGCACGTCGGGCCGCATGGCGTTCATGGACGCGGCCGAGCTGCTTCCGACGTTCGGCGTCGGGGAGGAGATGTTCGTCGCACACATCGCGGGCGGCCCCGGCGCGTTCGCCCGCGCCGTCGAAGGTGCCGAGGACGACGCCGAGGCGGGCCGCGCCCTGCTCGACGGCGCCTCGCCGCACGACGTCGTCGTCGGGATCGCCGCCAGCGGCCGCACGCCCTACGTGCGCGGTGCGCTCGAGGCGGCCCGTGAACTCGGCGCGTCGACCGTGCTGCTGGCGTCCAACCCCCTGGCCCCGCTCGCTCCGCTGGCCGACGTCCCCATCCTGGTCGACACCGGGGCCGAGGCGATCACCGGATCCACCCGGATGAAGGCCGGCACCGCGCAGAAGCTGGTGCTGAACACGATCTCGACCGCCGTGATGGTGCGTCTGGGCAAGACCTACTCGAACTTCATGGTCGAGGTCGTCGCCACCAACGAGAAGCTGCGCGGGCGGCTCGTGCGCCTGCTGGAACAGGCGACCGGGCATCCGACCGAGGCCTGCGAGAAGGCGCTGCGCGACGTCGGGGGAGACCTGCGGGTGGCGCTCGTGACCCTGCTGGTCGGCGTCGACGAGGCGGCCGCCCGGGCCGCTCTCGCGGCGCCCGGCGTCCGCGGGGTGCGCGCCGCGCTCGACCGTCTGCGCTGAGCGGTGTCCGGCGCGCCCGGCCGAGCCGTCAGACCCGTTCGGGGACCTGGGCCGCCATCTTGGCGACCAGGACCTCACCGCCCTTGGTGAGCTGCTCGCCGGTCTGCTCGAAGCCGAGGCGGCCGTGGAAGCGCATCGACCCCGGGTTCGGCGGGTCGAGGTTGATCTCGCACGTGACGACGTCGCGCTCGGCCTCGCGCGCGGCGTCGAACACGGCGTCGTACAGCCGGCGGCCGATGCCGCGGTTCCGGGCGCGCTCACCGAGCACGATGCGGTCCACGTACAGGTGGTCCAGGCCGCGGTTCTCGAACCAGTCGTAGTTCTCCGACGAGTACTCGGAGCCAGGGTCCAGCGCCAGCAGGAACCCGAGGGGATCGGAGTCCGCGGGATCGGTGGCGACCAGCGCCAGGGAGGAGATGTCGAGGAGGTCTCGCATCTCGTCCGCGGGGGTGACCGGGACCGCCGGGATGGCGGCGTTGTTGAGCTCGACCAGGGCCGGGACGTCTGACGCGGTCGCGGGCCGCAGCGTGGGGCTCGCGGGGGCGACGACGGGCATGGGAGCATCCTCTCCTTGAGGAAATGGGATCGCTCCGACAATACCGGGCACCGGTGATCCGGTTCAGTGGTGTGTCCCACATCGTGAGAGGCCTCACGGCGTCCAGGCAGCTCGCGGGCCCGCGGTCCCGGCCCGCCGAGGTCAGGCCAGCAGGTGCACGAGGCCTCTCGCGAGCGTGGCGACGCCGCCCGCGTACGCCAGGACGATCAGGACGCGCCGGGTGGCCTCGCGGGAGAGGTGCGGGGCCAGGAGCTCACCCAGACCGATGCTGCCGACCAGGGCGACGGCGATCACCAGCCACTCCCAGAGCGCGAACGCGGGAAAGGACGCGTCGGCGAACACGAGCTTGGCCGTCATCGCGGCGAGCGCGTTGGTCATGAAGAAGGGCTGCGCCGTGGCGGCGAAGGACCTCGGGTCCCACCGGTCCAGGACCGCGTACACCGCGAGCGGCGGTCCGCCGATCCCCGCGGCGACACTGCCGAACCCGGACGCGACGCCGGTCACGAGGAGCGGGCGCGGATCGCGTGCGGCGAACCGGCGCCGCTCGCCGCGGAGCCGGGACGTGACCAGGGCCAGCGTCATCGCCCCGACGACGAGCACCCCGATGCCGACCTCCAGGGCCGCGGAACTGGCGCCGCGCAGCAGCAGGGCCGCCGGCACGCTCACGGCGACCGAGGCGGCGGCGAGCCACGCGTAGCGCCGCCAGTCCACCCCGCGCAGCACGCGGCCGATGATCAGCAGGGCCATCACGGCACCCACCACGTTGACCAGCAGGACGCCCTGCAGCGGGCCGACCAGCAGCACGATGAACGGTCCCGCGACCAGCCCGAACCCCATGCCCGTCACGCGTTGGAGGGACCCGCCCACCAGGATGGCCAGGACGAGGAGAGCGAGCACCCGACAACTGTACGCCCGGGCAACGCGACCGCCGTCGCGCCGGATCCGGGGGACACGTCCCTGCGGGTCGGTGACAATGGCGCCCGTGGTGAAGAAGAAGCGGGCCGCGGCGAGCGGCGGGACGCCGGCGGTCGCCGTGCTGGAGAAGGCGGGCGTGGACCATGTCCTGCGGGCCTACGAGCACGACGGGTCACGGGACGACTTCGGCGCCGAAGCGGCCGACGCGCTCGGCCTGCCGCCCGGGCAGGTGTTCAAGACGCTCCTGGCCGACGTCGACGGCGCGCTCACCGTCGGCATCGTGCCCGTGGACCGCAAGCTGGACCTCAAGGCGCTGGCCCGAGCGGTCGGCGGCAAGAAGGCCGCGATGGCCGAGGTGGCGCGGGCGGAGCGGGCGACGGGCTACGTGGCGGGCGGCATCTCGCCGCTCGGTCAGAAACAGCGACACGTCACGGTCCTCGACGAGTCCGCCGAGGTGTTCGACGTCGTCTACGTGTCCGGCGGCCGCCGCGGCCTCGACGTCGGCCTGGCACCGGAGGACCTGCTGGCCTTGACGCACGGCACGACGGCGCCGATCGCGCGCTAGGCGCCCGCCGGCCGGGCTCAGGGCCGGCGGGGCCCGAAGACCGCCGTGCCCACGCGGACGATCGTGGCGCCCTCCGCGACCGCGAGCTCCAGATCGGTCGTCATGCCCATCGACAGCTCCCGGGCGCCGGCGGTACCCGGCGCGCCGGACGCCAGCACCTCGTCACGGATGTCCCGGAGGCGGGCGAACCCGCCGCGCACCGTGGCCTCGTCGGCGGGCTCGCCGCGGGCGTCCAGGCGCGCGCCGATCGTCATGAACCCCGTCAGCCGCAGGCCGGGCAGCGCGGCGACGTCCTGGGCGAGCGGTGCGGCGTCGGCGGGCCCGACGCCGGACTTGGTCTCCTCGCCCGACACGTTCACCTGCACCATCACGTCCAGCGTGCGGCCGTCACGGACGCACCGTGCCGACAGGGCGTGGGCGAGCGTCGTCCCGTCGACCGTCTCGACCCCCGTCGCCGTGGCCAGCACCTGGTTGATCTTGTTGCGCTGCAGGTGTCCGATCATGTGCACCTCGAGCGTGCCCGACGCGACGCGGTCGGCGAGGGCGGGCGCCTTCGCCACGAGTTCCTGGACGCGGTTCTCGCCGATCAGGTCGACGCCGGCGTCGACCGCGGCGAGCACGGCGCCGGCCTCCTGGGTCTTGGTCGCGACCAGGAGGCGGACGTCCCCGGGGTCACGCCCTGCGGCGCGGGCGGCGTCGGCGACGCGGGAACGGACAGCGGCGAGACGGTCGGCGATGGGGGAGGTCGGCACAGACCCGAGTGTATGGAAACCCCGGTGATCCCCGGCGGCCCGGGAGATCACCGTCAGGGGCGGATCAGGGTGATACCCGGTGATGCGACTGCCGCGGCATGCGGCAGAATCGCCACATGCTTCGGACGCTGCTGAACATCATCTGGTTGATCTTCGCGGGCCTCGGCCTGTTTCTCGGGTACATGCTGGCGGGCATCATCTGCTGCCTGCTGATCGTCACCATCCCGTTCGGCATCGCGTCCTTCCGGATCGGCGTCTACTCGCTGTGGCCGTTCGGCCGGGCCGTGGTGGACAAGCAGCAGTCCGGGGTCGGTGAGGTGATGTCGCTCGTGGGCAACGTCATCTGGGTGGTCGTGGCCGGCTGGTGGCTCGCGATCGGTCACATTGTCACCGCGATCCCGCTGTTCATCTCGATCATCGGCATCCCGATGGGCTGGGCGAACCTCAAGCTGATCCCGGTGTCGCTGATGCCGCTCGGCAAGGAGATCGTCCCGAGCGACACGCTCCTGCCCACCTACCAGCGGTCGGCCTGACCGGCGCCGCGCGCGAGCCGAGCGGTCGGCCCGGCCAGGGACCGACCGCTCGGCTCACAGCCGGGTCACTCGTCGGCGAGTGACATGACCTCCTGGTCGAGCGGGCCCAGGGTCATCCGGGGCTCACCCGTCGCCGTGAGGGTCGCCGCGCCGAGCCCGCCGACCACGCAGCTTCCGCTGACCGGGTTCCCGCCGTTCCACACCTGGCGGAGGCAGTTGCGCTGGGCGAGCTGCCCCCAGTAGTTCGGGTGGAGGGACTCCTGGATCTCGTAGGGCGAGTCGCCGATCGTCGACACGGTGCGGATCTGGTTGATCCACTCCGTCCGGTCCACCGCTCCCGGCGACTGCCAGTTCGCCAGGCCGACCTCCTCGTAGAGGCCCACACCCTCCTCGCACAAGCGCTGTCCGTCGAAGGCGTGCGTCATGTCCAGGGTGCGGACGTTCGGCAGGCCGACGTCGGCCGCCGCACCCAGCAGCGCCCCGTTGATGACGGGCAGAGCCGTGGAGTTCGCCCAGTTCGCGTCGGCGTTCCAGATGCCGCAGCCTCCGGTGAACTGCCGGCTGTACCCCGACTGGGAGTACCGGATCCCGGAGCCGTTCGGCAGCGGGGACGGGTAGGTCTGCACGACGAGCGTCCACTGGTCGTCGGTGTAGCCCGCGTTCCGCATCGCCGTGGCCACGTTGCCGAGCGACTGGGCGACGTCGGCCCTCACGGCGGCGACGTTGGCGGCGGTGAAGTTCTCCTCGACCGAGTCGTCGTCGTGGCAGTAGTTCTTCCACCACGTGGGAGAGGTGAGGAAGTTGACCACGCACTGCTGGACGATGCCCGCGAAGTCGAAGTCGTTGCCGCCGATCGAGACGACGACCATCCGGACGTTGCGCGTCGCGGCGGCCTCCTGCAGGGCGAGGGCCTGCCCCTGGCCCGCGGATCCGTCGAAGAAGTCGATGCCCGGCTTGAACCCGGACCCGGTGAAGGTCGCGGTCCGTGCGCCGCTGCACGCGAGGTTGAGCCCCTGGGTGCCGGCGCCGAAGTACGCCTCGGCCGAGGACGCCCGGTGGCACCCCGCGATGGTCTCGCCGGTGCCGTCGGCGTTGTCGTGGTAGGCGTGGGGGCCCAGTGCGTCGGCGCGGCGGTGGTCGGCGTTGGAGCTGCCCGCCCAGCGGCCGGCCTCCCCGGAGATGTACGAGTCGCCGAGCGTGACGACCCAGGGTTCTCCGACACCGGGCCCGTCGGCGGCCGCGGGCGGCGCGGTGGCGACGGAGGTGGCGACGAGGGCTGCGGCGGCGAGCGCGACGGCCGGCCCGGTCAGGGCGGCGCGGAAACGGGCGCGGACCGAGCGGGGGTGGGTCGGTCCGGAACCGGTGGATCTGACACGGGACGATCTGACGCGAGGCGAGGTGTGCATTGACCAGACTCCTGTTGTCGGATGAGGCAGCACCGTTACTGACTCAGTAGGCAATAGTAGAGTCTAAGAAGCACTCATTAAAGAGCAAATGGTGGGCAAAATATGACGCGCGGCCGTCGGCGGGGTACGGCGGCCGGCCGTCAGATCGGGCCTACCCGCAGCGCCCGGAGCATGACCTGCCCCGCCTCGTCGCTCGCCGCGAGGTCGACGCCCGCGGTGATCGCCCAGTCGCGGTTCCCGTCCGCGTCGTCCAGCACCTGACGGACCCACCACGTGCCCTCCGGCACCCGGCTGCCGTCCGGCAGTTCCGCCCCCGGCTCCAGGACCGTGACCAGGCTCGCCGCGCGCGCCTCCGGGCCGATGCCGATCGCGTCGTCGCCCTGCTCCTCGAACAGGGGGTCGAGGGCGTCGGCCCAGGCGTCGGCGTCCATGCCGAGTGCCCCGTCCAGGGAGCCGAGCGCCTCGTACGCCTCGCGTGCGGCGAGCTCGACGCGCCGGAACATCGCGTTGCGCACGAGCCGGCGGAACGCACGGGGGTTGCCGGTGACCGGTCGCGCGGGAGCCTCCGCCCCCGCGTCCGCGAGCTCTCCCTCCACGACCAGGTCGGCGTCGTCGTCCACCGGGTTCTGGAGGCGCTCCCACTCGTCGAGCAGCGACGAGTCGACGTTCCGCACCAGTTCGCCCAGCCACTCGATGACCTCGTGGACGTCCTCCGTGCGGTGCTCCTCCGGTACCACCTGACGCACGGCGCGGAACGCGTCCGCGAGGTACCGCAGCACCACGCCCTCGGTGCGTTCCAGCCCGTAGGCGCTGACCAGCTCCCCGAACGTCATCGCCTTCTCGAGCATGTCGCGCACCACCGACTTGCACGACAGCTCCGCGTCCGCCACCCACGGGTTCGTCTGCTTGTACGTGGCGAAGGCCGGCTCCAGCAGGTCCCGCAGCGGCTTGGGCCAGGTGACCTCCTCCAGCAGCTCCATGCGCTCGTCGTACTCGATGCCCTCGGCCTTCATCGCCGCGACCGCCTCGCCGCGCGCCGTCTTCTGCTGGCCGAACAGGACCTGCCGCGGGTCGTCGAGCGTGGCCTCGATGACGGAGACGACGTCGAGCGCGTGGGTGGGGCTGTCGACGTCGAGCAGGTCCATGGCCGCGAGCGCGAACGGGGAGAGCGTCTGGTTGAGCGCGAAGTCACGGGGGAGGTCCACCACGAGCCGTGCGCTGGGGCGGTAGCCCTCGGGGCGCGTGGGGTCCGGGACGCGAACCCGTTCGACGACGCCCGACTGGCGCAGGCTGCGGTAGATGCGGAAGGCCTGCCGGACGTGCTTGGCCTTGAGGGCGTCGGTGTCGTGGTTGGCGGTGAGCAGGTGCCGCATCGCGGCGACCGGGTCACCGTCGGGACGTGCCAGCACGTTCAGCACCATCGCGTGGGAGACGGTGAAGTTGCTGCTCAGCGGCTCCGGGTCGGCGTCACGCAGGCGTTCGAACGTGGAGTCGGTCCAGTTCACGGCGCCGGACGGAGCCTTCTTGCGGACGATCTTCTTCTTTTTCTTCGGGTCGTCCCCGGCCTTGAGCAGTGCCTTGCGGTTCTCGATGACGTGCTCGGGCGCCATGACGAGCACCTCGCCGAGCGTGTCGAAGCCCGCGCGCCCGGCGCGCCCGGCGATCTGGTGGAACTCGCGCGCCGTGAGGTGGCGCATCCGCTCGCCGTCGAACTTCACCAGGCTGGTCAGCAGGACCGTGCGGATGGGCACGTTGATGCCGACGCCGAGGGTGTCGGTCCCGCACACCACCTTGAGCAGGCCCTTCTGGGTGAGGCGCTCCACCAGGCGGCGGTACTTGGGCAGCATGCCCGCGTGGTGCACGCCGATGCCCGCGCGCAGGAACTTGCTCAGCGTCTTGCCGAAGCCCGTGCCGAACCGGAACGCGCCGATCTCCGCGGTGACGGCCTCCTTCTCGTCCTTCGAGGCCAGCTTGGTCGAGAGCAGCGCCTGGGCGCGGTCGACGGCGTCCTTCTGCGTGAAGTGGACGACGTACACCGGGGCGCGGTGCGTCTCGACGAGTTCCTGGATCGTGTCCGTGAGCGGCTCGACGACGTAGGCGAACTCCAGCGGGACGGGACGTTCGGCACCCGTCACCTCGGCGACCTCGCGGCCCGTGCGGGCCTCCAGGTCCTCGCGCAGCCGCGTGGTGTCGCCCAGCGTGGCCGACATGAGCAGGAACTGCGTGTCCGGCAGCTCCAGCAGCGGCACCTGCCACGCCCAGCCGCGCTGCGGGTCGCCGTAGTAGTGGAACTCGTCCATGACGACCTGGGCGATCGCGTCGTCCCCGGTGAGCGGGCCGCCGTCGTTGCGTGCCTGCCGCAGGGCGAGGTTCGCCAGGATCTCCGCCGTGCAGCAGATGATCGGGGCGTCCGGGTTGACCGCGGAGTCGCCCGTCATCATGCCGACGTTCTTCGAGCCGAACGCCGCCACGAGATCGAAGAACTTCTCGCTGACCAGAGCCTTCAGCGGTGCCGTGTAGTAGGTGCGCCCGCCGCGGCCGGACCGGTTCGCCGCCAGCGCCGCGAACTGCGCGCCCATCGCGACCATGGACTTCCCCGACCCGGTGGGTGTCGCGAGGATGACGTGCGAGCCCGTCATGAGCTCCAGCAGCGCCTCCTCCTGGTGCGGGTAGAGCGGACGGCCGCCGTCGGACGCCCACGTCCCGAAGTTCTCGAACAGCACGTCCGGGTCCGGGGCCTTGCCGGTCGGAGCGGGGATGTGGGGGAGCAGGGTTCCGGCGGGGCGAGGCGTCGTGGTCGTCATGGTGCGGTCATTGTCTCAGCCCTGCTGAGGGGCGCGACCGGCGCCCGTGCGGGGCGGGCTCAGGGCCGCAGCGCGTCGCAGGCCGTGAGCAGGCGGTCGCGGAGCGCGGCGGACCGGTCGGCGAAGCCGCGCTGGCGGCGGACGTACTCCGCCTTGCCCTCGGGCGTCTCGATCGCGACCGGTTCGACGCCGTACGCGGACACGTCGTAGGGGGAGGCCGCCATGTCCGTGTACCGGATGTCGCGGGCCAGCTCGAACGTGTCCAGCAGCAGCTCTCCCGGCACGGCCGGGCCGAGCTTGAGGCACCACTTGTACAGGTCCATGTTCGCGTGGAGGCAGCCCGGCTGCTCCAGCGCGGGCTGTGTGGCGCGGGTGGGGCGCAGGGCGTTGCGGTCGCGGGCCTCGGGGGTGAAGAACCGGTAGGCGTCGAAGTGCGAGCAACGCACCGGGTGCGACTCCACGACCGCGTCCGTCCCCGTGTGGCCCAGCCGCAGGGGCAGCGGGTGCCGATGGTCGCGCCCCGCCTCCTTGTCGCGGTAGACCATCGCCCATTCGTGCAGCCCGAAGCAGCCGAAGGTTCCCGGGCGCGACGCGGTGGCGGCGACCAGCGTGCGCACGTACCGCACGGTGTCGCCACGCTCGGCGAGGAAGGCCTCCACGTCGAGGGTGACGCCGCCGAGCACCCGCGTGTACCAGCGGCCCGCGGCGGCACCGGCCAGGACCACCCCGGCCCCGGGATGCCAGCGACGCAGGTGGGAGATCCGGGTGGGGTAGTAGGTGAACAGGAAGTCCTCGATCGCGTGCTTCCGTCCGGCGGCCCGCGCCTCGCGGCGGACCGCCGTCAGCGCGTCGGCACGTGCGCGGTGCGCGGCGGCCGCCGCCCGCCACGTGGCGGACGGGAGCAGGCCGGTACGCTCACCGAGGGTCGAGGTCACCCACCAACTCTAGGGCCGCATCCGCCGCACCCTAGGCTGACCCGCATGGTTCTTCCCTTCCGGCAGGTCAATGTCTTCTCCGCGGCGCCCACGGGCGGCAATCCCGTCGCCGTCGTCCACGACGCGGGCGCCCTCACGGACGAGCAGCTGGCCGCCTTCGCGCGATGGACGAACCTGTCCGAGACCACGTTCCTTCTCCCGCCCACGGATCCCGCCGCCGACTACCGCGTGCGGATCTTCACGCCGACGCACGAGCTCCCGTTCGCGGGACACCCGACGCTCGGCACGGCCCACGCGTGGCTCGAGGCCGGTGGCGTGCCCGCCGGCGACGACGTGGTCCAGGAGTGCGGGGTCGGCCTGGTGACGGTGCGTAGGGAGGTGTCCGTGGCCGGCGCCGAACCGTCGCGCACCGGGTCGGCCGCCCTGGCGTTCGCCGCCCCGCCGCTCCTGCGCTCGGGCCCCGTCACCGAGGAGGACCGGGCCCGTATCGCCGGTGCGCTGGGGATCCACGTGACCGACATCGCCCGCGCCGCCTGGGTCGACAACGGTCCCGGCTGGGTGGCCGCGCAACTGCGGGACGCCGAGGCCGTGCTCGCCCTGCGGGTCGACGCCGCACGGTTCGGGGAGCTCACCATCGGCGTCATCGGCCCGCACTCGCCCGCCGACCGCCGCCGCCTCGGCGCGGACGTCGAGGTGAGGGCGTTCGTGCCGTCGCTCGGTGCGGCCGAGGACCCGGTGACCGGGAGTCTCAACGCGGGCCTGGGCCAGTGGCTCGCCGGGGACGTCCTGCCGTCGTCGTACGTGGCGGCGCAGGGCACCGTGCTCGGCCGCGAGGGCCGCGTCCGCGTCACGAAGGGCGACGACGGCGAGGTGTGGGTCGCGGGCGAGACGATCACGACCGTCGTGGGCGAGGTACGCCTCTGACGGGCGACGGCGGCGTCGCACCGGTGGGCGGCGTCGCCCGGCCCGGCCCCACGCGTCCGGTCACCCACCGGACCCAGGCGGCGAACACCCGCTCCAGCGGGCCCTGGCCGAACAAGGCCCGCCACAGCGTCGCCGCCGCCAGGGTGATCAGCACCATCCAGCCCAGCGGGCCGTTCGTCGGCGGGTCGAGCAGATCGAAGCCACTCTCGGTCACCGCCCAGATCGCGACGATCTGCGCCGAGTAGACCGTCAGCGCCATCGAGCCCACGGCGGCCAGCGGTGCCAGCACGCGCGCACCGGCACCGCCCGCGAACAGGCACAGCCCGATCAGCCCGAGAGCGAACCCGCCGGACCCGAACACCTCCAGCATCGTGTCGTCATGGGGCCCGTCGAGCCAGAGGTAGTGCGGTGTCGGCCAGGGATCGCCGAGGCCGAGCGTGCCCGGCCCGGCCCAGGCGGTGGTCGTCCCCTGAAGGTTCGCCTCGACGGCCGCCCGCCCGCCGCCCGCCGCCGTCATGCCGGCCGAGACGAGGGCGCAGACGAACGCCACACCGAACCCCCCGCCGACCAGGCCGAGCCGCAGCCCGGCGCGGCGCAGGTCACTGCGACCCACCGCCAGGCCCGCGAGCACGAAGGCCATCCACACGACCGCCGGGTAGTGGCCGGTGAGCAGGAAGTCCGTGAAGGCGCCCGACCCGTCACGCGGCAGCCGCAGTCCCAGCCGGGCCAGGGCCTCGGGCCCGTAGTACGCGATCGGGGGCCCCGCCACGCCGATCACCACCGCGCACGACGCGAGCTGCGCGGGCCGCAGCCGCAGGAAGGGCAACGCCAGCACGAAGTACGCCGCGTAGAAGCCGAGGATGAGCGCGACGCGCGTGCCCAGCAGGTCGAGCACCGCGACCAGGCCCAGCAGCGCGACCGCCCGCGCCAGGATCGCCACCCGGGCGGCGGCGAGCCCCGCACCGGACGGCGGCTCCTGACGTCCCGTGGCCAGCCCCAGCGACACGCCCGCCACGGTGGCGAACAGGATGGAGGAACGACCGTGCGAGAAGCCCAGCCAGCCCTCCAGCGTGGCGAGGTCCGCCGACGTCACGCCGACGTGCGCCGTGAACATGCCGAGCACGGCCAGACCCCGGGCGATGTCGACCCCGGGCACCCGGCCCTCGTGCGGCGCCTGCGCCGTGCCCGGTCCCGGGGCGGGCGGTCTCGCTGACGACGTGGGCATGACGGCATCCTCCCAGGTCTCCCCGAGGCTTGTCCCGACCAGTGAGAACCCCTGTGTGACGCCCGCCTCACCTCGGTAGCGTGAAAACATGAGACCCAGTACCGAACCTGCGGTGCCCCCACACGACGTGCCCGCAGGGACCGATCCCGTCGACGCGATCGATGCCCCCGGTCACCACCGCAGCGACCTGACGAAGGAGTCGGAGTCGTACACGCACGGCCACCACGAATCCGTGCTGCGATCGCATCGCGCCCGCACCGCCGCGAACTCCGCCGCGTTCCTGCTGCCCCGTCTCGGCGCCGGCATGCGCGTGCTGGACGTCGGGTGCGGCCCCGGCACCGTGACCGTCGACCTGGCGGAGAAGCTCGACGGCGGCCAGGTGGTCGGCGTCGACGCCGCCGCCGACGTGCTCGCCTCGGCCCGCGAGCTGGCCGCGCAGCACCCCTCCGCCGACGTGCGGTTCGAGCACGCGAACGCCTACGAGCTGCCGTTCGAGGACGACACGTTCGACGTCGTGTACGCCCACCAGCTCCTGCAGCACCTGTCGGAACCGGTCGTGGCGCTGCGCGAGATGAGACGCGTCGCACGGCCCGGCGGCCTCGTCGCCGTCCGCGACGCCGACTACGCCGCCATGGCCTGGTACCCGGCGTCCGCCGAGCTGACCGAGTGGAACACCCTCTACCACGAGGTCACGCACGCCTACGGCTTCGAGCCCGACGCCGGCCGGCACCTGCTCTCCTGGGTCCGGGAGGCAGGCTTCGACCCGTCCGGGATCGTGCCCACCGCCAGCTCGTGGTGCTACGCCACCCCGGAGGACCGGCGCTGGTGGGGCGAGCTGTGGGCGCAACGGTGCACCGAGTCGAACTTCGCCGTGCAGGCGAAGGAGTCGGCGCTCGCGGACGAGGTCGGCCTGGAACAGCTCGCGCAGGGCTGGCAGGAGTGGGCGGCCGCCGACGACGGCTGGTTCGCCGTGCTGCACGGTGAGGTGCTGGCCCGGGCCTGACGGACGGCCCGGCGGCCGGCGCCGGGGGATACGGGGTTCCCCGGCTACGTGGTTGCCCCAATTGTCAGGCGAGTGGCGTATTCCTACGGTCAAGTGGACCGAACGCGACGCGGAGGCCTTCCCCGCGCATCCACTGACCGAGGTGATCCGACATGAAAGGCACCGCACTCTCCCCAGCACTTCCCCGCACCCGGCTCACGCCGGGCCGCCTGGCGCTGGCCGTCCTGGCCGTGCTCGCGCTGGCCGTCACGGCGCTCGTCGCCGCTCCCGTCTCCATGACCCCGTCCGCCCAGGCCCACGGCTGGGTCTCCGACCCGCCCAGCCGGCAGGACCACTGCGCCAGCGGCACGGTGAGCCACGACTGCCAGGGCATCCAGTACGAGCCCCAGAGCGTCGAGGCCCCCAAGGGCTCGATGCAGTGCTCCGGCGGCTCGCGCTTCACCAACCTCGACAACGACTCGCTCGCGTGGCCGCGCACCAGCATCGGCAGCACGCACACGTTCACGTGGACGATCACGGCCAACCACCGGACCTCCACGTGGGAGTACTTCGTGGACGGACAGCTGTTCCGCACGTTCGACGACGGCGGTGCCCAGCCGCCCTCGACCGTGCACCACACGCTGTCCGGCCTGCCGTCGGGCAACCACAAGATCCTCGCGCGATGGAACGTCCACGACACCGCGATGGCGTTCTACGCCTGCATCGACGTGAACGTCGGCGGTGGCGGCGGCGACCCGACCGACCCGCCGGACCCCGACCCCGGTGAGTGCTCCGCCGAGCCGTGGTCCGCCGGTGTGGCCTACCTGGGCGGCGCCCAGGTCTCCTACCAGGGCAACCACTACCGCGCCAAGTGGTGGACCCAGGGTGAGGTGCCCAGCGACTCCGGCCAGTGGGGCGTCTGGGAGGACCTCGGTCCCTGCTGACCGACACCGGTTCCAGCCCGTCGACGCCGGCACCGGCCGGCGTCGACGGCGCCGTTCGGCGCCGGGGCCGGGCGTCGCACGCCATGGCGGGGACCTTCGTCGCCCGCCGGTGGTCGGTGCCTACCCGCCACGCTGGAGAACTGGAATCCATTTTTCACCCGTTCCATGGCAGCATGATCGCGTGCCGACCATGGTCGTGCGGGGTGTCCACCCCGCCCCTGTCGAGATCCCGGACGCGGTGCACGCGCTCGCCGGCTGGTACGTGGGCTGGGGGAGCGTCACCCCCGTCTGGCGCAACGACCTGGGCGGACTCACGTTCCGCCTGGAGGGCGCGCCGCTGCTGCCCGGCCCGGACACAGGATCCCGGCCCGCCCGCTACCTCAAGTGGGTGCCCGCCGGCGCACCCTGCCCCGACCCCTTCGCCGAGGCCGGCCGGCTGTCCTGGGCCCGCCGGTTCGCCGTCGTCCCGAAGGTGATCGACGTCGGACGGGGCGACGACGGCGCGTGGCTGCTCACCGAGGAACTGCGGGGCACGTCCGCCATCGAGCCGCGCTGGCGGGGGCGGCCGCGAGCCGCGGCGCACGCGATCGGCGAGGGCCTGCGCCTGCTGCACGACACCGCACCCGTGGCCGACTGCCCGTTCACCTGGACACCCGCCGCCCGGACCGCCGCCCTTCCCGCCGAGGCGCGGGCCGCCGTCGGACGGCCCCCGGCCGTCGACCGGCTCGTGGTCTGCCACGGCGACGCGTGCGTCCCCAACACCCTCCTGCACGACGACGGGACGTTCGCCGCGCACGTCGACCTCGGCGAGCTCGGCGTCGCCGACCGCTGGAGCGACCTCGCCGTCGCGTCACGGTCGGTCGCCCGGCGGTTCCAGGACCCGCAGCTCGTCACCGAGTTCTTCGCCGCCTACGGGATCGCGCCCGACCCGGACCGCATCGAGTACTACCGCCGCCTGTGGGACGTCGTCGAACGGCACCGCACCCGGCTGTGGCGATAGGCGGCGACACCGCCCGCCCCAGGGCTCGTATCCTTCCTCCGTGTCCGTCCCGGCCGAACCCGTCGTCGTGCCCGATGTCGTGCGCCGTCTCGCGAGGGGCGAACGTGTCGTCCCGGTCTGGGCCAACGAGCTGGGCGGTCTCACCTTCCGGCTCGGTCCGCCGTCCGGTGGCGGGCGTCCGGCGGGCCGGTCACCGGCCGACGAGAAGCCCGGCGACCGGCCCGCCGGACGCCTGCGCTACGTCAAGTGGCATCCCCGCGACATCGGGCCGGGCGTCGCGACCGTGTCCGAGGAGGCGGAACGGCTCCGCTGGGCGGCGGCCCGGACCCCCGTACCTCGCGTCCTGGAGCACGGACGCGACGACGACGGCGAATGGCTCGTGACCGAGGCGATCGGCGCGCGCAGCGCCGTCGACCCGCGATGGCTCGCGGCACCGGAGACCGCCGTCCGCGCGATCGGCCTCGCCCTGCGGGCGCTGCACGACGCCCTGCCCGTCGCCGACTGCCCCTGGACCTGGTCGGTCGAGGAGCGCGTCGCGCGCGTCGTCCCCGCGAAGGCCGGCCCGGACATGCTCGCGCGGCTGGCCGACGCGCCCGACGTCGTCGGCCCCGTCGTGTGCCACGGTGACGCCTGCGCCCCCAACACCCTCCTGCACGACGACGGCACCTGGGCCGCCCACGTCGACCTCGGGCGGCTCGGCGTCGCCGACCCGTGGGCCGACCTGTCGATCGCCGCGCTCAGCACCGTGTGGAACTACGGACCCGGTCACGAGCACCTGGTGTACGAGGCGTACGGCATCGACCCCGACCCCGACCGCATCGCCTACTACCGGCTGCTGTGGGACGCGACGTAGCCCGCGAGCCGGACCCCGCCGGCTCCGGCCACCACCACCTCCGCCGCCGGACACGTAGATTGGTCGCGTGCGCATCGCGAGATTCACCACCGGAGACGACCCCAGGTTCGGCCTCGTGCAGACCGAGGGGGACAGGACCTTCCTCGCCGTGCTCGGCGGCGACCCGCTGTACATGCCGGCCATGCCCACGGGCGAGCGCGTCGAGCTGGGCGACGGCGTCCGGCTGCTCGCGCCGGTGATCCCCCGGTCCAAGATCGTGGCCGTCGGCAAGAACTACGCGGCCCACGCCGCCGAGATGGGTGGCGAGGTGCCGGCCAGCCCGCTGCTCTTCCTCAAGCCGAACACCTCCGTGATCGGGCCCGACGACCCGATCGTGCTGCCCGACTTCTCCGACGAGATCAGCTACGAGGCCGAGCTCGCCGTCGTGATCGGCAAGCTGTGCAAGGACGTGACCGAGGAGGCGGCGCCGTCCTACGTCCTCGGCTACACCGTCGCCAACGACGTCACCGCCCGCGACGCCCAGCGCACCGACGGCCAGTGGGCCCGCGCCAAGGGCTTCGACGGGTCCTGCCCGCTCGGGCCCTGGATCGACACCGACCTCGACCCCGAGGACGTCGGCGTCATGTCCCGCGTGAACGGCGAGACCAAGCAGGACGGCCGCACCCGCGACCTGGTGTTCGACGTACCGTTCCTCGTCTCCTACATCTCGCAGGCCATGACCCTGCTGCCCGGCGACGTCATCCTGACCGGTACGCCCGCCGGCGTCGGGCTCGTGGACCACGGCGACCGCGTCGAGTGCGAGGTCGAAGGACTCGGCGTCCTCGCGAACCCGGTCCTGCGCCGCGACTGAGGACACGCGGACCGGCGGTGTCGGCCACGCCGACTACGCTGGTCCGCGTGAACTCCTCGACCCCCGTACGCGTCCGATTCGCCCCCTCGCCCACCGGCATGTTCCACGTCGGCGGCGCCCGCTCCGCCCTGTTCAACTGGGCCGTGGCCAAGCAACAGGGCGGCATCTTCGTGCTGCGCATCGAGGACACCGACGCCTCCCGCAACAAGCCCGAATGGGTGGACGGCATCCTGTCCGCGATGGCGTCGCTCGGCATCACGTCCGACGACCCCGCCTTCGAGGGGCCCTACTACCAGTCCGCCAACGCCGGCATCCAGCGCGAGGCCGCCGCGCGGCTGCACGCCGACGGCAAGGCCTACTACTGCGACTGCACCCGTGAGGACGTCCTCGCCCGCACCGGCAACCAGCAGACCGGCTACGACGGCCACTGCCGCGACCGCGGCCTCGACCACGCCGCCGGCCGTGCCCTGCGCTTCCGCACGCCCGACGACGGCGAGACGCACGTCGTCGACCTCATCCGCGGCAACCCCGTCTTCGCGAACGACACCCTCGAGGACTTCGTCATCGCCCGCGGCGACGGCTCACCCGTGTTCCTCCTCGCGAACGTCGTCGACGACCTGGACGAGCACATCACGCACGTCATCCGCGGCGAGGAGCACCTGCCCAACACCCCCAAGCAGCAGCTCCTGTGGGAGGCGCTCGGCGCCACCCCGCCCGTCTGGGCGCACCTGCCCGTCATCGTCAACGAGAAGCGGCAGAAGCTGTCCAAGCGCCGCGACAAGGTCGCCCTCGAGGACTACCTCGCCGACGGCGTGCTCCCCGCCGCCATGGTCAACTACCTCATGCTGCTCGGCTGGGCCCCCGGCAACGACGAGGAGATCCTCCCGTTCGACGAACTCGTGCGCCGGTTCCGCATCGAGGACGTCAACTCCTCCTCCGCGTTCTTCGACCTGAAGAAACTCACCGCCTTCAACGGCGAGTACATCCGCGCACTCCCGCCGGGCGAGTTCAAGGACGCCTGCGCCCCGTGGCTCACCGCCCCGCACGCCCCCTGGACCCCCGAGCAGTTCGACCAGCAGGCGTTCGACGCCGTCGCACCCCTCGCCCAGACCCGCGTCGCCCTGCTCGCCGAGATCACCGACAACGTCGACTTCCTGTTCCTCGACGAGCCCGCCATCGACGAGGACTCCTGGAACAAGGCCATGAAGGGTGACGCGGCCGGCCTGCTGGCCGACATGCGGGCGGCGCTCGCGGACGCGGCCTGGCAGGCGGAGACCCTCAAGGAGACGGTGACGACCGTCGGCGAGAAGCACGGTCTGAAGCTCGGCAAGGCCCAGGCGCCGCTGCGCGTGGCGGTCACCGGCCGCCGGATCGGGCTGCCGTTGTTCGAGTCCCTCGAGGTGCTGGGGCGCGAGCGCACCCTGGCCCGGGTGGACGCCGCGATCGAACGGCTCGCCGCATGACGGAGCTCCGGCCCTACCCGCAGGCATGGCGCGGCCCCGGGTACCGCTGGTGGCGGCCGCTGCTCACGATCGGCGTGATGGTCGCCGGAGCCGGGGTGTTCTTCCTCTGGTCCGCCTTCGCGCAGCTCGGAGCGATCCTCGCCCACGATCCGGGGGAGTTCCTCACCCGGTTCGAGGAGGCCGCCCTGGACACCGACTGGCTCGCCACACCGCTCGGGCTGCTCGCGACGAACATCTCGCTCGCCATCCCGATCCCGATCGCGCTGCTGGCGGCGCTCGTCGCCACCGGACGGCCCGGCCTGGTGTCCTCGGTGACCGGGCGCCTGCGCTGGGGGCTGCTGCTCGGGGCGGCCGGGGTGTCCGTCCTCGTGCTCGTGCCGCTCGGATTCGTGCTGGAGTGGTTCGCGCCCACGTCGTCGGGCGAACAGCTCACGATCGACCCTGCCGCGGGCTGGCCGCTGGTCGCGCTCGTGATCCTGCTCACCACGCCCCTGCAGGCCACCGGCGAGGAGTACTTCTTCCGGGGCTGGCTCCAGCAGGTGATCGGGGCGTGGTGCCGGCCCGCGTGGCTCGCCGTCGTCCTGCCCATGCTGGTCTCGGCGACGCTGTTCGCGCTCGCCCACGGACTGCAGAACCCGTGGCTGTTCGCGGACCGGTTCTTCTTCGGCGTGGTGGCGAGCGTGCTCGTCTGGCGCACGGGCGGACTGGAGTGCGCCATCGCGTTGCACGTGGTGAACAACCTGTTCGCCTTCGGCGCCGCGATCGCGACCGGCACCATGGCCGAGACCATGCTCATCACGGAGGTGAGCGCACTGTCCGGCGTGCTCAGCATGACCGGTACGGCCGTCTCCGGCGCCGCGCTGCTCGCCTTCGCCCGCTGGCGGCGTGCGCAGCGGCTGACGGCGGCCTGAGCCGGCGGGCACGACGAAGGGGAAGCGCCAAGTTCGCATGACGACCAAGGAGTGGCTGGTGGACGGTGTCCTGTTCGACGTCGACGACACGCTCGTCGACACCCGCAGGGCGTTCGCACACGCCCTGGACGCGGTACGGGGGCGGTACCTGCCGGCCACGAGCGCGGAGCACCTGGACGAGATGCTGCACCACTGGCGCTCGGACCCGGGCGGCTGGTACCGCCGGTACACGCGGGGCGAGACCGACCACCGCACGCAACGCCGCCACCGGGCCACGCTGCTGCACGAGACCTTCGGCGGGGAGCCCGTCACCGAGAAGCTCTTCGACGAGTGGGACGAACTGTTCTGGGGCACGTTCGAGGAGTCCTGGACACCGTTCGCCGACGCCGCGCCGGCGCTTGCCGCGGCCCGTGACGCCGGGCTGCGCCTCGGGGTCGTGACGAACGCGTCCGTGGAACTGCAGGAGCGCAAGCTGGCCGCCGTCGGGCTGTCCGGGCTGCCCGTGCTGGTGGGCGTGGACACGCTCGGGTTCGGGAAGCCGGACCCGCGCGTCTTCACCGAGGGCGCGCGGCTGCTGGGCACCGACCCGGGGCGGACCGCATACGTGGGCGACGAACCGGTCGTGGACGCGGCGGCCGCGCGGGACGCCGGCCTGCTCGGCGTGTGGCTGGCCCGGCGCGGGGTGCGCAAGCGGCTCGGTGAGACCGAGGATCACGACGCGATGCGAGCGTCCGGCATCGCCGTCATCAGCGGCCTGGACGAGTTGCCCGCAGCGCTGTCCGGCGGGCGTGACCACTCGCCCGTGACGGCGTGATGCACCGCACCTCGATCCACTTTGGCAGGTCGGCGACTGTCGGGTAGTGTTTTCCCTCGGTGACGCCCTCCCGGCGGAGGAGCAGACACCCCCTTGGGGTATGGTGTAATTGGCAGCACGAGTGGTTCTGGTCCACTTAGTCTAGGTTCGAGTCCTGGTACCCCAGCGCAGTACAGCAGTAGTCTCAGGCCCCCATCGTCTAGCGGCCTAGGACGCCGCCCTCTCACGGCGGTAACGCGGGTTCAAATCCCGCTGGGGGTACGCAGAACCATCGGCTCCGGCCGATGCTGCAGCAGTTCCTGGCCCCCATCGTCTAGCGGCCTAGGACGCCGCCCTCTCACGGCGGTAACGCGGGTTCAAATCCCGCTGGGGGTACGAGACGGACGGGCGGAGTGTGTTCGGCGGGGCCGAACGGGCTCCGTCTTTTTGTGTTCTGTGGGGGCGGAGCCCCCCCCGCCCCGCCCCGGGGGCACGCCCCCGGACCCCGTTTTGGGGCTTCGCCCCTTGCCCCGCCGTGGTGCCTTGGCTCGGGGTGTGGGCTGTCCGGAACGGGGTTTCGTGAGTTGTTCCGGTGGGTTCGGGTTCTCTGTGGGTTGTGGCGAGCACACCATTTTGGGGGGTGGGACCACACCCGCGTGATGGCGTGGTCGTGCCGGGGGGTGAGGGAGATGGCTGGTCGTGCGGAGGGCCGGTGGCGGGGGCCGGGCGGGGTGGGGGCAAGGGCCGGGCAGGGCCGGGCCGGGCAGAGGGGCGGGCGGGGTGAGGTTGTTAGTGGTCGGGGTGGGACGGGCGGATCTTGATCTGCTGGGTCCGCGGGGTGGAGCGGGGCGGCGTGGTCGGGTCCTCGTCCGGGGTGGCGGTGTCCTCGGGTTCCTCCCGTTGCCGCGGGGGGATCGACGGGGGCAGCTTGGCCGGCTCCGGGGCCGCGTCGGGGTGGAACAGGCTCGTCATGAGGGTGCGGTACAGGGCGTCCGAGCTGGGAATGTAGTCCTCCGTGCTCAGCGCCTGGTCCTGGCCCGCGGACTCGAAGTGGAACGTGCCGTAGCCGAGGAGCTGACCCATGAAGTCCTGCTTGTAGCCCAGGTCCGTCACCTTGTCGCGCGGCATCGTCGCCACCGACTGCACCACGAGACCCTGCACCGTCATGAGCCGCAGGTTCGTCATCAGCAGCCATTCATGCCGCCACTCCAGGTACCTCCACCCCAGGCGCGCCACCACCAGCGCCCACGCCCAGAACAGCCAGACCAGGATCTCGCGCATCTCGTTGCTCGCGGCCAGGAACACCAGCACGAGCACCACGAACGAGCCCACGCTCGTGAGTACCGGCTCCCACAGGCGGACCCAGTGCCGATGTGTGGCGAAGACGATCTCCTCACCGCCCAGGATGTACTTGCGCAGCCTCCTGTGGCGGCGGAGGAAGTCGTCGGTCTCGGTCACTCAGGGGTCACCCGGCCAGGATCCCGGTGAACAGTTCCTGGAAGAACGTGGCGATCGCCAGGACGGCGCTCCAGATCATGTCCCAGATCGAGAGCACGAAATCCGCCGACCCGTTGGGGTCGCTGATGATCATCGACACGATGGCGATCACCGCCAGCCAGATGAGGACGAGCCTGAGTTTGGGCGACATCTGTGTTCCTCACGACGACGACGCGCGTGCGGCCTGGTAGCACACGTCGAGTCAAAGCGTACTTTCCGGGTCCAGCCTGCAGGGTCACCGACCTCGGCGTGGCGCGAAGGTTTGGTAAAGACTTCGCCGGAGCGACGCCCCGCGGTCACTCGCCCGAACGGTGCAGCACCTCCGTGAGCTTGTTCGCCGCCGCGACGACGGCGGCCGAGTGCAGCCGGCCCGGCTGCCGCGACAGCCGCTCCACCGGACCGGAGACGCTCACCGCCGCCACCACGCGACCCGACGGACCACGCACGGGGGCGGAGACGGACGCCACGCCCAGCTCCCGTTCCGAGACGGACTGCGCCCAGCCGCGCCGTCGGACACCCGAGAGGATGGTCGCCGTGAAGACCGCCTCCCGCAGGCCGCGGTGCAGGCGGTCCGGCTCCTCCCAGGCGAGCAGGATCTGCGCCGCCGAGCCGGCGTGCATCGTGAGCGTGGCCCCGACCGGGATCGAGTCGCGCAGCCCCACCGGGCGCTCGGCCGCCGCGACGCACACCCTCTGGTCCGCCTGCCGGCGGTAGAGCTGGGCGCTCTCGCCGGTGTGGTCGCGCAGGGCGATGAGCACCGGGTTCGCGGCCGCGAGCAGCCGGTCCTCGCCGGCGGCCGTGGCCAGTTCGTTCAGGCGCGGACCGAGCACGAAGCGGCCCTGCATGTCGCGTGCGACCATGCGGTGGTGCTCGAGCGCGACCGCCAGGCGGTGCGCGGTCGGACGGGCCAGACCCGTCGAGTTCACGAGCTGTGCCAGAGTGGCCGGACCGGCCTCGAGAGCCCCGAGGACGGACGCGGCCTTGTCCAGTACGCCGACTCCGCTAGTATCGTCCATACCTCGATATTGCCGTCTCAGGGCGTGAGATGGCAAGTCGGCGACGTAGATCGAGCACTGACGCAGGGCGAAACTGGAAGCGACGAGGAGGCGACCCGCAATGGCCGGCACGCTGGCGGAGAAGGTCTGGGAGGCGCACCTGGTGCGACGTGGCACCGGGGGCGAACCCGACCTGCTGTACATCGATCTGCACCTCGTCCACGAGGTGACGAGTCCGCAGGCGTTCGAGGGGCTCCGGCTCGCCGGGCGACCGGTCCGCCGTCCGGACCTCACCATCGCGACCGAGGACCACAACACCCCGACGCTGGACATCGACCGGCCGATCGCCGACGAGACCAGCCGCACCCAGATCGACACGCTGCGCGCCAACGCGCGGGAGTTCGGCGTCCGGCTGCACAGCCTCGGCGACGCGGACCAGGGCATCGTCCACCAGGTGGGACCGCAGCTCGGGCTCACCATGCCGGGGCTGACGGTCGTCTGCGGCGACTCGCACACCTCGACGCACGGCGCGTTCGGTGGCCTCGCGTTCGGCATCGGCACGTCCGAGGTGGAGCACGTGCTCGCCACGCAGACGCTGCCCCTGCAGCCGTTCAAGACGATGGCGATCACGGTCAACGGCGCCCTGCCGCCCGGCACCACCAGCAAGGACATCATCCTCGCGGTGATCGCCAAGATCGGCACCGGCGGCGGCCAGGGCTACGTCCTGGAGTACCGCGGCGAGGCGATCCGCAAGCTGTCGATGGAAGCGCGGATGACCATCTGCAACATGTCGATCGAGGCCGGCGCGCGCGCCGGCATGATCGCGCCGGACGAGACCACCTTCGAGTACCTCAAGGGCCGCCCGCACGCGCCCGAGGGCGCCGACTGGGACGCCGCCGTCGAGTACTGGAAGACGCTGAGGTCCGACGACGACGCCGAGTTCGACGCCGAGGTGGTCCTGGAGGCCGCCGACCTCGAACCCTTCGTCACGTGGGGCACCAACCCCGGCCAGGGCCTGCCGATCTCGGCGTCCGTGCCGGTCCCGGCCGACATCGCCGACGAGTCCGAGCGGGTCGCCGCCGAGCGGTCGCTCGAGTACATGGGCCTGGAGCCGGGCACGCCGCTGCGGGACGTCAAGGTCGACACGGTGTTCATCGGTTCGTGCACCAACGGGCGCATCGAGGACCTGCGGTCCGTCGCCAAGGTGGTCAAGGGCCGCAGGAAGGCCGACGACGTGCGGGTGCTCGTCGTCCCCGCGTCCGCCCGCGTCCGGCTGCAGGCCGAGGCCGAGGGCCTGGACGTGATCTTCAAGGACTTCGGCGCGGAATGGCGCAACGCCGGATGTTCGATGTGCCTGGGCATGAACCCGGACCAGCTCGCGCCGGGGGAGCGGTCGGCGTCGACGTCGAACCGCAACTTCGAGGGCCGGCAGGGCAAGGGCGGGCGCACGCACCTGGTCTCGCCGCTCGTCGCGGCAGCCACCGCGATCCGCGGCACACTGTCGTCGGTCGCGGACCTGGGCCTGGCCGACGAGGTCGACCTGACCACGTTCGACGGCTCGCCGCTGGACGGTGTGGGCGCCCCGCCGATCACCGAGACCGTCGTCGACCTGCCCATGCCCGTGCCGGCCGGCGCGCGCTGACGCGCCGAACCGAGAATTCCTGGAGACCGCCATGGAGAAGTTCACCACCCACACGGGCGTCGGCGTGCCGCTGCGCCGCAGCAACGTCGACACCGACCAGATCATCCCCGCCGTGTACCTCAAGCGGGTCACCCGCACCGGGTTCGAGGACGCGCTGTTCGCCGCCTGGCGCGGTGACCCGTCGTTCGTGCTCAACCAGGAGGCCTACTCCGCGGGCTCGGTGCTCGTGGCCGGGCCCGACTTCGGCACCGGCTCCTCACGTGAGCACGCCGTCTGGGCACTGAAGGACTACGGCTTCCGCGTGGTGCTGTCCTCGCGTTTCGCGGACATCTTCCGGGGGAACTCCGGCAAGCAGGGTCTGCTGGCGGGCGTCGTCGCGCAGGAGGACATCGAGATCCTCTGGAAGGTGCTGGAGACCCGGCCGGGCACCGAGGTGACCGTGGACCTGGAGGCGCGCACCGCCACGGCCGACGACGTCACCGTGCCCTTCCAGATCGACGACTACACGCGCTGGCGCCTGATGGAGGGCCTGGACGACATCGGCCTCACCCTCAAGCACGCCGACGACATCGCCGCGTTCGAGGAGGCCCGCGCGAGCTGGCGCCCCAAGACGCTCCCCGCGAAGCACTGGCCGACGGAGACGGTGGAGCCGGCGCGGGCCGTGTAGTCCGGAGCCGCCGGGCGCCGTCGCTACGCTTCCGGCGGCCCGGGACCGGCTGAGCCGGCGATCTATCTGACCGCGTCGACGCCCTTGTTCGCGAGGGCGTCGGCGCGTTCGTTGCCCGGGTCGCCGGCGTGGCCCTTGACCCACACCCAGCGCACCTCGTGCCGGGCGACCTCGGCGTCGAGCGCCTGCCACAGGTCGACGTTCTTCACCGGCTGCTTGGACGCGGTCCGCCAGCCGTTGCGCTTCCAGCCGGCCACCCAGGACTTCATCCCGTTCATCACGTAGGACGAGTCGACGTGGATCGTGACGTCGCTCGGGCCCTTGAGCGCGCGCAGCGCCTCGACGACGGCGGTCAGCTCCATGCGGTTGTTCGTCGTGGCAGGGTCGCCGCCGAAGATCTCCTTCTCGTGCGTGCCCGAGCGCAGCAGCGCGCCCCAGCCGCCTATGCCGGGGTTTCCCTTGCAGGCGCCGTCGGTCCACATCTCCACGACGGGCCGGGCACTGCGGGTGGTGTCTTCGGGGCTGGTCACGGGGTCCAAGCCTAGCCGTGCCGGTGCCCGTCGCCGTATCCGCGGGTGCTGCGTCCACGGCGCGCCACGTTCCTCGGTCCGCGTCTGCCGCCGCACCCTCGCGTCGATGTCGGTGTCCCGGCGTAGCGTGGCGCACGAGACCAGCCAGGCTCGGATCACTCGGAGGTTGCGGCATGAAGTTCGGTTTCATCGGAAGCTTCGGCACACCGGAGCAGCACCTCGCACTCGCGCGCGAGTGCGAGGAGCACGGCTGGGACGGCTTCTTCACGTGGGACGCGGTCAGCATGGGAGCCTTCGGGCCCACGTGGGATCCGTTCTCCCTGCTGTCGGCGGTGGCGGCCGTCACCGAGCGGATCACGCTCGGGGCCATGGTCTTCGCCCTGCCGCGGCACCGGCCGTGGGAACTCGCGCAGCGGGCCCTCACCGTCGACCACCTGTCCGGCGGACGGCTCGTCCTGCCCGTGGGCGTCGGCGTCCTGGACGACGGCGGCTTTGCGTCCGTCCCCGGCCAGGCGACCGGCCTCAAGGAACGGGCGGAACTGCTCGACGACGTCCTGGTCTACCTCCAGGAGTCATGGAAGGGCGAGCCCTTCGAGTTCTCCGGCAGCCGCACCCAGGTGGGCGAGATGGTCTTCCCGCAGCCGCCCGTGAACGGCCGGATCCCCGTGTGGCCCGTCGGGGTCTGGGACCCCGCACGGCCGCCGGTCAAGAACCTCGCCCGCACCCTGCGCTGGGACGGGGTCGTCACCCAGAACCGTGGCACCGCGGAAGAACCGGGGCCCGACTCCGTCGCGGCGCTCACGCGGTGGCTGCGCGCTCAGCCCGCCTGGGCCGAGCGGCAGCCGCAGCGGCCGTTCGACGTCGTCGCGCAGGGCAAGCTCGCCGAGGACCCGGGGCAGGCGGCGGAGCAGGCGCGCGCCATGCAGGAGGCGGGCGCCACCTGGTGGGTCGAGTCGTGGTGGGACCCGCAGACCGTCACGCCGGAGTTCCTGCTGGAGAAGGTTCGCCAGGGGCCGCCGTCCATCTGACTCGCCTCTCCTGAGACGGCTCGGCGGTTGCGCCGGGCGACGGAATACGCTTGCCAGGTGCACGACGTCCTCCTGGGCTTCACCACCATCGCCGCCGTCATCGCGGTCGGCTACGGCATCGCCGCGGTCAGGCTGCTGGACGAGCACGCCCAGACGGTCCTGACCCGGTTGTCGTTCTTCGTGGCGAGCCCCTGTCTGCTGTTCGTCGTGATGTCCGAGACCGACGTCGCCGGGTTCCTGTCCCGGAACCTCGTCGCGACGGCCGCCGGGGTCGCGGTCGCCGCGATCCCGTACGTCCTCGTCGCCACGCTGGTGCAGCGCCGCCGGGCCGACGAGACGGCGATCGGGGCCATGTGCTCCGCCTACTGCAACGCGGGCAACCTCGGCCTGCCGGTCGCCGCCTACGTGCTCGGCGACGCCGCCCTCATCGCGCCGATGCTGCTGCTGCAGCTCGGCGTGCTGCAACCGATCGCGCTCATGGTGCTCGACGCCGGGCGGGAGGGCACGCGCCGCACCCGCTCGGAGGCGTTCTGGCGCGCGGCACGGCTGCCGTTCACCAACCCGCTCACCGTCGCGACGCTGCTCGGGCTGGCGACCTCGCTGACCGGCCTGCGCCTGCCCGACTTCGTCATGGAGCCCGTGGGGCTCATCGGCGGACTCGCGGTACCGGGCGTGCTCATCGCGTACGGCATCTCGCTGCGGCTCGGCCCGCTGCCCGGCCGCGGGGTTCCGGCCGTCGAGCTCGGGTTCGTCACGTTCCTCAAGCTCGTCGTGCAGCCGCTCGGTGCGTACGTCGCGGGTCGGCTGCTCGGGGTGGACGACGTCGCCCTGCTGGCCCTCACCGTCACGGCGGCGCTGCCGAGCGCGCAGAACATCTTCGTGCACGCGACCCGGTTCGGAAGGGCCGAACTGCTCGCGCGGGACGCGATCTTCGTGACGACGATCGGCTCGGTACCGGCGATCACGGTGATCACGCTGCTCGTGGCGTGACGGAGCCGGACGTGGCGAGCGCCGCTCCCGGCCCGGCAGGCTGGCGGTCTTGCCATCCGCCCGTCCTGCGGTCGTGCTCGGGCCGGTCGAGGCAGGCTCGTCGCCCTCGGCGACCGCAGGGGCGGGGCGAATATCCTGACCAGGTCCGCCATGACCGCCGTCGTCGTCCATGATGGCGGTTCATGACGGACGTCACGCCACGGCATCGCCGCTCTGGCCATAGGCTGGGGGCCATGGCTTCCCACTACGACGTCGTTCTCCTCGGAGCTGGCCCTGGCGGCTACGTCGCCGCGATCCGTGCGGCGCAGCTCGGCAAGTCCGTTGCGATCATCGAGGAGAAGTACTGGGGTGGTGTCTGCCTCAACGTGGGCTGCATCCCCTCCAAGGCCCTCCTGCGGAACGCGGAGCTGGCCCACATCTTCACGCACGACAAGGACCTGTTCGGGATGTCGGGCGACGTGTCGTTCGACTTCGGCAAGGCCTGGGACCGCTCGCGCACGGTCGCGGACGGCCGCGTCAAGGGCGTCCACTTCCTCATGAAGAAGAACAAGATCACCGAGTACGACGGCCGGGGCTCGTTCGTGGACGCGAACACCATCGACGTCACGCTCAACAAGGGCGGCACCGAGCGCGTCACGTTCGACAACGTCATCATCGCGACCGGCTCGAAGGTCCGCCTGCTGCCCGGGGTCGAGCTCAGCGACAACGTCGTGACCTACGAGAAGCAGATCATGACCCGGGAACTGCCGAAGTCCATCGCCATCGTCGGCGCCGGCGCCATCGGCATGGAGTTCGGGTACGTCCTGAAGAACTACGGCGTGGACGTCACGATCATCGAGTACCTCGACCGGGCGCTGCCGAACGAGGACGCGGACGTCTCCAAGGAGATCGCCAAGCAGTACAAGAAGCTCGGCGTGAAGGTCCTCACCTCCACCGCCGTGCAGACCGTCAAGGACAACGGCTCCTCCGTCCAGGTCACCTACAAGGGCGTGAAGGACGACAAGCCCGGCGAGCTCACCGTCGACAAGGTGCTCATGGCCGTCGGCTTCGCGCCGAACGTCGAGGGCTTCGGCCTCGAGAACACCGGCGTCGCACTCACCGACCGCGGTGCCATCGACATCGACGACCACATGCGCACCAACGTGCCGCACATCTACGCCATCGGTGACGTCACCGCGAAGCTCATGCTCGCGCACGTCGCCGAGGCGCAGGGCGTCGTCGCCTCCGAGACCATCGCCGGCGCCGAGACGCAGACGCTCGGCGACTACCGCATGATGCCGCGGGCCACGTTCTGCTCGCCGCAGGTCGCGTCGTTCGGGCTCACCGAGCAGCAGGCCAAGGACGAGGGCTACGACGTGAAGGTCGCCTCCTTCCCGACCATGGCCAACGGCAAGGCGCACGGCCTCGGCGACACCACCGGCTTCGTGAAGCTGGTGGCGGACGCCAAGTACAACGAACTGCTCGGCGGGCACCTCATCGGGCCGGACGTGTCCGAGCTGCTGCCCGAACTGACGCTCGCGCAGAAGTGGGACCTCACCGCGGACGAGGTGGCCCGGAACGTGCACACGCACCCGACGCTGTCGGAGTCGGTGCAGGAGTCCATCCATGGGCTGGCGGGGCACATGATCAACTTCTGATCTCGTGTCTGCCGCCTCAGGGCGGCGAGCCTGGTGAGAGGCCCGGATCCGCGGAATTCCGCGGATCCGGGCCTCTTTGCGCCTGGTGTCGTGTGGACACCTGAGGACGTGGAGGGTCCGAAATTGCCGCCCCTTATGGCACGGGGATGGCACGACGACGGACACGACGCGAACCAGGGAGACACGACGATGAGCCAGGTGACGACGCCGAAGCGGCGGGGCCGCGAGGCATGGGGGAGTCTGCGCAAGCTGCCCTCGAAGCGGTGGCAGGCACGGTACCCGGGGCCCGACGGGGAGACATATCCGGCACGGACCGAGGACGACCGGCCGCTGACCTTCCTCACGAAGACCGACGCCCGGGCGTGGCTGAACCGGATGCACGAGACGATCGCCTCCGGGCGGTGGGAGCCTCCGGCCGAGGCCGTCCGACGGCGGCGTGCCGAGGCCGAAGCGGCGGCGCTCCGGGACGTCACGTTCCGCGACTACGCCGAGCAGTGGCTCCAGCGGATCGCGCACGAGCCCGGCAAGGGAGGGCGACGTCGTCGGCCCGGAACGGTGACGTCTTACCGGGGGCGCATCAACAACTACCTCCTCGAACCGCTGGGCGACGTCAAGGTCCGCGACATCGACACCGCGAGGGTGCGGGCGCTCGCGGCCGAGCTCACCGCACTGCCCTCGGTGTTGAAGCCGGGGGCGGGGCACAACGGGGTTGCCGGCGACGTCGTGGACGCGCTCAAGATGATCCTGCGGGCGGCGGTCAAGGACGGTCTGCTGGCGACGATGCCGGACGTGATGACGCCCGCCCGCAAGTCGGTGCGGCACGACGACGCGCACACTCCCGAGGACGACGTCGCGACACCCGCTCAGGTCGATGCGCTGTATCGGGCGGTGCCGCAGCCGTGGCGCATCGCGGTGCTGTTCGCGGCGTGGTGCCAGCTGCGGCGCGGGGAGGTGCTCGGGCTGCAGCGCAGGGACATCGTCTGGAACGGTGATCGGACGGCGGCGACGCTGTACGTGCGGCGGCAGAAGAACGGGACCACGGGGAAGCTGGCGGATCCGAAGTCGGACAACGCGGTGCGGTCCATGTCGGTGCCGCCGCTGATGATCGAGCGGCTGCGGGAGCACCTGGACGAGCGGGTGGGGTCGGGGCGGATGGCGCCGGTGGTGCCGGTTCGGGAGCGGAGTGGGGAGCATCTGTCGGCGTCCCGGTGGAACGGGGTGTGGACGGTGGCCCGGGAGGAGGTGGCGGGTCTGCCGGACGGCTACCGGTTCCACGACCTGCGGCACACCGGGCTCACGCGGTTCGCGCAGGAGGGGGCCACGCTCGCAGAGCTGATGCGGCGAGGGGGACATGCCGACGTCGCGGTCGTGCTGCGGTATCAGAAGGCGACGATGGCGCGGGACATCGATCTGGCGGCGCGGATGAGTGCGACGGTGGGGGAGGAGATGCGGGTGGAGAGGGAGCGCCCCGTCACCAAATGAGGCGAGAAAACCTCACGGGATAGACCCGTCGGGCATCTTGTCGACGTCCGGAATCGTCCCACCCGCTCGGGTGTGAGCCGTTCTCCACCGACCACCCATGCACCGAACAACCCACGCATCCCGGAGGTTCAAAAATCAGCTTTGCAACGCCCTTGGCTGAATAGGTTCCACAGATCAACTTAGCCAGAACCTAAGGTCCCCCGCCCGCAATCGCACGCGCATTGCCGAAAGTTGGAGCATGATCCACTGGACGGATGACCAATGCCGCCCTGTGAACACATCGATATCGCTTATGGCGTTTAGCGCACGAGCGGACAGGCACGGGTCCATCAGAAATTGGCGCAAGGAGCGATAGACCGAGTCACTTGCAACTGTCCTATTGATGCGAGCAGCATGCCCAATGCACGTGACCGCGAGTCCGCGAATATTTTCATCGGGGTGCTCCCTCGCCTGGCGCAACAGGAAACCCTCAAGCCACACAAGATTCGTTTCACAATAGGTCAATTCCAGCAGGGAATCAGCTGCAATAGCCGCATCTTGACCGCCAATGCGATTGATCATCGCGCACCGGTCATCACGCCCCCACGGGTTACTCACCAAATCTCTCCCTTGTGCTCAACATACCTGGCACTCAATGAGTACACTCTGCTGCTTCCGACTGAGAAAAGACCAATCTCGCAGGTCACAGACATACACTCCGCCCCACAGACGTGCCAGCGGTCCTCGACACAGCTATCTCACACCGAAGAACGAGGCGAGAAAACCTCAGTGGATCACCGGTCGCTGGCCGTTCCGTCTTCAGTGCGCAGCGGCTCTTTTCCGAATTCGAGGTAGTTCTTGTTGAAGTGACCATCGCGACGAGCCCGCCCAGGAGTGAAGTAGACGTTGACGTCGAAGCGGTGGTCGATGGTAATGATCGCCTGCCGATCACGGGCGTGGTCGCGCAGGACCAGACCACCCAGGCTGAGGCTCCCGGGCGAGCCGCACTCCCAGGCAGGGCGTTCTGGCCACCAGAAGACTTGGAGATCAGTGATCGTACGCGGCCCGCGGCGGCGCCAGCGGCGCGTCACGTCCCAGAATCTTGCTTCCCTGAGATGGACGGGCATCAGCGGTCCGCACCAGATATCGAGGCCGTCCTGGGAGCCACGCTGTTCCCAGATGATCGACCACGTCGAGCCGTCGGCGAAGTCGAGTTCGATTCCGTGCCCGAGGTTGTCGCGGTCACCTTCGCGCCAGTAGGGGATCGCCGCGCCGTGGTCGACATCGGCGTATCTGACGGCGATCAGGCGCTTGCCGGTCAGGACGTGCTGCAGGGCGTCGGTGACCATGGCGGCGTCGGCGTCGTTCGTCACCCATGCCGTCCACCTCAGGAGCGACTCCCAATCCGGCTTCCGTACGCGATCACTCACTCGCCGGAAGGTAGTACAGATCCAGGGGCTCTGATCGCGGGCGAGCGGAGGACCGCCCGTGACTCGCTCCTTGTGCAGCAGAATTGGCGCGATGACATCACGAAACATGAGGTCGTACCACCCGGCTCGTTAGGTGGTGTTGGGCCGCGTCGAATGGACTACAGGGATCGCGACCACAAGGCGCCGAGTCAGCTCGTCGAGGTCCACCCGGATGAGCCGGCCGATGCGGTAGCCGGTGATGGTGCCGTCGGCGATGCGGCGGCGCAGCGTCTTCACGGACACGTGGAAGTGCGCGGCGGCATCGGCGAGGGTCACCAGGTGAACAGGCGGCGTGGCGGGTGAGTTGTGGTGAGACATGGCCCTTCCCTTTCAAGGAGTACTCGATGGGTTCGACGTGCTCATCGGTTCGGTCGACCAGGAGTACGTGGAAGCGAACCTGCCTCAGGCACTGAAATTTGCCGGCGAGTTCAGTCGAGGCGCCCGACAGGTTCTATGGCCGGATGGTCACGGCGTGTTCCCCGGCGAGCCCAGTTTCGACTCGCGCCTGACAGGTCGCCAGGATCTTCGTTGACTTCGCGCGTGTCTTCCGCCCGCTGCCGTTCCAGGCAGGCCTGTCGGGCCGCATCAAGCAGAGCAGCTCGAGGGAGTCGTGATCACAAGGCGGTGGGTCAGCTCGTCGAGGTCCTCCCGGATGAGCCCGCCGATCCGGGACTACTGGGACGCTTTGCTGGGCTGGTCCTCTCCGAAGACCCGCTCACGGTGCCAGGCGAGATACCTGTCTTCGGGCGGGACCGCCGGGAGAGTCAGATCGATCCGTCGCCGCAAGCCGTGACCCGTGAACTGCACGGCGGCCGCCGGGTTGTTGCCTACTGCGGCAGCGAGACGCGGCGCGAAGCGCACAACGAGATGGTCGGCAGCGCTGTCCAGCGTCATCAGGCCCGTGTCGAACGCGGCATCGTGCGTGGGGCATGCCGCGATGCCATTGGCGACATCAAGGCGTTCTTGGTGATTGGAGTCGCGCCACGGCTTGATGTGCCCGGCTCGAAGGAGGGTGGGGCGTTGCCCGTCGCCGAGCGTGAACCCGCAGAACACGCATGCGTCGCCGTAGTTGCGCAGCACCTCGGAGGCGAAGGCGCTCTGCCCGATTCGGAGCATCCGCATCAGTGCACGCTCGGTTGCGGCGTCGGTTTCGACGTTCTCCAGCAGGCGTCGGCGCATCTCCTTCTCGACAGCGGTCTGCAGATCAGACTCGTCGATCTCCTCCTGCCCGAGCAGCACCATCGAGCCGCCGTGCTCCAGGCCGAGGAAGTCGGGAAGTCGATCTCTGCCAATGCCGACGTTTCGGGCTGCCGTGACGACGACGCGGTAGGTCTTTGCGACGCGCTCCGGCTCCGCCGCAAGGCGTCGACCAAGTTCGATGTCGGTGGTAGCGCCGCGGTTCCGACCGGGTACGCCGGAGAGGTTCTGAACCTTGGAGGCAACACCGTTTGGCTTGCGTCGAAAAAGTCGTGCAAGTTCGGGTACGGGAAACGGGAAGGTACGGCTGTTTCCACCGCCTGCTCTGACGTTCGCCACGACGCGCACCGCGCCCGCGAGGAGCGTCTCAACGGGGGAATGATTGATCCGAGGGTGATTCTCCGAGGGCTCCTGACGGGACAGGATCTCGCGCCACTGACGCTCGGCCTCGGCGATCGTGATGTCGAGATAGTCCGAAAGGCTCATGGCTACTCACAATAGGTGGTACCGGCGACGGGGAGAGAGGCGTACGTCGGGCTGCGGGGCGGCGATGCTGGCCAACGGCGGCGCGGGGTGTCGAGCCGACCCGGCGACTGGTCGCAACCCCCTGCCCGCCAACCCGCACCGGCATGAGCAGGGCGAGAGCATCGTCGGTGTGCACAGTGGCGAGCCCGAGGGCGTCGCGCCCGCCGAGTCTCAGCCGAATGCCGGTTGCACCGAAGGACCGCACAGCGTCAGACACGATTCCGTCGGTATGAGCGACGACGCGCTCCGCTTCGCCAAACAGAGACTGTCACGGCCGCACGACCACGCCCATGGGCACCTGATCGACCGCGTGGCCACCGCAGCTACCGAGGAAAGTGATCACGATCGAGCTCGCGAGCTGCGGCGCACGATCATCGTGCACGTGACAACGGTCGCCACTGGCTACCTACCAGTCGGACGCGGCACGGCTGTGGCGCCGGACTTTGATCATGTCCGGCACTGCCGCTGTCGATCATTGCTGCCGGAGGTCTTCCTCGTCGTTCGAGCGTTGACGGAGCGTTTGCTCGGCAATCCCGCTGGAGAGTCGTCCTGTTACCGATATGGCTCGGTGGAGGGTCTCGTTGCCGAGACGCCTGGCGGTATCGACGCCCTCTGCTCCCGTCTCGAGCGCTTTGTCCTTCACCTCTGTGGCCGCGTCTACCCATCGCCTGGCCTCCAGCGACTGCCGACCGCGCTCAATCCCGAGCCGTCGGTAGAAGTCAACGACGGCGGTCGCTACACGGTTGCTCGAATGCACCACAGCCCGTGATGCGGTTGGGTGCAGCAGCACCTTCGTGTTGGCGATGCCGGCGGCTGCCTCGATCCGCGCCATCAGGTGCTCGGCGCTCTGCGAAATGAGTTCCAGGCGCTTGTGTCGGGCGACCTTCAGCGCGAGGCGATGCTCGTCTAGCTCGTCTGGCGACGCCTCCAGCACGCGGTCGAGTTCGAGCACGGCGATCGCATCCTGCAATTGAAAGCAACGCGCCAGGACCGCGAGCCACTCCATGACCTTGGACTCGGCTTCCTTCGATGCCTTGGCGAGATCACCGATCTTGGCCTTGTGCTCAAGCTTCTCCGCGAGCGCGTCGAGTTGACGCAACGCATATGCCTGGGTGCGCGCGATGATCATCGAGGTCGCCTGAACCTTCGACCATGTGACCTCGGAGACCCGACCCACATGCTCTCGGACGGTCATGGCTTCCTCGATGACAAGGTCCACTCCGATCATGTCCGCCAACATCGCGTCCTTCTGGGCGCGGAGTACGTCGTCGATCTTCTCGTCGATCGTGGCGAGATAGTCGGTGATCTCTTCCATGGCCTGTTGCATCGCCAGCTGTGCCATGATCCCCGCGGCACCCGCAAGCATCGCCGGGCTCGTCAGAAGCGATCCGGGCGTCTTCACGAATTGGACGAACCCCCGGATCTGGCCGTTGCTGCCCCTCAGCACGCCTGTGCTGAGACCTGTCTTCGAGCTCGTCCTGAGCCCGTACTTGGTAACAAGCTGCGCTGACTCCTCAGTCAACTTCACCCAGCAGCCCGAACTGGCTGCTATCTGGGAACCTGCCTGTGCGCATCCTGCCGCGGTACCGAGGGTCGCGCCGAGCCGGTGCAGTCCGAGGTCCTCCGATGACAGTCCCTCAGAAACGAGGAAGCGTTCGACAACCGCTCGATTCCCGATGACCGCCAGGCCATCGCCGTCACTGATCAGCTGAACCTTTTCGTCCACAGTCGGCTCCTGAAGCGTAGGTAGGCAGAGCCCCCGCGATCAGGACTCTTCGTGGTCGAGCTAGAGCCGACTCATCGGAGGCGTCGAGCGGTGACGGTCGAACGCATGGGACGCCACCGTCGGGATCGATGATCGAGTCGTCGGCTACCAGGTTGAACCTAGCGGCCGGGTGGGCATTCCCCGCTGATTCGGGTGGGTGAAACCTTTCCGGCTCGGTGAGATGTGCCCCACCAAGCCAGTGCCGACTCGATCGTCCACGACGTATGACGGTGACGCGTTTGAGCGCTGCATCGTCGAGGACGTCGTCGTACCGAGAAGGCAAGGTAGCTGCCGACCGTGACATCCGCCGTCGTGGCGCCCACAAGCGCCCGCTGGAGCACCGCCGAATCTCTTGTCGTAGGCCCGGAGTAGTGATGCTCCGGCACCTTCTGCTGCTTTCTTGCCACGGCGCCAACGTAGCCCTGTCAACACCCCACCGGCGTGTGCCTCCGTAGACTGGCCGCGCTCTGCACGGAGCACTCCCTTCTCAACGAGAGGTTCCCGCGTGACCGATATCGTCGCGATCTCCGCCCAGGTGGAGGCAGCTGTTCAGGCTGCCCTGACCCAGGTGCTCCCGGCCGAGCTGGCCGGCACCGACCCGGTGGTCCGACGATCCGACCGCGCCGACTTCCAGGCCAACGGCGTGCTCGCCGTGGCCAAGAAGGTGGGGATCCCTGCTTCTGTGATCGCGATAGATGTCGCCAGGGAGCTTCGGTATGCGGGCTGGGTGACAACCTGTTCCGGTCCAGGCTTCCTCAACCTCACCGTGCCCGACGACGTCGCCTGGTCGGCCGTCGCAGCGCGCCTGGCCGACGCGCGCCTCGGCGTGAGCAGTCCGCGCGCGGGGGAGCGGGTGGTCGTCGACTACTCGGCGCCGAACGTCGCCAAGGAGATGCACGTCGGCCATCTGCGTTCGTCCGTGATCGGCGACGCGCTCGTGCGCGTGCTCGGTCACCTGGGCGCGGACGTGACCCGGCAGAACCACATCGGCGACTGGGGCACCCAGTTCGGCATGCTCATCCAGTACCTCGACGAGCACCCCGAGGCTTCCTGGAAGGGCAAGGGCGCCGACACCATGTCCGCCCTGGATGCCCTGTACAAGGCCGCCCGCGCCGAGTTCGAGGCCGACGCGGCGTTTGCCGACCGGTCCCGTGCCCGCGTCGTCGCGCTCCAGTCCGGCGACGAAGCAACGGTCGCAGTGTGGCGTGATCTGGTCGCCGAGTCCGAGAAGGCGTTCCAGGTCATCTACGACCGCCTCGGAGTCCTGCTGGACGAGGGCGACTTCGACGGCGAGTCCCGCCACAACGACGCCCTACCCGGCGTGGTCAACGCCCTCGTGGCGAAGGGCATCGCGAGCGAGTCCGACGGCGCCATGGTCACCTTCACCGACGGCGTGAACAACCCCGAGGGCGACCCGGTCCCGCTGATCGTGCGCAAGAAGGACGGCGGGTTCGGCTACGCCGCCACCGACCTGGCCACGATGCGTCTGCGGGTCGAGGAGTACAAGGCCGACCGGATTCTCTACGTCGTCGACGCACGCCAGGCGCTGCACTTCACCATGGTGTTCGACACCGCCCGCCGGGCCGGCTGGCTCCCGGACTCGGTCCACGCCGAACACGTCCGGTTCGGCACCGTGCTGGGCAAGGACGGGCGCCCGTTCAAGACGCGCTCGGGCAAGACCGTCCGGCTCGCGGACCTGCTCGACGACGCCGAAGCGGCCGTCCGCGTCGTGCTCGAGGACAAGCAGCACGACTTCACCGACGAGGAGCTGGGCGACGTCGTGCGCGCGGCCGGGACCGCGGCAATCAAGTACGCCGACCTGTCCAACACCCGCACCAAGGACTACGTGTTCGACGTCGACCAGATGGTCGCCACCACCGGGAACACCGGCGTCTACCTCCAGTACGCGCACGCCCGGGTGCGATCCATCCTGCGCAAGGCCGGCGAGATCATCGGGCAGGTCGATGCCACCGTCGCGGCGCACGCGGCCGAGAAGAACCTGGCCCTGACTCTCGACGCCTTCGACGCTACGCTCCGCGACGTAGCCACGACGCTCGAGCCGCACCGCCTGTGCGGCTACCTGTACGACGTCGCGACCGCCTTCACCCGCTTCTACGACGCCTGCCCCGTCCTCAAGGCAGACGACGCCGCGGTACGGGGCAACCGGCTGGCGCTGTGCGACCTCACCGGGCGCACCCTGGCGGCGGGGCTCGACCTGCTCGGCATCGCCGCGCCGGAACGGATGTGACCGGTGTACTGCCGCGTCGGAGCCGGCGTGGCAGCATCGTGGTCGACCAGGATCGTCGAGGAGCGCTTGCCAACGACTCCGTGGTTCCCGGCATGATGTGGGCCGTGGAGCAGACGAGAGTGTCGGGCGCTGACCCGGGTGCCGCTTGGTTGAAGCCGAGACGGCAAATGGCATTCGCCCCGGTCAGTGCCCCGATCACCGGTGGGCGGGCAAAGCTCGGTGGGCAACCCGTGTGGCGGGACCGGCACCAGTGGCCGCAGTCCGCGGCCAACGGTGAGCAGATGATGTTCATCGGGCAGTTCCCGATCCCCGGCGACGTGCAACGGATGGCCTATCTCTTCAGGACGGATGGCGACAAGGGGCTCACGTGGGAGGCCGACGGCGGCGAGAACGCGCTCATCGTCCAGCCCGGCGGACGTGTCCCGGCGTTCATCAAGACTGTCGCCTCCGCGACGGGGCCGACCCTCTGGAAGCGTGGACCCGAGTGGAACGACGGACCCTCGGTCGAACGGTCCATCAACTTCGTGCCGATCGACGCTGAGGTAGAGCGGTGGCTGGAACTCGCCGCAGACTACTGCGAGGCAGAGCGCAATGGGCTTCCCGCTCAGTTCCCCGAGGAGGTGACGCTCGCCCCTCGCAGCTACATCGGTGGCAGGCCCGTTCTGTGGCAGCCGCACCTGCCCTTGCCTGTGCCGGACGGCTGGCACTTCTTCTTCCAGCTCGACGGCTTCGACGACTGGGACGAACCCGCGATCGACTTCGGCGGCGGGACTGGGTACGCATTCCTGAGCCCGGATTGCCTCGAGGGCCGGTTTACCTGGGACTGCGTATAGGACACGTTGGAACGTGTACGACGTCGCTGCTTGCCAGAGCGCACCTCAGACACCAGTAGGCAACGGGATACGTCTCAGGCGAACGTCTGGTCAGCTGTTAGCGCCAAGGGCAGACAGGATGCTCGCCTGGAGGTGAGGGGACGGCCCGATGCACGTGAGTCGCCGCCGGCCCCGATCAACTCTCAGCCCTCATCCTCAGGACGATCGCCGCGTCGGACCGTTATGCATCGCTCCAGGTAGTCGGTGACGGAGGACGCCACCCAGGTGCGGCTGTCCGTCTCGTGGTCCCACTGGTAGACCTGCTGGATGCCGGTGGTGGCGATGAAGAACTGGTCGCCGTCGGCCGGGTCGCCGAAGAAGACGGCGTCGTCGAACGACATGTACAGGTTGCCGAACGTTCCGCCCCGGAACTCGGCGTTCGTTCGGGCGATGTCTTCGACCGTTCGGACGAGGTCCTCGTGGTCACGAACGATCCCGTCGGCCCGCAGGAGAACATGGGCGAGATCACCCGGCATCGGATGGCCGAGGGTGTTCTCGCAGGCACGGATCGTCGCGGGGTCAGCGGGCCGTCCGACGACGAGGCCGGGCACGGCGAGCAGTTCGTCGAGTGTCATTGTGGCCCAGTTTCGCAGTTGGGGACCGGTATGCACTGCGCGCGCCGCCAGGCTCGATGTGACCTGCAAGTGCGTCAGCGCGTCTCGGCGGTCCGGCCACGGATGGGCGCCTTCCTCTGCGCCTTCCGCGCGGGCTGCGAGGTCGACGGTGGCCAGGGGGGCCAGACTGGTCGCTCGTCGTTCTCGCGGATCGTGCGGAGGCCGAGCCTGCAGAGCTTTGGACAGTGGCCGACGACGTCCTCCGCGACGTGGTGCAGATCCTCGTCGAAGGGCTGGCGGACCGTGAGGTGTTCGAGCCGGGGCCCCATCCCTCCAGCTGGGCGAGTGCCACTACCTGGTCCTTTGCTAGCGTCAAGTGCCCTGTCCACACTGCACGAAGAATCGAGTTCCCATGCACGACGTGCGCGACCTGATCAGCCTTGGCGACGAGGCCGTCCGACGCCTGGCCCGACGCGGCTACAGGCTCGACCTCGACGAGCTGTCTCAGCTCCAGAGCCGGCGGACCTCCAGCATCCAGGCGGCTGACTCCTTGCGCGCGGAGTCCAAGAGGATCGCTTCCGAGGTGGGGCAGGCCGGAAGGAACGGCGGCGACGTCGAGGAACTCAAGGAGACTGCTCGGAAGCTCAAGGACCGGATCCGCGAGGCCGAGCAGGACATCGAGGACGCCGACGACAAGCTCACCACAGCGCTCCTGGAAATCCCCAACCTTCCCTCGGACGACGCACCTGATGGCGACTCGGAGGAGTTCGCCGTCGAACAGCGCAAGGTCGGCAACCCACCGGTCTTCGCTTTCGAGCCGAAGGACCATGTCGATCTCGGAGAGGGCATGGGGATCCTCGACTTCGGACGGGCGACGAAGCTGTCCGGCCCGCGGTTCAGCGTGCTGCGCGGTGCCGGAGCTGCGCTGGAGCGCGCCCTGTCCACGTTGTTCCTGAACCTGCACACTCAACGTCACGGGTACGTGGAGCACTCCGTGCCGTTCCTCGTGACGCGCAAGACCATGACCGGCACCGGCCAGCTCCCGAAGTTTGAAGCGGACCTCTTCGGAACCGCTGTAGCAGACCGTGACCTCTTTCTTATCCCCACTGCCGAGGTTCCGCTGACCAACCTGTACGCCGACGAGATCATCGCTCCTGACCAACTGCCCATCGCTCTGACCGCTCTGGCCCCATGTTTCAGGTCTGAAGCCGGTTCGTACGGTCGGGACACCCGAGGGCTGATCCGCCAGCACCAGTTCGCCAAGGTCGAAATGGTCCGGATCACCTCCGCCGAGAATGCTCGCGCCGAGATGGAGGCCATGGTTGAGCACGCCGAGGCATGCCTCAATGAACTCGACCTCGCCTACCGCGTCGTGACTCTCGCCGCGGGCGACACCGGCTTCTCCGCCCAGCTCACGTACGACATCGAGGTGTGGCTCCCCAGCCAGAACACCTACCGCGAGATCTCCTCGGTCTCCGACTTCGGCACGTTCCAGGGGCGCCGCGCCGGCATCCGCACCCGTGACAAGAACGGCAAGACAACCCCGGCAGCTACTGTCAATGGTTCCGGCCTGCCCGTGGGGCGGACTCTGGCCGCCGTCCTGGAGCAACACCAGCAGGCCGACGGGTCGGTCCTGCTCCCGCACGCCCTGACCAAGTACCTCGGCTTCGCCCGGATCAACCCGGACGGCACGACCTCCAAGGAGTAGCCCATGCTCGTCGGCGTCTGCGACTTCCCCAGCACCTACCAGTTCCCACCCGTCGGGTACGGCGGCATCGAACGGTGGCTCTGGGCCGTCGCCGTTGGGGCTCAGGCCGCAGGCGCCGACGTGCACACCGTCAGCTCTGGCTACCGCAATGTCGTTGTAGCCGCACGGATTACAGACACCGGAATCTCAGAAGCGTCCAGACAGGCTTCTGCGCTGTGACCAATCCCGAGATCCGAGTTCGCTTCGCACCCTCGCCCACGGGCATGTTCCACGTCGGGAACGCTCGTTCGGCGCTGTTCAACTGGGTGTTCGCGCGGCAATCGGGTGGGTCGCTAGTCCTGCGGATCGAGGACACCGACGCCGAGCGTTCGAAGCCGGAGTGGGTGCAGGGAATCCTGGACGCGATGGCGTGGCTGGGGATCGACGAGTCCCAGTACGAAGGTCCGCTGTTCCAGTCGGACTACGCGGGCAAGCACTGGGAAGCGATCGACGAGCTTCTCGCCGATGGCCGGGCGTACTACTGCGACTGCGCGCGCGAGGACGTGATCGCACGTACCAGGTCGAGCCACCAGGGCTACGACGGTTTCTGCCGTGACCGTGGCCTGGAGTTCGGTGACGGGCGCGCGGTGCGGTTCCGCACGCCAGACGAGGGCACCACGGTCGTGGTGGATCTCGTGCGCGGCAAGCCGGAGTTCGAGAACGCTCTGATCGAGGACTTCGTGATCGCCCGCGGTGACGGTTCACCAGTGTTCCTGCTGGCGAACGTCGTTGATGACATGGAGATGGGCATCACCCATGTCATGCGTGCCGAGGAGCACTTGCCGAACGCTCCCAAGCAGGAGCTGGTCTGGGAGGCGCTTGGTGCGCAGGCTCCGACTTGGGCGCACGCGCCGATCTTGGTGAACGAGAAGCGGCAGAAGCTGTCCAAGCGGCGCGACCGGGTGGCTTTGGAGGACTTCCGCGCCGAGGGGTATGTGGCCGAGGCGATGCGCAACTACCTGATGCTGCTGGGGTGGGCCCCGTCCGACGACCGGGAGATCGTGCCCTGGGACGAGATCGTGTCCGAGTTCCGGCTGGAGGACGTGAACCCGTCCCCGGCGTTCTTCGACATCAAGAAGCTGCAGGCGTTCAACGGGGACTACATTCGCGCGATGTCGCTGGCCGAGTTCACGGCCGTGGTGCAGCCGTGGCTGGCGTCCGACGGCGTGCCGTGGTCGGCCGGAGCGTACGACCCGGCGGTGTTCGATGCTGTGGCGGAGCTGGTGCAGACGCGGATCGTGCTGCTGGGCGACGTCGTGGAGATGGTGGACTTCCTCTTCCTGGACGAGCCCGCGATCGATGAGGCGGCGTGGGACAAGGCGATGCGCGGCGGGCACGCGGCCGACATCCTCAAGGCTGCGATCGAGCGGTACGAAGCGATCGATTGGAATGCTGACACGCTGAAGACGACGCTGGAGGGGATCGGTGCCGGGCACGGGCTGAAGCTCGGCAAGACACAGGCCCCCGTCCGTGTCGCGGTCACCGGGAGTCGAGTCGGGCTGCCACTGTTCGAGTCGATGGAGGTGCTGGGCCGCGAGCGGACCCTGGAACGGCTGAAGGCAGCAATGGCCCGGCTCGGCTGATCGTTGCCCGTCCGGATCACGTTCGGACGGGCTGCCGTGGAAGTTGCTCAAGACAAGGGGCGATTCATGATCTTCCGCCGAAGGCCCGCACGGAGGGAGCCCGAACCGGACCCAACTCTCGACCCGTTTCGTGGCGGAGTGGCGATCCTGCGGCGGGATGGTGAGTTCCAGGGCCATGTCGCCAGCGAAGTCACCCACTTCTTCGCACGCCCCCGAAACAGGTGGTGGGTGTGGTTCGTCATCGCCTGGGCCGACGGGACCAAGGACCGTCTCATCGAGGACTACCCGCCGTGGTCGTACGTCACCGAGATGCGGCAGGGATTGTTCGACTATGCAGGAAGCATGCTGATGACGGACAAGGCTCGTATCGGGGTCTACGAGGTCGAATGGGTTCCGGCTTCGGAGGCTGCGCGCGTTCGAGCCGAGGCGGGGATCCGGCTCGAGGATTTCTGATCGGCATGGGCGTTCCGCGAACTCTTGTCGGTTTGACGATGCGCAGGCGCAGTCAGTTCTCGGGGAGATAGCGGAGGAGGACGCAGTCCCCGATGGCGCGAGTCTCGGCGAGGGCCATGCGATGGTTGGCGTCCTGTGGGAACGTGCCGGGGCGGACGAATCGTGGGGCGTTCTGTTCGCCGACGAAGAACGGGGCGTAGACGAGGTGGAGCTCGTCGACCAGGCCGGCGGTGAGGAACATGGTGTGGATTGCGCCGCCACCCTCGACCATGAGCCGTTCGATCCCGCGGTCGGCCAGGTCGTTCAGGAGGGCGGCTGGGGTGACGTCTGCGCCGAGGGAGACGACGGTCGCGCCATCGGCCAGCCGCGCAGTGAGGTCCGAGGCGGCTTGGTCGGTGGTGTAGACGATCTTGTCGTTGTCGCCGGTGGTGAAGAACCGTGCTTCGGGGTCGAGGTCGCCGGTTGTGGTGAGGGTGACCTTGGTGGGGGTGGCGGGCTTGCCGTCGGCGACGCGCTTGGCGCGGCGTTCCTCGGAGCGGACCATGAGGCGCGGGTTGTCGGCGCGGATCGTGTTCGCCCCGACCAGGATCGCGTCGACGCCTGCACGGACGGCGTCGACGCGGTCGAAGTCCTCGTCGTTGGACAACATGAGCCGGTTCTCGCTGGTGTCGTCGATGTAGCCGTCGAGCGATGCGGCCACCGACAGCAGCACGTGCGGGCGTTGCATCATCCTGGGTTTCCTGTCCTGGTTGAGATGGCTTGTTCGACGAGCGCGCCGTAGGCGGCGGCCGTCGCGGCTTCGGTCAACGCCGTGACCGTACCGGCTGGGAGTAACTGTTGGAATGACTCTCTGTCCAGGCACGTCGCGGCTGCGCCGCCCGTGCGGGGAAAGGGCAGGACTGGTGTGCCGGCGTCGGCCGCGATTGCGGCTTCCGCGGCGGTACCCGCACCTCCTCCGACGATCAGTACAAGGTCGACGCCGTCGACGACGTTCGCGTGGCCGAAGCGTGCCGTGGTTCGGGTGAAGCCGCCCGGGCGGAACTGGTCGGCCACGTAGGTGATGACCTCGATCCCGATCCCGACGGGTCCATGGCTGACATTAACTTCGGTCGACGCGACGATGCGCGCCAGTTCGGCAACTGTCGCATCGATGAGGGCGGCGTTGTGACCGGCTGGGCGGCTGCCGCAGATCGCTACCGTCGTCGTTGAGTATTGCTGGGGTGCGGGCCGCAGGAACTCATCGAGATCTTCGGCCGTGATCCCGAGGACCTTGCTCATCGTGGGGCGCGTCCAAGGCGTGGGTTCACTGGTACCAGCCTCCCAGCGGGCCACTGTCGTGCGGTCCACACCGAGGCGCTCGGCGAACATCTCCTGCGACAGGCCCATCGCCTTGCGCCTGGCGATCAACCGCTCGCGGCGTTGATGGGCCGGCTGTCCCGATCGGCTCACACGGCCCCCTCGTCGCTCTACTGATGATCGCGGCAACGTTGCAACGGCGCGCGGCGATGGGACAACCAACCCGCCGAACTGCGTTGATCCTATGATCCGCGACGCCGTTGCGGGTGACGCCGAGCAGGTGGCCGTCGTCCATCACTCCACTTGGCGTCACGCCTAAGCCAACCTGCTGCCCGGGGAGCACTGGCTGACCGACACCGTCGAGCGTCGCGTGCAGCGTTGCGCCACGCGTCTCAGAGCCAATGAGCGTGAGGGCTGGCCTGTCGGCCTGTCATCGCCGAAGTGAACGGTCGTGTCGGCTTCGCGCAGGTCGGCCCTGCCCGGGTCAAGGAGGACTTCGCGCCCGTGCACGATCGGGAGTTGTGGTCACTGTATGTCCTGCCCGAACTCCACGGATCGGGCGCCGACGCGGCACTTCTCGGTGCGGTGCTTCCGTCCGGACCTGCTCAACTGTGGGTAGCGGACCCGAACCCGCGTGCTCAGGCGTTCTACCGCAAGCACGGCTTCGAGCCGGACGGCGCACGCTTCATCGATCGCAACGCCATCACCGAGATCCGGAGGCTCCGCCCTTGAGTCGCCGCGATGCTGCAGCGGGTCCGCCAGGCCCCCGGCTTGCGCGCATGCGATTACGACCTCGCGCTGCTGCTGCGCTGGGCGCTGGTGTGGGCGGCGATGTAGCCGAGCACGACCGGCCCGCGGCCCGTTCACACAGCGTGTGACGTTCGCCGCCTCGCAGACATCGGTGCTGGCCGGGCCTACTGTGGTTCGCTACACACTACGAGCCGTGGCCTAGGCCGGGTGAGTGTCAGTGACAGCGTGTTGAATGAGCCGAACGTGATCCGCAGTCTGACAAATTTTCAAGGAGCAGAGAGTGTCTGAACTTCGCGTCGTCGAGATCTGTGCCGGTGCGGGCGGGCAGAGCCTCGGGCTCCATCTAGCCAAGTTCGAGCACTCGCTTGCCGTCGAGATCGACGAGACCGCGGCGAAGACCCTGAGCACGAACGGCAGGCGTCTTGGGTGGGACATGAGGGTGGCTGTGGGCGATGTCGCGGCCGTACCAGAACCGGGTGAACAGTTCGACGGTGAACGACATGTCTGGAACCCAGATGACTATGTGGGAATCGATCTTCTCGCTGGCGGCGTGCCGTGCCCGCCGTTCTCGATCGCGGGCAAGCAGCTTGGTACCAGCGACGAACGTGATCTCTTCGCCTGGGCTGTTGAGCTGGTCGGGCGGATGAAACCTCGCGCAGTGATGCTTGAGAACGTCCGTGGCCTATCGATGCCGAGATTCGCGGCCTACCGGCAGTGGGTGAAAGACCGGCTTAGCAAGCTTGGCTATTGGTCGGACTGGAAGCTCCTGGAGGCGCGCGACTACGGGGTTCCGCAACTGCGCCCGCGCTTCATCCTCGTCGCTTTGCATGACGAGGAGGATGCTCGCCACTTCAACTGGCCTAAGAAGACTCCCTACGCCGGGGGCGTTGGGGACGCCCTCTACGACCTTATGAACACGCACCGCTGGCCGGGCGCCGACGCCTGGCGTCGCAAGGCGAACCAGGGCATTGCCCCGACTATCGTCGGCGGGTCGAAGAAGCACGGTGGTGCTGACCTAGGCCCGACACGTGCCAAGCGCGCCTGGGCAGAACTTGGTGTTGATGCGATGGGCATTGCCAACGACGCTCCAAACCCCAAGGAGCACGGCCTCGATCACATCCCGAAGCTCACGATCGATATGGTCAAGGTGCTCCAGGGCTGGCTCGACGACGGTGACTACGCATGGAACTTCGAAGGTAGGAAGACCAGTCAGTACCGCCAGATCGGGAACGCATTCCCACCACCGGTGGCACGGGCTGTTGGAGGGGCGATCCGTGCCGCCCTCATGCGAGATGGAAGCCCCAAGGACCTCGCGGAGGCCGAGGCCGAGGCGATGCAGCATGAACCGATCTACGTCGCCCTCAAGGCCGCTGACGGACCCCTCAGCGCGAAGCAGTTGATTAAGGCGGCAGGCGGAAACATCCACCCGAGTGAATTTGAGCAGCGCCTAGGCTTGCTCTCGCGCGACTTCCACATCAAGACTGACGGTGAGGACGAGGACCGAACCTACATGCTCGGCGCCTTCAAGGGGTTCGTCGGCCAAGGCGACCACGACCGCCACCTTGCGTTCGCGACAGCGCGGAACCGGATCAGCTGAGACCACCTCGTAGGCTGGAACTATGGTGGAGCAGTGGGTTAGCACGAAGTCGAGCCCAAGCCTCTCGGGGCGCAAGAGCAGGAACACCACGCCCGAGGTCGAGTTGCGCCGCGCACTTCATGCCTTGGGAGCACGGTTCCGGTTGCACCGGCGTCTCGGACCAGCTTCGGCTCCCGACTTCGTACTTCCTGGCCGCCGGATCGCTGTATGGGTTGACGGATGCTACTGGCACTCCTGCCCCGAGCACGGGAGGCGCAAGAGATTCGAAGGCCCCAACGCCGACCTGTGGACAGCGAAGATGACGCGCACGAGAGAACGTGACGTCCTTGCGACCCAGGAAGCCGAGGAACTCGGGTGGACGGCCGTGCGTGTTTGGGAGCACGAAATCCGCGCTGATCCCGTGCATGCTGCGCTACGAGTTCTCACGACTTAGTGGTTGGCGCCTTCTAGGTACTCTCGCAGTTGGGCACGGTCGGACGCTCCGAGCACCCGAGCTAGGTCATAAACGCGGTCAAGATCGCTCCGGCCGCGCTCACTACGCGTAAGCCACAACTGCAGCGTCCTCTTGTCCTGGGCGCGCAGTGCTCGTACTTGGACTAGAACCTCGTCGTAACGGTGCGGGTCCGGCATCTGGTCCCGTGCCGGCTCGTTGCAGCGTGCGCACTCCGTATGCCAGTTATCCAGGTCGTCTGCCGCAGCACGAGACCGCAGGCGCTCCTGAGGGATCCGATGGCCGATCGTCAAACGAGCATTCGTATCTGATTCGCCCGGATAGCTTTCGCGTGCTCCAACACCGCACAGCACGCATCGGTGTCCATCCCGTTCGAACACGAGCCGCCGAACTCTGGCAGACGGAACAACCTTCCTGTGCTGCCGACGCTCTTCCTTGAGCCAGTAGCGAGCACCAAACTTGTCGATGCAGTATTCATCGTGGCGGAGCTTGCGGCCTCCGTCCCTGTGCGAGCGAATGACCCAGCCGTTCTCGCGCAGCTCACGGAGGCGGCGGTTCAGGTGCTCGGACTTCCCGTCGATGTCCTTGCCCAGCGCGCCGCGCAACTCGTTCATCGTGAACTGGCTGCCAGCTTTCTTGTTGAACCATAGCCAGGCCGCCAAGCGGGACGTCTGGCCGAAGGGCTGCTTTTCGGTTCCAGGCCTCACGGTCAGCTGCCACCAGAGGACGCCTCCCGGCGTGTACGCGTCGGGCGGGTACTCAGCATCGGTAGTCACGAGCGGGAGTATGGCCGACTTCCCCGCTAGGGGACAGGCTGGGCGCCAATGTGAGCACGGATCTCACCCCCTCAGGTGGGCCTGTGCCGAACCTGGCGGCACGCGCGTGTATCTTGCGGACTGCACGCAGCCCCACCGGCCACTGTGAACCAGGGAGACCTTGCTGATGACTCAGCCCTCGTTTGACCACGACACCTCCGGCTCAAGGCGTGTCGACGACTCCACAGAAGCTCTCGCTGAGAGCCCCGTGCTCCTCGCACAGGAGCGGCGAGAGTTCCATGCGAGCTTGCTGGCGTCGGGAACGCTAACCGTCGACAGGAACGGAGTGCCGAGCAACGCTGACAAGCAGAACTCTCGGTCCGTCATGTGGGCTCAGGCGATCGCGAACAAGCTCAAGGTCGAGACGGTTAACGAGCGTGCAGCGGGCCAGACATCGGGTAACACGTTCGAGGACGCTGTGGCAGCTTATCTCAACAGTTCCTTCCCGGCGCTGTCGGCTTTGCGGCCTGGGGATTGGGACATCCGCAAGATCACGGGGCGGAACGCTAGCGGGGTCTCTCAGTTCGAACAGTACCGCCATCTGGCCGACCTGGACCGTGCGGTAAAGGCTGATCCAATGCTGAGGGCATCGCTAGGCAACGCATACGTCGTTGCTCCCGACGTCATCATCGCCCGGAATCCAGTAAGCGACGCCGTGCTCAACGCCGGGACACTCCTGGTCGACGAGAGCGTCGCTACACACGCAAGCCTTCGGTGCTCGGTCCAGCCTGACCCGATCCTTCACTCGGTTGTCTCGTGCAAGTGGACCCTCCGCTCGGACCGCGCCCAGAACGCTCGCACCGAGGCACTCAACCTGATCCGGAACCGAAAAGGCCAGGTGCCACACATCGTGGTTGTCACCGGTGAGCCAACCCTCTCGCGAATCTCCTCGCTCGCGCTGGGCACGGGCGACATCGATACCGTCTACCACTTCGCGCTGTACGAGCTGGAGACCGCCGTCCGGGATTCCGGGGATGACGAGCACATTGCTCTGCTCGACTCCATGGTCGACGGCAGACGCCTTAAGGATATTAGCGACCTCCCGCTGGACCTCGCCATTTGACCGAAGTGTCGGGCCACCGTGCCCTGTGTGACAAGCTCGGCCTCTGTGCCAAAATGCATTGCCAGGACAGCCATAGCGGACACGCCGATCATTCTGAGACGAGGTTTGAGCGGTGTAGATCCTGAAGGCTACATTGGTGTCGCGATGTGGGCCGCGCTGTTATGCCCCCAGCGACGCCCGGTTAGCCCGCTCTCGTTGGTTCGGGATCGTCCGAGCCGTACGAGCCTCGCATGGTCGCCGGGGCCACCAGTGATGAGTTCCCCGGGTACGCCGCTGACCCAGACGTCGCCGTCTTTAGTCTGGATGAGCACTGCAACCGCTCCGGTCGTCGCTTCCTCGATTCGTCGGAGTGTTCCCTCGACGCAGTCAGCATCGGGCCACTTAGTCGCGGCATCCCAGTGTGGCTGGCACTCCAGCCGTCGTCTGCAGAAGTAGCAGACGACCTCCGCAGGCTTCGCATCGTGCCTGCTCGACGCCCGAGCCGAGGCGACTTGCAACAACGCGTCCTTAATTTTCTCGTCGGTGACCGTCACCGGAATCGGCCCGCGGTTGAGGGAGAAGACTTCGACCCGGTCCGGCCGCAGGCCATACGTGAGCTCAACGAGATATGCATAGATCGTGAGCTGAAACTTCACCCAGTCGGGTACATCGTCCTTGGTGAAGGTCTGTGTCTTGAGGTCGATCAGGACGACTTCGGGGCCAAGTAGGACGAGGTCGGGTGTCCCGCGGAGGCGGAGCTCGGGGTCTATCATCTCTTGCTCCGAGATCACCTCATCAGGTGAGCGCGCCCCGAGCAGTGCCGCCAGTGCGGTTCCGCGCGCCAGCAGCCGCGCGCGAGCCAGTGCCCAACCGGCTGGGAGACGTCCGCCAAGCTCGGCGACATGCTCGTTGACCGCGGACGCCAACGTCTGTCGTGGGTCTTGGGCGCGGTAGCCCTCCACGGCAATCCAGCGCTTCAGCACGCGATGTGCCAACGTGCCGGTGTTGACATCCTGCGTGGTGCCCTTCGCCGTGGCGTAAGTAGTTGGACCAACGGAGGCGGGACACTCCGTCAGGCGCCATGCGCGGGTGGGGGACAACCACTCTCGGCCTTGGTCGATCGGCGTTGCACTCGTCACGCCGGTGCGTCCATCGCTTCGGCGAGCTGCAGCACGCTGCCGGGGTCACGGTCGAGCGTTAGGCTGTCGAGAATCACGGCCGGGACACCCGGCGCGGCCACCTCAGCAAGGGCCACCGCCTCTGCGAGACGGTCCGACATCAGGACGGTGTCCGCAGACTCGAGTGGGTGACGCACGACGAGGACGCGGTCGCCTTGCGGGTGCTCGAAGCGGACAGCGCCCGTGGCGTCAGGGAGCACCTCCGCGGAGTAGCCGTGCGCCCACGCCTCGGCGGCTCGCTGGAGTACTTGCTCGTCGACCTCGAGCTTGCCGTGCAGCAGAACGTGGAGCAGATCGCGAGCCAGCCGCCAGTCGAGCAGCGCGTGGTACGAGATGTTCCCGTAGTCGCGGAGGCACCGGTAGCAGGAGGCGGAGCAGTCGTCGGCGTGCTCGGGCTCGGCGAGCTTGTCGAGGTGCTTCCCGATCGCCTTGATCAGGTCGCGGAGTTCTTCCGCACGCCCGAGGTGCGTCGAGAAGCCAGCGCCGTTCTCTAGCGTGTCAGCGATGAAGGCGTACGGCGCGGACTCCCCGTTGCTCGCCAGCCCCGCGAACATGCCGGCGACGAGCTCCAGCGGCTCAATATCCAGCTCCGCCGCGGCGACCCTGCGGATCAGGAAGGCAAGGGAGTACCACGCCGCGCGGCGTCCGTCGGAGATGTCTGGTGCCCCGTATGGCTGCGTCCCACCCGAAAAGTTCAGGCGGATGCCCTCGCTGGGAATCGTGCCGCTTTGCGGGCCGAAGAATAGGAAGTCAGTCGGCTGCACGGCGCCGAGCGCCACGGGGTCGAGCGCATCCCCCGCTGCAAGGGCTTGCGGGATGATCCCCTTGTCTATGGCCTCCACCGAGACGTAGCCGCCCCAGTTCTGGCCGCCCGCAGCTGCCGCCTTGAACGTGAAGAGCTTGCCGCCGTTGTCATTGATCACGAACCGGCGCCCGGGGCCAGAGTATGCGATGGCTGAACCGACCGTTGCCGAGTCGAGGGCGTTGAGGTCGGCGAGTGCCCGTGCCGCCATCGCACGAGGCGACCAGGAGAAGTTGCCATCGAAATCGCGTGGCTTCCAGGCACGGAATCCGAGCGGTTCGCGCAGTGACATCTTGGCGAACCCGTCCGGCCCGTAGCCACACTGTGGGCAGGTGACGATGTCGCCCAGGTCCTCGTCGGAGAGATAGGAGCAGGAACGGCAGAGGTAGATGGTCCGGTCGTGACCGAGAGGATCGCCGTCCGCATGCTCCACCCGGCGCCCGGCCGGCTGGAAGGCAGCGAGCCCGATCGAGGTGTAGATCTGTCGGTCGCGGACGACCTCGCTCATCGGGGCGAATTGGCTTGAGGCGATAGCCAGGTCGCGGTCGATAACGTTGGCCGGCGGCCACGGGTAGGTCTTGAACGGCCGTTCCAAGTAGAGGTAGCGAACGCTCGTCGGGAACCCGAACATCGGCAGGACGCCGGCTTCGGCGAGCCGCTGGCTGAGATCCTCGTGCCCCACCGTTCCGTCCGCAGCCGCCCTGTCGATGAGGTCTGGCAGCTCGGCGATGCAGGCGGACGCCAGGTTGCTGGCCTCGGGTGCCAGCGGCGTCCGATCAGCGAAGGCTTGTGCAACTTGCTGTACCGTCGCAGCGTGGCTCGTGAGCCAGTCCACGAGGTAGGGTCGCGCGGCGTGCCAGTCAGTCACCTGGCCGAACGCCCCGTGAACATTGACCGTCCGCGTGAAGTCCAGGCCGTCATTTGTCATCGCTGTCTCGACGTCGCGCATCGCCCGACGTAGCACCTCAGCGCGGAGCGATCGGGCGAAGATCTCCTTGCGCCCAGTCGCCAGGTATGGCTTTGGCGTCGGATCGTTCGTGATCCGCTCGGGCTGGTCAAAGTAGTACTCGTCGTGGCTCCGGCCCCTGCACACTGTCAGCGCTATAGCGACTGGGCTGCCGCGCCGCCCGGCACGACCGACGCGCTGCTGGTAGTTGAACCGGGTAGGCGGCATGTTGCCGAGTACGACGGCTGATAGTGCGCCGATGTCGACACCAGCCTCCATCGTGGTGGTGACGCTCAGCAGGTCGATGCCGTCGGCCTCGCCGACCTCCGGATCGGCACCGGAATCGAGGAAGACACCCTGGAAGCGTGCCTGGCGGCCTTGGGCATCGATCCGGTCGGTCTGGCCGGTCAGCTCTTCGGTGTTGAGCCGGAAGCGTCCGGCCTGACGGGTCGCCTTCCAGCCGTAGTAGTCGCTGGTCGGGTCGACCGACTCAGCGTCGACCGGGAGCGCCTTGTAGCAGTGGACGCAGAACCCGCAGCTCCGGCTCAGATGCTGTCGTCCGCAGTTGTCGCAGACCCACGCCTTGCCGTTGCTCTGGCGGAGCAGCACCCTCGTCGGGTCGATGAGGTAGTCACGCACAGCAGTCCCGCACTTCAACGTGAAGACGTTCTGCAACTGGATAGCCGTCGGCCCGCCGGCCTGCTCGATCGCCTTCCAGAAGTTCCGAAGCTGCGCAGGCGGATCCTGTCGTGGCGTCCTCATCCCTTCGAAACGGCGCGCGTTCGCAAGGACCCGCAGGCTGGCGCGGGTGTAGGCCATGTCGTCCGTCGCCAGGATGTCGAGCGGCTCGTCGTCGCTACTCAGCGCCAGCCAGCCGAGGCCGAGCGACTCAAAGTCACGACCGCCACCGGAGAACAGCCCGTCGAGAATCTCGGCGAGGAGCTTGACATTGATCTCCGCGAGGAGCGCCTGCTGCTCGGCCGACAGGTTTGAGCGGGGCTGCGGTGGCGTCAGCGACCAGTCATAGAGACCGGTCCATTTGCGGCCTGAGGCCGTCTTCTCGATGCTCGCGTGCGGCCCGCCCGGGTTGAGGCCGAGCATGAGGAGCTTGGCTGAGATGGCGCCAGTTGAGGCGTCGACCGTCGGCCCCTTGCTGAGACTCAGGATCAGGCCGGGCTCGTCTGCTAGATCGTGTCCGGGCCGACCTTCCCAAGTGTCGCGCAGCTTCTGGAAGACCAGCGCGTCATGCTTCTCCAGCCGGTCGAACGCCGCCCACGACTCGGGCGTCTTGTCGCCATCAACAACGTGCGCCCGCGCCAGGGCGATGTCGGGCGCGATGTCCGCCGACGCCTGCATCTGCTCGTGGAGCAGGAGACGCAGGAGGTCTTGGTAATGACGCAGCCCGAGGCCAGAGGAAAGCTTGGCGGCGTCTTGCCGACTGTCGGTGAAGAGAATGACCTTACGGTCGTTGTCGCCCATATCCGTCGCCAACTCGGTCGTGAGCACCTGGTTGATCTTCTCGAAACCTGTGCGCATAGTCCGGATGGGGGAGCGCTGAGTGCGCTGGTCGGTGTGCGGCAGCCGAACTCCGCCGGGGCCCCACTGGATCTCCCAGTCGTCGCCGCAGCTCGGGCACGTAGTCGGGAACGGGCTGAGCTGGGCGGGGTCGCGCCTGGTGCGCCGCGCCGCGGGAACCACTGCGTGAAAGGTCCATCCGGTGTGTCCACCATGTGGCCGGGCATTGCGTATGCCGCCGCTGGCCGGAGTCAACTCACTGCGGCGGAACTCGTACTGGACGTTGCCGCCGTCGCGCGTCCAGTTGCTACCTGGCAAGGTCGGCAGGGTGTTGGCCGTGTTCGGCCAGTAGACGAGGTAGTTGTTGGCCGTCCGCTCCGACTGGACCTGGTCAGGCAGCTTGCCGAGCTCGGGTACGTCCGCCAGTAGGAGAGTCTTGACGACGTTCCGCTGGGTCGCGCCCTCCGGCGTAAAACCGCCGAGCATGACGTCGCCGCAGTTCTGGCAGTAGAGAAGCTCAAGGACGCGAGCACCGCAGCCACAGCGCGTGACAGGCTCACGGAAGAGTCGGCCGACCGGTCGCGGTTTCTCGTCCTGCGGGCCGAGCGTGCATGCCGGATCGCTGCACGCCCAGACGCCCGGCACATTCCGGAAGAAGTAGTGCGCCCGCACCTTGGGATCGGCATCGACGGAATTATCCGAAAGGGCAGAGAGCAGCCGCTTGAGCGCAGTCTCACGGTCGGTCTCCGGCGCCTCAGAGAAGACCTTGTCGGCCAGCGCTGCCAGCGGCTTCGCGACCGGAATCTCCGGTGCGTCGTCCGACTCCTTGGTGAGGAAGGCGCGCCGGAGCGTGTCGGTCAGGCCGGCATCGCGAACGATCCGCGGCGTCGCGGATTCCTCGGAGTCGAGGATCTGGGTAGCCAACGACGCCGTGCCAACGGGGGCAGTCCCCGGCATAGATAGGGTCCCCGGCACGAACTCGAAGGAGCTGGCGTCGACCCCGAAGAACTCCTCCAAGTAGTCCTGGTCGCGCTCGGCGTCAATCGAGGCAGAGGCCGCCAACACACGGAGCTGGTCCGGATGCTCATCCAGCCCGAGGCGCTGCTTGAGGTTGCGCAGCAGGTAGGCGACCTCAGTCCCCGCTGTGCCGCGGTACATGTGCAGCTCATCGACCACCAGCGTGAACCTGTGGCTTGGGTCGGCCTCCAGCCACTTCCGCGTCGAGTCGAAGTAGTGGCCGTCGCGCTCGCGCAGGAGCATGACGTTGAGCATCGAGTAGTTGGTGACCAGGATGTCGGGCGGCGCGTCGGCCATGTCCCAGCGAGAGCGCATCTCGGCGCCATCAAGCCGGGGAACGAAGTACCGCACCTCGTCGTTGCCAGTCTCCTGCGCCACCTGGGCTGCCCGCAGCCCGCGCAGCTCTGTCGCGTTGAGGACGTCGCGGAGCCGCTCGACCGCACTGTTGGTCTCGCGGCTGCCGGTCACCGGTGTCGCGCCGGTGTAGCGCCCGAAGTAGAAGCGGTGGCCGTGGCGGTTCGCGTCCAGCCAGCTCCGAGCGGCATCGCTGTCCAAGGCGCGTCGCATACGCATGAGCTGGTCGTCGACCAAGGCGTTCATCGGGTAGAGCACGAGGGCACGCACGGCTCGGTCGCGGCCCGTCTCACCCTGGCGCTGTGAAGCGAACGGCGTGCCGCCCTGTTGCCACCAGGGGCAATAGGAGGCGGGGCTGCCCGCCCAGGTGCGGGACTCTTCGAGCAGCGAGCCGAGAACCGGGAGCAAGAATGACTCTGTCTTACCCGAGCCCGTGCCCGCCGTCACGATCATGTTGGTGCCCGCTGCCATCCCGGCGGTGAGTGCCCGCTCCTGGTGCAGGTAGAGCGGGCGGTTTGCAGGAATGAGCCCGCAGGCAGCGAAGTCGGCCAGCTCGCTCGGCGCCCCGCAGGTGGCGACCGAGGTGCTCAGACCGTGCGGCCTACTGACGTACTCCGGGCGCAGTTCGACGAGCGGCAGACGGTAGGCGCCGTTGTCGCGGTCGAAGAGGGCGCGTCGCTCGTGCTCCAGCCGCTGGTCGGCCAGCCCAAACGGCGTGTCGTAGTAGCGGAAATACGCCTCGCGCAGCCGGTCGAATGTGCCCGTGACGTCGAGACCATGGTGGGAAGGGGGCTGGGGAGTGGCCATCGGTACCTCTGGCTGAATCACGAGATGACAGTGACGCGCTGGCGAATGGATTCTCCCACCAGCTCGACGATCTCTTTGGGGACATTCGGATAGATCGCGGTGCCGACGGCCCGCCCGAACCGGGTCGGGAGGCCGCTGCACAGCACAAGTGCGCGGGCTTGAAGTGGCGGTAGCGGTGCACCCTGGTCTACGAACGCCGTGCCGATCTCCTGACCCGCCATGGTGCGCTCAGGGCGCCAGCGGATGACGGATAGCCCGCAGCGGGCGAGTTCGAGAAGGATCCCGGTGGCGTGGTCGGTGTGGTGCCAGTTTTTGCCGGACCGGAAGAGGTAGCTCGGCCGCCCGAGCGCCGTGAACCGGCAGAGCCCGTCAGCAGCTGGAAGCCCAGGGGAGAATTGGTGCCAGTCCTCAGTGAGTGTCAGATGCTCGACCACGTCGCTACGGCTCGGCGATGCCGCCAGGTCGCCGAGTCCAATGGGGCTAAGGCCCTCCGCAATGTTGCGGGCGGCGCAGCCGACGAAAGCGATCCCGAGCTCGGCGAGGTCGGATCGCAGCGCGTCGATCGAGTCTGACTGCACGTAGACCGAAGATGGCGCACAGAGCGGCGCACCGTGGCTGCTCTCGTGCTCCTCGACCTGGACGGCGAAGACGTCTTCCAGGCGCTCCAGTAGCCCGATTCGCCGCTGACCCACGAGCACCGCCGTCCCCCCTGCACCAGGTGTCAAGGTGGCAACGGCGGGAGCGATCGCCCAGCGATCATTCGCCCAATCGATCTCGGCGTGGCCGAGGGAGGAGACATCTCGGAGCCAGCGTCCGGTGTCACGCGGTCGCGGGCTCCGGTCCGCGCTTCGAGCGGCCCACGCGATCCGTTGGCGCAGGTCGCGGATGTCGCCGGACCCGACCTCGCTCATCCAGTTCAGGAGAAGGTCAGCTCGCACTGCGGCGCTCCCAGGCTTCGAGGTACAACTTCCAAATCGGGTCGTCCAGTCGAACGGTCGCGCTGGCGGCGGCCCAGACCTGCCGGTCCTGGGTGGTGAGTTCTCGGAAGGCGGGCTCGGCAACTCGGAGACGCGTTGCTTGCCACCCCTTCGCGCGTCGCTGGAGCAGCCAAGCACCCTCGTCGCGCGCGACCTCGAAGCACATGAAGCTCGCGCCTGGAAGGAAGGTCGGAAGCGCTGGCTCCTCGAGCAGCCGTACGTGACCACTCCGATCCACTATCCAGTTCTCCAGCGCACCTCGTCGTGCTAGTACGACGTCGTCGGTAACGAGATCGTTCGTCAGCGCGCCACAGACCTCAGCGGGTTCTCCGATCTCACGCAGGTTGCCGCCAATCCAGAAGCGACTGCCAACGCCGGGAGCCTGCCAGCCGGCATCTGGTCCGGGGCTGACGATGAACGCCAACTCCTCCCCGTCCGCCTCGATCGTGTGGATCCCGGACTCGTACGGTCCGAACCTGGCGAACGGGATCGGGAAGATCGAGGCACGGAAGGGCTGCGACCTGTTGTAGTCAAGTGTCACCTCGACCCTGCGAGGCTCGGCGCCCACCGGGAGCTCAAGATCGGGCTCGCCGCCGGCCAGATAGGTGTTGCGGCTGAGGTTGCGGAACATCGGCAGCCCGTTGATGAGCCTTGGTCGCGCCGTCGTCCCTATGCGCAGCGGCGCCGCAGTGGTGCCCGGCAGAGCTCGGGTTGCGGCTTCGAGCAGCCTTTGGTCGGAGAAAGTGACGCGGTAGTAGATCGAGTAGCCGCTGAGAAGGCGCTCGGCGTTGGTGTCCTTCATCTTCTGCCAGCCACTATCGGCTGCCGACCGCAGCGCTTCCTCAACGCCGGGGGAGAGGTGCCGTGTGACCGCGAAGACGTGCTCTTCGTAGGGCTGCACGGCGTCGACCGCCAACCAGCCGCCAGCATGGGCATTCTCCATGAAAACGAGCAGCTTGGACGGCTCGAACTCGGCGTACGACGCCTCGCCCCGGGCTGATAGCCCGACCGTCAGTGCATGTGGGGTCACTTCCGGGAGCCCAATAGCGTCGAGCATCGAGCTGTGCGGGTCGGTCGTCACGATCACCGTGAACTCTTCGCTATCGCTGGTACCCACGAGGACGTCATCTGGCGCACCCGCAACGGCCGGGACGACCCACCACGCTTCGCCTTCGTCAAGGTCGATTGCGGGGCGGATCTCCAGGCGACGGAGCCCGCTCGCCGTGATGACGTTTCCGTCCCAAGCCACGGCCAGACCATGCACGAGCGGCTCTAGGTAATCCTGAAGCGTCGCGTCGTCGAGGGCCTCCACGAATCGGTCGCTGAAGCCCTGGTTGCGGTTGTACGTCCAGACCTTCAGGAGGCTCAGCAACGTCGAGGGCGCCGGAGTTCCCGCCTGCTTCAGGCGCATGCGCTCGAAGAAGCGCGTCAGAGCGGCGCGGTCACTACGCCGGAGCAGCGTCTGGGACAGGGGATAACCGATCCGTGTGTACTCCCGGTCCTCACGGATCGTGGAGGTGCCGAAGGTGCCGGCTTGCTCTTCGAGCCACTCGTCAAGGCGCTGCCACATCGTGGCAACGCCGACGAAGGCACCACGTTCGCGCAGGTCAGTGCGGAGGACGTCGACCTCAGCATCGGTGCCGTCGGGGAGAAGAGCACGTGCCAGCCGGATGTAGTAGTTGTGTCGTGCCCCCGAGGAGTCGCTACGCATCTCTGACGCCGCCAGGACACTAAGCGCGAGCACGGGCAGCGTGGGAGGCGGGGTGGCGCGCAGCCCGTGTTGCCAGGCTCGTTCGAGTCGGGTGACCGGCTCGAACATGCTGCCATGCTTCGAGACGTCGACGACGCCTCGCACCGCCGCCGCGAGGGAGCGGACGCAGTCCTCACCGTCGTCGGCGAGTGCATCCAGCTCGTCCCGACCGACGAACATCACGACGGGCTGTCCTTCGTGGCCCTCGAAGAACTCAGCCGCCAGCTTCACCTGCCAACGGGCGTACGCCTCCGGCGTGGCGGTGGCGGCGACGCTCGGCATGAAACGGACCATACGGCAGACCGCTAGTTCGTATCGTGGAGGCTCGCCTAGGCGTACTGACTCAGCGGGTTCCACGACGTTGCGTCCCTTGTGGGCCCAGGCGTCGAACACGGGTGGGCCGGACTCACGAGCGTGGTACTGCGCTTGGGCAGCGCGTGACGGGTAGCCGGGCCGGAGTAGGTCTTGTCCGCAAGGACGCGGCCGCCGCTTGCGGGATGACGAGAACCGTCCCCCTGGCCCGTCCCAGCTCCCTTGGCAGAACGAACCCGACGTCGGCGGGCAGCGCGCGGCGGTCGAATCTGAGCTTCGGGTCATCGCACGACACGACGGTCACGTTCGTATGCGGTGGGAATTGACCGATCGTCTGTATGGCTCGGCGTGCTGGATATTCTCAGCCATGACGCGTCACGGTGCGGAGACGGTATGCGTCAGCTCGGAGATGCCTTCGACGTCCTGATCGGCCCGTTGGCCAGCGCACGGCACCCTGGTCCGGAGTGGCACGCAGCAGGCACGCCGGACCCGAGCTATCCTGGAAACCGCAGAATTCCAACGATCCAGCCCCTCCGAACCACATGATCAACTTCTGACCCGGCCGCCCGAGTGCCGGCCTGGCGAAGAGCCTCGATCCGCAACATCCGCGGCTTCGGGCCCGAGTACCAGACCGTACGCGCTGACACGATCCCCGCTGCGGACGCAGCTCACGCGCCAATTCGATCGAGCGAGATGGCCCGCCTTGCACCGACCTGTTCACCCGATCCCGACTCGTGTGAGGATGGCGCTATGCGGAAACTGACGTTCGGCATGAACGTGAGCCTGGACGGCTACGTCGCCGCGCCGGGTGGCGACATCGACTGGAGCGTACCGAGCGACGAGTTGTTCCAGTGGTGGTCCGATCGGGTCGCGGCGACGGGCCTGGCGCTGTATGGGCGCAAAATGTGGGAGACGATGAGTTCCTACTGGCCGACCGCCGATCAGCAGCCTGGCGTCACACCGGCGGAGGTCGAATTCGCCCGCCGTTGGGAGGACATGCCGAAGTTGGTGTTCTCCTCGACGACCAGGACGGTCGATTGGAACACCCGGTTGGCCACCGGCGACGCGGTCGCCGAGATCTCCCGGCTCAAGACCGAGGACGGCGGCCCCATGGACATCGGTGGCGCCACACTCGCCGCGGCGGCCATGCGGGCCGGGCTGATCGACGAGTACGTGCTGGCGACCGCACCAGTCTTGGTGGGTGGCGGCAAGCCGTTCTTCACGGCCCTGGACAACTGGGTCGATCTGAATCTGGTGGAGACCAGGGAGTTCCCCGATGGCGTGGTCCTGACGAGGTACGAGACCAGGCGCTGAGCTCCGCCGGCCGTCCCGAGCCGCGATCTCACGCCAGCCTCTACCGGCGACAGCGTCCGGTAAGGAGAACCGGGCACCTGGTCGGGCATGATCGTGATGGGTGTGTCGTGGACGGTGGCAGGAGGCAGAGTTGACGATCCCTGACATGTCCCGCACCGCGCGCCTGGCCGCGCACGGTGCCGTGTCCACCTCGCTTGCGCTGCGCAGCAACCGCGGCCTCGCCGAGCTCGTGGACGCCGGCACACCGATCGGCACCGGGATCGGCGGCCAGACCGTTCTCCTGGAGGTCGAAGGATTCCCGGTCTTCGTCAAGCAGGTGCGCCTGACCGATCTCGAACGCCGGCCCGAGAACCTCCGCTCCACGGCGAACGTGTTCGACCTGCCGCTGTTCTGCCACTACGGCGTCGGCACCATCGGCGGCCCGGGGTTCGGCGCCTGGCGGGAACTGGCCGCGCACATCATGACGACGAACTGGGTGGTGACCGGAGACCACGAGGGCTTCCCGCTCACGCACCACTGGCGGGTGCTGCCGGATGCCGGCCAGCCGCTTCCCGAGGAACTGGCCGACGTCGAACGCGCCGTCGCCTACTGGGGAGGCGGACCGGAGATACGCCACCGGATCGAGGCCGTACGGGACTCCTCGGCGAGCATCATCCTGTTCCTCGAATACATCCCGCAGAACCTGCACGACTGGCTGGACGTCCAGCTCCAGGCGGGCGACGAGGCCGCCGAGCGGGCCTGCGCCATGGTGGACCGCGAACTGCGCGCCGGCATCTCGTTCATGAACTCCCGCGGGCTGCTGCACTTCGACGCCCACTTCCAGAACATCCTGACCGACGGCGAACGCCTCTACTTCGCCGACTACGGGCTCGCGATCTCCTCCCGCTTCGACCTCGCGCGGGACGAGGCCGCCTTCCTCGACGCACACCGCGGCTACGACCGCGGTTACGCCGCCACACACCTCGTGAACTGGCTGGCCGTCGCTCTCTACGGGTACGGGCCGGACGAACGCCGGAAGGCCGTGCACTCCTGCGCGCAGGGAGTGTCCCCGGCGGGTGTCCCGGCGGCGCTCGCGGACATCATGGTCCGTGACGCGCCCGTCGCCGCGGTGATGGGGGACTTCTACCTCCGCTTTCAACGGGAGAGCCGCACGACCCCCTACCCGCTGGAAGAGCTGCGCCGTCGTGCCCGGGCGGAGGACGAGTCCTGAGCGTGCTCGGGGATCACTCCGCCGGCCCGGCAAGCCTTCGCCGGTTGGCCATGAAGCGCGCCTTCTTCTGGCGGTTCCCGCACGTGTTCATGTCGCACCACCTGCGGGTGCGGCTCCGGCTGGTGTCGAAGAACGCGGCCTGACATGTCGGCGAGGCGCACAGGGCCAGTCTTCCGTCTCGTTCGCCGGCGATGATGCTGATCGCGTCGGCCGCGATCACGCCGAGGGCGTCCTCCACACCCGAGGCCGACCTCAGGCGCCACTCGCGTTCTCCCTCGGGTGTCAGCACTGCGGCGGCCCGCCCCTGCGCACTGCGTTCGTTGATGACCTGGACGGCGGGCGCGGGAAGAGCGTCCTGGACCGCTGCCGCCGTCGCGGCGGCGTGAATCGACTCCCTCAGTTCGTGGGCGAGTGTCCACTGGGCACTGGTGCAGGAATCTACGGCCAGCCCACTCGCCGCGAGCCAGTCGACGAGTCGCTGTGGCGTGGGAATGCGTTCCACGGGGTCGCCGCACCGCTCGGTCAGCGTGGCCGTGAAGCTCGTCGCCAGCACGCTACCGAGGCGGAACTCGGGGATCTCAGCAGGCACGGAACCACCATAGCCGGTTGCCCGGCGGCGAGACGTCGTGCTAGAACCGTCATTGCCGGTTCGCCGGTCCGGAGAGTCAGCCCGCGACAGCCAGGAGGTCCCGATGTCCGGTCTCGCAAGTGACGTCCAAGCGTTCGAGGTCCGCGCGACCGACGTCGACCTCGACGATCTGCGCGCGCGGCTGGCTGCGGCGCGACTGCCTGAGCCCGAGACCATCGACCGCACCGAACACGGCCCCCGCCGATGGAGGCAGGGTGTTCCGCTCACCGACCTCGTCGACGTGGTCGACTACTGGCGCACGGGGTACGACTGGCGGTCGTTCGAGGAGCGCCTGAACCGGATCGGCCAGTTCCGCACGACGGTCGACGGCCTGGGAATCCACTTCCTGCACCGCCCCTCCCCGCGCGCGGACGCCGTCGGGCTGGTCATGACGCACGGCTGGCCGGGCAGCATCGTCGAGTTCGCCCATGTCGTGGACGAGCTGGCGGATCCGAAGAACGCGGACGCCCCGGCGTTCCACGTCGTGGTCCCGTCGTTGCCCGGCTTCGGCTACAGCGACAAGCCGGCCACCACGGGATGGGGAGTCGGGAGGATCGCGGCCGCGTGGGTCGAGCTGATGGAGCGGCTCGGCTACGGCAGGTTCGTCGCCCACGGAGGGGACTGGGGAGGTGTGGTGACCACGGTTCTCGGCGGCAGGTTCCCGGAACACGTCCTCGGCATCCACACCACCCTGGCGCAGGCACCGCCCGGGCTGTCGACGGATGGGCTGACGGAAACCGAGCGCCGGTGGGCCGCGGAGACACGCGACTTCTGGCGCTGGCGTGCGGCATACGCGAAGCAGCAGGCGACCGGGCCGCAGACCATCGGCTACTCACTTGTCGACTCGCCGGTCGGGCTTCTCGCCTGGATCCTCGACAAGTTCGCCGAGTGGTCGGACACCGAGGACAGCCCGTTCGAGAGGATCTCCCGGGACAGGATCCTCGACGACGTCACCCTCTACTGGCTCACACGAACCGGCGCATCGGCCGCCCGCATCTACCACGAGAGCCACGGCGGCGTGAACGCGCTCGATCCCGGGCTCCGGGTCGACATCCCGTCGGCGATCACGATGTACCCCCGCGACATCGAGAAGTGCCCGCGGCCCTGGGCGCAGGAGCGGTACCGACGGATCGTCCGATGGAGGCCGGCCGAGGCCGGGGGACACTTCCCGTCGCTGGAAGTTCCCGGGTACTTCGTCCGAGACGTTCAGGAAGGCCTCGCGGCGGTCCTGGCCGCTCACGGGTAGGGCGCCGACAGCGCTCCTTCCCGGTGGAGCCGGTGATCACAGGAGTCGTCGCGCGACCGCGGCCACGACCGATGACTTTCTCGGCACGCCGTCGTCAACCGTATGACCGCTCCGACGGAAGGAACCCACAATGGTCACCACGGTCCGCAGTTTCAGCGGCTTCTCGGTGGACGACGCGGACGCCGCTCTCCGTTTCTACCGCGACACCCTCGGCCTGCCCGCGCGAGAGAACGCCATGGGCGGTCTCGAGATCGACCTCACCGAGGGCTCGTCGGTGTTCGTCTACCCCAAGGGGGACGCTCACACGCCGGCGTCGTTCACCGTGCTCAACCTCGTGGTTCCGGACATCGACGACGCGGTGACGGAACTGGAGGCGGCGGGCGTGAGCCTGATCCGGTACCCGGGCTTCGCCCAGGACGAACGCGGCGTGGCGCGGAGTCCTGATCCCGCCCAGGGCCCGACGATCGGATGGATCGCCGACCCCGCGGGCAACGTCATCGCGCTCATCCAGGAGTGAGCCGGACTGGCCGAACGGGGTCCCGCGTCCCGGGCCGCGGGCTCACCGTGGGCTGCCACGAGGGCACCCGGCCGGTGGGGTTTCCGCAGCTCACGGAGGGGAAAACACCGAGTCCTCGGCGGCCCACCACTACGCTGGCGTCCATGGCGAATCCCCTGCGCGAAGTCCTGGCCCGGCACGTCGACGCGGGGACGATCCCCGGCGCGATCGCGACCTACGGCAGAGAGTGCGACCCCTTGCTCGTCGGGTCCGCGGGGACCGGCGGCGGAGCCCTGAAGGCCGACGCGATCGTGCGCATCCAGTCGATGACGAAGCTGGTCACGACCGTCGCGGCGCTGCGGCTCGTCGAGCAGGGCGCGATCGCGCTGGATGACGGGATCGAGTCGTGGATGCCCGAGCTCGCCGACCGGCGCGTGCTCGCGCATCCGATGGCCGACGTCGACGACACCGTGCCCGCGCAGCGCCCGATCTCGCTGCGCGACCTGTTGACGAACCAGTCCGGCTACGGGGTCGTCACCGTGGACTCGCCGCTGCTGCGGGCGATGGTGGACGCCGGGCTCGACGCGAACAACGAGCCGGTGGACCGGGGCGCCCAGGAGTGGCTCGCCGCCCTCGCGGCGTTGCCTCTCGCGCACCAGCCCGGCCAGGGATGGCGCTACCACCTGGGGTTCGGGATCCTGGGCATCCTGCTCGGACGAGTCGCGGGAACGAGCACCTCGGAGCTGTTGCGGCACTCCGTCCTCGGACCGGTCGGTATGCCGGACACGGGCTTCCGCGTGCCGGAGGGCCAGGAACATCGGCTCCTGGCGGCGTACCGCAGGACGCCTGAAGGGCTGGTCGAGGCGGAGCCCGCGGGCGGCGGATTCCACACGGGCCCGGCGCCGTTCGACGAGAGCCACTCCGAGCTGGTCTCGACGCTGGCCGACTACCACGCGTTCCTGCGCGCGCTGGTCGACGGCGATCTGGTCGGCCCCGCCCTCCTGGACGAGCTGCGCACCGACCAGGTCGACGCGGCGGCCAAGACTCCCGAGAGCTTCTTCCCGGGCTTCTGGGACGGCCTGGGCTGGGGTTTCGGCGTCTCGGTGACGACCGCCGGCCCGCACCGCGGACGGTTCGGCTGGTCGGGCGGATACGGCACCGACTTCTTCGTGGATCCCGACGGGACGATCTGCGTCGTCCTCGCCCAGGTCGAGATGGACGAGCAGGTGCTCGCGATGATCGGCGAGGTCCTGGAAGCGGTGGACTGAGACGCGTAGGGTCCGCCACGGCCGCAACCTCCTCCCGCGCGCCCGCCTCCCCTCCTCCCGCGCGCCCGCCGCACCGTCGGCGGACCCGTCTGGCTAGAGTGCGTGAATGCCCTCTCGTCGTGCCCTCCTGCCCCGGTCGTCACCAGGCGCTTCGGGCGTCTCGTCACGGGCCGTGCTGGCACTGCTGGACCGGCTGGAGTCACAGTCGGTCGAGTGCCACTCGATCATGGTCGTGCGTCACGGCCACGTCGTCGCCGAGGGGTGGTGGTCGCCCTACTCGGCCGACCGCCCGCATCTGCTCTACTCGTTGACGAAGTCGTTCACCGCCGTCGCCGTGGGGATCGCGATCGGTGACGGCCTGCTCTCGCTCGACGACCGGCTGGTCGACGTGCTGCCCGAGCACGTCCCCGCCGATGTGCCCGAGCAGGGACGCCGGCTCACCGTGCACCACCTGCTGTCGATGACCACCGGGCACGACTCGGACAGTCTGGACGCGGCATGGGCCCTCGAGCCGGCGGACCTCACCAAGGGCTTTCTGCGCGTTCCGTTCCCCGAGCCGGAGGGAGCGCGGCACGCCTACGACAACTCCACCACCTACGTCCTGGCCAGGATGGTCGAACAGGTCACGGGCACGGGCCTACCGGAGTTTCTCGACGAGCGTCTCCTCGCACCGATGGGGATCGACCACGCCGAGTGGGACCGTCTCGCCGGCGGCGCAGCCTTCGGCTTCCACGGGCTGCATCTCACGACGGAGGCCGTTGCCGCCTTCGGCCAGCTGCTGCTGCGCGGCGGCCGCTGGGGCGACCGGCAGCTCGTCCCGCGCGAGTGGGTGGACCTGGCGACCCGCCGACACGTGGGGACCCGCCAGGTCGAGGGTTGGTCGGAGAACCCGGACTCGCTGTGCGGGTACGGCTATCAGTTCTGGATGTCGCGTCACGGGTATCGCGGTGAGGGCTCGTTCGGCCAGATGTGCCTGGTCGTCCCCTCGCACGATCTGGTGGTGGCGCTGACCGCCGGCATCGGCCAAGGCGGAGAGACCTTGCTCGACCCCGTCTGGGACCACCTGCTCCCCGGCCTGGACCACGCCGAACCCGCCGACAGCGCCCGGGACGACGGCGCCCTCGCCGAGCGCCTGCGGAACCTGGCGCTTTCTCCACCGCGGGGAACCTCGGGGCCGGACCACGTCGTCCGGGCGAGGCTCGGCGCCTGCGCCGGCTCGGCGATGCCCGAGGGCACCTCCGTGGTGGTCGAACCCGGGGACGGCGGATGGACCCTGCGGCTCGGGTCGGTGCCCGGCATCGATGCCGGGCACCGCGCGTGGCGCGAGAGCTCACCGCTCGGGCGCCCCGTCGTCGCGGCAGGTGCCTGGCAGGAAGACACGTTCGTCGCCGACGTGTACGTCATCACCACCCCGCACCGGATCCGGCTGGAGGTCGACACCAGGGCCGGCACCGCGACCGCCAGGTGGAACGTCGTTCCCCTCACCGATCCCCGTCTGGAACCGCACCTGCGCTCCCCGCTGATGACCCGGCCCGACGTCGCCTAGGTGTGCGGCCGGTTCGGGGCGGTCGCGGGCCCCGTCGCCGGCATCCGGTCATGCTCGCGCGCACGATCAGGGGCGCCGTGCCCGTGGTGGTGGCACGGTTCGCGCGGGCGGACCGGTGATCTTGCCGATGCCGCACAAACCGACCGGTCGGATAGTTGAGGCACGCGGGGCTTTGCCGAACGTCCCGCAGACGTCAAGGAGGACGCCATGCAGTCACGCACCGCCACGCACCCATCGCACCACCGCCCACGCCGTCGTCGGGCGCTCGCCGCCGCCGTGGCCGCCGCCGCGGTCGGCCTCGGCGCCTTCGCCGCACCCGCGCACGCCGCCGACAACCCCTACGAGCGCGGACCCAACCCCACCGAGTCGAGCATCGAGGCGACCCGGGGCCACTACTCCGTCTCCGAGGAGTCGGTCTCCTCGCTGGCGCCCGGCTTCGGCGGCGGCACCATCTACTACCCGACCACGCGCACCGACGGCACGTTCGGTGCGGTCGCCGTCGTGCCCGGGTACACGGCGTCCGAGTCCTCGATCGAGTGGCTCGGCGCCCGGGTGGCGTCCCAGGGCTTCGTGGTGTTCACCATCGACACCACCACGCGCCTGGACCAGCCCGCCCAGCGCGGCGACCAGCTCCTGGCCGCGCTCGACTACCTCACCGAGCGCAGCGACGTGGCCGACCGGGTCGACCCGTCCCGGCTCGCGGTGATGGGCCACTCGATGGGCGGCGGCGGCACGCTCGAAGCGGCGAAGGACCGGCCCTCGCTCAAGGCGATCATCCCGATGACCCCCTGGAACCTGGACAAGACCTGGGGTGACGTCGAGGTCCCGATGCTCGACTTCGGTGCGGAGTACGACAGCATCGCCTCGCCGGCCTCCCACGCCAAGCCCTTCTACAACACCCACGGCGGCGAGAAGATGTACATCGAGCTGAACTCGGCCGGGCACTTCGCGCCCAACTCGAGCAACACCACGATCGCGAAGTACTCGATCTCGTGGCTCAAGCGGTGGGTCGACAACGACACCCGCTACACGCAGTTCCTCTGCCCGACCCCGACGAGCTGGCTCTACATCGAGGAGTCCGCGAGCACCTGCGGGTTCTGACCCCGGCGCTCCCGGCTCACGACGTCCCGCTCCCGGGCGGCGGTCGCGCGAACCCGCGGCCGCCGCCCGGCGTCTTCCGTACCGCCTGGTCGGTCGGTTATCATCCGGAGGGTGCGACGGAGCATGCCGGAGCCTGCTGCCCCGACGGCGCGGTCCGGCAGGGCGGACCGCGAACCGGCGTCGGCCACGCTGCGCCGCCTCGACGACGGCGGCATCGCCCTCGTCGTCCGGCCCGCCGACGCGCCGCTCGTCGCCGACGCCGCCCGCACGGGCGGCACGGTGCTGCTCCGCGTCGCCGGTACGCCGGGCGGCGCCCACGAGGAACTCGCGCGAGGGCTGACCCTCATGGGGGACGGTCCGCTCGGGGACGCCTACGCCTCCCTCATGCTGGCCCGCTCCCTCGCCTCGGGCGCGACGGGCGACGCGTCCGCGGAGCTCGCCCGCACCGCCGGGCTCGCGGCCGCCGACGCCGCCTGGGCCGCCGGTGACCTCGATGCCTGCCGCGACGCGATCGACGCCGCGGATACGATCGTGCCGGCGCCCGACGGCGGTCGCGCCGACCCCGTCTCCCGCGCCGACCCTGTCTCCCGCGCCGACCCTGTCTCCCGCCCCGACCCCGTTCCGCGCCCGGCGGCCGCCGACGCCGACCATCTCGCCGACCACCTCGGCGGCCTGCGCGCCCTGCTGGAGCAGCGCCCGGCGGACGCCGTCGGGCCGCTGCGACGCGTGGTCGAGGCACCACGCCACGGGGCACCGGCCGCGCTGCACCGGGCATCGGTGGCGGCGCTCCTGCTCGGGGACGTGGTGGTGTCGGCGGGCCTCGGCCGTGAGGCGCTCGCCGCGGCCCGTGCCGCAGGACGCGACGACGTCGCCACCCTCGTGCTGGAGTACCTCGCCTACGCCGAGATGCGCTGCGGGCGCCACTCCCGCGCCCGTGCCCACGCCACGGAAGGTCTCGACCTGGCGCTGCGCGCCGCACGATCGAACTCCGCCGCGCACCACCACGCGGTGCTGGCGCTCACGGCGTCGGTGGAGGGCGACGGGGACGCGGTGCGGCGGCACGCGGAGGCGGCGCTCGCCACCGCGCGACGGCACGGCCTGACCCAGACGCGCACGCTCGCGGAGTGGGCGCTGGCCCGTGACGACCTCGGGCACGGCCGTGCCGACTCCGCCGCCGCACGCCTGACGGCGCTCGCCCGCGAGGACCGGACCGGAGCCCACTTCGCGATCCGGCCGCTGCTGCTTCCCGACCTGGTCGAGGCCGTCGTGCTGGCGCGACGCCCGGAGCTGGGCGCCCCGGCCGTCGCGGCGTTCACCGCGTGGGCGGAGTTCGGGGTCGATGCCCAGGCTGCCGCACAGGCGTTCCGCTGCAGGGCGCTCCTCGCCGCGTCCGGCGTCGCGGTTCCGGGCGAGGGTGGCGGCGAGGGCGGCGGCGAGGCCCCGTGGCCGCCCCGCCCCGTCCGCGGCGAGTGGTCCCCGCCCGGGCCGCACCGCGACGACCCGGGCGAGCTGTTCCTCCGTGCCCTCGACCTGCACCAGAACGACCCGGGTGACCTGGAGCGAAGCAGGACGCAGTTCCTGTACGGCCGGTGGCTGCGGCGGCGGCGCCGGCTCCGGGCCGCGCGCGACCAGCTGCGCGACGCCCTGCACGGGTTCGAGCGGTGCGGCGCCACCGGGTGGGCGGACCTGGCCCTGGGGGAGCTGCGTGCCGCGGGCGCGCCACCCACCCGGGCGGCGCCGTCGCTCGCGGCGCTCACCCCGCACCAGCTCCGCATCGCCCGGGCGGTCGCGACCGGAGCCACGAACCGGGAGATCGCGCAACAGCTCGCCGTCAGCGTGCGGACGGTGGACCACCACCTGCGGGGGATCTTCGTCGCGCTGGGGGCGCGTTCGCGGGTCGACGTCGCGCGGATGGTGCACCGGGACCTCGATGCGGTACCGTCTCCTCATCAAACCGACTAGACGGTATGATCGGGTGGTGCCGGCGGTGCGTGACCGGCATCCCGCGGCCCCGGTGCCGCACGGCGGGTCACGCACGGACGCACAGGGAGGTGCACCGCATGGCAGACAGGTTCGAGGGCAGGGTCGCCGTGATCACCGGCGCGAGCCGTGGCATCGGCTTCGCGATCGCACGGCGGCTGGTCGCCGAGGGCGGCTCCGTGGTCATCACGGGCCGCGACCAGGAAGCGCTCACGGCCGCGGTGGCCGAGCTCGGCGAGGAGCGCGCCGCGGGCGTGGCGGGCAAGGTGGACGACGCCGCGCACCGCGCGGCCACGATCTCCGCCGCGGTCGACCGGTTCGGCGGCCTGGACCACCTGGTCAACAACGCGGGCATCAACCCCGCCTACGGGGCGCTCGCGGACCTGGACCTCGCCGCCGCCCGGAAGATCCTCGAGGTGAACGTGATCGCCGCCCTGGAGTGGGCTCGCGACGCCGTCGCCGCGGCGGGGGCGACGGGCGCCGGCGGGCTGCGCTCGATCGTCAACCTGTCGTCCGTCGCGGGCACGGGTGCCTCGCCGGGCATCGGCTTCTACGGGGTCTCCAAGGCCGCGCTGATCAACCTGACCCAGCAGCTCGCCGGCGAGCTCGCGCCCGACATCCGGGTCAACGCGCTGGCGCCCGCGGTGGTCCGGACGTCGTTCGCGCGCGCCCTGTACGAGGGGCGCGACGAGCAGGTCTCCGCGGAGTACCCGCTCCAGCGTCTCGGTGAGCCGTCCGACGTCGCGGGGCCGGCCGCCTTCCTCCTGTCCGACGACGCCGCCTGGGTCACCGGTCAGACGCTTCTGGTCGACGGCGGGGCGAGCATCCGTGCGCTGGGCTGACGGCGGCGCGCACGACCGGCGGCCTGCCCGGGCCGCCTCGGGGAGGTGATGGAGGATGGGAGCCATGCGTACCAAGAACGTCGCCGACGAGGTGACCCGCGCCGCCCTCGACCTGTTCTCGACGCGCGGCTACGCCAACACGAGCGTGCAGCAGATCGTCGAGGCGGCCGGGGTCACCAAGGGCGCCATGTACCACTACTTCACGTCCAAGGACGACCTGCTGTTCGCCATCTACGAGCGCATGCTGTCCCTGCAGAAGAGCCGCCTGGACGAGATCACCGCCCGCGGCGGCGCCCCCGAGGAGGTGCTCCGCGCGGTGTGCGTGGACGTCATGGAGACGTCCATCGAGTTCCTGCCCGAGGGCACGGTCTTCTTCCGCAGCGTGCACATGCTCTCCGAGGAGCGCCAGAAGGAGGTCACCCGCCGTCGTCGGGAGTACAACGACCAGTTCGCCGCGATCATCGAGCGCGGGCAGGTCGCCGGGGTGTTCCGGGACGACGTGCCGACGGCGGTCCTCATCGCGCACTTCTTCTCCGACGTGCACTACCTGTCGCACTGGTACAGCCCGGAGGGCCCCGAGACCAAGACCGAGGTCGCCCAGCAGGTGACCGATCTGTTCCTGCGCAGCATCCGGAAGGAGACCTGATGCCCGAGCAGTCCGTACCACCCGCCCCCGCCGCGGAGCCCGAACCGTCCCCCCGGCCGGCCGTGTCCGCGGAACCTCTCGCGTCCGACCGGCGGGTGCCTCCCGTCGCGGCGCGCATGGCCGCCTGGCGCGTCGTGGCCAACGGCGAGCCCGAGGACGTGATGGAACTCGGTGACACCGGCGTCCCCGAGCCCGCCGCCGGCGAGGTGCTGATCCGCGTGCGCGCGGTCGCGCTGAACTTTCCCGACGTGCTGCTCGCCCGGGGCCAGTACCAGGTGCGGCCCGAGCTGCCGTTCACCCCGGGCATCGAGCTGTGCGGCGAGGTGGCCGCCGTCGCGCCCGGCGTCACCCGGTTCGCCGTCGGCGACCGGGTGGTCGGCTGGGGGCAGGGCGCGCTCGCCGAGTACGCCGTTCTCCCGGCGACGGCGGTCTACCCGGCCCCACCCGGCCTCGACGACGTGCGCGCCTCCGGGCTGACCATCGCCTACCAGACCGCGTGGTTCGGGCTGCACCGCCGCGCCCGCCTCCAGCCGGGGGAGACCCTGCTGGTGCACGCGGCGGCGGGCGGTGTCGGGTCGGCGGCCTGCCGCCTCGGCGCGGCCGCGGGCGCACACGTGGTCGGCGTCGTCGGGAGTCCGGAGAAGGCGGACGTCGCCCGGGCGGCCGGTGCCCACGAGGTGTACCTGCGCGGCGACGACTGGGTCACCCCGGTGCGGCAGCGCGGCGCGGACGTGGTGTTCGACCCCGTGGGCGGCACCGCGTTCGAGCAGTCCACCAAGGTGATCGCGTTCGAGGGGCGGATCGTCGTGGTCGGCTTCGCCGGCGGTGACCTGCCGCGGGTGCGGCCCGACCACCTCCTGGTGAAGAACTACAGCGTGCTCGGCCTCCACTGGGGCCTCTACCAGCAGGTCCGGCCGCAGCTCCTGGACCAGGCCCACGCCGAGCTGTGCCGCCTCGTGGACGACGGCGCGCTGCTCCCCGACGTCAGCGACGTCATCCCGTTCGAGGCGGCGGCCGACGGCGTGCGCCGACTCGCCCGGGGCGGCACCACCGGACGCATCGTGGTGCGCGTCGCCGACGACGCCACCGGTGACGCGGCACGCACGACCGGCACGGCCCGTGCGATGGACGCGGAGCGCGTCACGACGCGAGGAGGTGCCGTTCCGCACGACGCGGCACCGGCCGCGGCGGACCAGGTGTCCGAGGACGTGGCGCGGTGACGGCGGGCGTCGACCTGACCGGGCGGGTCGTTCTCGTGACCGGTGGCGCGCGGGGCCTCGGCGAGGCGTACGTGCGGGGCCTGCACGACGCTGGAGCACGCGTCGTCGTCGCGGACGTCCTGGTGGACCAGGGCAGGGCCCTGGCCGCCGAGCTGGGCGAGGGTGCCCGGTTCGAGGAGCTGGACGTCACGGACGAGGCCGCGTGGGAGCGGGTGGTGGAGCGCACGGCCGGTGACCTCGGCGGCGTCGACGTGCTCGTGAACAACGCGGGCATCGCGAACGCGGCGCCCATCGAGCACCTCACGCTCGCCAAGTGGGAGGCGGTCATGGCCGTGAACGCCACGGGAACGTTCCTGGGCTGCCGTGCCGTCGTGCCGGTCATGAAGGCGGCGGGCCGCGGGTCGATCGTGAACATCTCGTCGGTCGAGGGCAAGCGCGGCAGCCCGCGCCTGCACGGTTACACCGCCTCGAAGTTCGCGGTGCTCGGCCTGACCAAGTCCCTGGCCGTCGAGCTCGGGCCGTCCGGGATCCGGGTGAACTCGGTGCATCCCGGGCTGGTGCTCACGGACATGTCCGTGAAGATCGACCCGGAACGGCTCGACATCCCGCTGGGCCGTCCGGGGCTGCCGCAGGACGTGGTGGGAGCGGTGCTGTTCCTCGCCTCCGACGCCTCGTCGTGGGTCTCGGGCGCGGAGATCGTGGCCGACGGCGGCATGATCGCCGGTATCCCGCACCGCTGACCGCCCGGCACCGCCGGGCCACCCCACCGAACACGCCGTCGCGGAACGCCGCCCCGGCCATACCGGCCGGTCGGTTTATCCGCTACGCTGTCCGCCACCCGACACGAAGAGGTGCCGATGAACGAGAGCTTTCCCCTCCTGGAGATCGACGGGGTCACCGTGGCCTTCGGCGGGCTGACCGCGCTGGAGGACGTGTCCTTCGCCGTGCGCGAGGGCGAGACCGTCGCCCTGATCGGGCCCAACGGCGCCGGCAAGACCACGCTGTTCAACGCCGTGTGCGGCCTGGTGCGCCCCGGCCGCGGCACGGTGCGGATCGCGGGCGCGCCGGCGCCGTCGTCGGCCACCGGGCTGGTCCGCGCGGGCGTCTCCCGGACCCTCCAAGGGCTCGGGCTGTTCGACACGATGACCGTGCTGGAGAACGTGCTCGTCCCGCTCAGCACCACCGGCGGGGACACCGCCCGCGCGGCCGCGACACTCGCGCGGCTCGGGCTGACCGACGTCGCCGGCCGGGCCGCCGGGACCCTGCCCTATCCCGAACGCAAACGCGTCGCCCTGGCCCGCGCCCTGGTGACCGAACCGCGGCTGCTGCTCCTCGACGAGCCCGCCGGAGGCCTCGGCGCCGACGACATCGACGCCCTCGCGACCACGGTGGGCGACCTCGCCGGCGACGGGCGCGGCGTGCTCCTCGTGGAACACCACGTCGACTTCGTCATGAAGGTCGCCGACCGCGTCGTCGTCCTCGACTTCGGGCGCGTGATCGCCGCCGGCACCCCCGACGAGGTGCGCGGCGACCCCGCCGTCGAAGCCGCCTACCTGGGGGTGGGAGCCGCATGAGCACGCTCACCGTCGACGGCCTGACCGTCGGGTACGGCGACGGAGCACCCGTCCTGGACGGTCTCGACCTCGAGGTGCCCGACGGCGCCGTCGTCGCCCTGCTCGGGGCGAACGGCGCGGGCAAGACCACTCTGCTGCGCGCCGTGGCCGGACTCGTCCCCGCACGCGGCGGGCGGGTGCTGCTCGACGGGGCCGACCTGGGCGGACTGCGCGCCGAGGACCGGGTGCGGCGCGGCCTGGGCCTCGTACCCGAGGGGCGCGGCGTCGTCGCCGAGCTGACCGTCGCCGAGAACCTGCGCCTCGGTGCCCTCTGGCGCCACCGTGGCAGTGCCCGCACCGCCGCCGTCGACGCCCAGTACGAGCTGTTCGAACCGCTCGCCCGACGGCGGGACGCGCTCGGCCACACCCTCTCCGGCGGGGAACGGCAGATGCTCGCCCTGGCCCGCGCGCTCGTCGCGGAACCGCGGGTGCTGCTCCTGGACGAGCCGTCCCTCGGCCTCGCCCCGCTGGTCGTCGCCGACCTGCTCGGCGTCCTGCGCCGCACCGCCGAACGCACCGGGCTCACCGTCCTGGTCGCCGAGCAGAACGTCACCAGCGCGCTGTCCGTCGCCGACCGCGGCGTCGTGCTCAGCCTCGGCGACGTGGTCACCGACCGCCCCGCCCGCGACCTCGCCGCAGACCCGGCGCTCCGGCACGCCTACCTCGGATTCTGAAGGAGGAACCGATGGACAGACTCGTCTTCCTCGTCGCGGCCGGGCTCGCGCACGGCGCCGTGCTCGCACTGTTCGCCCAGTCGCTCGTCATCGTGTGGCGCGCGAACCGCGTGATCAACTTCGCGCAGGCCGCGCTCGCCGTCGTCGCCGTCTACGCCGCGCTCGCCGTCACGGCCGTCAGCGGCTCGTGGTGGCTCGGGGCGTTCGCCGGCGTCGTGGCCGGGGGCCTGCTCGGCGCCGCCGCCGAACGCGGGCCGATGCGGCTCGTCCCCACCCACACACCACTGCCCGGGATCATCGTCGCCATCGGCCTCGTCATGATCCTGCAGGCCGGGCTCGCCATCGCCTTCGGCCCCGAGTACCAGCCCGTCCCGGCGCCCCTGTCCGAACGGCCGTTCGTGCTCGCGGGCATCCCCGTGCTCTCCCCGTACGACCTGCTCGTCCTCGTCGTGGCCGGGCTCGTGATGGCCGCGCTCGCCCTCGGCTTCACCCGTACCAGCCTCGGGCTCCAGCTGCGCGCCGCCGCGTTCGCCCCCGAGACCGCCCGGCTGCTCGGCGTGCGCGTGTCCCGCATGATCACCCTCGGCTGGATGCTCTCGCTGGCCACCGCGGCGCTCGCGGGCCTGCTCCTGGTCCCCACCGAGCTCGGGCTGCACCCGCACGCCCTCGACGGGCTGTTCGTGCAGGCCTTCGCCGTCGCCGTGATCGGCGGGCTCGACTCGCCGGCCGGTGCCCTGCTGGCCGGCCTGCTCGTGGGAGTGCTCGTCTCCCTCGTCAGCGGGTACCTCGTGGCCGCCGCCGCCCCGCTGGCCGTGCTGGCACTGCTCACGCTCGTGCTGCTCGTCCGGCCCGGCGGCCTCTTCTCCGCAGCCAAGGAGCGTGCCGCATGACCCGCCGTATCGTCCTGCGTGCCGCACTGGTCACGCTCGTCGCCCTCGCCGCGACGTTCCTCCTGGACCCCTACTGGAACTTCCAGGTCGCACGGTTCGCCGCGTGCTTCGCCGCCGTCGCCGGGCTCACGGTGCTGGTGGGACTCACCGGCCAGCTCTCCCTGGGCCACTCCGTGCTCATGGCCGCCGGCGGTTACGGCTACGCCTTCGCGGCGGGCTCCGTGACCGGCGCGCTCGGTGACAGCCCGGCCGCGCCGTACGCCGGCCTGCTCGCCGGCCTCCTCGGCGGTCTCGTGGCCGCCGGAGCCCTCGGCGCGCTGCTCGGCGCCGCCGCGGCACGGCTGCACGGGCCCTATCTCGCCGGGCTCACCCTGGCCCTGGTGATCGCCCTGCCGTCAGCCGCCGTCGCCGTCCCCGGGCTCGGCGGCGACCAGGGGCTCGGCGCCCCGTTCGTTCCCGTGCCGGACGCGCTCGCCGCCCTCATGTACGTGGAGCACTTCCACGCCGTCGTGGCGATCGTCGTGGCGGCGGCCGCCGTGACACCCCTGATGCTGCTGCGGGCCGGGCGGCAAGGACTGCGGATGCGTGCCGTGCTCGGCCACGAGACGGCCGCCCGCCTCTCCGGGGTGAACCCCGGGCTGGTCAAGGCCGGCGCCTTCACCGCCAGCTCACTGGCCGCCGGGCTCGGCGGCGCCGTGATCGTCATGGCCACCCAGTCCGTCAGCCCCGGGGCGTTCGGGCTCACGTTCTCCATGCTCCTGGTGGTCGGCGCCGTCATCGGCGGGCTCGGCAGCATCGGCGGGGCCGCCGTGGGCGCCGCCCTCGTGGTGCTGCTGCCCTGGGCCGTGGAGACCGTCCTCGACCAGCTGCCGGCCGGCCTGCCGCCCGTCCTCGCGCAACGGCTCGACGGGAACCTCGCGGTCATCCTCACCGGAGCGATCGTCATCACCGTGATCGCCGCCCGGCCCGGCGGCGTGGCCCAGCTCCTCACCCCACGGACCACCGCACGACCCACAGCGTCACACGACACAGAGAGGTGATCGGAATGACCCGACCCACGACCCTGACGGCCACGACGGCGCTCGCCGCCGTCGCCGCCCTCGCCCTCACCGGCTGCTCCACCCCCGGCGCCGACGGGACCGAACAGGTGCCCGGTGTCACGCAGGACACCGTGACGATCGGAACGCACACGCCCCTGACCGGGGCGGCAGCGGAGGCGTACGCGCAGATCAGCGCCGCGACGTCGGCGTACTTCGAGTACGTCAACGCGAACGGCGGCATCCACGGCCGCTCCATCGACTACATCGTCAAGGACGACGGCTACAACCCCGCCAACACCCAGACCGTGACCCGGGAACTGGTCTCCGAGGACGGCATCTTCGCGATGGTGAACGGCCTGGGCACCCCCACCCACACCACCGTGCTGGACTACCTGGACCAGAACGACGTCCCGGACCTGTTCGTCGCCTCGGGCTCGGCGCAGTGGAACCAGCCCGAGGAGTACCCGAACACGTTCGGCATGAACGTCGACTACGTCACCGACGGCATGGTGCTGGCCACCCACGCCACCGAGCAGGACCCCGAGGCCACGTTCTGCGTGCTCGGCCAGGACGACGACTACGGCGGCGACGTGCTCGCCGGCGTGGAGGCCGTCGTCGGGGCCGACGGCGTCGTCGCCTCCGAGACCTACAACACCTCCAACCCGGACCTCACCGCGCAGATCGGCGCCATGAAGGAATCCGGCTGCACGCACGCCGTGCTGGCGACCATCCCCGGGTTCACGGCCATCGCCATGGGCACGGCCGCACAGCTGGAGTGGTTCCCGCAGTACCTGGTCTCCAACGCCGGCGCCGACGTGGAGTCCCTGGCCGGGTACCTCGGCGAGGAAGGCGCACCGCTGCTCGAGGGCATGCTCGCCACCGGCTACCTCCCCACCGGGCAGGACAACGAGTGGTACGAACTGTTCTCGCAGATCAACGACGAGTACAACGACGGCGCCCCGCTCACCGGCACCGCCATCTACGGCTACAGCGTCGGCTACCACTTCGCCGAGGCGCTGGCGCTCGCGGGCGAGAACCCCACCCGCGCATCGCTCCTGGAGGTGATGGAGTCGGGCGAGCTCGTGGGCAACGGCGTCGTGCCGAACTCCCTCTCGGCCGACGACCACAGCCCGTACCACGCGGCGGGCATCACCGTGGTGACCGGCGGCGAGCAGTCGTACACCGGCGACGCCTGGGCCCGCGAGGGCGACACGCTCAGCGAGATCGAACTCGAGCCGAAGCCCGTGGAGAACGAGGGTATCCCCACCGGCGAGTGACGTGACGGAGCGCGACGACGCGGCGTCACGTGTCCGAGCACGAGAAGGGCGGGGCGGCTGTGGCCGTCCCGCCCTTCGTCGCCTGCTCGCACCGTCATCCACCCGCCGATTCCCGGCAGCCTCCTGCCGGCCGCGGTATCCCGGACGCCTTACGTGTTCCGGTACCGCTCCACCAGTTCCCGCTTGAGGATCTTGCCGCTCGGTCCCAGCGGCAGCTCGTCGGCGACATGCACCACGCGCGGGTACTTGTAGGCCGCCACGTGCTCCTTCATGTACGTGACGAGCTCCGCGGCGTCGACCGTGCCGCCGTCGCGCGCCACGACGGCGGCGTGCACCTCCTGGCCGTGCGTCTCGTGCGGCAGACCGAACACGGCGGCCATCGCGACCTCCGGGTGGCGCGCCAGCACGGCTTCCACCTCCGAGGGGTACACGTTGTAGCCGTTGCGGATGATCATGTCCTTCTTGCGGTCCACGATCGTGACCACGCCGTCGTCGTCGACCGTGCCGAGGTCGCCGGTGCGGAACCAGCCGTCCACCACCACCTCGGCGGACGTGTCCGGCCGCCCGAGGTACCCCTTCATGAGGTTGTGCCCCCGGACCACGATCTCCCCGAGCGTGCCGGGTTCCTCCAGCAGCACGACGCGACCCTCCACGTCCGGGTCGGCGATCGCGACGTCGACCCCCCAGATCGGCTTGCCGACCGTGCCCGGCCGGATCGGCTCGGACTGCGGGTTGGTGGAGACGATCGGCGCGGTCTCGGTCAGCCCGTACCCCTCGTGCACCTGGGCGCCGAACGTCTCGGAGAACGCCTCCAGCACCGCCGCCGGGAGAGAGGCGCCGCCCGAGACGGCGTACCGCAGCGCGGGCCGGGTGCCGCCGCGCCGGGCCGCCTCCACCAGCCCCACGTACATGGTGGGTACGGCCGTGAAGACGGTCACGCCGTGGCGCACCATGAGGGCCAGGGCGTCGTCGGGCTCGAACCGGGGCAGCAGCACCACCGACGCGCCCACCCGGAAGGCCGTGTTCAGCACGCACACCTGCCCGAACGCGTGGAACAGCGGCAGGCCGCCGAACACGACGTCGTCGGCGCGCAGGTCGAACGCGTCCACCAGGGAGCAGTGCACCTGCTCCACCAGCGCCAGATGGGAGCCGACGGCGCCCTTCGGGGAACCCGTCGTCCCGCTGGTGTACAGGATCGTGGCGGCCGCGGTGGGCCGGACGGACTCGTGGCGGGCGATCGGCACGGCCGCGGCCGCCTCGTCCTCCAGGCGCGGCAGGTCCGGGCCCCCGGCCTCGACGGCGGGGGACAGGACCGTCAGGATCGGCACTCCCGCGCGAGTCGCGGCCGGGACGGCCTCGGCCAGCAGGGGCGCCGCCACCACGAGCACGTCGGCGCCGCTGTCGCGCAGCACGTACTCGATCTCGTCGGCCTTGAACAGCAGGTGCACGGGGACGACGACGGCGCCCAGGGCGAGCGTCGCGTAGTACACGCGCGCGAAGTCCGGCACGTTGGGCACGATCATCGCCACGCGGTCGCCGCGCCCGATCCCGCGGGCACGGAGCGCGCCGGCATACCCGCGGGTCTGCTCCCACAGGTCCCGGTAGGTGATGGTGGCGCCCGCGAAGTGCAGGGCCGCATGGTCCGGCCGCCGCCGGGCGGACTCGGCGAGGATGCTCGCCACGGACAGGGTGCCGAAGCCGTCGCCGTCGATGGCGTCGTCGGGGTGGCGGGTCATGGGTTCCTCTTTTCCCGTCGTCGTTGAGCGGTGTGTCAGGGACCGCGGTGGGGGGCAGGGCGCCGGGGTCGGGGGCGTCCGGGTCAGGGGCGCCGTAGCTCGGCGCGGCCCAGCGAGGCGAGATGCACCTCGTCGGGCCCGTCCGCGAGCCGCAGGGCGCGGGCGCCCGCGAACATCTCGGCGAGCGGCTGGTCCGCGGAGATGCCGGCCGCGCCGAAGACCTGCATGGCCCGGTCGAGGATCCGCTGGACGGCGCGCGGCACGGCGATCTTGATCGCCTGGATCTCCGTCATCGCCTCGCGGTTGCCGACGGTGTCCATCAGCCACGCCGTCTTCAGCACCAGCAGGCGCAGCGCCTCCAGCTCGATCCGGGACTCCGCGACCCACTCCCGCACCACGCCCTTGTCGGCGAGCGGGCCGCCGAACGCGCTGCGCGTGCGCGCGCGCTCGCGGACCAGCGCCAGCGCCCGCTCCGCCGTTCCCAGGGCGCGCATGCAGTGGTGGATGCGGCCGGGCCCGAGCCGCGCCTGGGCGATCGCGAACCCGTCGCCCTCGGCGCCCAGCAGGTTCGACGCCGGCACGCGGACGTCGTCGAACACGATCTCGGCATGGCCGCCGTGGTCGCGGTCGTCGTAGCCGAACACGCTCAGCGGGCGCACCACCGTGACGCCCGGCGCGTCCCGGCCGACCAGCACCATCGACTGCTGCCGGTGCCGCGGCCCGTCCGGATCGGTCTTGCCCATCACGACGAGCAGCCGGGCGTCCGGGTTCATCGCGCCGGTCGCGAACCACTTGCGGCCCGAGATCACGTAGTCGTCGCCGTCGCGGCGGATGCGGGTGGTGATCTGGGACGCGTCCGACGACGCCACGTCCGGCTCGGTCATGCAGAACGCGCTGCGGATGCGGGCGTCGAGCAGGGGGTCGAGCCAGTGCTCCTGCTGCTCCGGTGTCCCGAAGTGGGCCAGGAGTTCCATGTTGCCGGTGTCCGGGGCGGCGCAGTTGAACGCCACCGGCGCCAGGCGCGGGCTCCAGCCGGTCAGCTCCGCCACCGAGGCGTACTGCAGGTTCGTCAGGCCCGCGCCCCGGCGGGTGCGTGTCGTCGTGCCGGGGGCCGCGCCGTCGGGCAGGAAGAGGTTCCACAGGCCCTCGGCGCGCGCCTGGGCCTGGAGCTCCCGGACCACGGGGCGCGAGCCCCACTCGCCGGGGGTGGCCGCGAGCTGCTCCTCCAGCACCGGCTCGGCGGGCAGGACACGTTCGTGCAGGAACGCCCGCACGCGTCCGGTCAGCGCGGTGGTGGTGGCGTCGGGTGCGAAGTCCATGCTCAGCTCCTCCTGGTGGCGATACGGGCGAGACCGTCCTCGGCGAGCGGCAGGACGAGGTCGCCGATGGTGTCGAACCCGTCCCCGACCGTCTCGCCCGCCCGGAAGCGGTAGTGGATGCCTTCGAGGATCACGGCGAGCTTGTAGGTGGCGAAGGCGCGGTACCAGGACAGCTCCGGCGCGGCGACACGGGCCCTGGCGGCGTAGGCGTCCACGAGCTCGTCGAGCCCGGGGTAGCCGGCACCCGGGACGACGGCGCTGACGGCCCGCCCGTGGTCGGCGGTGAGCTCGGCGATCTCCCAGTACATGGCGAGCATCCCGAGGTCGACGAGCGGGTCACCGAGCGTCGCCATCTCCCAGTCGATGACGGCGGCCACGCGGGGTGCCACGGACGGTGCGGACGGCGCGGTGACGATGACGTTGTCGAGCCGGTAGTCGCCGTGCACGACGGCGGCTCGCGGGTTCTGCTCGGGCAGCAGGTCGCCGAGGCGGTCCTGGAGGCGGTCGAGGGCGGGCAGCTCGCGGGACCGGGACGCGTCGTACTGGCGGCGCCACGTCCGCAGCTGGCGAGCCAGATAGCCGTCGGGCCGGCCGAAGCCGCCCAGGCCCACGGCCGCCGGGTCGAGGGTGTGCAGGTCCGCCAGGACCTCCGCCAGGTGGAGGCTGAGGCCACGCAGCGCCTCCGGCGTCCATCCCGCGTTGAGCTCCGGCCGCGCCAGCACGGCGCCGGAGACGTGCTCCATGACGAAGAAGACGGTGCCGGTGACCGCGCCGGCCTCGGTGTCGTCCACGAGGTCCACAACGCGGGGGACCGGCACCTGGCTGGCTCGCAGGGCCGAGATCACCCGGTGCTCGCGGGCCATGTCGTGTGCGCTGGACAGCACGTGGCCCAGCGGGGGACGGCGCACCACGAGCGGGATGCGGGCGCCGTCCACCCGGTACGTCAGGTTGCTGCGGCCGCCGGGCATCAGCGTCGCGGTCAGTGGTCCGGCGGCCAGTTCCGGGTGCTCGCGTTCGAGCCATCGTGTGAGACCGGCCTGGTCCAGTCCGGGCACCTGAGTCATCCTCGACCCCCTCGTCGTCGACCCGGCAGCGCGGGCGCGAGCCGGTCGACGGAGCATACCGCGTAGTCGGTATGTCGGGCGAACCTCGTGTCGGACGCCGGGCGTCGGACGTCGAGGGTGCTGGACGTCGGGAACGTCGGGCGTCGGTGTCGGACGTCGGGCTCCGGGCGTCGGTGAGGGTGGCCGGAGTCCGTGCGCCCGTCGTCAGGCGGACAGGTGGCGGTGGATCGCCGCGCGGACGGCGTCGGGCACGGGGACCGGGCGGCGGGTGGCCGCGTCCACGAACACGTGGGTGAACGAGCCCGTGGCGAGCGGCTCGGCCTCGCCCGTCCGCAGGATGCGCGGCGCCCAGGTGAGGCTCGTGCGCCCGACCTTCTCCACGCCCACCTCGACCTCGAGTTCCTCGGGGAACGACGCCGACCGCAGGAACTGGCAGGACGACGCGACGCACAGGGCGATGACGTCGCCCTGGGGGTCGAGCCCGGCGTGCCGGATCATCCAGCGGTTGGCGGCGGTGTCCATCGCCTCGTAGTAGACGGTGTTGTTCAGATGGCCGTACTGGTCGTTGTCGTTCCAGCGCAGCGGGAACGGCAGGCGCGCGGACGTGGCGGGCGCATCGTGCGACGGGTGCTGGCTCATGCGGGTGTCCTTCGGGTCGCGGGCGGTGGCCCCGGGCGCTGCCGCGGCCGGTCTCCGGGGCGCCCTGACGCGCCTCCCCGGCAGTGTGGCGCAGCGCTCCCGGCATGCGGCACAATAGTACAGACCGACCGGTCGGATTGCTGGTCGGTGATCGACGACGATCGGAGGATCGATGGCGCTCTCACCCGTCACCCAGGAGGCCGACCACGGCTCACCGCTCCTGGATGCCGACTTCTACGCCTTCCAGTCCCTGCTCACGCCCCGCGAGCAGGAGACCGTGCTGGCCGTCCGCGAGTTCATGGAGCGGGAGGTGCGCCCCATCGCCGACGACTACTGGGACCGTGCCGAGTGTCCCGTGCACCTGTTCAAGCCGTTCGCCGAGCTCGGCACGCTCGGCTCCGCCTGGGAGGAGACGACGACGTTCTCCGGTTCCGCGGTGTTCCGCGGCTGGGTCGGCATGGAGCTCGCCCGGGTCGACTCCTCGTTCTGCACGTTCATCGGGGTCTCGTCCGGGCTGGCGATGAGCTCGATCGGCATGGGCGGCTCGTCCGAGCAGCGCGCGCAGTGGCTCCCGGACATGGCGTCCGGCGACGTGATCGGCGCGTTCGGCCTCACCGAGCCACTGGCAGGCTCCGACACGGCCAAGGGCCTGCGCACGACGGCGACGCGCCACGGCGACACCTGGGTGCTGAACGGCGCCAAGCGGTGGATCGGCAACGCCACGTTCGCCGACGTCGTCGTCATCTGGGCCAAGGACACCGCCGACGGTCAGGTCAAGGGGTTCCTCGTGCGGCAGGGCACGCCCGGGTTCACGGCCACCAAGATCGAGCGCAAGCAGTCGCTGCGCATCGTGCAGAACGCCGACATCACGCTGGAGGACGTCGAGGTTGCCGAGGCGGACCGGCTGCAGCGCATCGACGGCTTCCGCGACCTGGCCAAGGTGCTGCGGGTCACGCGCGACGGCGTGTCCTGGCAGGCACTGGGCACGATGGTCGGCGCCTACGAGGCCGCCGTCCGGTACACCGCCCAGCGCGAGCAGTTCGGCAACCCGATCGCGAGCTACCAGCTCATCCAGGACAAGCTGGCCACCATGCTCGGCAACGTCACGGCGAGCCTCGGCGTCTGCGTCCGCGTCGCACAGCTCCAGGACGAGGGCCGGCAGACCGACGCCCACGCCGCGATGGCCAAGGCGTTCGTCACCACCCGCATGCGCGAGACGGTGGCCCTGGCCCGCGAGTCGTGCGGGGGCAACGGCATCCAGCTCGACCACGGGGTCGCGCGGTACTTCGCCGACGCGGAGGCCGTGTACACGTTCGAGGGCACGAAGGACATGAACCAGCTCATCGTCGGCCGTTCGATCACGGGCCATGCGGCGTTCGTCTGAGCACCGGCCCGAGACCCCGACCCCAGACGTCGTCCGAGGAAGGACCGAGACACCATGACCGAGGCATACATCGTCGCGACCGCCCGCTCACCGATCGGGCGCGCGCACAAGGGATCACTCCGGGACGTCCGGGCGGACGACCTCGCCGCGCGGATGGTGGAGGCCGCCGTCGGCCGGGTGCCGGGCCTGGACCCGGCGCGCGTGGAGGACCTGCTGCTGGGCTGCGGACTGCCGGGCGGGCGACAGGGCATGAACATGGCCCGTGTCGTCGCCGTCCTGCTGGGCTGGGACACGGTTCCGGGCGCCACCGTGACCCGGTACTGCTCCTCCAGCCTGCAGACCACCCGCATGGCGTTCCACGCGGTCAAGGCGGGGGAGGGTGACGTGTTCGTGTCGGCGGGCGTGGAGTCCGTCAGCGGCATGGACGTCGGATCCAGCGACCTCATCCCCGGCGCCGACCTGAACAACCCGGTGTTCGCCGACGCGATCGCCCGGACCGAGCAGCGGGCCGGCGGCGGGGTGGAGACCTGGACCGACCCGCGGGAGCAGGGCCTGCTGCCCGACCCGTACATCGCGATGGGCCAGACCGCGGAGAACGTGGCCGCGCTGCACGGCATCACGCGCGAGGAGCAGGACGCCTTCGCGGCCCGGAGCCAGCAGCGCGCGGAGCAGGCCGTCGCCGACGGGTTCTGGGAACGGGACATCACGCCCGTCACGCTCGCCGACGGCACGGTCGTCGCCGCCGACGACGGCCCGCGCCCGGGGACCACCGTCGAGACCCTGGCCGGCCTGGAACCGCGGTTCCGCCCCGACGGCACCGTCACGGCGGGCAACGCCTGCCCGCTGAACGACGGCGCCGCGGCCGTCGTCGTGGTCTCCGGGCGGGTGGTCGACGAGCTGGGCCTGCAGCCCCTGGCGCGCATCGTGTCCACCGGCGTGAGCGGGATCTCGCCGGAGATCATGGGCCTCGGTCCGGTCGAGGCGAGCAGGCAGGCGCTGGCGCGCGCCGGTCTCGGCGTCGGCGACATGGACCTGGTGGAGATCAACGAGGCGTTCGCCGCGCAGGTGATCCCGTCCGCGCGCGAGCTCGGCGTCGACGCGGACCGGCTGAACGTGCACGGCGGGGCGATCGCCGTCGGGCACCCCTTCGGGATGACCGGTGCGCGCATCACGTCCACTCTGATCAACGGGCTTGCCGCCACCGGCGGCCGGTACGGCCTGGAGACCATGTGCGTCGGCGGCGGGCAGGGGATGGCGATGGTGCTCGAGCGCGTCTGACGCGGCGCGTGCGCGGGACGACGGCGGGCCCTTCCGGGAGATCCGGAAGGGCCCGCGGTCGGTCCGGCGAGGTGCGGCTCAGGCGGGAACGTACAGCGACAGCGCCTCGGCGATCAGCGCGGGCTTGTCGGCGCCCTCGATCTCGATCGTGACCGTGGAGGAGACCCGCACCCCGCGCTCGGTCGGCTCGGCACCGGTGATCTCGGTGGTGGCGCGCACCCGTGAGCCAACCGTGACCGGGGTGAGGAAGCGGACGCGGTCCATCCCGCGGTTCACGGCCATGCTCACGCCCTCCACCCGCACCAGGCTCGATGCCAGGTGCGGCAGGAGGGAGAGGGTGAGGAAGCCGTGGGCGACCGTCGCGCCGAACGGCCCGTCAGCCGCCCGCTCGGGGTCGACGTGGATCCACTGGTGGTCCTCGGTGGCGTCCGCGAACGCGTCGATGCGGGCCTGGTCCACGGTGAACCACTCGCCCGTGGCGGTCGCCCCCACGGCGTCGGGCAGGGCGGCGGGGCTGCTGACCTCGATCGTCATCCGCGCGGACCTCCCGCCACGTAGAGCACCTGACCCGACACGAACCCGGCGTCCTGCGAGCAGAAGTACGACACGGCGGCCGCGATGTCCTCCGGCTTGCCCGTGCGGCCCACCGGCGTCTCCTTGGCCGCATGCGCCACGAAGTCCTCGAAGGGCACGCCCACACGCTCCGCGGTGGCCCGGGTCATCTCGGTCTCGATGAACCCCGGGGCGACGGCGTTGGCCGTGATCCCGAACCGGCCGAGCTCGATCGCGAGCGTCTTGGTGAACCCCTGCATCCCGGCCTTGGCCGCCGCGTAGTTCGCCTGCCCCCGGTTACCGAGCGCCGACGTCGAGGACAGGTTCACCACCCGGCCCCAGCCCGCCTCGACCATGTGCGCCTGGACGGCGCGGGTCATGAGGAACGCACCCCGCAGGTGCACCCCCAGCACGGCGTCCCAGTCGTCCGGGGACATCTTGAACAGCAGGTTGTCGCGCAGGATGCCGGCGTTGTTGACGAGAACCGTCGGCGCGCCGAGCTCGTCCACGACGCGGGCGACCGCCGCCGCGACCGAGTCGACGTCCGCCACGTCGGCGCCCACGGCGAGCGCCCGGCCGCCGTCGGACGCGATGGCCTCGGCAATCTCCGCGGCCTGCTCCTCCAGGAGGTCGAGGACGGCGACGGCGTGGCCGTCGTCGGCGAGCCGGCGGGCGGTCGCGGCCCCGATGCCGCGTGCGCCGCCGGTGACGACGGCGACGCGAGGTGTGGTGGTGGTCATGCGGTGATCCCTTCGTCGAGGAGGACGATCTGGCGGAGTTCCTCGCCGGCGGCGAGGCGGTCGAGTGCGGCGGGCAGGCCCTCCAGCCCGATCCTGGCGGAGACGAGCCGTTCGAGCGGGAGGCGCCCGGCCCGCCACAGGTCCACGTAGCGGGGGATGTCCCGCTCGGGCACGGCGGATCCGAGGTAGGAGCCGACGACGGTGCGGGCCTGCGCGGTCAGCGTGAGCGGCGAGACGGCGGCCCGGGCCTCGGGCCCGGGCAGGCCGACGGTCACGGTGGTGCCGCCGGGTGCGGTGAGCGCGAAAGCCGTCTCGAACGCGCGGGCGGACCCGGCCGCCTCGACGACCACCGGAGCCGTGACGTCGTGGTCGAGGGCGTCGCCGGGCGTGCAGGCCCGGGCCGCACCCAGTTCGCGGGCCAGGTCGAGCTTGGCGGGCACGGTGTCCACGCCGACCACCTCGTGACCCAGCGCCACGGCGACGAGCAGCGCGGCCATTCCCACCCCGCCCAGCCCGACCACGACAACCCGTTCCCCGGGTGCCGGACGGCCCGCGTTCACGACGGCGCCACCGCCGGTGAGGACGGCGCAGCCGAGCATGGCGGCGACCTCGGCGGGCACGTCGTCGTCCACCGGCACCACCGACGCACGGTGGACGACGGCGTGCGTCGCGAACGCGCTCACGCCCAGGTGGTGGTGGACGGCGGCATCGTCACGGCGCAGCCGGCGCTCGCCGCCGAGCAGTGTCCCGGCCGCGTTGGCGGCGCTGCCCGCCGCGCACGGGAGGCGGCCGTCGGTGGCGCACTCCGCGCAGTCGCCGCAGCGGGGGAGGAAGGTCATCACGACGCGCCGGCCGGGGGTGAGGTCCGTCCCGGACCCCGCCTCCTCGACGATCCCGGCGGCCTCGTGCCCCAGCAGCATCGGGGTGGGCCGGACGCGGTTGCCGTCCACCACGCTGAGATCCGAGTGGCACAGGCCGGCGGCCTCGATACGGACCAGCAGCTCGCCCGGTCCCGGAGGGTCGAGCCGGAGCGGGCCGACCGTCAGCGGGCGGGACTCCGCGTACGGGGGCGGCGCGCCGCACCGTTCCAGGACGGCACCGGTGATCTCCATGGGTACGACCTCCTCGTCGTGGGCTGCGCGGGCGACCAACGCAGCATACCGACTGTACGGTATGTTGGGAATCGGGTGAGGAGCGGCGGGTGCGCCGTCTGTCCGGACGGGGTCAGCCGCACAGGGAGACGACGGCGACGACGTAGTCGAGCCGGTTGGAGTTCGCCGACACCCAGGTGGTGCCGGGGAACTCCCGCTGCGCCACGACCCAGAACGTACCGGACGACACCAGCTGGGTGGTGGTGAACGTCGTGCCGGTCACGGTCCGGGTCATCGACCCGTTCGCACCGAAGTGCACGACGTAGCTGGTGGCACCGGGCACCGCGGTCCAGTTGAACCGCACGGACGCGACCCCGACCGGACCGCAGGCGGCAGCCGGTGCCGGCACGGTCGCCGCCGCGACGGCACCGGACCGGACGGTGGCCTGGTCCGTCCACCATGCCCAGGCGGGTGCCGTCCCGGCGCCGATCACCGCACCCAGCAGCAGCCCCGTGAGGGCTGCCGCCGCGGTCCGGCGCCGTGCACCACTCATGGGGCGACCTCCTGGCGGGCCGTCAGGGTGAACGACACGGTGGCGCTCTGGCCTTGCAGGCCGCTCGGTGCGGTGCCGTCCAGGGACAGCACCAGGCACAGCGTCAGGGTGCCTCCGGCTCCCACGGTCAGATCCGTGAAGAACGGCGCCGCCGTGGCCGTCACCGCACGGTCCGCCACCAAGGTGGTGCCCGAGCAGGTGCCCCCGCGCATGCCGTTCACGACCGTGTTGCCGGCCACCCCGTCCCGGGTCGCGTGCAGCCGCAGATGCTGTCCGAGTGCCGAGGACGACGCCACCGCCGAGCCGCTCACCGCCAGGTCCGCGTCTCCGCCGGCGCGCAGCACCAGGGTCCGCGCGACACTTTCCCCGGGGAACGCCGAGGGCAGTGCGAGAGCCGAGTACGTCCAGGTGCCCCCCGGGCCCATCAGGAACTGCTGCTCCGCCGACGGCCCGGCGGTCAGGTCCAGCCGGCCGGAGGCCACGGGCGGGGACTCCGCGGTCGCGGAGGTCGACCACCACGCCCAGGCCACGCCGCCGCCCGCGCACAGGCAGGCGACGAGAAGGCCGACGAACCCTGCCCGGACGGAGAACTCAGTCATGGCGCCTCCGCAGGGCGATACCCGTCGCCACCGCGACGGCGGCCACGAGCAGCAGGACGGGAACCGCCGTACCGGTGGGCGCCAGCGTCCCGGCCCCGGACCGCGGCGGGGCCTCCGGTACCCGCGCACCGGCTGACAGCTCGGTCATCGTCACGCGGACGTCGAACGGCACCCGTCCACGCTGGCTCGCGTTCGCCGACCCTGGTGCGAAGGCGACCTCGACGCTCACCGGCACCGCTTCGCCGGGGGCCAGGGTCACCGGCGCCGAGCGGGCGCTCCCGTGCCATGCCGCGTCGTCGAGACGAGTGCGGAACGACAGGGCCTGGGCGAGCCGGTTCCCGTCGTCCGGCAGCAGTACCTCCGCCCGCCCCTGCACCGTGGACCCGGACTCGTTGCGCGCGTAGAACGTCAGAGTGTCGACGTCTCCGGGGACCCAGTGCAGGTCGCGGGTGAATCGCGGCGAGATGCCGCCGCCGGTCCACGTCTCGCCGTCGAGGCTCAGCCCCACGGCCGGGGAGGTCGCGGCGGGTGAGCCCTGGGCCGCCCGAGCCGTGACGGCCGGTGCGAGTGCCGTGGCGGCCAGCCCGGAGGCGAGCACGAGCCCCACCGCCGTCGCGCCGGAGCGGGCCGGGGCTCCGGAGGCGGGCGGCGGGGCACGTCGCCCGCCGCGCTCCCGGAGCATGGCGACGACCTGCCAGCCGGCGTACCCGAGCAACAGCACGACGATCCCGGTGGTGACGGCCTGTCGCTGGTCCCCCGTCACCAGAGCGGCGGCATGACCGAGGTAGGGCACGAAGTACCAGAGGCGACCCTGTACCTGGACGGCGCGTACGGGCCGCACGTCGGCGGCGTTGTTCGCGTCACCCTGGGTCACGAACGTCCGCTCACCCGTCGCGGTCGACCCCACGCCCACCACGCGGTGCGTCGCGACCGTCGGCTCACCGGACCGGAGCTGGTAGGTGACGACGTCGCCGATGCGCAGGTCCGACGGATTCGCCGGCCGCGTGACGATGAGCGTCCCGGCGGGCAGGGCCGGCGCCATCGAGCCGCTCGTCACCACGTACGGGGTGGCTCCCGTGAGCCGGGGTACGAGGACACCCGCGGCCAGCGCCGTGGCGCCGGTCACGATCACGAGCACTGCGACGACGCGCCCCAGGAAGCGGAGCACGGCACGCATGTCAGCCGGCGGCCTCCGCGTGCGCCTGGGTCATGGTCACCGTGACGGTGTCGAGCGCGGCGATCAGTTCCGCTCCCGTGGTCGACTGAGAGGCGTTCGTCGCGCCAGGCCCGTCGAAGTTGACGCCGAGCAGGACCTCGACCGTGTCGCCGGTGGCGATCGGTGCGGGCAGGGCCGGCTCCGTGCCGTTCACGGTGAAGGACGGGTCGGTGAGCGTCAGTTCCGCCGTGAAGGCGTTCTCGGTCTCCCAGGTCGGCGCGCTCACCGTCACGTCGCCGAGCGCCAGGTGCTGCCCTTCGCCCGCGATCGTGTAGACGCACTCCAGGGTGACGGTGTCGCCGGGGACCAGCGCACTGCCACCGGTCAGCGGCGTCCCGTCGTCCAGGGTCCAGGTGTCCTCGCACGACGAGCTCGACAGCGAGAAGCTGCCGGAGACGATGTCCGGCCCCTCGGCCGTGCCCTCGGCGGTCCAGTAGGCGAGTGTTCCGGCTCCGCCGAGCAGGAGGAGTGCGGCTCCTCCCGTGGCCAGTGCTGCCTTGGTCAGTCGTTCCATGGTGCGCCCCCTTTTTTGCGCGGGAATCCGCCTCCCGCACGGTTCACGCTACGAACGAACCGGGTGCCGTGCATCTCGGTGCGGCCGGGCGTCCGGGGTCCGTGTGCGCGTGGCCCGCGGCTCTCGCCGCGGGCCACGCGCACCGCCTTCGGTCAGGACGCCGGGAACCGCTCGGGATGTGCGGGACCGAGAGGCCGCTCGGTGCCGGCGCCGGCCGGCAGCCGGGTCAGGACCCACACGCAGGCGGCGCCCAGCAGGAGCTCGGCGGCGCCCGCGGCGACCAGCCCGGCGGCCGGCTCGCCGTCGACCCCCCAGGAGAGCGCTCGCCCGGCCGCATGGGCGAGCATGGTCACGGCGCCGGCGAGTGCCGACATGGCCGCGAGGCGAGGCATGACCGCCCCCGCCCCGACGAGCGACCCCCACGCCAGGACGGCGAGGCCCGAGGCGCGTAGTTCGCCCAGCAGCGGGGAGGAGTCGGCAGGCGCGATGCCGTAGCCCGCGTAGAAGGCCTGCGGCACGAACGCCACGCCCGCGCCCACGACGACCAGGGTGAGGCCGGTGGCGGCGAGCAGCCACCGGGACACGTGCCGGGTCATGCGAGCCGGCCCGCCGTGAGTGCGCCCGCCAGGACGTCCCGCACGCCGCGAGGCTCACGTCCGAGAACCTGCTGGACGCCGTCGGCGGGCGTCTCGTTGCGGCCGTCGAACACCTCGCGGCAGAGCTCGGTCAGGAGGGTCGCGGTCTCCGGCCCGGCTTCCTCCGCGACGGCGGCGTGGAACTCCTCGAAACCCATCGGCACGTACCGGATGTCGCGCCCGGTGAGCTCGGTCAGCAGGGTGGCGACCTCGCCGAAGGTCAGCGACTCCGGCCCCGTGAGCTCGTAGCGGCGACCCTCGTGACCGTCGTCCGTCAGGACCGTGGTGACCACGGCCGCGATGTCGTCCACGTCGACGAACGGCTCGCGCACCTGGGCCGCGGCGATGGCGAGGACGCCGCTCTCCAGGGCTCCGCTCAACGCGCCCTCGGTGAAGTTCTGGATGAACCAGCCGGCGCTCACGATCGTGGCGGGGATGCCGGAGCCGAGCACGATCTCCTCGCAGCGGCGGGCGCCCTCCTCCCCGCGGCCGGACAGCAGGACGGCGCGCCGTACCCCGGTGTCCCGGGCGACCTCCATGAGCCGCGTGATCGCGGTGCCCGCACCCGGCGCCGCGAGGTCGGGCACATAGGTGATGTAGAGACGGTCGACGCCCCGCAGGGCCTGGGCCCAGCCGTCGGGCTGCTCCCAGTCGAACCGCGGGACGGTGCCGCGGGCGAGCCGGCGGACGGTGTGCCCCCCGGCGTCGAGAAGGTCGGCGACGCGACGGCCGGTCTTGCCGGTGGCGCCGATCACGCCGAAGGTCAGGTGCTCGTTCGTGGTTTCCATGCGTCCAGCCTGGGGCGGGAGCGCCGGACGGGATATCCCCGCCGGTCCGGCATCGTATGCCGATCGTCCGGAATCACGGACGGTCGGCAGATCGGCATGCCACGCTGGACGCATGGTCAACACCCACCCGGTACGTCCCGCCGCGCACCCCGGTCCACCGACCGGCCAGAGTGATCTGACCGGCCCGTTGGGCGATGGCCTCCACCTGCTCCGGTTCACCGGCGCGTTGTACTGCCAGGCCGACCTCACCGCCCCCTGGGGCGTGGACTTCCCCCGGATCGAGCCGTGCGTGATGCTGCCCGTCGTCCTCACCGGGCGTTGCGTCCTGGAGATCGGCGGTGCGCGGCATCTCCTGGAGGCGGGCAGCGCCGCGCTGATCACCCACGGCACACCGCACCGGCTGCTGAGCTCACCGGGAGTCGCGAGCACCGGCCTCTTCGACATCCCCGTCGAGCGCGTCGGCGAGACGTACGAGCGCATGCGCTTCGGCGGCGGGGGAGAGCGCGCGCAGATCGCGTATGCGGCGATGACCGTGGACGAGCCGCTCACCGCGCGCCTGGTCGCCGAACTGCCCGACGTGATCCGCGTGGACGCCTGGGACGCCGGCGAGTCCGGTGCCTTCGGGACGGTCCTGCGTCTGCTCGCGCACGAGGCCCAGAGCCTGGAGCCCGGAGGCGAGGCGGTGATGACGCGGCTCGCGGACGTGCTCGTCATCCAGGTGCTGCGGCGATGGCTGCGCACCTCCGAGGAGGCCGCCACCGGCTGGCTCGCCGCGCTGCGCGATCCGCACGTCGGCCGGGCGCTCGGCCGCCTGCACGCGCAACCGGAGCGTGACTGGAGCCTGGTCGAGCTGGCCGGGCTGGCCGGCATGTCGCGGTCGGCGTTCGCGGAGCGGTTCACGGGTCTCCTGGGCGAGCCGCCGATGCGCTACCTCGCCCGCTGGCGCCTGGAGCAGGCATACACCGCGCTGACCACCACCGGCGACCCGGTCGCCACGATCTCCCGCCGGGTCGGCTACAGCTCCGAGGCGGCGTTCGGCCGGGCCTTCAAACGGCATCACGGCACGTCACCCGGCGCGGTGCGGCGATCCGGCGCGGCCCGGTCCCCGGGATCCCTCCGCGCGACCGCCGACGCTGTCGGGTGAGGAGATCCGACGCCGTCGACCACGACACCGGGAACCGTCCAGGAAAGGGGAATCTGGCGCTCAAGAATCATCGCCTTATCCAGGTGATGCGCGTACCGTGAAGAGTATGTGGACCGCAATAGTAATTCTTCTCATCGCGTGGGCGGTTCTGGCCGTTGTCGGCCTCGTTTTCGAGGGACTGCTCTGGCTGGCCGTGATCGGGATCATCCTGTTTCTCGGTACGCTGATCGTGGGCATTCTTCGTCAACGGGTCCGGCGGGGCGCCTGAAGCTTCCGTCGACCCCAGCGCGTACGAGAACGCGGATGAGCCCGGCTCACCGGCGGGGGCGATCGCGCTCGCGCGCCGCTCTCCCCGCGTCGAGTGCGCGAGCCGCCGTCGTCGTGAATCCGGTACGGATCGACACCGCGCGCCTGCGTACGGCCGTTGCCCAGGAGGAACGGAAGCGCGGCTGGCGACCGCACCTGTGGTTCGAGACAACTCTCGACGACGCGGGACAGGAGGCGGCGCGGAGCGCACTGCGGAACCAGCCGGCGGTCGTGATCGTCGCCGGCGGTGACGGCACGATCCGCGCGGTCGCCGAGGCGGTCCAGTCGAGCGGGACACCGCTGGCGATCGTCCCCGCGGGGACCGGGAACCTTCTGGCCCGTGATCTCGGGCTCCTGACCGGGCTCGAGGCGTCGGTGCGTACGGCGTTCGCCGGGTCGGACCGCACCATCGACGTCGGTGTCGCCGAACTCGAACGTGAGGATGGATCGGTGGCCACGCACCTGTTTCTCGTGATGACGGGCATCGGGCTGGACGCGAGCATGGCGACCGGTACGAACAGCATGCTGAAGCGCAGGATCGGCTGGCTCGCCTATGCCGACCCCATCGGCAGGTCGGTCCTGGGCAACAAGCGGTTCTCCATGCACTACCGCGTGGACGGTAGCCCGGAGCGTTCGATCCAGGCGCACACCGTGATCGTCGGCAACTGCGGGACGCTCACCGCCGGAATGCTGCTTCTCCCTGACGCGGAGGTCGACGACGGTCTGCTCGATGTCGTCCTCCTGCGCCCCAAGGGGTTCTGGCAGTGGTTACGGGTCGGGTCGAGACTTACCGTCGGCGGTATCCTCAAGCGCTCACGCCGAGGCCGGGTGGTGCTGCGGGCGGCGCCGCGACTCCGCGCCATGGAGTACGTGCAAGGTGAGCGTCTCGCCGCACGGTTCGACTCGCCGCAGAACATCGAGCTCGACGGTGACAGCTTCGGCGCGATCACGGCCGCCAGGATCGGGCTGCGCCCGCGCGCCTTGCTGGTCCGGGTGTGACGGAGCATGGCGCGTGCGGTATCACGGCACCGTGGGCGGGGCTCAGCCGTACAGGTCCGGGAACACCGCGCTCGCACGGGCCACGTGCACCACCGTGCGCATCAGCTCGCCCGCGTGCCGGTCCATGTCGTTGCGGACGAGGTCGAGCAGCCGGAGGTGGAAACGGTCGATCTCCTTCCGCTCGAGCTCCTCGCCCGCGGTCCGCTGGTCCTCGGGACTGCCTGCGAGGTGCCCGACGCGCTCGGCGATCGAGTCGCTCATGACGTTCATCGTCGTGGGGAACACGTCGTAGAGGACCACCGGCTGGTTCCTGCGCGGCCGCCGGGCCTTCATCGTCCGGGGGCGGGAGAGGCCGTCGTTGATGGAGACGTCGACCACCTGTGCCGCGATGTCGCGGGTGATGAACTCGTCGCGCGCCCAGGACAGCCGGTCGGGCAGCACGACGGTCAGCGTGATCCCCGCCAGCTGGGAGCGCCGCAGGCGCTTGCCGTCCACGACCACCTCGGCCTCGCCCGGGCGCTGGCGGACGCGGCGCAGGATCTCGGACACGGGCCGCACGAAGTTCCTCAGGTAGCCGCGGGACAGCGCGTCGGCGGCGGAGATCTGCGTCAGCGGGGTGTGGAAGAAGCTTCTCAGCGGATTGCGCGTGTCGCCGTCACCGATACCGCCGAACGTCGACCGGACCGCCTCCAGGCGGCCGAGCAGCTGGGTGCGGGCGGTCTCGGTGTCGGCCAGGTCGAGCAGCTGGACCTGGAACATGCCGCGATCGGGGTCCGGCAGGGCGGCGTCGGCCACCACCACGTCCGGTACGCCGAGCGCCTGCGCCACGGCCAGTTCGTAGACGACGTTCGAGTCGTCGCCGGTGACGTCGGCGACGACCGCGTCCGCCAGTTCGAGACGGCGGTAGTCCTCGGCGTTCGTCGCGCCGTCACGAGAGGTGTACAGGTCCATGCCGAGGGCGTCGACGACCGGCCGTACGACGTCGTCCCGCAGCCCGGGGGTGCGCTCGCGGGGCTCGATCAGGACACAGGTCCGCCGCTGCGCGGCGACGGTGAAGCCGCGCAGGTCGGCCCAGTAGTCCACGACCCGGATCAGCGGCATCGCCAGCGCCGACGCGGGCTCGCGGCGGTCGCGTCCCGCGACGTAGCTGATCTGGAAGCCGATCACCGCGTTGTGTGTGGTGCTCCAGACCGCGGAACCGCTGAACCCGGTGTGGGTCAGGGACGTGGTCTCGTACTGGAACAGCCACTGGTCGGACCGCGCGCCCTTGACGCTGTGCCCCGTCAGCACGCCACGTCCGGACTGTTGACGGCCCGGCGTGTTCGAGCCGTACCCGGTGACCCGGACGGTTCCCTCGGCGTCGTCGACCATGACGGTCGGCAGTGCGTTGCGGTCCGTTCCGGCGCTCAGCCGCAGGACGGCGACGTCGATGTCGGCGGACCGGTCCCGGATCGGCGGCATCACGAACACGGCCGGTTCGGCCGCCGGCTTCTCACCGGGCCTGGCGGGGAACCTCACGTGCGCCACCGGTTCCGCGGTCTCGTCGACCGCGGCCTTCACGACGGCCGCCTCGTACAGGTCCACCACCACGTGGCCGGCGGTGATCAGGTGTCCCTGGTGCGAGACGAGCCACGCCGTGCCGAGTGACCGTCCCGGCTCGCCGAGGACGCCGTCGACGTCGAGCACCTCGCACGTCGCCTGCTCCAGCTTCTCCCGGACGTCCACGCTCAGTCCGTGAAATCCCACGTCAACCGGGCCGCGATACCGCTCTCGCCGCTCGCGGCGACGACCCACACGTTCGCGGACGCCGAGAACTTCAGCGACATCTCCAGTTCGAGCGACCGGGGCGCGCCCGTTCCCTGCTCCTTGACCTGCTGCGCCAGCGTGCCCGAGATGTCGCGCATGATTTCCGTGAGCACGACCTTGAGCTGCTCGTAGCCGTCGGCCACCTGCTCGGGCAGGTTCCCGCTCTCGACCGTGCCGTCGTAGTCGTCGCCGAGCAGGCCGGGGACGACCCGCTCGACCGCCACGTCCGACGGCTCCAGGTACAGGGTCGCGCTGCCCACCGCCACCGGTACGGCCTCCATGGCACTCCGCTCGATCGCCGACCATCGTCGCAGGTAGTCTAGGGAATGCGGGCGGCCTCCGACAGGGTCGGCCGAGCACGATCCCGAGCCGACGGCCGACCACGCCATATCGGTGGTGTGGTCACGCTCCCACCGCCCCAGAACGACGTGCTCGCCGAAATGGCGTTGTCGGCACCACGCAGGACGGCGTGGCCGGCGCTTCCCGGGCCGGCGCTTCCCGGGCCGTCGTCGGCGGGGCCCGGGCGCCGTCAGGCGGGCGCGGGGCTGCCCTCCACGACGGACATCAGCGCCCAGGCGGGGAGCTCGACGTCGAGCTCGAGCATCCCGGAGGACGACGCCGTCACGACCTCGCGCCGCAGGGCATCGGCCTCGACCCGGAGCCGGGCGGTCTCCTCCCGGGACAGGTTGAGCGGCTCGCCGAGCCGGTGCCACGTCTCCGCCACGTTCCCGTGCTCCAGGTCGAGGATCTCGACCTGGAAGCGGCTGCCCGGCGCCAGCCCCTCGACGCGGTGGCGGATCCGGCGGGCGGGTCCGACGTCGGCCAGCGGCCGGGTCGCGGCATAGGTGTCCCGTGAGCCGACGGACGCGCGGCCCATCCCCTCGGGATAGTTGACGAAGAGCCCCGCCAGCCGTCCGGTGGCCCCGGAACGGGTGAGCACGCCGTGCGGGGTCGATAGCAGGAGCCGGTCCCCGAGACGGGCGAGCATCGCCATCGCGTGGAAGGTCGGCTTGTGGATGCCCTGCTCGTTGACGAGGCCGAACCCTCCGTGGAACGGCCCGATGCCGGCACCGCCCTCCTCGAACACGTCCGTGAACGTCCAGTAGGAGATCGAGTCGGCGAGCTCGGCGCACCGCAGGTAGGTGCGCGCGACGTAGGCCGCGGCGTACACGGTGTCATGGATCGCGTCGCGGCTCGACGGGGAGGTCGACCACTCGGTGATGTGGATCGCCGCCCTCGGGAACGCGCTGCGGGCGACGACCTCGTGGAGGGTGACGAGGTCGTCGGGCGTGGCGTCGGCGTGCCGGCTGATGGCGTGCCCCTCGCCGTCGGCGCCGAAGGCGTAGTCGGTCGGGTACAGGTGGGTCGTCACGAAGTCGACGGGGACGTCACGGGCCGCGCACCAGGCGAGGAACTCCTCGATCCACACCGGACGCCAGACCAGCGCGTCGACGTCCTGCGCCGCGGCCGTCGCGTACTCCTGCGTACGGTCCTCGGTCTCGCCCCGGTACCGGTCGTCGGGCACGAACACACTGGTGGACGGCCCGCCGACCTGGAGCAGGGGATCGATCGCCTTGATCGCCCGCGCCGTCGCCCCGTACAGCTCGAAGTACTCGGTGCGGGTGCCCGTCCAGAAGTGGGGCACCAGGTTCGGCTCGTTCCACACCTCGAACGGCCAGCGGCGCACCTCCTCGGCGCCGTACCGGTCGATCCAGTGCCGCACCGTGGCGGTCACGAGTTCCACCCACCGGTCGAGGTCGGCGGGCGGGCTGCCGTGCGCCTTCCACCAGAAGACCGTCTCGGTGTCCCGGGCGAGCTCGCGTGGCATGAAGCCCAGTTCGACGAACGGCCGCGCCCCGGCGTCCAGGACGGCGTCGAACACCTTGTCGACGTAGGAGAACGTGTGGACGGGCTCCGGGAGCGGCTCGCCGGGGCCGAAGCCGCCTCCGTTCGTCGTCCGGTAGACGAACATGTCGTCGTGGAACACGCCGTGGAAACGGACGTAGCGGGCGCCGAGGACGTCGACCGCCTCGCGGAAGTGCTCCTGCCAGTCCGCCCGGAGCGCCTCGTACGCGCGGCCCGCCCCGACGCACTCGTTCCAGATGTGCCGCAGCGGGCGCTCGGCGGGCTCCGCGCCGTCGATCAGCAGGGTGGTGGACGACGACGCGCCGTCGCCGGGCCTGCGGCCGGACCTCGTGCTCATGGTCATCCCTTCACTGCTCCGGTCAGGCCGCCGACGATGCGGCGTTCGAACGCGGAGAAGAAGATCAGCGCCGGGACCATCGACAACGAGACGAACGCGAGCACCCGGGCGGTGTCGACCGAGTACTGGGACGCGAACGCCTGGACGCCCAGCGGAAGCGTGTACAGGGCCGGGTCGTTGAGCAGGAAGAGCGGCAGCAGGTAGCTGTTCCAGCTCGCGACGAAGGCCAGGATCCCCACGGTGATGACCCCGGGGAGCGAGAGCGGCACGACCATCCGGGTGAAGAACCCGAGCCGCGAGGCGCCGTCGATGAACGCCGCCTCCTCCAGCTCCCGCGGGATGGCCCGGAGGAACGGCACCAGGATGATCACGGTGGTCGGCAGCGCGAACGCGATCTGCGGCACGATGATGCCCGCGAGCGTGTTCGTCAGCCCCAGGTCACGGACCAGGATGTACAGCGGCGTGATCGCCACCGTGATGGGGAACATGAGCCCCGCGGCGAACAGCGAGTACATCGCGTGCTTGGCCCGGAACGGGTAGCGCGCGATCACGTAGCTGGTCATGAGGCCGAGCACGACGACGCCGAGCGTGGTCCCCACGGCGGCGACGAGCGAGTTGGCGAGCTGCTGCCAGAACAGGCCGCCGGTCAGCACGGAGAGGTAGTTCCCGACCTCCCACGGGTCGGGCAGGCCGGCCGGTGACTGGATGATCTGCGAGTTCGTGCGGAACCCGCCCAGGACGACGTAGACGGCGGGCGCGAGGCACACACCGACCAGTGCGAACGCCACCAGGTAGGCGGCCAGGCTTCCCCCGCCGTCGACGGAGTCGTGGCGGGGACGGCGCCGGGTTGTCATGGCGGCGGACGTCATGCCGCACCTCCTGTCAGGGCGCCTTCGGTGTCGCGGCGCAGCAGGTAGCGCTGGTACACCAGCGCGACCGCGAGCGAGATGAGGAAGATGACCACGGCGACGGCGCTGCCGTAGCCGTAGGCGCCGGAGATGCGGCCGTTGGCGACCATGTAGGTCGCCATCGTCGAGGTCCCGGCGGTGTCGGCCACGTACTGGCCCCAGATGACGTACACGAGGTCGAACACCTGCAGCGAGCCGATGATCGACAGGAAGGCCCAGATCCGGATGGTCGGGCCGAGCAGCGGCAGCGTGATGTACCACTGCGTCTTCCAGTACGACGCGCCGTCGATCGCCGCCGCCTCCCGCAGCTCGTCGGGCACCCCCTGCAGGCCCGCGAGCATGAGGATGACCGCGAAACCGATGTACTTCCAGACCAGGATGAGCATGAGCGACCAGATCGCGACGTCGGGGTCGGCGAGCCAGTCCTGGCGCAGCGCGCCGAGCCCGGCCTGGTCCAGGACGTCGTTGACGGCGCCCGCGGTGTGCAGCATGAGGCTGAAGCCGATGGCGACGATGACCTCCGACAGCACGTACGGCACGAAGATCAGCACGCGGATGAGCGAGCGTCCGCGCATCCTCCGGTTCAGGAGCAGGGCGATACCGATGGCCACGGGCCCCTGCATCACCAGGGACATCACGAGGATGAACGCGTTGTGCCACAGGGCTTCCAGGAACGCGGTGTCGGTGAGGATGAGCTGGTAGTTGCGCAGGCCGACGAACTCCGTCGGGGGGCCGTAGCCGCTCCAGCGGAAGAAGCCGTAGTACCCGGCCATGAGGACGGGCAGGATCACGAACGTGACGAAGACGGCGGTCCCGGGGCCGGCGAGCAGGAGGATCTCCAGCCACCGCCGCCACGGGACCGGACGACGGCGGGCCGTCCGTGCGGCCGCCGCGCGAACCGGCCCGCGGGCCGGGGACGGTACCGGACCGGTGCCGTCCCCGGCCGCGGGCGGACCCGCCGGCACGTCGGATCTCACGTGCTCGGGCGTGCTCATGGAGGCCGCCTCAGCTCCGGGCGGCGGCGTCGGAGACGGCGGAGACGAACCCGGCGGGGTCCGTGCCTCCCGTGAGCAGCTCCACCACGGCCTGGTTGAGGGCCGTGCCGACCTGCTGGCCGTAGTTCGTGTCCAGGAAGTCCGACACGTAGCTGGCCTCGGCGAGGGCGTCGAGCATCTGCTCGTCGTACTCGTTGGTCACCACGTCCTTCGCGTCGTCGTGCAGCGGGATGGTGCCGAAGGCCTCGTAGAAGCCCTCCTGGTGCTTCTCGGAGTTCATGAGCGCGAGGAACTCGCCGCACAGCTCCTTGGGCGCGGACGCGGAGCAGGAGAACCCGCCCTGCCCGCCCATGACCGCCTCGGCGTCGCCCTCGCCGGACGGCACCTGCGGGAACGGGAACCAGCCCAGGTCCTCCAGCGGCTCCTGGTCGGGCGTGAGGTTCATGACCACGCCCGGCTGCCACGCTCCCATCAGTTCCATGGCCGCCTCGTGGTTGGCGAGCAGGCCGGCCGAGCTGCTGGCGCCCTGCTGGGCGGAGGTGGTCAGGAAGCCCTCGTTGAACGGCTCCAGCGCCGCCAGGTCGGTGACGTCCTGGGCCGCCCGCTCGTAGCACTCGTGGGAGAAGTCGAGGGACTCGTTCGTCGCCTCCAGCGTCTGCGCGGAGCACTCACGCAGGGCGAAGAAGTAGTACCAGTGCGCGGCGGGCCACGCGTCCTTGCCGCCCAGGGCGATCGGGGTGATCCCGGCGTCCTGGAGCCTGCCGATCGCGTCCTCCAGGTCCTCGACCGTCTCGGGCAGCTCGGTGATCCCCGCCTCGGCGAACAGGTCCTTGCTGTACCAGATGCCGCCGGGCTGGATCAGCTGCGGAGCGGCCAGCAGCCGGCCGTCGATGCTGAGTGCCTCGAACGACGCCTCGCCGAGCTTCTCGCGCATCTCGGGGGCGTCCACGGCGGTGCCCGTGAGGTCGAGGAGCTGGCCCGCGGCGGCCATGTCCTTCATCTTCCCGCCGCCGCGCTGCAGGAAGACGTCGGGCGCGTCGCCCGAGTTCAGCGCGGTCTGGAGCTTTCCGTCGAGCTCCTCGTTCTGCACGTGCTGAGCCTCGACGGTGATGTTCTCGTGCTCCGCCTCGAACTGGGCGGCGACCTCCTCGAACCAGTCCTGGCCCGGGCCGGTCGTGTAGTTGGTCCAGACGGTCAGGGTGTACGGCTCACCCTCCTCGACCGTCGTGCCGTCGGGGGACGTGCCCCCGGAGCAGGCGGACAGCGTAAGGGCTCCCGCCAGGGCGCAGGCGGAGGCGGCGTACGCCCCGCGGCGGTTTCTTCCGGTCATCGTTGACGTTCTCCTTCGGTCGGCCGCGTTCCGGCGTCGGTGCCGGACTGCGGCGGGACGGGGCGCGCCCGTCGGTCTCGGGGGGGGGGGGAGGCGAGGCGGGTGGAGGCACCGGTTCCGTGCGCCGGCGGCCTCGGGATGCCTGCCTGCGGTGCGTTAGGTGAGCCGGAACTCGACGGTGGCGTAGGAGTGCGGCGGTAGCTGCACACGCAGGCCGCGGGGGTGCTCGTGGACGCCGTCGAACGTGCTGGGCGCGACGGCGGACGGGGCGTCGGGCGTGTTGTGCGACTGGAGCGCGGGCGCGGTGAGGATCCGTGCGCGCCCGGGGCGCGCGGTGCGGCCCCGCAGGTCCAGCACCACCTCGCGGGGCTCGCTCGCGTCCAGGTTGCTCAGCGAGACGAGCGCGTCGTCGTCCCTGGTGGACGCCGTGACGGAGAGCAGGGGCAGGGTGCGACCGTCCGCCTCCCGCGTCGGGACGTCGCGCAGGTGGACGTCCAGCGACGCGGCGTCGTGGTGGCCGGTGTTCATCTCGAACACGTGGTAAGTGGGCGTGCGGACGAGCGCGCCGGAGTCCGGGTCGGTGAGGAGCATCGCCTGGAGCACGTTGACCGTCTGCGCGATGTTCGCCATGACGACGCGGTCGGCGTGCCGGTGGAACGCGTCGAGGTGGGTGCTCGCGACGAGGGCGTCGCGCAGGGTGTTCTGCTGGTACAGGAACCCCGGGTTGGTTCCCGGCTCGACGTTCCACCAGGTGCCCCACTCGTCCACCACGAGGCCGACCTTGCGGTACGGGTCGTAGCGGTCCATGACCGTGGCGTGCCGGGTGAGGAACTCCTCCATCCGCGAGGCGCGGGACAGCGCGACGTACCACTCGTCCTCGGTGAAGCGGGTCGCGTCGCCCTTGTCCGCCCAGGAGCCGGTCATCGTGTAGTAGTGCAGCGACAACGCCTGGAACGGGCCCGCCGGAGCCGCGGGGTCGGCGGCCAGGTCGTCGAACGACCGCATCATGGTCTCGGTCCAGTCGTACTGGTCGTCGTGAGGGCCTACGGCGATGCGGTAGACGGAGTTGTCGCCCTGGTCGCGCACGAACGTCGAGTAGTGGCGGGCCAGGGAGGCGTACTGCTCGGCCCGCATGTTGCCGCCGCAGCCCCAGGTCTCGTTGCCGATGCCCCAGAACGGCACGCGCCACGGCTCGTCCCGGCCGTTCGCCCGGCGCAGCGCCGCCATGGGGGAGTCGTCGGCCCGGGTGAGGTACTCGACCCACTCCGACATCTCCCGCACGGAGCCGGACCCGACGTTGCCCGACACGTAGGGTTCCGCGCCGAGCAGCTCGCACAGGTCGAGGAACTCGTGCGTGCCGAACGAGTTGTCCTCCACGACGTCGCCCCAGTGGCTGTTGACGATCCGCGGGCGCTGGTCCCGCGGCCCGACGCCGTCTCGCCAGTGGTACGTGTCGCCGAAGCAGCCGCCGGGCCAGCGCAGGTTGGGGATCCGCAGGGCGCGCAGCGCCTCCACGACGTCGCGCCGGATGCCCCGGACGTGCGGCACGTCCGCGTCCTCGCCCACCCAGAACCCGCCGTAGACGCAGCGGCCCAGGTGCTCGGCGAAGTGTCCGTACACGTGACGTGAGACGACCGGGCCCGGCAGGTCCAGGTCGATGATGGCTGTGGTGGTCATGTCGCCTTCCGGTACGACGGCGTCGCTGCCGTCATCGCGAACTACGGTGTACGCAAGATTTATCGTTAAATCTTCGGCAGGAGTCGACCACCACCGGTGCGCCGCGTCAAGCAGCGGGCCTTAGATCGTCACCGTTTCGTGACCTGAGGTGGGGCGGGTGCGCGATGCGGTTGCCGGGCTGGCAGAGTGACCCGTCGTGGGGAGAAGACGAATGGTCACGATGAGCGAGGTGGCGCGCGCGGCCGGGGTGTCGGTGATGACCGTGTCGAACGTGCTCAACGGGCGGTCCAACGTGGGTGCCGACACGCGGCTGCGGGTACTCGAGGTCGTCGAGGAGCTCGGGTACGAGATCAACCTGACCGCACGCCGGCTGAGGTCCGGCCGGACGGGCACGATCGGCCTCATCGTGCCCCAGTTCGACCTGCACTACTACGGCGAGCTCGCGTCACGGATCTCGGAGGCCCTGGCGCCGGAGGGCATGCATCTGGTCGTCGAGCAGTCGGGTGCCAGCCGGGAACGGGAGCTGTCGGCGCTCTCGCTCGCCAGGCTCCAGCAGTACGACGGCGTGCTGCTGAGCGCCGTCGGGCTCGACATGGCCGATCTCGAGCGCATCCATCCCGACGTGCCGATCGTCCTCCTGGGCGAGCAGGCCGTACCCGATCGCTATCACCGCGTCCGGATGGGGAACGTCGTCGGCTCACGGCTCGCCACCGAGCACCTGATCCGCTGCGGAGCCCACCGGATCGCGGTGCTGGGCGGGAAGCTGTCCGCGCCGCACCCCGAGATGGCGACCTGTCGTGCGCAAGGCTGGTCCCAGGCGCTGGAGCAGGCCGGCCTCCCTCACGACCCGGGGCTCGTCATCCCGCTGACCACGTACTCGATCGCCGAGGCGCGCGCGGCGGTCGCCACGGCGATCGACGGCGGACTGGAGGTCGACGGCATGTTCGCCGTGACCGACGAGGTCGCGATCGGTGCCCTCGCGGGCCTGCACGACGCCGGGCTGCGGGTGCCGGACGACGTCCAGCTCGCCGGGTTCGACAACCTTGGCATCTCCGAGCACCTCGTGCCGGGCCTGACGACGATCGACCCCGGCCACCCCGTGATGGTGGCCGAGGCCCTGCGCCTGCTGCGGCGCCAGCTGGAGGACCGGGAGGCAGGGCCGGAGCACGTGGTCGGGGACGTGAGCCTGATCGTCCGTGGCACGACCCGTGCCCGCGATACCTCCTCGCCGGCGCCCGGCTGACCACGCCCGGTCGGGGCGGCCCGGGCTGCCCGGAGCCGCCCGAGCTGCCCGGGGCCGCCCCGGGCGCGGTCGGCCCCGGCCCCGGGGGCGGCGTGCTCAGACGCGCGCCACCTGGTGCTCGGCGTCGTCGTCCGGGGCGCCCTCGCCCTTGACGACGCGCGACCAGTAGCCCTTGATCTCGCGGCGCAGGTCGCCGGAGAGCAGGTACAGGCACAGGATGTTCGGCACGGCCATGGCGAAGATGGCCGCGTCGGAGAAGCCGAGCACGGAGTCGCTCGCACCGAGCGCGCCCACCACGGTGAAGACGCAGAACAGCACCTTGTAGACGTTCTCCGCGTGGCGGTTGTCACCGAAGAGGTAGCCGGTGGCCTTCGCGCCGTAGTAGGACCACGAGAGCATCGTCGAGAACGCGAAGAGGACCACGCAGATCGCGAGCACGTACGGGAACCAGGGCAGGACCGACTTGAAGGCCGCCGACGTGAGCGCGACGCCGTCGTCCCCGCCGGTGGTCCAGACGCCCGTGATGACGATGGTGAGCGCGGTCATCGTGCAGATCACGACGGTGTCGATGAACGGCTCGAGCAGGGCCACGAAACCCTCGCTGGCAGGCTCGTCGGTCTTCACCGCGGAGTGCGCGATGGCGGCCGAGCCGATGCCGGCCTCGTTCGAGAACGCGGCGCGCTGGAAGCCCATGATGAGCACGCCGATGATGCCGCCCGTGATGCCGTCCGGGTCGAACGCGCCCCCGATGATCTGGCCGAACGCGGCCGGGACGGCGGTGAGGTTGCCGAGGATGACCACGAGGCAGGCGGCCAGGTACACGACGGCCATGGCCGGGACGACCTTGCTCGTGACGTTGGCGATCGACCGGATGCCCCCGATGATCACGAGGCCCACGAGGACCGCGAAGCCGAGTCCGACCCACAGGCCGAGGGTCTCGATGTCGCTGCCCGCGACGTTGGCGATCTGCGCGGCCGCCTGGTTCGACTGGAACATGTTGCCGCCGCCCAGGGAGCCGAGGATCGCGAAGACCGCGAAGAGGGCCGCGAGCACCTTGCCGAGACCGCCGAGGCGGATCGACGCCAGGCCGTCACGCATCACGTACATCGGGCCGCCCGAGACGGTGCCGTCGGCGTGCACGTGGCGGTACTTGGTGGAGAGCGTGCACTCGGCCATCTTGAGCGACATGCCCAGGAGGCCCGCGACGATCATCCAGAACGTCGCGCCGGGGCCGCCGATGGTGATGGCGATGGCGACGCCGGCGATGTTGCCGAGGCCCACGGTGCCCGACAGCGCCGTGGCCAGCGCCTGGAAGTGCGACACCTCGCCGGGGTCGCGCTTGTCGTCGAACTTGCCGCGCACCAGGTCGATGGCGTGCTTGAAGCCCCACAGGTTCGGGAACCCGAGCCACACGGTGAAGAACACGGCGGCGACGATCAGCCAGACCACCACCAGCCGGAGGTCGGTACCCGCCACCGGAACGGCGAAGAAGACGTACTCGGCGAACGTGTCGAGCACGAGATTGACGTTGTCCATGAAGCTCCCTCTGACGTGGCCCGCACCTCGTGAGGGTCGTCGAGGAGTGGCCGGTGCGCTGCGCCGTTCTGACGCTTCCTGACGCACTGGGCAAGAGAACCTAAGGGGCCCATGCAGCGGAACTCAAACCACGCGGAGCGCCGCACCGGTCGGACCGCGACAGCGGTCGCACCCGGATCCGCTCACCGGCGGGGGCGGGACGGCGACGGGACCGTCGGTGATGTGGTATAGATCACACTCCGGACACCTCGCGGCGAAAGGTGAAAAACGTTGTTCGCACGAAGGCCCGCGTGTCGCTGCGGTGGCGCCCTGCCGCGCCACCGCTCGGCGTGTCGCACGCCACGGGCGCGGCGTGTCCGCGCGCGCCACCGTGCGTGGCGGGTGAAGGTGTAGTGAACGTGAATACTCTCGGCTCGGGGCGTGTTGGCACGCTCGTGCCCGTCGGGGCAGGATCATCGGGGCGCGCGGCCCGGCGACGATCATGTCCCGTGGCACCGGCCGGGTCCGCCGGACGGACGGCCATCGACTGCCCATCGACGACAAGGCGACGACGAGGACATGAACGACCTTCTCTACGTGAACGGCGGGAACCCGCTGAACGGTTCCATCACGGTGCGCGGCGCCAAGAACTTCGTCTCGAAGTCCATGGTCGCCTCACTGCTGGGCGAGACCCCGAGCGTGCTGCGCAACGTGCCGCAGATCCGGGACGTCAAGGTGGTCTCCGGGCTCCTGGAGCTGCACGGCGTGGCCGTGAAGTACGACCCCGACGCGGGAATCCTCGATCTCGACCCCTCGAACGTCGAGTCCGCCCATGTCGCCGACATCGACGCGCACGCCGGCGCCAGCCGGATCCCGATCCTGTTCTGCGGACCGCTCCTGCACCGGCTCGGTGAGGCGTTCATCCCGGACCTGGGCGGTTGCCGGATCGGCGACCGGCCGATCGACTACCACCTCGACATCCTGCGCCAGTTCGGCGCCGTCGTCGACAAGCGACCCAACGGGATCCACCTGCGCGCGCCCCGCCGCCTGCAGGGCACCAAGATCTCGCTCCCGTACCCCAGCGTCGGCGCCACGGAGCAGCTGCTGCTCACGGCGGTCCGCGCCGAGGGCGTCACCGAGCTGTCCGGCGCCGCGATCGAGCCCGAGATCATGGACCTCATCGCCGTGCTGCAGAAGATGGGTGCCATCATCTCGGTCGACACCGACCGCGTGATCCGCATCGAGGGCGTCGACCGCCTCGAGGGCTACACCCACACGGCGCTGGCCGACCGGATCGAGGCGGCCTCGTGGGCCTCGGCCGCGCTCGCCACCGGCGGCGACATCACCGTCAAGGGCGCGACCCAGCCGGAGATGATGACGTTCCTCAACACGTTCCGGAAGGTCGGCGGCCGGTTCGACGTCCAGGACGACGGCATCCGGTTCTGGCACCCGGGCGGAGACCTGAAGTCGATCGTGCTCGAGACCGACGTGCACCCCGGCTTCATGACCGACTGGCAGCAGCCCCTCGTCGTCGCCCTCACGCAGGCCAAGGGCCTGTCGATCGTGCACGAGACGGTCTACGAGAACCGTTTCGGCTTCACCGAGGCGGTGCGCAAGATGGGCGCCACCATCCAGGTCTACAAGGAGTGCCTGGGTGGCGGCGCGTGCCGGTTCGGCGCGCGGAACTTCCACCACTCCGCGGTGATCTCCGGCCCGACCCCGCTCGCCGCGGCCGACATCGAGGTGCCGGACCTGCGCGGCGGGTTCAGCCACCTCATCGCGGCGCTGGCCGCGAAGGGGCAGTCGACCGTCCGCGGCATCCGGCTCATCGACCGGGGCTACGAGAACTTCCAGGACAAGCTCGTCGCCCTCGGCGCGGACGTGTCCCGCGACTGAGCGACGCCGAAACCCGCACCGGCACCCGTCCCGCCGGGTCCCTGCCCCCTCGAGGCAGTGGGCCCGGCGGGTGCCGGGACCGGGCGGGTGCCGGGACCAGGGGCACGGTCCTGCGCACGAGCCCTGGCAGGTATTGTTTCGCCGTGCCCAACGCCAGCCCTCCATCCCGTCCGCCGCAGACCCGCGCGTACCGGTTCGTCGCCTTCTGCGTGCGACACCTCGGCTTCAGCCTGTGGAAGTACGACTGGCGAGGACAGGAGAACTTCCCGAAGAAGGGCGGGTTCATCGCGGCGGCCAACCACGTCACCGAGATCGACCCCCTGCCTCTGGCGCACTTCGTCTACGACAGCGGGTACGAGCCCCGCATCCTCGCCAAGAGGGCCCTGTTCGACTCACCGGTCGGGTTCGCGCTGAAGTGGACGAACATGATCCCGGTGGACCGCGGCACCAAGGCCTCCGCGCAGTCCCTCGCCGACGCCGGCAAGCTCCTGGGTGACGGCGCCGCCGTCGTCATCCTGCCCGAGGGCACCCTCACCCGGGACCCCGACCTGTGGCCCATGGTCGCCAAGACCGGCATGGCGCGCATGGCGCTCGCCTCGAGACTGCCCGTCGTCCCGATCGCCCAGTGGGGCGCCCACCGGACACTGCCCCGGTACGGCCGCGTCCCCAGCCCGTTCCCCCGGAAGAAGGTCGTCATCTCGGTCGGTGAACCCGTCGACCTCTCCGACCTGTACGACAAGCCGCTCGACAGCGCCGTCCTGGCGGAGGCGACGGAACGGGTCATGGACGCCATCACCGGCCAGCTCGCCGAGATCCGTGGCGAGGAGCCGCCGAAGCACCGTTTCGACCTGCGCAAGCACCCCGAGTACAACGCCAAGCGGACCGACTACCCGCCGGTGGAGCGCCCGTGAGCGGCGAGCCGACCCGGGTCGCCGTCCTCGGCTCCGGAGCCTGGGGCACCGCCTTCGCGATGGTGCTGGCCGACGCCGGCTGCGACGTCGTCCTGTGGGGCCGCGACCCCGAGGTGGCGCGCTCCGTCACCGAGGACCACGCGAACCCCAAGCGGCTGCCCGGCGTCACGCTGCCGCCGATGCGCGGCACCACCGACGCCGCCGAGGCGCTCGCGGGCGCCGCCATCGTCGTGGCGGCGATCCCCTCCCAGGTGGCGCGCACCACGCTGGCGCCGATGACGGACCTCGTCGAGCCCGACGCCGTGGTCGTGTCCCTGATGAAGGGCGTCGAACTCGCCACCGACAAGCGGATGAGCGAGGTCGTCGCCGAGGCTCTGGACATCCCGGCCACCCGCGTCGCCGTCGTCTCCGGTCCGAACCTGGCGCCCGAGATCGCTCAGCGCCAGGTCGCCGCCAGCGTCGTGGCCGCACCCGACGAGGCGACGGCCCGCTTCGTCGCCGACGCGTGCTCCGCCCCGTACTTCCGGCCCTACACCAACGACGACGTGGTGGGCGTGGAGCTCTGCGGCGCCGTGAAGAACATCATCGCGCTCGCGGTGGGCATGGCCCAGGGCCGCGGTTTCGGCTGGAACACCACGGCCACGCTCATCACCCGTGGTCTCGTGGAGATCACCCGCCTGGGCATGGCGCTCGGGGCCCGGCCCGAGACCTTCTCCGGGCTGGCCGGCATGGGGGATCTGGTGGCCACGTGCGCGTCTCCGCTGAGCCGCAACCACACCCTGGGCAAGCACCTCGGCCAGGGGATGTCCCTGGACGAGGCGATCGTGGCCACCGGTGGTACGGCCGAGGGGGTCAAGTCCTCGGCGTCGGTCCTCGACCTGGCCCGGACGCACGGTGTGGACATGCCGATCACGGAGGGCGTCGTCGGCGTGATCTCGGGCAGGCTCCCGATCGACGAGCTGGGTGTCGCCCTTCTCTCCCGGCCCCTCAAGTCGGAGAGCGTCTGAGCGGTGCCCCCGCGGCGCAGACTGCCCTCGCTCGCCGGGTGCGGTCGGTCCGATGTCGAGCGGTCGGTCGCTTGTCAATGCGGTCGGCTCCTTGGGGGACCGACCGCTCGACGAAGGACCGACCGCTCGACGAAGGACCGTCCGCTCGACGAAGGACCGACGACATCTGGGGCGGTATCAGCGACGCCCTGGGGCGTCAGTGCTGGACGTCGAGGACCACTCGGACCGGGTCGGTCAGGAGGAAGACGCGGAACGGGCGCTCGGCCTCGTCGACGCCGACGAAGGCCGTGCTGTAGCCCTCGAACCAGGTGCGGTACACGACCTCCTCGACGGCCTCCGTGCTCGCCGGCCGGATCGGGGTGCGGTCGGCATCGGGGACGCCCGAGTCGGTCGGGGCTGCGGTGCCCGAGATCCTCACCTGGAGGATCGCGTCGCCCGCCACGTCCACACGGTGGCCACTGCCGTCGTCGCGCGCCTCGGGCACGTACCGCACGTCCCAGCCCGGCGTGCCGGACCCGGTGCCCTCCAGGTCGAACACGACCCGGTCGAATCCGTCGTGGACTCCCGTCCGGATGTCGGTGACGGTCAGGAAGGTCTCTCCGACACCCGTCGGTTCGGCCCGGTCGGGGCTCGTGTCGGCGGTGAACGGCGGCGCCGACGTGGGCGTGTCCTCGTCGGACCCGCCGTCGCCGTCGCCGTCGGCCTCGCCGCCACCGGTGCCGCCGTCGCCGGACGCGCCGTCGTCGTCCGGCGCGCCGGTACCCGGGGCGTCGCTCGCCGGAGAGCCGGACGGCGAGGCGCCCGACCCGCCACCGACCGTGCCGGTCTCCGACGGGGCACCCGCCGGCTCCCCGTCGCCGGTGCAGCCGGCGGCCAGCAGGGCCAGGACCGCGGGCAGGACGAGGGCGGCCGAGAGGCTCCGTCGCAGAGTCATCCTCCGAGCGTATCGGGACGCAGGGCCCTGTCCAGGTCGGCCCACAGGTCCTCGACGTCCTCGACGCCCACGCTCAGTCGCAGCAGGTCCTCCGGCACCGTCACCGACTCCGTGCCCCACCGTCGCCGGCGCTCGATCAGCGACTCGACCCCGCCCAGTGAGGTGGCCGGAACCCACAGCCTGCAGCGGCCGACGACGGCGTCCGCCGCGGCCGCGGAACCGGCTCCGCCGTCGGACACCGGCCGCACACCGACGATCGCCCCGTACGCGTCCATGTGGGCCGACGCCCGGACATGTCCCGGGTCGCCGGGCAGGGACGGGTGGCGTACCTCGGCGACGCCCGGATGGCCGGCGAGCCGCCGGGCCAGCTCGGCCGCGTTCGCGCAGGCCCGTTCGAACCGCAGCGGGAAGGTGCGGAGGCCGCGCAGCGCCAGCCACACCTCGAACGGTCCGGCGATCGCGCCGTGCAGCGTGCGGTGGCCGCGGATCCGTGCCGCGAGACCGGGATCGTTCGTGACCACGGCCCCCAGGATCACGTCCGAGTGCCCGGCGAGGAACTTCGACACGGAGTGCAGCACCAGGTCGGCTCCGCTCCCGAGAGGCCGCTGCCCGAGCGGCGTGGCGAAGGTGTTGTCCACCGCCGTGCGCACACCGCGCTCCCGGGCCGCTGAGAGGAGCGCGGGCAGGTCGGCGACCTCCAGCATCGGGTTCGTCGGCGACTCGACCAGCAGCAGGTCGGCCCCGTCGAGTGCGGCCACCACGGCGTCGGTGTCCGCGATGTCGACCCGCCGCACGGCGACGCCGTGGCGCGCCGCGAGGTCGTCCGCGTAACCGCTGGTCGTCTGGTAGGCGTGGCGCGGAAGCACCAGGACCCCGCCGTCGGGCACGAGCGACAGCACCGCGGCGATCGCGGCCATCCCGGAGGAGAACACGATCCCGCGCTCGGCCGCGTCCTCGAGCGCGGCCAGGGCGTCCTCGAAGGCGTGCCACGCGTCGGTGTCGGCCCGCGCGTAGGCGAGCTCACCGGGCGGCACCTCGCCCTGGGAGACATACGTGCTGTTCAGCGGAATTGGTGGGTTCACCGCTCCGCCCCGCCGCCGGCCGGGCCGTCCGGCGTGCACGGCGACGGTCGCGGGGGACGGCGAGGGATGGTGCTGATCGGTCATGCCGTGAGCGTACGACGGGACCGTGGCGTCGGCCGCCGTCGCCCCGGCCCACCCGTGGCCCGCCGCGGCGGAGCCCGCGCGGGCGTCGGTCAGCCGCGGAAGGCCGAGACCAGCACGGGGAGGAGACGCCCCCACGAGGGTGCCGCCGCGTAGCGGGTCAGCCGCTCACCCGTGGCCGCGGCGGTGCGGGCACCGGCGAACCAGGGTGGCTTCGGGAAGAGCGAGAGCTCACCGCGCGCCACGGAGCGCGGGAAGTCACGGAACGGCCCGGTCACCACGGTGCGCTCCGGTCCGGCCAGCAGGTGGCCGTTGTGCACGACCCCGATCCCGCTGCCGACGTCCTCGGTCGTGTGACCGGGAAAGGCTCCCCAGGTGGCGCCCGCCAGCAGGAATCCGACGGCGGTCCAGGCGTTCACGGCGATCGTGCCGTAGCGCAGCCCGGCGAGGGCGTCGTCGAACGTGGCACCCATGCTTTTCCGGGTCGCCGGGTCGACGACGACGTTCGCGCCGAGCGTGCCTTCGAGCCGCTCGTTGGCGAAGTCCACCGCGGCGCGCAGGAACCCCGCTCCGGTTCCCGGAAGCCGTGTCCAGGCGAGCACGGGCGCGAAGTACTCCGTCCCGCACGCGGGGTCGTCGCCCGTGGACTCCAGCAGGACGCGGCCGTTGATCGTCTCCGCGCCCGCGTGTGCGGCGACGGCCTCGGCGACGCGGCGGGCCGAGCCGGGGTACCAGGGATCGCGTGCGGGCAGCCGTTCGAACGCGCGGCGCAGCTGGGTCAGAAAGGCGTCCCGCTGCGGCCAGTCGTCGCTGAGCACGACCATCTGCCCGGCGATGCAGTTGTGCCCGGCGTTGTGCAGACGCATCGTCGCGACGTGCTCGGCCTGGAAGCGGAGATCGGCGTCGGACCATCTGCCGGGGACCACGATGACCGGTGAGACGCCGCCGAGCTCACTGGTGATCGGGACCGCCAGCCGCGGCTCGCCCTGCGTCCGGCGGCGGTCCGCCTCGTCGCCGCGCCCCCACACGATGGCGTCGTGGGTGGTGCGGGAGCCGGTGACGTGCACCTTGTCGACCCCGTCGTGCCGGGCCAGGTAGGCGCCGACGGCGCTGTCGCCGTTCACGACGCGGACCGCGCCGATGCGGATCAGCGGCGCGAGGGCCTTCTCGTAGACGCCGAGCAGGCCGGCGAAGGTCGGGTTGAGCTTCACGAGCGACGTGCGGCCCGCCGCCACGAGCTCGTAGAAGGCGTCGAGCGGCGCGATCGACGAGACGTTCCCGGCGCCGAGCACGAGACCGACGCCGCCGCTCGTGCCCACCGTGCCGGCGCCCAGCCCGGCCTCACGCCGCACCTGCTCGGCGGAGACGCCTGGCGGCATCCACACCTCGGCCCGGAAGCCGTGGAACAGGACCCGCTCCTGGGCCGTACGCGGCAGCACCCGTACGGCGGTGCGGCCGCCGGGCGCGGCGCGCACGGGGAGCCCGTCGGCGGGGGACCGGCCCTGTGCGATCGCCTCGTACGCACGGGCGTAGGCGGCCGAGGACTCCAGCGCGGCGTACGGGCCGCTCATCCACTCCTCGCCGGCCGCGGCCGAACCGTCCGGGATGCCCTTCGCGCGTGCCGCGGTCTCGGCCCACTCACGCGCGGTGCCCGCGACGGCGTCGAACACCTCACGGAACACCCGGGCACGGCCCGGGACGGGGAGGCCGGCCCAGTGCTCGGCGCCGTCGCGCAGTTCGCGCAGCGCCCGGTCGAGCTCGGGCCGGGCCGTGGACACATCCGTCGCACTCATCGCCACGTCTCCTTCGACAGGCTCTCGTTGTAGCGGGAGTCAGTTGCTCGCCTCGGGTGATTCTGCCCTGTTCCGGGACACGGGCGCCAGGGCGTCGTCGTCGCGGTGCCGAGGGTCGCCGGCCAGGACGGTCGCCGCCGCCCCGCGCGGCCTCCGGTATGCCCCGGGTCCGGTAGTGTCAGGGCCGATGTCGAACCGCAGCGATGCCCAGTCCTCCACGCCCGAACCCGCGGCGGCCGCGCCCGACCCCGGCCGCCGGCCGCGCGTGGTGCTCCTGTTCGGCGGGCGCTCGGGCGAGCACGGCATCTCCGTCGCCACCGCGGGTGGTGTCCTGGGGGCCATCGACCGGGACAAGTACGAGGTGGTGCCCGTGGGCATCACCCGTGACGGCCAGTGGGTCGTGGCCGACGGCCAGGCCGCGCGCTGGGCCATCACCGACGGCAAGGTTCCCGAGGTGCCCGCCGCTCCGGGCGAGGTGGTGCTGCCGCTGCGCGCCGGATCCCGCGACGTGCGGGTGATCGAGGCGGGACGGGTTCCCGCCGCGCTGGGCGAGGTCGACGTCGTGTTCCCGTTGCTGCACGGCCCGTACGGGGAGGACGGCACGGTCCAGGGGCTTCTGGAGCTCGCCGACGTGAAGTACGTCGGTTCCGGCGTGCTGGCCTCGGCGGTCGGGATGGACAAGCACTTCATGAAGATGGTCTTCGCCGGCCACGGCCTGCCGATCGGCCCGTACACGGTGATCCGGCCGGGGGAGTGGGACACCCGCAGGGACGAGGTGCTGTCCGAGGTGGCCGGTCTCGGCCTGCCGTTGTTCGTGAAGCCCGCCCGGGCGGGCTCGTCCCTCGGCGTCTCGCGCGTGGACTCGCTCGACGACCTGGACGCGGCCGTGCGCGCCGCGGCCGAGCACGACCCGAAGGTGATCGTCGAGGCCGGACTCGCCGGGCGCGAGATCGAGTGCGCCGTGCTGGGCGGCCGGAACGGGGCGCGCCCGCGGGCGTCGCTGCCGGGCGAGATCGAGGTGACGGCCGGCGACCACGACTTCTACGACTTCGAGGCCAAGTACCTGGCGGAGGCCGACGTCGAGCTGTCCTGCCCGGCGGACCTGCCCGACCACGTGATCAAGGAGATCCAGGAGGTCGCGATCCGGGCCTTCGAGGCGGTGGGTGCGGAAGGGCTGTCCCGGGTGGACGTGTTCGTTGGTCCGGACGAGCGGGTCGTGGTCAACGAGATCAACACGATGCCGGGCTTCACCCCGTTCTCCATGTACCCGCGGATGTGGGACGCGTCCGGTGTCCCGTACCCGGAGCTCATCGACGAACTGATCCAGCTCGCGCTCGAGCGCCCGGTCGGTTTGCGCTGATCCGCGGATCCGGGCGGCGATCTCCGGATTCATCCTTTACTCCTGATTGCCTGGATGGCACCCTTACTGAGATGTCATTGCAGGTCAAGGGGGTGCTGGAATGGTCGTGGTCAGCCGGGTCGCGCCGGATGTCTTCCGGTGCTCCGGCACGCACGTCAACTGGTACCTGCTGCGCGAGGGCCGGCATCTGACCCTGATCGACGCGGGCTGGAGCGGCGACACGGCCGCCGTCGTCGCGTCGGTGGTGGCGGTCGGCTGCGACCCGCGGGACGTGCGGGCGATCGTGATCACGCACGCGCACGCGGACCATCTCGGCGGCGCGCGGCACTTCCGCCGGGAGTACGGCACGCCCGTGCACATGGCGGCGGCCGACGCCGAGCACGCCGCGAACGGTGAGCTCGAGCAGCCACGGCCCCTCGACGTCGTCCGGCGGCTCGGCGGGCGCCGCGCCCTGCGGTGGGGGCTCGACGTGGCACGGGCCGGGGCGCTCCGGCGCCGGTCCCTGCCCGGCGCCGTGCCGCTGCCCGACGGCGACTCCTGGGAACCCCTGGACCTGCCCGGTGCCCCTGTGCCGGTGGCGACGCCCGGCCACACCTCCGGGTCGACCTCCTACATGCTGCCCGGCGGCCTGCTGGCCACCGGTGACGCGCTCATCACCGCACATCCCCTGGCCCGGCTGACCGGGCCGCAGCTGTCCCCGGCGTTCTTCGCCCACGACCCGGCTGCCGCCGACGCGTCGCTCGACGTGCTCGCGGGGCTGGACGCCGGTGTCGTGCTCCCGGGACACGGCCCGGTCTGGCGGGGGTCGATGGGAGAGGCGACGCGCATCGCGAGATGGAGAGCGGACGGCGGGGGCGCGAGCCTGCGCCACGGAACGAGAAGGGCGGGATCGTGGCAGCGTTCTGGAAGCTCGAAGGGCTGACGGAGACGACGTGGACACCACGGGTCAGCGGCGGCATCCTCACCGTCAGCGGGATCATGTTCCCCCTGGGGAACCTGGAGCGGGCGAGGATCCACCGGATCGGCAAGCCTCGCCGCCGCATGCCCGGCGGCTGGCCGGGGCAGGCGGCGGGGGTCGTCGTGCTGTTCGCGCTCGCCTGGGCATGCTTCCTGCTGTTCGGCGTGCTGGAACCGCTGTTCTGGCTCGGTCCCGCGCTGCTCGTCGTCGCGGCGGGCGCTCTGCTCGCCTACGGCATGCGCGGCGCCCCCTGCCCGCCGTTCGCGTGCCTGGAGATCGAGTCCAGCACGGGATACGTCGTGCGGGTCTTCTCCCACAACACGAACGGCGAGCTGGAACGGCTGCGTGAGGCGGTCGGGCGCGGGCACCACGACCGGAGCCACGAGTTCTCCGAGGAGATGAAGCTGCTCAAGAACGCCCACGAGTTCTGCGACCTGGGCGGTACGCCGGACAAGGTCGACGTCGTGCGGTGAGGCGGGGCTGCGGCAGGCTACGACTCGAAGTGGTCCCAGCCCGCGGACACCACCGGACGCCGCCCGCCGATCGTGACGCGCGGTGCGGCCTTGCCGGGCGGGTGAACCCGGCCGATCGGTGTCCATCCCTCCGGAACGGTCGTGTCCTCGGGGAAGGTCGCCAGGAGCCCGTGGTCCTCGCCGCCCGACCAGATCCACTGGTTCATGAGACGGTTCGCCGCCTCCGCCTGGCCGATGTCGCCGACCAGGTCGCCGGCGCCACCCGCACGGAGAGCCGCCTGCGCGACGACGAGGGCGGCGTCCGACAGGGCGCGCCGGTCGTCGTCGAACGCGGCCTCGTCCAGGTCGAGCCGTACGTCGGACGCCACGGCGATCCGCCCGGCGTCGCGCAGCAAGCCGTCCGACACGTCGAGCATCGCGGTCGCGCCCGCGCGCGCGGCCCGGCGGCCCGCCTCGAGAGGCGGGTCCGGGCGCAGGTAGGCCTTGACGAGCGGATGCTGATGCGTCGGGCGGATCAGGTCGGAGTCGAGCAGGGCCAGACCGGCGGCGGACCAGCCCCGCGCGCCCGCATGGGCGACGACGTCGCCCGGCCGCGCGCCGGCCCGCAGTACGGGCTCGCGCCAGTCCAGGGTGCCGTGCACGGTCACGTTCACCACGATCGACTCACCGCTCGCGAGGTCCCCGCCCACGACGCCCGCGCGCAGCGGCTTGCACGCCTCGGCGAGTCCGCGGGCGAGGTCCTCGACCCAGTCCACGGGGGTGTCGCCCGGCATGACGAGGGAGATCACGAGCGCCGTCGGGCGCCCGCCCATGGCGGCGATGTCCGCGAAGTTCTGGACCGCCGCCCGGTGTCCGACGTCCGCCCCGGACGACCAGCGCATGCGGAAGTGCCGGTCCTCGACGAGCACGTCGGAGGAGACCAGGAACCGCCCGTCGGACGCGGCCACGATCGCGGCGTCGTCACCCGGCCCGACCTGCGTCGATCCACCGACGGGCAGGAGAGGGAAGATGCGCCGCAGCAGCTCGTCCTCGTTCACGTCACGCACCCGCTCGGTCACGGGGACAACCCTATACACCGTGGCGCGAAGCGCTGACCAGGGATGTCGCCGGCTCGCTCGCCGGGCTCGCACACCGGGGCGGACCGCGGCCGGCATAACCCACGTCCCGGCCACGACCGGCGCGGACAGGGTACGGTGGCGGCGTGATCTTCCGCCGAAGGGCACCACTGACCGCGGCGCTGCCGGCAGCGGCCGCTCTGGTCGCCACCTCCGCCTGTGCACCCACGATCGGTGTGGCCGCCGCACCGGGCGCGGCCGACCCGGAGTGCGCGTCGGTGGTCCTGGCCCTGCCCGACGACCTGGCCGAGGATCTGCCGCGGGTCGACACGAACTCGCAGGCCACCGCGGCTTGGGGCGCGCCCGGCGCCGCCGTGACGCTACGGTGCGGCGTGGAGCCTCCCGGTCCGTCGGCGCAGTGCCAGAGCGTGGAGAGCGCGAACGGGACGACGGTCGACTGGATCGTGGCCACGGACGACGAAGGGACCTGGTCGTTCACGACCTACGGCCGCGATCCCGCGGTCGAGGTCGTGGTGCCGCCCGCGGTCATGGAGGACCACACGTCGTCGTTCGTCATCGACCTCGCCGGTGCCGTGTCGCTCGTCGAAGCAGAGAGGACATGCCAGTGACCACCACGAACACGACCGCGGACAACTCGGTCCTGAGCGGGCGCCATGCCGAGGCCCGGCGCCAGGCGGTCAAGGCCGCCCGCGAGATCATGGTGCACTCCGGCGGCACCCGCAGCGTGACGATCGCGGCGGTGGCGAAGGCGCTCAAGTTCACGTCGCCGGCCCTGTACCGGTACTTCCCGGGCGGGCGCGTCGACCTGCTGCGTGCCGTGCACCACAGCGTCACCGAGAACCTCGCCGCGCGGATGGTCGTGGCGCGCGACAGGCAGCCGGCCGACGACGTCAGCGCACAGCTTTACGCCCTCACCCACACGGTGTTCTCCTGGTCGATCGCTCATCCCGGTGAGTTCTCGCTGCTGATGGGGCCCGACTTCCACGAGGTCAGGGAGGGCGCCGAGCAGACGGACCGCGACATCGCCGGGATCATCGGCGGCGCCTACGTGCCGGCCTTCGTCACACACCTGCGACAGTCCGACCCGGCCTCGTGGCTGCCGCGCGACGTCGACGTCCCCGCAGACCTGCGCGCCCAGGTCGTGGAGCACTCCCGCACGATCGCGCCGGACATCGAGGTGCCGCTGGGGCTGGGCTATCTGTGGATCGTCGCCTGGCGCAGCTTCTTCGGCGTGCTGTGCATGGCCGCGTTCGGGCACCTGTCGTTCGCCTACGGCGACTTCCAGGAACTGTTCGACGACATGATGGTCCAGGTGCTGGGTCTGTTCGGCCTGGAGCGGAGCGACCGCGTCGTCCCGGTGACCGAGGCGGCCTGAGAGGGACGCGGTCAGCGCCGGTAGCGCAGCTGCGTCAGCGGCTTGCCGCCGATCTCGTCGATGCGCTCGGTGCCGTCGGGCGTGAACCCGTGGCGGCGGTAGAAGTGCTGGGCGCGCTCGTTCTCCTGCAGGATCCAGAGCGTCACCGACGCACCGTCGGGCACGTGGTTGAGCACCTCGCGCATCAGGTCGCGGGCGACGCCGCTGCCCCACGCGCGCGGATGCAGGTAGATGGCGTAGATCTCGAGATCGCCGTCCTCGGCGTCCTCGTCGCGCGACGGTCCGACGCTCGTGAACCCGACCGTGCCCCCGCCGGTCTCCGCGACGAGGATGCGGGTGCCCTCGGCGGCGACGGCGTCCCGCCACAGGGCGGCGCGTTCCTCCGCGTCGAGCGAGGACAGGTACGAGCCGGGAAGGATCTCGGAGTACGCTCCCCGCCACGACGCGATGTCGACGCGGGCGATGTCGTCGGCGTCCTCGGCCCTCGCGGGGCGGATGGACACCTCGTCGAGCTGAGCCGCCATGGACCTCACCTTTTCACCGTCGGGATCGTGCGTGCAACAAGCGCCGTGCGACAAGCCGGGGACGGCGTCCAGCCACAGCCTATGCGCAGATCTGGGGGCGCGGAGACGGAGACGTGGCGGCGCGGCAGGCCGTGCGGTGCCGCGCGGGGGCGGCCCGACGAGTCCGGTCATCGCGCCCGCCGGGCCGAAGCCGCTGACAGCGCGACGCCCGCCCGTGGCCGGAGCCGCGGGCGGGCGTCGAGATACGGATGCTGGGCGTCAGGCCGAGACGCGGCGCTGCACCTTGCCGGCCTTGAGGCACGAGGTGCAGACGTTGACGCGCTTCGGGGTGCCGTTCACCACGGCACGGACGCGCTGGATGTTCGGGTTCCAGCGGCGCTTGGTCCGCACGTGGGAGTGCGAGACGTTGTGCCCGAAGCCCGGGCCCTTGCCGCAGACGTCGCAGTTGGCAGCCACGGAGTCTCCTGAGTGTCGTGCACGTCCGTGCACACGAGCAGGACGTGGTGAGTGGTCGTTGAAGGGATCTGCCCTCCGGCCACCGATCCGGTACTCCGGACCCGCGGACGCCGTCGGACAATCACAAGAGCGTACCCGATCCGTACTTCGGCGCTCAAACCGTACCGGTGTCCCGCGAGCGGGAATGCGTCACACCGGACCGCGTGCTCCGGCCGTGGGTCGCTCCGCGCCGCGACCACCCGCGCCGGTACGGTGGATGCCGGCGCGCCCGCGGACCGGGCACGCCGCGCCACCGCGGACCGGCCACGCGGCGTGGCCGGGGAGCGGAGCGCGGGCCGGAGCGGGACGTGAGGAGATGCCGGATGGGCGCAGCGGACCGAACCGACGGAGGGCAGGGGTGACGGAGATCGACGCGGGTCTCGTGCGCAGATGGGTCCGTGGTGCGACGGACGCGCTGCGCCGGGAACGGGCCGCCCTCGACCGGGTCAACGTGTTCCCCGTGGCCGATGCCGATACGGGCACCAACCTGTACCTCACGCTGCGTGAGGGTGAGCACGCCGTCCGCGCGGCGCCCGACGACGCGACCGGTGTCGAGCTGCTCGCCGCCGCGGCGCGTGCCGCGCTGCTCGGAGCGCGCGGCAACTCGGGCGTCATCCTCTCCGAGTGGCTGCGGGGCACGGCGCTGGAGGCCCGCCGGGGCGCCACCGCCGCCACGATCCTCGAGGAGGCGGCGCGGTCGGCGCGCGCGGCCGTCGCCAGCCCCGCCGACGGGACGATCCTCACCGCCGCCGACGCCGCCGCGACCGCCGGCCGGGCCGCCGAGGACGCCGGGGGAGGCCCGGGCGCGGTCGCACGTGCCGCCGTCGGCGCCGCGCGCGAGGCCGCCCGCACCAGCATGACGGAGCACCCGGTCCTGGCCGCGGCCGGGGTCCTCGATGCCGGCGCCTGCGGACTCGTCCTCGTGCTCGGCGCGTTCGTCGCGGCGGCGGTGTCAGACAGCCCGGGCACGATGGAACGCGTGAGTCTCGACCTGATCGTCCGGCCGGGCCGCGGCGCGGCCTACGTCCCGCCCGAACCCGTGTCCCCGGACGCCTCCGCCCTCACCGGACCGGGCGGCCTCGAACTGATGTTCGTCCTGACCCGGGGTGCCGCGGGCGCCGAACACGTCGCGCCCCGCCTGCGCTCCCGGCTCGAGGAGATCGGCGACTCCGTCGTCGTGGTGGGCGGCGACACGGGGGCCGAGACGGCGGTCTGGCAGGCGCACGTCCATACCGACCGGCTGCCGGACGCCCTCGACGTCGCCGCCGGGATCGCGGGCACCGGCACGCTCGCGCAGGTCCACGTGCGGCACCTCGAGGCGGCCGACCCGCACGAGTGGGGCGTCGTCGCCCTCACCGGCGCCCCGGCGCTGGCCGCCGACCTCGCCCATGCCGGCGCGGTCGTGCTGCTCACGGGCGGCTTCGGCGCCACGGTCGACACCGTCACCCCGGACGACGTGCAGCGCGCCGCGGCCTCCACCGGCGCCCGGCGCGCCCTCCTGCTCGGCGACACCGCGGGAGCGTCCCTCGACGGCGACCCCGGCCCCGGGCGTGGCGGCGGCGACCTGGACGAGATCATCGTCCTGGACGCACCGACCGACGTGCACGTCGTCGTGGCGCTCGCGGCCCTCGGCACGGCTCCGGGCGGCGTCACGCCGCGGGAGGCGGCCGAATCGGCACTGGCCGGGCTGCGTGTCGCCCGCCCGGTGGACGCCGGTGAGGCCGGGCAGGCGCTCGCCCGGCTGGTGGGCCCGGCCGACGCCGCCCGCCGGCCGGAGGTGGTCACGGCGCTCCTGGACGACGACGCCGCACCGGTGGCGGACGAACTGGCGGCGGCGGTCACCCGGGTGGCTCCCGCCGCGGAACTGGTCGCCCTGCCCACGGGCCGTCCGGGCAGGACGGTGCACCTGGGCGTCGAGACCGCGCCCCGGGAGGGCGTGTGACGTCCCGGGCCCGGCTGGACGAGCCGCTGTCGCGTGCTCTCGGCCAGGCGCGCGGCAAGAACCCGCTGTCGAAGCTCGGGCTGGAGACGGTGGGCGACCTGATCGGCCACTACCCGCGGCGTTACGACGATCCGGGCCGTCTGACCGACATCAGCCTGCTGCGCGCCGGCGAGCACGTCACCGTGATGGCGCGCGTCGTGCAGGCCACCGTCCGGTCGATGCGGAACCGCAGGGGCGCGCTGCTGGAGGCCGTCATCACCGACGGCAGGCACCGGCTCTCCCTGACGTTCTTCGGCAAGCACCGAGGCTCCCTCTACGCGCACGAGCAGCGGCTCGTGCCGGGCAGCACCGGCCTGTTCACCGGTACCGTCGGGCTGTACCGCGGCGAGCGGCAGCTCACGCATCCGGCGTTCCTCATGATGGGCGAGGAGGACCTGGCCTCGGACGAGGACATGCTCGCCGAGGCGGCCCGCCCCATCCCGATCTACCCGGCCACCGCCACCGTGCCCAGCTGGAAGATCGCCAAGGCCGTGCGCACCGTCCTGGACACCCTGACGGATGCCGACGTCCCCGATCCCGTGCCGCTCGAGGTGCGCGCACGGGCAGGGCTGCCCGAACGCCTCGCCGCGCTGCGCAGGGTGCACCGGCCCGACACCATGGCCGACGTCCGTGCGGGACAGCACCGGCTGCGGTTCGAGGAGGCGTTCGTGCTGCAGGCAGCCCTCGCCAAGCGGCGCGCGCTCGCGACGGGGCGGCCCGCGACGCCGCGCCCGCCCGCCGGTCCCGGCGCCACCCGGGGGAGCCTGCTCGCCGACCTCGACGCCCGGCTGCCCTTCGAGCTCACGGCCGGGCAGCGGGAGGTGGGCGACGAGATCAGCGCGGAGCTCGCCACCGCTCGGCCGATGCAACGCCTCCTGCAGGGTGAGGTCGGCTCCGGCAAGACGGTGGTCGCGCTGCGCGCCATGCTGCAGGTGGTCGACGCCGGGGGCCAGGCGGCCCTGCTCGCGCCCACCGAGGTGCTCGCCGCCCAGCACGCCCGCACGCTGCGCACCCTGCTCGGGCCGCTGGCCGAGGGCGGGATGCTGGGCGGGGCGGCGAACGCCACCCGTGTCGCTCTCCTGACCGGCTCCCTCGGGGCGAAGGCGAAGAAGGAGGCCCTGCTCGCCGCAGCGAGCGGCGAGGCGGGGATCGTCGTGGGCACCCACGCGCTGCTGTCGGAGCACGTACGGTTCGCCGACCTCGGACTGGTCGTGGTGGACGAGCAGCACCGGTTCGGGGTCGAGCAGCGTGACCGGTTGCGGGACAAGGCGAGTGCGGCCCCGCACCTGCTGGTCATGACCGCCACCCCGATCCCGCGCACCGTCGCGATGACCGTGTTCGGCGACCTGGCCACGTCGTCCCTCACCGAGGTGCCCGCCGGCCGTGCGGGAGTGACCACGCACGTCGTCCCGGCGGGCAACGCACGGTGGATGGACCGCACGTGGGCACGGGTCCGCGAGGAGGTCGACCGGGGCGGTCGCGCCTACGTCGTGTGCCCGAGGATCCACCCGGACGACGACGGCGGCGGCGAGGACGGGATGGAGGCGGTGCCGCCTCCCGCCTCCGGGCCGGGCGGGGACGACGACAGCGGGCCCGGGCCCCTCCTCGACCCCGGCGCGCCACCCGCCGCCGCGCCGCTGCGAGCCGTGCTGGAGGTCGTCGAGGAGCTGCGCGGCCGCGAACAGCTCGCGGGCGTCGAGATCGGCGTCCTCCACGGGCAGCTCCCGCCCGCCGACAAGGACGACGCCATGGCGCGGTTCGCGTCGGGCGAGACGCCGGTGCTCGTGTCGACCACCGTGGTCGAGGTCGGCGTCGACGTCCCCGAGGCGACCGTCATGGTGATCCTCGACGCCGACCGGTTCGGCCTGTCCCAGCTCCACCAGCTGCGCGGCCGTGTCGGGCGAGGCGCCGCCCCGGGCCTGTGCCTGCTCGTCTCCGACGCGCCGCCGGACTCCACCGCGGGGACGCGCCTCGAGGCGATGGTGCGCACCACCGACGGCTTCGAGCTCGCGAACACCGATCTGGAACTGCGCGACGAGGGGGACGTCCTCGGCGCCGCCCAGTCCGGTCGGTCGAGCTCCCTGCGCCTGCTGCGCGTGGTCAAGGACGCGAAGCTCATCGAGCAGGCGCGCACCGAGGCGGTCGGCGTCGTCACGGCCGACCCGGACCTGCACTACGCCCCCGAGCTCGCGGCCGCCATCGCCGAGCACCTCGACGCCGAGCAGGAGGAGTTCCTGGAGCGGGCGTAGCCCCGGTCGATCCGACCCGAGTAGAGTCCGCGCCCGTGAGCGACCACCAGCACGCCCGCCCCCGCCGGCGACGGCACCGTCGCGAGCCGCGTCCGCGCGGGACTGCGTGGTCACGCGGGATCGTGCTCGCCGTGCTGCAGCTCCTCCTGGCCGTGGCACTCCTGTTCCACGACCAGCTCCCCGGCTCCCTCGGCCTGGCGAGCCTCGTCGCCTCGGTCCTGCCGTGGCTCGGCGCGTTCGCCGCACTGCTGCTCGTCCTGGGCCTCGCGCGCCGGTCGGCCACCGCGACGCTCGCCTTCCTCCTGCCGGCCGCTGCCTGGGGCTGGGTCCTCTGGCCCCGCCTGGCCGCCGAACCCGTCCCGAGCGACGATCTCACGGTGGTCCAGCACAACGTCAGCGACGAGAACCGGGACATCGCCGGAACGGTGGGCGTCCTGCTCGGCGCCGGCCCTGACGTCGTCGTCCTGGAAGAGGTCACGCCCCCGCTCGTCGAGCAGTACACGCGAGCGTTCGGCGACGCCCTTCCCCACCGGGAGGTCCACGGCACGGTCGGCGTCTGGTCCGTCCACCCCCTCCGGGACGCGGAAGCCGTGGATCTGCGGCCCGACGGCGCCGGCCCGGGCTGGAACCGGGGGATGCGCGTCACCGTGCTCCCCGCCGGGGACACGCCCGGGGTCACCGTCTACGCGGTGCACCTGCCGTCCATGAGACTCAGCCCTGCCGGACTCGACGTCGCGGCCCGTGACCAGAGCATCGGACTGCTCGCGGACGCCCTGGCCGCCGACGGGTCCGACGCCGTCGTCGTGGCCGGCGACCTGAACGCGACCCCCGACGACCCGGCGCTCGCCCCGGTCACCGCCCTGGTGTCCGAACCGCGGCACGGCTTCGGGTTCACCTTCCCGGCACGGCTCCCGGCGGTCTCGATCGACCACGTGCTCGCTCGCGGCGCCCGGGTCACCGAGGTCCGCGTCCTGGACCGGACCGGCAGCGACCACCTGCCCGTGGCCGCGTCCGTGGACCTGCCGTGGTCGTAGCGCCGCCACCGTAAACTCTCGCCCGTGAGGATCGTCGCGGGAAGCCTGGGCGGACGCACGCTCGTCGTGCCACCGAAGGGCACCAGACCCACCAGCGATCGCGTGCGCGAGGCGATCTTCTCCCGCCTCGACCACCTCGACGTGCTCGACGGCGCGCGCGTGCTCGACCTCTACGCCGGGTCCGGCGCGCTCGGCCTCGAGGCCGCCAGCCGCGGTGCCCGGCACGTGACCCTCGTGGACTCCGCGCGCGCAGCCGTGGCCGCGGCACGCAAGAACGTCGCCGACCTCGGCCTCGCGCCGCGTGTGCGGGTCGTGGCCGGCCCCGCGGAGCGGTACACTGGCGCGCTCGCGGACGCCCCGCACCCGTCCGGTGACCGCCTCGACCTGGTGTTCCTCGACCCGCCCTACGACCTGTCCGACGACGGTCTCGCCCGGGTGCTGCGTGATCTCGCCGCGCCGGGGGTGCTGGCCCCCGGCGCCGTCGTCGTCGTCGAACGGTCGGCCAGGAGCCCCGAACCGGCCTGGCCGGACGGCCTGGCGCCGTTCGGCAGGAAGCCCTACGGCGAGACCGTGGTGCACTACGCGGAGCCCGCGGACCCGACGCCGTAGGGTGAGCGCCATGACCATCGCTGTGTGCCCGGGCTCCTTCGACCCGATCACCCTCGGCCACCTCGACGTGGTGCGCAGGGCACGGACGCTGTTCGACCGTGTGATCGTCGCCGTGGCCAGGAACCCCGGCAAGTCGGGACTCCTCGACCTGGACGCCCGCGCGGCCCTGGCCCGCACGGCCGTCGCCGCCGACCCGGTCACCGCGGACGTCGAGGTGGGTGTGGCCGACGGCCTGCTCGTCGACTTCTGCCGGGAGGTGGGGGCGACCGCGGTCGTGAAGGGGCTGCGCGGAGGCGCGGACTTCGACGCGGAGCTGCCGATGGCGTTGATGAACCGGCACCTGTCGGGCGTCGAGACCGTGTTCGTCGTCGCCGACCAGGCGTACGCGCACATCGCGTCGTCGCTGGTGAAGGACATCGCGCGGAACGGCGGCGAGATCGGCGACCTCGTGCCGCCCGGAGTCGCCGACGCCGTCCGCGCGGCCGTCGGCCGAGGCGTGTCGGATCACACCCGGGCCGGGCGGACAGGAACCGGGCCGATGCCGTAAGATTGCAGGCTGGTCCTGCATGGATCGCCATCCTGCAACCGATCCCGCATTCCATCCCGCATCCCATCGTGTCTCCGGAGCCTGTCATCACTCTCGACCCGCGCTCGCCGTTCGTGCTCGACACGCACGAGCTCTCCCGGCGTCCCGGCACCATGCGCACGCACAGCGCCACGGTGCAGGTGCCGTCTGCCGTGGGTACCCCCGTGGTGGCCGTGCCCGAGGGCGCCGACCTGGAGCTGGATCTGCGGCTCGAGGCCGTCATGGAGGGTGTGCTGATCTCCGGCGCGGTCCGTGGCGAGGCGGTCGGCGAGTGCGTCCGCTGCCTCGACGAGGTCCGGATCGACGTCGACGCGCCGGTGCAGGAGCTCTTCGCCTATCCCGAGCGCGCCGAGGCGGGGGCCGCCGCCGGCGACGACGAGGTCGAGGACGAGGAGTCCGTCCTGGAGAACGACCTCGCCGACATCGAGCCCGCATTGCGAGATTCGGTGGTCACTGCACTACCATTTCAACCGCTGTGTCGTCCGGACTGCCCGGGCCTGTGCTCCGAGTGCGGTGCACGCCTGGCCGACGACCCCGGCCACCATCATGATCAGGTCGACCCTCGCTGGTCGGCGCTGCAGAGCATGCTCGAATCCACGAGCGTGTCCGACGAGACGAAAGAGAGCTGACCGTGGCTGTTCCGAAGCGCAAGATGTCGCGCAGCAACACCCGTGCGCGTCGTTCGCAGTGGAAGACCACCGCGGCGACCCTCACCACCTGCCCGTCGTGCCAGGCTGACAAGCTGCAGCACACCGCGTGCCCGACGTGCGGGGCGTACAAGGGCCGTACCTACCGCGACGCCCTGAAGACCGTCAACGCGGGTTGATGGCCCGCCGCGGCGCTCCGACCCCCTCGGAGCCGGGCGAGCTGCTGGAGAAGCTCGGGGTCGTTCTCGACCCCGAGCTTCTCGTGCTCGCCCTGACGCATCGCTCGTTCGCCCATGAGGCGGGTGGCATCCCGACGAACGAGCGCCTGGAGTTCCTGGGCGACACGGTCCTCGGGCTCGTGGTGACCGAGGCGCTGTACCGGCGCCATCCGGACACCAGCGAGGGCGACCTCGCGCGGATGCGGGCCGCGACGGTGTCGCAGCGGTCCCTGGCGAAGATCGCGCGGACGCTCGGCCTGGGACGGTACGTGCTCCTCGGCAAGGGCGAGATCCGGACCCGCGGCTTCGACAAGGACTCGATCCTGTCGGACACGGTCGAGGCCCTGATCGGCGCCACCTACGTGTCGCACGGCCTGGAGGTGTCCCGGGAGCTGGTGCACCGCCTCGTCGACGCCCAGCTCGACGTCGCGGCGGGGCTGGGAGCGGGCCTGGACTGGAAGACGTCGTTGCAGGAGGCGGCCGCCGAGCGGGGCCTCGGAGCCCCGGACTACGTGGCGACCTTCGAGGGGCCCGAGCATGCCCGGATCTTCCATTCCGAGGTCGTGATCGACGGCGTCGCCTACGGGCAGGGCTCCGGCTCCGCGAAGAAGCACGCCGAGCAGGAGGCCGCCGAGGAGGCGTACAAGGCGCTGATCACCGCGTACCCCCTCGCGGCCGGCGCCGACGAGGGGTCCGCCGACACCGCGCGGCACGTGCCGAGTGCCTGAGCTGCCCGAGGTCGAGACCGTCCGGGACGGTCTCGACCGGTTCGTCGTGGGCGCCGTCGTGCGGCGGGTAGAGGTGCTGCGGGACTACAGCGTCCGGCGGCACGAGGGCGGCGCGCCGGACTTCGCGGGCCGTCTCACGGGCCGGCGCCTCGCCGCCGCGGTCCGGCGCGGCAAGTTCCTCTGGTTGCCCCTCGTGGAGGAGGGCGGCGGGCCGGCGGCTCCTCCGGACGAGGCGCTGCTCGCCCACCTGGGCATGTCCGGCCAGCTCCTGGTTCGCGGCGGCACGAGCGCGGACGAGTGGCAGCACCCACACCTGCGTGTCCGTCTGCACCTGGAGGGCGCACCCGGTGACCACGGCGCCCCCGCCCGTTACCTCGACTTCGTCGACCAGCGAACCTTCGGTCATCTGAGCGTGCAGGACCTGGTCCCCGACGCGGCGGGTCTTGCGGCAGGACACGGCAGCGACCTGCCCCTCCTGCCGGTGCCCGTCGAGCACATCGCGCGCGACCTGCTCGACCCGCACGCGGAGCGGGTGGCCGTGGCACGCGCGGTGCGCCGCCGCCGGACACAGATCAAGCGCGCGCTGCTGGACCAGACGGTCGTCTCCGGCGTCGGGAACATCTACGCGGACGAGGCGCTGTGGCGTGCCGAGGTCCACGGCCGCCGTCCCGTCGACCGGATGCGGCAGGGTGACGTGCTGCGCGTGCTGGACGCCGCCGCGGAGGTGATGGGCGAGGCCCTGGTACGGGGCGGCACCTCGTTCGACGCGCTGTACGTGAACGTCAACGGCGAGTCGGGCTACTTCGCCAGAAACCTTGACGTCTACGGCCGTGCGGGGGAGCCCTGTCGCCGCTGCGGGACGGCGATCCGGCGGGAGCAGTTCATGAACCGATCGTCGTACTTTTGCCCCCGCTGCCAGCGTTTTCGCTGATTTCGAGGGCTGTAGCCCGTGGTGGGACCCGCCCGGTTCTGCGCTGGCGGGTGGACACGGTTGGACGGCCATGGAACGTCAACGTTCATCGCTGGTAGGAAAGTAGTGCATCACGGAAGAACGGGACTGTCCGATCCCCGGTGCTGTAGGTGGCTCCTTGTACGATCACGAACGGGCATGACCACCATCACGGATGTGAGGCTCCCCCTGTGCCGGGGAAGGGTGTTCGGTCAGGCTGCTTCGGATGGGGTGCCGGCGGCGGTGTCGAGGTCGATCTCGACTCGGCGGCCGGCGAGGGTGGCGGTGAGCTTGACGTCATCGGCACCTGCGGCGTGCAGATAGGCGACGAGCGTCTTGTACAGCAGGTTGTCGCGGCTCTCCATGCGAGAGACCGCAGCCTGCTTGACTCCGAGCCTGCGGGCGATCTCTTCCTGGGTAAGCACGGCCGCGCTGCGTACCGCAGCCAGGCTCATCCGGTAGGCGCGTTCCTCGGCCTCGGCCTCGGCGGTCACCTGGGTGACCAGGGCCTCGGTCTCGGGGTCCATGGGCCGGCTGATGCGCTCGTTGCGGGGGGTGAAACCGGGGGCGTCCTTGATGCTCATGAAGCGTCTCCTTCCTGGTCGTCCTGGGGTGGGTCGGAGCGGATGCGGCGTAGGTAGTTCTCGATGGCCTGGTCGGCGCGCGAGCCGACCGACGCGTAGAAGATGTCGCCCATCTGGGCCTTGTTGTTGGCGAAAAGCGCCACCACGGCGGTGTCGTCGTCGGCGAACCAGACGATGGTTCGGACCGCCAGGCCTTCTCGGTAGGGATGGGACAGGCGCCAGACGGGGTACTGCTTGGACTGGCGTACCTGTTTGAGCATCTTGGATTCCTGCGTGGGCGGGCCGTCCAGTTCCTGCAGGAGCGTCAGTTGGAACCGGACCAGTGCGTAGGTCTTCCTGGCCTCGTCGTCTCCGGCGTCCACGCGTTCCTCAAGGCGCGTGAACCATCGGTCGAAGTCGTCGGTCCAGTCGATCAGCACTCGTCCACTATTACATGCGCGTAATGTTCCGGGCAAGCGGCGGCGCCGGGCCGGGCACGAGCATTCTTACCCTGGTAGCAGGGCGCGACACGGCCTGTCGTGAGGCAAGGCAACTTCGTGAGCGTCGGCGGCGCCGAACTGACCGGCCCAGGGACTGGAGGCTCAGGGATATAGGCAACTGGCGGGGTGATTCTGTCGGGATTTCGTTGCGTGAGACGGCTCTGCCCCGGAAGATCGAGAGATGCCTCGCCAGGAGAAGAATGCCACTGCCAGGACGCTGTACCGCCTGGTCGACGTCCAGAACCTGCGTTCGGTGATCCGTGAGCGGTACGTCGGTGAGGCGTTCACGATGTATGACATCGCCGTGGGCGGACGTGAAGCGCTGCTTGTGCTCGGTGCGATGGTCACCGAGCATGCCAAGTGGGCCCGCGACATCGAAGAGTTGACCGGACAACCTGCGGTGGTCGGCAACATGACAGCAGCGGGTGCGTTGATCATCCGTCGCAGCGACCGAGGAGCGTGGGCTGTCACGTTCGGCATGGGCTTCCAACTGATCGACCAGGCACTCGTGGACTCGAGCTTCGGGCAACGGATCGCGATCCGGCTCGGTGACCCCACGAAGATCAGCTCGATCACGCGCAGCGCGATCGATGCCGGAGCCCGCGTCTCACGCGTGACGGTGCCTACTGGCGACGGCCTGAGCCGGTTCGGTTTCGAGTCCTTTGGCGAGATGGTGACTAGGCTCGTCGTGCGCGGTCGGGTCCCTGGCCTCACGCACGACGGCGACGTCACCGTTCGCGGCGCGGACGCCCTCAACATTCCCCTGGGAAGGACTGCTGCTGATCTGGTTGCGGATCTAGACTGCATCGAAGCGCTCCTCGCGACCGAACCGCCCGAAGGCATGCAGGTCCTCGAACAGCTCGTCCCGGTCCGGAAGCCAGCAACTCGGGTCAGTGCTTTGGATCATTTGCTGGCTGAGGCGCTGACCGCGGAGGATCGTGACCATCAGCTGGCGCTGTCCTGGCCGTTCGAGCACATTGGTGACAACGCGCCACCGACCCACTTCAAGTTGCTGAGCTCGGGAACCGGAAGGGGTGGCGCCAGCCTTCGAGAGGGTCTGCCGGATCTCGACGACCTCCTGGCACCGCTCGGGAGGACGTCTGCGCCGCTCGACCGCCTCAAGCAGATGCGGATTCAGCTCTTCGGCAGTGCGGAGGACGACGATCCGGTGAGCAGTGCGATCCCTGCTCGAAAGTGGCTCGCGTTCGAGACTCCGTTCGACGGGAAACGGTACTGTCTATTCGACGGACAGTGGTTTCAGATGGAGGACCAGTACGCCGACCAGCTCGTTGCGCTTACCGAGGAGATCTTCCGCAAGAAGTTCGAAACCGTCCTCCCCGCTTGGACCGCTGAGTTCGACGAAGAAGATGACTACAACAAGCATCTTGCCGCAGAGTTGGGCGGGATCTGCCTCGACCGCAAGTTCGTCCACACCACGGCGCACAAGAGGGGATTCGAGGCCTGCGACGTACTACTGCGCGACGGGACGCTCGTCCACGTCAAGAAGACTCCGAAGTCGGCGCCGGCCAGCCACCTCTTCGCCCAAGCGCTGGTGTCGACCGAGTCGCTGGCGATGCACCCACAAGCAGTGCGCCAACTCCGCGAACTAGTCCAGGAACAGGGCGGAGACCCGACTTGGGTCAAGGACCGGCCCGAACGTGTCGTCATCGCGATGGCCCGCAAGAACCCGATCACCGCAGCTGGGCTATTTACCTTCTCACGGGTGACGCTGGTGCGCGCCGTGCACGGTATCGCGAGTCGCGGAATCGACGTCTACGTCGCACCGATTGCGCTCGAACGCTAGGCCCGACTGACCCTCGCCTGTTCGGTACCCCCGGATGCCCGTGAGCGTCTGATCAAGCTGGCCACGACCGCAGCGTCACGGCACGTCCGAATCGTTCCAGACCTATTGCGACTGACTGTGTGGTGAAACTGGGGTGCCGGCCCTATCCGGCATGCTGGTCCCGTGGTGGACATCGCGGACGACTTGCTCCCGGGACCCGTTTTTGCGGTCGCTCGGAGCCGCCTGGCCCGTGCCCGGGCCAGCCGCTCTCGCATCAACGCCCTGTGGAACTCGATGCGGACCGACCAGCCGTTCTCCGCGTGGGTCGAGTCTCCCGAGCCTCTCGTCCATGAAGTGTGGTGCTCCTTCGAGCCCGGTGACGCCCTACAGCGAGAGGCGGACGAGGCCATGGCCGCCTTCCTCCGCGATATCAAGGCCGCGCTGGACGCCTGTGTACTTGCGGCGGCAAACGCTGTCTGCCGCCCGATTGGGTGGGTTGAGCCCGAAGTCCATCAGATGCCGCTCGTCGCCGAGCCCTCGGAGTTCGATTCACTTCCTGCACGGGGGCAGCTAAGGGGTCTGCGCCCGGACCAGGTCCGGGCCCTCCGGCTCCTTCAGCCGTTCACCGAACGCCTGGACGCCACGTCCGCACGCACGATTGCCCGGGACATGGCGCATCTCGCAGCCGGGCTTGAGGCACTCAGTGAATGGGAGGCATCTCAGGGAGAACGTCTGTTGTTCACCGCATGGGCGTCCAAGGCCGATCCCAAACCTGCGCTTCCAGACGGTGTGCGCATCGAGGAGAGAGAAGTCGACCCAGCAGGTCCGCTTCATCAGCCCAAGCGGTTGGCCAGGTTCACCCTTCACAAGGACTCGGCCGGAGCGTCGTTCGCCGGCAACCCCAACGTCTCCTTCGATGTCATCTTGAACACCGGCCCTCGGCCCGACGACCCCGATGACAATTTCGCCCACCGCTCGCATGGACTGGTTGCGATCACGCGGCACCTCATCGAGGGGTTGGAGCGGTCGGTCAGCGACCCCTACCGCGTGGATCTTCTCCGCGCGCTGGATCTCCCTGAGCAGAAGGTCGACACCTGGCTACCCGTGGAGTTCAACAGTGCCAACGAGGAAGCTGACGTCAGAGGTGCCATCGTGGAGTCCGACAGGGGCATGGCCACCTACCTCAACGGTGACGGCACCCTGGTATACATGCGCCTCTCCGGGGACGGGCGCGTTCTGGGACGTGAGATCGCGCCCGCGCGCGACCTGCTGGACGCCAGCCTGGATGGAACGGCCGTCGAGGAAGCCACTCGGGCTGCTGCTGGCAGGTGGGGTCTGCCTGACCTCGTCCTCCGACCGAAGGTCTATGCGAAGGGACGCGGGGTGCGCGAACTCGGCGACGGAACGATCCTTGCCGGCCTCCGCGGGATCAGCCTTCAGGTCAAGGCCCGAGGCGTCACCGGGGATACCCCGGAGAGGGCGAGGAAGTGGATGCTGAAGAATGCAGCCCAGGGCCTCCGGCAAGCACGGGGGACGATTAGGACAGCCCTACTCAACCCTGCCGTCGAGCTAACAAACCTGCGCGGACGCACCGTCAAGGTCCACGGAAGCGCGGTTGCGTGGATTCCCGTCGTGGTGATCGACCACCCCGACTCTCCGCCGACGGGCGTTATCCCGGCGCCCGACCCCAGGGGCCCCAGCGTTGTGCTGACGCGGCGCGACTGGGAGTTCCTCTGGGACCAGCTTCGTTCCGCAACTGCGGTCGTCGACTACATCCACCGCGTCGCCCAGGAGGAAGAACCGCTCGAGCTGGGCGCAGAGAGCAACCGGTACCTCGACCTCGCCGAGAAGGATGCGCATGCCCCTCCGAGGAGGTTGCCTGACTGGATCCCGGAGACCGGTGCCGTGCACACGAGCCTGCCCCTTCTCCCCTACGATCCAGCAGGATCGGCCGACCGTTTCGGGCAGGCGATCTTCCAGCGGATCCTCGAGGACATCGCCGACACCGACTTCGCAGGCGACGAAACAGACCGCATCGCGCTTCTCTCTTACATCGACCGTGTTGCGGTCGGGGCGCGGGCCGAACTGGGCAGGCTCCTGCTGCGACGGCTGATCCAGTGCGCCGAGGCGGCGCCCGATGGTCATCGGATGGACCACCGGGTCATGTACATCGACGAGGGCTCTCTCCAGGTCACCTTTACGACCATGTCGCAACTGACCGACTACCACCAGGAGATCTACCGGTCGTGGCTGCTGCTGCGTCGGCAGGACTTCCTGAAGAAGTCAGGCGCCCTGGGACCGATCTACCCGTGGACCGTGGGCGTCCTGCTCACACCTCGCCCCGACGGCCCAAGACCGTGGGACACGACGACAATCTCCACGAATGGACCGCCCCCATACGACGCGACTGAATACGCCCGGCTCACCAAGGTGTTCGAGCCCAACCTCTGCCCCGGATGCGCGAGTAGCGCGCGGGTCAGAGCCCGTCAGCACACCGGCGCTTCCGAACCGTCTGTGCGGACAATCGCTGTAGCGATGCCTTGGCAAGCATCCAGCCCGCCCCCGACTCAGGTGGTGCTAGCTTCGCTCTACAACTGTGGAAGGAGCCCCGAAGGATGAGACACGAACCAACCACTGGCTACGAAGATCCGAGCGTGAACTACCGCGTCACATGGAGGTCCGTGGATGAGGGGGATACGACCCGTGAACGGGTGTTCTCTAACCGGGACCAAGGATGGGACTTCTACCAGGACTTGCAGAAGTCGCCACGCGCGTACGGCGCAACCTGGGAACATATCTCGGCGTAGGGGTACCTGATTGAGGGGAGTGGCCCTGAGCTGCCGCCGACGGGGCTGGCACGGATGCATCCCCGAGCTGGCGCCCGAAACCCGATTCGTCAGTGCCGCTGCGCCCAGACGGTACGTTCATCTCCGTGGGAAGGAAGAAGCGAAAGTCGCGCCCCGAGCTGCTCTTCTCCGGCGCGCCGACGTTGGACCTTGACGCGCTCGATTGCGCGTTGGCGCGAGCGGTCCGCGCCGAGGTCGGCGTCGGCGGCAGTTTCGTCTCGGCTGTCGATCCCGACGAGGACGTTCTCGCGGACGGGACCCTCAAGCGCGTGGTGGCCGTGCGTTCTGGGCCAGCGGTCGGTACCACCGGGATGGCTGACCTGGCAGCGCTGGTCACCGCGTTGACCGTGAACGAGGTCACCGACTTCGTCTGCATGTGCACCGGTGACCTCGTCATCGAGTTCTTCGACAGCGAGGGCATGCTGATCGAGGTCGTCCGGATCGACCTTCCCGATTCCATCGAGTGTCATCACTGGCTCGGGAAGGCGACGCTCGCGGAACCCGACCGGCTCACCGCGTGGCTACGTGCGCACCACCTACCTGCGGACAGTGACGAGCTCCATGCTCCACTCGCCGTCGCAGAGAGCCAGTAGGTTCCCGAGATGGACGACGCCTACCGCTCGGCGGTCTATCGGCTGACCCTTGTCACGCACGGCACGTTCCACTACGCGGAGGTGAGGGTCGCGGCGGCCACTGACGACGGGACAATCCCATCGGAATGCCGCTGCGAGTCCGCCGTTCGACCTGACCTAATCCGTCACACTTCGTCAGACCTGCAAGTCGCCCGCCGTCGTCGCCAGGACGCCGAAATGCCATGAGGCGAGAAGCGGTCGTAGCAGTCGATGCGCTGGTCGCAGCGCCAAATACAAAGCTATGACGCGCTTGGACACGACGAACCAGGTCAACGTCCAGCACTGTTGCAGTCCGGCTACTTCGAGCGGTCGCTGAACGTGTACGGGCGCGAGGGGCAGCCCTGCCGCCGCTGCGGGACGGAGGTGCGGCGCGAGCAGTTCATGAACCGGTCGTCGTACTTCTGCCCTCGTTGCCAGCGCGTACCACGTTCCTGAGCCCTGCCGCGCCGTCGCGTGTCCAGGCCGTGACCTGGTCCGCGAGGAACCGTGCGGCGCCACGTGGCCGCCCGCCGGCCACGTGCGGCGTGAGGATCAGGTTCGGGCAGTCCCACAGCGGCGAGTCGGCGGGCAGTGGTTCCGTCTCCGTCACGTCGAGCGCGGCCCCGGCGAGGCGGCCGGACCGGAGCGCGTCCAGCAGCGCGGCCTCGTCGACGGTGGTGCCGCGCCCGGCGTTGACGAACCGGGCGTGCGGGGGGAGCTGGGCCAGGACGCCGGCGTCCAGCGCGTGTCGCGTGCCCGGCACGGCCGGCAGCAGGGACACGAGGACGTCGGTGGTGGGCAGCAGTCCGGCGAGCCCGTCCGGGCCGACGACGTCGAACCCGGCGCGGCTGCCCGGGGTCCCGGCGACCCCGGTGACGTGTGCGCCGAGGGCGTCGAGCAGCGGGGCGAGCCGTTCCGCGATGGATCCGAAGCCCCACAGGACGACGCGCGCCCCCGACAGGGTCCAGTGCGCGTCGGTGTCGGGGGCCGCCTGGGCGGCGGCCATCTCCCGTGCCCAGCGGTGCTCACGTTGCGCCCGGAGAGCCTCCGGCAGGCGTCGTACGGAGGCGAGGACGAGCATGAGGGCGTGCTCGGCCACCGTCTCGTCGTGGAGCGAGCGTCCCGAGGAGATGGTGACATCGTCGGCGAACCCGGCGGCCAGCGCCACGTCCGGGCCCGCCGAGAGGGTCTGGACCCAGCGCAGGCGGGTGAGGCGGCGTGCCGCGTCGGAGACGAGCGCGGGCGGGTTCGCCCAGGTGACCAGCACGTCGGCATCGGCGTGCTCGTGGGGGACGGGCTCGTGCATGGCGTAGCGCACCACCGCCTCGTCGGCGACCGCCTGTCGCAGGTCGGCGTCCAGGAGCCGGCGGAATCCGAGGTCGAAGGTGACGTCGGGCAGGAGAATCTTCACGCCGGGACTGTAACCCTGGAGCCGGACGGTCACCGGCACGCCGTCATGGTGCGGGGTGCCGGTGACCGTCCGCGACGCTCAGGCGACGCGGACGAACGTCGGGTTGGACTGCCACATCGTCGTGTAGCGCAGCGGCGTGCCCGGCTGCACGGCCTCGACGATCATGCCGTTGCCCGCGTAGAGGGCGACGTGGCCCGAGGTCCACACGATGTCGCCGGGCTGCGGGTCCGCGACGACGGTGCCGGCGTAGCGCAGCTCGCTCGACGTGCGGGGAAGGCTGATGCCGAGCTGGCCGTACACGTAGGTGATGAGGCCGGAGCAGTCGAGGCCCTCCGACGGCGTCGAACCGCCGAGCACGTACGGTGTGCCGACGAGCTCCATCGCGAGGTTCACCGCCTGCTGACCCGTCGCGGACACGGCCGAGGTGGACACGGTGGCCGCGGCCTCGGCTGCTGCCGCTGCCTCCGCCTCCGCCTGAGCGGCAGCCTGGGCCTCGAGCTCCGCCTGGCGCTGGGCCTCGAGCTCGGCCTGGCGCTGCTTCTCGAGTTCGGCCTGGCGCTTCTCCTCCGCGATGCGCTTCGCCTCGGCCTTGCCCTCGGCGGTCTCCGCGTACGGGGTCACCTTGACGGTGCTGGCCTCGACGACGGTCTCCGCCCGCTGGGAGACCTGGACCCGCTCGACGAGCTCGTCCGCCAGGACGCCGGCGTCCGCCTTGCCGTAGTCGACGGTCTGCTTGTTGCCCTCGGCGAGCGGTGCGGCGCCGGCGCTCGACGAGAACACCGACGCGAGCATGCCGCCCGTGACGGCGGCGATGGCGCCCGTCCGGGCAGCGGCCTCACCCACGCCGGACAGCGGGGTGATGGTGGGGCGCTCGGCGCGGTGGCGACCGCGGCGGGACGAGCGGCTGGTTTCAGGCGTGATCGTGGTCACTGTCTCCTCCGACGCCTGCGAGGTGAGCTGTCGGGTTCGGATGGGAGTATCACCCGGCCTCCCGCAGGAGGCTTCACCCCAAGGGCCGTGGCCCGTACTACCTGGTTCCCCCGTCCCCGCCATGTTTTCGCTGGGCAGATCCGGTGGCAGGGTTCGGCGGCCGGATCCGGGGCCGCGGTCTGGGTCCGCGGCTCGGGGATGACAGTACAGAGGTTCACGGCGGATGTCACGAATTGGTCACGCGAAGGTTTTCACCCGCATGTCGTAAGGGTCGGAAACGGGGTGTCATCGCAGGTCATGCCCTGGAAACGCCGTTCGCGCGAGCGAGCCTCTAGGGTGACGACATGCCGCTCTCCGATGTCGAACCTCGTGTTGACTCCCCTGACCCCGCCGAGCAGCTCGTGGCGTACCTGGACTACTACCGGGGCGCGATCGAACGCAAGATCCGAGGTCTGGGCCCCGATCAGCTCGGCGCGCGCCCGCTCGCGTCCGGGTGGTCGCCGCTGGAACTGCTCGTGCACCTCGTCCACATGGAGCGGCGGTGGTTCGTGTGGGGGTTCCTGGCGGAGGACGTGCCCGATCCGTGGGGTGACCACGCCGGCGGGCGGCCGGACGGCGCGTGGGAGGTGCCGCCGGGCGACACGGAGGTCGAGTCCTGGCTGCGCCGCCTGCACGAAGGCGGCGTCCGGACCAGGCACGTCCTGTTCTCCCGCGGGCTCGCGGAGCGGGGCGCGACGGGTGGGCGGTTCACGCCGGACGAGACCCCGCCCACGCTCCTGTGGATCGGGTTCCACGTGCTCCAGGAGTACGCCCGCCACGCGGGTCACCTGGACGCGGCACGCGAACAGATCGACGGCGCGACGGGGGAGTGAGGCCGGGGCGGCCGCACCGGCACGCGCGTGCCGTGGCGGACACCTCCGACCGCCCGGAAGCGACGTCAGGGGAGTGACGTCACGGGCGTGAATCACCGGCGGAGCGTCAGGGCGACCTCGTGGTCGGCCAGGCCCGCCGGTATCGGGCGGTGGGTCGCCAGGACGACGGCGGTGCCGGTGTCGCGTGCGTGCGCCGCCAGCACGCGGACCACGTCGTCGGCGGCCCGTGCGTCGAGATGTTCCCCCGGCTCGTCGACGAGCAGCGCGTCCGCGCGCGCGAGCAGCGCCCGGGCGATGAGGAGACGGCGCCGTTCGCCCCCCGACACGTTCGTCGCGTCGGTCCCGAGCATGGTGTCCAGGCCGTCCGGCAGCCCGTCGAGCCACGGTGTCAGCCCGACGGCGCCGAGCGCCGCCCGCGCCTCCTCCTCGCCGACGTCCCCGCGCGCCACCCGGAGGTTCTCCAGCACGGTGGTCCCGAAGACGTGACCGTCCTCGGCTATGAATAGTGTGCCAAGCGCGTGCGCCGCTCCCTGGCCCGGGAGGAGACCCGCGGCTCGCATGAGGAGCGTCGTCTTCCCCGAGCCCGACGGCCCGGTCACCACGGTCACCGATCCCGGCTCCAGGTCCAGCGAGACGCCGTGCAGGCCCGGACGGGACTCCCCGACACGTTCCGTGTCGTCCTCCAGGAGGCCGAGCAGCCGCCGAGCGGCTTCCCGGGACCGCCGCCACTGGACCGCCGCGGCTGGGAGTCCGGCGGTCGCCTCGAAGACCGCGAGCGGGGTGAGCACGACGACGCTCAGTTCCTCGGGTGCGAGCCGGCCCGCCGCGACGGCGGGAATGCCCAGCACGAGCGCGGCGATCACCGCGAGGCCCTGGGCGAGCGACCCGAGCGCGGCCGACAGCCCCGAGATCCTCGCCCCGGCCTCGTTCGCCGCGTCCAGCTCCTGGTCGGCGGCCCGGAGGTCCGCCGAACGGCCCCCGAACCGTCCCGCGACGCGCAGTTGCGGGGCCTCCTCCAGCAGTTCCAGCGCGATCCCGCTCACCCGCCCGCGCGCCGCGGCTCCGTCGGCCTCGACGCGTGCGGCCGCCCGCGCGGCCAGCCACGGCACGACGACACCTGCCAGCAGCAGGCACGCCGCCAGCGCGAGCCCGGCCTCGGGCAGGAACGCGCCCACCAGGACGATCGAGCCGGTGCCCGTCACCACGGCCACCCCCGCCGGGATCACGGCTCGCACCACGACGTCGCCCACGCTGTCGACGTCGGCCCCGAGCCGCGCCAGCAGGTCACCGCGCCGCACCGACGGAGTACCGGGAGCCTGCGCGAGACCGGAGTAGACCCGGGCCCGCAGTGCCGACATGCCGCGCAGGGCGACGTCGTGCGAGGCCAGGCGTTCCAGGTAGCGCAGTACGCCTCGCCCGATCCCGAACGCCCGTACCGACACGACCGCGACCGACAGCGTGAGCACCGGGGGCATCTGCGAGGCACGGGCGATCAGCCAGGCCGCGGCGGCGGCGAGCCCGATCGCGCAGACCAGGGCCAAGGAACCGAGGCCGACGGCCGCGGCGACGCGGCCCGGACGGACCTCCAGCAGCGGCAGGAGCCGCCACAGCGGATCACGGACACGCGACGGGCGTGCTTCGGCGTTCATCGGGCGGCTCCCGGCTCGGCGTCGGTCAGGGCGGTGCCGGGCACGGGTCGTGCCGTCACGTCGATCACGTCGTCGGCGATGGCCAGCAGCGACTCGCGATGTGCGACGACCAGGACGGTGCGGCCCTCGCCGCGCCACGTCCGCACGGTGTCGAGAATCTGTTCCTCCGAGCGGGCGTCCAGGTGGGCCGTGGGTTCGTCGAGCACCACGAGCGGGCGGTCCGCGCTGTCGTCGAGCAGCGCGGCGGTGAGCGCCACACGCTGACGCTGACCCACGCTCAGGCCGGTCCCTCCCAGCCCGAGCCGGGTGTCCCAGCCGTGCGGCAGGTCGCGCACGATGTCGTCGAGCCCGGTTCTGCGGGCCGCTCGGGCGACCCGGACGGTGCGCTGCGGAGGGACGAGCCCGCCCTCGGCGCCGGGGGGCAGGTGCAGGATGTCCCGGAGAGTGCCCGGCGGTGTCGACGGCCGCTGGGGGACCCAGGTGACGCGGCGCCACCAGGCCTCGCGGCCGAACTCGTGGAGCGGCACGAGCCGCGTCCCGGTGGACGGCGGGTGGTCGCCGGGCCCGCGGGAACCGCCGGCGTCCGCGTGTCGCTCCCGGGACGGTCCAGGGTGCTCGGCGACTTCCAGCAGGACCTGGCCGGAGTCCGGCTCGACCAGGCCGAGTGCCACGAGGACCGCCGTCGACTTCCCGGAGCCGCTGGGCCCCCGGAGCGCCACGACGCGGCCGTCACCGGGCCGCCCGGAACCGAGCGGGATGCGGGCGCTGAGCCCGGCGGGCGCGACGAGGCCCCGCTCGCCCGCGCGGACGTGGACGTCGTCCAGCACCAGGGTCACGGGCCGGCCCGCACCCTCCGCCGGGCGTGCGGGCCCGGCCTCCGGCACGGCGGCGACGGCGGCGCCCGACGGCGCCAGGAGATCGAGCGCGCGGCCCGCGGCCGCGACGCCGTCGACCGAGGCGTGGAACTCCGCTCCCACGCGGCGCAGGGGCAGGTACACCTCCGGGGCGAGCACCAGGACGGCGATCGCCGCCCCCAGGTCCATCTGGCCCTCGACGAGGCGCAGGCCCACCCCCACGGCGACGACGGCGACCGACAGGGTGGTGAGCAGCTCCAGCACCATCGACGACAGGAACGCGACCCGCAGGGTCCGCATCGTCGCGTCCCGTGACGCCTCGCCGAGGGCGCGGACGCGTTCCGCCGGCCCGGCCGCCCGTCCGAAAGCGCGCAGTGTCGGCAGGCCGGCCACGAGGTCGAGCACCTGGTCACCCAGCCGGGCGACCGCGGCCAGCCGCCGTTCGGAGGCGCCCGCCGTGAGGCGTCCGACGAGCACCATGAAGATCGGCACGAGCGGCAGCGTCACCGCCACGACGGCCGCGGAGACCCAGTCGAGCCACAGCACCACCAGCACCAGGGCGGGAGTGAGCAGCGCGGTCAGGACGAGCTGCGGCACGTAGCGCACCAGGTAGGGCTCGAGGTCGTCGAGCCCACGCGTGACCAGGGTGGCGACGGCGGTGCCGTCCGGTGTCGAGCCGGTGCCGCGGGGTGGGCGCACGGCGACCGCGGTGACCACCTGCTCGCGCAGGTCGGCGATCGTGCGAGACGCGGCGCGGCGCGCGAACCGCTCCTGGGCCCAGGCGACGACCGCACGGCCGGCGACGACGAGGCCCAGTGCCACGAACAGCCCGCCGGCCGGTGTCACCCCGGGCTCCTGGATCACCGGCGCGAGCAGTGCCGCGATCAGCAGCGCCTGCGCGACGACGAGTCCGGCGGAGGCCAGCCCCAGCCCGACGGTCAGCGTGAGATATGAACGTGCCGGCCGAATGTGCCGGAGTCGTGGATCGAGGGGGCGCACCCGCCTATCTTTGCGCGTCGGGGGGCTGCGCAGGAAATGCCGTCCCTCACAGTCCATGACGATTTCCCGGCCCGTGCCGTCCGGGGATCACCACGACGGCCTGTCGGGGCCGTACCCGGCACGCCGTGCTCCCAAGCCGTGCCGGGTACCAGCCCTATCTTTTGCCGATTTCACGCCTGCTGTGCACACTTTCATTCCAGGACGTAATAAATCCCTGCTGATCCGCCCCAGACACGTGGTTCCCGCATTCCAGCGAACTTCGAAGGGGAGTGACATGACGGTGATCAGGAAAGTCGTGGCGCCGCTGCCGGTGTCGTCGGCCGGCGCGCCGGACGGGTCCCGCTCCCGGCGGACGTCTCGCGTGTTCGCCGGTCTCCTGGCCCTGCTGCTGCTCTCGGTGATCGTGGGCATGCTCCAGCTCGGCCGGACGGCGGGCGTCACCGCCGGGCCGGAGGGCGCGGAGCGTGACGCGCGCGCCGCCGCCCTCGACCGCTCGTTCGTGACCGCCGTCGACGAGTCCGCACGGGTCGTGACCGTCGACATGTCCCGGGACCCCGAGGCCGTCTACTCGTGGATGAACGACGCCGACGCCGGCGCCGGCCTCGACGGCTGGACGGTCGAGGTCGCCGGCCTCGACCTGCCCGACGGGAAGCAGCGCGCCGCACTCGACGCCGCCTCGTCGGAGGCCGAGGGCGACCGCGCCGTCGAGCCGCAGTCGTGTCCCGACCTGCCGACGGAACCGCGGACCGACGGCACGGCCACCGTGCCGTATCTCGGTTGCGACCCGGCCACCGGGCACGAACCGCCCGCCGCACCCGTACGGGGCGGCCTCCGGCACTCGCTCGGAACGGCGGTGGACGTCGTGCTCGCCGAGCTCATGCCCGGGGCCGACCTCTCCGCCAGCGAGGCCGTGGTCACGGACGGGCGCGCGGTCGTCGATCTTCCGGCGACGTTTCCCCGGGCAGCCGCTGCCGCGCCCGTTCCCGCCCACGAGATCGACCGGGCCCTGGTCTTCACGGCGCACAGCAACGGCGCTCTCGACTCGGTCCGCTTCCGTGTCGCCGGTGACTGCCTCGCCTACGCCCTCGCCGTCGACGGCGACGTGTGCGCCACCGTGCCCCTTCCCGTCGAGCTCGGCACCGAGGAGTGAGCGCCATGACCTCGAACCGCCGCCGGACCCTCGCCCGGGTGGGCGCCGTCCTGCTCGCCGCCGTCGTCGGCGTGCCGGCCGTCGCCGCGCCGGCCGCCGCCGACGTCGACTACAACCCTGCCGGCTGGAACGGCAAGCGCGTCTACCTGTCGCAGGCCTGCCACGACGGCAACGACGGCGTGCCCGGTGGCTCCTGCATCACGAACCACGGCTGCCGCGACTACTCCGAGAACTCGCAGTCCTTCGCGACCGCTCTGCACGCGATCAACGGGGTCCGGGACGACCGCCTCAACCTCCTCGAACGGGGATACCGCGTACGGCGAGGAACCGGAACGCTCAACCAGAACGTCAACAGCTCCAACAACTACGGCGCGGACCTCCACATCCCGATCCACTCCAACGCCCGTAGCGAGAAGTGCGGGGACACCACCGGCGCCAACCACGGGACGCTCATGATGTACGTGTCGGCAGCCGGCCGGGAGTGCTCGGACTCGTTCGTGCGGTGGTTCGGCCCCGGCAGTCCGGGCACGAACGACGTGCGTTCCTACCGCTCCAACCTCGGTGAGCTGAACAACACCAACGCGGTCGCGTGCTACCTGGAGATGGAGTTCCACACCTGGAACAAGGGCCGGAACTGGCTGCTCGGCGAGCAGGACTACTCGTGGCGCATCGGCAGGTCCATCGACGAGTACCTGGGATACCCGTGACGGCGACGCGCGCCCGGCGGCTCGGTACGCCGGTGCTGGCCGGGATCCTGCTCCTGGCGCTCGCGGGATGTGATCCCGAGAGCACCAGGAACGAGGCCGACGGGGTGCCGCCGACCGACCCGTCCGCCGCCGCGTCGGCGTCGGGCGCCGCCGATCGCGCCGCCGCCGCGCCCGATCCGAGCCGGCCGTCGCTCGAGGTGGTCCCGGTCGGCGGTGATCTCGAGGTGCGGGCCGAGGGGCTGCCCGGCGGGAGCGTCGTCGAGGTGCTTCCGTGCGCGGCCGAGTACGTCCGGCTCGACCGCGGAGCCGCCGACACGATGTGCTCCTTCAACTCGGACGCGGGCGTCGCGGTCGAGACGGCGGCCGACGGCAGCCTTCGCACGACCGTCGAACCCGAGGTGTTCCTGAAGATCAACGGCCACGAGGTGCTGTGCGACACCGGGTGCGTGCTCGGCGTCGTCACGGGTGGGCGGACCGTGCGGGCCGTCGCCCCGTTCACGCTGCCCGACGGCGTCACCGTGCCGGAGGCGCCCGAGCTGACCATCGAGTCGTGGACCTACGACGTGCGGAAGAACACCGGTACCGCCGTCGTGCGGGGCAGCGGCTTCGAGCCGGGCGCCGACGTCGACCTGTCGCAGTGTCCCGTCGCCGCGGACGGGACGGGCGTGGACGGCCCCGACTGCCTCTACGAGTACGGCACGACGGCGGTCGCCGACTCCCGGGGCGCGTTCCGCGTCGACATCGCCGCCTACCCCCTCTTCCAGCGGTCCGACGGCGCGCGGGCCGACCAGTACGTCGACTGCGCCGAGCGGCCCGCCGTCTGCGCGATCGGCGCGCCCTGGGTGGTGGGTGAACGCGTCGCGGTGGCGACGCTCGACACCGCCTCGCGTGTCAGAACGCCGCGTCCTTGATCCGCTTCCACGTCAGGCCCGCGGGCGCGGGGATGTCCTCGGCGGACAGGCGGCGCCGGAACACCCAGTACGTCCAGGCCTGGTAGGCGAGCACGAGCGGGGTGAGGATCACCGCGACGACCGTCATCACCCCGAGCGTGTAGGGCGTCGACGCCGCCTCGGTGACGGTCAGCGACTCGCCGCCGTCCAGCCCGGGCATGACGTCCGGGTACATCGAGCCGAAGATCAGGACCACGGCCGCCACCAGTGCCACGGCCGACAGCGCGAACGCCGTGCCCTCCTTCCGGCGACGGGTCATCACGACCACGCCGACGAGCGCTCCCGCCGCGGCGGCCACCGCCACCCAGGTCCACGGCACCGAGTACGCGGCCTGCGCCCACATCGCCCAGCCTCCGGCGACGACGACGGCCACGACGGAGAGGGCGGACGCGAGGCGGCCGGCGCGCTCCCGGAGGTCGCCGTCCGTCCGCAGTGCGAGGAACACGGCGCCGTGCAGCAGGAACAGCACCGTGGTGACGAGCCCGCCGAGCAGGGCGAACGGGTTGAGCAGTGCCCAGAACCCGCCCACGTACTGGTGCGCGGCGTCCAGCTGGACGCCCCGCACCAGGTTCGCGAAGGCCACGCCCCACAGGAACGCCGGCGTCCACGACCCCACCTGGATCGCCACGTCGCAGCGCCGCCGCCACACCTCGTCCGAGATCTTGCCGCGGTACTCGAAGGCCACGCCACGGACGATGAGTGCCAGCAGGATCAGGAGCAGAGGCACGTAGAAGCCGGAGAAGAGGGTGGCGTACCACTCCGGGAACGCGGCGAACGTGGCGCCGCCCGCGGTCAGCAGCCAGACCTCGTTGCCGTCCCACACCGGCCCGATGGTGTTGATCAGGACGCGGCGCTCCTTGTCGCGGCCCTCGACGCCGGCGCGGGCCGCGCCGCGCGGCAGGATCGACAGCAGCATGCCGACGCCGAAGTCGAATCCCTCGAGCACGAGGTACCCGGTCCACAGCACCGCGATGAGCACGAACCAGAGAATTGCGAGATCCATGTGTCGTTTCCTCAGTACGCGAAGGAGAGGGGGCGGTCGGCGTCGTCGTCGGCCCGCGCCTCCGGCGACTCGTCGTGGACGACGTCGGGGACGCCCTCCACGGCGTAGCGGTGCATGAGCCGGCCCCACACCACGGCGAGCACCCCGTAGAGGACGGTGAACACGACCATGGAGAAGAGCACCATGCCGGGGCTGACGACCGTCGACACGCCGCGTTCGGTGAGCAGGCGGATCTGGTCGATCCCGGTCGGGTTCGGCGCCACCACCCACGGCTGCCGTCCGGTCTCGGTGAAGATCCAGCCGAACGACGACGCCAGGAAGGGTGTGGGGATCGCCCAGACGCCGACGCGGGCGAACCACCGGTTCCCGGTGACGCGCCCGCCCCGGGTGAACCACAGCGCGAGCAGGGCCAGCGCGGCCGAGCCGGCTGCGAGGCCGATCATCAGCCGGAACGACCAGTAGGTCAGCGCGAGGTTCGGGGTGTACGAGATCGGCTCGCCGGCGTCGTCGGTCTCGGCGTACCGCTCCTCGTACGCGGCCTGGACGTCGTACACGCCGGGCAGGTAGCTGTCCTCGCCGCTGAAGCTCCCGGTGCCCAGGTAGCTGGCGAGGCCCGGTACCTCGAGGATGTGCCGCACGCCCTCGCAGGAGTTCGACAGGTCGCCGACGGTGAGGATGGAGAAGGCCGCGGACTCGGTGCCCTCGCACAGTGCCTCCGCGCTCGCCATCTTGCCGGGCTGCTGCTCGAACATGAGCTTGCCCTGGAGGTCTCCCGAGACGCCGACGCCGATCCCGGCGACCAGCATGGTCACCGTGCCCAGCATGACGGCTGGCCGGTACACCTCCCGGGCGAGTGCCACGCGGGTCTCGTCCCCGGTGCGTACCAGACGGACCATCCACCAGGCGGCGATGCCCGCCACGAACGTCCCGGCGGTGAGGAACGCCGCGGCGACGGCGTGCGGGAACGCGGCCCAGAGGGTGTTGTTCGCGAGGATCGCCCAGATGGACTCCATCTCCGCCCGCCCGGTCTCCGGGTTGAACCGGGTGCCCACGGGATGCTGCATCCAGGAGTTGGCGGCGAGGATGAAGAACGCGGAGAGGTTCACGGCAACGGCGACGGCCCAGATGCATGCCAGGTGGACCTTCTTGTTCAGGCGGTCCCAGCCGAAGATCCACAGCCCCAGAAAGGTGGACTCGACGAAGAACGCGGCGAGGGCCTCCATCGCGAGCGGGGCGCCGAACACGTCGCCGACGAACCGCGAGTACTCGCTCCAGTTCATGCCGAACTGGAACTCCTGCACGATGCCGGTCACCACGCCCATCGCGAAGTTGATGAGGAAGAGCTTCCCGAAGAACTTCGTCAGGCGGAGCCAGCGCTCGTCGCCGGTCCGGACCCAGGCGGTCTGCATGATCGCGACGAGCGGGGCGAGGCCGATCGTCAGCGGGACGAAGATGAAGTGGTAGACCGTGGTGATGGCGAACTGCCATCGTGCCAGATCGAGTGCGTCCACTGGGACTCCTGCGGGGTCGGGTCGGAGCTTGTTCTTTTCTTCACAAGCAGCTTAGGCCCGTCGGGTGCCCAGCATGACGACGCGCCGCGTGACATCGGCCACTGATCAGGGTGTCGGCCCGTCCGGGCGCGTCGGCTCGGACGAGGGCGGGGGGCTTGTGCGATAATGAACCTGCCCTTGCCGGACCCACATCCTGGCCGGGGATGCAGAGCCCGCAGTACCGCGTCCGCCGCGGTGCCGCGACAACGGGGAGTGAAAGAGATCCGTCGTCGCAGGCGTCCGCGAAGACACGGCAGGTGGGGCCGCAACCGAGACTTCTGTCCGGCACGTCGCTCCGAGGCGACGTGTTGCAGGACTACCGACCGCCTGGCGGTCCGCCGGTGTGGGGCGGGCCCCAGTAACAGGAGCTACCCACGTGACGACTCCCTCTACCGCCGGTCCGACCGCCGGGTCACAGAACGATCACGACGGCGAGGCCGAGGCCTCCGCGACGACGACCCGGCCGGCACGGCGCCGAGCCACACGCACCACGTCGGCGCCCACCACGACGGCGGGACCGATCATCATCAAGGCCACCCCGGCGGCCGAGCCGTCGTCGCCCGCGGTTCCGGCGTCGAACGTCGTCGCCGGCACGGGATCGTCCGTGCGCCCGCGCCGCCGGGCCACCCGCGGGTCCGCGGCACCTGCCGCGCCTGCCGAGCACGGCGCGGCGAGGGACACCCCGGCGGCGACTCCCGTCGTGGGGCCGGACTCCGGTTCCGAGCCGGTCAGCCCGTCCTCGCCGGCGCCCGAGCCCGCGGCGGCCCCGTCCGAGCCCGCGGCGGAGTCCGCAGGCACGGCCGAGACCCCGACCGAGCCTACGGAGACCGCGGTCGCGGCCGGCGGCACGGCCGGAACGGCGGCCCCGGCCCTTCCCGAGCCGACGGAGACGGCTGCCGCGCCGAAGCGCCGTTCGCGCCGTGTCACCAAGCCGGCCGGTGCCGCGGAGAAGGCCCAGACCGCGCGTCGGTCCCGGTCGGCCGCGCCGGTCGCGACGGACGACGTGGCCGCACCGGGTGACGCGGCACCGGCCGGCCCCGCCGTGCCGGACGAGGCGCCGGCGTCGGCCGCGGCGGACGCTCCCGCACGGAAGACGGAGGCGGCGGCCGCCGCCGGGCCGACCGTCACGAGCGGGACGGGAACCGCCGCCGAGAAGCCGGCCCGCGCGCGGCGGTCCCGGTCCCGCAAGGCCGCCGAGCCCGCGGCCGTCGAGCCCGCTGCTGCGGAGCCTGCCGCTGCCGAGCCTGCCGCTGCCGAGCCCGAGGCTGCCGAGCCCGAGGCTGCGGAGCCCGACGCTGCTGCCGCGCCGACCGGTGGTGCGGTCACGCGCCAGGAGCGGACCGCGCCCCGGACCAGGGCCACGCGGCGGAGTGGTACCGCTCCGGCGTCGTCGGACCCGGGCGCGGGCGACACGAAGGACGAGCGGCCGCGCACGGCGCCACGCCTGGCGACCACCGCCCTGCTGTTCCAGGCACCGGATCTGGCTGCGGTCCGGCGTCCCCGGAGCGAGCCCGGGCTCACGATGCCGGGTGCGCGCGGCGTGATCGCCGACACCGCCTCCGGGACGGACACGCCGGCCGAGGCGCCCGCCGAGGCGCCGACCGACGCCGTCGAGGGCCAGGAGACGGACGGCACCCGGTCCTCGGAGGTCCGGACGGGTACGGGCAAGCAGGGGTCCGCGAGCCGCCGGTCGGGGCGCGCCGCCGGTGAGCCGGTTCACTCGGCCGCCGCGGGCGACACCGCGGGTGCCGCTCCGCGGTTCCAGGCCGCCGAGCTCAGCGACGACGACGCGGCCGCCGTGGACGAGGTGGGCGTCATCGAGGACGAGCTCGTCGCCGAGGGGGTCGAGCTGGCCGAGCTCGGGCCGGAGGATCTCGACGAGGAGGAGGACTTCGAGGAGGACGACTCCCGCCCCAACCGCCGGCGTCGGCGGCGGGGAGGCCGTGGCCGACGCGGCGGGCGTGCGCGGGACGCCCGGCCGGACGACGAACCGACCGAGCCGAAGCCGGCGGACGAGCAGGGCGACGAGTCGCCCGTGCGCGACGAGCCGGAGGACCACGACGACGGCGCGGGCGACGACGGGGACGCCGGCAGTCGTCGGCGTCGTCGGCGCCGTCGCGGGAGCCGTGCCGAGCGTGCCGAGGCGGCTCGCAGCAGCCGGACGTCGTCGGACGAGGTCACGGCGCTGAAGGGGTCGACCCGGCTGGAGGCCAAGCGGCAGCGCCGGCGTGAGGGCCGCGACGCGGGGCGGCGCCGGCAGATCGTCACCGAGGCCGAGTTCCTGGCGCGCCGCGAGTCGGTCACCCGGTCGATGGTGGTGCGCGAGCAGGACGGTCGCACCCAGATCGCGGTGCTGGAGGACGGTGTGCTCGTGGAGCACTACGTCTCGCAGCAGTCCCAGACGTCGATGGCCGGCAACGTCTACCTGGGCCGGGTGCAGAACGTGCTGCCCTCCATGGAGGCCGCGTTCGTCGACATCGGCAAGGGCCGTAACGCCGTGCTGTACGCGGGTGAGGTGAACTGGGACGCCGCGGGGATCGCGGACGGCCAGCCACGTCGTATCGAGGAGGCGCTCAAGTCGGGCGACACCGTGCTGGTGCAGGTCACCAAGGACCCGATCGGGCACAAGGGTGCGCGCCTGACGTCGCAGGTCACGCTTGCCGGCCGGTACCTCGTGTTCGTGCCGGGCGGCGGGATGACCGGGATCAGCCGGAAGCTGCCCGACACCGAGCGCAACCGGCTCAAGAAGATCCTGCGCGAGGTGGTGCCGGACGGCGCGGGCGTGATCGTGCGCACCGCCGCCGAGGGGGCCAGCGAAGAGGAACTGCGCGCCGACGTCGAGCGGTTGCAGAGCCAGTGGGACGCCATCACGACGAAGGCCGACCGCTCGAAGAAGTCCGCCCCCGTGCTGCTCCAGGGCGAGCCCGACCTCGCGATCCGCGTGGTGCGCGACATCTTCAACGACGACTTCTCCTCCCTCGTGGTGGCGGGCGAGCGGGCGTGGGGCGAGATCTCCGCCTACGTGGACGAGCTCGCGCCCGACCTGCGGGAACGGGTGACGAAGTGGGCGCAGCCGGGGGACGTGTTCGCCGAGCACCGGGTCGACGAGCAGCTCGCCAAGGGCATGGACCGCAAGGTGTGGCTGCCGTCCGGTGGCTCGCTGGTGATCGACCGTACCGAGGCCATGACCGTCGTGGACGTCAACACCGGCAAGTTCACCGGTGCGGGCGGCACGCTCGAGGAGACCGTCACGCGGAACAACCTGGAGGCGGCCGAGGAGATCGTGCGGCAGCTGCGCCTGCGGGACATCGGCGGCATCATCGTCATCGACTTCATCGACATGGTCCTCGAGTCCAACCGCGACCTGGTGCTGCGGCGCCTGGTCGAGTGCCTGGGCCGGGACCGGACCAAGCACCAGGTGGCCGAGGTGACCTCGCTGGGCCTGGTGCAGATGACCCGCAAGCGCGTCGGGCAGGGCCTCGTCGAGGCGTTCAGCGAGACGTGCGAGCACTGCAACGGCCGCGGCTTCGTGGTGCACGACCACCCGATCGAGCGCGGTCCGTCGGGCGGCGACCAGGGCGACAACGGCTCCGGCAACGGCGCACGCAAGCGCCGCAAGAAGGGTGGCAAGACGGGCGCCGAGGTCCCTTCCCCGGCCAAGGGCGCGTCGCACGGGGCGGCGGTGCTCCCCGAGGAGAGCTCCGAGGAGCGCGCGGACGTCAAGGCCCGGCTCGCGACGATCGCCGCCGCGGCGCAGCACGCCCACGAGGACGACGGCGCCAAGGGCGGGGCGGATGCCGTGCCGGACGTGGACCCGGCGGCCGACTCCGGGAGGAGTGCCGCACCGGCAGCCGAGCCGGTGGCGGAGCCCAGGCCCGAGCCGAAGTTCGAGCTCGACCTGCCCGTACCGAAGACCGATCCGGGGGAGCGGGCCGCCTCGCGGCCGTCGGCGTCGCTCGACGCGATCGTCCTGCCGGACCGGTCGGCGAAGCCCGAGGAGGCCCCGGCGACGTCCGGGAACGGACCGGAGGTGATCGCGGAGCGGTCCGACGGCGAGGCGGACGGCGGCGACACTCCCGAACCGCCCAAAGGAGCCGGCGACGAGGTCGCCTGAGAACCAGCAGAAGAAGGGGTTCTGGTCCAGGCTCCTGGGCCGCTGAACCGTCACGGAGGGCCGCCACCCGCAACGGGGTGGCGGCCCTCCGCCGTTGCCGTGGCTGGTGGTTCAGCCCTCGACCAGAGGGACGAAGCGATAGGCGCCGTGCTCGCTCACGTGCACGTCGCCGTCCGCGTGGCGCTCCACGAGCAGCATCCGGCCCCGTACCGGGATGACCATGAGCCCGCCGGGAGCGAGCTGGTCCACCAGCTCCGGGGGCAGGCGGTCCGCCGTGGCCGACACCAGGATCCGGTCCCAGCCGCCCGTCCGGGGCGCGCCCAGTGCGTCCGTCTCCGCCTGCTCCACGCGTGCCCACCCCATCCCGGTCGCCGCCACGTTCGCCGCGCCCCACTCGGCCAGCCGGGCGTGCCGCTCGACGCCGAGCACCTCTCCGTCGGGGCCGGTCAGGTGGGCGAGGAGCGCGGTGGTCCACCCGGACCCGGCGCCGACGTCCAGTATCCGGGCGCGTCGCGGGACGCGGAGAAGGCGCAGCATGGCGGCGACGGTGCTGGGCTGCGAGGAGGTCTGGCCCTGACCGATGGGCAGCGGGTGGTCGGCGCCCGCGAAGGAGCGCTGGCTGCGCGGGAGGAAGCCGGTGCGTGGCACGGCCCGCATCGCGCCCGCGACGGCGTCGTCGGCCATACCTCTCAGGGTAGGCCGTCGTCGTCACCTCGGGTAGGCCGTCGTCGCGGGAGCGCCCGCGCCCCGTCGCCCATCTCACAGGCCGCGCGGTTTGAACGGCATGGTCGCATCCCGTAATCTTGGACGTCGGTGCGCGCTCTGCGCACCAGTCCCGCGTGCCCATGGCGCACCGCACTCGACCGCCGCGGCGGTGAGAGTTACAGCCAAGCCGGTGACCGACGTCGTGCGCACGCCAAGACGAGGAGAAGAGTTCAACGTGGTGTACGCGATCGTCAAGGCCGGTGGCCGGCAGGAGAAGGTGTCCGTCGGTTCCATCGTCGTCATGGACCGTGTCCCGGCGCAGCCGGGCGAGTCGGTGGAGCTGCCGGCTCTGCTGCTGGTCGACGGGGAGAAGGTGACCACCGACAAGGCCGCGCTGGCCAAGGTCAAGGTCACCGCCGAGGTCGTGCGGGACGAGAAGGGCCCGAAGATCACGATCCTCAAGTACAAGAACAAGACCGGTTACCGGAAGCGGCAGGGTCACCGCCAGCCGCTGACCCGCCTCAAGGTCACCGGTATCAACTGACGCAGGCGATGGGCTCGGTGGAGGCTGAGGTGCCGAGGCACTCGCCCGGAGCCGAGCGCGAGCAGCGTCAGCACGAGACTGAGCTTCCGCCGGGTCGATCCCGGCGGCTGTACTTCCAGAACTTCCCGAAAGAGGTCAGCAGAGATGGCACACAAGAAGGGCGCGAGCTCCTCGCGCAACGGTCGTGACTCCAACGCCCAGCGCCTCGGCGTCAAGCGCTTCGGTGGCCAGGTCGTGAACGCGGGCGAGATCATCGTGCGCCAGCGTGGCACGCACTTCCACCCGGGCAACAACGTCGGCCGCGGTGGCGACGACACGCTGTTCGCCCTGACCGCGGGCGCCGTCCAGTTCGGCACGCGACGCGGCCGCAAGGTCATCGACATCGTCGAGCCCGCCGGGGCCTGAACCCGGCTCCCGCGAGAGGGGCGTGCCCGGCCGGGCACGCCCCTCTCGCCGTTCCGGGACCGACCCGGTCCCGGACCGTCACCAGGCGGTGGCCGGGCGTCGGCGCCGACGGGCCACGTTGCCGGCCCGAGGCGTTCCCGCACGGCGTCATCGTCGCGCTCGGCCCACCGAGCGCACTCCTGAGAGGATCGATCCATGGCCAGCTTTGTCGATCGCGTCGTCCTGCACGCCGCAGGCGGTAACGGCGGGCACGGCGTCGCGTCGATCCGTCGCGAGAAGTTCAAGCCGCTCGCCGGCCCCGACGGCGGCAACGGAGGCGACGGCGGTTCGGTGAAGCTGGTCGTCGACCCGCAGGTGACCACGCTGCTCGACTACCACCACTCACCGCACCGCCGTGCCCCCAACGGCACGCAGGGGATGGGTGACGACCGCGACGGCGCCAACGGCGGTGACCTGGTCCTCGGCGTGCCGGACGGCACGGTCGTCAAGGACCGCGACGGCAACGTCCTGGCGGACCTGGTCGGAGCGGGCGCCGAGTACGTCGTCGCGCGGGGCGGGCGGGGTGGCCTGGGCAACCGGGCGCTCGCCTCGCCGAAGCGCAAGGCGCCCGGTTTCGCCCTGCTCGGGGAGCCGGGCGACGAGGCGGACGTGGTCCTCGAGCTGAAGACCATCGCCGACGTCGCGCTCGTCGGCTACCCGAGCGCCGGCAAGTCGTCGCTGATCGCCGCGATCTCCGCGGCACGGCCCAAGATCGCGGACTACCCGTTCACGACGCTCGTGCCGAACCTCGGGGTGGTGCAGGCCGGGGAGTCGCGCTACACGGTGGCCGACGTGCCCGGGCTGATCCCGGGTGCGAGCGAGGGCAAGGGGCTGGGTCTGGAGTTCCTGCGGCACATCGAGCGCACGGCGGTCATCGTGCACGTGCTGGACTGCGCCACGCTGGAGCCGCAGCGCGACCCGGTGAGCGACCTGGACACGCTCGAGGCGGAGCTCGCCGCGTACGCGGGCGACCTCGGGATCGAAGGCGGCCGGGTCCCCCTGGCGGAGCGGCCCCGCATCGTCGTGCTGAACAAGATCGACGTGCCCGACGCCCGGGACCTGGCCGAGATGGTGCGGCCCGACCTGGAGGCGCGGGGACTGCGCGTCTTCGAGATCTCGACCGCGTCCCACGAAGGGCTGCGCCCGCTGACGTTCGCGCTGGCACAGATCGTCGAGCAGGCCCGGGCGGCGGCGCCGGAGCCCGAGCCCCAGCGGATCGTCCTGCGGCCGAAGCCGGTCGACGCCGCGGGCTTCACCGTCACCCGCAAGGGCGGCGAGCGTGACTACTGGTTCGAGGTGCGCGGTGCCAAGCCGGAACGCTGGGTCAAGCAGACCGACTTCAACAACGACGAGGCGGTCGGGTTCCTCGCGGACCGGCTGGAGCGGCTCGGCGTGGAGGACAGCCTGTTCAAGGCGGGCGCGGTGGCCGGCGACGAGGTACGGATCGGCGACCCGGCGGACGCCGTCGTCTTCGACTGGGAGCCCACCCTGACCACCGGCCCGGAACTGCTCGGTGCCCGCGGCACGGACCTGCGCCTCGAGGAGGTCAGGCGCCCGACCCGCGCGGAGAAGCGACGCGAGTTCAACGAGCGCATGGACGCCAAGGCGGAGGCCCGTCGCGAGCTGTGGACCGAGCGCGAGTCGGGCATCTGGACGGATCCGGACGAGGACTGAGAAGTTCGACTGGCGAAATCATCGAGCGTCTGCCCGGGGCCGCCGGTGATGATGGGGGAGTGGCCCCCGCTTCCTCCCGTGCCGCGCTGCCCGCAGCGCGCCGTATCGTCGTCAAGATCGGATCGTCCTCGCTGACCCGCCCCGACGGGCACCTCGACGAGAGCGCCCTTCGTTCTCTCGTCGACGTGCTCGCGGCACGCGTGACCGACCCGGCGACGGGCGGCCAGATCGTTCTCGTGACGTCGGGTGCGGTCGCGGCCGGCATCGGCCCGCTCGGGCTCCCGGCCCGCCCGCGCGACCTCGCGACCATGCAGGCGGCCGCGTCGGTGGGTCAGGGGCAGCTCGTCGCCCGGTACACCGAGGCGTTCGCCGGGCACGGTGTACGGGTCGGGCAGGTGCTGCTCACCGCCGAGGACACCGTGCGCCGGTCCCGCTACGCGAACGCGCAGCGATCGCTGGAGAAGCTGCTGGCCCTCGGCGTCGTGCCCGTCGTCAACGAGAACGACGCGGTCACCACCGCGGAGCTGAAGTTCGGCGACAACGACCGGCTCGCCGCTCTCGCCGCCCACCTGGTGCGGGCGGACGCGCTCGTGCTGCTGACCGACGTCGACGGGCTGTACGACGGGCCGCCCTCGCGGCCGGGGACGCGACGCATCCCGCACGTCGAGCGGCTGTCCGACGTCGCCGGCGTCGAGGTGACGGCCCGGGGCAGCGCCGTCGGCACCGGCGGGATGCTCACCAAGCTCCAGTCGGTGCGCATCGCCACGGGGGACGGGATCCCCGTGGTCCTCACGCACGCCGGCGACGCGGCCGCGGCGCTCGCCGGCGCCGACACCGGAACGTTCTTCGCGGCCACGGGCCGCCGCACGACCGCGCGCCGGCTGTGGATCGCGCACGCCGCCGGGACCCAGGGACGGATCCATCTGGACGACGGCGCGGTGCGAGCGGTCCGCGGCGGCCGCGCGTCGCTGCTGCCCGCCGGGGTGACGAAGGTCGAGGGCGTGTTCGACGCGGGCGATCCCGTCGAGCTGGTCGGGCCCGACGGCGTCGTGGTCGCCCGCGGGCTCGTCGCGTTCGGTTCCACGGACCTGCCGGCACTGCTCGGCCGGACCACGCACGCCCTGCGGGAGGAGCTCGGCGAGGGCTACGACCGTGAGGTGGTCCACCGGGACGATCTGGTGCTGGAGGGCACCGACCGCACCCCCTGAGCGCGGCGCCCCCCCCGGACGACCAGGTTGTGGATAACCCCTGCCGGGTGTCGGCACGGGGCCGTAGGCTCGTGGTCATGACGAGCCTTGCACCTGACACGGGCTCCGCCTCCCGCGAGGCGGAGCAGCACGCACCCGGCGTGGCCGAGGCGACGCCGGCGTCGCCGGACGACGCGGCCGCCGCCGTTCAGGAGATCGCCAGCCGGGCCAAGGTCGCGTCGCGGGCACTGGCCACGGCGAACCGCGCCACGAAGGACGCGGCACTCGGCACGATCGCCGACGCCCTCGTCGCACACGCCGAGCGGATCGTGGCGGCGAACTCCGAGGACATGGAGCGTGGGCGGGCCAACCGCATGTCGCCCGGCCTGCTGGACCGGCTGGTTCTCACGCCGGACAAGATCGGGCAGATCGCCGACGCCGCTCGTGAGGTGGCCGGGCTGCCCGATCCGGTCGGCGAGGTCGTCCGTGGCCAGACCTTGCCGAACGGGCTGCGGCTTCGGCAGCTCCGGGTCCCGATGGGTGTGGTGGGCATGATCTACGAGGCCCGCCCGAACGTGACCGTGGACGCCGCGGTGCTCGCCCTCAAGTCCGGGAACGCGGCGGTACTGCGCGGCGGCTCCGCGGCGGCGTCGTCGAACCGGGTGATCGTCGAGGTGCTCCGTGCGGCCCTGGAGGATTGCGGCCTGCCCGCGGACCTCGTGCAGACCATCGACGCGTACGGCAGAGAGGGTGCTCGCGCGCTGATGCGCGCCCGCGGCCTGGTCGACGTACTCATCCCGCGTGGCGGTGCCGAGCTCATCCAGACCGTCGTCGCCCAGTCGACCGTGCCGGTGATCGAGACCGGCGTCGGGAACGTGCACGTGTACGTGGACGCCACCGCCGACGTCGAGATGGCCGTGGACATCACCATGAACGCCAAGACCCAGCGCGTGGGTGTGTGCAACGCGGCCGAGACCCTGCTCGTGCACGCCGACGCCGCACCCGCGTTCCTGCCCGCCGCCCTGGCCGCCCTGGCCGAGGCCGGAGTCGTCCTGCACGGCGATGCTCGCGCCCTGGAGTACGCGCCGGCCGGTGCGACGGCGGTGCCCGCCACCGACGACGACTGGGCCACCGAGTACCTCGCACTCGAACTCGGTGTGAAGGTGGTCGAGTCCCTCGACGAGGCGATCGACCACATCCGTACCTGGTCCTCGGGGCACACCGAGGCCATCGTGACCCGTGACCTCGCGGCGTCGGAGCGGTTCGTCGCCGAGATCGACTCGGCCGCGGTCATGGTGAACGCCTCCACCCGCTTCACCGACGGCGGAGAGCTGGGTCTCGGGGCCGAGATCGGGATCTCGACGCAGAAGCTCCACGCGCGCGGTCCCATGGGCCTGGCCGAGCTCACCACCACCAAGTGGATCGTGCAGGGCGACGGTCATGTGAAGCCGTAGTCTGCGCAGGATCTCTCCGGACCCTCACACCGTCCGGATACGGTACGTCCGGCCCGGCATGAGAGACTGGGGCCCACCTGAGCACGAACCACAGGAGGACATCCGTGCTGCACACTGCGGTCCAGATTGCCGAGACCACCACCGAACACGCTGCCGAGCTGCCTTTCTCGCCGCTCGTGTTCGGCCTGATCGCCTTCGGCTCGCTGGTGGCCGGTCTGCTGTTCACCTTCGCGTTCCGCAACGTGAACAACCGGCATGCCGAGGTTCCGGTCACCCACGACGACGCCGGCCACTGAGACCAGGTCGGACCGGCGCCAGTGACAGCTCAGCGGCCCCGTATCGGCGTGATGGGTGGGACCTTCGATCCCATCCACCACGGCCACCTGGTGGCGGCAAGTGAGGCGGCGGCCCGGCTCGACCTGGACGAGGTGATCTTCGTTCCCACGGGCAGGCCCTGGCTCAAGCATCATCAGCACGTCACGGAACCCGAGCACCGCTACCTCATGACGGTGATCGCCACGGCGTCCAACCCGCAGTTCACGGTGAGCCGGGTGGACATCGACCGCCCTGGGACCACGTACACCGTGGACACCCTGCGCGACCTCCGGCTGGAGCGCCCCGACGCCGACCTCCACTTCATCACCGGCGCCGACGCGATCCAGCAGATCCTTACGTGGAAAGATGCCGAGAAGCTCTGGGACATGGCACACTTCGTGGCGGTCACCCGCCCGGGGCATCGCTTGACCGTGGAAGGGCTGCCCACGGACGGGGTGACGACGTTGGAGGTCCCGGCGCTCGCGATCTCGTCGTCCGACTGTCGTCGGCGTGCGGGTGCCGGGCTGCCGGTGTGGTACCTGGTGCCGGACGGCGTGGTCCAGTACATCGCGAAGCACGGACTGTATCGAGGTCTTCAGGATGAGTGACAACAATGGCCGGCCTCTGACGCGGCGCGAGATCCGCGAGAGAGAGGCCGCGGCGCGAGCCGCCGCGGAGGGCGGGGGACAGTCCCCGGGTGGCCCCCCGCAGCGCGGCACCGGGCCGCAGGCCGGAGGCTTTCCGCCGCAACCGCCCCCCGTCGCGCGGCCCCCGCAGGCGTCCGGCACCCGCGGAGTGGACGCCACGGGTCGGCTGACGCCCGTGCAGCAGCAAGGTGGCGCGCCGGGTGCCGACGCCCCCACCGCGTTCCCGCCGTCCCGTGGTGGCGCGGCTCCCGCAGGCGGCGCCCCGTCCCCGTTCCCGGGCCGCACCGGCGCACCGGCGGACCCCGGGGGTGGCCCGACCGGTCCGCAGAACCCCTTCGGCGGACGCGCCGGCGTCCCCGTCGATCCGGCCGGCGGCCCCAGCGGTCCGCAGAGCCCGTTCCCGAGCCGTTCCGGTGCTCCGGCGGGTCCCGCCGGCGGCGCGGCGACGCCTCACAGCCCGTTCGGCGGACGGCCTGGTGCTCCGGGCGATCCGGCCGGTGGTCCGACCGGTCCCCAGAACCCGTTCGCGCCTCGCACGCACGGCTCACCGCCCCCGGCAGCACCGGGTGCTCCGGACGACTTCTCCGACGAGACCGTGCGCCGGGCGCCGCAGGCCGCTTCGCCCTGGGGCGCTCCGGCGTCGGGCGGAGCTCCCGGGCAGGCCGTGCCCGGCTCGCCGCCCGGTCAGGGTGGTCAGAGCGCACCTCCTGCCGGTCCCGGCTCACCCTTCGCGGACCGTGGGCCGAACCCGGCGCGGGCGGACGTCACCCAGGTCGCCGCCACGGGTGTGCCCTGGGGCAGGAACGCTCCCGCTCCCGGTCCCGGCGGCGTACCGGGGCCCGGAGGTGCTCCCGGGTCGTCGCCCTTCCCGCCGGCCGGGGGCGCCCCCGGCGGTCCACCCGGCATGCCGCCCCCGGGTGCGGGTGGGCCCGGCGAGCCCAACCATGGCTTCGACGCGATGGTGGGGGGCGGCCGGCAGCAGGCCGGCCGGAGCGGCCACGGTCCCGAGGAGGACTGGGACGAGACGGAGGAGGACCCGGGTCCTTCGTACACCTGGTTGCACTACGTGATCCTCGTGGTGGTGGCGTTCGTCCTGGGTCTGCTCATCTGGAAGCTCGTGCTGGAGGAAGACCCCTCCTACAGCGCGGACCAGGCGGCCCGGTTGATCGCGTCCGTGCTCCCCGGGGCGGGACTCGCATGACGGCGACCGAGCGCGCCCGTGAGCTGGCCGTCGTGGCGGCCCGGGCGGCGAGCGACCGCAAGGCGCAGGAGATCATCGCCCTCGACGTGAGCGAGCAGCTCGTGCTCACCGACATCTTTCTCATCGCGTCGGGCACGAATGAACGCCAGGTGTCGGCGATCGTCGATGCGGTCGAGGAGGCCATGTACAAGGCCGGCTCCAAGGCGATCCGCCGAGAGGGGCTCTCGGAGGCCCGCTGGGTGCTGCTGGACTTCGGCGACGTCGTCGTACACGTGCAGCATGCCGAGGACCGCGTCTACTACGCGCTCGAGCGCCTGTGGAAGGACTGCCCGGAGATCGAGCTCCCCGAGGACGCCCGTGGCGGCGGCGACACGGCCGAGTTCGGCGGCGGCGACACGGACGCCGCCATCCACCTCGACCCCGGGCCCCGCCCGTGACGGCGGGCACCATCGTCCTCCTCCGTCACGGCCGGACCGCCTACAACCACACCAAACGTCTGCAGGGACAGGTCGACATCCCGCTGGACGACGTCGGGCGCTGGCAGGCCGAGCAAGGGGCGAACGCCCTCGCGTCGTCGCACACGGCGACGAAGGTGGTGGCGAGCGACCTGCAGCGTGCCTTCGACACGGCGACCGCGTACGCGAAGCTGGTGGGCGTGGACGTCGAGCGGGACGAGCGGATGCGCGAGCGCTCGTTCGGCGAGTGGGAGGGCCTGAACAGCGAGGAGATCGCCGCGCGGTGGCCCGCCGAGCACGCCGAGTGGCGAGCCGGTGCGGAGCCCGTGCGGGCCGGCGCGGAGTCCCGGGCGACGGTCGCCGAGCGGATGACCGCCGGGGTCCTGGAGCACGCGGCCGGCCTGGGCGCCCAGGACACGCTCGTCGTGGTGTCGCACGGCGCCGCGATCACGCTGACGCTCACGCTCCTGCTGGGCCAGGATCCCGTCACCTGGCGAGGCATCAGCGGCCTGCACAACGTGCACTGGTCGCACCTGCACGCCGCCGACCCGCAGGGCCGGCCCGGGTGGCGGCTGGTGGCGCACAACGTGGGCGCTGGTTATCCGCTCGACCACTGGGTGGCGGGTCCGGACTGGAACCTGGAGCCGGACGTCTCGGGCGAGTGACCGGGCACGACCGGTGCCGATGAGTGGCCGAACATCGTGAGGAGGGGCCATGGGCAGTTCGTGGGCGGAGCAGCGCACCGAGGCCGCGCGCCTGCAGGCCGAGCGGCTGCGTGAGCGCCAGGACGCCGAGCACGCACGCGCCGAGGCGATGCTCGCCACGTTCGTCGAGGCGGCCCGCGGTGCGGGCCTGCCGCCCGAGCCCCTCGTGGTCCGTGGGTACGGCGGGCGGGGGACCGCCCGCACACCGCTGCGAGGCTGGTACCTGCGGACGGACCGTACCGCAGCGGTGTCCGACGACGGCGGCTTCTACGTGCTGACCGCGCCGCTGACGCTGCTCGACCGCCTGCGCGGCGTGCGTCCGGAACGGAAGCGCCCTCCGCTGGTGCTCGGTGCCGGTGGCAAGGACGGCGACTCGATCGAACTCTCGGCGGCGCTCGACCGGCTGCTGCCTGGCAGGCAGCCGGGAGCCTGAGGGGAGCCCCGCGCTTCCGCACGGGCCGGCGGGTGGCCGGGGCCGACGTGCCGGGACTACCGTCAGCCGATGCATCTCACTCATGACACGACAGGTTCCGGGCCTGATGTCCTGCTGCTGCATGCGGGCGTGGCCGACTCGCGGATGTGGGGCCCCCAGCGGACGGCGCTCGCCGAGCACCATCGCGTGACGACGTGCGACCTGCGCGGCTACGGCGACACGCCGCTCACGGGCGAACCGTACAGCGACGCCGACGACGTGCGGCGGCTCCTGCAGACGCTGAAGGCTCCGGTCACGATCATCGGGTCCTCGGCGGGCGGGCACGTGGCCCTGCAGGTCGCCTCGGGGTGGCCCGAGCTCGTCGACCGGCTCGTGCTGCTCAACCCCGCGTATCCGTTGCCGGCCACGCGTTCGCTCGAGCGTTTCGCGCGGCGCGAGGACGTCCTCCTGTCGGCCGACGACATCGAGGGCGCCACCGAACTGAACGTGGCCACCTGGGTAGGGCCCGAGGCCGCGGAGGAGGCCCGCGAACTCGTGCGCACCATGCAGCGCCATGCGTTCGAGGTGCAGCTCGGCGTCGGTGACACGGTGAACCAGCTGCCTGGTCCGGACACCGACCTGGCACGCGTCACCGCGCGGACGCTCGTCGTCTCGGGCGGTCAGGACCTGGACCACTTCCGTGAGGTGGCCGGGCACGTCGTCGCGCGGATCGACGGCGCCCGCCATGTCCAGCTCGGCTGGGCGGGTCACCTGCCGAGTCTGGAACGTCCGGACGAGATCACGGAACTGATCACGGCATTCCTGGACGACCGGTCGGCCGGCTGACACCGGCGTCGACGGCGCCGCGTGAGAGCCCTGGTCGTGGGTCGGTGGGAGCCGCAGACCTGACTTCCCCCGGCGCGCTACCCGGGAACCCCACGGTCGACGCCGAGGGTGGCGACGAGGTCCTCGTGGAGCTGGAACCAGACCCGGTGGCAGGAGTCGACGCCGGTCCCGTCGACCCAGCCGTGGCGTCCTGCCCGTGCGCGGTCGAGGGCGGAGCGGAACCGGGAGTCGTAGCCGCCGAACCGCGTGAGTACGGCGGCGAGCCGGCCGATCAGCGGGGTGAGGGAGTCACCGAGCGAGCCCAGTTCGTCGAGCACCCGGTGGTCCCAGGAGGGATCGTCGTGATCGTTCGGCGCGAGCCGGTCGCCGCCGGCGGGCTTGAGCTGCCAGTCGGTGACCGCACGCAGCAGACGTGCGTTGAGCGGAAGGAACTCGCGGTGGACGACGGCGATCTCGTTGCTCGGATCCGCCGCCCCTCGTTCCACGGCAAGCAGGCGCTCGTTCTCCGCCCTGCCCGTGTCGGTCAGGGACCAGCCCTCGTCGCCGGCGAACGCCGTGAGCCGTACCCAGCCGCGACGGTCCGCCTCGCGTAGCGTCGCGACGGTCTCGTCGAGCCCGGCGGCGGCCTGGTGGGCGATGTCCGCGCCGTCGGCGTAGCCGAGCAGACGCACGGCGTGGAGCACTCGCAGCGGGGTCGGTGAGGGGTGCGTCATGGAGTCCTCACCGTGTCCGGGCGGCGAGTCGCGTGAAGTGCTGCTGGCATGCCTGGGGCGAACGGAATCCCATCGCCTCGGCGATCTGCGCCCACGTGAGCCCGGCGTTCCGGGCGGTGAAGAGCAGTCCGGTCTCCAGTCCTTCGACCTCGGCGCGGGCGGCGGGCAGCAGTGTCAGTGCGGCGAGGAGGTCGTCGTCGCTCAGTTCGGCGGAGCGCCAGAGTGCGAACTGACCGAGGTCGACGGCCGTCGGGGGCAGTGGCGCGGGCCGCCACGGGCGTGGTCCCGCCTCGGCGGCCCCGAGGGCGAGGAGGCGCTCCTGAGCGCGCTGTTCGCGGACGGCGCGAGCGTGATCCGCGGCCGCGGTGTCATCGAGGTCCTGCTTGCGTTCCATGCGGCCATCCTCCAGAATCAACACAATGTTGTCAACGGAATGTTGATGGATGGAGGGATGATCCGGCGATGGTTCCACGAGCGAACGCTCCACGGCCGATGGTCCTACCGCTCGCGCACGCGACCGCCGACACGTGCGGCGGGAAAGCGGCGCCGCTGGCGGTGCTGCTGCGAGAGGGGCTGCCGGTGCCCGACGGCTTCGTCGTGCCGCTCACCGCACACCGGGATGCCGTCGAGTGCACCGCTGACGGCTCGCCCCGGGTGTCGCCCGAGTTGCGGGAGGAGCTCGCCCGGAGGCTCGCGGCCATGGGAGACCCGGTGGTGGCGGTGCGTTCCTCGGCCGTGCGTGAGGACACGGCGGCCGCGTCCGCGGCCGGCCAGTACGAGAGCGTGATCGCCGTCCGGGGGCCGTCCGCGGTCTCGGACGCGGTCCGCACCTGCTGGGCGTCGGCGCGCTCCCGTCGCGTCGCCGACTACTGGCGTCAGGTCGACGGCCGGGCCACCGCCGCGGCGCCGGACGCACGAGGACGGGCATACGGGTTCCCGACTCCCGGCGGGGACCGCGTCGTCGTGGCGGCGGATTCCGGCACACCGGACGTCACGGATGTGGCGGTACTCGTCCAGCGGCTGGTCGACGCCGACGTCGCGGGCGTGATGTTCACCCCGTCCGCACCGGGCGGTGCGACCCGTGTCGAAGCCTCGTGGGGGCTCGGCCTCCACGTGGTGGGAGGGGTCGTCGCTCCCGACGTCTACGAGGTCCTCCCGGACGGGAAGGTCCGGCGGACCGTCGGGGACAAGGCCAGCCGCGTGGACCGCACGCCCGGCACCGGCGCCCCCGACGGCGGCCTGAGCGTTCGTGCCGTTCCCGTCCGGGAGCGGGCGCAGCCCGTGCTGGACGACGCCACGGCCGGCGCGCTGGCGGCCCTCGGCGGCCGGGTGGCGTCGATCCTCGGGCGTCCCCAGGACGTCGAGTGGGCGCTCGCGGGCGGCAGGCTGTGGATCCTGCAGGCGAGGCCGATCACGGTGCCGCTTCCTCCGCTGCGGCCCGTGAGGCCGCCGGTGGACGGCGCGGTCCTGACCGGTGTGCCGGGTGCGTCGGGCTCCGTGAGCGGGGTCGCTCGCGTGCTGCACGGTCCGGACGAACTCACACGTGTGGTGCGTGGGGACATCGTGGTCTGTCGTGACACGGAGCCGGCGTGGACGCCGGTGTTCGGTGTCGCCGGTGGGGTCGTCACGGAGACCGGGGGAGTGCTGTCCCACGCCGCGATCGTCGCGCGTGAACACGGGATCCCGGCGGTGCTCGGAGTCCCCCGCGCCACCGCCGACATCCGTGACGGCGCTCGCGTCACTCTCGACGGCACCGCGGGCACGGTGAGTCTCGCATCCGAGGGGGCGTCGCTGCGCGAGACGCGCGACCGCGACGCGTGACGACGAAGTCCTCTGTGACGGAAGGGAGCGGGCAGGGCGCGAGTCCTGCGGTGACCCATGGCGACGAGATACCTCTACATCGCGCGGCACGGCGCGGCCGACCCGTTCGGTGAGCTCACCGACGCCGGGCGCGAACAGGCGAGGCTTCTCGGCCGGCGCCTGGCTCACCTGCCGATCGACGGCGTCTGGCACTCGCCGTTGCCACGTGCGCGGATCAGCGCACGAGAACTCGCGGCGCAGCTCCGCGCAGGCACGCCGGTCGGGGAGGCCGGCGAGCTCGTCGACCATGTCCCGTACGTGCCGCCGCCCGATGAGCTGCCTCAGCCCTGGAAGCCGTTCTTCGACGGTGGCGATGCCCGCGAGGCGGCCGAGGGAAACCGGACCGCCCGCCACCTGACCGCGCGGTTCGCCACCGCGCCTGACCGGGGCCGCGACGTCCACGAGGTGCTGGTCACGCATGCCTACCCGATCGCGTGGCTCATCCGCGACGCGTTGTCCGCACCGCCGGCCCGGTGGCTCGGCCTCAGCAGCGCGAACACGGGGCTGACCGTCATCGAGTACCGTCCGGGTCTTCCGCCGAGCATGGTCATGTTCAACGACATGACGCACCTGCCGGCCGAACTGCGCTGGACGGGATTCCCGCGGATGGAGCGTCCGTGAGGTGCGGGCGTCGTCGTGCGCCGGTCGACCGGACTTCTGAGCACCTCGCTCTCAATAGGTCACTGTTCGCTGTATAGTCAGCGCATGCTGACTATTGCTTCCCGGGTGGACGTGATGAACCGGCTGGGCCGGGCGATGGCGGACCCAACTCGTTCCAGGATCCTCCTGTCGCTCCTGGAGAGCCCCGGGTACCCGGCCCAGCTCGCCCGTGAGCTGGGCCTGACGCGGACGAACGTGTCCAACCACCTGGCGTGCCTCCGCGGCTGCGGGATCGTGGTGGCCGAGCCGGAGGGGCGGCAGACCCGGTACGAGATCGCCGATCCGCACCTCACCGCCGCACTCACCGCGGTGGTGGACGTGACGCTCGCGGTCGACCAGGACGCGCCGTGCCTCGACCCGCGGTGCACCGTGCCGGGATGCTGCGCTCCCGGCGCGCAGAGGGCGTCATGACGGAGCACTGCTGCGGATCCGACGACGGCCGCCCCGGCACGCGGGCCGTACCGGGGCTCACCACGAGGTCCGTGCGGCCGGCCGGCCACGACTGCTGCGGCGCCGCCCCGCCGCGACCGGAGGTGGAGGGCACCGCGGATGCGTGCTGCGGTCCCGACCCCGAGGCGGGGTGCGGTCCCGAGGCGGGGTCCGGCCCCGAGCCGGAGGTGCGCCCGCCGTGGTGGCGCGACCCGGCGCTGGCGCCCTCGGCGCTCTCCGGGGTATTCCTCGCCGCCGGACTGGGACTCGAGTGGTCCGGCGCGTCCCTCCCGGCACTCGTCGCGCACGGGATGGCGTTGCTCGCGGGCGCCTGGACGTTCGTGCCGGGCGCGGTGCGCCGGCTGATGCGCGGGCGGCTCGGCGTGGGCCTGCTGATGACGATCGCGGCTGCCGGCGCCGTCCTGCTCGGCCACGTCGGGGAGGCCGCGGCGCTCGCGTTCCTCTTCTCTCTGGCGGAGACGCTGGAGGACCGCGCCATGGACCGTGCCCGCGAAGGGCTCCGCGCCCTGTTGTCCCTGATCCCGGAAACCGCGCGCGTCTCCCGGCTGAGCGGGGACGTCACCGTCCCGGTCGCCGGAATCCGCACGCTCGACCTGCTCCGCGTCGGTGCCGGGGAACGCGTCGTCACCGACGGCGTCGTCGTCGAAGGGCGCTCCAGCATCGACACGTCCGCGGTGACCGGCGAGGCGATCCCGGTCGCGGTCGGTCCCGGCGACGCCGTACCCGCCGGCGTGGTGAACGGGCCCGGAAGTCTTCTGGTCGAGGCCACCGCGGACGGACGGGACAACTCGCTGACGCGGATCGTCGCACTCGTGGAACAGGCGCACGCCCGCAAGGGCGAACGGGCCCGCCTCGCGGACCGGATCGCCCGGCCGCTCGTGCCGGCGGTGCTGGTCGCCGCCGCCCTGGTCGCCGCGTTCGGTCTGATCACCGGGGACCCGTGGACATGGGTCGAGCGCTCCCTGGTCGTGCTGGTCGCCGCGTCGCCGTGTGCCCTGGCCATCGCCGTACCCGTCACCGTGATCAGCGCGATCGGCTCCGCGTCCCGGTTCGGCGTCGTCATCAGGTCCGGCGCCGCGTTCGAACGGTTCGGCACCGTCCGCACGGTGGCCTTCGACAAGACCGGCACCCTCACCGAGGGCCGGCCGGCCGTCGTCGACGTGCGAACCGCCGGTTCCGGCACCCGGGACGAGCTGCTCGCCCTGGCCGCCGCCGTCGAGTCGGGCAGCGCTCACCCGCTCGCCTCCGCCATCACCGCCGAGGTTCCCGGTGCCGGGCCTGCCGCGGACGTCGTCGAGGACGCCGGCAACGGACTCACCGGGCGTGTCGGTGAGCGCACCGTGCGAGTCGGCAGCCCCCGGTGGATCGATCCGGGCCACCTGCGCGACGACGCCGACCATCTGGCCGCGGCGGGTGTGACCGCCGTCGTCGTCGAGGTGGACGGCCAGGTCGCCGGACTGGTCGGAGTCCGCGACGAGCTGCGTCCAGAGGCTGCCGCGACCGTCCGGATGCTCCGGGACCAGGGCGTCGACGTCGTCATGCTCACCGGCGACACGGCACCCACCGCGCACGCCCTCGCCGCGGAGGCCGGGATCCGTGACGTCCGCGCGGAGCAACGGCCCGCAGACAAGGCGAACGCGGTCACGGCCCTCGCCGCGACCCGGCCCGTGGCGATGGTCGGTGACGGCATCAACGACGCCCCGGCGCTCGCGACCGCGACGGTCGGGATCGCGATGGGTGCACGTGGCTCGGCGGCGGCGCTGGAGTCCGCCGACATCGCCTTCAACGGCCACGACCTCCGTCTCCTCCCCGCCGCCCTCGCCCACGCGAGGCGAGGGCGACGCATCATGACGGCCAACATCGCGCTGGCGCTGGCCATCATCATCGGGCTGTTCCCGCTCGCCCTCTCCGGCGCTCTCGGGCTGGCGGGTGTGGTGCTGGTGCACGAGGTCGCGGAGGTCGTCGTGATCCTCAACGGCATCAGGGCGGGCCGGCGACCGTCGCGTGGGACGTTCCAGGTGTGATGCCCGGTCGAGTCGGTGTGACGACACGATCTGAGTTGTCGGGTGCGAGAGGACCTCCCGGTGTGGGTCACGTGCGGAGGCCGCAACCCCGCACGAGTCAGGCTCGTGGCGTCACGATGACGTCGACCGCCTCGAAACCGCCGTCGGGGCTGCCCGTGTACGAGTGCGGCTGGTCTGCCGGGAACTCGACGCAGTCACCCCCGGCGAGCTCGGACCGCTGACCGCCGTACGCGACCGTGCCGCTCCCGGTCAGCACGACGAGTCGTTCGACCGCGCCGGCGGCGTGGGCGGGGGAGCGGCGTACCGCACCGGGCGCGAGCCGGATCAGGTAGACCTCGGTCACCCGCGACTCCTCGCGCACCACCCGGACCCGGGTGGTGGAGATCCCGTTCTCGTCCAGCCGCGTCCACTCGCCGTCGCCCACCAGCTCGGCCATCGGCACGCCCAGCGGTCCGGCGACCGAGTACAGCGTGTCGAGGGTGGGATTCCTCCGCCCGGTCTCCAGCTCCGACAGCGAGCCCTTGCCGATCCCGGCGGTCGCGGCCAGCGCCGTCAGCGACATCCCGCGGGCGGTCCGCAGCGCGCGGATCCGCTGCCCGACCCTCGCTGCCGCGCCGGTCCTGGGATCACCCATCCACCCTCCTTGCCGTGTTCTGTATACAGAACATAAGGTGTTCCGTATTCGGAACAGGATAGTGAGGACTGCTCGGATGAGCGACAGATCGCACCACGGACCCGTGACCGCCGGAGTGGTCACGGCCGTCGTCGGCTCCAGCAGCTCGTTCGTCGTCGTGCTGGCCGGCCTGACGGCCGTGGGCGCCTCGCCCGCGCAGGCGGCATCGGGGTTGCTGACCCTCTTCGTCACCCAGGGGCTCGCCATGCTCTGGTTGAGCGTGCGGCACCGCAGCCCGGTGGTCGTGGCCTGGTCGACTCCGGGCGCCGCCCTCCTCGCCTCCATGTCCGGCGTCGCGGGCGGGTGGTCCACGGCGGTGGCGGCCTTCGGGGTCACGGGACTGCTCATCGTCCTCACCGCCGTGATCCCACGGCTCGGCGACCTGGTGGCAGCCATCCCGGCATCGCTGGCCCAGGGGATGCTCGCCGGAGTGCTCCTACCGCTGTGCCTCGCCCCGGTCACGGCACTCGCGAGCGCGCCGCTCGCCGTCGGACCGGTCGTGCTGGCCTGGCTGCTCCTGCTTCCCGTCTCCCGACGCTGGGCCGTGCCCGCCGCACTCGGCGCCGCCCTCGTCGTGGTGCTGGTCACCGGCGGCGGCGCGGTCGCCGGGCCGGACCTGGTTCCGGCGCTGACCTGGACCGTGCCACACCTGACCGTCGAAGGCGTCGTCGCCATCTCCGTTCCGCTCTACGTGGTGACGATGGCGTCGCAGAACGTTCCCGACGTCGCTGTCCTCACCGCGCACGGCTACCGCACGCCCTGGCGCGAGAGCCTGATCGTCACCGGCCTCGGCACCACCCTCGGCGCACCCACCGGCGGGCATGCGATCAACCTGGCGGCCATCTCCGCGGCGCTCGCGGCCGGCCCGGACGCCGGGCCGGATCCGCGCCGGCGCTGGATCGCCGCCGTCACCGCGGCGGTCACGATGCTCACGCTCGGCGCCGCGAGCGGAGCGCTCACGACGCTCGTCCAGGCCGCGCCCGACGGCGTGATGCAGGCCGCGGCAGGCCTGGCGCTGCTCGGGGCACTCGCCGGGTCTCTTCTCGCGGCGCTCTCCGACCCCCTCGAACGCGAAGCCGCCGTCGTGACCATGCTGGTCGCCGCGTCCGGCGTCGTCGTCCTGGGCGTCGGTGCCGCGTTCTGGGCACTCGCCGCCGGTCTCGTGCTCAGGTGCGTCATGCGGCGTGCACGGTCCCACGGGCTCGCCGCGATGTCGCCGGAGCGGCGCGTGACGGGCCGGTCAGGAATCGAGAAGCGCCCCGCACCGCACGGTCCCTAACGTGAGAGGCATGGCAGACATCGACGCCGTCACCCTCGAGGTGACCGACCCCAGCACCGCACGTTCCTTCTACGACGCCGCTTTCGACCTCGACGGCTCGGGTCTCGGCACGTCGCTCGGGTTCCGCACCGGCGACAGCCCGACGACGGGGTTCCGGGGATATCACCTGTCCCTCGTCGCGCCCCAGCCGGCGAACGTCCACGCCCTGTTCGACGCGGCGGTCGCGGCAGGAGCCACCCCGCTCAAGCCCGTCGCGAAGTCCATGTGGGGTCACGGCGGCGTGGTTCGGGCGCCGGACGGAAGCATCTGGAAGGTCGCGACGTCGGCGAAGAAGGACACCGGCCCGGCCGCCCGGCGGTTCGACGAGATCGTCCTCCTGATCGGTGCCTCGGACGTGTCCGCAAGCAAGCGGTTCTACGCCGAGCGCGGGCTGAAGGTGAGCAAGAGCTTCGGCTCCTACGTGGACTTCGACATGGGATCCAGCCCGATCGGGTTCGGTCTCTACAAGCACCGTGCGCTGGCCAAGGACGCCGGGGTGCCGCCGGAGGGGACCGGCTCGCACCGGCTCACCATCCACGGCGACATCGGGACGGTCACCGACCCGGACGGCTTCTCCTGGGAGCCCGCCGCGTGACGCGGTGGCCACCCGCCGGGAAGGACGACGACGCGGGACATCGGTGAACGATGTCCCGCGTCATCACACGGGTGGACGTCCGTGGCAGCGGCTCACGCTCCCGGAAGCCGCCGGGATCGCTGGTCTGCCGGTCGCGGGCTTCCCTCGCGACGCCCCTGTGCGGTCAGGGACGCGAGCAGGGCGAGTTGGTCCGCGCCGTGCGGGTGCGCGTCGCTGGGGTGGTAGACGACGAGTAGCTGGTCGCCGGTCTCGTCGATGGCGAGCTTGGAGAGGTTCAGCTCCATCGGGCCGATCTGTGGGTGGTCGATGCGGATGAGTCCGCCCCTGGGAGGTCGCACGTCGTGACGCGCCCAGACCTGCCGGAAGGCAGCGCTGGCGACCGAGAGCTCGCCGACCAGTTGCACGACCCGCGGATCGTCGAGGTCGGAGCCGATCTGCCTGCGGAACATGGCGACCATCTCGCGTCGGTCGAGGTGCATTCGCTCGTCCGTGTCGAGGAACACCGCCTGGAGCAGGTTCTCGCCGACCCGGAGCTGCGGGGACAGGGCCTGTGCCGGTGCGTTGCTCGCGAGCACGTCCAGGTACCGGCCGGCGACGAATGCCGGCACGTTGATCGAGTGGACGAGTTCTCTGATTCTCGGGGTGATCGTCTCGCGGCGCCGGTGTGTGCGGCGTGCTCGCGGCTTGGCGGTGCTCAGCTCCAGGACGTACTCGAAGGAGGACGCGTCGAGCTGTAGCACCCGGGCGATGGCTTCGAGGACCTGTATCGAAGGGTTGCGGTTGCGTCCCTGCTCCAGCCGCAGGTAGTAGTCGGAGCTGATGCCGGCGAGCATCGCGACTTCTTCCCGGCGCAGCCCGGAGACCCGGCGTCGGGCGTCCTCGGGCAGGCCGACGGTTGCCGGGCGTACCAGCTCGCGTCGAGCACGCAGGTACTCGCCGAGCCTGTTCTCCTGGTCGCCGGCCTGTTCCGCCATGTTTCGCCATGGTAGTTCCCGCGGCGTCACAGCGGCTGGTCCTGCCACTCCCAGGATCGAGGTGGCCTTCCCCCGGAGCCGCAGGTCCCGCACAGTTGCGGGAGAGCGCACCGTGCACCGACACGAGCGCTCGTCCACCAGTACCGCATCGGATGGGGAGGCCCTCGTGCCCAGGAACCGCATCGCTCTGATCACCGGAGCCAACCAAGGAATGGGCAGGCAGGTCGCCGAGGAACTGGTCGCCGATGGGCTGACCGTGTTCCTCGGAGCGCGCGATCTCGATCGTGGTGAGACCGCAGCGGCCGAGATCGGCGAGGGCGCTGTCGCCGTGCGGCTCGACGTCACCGACACCGCCTCGATCGTCGCGGCCGCCGGGCGGATACGCCAGGAGGCCGGTCGGCTCGACCTGCTGGTCAACAACGCGGCGATCTCCACCACCCGCACCGACATCAACGAGCTGGCTGAGCTGCGCGCGGTCTCGACGGCGAGCACGGTGCCCGTCGATGAGGTGCGGGCGGTGTGGGAGGTGAACGTCTTCGGTGCCCTGGCGGTCTGTCAGGCGATGCTGCCACTGCTGCGGGAGTCGTCGGACGCGCGCATCGTCAACGTCTCCAGCGCAGTTGGCTCGCTGACGTTGACGGCCGACCCGGGTTCGCCGTTTCATGCGAGCTTCGAGCCCGTCTACGCCGCCTCGAAGACCGCGCTGAACGCCGTGACACTGGCCATGATGGTCGAGCTGGAGGGCAGTGACATCAAGGTCAACCTGGTCTCGCCCGGGTTTGCGAACACCGCCCTGGTGAAGTTCCAGGGAACTGAATCCGTCGAGGAGGCCGCCCGTGAGGTGGTGCGCGTCGCCCGCCTCGGACCTGAGGGGCCCTCCGGGACCTTCACGGCGTGGGAGGGGGCAGGCCTTCCATGGTGATTCGTCGCCGGTCCGAACACCGACCTTCTGGTGGAGCTGAGGGGACTCGAACCCCTGACCCCCTGCATGCCATGCAGGTGCGCTACCAGCTGCGCCACAGCCCCGACGC
>NZ_JAFMPK010000010.1 GCF_017349295.1 Myceligenerans salitolerans
CCCGCACGCCCCACCACGAACTCCGTCGACGCACCGGTCAAGCTCAACCCACCCACGTCGGCAGGCAACGACGCCGTCAACGTCGCAGACCCCGTGGCCGGCGACGTAGGACGCACCACCACCCTGTACGTCCCCGACACCGGCACCGGATCCACGTTGAACACATCCGACGAACTCGACGAGAAAGCCGAGTCCACACGCTCCCCGTCCGGACCGAACACCTCCACGTACCGCGTCCCGACCGACACCCCGGACGACGCCAGAGTCAGCTCATCAC
>NZ_JAFMPK010000011.1 GCF_017349295.1 Myceligenerans salitolerans
CGCGACGCTCGTCTTCGAGGTGATCGTGCCCGACGGGGCCGAGACCGTCGGCACCTACGGGACCGAGTTCTACGCCGGGGCGCCGGCCGTGACGCGGCACCGCTCGGACGGCGTCACCGGCGGTGAGGCCTGGTACGTCGGGACGGCGCTGGACGACGACGGCGTCGGCTGGGTCGTGCGCCGCGTGCTCGAACGGCACGGCCTCGTGGGTCCCTACGCGGCCTGGCGGGACGTCGAGCTGGCGGTCCGCGAGCAGGAGGGCGCGCGGTGGTCGTTCGTGCTCAACCACGGCACGGACGCGGTCGTGGTCCCGGCACACGCGTCGGGCGTCGACCTGCTGACGGGACGCCCGATCGCCAGGGGTGAGGAACTCGTGCTCTCCCCGACCGAGGTCGTCCTCCTGCGCGAGCACGAGGGCCACGGGAATGCGGCGGGAGCGTGATCGCGTTCGCGGGCGAACCAGGGTCGGCGCGAGCCGTGACGACGTCGCCGCCGGGGATTGATGACAGTTCGATCACGTGCGGTTCCATCTCGATAACGTGCCGCCGCTCGCCGGGCTTCGCATCGGCATATCGGGCTATCGTGCACGAACGTTGCGACTGAGGGGATGGTTCAGGGGGACATGACCGGGGAAGGGGACCGGCGGTCGACGTCGGACGTGAAATTCGGAAGCGGCCCGTTGGCACGCGTGACGAATGCCGTCTACTGGTATCTCGTGACGGGCGCACTGATGATCGTGGCGGCGCTCCCGGGCGCCCTACCGATCCAGTTCCTCGAGAGTTCGCCGGGCAACGCCCCGGTTCTCGCACTGTGCCTCGCGCCGCTCGCGCCGGCGTTCGCGGCCGGCCTGTTCGCGCTTCGTGACCGGAAGCGGGCCGACGCGCTGACACCGGCGCGGTCATTCCTGCGCGGCTACCGCCTGAACTGGGCGGACGCCCTGCGCATGGCGATCCCGGGGTTGGTCTTCGTGGCGATCGGTGGACTGGGGGCCGGTGTCGTCGGGGACGGAGGCGCTCTGGCCGGCGACGGTGTGAGCATCCTGGCAGCCGTGCCCGAGGTGTATCTGGGGATGCTGATCGTCATCGGGGCGGTCCTGGCCCTCTGGACGATGAACGCCATGGTCATCTCGGCCCTGTTCACCTTCCGCGTTCAGGACGTCGCTCGGCTCGCGACCTACTACCTGTTCGCGAGGTGGCGTGTCACGCTGGGCGGGCTGTCGCTCGTCGTACTGGGGGCGGCGATCCTGCTGCTGGCGGGGGACTTCGCGTTCGGTACGGTCGCGGTGCTCTGGACGGGCGCGGTGCTGCGCAACCACCGGGAGCTGACGCGGGACGTCGAAGCGAGATTCACGGCACCGGCGAGCGAGTAGAGGATCGAGCGGAAAGTTCCACCGGCCAGCACTCTCCGGATGTCGGTTCTTTACGAAATGTGACATCTTAGGCGTATGGCGCAGACGCAGGGGGTCGGCCTCACGTACCGCTATCTGCGGGTGGGGATCATCTCGATGGTGCTGGCGTTGTTCGCGGCGCTCGCCTTGCAGATCTCGGCGGACCGAGCTTCCGCGGGACCGGGCGAGGAGTGGTGGCTCGCCTCGATCAGCACCTACTTCTACACGCCGGTACAGAACGTCCTCGTCGGGGTGACGGTTGTGGTGGGACTCTGCCTCATCGCGATCAAGGGCCGTGACGGCGGGGAGGACGTGCTGCTGAACGTCGCCGGCATGATGGCTTTCCTGACGGGAGTGGTACCCACTCCGCTCCGGCCCGACGCGTGCGCCGGCGAGCCGTACTGCCTGGAGGTCCCCGAGCGCGTGGCGAACAACGTCGGGGCCCTGCTGATCGCGGGCCTCGCCGTGCTGGTGCTCGCGACCTGGCCTCGCCGCGGGGACCTGGTGCACCGCGACGGCTGGGACCTGTGGGGCACCTGGGCGATCTGGGTGGCCGTCGCCGGCTCTCATCTGGCGTGGCCGGCGGCGTTCCTGGGCTGGGCCCACTACGTCGGGGCGGTACTGCTGTTCCTGTGCCTGATCGCCGTCGCCTGGGTGAACGGCAGGGACGCCGCGGTGACGAGCGGCCCGGACGAGCGGACACGCGGCCTGAGCACGGGATCGTACCGCCGGACCTACCGGATCATCGCGGCCGCGATGCTGGCGGTGCTGGCCGCCGGCCTCGTGGCCCACTTCGGGTTCCAGGCATCGGGCCGCCTGCTTCCGCCGCAGGCCCTGTTCACGGTCGAGGCCCTGCTGCTGCTCCTCTTCGCGGTGTTCTGGGTGCTGCAGACGATCGAGTTCTGGGAGATCGGGCTCCCGGCCAAGGCGCGAGGCCGGTGATCACCTGAGATTCCGCGGTCGGGCGAGGCCGTACGTCGCAGGCCAGCTGCATCGCCCGGGCGCAGGGTGCGAGAAGGGGCGCCGAGGGTGTTCCCCGGCGCCCCTTCTCCACTGCTCAGCGTCGACTCACGCGCCCGCGATCATCTCGCCCGACGGCGGGAGGTCGCGCGGAGCCAGGCCGGCGCCTGCCGGCACCGACTGGGTCTCCGCCTCGACCGGCTTGCGACGGCGGCCGCGGGTCACGCCCTTGAACGTGAACTCGCCGAGGATGCCCTCGCCCTCGCCGTCGATCTGCACGGTCTGACCCGCCTTGAGCTCGCCGAACAGGATCTTCTCGGACAGCGTGTCCTCGATCTCCCGCTGGATCGCCCGCTTCAGCGGCCGTGCGCCGAGCACCGGGTCGTAGCCCTTCTCGGCGAGCAGCCTCTTGGCCGCCGGGGTGAGCTCGATGCCCATGTCCTTGTCGCGCAGGCGGTTGTCCAGCTTGGCGATCTCCAGGTCGACGATCTGGATGATCTCGTCCTGGGTGAGCTGCGGGAACACCACCGTGTCGTCGACACGGTTGAGGAACTCCGGCCGGAAGTGCTGCTTGAGCTCCTCGTTGACCTTGGCCTTCATGCGCTCGTACGAGGTGACCAGGTCGCCGCCGGCGTTGAAGCCGGTCTGCACGCCCTTGGCGATGTCCCGCGTACCGAGGTTCGTGGTCATGATGATGACGGTGTTCTTGAAGTCCACCACCCGGCCCTGCGAGTCGGTGAGACGTCCGTCCTCCAGCACCTGCAGCAGCGAGTTGAAGATGTCGGCGTGAGCCTTCTCCACCTCGTCGAACAGGACCACGGAGAACGGCCGGCGGCGCACCTTCTCGGTGAGCTGCCCGCCCTCGTCGTAGCCGACGTATCCCGGGGGCGAACCGAACAGCCGCGAGACCGTGTGCTTCTCCGAGAACTCCGACATGTCGAGCTGGATGAGCGCGTCCTCGTCCCCGAAGAGGAACTCGGCCAGGGCCTTGGCCAGCTCGGTCTTACCCACACCGGTGGGCCCGGCGAAGATGAAGGAACCACCCGGACGCTTCGGGTCCTTGAGGCCCGCCCGCGTCCTGCGGATGGCCTGCGACAGCGCCTTGATCGCGGTCTCCTGACCGACGACCCGCTTGTGCAGCTCCTCCTCCATCTTGAGCAGACGCGAGGACTCCTCCTCGTTGAGCTTCACCACCGGGATGCCCGTGGACATCGCCAGCACCTCGGCGATCAGCTCCTCGTCGACCTCCGCCACCGTGTCGAGATCGCCCGACTTCCAGGCCTTCTCCTTCTCGGCCCGGAGCTGGGTGAGCTGCTTTTCCTTGTCCCGGAGACCGGCGGCCTTCTCGAAGTCCTGGGCGTCGATCGCGGACTCCTTGTCCCGGCGGGCGTCGGCGATCTGCTCGTCGAGCTGCTTCAGCTCCGGCGGCGCCGTCATCCGGCGGATCCGCAGGCGCGCGCCGGCCTCGTCGATCAGGTCGATCGCCTTGTCCGGCAGGAAGCGGTCGTTGATGTACCGGTCCGCGAGAGTAGCGGCCGAGGCGAGCGCCTGGTCCGTGATGGACACGCGGTGGTGGGCCTCGTAGCGGTCCCGCAGGCCCTTGAGGATCTCGATCGCGTGCTCCAGGGACGGCTCGGCGACCTGGATCGGCTGGAAACGGCGCTCCAGGGCCGGGTCCTTCTCGACGTACTTGCGGTACTCGTCGAGCGTCGTCGCACCGATGGTCTGCAGTTCCCCGCGAGCGAGCATCGGCTTGAGGATCGACGCGGCGTCGATCGCGCCCTCGGCGGCACCCGCACCCACGAGGGTGTGGATCTCGTCGATGAACAGGATGATGTCGCCGCGCGTGCGGATCTCCTTGAGCACCTTCTTCAAGCGCTCCTCGAAGTCACCGCGGTAGCGCGAGCCCGCCACGAGCGCACCCAGGTCGAGCGTGTACAGCTGCTTGTCCTTGAGCGTCTCGGGCACGTCACCGCGCACGATGTCCTGTGCCAGCCCCTCGACGACCGCCGTCTTGCCGACGCCGGGCTCGCCGATCAGCACCGGGTTGTTCTTGGTACGGCGGGACAGCACCTGCATGACCCGCTCGATCTCCTGGGTCCGGCCGATCACCGGGTCCAGCTTGCCCTCGCGGCCGGCCTGGGTGAGGTTGCGCCCGAACTGGTCGAGCACGGCCGAGCCCGCGGGCTGGCCCTCCGTCGGCCCGCCGGCCGAGACCGGCTCCTTGCCCTGGTAACCGGACAGCAGCTGGATCACCTGCTGACGCACCTTGTTCAGGTCCGCACCCATCTTGGTCAGCACCTGGGCCGCCACGCCCTCGCCCTCACGGATGAGGCCGAGCAGGATGTGCTCGGTGCCGATGTAGTTGTGGCCGAGCTGCAGCGCCTCGCGCAGCGACAGCTCCAGCACCTTCTTCGCACGCGGCGTGAACGGGATATGACCGCTCGGGGCCTGCTGCCCCTCGCCGATGATCTCGGTGACCTGTGTACGGACACCGTCCAGGGAGATCCCCAGGGACTCGAGTGCCTTGGCCGCGACGCCCTCACCCTCGTGGATGAGGCCGAGGAGGATGTGCTCGGTTCCGATGTAGTTGTGGTTGAGCATCCTCGCCTCTTCCTGGGCGAGGACAACGACCCGGCGGGCCCTATCCGTAAATCTCTCGAACATGATCAGCTCCTCACACGGGCGGCGTTGCCGCGTCCCTGGGCGGGGACCCGGCGGACGACACAACCTGACTGCTGTCGACTCTATGTGCTCACAACGACACGACGGACCCACATGTGCCCATGTTCGCCAGGGGCGTGACGCCAAGGGGCAAAGACCTCGCCAAGCCGGGCCGACACGCCGTCGGGCCGCCCGGTCGACGGCGTGTCGACCACTGGGGATCGTTGACCGCTCGCCCGCGGCACGGCAGGCTCACCCCTAAGCCGATCCCTGGAGGAGCCATGCCGGACGACGCCGGCCGTACACCCGAGTGGGAGCAGATCGTCGCGCGCTTCGCGCGCTTCTCCGGTGTCGTCGGCGAGGTGCACGACCCCCTCACCTGGGGGCTGTACCTGGTCGACGAGGAGATCACCGGTGCCGCGGACCCGGCAGATCCCACGGAGGAACGTTTCGTCCGCGGCTACCGCACCGTGGCGGGTGAGGCTCTCGAGGTGGAGACGCTCCGCGTCGCCGCCCCTCGCGACCACATCGACGACATCGTGCGGGCGGCGTGCAGCGGCGCGCTGGCGGCTCCTCTGCACGCTGACATCGATCCGGACGCGACCGCCCAGGTCACCGACCCGGTCGACTTCGCCGAGGCGTACCAGGACTACCGCACGGCCATGCGCGCCATCGTGGCGGAGGTGGACCAGGTCCCGAGCGTGCCGCTCGAGTTCCTGGTCGACGGCTGCCCGCGTGGCGGCACCGCCGTGACAGTGCGCGACGTCACGGCGATCTACACGCCGACCACCGACCGGGCCCTCATCGTCACGGGCCCGGCCGGCCTGGTGGATCGCATCGACGTGGTGACCCGTCCGATCCGCAATCTCAAGCACGGCGAGGACGGCCCGCACTTCTGACGGAGCCGCTACCTGCCGCCGGCCGGCGACACCGGGTAGTCCGCGGGTTTCTTGCCCAGCTCGATCGCGATCTCGCGGCGCTGCGCCAGGACGTCGTCGCGCTCCTCGTCGCGCTGACGGAGGGCGTCCGCCTGCAGTTCGGGCGACAAGTGGTCCCAGTAGAGCGTCCCGTCGAGATGCTGCGTCTCGTGGATGAAGGCGCGTGCCAGGAAGCCGGTGCCGGTGAGCTGCACCGGAGCACCGTCGCGGTCCACGCCGCGTACGGTCGCCGCACCGGGACGCCGTAGCGGCTCGTAGGCGCCCGGGACGGACAGGCAGCCCTCGTCCTCCTCGATCGCCTCGACGTCCGCGTCCGTCTCGAGCTCGGCGTTGACGACATGACCCACGTGCCGGTCGCCCCGCGAGTCCGTCACGTCGTAGACGAACACCCGCAGGTCGGAACCCACCTGTGTGGCCGCGAGGCCGACGCCCTGGGCGACCTCCATCGTGGCGAACATGTCGTCGACCAGCCGGTTGAGCTCGGGTGTGGAGAACTCGGTCACCTTGCGGGTCGGGGTGTGCAGGACGGGCTCGCCGATCTCGGTGATCCGCAGCACGCGCCCCCGGCGCGCCTCGGGCGCCTGTGCCGGGTAGTCCTCGACCGGCTCACCGAGCAGATAGGTGACGGGCTTGCGCCGTCCGAAACTCCACATGGAGAACGAGCCTAGTCGGCCCGCGGCGCGGTTCCACGTCAGACGACGGCGGGTTCGCTCTCGGGCGCGCGGCGGATCACCAGGGACATGAGTGCCGCTCCCGCGCACAGCACTCCCGCGCCGTACCAGACGAGGTCGTAGGACCCCGTGATGTCGCGGACCAGGCCGCCCAGCCAGGTGACGACGCCCGCTCCGACCTGATGGGAGGCGAGCACCCAGCCGAACACCACCGGAGCCTCCTCGCCGTAGATCTCCCGGCACAGGGCGAGCGTGGGAGGCACGGTGGCGACCCAGTCCAGCCCGTAGAACACGATGAAGAGGACCATCGGCGGGTCGACCTGCGGCGCCATGAGCGTCGGCAGGAACAGGAGCGCGACACCGCGCAGCGTGTAGTACACCCCGAGCAGCACGCGGGGGGAGAAGCGGTCGGTGAGCCAGCCGGAGCCGATCGTCCCGATGATGTCGACGACGCCGATCACCGCCAGCAGGGAGGCGGCCACCGTGACGGGCATCCCGTGATCGTGCGCCGACGGCACGAAGTGGGTGCGTACCAGCCCGTTCGTCGTCGCACCGCAGATCGCGAACGCCCCGGCCAGCAGCCAGAAGACCGGGGTCCGCGCGGCCCGCACGAGGGCGGACACGGTGCGCCGGGCGACGCCGTGCCGGGGCGGGGGCTTCGGCACGAACTCGTCGCTCCCGTAGGGCGCGAGGCCGATGTCGGCCGGATGATCCCGCAGCAGGAGCAGGACCAGCGGCATGACCAGCGCACAGGCGAGCGCCACGACGATCGATGCGGCGCGCCAGCCCTGGTTCTCGACCATCCACGCCAGCAGCGGCAGGAACACGAGCTGGCCCGACGCCGTCGCGGCCGTCAGTACACCGCTGACCAGCCCGCGTCGCCGCACGAACCAGCGCTGGGTGATCGTCGCCGTGAACGCCAGGGCCAGGGCACCGCTGCCGAGACCCACCATCACTCCCCAGGCCAGGACGAAGTGCCATGGCTCCGTCATCCAGATCGTGGAGAACGCACCGAGCGCGATGACCGTGAGAGCCACCGCCACCACCGGCTGGATACCGAAGCGGTCCATGAGCGCCGCGGCGAACGGAGCCGTGACCCCGTACAGAACCAGCTGGATCGACAGACCCGCGCCGATCGTGGCACGTGACCAGCCGAGTTCGTGATTCAGGGGCTCGATCAGCAGGCCGGGTGCCGCCGCGAAGGCCGCCGCGCCCAGGATCGTGAGGAAGCTGACCAGCGCGACCCACCAGGCGGGGTGGATCCGCGGCGCGGGACGTGGAGATCGGGGTGGCCGGCCCGGCGGGTCCGGCTGCGCGGCCGGGGCCGGGGTGTCGGTCTGCGTCATGGGTCAAGCCTCGGGCGGCCCCTTCCGGCGAACCAGTGGCCCGATGGTCGAGTATCGATAGGATTCGGCCATGGTGGTGCGACAGCTTCCCCGTCCTCACGAGGCCGTCCCCGGGGCCTCCCTCCCCCGCCCGCATCGTGTCGCGGTGCTGATCACCGATGGCTTCATCCCCTTCGAGTTGGGTATCCCCCATCGCATCTTCGGCATCGCGCGCACTCCGGACGGTCACGAGCCGCTGTACGAGGTCCTCACGTGCACGACCCGGGAGCCACGGGCCGTGCGCTCGGACTCGGACGTGACCGTGCTCGTGGACCACGGGCCGGACGCGCTCGAGTCCGCCGACACCGTCGTCGTCCCCGCAGTGCGGGAACACGGCACGGCGTTCACGAACGGGGTCACGGACCCCGACATGGCGGAGGCGCTGGGCCGGATCCGGCCGGGTACCCGGATCGTGTCGATCTGCACCGGGGCGTTCCAGCTCGCGGGGGTGGGACTGCTCGACGGCCGGCCCGCGACCACCCACTGGTACTACACGGACCTCATGCGACGGCTGCATCCCGAGGTCCGGGTGAACCCCGACGTGCTGTACGTCGACGACGGCGATGTGCTCACGTCCGCGGGCGTCGCCGCCGGGATCGATCTGTGCCTGCATCTGCTCCGCCGGGACCATGGGACGGGCGTCGCGCACGACGTCGCGCGGCGCACGGTGGTGCCGCCCCACCGCGACGGCGGGCAGGCGCAGTACGTCGAACGGCCCGTGCCCGACGACGGCGGGCCCGGTACCGCCCCGGCACGCACCTGGGCCATGGACCATCTCGACGAGCCGATCACGCTCGCCGGAATGGCTGCACGTTCGGCGATGTCGGTCCGCACCTTCACACGCAGGTTCCGCGAGGAGACGGGCGAAAGCCCCGGGCAGTGGCTCGCTCGCCGGCGCGTCGAGCTGGCCCGGCGGCTGCTGGAGGACACCGACCTCGGGGTGGAGCAGGTCGCCGCCCGCTGCGGTTTCGGCACCGCCCAGTCCCTGCGCGCCCACCTCCAGACCACGCTCGGTGTGACCCCGACGCAGTACCGCCGCACCTTCCGCCCGGCGTCCTGAGCCCCCCACCCCCGAGACCCGGGCCCGCACCGGCGCGCCGCGTCGGGAGCACCACGAGGGCCCGGGCGGACGTCGACGAGAACGACGAAGCCCCCGACGTCGGGTGACATCGGGGGCTTGACATGGGCTTTCGCCCTCGGAGCCGCCTGACAGAATCGAACTGTCGACCTGTTCATTACGAGCACCCTTCCGGGCCCGGCTTCCCCGCTACCTCGCGAGATGTCGCGTGCATGCGATGCGCTCGATCCACCGTGCCGCGCTGCGGGGGTGCGCGGGGGGTGCGCAAATTCGGTCGCTCGCCGTGCGGGTCTGTGACCCTGCCATGCTCCTGCTTCGGGGTCCCTGGTCCTCCGTCATCCGTCGGCGCGGGGCGCGTCTCGGACATCGGTTCTGCCGGCAGCACAACCCGTCCCGCCCATCGTGGCAGACGGCGGTTTCACGGGGAACTTGGCGGGACGGGTTGTGCTGCCGGCGGGTTCGGTGTCAGGGTCCCGGTGAAGCCGATGGATGACGGAGGGCCAGGGACGCCGCGGTTCCCTCGATCCTCTTGATTCCCGAGGTGCCCGCCGGAGGCATCAGCAGTGAAGGGCGACTCTTGCCAGTGGTGGCGGGGTCGCCCTTCGTCATGTTCTGGTGCAGCTGGCCGCCGGGTGCGCGGAGGGGTGCGCGCAGGGCGCGGAGCGCCCGGAGCGCGGGCCCCCGCAGCGCGGGCCCCGGCGGCTGCGCGCCGGAGGCGCGCCTTGAGCCAGTAAGGAAAGTTCTCACACGGTCGCTAGCCTCATCCCATGACTCGATCTTTCGTGCCATCGGTGCCACTGTGAGTACGAAGCGACCCCGAGTTGCGGGGGCCCCAAGACGCAAGGGACCGGTGTCGCCGCCGAGTACGAGTTCCTCAATGTCCCGGTCCGACTGGATAGCCATGGCTGCGCTTATTCCCGTCGCTATCGCGGTGGTCCAAGTCGCCGCCTTCTCATATGGACGCCCATCCGTAATGGCCCTCATTCTGAGGAGCGAAGGGGCACTGAACCTCGTCGGCGCCTCTATTGTGCAGACAGCTCCGACCTTCATGGCGATTTTCCTAGGCGGCTACCTAACTATCCCAGAACTTCGAAAACAACTTAAGGGGGTATTGAGCGGGAAACCTTGGATATTCCCTGTAGTAGTGCTGTTTTCCACACTGGCCTTAACGGCTATCTCGTGGTTGAATCTTGCCTACGCACTCACCGTGCTTCTCATGGTCATCATCCTCTACCAGATTTTTCGAGGAGCGCTGTGGGTAAATCGCACCGGATATCCTGGATTTATTCTCTGGCTTGGACGACTGAACCGGAGGCGGCCGGAAGTTCCGTACATAAAATGGCTGTTCGGAAAATTGGCTAAACATTATATTTCCAGGCACGCTAAAACGACCTCGCCCTCATCAGGCGCCCAGGCGACTATACCTGGCCCCTTAACCATGGCGTCCGTAGCACTTTTCGGAACCTTACCTGCCGTGATTATCTCTTCAGTTCAATTTCCGCTGGAGAGATCACATATTCGAATGGTTCAGGCGTGGCCGGCTACGTGGTTGATTCGAGCGAGTCCTGGACAACCGTCGTGACGCGAGAACGCGTAATCCAGATTGATCGCACAGAGGACATCAAGTCTAGGGAAGCCTGCAACAGGCTGGACACTTCGCTTGCTTGGATTTGGCTACAACCAGACGAGATGTGGGATGAATTCAGGTTGTTTCGTTCGCCAGGGGAATCTTCGTGCAACACATAGCGCACCAATGCCCCCTGGCTATGAAGATCACTTTCAAGAGAAGCCGATCGGACCGAGTCGACGGTGCCGCCCCCTGCGACGGGGGCACGGTGGGTGTTATGGTGGTGGCTATGACAGAGGGTATGACGACGGTGGCGGTGTCGACGAACACCCGCGACAGACTGCGGGCTACTCGCTTCGGCACGAGGCGACCCAAGAGCATGGAAGATGCGCTTGTCGCGCTCCTGGATGAGCACGAGCGCGCAGAGCTGCGTGCTGCGTTCGAGGAGATCGATCCGGACGAGTACCAGGCTGCTCAGGTTGAGGACGGGCTGGTGCCCGGGGTGACGGACTATGGCGTTGAGGACGCGATCCTGGATGCTCAGGAATCTGGGAAGCGGTGACCGTCTCGGCGGACGTCATCGCTCGTGGTGACGTCGTATGGCTGTCCATGGATCCGGTGGCGGGCCGAGAGCAGCAGGGGGACCGGCCGCATCTGGTCATTTCTCAGCAGTGGCAGCACTCGCGGACCAGGATCCTACTGTGCGTGCCAATGACGACGACCGAGAAGCCGTGGCGGACGCGGATCAAGGTCGGTGACGGGTGGGCGATCTGTGAGCAGCCCCGAAGCGTCTCGGTGGAACGGGTCCGGCGTCGCGAAAACACGCGGCACGACACCCGCGAGGTCCGGGCCCTGATCCGGGCCATGCTCGAAGACTGAGCGATCATATGCGGAGGGCTCCGGGAGGAAGGTTCTCCCGGAGCCCTCCGCGCTTGCCGTTCCGACCTAGACCGAGGCGACGCGCGCTAGCCACTCGCGCGCCGAGGCTCGAAGGGGGGCGAGGTCGCCGGTGGTGAGGCTGTCGCTGGTGAGGTCGGAGCCGATTCCGAGGGCGACGGCTCCGGCGTCGAGCCATGCGCGGGCGTCGTCGCGGGTGATGGTGCCGGTGGGCATGATCCCGGCGTCAGGCAGTGGCGCGCGGAGCTGTCGGAGGAACTTGGGGGTGTGGGAGCTCGCGGGGAAGAGCTTGACCACTTCGGCTCCGGCCTGTGTGGCGGCGTCGATCTCGGTCGGCGTGAAGACGCCGGGTACGACGTTGATGTCGCGTTGCCGTGCGTAGTCGATGACCGGGATGGACAGGCTCGGTGCGACGAGGAAGTGAGCCCCGGCGTCGAGTGCGCGGCGTGCGTCCGCCACGGTCCGAACGGTGCCGGCACCGATGTGGGCGGCGTTGCCGAGCCGGGCCGCGACCGCGGAGATCACGGACAGGATCTCAGGGTGGGCGATGGGGAACTCGAGAACGCGGATGCCCTCGTCCACGAGTGCTTCAGCACCGGCGGCGAGGTGATCGGCGTCGGGCCCGCGAAGGATCGCGACGAGTCGCGCGCTGCGGATCACCTCGGCGGTGCTCGGGCGGGCCGGTTCGGTCGCGCGCGCGTTCACGCCTCGCCCCCGATAGCGGCGAGCATCCTCGCTGCCTGGCTCTGGAGGGGTTCGCTCGATGCAGAGTTCTCGATGATGACGTGGTCCGCCGCTGGGCGGTAGTCAAGGTCGATGGCGGCGATGTAGTCCTCCCAGTTGGCCAGCTTCCCGGTGTCGCGGGCGGCTCCCCGCCGTTTGAGGTACGTGCGCATCGTGCTGGCGTCGCACTGGACCCACACAAGGGTGAGGCCGACGTCGGCGGCCTGGAGGCTGGTGCTGATGCGGTCGATCCAGGCGGCGTCGCGGAATTCGCGGATGAAGGGGGCTGAGGCCACCACGCCGCGGCTGACGTCGGCGTTCTCCTGGATCGTGGAGAGAAGCGCCTCGTACTCGTGCGGGCGGACGTGTTCCAGGTACGTCTCAGACTCCCGGTCGTGTGGCGGCTGTCCGAGTTCTTCGAGAAGCCTCTCGACGACGGGGCGCGTGATGGTGTCCTTGTCGACGATGGCGGAGCCGGTCAGGCGCGAGAGCACCCTGGCTAGCTCGGACTTGCCGGAACCGGCGTAGCCGCCGATCAGGAAGGTGTGCGGCCGGTTCGCGTCGCGTCGCACGGTCTGGGGAGTGACGCCGCTACGCACGATGCGGCGCGAGCGGGAGACGTTCTCGACCAGGCCCTCCTGTGCGAGCTGTTCCATCGCCTTGTTGATCGTCCACACGCTGACGCCCATCTGTTCGGCGAGTGCCCGGGTCGACGGCAGCGCTTCGCCGTCGCGGAGCCTGCCCGCCTCGATGTCGTTCCTGAGGATGCGCTCGACGCGGTCGAGCTTCTTGCCGCCGACGTCGTCGGCTCGGTACTGCGACATGTGACCCACCTCACATTGAGGGCTCTCAACTGGCTCGTTTCGGCCTAACAACTGGTCTGCCAACGATCATGCACCACCCCGAACGGGTGGCCAAGCTGCGTCCATGGTTGCCAAACAGTTGACAGGTTCTACAAGTCTACTGTTAGGTTTTCTTCCATCAGATCGGTGACCGAGGTCATAGACCTGGCTCACCCCGACGCGAAGGAGACAGCCATGGCGATGCCGAGGCGAATGAGCGTTCCGACGGAGGTCGTGTTCCCGGCGGGGGCGTACTTGAAGGGTGGTGTGGAGCCGGTGGCGGACTTCAACGCCCCTCAGCGTGAGGACGGGTCGCGTCCCCAGCAGATCGACAAGGAGACGGGCCTGCCGCTGTGGCAGGTGCTGGTGTTCGACTTCGACGAGGAGGCGGGCAAGAAGGACTCGGCGGTGACGGTGAAGATCGCCGCGCGGTACCAGCCCGTCCCACCGGAGAACAAGGGCCCGCTGCCGCTCACGGCGGTGGGGTTCGTCGGGCTGACGGCGCTGGCGTACATCGACGACAACGGGGCACGGCCCCGGATCGTGTGGTCGTTCAAGGCGGCCGACATCTGCGCGCCCGGTCAGGAGGCCGAGCGTGAGGCCGAGCTGAACAAGGCGGCAGCCTGATGCCCGGCGGCGACGCGATCACCTCCGGGGAGGCGGGCGCTGCGGTGTCCGCCCCCTCGGTGGCGGAGCTGCTGACCGTCGCGGCCGACGTGGCCGCGTGGGTCGAGGGTCGGGCCACGTACGTGACGGTCTCGACCCACACGAGCACGGTCGCCGTACACGTGGAGGCTCCGGGCGACGCGGAGCACCTGGCTCGCCTGCTCGGGCTCGGGCAGGTCTCCTACCACGACCCGCACGACCCGGATGCTCCCGGCTGTGTGGTCTGGTCCGAGGGCCGCTGGCCCGGCCTGCGGTTCGACGTGTTCTGCACCTCGACCGTCCTGGCCCGTCCCGTGCGGGCGTTCCCGGAGCGTGCGGCGGCGTTCGACGAGCCGATGCCGTTCCTGCTGGGCAAGAACCCGCGGAACCCGCGCAAGCAGGTGGCGGCATGACCCGCGCGGACACCCTCCAGGTCGCCGCAGGACTGCTGGATGAGGCGGCCGGGACGCTCGGGCAGGCACGCGACTGCTTCGCCGTGGTCGGCCTACCGGGCTCTGGTGCGGAGGCTGACCGGCTGGCCCGTGAGGTCGCCGACCTGAGCCAGGTCACCGCTCAGGCAGCCGATACGGCGCGGGCTGCTGAGCCTCCACGTCTGCGGATCGTCCCGCCCGATGCTCCGGGCCGCATCTACGGGCAGGGCTATGACGGCTCGTGGTTCGACGAGCGCACCGAGGCCGACCGGCGCGCGGCCTTCAACCGCACCGACAACCGCAACACCAACGACGGCAAGCAGAACGACGACGGGAAGGGGCAGGACTGATGTTCGGACTGGCACGCAAGGACAAGGGAGCCGCGGAGGCTTACGCGGCGATGCGCGCGCTGGAGGCCGCTTCGGA
>NZ_JAFMPK010000001.1 GCF_017349295.1 Myceligenerans salitolerans
TTCCGGGTTCGGAATGGAGCCGGGCGTTTCCCCTACGCTATGACCGCCGTAACATTATCGAGTTGTTCAACCTTCCCCGGACACCACCCCGTTCTTTCCCCTGGTGCCGGCCGGTATGCCGGTGTGGCAGGGGGTTGGGGTGGGGGTTGGTCGTTTCTCGGGAACCGTATAGTGGACGCGGGCACGCACACCCCTCCAGGAGAGGGGGGTTGGTT
>NZ_JAFMPK010000012.1 GCF_017349295.1 Myceligenerans salitolerans
GCTTACGCGGCGATGCGCGCGCTGGAGGCCGCTTCGGAGGCGCTGGCCGCCGCGAAGGACGCGATGGAGGCGACCGGACTGCCGGAGTTCTCGGACCTGCGCGACGGCACGCTGCACGCCCGCACGCAGGTCGACGTGCTGTACACGCTCGCCGGGAAGGTGGCCGACCGGCTCGAAGAGCAGACCGCCAGGGGTGAGCGGTGATGGCCGGCCAGACGACACCGACGGCGCGTGAGGTCCATGAGCGCACGGTCGAGGCGCTGGAGCAGGCGTTGCGGCTGGTCGAGGGCGCGCTGGCCGGTGTGGGTCGCGCGGAGAACACGGTCGAGGACCTGCGTCCGTACACCCGGGCGCACCAGCGTGCGGTCGAGCACCTGACGCAGACCAGGCACCGGTTGCAGGACATGTGGGACGACCTGAACGAACGCCTGCACGCCGAACGGGACAGGGACGAACGGTGAACCCCGTCAACAAGGTGCGTGAGTTCCGGGCCACGGTGAACACCACTGTGGCCCGGGCTCGGGCCCGCACCCACGCCGCCACCCTGGGCCGCCCCGGCGT
>NZ_JAFMPK010000002.1 GCF_017349295.1 Myceligenerans salitolerans
GAACGCCGAGTCCAGACGCTCCCCGTCCGGACCGAACACCTCCACGTACCGCGTCCCGACCGACACCCCGGACGACGCCACCGTCAGCCGGTCACCGGCGGACAGATCCACCGTCCCTGCGACCTCCTGGCCCGCACGCCCCACCACGAACTCCGTCGACGCACCGGTCAAGCTCAACCCACCCACGTCGGCAGGCAACGACGCCGTCAA
>NZ_JAFMPK010000013.1 GCF_017349295.1 Myceligenerans salitolerans
TGCGGCGTCGCCGGCGCCCTTGAAGCTGGTCACGAACAGCACGTAGACCGGGATCAGCACGAGCAGCACGAACAGCAGCAGGACCGCGTAGCGTGCCGTGCGGCCGGGGGCGAAGCGGTTGGCGGGTTGGCGGTGCTCGTGGCGGGAAGCGGGGCTGGGGCCGTTGTCGTGGTCGCGGCCGGTGTGGGCGGGTGCGATGGCGGTGGGTGTGGTGCTGGTGGGGGTGACGTCGCTCATCGCTTTTCCTCCCGGTGGGTGTGGATGAGGTAGGGGATGATGATGGCGGCGACGATGATCAGGAGGATGGCGCCGACGGC
>NZ_JAFMPK010000014.1 GCF_017349295.1 Myceligenerans salitolerans
GCCGTCGGCGCCATCCTCCTGATCATCGTCGCCGCCATCATCATCCCCTACCTCATCCACACCCACCGGGAGGAAAAGCGGTGACCACACTCCTGGAGCCGGTCAGCCGGAAGACGCCCGCGCAGCGCGCCGCCACCGCTCCGGGGCGCTATGCCGTGGCCCGCACGGCACGCTATACCGCCATGCTGCTGTTCGTGCTGCTCGTGCTGATCCCGGTCTACGTGCTGTTCGTGACCAGCTTCAAGGGCGCCGGCGACGCCGCA
>NZ_JAFMPK010000015.1 GCF_017349295.1 Myceligenerans salitolerans
CTGACTGCCGCGGTCGGAGTGGACCACGCACCCGGCCGGATCGTGGCCCGCGGCCTTGCGCATCGCGACGGCGTTCTCGATCGCCGTCACGGCCAGGCGCGACTTCATCCGCGAGTCGATCGAGTAGCCCACGATCCGCCCGGAGAACACGTCCTTGACCGCGCACAGGTAGACCTTGCCCTCTGCGGTGGGGTGCTCGGTGATGTCCGTCAACCACAACGCGTCGAGCCGGTCGGCGGTGAAGTCCCGCATCACCAGGTCGTCGTAGACCGCCGGTCCCGGCCGGGGGCGGGCGGCCTTCTTCTTGCCGAACCTCGACCACCACGCCTGCTGCGAACACAACCGCCACGCGGTCCGCTCGCACATCACCACGCCCGCGTCGGCCGCCTCGTCGTTCAGCAGCCGGTACCCGAACTCCGGATCCTCCTGGCGGGCCAGGAACAACGCATGGGCCCGGTAAGCAGCCGTGAGCTCGGCGTCGGTGACCGGGTGGGCGAGCCACCTGTAGTACGGCTGGCGGGCCAGGCCCAGGACCCGGCACGTCACCGTGACCGGGATACCGGCCTCGGCAAGCTCTCGGACGAGCGGGTACATCATTTTCCCGGCAGGTGAGCCTGGGACAGGTACGCGGCTGCCTTACGCAGGACCTCGACCTCCTGCTCCAGCAGCCGGATCCTGCGGCGCGCCTCACGCAGCTCGGTGTTCTCACCGGACGTGGCCCCGGGTTTGGCTCCCTCGTCGACGTCCGCACGATGCATCCACGAGTGCAGCGTGGTCGGGTTGACCCCGAAGTCCTTCGCGATCTGGTCCAGCGTGACGCCCGGGCCTCGGTTACGCGCGACACGCACCACATCGTCGCGGAACTCCTGG
>NZ_JAFMPK010000016.1 GCF_017349295.1 Myceligenerans salitolerans
GCCCGCCGGCCCGCCCCGCTGGAGGGCCGCCGCTACACCCCGGCCCGCCCGGCCCCGGGCCGGCCGGAGGTCCGGCAGCGCTGGCTGATCGGCGTCACCGCCGTGATCGTGCTGGTGTTCGTCGCCCGGCTCGTCCAGGTACAGGTGATCCAGGGGCCGGCGCTGGCGGCGGACGCCCAGGCGTCACGCCTGGCGACCGCCGTCACGCCCGCGCACCGCGGGGACATCACCGATGCGGACGGTGTCGTGCTGGCCACCTCCGTGGACCGCTACACGGTCATCGCCGACCCGGTCGCCATCAAGGAGTTCCGGGGGCACGGCCGTGTCGACTCGCGTGGCGAGGCCGTGCAGGACGGCGCGCTCGGCGTGGCCCAGCTCCTGGGCCCGGTCCTGAACATCCCCGACGCCGAGCTCGCCGCCGAACTGGTCGGTGATTCCCGGTACGTGGTCCTGGCCAAGGACGTGGTGCCCCGTGCCCAGCGGGCGATCGCGGAACTCGGGCTGCGTGCCTACGTCCGCACGGACCTGGTCAGCAAGCGCACCTACCCTGCGGGCACCGTGGGGGCGGGACTGCTCGGCTTCGTCGACGGCGAGCAGACGGGCCAGGCCGGTATCGAGGCCGCGTACGACGACCTGCTGGCGGGCACACCCGGCTCGGAGACCTACGAGCGCTCGCGCGACGGCCTGCGCATCCCGGCGGCGGAACAGGAGCGGACGCCGGCCGTGCCGGGGGACGACGTGCGCCTGACCCTCGTGCACGACGTGCAGTGGAAGGCGCAGGACGCCGTCGACCAGGCGGTCCGTGACACGGGTGCCGCGTACGGGATCGCCGTCGTGCAGGACGTGCGGACCGGCGAGGTGGTCGCGCTCGCCGACTCCGGCGCCCCCGACCCGAACGACCGTTCCACCGCAGCCGTGGCCGAACCGTCCAAGGCGGTCACCGCGGTGTTCGAGCCGGGTTCCACCGGCAAGGTCATCACGATGGCGGCCGCGCTGGAGACCGGCGCCTGGACGCCGGAATCGCAGTTCACGGTGCCGTACCGGTGGACCGCGCCGTCGGGCCAGACGTTCACCGACTCCCACGAGCACGCCGTCGAACGCCTGACGCTGACCGGCGTGCTCGCGGAGTCCTCGAACGTGGGAACCGTCATGGTGGGGGAGAAGATCCCGCTCCAGACGCGCCAGGACTACCTGACGAAGTTCGGGTTCGGCAGGCCGACCGGGCTCGGCCTGCCGGGGGAGTCGGCCGGGCTCATGCCGCCCGACGACGTCGAGCAGTGGGACCTGCGCACACGGGACACCGTGCTGTTCGGCCAGGGCGTCGCCGTGAACGCGATCCAGGCGACCAGCGTCTTCTCGACCGTCGCGAACGGCGGCATCCACACGCCGCCCACGCTCCTGGCCGGCACGACCGACGAGGAGGGGCAGGAGACACCTGCCCCGCGGCCGGACGGGGAGCGGGTCATCTCCACGGACACGGCCGACACGCTCCTGCACATGATGGAGGCCGTCACCGACGAGGACGGCACCGCGGTGGACGCCAACGTGCCCGGCTACCGGGTGGCGGGCAAGACCGGTACCGCGCAGATGTGGCTCGAGAACGGGCAGCAGACGTACATGGCCTCGTTCGTGGGCGTGGCACCCGCCGACGACCCCCGCTACACCGTCGGCGTCTTCCTCCGCTCGCCGCAGAGCAGCATCTACGGCGGTGACGTCGCCGCGCCCGTGTTCAGCGACGTCATGGGCTTCACCCTGCAGACGATGGACGTACCGCCGAGCGACGAGAAGTACCGGCCCCTGAAGACGACGTGGTGAGTCGCGGTGCGCCGCGGACGGGCCGGCCCCACACCGCCGCGTACGGCAGGCATGCCCGCAGACGGTAGGTTCTACCCCGTGACATCCCCGCAAGCTCGGATCCGCCCGGCAGCCGTGACACCACATCGGGCGAGCGACCTGGCCGCGGCCCTCGGAGCGCCGGTTCCCGACACGGACGCCGAGGTCACGGGCGTCGTCTCCGACAACCGTGCGGCCGGACCGGGAGATCTCTTCGTCGCCCTGCCCGGAGCCCGCGTGCACGGAGCCCGCTTCGCCGCCGACGCCGTCGCGCGCGGCGCCACGGCCGTCCTCACCGACCCGGCGGGTGCCGCTCTCCTGACCGGCACGTCGGTGCCCGTCGTCGTCGTGGCCGATCCTCGCTCCGCCGCCGGACCGGCCGCCGCCCAGGTGTACGGCGCCCCCGCCGAGCGACTCCTGACCTTCGGCCTCACCGGCACCAACGGCAAGACGACCACCACCTACCAGCTCGACCACCTGCTGCGGGCGCTGGGCCGCACCAGCGGTCTCGTCGGCACCGTCGAGACCCGCTCCGGTGACCGCGTGCTGCCCAGCGTCCTGACCACGCCCGAGGCCGCCGACCTGCAGGCCGTCCTCGCCGCCATGGTGTCCGACGGCGTCGACTCGCTCGCCATGGAGGTGTCCTCGCACGCCATCGCGCAGCACCGGGTCGACGGCATCGTCTACGACGTCGCCGGCTTCACCAACCTCACGCAGGACCACCTCGACTTCCACGGCGACCTGGACACCTACTTCGCCACCAAGGCGGAGCTGTTCACCCCCGCCCGCTCCCGCCGCGCCGTCGTCGTCGTCGACGACGAGCACGGCGCCGCTATGGCGCGCCGCGCCGAGGTTCCCGTCACCACCCTGTCCACCGGCACGGGAACCCGCCCGCTCGATCCGGCCGCCGACTGGACCGTCTCCGCCGTCGCCCCCGAGGGCACCGGGTCGGCCTTCACGATCACCCACCGCGACGGCCGGACGCTGCGCACGAGCACGGCCCTGCCCGGCGGTTACAACGTGGCCAACGCGGCGCTCGCCGTCGTCATGGTGCTGGAGTCCGGGACGGGGATCGACGCCGTCGACGAGGCGCTCCGGTCGGCCGGCGGGCTCGGCGCGACGGTGCCGGGCCGCATGGAGGTGCTGGCGAGCGCGCCGCGTGTGGTCGTCGACTTCGCGCACAACACCGAGGCGCTCGAACTCGCGCTCTCGGCGCTGCGTCCCACGACGCGCGGCCGGCTGTCGGTGGTCTTCGGCGCCACCGGGGACCGCGACCCGGGCAAGCGACCCTTCATGGGAGCGGCGGCGGTGCGCGGCGCCGACGTCGTCGTCGTGACGGACGACGACCCGCACGGCGAGGACCGTGCCGCCGTGCGTGCCGCCGTGCTCGACGGCGCGCGCGAGGCGCTCGCGGACGTCGGGCGCGAGGTCGAGCTCACCGAGGTCGCCGACCGCGCCGAGGCGATCGCGCGGGCCGTCGCGGCCGCCCGCGGCGTCGACACGGTCCTGGTCGCCGGGCGCGGCCACGAGACGATCCAGGAGATCGCGGGGGTCGACCATCATCTGGACGACCGCGAGGAGGCCCGCGCGGCACTCGCGGCATGGTCGGAGCCGGAGCCGGAGCCGGAGCCGGAGCCGGCGGGCCCGGCGGCGTCACGCCGCTCGGCCGGGCGCCCGGACGGCCGCATCGACCACGAGGGGACGAACCGGCCCGCGCGGCCGGAGTACGAGAGGACCGAGGGAGCATGATCGAGCTGACTGCGGCGCAGGTCGCCGCAGCCACCGGGGGAACGCTGCACGGGGACGCGGACGTGACGGTGACCGGACCGGTGGTCACCGATTCGCGCAAGGCGGGGCCCGGGGCGCTCTTCGTCGCCTGGCAGGGCGAGACCGCGGACGGCCACGACTTCGTCCCGGCCGCGGTGGCGGCCGGCGCCGTCGTCGTGCTGGCCGCGCGCGAGCTGCCCGGCGCGGGGGTACCCGTCGTCGTGGCGGCGGACCCGCAGCGCGCGCTGGGAGACCTGGCGCGCCACGTGCTGGCACGGGTCCGCGAGGAGAACACGGACCTGCGGGTGGTGGCGGTGACCGGCTCGGTGGGCAAGACCACCACGAAGGATCTGCTCGGTGCGCTGCTGCGGCCCGAGGGCGCCACGATCGTGCCCGCCGGGTCGCTGAACAACGAGGTCGGGCTCCCGATGACGGTGCTGGAGGTCACGCCCGCCACGCGGTTCCTCGTGCTGGAGATGGGTGCCGACGCGCCGCGCAACATCGAGTACCTCACGTCGATCGCTCCGCCCGAGGTGGGTGTCGTGCTGGCCGTGGGCGCCGCGCACGTCGGCAAGTTCGGCGGCGTCGAGGCGATCGCGCGGACCAAGGGGGAGATGGCCGAGGGCACGCGGCCGGGCGGGACCGTCGTGCTCAACGCCGACGACATGCGTGTCGCCGCGATGGCCGACCGGGTCGACCGCGCCGCGGGGACGGGCGTCGTCACCTTCGGCACGATCCCGGCGGCGGACGTCCGCGCCCAGGACGTGACGATCGGGCCGGACGGCCGCCCGTCGTTCGTGCTGCGGGTGCGCCCGTCCGTGACCGGGGCCGCCGCGCCGGTGGAGACGCCGGTGTCGCTGGCCCTGGTGGGCGAGCACCACGTGTCCAACGCGCTCGCGGCGGCCACGGTCGCGCTGCGTCTCGGTCTCGACCCGGCGGTGATCGCCGGGCGGCTCGCCGAGGCGGGCCCGGCGAGCCCGCACCGCATGGCCGTGACCGAGCGGCCCGACGGCGTCACGGTGATCGACGACGCCTACAACGCCAACCCCGACTCCATGCGCGCGGGGCTCAAGGCTCTGGCGATCATGGCCGGGCGCGAGCGGCGGTCCGTCGCGGTGCTCGGCGAGATGCTGGAGCTGGGCGACGACTCACGGGTCGCGCACCACGACGTCGGCCTGCTGGCCGTCCGGCTCAACATCAAGCTCCTCGTCGTGGTCGGCGAGGGGGCTTACCACATTCACGAGGGAGCTACCCAGGAGGGTTCCTGGGGGGAGGAGACGGTGTTCGTGCCGGACATCGAAGCGGCGGCGCACTACCTGGACCGCGAGCTGCGCTCGCGTGACGTGGTGCTCGTCAAGTCGTCACTCGGGGCCGGGCTCTGGCGCCTCGGCGATCACCTCGCCGGTACCGGCGAGAAGATCGTGGCGCGGTCCGGGCAGGAGGCCACCCGGTGATCGCGATCCTCGTCAGCGCGGCCGTCGCGCTGGTGGTGTCCCTGTTCGGCACGCCGCTGTTCATCCGCTTCCTCATCCACAAGAACTACGGCCAGTTCGTGCGGCAGGACGGACCGACCGCGCACTTCACCAAGCGCGGCACGCCCCAGATGGGCGGCGTGGTGATCATCGTCGGCACGCTCGTCGGGTTCGCGGTGTCGATGCTGGTCAGCCAGCGCCTGCCGAGCATCTCGGCGTTGCTGTGCCTGTACCTCATGGTGGGCCTCGGCTTCATCGGGTTCCTCGACGACTTCACCAAGATCCGCAAGCAGCGATCCCTCGGCCTGACGGCACGTGCCAAGCTGATCGGTCAGGGGTTCATCGGCATCTCGTTCGCGGTGCTCGCGCTCGGCTTCCCGAACGAGAACTCCCGCACGCCGGCGTCCACCAAGATCTCCTTCCTGCGCGACACGAACATCGACCTCGCGTTCTTCGGCGCGACCGTGGGCCTCATCCTCTTCGTGATCTGGGCGAACCTGCTGGTCGCGGCGTGGTCCAACGCCGTCAACATCACCGACGGCCTCGACGGTCTCGCCACCGGCGCCTCGCTCATCACGTTCGGCGCCTACGTCCTGGTCGGCGTGTGGCAGCTCAACCAGTCCTGCCAGCGCTTCGCCGCCGCGGGCCCGAGCTGCTACGAGGTGCGCGACCCGCAGGACCTCGCGATCATCGCCGCCGCCATCATGGGCGCCTGTTTCGGCTTCCTGTGGTGGAACGCGAACCCCGCGAAGATCTTCATGGGGGACACGGGGTCGCTCGCCCTCGGCGGCGCGTTCGCCGGCCTGTCGATCCTGTCCCGGACCGAGCTTCTCGCGGTGATCATCGGCGGCCTGTTCGTCATCATCGTGGCGTCGGTCCCGATCCAGATCGGGTCCCTCAAGCTGACCGGGAAGCGCGCCTTCAAGATGGCGCCGCTGCACCACCACTTCGAGCTGTCCGGGTGGGGCGAGGTGACCATCGTCATCCGGTTCTGGCTCATCGCCGGACTCTTCGCCGCGCTCGGTATGGGCATCTTCTACGCCGAATGGGTGGTGTCGTGACGCCGGAGCCGGTGTCGTCGGAGGCGGGAGGGCCGTCACCGTCCGGTGCGGGCCGCCCGGTCGTCGAACCGGACGTGCCGCTGGCGCGCGCACGCGTCGTCGTCGCCGGGTACGGCGTCACCGGCCGCGCCGTGGCGGCCGTCCTGCGGGGCCGCGCCGCGAGTGTCGTCACGGTCGACGCCCGGTCCGACGACGCCGACGTCCGCCTCCCCGCCCCGGCCGCCACCGGTCCCGCCGCCCCGTCGGCGACCACGCCGCCGTCCGCGGTGCAGGCGCCGTCACCCGGCACGACGGCGCGGTCGCAGCCCGGCGAGGTCGTGGCGCAGCTGGTGGCCGGGGCCGACCTGGTCGTGGCCTCGCCCGGGTGGCCGCCGTCGTCGCCGCTGCTCGTCGCGGCTCGCGCGGCCGGGGTGCCCGTGTGGAGCGAGATCGAGCTGGCGTGGCGGCTGCGGGTGGACCGGGCGCCGTCGGGCCGCAGTCCGGCGGCCGGACGGGGGGACGCCCGGCTCGGCCCGGCGCCGTGGCTCGCCGTCACCGGGACGAACGGCAAGACCACCACGGTCGAGATGCTGGACTCGATCCTGCGGGCCGCCGGGCTGCGGTCCGCGGCGGTCGGGAACGTGGGACGCCCGCTGATCGAGGCCGCGCTGGACCCCGCTCTCGACGTGCTCGCGGTGGAGCTGTCCAGCTTCCAGCTGCACCACACCCACACGATGGCGGCCGAGGCCGCCGCCGTGCTCAACATCGCGCCCGACCACCTCGACTGGCACGGCTCCCTCGACGCGTACGCAGCCGCCAAGGGCCGCGTCTACGAGCGCGTCCAGGTCGCCTGCGTGTACAACCGGGCCGACCCGCGCACCGAGGAGCTGGTCCGTGCGGCCGACGTCGCCGAGGGCGCGCGCGCCGTCGGGTTCGCCGCCGGTGCGCCCGGCCCGGGTGACGTGGGCCTCGTGGAGGACGTGCTCGTCGACCGCGCCTTCCATCTCCCCGCCGGCGACCCGGCCCGGCACGGCTCCGCCGCGGAGCTCGGCACGCTCGCCGACCTCGAGCACCTCGCCGGCGGCGGCGTCCCGCCCGCGCACGTGGTCGCGAACGCCCTCGCCGCGGCCGCTCTGGCACGCGCCCACGGTGTCCCGGCCACCGCCGTGCGGGACGGCCTGCGCGCCTTCACACCCGGCGACCACCGGATCCAGCCCGTGGCCCGGATCGGCGACGTCGCGTACGTGAACGACTCCAAGGCGACCAACGCGCACGCCGCCGCGGCCTCGCTCGCCGGGTTCCCGCACGGCACCGTCGTGTGGGTGGCCGGGGGGCTGGCCAAGGGCGCCGACTTCGACGAGCTCGTCGCCACCCGTGCGGACCGGCTCCGGGCGGCGGTCGTCATCGGGGCCGACGCCGAGCCCCTCTCGGGCGCGCTGGAGCGACACGCGTCCGAGATCCCCGTGGTGCGGATCGATCCCGGAGACACTGGGACCGTGATGCGGCGGGCCGTGGCCGCCGCCCGAGGCCTGGCCCGGGCGGGGGACACGGTGCTCCTGGCCCCCGCCGGCGCGTCGATGGACCAGTTCGCCTCCTACGCGGAGCGCGGCGCGGCGTTCGCCGCCGCGGTGCGCCAGGAGATCGAGCGGGACGACGCTCGCGGCGGCGCGGACCACGGGGCCGGGGATCGTCACTGACGAAGCGAGGGGAGCATGGCGACGACGTCGGCCGGGCGCACGCGTGGCGAGCGCGAGTGGCTGGGCCAGTGGAACAACGCCGTGACGAGCTACTTCCTGCTCGTCGGCGCCACCGGTCTGCTCACCGTCATCGGGCTCGTCATGGTGCTGTCCAGTTCCGCGGTCACGTCGATCGCGGACGGCGACTCCCCGTACCGGGACTTCGTCACCCAGGCGCAGTACGCGCTCATGGGCCTGCCGGTGATGGCCGCCGCCACGCGCGTGCCCGTGCGCTGGTACAAGCGGCTCGCGCTGCCCGCCCTGCTGGCCGCCGTCGCCCTGCTGCTCCTCGTGATCTTCCTCGGCGAGATCCGTAACGGCCAGCAGAACTGGCTCGTCGTCGGGCCGGTCAGCTTCCAGCCGTCCGAGCTCGCGAAGCTGGCCCTCGCGCTCTGGCTCGGCACCGTCCTCGGGCGCAAGCAGGCGCTGCTGGGCTCCTGGTCGCACGCGATCATGCCCGCGGTACCGGGCGCCGCCGTCGTCCTCGGGCTGGTCCTGGCCGGAGGGGACGTCGGGACGGCGATCGTCATCGGCCTGCTCGTCGCCGGCGCCTTCATCGTGGCCGGCGTACCCGCCGGGCTCCTGGGGCTCGGCGCGGCGGTGGCCGCCGTCGTCGGCTACGTGTTCGTGGTGCTCCAGGAGAGCCAGGACCGGCTGCAGCGCATCCTGGCCACCTACGGCGCCGACTGCGACGTGTCGAGCGAGTGCTACCAGTCGCTGCACGGACTGTTCGGCCTCGGCACGGGCGGGCTGTGGGGCGTCGGTCTCGGCGCCAGCCGGGAGAAGTGGTCCTACCTGCCCGAGGCGCACAACGACTTCATCTTCGCTGTGATCGGCGAGGAGCTGGGCCTGCTCGGCACACTGCTCGTGCTGGGCCTCTTCGCGGTCCTCGGGCTCGCGATGAGCCGGATCGTGCGACGCCACCCCGACCCGTTCGTCAAGGTCACGACGGCGGCCGTGGCGTGCTGGATCGTGGGCCAGGGACTGGTGAACATCGGGGTGGTGATCGGGCTCCTGCCGGTGATCGGCGTGCCGCTGCCCCTGGTGTCCGCGGGCGGGTCCGCCCTCATCACGACGATGGGGGCACTCGGGATGGTGATCTCGTTCGCGCGGACCGAGCCCGGGGCTTCGGAGGCGCTCGCCGCACGCGGTAGCGTCGTCCGCAGGTCGCTGGCCGTGCTCGGCACAGCGGCGAGAAGGAGACGATGACGAGGTGGAACTGAGTTGACCCAGACAAACGTCCGGTCGGTGGTGCTCGCCGGTGGCGGGACCGCAGGACACGTGAACCCCCTGCTCGCCGTGGCGGACGAGATCCGCCGCCGCGAGCCCGAGGCCCGGCTGCTCGCCCTGGGCACCGCGACCGGCCTGGAGGCGGAACTGGTCCCCTCCCGCGGGTACGAGCTGCGGCACGTGCCGCGGGTGCCCCTGCCCCGCAAGCCCTCGACCGATCTCTTCGCGCTGCCCGGCCGGCTGCGCGAGGCCGTGCGCGCGGCCGAGGCCGCCATCGAGGAGATCGACGCCCAGGCGGTGGTCGGGTTCGGCGGCTACGTGTCGACCCCCGCCTACCTCGCCGCCCGCCGCAAGGACGTCCCCGTGGTCGTCCACGAGCAGAACGCGCGTCCCGGTCTCGCCAACAAGCTCGGCTCCCGCTGGGCCGCGCGGGTCGGCCTGACGTTCCCCGGGACCGCGCTCAAGGGCGGTGTCCTGACCGGCCTGCCGCTGCGCGCCGAGATCGCCCGCCTCGTCGACGAGCGCGCGGCCGACGCCGCCGGGACCCGCGCCCGCGCCGCCGCCGCCCTCGGCCTCGACCCGGCACGGCCCACCCTGGTCGTGACCGGAGGCTCCCTCGGCGCCCTCAGCCTCAACCGCGCCGTCGGCGGCGCCGCGCGGGCCATCACGGCCACCGGCGCCCAGGTGCTCCACCTGACCGGCAAGGAGAAGGACGGGCCCGTGCGCGAGATCGCCACCGCGCTGCCCGGCGAGTCCGCGGCCCGCTACCAGGTGCGCGACTACCTCGCCGAGATGCAGCTCGCGCTCGCCGTCGCCGACGTCGTGGTGTGCCGCGCGGGCGCCGGCACGGTGAGCGAACTGGCCGCCCTCGGTATCCCCGCCGTCTACGTGCCGCTGCCGATCGGCAACGGCGAGCAGCGCCTCAACGCCGCTCCCGTCGTCCAGGCCGGCGGCGGGCTTCTCGTGGACGACGCCGACCTCACCCCGGACTGGGTGGCCGGCACGATCCCCGCCCTCCTCGGCGACCCCGAGCGGCTCGGCGTCATGGCGAAGGGCGCGGCGACCGCCGGCGTGCGCGACGGCGCCGCCCGGGTCGTCGACCTCGTCGCGGAGGCGATCGCGTGACCCACGCCGTCGCCGACCTCGGCCGCGTGCACATGATCGGCATCGGCGGTGCCGGCATGTCCGTCATCGCGCACCTGCTGCACGCCCGTGGCGTACCGGTGCGCGGATCCGACGGCGCGGACTCCGCCGCCGTCGCCCGGCTGCGCGCGGCGGGCGTCCCGGTCTGGGTGGGACACGACGCCACGCACGTCACCGGTGAGGACGGCGACGGCAACGGGCCGGCGGACACCGTCGTCGTCTCCAGCGCGGTGCGTGAGAGCAATCCGGAGCTCGCCGCCGCCCGTGCCGCCGGGCTGCCGGTACTGCACCGCTCCGAGGCGCTCGCGGCCCTGATGGCCGGCGGGCGGGGGGTGGCCGTGGCCGGCGCCGCGGGCAAGACCACGACGTCGGCCATGCTCGCCGCCGTGCTGCGGGAGGCCGGGGCCGACCCGTCGTACGCGATCGGCAGCACCGTGCGCACGGCCGACGGCGAGACGCCCGGTGGGCATCTCGGCTCGTCGGACATCCTCGTGGCCGAGGCGGACGAGTCCGACGGCTCCTTCCTCAACTACGAGCCGGTCGTCTCGGTCGTCACGAACGTCGAGCCGGACCACCTCGACCACTGGGGTACGGCCGAGGCCATCCACGCGGCGTTCGTCGAGTTCGCGGGCCGGCTCGCACCGGGCGGGACGCTGGTCGCGTGCGCCGACGACGACGGCTCGCGGGCGGTCGCGCGGGAAGTGGCCGAGGCCGGTGGCCGGGTCGTCACCTACGGCAGGTCCGACGACGCCGCGGTGCGGGTCGGCGACCTGGTCACCGGTGCGGACGGCTCGACCGCGTCCCTGCACGGCGCGCTGCTCGGCCCCGAGCCGCTCACCCTGCGGCTGACGGTGCCCGGCCGGCACAACGTGCTCAACGCCACGGCGGCCGTCGTCGCCGCCGTGCTGCTGGGCGTGGCCCCGGCCGAGGCCGTCGCCGCGGCCCGGGCCTTCGTCGGTACCGGCCGGAGGTTCGAGCCGAAGGGCGAGGCGGGCGGGGTGCGTGTGGTCGACGACTACGCGCACCATCCCACGAAGGTGGCCGCGCTCCTGGAGGCCGCGCGGACGGTGGCCGCGCCCGGACGGGTGCTGGTGCTCTTCCAGCCGCACCTGTACTCGCGTACCCGGGACTTCGCGGCCGACTTCGCCAGGGTGCTCTCCCTGGCGGACGAGGTCGTCGTCACCGGTGTGTACGCGGCGCGCGAGGACCCGGACCCGGCGGTGGGCCCGCAGACCGTCACCGGGCTCATGTCACGGGCCACCGCGCACGCGGTGGACGACATGCACGAGGCGGCGCGCGTGGTGGCGGATCTGGCCCGGCCGGGCGATCTGGTGCTCACCGTCGGCGCGGGGGACGTCACGATCCTCGGGCCGGAGATCCTGGCCCGGCTCACCGAGCGCGCCGCGGCCGGGCAGCTGCGTGCCGTGGGAAGCCCGCGCGGATGAGACCGCCGCAACCGCCGACGAAGGGCGCAGCGCAGGGTGGGGGCCGAGGGACGAGGCGCGCGCCCGGAGCGGAGCACGAGGAGTCGGTGGGCAGGGGGCAACCGCCGACGAAGGGCGCAGCGCAGGGTGGGGGCCGAGGGACGAGGCGCGCGCCCGGAGCGGAGCACGAGGAGCGGGCCGCGTCCGCGCGGCCCGCCGACGGCCCGGGCGTGGTGGCGGACCGGTCTGCTTCCTCGACGGGACCGGTGAGCATGGTCGACCGGCTCGCCGAGCGTGACGCGGAGCGCAGGGCGATGGCGCGCACGCGCTTCTGGCGCGGCGCCGCCTGGGCGGTGGGGGGCGCCGCGGTGGCCGTGGCGGTGGGCTGGCTGGCCTTCTTCTCGCCGCTCCTGGCGCTCGACCCGGCGCGGGTGACGGTCTCGGGCGAGGGGACGACGATCGACGTCGGCGAGGTTCGCGACGAGATCGTTCCGGAGCGGGGTGTGCCGCTGCCCCGGCTGGACACCGTGGCGCTGCGGGAGCGGGTCCTGGGGCTGAGCGGTGTCAAGGACGTGCGGATCATGCGCGACTGGCCGCGGGGGCTGACCGTGGAGCTCACGTCGCGCGAGCCGGTGGTCGCGGTGCCGGACGGCGGTGCGTACGCGCTGCTCGACGAGGACGCCGTGCGCGTCGGGACGGTGGCGTCGCCGACGGACGTGCCGGTGGTCAGCGCGCCGCTGTCGGACGACGCCCGTTCACGGGCCGCGCTGTTCGCCGCGCTGGACGTCATGGCGGCGTTGCCGCCGGGCCTCGCCGGCAAGGTCGCGTCCGTCACGGCCGACACGCAGGACGACGTCCGTACCCGGCTCGACGACGGTACGGCGGTGGTGTGGGGGAGCGGCGACCGGCTGGAGCTGAAGGCGCGTGTCGTGACCACTCTGCGCAAGGCGGAGCCGGACGCGCGCGTGATCGACGTCTCGTCGCCGGACCTTCCGGTCACTCGCTGAGCTCTCCCCGCGGCGACGTGGGGCCGGCGGAATCACATCGGTGTCATTCGAGCGTGCATCGTGGCGCGACACGCGCGACGATGTTCTTGGACCGGCAGTGGTACGCACATACCGTCGGAGTCAGCAGCAACGTGACATAACACTAACCCTCTACCTTAACCTGAGACTTTCTCGGGGACCAGGGGGCGAGGTCGCAAGGACCCGGATCGAAAGGCGACGACGTGGCAACTCCGCAGAACTACCTGGCAGTGATCAAGGTGGTCGGTATCGGTGGCGGTGGTGTGAACGCCGTCAACCGCATGATCGAGGTCGGCCTCAAGGGCGTCGAGTTCATCGCGATCAACACCGACGCACAGGCGCTCCTCATGTCCGATGCCGACGTCAAGCTCGACGTCGGTCGCGAGCTCACCCGCGGTCTGGGCGCCGGCGCCGATCCCGAGGTGGGCAAGAAGGCGGCCGAGGACCACGCCGAGGAGATCGAGGACGTGCTGCGCGGTGCGGACATGGTCTTCGTCACGGCCGGTGAGGGCGGTGGCACGGGCACGGGTGGCGCGCCCGTGGTGGCCCGCATCGCGCGGTCGCTCGGCGCCCTGACGGTCGGTGTCGTGACCCGTCCCTTCACCTTCGAGGGGCGCCGCCGCGCCGTCCAGGCCGATCAGGGCATCGAGAACCTGCGCGACGAGGTCGACACGCTGATCGTCATCCCGAACGACCGGCTGCTGTCGATGTCCGACCGCAACGTGTCCGCGATCTCCGCCTTCCACTCGGCCGACCAGGTGCTGCACTCCGGCGTCCAGGGCATCACCGACCTCATCACCACGCCGGGCCTGATCAACCTCGACTTCGCCGACGTGAAGTCGGTCATGCAGGGCGCCGGGTCCGCGCTCATGGGCATCGGTTCGGCCCGCGGCGAGGACCGGGCCGTGCAGGCCGCCGAGCTGGCGATCTCCTCGCCGCTGCTGGAGGCGTCGATCGACGGAGCCCACGGCGTGCTGCTCTCGATCCAGGGCGGCAGCGACCTTGGGCTGTTCGAGGTGCACGAGGCCGCGCGCCTGGTGCAGGAGGCCGCGCACCCGGAGGCGAACATCATCTTCGGTACGGTCATCGACGACGCCCTGGGCGACGAGGTGCGGGTCACCGTCATCGCCGCCGGGTTCGACGGTGGTGTCCCGCAGCAGCGCAAGGACTCCGGCGCGCTCGGCACCGTGGCCGGCGGGCGTTCGTCCGCCCCTGCCACGGCGCAGGTCCCGGCCGTCACGTCCGACGCCGCCCGCCGGGCGCCGGACCCCGTGCCGGCGCCGCCCGGCGACGACCGGCCCGCGTCGTTCCCGCCCGCCGCGGTGACCACGCTGCCCCACGTCGTGACGGACGACGGCGGGGACGACGTGCCGGAGAGCCTGGACGAGCCCGCCGTGGTGGTCTCACCCTCTTTCGACCGGCGCGACGCCGAGGGCGCGCCGGTCGGTGGGTCGCGGGTCGAGGTCCCGCCGCTGTTCGACGAGTCCTCGCGCCGCACGGTCGACGAGCTCGACGTGCCGGACTTCCTGAAGTGACCCGGTGACCCGGACCGCCTCGTAGGCTCCCGTCCATGACCGCGGACACCGGCATCGGCACGATCCCCGTCGACCTCGGCGCGGGGGTCCGTGCGTTCTTCACCACGGCGTCCGGCGGAGTCTCCCCCGAGCCGTGGGCGAGGCCGGGGGGATCCGGGCTCAACCTCGGACTCAACGTGTCCGACGACGCGGGACGCGTCCGGAGGAACCGCGCCCTGGTCGGCGCGCTCCTGGGCGGGCTCCCGCTGGCGTTCGCCACCCAGGTGCACTCGGCCCGGGCGATACCGCTCGGCCCCGAGGAGCACGCGCGGTGGCGCACCGACACCGCCCCCGACACGGCGGGTGAGGGCGATGCGCTCGTGACGGCCGAGCGAGGTCTGGGGCTCGGCGTCCTGGTCGCGGACTGCGTGCCTGTCCTGCTCGCCGATCCCGGTGCGGGCGTGGTCGGCGTCGCGCACGCGGGACGCAAGGGCACCGCCGCCGGCGTGGTGCTGCGCGCACTGGGATCCATGGCCGAGCGTGGCGCCCGGCCGGACCGGACACGTGCCGTGGTGGGGCCCGCGGTGTGCGGGCGCTGCTACGAGGTGCCCGAGGAACTTCGTGACGAGGTCGCCGCCGTGGTGCCCGGTGCCTTCGCCGAGACGGCCTGGGGGACGCCGTCGCTCGACCTGCCCGCTGCCGTCGGCGCCCAGCTGTCCGGGGCCGGCGTCGACGTGACACGCGTCGAGCGCTGCACGCTCGAGGACGAGGAGTTCTTCTCCCACCGGCGCGCGACCGCTCGCGGCACCACCACGGGCCGGCAGGCGGGCATCGTCGCCCTGGTCTGATCGGCCGGCGGGGCAGTGTCAGCCACCCCGGCTACCGTTCGAGCCATGACCTGCGGAAGCACAGCCATGTAATTTCACTGGGCATGTGTTGAACAACTTTGGCAAAGTTGGTCACGGCACGGCGTGTCGCGCTTCGGTGTCGGAACGCGCCAGGCTACTTTTGTCAAGCCGCACGAGTCGTGCGGCCACACGCAGGCAGACCGGATAGCGGAGAAGGAACTCGCAAGAGGGCGACGAACGGAGAGAGCGATGGCCGGAGCGCTTCGAAAGACCATGCTGTATCTGGGCCTCGCCGACGAGCAGGGCGAGCGGGACGCGTACTACGACGAGTACGAGGACGTGGAGGAGACCGTGCAGGACCACCGACACGCCCAGGTGACGCCGCTGCACCCGGACGGTGCGCCCGGCGACGTCCCGCTGTCCACGTCGGAGCTGCGCCGGATCACCACCGTGCACCCGCGCTCGTACAACGACGCGCGGATGATCGGTGAGGCGTTCCGTTCGGGCACCCCGGTGATCATGAACCTCACCGACATGGACGACGCCGACGCCAAGCGTCTGGTCGACTTCTCGGCCGGTCTGATCTTCGGGCTGCACGGCTCCATCGACCGCGTGACCAACAAGGTCTTCCTGCTGTCGCCGGAGCACGTGGAGATCGCGGGCGAGGAGCACGTGGCCCAGCCGCCCGCCACGAGCAAGGGCGGTTTCTACAACCAGAGCTGACGACCTCTCCGCGGGTCCTCTCCCTCCGGTCGAGCGCGCCGGGCATCCTTCGCGAGGCCCGGCGCGCTCGGTGCGTCCGGGAGTCGTCCGGCGCGCTGGTACCGCATCGTGGTGCCCGTCGCGTAGGTTGGTCTCGTGGCTCTGTTCTGGGGAATCATCGACTTCGCGTTGTTCGCGTTCCTGCTCCTCCTCATCGGGCGGCTGATCTTCGACTGGGTGCAGTACTTCGCCCGCGACTGGCGGCCGTCCGGCGTGGTGCTCGTGATCGCCGAGGCGATCTACACCGTGACCGATCCGCCCCTGCGGGTCCTGCGGCGGGTCATCCCTCCGCTGCGGCTGGGCTCCGTGCAGTTGGACCTTGCTTTCATGGTGCTCTTTTTTCTGGTGGTTATTGCCCAGTCGATCGTGCGGAACCTCGCGGCGGCAACGATGTGAGTGTGACCCTCGTCATGCGACGATCCGTCGCGGTGTGATGAATTCGTGACCGGACGCGGTCCTGGTGCCCAGCCCGGTAACAATCCGCTAACGTGGGAACCCGGCGGACGTGCCGGCAGCCACCATGACCGGTGAGCGCGGGTGTCCGGCGAGCAATTCCGGCTTCAAGGCATTGAGGTGACATGCATGGCACTGCTGACGGCTGAGGACATCCTCAACAAGAAGTTCTCTGCAACAAAGTTCCGTGAAGGGTATGACGTCGAGGAAGTTGACGACTTCCTCGACGAGGTCGTACGGACCCTCACGTCCGTCCAGGAGGAGAACGAAGGGCTGCACTCCAAGCTGGCGGCTGCCGAGCGACGCATCGCGGAGCTGTCCCGCGGCGAGGGCGCCGTCCAGCGCCAGGCGGCGCCCGCACCGGCTGCCGCGCCCGTCGCGGCGCCGATGGGCGGCCCGCAGGGGGCCCCGGAGCCGGAGAACGCCACGGGCATGCTCCAGCTCGCCCAGAAGCTGCACGACGACTACGTGCGCTCCGGACAGGAGGAGGGCGACCGGCTCATCAGCGAGGCGAAGGCCGAGGGGGCTCGCATCGTGCGCGATGCCGAGGAGACGAGCCACCGCACGCTCTCGCAGCTCGAGCAGGAGCGGTCGCTGCTGGAGCGCAAGATCGACGAGCTCCGCCTGTTCGAGCGGGACTACCGCACGCGTCTGAAGAGCTTCCTGCAGAACCTGCTCGGCGACCTCGACGCCCGGGGCTCGGCCCTGCCGCAGGGGCGCGGGGGCCAGCAGCAGGGTCGTCCCGCGGAGATGGCGCAGGGGCTCTGAGGCCCGAAGCGGGCGACCGGTCTTGGCCGGTCACCGCGGTCGCAAGGGCGCCGAGCGCCGGCCCCGGAGAACGACCTCATTGCCACCGGCGCGCGGCGGCACCGACAACGGCCCGTGCAGCGAGAATTCGTCGTCAGTTCGGCGAGTCCCGTTGTGCGGGCCGCTTGTTGTGCCTACGCTACTCGGACTTGACCCGGGGCGGCCGTGAAGGGGATCCCATGACCAAGCTTTCGACGACGACGCGCACCGCGCTGAAGCAGTCGTTTCCCAACCTTGCCAAAGATGTGAAGAAGTTCCCGGTGCGTGAGGGCGAGGAGCCGTGGACGCTGGGCGAGGTGGAAGAGCTCGCGGCCCTTCTGCTCGAGGACCGGGAGCGCCTGGAGGGCGAGCTGCGGGCGGCCGACGCCGAGCTCAGCGACCTCCTGCGCAACTCCGGCGACGGCGCGGGCGACGACCAGGCGGACTACGGCTCCAGTGCGCTCGAGCGCGAGCAGGAGCTCACGCTGGTCAACAACATGCGCGATCTGCTGGAGCAGACGGAGCACGCCATCGAGCGGATCTCGGCGGGGACGTACGGTATCTGCGAGGTCACCGGTCTGCCGATCGGCAAGGCGCGACTCCAGGCGTTTCCGCGTGCCACTCTGTCGGTGGAGGCAAAGGCCCGCGAAGAGCGCCGGTAAGCAGCACCGCAACCGCGCTCCCGGGCATTTCTGGGGGCAATATCAAAGTGGTGATGTCGGGGTTGTCGGTGTTGCAGGGGCATTGTCCTGGTGTTCTATCCGGAAATGTCGCGTTCATGCGTCGAGTGGATCTTCGCGTTCCGATTGACAGGGTGAATTTCTCGGAAGATGCTCATGGCGATGAATCACACGCGTGTCATTCACGGTGTGATTCATCGCTTTTCATCCGACGCTATTTCGAGGAGACACAATGATGCGAGGATTCCGTGCGGCAGGACGCGCAGCTGCGGCCGTGGTGATGGCGGCGGGTCTGGTGGGCGCGGCCGCGACGGGCGCGAGCGCGTCGGTCACGACGGCCGAGGGCCCGGGCGACGGCAGCCTCAACGTGCTGAACAACGTCTGCATCGCGCCGTGGTACTGGGAGGGTCCGGGCAACGTCAGCAACACCGGCAACCTGACCGACTACATCGCCTGCAACGGTGCGCCGGCCGAGATGGGCGGCGACGGCTCGATCAACATCCTGAACAACGTCTGCGCCCTGCCGTGGCACTGGGACGGCCCGCTGAACCTGCTCGCCACGGGCAACGTGACCCAGTACAACGCCTGCAACGCCCCGGCCGGTTCCTGACCGAGGTGCTGTAGTCCGCGGCACGCGTTCGTAGACCACCGGCGCATATCCTCCCAGCCGCCGCATGGTGAGCGACGGTGCCGCATCTGGTGAGGCCCTTTCCCGGAATCCGGGAAAGGGCCTCACCGTCTTTCGTGGGTGCTTCCCCGCACCGTTCCCGGCGCACGGGACCGCCTGCCGAGGACGGTCCGGGCGGGGCCGCCTCCGGCAGACGTGCCCCGCGTCCGTCGCATGGGAGACTTTGCCTGATGTCTACTCCCGCAGAACCTTCCGCCGCCGCCGACGGCGAGACGGACGCCCCGGCCACGCCCGTGTCGTCGGGCAGCCGTGTCCTGGTCACCTGGACCGGTGTGCTCGCGGCCGTCGTACTCGTCGCCGACCAGCTCACCAAGTGGTGGGCGGAGTCGGCCCTCGTCGAGGGCGGGGAACCGATCCCCGTGATCGGCGAGCTCATCCAGTTCCGTCTCGTCTACAACCCGGGTGCCGCGCTGTCGATCGCCACGGGTATGACGTGGGTCCTCACGATCATCGTGGTGGTCGTGGTGATCGCGATCCTGCGGCTGATACGCAGGCTCGGCTCCCGAGGCTGGGCGGTGTCGCTCGGTCTGCTGCTCGGGGGCGCGGTCGGCAACCTCGTCGACCGCCTGCTGCGCGAGCCCGGTTTCGCCCGCGGCCACGTGGTCGACTTCATCGACTACGCCGGATTCTTCGTGGGCAACGTGGCAGACATCGCGATCGTGGTCGCGGCCGTCTGGATCGCGATCCTCTCACTCCTCGGCATCGGGGTCGACGGGCGCCGGGAGGGCGAGGCGCGGCACACGGCGTCGTCGGAAAGCAACGACACGTCGTCCGGGAGCCCGGACGACGTCGCCGGGGCCGCGTGATGCCGCTGCGGACGCTGCCCGTCCCCGACGGTCTCGACGGCGACCGGGTCGACGCCGCGCTCGCGCGCATGCTCGGCCTGTCCCGGACGCGCGCCGCCGAACTCGCCGCGTCCGGCGCCGTGCGGCTGGACGGACGCGAGGTCGGCAAGTCGGACCGGGTCCTGGCCGGGTCGGCCCTCGAGGTCGACGTTCCCGACGAGCGTGGCGGCGGTCGTCACGAGGTGGATCCCGTGCCGGTCGAGGGCATGGACATCGTGCACGACGACGACGACATCGTCGTGATCGACAAGCCCGTCGGAGTGGCCGCCCACCCGTCACCCGGCTGGACCGGGCCTACGGTGGTCGGGGCGCTGGCCGCGGCCGGCTACCGGATCTCCACCTCAGGTGCGCCCGAACGGCAGGGCATCGTGCACCGGCTCGACGTCGGGACGTCCGGCCTGATGGTCGTCGCGAAGTCCGAGCTCGCGTACTCGGCGCTGAAGCGCGCGTTCAAGGAACGCACGGTGGAGAAGGTCTACCACGCGCTCGCGCAGGGGCATCCCGACCCGACGTCCGGCACCATCGACGCCCCGATCGGGCGGCACCCGAGCGCGGACTGGAAGTTCGCGGTCACGGCCGACGGCAAGCCGTCGGTGACGCACTACGAGACGCTCGAGATGCTGCCGGCCGCGTCACTCGTCGAGGTTCACCTGGAGACCGGACGCACACATCAGATCCGTGTGCACTTCGCCGCCCTGCGGCACCCTCTCGTCGGGGACCTGACCTATGGCGCCGATCCCGTGCTCGCGACACGGGCGGGCATCACGCGGCAGTGGCTGCACGCGGTACGCCTCGGGTTCGACCACCCCGGAACGGGGGAGTGGCTGGAGGTCGCCTCGGACTACCCCGCGGACCTCGCGACAGCGCTGGACACGATCGGCGGGCACTACCGCTGAGGCGGTGATGGCGCAGGTCGTACCAGTGGTGCGGGACATCCGCCCGGTGCGCTGCGCGTCGCCCTTCGTCACTGAGGATGTTGCCGCGCCATTTCCTCGGGCTGTGCTTCGGGCGGGTGCCTCGTTCCTCGGCTCCGACCCTGCGCGTCGCCCTTCGTCACTGTCGGTGGCCCCGCATAGGATCGGCCCATGCCCACCGCGACTGCTCCTTCCCCGGCCTCGAAGAGCGAGGACTTCGTCCACCTGCACGTCCACACGGAGTTCTCCATGCTGGACGGCGCGGCGCGGATCGGGGACCTCATGGACGAGGTCGGGCGGCAGGGTCAGAAGGCCATCGCCACCACGGACCACGGGTACCTGTTCGGCGCGCACGAGTTCTGGGCACAGGCCGAGAAGAAGGGCATCAAGCCCATCATCGGCGTCGAGGCCTACGTGACGCCGGGCACCAGCCGGTTCGACCAGACGCGTGTCCGGTACGGCGAGGCGGGCCAGGAGTCCGACGACGTGTCGGCGCGCGGCGCCTACACGCACATGACGCTGCTGAGCAAGAACAACACCGGCATGCACAACCTGTTCCGCGCCTCGTCGCTGGCGTCGATCGAGGGGCAGATGGGCAAGTGGCCGCGGATGGACCGGGAGCTCCTGGAGCGCTACTCCGAAGGGCTCATCGCGACCACGGGCTGTCCGTCGGGCGAGATCCAGGTGCGCCTCCGGCTCGGGCAGTGGGACGAGGCCGTCCGCCAGGCCGGTGAGCTGCAGGAGATTTTCGGCAAGGAGAACTACTACGTCGAGCTCATGGACCACGGGCTCGAGATCGAGACCCGCGTGACCAAGCAGCTCCTGGAGCTGGCCGAGCACATCGGCGCGCCACTGGTCGCCACGAACGACCTGCACTACGTCCGCGAGGACGACGCCACCAGCCAGGAGGCACTGCTCGCCATCAACTCGGGGTCCACGCTGGACGACCCCAACCGGTTCAAGTTCGACGGCACCGGCTACTACGTGAAGTCGGCCGCCGAGATGCGGCGGATCTTCAAGGAGATCCCCGAGGCGTGCGACAACACGCTGCTCATCGCCGAGCAGTGCGAGGTGTCCTTCGACACGAGCGCGAACTACATGCCGCGCTTCCCGGTGCCCGACGGGGAGGACGAGATCTCCTGGTTCGTCAAGGAGGTCGAGAAGGGCCTGCACCGCCGGTACCCGGCCGGAATCCCGGACGCCGTGCGCAAGCAGGCCGAGTACGAGACCGACGTCATCGTCCAGATGGGCTTCCCGGGATACTTCCTCGTGGTCGCCGACTTCATCAACTGGTCCAAGGAACAGGGCATCCGCGTGGGGCCCGGCCGCGGTTCCGCGGCGGGCTCGATGGTCGCCTACGTCATGGGCATCACCGAGCTCGACCCGCTGGAGCACGGCCTGATCTTCGAGCGGTTCCTCAACCCCGAGCGTGTGTCCATGCCCGACGTCGACGTGGACTTCGACGAGCGCCGGCGCGGGGAGGCCATCCAGTACGTCACCGAGAAGTACGGCGACGACCGCGTGGCGATGATCGTCACCTACGGCACCATCAAGGCCAAGCAGGCGCTCAAGGACTCCGCCCGGCTGCTCGGCTTCCCCTTCGCGATGGGGGAGAAGCTCACCAAGGCGATGCCACCCGCCGTGATGGGCAAGGACATCCCGCTGTCCGGCATCTTCGACCCCAAGCACGACCGGTACGCCGAGGCGTCCGAGTTCCGGCAGTTGCACGACACCGATCCCGAGGCGCAGCGGGTCGTCGAACTCGCGCGCGGCATCGAGGGCCTGAAGCGGCAGTGGGGCGTGCACGCGGCCGGCGTGATCATGTCGAGCGACCCGCTGATCGACATCATCCCGATCATGAAGCGCCTGCAGGACGGCGCGATCATCACGCAGTTCGACTACCCGACGTCCGAGGGCCTCGGCCTCATCAAGATGGACTTCCTGGGCCTGCGCAACCTCACGATCCTCGACGACGCCCTCGAGAACATCGTGATGAACGGCAAGGACCCGGTCGACATCGAGAACGTCGGGCTCGACGACAAACCCACCTACGAACTGCTCGCCAGCGGCAACACGCTCGGTGTCTTCCAGCTCGACGGCGGTGCGATGCGCTCCCTGCTGCGGCAGATGCGCCCGGACAACTTCGAGGACGTCTCCGCCGTCATCGCCCTGTACCGGCCCGGGCCGATGGGCATGAACTCGCACGTCAACTACGCGCTGCGAAAGAACGGGCAGCAGAAGATCGAGGCGATCCACCCCGAGGTGGTCGAACCCTTCGCCGAGATCCTCGACGAGACCTACGGCCTGATCGTCTACCAGGAGCAGGTGCAGCGCGCCGCCCAGATCATGGCCGGGTACTCCCTCGGCCAGGCCGACCTGCTGCGTCGCGCGATGGGCAAGAAGAAGCCCGAGGTACTGGCCAAGGAGTTCGTGAACTTCGAGAAAGGTGCCAAGGAGAAGGGATACAGCGACGGGGCGATCAAGGCGGTCTGGGACACGCTGGTCCCGTTCGCCGGGTACGCGTTCAACAAGGCGCACTCCGCCGGCTACGGCCTCGTCGCGTACTGGACCGCCTACCTCAAGGCGAACTACCCGGCCGAGTACATGGCCGCCCTCCTGCAGTCCGTGGGGGACAACAAGGACAAGATGGCGCTCTACCTCAACGAGTGCCGTCGCATGGGCATCACGGTGCTCCCGCCCGACGTCAACGACTCCGCCGTGAAGTTCACGGCCGTCGGGGGCGACATCCGCTTCGGCCTCACGGGAGTGCGGAACGTCGGCAAGAACGTGGTCGACGCGATCGTGGCCGCCCGCGAGGAGCGCGGCGCCTACACCTCGTTCACCGACTTCCTGGACAAGGTTCCCGCCGTGGTCTGCAACAAGCGCACCATCGAGTCGCTCGTCAAGGCCGGCGCCTTCGACTCCCTCGGACACACGCGGCGCTCGCTGCTCGTGGTGCACGAGCAGGCGGTCGACTCGGTCATCAGTGTGAAGCGCAAGGAGGCGGAGGGGCAGTTCGACCTGTTCGCCGACCTGGGCGCCGGCGACACCGGTGACGACGGCGGGATGAGCTTCGCGGTGGAGGTGCCGGACCTGCCGGACTGGGAGAAGAAGCAGAAGCTCGCTTTCGAGCGGGAGATGCTCGGCCTGTACGTGAGCGACCATCCGCTGTCCGGCCTGGACCACGTGCTGTCCCGGGCCTCGGACACGTCGGTCGCCTCGCTGCTCGGTGACGGCGAACGGCCGGAGAACTCCGTGGTGACGGTCGCCGGCCTCCTCACGTCGGTCCAGCGCAAGATGAGCAAGAACGGCAACCCGTGGGCGGCGGTCACTCTCGAGGACCTCGAAGGTGCGGTCGAGGTGATGTTCTTCGGGGAGACCTACCTGGCCTACTCGACGGTGCTCGCGGAGGACCAGGTGGTGGTGCTGCGCGGGAAGGTGCGCAAACGTGACGACCAGGTCTCGCTGCAGGCGATGGAGGTCGCGCTGCCCGACATCACCGTGGGTGCGGACTCCCCGCTCGGGGTGACCGTGCCGCACACCCGCGCGGTCGAGCCGGTGATGGTGCGCCTGCGCGAGGTCCTGGCCGACCATCCCGGCTCGGCCGAGGTGCATGTCGCGGTGGAGGAGCCGGGCAAGCGGACGGTCGTACGCGCCGCCGACTCCCTCCGCGTCGAGAAGACGCCGGCACTCTTCGGCGACCTCAAGGCCCTGCTCGGGCAGAGCTGTCTGTCATGAGCGATCGGGCGCCGGTGCGAGAGGACGGGAACGGGATGACCGACGCCGTGGTGACGCAGGCCATGCCGGACGGCGAACAGGCAGCCGGGTCGGACCCTGCCGCCGAGGGCGGACGGGCGACAGGAGGCGAACCGGTGGCCGGGGGCGCACCGCCGACAGAGGGCGCACCGCCGACAGGGAACGAACCGGTGGCCGGGAACGAACGGGTGGCCGACGCCGTCGTGCCCAACGACCGCTACGACGAGGACGACCATCCACGCTTCGCCCTCGTTCCCGCGGCCTACGTGCTGCTGCGGCGCCAGGCGCCCCGCGATCCCTGGACGGGCGGCACGGGCCGCCGGGGCCTGCCTCCGGGCCCCGGCGCGCCGGGTTCCGACGAGGTTCTGCTCCAGCTGCGGCAGAACACCGGCTATCGCGACGGCTTCTGGGCCTGTGCGGCGGCGGGGCACGTCGAGGAGGGGGAGTCGGTCGTCGAGGCGGCCGTCCGCGAGGCGGCCGAGGAACTCGGCGTCACCGTGGACCCGGCGGACCTGCGGCCGGTGACGGTGCTGCACCGCGGCGAACCGGGTGGGCCCGCCGTCGAGCAGAGGGTGGACTTCTTCTTCGAGACCACCCGGTGGCAGGGCACGCCGCGGATCCTCGAGCCGGAGAAGACCGCTGACCTCGCGTGGGTGCCGCTCGCCGAGCCGCCGGTCTCGCTCGTGCCGCACGAGGCCGTCGTGCTCGACGCCGTCCGTGTCCGTGACGCCGGAGGCCGTGACGTGCCGCCTCTCATGACTCTCGGGTTCTCCGACGGCCGGGGAGGCGCGGCGTGATCCGCCTCAATCCGGAACAGCTCGTGTTCGTCACCGAGCGGCATCTGGCCACGCTCACGACGCTGCGGGAGGACGGCACGCCGCACGTGGTTCCCGTGGCGTTCACCTGGGACGCGACGGGCGGAGTCGCCCGCATCACGGCGAACCGCGGCTCGGTCAAGACCCGCAACGCGCGAGGGTATCCCCCCGGCGGAACCGTCCCCAGGGCGGCGGTGTGCCAGGTGGACGGAGGCCGCTGGATCACCCTGGAGGGCCGGATCGAGGTGAGCGAGGACCCGGACGAGATCGCGACCGCCGTCGAGCGGTACGCGAGGCGGTATCGCACCCTGGGGCCGAACCCGCAGCGCGTCGTGCTGCGCCTGGTCCCGGACAAGGTCATGGCGAGCACCTACATGGCGTGACCGTGTCGGCGCCTCACCGCGGCCCGTCGTCCACGGGCGCGGCCCTGCCGGACCGGCGTCAGATCCAGCCCTCCTCCCAGGCCCGCCGGGCCGCCGCGTGCCGCGTGGCGACCCCGAGCTTGGTCATCGCGGCCGAGAGGTAGTTGCGGACCGTGCCCGGGGCGAGGTGCACGGCGGCGGCGATCTCGCTCACCGGAGCGCCCGAGCGTGCCGCCCGGAGGACCTCGATCTCGCGGTCGGTGAGGGGGCACTCGTTCTCGGTGAGAGCCGACGCCGCGATCTCCGGGTCGACGTAGCGACGGCCGGCCGCCACGTCGCGGATGATCTCCGCGAGCCGCGCCGCGGGGGTGGACTTGGGAACGAAGGCGCGAACCCCTGCGGCCAGCGCCCGGCGCAGCACGGCGGGACGCGCATGACGGGTGACCAGTACGCAGTGGGTGGGCAGGGTGGCGCGGATCTGTTCGGCCGCGTGCAGACCGTCGGCCGGCGGCATCTCCAGGTCGAGGACGGCGATGTCGGGCCGGTGCGCCACGGCGAGCCGCACGGCGTCGGTGGTGGTGGCGGCCTGGGCGACGACCGCGAGGTCGTCCTCCAGGTCGAGCAGGGTGCCCAGCGCTCCCCGGAGCATCTCCTCGTCGTCGGCCAGCAGCAGCCGGATCACGGGGCGCCCACCGTCGCGGTGACGACGAACCTGTCGCCGGCGCTCTCCCAGCTGAGCCGCCCGTCGACGGCCGCGAGCCGTTCCGCGAGCGAGGCCAGTCCGCTGCCGCCTCCGGGCGCCGCCACGTCGTCCCGCGCCGTGCCGGTCGCGCCGGTAGCGTCCACGGAGGCGTCGGCCGCCGGTTCGGCGCCGTCCGGACGTGCCCCGTCGTTGGTGATGCGGAGCCGGGCACCGGCACCGGCACCGGCCAGCTCGATCGCGGCGTGCCGCGCGGTGCTGTGGCGCAGGATGTTCGTGGTCGCCTCGCGGACCACGAGGCCCAGCAGCGCCCGCCCGGCGTCGTGCAGCCCGGCGGTGGCCGAGGGATCGGCGTCGACCCTGGCCTCGACGCCCGCCGAGGCCAGGACGCGGGACACGTTCGCCAGCTCGCCCTCCAACGTGGTGCGCCGGTAACCCTGTACCAGGGCACGGGTCTCGCGCAACGCGTCCCCCGCGAGCTCCTGCACCTCACGCATCGTGTCGGCCGCCCGGCGCGGGTCGTCCCGCGCCAGCCGTGCGGCCAGCTCGCTCTTCAGGGCGATGACCTGCAGATGATGACCCTGCACGTCGTGGAGCTCGCCCGCGAACCGCAGCCGTTCGTCCGCGACGGCCAGCTCGCCCGCCAGGTGACGCGCGTCGTCCAGGCGTTCCGCCACCTGCCAGGCATGCAGCATCCCGAGCGTCGTCGGCCCGAAGGCGGCCACCATGAGCAACGGCATCCAGGCCGCGTGCCCGGTGTCGGGTTCGCCCGTGGCGAGGGCGACCGCCGCACCGGTGAGCGGCAGCACGACGGCCGCACCGCCGAGCGTCAGCCACGCGCGGCGTGCCGGCAGGAACATGGCGAGCGCGGACACCGTCGCCGCGGGAGCGAGGGACCAGAGCCCGAGGTTGCCCGCCGCGAGCGGTACCGCTCCGGCGACCACGCCGCTCGCCGCGGCACCGCCGGTCAGCGCCATCGACGGCGTCCGGGACCGCAGCCGCAGCGCGACCAGGAGCCCGCACGCGACGATCGTGCCGCCCGTCGCCACGGCGGTGACCGCTCGGACGGCGCCCGCGACCTCGGGGTCCAGCACCCAGTCGCCCACGACCAGCCCGAGCACGCACGCCACCGTGCCTGCCAGCCCCCACCACACGTTGCGGCGGAACGCTGCCAGACCGCGTCCGCCCTCGTCCCGGACGGCCGGTGCCACGGTGCCCATGGCGCCATTGTGGCAGCGCAGCGGCCGACCCGGGGTGCGCGTCGCCGGGTCATGACATCTGTCACGCGGGGTCGTGACACCTGCGGGCCGGCGCGTGGCGTCCGGCACTACGGACGCCACGCGGCGCGCGGCAGCGTGGTTCCGGAGGCGGCGGCACGTCGCCCACGACCGGAGGAGGCGGACATGACGACGGACGAAGCGGTGCGGCCGGAGGCGCGAAGCGGGCCGGAGACGGCGACGGCGTCCACGGCGTACGACGGCGCGGCGCGGGCGGGCAGGTGGCGAGCCGCCGGGCGGTTCCTGCTCCACCTGGGCGAGATGGTCGCGGCCATGCTGGCGGGCATGCTCGTGTTCGGCGGGCTAAGGGACTGGTCCGTCGCCGCGCTCGGCCTCACCGGACTTTTGGAACGGCCGGATCTGGACGCGGTGGCGATGGTGCTGGACATGGTCGTGGCGATGACGCTGTGGATGCGCGTGCGCCGACACGGCCGGGCGGCGATCGTCGAGATGAACGCCGCGATGGCGGCACCCTTCGCGGTGCTGCTGCCGCTGTACTGGACGGGCCGTGTCGGGCAGGACGACCTCATGGTCTGGGGCCACGCGCTCATGGTCCCGGCGATGGCCGCGGCGATGCTCCTGCGGCCGGCCGAGTACGCGGGGCCGGGTCACGTCCGCCACGGGCCGGACCTGTCCTGGCTCGCCCGGCGCTGGCCGATCGCCCTGGCGCTGGCCCTGTTCGTCCTGACGATCGCCGACGGTTCCGACCGGTTCCCGGTGTGGATCGTCCTCGGGGTCGCCCTCGTCTACCCGGTGGTCGGAGTGCTGCGGCGGGCCATCCGCGGGCGTTCCATGGTGGTGCTGCAGGCGGCCGGGCTGGCCGTGTTCGCCGGGATCACGACGGCGGCCGCCGTCGTCGACCCCGTGACGGGATCGTTCGTCGTCGCCGCCGGCCTTGTCGGCCACGCGGTGTGGGACGCGTTCCATCACCGGGCCGGCGCCGTCGTCTGGCGGTGGTACGCCGAGGCGTGCGTGGTCTACGACCTCCTGCTCGCGGCCGCGGTCGTCGCGGCGGCCGTGGGTTGACCGCAGGACACGCTCAGCCGACGACCGCGCTCGTCTCGCCGCCGGGGCCCCGTACCGTCACGCGGTCCCCGCGGGCGAGCCGGCGGCCCCGGCGGGTCTCCTCCTCGCCGTTGACCAGCACGTCGCCGGCGGTGACGAGCTCACGGGCCTGCGCACCGTCCTCGGCGAGGTTCGCCAGCTTGAGGAACTGCCCGAGCCGGATCGACTCGTCCCGGATCGGCACACGGTCGGGTCCGGAGAGGGCACCGGGCTGCGGGTCGCGGATCTTCACACCTCCATCATCGCGCATCCGGCACCGGCCCGAACCTCGTGCCACCGCCGGCCAGCTCGGCGGGCCGCCGGCGGGACGGCGCGGCGCTCGCCGGGAACCCGTCCACGGCGCGGCCACGACCACCGCCGCGCACCCACCGAAACTAGAATGAGCGCCGTGATCCAGCGCATCGACCTGACCGGGCGGGACCTGAACACCCCCGCCGCACGTCGCGACCTGCTCGCCACCCTGCCCCGCGCCGAGATGCGCGTGGACGACGCGGCGCGCGCCGTCGAACCCGTGCTGCATCAGGTGCGCGACGGCGGTGCCGCCGCGCTGCGCGATCTCGCCGAGCGGTTCGACGGCGTCCGCCCGGAGCACCTGCGGGTCCCGCCCGAGGCGCTCTCGGGAGCCCTCGACTCGCTCGCCGCGGACGTCCGCGCCGGGCTGGCCGAGGCGATCCGCCGGGTGCGGGAGGTGCACGCCGCGCAGGTCCCGGCCGAACGGGTCACGGAACCGGCTCCCGGCGCCGTCGTCCGGCAGCGGTACGTACCCGTGCGTCGTGTCGGCCTCTACGCCCCCGGCGGCCTCGCCGTCTACCCGTCCAGCGTCGTCATGAACGTCGTCGCGGCGCAGACCGCCGGCGTACCCGGAATCGCTCTGGCATCCCCGCCGCAGAAGGACCACGGCGGGCTTCCGCACCCGACCATCCTGGCCGCGTGCGCGCTGCTCGGCGTCGACGAGGTGTACGCCGTCGGCGGTGCCCAGGCCGTGGCGATGTTCGCCTACGGCGCCGCGGGCACGGAGCCGCAGGACGGCGAGACGCTGTGCGAGCCGGTCGACGTCATCACCGGCCCCGGCAACGTCTACGTCGCCGCGGCCAAGCGCCTGGTGCGGGGCATCGTCGGGATCGACGCCGAGGCCGGGCCCACCGAGATCGCCGTCCTCGCCGACGACACCGCCGACGCCGCGCACGTCGCGCTCGACCTGGTCAGCCAGGCCGAGCACGACCCCATGGCCGCCTCCGTCCTCGTCACCGACTCGGTGGCGCTCGCCGACGCCGTGAGCGACCAGCTGACGGTCCGTGCCGACGCCACCAAGCACAGCCTGCGGGTGACCACTGCCCTGGGCGGCCCGCAGTCGGCGATCGTGCTCGTGGACGACGTCGAGGCGGGGCTCGCCGTCGTCGACGCGTACGGCGCGGAGCACCTGGAGATCCAGACGGCCGGTGCCGCGGCGCTCGCCGGCCGCGTGCGCAACGCGGGCGCGATCTTCGTGGGGCCGTGGTCGCCCGTGTCGCTGGGGGACTACCTGGCCGGCTCCAACCACGTGCTGCCCACGGGTGGTACCGCGCGGTTCGCGAGCGCGCTCGGTGTGCACTCGTTCCTGAAGCCGGTCCAGGTGATCGAGTACACGCGGGATGCGCTGGAGCAGGTCGCCGGGCACATCACGGCGATCGCGGACGACGAGGACCTCCCGGCGCACGGCGAGGCGGTGCGCGGACGGTTCGCCTGACGCCGGCCCGGGAGGCGGTGCGCGGGCGGTTCGCCTGACCCCGGCCCCGGAGGCGGTGACGGCGAAGGACGCCACCTCCGGGACCCGGTCTGCCCGGCGGGTCATCGGCCACGGACACGGGCCGAAAGTTCGACGCGGAAGTATCGGATTTCTAATCGATTCCCCGGCCTGGGTGGATCGATAACGTTTTCGTAGGCTGCGGCGGTATCCCGATCGAAGGAGATCCGCAATGCATATCGCACGATCACCACAGGCGTCCGCGCGATCGCCACGGGCGTCCGTGCGGGGCGCGACGTCGTCCCGGTCCCCGAGACGGCGGCGGTCACGCCGCCATCGCTGGGTCGCTCCCTGGGCCGCCCTCTCGCTCGTCGCGGCCGGCGGCGTGACCGCCCTGACCGCGACCGCCGCGAGTGCCGCGGAAGGGTGCTCCGTCGAGTACACCGTCGTCAACGAGTGGCAGGGCGGCTACCAGGCCGACGTGACCGTGACCAACCTGGGCGACCCCGTCTCCTCGTGGGAGGTGGCCTGGGAGTTCGGGTCGGGACAGGGCATCTCGCAGGCCTGGAACGCGCAGGTGACGCAGAGCGGGTCGCAGGTCGCCGCGAGCAACGTGGGCTGGAACGGAAGCCTCGGGACCGGCGGGTCCGCGAACTTCGGATTCATCGGTTCCGGGCCGAGCGCGCCGGCGCCCGGCAGCTTCACGATGAACGGCGTCACGTGCACCGGCGACGTCGGAAGCGAGCCGACCCCGACCGATCCCGGCCCGACTCCCACCGATCCGGACCCCACACCGACGGACCCGGGCCCCGGGCCGGGTCCCGGGGGCGAGTTCGACGGCGCCGACTGCGACGTCTCCGGCAGCGGTCCGGGAGCCGACCCGCGGCTGCCCGACCCGTTCCTGTCGGTGGACGGCACCCGGATCACCACGGCGTCGGACTGGCGCTGCCGCCGGGCGGAGATCAAGAAGCTCGCCGAGAACACGGTCTACGGCGCCAAACCCGGTCGGCCCGACAGCGTGACGGGCACGGTCACGGGGTCGAACATCACGGTGAACGTCTCGGACCAGGGCCGGACCACCAGTTTCTCGGCGAGCGTCGAGACGCCCGGCGGCAGCGGACCGTTCCCCGCGGTCTTCGTGTACGGCGGTTTCGGAGGCGACACGGCGACGATCCTGAACTCGGGTGCCGCGGTGATCCGGTACGACCCGCTGGTCGTGGGGCAGGAGGGCACGTCGCGCGGCAACAAGGCCGGCGCCTTCTACGACCTCTACGGGTCCAACAGCAGTACGGGTCTGCTCGTGGCGTGGGGCTGGGGCGTCAGCCGCATCATCGACGTGATCGAGGCCGGCGGTGGCGGCGTGCTCGATCCCGACTCTTTCGGTGTGACCGGCTGCTCGCGCTACGGCAAGGGCGCGTTCGTGGCGGGCGCGTTCGACCAGCGCATCGATCTGACGATGCCGGTCGAGTCCGGTGCGGGCGGAGCGCCGATCCTGCGTGGGCTCGCCCAGGAGTCCGGCGCCCAGTCACCCGGCAGCGCCTACGGTGAGCAGCCCTGGCTCGGGGACGCGTTCGGGAACTACCAGAACAACGTGTCCGGACTACCGGTGGACACGCACCAGGTGATCGGCATGATCGCACCTCGTGGCCTGTTCCTCATGGAGAACCCGCACATCGACTGGCTCGGCGCGGGGTCCGGAGCGACGGCGGCGCTCGCGGGCCGGGAGATCTACCGGGCGCTGGGCGCGGAGGGGAACATCTCCTACGTCTCCAACGTCTCGGACGGCAACCACTGCGCGAACCGGTCCGAGTGGGTCCAGCCGATGCGGCAGCACATCCAGGCGTCGCTGTTCGACGCCGGTCAGGGTCCGGGCGACTTCCGGGTCTCACCGAACCGGCCGGGTGACCTCGACCGGTGGCGGAACTGGACGACACCGTCGCTCGGCTGAGCGGTTCCGCGCGGGGGCTGTGCGGTGGGCCGAGCGGTTGCGCCGGACGGTTCGGTGGTGGGCCGAGCGGTCGCGCACGGCACGGTTGGCGTTGCGGGTGAGTGGTGCCGCACGGGTCCGGCCGGTGTCGGGCGGATCGCTCTGCCCGGCCGGTGTCCGGCCGGGCGGGCCCCCGGCCCGGTCCGGCTGCCAGAGGTGGCGTCGCGCCAGGAGGGTCTGCCTGGAAGACGTGTCTCCTCCGGTGGCCGGACCGGGGCCGGACAGGGCCGCGATCCTGTGGGATTCCCTCATGTCCGTGCGGGGCGAACTTGCTAGCGTCCTGAACAAATGGTCGCTCCGGCAGGCAGGCGGCCCGGACGTAGAAGGGCCAGGTGGTCGTCGTGAGATCCCGTCGTTCCCCACTCCTCGTAGCAGCCTTCATGGCCGCCGCACTCGCCACGGGAGCCGTCGTCGTCCCCGGCCTCGTGGTGCCGGCGTCCGCGGCGGAGTGCACGGCGGCGTCCTGGGCGGAGGGGACGAGCTACGCCGTCGGCGACCAGGTCACCTACGAAAGTCGCACCTACACCGCGCGGATCGCCCACACCGCCCACGTGGGCGCGGGCTGGAACCCGGCGGACACACCGACGCTCTGGACGGATGACGGCGCCTGCGACGCCGGCCCGGAACCCACGCCCAGCGAGCCGGAGCCGACGCCGTCCGATCCCGGGCCCACGCCCAGCGAGCCGGAGCCGACGCCCAGCAACGACCCGCCCGCGACGGAATGCGGTGTGCAGGGGCGGCCCGACGGCAAGGTCCTGCAGGGCTACTGGGAGAACTGGGACGGGGCGTCGAACGGGGTGCACCCGGGCATGGGCTGGATCCCGATCGACGATCCCCGCATCTCCGACCACGGGTACAACGTGGCGATGCTCGCGTTTCCCGTCATTCTCCCGGACGGCACCGCGCTGTGGGAGGACGGCATGGACAGCGGCGTGGACGTGCCGAGCCCGCAGGAGATGTGCGCGGCGAAGGAGGACGGCACCCGGCTGCTGCTGTCGATCGGCGGGGCGACGGCCAGCATCGACCTGACCAGTGAGGCCGTGGCCGACCGGTTCGTCGAGACCATCGTGCCGATCCTGCGCGACAACCACTTCGACGGGATCGACATCGACATCGAGGCCGGACTGGTCGGCAGCGGCGACATCGACACACCTTCCACGCAGCAGGCCAACCTGATCCGCATCATCGACGGGGTGCTCGCGCGGATGCCGGCCGGCTTCGGTCTCACGATGGCGCCGGAGACGGCCTACGTCACCGGTGGGAGCGTCGTCTACGGCGGGATCTGGGGCGCATACCTGCCGATCATCAAGCGGTACGTGGACAACGGCAGGCTCTGGTGGCTGAACATGCAGTACTACAACGGCGAGATGTACGACTGCGACGGCAACGGCTATGCCGCCGGCACCGTGGCGGGCTTCGTGGCGCAGACGGACTGTCTCGCCGAGGGGCTCGAGATCCAGGGCACCACGATCCGGCTGCCGTACGACATGCAGGTTCCCGGCCTGCCCGCGCAGCAGGGCGCGGGCGGCGGGTACATGCCGCCGTCGCTGGTGAGCCAGGCGTACTCGTCGTACGACGGACGGCTCAAGGGGCTGATGACCTGGTCGATCAACTGGGACGGGTCACGTGGCTGGACGTTCGGCGACAACGTCAGGGCGCTGCAGGGGCGGTGAGGCCGGTGCGAGGCCTGGCGGAGCCGCGACCTGGCGGAGCCGCACGGCCTCGGGTCAGCGGATCCCCAGGACGAACGGCAGCACCCGTGCGGCACCTGCCTGACGCAGCAGCCGCGCCGCGACCGTGAGCGTCCACCCGGAATCCGTGTAGTCGTCGACCAGGAGCACCGTCCGTCCCGGCAGGCCGCGCAACGCCGGCTCGCCGAGCTGCAGTTCGAGGCGGCGGGCGACGCCGGCGAGCCGCATCGCCGAGTTCACGTCGTGCCGGCCGCTCGCCTCGTGCGCCGCGGCCGGCCCGACCGCGCCGATCATGGGTACGCCGAGGTAGGCAGCCAGCCCGGTGGCCAGGTGGTACGAGAGCTGTGGTCGCGCCATCGAGCGCACACCCACCACCCCCTCCACCAGGAGACGGCCCCGCCCCGGGTCGTCGGCTCCGTCGGTCCCGGGAGAGACGCCCTGGGCCCCGCCTGCCGTGCTCTCGCCGTCCGCCGGTCCGGGCTCCTCCCGCAGCTCGTGCCAGTCGTCCAGCACGCGCGCCGCGGCGCGGCGCAGCGGTACCGGCAGCTCACCGTCGGACGCGCCCGGAGCGAAGAGCTCCCGGAGGGGCCCCGACCAGCCCAGTCCGTCGAGGCGAGCGATGGCGCGCCCGGTCTCGGCCTGCTCCTCGGCGGGAATCTTTCCGCGCAGGTCGAGCCCGAGGGTCGACAGACCGCTGGGCCACATGCGGCGGGCCTCCAGCGTCGTGCCGGGCCGGTCCATCTCGGTGCGTGCCTCGGTGACGGCCTCGGGGTCGGGCGCGTCGGGCAGGTCCACGCCACCGCATCGGTCGCAGCGCCCACAGGTCCAGCCCGGCACCAGAGCCGGGTCGTCCAGCTGGGCCCGTAGGTACGCCATCCGGCAGCCCGGTGTGGCGACGTAGTCGACCATCGCCTGCTGTTCGGCGCTCCGGGTCGCGGCGACTCGCTCGTAGCGCTCCCGGTCGTAGGCCCACTCCCGGCCCGTGGCCTCCCAGCCGCCCTTGACCCGGCGCACCGCGCCGTCGACGTCGAGGACCTTGAGCATCGTCTCCAGGCGGGACCGCTTGAGATCGACATGTGTCTCCAGCGCGGCGGTCGACAACGGCGTCCCGCTCCGCCGTAGCGCCTCCAGCGTCGCACGCACCTGCGGCTCGGCGGGGAACGCCTGTGCGCCGAACCAGTCCCAGATCGCCTTGTCCTCGTGACCCGGCAGGAGGACCACCACCGCCTGGTCGACGCCACGGCCGGCGCGACCCACCTGCTGGTAGTACGCGATCGGGGACGAGGGTGCGCCGAGATGGACGACGAACGCCAGGTCGGGCTTGTCGAACCCCATGCCCAGGGCCGATGTGGCGACGAGTGCCTTGACGCGGTTCTCCTGGAGATCGGCCTCGAGCTGCTCGCGCTCGGCGGGCTCCGTGCGTCCGGTGTACGCGGCCACCGCCAGCCCGGCCGTGCGGAGCTGGTCGGCCACCTGTTCCGCCGCCGACACGGTCAGGCAGTACACGATGCCCGAGCCCTCGACGTCCTGCAGCGTCTGCGCGAGCCAGGCCACCCGGGTCGGCTGATCACCGAGCTCCAGGACCGCCAGGTGCAGCGACTCCCGGTCCAGCTCGCCCCGCAGCACGAGCACGTCCTCCCGCGATGTCGCCGTGCCCCCGCTCTCTCCGCCCGCGATGGCGGCACCTCCGGCGACGCCCAGCTGCTCGGCGACGTCGTCGGTGACGCGCTGGTTCGCGGTGGCCGTGGTGGCGAGCACCGGGATACCGGACGGCAGGTCCGCCAGGAGCGTCCGGATACGCCGGTAGTCCGGACGGAAGTCGTGTCCCCAGTCGGAGATGCAGTGCGCCTCGTCGATGACCACCAGACCGGCGTCGGCGGCCAGCCGGGGCAGGACGTCGTCGCGGAACGCCGGGTTGTTCAGCCGTTCCGGTGAGCACAGCAGGACGTCCACGGTGCCGGCCGCGATCTCGGCGTGGACCTGGTCCCACTCGGTCACGTTGGAGGAATTGATCGTGACCGCACGGATCCCCGCTCGCTCGGCGGCCGCCACCTGGTCGCGCATGAGCGCCAGCAGCGGCGAGACGATCACCGTGGGGCCGGATCCCCGTGCTCGCAGCAGCTTCGTCGCCACGAAGTACACGGCCGACTTTCCCCAGCCCGTGCGCTGGACGACCAGGGCTCGCCGGTGGAACGCGGCCAACGCCTCGATCGCGCGCCACTGGTCCTCCCGCAGCGCGGCGTCGTCGCGCCCGACGAGCGCCCGCAGCGCGGCTTCCGCCTCGTCCCGCAGGTCATCGCCCGGCGACGCCGCGACCGGCTCCGTACGCTGCGGATGCTCGCCGCGTACGGCGGTCGCCTCGTGCTGCCGTTCCTCGGCCCGCGGCTCCTCGCCCGGCAGATCCTCGCCCGGCGGGTCCGCACCCGGCGTCGTCTCGCCCGGCGGCTCCGCGAGTGCCGGCGCTCCGCCCTCCGACGGATACCCCGCCCCGGGCACCGAAGTGGCGCGCGGCACCCCGGCCGCGCCCGCGGCGGTGTCGGCGCCGGTCGCGAGGGACCCGGCCGACCTGCCCGCCTCGTCGAGCATCCCGCGCAGCATCCGCAGCCGGGCCGCCTGTGCCTCGGGAGTGTTCCGCGCCGACGGCGGCAGCGCGGGTTCGCCGAGGTCGACGAGCACGGCGTCGTCGTCCGGCGGTTCCTCCACGGCGAACGGAAGGTCTGCGAAGGGATCGTTGGTCACGCTGTCGATCGTAGGGGTGGCCACCGACACACGTGCGACTTCCTCGCAGAGGCTGTGGAAAACCGGGCCGCCCCGCGGCGCCTACGACGGCCCGCGCTCGCGCCGGAGCGCCATCGCCGAGCCCACCACCGCCGTCACGTCCGCCATCGCCGCGACGACCTCCGCCGTACCGGCGAACTCGAACGGCGACAGCACGCCGAAGAACCCGACCGTGGCCGACAGCAGGTACGCCGTCAAGGTCAGCAGCCCGAACCCGATCCCGCCCAGGAGCGGAAGCCGGTGACGCCAGACGATGATCGCCGCGGTGAGGACGATGCCTCCTACGGCGTTCAGCAGGAAGAGCGGGCCCACGACGTCGATGTCCCGGTATCCCTGGAACCACAGGACGAGATGGACCAGCGCGGACGCGAACACACCGGCGGCACCGAACCCTCGCCACACGGCCGCGACCGGCGCTCCGTCCTGGTCCATGGCTGGCGTGTCCTGCGGTGACGGGTCCATGATCGACATGTTGCCGAACGTGGCCCCGCTTGGCCAGGGGCGTGTCCGGACGACGGCCAACCGCCCAGGACGATGCCGGAGGCGCTCGTGACGCACACCCGACCGGGACGCTCGCAGGCTCCCGCTGCCGACGCCCTCGCCGCCGTTCGCGCCCTGTCCGCGCCCGCGTCGTCGTCCGCGACGGACGAGGACCCGACCCGCCGCGAGATCCTTCGGGGAGCGGGCGCGGTCTGCGGCGCTCTGGCGGGCGGCATCGCGCTCGCGGCCTGCTCCGGAGGCGGGCGGCAGCAGCCCGGTACCGGTCCGGTCGCGCCCGGTCTCGTCGTCGTCCCGCTCGGCGACGTACCGGTCGGCGGTGCCGTGTCCGCGACGATCGACGGCCAGGAGGTCCTCGTCACCCGGCCCGCCGAGGACGAGGTCCATGCCTTCAGCGCGACCTGTACCCACCAGGGCTGCACGGTCGGCCCGGGTGAGGGCGACCTCGTGTGCCCGTGTCACGCGTCACGCTACGCGCTCACCGACGCGGCGGTCCTCGCCGGCCCGGCGCCCGATCCGCTGCCGGAGATCGCCGTCACGGTCGACGGCGACGACGTGGTGACCGCCTCGTAGGAAGGCCGCGAGCCGGCGCCGCGCCCGCTGGACGGACTTCGGCGCGGTCGTGTCGGACCTCTTCCGTAGACTGGCCGCGTGACCGCATCCCGCACCGAGACCCGGTCGGCCGCTGCCGCCGCGCCCGACGGAACCGCCCCGTTCGGGGGCCTGCCGATCCGGCCCGAGCTCGCGCACGAGCAGCCGTACGGCGCCCCGCAGCTCGACGTCCCGGTGCTGCTCAACGTGAACGAGAACCCGTACGCTCCGGCGCCCGAGGTCGTCGCGACGATCGCCCACGAGGTCGCCCGCGCCGCCGCCTCGCTCAACCGCTACCCGGACCGGGACTTCGCCGCCCTGCGGGCGGACCTGGCCGACTACCTCACCCTGGAGTCCGGCGTCCCGACGGGACCGTCCTCGATCTGGGCGGCCAACGGCTCCAACGAGGTGATGCTCCACCTGCTCCAGGCGTTCGGCGGGCCCGGGCGCACCGCGCTGTCCTTCGCGCCCACCTACTCCATGTATCCGGAGTACGCCAGGGACACCCACACCCGCTGGGTCACCGCGCGCCGCGAGGACGACTTCACCGTCGACCCGGCGAGGGCCGCCACCGCGATCGCCGAGCATCGCCCGTCCGTCGTCCTGCTGGCCAGCCCCAACAACCCGACGGGTACGGCGCTGCCGCCGAGCACCGTCGAGGCGATCCTGGACGCCGCGTCCGCCACCGACCCGGACACTCCTGCGGTGGTGGTCGTGGACGAGGCCTACGCCGAGTTCCGCCGCTCCGGGACGCCCAGCGCGGTCAGTCTGCTCGCGGACCACCCCAACCTGGCGGTCACCCGGACGATGTCGAAGGCGTTCGCCCTCGCCGGTGCGCGCGTCGGCTACCTCGCCGCGCAACCGCACCTCGTCGACGCGCTGCGCGTGGTCCGCCTCCCGTACCACCTGTCCGCCGTGACACAGGCGGTCGCTCGCGCGGCACTGCGGCACCGCGACGCGCTCATGGCGCAGATCGACGGCCTGCGCGGGGAACGGGACCGACTCGTCGCCTGGCTCCGCGAGCAGCGCACGCCCGGTGGTGCCCCGTTCCGCGTGGCCGATTCCGACGCCAACTTCGTCCTCTTCGGTACCTTCACCGACCGCCACGCCGTCTGGCAGGGCCTCCTGGACCGGGGTGTGCTGATCCGCGAGACCGGCCCGGAAGGCTGGTTGCGCGTGTCCGTCGGCACGCCGGAGGAGAACGCCACGTTCCGCGACGCCCTCACCGACGTGATCCGCACCCTTCCGCACGTGACCCAGGAGACCGCATGATGCCCGCCGAACCGTCACCACAGGGTGCTCCGGCCTCCGCGCCCGGTCAGGCCCCGGCCGCACGTTCCGCCCGCATCGAGCGGGCCACCTCCGAGTCGAAGGTCACCGTCGAGGTGAACCTCGACGGTGCGGGCCGCACCGACATCGCCACGGGCGTGCCCTTCTACGACCACATGCTCACCGCCCTCGGCAAGCACTCCTTGATCGACCTGACCGTCCACGCGGCCGGTGACACCCACATCGACGCGCACCACACCGTCGAGGACGTGGCGATCTGTCTCGGGCAGGCGCTGCGCCAGGCGCTCGGGGACAAGCAGGGCATCGCCCGCTACGGCGACGCCACGGTGCCTCTCGACGAGGCGCTCGCACTGGCCGTGGTCGACGTCTCCGGCCGCCCGTACCTCGTGCACGACGGCGAACCCGCCGGGCAGGAGTACCACCTGATCGGCGGCCATTTCACGGGTAGTCTCACCCGTCACGTCCTGGAGTCGGTGGCGCACCACGCGCACATCACGCTGCACGTGCGCGTGCTCGCCGGCCGCGACCCCCACCACATCGTCGAAGCCCAGTTCAAGGCCCTGGCGCGTGCCCTGCGCGCCGCCGTCGCGCGTGACCCGCGCGTCGAGGGCGTCCCGTCCACGAAGGGTGCGCTGTAACGTCCATGACCGACACACCCCGTCCCGCCGGCGGCTCCGGCGAGAACGAACCGGAGTTCCCCGACATCCCTGACGACCTGAGCTCGCTCGGGGATCTCGGCGTCGAGGTCCCGGACGACCTGTCAGGCCTCACCCAGAACTCGTCGGTGCCTGACCTGGCGGTGCTCATCACCCAGATCGCGGGCGCCGAACCGCTCGCCGCGGCCGCGTCCCTGGCCGGGCTGGACCTCGACGCGGTACCCACCGAGGTCGGGGCGCTCGCCGTGCTGCGCGATCCGTCCGGGAGCGGGCCCGATGACGCGGCGGCGGCACTGTCGCAGGTGGTGCGCGGAGTTCCCCTGGTCCAGGTCACGCGCAAGGGGGAGCAACTCACGTGCGTACGGTGGACCGACGGTGAGCGCGGCGACGAGATCTCCCCGGCGCTGCTGCTCGGCGGGGCCCCGCAGACCGTCGAGGACGTGCTGACCGGCTATGCGAAGGTGGCGGACCTCGAGGGCGTCGTGGCCTCCGGTGAGATCGGCAGGCTGAAGGCGATGCGCATGCTGAGCTCCGCCGCGCGCAAGGCCCGTAGGGCGAGCCGGGGCAAGCCCGGCACGAAGGACGGCGCCTGATGGCCTCGCGCGTCGTCGTCCTCGACTACGGCTTCGGCAACGTCCGGTCCGCCACCCGCGCGCTGGAGCGCGTGGGCGCGGACGTGACGCTCACCGCGGACCGGACGGCCGCCCAGGAGGCGGACGGCCTGGTCGTGCCCGGCGTCGGCGCGTTCGGCGCGTGCATGGCCGGACTCCGCGGGGTGCGGGGTCACGAGGTGGTCAGCCGCCGTATCGCAGGCGGCCGCCCCGTCCTGGGGATCTGCGTCGGCATGCAGATCCTGTTCGACGCCGGCGTGGAGCACGGGGAGCGTGCCGACGGCATGGGGGAGTGGGCCGGGACCGTCGAGCGGCTCGACGCCCCCGTCGTACCGCACATGGGCTGGGCACCGGTCGAGGCGCCCGGGGGGTCGCGATTGTTCGACGGCGTCGGTGACGAACGCTTCTACTTCGTGCACTCGTACGCCGCGCAGAGCTTCACCCAGGGCCACGACGCGCACGCCGACCCACGGTTCCGCCCGCCCCTGGTCACCTGGTCGCATGCCGGCACACCTGAGCACGGCACCCGGTTCGTCGCCGCCGTGGAGGACGGTCCCCTGTCCGCGACGCAGTTCCACCCGGAGAAGTCCGGTGACGCCGGCGCCCGGCTGCTGGAGAACTGGGTCCGCGGGCTCGGCTGACCCCGTGACCGGTTTCATGTCCGACGACGGCGCCCATGGCGTCCTCCCGGAGGCGACGGGCCTCGTCCGGGACGACCACGGACCGCCGTCGTGCACCATCGACAGACAGAGGAAATCCATGACCGACCGACTGGTCCTGCTGCCCGCCGTCGACGTCGCGGACGGCCAGGCCGTCCGCCTCGTGCAGGGTGAGGCCGGCTCCGAGACCTCCTACGGCGACCCGCTCTCCGCGGCGCTGGACTGGCAGAGCGGAGGAGCGGAGTGGGTCCACCTCGTGGACCTCGACGCGGCCTTCGGGCGAGGGTCGAACGCGGAGCTGCTGGCCGACGTCGTCGGCCGGCTGGACGTCCAGGTCGAGCTCTCGGGTGGGATCCGCGACGACGCCTCGCTCGAGCGGGCGCTCGCGACCGGGGCGCGCCGCGTCAACCTCGGTACGGCGGCACTGGAGGATCCGGCCTGGACGGCAAAGGTCATCGCGGAGCACGGCGACCGGGTCGCCGTCGGGCTGGACGTACGCGGGACGACCCTCGCGGCGCGCGGCTGGACCCGCGAGGGCGGTGACCTGTACGAGGTGCTCGGGCGACTCGACGAGGCGGGCTGCGCGCGCTACGTCGTCACGGACGTGACCAAGGACGGTACGCTCCGCGGCCCGAACCTGGACCTGCTGGCCGACGTCGCCGGGCGGACGTCCGCGCACGTCGTGGCGTCAGGCGGGATCTCGTCCCTGGACGACCTGCGGGCACTGCGGTCCCTGCGGACGCCCGGGGGAAGGTCGGTCGAGGGCGCCGTCGTGGGCAAGGCGCTGTACGCGGGAGCCTTCACCCTGCCCGAGGCGCTGGACGTGGCGGGCCGGCCGTGACGGGGGGCCGCTCGATCCAGCCCACCAGCCAGTTCGCGGGCGACGACGGCTCGGCCGATGCGGAACTGACCCGCCTTCTGGCCGGGCACTCCACGGGCACGGTCCCGCTGGTGGACGTCGTGGCGCGACTCGGCGTCACCCGGGTGCTCGTGCCGGTCCTGGCCGAGCTCGCCGTCGGGGAGGACGTCACCGGCCCGGGCGGCCGGACGCTGCACGTGGACAAGGAGGCCTCGTCGGGCGTGGTGGCCCTCGAGGCGCCCGACGGCCGCCGGGCGCTGCCGGTGTTCACGTCGGTGGCGGCGATGTCGGCGTGGCGCACGGATGCCCGGCCGGTTCCGGTCGAGGCCACGCGGGCCGCGCTGTCCGCGGTGAACGAGGACTGGTCGCTGCTGGTCGTCGATCCCGGTGGGCCGGTGACCGTGCAGGTGCCGCGACCCGCCGTCTGGGCGCTGGCGCAGGGGGAGCGCTGGCGTCCCGCGCTCGAGGCCACCGAGGACGGGCTTCGGGTGGAACGCGAGGTCGCGGAGGCCGTGACGGTGGCGGCGGCACCCGTACGGCACGTCGTCCGCGCGCATGCGGAGCCGGGCCGCAAGGCCGAGGTGGCCGTCGTCCTGGCGCTCGACCCCGGTCTCGACCGGGCCGGGCTGGACACCGTGCTGGGGCAGGTCAACGCGAGGCTCGGCGCCTCCGACGTGATCTCCCGGCGGGTCGACTCGCTGGAGCTTCGTATCGGTGCGGCGCGTTAGCCCGGCGCCACCCGGTCACCGTCCGCCGGGTCCGGCGGGCGTTCGCGCGATCGAGCGCTAGGAGGCCTCGCACGTGGCGACGTTCTCGAACGCCGTGGCGTCGGCGAGCAGGTCCCGCACGGTGGAGATCGGGACCAGCAGACTGTCGTCGTCGGCGGTCTTCGCGTAGACCACGCCGATCACGCGTCCCTGGTCGTCCAGCGCCGCCGAGCCCGACGAGCCCGGCTCGACCTTGGCGTCCGTCACGAGGACCTCGCCGAGGTTGGCGTTCAGGGGATCGCGCGTCGAGCCGATCACGCGTCCCGCGGAGATGGTGAGCTCGCCGCCGGACGGATAACCGACGATCGTCACGTCGTCGCCCTGCCGCGGATCGGTCTCCGCGAGCACGGGGTAGGAGGGCAGCGCGTCCCGGGTGCGGACGATCGCCAGGTCGGCGAGCGCGGCGGTGGCAGCGGTGCCGACGTCGATGTCGCGGCCGTCGTAGGTGCTGACCTGCAGGTTGTCGCTGTCCGCGACCACGTGCTTGTTCGTGATCAGGGTGTACTCGTCGACGGCGAACCCGGACCCGGTCGACAGCTCGTCGCAGCCCACGTTCCGTACGCGCACCGCCATCCGCTGCACGGCGTCGAACCCGTCGGGCGAGATCGTCTCGCTGCCCTCGGCCGGTTCCAGGTCGGACACACGCGACGGCACGATCTCGTTCGGCACGGGCTCCGGCAGCGCGGGCAGCACCCCGCAGCCCGACCCTGCCAGGGCGACGAGGGCGGCGAGCGCGGCCAGGCGGCCGCCGCGCCTCACGACGCGAGCTCCTGCTGCAGCGCGTCGTTGGCGTCACCGGCCTTGTCGCACAGCTCGCCCACCTGGTTCTTGAAGCGCGTCAGGTCGGCGGCGTCGTAGGCGTCGGCGTCCTCGAGGTAGCCGATGAGCTGCTCCTGGGCGTCGACGCACTGACCGAGGGCGACGGCGACCTTCGCCGCTGCCTCGCTCACCCGCGCCTGGTAGTCGAGATGCTGACGTGACGCCACGTTCTCGTCACCGAGCTGCGCCTTCTCGTTGGCGAGCTCGCTGATCCTGCCGGTGGCGGTGGCGAGCTGGTCGCGGGCGGCGGCCAGCTCCGCGTTCACGCCGTCGAGCTGTCGGCCCAGCGCCGCGGCCTCGGCGGCGTGGTCGCGCGCCTCGCCCTCCCATTCCTGCGCGGTGCGCTGCCACTGCGTGGTGGTCACCCAGAGATAGCCGGCCAGCACGAGCGTCAGGATCAGTGCCGCGGCGAGCCAGGGCGAGGCACCGGCGCGACGCCGGCCGGGTCCGGGCGGTGGGAGCGGCGCGGGTGGCGCGCCGTACCCGTCGGGCGGCGGTGGGGCGGGGGGAGTCGTGGTCATGGGCCTACTTCGGTCGCGGAGGGGTCAGCAGGGTGGTGCTGGAACGGGCCGCGTCGTCAGTCAGACGACGGAGCCGGTGTACTTCTCGCCGGGGCCTTCCCCCGGCTCGTCGGGGATCACGGAGGCCTCCCGGAACGCCAGCTGGAGCGAGCGCAGGCCGTCGCGCAGCGAACGGGCGTGCTGGTTGCCGATGTCCGGGGCCGACGCCGTCACCAGCGCGGCCAGCGCCGTGATGAGCTTGCGGGCCTCGTCCAGATCCAGGTGGTCGCTCGAGTCGTCCCCCTCGGCGAGCCCGCACTTCACCGCCGCGGCACTCATCAGGTGTACCGCGGCGGTCGTGATGACCTCGACGGCCGCGACGTCGGCGATGTCGCGGACGGCGGCGCCCGCGTCGTTCTCGCTGGTGCTCATGGGCCTTATCTTTTCATCCGTGGGACGGTACGTTCGCCACGGGTGTGGTCGCCGCCGACGCCTCGGGCGGGACGGGACGCCGGCCGGCGCGCCGTGAGCCGCGTGTCACAGGCGCCGGGGTGGGAGCGGTCGTGGCGTGCGTGCTAGTCTGGTCGCCGACCAACCTGGAGACTTGTGCTCCGGGTGCATCAAGTGGATCCCATCCCACCCGAGTCGCCACCGAGCGCCGAGCGCCGACAGTGTCCGGGTCCTGGTCGGGCAGTCGCGTCCGTGAGGCGTTCGGCTCGCTCACCGATGATGGCCTCCGCTGGTGCTCAGGGCGGGGGCCCTTCTCGTTCCTGGTGGTCCACCTGCAACTTCCTAGGAGCATCACCATCAGCGAGCCTCGCATCAACGACCGGATCCGTGTTCCCGAGGTCCGGCTCATCGGCCCGGGCGGGGAGCAGGTCGGCGTAGTTGCCACGGCAGTCGCCCTGAAGCTTGCCCAGGACGCTGACCTCGACCTCGTCGAGGTCGCCCCGAACAGCCGGCCGCCTGTCGCCAAGCTCATGGACTTCGGCAAGTTCAAGTACGAGTCCGACATGAAGGCGCGTGAGGCGCGGCGGAACCAGACGAACACGATCCTCAAGGAGATCCGGTTCCGTCTGAAGATCGACCCGCACGACTACGCCACCAAGAAGGGCCACGTGGAGCGGTTCCTCTCGGCCGGTGACAAGGTCAAGGTCATGATCATGTTCCGCGGCCGCGAGCAGTCCCGCCCGGAGATGGGCCGGCGGCTGCTCGAGCGGCTGGCGGACGACGTCGCGGAGCTCGGCTTCGTCGAGTCCATGCCGAAGCAGGACGGCCGCAACATGACGATGGTCATCGGCCCGGTCAAGAAGAAGGCCGAGGCGGCGAAGGCCGAGCGTCCCGCCAAGCAGCGTGGGCACGAGAAGCTGAGCAAGTCCCAGGCGCGCCGTGCGGCCGAGGCGGCAGCGGCTGCCGACACGGGGTCCGCCGACACGGGGTCCGCCGACGAGGAGACGCCGAAGGCGGCAGCGACCCCGGCGACCCCGGCGCCGTCCGAGGCAGCTCCGGTGGCGGACACCGCGAAGGCCGCGCCGCGCCCGCGCACGACACCCGCGTCCAGGCCCGCGACGTCGAAGCCGGCGACCGCGCCCCGGCCCGCCGCGGCGCCGAAGCCGGCTGCCGCACCGAAGCCGGCCGCGGCGCCCAAGCCGGCTGCCGCACCGAAGCCGGTGGCGGCGCCCAAGCCGGTGGCCAAGCCCTCCGCTCCCAAGCCGGCGGCACCCAAGCCGCGCGGGCCGCGCAAGGGCTGACCGACAACCACAGACCACCCTGACACCGGGACCGCCTCATCGGGCCCGGTACGCAGTGCCGGGCCCGGCGGGTCCGGCTGACATGAGGAGAGACGGCAGTCATGCCGAAGAACAAGACGCACTCCGGTGCCAAGAAGCGGTTCCGGATCACCGGCAGCGGCAGGGTCATGCGCGAGCAGGCGATGCGCCGCCACTACGCCGAGCACAAGCCGACCACGCGTACCCGTCGCCTGGCGATGGACCAGCCGGTCTCCCAGGCCGACGTCAAGAAGATCAAGAAGCTGCTCGGCAAGTGATCCGGCCGGCGCCGTGAGACGCGGCGCCCGAGGACCCACTTCCAGCCCGAAGGACACAAGGAGCATCACGTGGCACGCGTGAAGCGGGCGGTCAACGCCCAGAAGAAGCGTCGTACGACCCTCGAGCGGGCCAGCGGTTACCGTGGCCAGCGCTCGCGCCTCTACCGCAAGGCGAAGGAGCAGGTCACCCACTCGCTGGTCTACAGCTACCGCGACCGGAAGGCGCGCAAGGGCGACTTCCGCAAGCTGTGGATCCAGCGCATCAACGCCGCATCCCGCGCACAGGGTCTCACCTACAACCGCCTCATCCAGGGTCTGAAGGCCGCTGGTGTCGAGGTCGACCGCCGCATGCTCGCCGAGCTCGCGGTGAACGACGTGGCCGCGTTCAACGCGCTCGTCCAGGTCGCGAAGGACGCCCTCCCGGCGGACGTCAACGCCCCGGCCGCGGCCTGAGGTTGACGAGGAACCACCCGGACGCCCGGACGGCGCCCAGCACCCTTGACGTGACGCTCGCCAATCCGCGGGCGGACCGGGTCAGGCAGGTGCGGGCCCTGTCCGGGCGTTCGGCGCGCTCGCGCCACGGCCTGTTCCTCGTCGAAGGGCCGCAGGGCGTGCGTGAGGCGGTGCGGTGGACGGCCGCCGGAACCGTGCGCGACGTCTACCTGACGCCCGCCGCGGCCGAGCGGTATCCCGAGATCGTGGACGCGGCGCGGGACAACGCCGCAGGGCAGCCCGCGCACACCGGGATTGCGGCCGCGACGCTCCGGCTCCACGTCGCGACACCGGAGGTGCTCGAGGCGATGAGCCAGGACGCGCAGGGCGTGCTGGCGGTGCTGCGTACCCGTCCCGCCGAACTCGATGCCGAGCTGCCCGGGGCCCGGCTGGTCGCGGTCCTGTGCAACGTCCGCGACCCGGGCAACGCCGGGACGGTGATCCGGGCCGCCGACGCCGCCGGCGCCGGCGGCGTCGTCCTCGCCGGCGAGAGCGTCGACCTCTACAACCCCAAGGTCGTGCGGGCGACGGCGGGTTCGCTCTTCCACCTGCCCGTCGTGACCGGGCGTGTGCTGGCCGACGTCGTCGCGCGGCTCCACGAGGCCGGGTTCCAGGTGCTCGCCGCCGACGGTGGTGGCGAGCACGATCTGGACGACCTGCAGGACACCGCCGGTCGGCGGGGTACGCCCGATCTGGCGTCTCCCACCGCGTGGCTGTTCGGCAACGAGGCGTGGGGGCTGCTCCCGGCGGACCGTGCGCTGGCGGACGCCGTCGTGCGCGTGCCGATCCGGGGCCGGGCGGAGTCGCTCAACCTGGCGACCGCCGCCGCGGTCTGCCTCTACGCGAGCAGCCGCGCGCAACGCTGACGTCTTCGCCTCCCGGCGTCGCCACCGTTCGGGCCGCTCGCCGAGGCGCGTCCTCGCCACCGGGGCCTGGCGGCCGCCACCACCCGCCGATAGCGTGGCCGTATGAGATACGTCCCGGATCTGAGCCGTCTCGTCGACGCGGCGGCCGAGCAGTTCGGCGTGCGGCAGGTCTTCGGTGACGCGTACGAGCGTGACGGGAAGATGGTGATACCGGTCGCGCGCATCCGGAACAGCGCAGGCGCCGGTGGCGGCGGCGGCTCCGAGGGGCAGGACGCCGCCCGCGACGGCGGGGGCGGGGGCGTCGGTTTCGGCCGCAGCGGCGAGCCGGCGGGCGTCTTCGAGGTGGACGGCGACGGAGCCCGCTGGGTTCCGGCCGTGGACGTCGGCCGGATCGTCCTGGGTGGCCAGGTCACCGTGGTCGCCATCGCCGTCGCGGTGTGCTGGGCGGTGTCGCGTCGCCGGTCCCGCGACGGGTGAAAGCGCTACCGGTTCCCGTCGGTGGCCGCCTAGGATCGCCGGGTGCGCTTGTTCACGGCGGTGTTCCCGCCCGAGGCTGTCCTTGACCATCTCGACCTCGCCGTCCACGGCGTGACCAGCACCGGCGCGTCCCCACGGTGGGTGCCGCGAGAGAACAGGCACATCACGCTCGCTTTCTACGCGGACGTACCCGAGGGGGCCGTGGACGAACTGTCCGAGGAACTCGCCGTCGTCGCCGCCAAGCACGGTCCGCTCGACCTCGGCCTGCGTGGTGCCGGCTCGTTCGGGGGCAGGGTGCTGTGGGTCGGGGTCGACGGTGACCTGGGTCCGCTGCGCGAACTCGCGCAGGACTGCCTCGCGGCGTCGCCGCGCGAGGTGCCCGAGGACGTCAAGCCGCATCGCCCGCACCTCACGATCGCGCGGGCACGGGCCGGGCAGGTGCGCCCGCCGCGCGGCCGTGACC
>NZ_JAFMPK010000017.1 GCF_017349295.1 Myceligenerans salitolerans
CCACATGACGACGGCCCAGCGGCTCGCCGGGCGGTCGCTGCCTTCCACCGATCCGGAACCGATCAAGGAGACCTCTCTCGTGAACCGCACCGTCGTGCCCGTCGGACCCATCGGCACCCTCGGCGACGCCTGGCGGGCGTGCGTCGGGACGGGGCGATTCAACCTCGCGCTGCGTCAGGACTACCAGGAATCCCTCGCCCTGGTGCAGCGCGAGATCGGCTTCCGTCACATCCGCGGGCACGGCCTGCTGTCCGACGACGCCGGCGTCCACCGCCCCTACGACGTGGCGGGCCACCGCGGCACCCGCTACGCGTTCACCTACGTCGACCAGGTCGTCGACGCGTACCTGAGCCTCGGCGTCAAGCCCTTCCTGGAGCTCGGGTTCATGCCGGAGGAACTGGCCTCCGGCCCCGACACCGTCTTCTGGTGGCGGGGCAACATCACCCCGCCCCGCGACCATGCCGCCTGGACCCGGCTCGTCCAGGCGGTGCTACGGCACCTCATCGACCGCTACGGCCTCGGCGAGGTCCGCACCTGGCCGATCGAGGTGTGGAACGAGCCCAATCTCGAGGTCTTCTGGAAGGACGCGGACCGCGACGCCTACTTCCGGCTCTACGAGGCCACAGCGCACGCGATCAAGGACGTCGACGCCTCCCTGCCCGTCGGCGGCCCGGTGCTCTCCCCCGGGGCGGACGACTGGTGGGAGCCGTTCGCGGAGTTCGTCGTCTCTCGCGACGTGCCCATCGACTTCACGTCCTTCCACGCCTACACGAGCGGGCCCGCCGAGCACGTACCGTTCGGCGTCTACCAGACGCTCAGGCCGCCGCAGAGCCTGCTCGAGCAGTTCGCCCGGCCCAAGGAGCTCCTCGCCGGCACACCGCTGGCGGACCTACCGGCGCACGTCTCCGAGTTCAACTCGTCGTACCGGCCGGACAACCCGGTCCACGACACCGCCTACAACGCCGCATACCTCGCTCCCGTCCTCGCCGGGGGCGGCGACCTCGTGGACTCGTTCTCCTACTGGACGTTCAGCGACGTGTTCGAGGAGACCGGCATCCCGCCCGCCCTGTTCCACGGCGGGTTCGGCATGCTCACCCATCGTCAGGTCAAGAAGCCCACGTACCACCTGTACGCCTTCATGGCGCGCATGGGACCCGAGGTGCTGGCGCGCGGCACGGACCACCTCGTCACCCGGGACCCGGCCTCCCGGCGGGTCACCGTCCTCGCCTGGCAGCCGGTCGGCGGCTCGGGCGACCCCGACGAGCCTGACCGCCACGAGGTGCGGCTCAGCATTCCGGTCGCCGTGCCGACAGGGTGCGCGGGCTCGAAGCCGGTGGCCGGCCGTGCCTTCGTCCTGCGCCACGAGGTCGACGTCGAGCACGGCAACGCCTGGCACGCCTGGTCCGAGATGGGCCGGCCGGCGTCCCCGTCGTCCCGCCAGTTCGACCTTCTGCGCGAGATCTCCGAGCCCCGCCGCCGCGCGTCGTCGGCCCCGATCCGGCCGGGGCACGACGGCGCCGGCCGGATCGACCTCGACCTGACGCTCGGCCGGCACGGGGTGACCCTCGTGGAGATCGAGCCCGTCCACGACGAGACTCCGCCCTGGCTCGACGACACCCGTATTCTCGGAAGGAGCCAGGCATGACGGCCCGCGTCCCGGCCACCACCAAGGTCCTCTACGGCGGCGACTACAACCCCGAGCAGTGGCCCCGCGACGTCTGGGAGGCGGACTACGCCGCGTTCGGGAAGGCGTCGATCGACACGGTGACCCTGAACGTGTTCGCCTGGTCCCACCTGCAGCCCGACGAGGACACCTACGACTTCTCCCGACTGGACGCGATCGTCGAGCGCGCGGTCGCCGCCGGAGCACGGATCGTGCTGGCGACCGCCACCGGCGCGCTGCCCCCGTGGCTCGCCCACCGTCACCCCGAGGTGAATCGCACCGACTTCGAGGGCCGGCGGCACGCGTACGGGCAGCGGCACAACGCGTGCCCTTCGTCGCCGGTGTTCCAGCGGATGTCGGCGGCCCTCGCCGGGCGGGTCGCCGAGCGGTACACGGGGACATCGGGCCTGGTGGCGTGGCACGTCGGTAACGAGTACGGCGGGGCTTGCTACTGCGGCAACTGCGCGGCGGGCTTTCGCGGCTGGTTGCGTGAGCGGTACGGCACCCTGGACCGTCTGAACGAGTCGTGGAATGCGATGTTCTGGTCGCACCTGTTCAGCGACTGGGAGCAGATCGTGCCACCGAACGCGTTGTCGGAGCACTGGCGCGGGCCGGATCACACGGCGTTCCAGGGCATCACCCTCGACTACCTGCGCTTCATGTCCGACGCGATGCTCCGCAACTTCCGCGACGAGAAGGCCGCGATCCGTCGCCACGACCCGGACACACCCGTCACCACGAACTTCATGGGGATGTTCCGCCCCATCGACTACCACCGGTGGGCGGCGGACCTCGACTTCGCCTCCTGGGACAACTACCCGCCCGGTCCGCGCGAGCACGCGCGCATGGCGCTCGCCCACGACCTGATGCGCGGTCTCAAGGACGGCGCGCCGTTCTGGGTCATGGAACAGACTCCGACGATCACCGCCTCCCGCGACGTCAACCCGGTGAAGCGGCCTGGCGTCCTGCGGCTCTGGTCCTGGCAGGCGGTGGCGCACGGAGCCGACGCCGTCCTCTACTTCCAGCTGCGCCAGTCGCGGGGAGCGTGCGAGAAGTACCACGGCGCCGTCCTGGACCACGCCGGCCGGACCGACACCCGGGCTTTCCGCGAGGTCGCCGAGCTGGGGCGGGAGTTCCGGGAACTCGGGGGCGCGGTGCTGGGCGCCCGCACCCCCGCCCGGGTCGCGCTGCTGTTCGACTGGGACTCGTGGTGGGCCGCGGAGATGACCGACGGGCTCAACCGGCACGTGCGGTACCCCGCCGTGGTGCTCGCCTACTACCGGGCCCTGTGGGAGGCCGGGGCCCAGGTCGACGTCGTGCCCCAGTCCGCGGACCTCGCCGGGTACGACGTCGTCCTCGCGCCGCTGCTGCACCTGCTGAAGGGCGACACGGCCGACCGGCTCGAGGCCGTCGTGGCTCGCGGCGGCACGGTCCTGGCGACCTTCTGGAGCGGCCGGGTCGACGAGAACGACAACGCCTTCCTCATGGACGTCCCCGGGCCGCTGGCCGACCTCTTCGGCATACGCGTGGAGGAGACCGACTCAGGCCGGCCGGGTGTGGTCAACCCGATCACGCTGCGCATGCCCGGCGAGACGGGAACGGCCGGAACGCTCGCCGCGGAGGTGGCGAACCTGACCGGTGAGGGCGCCG
>NZ_JAFMPK010000018.1 GCF_017349295.1 Myceligenerans salitolerans
GCCGCCGGACCCCTCTTCATGAAGGCCCCCACTCACACACGTGAGCGGGGGCCTTCAACACACCCACAACCAAACAACCACGCACGCCCAGCCACGAACACCCACACACCCCAACACGGCGGCTCGGTACCGGCACAAGCTGCGTGCCCTACGCCGGCTCCACGACCCGCTCGTGCTCGACGCGCGGCGTCAGCGGCTCGACGGCGTTCAGGCGAGCTCGGGCGTCGTCCGGCAGGCCGGTCCGGATCGCGGTGACGGCCGCATCGAGCTGTTCAGGCCTGCTGCCACCGAGGATGGGCTTGACGGCAGGCTGGTGACCCGCCAGCCATGCCAGGACGACCTGGCCGCGGGTCAACCCCAGGGCTCCGGAGACCTCGTCGAGAACGGCGAGGCGACGGTCCGTTCCCGGGTGCTGGAACTCCTCGGGGATCTGCTTGGCGGGGTTGTCGTAGGCGCCCGACAGGAGCGGTGTGTACGCCCAGATCTCCAGGTCGCCGGACGAGGCGGCGAGGTCGAGATGCTCGTCGGTGAGGAACCCGAAGCGGTGCCCGGCCCCTGGCATGCCCGGGCGGGGATGCAGGTACGAGTAGCTGTACTGCAGCGCACGCACGGGCTCGCGCCCCTGGCCGAGCGCTCGCGTGCGGGCGGTCGCGACCCGCCAGGCCGCATGGTTCGACATGCCGAGCCGCGTCGCGAGACCGCCGTCGTGCAGCGCCGAGAGGGTATCGGCGACGTCCTCGATCGGGACGGTCCGATCCTCCATGTGAGCCCAGGCCAGGTCGACATGGTCCGTGCCGAGGCGGCGGAGACTGCTTTCGAGCTGGGCGCGCACCTCCCGGCTCCCGAGGCCCGTGCGTGACGCGGGCCAGCGGCCGGCGATCACGGGTTCGGCGCCGAACTTCGTGGAGATCCGCACCCGCTCGCGCATGCCGGGACGAGCCGCGAGCCAGCGGCCCAGGACCTCCTCGCTCTGCCCGCCGTAGCCGGTGTCACTGTCCCAGAACGCATAGCAGTCCGCGGTGTCGATCCATGTCCCACCCGCCTCCACGAACCGGTCGAGCAGGTCGAACGCGGTCCGTTCGTCGACAGTGGTGCCGAACTTCATGGCCCCGAGGGCAAGGTTCATCGTGTCCATGACGAATAGCGTGCGACCTGGAGCGCGCTCCAGGTCAAGCGGTGAGGACCGGCATCATGGATCCATGACCGATACCTCGAGCACCCGTACCTACACGCCCGCGGAGGCCGCGTCCGAGTCGGGGTTCAGCATCGACACCCTGCGCTACTACGAGCGCGAAGGCCTGCTCGCGCCGATCTCCCGTACGTCCGGTGGCCGGCGGACCTACTCCGAGGCCGACCTGGGATGGCTGGGCCTTGTGCGCTGTCTGCGGGACACGGGCATGCCGATCGCCGACCTGAAGCAGTATGCGCAGCTCTGCCTCGACGCCTCGACCATGGATGAGCGGCTCTCCCTGCTCCAGGAGCACGACCGGCGGGTGCAGGAACAGGTCGACCTGCTGGTGGGGCAGCAGGAACGCCTGCGGGAGAAGATCGGCTGGTACCTGGCCAACGGTGCCACGCCCGCCGAGCAGGAACGAGCGTCTGCGCGGAGCTGATCCCCGCCGCACATATCCACACACCAACTGGTCCCCAGTGTGTGCACCGGCCATGGCATGGCCCACCGTCCAACGCGCCGGCGACGGCGGTTCCACGCTGTGGAATCCTGGTTCTGCCCCGCGGATCGGTGACACCGCGGGGCGACCCGGTTCACCGAGACGTGAGGAGCCACGTGGCAAGCAGCACCGGCGGCGTGCAGACCGTCGAACGCGCGATCGACCTGCTGGAGATCATGACGGATCTCGGGGGCGACGCGACCTTGAGCGAGCTCAGCGACCGGAGCGGGCTCCCTCTCCCGACCATCCACCGGCTGCTGCGCACCCTGGTGCAGCGGGGTTACGCCCGCCAGATGCCGTCGCGCCGGTACGCGCTCGGGGCCGGGGTGCTGCGGCTCGCGGACGCGGCCGGCCGGCAACTCGGTGCCGCGGCCCGTCCGCACCTCGAGCGGGTCGCCGCCGCACTCGGCGAGACCGCGAACCTCGCGATGTTGGACCACGAGATGGCCGTGTACGTGGCGCAGGCGTCGTCCACCCGGTCCATGCGGATGTTCACCGAGGTGGGGCGCCGGGTCCACCTCCACTGCACGGGCGTGGGCAAGATGCTGCTCGCCGCGCTCCCCGAATCGCAGGTCCGGGCCATCGCGGAACGCACCGGGCTGCCCGCCGCGACCGACCACTCCATCACCGACGCCGACGAGCTCGTCGCCGAGCTGGACCGGATCCGCGGGCGCGGCTATGCGATCGACGACGGCGAACAGGAGATCGGCGTCCGCTGCTTCGCGGTGGCGGTGCCCGGGGCGCCGCTGGCGACGGCGCTGTCGGTGTCCGGCCCGGCGGCCCGGGTGCCCCGGGAGTTCGCCGACGACGCCGTGCCCGTGCTGCGCGAGGAGGCGGCGAGAGTGGGTGACCGGCTCGCCGGACGCTAGACTTTCCACGATCAGAATACACAATTCCGCATAGCGGAATCTTGAGCGAGGAGAGTGTCGACGTGGAGACTCCGGACGGTATCGAGATCACCGGCGAGATCGGCGAGCGGTACGAGGAGGTGCTCACGCCGGCCGCCCTGGAACTGATCGTCAGGCTGCACCGCGAACTGGCCGACCGGCGCCTGGAACTGCTGGAGGCCCGCGAGCGCCGCGTCGAGGACCTCGCGGCCGGCGGCACGCTGGGATTCCTGGAGGAGACCCGCCACATCCGCGAGGACGACTCGTGGCGTGTCGCGGACCCGGCGCCGGGAATCGTGGACCGCCGTGTCGAGATCACCGGCCCCACGGACCGCAGGATGACCGTCAACGCGCTCAACAGCGGCGCCAAGGTGTGGCTCGCGGACCAGGAGGACGCGAACACGCCCCGGTGGAGTTCGGTGGTCGGCGGTCAGCTCAACCTGCTCGACGCCATCAACCGCACGATCGACTTCACGGCGGAGAACGGCAAGACGTACGCGCTGAAGCCGGACGCCGAGCTCGCCACCATCGTCATGCGCCCGCGCGGGTGGCACCTCCCGGAGAAGCACGTGCTCGTCGACGGGCGTGAGACCTCGGGCTCACTGGTCGACTTCGCGCTCTACCTTGCCACGGCGGGCATGCGGCAGTTCGCCAAGGGCCTGGGCCCCTACTTCTACCTGCCGAAGATCGAGTCCCACCTCGAGGCGAGGCTCTGGAACGACGCGTTCGTCCTGGCGCAGGAGTATCTCGGCATCCCGCAAGGCACGATCCGCGCCACGGTGCTCATCGAGACCTACCCGGCCGCGTTCGAGATGGAGGAGATCCTCTACGAGCTGCGTGACCACTCCGCCGGCTTGAACGCGGGCCGCTGGGACTTCATGTTCTCCGTCATCAAGTCGTTCCGGACGCGCGGCACGGAGTTCATGCTGCCGGACCGCAACGCCGTGACGATGACGGTGCCGTTCATGCGCGCCTACACCGAGCTGCTGGTCAGGACGTGTCACAAGCGCGGCGCGCACGCGATCGGCGGCATGGCCGCGTTCATCCCGAGCAAGGACGAAGAGGTCAACGCCACGGCCTTCGCCAAGGTGCGCGAGGACAAGACCCGCGAGGCCGGCGACGGTTTCGACGGGTCGTGGGTGGCGCACCCCGGCATGGTGGAGCTGTGCAAGGAGGTCTTCACCGACGTCCTGGGCGACCGGCCGAACCAGATCGACCGCACGCGCGACGACGTCGAGGTCACCGCCGAGCAGCTGCTCGACGTCGCCGCCACTCCCGGCGACATCACGGAGACCGGCCTGCGCAACAACATCTCGGTCGGGATCCAGTACCTGCGCGCGTGGCTGGGCGGGCTGGGTGCCGTGGCGATCTTCAACCTCATGGAGGACGCCGCCACGGCCGAGATCTCCCGCAGCCAGGTCTGGCAGTGGCTGCACAACGACGTGACGCTCGCGGACACCGGGCGCCGGGTCACGAAGGAGCTCGTGCACGAGCTCGTCGCGGAGGAGATCGCGAAGCTGCCCGGCGACGCCGCCGGCTACGAGGAGGCGAAGCAGACGTTCCTCGAGGTCGCGGTCGCCGACGAGTACGCGGACTTCCTCACGCTCCCGGCGTACCGCCGCATGGACTGACACCGCATGGACTGACGCCGTACGGACCGTGGGCCCGTCCACGCGGTCCGGCCGCGCCGAGGTAGTACCTTCGCCCTGAAGGCCGCTACCTCGGCGGGGCCGGTTCCCGCAGAGGCAGGGCCCGTGCGACGAGGAGGTTGCGATGCCCGACAGGACGTCCGGTCGGACGGCCGCACGCGCGTCCGACGCGGCGCTCGCCGCCGTGACGGCGGACCTCTCCGCCGCGCTCGGCGGCGAGCGCGTCATCACGGACCGCGCACGGCGCCGGACCTACGAGTGCGACGGGCTCGCCGCCTATCGCGTGGTCCCGGGGCTGGTGGTCCTGGCACGGGACGCCGCCGACGTCGTGACGACCGTCCGTGCCTGCGCCACCCACGGCGTCCCTTTCGTGGCACGTGGCTCGGGGACAGGCCTGTCCGGCGGTGCGCTGCCGCACTCCGAGGGTGTGCTCGTGGTCATGTCACAGATGCGGGCCCTGCGCGAGATCGATGTCCGCGCCCAGCGCGCCGTCGTCGACCCCGGTGTCATCAACCTGCAGCTCACCGCGGCCACCACCCCGGACGGCCACTACTTCGCGCCCGACCCCTCCAGCCAGTCCGTGTGCTCGATCGGCGGGAACGTCGCCGAGAACTCCGGTGGAGCGCACTGCCTCAAGTACGGCTTCACCACGAACCACGTCACCGGGCTGGACCTCGTCACGCCCGCGGGGGAGCAGGTCGAGATCGGTGGCAAGGCGCCCGACCCGCCCGGCTACGACCTGCTCGGTGCGCTGGTGGGCAGCGAGGGCACGCTCGGGGTCGTCACGGCGGTGACGGTCCGCCTCACGCGGCTGCCGCAGGAGGTGCGGACCCTTCTGGCCGCGTTCCGCACGATCGACGACGCCGGCGCCGCCACGTCCGCGATCATCGCGGCGGGCGTGATCCCCGCGGCGATCGAGATGATGGACGCCCTGTCCGTCGAGGCGGCGGAGGAGGCCGTGCACTGCGGCTACCCGGCCGGTGCGGGTGCGGTGCTCGTGGTCGAGCTCGACGGGCACGCCGCGGACGTGGCCGGCGAGTTCGACGACGTCGTGCGGCTGTGCGAGGACAACGGTGCGTTCGAGGTGCGGGTCGCGGCCGACGACACCGAGCGAGCGCTCGTCTGGAAGGGCCGCAAGTCCGCGTTCGCGGCGGTGGGGCGGATCAGCCCCGACTACATCGTGCAGGACGGCGTCATCCCGCGCACCGCGCTGCCCCAGGTGCTGCGGCGGATCACCGAACTGGGCGATGCCGCCGGGGTACGCGTGGCGAACGTGTTCCACGCCGGCGACGGCAACCTGCACCCGCTCGTGCTGTTCGACGGGTCGCAGGCCGGCGCCGTGGAACGCGCCGAGGGCGTCGCCGGCGGGATCCTCGACCTGTGCCTCGAGCACGGCGGCTCCATCACCGGCGAGCACGGCGTGGGGGCCGACAAGGCCAAGCACATGCCGCGCATGTTCACGGCCGAGGACCTCGGCGTCATGCAGGCGGTCCGGTGCGCGTTCGACCCGGACAACCTCTCGAACCCCGGCAAGATCTTCCCGACCCCGCGGCTGTGCGGGGAGCGGCCGGGGCGCAAGCAGGGTGAGCATCCCCTGTCGGAGGCCGGCGTGGCGGAGGTGTTCTGATGGCGCGCCCCGCACAGGAACCGGACCCGGACCGGATCGCCGACCGCCTGCGGGAAGCCGATACGGCCGGCGAGGTCCGCGAGGCCGGGCCGGGCGACGTCGTCGACGGGGTCGCCACGGCGGTCGTCGCACGGCCGGCGACGGTCCACGGCGTGGCGGCCGTGCTGCGCGAGGCGGCGTCGCAGGGACTGGCCACGGTCGCCCGGGGCGGCGGAAGCGCGCTGGACTGGGCCGCTCCGCCGGAGCGGGCCGACCTGCTCCTCGACATGACGGGCCTGGACCGGCTCGTCGAGCACGAGGCGGGTGACCTCGTCGTGGTCGCGGAGGCGGGCCTCCCGGTCGCGGCGCTGCTGGAGGCCACCGGCACGGCCGGCCAGGAGCTCGTGGCGGACCTGCCGCCCCGGCGGCTGTCCGGAGGATCGACCGTCGGCGGCGCGCTGGCGACCGGCGTGTCGGGGCCCCGGCGCCTGCAGCGGGGAGCGCTGCGGGACCTCGTGCTCGGCGCGACCGTGGTGCTGGCCGACGGGACGGTGGCGTCCAGCGGCGGCAAGGTCGTCAAGAACGTCGCCGGGTACGACCTCGCCAAACTCGTGACCGGTTCCTACGGCACGCTCGGTGTGGTCGTGCGGGCCGCGTTCCGGCTGCACCCGGTCCGGCCCGCGCGCCGCTGGGTGGTGGCGGCCGGTCCGCCGGCCGACGCGGCAGCTCGTGCGCGGGACGTGGTCACGTCCCAGCTCGCTCCCGCCGCGGTGGAGATCGACCGTCCGGCCGGTTCCCGGGAGGTCACCGTCGCGGTCCTGCTGGAGGGTCAGGAGACCGCCGTCGTCCGGCGTGCCGCGCAGGTGGCCTCCCTCACCGGCGGCGACGTGCGGACCGGTCCACCGGCCTGGTGGGGGGCGCTGCCCGACGACGGCGGATCGGGCGCGGCGCCTGCGCCGAACGCGGGCCGCGCCGCGGGAGCAGCCGGCCCCGCGGTCCTCGCGAAGGCGACCGCGACCCTCACGGGAGTGGGTGAGCTGCTGGCGGCGGCGCGGGAGGCGGAGGACACGCACGGGGCGGGGGTCGCCGTGCGCGGGACGGCGGCCGGCGTGCTGTACGTCGCGATCGGTGAACACCCGGCCGGCGCCGCCCGGGACGAGGGGCCGTCAGCCCCGGGAGAACTCGGCCGCCGGGACGACGGGCCGTCCGGGAGCGCGACCGGTTCGGAGCGGCCGCGGGCGGCCGCGGGGCTCGATCCCGCGGTGGTGGCCGCCGTCGTCCGCGTGCTGCGGGCCGCCGCGCCGTCCCCGCGGGACGGGACCGTGACCGTGCTGCGCGCACCGCGGGACGTGCGCGAGGCCGTGGACGTGTGGGGGCCCGTGGGCGGGCTGGACCTCATGCAGGCGATCAAGCGGCGGCTGGATCCGGGGCGGAACCTCGCGCCCGGGCGGTTCGTGGGAGGAATCTGATGAGCGAGACCAAGCCGGACCTGCTCGGGTCGTTCGACGGCGGCCGCCCGGGCGCGTTCGACGAGCACCACCCGCCGTCGCGGGAACTCGTGGACGACTGCGTCCACTGCGGCTTCTGCCTGCCCGCCTGCCCGACCTACACGCTCTGGGGTGAGGAGATGGACTCACCGCGCGGACGCATCCACCTGATGAAGCAGGGGCTGGAGGGGGAGCCGATGTCGGCGTCGCTCGTCGGGCACGTCGACGCCTGCCTGGGGTGCATGGCGTGCGTGACCGCCTGCCCGTCGGGCGTGCGGTACGACAAGCTGGTCGAGGCGACGCGGGCGCAGGTGGAACGGCGCGGCACCGGCCATCGCCCGCGCGGGCTGCGGCTGCTGCGGGCGGCCGTCTTCGCGCTGTTCCCGCATCCGCGCCGGCTGCGAGCCGTGCGACCGCTGCTGTCGCTGTACCAGCGGACCGGACTGTCCCGGGTGGTGCGGCCGGTCCTGGAACGGCTCTCGCCGTCGCTGGCGGCGATGGAGTCGGTGGCGCCGCCGCTCGGGCGGGCCGAGCCGGTGCCGCCGCTCACCCGGGCGTCCGCGCCCCGGCGGATGACCGTGGGGCTGCTGCTCGGATGCGTGCAGCGCGAGTTCTTCCCCGGGGTCAACGCCGCCACGGTGCGCGTGCTCGCGGCGGAGGGATGTGACGTCGTCGCGCCGTCCGCCCAGGGCTGCTGCGGGGCCCTCTCGGTGCACGCGGGGCGGGAGGCCGAAGGCCTGGCCTACGCGCGCGCCCTCGTGGACGCCTTCGCGGACGCGGGCGTGGAGCGGGTCGTGGTCAACTCGGCGGGCTGCGGTTCCACGACGAAGGAGTACGCGGACCTGCTGGCCGACGACCCCGCCTACGCCGGGCGTGCCGCCGAGTTCGCGGCGAGGGTCCGGGACGTCGCGGAGATCCTCGACGAGCTCGGACCCGTCGCGGCACGGCACCCGCTGCCGCTGACGGTCGCGTACCACGACGCCTGCCACCTGTCGCACGCCCAGCGGGTCCGGTCACAGCCGCGGCGGCTCCTTCGTGCCGTGCCAGGGCTGGTGCTGCGGGAGATCGCCGAGGGCGACCTGTGCTGCGGCTCCGCGGGGATCTACAACCTGACGCACCCCGAGCCGGCGCGGGAGCTGGGCGACCGGAAGGCCGTGAACGTGGCCGCCACGGGCGCGGACCTCCTGGTCACGTCCAACCCGGGATGCCTGATGCAGATCGCCGCGGCGACCGGGCGCCAGGGTCGCACGATCGCGACGGCGCACCTGGTCCAGGTGCTCGACGCCTCGATACGCGGCGCCGGACCCGAGACGCTCGCCGGGACGGTGACGGACGTCGCGCGGACGTGACCCGGAAGCGGCCGGGCCTCGGTGACGGCGCGTGGGAGAATGGAGCCCGCATCTGCCGCCAGAGAGGACCACAGTGAACGATTCGCCCCCTGACCAGGGGAATGACCGCGAGGGCAACCGATCCGACCGTGACGGTCAGGGGCACCGGGGCCCCCGCCGTGACGGCCGGGGATACGGTGACCGGCCGCGGCGCGACCTCGGCGCCGACAGGCGTCGCGACGAGCGCGGTGACGACGGCCGTCGTGACGGGTTCCGTCGCGACGATCGCGGGCATGACTCCGGGGACCGTCGCGGCGGCGGGTTCCGGCGTGAGGGTGATGGCCGGGGCGGGTACGGCCGTCGTGACGGCGGTGCCCGTCGTGACGACCGTCCGCGCCGCGGCGACGACGAGCGCGGACCGCGCCGGGACGACCGCGCCGGTGACCGTCCGGGCGGCCGCTACGGCGAGCGCCGGCAGCGCGACGACCGTGGGCCTCGCTGGGGTGATCGCGGCCGTGACGGCCACGGCGGGCGCAACGACGGCCGTGACGACCGGTCCGGCGGCCGCGGCTACGGCGAGCGTGTCCGCCGGGACGACGATCGCGGACCGCGCCGCGAGGACGGCGGTTCCGGGGGCCGGCCCCGCCGCGACTTCGGGGCGGACCGGCGCCGTGACGACCGGGACGGCGGGTTCCGTCGCGAGGACGGCCGCGGTGGGCCGCGGCGCGGGTACGACGGTGACCGCGGCCCCCGACGGGACGACCGCACCGGTGAACGGCCCGGTACCGGCGGTTACGGTGATCGTCCGCGACGTGACGGCCGCGGTCCGCGCGGCGCGGGCCGGGGCGGCGACGACCGGGGCGGTCACGGCTACCGCCGCGACGACCGCGACCACGGTGACCGGCCGTGGCGCCGGCACGACGACGAGCGTGGTCCCCGGCGTGACGACCGGGGCTTCGGCGGCCGTCCGGAGCGGGACGAGCGTCGCTCCGGTGATCGCCGCGAGGGTTTCCGCCGGGACGACCGGCGGCACGACGATCGAGGTCCACGCCGGGACCACCGGCCCGACGGTGACCGCCGTGGGGGGTCCGAGCGTCGCGACGACCGCGGTTTCCGGGGCGATCGCCGAGGCTCGGGCGACGACCGCGGGCCACGTCGGGACTCGCGCGACGACCGTGGGACACGCGGAGGCTTCCGTGACGACCGCGGTCCGCGGCGGGACGACCGGGGCGGCGGCAGGGACTTCCGGGACGACCGGCGTGCGCGTGACGGCGACGACCGGCGTGACGGCCGTCCCGAGCGGGTGCCCGATCCGGAGATCGCCGAGGACGTGACGATCGGCCAGCTCGACCGTGAGGCGCGAGCACGGATGCGCGGGCTGGGCAAGGACAACGCGGAGAGGGTCGGGCTGCACCTGGTCATGGCCGGGCGCCTGCTCGACGCCGACCCGGAGACCGCCTACCTGCACGCCCAGGCGGCCGTGCGCCGGGCCGGCCGGATCGACGTCGTACGGGAGGCTGCCGGTCTGACGGCGTACCGGACCGGCCGCTTCGCGGAGGCGCTGCGCGAACTGCGGACCGTCCGGCGACTCAACGGCAGCTCGGAGCACCTGCCCCTGATGGCTGACGCCGAACGCGGGCTCGGACGGCCCGAGCGCGCGATCGCACTCGCCGCCACACCCGAGGCCGAGACCCTCGACGCCGCCGGGCGCACCGAGCTGGCGATCGTGGTCTCGGGGGCGCGGAGCGATCTCGGCGAGCACGATGCGGCGCTCGCCGTGCTCGACAAGATCCCCGCCGACGAGGCGCCCGGTGACCTCGGCCTGCGGGTCCTGCAGGCACGTGCGGTCGCGCTGGAGGCGGCGGGCCGCGCCGACGAAGCCGCAGCCGTGCTGGCGGACGTCGATCCCGAGGCCCTCGCGCGGGCGACGGGCGCCGAGGAACCGGAGGAGGACGTCGTCGTCTACGACGTCTACGACGAGGAGGCGGACGTCGACGACGCCGTGGACGAGCTGGCCGCGGACGAGGACGCCGCGGAGGGTGACGCCGCCGAGGGTGACGCCGCCGAGATCCCCGCCGACGCCCCCGTGCCGTCGGACGCGGAGATCGAGGCGGAGGTCGCCGAGATCCTCGCCGAGGCCGGTATCGACGACGAGGCCGCCGCCGGGGCGACGGACGCGTCCGCCGAGCCGCCTTCCGCTGGGGAGCCGGCCCCCGCCGCCGAGCGGGCCCCTGCCGACGAGCCGGGCCAAGCCGACGAGCCGGGCCACGCCGAGGAGACCGGCACGAACCAGGGCCCGGCGGCATGAGCGGACTCGTTGCCAGCCCGGTCCCTCTGGCCGAGGCGTACGACCTCGCGCTCGTCGACCTGGACGGTGTGGCCTACCGCGGCCACCTGCCGATCGATCACGCAGCCGCCAGCCTGACCACGGCGCGCGCGGGCGGGATGGCGCTCGTGTTCGTGACGAACAACGCCTCCCGCGAGCCCGAGGAGGTCGCCGCCCAGCTCACCGGGCTCGACATCCCGGCCGACGCCGACGAGGTGATGACCGCCGCCCAGGCGTGCGCCACCCTGCTGCGTACCCGGCTCGACCCCGGCGCGAAGGCGCTCGTCGTGGGCGGCAAGGGACTGGTCACGGCGGTGCGGGCGGCAGGATTCGACGTGGTGGCGTCCGCCGACGACCGTCCGGACGCCGTCGCGCAGGGATACGCGCCGCAGCTCGCGTGGGAGGACCTCGCCGAGGCGGCGTACGCCGTCGGGCGGGGCGCCTGGCACGTGGCGAGCAACCTCGACCTGTCGCTGCCCACGGCGCGTGGCCTCGCCCCGGGCAACGGGGCGCTCGTGGGCGCGGTCACCGCGGCGACGGGCGTGACCCCGTCGAGCGCGGGCAAGCCGGGGCCGGACATGTTCCGGATGGCCGCCGAACGGGCCGGGGCGGCACGCCCCCTCGTGATCGGTGACCGGCTGGACACCGACCTCGCCGGGGCGCGAGCCGCCGGATACCCGGGCCTGCACGTGCTGACCGGGGTGTCCACCGCGCGGGACGCCGTCCTGGCGAAGCCGGGCGAACGCCCGTCCTTCCTCGGGGCGGACCTGCGAGCGCTCCTGCAGCCGCATCCGGAGCCCGTGCACGACGGCGGCTCCTGGGTGTGCGGCACGGCGTCCGCCCGGGTGGAGGACGGTGTGCTGCGACCGGTCGAGGGCGAGGGCATCGATCTCGTCCGGGCGGCCTGCGCGGCGGCCTGGGCGGCGGCGGACGCCGGCCGGCCGGTGACGGCGGTGCCCGACCTGATCTGACGGAGCGGGGCCCTGCGGCGCGTCCGACGGCGTGCCCGGTGGCCGCCCGGCCCCGGCACGTGCCGGGCGAACGTGCGGCGCGCGCCTGCCCGGCAGTGTCAGGTACGGCAGGTACCGTGTAGTCGCGGCGCTGTCGCAGCATGTCATGTCCCAGTCCGGCACGAGAGGGTGACCGAGTGACCGAGTCGTACGAGTCCGAGCCCCGCGACGGCGGCTGGGACGTGGACGCACAAGCCTTCGCCGGCACGTCCGTGATCGGTGGGGGACACGCCGACGGAGCCCCGGCGGGCGGTCCCGGCGTGGAGCAGGGCTCCGAGGCGGTCGTGGAGCAGGCGCTCCGCGCACTGGACGGGCTGGACGAGCTTCCGCCGGCGGAGCACGTGCAGCGGTTCGAGCAGGTGCACGAGGCCCTGCGCGCCCACCTGAGCGGCGACGCCTGAGTCGTGGCGACGGTGATGACAGCGCGCGCCCGCGTGGACGCCGAGCTCGTCCGGCGCGGCCTGGCCCGCTCGCGCCGCCACGCGGCCGAGCTCGTGGCGGCCGGCCGGGTCTCGGTCGACGGCCGGACGGTCGCCAAGCCGTCCGCGGCGGTCGCGGACGACGCCGGTGTCGCGGTCACGCCCGGTGACCCGGGGGAGGCCGCGTACGCCTCGCGTGCCGGGCTGAAGCTCGCGGGCGCGCTCGACGCCCTCGCCGCGGGCCGGCCTGCCGGTACCGGGTCCGGCGTCGCCGGTGTCACCCGGGCCGGGGACGTGTTCCTCGTCGCCCCGCCAGGCCCCACGACCGCGGCGTCCACCCCCGCGGCTCCCGTCCTCGAGGGCGCGTGGTGCGCCGATCTCGGGGCGTCCACCGGCGGGTTCACCGACGTGCTCCTGCGGCGCGGGGCCACCCACGTGGTCGCGATCGACGTCGGCCACGGACAGCTGCTGGAACGGCTGCGCGAGGATCCCCGGGTCACCGTCGTCGAGGGCAGGAACGTGCGCGACCTCGGCCCTGCCGACCTGGAGCGCGCGCCCGACGTCGTCACGGGGGACCTCTCGTTCATCTCACTGACCCTCGTGCTCCCCGCGATCGCCGCCGTCCTGGCACCGCGCGGCACCGCGCTGCTGCTGGTCAAGCCCCAGTTCGAGGTCGGGCGGGAACAGCTGGGCCGGGGCGGCGTCGTCCGGGACCCGGCCCTGCACGCGACCGCGATCACGACCGTCGTCCGCGCGGCCGAACACGCGGGCCTGCGGCTGCGCGCGATCGTCCCCAGCCCGCTGCCCGGCCCGAGCGGGAACCGCGAGTTCTTCGTGTGGCTCGTGGCCGACGACGAGGTCCCGGCCGTCGGCCCACGGCAACTGTCCGACGCCGTCACGGCGGCCGTCGCCCCCGGCACCCTGGACCGGAACGGCCGGGTGCCCGCCGACACGCGGCACCACCACGATCTGGAGCAGGCATGACACGGCGGGTGCTGATCGTCACGCACGGCGGACGCCCCGCGGCCGTCGCGGCGACCACCGAGGCGGTGCGCGAGCTCAAGGCGGCGGGCTTCGACCCGGCCCTGCACGACGACGCGCTCACCGAGGACTTCGGCGACCACATGGACGTCGCACGCCTGCGTGAGGGCGTCACCGAGTCCGAGCTGGTCATGGTGCTCGGCGGGGACGGCACCATCCTGCGGGCCGCGGAGCTCACGCGCGGCACCGACGTGCCGCTCCTCGGCGTGAACCTGGGCCACGTCGGCTTCCTCGCGGAGTCCGAGCGGGACGACCTGCACGCGGCGGTCGAGCGCCTCGCGGCACGCGACTACACCGTCGAGAAGCGCGCGTGCGTCGAGGTGGACGTGCACCTGCCCGACGGCGGCGAGGTCCTCTCCGGCTGGGCGCTGAACGAGGTGACCATCGAGAAGGGACTCGGCGGGCGCATGCTGGAGGTCGGGGTCAGCGTGGACGGGCGACCGCTGTCCTCCTTCGGCTGCGACGGCGTCGTGATGTCCACGGCCACCGGATCGACGGCGCACGCCTTCTCCGGCGGCGGGCCGGTGATCTGGCCGGACGTCGACGCCGTGCTGTTCGTCCCGCTGAGTGCGCACGCCCTGTTCGCCCGCCCGCTGGTGGTGGGGCCCCGTAACGAGATCGGGGTGCGGGTGCTGCCCGCGTCGGCCGTGCCCGGGGTGCTCACCTGCGACGGGCGGCGGCGGATCGACGTGCCGCAGGGGTCCAACGTGCTCGTGCGGCGCGCGGGCGAGATCCGGCTGGCGCGGCTGAGCCAGGCGCCGTTCACCGACCGGCTGGTGTCGAAGTTCGACCTGCCCGTCGCGGGCTGGCGCGAGCGGGCGGTACGGTCTGATCCGTCCGGACAAACTTTCGAGCGTGGTGAGGAGTGACGTGCTCGAGGAGATCGCTATCGAGAACCTGGGCGTCATCCGCGGCGCTCGCGTGCCCCTGTCCGAGGGGCTGACCGTCATCACCGGTGAGACGGGCGCGGGCAAGACGATGGTGCTCACGGGACTGAACCTGCTCATGGGCGGGAAGGCCGACCCGCAGTCGGTTCGTCCGGGCGCCGACCGCGCGGCCGTGGAGGGCAGGATCCGCGTGTCGGGGCATCCCACGGCGGCGGCGCGCGTGGACGAGGCCGGAGGCGAGTTGGAGGACGACGGCACCGTCGTGGTGCTGCGCACGATCGCCGACGGCCGCTCCCGTGCCCACCTGGGCGGCCGTGCCGTCCCGCAGGGCGTGCTCGCCGAGATCGCGGACGACCTCGTCACCGTACACGGGCAGGCCGAGCAGCTGCGCCTGCGCACGAGTGCCAAGCAGCGCGACGCGCTGGACGACTTCGCCGGGCCCGTCCACCAGGGCGTGCTCGCCGAGTACCGGACGGCCTGGTCCGAGCGCGCGGGCCTGCTGACGGAGATCTCCGGCTCGGAGGCCAGGGCCGCGGAGCGGGCCCGCGAGGTGGAGCTGCTGCGGATCGGGCTCGAGGAGATCGAGCGGGTCGATCCGCAGCCGGGCGAGGACACGGAGCTGGCGGCGCTGATCGAGCGGCTGTCGAACGCGGAGGCGCTGCGCGTCGCGGCGGGCGAGGCGCACCAGGCGATGGCCGGAGAGGACGAGACCGGCGCGCAGCGCAGCGCGATCGCGCTGATCGAGGCCGCGCGCAGAGCGCTGGAGGGCGGCGCGCGGTCCGACCCGGCGCTGGGCGAGCTGGCGACCCGGTCCGCCGAGGTCGGCTACCTGATCAACGACCTCGCGACCGACGTCGCCGCCTACCTGGACGATCTCCAGGCGGACCCCGGTGGCCTGGAGGCCGCCCACGCGCGCATGGCCGACCTGAACGGGCTGACCCGCAGCTACGGCGAGACGATCGACGACGTGCTGCAGTGGGCGAGCGACGCCGGCCTGCGCCTGCTGGACCTGGACGACGGCGGCGACCGACTGGAGTCCATGAAACGGCGCGTGGCCGAGCTCGACGCCGAGCTGGACCGGCTGGCGGGCGTCCTCACCGAGGCGCGCACCGCGGGTGCGGCCGAGCTGGCCGAGGCCGTCACCGCCGAGCTGCACGGCCTCGCGATGGGCGGTGCGCACCTGGAGGTCACCGTCGCGCCGGCGGACACCCTCGGTCCGTACGGCGCCGACCAGGTCACCATGCTGCTCGTGCCCCACCCGGGCGCCCCGCCGAGTCCGCTCGGCAAGGGCGCCTCGGGAGGTGAGCTGTCGCGCGTCATGCTCGCGCTGGAGGTCGCGCTCGCCACGTCGCCGCACAAGCAGGAGAGCGGGACGCGGGACGGCGCCGAGGCCGCCGCCATGCGGCGGACCTTCGTGTTCGACGAGGTCGACGCCGGGGTCGGCGGGCGCGCCGCGGTCGAGGTGGGGCGGCGGCTGGCGCGCCTGGGACGCACCACGCAGGTCGTCGTCGTGACGCACCTGGCGCAGGTCGCCGCGTTCGGCGACGCCCACCTCGTGGTCACGAAGTCGACGGGCGACACGGCGGGCGACGACGATGCCGGCGACGGGATGATCACCGTCACGGGCGTGCGTGAGGTCACGGACGAGAGCCGTGTCGTCGAGCTGGCGCGCATGCTCTCGGGCCAGGACGACTCCGCCACCGCTCGCCGGCACGCCCTGGAGCTCCTGGAGTCGTCGGTCGTGGGACGATGAGGGCGATGAAGCTCATCCTGACCAGGCCCGGCCAGCGCGACGAGGAGCGGGCGGACCCCGGCGGGCCCGTCACGGGGCCCGCGCGCGTCGGGAAGCGGACCAAGGAACTCACCGGCCGCCTGAACCCCGGCGACGTCGCCGTGATCGACCACGCGGACATCGACCGCGTGGCCGCCGACGCGCTCGTCGCCGCCCAGCCGGCCGCCGTGCTCAACGCCGCCCGGTCCATCTCCGGCCGCTACCCGAACACCGGTCCGGCGATCCTGCTCGAAGCCGGCATCCCGCTGGTCGACGACCTCGGGCCCGCCGTCATGGCGCTCGACGAGCGCACCCCGCTGGAGATCCTCGAAGGCCAGGTCATGGCGGGCGGCGAGGTCGTCGCCAAGGGGGAGCGTCAGACCGCCGCGTCGCTCGAGGAGGCGATGACCGCCGCCCGAGAGGGACTGTCGGTGGAGATCGAGCGGTTCGCCGAGAACACCATGACGTACCTGCGCCGCGAGCGGGACCTGCTGCTCGACGGCGTCGGCGTGCCGGAGATCCGTACCTCCATCGCCGGGCGTCACGTGCTCATCGTGGTGCGCGGCTACCACTACCGCGAGGACCTCGCGATGCTGCGGTCGTACGTCAAGGAGAACCGCCCGGTCCTCATCGGCGTCGACGGCGGTGCGGACGCGATCATCGACGAGGGCTGGAAGCCCGACATGATCGTGGGGGACATGGACTCCGTCTCGGACCACGCGCTCGCCAGCGGCGCGGAGGTCGTGGTGCACGCCTACCGGGACGGCAAGGCCCCGGGCCTGGAGCGCGTGCGAGAGCTCGGCGTGGAGCCCGTCGTCTTCCCCGCCACGGGCACCAGCGAGGACATCACGATGCTGCTCGCCGACGACAAGGGCGCCGAACTGATCGTCGCCGTCGGCACCCACGCCACCCTGGTGGAGTTCCTGGACAAGGGGCGCGCCGGGATGGCGTCGACGTTCCTCACCCGGCTGCGCGTGGGAGGCAAGCTCATCGACGCGAAGGGCGTCTCCCGGCTGTACCGCACCCGCATCTCCAACACGCAGCTCACCATGCTGTCGCTGGCCGGCGTGTCGGCCGTCCTGGCGGCCATCGCCGCGACGTCCGCCGGCCAGACGTTCTTCGGCATCCTGGGCGCGCGCTTCGACGACCTCTGGTCGTGGCTGGGTAGCCTGTTCGGCGGCTGACCCGCCGCACGTCTCCACCGTCCGTCCCTCCACCGCCGTATCGTGTCCCCACCCGCAACGTCGCACCGCGGGCCCCCGACCCGCCGCCCGCGCACAGAAATGAAGGACCTTCGCCCCTCGTGATCGATTTCCGCTACCACCTCGTCTCGCTCATCTCGGTGTTCCTCGCGCTCGCGGTGGGCATCATCCTGGGAGCGGGGCCACTCCAGGGGGCGCTCGGCGAGACCCTCACCCGGCAGGTCGACACGCTGCGTGAGGAGCGCAACATCCTGCGCGCCCAGCTCGACGACACGACGAGCAGGCTGGCGGCCGACGAGGCCTTCCTGGCCGCCGCCGCGCCACGGCTCCTGGACGAGACGCTCACCGGCCGCCGCGTCGCCGTCGTCGGCCTGGGCGACGTGCCCTCCAGCGTCCGCTCGGGCGTGATCGACCAGCTCGAGACGGCCGGGGCCGAGGTCGTCGTCAGCGCGAAGCTCCCCACCAACTGGACCGACGTCGACGAGGAGTCCACCCGGACGACCGTCGCCGACGGGCTGCGGAACACGCTCGCCGACGCCGGCGTGGAGACGATCGAGGACAACGCGGCCGCCACACTGGCCTCGGCCGTGACGCTCGCGCTCACCGGCACCGACTCCACCGGCGAACGCAGCACGACCGCGCTGGACCTGGAACAGCAGCTCGAGACGTTCGGGCTGCTGCGGACAGCCGACGACCAGCCCGTCCCGGCCACCTCCGTCGTCCTCCTGTCCACGGCCGCCGAGCCCGGCGCGGTGGAGGACACCGAGGCCGAGCCGGAACCCGGCGAGTCGGAGACGGCGACCCTCGAGCCCGCCAGCCCCCGCTACGTCGGCGACGTGTGGACCGGTGTGGTCGTGGGCGTCGAACAGGTCGCCGGGACGGCCGTGGTCGCGGGCCCCGCTGCCGACGGCGACGACGTCGTGCAGCGCGTACGCTCCGACGACGATCTCGCACGCGAGGTGAGCACCGTGAGCGAGGTGACCGAACTGGCCGGCCGGATCACCGTGCCGCTGGCGCTCGCGGCGGCCCTCGCCGGACACGTGGACCAGTACGGCACCGAGCCGGACACGGCCGTGATCCCGCCGATGCCCGAGGACTGACCGACGAAGGAGCGCTGACATGGGAGCTTTCCGGTTCGCCGCCGCGGCCCTGGCCGCGGGCGCGACGACCGCGTGGGCACGGGGGCGGCTCGACGACGCCGTGCGCTCGGGCGCGCTGAAGCACCTGCACGACAAGGTCGCGACCCCCGAGGCATGGACCCGGACCAACCACCGCGGTGAACCCGTCAGCCTGCTGGAGGGGCCGGCCGTGGCAGCCGGCCTCGTGGCCGGGTCGGTCGTGGCCGGCGGCCCCGCCGCGGGGCCGACGGCCTTCGCGACCGCCACCGCCGGGGCGTTCGGCGTGATCGACGACGTCGCCGAGGACGCCGACACCGCCGCGAAAGGGCTGCGCGGGCATCTCGGTGCGCTCGCTCGCGGCCAGGTCACCACGGGTGGGCTCAAGGTCCTGGGAATCTGCACGTCCGCTCTGGTCGCTGCCGCCGCCGGGACCCCGCGCCGGGGCGGCGCCCTCGCCCACCTGGTGGACATCGGGGTCAACGGCGCGCTCATCGGCGGCACCGCGAATCTGGTGAACCTCTTCGACCTGCGGCCAGGGCGCGCGCTGAAGGCGGCGACCGCGGCGAGCCTCGCCGCCGGGATCGTGGCGGGTGCCGGGACCCCGGGCCCGGGCGCCACGCCGACAGCGGGCGCGGCCACCGGAGCACTGCTCGGCGCCGTCGCCGCGGCCGCGCCCGCCGACCTCGGCGAGCGCGACATGCTCGGCGACGGTGGCGCCAACGCGCTCGGTGCGATCGTCGGCGCCCAGCTCGCCTTCGGCGCCCCGCGCACGGTGCGGCTCGCCGCGCTGGCGGGCGTCGTCGGCCTGACGCTCGCCTCCGAGAAGGTGAGCTTCTCCCAGGTCATCCGGTCGACCCCGTGGCTGCACCGGATCGACATGCTGGGACGGCGGCCCGCGACCCCCGTCACCACCGGACCCCGGGACGCGGCCGCTCCGGCGGCGACCCCGGCCGCTCCGGCGGCGACCCCGGCCGCTCGGGCGGCGACGAACCCGGCCGCCGGGGAGCCCGGCGGCACGCCTTGACGAGATCCGGCCTCGCGCGGGCCGCGCTGCTCGTCACCGCCGTCACCCTCGCGAGCCGCGTCGTCGGCTTCGGGCGCTGGCTCGCCCAGGGCCACTGGGTCGGCAACGGCACCTTCACCGACGCGTTCAACGCCGCGAACCTGCTGCCGAACGTCCTGTTCGAGGTCGCGGCCGGCGGGGCGCTCGCGGGCGCCGTCGTCCCCCTCGTGGCCGGGCCGCTCAGCCGCGCGTCGCTCACGGGCGAGGGCACCGACTCCGACCGGGAGCAGGCATCCCGCTCCGCCTCGGCACTGCTCGGCTGGACGCTGCTCGTGCTCGTGCCCGCCGGCGGGCTCATGGCGCTGCTCGCCGGACCCGTCGCCACCTGGCTCGTGGACGGCGAACTGGTCGGCGTCGTCGCCGCGTTCCTCCGCGTCTTCGCCCTCCAGGTGCCGATGTACGGCATCGCCGTCGTCCTCGGCGGCATCCTTCAGGCCCACCAGCGGTTCTTCTGGCCCGCGTTCAGCCCGCTGGTCTCCAGCCTCGTCGTCATCGGCGCGTACTGGAGCTACGGCGCCCAGCTGTCCGAGCGAGGCACCCAGGATCTCGCGGAGATCCCGGCCCGCGCCCTCGACTGGCTCGCCTGGGGCATCACGGCCGGTGTCCTCGCCCTCGCCCTGCCGCTCCTGCTGCCCGCGACGCGCACCGGGCTGCGGCTGCGGCCCACGCTCCGGTTCCCGCAGGGCGAGGGCCGGCGCGCCGCGCACCTCGCGTTCGCCGGTGTCGCGGCCCTCGTGGCGCAGCAGCTCGCCCTCGTCGTCGTCATGAAGGTGGGTACGGACCTGGGCGGGTACACCACCTGGCTGTACGCCTACAACGTCTACCTCCTGCCGTACGCCGTGCTCGCGTTCCCCATCGCGACCAGCGCCTTCCCGCACTTCACCGCCCATGCGGCGGCCGGCCGCCGTGACGAGTTGCGCGCCCTCGTCGCCGGCACCACCCGTACGCTCCTGGTGGTCACCGCGGCGGGCGTCGCCGCCCTCGTCGCCGCCGCGCCCGCCGTCGAGCTCGTCTTCGACCTCCTCGTCAGCGGCGACGCCCCCGGCATGGCCTCCGCCCTCGCGTGGATGGCGCCCGGTCTCGTGGGCTACGCGCTGGTCCTGCACCTGTCGCGCGCCCTCTATGTCGTCGACCACGGGCGCGCCGCGGTCACGGCCACCGCCACCGGCTGGGGCGTCATGGTGGCCGCCCTGCTCGCGGTCTGGGTGGGGCTCGGCGGGCCGGGTGCCCCCCGGTCCGGGGACGCGTCACCGGGGACGCCGGCGGCCACGCTCCTGGACCGCCTCGTCGTGGTCGACGGCGAGCCGGCTCCCGCCCTGGTGCTCGGCGCGCTCGGTGCCGCGGGGACCCTGGGCATGGCCGTCGCCGGCGCCGGACTGCTGGTCGCGGTGCGGCGGTACCTGGGGAGTGCGGCGCTCGCCGGGACGGGGCGGACGGGGCTGGCGCTCGTGGCCGGGGCCGTGCTCGGGGCGGCCGCCGGATACGGCGCCGGGTATCTGATCCGGCCGGAAGGGCTGCGGATCGACCCGGGCTTCGTCGCGTACCCCGGCGGGGACCGGCCGTTCGTGGTGGGCGAGTTCGTCGCGGCGCTCGGCTCGGGACTGGCGGCAGGGGTCGTGGCCGCGGCCGTCGTCGTCACCGTGGCGGCGATGTCCGACGGTGGTCTGCGCGCACGGCTCCGGCAGCTGACCAGGCGGTGAACGGCCCGTGGTCGCGCGGCGACCGCGGTGTGACACGAACTACGCGAGTTCTTCGCGCGTTTTCCCCGGGCGGACGGGGGGTGAGCGGGTAGGCTGGAGTTCCGTGGTCGATCCCCTGAACAGACAGCTCCTGAACCGCCTCGGCTCCCGCTCCGCGACGACGAAGCACATCTTCGTCACCGGAGGTGTTGCCTCGTCGCTCGGTAAGGGGCTCACCGCCTCCTCGCTCGGCCGGCTCCTGCGATCGCGTGGCCTGCGGGTCACGATGCAGAAGCTCGACCCGTACCTCAACGTCGACCCGGGGACGATGAATCCGTTCCAGCACGGCGAGGTGTTCGTCACCGAGGACGGCGCGGAGACCGACCTCGACATCGGTCACTACGAGCGCTTCCTCGACGTCGAGCTGCCCGCCTCCTCGAACGTGACCACCGGCCAGGTGTACTCGCACGTGATCGCGACGGAGCGGCGCGGCGACTACCTGGGCGACACGGTGCAGGTGATCCCGCACATCACCGACGAGATCAAGCGCCGCATGCGCGACCAGGCGTCCGAGGACGTCGACGTGATCATCACCGAGATCGGCGGCACGGTGGGGGACATCGAGTCGCAGCCGTTCCTCGAGTCCGCGCGGCAGGTGCGGCACGAGCTCGGGCGCGACAACGTGTTCTTCCTGCACGTCTCCCTCGTGCCGTACATCGGTCCGTCCGGTGAGCTGAAGACCAAGCCCACGCAGCACTCGGTGGCCGCACTGCGCAGCATCGGTATCCAGCCCGACGCGATCGTGCTGCGCGCCGACCGCGTCGTGCCGGAGTCGGTGAAGAACAAGATCGCGTTGATGTGCGACGTCGACAACGAGGCCGTGGTCAACGCGGTCGACGCGCCGAGCATCTACGACATCCCGCGCGTGCTGCACGCCGAGGGGCTCGACGCCTACGTCGTGCGCCGCCTGGACCTGCCGTTCCACGACGTCGACTGGGACGGCTGGGTGCAGTTGCTGGAGCGCGTGCACAGCCCCGCGCACACCGTCGAGGTGGCGCTGGTCGGCAAGTACATCGACCTGCCGGACGCGTACCTCTCGGTGACCGAGGCCCTGCGGGCCGGCGGCTTCGCGAACGACGCCAAGGTCACGATCCGCTGGGTCGCCGCGGACGAGTGCGACACCCCGGACGGCGCCGAGTCCTGCCTCGAGGGGGTGGACGCCGTGCTGGTTCCCGGGGGCTTCGGCGTGCGCGGTATCGACGGCAAGGTCGGCGCGCTGCGCTGGGCGCGGGAGAACCGAGTGCCCACCCTCGGCATCTGTCTGGGCCTGCAGTCGATGGTCATCGAGTACGGCCGCAACGTGCTCGGGTTCGACGACGCCTCCTCGACCGAGTTCACCCCGGACTCGTCCCACCCGGTGATCGCGACGATGATCGAGCAGAAGGCCATCGTGGACGGTGCGGGAGACCTCGGCGGCACCATGCGTCTCGGTTCCTACGACGCGCACCTCGTGCCCGGGTCCGTGACCGCCAAGGCGTACGGCACCGAGCGGGTCGCCGAGCGCCACCGCCACCGGTACGAGGTGAACAACGCCTACCGCGGACAGCTGGAGGAAGCCGGCCTGGTGATCTCCGGGACGAGCCCGGACGGCTCGCTCGTGGAGTTCGTCGAGCTTCCGGCCGACGTGCACCCGTACTATGTCGCCACGCAGGCGCACCCCGAGTTCAAGTCCCGGCCCACACGTTCGCACCCGCTGTTCGCGGGCCTCATCGCGGCCGCGCTCGAGTATCAGGGTGCCTGAACTGGTGGAGCTGGTGAGTAGCGAGCACACGGGACGGTCCGAGTCCTTGGAACCCCTCGAGGAGTTGTCGCGCCCACGGCCGGACGAGACACGCCGGCCCGCCGCGAGCGGCATCGCCGACGTCGTCGCGCCCCGTCCGGCGCGCCGCCTGGACATGCCGTTCCAGGGGCGCGTGGTCGACATCGCCGTCGACGAGGTGGACCTGGGTGCGGCCGGCGTGGTCCGGCGCGAGTACACGAACCATCCCGGGTCGGTGATCGTCGTCGCGCTGGACGACGACGGCAACGTGCTGCTGCTGCGCCAGTACCGGCACCCGGTGGGGGCGTTCCTGTGGGAGCTGCCGGCCGGACTGCTCGACATCGACGGCGAGGACCCGCACATCGCGGCCGCCCGCGAGCTCGCGGAGGAGGCCGACGTCCGCGCCGCCCGCTGGGACGTGCTCGTCGACCTGCTGCCCAGCCCCGGCGGCAGCAACGAGGCGACCCGGGTGTTCCTGGCGCGCGATCTCACGCCCGTCCCGGAGCCCGAGCGGCACACCCGGGAGGCCGAGGAGGCCGACATGGTGGCCGTCCCCGTCCCGCTGGAGGAGGCGGCGGCGCTCGCGCTGGCAGGGCACCTGCACAACGGGCCGACGGTCTCGGGCATCCTCGCCGCCGTGATCGGCCGGGCGAACTCCTGGAGGACCCTGCGCCCCGTCACGTCGCCGTGGGAGTACCGCCGCAACTGACCGCCCGGCCTACCCGGCTCCTGCCAGGGCCGCTACCGTGTGCCTCTGGAGTGCGACACGTCGGACATGTGTCATGACGAAGGGGTACGGATGAGGACCGGGACGGGCGACGTCGACGACCGTACTGCCGCGGCCGGCCGGTCCGGGCCGCCGCCGCGGGCCGGGAAGGGGCGGCGGATGCCCGCCTGGCTCGCCGCGATCCTGGGCGCGGTCGCCGGCCTCGTGCTCGCGGCAGGGATCGTGGCGGGCGTCCTGGCCGGCCTGAAGGACGAACTGCGGGACGCCTTCGTGCGCGTACTGCTGGACGACCTCAACCCGTTCACCACGTCGGAGGTGGACCACTCGACCGAACCGGTCCTGCTCGGCATGCGTGACCTGGCCCGGTTCGTCGCGGCGGACGCGGAGTACGAGGTGCTGGTGGACCTCGAGCAGGACGTGCGGTACCTGCCGGGATGGCTCGCGGGATCGCGCCTGGCGCTCGTGGTCAACGGGTCGGTGGAGTCGTACGTCGACTTCTCGGACCTGGACCCGGGAGCGATCGAGGTGTCCGACGACGGTACGGCCGTCACGGTGACCGTACCCGCGCCCCAGCTCGCCGACCCGCGTGTCGACCTGGCCGCCAGCCACGCCCTGAGCGAGGACAGGGGACTGGTCGACCGAGTCGGAGACCTGTTCGACAGCAACACGGACGTACGCCAGGAGGCCCTGGCGCAGGGCACCGACAAGATCGCCACGGCGGCCGAGGAGTCCGGGCTCACCGAACGGGCACGCGAGAACACCACGAAGACGCTGGAGGTCCTGGTCCGGTCGTTCGGCTACGAGACGGTGACGGTCGAGTTCGAGGAACCGCGAGAGGGCTGACGGCCGAGGCGTCGCCCCGCGCGCCGCGGCGCCGGCACGGACCTGGGCCGCCCGTCACGGGCGAACGTATCAATCCGGGCGGGTTTAACCGTGGGCGCGCGCTGCGCTACTCTTCCGCGGTGACCAGCGAACCGGACATGCTTCCCCCTGTTTCGTCCCTGCCCGCGTGGCTCGTCCCCTCCGTGTACCTGAACTGGTCGGAGGACTGGCTGCGTGAGGCCGTCGCCGTCGCCACCGGTGGCAACGAGCACCTGCTGCCCCGCGGGGCCGACGGTCCGCAGCGCGGTGACGTGGTGGTCACGGTCGTCGGGTCGGACCCGGGCATCGTGGCGTCCGTGGAGCTGATGGGCACCACGCAGGGCGAGGACTGGATCGCCGACGAGCTGTTCGGGCCGGACAAGCCCGTGCTCTGGGACGACCTGTTCAGCGGCGCGTCGGCGTACGCGCGCTCCTCCGGCTGGCTGCCGCAGGAGCACGCCCGGCTGGTGCTCGACGGCATCGCCGGACAGTTCCGCAACGGCGCCACCGGCACCCTCGAGCCCGGCGATTGCGAGACGGGCCGGCTCTCACCCAACCTGCACGTGCTGCGCCTGCTGGGGCACCGCCAGATCACCGGCGCCGACCTGCGGCACGAGGAGCGCTGCTACTCGTGCGAGCAGTTCGTCGACGTGACCGAGCTGCGCCCGCACGACGACGGCGCGCGCGCCGCCGGCAAGGACGGTGCCGCCCCGCGCGACCTGAACCGGCTCATCGGCGACACGTACCTCGTCTGCGACCCGTGTCACGAGCTCCTGCACCCCCACCCGATCGGCGCGCAGCGCGCCCGCATGCGCCCGGCGTGCCCGTCCTGCCACTCGCGCGGCACGGCGAAGCGGATCGTCTGGAACGAGGCGATCCACGACGAGATGCACCTGCAGCACGACGTCGTCTACGGCGGCTTCGACGTGCCGGTCCCGACGCCCGAGTGGTACTGCCCGCAGTGCCACGCGAACTTCGCGACCGGCGTGGTGGGCACGCGCGCCCTCGGCGGTGCCACGGCGATCCCGCCGGCCCCGGTGGACCTCGACGTGGCCCCGCCCGTCGAGGTGCCGGCGATGCCGGAGATCTGAGCCGGGACGCCGCCACAGGTCTGCGCCTCAGCGCTCGGATCCACACGTCCACGGCCGGGCGCACGGTCCGCGCGAGACGGGTCCGACGCTCCGCGACCACGACCGGTCGCGGACCGCCGGGCCCGTCCCGTCGTGTGCGTCGTGCCGGTCCGGCACCCGAACGGACGGGAACGGCGCGCCGGTCGCCCGTCCGCCGTCCCGTCAGCGACCCGCGCGTGCCGGCCGCGCGGTCGCACGTGCCGCGAGCACGGCCGTGACCGCACCGGCCGCGTACACCAGGTACTGCACGATCTCGACGGTGCGATGCGCCGCGGGCAGGTCCACGAGCGTGAACAGGTTGATCATCGATCCGATCGACAGCACGGTCAGCACGCACAGGAGCGCCGCACCGACCCACCCGGCGGCCCGGCGGCCCCGGCCCACGAGCCACAGCCCGGTCAGCGTGCCCACCGCGGTCAGCGTGCTGATCAGCAACGAGACGACGTAGATCGCGAACTCTCCCGGGAACTGCGTCGTGATGCCGACCGTGAGGATCACCTCACCCACGAGCACGCAGACCAGGCCGATCACCGGTGCCCGGTCCCCTTCGGAGGGCGCGGCACCGCTCCGCTCCCTCCGGGCGGTGACCAGGGCGAGCACCACGGCCGCCCCCGCGAACAGGAGGGCCACGACCGTGAAGGCCGTCTGAGCCATGATCGCCGCGCGCGCCTCCCAGAGCACCTGGATGACTCCGATCACGACCAGCACGACGAGCTGTGCGCCCAGAAGGGCGGCTGCGGCCACCCGCAGGGCACCTGCACCGGCCGCACGGGGCCGCAGGCCGGAGACACCGGCGGCAAGGGTCATGGTGGCGGCCGCGCCGGCGACGGCGAGCACCCAGAACACGTTGTCCGTGCGGAACGCGAACGGGTCCAGGTCGACGCCCACGCGCAGGAACGTGAGAACCACCGGCGCCCACGCGGCGACCGTCAGCAGCACGACCGTGACCGCCGGCCAGGCGCTCGCGGCATCGGCCGGGACCGTGTCCTGCGGTGCGGGCTCCATGCCGAGCTGCGCCAGCTCCTCCTCGCGGGCAAGGCGTTCGGCGCCGCGGTCCGCGCCGGGCGTCTCGGATGTGGTGGGACCGGCGTTGTCCGTCATCGTGCTCCGCGTGTGGTTCTGTTGTACCGAGGTCTGGCCCACTCTACAGCGGAGCAGGACATCCCGGACGGAACTGGGCGTGAACCCGGTTCGGCGACGGGGTTGTGAATCGGTTAACGCCGTTGTTGCCGCGGGGTGCTGTGCCGGACCGTCGTCCAGGCGCCCGCACCGTCGCGGGTGTCGCGCCGATGGCGCAGGACCCAGGAGGGCAGCAATGACCCGAGAACCGAACCGGAGACGATGGCGGCGTTCTGCTGTCGCCGTCGGCACCCTCGCCGCGGTGGCCTTCGCCACCGCGGGCGCGACGGCGGCGGGCGTGGAGACCACGCGGACCGGTGTCACGCAGGGGACGCCGACGTCGGTGGAGGAGGCCCGTGCGCTGGCGGGCCCCTACGGCGACCGCTTCCTCGAGATGTACGACAAGATCAAGGACCCGGCCAACGGCTACTTCTCCGATCAGGGCATCCCGTACCACGCGGTCGAGACGCTCATGGTCGAGGCACCCGACTACGGTCACGAGACCACGAGCGAGGCGTACTCGTTCTGGCTGTGGCTGGAGGCCTCGTACGGCGAGCTGACCGGAGACTGGGCACCCTTCAACGACGCGTGGGACACGCTCGAGGCGTACATGATCCCCACCACCGAGAACCAGCCGACGAACGGGGCGTACAACCCGGCCGAACCGGCGACCTACGCCCCCGAGCACGGGCACCCGAGCGAGTACCCGTCGGAGCTCGACAGCGGGGTCTCGGTGGGTACCGACCCGATCGCCGACGAGCTGAGCAGCACCTACGGCACCGACGAGATCTACGGCATGCACTGGCTCGCGGACGTCGACAACGTGTACGGCTTCGGCGCGGCACCGGGGTCCTCGGAGCTCCTCGGCCCGGACTACGAGGGCACGAGCTACATCAACACCTTCCAGCGTGGCGAGCAGGAGTCCGTGTGGGAGACGATCCCGCAGCCGTCCATCGACGACTTCAGCTACGGCGGGCCGAACGGCTACCTCGACCTGTTCACGGGTGACGCGCAGTACGCGCAGCAGTGGAAGTACACCAACGCCCCCGACGCGGACGCACGCTCCGTCGAGGCGGTGTACTGGGCCAAGAAGTTCGCCGAGGCCCAGGGCGCCGAGGGGCAGATCTCCGGCACCGTGGACAAGGCGTCGAAGATGGGCGACTACCTGCGGTACTCGCTCTTCGACAAGTACTACAAGGAGCCGGGCTGCGAGTCGCCGTCGTGCCCGGCGGGCTCCGGCAAGAGCTCGGCCCACTACCTGCTGTCCTGGTACTACGCGTGGGGCGGGGCGCTGGACACCAGCAGCCCGTGGGCCTGGCGCATCGGGTCCAGCCACGCACACTTCGGCTACCAGAACCCGATGGCGGCGTGGGCACTGTCCAACGATCCCGACCTGATCCCGGCGTCCGCGTCGGCGGAGTCGGACTGGGCCGAGAGCTACGACCGGCAGGTCGAGTTCTTCCAGTGGCTGCAGTCGGACGAGGGCGGTATCGCCGGCGGTGCGACGAACTCGGTGGGCGGCGACTACTCGGCGCACCCGGCGGGCACGCCCACCTTCTACGGCATGGCCTACGACGTGGCCCCGGTCTACCACGACCCGCCGTCGAACCAGTGGTTCGGCATGCAGGGCTGGGGGGTGGAGCGCATCGCGCAGATCTACCACGAGACCGGTGACTCCCGCGCCGAGGAGATCCTCGAGAAGTGGGTGCCGTGGGTCATCTCCGAGATCACGATCACGGACACCGACTGGGCGGTCCCGGCCACGCTGAGCTGGACGGGCGCACCCGACACCTGGAACCCGGACAACCCGGGTGACAACTCCGGGCTGCACGTCGAGGTGACCGACCACGGCCAGGACGTCGGTGTGGCCGGTGCGATCGCCAAGACGCTCACCTACTGGGCGGCTGCCTCCGGTGACCAGGCCGCGGCCGACACCGCCGGTGCCCTGCTCGACGCCATCTACGAGCAGAACACCGACGACCTGGGCGTGTCCACCCTCGAGACCCGCAGCGACTACAGCCGGTTCGACGACGTCTACGAGGGCGGCAGCGGCGACGGCATCTACGTGCCGAGCGACTGGAGCGGTACCTACCCGAACGGCGACGTGATCGAGCCGGGCGTGTCCTTCCTGGACATCCGCTCGTTCTACGAGGACGACCCGATGTTCGCGGAGGTTCAGGAGCACCTGGACGGCGGCCCCGCGCCCGAGTTCCGGTACCACCGCTTCTGGGCGCAGACGGCCGTGGCCACGGCGTTCGCCGAGTACGACCGCCTCATCGCGGACCCGCGCGACCCGGGTCCGACGCCGACCCCGACGGACGACCCGACGGACCCGCCCACGGACGACCCGACGGACCCGCCGACGGACGACCCCGAGTCGGCCTGTGAGGCGACGCTGACCGTGGTCAACTCCTGGGACGGCGGCTTCCAGGCGGCCGTCCGGGTGACGGCGAACGAGGCGGTCTCGGGCTGGTCGACCTCGTTCGACCTCTCCCCGGCCACCTTCACCCAGGGCTGGAACGCGCAGTTCAGCACGTCGGGTTCCCAGGTGACGGCATCCGACGTCGGCTGGAACGGCTCGCTGCCGGCGGGTGGGTCCACGGAGTTCGGCTTCCTCGGCAACGGCAGCCCGCCGTCGTCGGCGACGGTCGGCTGCACCGCGGACTGACCTGAGCGGCCCGGGGAACACCCGGCGGCGGTCCGCGGCGGGCCGGCCGGCGGGTGCACCCCCCGCCGAGCGTGACGACGGCGTGGCTCCGGAGTTCCGGGGCCACGCCGTCGCCGCGCTCGGGTCCGGCGCGGGAGGTCAGCGGACCCGGGTGGTGAGGAACACGCGGGTGGTGCCCGCGATCAGGAGGGCCGCACCCAGCATGTGCAGCCCCACCAGGAGGGCCGGCAGGCCGGTGAAGTACTGCACGTAGCCGATCCCGCCCTGTGCGAGCGTGATCGCGACCAACAGCCAGGCCGACCGGCGGGCGACGCGGAGCCGGTCCGGTCCGGCGGCGTCGTGGCCGGTGGCCGCGGCAGGCGGCGCCTGCTCGCGTCCCGTGCGTGCGCCGGGCCCGTGCAGCACGACCAGGTAGGCCGCCAGTGCGGCGAGGAACGCCCACACGACGGCCGCGTGGGCCTTCGACATCTCCGCGGGATCGAGCGCCAGCCGGTACCCGACCTCGGCGTCGCCGGAGTGCGGCCCGGCGCCTGTGGTCAGCACACCGAGGACGACCACGACGACGGTCAGGGCACCCAGCGCCCACGCCAGCGCACGAGCCGGTGCCGGGACGACGACCCGCGGCGGCCCGTCGCCCTCGGCGCTGCGGTGCAGCAGGTACAGGGACAGGGCCACCAGTGCGCCGGACACGCCGAAGTGCAGGGAGACCCAGCCCGGGTGCAGGTCGAGCAGTACGACGACGCCGCCGATCACCGCTTGCGCGATCACGCCGATCCCGGGGACCAGCCCGAGCAGGCGATAGCCCCGGGTCCGTGCGGTGTCCGAGAACATGACCAGGAACACGGCGAGCGCGAGGAGCCCGAGCACACCGGTCAGGGTGCGGTTCCCGAACTCGATGTACGGGTGCAGGGTGGTGGCCTCGTGGAACGCGGGGGTGAACCGGCCGGGTTCGCACTCGGGCCACGTGGAGCACCCCAGGCCGGACTCGGTGAGACGCACGGCGCCGCCGGTCACGATGATGCCCATCTGCCCGATCAGGTTCGCCACGAGGATCGCGGGCGTCCATCGGCGCAACCGCGCGTGCAGGCGCGCGAGGAGGTTCGGGCCGGGGGCGGCGTCGGCCGCTGCGCCGCCGGCCGGGGCGGCGTCCGGGGCGGCCTGTGTGTCGGGCGTGCTCACGCCCTCAACGGTAATGCCCGACGGCGGCCGCCCGGGTTACGGACGACCGCCGTCGTGCGTGGTGCTGGTCACGCCGGACGAGATGTCAGGATGTCACGGGGCCGCGGGGTCCGTGCGGGTCCTGACGTGGTGGCCTCGCCGGTGTCCGGACCTCAGAGCGAGAGGCTCCAGCCGTCGATGTAGCCCGTGTCCCAGGTCGCCGAGTCCTGCACCCGCAGAACCCAGGTGCCGTCGGGCGACTCGCCGCTCACGTCGACCGTGTAGGTCTCGGTGATGTCGTTCGCGCTGCCGCCCGAACGCTCCCGCAGGGTGTGGACGCTGCCGTCCGGCGAGACGAGCGAGACGGTGAGGTCACCGACCCAGGTGTGCACGATGTCGACGTCGACGGTGGCCGTGCCGCTCGGCGCGGCGCAGCCCGAGATGGTGATCGGCGACTCGGAGGTGGCGTTGTCGTCGATGTCCACGTCGGCGGTGCTGCTGGCCGAGCAACCGGGCTCGGGCTCCGGGTCCGGGTCCGGAGGCGTGTCCGCCTCGTCACCGACGTAGAGGAGGGCGTCGGGCGAGCCGGAGCCGCGGTTGGTGACGGCGCCGGTCGTGGCGTCGGCGACGAGCTGGTCGCGCACCTGCTGCGGCGTGTACCCCGGGTTGGCCGCCGTGACGAGGGCGGCCGCGCCGGCGACGTGCGGCGAAGCCATCGACGTGCCGGAGATGGTGTTCGTCGCGGAGTTCGACGTGTGCCACGCCGACGTGATCGACGAGCCCGGCGCGAAGATGTCCAGGCACGTCCCGATGTTCGAGTAGGACGCACGGGCGTCGTTGCTCTGGGTGGCGCCGACGGTGATCGCCTCCGGCGTCGAGGCCGGGGACGTGTTGCACGCGTTCGCGGCGTACTCGTTGCCGGCGGCCAGCGCGTAGGTCACGCCGTCGGCGATGGAGTCGGCCACGGCGTCGTTGACGGCCTGGGAGAAGCCGCCGCCGAGGGACATGTTGGCCACGGCGGGCTCGCCCGCGCCGTGGTCGGCCGTCACCCAGTCGATGCCGTCGATCACGCCGGCGTAGGTGCCGGACCCGGCGCAGTCGAGGACGCGGACGCCGACCAGGGTGACGCCCTTGGCCACGCCGTAGGCGGAGCCGCCGACGGTGCCGGCCACGTGGGTGCCGTGGCCGTTGCAGTCGGTGGCGTCGCTGTCGCCGTCGACCGTGTCCGTGCCGTGCACCGCACGCCCACCGAAGTCCTGGTGGCTGGTGCGGATGCCCGTGTCGATGATGTACGCCGTCACCCCGGACCCGGTGTTCGGGTACGTGTACGAGTCGTCCAGCGGGAGGTCACGCTGGTCGATCCGGTCCAGACCCCACGACGGCGTGGGCGCCTGCGTGGCGGTGGCGTGCACCACCTGGTTCTGCTCGACGTACGCGACCGACGGGTCGCGGCTGAGCTTGTCGGCCTGGCCGGGCGTCATCTTCGCGCTGAAGCCGCGGATCGCGGTCTTGTACGCGTCCTTGACCGTCCCGCCGTACTTCTTGACGAGTCCGTGGGCCTTGCCGTTGACCTGCTGGATGCCGACCTCGGAGTCGTCGAGCACCACGATGTACTCGCCGGGGACGGCGTCGGGGGAGTCGGCGGCGATGATCCGCGACTTGTCGTCCGAGGGTGCCGCGGCGTGGGCGATGCCCGGTGCGGCCAGTGCGGGTGCGGCGATGACGGCGAGTCCGGCCGCGGTCGCGGCCCATCGCCTGGCGCGGGGGCTCCGGTGTGAGCCGGGGTCGTGTGGGGTGACGCGCTTCATGGTGTACCTCCCGGTGTCCGGGTTCTCCGGAATCGGACTGCGATGCGGCAAAGCATCGCAAGGGTCACGGGAAGCATAGGTTTGCATCAAGAAAAAACGTAGGCTTACGGGAAGATTGTCCGATGCCAAATAAGTCATACCGGATGTGTATGGGGAGAACCTCGCTCGCCCCGGGGGGCGCAGGGTCCGTGTCGCCCCGGGAGCCGCAGGTTCCGTGTGCGGCTCAGTGCCACCGGAACCAGCGCGCCGCCGCGAGTGCCGCACCCACCGTCCAGGCCGTCAGCACGAGCAGCGGCCCGCCCGTCAGGGCGCCGTCGAGCAGGGCGGCGCGAACCGCCTCGCCCAGTGCGCCGGACGGCAGCGCCGCCGCGAGCGGGCCCAGCGGTCCCAGCCGGTCCGGCGGCACCACGAGTCCGCCGCCGACCACCAGCAGGATCCACACGAGGTTCGCGACGGCCAAGACGCCCTCCGCGCGCATCGTCCCGGCCAGCAGCATCGCCAGCGCGGTGAAGCAGGCCGTGCCGAGCAGCAGGGCGACGCCGGCAGGGGCGAGGCCGGCGGGGTCGGGGCTCCAGCCGAGGACCGCGGCGACGGCACCCAGGACCGCGAGCTGCACCACGAGTACCGCGAGCACGGCGAGCGCCTTGCCGGCGAGCAGGCCGCCGCGCCCGAGCGGGGTGGTGGCGAGCAGGCGCAGCACACCGTTGCGCCGGTCGAAGGCGGTCGCGATCGCCTGCGACGTGAAGGCGCTCGAGACGACGGCCAGGGCCAGGACGCCGGGTACGGCGAAGTCGATGCGGCTGGTGCCGCCGGTGGCGATGCCGAGGAACGGTGCGGTGGCCATCCCGATCAGGACGAGTACGGGCAGGATCAGCGAGACGAGCAGCTGCTCGCCGTTGCGCAGCAGGGTGCGGGCCTCGAACGCGGCCTGGGTGAGGACGCGCCGGGAGGGGGAGGCGGCGGCCGGAGGGGCGGTGGCGTCCGCCGGGCGGGCGGAGCCGGGGCGGTCGTGCGGTTCGGCGTGCGGTTCGGCGTGCGGTGTCCGTGCGCCGCCGGCCGGGCGGGTCGTGTCGTTCACCGCAGCTGCCTTCCTGTCAGGTCGAGGAACACGTCCTCCAGGGTGCGGCCGCCGGTGGTGATCGTCCGGGCGAGCGCCCCGGCGCCGGCGAGCCAGGCGGTGACCGCGGCGAGCGCCGCCGGGTCGACGGGGCCCTCGGCGAGGTACACGCCGGGCTCCGTCTCGGCGACGCGCCAGCGTGCTCCCGCCGGTCGCGTGGCCGTTGCGGGGACGGGTGCCGCCGGTGGGCCGGTGGAGGCCGCCGGTGCGCCGGGGTGCCCGGTCGAGGCTCCGGCGGGCCCCGCGGCAGGGCGGCGCGTCGTGTCGTGCAGCGCCTTTTCCAGGTCGTCCGTGTCGAGTCCGGGCCGGGCCTCGACACGGACGCGGGAGGCCGTGGACGCCTGCGGGCCGTCGGCCGCGAGCAGTTCCGGGACCGTCCCGGCAGCGATGACGTGGCCGTGGTCGACGACGTGGACGTGGTCGGCGAGGTCGGCGGCCTCGTCCATGAGGTGGGTGGTGAGGACGACGGCGACGCCGTCGTCGCGCAGTTCGCGGACGAGGTCCCACACGGCGCGCCGGGACTGCGGGTCCATGCCCGCGCTGGGCTCGTCGAGGAAGACGACCTGTCCCCGCCCGACGAGAGCGCACGCGAGCGCGAGCCGCTGCCGCTGCCCGCCGGACAGCCGGCGGACGCTGGTGCGGGCGAAGCCGCCGATGCCGAGCCGTTCGGTCAGTTCTCCGACATCGCGCGGGGTGGCGTACATGGCGGCGACGTGGCGCAGTACCTCGCCGGCACGTGCGCCGGAGGGCAGGCCGCCGTCCTGCAGCATGACGCCGACGTGCGGGCGCAGGACGGTGGCGTCGGCGGCGGGGTCGAGGCCGAGGACCCGGACGGTTCCGCCGTCCGGCGTGCGCAGGCCTTCGCAGCATTCGACGGTGGTGGTCTTGCCGGCCCCGTTGGGGCCGAGCACGGCGGTCACGGCACCCGCTCGGGCGGTCAGGTCGAGGTGTTCGACGACGGCTCGGCCTCCGTACCGCTTGACGAGGCCGCGCACCTCCACGGCGGGGCGACCGGGTGCGGGCGGGGAGACGGTCACCCGGGCAATCCTATGGCCCGCGCCGAGCGGCGCTGCCGGGCGGGTCTACTCGCGCGGCCTGGTGGAGGCGGGCCCGAAGTTCATCCTGGCGAGCAGGAGCATGAAGACCGCGAAGCCGATCAGTGCGGGGACCGGGACCCACGTCCAGCCTGCCGTGGAGCCGACGACGAAGATCGCCGCGCCGGTCAGCGTCCACAGGACGACGGTGTAGATGCCGAACCGGGCGGCAGCGGCGGGGTCCTCGTCGAAGCGGCTGCCGGCTTCGGCGTGGCGGCGGCTCTGCTCCAGCGCCCAGGGCTTGGTGCGGTTGGTCGAGGTGGTCGCCAGGTAGGCGAGGAGCACGACGCCGGCCACGAGGGCGAGTCCGTCCAGGGCGAGCCATGCGGGGGGTGCCGAGCCGAGGAGGTGGGCGACCGCGAGCAGCGCGCCGAGGAGTACGAGCGCCCAGCCGAGCGCGAACAGCGCGGCGCGGCCGGCGGGCATCGGGTAGTTGTTCGTCGTCTCCTGGGCGAGCGACGCGCCCACGATCCAGCCGAGCGCTGCGGCGGCGGCCGCTGTGAACAGCGTCGGCAGCCAGGGGCCGGTCTCCGCCCGCGCGACGCCGGCAGCCGCGAGCACCGTGCCCACCAGCGAGCCCGCGAGCACGATCGACATCAGTACCGTCACGGCGACGTAGCCGGGCCGGGGGCGTACGCGGTGCCGCGCCGCCAGGGCTGCCGCCGACTCATGTCGCGCGCGGGTGGCATGGCCGTCCGCGGCGAGGAGGGCGTCGTCGTCGACGTCGCCGTGGGTGCGTGCGGCGCCGTCGGGCACCGAGCCGGGAAACTGCCCCTGGACGATCGCGCGGACGTCGCCGAGCTCGTCGACGGCGCGGCGGGCGGCGTCGACGGGGGAGGCGCCGCCCACCGCCAGCTCGGTGACGCGGTCGACGAGGTTGGTGCGGATCTCCTCCTTGAGGTCCTGGACCTCGGGGGTCATCGCGACGCCCGCGAACGCCTCGTCGAGCAGCCGGTGGACCGAGGTGTTGTCGCTCATCGGTGGGTTCCCTTCGTCCGGTCGCCCTCGGTGCCGAGGAGCGAGTCGATGATCCGGCGCGTGGCCACCCACGCCCGGACGTTGTTCCGGTACACGGCGCGGCCGGCGTCCGTGATCCGGTAGTACTTGCGGCGGCCGCCCTGGGTCTCGTCGCCCCAGTAGGCCTCGACGAGACCGTCCTTCACGAGCCGGCGGTAGGCCGCGTAGAGCGTGGCCTCCTTGATCTCGTAGCCGCCGCCGGTCGCCTCGCGGATGGCCTTGTAGATCTCGAAGCCGTACCGGTCTCGTGTGCGCAGCGTGCCGAGCACGATCGTGTCGGTGTGGCCGCGCAGCAGGTCGGCCGCGAAGGCGTCGGAGGAGTCGGTCTCGTTCACGCCGAGTACTGTATCTGATTAACTACCTGATGACAAAGACTTTTCTCGACCACGCGTCATCGGCGCGTCTCCGGGGGCGCGGATGTGATCTTCGCCTCGATCCGAGGAGTTCTGAGGTTCGCCTTCCTTGCCAAGCGCGATTTAGGGAACAAGGATGTTCCGTAAAGCGTTGCGGAGTGCTGGAACGTGGCGTCGCCACGGCACCCGCATCGTGCCGGTTCCCGCCGAGGGGCCGCACCACCCGCCGGGCCCGCCGCCCGGCGACAGCAGGCACGACGACCCGGGAGGTGAGATGAGCACACAGGTCTCCGCGGCCGCCACCGCGTCGCAGCCCGCGCATCCGCACGAGACGGACGGGACCACCCGCCGCCGCGTGCTGCAGCTCGTCGCCTCCGACGGCCCCGTCACGGCCACGCACCTGGCCTCCACGCTCGGCCTCACCGCACCGGCGGTCCGCCGCCACCTCACCCTCCTGGAGGACGAGGGCCGGATCGAGGTCCACGAGGGCCAGCCGGGCCCGGCCCGCCGCGGCCGTCCGGCGAGGCACTACGTCGTCACCCACGGCGGGCAGTCCGAACTGGCCGGCGGCTATCAGGAGATCGCCGCCGACCTGCTGCGCCACCTGCGCCGCCAGGGTGGCGACGAGGCCGTGGCGGCGTTCGCCCGCGAGCGGTACGACGCCTTCGTGCGGCGCTACGCCGCGCGGCTCGACGCGCCCGCCGCCCGTGCCGGGTCCGTGGGGTCCGACGACGCCTCGTCCCGCCCGGACGCCTCGGCGGCCGGCGCGTCCCGCACCGCCACGGCGGCGCCCGAGACAGCCACGGCGGCGCCCGACGTCGCCGCCCGCGCCGCCCGGCTCGCCGCACTCCTGAGCGAGGACGGCTACGCCGCCTCCGTGCGACCCGTGCCCGCGGCGGCGACACTGTCCGGGGACACCACCGACGCAGCCGCCCCCGCGTCCGCACCCAGCGGCGCGGTCGCGGTCGGCGGCGTCGTCCCCGCCGTCCAGCTCTGCCAGGGACACTGCCCGGTGCAGCACCTGGCCGAGGAACACAACGAGCTGTGCGAGGCCGAGGCGCGGGCGTTCACCGAGCTGCTCGGGACGCACGTGCAGCGCCTGGCGACCATCGCGGGCGGAGCGCACGCCTGCACCACGAACATCCCCCTGGGAACGACCCCCACCACCGAAGGAACACGATGAGTGCACCGACGCAGGAGCAGCGCACCGACGAGGAGATCATTGCCTCGATCGGCGGCTACGAGTACGGCTGGCGCGACAGCGACGAAGCCGGTCAGGCCGCTCAGCGCGGCCTGAACGAGGATGTCGTCCGCAACATCTCGGAGTTGAAGAAGGAGCCGGAGTGGATGCTGAAGCAGCGCCTGAAGGCGCTGCGCCTGTTCGACAAGAAGCCGATGCCGTCGTGGGGCTCGGACCTGTCGGGCATCGACTTCGACGCGATCAAGTACTTCGTCCGCTCCACGGAGAAGCAGGCCACCTCCTGGGAGGACCTGCCCGACGACATCAAGCAGACGTACGACAAGCTCGGCATCCCGGAGGCGGAGAAGCAGCGTCTCGTCGCCGGCGTCGCCGCGCAGTACGAGTCCGAGGTCGTGTACCACCAGATCCGCGAGGACCTGGAGAAGCAGGGTGTCATCTTCGTCGACACCGACACGGGCCTGCGCGACTACCCGGAGCTCTTCCAGGAGTACTTCGGCACCGTCATCCCCGCCGGTGACAACAAGTTCTCCGCGCTGAACTCGGCCGTGTGGTCGGGCGGCTCGTTCGTCTACGTGCCGCCGGGCGTGCACGTCGAGATCCCGCTGCAGGCCTACTTCCGCATCAACACGGAGAACATGGGCCAGTTCGAGCGGACGCTGATCATCGCGGACGAGGGCTCCTACGTGCACTACGTCGAGGGCTGCACCGCGCCGATCTACCAGTCCGACTCGCTGCACTCGGCCGTCGTCGAGATCGTCGTGAAGAAGAACGCCCGCGTGCGCTACACGACGATCCAGAACTGGTCGAACAACGTGTACAACCTGGTCACCAAGCGCGCCACGGCCGCCGAGGGCGCCACCATGGAGTGGGTCGACGGCAACATCGGCTCCAAGGTCACCATGAAGTACCCGGCGATCTACCTGCTGGGCGAGCACGCCCGCGGCGAGACGCTGTCCATCGCCTTCGCGGGCGAGGGCCAGCACCAGGACGCCGGCGCGAAGATGGTGCACGCCGCACCGCACACGTCGAGCTCCATCGTGTCCAAGTCGGTGGCGCGCGGCGGCGGCCGCACGTCCTACCGAGGCCTCGTGCAGGTGCTGGAGGGCGCCAGCGCCAGCGCGTCCAACGTGCTGTGCGACGCCCTGCTCGTGGACCAGATCTCCCGCAGCGACACGTACCCGTACGTGGACGTGCGCGAGGACGACGTGTCCATGGGCCACGAGGCCACCGTGTCCCGCGTGAGCGAGGACCAGCTGTTCTACCTGATGTCCCGAGGCCTGGACGAGACCGAGGCCATGGCGATGATCGTGCGCGGGTTCGTGGAGCCCATCGCGCGCGAGCTGCCCATGGAGTACGCGCTCGAGCTCAACCGCCTCATCGAGCTCCAGATGGAAGGTTCCGTCGGCTGACATGACCACTACCACTGATCTGACCACGGACCACTCGCGCGCCGTGGCCGACGGCTCCCACACCCATTCACCGGGCGCGGCGTCGGCGGCCCCGCAGGGCTCGCGCGCCGAACGCCTCACCTCGTTCTCGCTGGACGACATCCCCGTACCCACCGGACGCGAGGAGGAGTGGCGCTTCTCCCCGGTCGCCCGCATCCAGCCGCTGTTCGACGGCGGCCTGACGACCGCGGGCGCCGACGGCTCCGGCGTCCGGGTGAGCGTGGACGCCGCCCCCGAGGTGAAGGTCGAGACCGTCGGGCGCGACGACGCCCGCCTCGGCAAGGCCGGCAAGCCCGGCGACCGCACCGGCGTCGCGGCCTGGAACTCCTTCGAGCAGGCCACGATCGTGACCGTGCCCGCCGAGGCCGTCGCGTCCGACGTCACCTCCGTGCGGTTCGACGGCGAGCAGGCCGGCGCCACGCCGTCCGCCGCCCACGTGCTCGTCAAGGCCGAGCACCACGCCGAGGCCGTCGTCGTCATCGACCACGCCGGTCTCGCCACGCTCAACCAGACGGTCGAGATCGACGTCGCCGACGGCGCCCAGCTCACCGTCGTCTCCGTCCAGGACTGGGCCGACGGCGCCGTCCACGCCTCCAGCCACCGCGCCCGCATCGGCCGCGACGCCAAGCTCAAGCACGTCGTGGTCACGTTCGGCGGCGACGTCGTGCGCATCACGCCCGACGCCGAGTTCACGGCCGAGGGCGGCGAGGTCGAGATGGTCGGCCTGTACTTCGCCGACTCCGACCAGCACCAGGAGCACCGCCTCTTCGTGGACCACGCGGTCCCGCGCTGCAAGTCCCGCGTCACCTACAAGGGCGCCCTGCAGGGCTCCGGCGCGCACACCGTCTGGGTGGGCGACGTGCTCATCCAGGCCGACGCCGAGGGCACCGACACCTACGAGCTCAACCGCAACCTCGTCCTCACCGACGGCGCGCGCGCCGACTCCGTGCCCAACCTCGAGATCGAGACCGGCGAGATCGACGGCGCCGGCCACGCGTCCGCGACCGGCCGGTTCGACGACGAGCAGCTCTTCTACCTCATGGCCCGCGGCATCCCCGAGACCGACGCCCGCCGCCTCGTGGTGCGCGGCTTCTTCGCCGAGCTCATCCAGGAGATCGGCGTCGAGTCCGTCGAGGAGCGCCTCATCGCGTCCATCGAGGCCGAGCTGGAGAAGTCGATGAGCGTCATCACCGGCGCGGCCGCGCCGGCCGACGGCGCCGAAGAAGCGGAGTGACCGGCCGGTGACCTTCCAAACCGCCTGCCTCACCGACGACCTGGCCCCCGAGGAGGCCATGCTCGTCGAACTGGACGGTGTCGACGGGGCACCCGTCCCCGTCGCCGTCGTCCGCGACGCCGACGGCGATTACCACGCCATCAGCGACATCTGCTCCCACGGGCAGGTGTCCCTGTCCGACGGCGAGGTCGAGGGCTGCCTCGTCGAGTGCTGGCTGCACGGCTCGCAGTTCGACGTGCGCACCGGTCAGCCCGTCCAGCTCCCCGCCATCCGGCCCGTCCCCGTCTACCCCGTGAAGGTGGACGAAGGCAAGGTGCTCATCGACATCGACGAGCAACCCACCGGCGGCACCTGACCGCCCGGCGGCGCCGGGAACCGCACACCCGGCACCCAGCGCCACCACGACCGCCGTCGTCCACCACACGAAGCTTCCGTCAGAACCTGGAGAGAACGTATGTCCACCCTCGAGATCCGCGACCTGCACGTCAGCGTCGAGACCAAGGAAGGCCCCAAGCCGATCCTGCGCGGCGTCGACCTGACCATCGAGTCCGGCCAGACCCACGCCATCATGGGCCCCAACGGCTCCGGCAAGTCCACGCTCGCCTCGGCGCTCGCGGGCCACCCGAAGTACCAGGTGACCTCCGGTACCGTCACGCTGGACGGCGAGGACGTCCTGGAGATGAGCGTCGACGAGCGCGCCCGTGCCGGCCTGTTCCTCGCCATGCAGTACCCGGTCGAGGTCCCCGGCGTGTCCGTGGCGAACTTCCTGCGCACCGCCAAGACCGCCATCGACGGCGAGGCCCCCAAGCTGCGCACCTGGGGCCGGGAGGTCAAGGAGGCGATGGGCAACCTGCGCATCGACTCCGCGTTCTCCGAGCGTTCCGTGAACGAGGGCTTCTCCGGCGGTGAGAAGAAGCGCCACGAGATCCTGCAGATGGAGCTCTTCAAGCCGCAGATCGCGATCCTCGACGAGACCGACTCCGGGCTCGACGTCGACGCGCTGCGCGTCGTGTCCGAGGGCGTGAACCGCGCCAAGGAGAACACCGACGTCGGCGTCCTGCTCATCACGCACTACACGCGCATCCTGCGCTACATCAAGCCGGACTTCGTCCACGTCTTCGTCGACGGCCGCATCGCCGAGGAGGGCGGCCCGGAGCTGGCCGACCGCCTGGAGGAAGAGGGCTACGACAAGTACGTCGGCACGTCGGCGCCGGCCGCCGTCTGACGCAGGACCGGCGGCCCGGTGGCCGGGCCGCGCGGTCGGTCGTCCGCCGGCCGGCGGGTCGCTCGACCTGCCGGCCCGTCGTGGAGGGCCGATCGCACACCCGGCCGGTCGCGCATCGGCCGGCCGCACGGGCGGTTCGCGCCGCCGGAGAACATCGGTGCCGAGGAGAGATGATGACCACCACTGAGGTAGGGACCGGGCCCAGCGGCCGGACCTTCACGCCCGCCGAGCTCGTCGCCGTGCGGGCGGACTTCCCGTTGCTCGGGCGTACGGTGCGCGACGGGAAACGTCTCGTCTACCTCGACTCGGCCGCGACGTCGCAGAAACCGCAGGTGGTGCTGGACACCGAGGTCGACTTCTACGAGCAGCGCAACGCCGCCGTGCACCGCGGGGCGCACGCGCTCGCCGAGGAGGCCACCGAGGCGTTCGAGCACGCGCGGCAGCAGGTCGCGGCGCTGGTGGGAACCGACGTCGGCGAGATCGTGTGGACGCCGGGCGCCACGACGGGGATCAACCTCGTGGCCACCGGCATCCAGCACGCGACGCTCGGACGCGGGGGAGAGGCGGCCGAGCGGTTCCGCGTCGGGCCGGGTGACGAGATCCTCGTGACCGAGGCGGAGCACCACTCCAACCTGGTGCCGTGGCAGGAGCTCGCGGCCCGGACGGGCGCCACGCTGCGCTGGATCCCGGTGGGGGACGACGGGCGGCTGGACCTGTCCGGGCTGGAGGCGGCCGGCGGGACGACGGGATCCGGTGCCGGGCGGGCCGACGACGACGGCCGTGGCGGGGCCGGACTGATCAACGAACGCACCCGGGTGGTCGCGTTCGCGCACGTCTCGAACGTGACCGGTGCCGTGGCCCCGGTGTCCCGGATCGTGGCCGCCGCGCGCCGGGTGGGCGCACTGACCGTGCTGGACGCCTGCCAGTCCGTGCCGCACCGGCCGGTCGACCTGCACGCGCTGGGAGTCGACTTCGCGGTGTTCTCCGCGCACAAGACGCTCGGGCCTACGGGCGTGGGTGCCCTGTACGGGCGACGCGAGCTGCTGGAGGCGCTGCCCCCGGTGACCACGGGCGGGTCCATGGTGGAGGTCGTGACCATGGAGGGCACGACGTTCGCCCCACCGCCGCTGAAGTTCGAGGCGGGCACGCAGATGGTCGCGCAGGCCGTCGGGTTCGGCGCCGCGGCGGACTACCTGCGGGAGCTCGGCATGGACGCGGTCTGCGCCCACGAGGCGGAGCTGGCCACGGAGCTCCTGAGGATCGCGGAGATCCCCGGCGTCCGGGTGATCGGTCCCGCGACGGTCGGGACGCTCGGGCAGGACGCCGGCCCGGAGGCCGGGCTGCCCGACCGCGTCGCGGCCGTGTCGTTCGTGGTGGACGGCGTGCACGCGCACGACGTCGGGCAGGTGCTGGACGACGCCGGCATCGCCGTGCGGGTCGGGCACCACTGCGCGCAACCGCTGCACCGCCGGTTCGGGATCGCCGCCACGGCGCGCGCGTCGGCGTCGGTGTACACGACGGTCGACGAGGTCACGGCGTTCCGGGAAGCTCTGGCGGGGGTCCGGGCGTTCTTCGGAGCGGAATGACGACGGCGCGGCGCGGTCGCGCCTAGGCTGGACCAGAGAACTTCGGAAGGAACAGGCGTGAGCTCGCTCGAGCAGATGTACCAGCAGGTGATCCTGGATCACGCGAAGCATCCCGTGGGCCGGGGCCTGGTCGCGGTGGACGCCGACCACCTGCACGGGGAGTCGCACCAGGTGAACCCCACCTGCGGCGACGAGGTGACACTGCGGGTCGACGTCCTGCCCGGCGTCGACGGCGGGCCCGCCCGGGTGGCCGGCGTGTCCTGGGAAGGACAGGGCTGCTCCATCTCGCAGGCGTCCGTCTCCGTGATGACGGAGCTGGTCAGCGACCAGCCGCTGGACGAGGTGGCGCGCCTCGACGCGCTGTTCCACGACCTGATGGGCTCGCGCGGCAAGGGGCTCGACGACGAGGGCGTCGAGGACGACCTCGGCGACGCCACCGCCTTCACCGGGGTCTCCAAGTACCCCGCCCGGATCAAGTGCGCGCTGCTCGGCTGGGCCGCGCTCAAGGACTCGCTGGTGCGCAGCGGCGCGTCGGCCACCAACGACTGAGGTGACAGACATGACCGAGGGAACCACGACCGACGTCGGCCAGGAAGCGCCCGAGGCGCCCACGACGGAGGCTCCCACCACCGAGGCGGCGGCCGCAGCCGGCACGCCCGCGAACGTCGCCGACGTCGAGGAGGCGCTGCGCGACGTGATCGACCCGGAACTGGGCATCAACGTCGTCGACCTGGGCCTCATCTACGGCGTGCAGATCGACCAGAACAGCTTCGCCACGATCGACATGACGCTCACGTCCGCGGCCTGCCCGCTCACCGACGTGATCGAGGACCAGTCCGCCCAGGCCCTGGAGGGCATCGTGACCGGCCACCGCATCAACTGGGTGTGGATGCCGCCGTGGGGCCCGGAGAAGATCACGGACGAGGGCAAGGAGCAGCTGCGGATGCTGGGGTTCAACGTCTGAGCTTCACCCGGGTTTCGGGCTGGTCGGCTGACCAGGCCGGATGCGGGATGACCTGCGACAACGCTTTCGGGCGTGCGGGACGGTGGTGGACAGGGATGACCTTCTGAGGCCATCCGTTGCCCCACAGTTCCCCCACGGGATCCGAGGCGTTCTCGCAGGTGGAGGCTCAGTTCGCGGAAGTGTGCGGTGCGTCGTTCCCCCACAGGGAGCCGGTGGGACACCTGTCGGGTGGAGAGGACCACCCATGGCAGGCAAACCGGGCAAGCGCGTCTTCGGTGAGGTGGAGAAGCGCAAGAACGCCAAGACCGGCCAGGTCACGGGCTGGAGGGCCCGGTATGTCGGGCCGGACACGGAGCGACACCACCAGACGTGGACGTTCTGTTGGAGGTGCTGGATCGACGTTGAGCCGGGTATCGGTAAGACCACTGGGGACAGTCCGAGAAGCCAGGAGAGTTCCCGGCGGGCCGCTCCCGGTCTGCCGGCCAGGGCTCCGGCGGCCAGCGGCGCGTACGGGACGAACGCGGTCCCCGTTCTGGTGCAGTGGTCGAACATCGCCCAGTCTGGCTCGTGGCGGTTGAACTTGTTCTGGACGGCTGTGATCGGCGCGATCCGTCGTGCTGCCTCGAGCTGGATGGTGGTGACCTTGGACAGGCCGATGTGCCGGAGTTTGCCCTCGTCGCGGAGCGCGGCGAGTTCGCCGACCTGGTCCTCGAGCGGCACCTTGGAATCAACGCGATGGAGGTAGTACAGGTCGATCCGGTCCACCGCGAGGCGTCGCAGGCTCATCTCCACGCACTGCCGCAGGTACTCCGGCCGTCCCACGGGTGCCCACCTGTTGGGTCCTTGTCGTGTCATGCCGCCCTTGGTGGCGATGACCAGGTGGTCGGGGTAGGGGTGCAGTGCCTTGCGGATGAGGTGTTCGACGGTCTCGGGACCGTAGGCGTCGGCGGTGTCGAGATGGTTGACGCCCAGGTCGACGGCGCGGCGCAGCACCTGCTTCGCCGCGTTGATGTCGGCGGGGTGGTACCAATGCCCGGGGCCGGTGAGTTGCATGGTGCCGTACCCGATCCGATGCACGGGCAGGTCCCCGCCGAGGAGGAACGTTCCGGAGGCTGCCGCGGGGCTGGCAGCATCGAGCGTGGTAGCGGTCATGCCGCTGTGTCTTCTTCGTGGGGCGGCCAGGGCGTCATGGACGTGCCGGTGGGCCAGGGCGGTGACCGCGTTGGCGCTGAGGTGAGTGGTGTCGATGGCGTGGACGACGGCGCCGGTGGCCGCGAGGTGTTCGGCGGCTTCCTTGTGCCAGGTGGCTTCGTCGCGGCTGGAGGTGTGCTGATCCTGGTAGCGGTTGTGCGTCCCGCGCCGGGTCAGGCGGCGGCGGATGACGTCGTCGTCCGCGGTGAGGCTCAGGAGCAGGTCAGGCGTGCGGGCCTGCTCGTTCAGCGCCCACAACAGGTCGGGGTCGACGCCGTCGAGACGCTGCATGACCAGGCCGGAGGCGACATACCGGTCCGTGATCACGATGGCACCTGCGGCGAGGCGTGGTTCGATCTCGTGCGCCAGGTGGTGGTACCGGTCGGCGGCGTACAGGCACGCGAGCGTCAGGCCGTCAGCGGCGTTCGTCATCCCGCGCGCCAGCGTCCCGATCGGCCCGTCCGAGGGCTCCGCGGTGCGGTGGACAGCGTGCCCGTCCTGGCCCAGCTGGATCGTCAGCGCGCGAGTCAGGGTCGACTTCCCGACGCCGGAGGGCCCATCGACCGCGATGAACATCCCACCGCTCGCGGGCGGTGTGGTGGTCATGGCAGGTCGAACAGGGTTGGGTCGGACGCCGCAGGTCTGACGGCGGCCGCAGAAGCTGCACCCAGCCCAGCGGCAAGGCCGAACTGGCGCAGCTCCTGGAGCATCGCGCCTTCACCCACGTCGCTGCCTGCGACGAGGTCCACGAACAGCCGGGCCGTCACCAGTGCGTCGTAGCCTGCGCGGTGGGGTCGCAGGCCGCCAGGAAGGTCGGTGTCGAGACGCCGGTGCCGCACCAGGGCGCCGAGCCGGTAGCTGGGCAGACTCCAGGCGCGGCGCGCGAGCTTGAGCGTGTCGAACGCTTCGACCGGCTTCCAGCCGGGCAGGGAGCGGGTCAGGACGTCGAGGTCGACGTGGACGTTGTGCCCGACCGGGACCGCGTCGCCGAGAGCCGCAAGAACGTCGTCGGCCACCTCGGCGATGGTCGGGGAGCCGGCGACGTCATCGTTGCTGATGCCGTGGATGTTGCGAGCCTGCCACTGGATCGGGTGAGGCGGGCGTACGAGCCAGGAGCGCGGCTGGCCGATCCGGCCGTGCCGGATCGGAACGGCGGCGAGTTCGACGAGGTCGGGTGGCCGGTAGCCGTTGCCTTCGACGTCGACGACGACATAGTTGAGCTCATCCCAGCGGCCGGTGGTCATGACGGGTCCTCCTGGTCCGACGGCGTGGTCGAGTCCCAACCGAGGTCGGCGCGGCCGTGCAAGCGGTGCTTGTGCGGGTGGCGCTGGTCGTGGATTTGGAAGCCGAGGCCGTGCTGGAGGAAGTAGCGGGGCTGCTCGTCCAGGCCGGCCACGACGGCGGCACGTTCGGTGATCTCCACGATCTCGACATCCTCCCTGCCCGGGAGCCGTTGCGCGAGGTCGTGAATGTCGTCAGAGGCCGGGACGTGGTGAGCGTCGGCACAGATCTTGAGTTGCTTGGCCGGGCAGATGTCGCACAGTTCCCGGATACCGTAGTGCCCGTTGTAGTCGGCCTCCTGGTGGGCGAAGGACACCGAGCAGGACGTCTTGCGGAACAACGGTCCGCCCGCGCCGTCGGCGAACGCATCCAGGATGCGCCGCTCGAGGGTCTCGGGCACGATCTTGCGCCGGGCCGTGTCGCTGTAGGGCTCGGGCAGATCGTTGGCCTTGTAGTAGTCGGCGATTTCGCCCCGGTAGAACAGCCCGGTGAACACCGTCGCGTGCGCGTGCCGGGACAGCTCGACTGCCTTGCCCAGGTGTTCGGGGGTGTCGTTCACGCCGGGTACGAGCGGGCGCCAGTACAGGATGACTCGGTACCGGTCGGCATGCTCGAACGCCGTCTTCAAGGACGCCTCGGCGATCGAGGACTTGACCGGCTCGATCCGCTCGTCGGCGATCCCCGAGTAGGTGATCAGGAGCGTCAGCCGGATGTGCCGTAGCCGGTTGAGCCGGGCGCAGTCCTCAGCGTCGATCCGGTAGCGGGTGATGACCAGGACGTGGTTGGTCAGCCCGAGTGTGTCCAGTGCTTCCAGCACCGTGAACAGGTGCTCCTTGACCCGGGGCAGGAACGGGTCGGTGGCGCGGTTGAAGATCTGGATCGGGGTCTTGTGCGGCTGGAAGTAGGGGTGGGAGATAAGTTCCCGGACGGCGTCGTCGTCGGACATCAGGGCACGCGGCTGGGTCATGTCCCACACGCCGTAGGTGTGCCGGATGCAGTACGCGCAGTCCAGCGGGCAGCCCTGGATGTGGTTCAGCGACAGGCCGGACTTGCGGTACTCGACCACCTCACGAGCACGTTCGGGCAGCCGGGCGATCTGTTCACGAGACAAGAGCGGAACAGTGACGGGCACGGGCGCCTCCCCAAGGACGTGGATTCCACCGCGCCGACCAGGCCGGCGGCGCACCCCCACTGTCTGTCACCCACCGCCTTGTGCTGGAGGGCATTCTGGGCGGCAGAGTCCGGCAATCTGGAGTGACCTCGCACACACCGAGGCACGGCTCACTACCCTGAACGGGCGGCACTCCAGAGGGACCACGAACGTCGGCGGAGGACGTCATGGCCAACGACCACTTGCGACAGCGACGCGAATCCACGCCCTCGCCTTCGGGCAGCGGTCTGCCGATGTCGCGCAGAGAGCTGGCCGAGGCGGTCAACCAGTACCTCTGGCGCACCACAGGCAAGGAGGTCCACCTCGATGTCGACACCCTCCGCCGCTACGAGAACGGACAGCCCCGCTGGCCAGGGGCGGACTACCGGGACGGGCTACGCGCGGTGCTCGGCGTGGGATCCGACGCCGACCTCGGGTTCCACCCGACCCGGCGCGGTCGGACCGCGGCACCGACGCACGATGTGGGAGCGTGGATCGCCACCTGGGCCCACAAGGATGCAGTGGCCAGCGCCGACTCCGAGATCCCGGCCACGGCGATCGATCTCTTGTGCCGCGCCGTGTTGTCCTACCCTCCTGCCGAGGGCGGACTCGATCGGCTGGAGCGAGCCAGGCCAGCCGTCGCCGGCGCCTTCGCGTCGTACCAGGCCGGCAGCTTCGAAGCGGCGGCGCTAAGGGCGTCCAAGGCTCTTGCCGCTCTGCGATCGGCGGAACACGGCCGCGCAACCACCGATGCCAGGGTGCGGGCGCTGGCGTACCAGGTCGCCGCGATCGTGCTGTCGAAGGCGGGCCGGACCGACATCGCGTGGATCGCCGCGGACCGAGGAGTCGCAGCGGCCGAGGCGAGCAACGACGCATGCCTGCGCCTGTCACTACTGCGTACAGCCGCGTTCTCGATGGCCGCCGCCGGTCACAGGGGCGACGCGCTGGTCACGATCAAGACCGCCACCAGAGAATTCCAGGGGCGCATGTCCAGGACCATGACGTCGGCAGCCGTCTACGGCACGATCCTGCTGACGGGCGCGGTCCTGCTGGCCGGAGCCGGCGACCAGAAGGCTGCCGCGACCTACCTCGACGAAGCACAGCGGGCCGCCATGGTCACCGATACCGATCGCAACGACCTGTGGACCGCGTTCGGCCCCACCAACGTCGCGATCCACCGGGCCAACGTCGCGGCCGCTGCCGGTGACATGGACACCGTCCTGGCCGTCGGCGGCCCCCTCCGGGTCGAACACCTGCCCGCAGAACGGCGCGTGCGGCTGCACCTGGACGTCGCGCGCGCCAGCCTCGCCGCCGGGGATCATGGGGATGCCCTCGCCACGCTCGTTCGCGCCGAGGCTGCCGCGCCTTCGCAGGTGCGGCACCATCACATCACCAAAGACGTCGTGACCTCGTTGATCACGGAGGCTGTTCGGCGACCCGGTCCGGAACTGACCCGCCTCGCCGGCCTGGTCGGCGTCCCCACCACCTAAGGACGGTCAGGACTCACCGGCTTCTGCGATCAGTCGCTTGGTGTACCCGGCCTCCACGAGTCGCTCGTACGCGCCGTGGACGTCGTCGGGCACCTCGACCGGCACGGCGAACCCGGCGTCTGCGTACGCCCACAGCCGCTGTGTGTCTCCGACGAGCATGTTCAGCACCCGCTGCTCATCCCCGATGGACGCGATGTAGTCCTCCAGCGCCAACCACCGGGCAGAACACACCACCTCCAGCTCCGGCCACACCTTCCGGACCGTGGCCCACGCCCGCCGGCCTTGATAGGGGCGGCTGATGATCGTCGCCGACTTCGGATCCAGCCCGCGCCCCAGCAGCAGTTCGCGGGTGAACGTGAAGTTCTCGCTGGTGTTGGTCGCCTTCGTCTCCAGCACGATCGCCTCGGGCGGGACGCCGAGGGTTTCGGCTCGTTCGGCGAAGTGCACCGCCTCTCCCCGCGGGAACCGCTCCAGAGTCGTGGGGGCGTTCGCGCCGGTGAAGACGACCAAGGGGAACCGGCCCTGGCGATACAGGTCGGCCGCGTGCTCGGCCACGCTGATGTCATGACCACCCAGCCCGATCGCGATATCGGTGGCACGGCGCTCGTCGGGCATCTGATGGAACTCCCACAGAACCTGGGCGTCCCGGATCACGCTCGCAGAAGGCATGGCCGCCAGTCTGGCACGGGGCAGAACCGGGCGAGTTGCTGTCCTCGGGAGCGGCAGATTGCCGGGTGGCCGGTCGCAGAATGCCCTCCTGCTCCCGGTCCGGCGAGGGTGGTGACGCCGTCGAACACGGTCGGCGGCGTCACCGAATGGAAGGCAGCCGACATGAAGACGATGAACGTGGACGAGTTCTTCACCGGCCCGATCACGGCGGGCGTGCCCGAGCTGCGGGACCAGGCCGGCCGCAAGATGCCCGGCGCCGCCGACTCCGACAAGCAGGGCGACCTGTGCGGCTGACCCGCCGCCCCTGACCGCTCGCGGGGACCGGGCCGCCTGGAGCGCCCGGTCCCCGCGAGCTCCCACTCGTTGTTCGCGGAGGCCCACGATGCTGAAATTCACCATCCGCCTGTCCGACCTGACCGACCCAGCCTGGAGTTGGGACGCCCGGGCGTGGCGTTCGGGCGGCGGCTGGATCGAACCGCTGGTCAACCCGTCGGTGGAGTCGTTCCTGGTCGTGACGGGGGAGCGGTCGTGTCTGGTCATTGCCCGCGAGCGCGACCTGCGCGGTCGCCTGTTCCCCGCGCCCCGCACCCTCGCCGACGCTCTGGCATGGCCGGGCGATCACGTCACTGTGGAGCTGACCCCGCAGGGCATCGCCGTTCACAACGGAGAGTTCGGCACTGCGCCCCTGTACATGACCGTCGCCGACGGGATAGCGGCGGGTTCGTGGAACGTCACCGATCTGCTCGGCCGGTTCGAGCCCGCGAAGCTCGTCGACACCGCCGTGACCCGAGCTCTGCTGCGTACGCCGGTGTACTCCAGCACCACCCTGTTCGACGGCGTACTGCGGCTGACCGAGCGCGCCACGGCCCACCTTGACACGCGCGGGGTCCAGGTCACCTACCCGGACCCGGCCGAGCATGTCCTGGCCGCGCGGGAACCGGGCGGCACCGACCTGGTTGCGTCCTTCGACGAAGTCTGAGCCACGTGGTCGCTCGCCTGCCAGCTCCCGGGGGACAGGTCGCCGCCGAGCTGTCCGGCGGCGCGGACTCGGCGGGCGTCGCCCTGACCGCTGCTGCGCGGCACGGCACCATCCGCACCGTGGGGCTCGTGGTCGACGGCGACATCGGCCGCGCCCAGGCCGGACGCCGCCAGACCCTGGTACGCCACCTCGGTGCTCACGACGTCGCCATCGCCGCTGCCTCGCATCCGCCGTTCGCGCCGGACGGCGTCCGTGGCCGGTGTGAGCCTCACGATCCGGAGGCCGCGTTCTACCGGGAGGCGTTCGACGCCCTGCGCGACGCCGCCCGCGACCACGCGGCCACCCTCGTCTACACGGGCCTGGGCGGGGACGAGATCAGCGCACTGCACCCACACGAGCGCGCGCCCGACCGAGCCGACAAGCTGGACAACCAGCGGGGGAGTGTGCCGTTGCCGGACTGGGCTGGGCCGGTGGTCCGTGCTGTAGCGGGCGACCTGGCCGCCGATGCCGCACCCGTCTCGGCGGTCCCGATCCCCACCCTGAACGCCTTCACCCTGCACAACCCCGCCTACCTCGACGCCGGCATCTGGCCCGTCGCGCCCCTCGCCCACCCCCTCGTGGTCCGGTTCGCCGAACAACTACCTGTGGAGTACCGGCGAGGCAAACACCTCCTGCGCGAGCGTCTGCGGCGGGCAGGGCTACCCGAACGTGTCGTGCGGCCGACTCAGCCCGAGAACTTCCTGTCCCTGATGGACCGCGGAATGCGCGAGTACGGCGTGGCGCACCTGCGCGCCATGCTCGCGGAGTCGATTCTGGTCGACGGCGGCTACCTCGACGGTCAGATACTGCGGGTCGCGACCGGGGACCTGGAACGCACCGGGAGGTTCGAGTGGGTCTGCTGCACGGATAGGTGACAACTGACTTGCCTGCTTCGGCGGGCTGGAAGGATGTCATCGTGCCCAAGCCCTATC
>NZ_JAFMPK010000019.1 GCF_017349295.1 Myceligenerans salitolerans
CAGAGGTCACGGCCGGCTCGCCGGCGCCCATGCCCGCGCCGCGCAGGCCGCGCGGCGAGGTCCCTGAGGCGGGCACCGACGTGGCATCGCCGGTCCGGGATCCCGCCGTGGAGCGGGAGCCTCGCTCCACGCCGGCGGCGTCCGCCACGGCGCGTGCCGCGCCGCGCAGGGCGACGCCTCCGGCGTCGGCCGATCCCACCGCGTCGAGCTGCGCCGTGTACCGCGCGGCCTGGCCGTCCATGACCGTCCGGACCCGGGTGGTCAGCCGTTCCCGGGCCTCGACGGCGAGCCGACGCACGGCGTCCTCGCCGAACACGGCCTCCAGCAGGCGCTGCGCCAGAACCGCCGTCCCGCCCGCGATACCGACCTCGATCCCGGACAGGCCCCCGGTGGACGCGAACACGAGAACCATCAGGGCGACACCCAGGCCGTTCACGCCGAACGACAGCGCCCGCGCGGTGCCGCGCTTCGCGGAGCCCTGTTCCCGCACGAGGTTCAGCACGTCGGACTGCCAGCCGCGGATCTGCTCCCCGACGTCGGCCCGCAGGGTGCCCGACGCCCGTGACAGCTCGAGCCCGTCCAGCAGGACCCTGCCCGCCGTGTCGCCCCGCCATCCCGCGTACGCCCGTTCCGCCGCGCCCTCGGCGGCGTCGAGCACCACCGACTCCAGACCGTGCGCGATCGCGTGCTCGACCTGAGGCGCCTGCCGCGGTCTGCCCCGGAAGAACGCACCGATCGCGTCCCGCACCCGCCCGACGTTCTGTTCCACCGCGCGGAAGAACTCCCCCGTTCCCACGAAGTCCTGCCAGCGGGCGAGCACCTCACCGCGGAGCAGCGCGCCGTCCGAGGTGGCCGCGTTCACATGGGCGACCGCGTCGGCGTACGCACCCGCGACCACGGCGCGCAGGCGCGCGTCCGCCTCCTGCTGGGCGTCGGCGGCATCGGCGAGGCCCTCGGCCCGCCGTACCAGGTCGTCGACGACGCCGTCCCGCGTCGCCGCGATGACGTGCGCCCTGGCACTCGCGTCGCCGCCCAGGTCCGTGAGCCAGTCGGCGACGGGCGCGACGGCTCGTTCGGGGAGATAGCCCTCCTGCGTCAGCTCCGCCTCGGGCAGGACGAACAGGTGCGCATCGCCCAGGCCCTGCTCCGCCATGAGGTCGCGGAGGTCGTCGACCGTGGCCTCGGCCCCGGGGTCGACGCGGTCGAGGACCATGGCCACCTGCGCACGCCGCTCGGCCGCCGAGTTCAGCAGGTCCCACGGGACGGCGTCCGCGTAGCGTGCCGCGGTGGTGACGAAGAGCCACAGGTCGGCGGCGCCGAGGAGCTGCGCGGCCAGATCACGGTTGGCCTGCTCGACCGAGTCGATGTCCGGCGCGTCGAGCAGCGCCAGGCCGGGAGGCAGGGCCTCGCTCGCGACCATGCGCAGGGTCCGGGACTCCGCCGCCGCGGTGCGGGGGGCGGCGTCGTGGCGAGCGGGACCGCCGGACACGGGCGCGGTGGCCGGCTCCTGCACGCCCGCGGGCCCGCCCGCGCCGGTCACGCGCGCAAGGCCCGGCAGGACCCGGTCGCCGGTGAACCACCGGGCATCGAGCGGATGGTGCACCAGCACGGGCGCGCGGGTGGTGGGACGCAGCACGCCGGGAAGGGTGACGTCCTCCCCCAGGACCGAGTTCACGAGGGTCGACTTGCCGGCGCCGGTCGAGCCTCCCACGACCACGAGCAGCGGGGCCTGCTGCGAGCGCAGGCGCGGAAGCAGGTAGTCGTCCAGTTGGTCGACGGACCGGCGGCGCGCGTCGCGCGCCTGGTCGGCGCCGGGGGTCTCGAGCGGGAGACGGAGCGTGCCGAGCCGCGTGCGCAGGTTCTCCAGCGCGCTCGTGAGGTCCCCGACGGCGGCGTCGGGCGCGGGACCGGCGGCGCGTTCGGGTTCCGTGGGCACGTCGTCGGGCTGCTCGGTCATGGCGCTCAGTCTGCCCCAAGCGCGCAGGCCAGTCCCGTGGAGACGGGCGAGGCGCTCAGAACCCGAGCCGGCGGCGGAGCCATTCCACGCAGACGCTCGCACGGGCCCGCAGGACGGACGGCCGCTGCCCGGGTGTCGCACGCGCCGGCTGGAGCGCGTGCTCGATGAGCTGACCAGTGAGCGCCGTCACGAGGCAGGTGACGGCATCGGGATCGGTTCCGGACGGCAGCGGGTGCCGAGCGAGAACCACCTCGGGCGGCGGACCGCCTTCCGCGCGGATGTGGGCGAGCAGGAGGACGGTGTCCACGAACGGCGCTCCGCGTGAGGCGTGCGACCAAGCGGAGGCCACCGGCCGTCCGCCCGGTGTCAGCGACGGATACAGGACCTGGCGCGTCGGTGCCCCGTGGACGAGCGTGGTGCCGGACACGGCCTCCCCGCTGTGGACGGCGATCTCGGCGAGCGCCTCCAGGCGCGGCTCGAGCCACGGGGAGAAGTTGCGCAACCCGTCAGGACGCTCGTCGGCGAGGCGCCGCCACGGCCCGTCGTCGAAGACCTCGGCGCTGTCCAGGAACATCCCGCCGGCGGGCGCCTCGAACTCGCGCACCTGCTGGAGAACCCCGAGGGCGGCGGCGATCTCGTCGGTCGTCCACTCGTCGCCGATCGGCCGGATGTCGCGCATCGCCCAGCTGGCCACGATCCAGCGCCCGAAGCCGTCGAGATCCTCGTCGAACCACCACAGCAGCGTGGGAGCGGGAGCCGCCGCCGGAAGCGCGCCCACGACGTGGACCGCACGGCGGGCCAGCTCCTGGGCGCGGGGATCCGACGTGTTCACGACGGTGCACACCTGCGTTCCCGCGCCCGTCTGGAGGGACATCGTCACCCCGTCGGCGACGCCGCTCATGGGCAGCGTCGTCCACCCGATGACCCGGCTGCCGAGCTCCTCCGAGATGCGCCGGCGAACAGGGGGCGGCAGATCCTGCCATCCGGGACGGGGCACGGAGAACACCATGGGGGCAATCCTCCCCGACTCGCCCCATTCCCGGCAAACCCGCCCCTATTGTTGCGCCGGGCGACAAGGGGCCGCCCCCGATGAATGGCGCGATGCGATTCACCGGGGGCGCTGCCGTCTCGCTCAGTCGCGCGTCAGGCGACGGTAGGTGACGCGGTGGGGGCGCGCCGCGTCGGCGCCGAGACGCTCCACCTTGTTCTCCTCGTACGACTCGAAGTTCCCCTCGAACCAGTACCAGTTCGCCGGGTTCTCCTCGGTGCCCTCGTACGCCAGGATGTGCGTGGCGACGCGGTCCAGGAACCAGCGGTCGTGGGAGACCACCACCGCGCAGCCCGGGAAGTCGAGCAGAGCGTTCTCGAGGGATCCCAGGGTCTCGACGTCCAGGTCGTTGGTGGGCTCGTCGAGGAGGAGCAGGTTGCCGCCCTGCTTCAGCGTCAGCGCCAGGTTGAGGCGGTTGCGCTCGCCACCGGACAGCACGCCGGCCGGCTTCTGCTGGTCCGGGCCCTTGAACCCGAACGACGCGACGTAGGCACGGGACGGGATCTCCACGTTGCCGACCTTGATGAAGTCCAGCCCGTCGGAGACGACCTCCCAGAGCGTCTTGTTCGGGTCGATGCCACCACGGGACTGGTCCACGTAGGACACCGAGACCGTGTCGCCGACCTTCAGCGTGCCGCCGTCCAGCGGTTCCATCCCGACGATCGTCTTGAACAGGGTCGTCTTGCCGACGCCGTTCGGTCCGATGACACCCACGATGCCGTTGCGCGGCAGGGTGAAGCTGAGCCCGTCGATCAGGGTTCGGTCACCGAAGCCCTTGCGGAGGTTCTCGGCCTCCAGGACCAGCGAACCGAGGCGCGGGCCGGCCGGGATCTGGATCTCCTCGAAGTCGAGCTTCCGGGTCCGCTCCGCCTCGGCGGCCATCTCCTCGTAGCGCTGCAGACGCGCCTTGGACTTGGTCTGCCGCCCCTTGGCGTTCTGGCGCACCCAGTCCAGCTCGTCCTTCAGGCGCTTGGCCAGCTTCGCGTCCTTCTTGCCCTGGACCTCGAGACGCTCCCGCTTCTTCTCGAGGTAGGTCGAGTAGTTGCCCTCGTAGGGGTAGAGGCGCCCGCGGTCGACCTCGCAGATCCACTGCGCGACATGGTCCAGGAAGTACCGGTCGTGCGTGACGGCGAGGACGGCGCCCGGGTAGTTCGCCAGGTGCTGCTCCAGCCACAACACCGACTCGGCGTCGAGGTGGTTGGTGGGCTCGTCCAGCAGCAGCAGGTCCGGCTTCTCCAGGAGCAGCTTGCACAGCGCCACACGGCGGCGCTCACCACCGGAGAGCACCTTGACGTCGGCGTCCGGCGGCGGGCACCGCAGGGCGTCCATCGCCTGCTCGAGCTGGTTGTCCAGGTCCCAGGCGTCCGCCGCGTCGATCTCCTCCTGAAGCGTGCCCATCTCGGCGAGCAGCGCGTCGAAGTCCGCGTCCGGCTCGGCCATCAGCGCCGAGATCTCGTCGAACCGCGCCTTCTTCCCGAGGATGTCGGCGACCGCCTCCTGGACGTTGCCCAGGACCGTCTTCTCCTCGTTCAGCGGAGGTTCCTGCTGCAGGATCCCCACCGTGTAGCCGGGCGACAGCCGGGCCTCGCCGTTCGACGGCGTGTCCAGTCCGGCCATGATCTTCAGGATCGTGGATTTCCCGGCTCCGTTCGGGCCGACGACGCCGATCTTCGCGCCGGGGAGGAAGTTCAGCGACACGTCGTCGAGGATGACCTTGTCGCCGTGCGCCTTGCGCGCCTTGTACATGGAGTAGATGAACTCAGCCACTGCCTTCGTTCCACCGTTTCAACAGGTAGGGAGGGGGTTGCACCCGTCGCGCGGCGACCTGCTCACGCACATCGCGCACGGCCGCGACGGGCGGCGTCGGCCCCCAGCCTACGCGTTGCGGACGACGCCTACCCGCGCGACCGCTCGATCTCGTCCTGGGTCCCGGTGGCCGCGGTCACGGCACCGGGCGGTGCCGTCGCCGTTCGGGTGTCCTCGTCCTCGGCATCGCCGGGAGCCTGCGTACCGGCCGGCGTCTCCGGCCCGGTCGCGGCCGTGGCCCAGACGTCCTCGTCCGGCACACCGCGGGCGAGGCCACCAGCCCGCCAGGGCGCAGCGGTGCCACGCCCCTCCCCCGCGGCACCCGGAGGCTCGTCGGACGGGATCACGCGCTGGAAGTCGGCGCGCCCCTTCATGAGGTTGGGGCCCACCGCGTCGGCGTTGATCACCAGGCTCGTCCGGCGGCGGGCCTCCTCGCCCCACTCGTCCACCTCGAGCCGGCCGGCGACCATCACCGGCTGGCCCTTCTTGACGCTCTTGCTGATGTTCACCGCGGCATGCCCCCAGGCCTTGACCTGGAACCAGATCGTCGGGCCGTCGTAGAACTCACCGTTCGTGTCCCGGATGCGCCGCGTGCTGGCCACCGAGAACGTCGTCCACTCGTTGCCGCTGCCCGACCGCCGGATCACCGGGTCGCTGCCCGCGTTTCCCGTCACGGTGACCTTCACGTCATTGCTCACGTCGTGCTCCTTCGCTCCCGCGGACCGGCCCCCTGCCGGCCCGCCGGGACCAGCATCACGCGCGAGCGACCTCCGCGGAGGACACCCGGGCAGAGCCTGTGGACGAAGAGCTGTTTCCCCGGCCCGGGGTCGACGTCCGGCCGGCCCTGTCCGACGCCGGCGGTCCGTCCTCGCGCGCCGACTGCGCGAGTTCACGCACCTGCCGGTGCTCGTCGAGAAGCCGCTGCGTGGGCTCTCCGAGGGCCCGCTCCAGCACCCGCTCGACGGCCGCACGCCCCGCCGCGAGGACCGCCTGCTCGCGGCGCCGCGCCAGCGCCCGCCGGATCCGCGTCGCGGCCAGGAACACGCCGAGTGCCGCGAGCGCCGCCACCACGCCGGTCACGCCGAGTACCGTCGACCCGGTGTCGTCGAGCGGGAGCACCTGCATGGACGCGAGCACGGTGGCCAGACCGAGCACGACGGCGAGCCCGACGAGGACGAGCGCCGCACGCCGGAGCGGGCGCGCGGAAGCCGGTCCGCGGACGTCGAGCGTCACGCCACGCAGTGCGGTCGCGAGGGAGGCGCCGACGTGTTCGGCCGAGGCGACGGACTCGGCGAGGGACCGCTGCCAGCCGGGTCGCAGGTTCTCGCCGGCCCCGGTGAGCCAGCGCGCGCGGGACAGGGCGACGGCGTCGGGATCCGGTGCGGGGAACTCGGGCCGCCCGTACCCGTTCTGCACGGATGCCGCGACCTGCGCCGCGACGGGGCCGAGCCCGACCGCCTCGCCGAGGGCGTCGGTCTCGGCGGCGAGCACCGTGGACGTGTGCCAGGGCACCTCGGCCGGCGTCTCCTCGAGCAGTGCGGCGGCGGCCGCGTCGAGCTCGGCGGCGGCGCGGCCGGCGGTCACCGAACGACGCCGGACCGCCTGCTCGAGCAGCTCGCGCAGCTCCGGCACGCCGTACCCGGTCCTGGCCGAGACGGGGACGACCGGCACCTCGCCGACGCCGTCGTCGCGCAGCAGGCGCGCCACGTCACGAGCGAGGTTGTCCTGTTGACCGGCGGGGACGGTGTCCATCTGGTTCAGGGCGACGACCATGGATCCGGGCCGTTCGCCGGCGCCGCGCAGATAGCCGGAGTGCAGCGCGTCGTCGGCGTACTTCTGCGGGTCCACCACCCAGACGAGCAGGTCGACCAGCGGCAGCACCCGGTCCACGATCTCGCGGTGCCCCGGGGCGACGGAGTCGTGGTCGGGCAGGTCGAGCAGGACGAGGCCGCCGAAGCCGTCCTCGTCGGCCCCGTCGAGCTCGCCGGCACGGGTGATGCGGCGCTCGCGCTCGACGCCGAGCCAGTCGAGGAGCGCGGCGGCGTCGTCGGACCACGAACAGGCCGAGACCTTCGCCGTGGTGGGGCGCTTGACCCCGACCTCGGCGAACGAGAGCCGTGAGATCCGGTTGAACAGGGTCGACTTGCCCGATCCGGTGCCGCCCGCGAGGGCGATGACGGTGTGGTCCACGCCGAGCGCGATGCGTTCCCGGACACCCGCCACGGCACTCGCGACGCGGCCGAAGACGGCGTCGTCGAGGCGGGACCCCGCTATCTGCAGCGCGCGGCCGAGGTCTTCGGTCCGGGCGCGCAGCGCGGCATCGTCTCCGGCACGGCCGGGTGGCCGCGTCGAGGCGCTCGTCATGTCAGCCTCCTGAGCTCGGCGAGCCGAACACGCAGCGTGGCTGCCGCGTCGTCGGCGAGGGCGGGGATCTCAAGGGCACTCTGGACAGATCGGGCCTCCGCCGCAACCGCTAGCGCGGTCCGGTCGGCCAGGTCGGCGCGCAGCGGCCGCACCAGGGTGTCGACCGCGTCGCCCAGCACCTTGCCCAGGAGGCGCGCCGCGTCGTCGTTCCCGAGCGCGGCGGCGAGCAGCAGCGTCGCGAGACCGGCGTCGCCGAACGCCCGCCGGGCGCCCAGTACGGCCTCCTCGTCCACCGCGACGGGAGGCTCCTCGCCGGGTGCCTCCTCGGCACCGCCGAGCGCCGCCACGAGGCGGTCGCTCTCGGCGACCCAGGCGGACGCCTGCTCGGCCGCCCACTCCTCGCGCGCCTGCCCGCGGTCCTTGCCCGACGGCGCCACGGCCGCACCCGCGGCCGGCGCGCCCGGACCGGCCAGCTCGGCCCGCAGCCGCTCCTCCGTACGGGCCCCGGCGGCGGAGATCGACCGCTCCGCGGCCTTCCTCGCCTCCTCCCGCAACGGGGCGAGCGCCTCCGAGCGGGCCCGGCCGGCACGTCTCGTCGCCCGCACGACGCCGTCGCGCATCGTCACGCGGTCGATGCGCCGGCTCGCCACGAGTTCCGCGAAGCGTGCCGTCACCTGCGAGCCGCCGGCCGTCCCGGCGGTGATCGCGGCCCGCGCCACGGCCTCGGCGTCGGGGACGACGACGTCGATCACGCGGCGCAGCTCCCGAGCCGCGGCACCCTGCGCGTCGACGGCGTCGACGAGGCCGTCCACCCAGTCCGGGAGCGCCTTGAGCGCGCCCTTGAGGGTGCGCACCACCACGGTGCGGGACCGCTCCGGCCCGGCCATCATGGCCAGCCAGCGGCCGATCCCGGCCACGAGCCGGGACTCGAGCAGTCCTTCGTGCGGGCCCACGTCCGGGATGACGAACAGGGGCGCGTCCGTCATGCCGCGTTCCCGCATCCGTGCGTTCAGGTCGCCCCGGATCGTCGCCAGATCGTCCTCGCCGACGCGGTTGAGCACGATGGCCACGCTCGCGCCACGCTCCCGCGCCCGGTCGAGCGCCTCCCAGGGCAGGGCGTCCCCGTACCGCGCCGCCGTGGTGACGAACAGCCACAGGTCCGCCCCCTCCAGGAGCTTTCCCGCCGTGCTGCGGTTCTGCGAGACGAACGAGTCGAGGTCGGGTGCGTCCAGCAGGGCGGTACCGCGCGGCACCCCCTCGTGCTCGACGACCCGCGCCAGCTCGGTGACGGGACCGGCCTTGAGCGTCACCCGGTCCCGGGGATGGACGCCGACCACGGGTTCCCGGGTGGTCGGGCGCAGCACTCCCGCGTCGGAGATGTCACCGCGCAGCAGGCTGTTGAAGATGGTCGACTTGCCGGCTCCCGTCGAGCCCGCGAGTACCACGAGCGCGGGGCTGGACAGCTCCGCGAGCCGTGGCAGGAGGTGCTCGTCGAGCTGCGCGAGCAGCCGCGCGCGGGAGGCCTCGGCCTCCTCGGCCCCCTCGATCGGGAGCGGGAGCCGCACAGCGGCGATGTCGCCGCGGAGGTCCTGGACGACGTCGTGCACCGTGAAGCCGAGCTGCTCGGCGACGTCGGGGTCGACGCCGCCCCGGCGGCCGAGGGCGGCGGAGCGCGTTCCGAGAGTCACGGGTTCATCCTGATATCTCCACATGCCCCTTGCCAACCGGGGACGTCGGGCAGGCGTCCGCGGACTGCTTCCACGATACTGGTCCACATTCCTGGTCCAACTCTGCGGCCAGGATCGATACGATAGGCCCGCGCCCCGCGCGGGCGTACGCCTCCGTAGCTCAGCTGGATAGAGCATGTCACTTCTAATGACGAGGTCGCGGGTTCGAATCCTGCCGGGGGCACCTCTAGCTCGACCCGCGCACGAGTCGCAGGTTCCCAGGATGACCTCTACCGTGACTCAGCACAGCGACAAGCGCCGGTGGTGGCGCGGAAATTTCCATCCAGAGCCTCCGGAGGTACGCCGATGACCGTGGCCGCACCGCACCGGCCCGGCTCGAAAGCCCTCCCGCACGGCCTCGCCCGGCGTGCCGCGAGCGCCGTCTCCGGCACTCCGGGCCGCCTCGGGCTCGCCCAGGTCGTCTCCGTCCTCGCCTGCGTCGCGCTCGGCATCGCCGGCTTCCTCGCCGGCACCGGCCAGTCGTCGGACCTCGACGTCGCACACGCCGACGCCGTCGATCTCGTGGCGACCCAGGATCTGCGCAACCGTCTCGTGTCCGCCGACGCCGCGGCCACGAGCGCCTTCCTCGTCGGTGGGCTCGAACCCACCGCCATGCGGGAGCGTTACACGGAGAATCTCGCGGCGGCCGCGCGTGCCGTTCCTCCGCTCGCGGCTCGTGCGCCCGAACGCGCCGACGAGCTGGCCGTCGTGTCCGACGCGGTGCAACGCTACGCCGGACTGGTCGAGTCGGCCCGCGCGAACAACCGGCAGGGCCTCCCGGTCGGCACCGGCTACCTGGACCTCGCGTCGGCGACCCTGCGGGAGGAGGCGCTGCCGGTGCTCGACGACGTCGCGAACCGTCTCACCGCACGGATGGACGACCATCTGGCCGCGGTGTCGATGCGGCAGTCGCCCCTGCTGGCCGTGATGACCGCCCTCGTCGTGCTCGGACTCGTGCAGTGGTGGCTGGCGCGCCGCACGCACCGCATGATCAGCCCGTGGATGGTGGTCGCCACCGGCCTCGCCCTGCTCGGCTCACTGGCGGTGGCGATCGGCGTGGTCGGCGGCAACGTCGTGGCGCACAAGGTCGCGGACGGCCCCTATGCCGCGACCGTCGCCAGTTCCGCCGCGCTCGCGGCGGCCACGGACGCCAAGTCGCAGGAGTCGCTCACCCTCATCAAGCGCGGGTCGGGGCGGGAGCACGAGGACCGTTTCCAGCATTCCACGATGCGGGCCACGGCGCTGCTGTCGGCGTCCGACGACGCCGCCGGCGCCGAGCGTCCCACCGGTGACCTGCTGCGGGGCTGGCTGGAAGGGCACGCGGAGATCCGGGCGCTCGACGACTCCGGCCGCTGGGAGGAGGCGGTCAGGGCGGCGATCGCCACGGGCGACGGCTCGGCCATGGCAGCGTTCGAGAGGTTCGCCGCCCGTGCCACCCAGGACGTCACCACCACGGAGGAACGCGCCGCCGCCCAGCTCACCAAGGCCTCCGCCGTGTCCCGGGGCACCGGCTGGATCGCCCTGGTGGCCGGCCTGCTCGCCGCGGGCATGACCGCCACCGGGATCTGGGCCCGGCAGAAGGAGTACCTGTGAACAGGGCGTTCACCGGCCGTTCCCGGCGGAGGCGCCCGGAGCGGCGACGCCTGGCCGCCGCGGTCGTGTCCGGTCTCGTCGTCCTGGCCCTGGCAGCCTGCGCCATGCCACGAGCCGCCACCACCCGGTTCGAGGACCTGACGGTGACGCGGGGTGACGTTCCCGGTGACGGCCGGGAACGTCAGGAGGCGGGGTCGGGGGCCGCCGGCGGGCCGGGCGGGTTCCCCCGGAAGCTGCAGGAGTGCTCCGACGGCGCACCCGCCACCGCCTCGTACGCACCGCAGGACGCCGGCCCCGGCGTCGTGCCCGAGGGCTCGACGATGGCGCGCATCCGCGAGCGTGGTGCCCTCCGGGTCGGGATCTCGGCGGACACCCTGCGCATGAGCGCGCGTGACCCGTTCACCGGGAACATCGAGGGGTTCGACATCGACGTCGCCCGCGCGGTGGCGAAGGCGATCTTCGGTGACCCGGGGCGTGTGCGGTTCCGGGTGATCACGTCCGCACAGCGCGAACAGGTGCTCATCGACCACGAGGTCGACATCGTCGTACGGACGTACACGATCACGTGCGAACGGTGGGAGCACGTCGCGTTCTCGGCCGAGTACTACCATGCCGGACAGAAGCTGCTGGTGCCGTCGACGTCCCGCGTCAAGGGCATCGGTGACCTCGACGGGCAGCGTGTCTGCGCGTCGCAGGACACGACGTCGCTGGCCCTGCTCCGTACCTGGGAGGACGTCGAACCGGTGGCCGCCGCGACGCACACGCAGTGCCTGGCCATGTTCCAGCAGGGCCGGGTCGACGCCCTCACGGGCGACGACACCGTCCTCGCGGGCTTCGCCGCGCAGGACCCGTACGCCAAGGTGGTGGGTGACGCCGTCAGCGACGAGCCGTACGGCATCGGCATCCCGGCCGACCAGGTGGACCTGGTGCGGTTCGTGAACGCGGTGCTCGAGCAGCGGGTCTCGGACGGGAGCTGGCGCCGCAGCTACGACCGCTGGCTCGCGGACGTCCTGGGCGAGGCCCCCGCGCCGCCCACCCCGGTCTACGGGCGGGCCGCGTGATCCGGATGGGTGGCGGCGCGGTGTCGCCCACGCCCGGCCCCGCGGACCGGGCCGCGCCCATGCCGCCGCGAATCCCGCCGCGGGCGGCGACGGCCGGCGTGCCCGGCGGTACCGCGGCGACCAGTTCGTCGCGGCTGAGCATGACCGCCCTCGGTTCGGCCATCGCGACGGTCTCCCGTGACGCCCAGCTGCACAGCACGTCGTCGCACTGGCTGCGCGAGAAGCGCCTCGGAGCGGGGCTGACGATCGTGCCCACGCCCGAGGTCCAGGACCCGATCGCCTCGGTCATGGAGCACCCCGAGCTGGCCGAGGAGAAGCGGTACTGCTCGGCGTGCGGCGAGCCGGTCGGACGGGCCCGCGACGGTCTCCCGGGCCGGACGAAGGGCTTCTGCGCGGCGTGCGGCATCCCGTTCGACTTCGCTCCGTCCCTGTCCCCCGGCGAACTCGTGGGCGGGCAGTACGAGGTGGTGGGGTGCATCGCCCACGGCGGCCTCGGGTGGATCTACCTGGCCCGCGACCGCAACGTCGCCAACCGCTGGGTGGTCCTCAAGGGACTGCTGAACGCCGACAGCACGGAGGCGTACGACGTCGCCGTCGGCGAACGGGAGTTCCTCGCCGAGGTGGAGCATCCGTCGATCGTGGAGATCTACAACTTCGCGCGGCACGCCGGCGCGGGCTACACGGTGATGGAATACGTGGGTGGCCGCTCGCTCAAGGAGCTGCGGGAGGAACGGCGCACGCCGTTCCCGCCGGACCACGCCATCGCCTACCTGCTCGAGATCATGCCGGCGTTCACCTACCTGCACGACCGCGGCCTGCTCTACTGCGACTTCAAGCCGGACAACGTGGTGGTCCAGGGCGACACCGTCAAGCTCATCGACCTCGGCGGGGTGCGCCGCATGTCCGACACGACGACGCTGATCTACGGCACGCGCGGATTCCAGGCCGCCGAGGTGGCCCGGTCGGGACCGTCCGTCGCGTCGGACATCTACACGATCGGCCGCACCCTCGCGACCCTGGTCCTGGACTTCACCGGAAGCACCAGCGTCCACGAGCACACCCTCCCGTCGGTGGAGGAGACACCGCTGTTCGCCCGGCACGACTCGCTGCACCGCTGGCTGGTCAAGGCCTGCCATCCCTCGCGGGACGACCGCTTCCTCACGGTCGAGGAGGCTCGGGTGCAGTTGCTGGGGGTGCTGCGGGAGGTCGTCGCCCTGGAACGGACGGGAAGCGGCGGCGCGACGACGTCGGCCGCCTCGGCGCTGTTCGGCGTGCCGCCCGCCGACGGCTCGGGTGGCCCGCTGCGGTGGGACGAGCTGCCCCCGCTCGCGCCCGACCCCACCGACCCCATGAGCTCGTGGGTCGCGGGCGTGAACCTCACGGATCCCGCGGCACGCATGGACCAGCTCGCGCTCGCCCCGCGGCGCACCGTCGAGGTCCTGCTCGCCGAGGCGCGTGCCGCGCTCGAGACCGGCGACGTGCCGCGGGTGCGCGACACCGTGGGCCAGATCCTCTCCCTCGACCCCTGGGAGTGGCGCGCCGCCTGGATGGAAGGTCTCGCCGGCCTCGCCGAGGGCGACGCCGCCGGTGCCGCCGCGGCCTTCAACGCCGTGTACGGGCAGGTCCCGGGGGAACTCGCGCCGAAGCTGGCGCTCGCCTGCGCGTGCGAGCAGTCGGGCGAGCTGGGGGTCGCCCACGAGATGTACGCCGTCTGCGCCCGTACCGACGCCAACTACACGGGGGCGGCCGCGTTCGGCCTGGCCCGGGTGCGTCTCGCGCGGGACGACCTGGACGGCGCCCTCGACGCGCTCGACTTCGTCGTCCCGACCCGTGGCTCGTACGGCGACGCCCGCCTCGCCCGCGCCCGCCTGCTCATCGGGTCCGGTCGCGGGCTGCCCTCCCTCGCGCAGGCCGCGGAGGTGATCGATGACGCTCCGGTGCCCGCCCGGATGCGCACCCAGGTGGTGGTCGAGGCACTGCAGCGCGCCCTCGACCACGTGCTCCGGCACGGGCCCGCCCCGGGCATCCGCGTCGCGGGCGCGGTGGCCGACGAGCCCGATCTGCGCGATGCCCTGGAGGCGGGCCTGCGCCGGCTCGCCCAGTTCACGGAGAGCCGTCGCGCCCGTGTCACGCTCGTCGACCGGGCCAACTCCGTGCGACGCTGGACGCTGCGATGAGCACTCCTGACGAGAACACCAAGTCACGCTGCCCGCGCTGCGGAGAGCTCTCCGCCCCCGGCGCCCGGTTCTGCGAGCAGTGCGGCTTCGAGCTGCGCGGACAGGCGGTCGAGGGGGACGAGGCCACCGGCGCCCCGCCCACCGAGCCGATCCCGGTCGTCACGGTCGTCGACCCGGACCCCGACTCGTCCGTGACTCCGCCCCCGCCGCGCCTGTCCGCACGCGACCACTTCACCGAGAAGCCCTCCGACTGGGTCGCCGGCGTCTGCGATCGCGGGGTACGGCACGCGCGCAACGAGGACGCGATGGCGCTGGCCGCCGCGGGCCCGGGCTCGGCCAACGGCACCGCGGCGCTCGTGGTGTGCGACGGCGTGTCCAGCGCACCGAACTCCGATGTCGCCTCGCTGGAGGCGGCGCGGGTGGCGCGGGACGCCCTGGTCACGTTCGAACCGGTGGGCTCGCTGCCCGTACGGGGGAAGATCGAGCGCCGGGTCGCGGAGTGGACGCAGGCGATGGTGGCCGCGTCCCGGGCCGCGGGCGCCGCCGTCGTCCGCACCGGCGACGAGATCGCACGCGGTGCCTCGAGCTCGGGGCGCCGCAGTACACCGGCCATCGACCCACCGGCCTGCACGTTCGCCGCGGCGGTGGTGGACTCGGGCCTCGTCGTGGCGGGCTGGCTCGGCGACTCGCGGGTCTACTGGCTGCCCGACGACGGCGTCGCCGAGCAGCTGTCCGTCGACGACTCGTGGGCCCAGGAGATGATGGCGGCCGGCTTCTCACGCGAGCAGGCCGAGCACTCGCCGCAGTCGCACGCCATCACCCGCTGGCTCGGCCGCAGCGCCCCGGACCACGACGCGCACTGCGCGGCCATGCTCCCCGAGGTGCCCGGCTGGGTGCTGGTCTGCTCGGACGGCCTGTGGAACTACTGCTCCGAGGCGGAGCACGTCGCGGACCTCGTGCACCGGCTGTCCGGCGGGACCACCGACCCGTCCGAGACGGCGGCAGCACTCGTGCTCTGGGCCAACGCGGCCGGCGGACGGGACAACATCACCGTGGCGCTGGCCCGGGTGGAGCCTGGTCGTGGTGAGCGGGAAGGGACGGACGCGGAGCCGGCGGACGCGGAGCCGGCGGCCTGACACGCAGGCCCGCGAGGCCGGCGAGCAGCAGGGCGGCCACGTTCACCGCGACGATCACCCGCCAGTCCCACACCGCCAGCAGCGCGGCACCGGCCACCGTGAACACCACCTGGGGAAAGTTCAGGAGGAGCTGGCTGGCCGCCGCCGTGCGCCCCTGGAGGCCCGACGGCGTGACCACCTGGCGTTCGGTGACGTAGGCGACGACGGCCGACGTCGTCCCGAAGCCGAGCGCGAGCTGCGCGACCACCACCAGCGGCACCATCGCCAGCAGCAGCGGCGCGAGCCCCGCACCGGCGAGCAGGATGCCCACCGCGACCACGCGGCCACGCCCCCATCGCAGCATGAGGCGGGGCGTGAGCGCACCCGCCGCCAGCCCGCCGACTCCCTGCAGCACCAGCAGCGGGGGCAGCCACGCGTTGGGGATGCCCACGTCCTCCAGGACCGCGAACACCACGGCGTTGACCAGCCCGATGAACGCGAACGCGACGAGCATGACGTTGGTCAGCGGCCGCAGGGGCGCGCCGGCGTACAACTGACGGAAACCGCCGGCGACCTCGCGCACCGTCACGCGCTGCTCCGGCGGGACCACCGACTCCCCGAACCGCAGGCACGCGAACACCACCGCCGCACCGACGAAAGCCGCGATCGTCGCCGCCACCAGTACGAACGGGCCCGCGAACGCGTATGCGCCCGCCCCGGCGAACGGCATCGCCACCCGGAACACCTGGTCGATCATCGCGAGCCGGGCGTTGGCGTGGCCCAGCGCCTCGTCCGGGAGCAGGTCCTTCAGGAGACCCGACTGCCCGGCGGCGGTCACGTACGCCACCAGCGCGTACAGCACCGTCACGGGATAGATCACCCAGGCGGTCCCGGCGTCGTGCACCCAGAAGAGCGGGACCAGGCACGCGGCGCCCAGGAGGTACGCGCAGGCGAGCAGCTTCCGGCGGGAGACACGGTCGGCGAGGACGCCGAGGAACGGTGAGGCGAGTGCGGGCAGCCCCAGCATCGCGAACGTGAGGCCGCCCGCGGCGGCGTTTCCCGTGAGGTCCGCCACCCAGATCGCCACGATGAGCATCAGCGCCGAGTCGGCGAAGTTCGTGAGCGCCCAGCCGGCCGTGAGCCAGCGGAAGGTCGGGGTCCTGAGGTACTGCGACGGTTCGTGTGCGGCGTGCCCGCCGGGCGGGCCGTCGGCCCGTTGCACGACCGGGGCTGGTTCGGACATGGCTGGACGCCAACAGCAGCAGAATCCGCCACCAGGAAAAAGCCGTGCGCCACCTGCCCGGAACCTGAGAGTGTGCAGTCACACCGCGGTGGCGTCCGCCTGGTCCCGACGACCGGGTGGCGGAGAGGTCCGGCCAGACCTCGCGCCGGCTCGTCCCGGCAGTCCAGCGTCACGAAGGGCACTCACGTGCACACCATCGACTACACCCTCATCCGGGCTCTCCACCAGGAACAGCTCGACCACGCCGAGGAGCTCCGCCGCGACCGGCAGCAGCGCCGCCGGCGCGGCCAGCGGAAGTCCCGGAGCATGCTCCGGTCCCTCCGCCGGAACCCGGCCCGTTGACCCGGCCGCACCGCACGCCGAACCGGCCTGCGGCCACCACACGGCAGCGACACGCCGTCAGATCCTGTTTCTGACGGCGTGTCGCTGTTTTGTGCCGGTGGGGCCCGGGAACGCACCCGGCGCCCGGTCCGACGACGCGCGCCGCACACCGGCAGGCCGTTCCCGCCGGACGGCACGTCGTAGGCTGGGCGCCGTGAGCACCAGCCCCGCCGACCGCATCGTCTGGATCGACTGTGAGATGACCGGCCTCGACGTGAGTGCCGATGCGCTCGTCGAGGTCGCCGCCGTCGTCACCGACTCCGAGCTGAAACCCCTCGGCAACGGGGTCGACGTCCTCATCAAGCCGCCCGCCGAGGCACTCGCGCAGATGGGCGACTTCGTGCGGGAGATGCACACCAGGTCCGGTCTTCTCGACGAGCTGTCCGGCGGCCTGTCCCTCGCCGAGGCCGAGTCCCGGGTGCTGGAGTACGTCCGCGAATGGGTGCCCGCGCAGGGCAAGGCACCACTGGCCGGCAACTCCGTCGGCACGGACAAGATGTTCCTCGACGCCCACATGCCCGAGCTCGCGAACCACCTGCACTACCGGATCATCGACGTCTCCTCCGTCAAGGAGCTCGCCCGCCGCTGGTACCCACGCGTCTACTTCGCGAGCCCCGACAAGGACGGCGGCCACCGGGCGCTCGCGGACATCCTGGAATCCATCGACGAGCTCCGCTACTACCGCGAGGCCCTGTTCCCCCCGCATCCCGGGCCGGACTCGGACACGGCCCGTGCGGCGGCGGCCCGCGTGAAGGAGACGTCGGTCACGAAGCAGCTACCGAACGCCGATTGAGTTCGGGCGGCGAGCCCGACCTCATGTATGCTTTTCGTCGGCCGCCGGTGTTGACCGGCGGGCATGGTGGGTATAGCTCAGCTGGTAGAGCATCGCGTTGTGGTCGCGAGGGTCGCGGGTTCAAGTCCCGTTACTCACCCCGGTGAAACGGCGGGTCGGTCCTGGTTCTCCAGGCCCGGCCCGCCGTTTGCGTCGTGCGGGACGCTCATGGCGCGGGCAGCGGGCCTGCGCCGTCCGGCCCGGCCTCCGAGAGTCCCACGCCCGCGAGCTCGGTGTCCGAGAGGTCCTCCAGGAACCGCGCGACGAGCACCCTCTCGCGCGAGCTCAGTCGGGCGACGACGTCGAACCGCCGGGCGTGCGCCTTGCCCACGGACTCCCGTGCGGTGCGCCGCGTCTCCTCGGTCACCTCGATGGCCAGGCTGCGCCGGTCGGTGGGGTGAGCGAGCCGTCGGATGTGCCCACCCGCCGCCAGCCGGTCGAGCATCTTGGTCGTCGAGGCGGAGGAGATGCCGAGGTGCGCCGCGACCGCGCCCGGGGTCGCGATCAGCCCGTGGTTCTGCGTGGCGATGACGAAGCGCAGTGCGCGCATGTCCGTCTCACCGAGCTTCATGTACCGGCTGGAGGCCTCGCTCATCCGCCGTTCGGTCTCCCGCCAGCGGTGCAGGCCTTCCAGGACACGAACCACCTCGTCGAGCTCCCGGTCGTCGAGCCCGGCCCGCTGCACGATCTCCTGGTCGGGATCCATCACGCGAGGATCGAGCATCGAGGGCCCGCTGCCGTCGCCGCTCCGGGATGCACGGATCATACTGGAATTCTACTAGCCTGAATTCTTACTTCCTGTGCTTAAATGTAGCCAGGCTAGCTACCTGGACGGAGAACCATGGTGACGGAGAAGGTGGTCCTGGTGGACGAGGACGGGACCCCGATCGGAACGGAACTCAAGGCGACCGTGCACTCCGCCAGGACGCCGCTGCACCTGGCGTTCTCGTGCCACGTGCTGGATCCGGCCGGCCAGGTCCTGGCCACGCGCCGCTCCCTCGGCAAACGCACGTGGCCGGGAGTGTGGACGAACTCGTTCTGCGGCCATCCGCAGCCCGGCGAGCCCATGGAGGACGCCGTCGTCCGCCGCGCCCGCGACGAGCTCGGCCTGCGGATCCGCGACCTGCGGGTGGTGCTTCCCCGGTTCCGGTACCGCGCGGTCGACGCGGCAGGGGTCGTGGAGAACGAGTTCTGCCCCGTCTACGAGGCGGTCACGGACGAAGGCCCCCGCCCGAACCCCGACGAGGTGGCGGAGATCGCCTGGCCGGCTCCGGCGGCGCTCGGGGCGGCGCTGCGCGGCGCTCCCTGGGCGTTCTCCCCCTGGTTCGTGCAACAGGCCCGCGAGATGAGCCTCTACGCCGCTCCCGGCGACGACGGGCGGGGCGGGGTGGTATCCCGATGACCGAGATGCTCACGCGTGACGCCGTGGACACCGTACTGACCGACTTCTTCGAAGGTCGCATCCGGCGTGCGGACGCGCTCGCCGAGCACTACACGCTGCTGTGGCAGCGGCTGGCGCGGTCGAGCCTCGGCGGGAAACGGCTGCGGCCGCGCCTCCTGCTCGACACCCACCGCGCGTTCGGCGCGCCGTACCCGCAGGACGCCGCGGTGGCCGCGGCATCCTTCGAACTGCTGCACACGGCGCTCCTGCTGCACGACGACGTGATCGACCGCGACCTGAGCCGGCGCGGACGGCGCAACCTCCCGGCCGAGTTCGCCGCCGACGCCACCGAGTCGGGACTGCTCCCGGAGGCCGCACGGTCCTGGGGCGACGCGTCCGGCATCCTGGGCGGGGACCTGCTCCTGAGCGCGACCTACTCGCTGCTCGCCCGGGTCCGGCCGGCGGTGCGCGGGGAGCTGACGGAACTCGTCGACGAGCACCTGTTCCGAGCTGCCGCGGGCGAGCACGACGACGTGGCGTTCGGCCTGGGCACCGCGTCCGCGACGACGGACTCCGTGCTGCGGATGATGGCGCACAAGACGGCCGGCTACTCGTTCGCGGCACCGCTGTGCGCGGGAGCGGTGCTCGCCGAGGCGGGCGACGGGGCGTCGGCGGACCTGGAGCAGGTGGGCGTCGAACTCGGCGTGCTCTACCAGCTGCGCGACGACGTGCTGGGCGTGTTCGGCGACTCCCGCACGGGCAAGAGCACCCTCAGCGACCTGCGCCAGGGCAAGCGCACCCTGCTCGTCGCCTTCGCCGAGGGACATCCGGAGTGGATCGCCGTACGCCACCTGTGGGGCGACCCCGACCTCGACGAGCCCGGTGCCGAGCTGCTCCGGTCGGCCCTGGTGGCCTCCGGCGCGCGGACGGCGATGACCGAGCTCATCGAGACCCGGCGGCAGGAGGCGGTCGCGACGATCGGCGGGACGGCACTGCCCGCCGGTCTGCGAAAGGATCTCGCCGGCCTCGCCACCCGGCTCACGGAGCGTGCCGCGTGAACCCGTCGTCCTCCCTCGCGCTGTACTCGGCGACGGCCCACGCCGCGGCCGCTCACGTCATCGCCGCCTACTCGACGTCGTTCAGCCTTGCCACGCGCCTGCTGCCGGCCCCGGTACGGGGCATGATCCAGGACATCTACGCTCTCGTGCGGGTGGCCGACGAGATCGTGGACGGCCCCGCGCACGAGGCCGGACTCCTGGACGGCGCCTGCCGCGACACCCTCGACGCGCTGGAGGCGGAGACCCTCGCGACCCTGCGCGGCGGCTTCAGCGCCAACATCGTGGTGCACGCCTTCGCCACGACGGCCCGGCGCGTCGGCATCGACGAGACGCTCGTCCGCCCGTTCTTCGCGTCCATGCGCCGGGACCTCGACCCGGTCGCGTCGCTCAGCGACGAGGAGTACCGCGCCTACGTGCACGGGTCGGCCGAGGTGGTCGGCCTGATGTGCCTGCGTGCGTTCCTGCACGACCACCCCGTGCCCGACGGCGTCCGCGGGCGCCTCGAGGAGGGCGCACGCCGGCTGGGTGCCGCGTTCCAGAAGATCAACTTCCTGCGCGACCTCGGCGACGACGAGAACCGCCTGGGACGGACCTACTTCCCCGGTACCGGGCCGGAGCGGCTCGACGACGCCCACAAGGCACGGGTCGTCGCGGACGTCGACGCCGACCTCGCAGCCGCGCGTGCCGTGCTGCCCCTGCTGCCGCCGGGTCCGCGGCGCGCGACCGCGCTGGCGACGGCACTGTTCACGGAACTGAACGAACGTCTGCGGCGGACGCCGGCCGGCGCGCTGCGGACCCGGCGGGTGTCCGTCCCGGCCGCCGTGAAGGCTCGCATCGTCGCGACGGTGCTCACCCGCACGCAGACGGGCGAAAGATGGGTGGCATGAACGACGACGGGGTGCGCGGACAGCGGGTGGTCGTGATCGGCGGCGGATTCTCGGGTCTGGCGACCGCGGCCCTGCTGGCCCGGGAGGGGGCGCACGTCTCGCTGTTCGAGGCGCGCGAGGCGCTCGGCGGCCGCGCGGGGAGCTGGGAACGGGACGGCTTCCGCTTCGACACGGGCCCGTCCTGGTACCTGATGCCCGAGGTGTTCGACCACTTCTTCCGCATGCTCGGCACGACGGCCGACGACGAGCTGGACCTCGTCCGGCTCGACCCCTCCTACCGGGTGTACTTCGAGGGCACGGCCGAACCCTTCGACCTGCCCGCGTCGGGTGCCCGCGAGGCGCTGCTGGGGCTCGACCCGGCATCCGGCCGGCGCCTGTCCGCGTACCTCGATTCGGCGGCCATCACCTACCGCCTGGCCACCCGGCATTTCCTGTACTCGACCTTCACCTCGCTGCGTCCGTTCCTGGACCGGGAGGTGGTCCGGGGGCTGCCCCGCCTGCTGCGGCTGCTCGCCGAACCGCTGGACCGCTTCGCCGCGCGGCACACGGGCGACGACCGGGTCCGGAGGATCCTCGGCTATCCCGCCGTGTTCCTCGGCACCTCACCGGGCGCCGCCCCGAGCATGTACCACCTGATGAGCCATCTGGACGTGACGCAGGGCGTCTTCTACCCGCGCGGCGGACTCACCGCCGTCGTCGACGCGACCGCGGGTCTGGCCCGCCGCGCCGGGGCCGAGCTGCTGACGGACCACCGCGTCGAGCGGATCGTCGTCGACGGCGGACGAGCGACCGGGGTCGAGGTGTCCCACGCGGGGCGCACCCGCGAGGTGGCGGCGGACGTCGTCGTCTCCACGGCCGACCTGCACGTGACCGAGCACCGCCTGCTCGATGCCCGGCACCGTAGCCGCTCGGCGCGCTGGTGGCGGCGCCGTGATCCCGGCCCCGGCGCGGTCCTGGCCCTGCTCGGCGTGCGCGGTGAACTGCCGCGGCTGGCGCACCACTCGCTCCTGTTCGCCGAGGACTGGGATGCCGGCTTCGACGCGATCTTCGGCGGGCGGCGCGAGGTCCCGAACCCCGCCTCCCTCTACGTCTGCCGTCCGAGCGCGACCGACGACGTGGCTCCTGCCGGTCACGAGAACCTGTTCGTCCTCGTCCCGGTGCCCGCCGACACCTCGATCGGCTCGGGCGGGGTCGACGGCGGCGGGGACACGCGGGTGGAACGCATCGTCGACGACGCGATCGCGCAGATCGGCGCCTGGACGGGCACCCCGGACCTCGCCGACCGGGTGGTGGTACGGCGCACCATCGGCCCGGCCGACTTCGAGCGCGAGTTCGGGGCGTTCCGCGGGGGCGCCCTCGGCCCGGCCCACACCCTGCGGCAGAGCGCGCTGTTCCGCGGCTCGAACGCCTCGGCCCGCGTCTCCGGCCTGCTGTACGCGGGTGCGACGACCATTCCCGGTATCGGGCTGCCCATGTGTCTCATCAGCGCGGAACTCGTGCTCAAGCGCCTGCGGGGCGAGACCGGCGCGGGCCCGCTCGCCGAGCCCGGACGCGCCCCGGGATCCACGTCGGCGGCCGACCGGCCGGTGACGGGACGGGGCCGGGCCCACGTCCCGGACGACCGGACGGCGGGAGCAGAGGCCTCATGAGCTTCGCGTATCTGGCCGTCCTGCTCGTCAGCGCCGGGTTCGTCCTGCTCCTGGACGCGAGGTTCCGCCTGTTCTGCTGGCACGCCCCGGCGCGGGCCGCGGGCGTGCTCCTGATCGGTACCGCGTTCTTTCTCGCCTGGGACCTGGCGGGCATCTCGTTCGGCGTGTTCTTCCACGGCGGGACGTCGTACATGACCGGTGTCATGCTGGCACCGGAACTGCCGTTGGAGGAGCTCGTGTTCCTCCTGTTCCTGTGCGAGCTCACCATGGTGCTCGTCCTGGGGGCGGGCCGCGTCCTGCACCGGGTGGCGGCGCGGTCCGAGGTGCGGAGGGAGGACCTCGCGCGATGACGTACCTCGTACTCTGCGTCCTGTTCCTCGGCGTGGCGACGGGGCTGGCCGCCGTGGTCCGGTGGGCCACCGGCCGCAGGACGCCGTGGCGGCGGACCGCGCTCGCCGCCGCCGTCCTGCTGCTGCTGACCGCCGTGTTCGACAACGCGATGATCGCCGCCGGACTGTTCGCGTACTCGGACGCGCACATCTCGGGTCTTCGGGTGGGGCTCGCGCCCGTGGAGGACTTCGCGTACCCGGTCGCCGCCGTCGTGCTCCTGCCGGCGCTCTGGTCGCTGCTCGGAGGCGACGATGATCACTGACCTCCTTCGCGCTTCACGGCCCCTGAGCTGGATCAACACCGCGTATCCGTTCGCGGCCGCGCACCTCCTCGCGACACGGGAGATCGATGCGGCGCTGGTGGTGGGGACCGTGTTCTTCCTTGTCCCGTACAACCTGGCGCTCTACGGCGTCAACGACGTGTTCGACTACGCCTCGGACCTGAGCAACCCGCGCAAGGGCGGCGTGGAAGGAGCGCTGCTGCCGCCGCGCCGGCACCGGACCGTCCTGGTCGCGTCGGTGCTCGCCGGTGTCCCGTTCCTCGTGCCGCTCGTGGCCCTCGGACCGCCGTCGTCCTGGGTGGCTCTGACCGTCAGCCTCTTCGCCCTGGTCGCCTATTCCGCGCCGCCCTTCCGGTTCAAGGAGATCCCGTTCCTCGACTCCCTGACGTCCAGCGTGCATTTCGTGAGCCCCGCGGTCTACGGCCTGACGCTGGCCCGGGCGGAGTTCGACCCGGGGACACTGGCCGCGCTCGGCGCGTTCCTCCTGTGGGGCATGGCCAGCCATGCCTTCGGCGCCGTCCAGGACATCGTGCCGGACCGGGCCGGCGCCATCTCCTCGGTTGCCACCGCGCTCGGCGCCGCCCGCACCGTGCGGTTCGCGCTCGTGGCCTGGACCGCGGCAGGGCTGCTCGCCCTGACCACGACCTGGCCCGGGCCGCTCACCGCGCTGCTCGCGCTGCCGTACCTCGCCGCCGCCCTGCCGCACGCGCGTCTCGACGACGCGCACTCGGCACGGGCGAACCGGGGCTGGCGCCACTTCCTGTGGATCAACTACGCCTGCGGCACCGCACTGACGATGGTCCTCATCTGGTACGTCCTGCGCAACGGAGGTATGGCATGACGAGCGGAAGACCTCTGACGTGGTCGAGCGTGGTGGAGCACCCCGTGCCCGAGGTGTTCGCCTGGCACGAGCGTCCCGGTGCGGTCGTGCGCCTGACCCCGCCGTGGGTACCGGTGCGGGTGCTGCGCGAGGCGCGGTCGCTGTCGGACGGGGAGGCCGTGCTGGGGCTGCCCCTGGGCCTGAGGTGGGTGGCCCGGCACTCCGACGGGCACCCGCCGCGGCAGTTCGTGGACGAACTGGTCTCGGCGCCCCTGCGCTGGGTGCTGCCGTGGCGGCACACCCACTCCTTCGACGACGAGCGCGGCCGCACACGGGTCACGGACACCGTGGAGACCACGGTCCCACGCGCGCTGCTCCGGAGCATGTTCGCCTACCGGCACCGGCAGCTGCGCCTGGACCTGGCGGCGCAGGCGGCCGCCCGCGGGCAGGGCGACCGACCGCTGGTCATCGCCATGACGGGCAGCAGCGGATTGGTCGGCAGCGCGCTGGCCGCCTTCCTCACCACGGCGGGTCACGGCGTCATCCGGCTGGTGCGGGGAACACCGCGCGGTCCGGGCGAGCGCCGCTGGGACCCCGATGCGCCCGCGCACGACCTGCTGCGGGGCGTGGACGCGGTGATCCATCTCGCCGGCGCCTCCATCGGCGGCCGCTTCACGGCCGCACATCGCGCCGCCGTCCGGGACTCGCGGATCGGGCCCACCCGGGCACTCGCGCGGCTTGCCGGCCGCACCCCGGACGGCCCCGCGGTCTTCGTGTGCGCCTCCGCCATCGGCTACTACGGCGCGGACCGCGGAGACGAGGTGCTCGACGAGTCGAGCGCGCGGGGTGACGGCTTTCTCGCCGACGTGGTGGCCGACTGGGAGGAGGCCACCGCCCCGGCCTGCGCCGCCGGGGTGCGCGTGGTGAACGTCCGCACCGGCCTGGTGCAGTCGCCGCGAGGTGGGACGCTGCGCCTGCTCCGGCCCTTGTTCACGGCAGGGCTCGGTGGCCGGCTCGGCGACGGGCGGATGTGGCAGTCGTGGATCGGCATCGACGATCTGGTGGACGTCTACCACCGGGCCCTCTACGACCCGGAACTGGCCGGACCGGTCAACGCCGTCGCGCCGGAGCCGGTACGCAACGGCGCCTACACGGCGACGCTCGCCCGGGTCCTGCGCCGGCCGGCCGTCCTGCCGGTGCCCTCGGTGGGGCCACGACTGGTGCTGGGACGCCAGGGCGTGAGCGAACTCGCCGAAGCGAGCCAACGGGTCTCCCCCGCCGTGCTCGGGTCCCGGGGCCACCGGTTCCGGCACACGAGCCTGGAGCCCGCACTGCGGCATCTGCTCGGCCGTGACCCGGCGGGCGCGGACTGATCCGCGCCACCACGGGAACCCCGTCGAAGCCCGCGCGGCCGACCGTGGACGGTGAACCGGCGCCGGACGGGTGACCGTGTGCCCGCGGGCACGGGTGTGTCGTGGCGGCCTACCGGAGGAGGGACCTGACGGCCTCACCGAGCGAGGCCGGAGCACGGCCGAGCAGGCGTCCGAGGTCCTCGCTGTCGGTGGCCAGCTCGCCGTCGGCGATCGACCGGTCGATCGCCACGAGGAACCCGGCGGTGCCCTCGTCGACCCCCGCCTCGGAGAGCGCCGAGTGGTACGCCTCCGGCGTGAGGTCCTCGTACACGACCTCCGTGCCCGTGACGTCGGTGACCGCGACGGCGAGGTCCGCGAGGGAGAAGCCCGGACCGCCGAGTTCGTACACCACGTCGCCGTCGACGTCCTCGAGGAGCGCGGATGCCGCGGCGGCGGCGTACTCCGCGCGCGGGGCGGCGGAGATCAGGGCCGCGCCCGTGGCGCCCAGGATCCGGCCGGTACGCAGGTACTGGTCGGCCTGGTCCGTGTAGACCTCGAGGTACCAGCCGTTGCGCAGGACCGTGTGCGGCACTCCCGCCTCGCGCAGCACCCTCTCGGTCTCGACGTGCTCGGGTGCCACCGGATTGCCCGTGTCACCGGCCCGCAGGACGCTCGTGTAGAGAATGCGCCGCACCCCGCCGGCCTTGGCCGCCTCGATGACCGCGGTGTGTTGCGGGACGCGCCGGCCGATCTCCGATCCGGAGACGAGCAGCAGACGGTCGACCCCGGACAGGGCAGCGGTCAGGGTCTCCGGCCGGTCGTAGTCGCCTTCCCGGACGCGCACCCCGCGCTCGGCGAGATCGTCCAGCTTGCCCGGCGTGCGCGCGATCGCGACGACGCTGTTCGCCTCGACCCCTCGATCGAGCAGCTCCGCGACGACCAGCCGGCCCAGATGCCCGGAGGCACCCGTGACCGCATAGACCTGTGACATGGTCGGCCCTTCCCTTCGGTTGTACTTTCAAATCGAAAGTACCATACAGCAGGTTGGCGCTATAGGATGGGACGACCCCGTCGGGGGCACGAGGCCGAGAAGGAGGCTCGATGACGCGGCACGATCCCGCGACCGGACCCAGCCCTGCGCTGGTCGCCGACGTGTTCGCCCGCGACTGCGCCTCGCGCGCCGTCTTCGACGACGTCACCTCGAAATGGGCGTCGCTCGCCCTGCTCGCCCTGCTCGACGGCCGGACCCGCTTCAACGCGCTACGACGCCGGGTGGACGGCATCAGCGAGAAGATGCTGTCCCAGAACCTGCGGACGCTGGAGCGCGACGGGCTCCTCGTCCGCGACGTGGTGGACGTCATCCCGGCCCGCGTCGAGTACGAGCTCACCCCGCTCGGGCGGGAGGTCGCGGGCCACCTGCGCGCCCTCGCCGACGTCCTGGAAAGCACCGTCAACCGGTGACGGCACCGCACCCGGCACCGCGACACGAGGCCCGCGCCGCATCCTTCGTCGATGCCGGCCGGGCGCGATAGCGTCCTCGCCATGGCCGCCAACCCCTGGTTCTCCTGGACCTACGTGGTCCAGAACGCGGACACCCTGTGGGAGCACACCGTCCAGCACGCCGCGATCACGGTGCAGTCGGTCGCGATCGCCGCGGCCATCGCCGTGCCACTCGGCATCCTGGTCTCCCGGGTCCGCTGGCTGTCCGGCATCGTGATCGGCACCGCCGCCGTGCTCTACACGGTGCCGAGCCTGGCACTCTTCGCCATCCTGGCGCCCCTCCTGGGCATCGGACGCACCCCGGTGCTCATCGGCCTGGTGATCTACGCGCTGCTCGTCATCCTGCGCAACACCGTGGCCGGGCTCGACGGCGTCGACCCGGCCGTGCTGGACGCCGCGCGGGGCCTCGGCTACGGGCCGGTACGCGTGCTCGCCCGGGTGGCGCTGCCCAACGCGCTCCCGTCCGTCGTCGCCGGCCTACGGCTGGCCACGGTGTCGACGGTCGCCCTCGTCACGGTCGGCGTCGTCGTCGGCTACGGCGGGCTCGGGCAGCTGATGTTCCAGGGCTTCCGCAACAACTTCTACCGTGCCGAGATCATGACCGCGACGCTCGCCTGCGTTCTCCTCGCCCTCGCGCTCGACCTCACCCTCTGGGCCGGAGGGCGGGCCCTGACCCCGTGGCGCGGAAAGGGACACGCGTGAACGTCGCCGAGGAAGCCCTTCTGTGGCTCAACGACCCCCTGACCTGGACCCGGCAAGGCGGGATCATCGACCTGGGCATCGAGCACCTGGTCATGACCGCGGTCGCCGTCGCGCTCGCGGCCGCGTTCGCGATCCCGCTCGGCGCCTGGCTGGGGCACACGGGGCGCGGGGCCGGCGCCATGGTGGCGGTCGGCAACGCCACCCGCGCCATGCCGACCCTCGGCATCATCCTGCTCCTGGCCGCCGGCGGCCTCTTCGGCAACACGGCCACCGTCCTCGCGGCGGCCGTCTTCGCCGTACCGGTGCTGCTCACGAACTCCTATGAGGGCGTGCGAGGGGCGGACCCGGCCGCGCGTGACGCGGGCCGGGGAATGGGCATGTCGGGCACGCGCGTCCTGCTCCACGTGGAGCTGCCGCTCGCCACCGGGCTCATCGCGGCGGGGCTGCGCACCACCATCGTGCAGGTCGTCGCCACCATCCCGCTGGCCGCGCTGGCCGGCGGCGGAGGGCTGGGACAGATCATCGCCTTCGGGATGGGCACCCAGCGGTACGGACAGGTGCTGGCGGGCGGCGTCGTCGTGGCGCTGCTCGCCCTGGTGCTGGACGGACTCCTGGCGGTGGCGCAGCGGCTCGTCACCCCGGCGCCCCTGCGGGTGACCACGTCGCGGCGGCGGGGAGCTCGCGCGGCATCCTGAGCCCACTGCCTCCGCCCCGCGGGCACCGGCGGCGTCTGCGGCACGAGCCGGTAGGACACCCGTCACGTGACGCCGCTACGCTCACGATGTGACTGAGAACCACCGCGTGGCACTGGCCACCTGCTCCGTCCTGCCCGAGCTCGACAAGGGCGACCAGCCGCTGGTCGCCGCGCTGGCCGAGCGGGGCGTCACCGCCGAGCCCGCGGTCTGGGACGACGCCCGCGTCGACTGGTCGTCGTACGACCTCGTCGTGGTCCGCTCCACCTGGGACTACTCGGCCCGGCGAGACGAGTTCGTCGCCTGGGCGAAATCGGTGCCCACGCTCCTCAACTGTGCCGACGTGCTCGAGTGGAACACCGACAAGCGCTACCTGCGCACCCTGGAGGCGTCGGACGTTCCCGTGATCCCGACCATCTGGCTCGATCCGGCCCGGCATCTGTCCAAGCGCGCGGTTCACACGCGGATGCCGGCCTTCGGCGACTTCGTCGTGAAGCCGGTGGTCAGCGCCGGCGCCAACGACACAGGGCGGTACCAGCCGGTGTCAGCCGAGTCGCGTGCCCTCGCGATCGAGCACGCGAAACGCCTGCTCGACGGCGGCCGCTGGGCCATGATCCAGCCCTACGTCACCTCGGTGGACACGGCGGGCGAGGCGTGCCTGGTGTTCCTCGACGGCGAGCTGACGCACTCGGTGCGCCGCAACGCCCTGCTGGACGGCCCGTTCCGTCCGACGCAGGGGCTGTACGCCACGGAGGAGATGCGGCCCTTCACCGCGTCGGCCGAGCAGGTCGAGGTGGCACGGAAGGCGCTCGAGGTGGCACAGGCCGAGCTGGGCGCCCGTGAGCCGCTGCTGTACGCCCGTGTCGACCTGGTCACCGGCGACGACGGTACGCCGATGCTCATGGAGCTCGAACTCACCGAACCGTCCCTGTGGATGCAGCTGGCGGGAGACGTGGACGCCTTCGGCACGATGGCGGACGCGATCCTGCGACGGCTCTGAGCCGCCGGCACGGGTCAGGGCGCGGCCCCCGGTCGGCCTCGCTCGGTGGACAGGTAGCCGACCAGCGCCCGGTGCAGCTCGGCGGCAAGCGCCTCGGCCTCGTCGCCGTCGGCCTCGGTGATCAGCGGCATCATGCCTCGGACGAGCTGGATGGCGACGGTCGCGACACGGGCGGACTCGTCGGGCGCGACGCCGGGAAGCAGCTGGGAGATCAGGGCGTGCACACGGGCGTGCAAGGCGTCCTGCACCGGGGCGACGGCCGCCCGCAGGCCGGCCGGCATGTCGGTGCGGGAGAAGAGCGCCTTGAACCCGGGGTGGGCGCGGTTGAACGCGACGATCTGTTCCAGCAGGCCGCCCACGAGTGACCCGACGTCCGGGTCGGCACCGACCCGGACGGCGAAGGTCGTGCCCGAGAGCTCGTCGAGCCGTTCGGCGTAGTACTCCGACAGCCCCTTCGCGACCTCGTCCTTGTTACGGAAGAACTGGTAGAGCGAACCGGGTGAGATGCCGGCCTCGGCCGCGATGGCGTTGGTCGTGGCGGCGTCGTACCCGCGATCGGCGAACACCACGGCCGCCGCGCGCAGGATCTCCTCGATGCGTCGCCGTCCTCGGGCCTGGCGCCGCGGCCGGGCGGGCTGCGCCGCGTGCTCGTCGGTCATGTCTCTCCCCTCCTCGACAACACGAGCGATCACTCGTATTCTCTCGATGCGAGTAGTCGCTCGTAAACCTTACCGAGGAGATGCTGATGCTCACCGGTCTCGCGACCCGTTTCCCCCGCCGCGTGCTCGTCGCCGCCGCCGCGCTGTTCGTCCTGCTCGCCGGGATCGCGGCGACCACGGCCGACGCTCTCGCCCTGAACCGCTACGAAGCCCCGGAGTCCGAGTCCGTCGCGGCCCGCGAGTTCCTCGGGGAGCGGTTCGGCACCTCCGCCCCGAACGTGGCGGTGCTGATCACGGCGGCGGACGGCGACGTCGACGACCCGGGAGTCGCCGCGGTCGGCCGGGAGCTGACCGCGACCCTGGCCGCGTATCCGGGCGTACGGGACGCCTGGTCGTACTGGAGCCCGGCCGCACCGGACACCCTCGCGAGCGAGGACCGCCGGCACGGGCTCCTGCTCGCCTGGGTCCCGGGCGATGCCGACCACGTCCGCAGCGAGGTCCTGCCACGCCTCCAGGCCGACCTCGTGCAGGGAATCGACGCGCCGGAGGTGCGCGTCCAGCTCGGCGGAAGCGATGAGGTCTTCCGGGTCGTCGCCGAGCAGGCACGCACGGACTTCCTGCGGGCGGAGCTCGTCATCATCCCGGTCGTCACGGCACTTCTGTGGCTGGTGTACCGGCGGATCGCACCGGCGCTGGTGACCCTGGGCGTCGGCCTGTTCTCCGTGGTCGGAACGCTGGCGATCCTGCGCGGCGTCACGGCCTTCACCGAGGTGAGCACCTTCGCCGCCAACATCGCGCTCGTGATGGGCATCGGCCTCGGCGTGGACTACAGCATGTTCCTGGTCCACCGGTTCCGCGAGGAACTGGCGGACGGCAGCCCGGTGCCGGCAGCCGTGCGGCGCACGGTCTCGACGGCGGGCCGCACCGTGGTCTTCAGCGGGCTGACCGTCGCGGCCTCCCTGTCGGTCCTCTTCGTCTTCCCCTACCCGTTCCTGTCGTCCTTCGCCTACGCCGGCATCGCCGTCGTCGCGACCGCGGTACTCGGCGCCCTCGTGATCGTGCCGGCCGCCCTCGGCCTGCTCGGGCACCGGGCCGCGAGAAGGCAGCCGGCCAGACCGGGCAGCACGAGCGAGAGCACCTTCTGGTTCCGGGTGTCCTCGGCGGTGATGCGCCGTCCGCTGGCCGGTGGCGCCCTCGGGCTCGTCGTCGTGCTCGGCCTCGGCGCTCCGGCGCTCGCGATCGACTTCGGGGCCCCGGACGACCGTGTCCTGCCGGCCGGGCAGCCCGTGCGGGACATGTACGACGTGATCCGGGAGGACTTCGAGACCGAGGACGCCGACGCCGTCCACGTCGTGGCGCGGGACACGACGGACGAGGCGGTCGCCGGGTACGCGGCGCGGCTGTCCGAACTGCCGGGCGTGCTGCGTGTCGACTCGGCGGCCGGTGCGTACGAGGAAGGCGGTCGCGTCGGCGACCCGGGCCCGTACGGGCCGGAACGCTTCACGGACGGCACGGCGCACCGGCTCGCGGTGGTTCCCGCGGGAGAACGCCTGGCGGACGACCCGGTCGGGCTGGTGCGGGACGTGCGTGCCGTGGAGGCGCCCGGCGACGTGCTGGTGGGCGGTTACCCCGCGGAGCTCGCCGACTATCGCGACGGGGTGGTGGAGCGGCTGCCCCTGGTCGCGGTGCTGGTCTTCGTCGTCACGTTCGCGGTGCTCTTCCTGATGACCGGCAGCGTGCTCGCCCCGGTCAAGGCCACCGTGCTCAACCTGCTCTCGCTGACCGTGATGTTCGGCGTCATGGTGTGGGGATTCCAGGAGGGCGGGCTCGCTCCCGTCCTCGGGTTCACGACCACCGGGGTGATCGAACCGAGCGTCCCGATCCTCATGTTCTGCATCGCCTACGGCCTGTCGATGGACTACGAGGTGTTCCTGCTCTCCCGGATCAAGGAGGACTACGACCGCACCGGTGATCCCACCGGATCCGTCCCGCGCGGCATCGCACGGTCGGCGCCTCTGGTCACCGCGGCCGCACTCATCCTCGCCGTCTCCTTCGCGATCTACGCCAGCAGCCAGGTGTCCTTCCTGCAACAGCTGGGCATCGGGATGGCGCTGGCCGTCGCGGTGGACGCCACCATCATCCGCGGAGTTCTCCTGCCGGCCTCGATGCGCCTCCTCGGCCATGCCAATTGGTGGGCACCGCGACCCCTGCGGCGGCTCCACGACCGGATCGGCCTGCGCGAGGGCTGAGCGGCCGGCACCCTGAGCGATTCCCCCTTGCCAGCGCCCCCCGGTCACGATCGAATAGGACAGTTCGACCGTAGAACACCAGTACACAGCAGAACCGGAGTCACGATGCGCCTCGCACGCACACCTTTGTCCACCCCGCTGCGCCTGGCCGGCGCGGCGACCGCCGTCGTCGGCCTCACCCTCCTCACCGCGTGCGGCGAGCCCGGATCCGCGGGGGGTGAGACGTCCGGCGGCGCCACCACGGTCGCCGCCACCTGCGAACCGATCCCCGGTGACGAGATCGTCGTGCTCGACGACGACCAGAACCTCCAGACCGTCGACAACATCATCCCGGCGGTGAACGCCGACACCGCCGCCCAGTACCCGGAGCTGGTCGCCGTGCTCGACGAGGTGTCGGCCGCGCTGGACACCGACACCCTCATCGCCCTGAACCGGTCGGTCGACATCGACCGGGAGAAGTCCGAGGACGTCGCCGCGGAATTCGTCGCCTCCGCGGGCATCGAGGTCGACGAGGCCGAGGAGGCCGGGCCGGTCACGATCGGTGCCGCCGACTTCGCCGAGAGCGCGACGCTCGGGAACATCTACGCCGAGGTGCTGCAGGACGCCGGGTACGACGCCGAGGTCACGACCATCGGCAACCGCGAGGCCTATCTGCCCGCACTGCGGAAGGGTGAGCAGATCCAGGTCGTACCCGAGTACGTCGGAACACTGACCGAGTTCATCAACGTGGACGTCAACGGCCCCGACGCCGAGCCGGTCGCGAGCAGCGACCTGGGCGCCACGGTGGAAGGGCTGCGCGGGCTCGCGGACGAGGTCGGGCTCGTGGTGGGCGAGCCGTCGGACGCGCAGGACCAGAACGCGTTCGCGGTGACGACCGCGTTCGCCGAGGAGCACGGTGTCACGACGCTCTCCGAACTCGCGGAGACCTGCGACGGGCTGATCCTCGGCGCCGGGCCGGAGTGCACCGAGCGCCCGTTCTGCCAGCCGGGGCTCGAGGAGACGTACGGGCTGACGTTCAGCGAGTTCCGCTCGCTCGACGCCGGCGGACCGCTCACCAAGGAGGCGCTGAAGCAGGGTGAGATCACCCTCGGCCTCGTCTTCAGCTCGGACGGGTCCCTGAGCACGCAGTGACGCCCGCGCGGGCCGGCCGCCGTGACGTCTCCAGGCGTCGCGGCGGCCGGCTGTGCGACACGGTCAGGCCAGCCCGGCCCGCCGGAGCGCGTCCGCCATGGCCGTGTCCGCCGGCGCCGAGGACTTGCCGCCCCGGCCGCCCTGGCCTCCGCGGCCCTGCCCGCCCCGGCCACCTCGGCCGCCGTTGCTCCGCCCCCGGCCGCCACCCGGGCGACCGCCGGACCCGCGACCGTCGTCGGGCCCGTCGCCGGCGCGCGCGCTGCCGCCGGTCGCGCCGCCCGCGACGCCGACCTCGTCGTCCAGGCGCAGCGTCAGGGCGATCCGCTTGCGCGCCACGTCCACGTCGAGCACCTTGACCTTGACGATCTCGCCCGACTTCACGACGTCGCGCGGGTCCTCCACGAAGCGCTTGGACATCGCCGACACGTGCACCAGCCCGTCCTGGTGCACACCGACGTCCACGAACGCACCGAAGGCGGCCACGTTCGTCACCTGCCCCTCCAGGATCATGCCCGGGACCAGGTCCGCCAGCGTCTCCACGCCGTCCGTGAACGACGCCGTGGTGAACTCCGGCCGCGGGTCACGGCCCGGCTTCACCAGCTCCGCGAAGATGTCGGTCACGGTCGGGAGGCCGAACTGGTCGTCCACGAAGTCGGTGGGCCTCACGCCCTTGAGCGCTCCCTGGTTCCCGACGATCCCGGTCACCTCCGCCCCGGTCGCGGCGACGATCCTCCGGGCGAGCGGATAGGCCTCCGGGTGCACCGACGAGGCGTCGAGCGGCTCGTCACCGCCGCGGATCCGGAGGAAGCCGGCGCACTGCTCGAAGGCCTTCGGCCCGAGCCGTGCCACCTCCTTCAACCCCGACCTGGAGGTGAACCGGCCGTTCGCGTCCCGGTGCGACACGATGCTCTCCGCGAGAGTCCTCGTGATCCCCGAGACACGCGACAGCAGCGGCGCCGACGCCGTGTTCAGGTCCACGCCCACGCCGTTCACGCAGTCCTCCACGACGGCGTCGAGGGACCGCGAGAGCTTCGTCTCGGTGACGTCGTGCTGGTACTGGCCCACGCCGATCGACTTCGGGTCGATCTTGACCAGTTCCGCCAGGGGATCCTGCAGGCGGCGCGCGATCGACACGGCGCCGCGCAGGGACACGTCGAGGTCGGGCAGTTCCGCCGACGCGAACGCCGACGCGGAGTACACCGACGCCCCCGCCTCGCTCACCATGACCTTCGTCAGGCCCGGCAGGTTCTTCGCGAGCTCGGCCGCGAGCTTGTCGGTCTCACGCGAGGCGGTGCCGTTGCCGATCGCGACGAGTTCGACCTTGTGCTTCATGGCGAGGGCCCCGAGCGTGGCGAGCGCCTCGTCCCAGCGGTTCCGGGGCGCGTGGGGGTAGATCGTCGCCGTGTCGACCACCTTGCCCGTCGCGTCCACGACGGCGACCTTCGTCCCGGTACGCAGTCCCGGGTCCAGGCCCATCGTGGCGCGGGACCCGGCGGGCGCCGCGAGCAGCAGGTCACGCAGGTTGGCGGCGAAGACCCGCACGGCCTCGTCCTCGGCCTCCGTGCGCAGCCGCAGCCTCGCGTCGATGCCCAGGTGGACGAGGATCTTGGTGCGCCAGGCCCAGCGGACGGTGTCGCCGAGCCACTTGTCACCGGGGCGCCCTTGCTGCCGGACGCCGAACCGGTCCGCGATCTCCGCCTCGTAGGACGTCGGCACCCCGGGCTCGGCGTCGGGTTCCGGCTCGATCACCAGATCCAGGACCTCCTCCTTCTCACCGCGGTACATCGCCAGGATGCGGTGGGACGGAAGGCTCGCGAGGTCCTCGGAGTAGTCGAAGTAGTCGGCGAACTTGGCGCCCTTCTCGGCCGCGCCGTCCCGCACCCGGGAGACCATGCGCCCGCGTGCCCAGAGCCGCTCGCGCAGCGTGCCCAGGAGATCGGCGTCCTCCCCCATGCGCTCGACGAGGATGGCACGCGCGCCGTCGAGGGCGGCCTTGACGTCGGCCACGCCCTTCTCGGCGTCGACGTAGGCGGCCGCAGTCGGCTCCGGATCGAGACCCGGGTCCCCGAGGAGCGCCTCGGCCAGCGGCTCCAGGCCCGCCTCGCGCGCGATCTGCGCCTTGGTGCGCCGCTTGGGCTTGTACGGGAGATAGATGTCCTCGAGCCGGGACTTCGTGTCCGCGGTGAGGATCCGGGCGCGCAGCTCGTCGGTGAGCTTCCCCTGCTCCTCGATGGACTGGAGGATCGCCGCCCGCCGTTCCTCCAGCTCGCGCAGGTAGCGCAGCCGCTCCTCGAGCGTGCGCAGCTGCGCGTCGTCGAGCGTGCCCGTCACCTCCTTGCGATACCGGGCGATGAACGGGACCGTCGCCCCGTCGTCCAGCAGGCCGACCGCCGCGGCGACCTGGTTCTCCCGGACACCCAGCTCCTCGGCGATGCGCGCGTTGATGCTCTGCACTGTCCCCCACCTCGTCGGATCCAACCGGCTCTGCCTCCGCAGGCCGCATCGAATCATGCCAGGAGACACCGACACGCGTCGCCTCGGCCCGGCCTGGACGCACCGCCGACGACGAAAGCGAGGGACGACGAAGGCAAGGAGAGAACTCTCCTTGCCACTCTCAACGTATAGCGCACGGGGGGTCTTGCGGCAAGGCCCCCGTCGTCCCACAGAATCGCCGGACCTGGCCGATACTGCCGACGACGGAGGAGCACACGATGCGGGTACTGCTGACCACCTACGGGTCACGCGGGGACGTCGAGCCGATGGTCGCGCTGGCCCTGGCCCTGCGGGAGCTGGGCGCGGACGTGCGGGTCTGCGCGCCACCGGACTTCTCCGGGCTGCTCGACGAGGCACACGTCCCGCTGACGCCCGTCGGCCGGCCGATACGCGCCCTGGCGACGGGCCTGCTCGCCGGCGAGCGGCCGAAGACGCTCCCGGAGATCACGGCCGAGCTGGCCGCCATGGCCTACGAGGCGGTGACGGCCGCCGGGGACTGCGACGCCGTGGTGTCCGCGGGTGTGATCGGGATGCAGGCCGGTGTGCGGGCAGCCGCGGAGAAGCGGGGCGTCCCGTACACGGGCGCGACGTTCTCCACGAACTTCGTGCCGTCGCCGCACCACCCCCCGGTGCCCTGGCCGGGCCAGACGTTCCCGGACGGGGAGACCGACAACCGGGTGCTGTGGGACCTCAACGGCGAGCACCTCCAGCGGCTGTTCGGCCCGCCCGTGAACGCTCTCCGCGAGTCGTGGGGGCTGTCACCGACCGGAAGCGTGCGAGATCTCGTGCTCGGCGACCACCCCTTGCTGGCCTCCGACCCGGTTCTCGCACCCTGGGAGCCGACACCGGACCTCGACGTGACCCAGACCGGCGCGTGGACGCGTCCCGACGAACGTCCGCTGCCTCACGGCCTGGAGGAGTTCCTGGCGGCCGGCGCACCGCCCGTGTACGTGGGGTTCGGCAGCATGCCGCTGCAGGATGCCGAGCGGACCGCCCGGGCGGCCTTCGACTCGGTCCGGGCCCATGGCCGGCGCATCGTGCTCGGCCGCGGCTGGGCCGCCCTGGCGCCGGACGGGACGAGCGACGACTGCCACGTCGTCGACGAGGTCAACCAGCAGGACCTGTTCCGCCGGGTCGCCGCCGTCGTGCACCACGGGGGCGCCGGCACCACCACGACGGCCGCCCGCGCGGGCGCCCCGCAGGTGATCGTGCCGCAGGTCGCGGACCAGCCGTACTGGGGCGGCCGCGTGGCGGGGCTCGGGATCGGGGCGGCCCACGAAGGGCCCGTGCCGACCACCGACTCCCTCTCGGCCGCCCTCGACACCGCGCTGTCCCCCGAGACGCGGGCCCGGGCCGCCGCGGCGTCCGGCACGGTCCGGACCGACGGCGCGCGGACAGCCGCCCGGCTCGTCACCGCCTGGGACCCCACGGCGGCTGGTTGACCCGCACCCAGCCCGCGAGCACCGCCTGCCCCACCGGCCCGGATCACGCCCGTCCACACCCGCCCGGCTCACGCCCGTCGCCCCGGGCGCCGTCCCGCGCCCGAGCAGCCGTCGCGTTCAGACCGACAGCTGCATCTCCGCGCACCCGCCCGCCGGGCGGAAGCCCAGGGCCACGTTGATGGCCAGCATGTGCGGGTTCTCCTCGTTGTTCCACGTCCAGACACGCCGGGTGCTCGGCCTCGCCTCGAGCAGGGCCCGCGCGTTCACCGCCTTGACCAGCATGCCGAGGCGGTGTCCGCGATGGGCGCGAAGCACCACCGTGGCCTCCTGCTCGGCGTACTCACGACTCTCGTCCTTCGGGTGCAGCAGCATCGTCATCGCGGCGAGCTCGCCCGTCCCGACGTGTTCGGCGGCCGTGATGACGTAGCCGTTGCCGCGCGCGGCATGCTGCGCGTCGGCGTTCCGCACCCGCTCCGCGTCCCACGGATCGGTCTCGACATCCTGGTCACCGCGCGGCTCGTCGGCGGCGAGCGCCGTCTCCAGCGCGGCGTAGGCGTCGATCCACGCCTCCGGGATGTGGTCCCACCAGGTGTGCAGGCGATAGGCGTCGCCCGCGACGGCGCGGCTCTCCACCTCGAACACCTCCAGCGCGCCCGGCGCGAGCGGAAGTTCCAGCAGTGACTTGCGCTCCACGATGGCGCACTCGGCCCCCAGCGAGCGGGCCAGCCTGATCCCCGGGAGGCCCGCCGCGACGCGCCCCTTGCCGGAGGACGCCGTGACCCACTCGGTCGCCTCCGGGTCCTCCTCGCCGAAGTCCACGCCGAACAGCGCCGTGGTCCGCCCGGCCGCACGCACGCGGTCGAGGGCGGCCTCGGCGAGCGCGCGCCCGACGCCGTTGCCCCGGGCCTGCGGCGCCACCTCCAACTCGGGGATCATGACCAGGTGCGGGTTGGCGCTCCGCGGGATGTACAGGAGCGTGTGGCCGACGACGGCCGGTGCCGCTCCGCCCTCGTCCTCGACGGCGACCAGCCGCACCTTGTCCGCGTACTGCTGGTTCGACATGGTGACGAGCACGTCGTTGGCGCTCACCGCGGTGTCCTCGACGCCCCACGTCTCCAGGGACACGGCCCGCCCGATCTCGCCGATGCCGTGATAGGCCCAGGCGTCGGGATGGTCCAGGGACGGCGGATGCGGAGCCTCGATGATGCGCATGCCGTCAGTGTCGTCCGGACGCGACCACCCGGCCAGGCATTTTCCCGTCGGACAGGACGGGCGGCCGACACTTCCTGATACACCGCCGCCGCACCTTTCGGGCGGCACCGAAGCGTTCGCCGGCTGGCGAACCTTGTCGCGGCCCCGCAGAGCGGAGACCTACGTTCGTCGTGTTCCGCGCGATGCCCGGCACGGTGCCGGGCCAGGCCGGCACCGACGGCGAGCGACTCACCCCTGAGTCCGGAACATCACGAGCCGGCCGGTTCCGAGCGCGAACGGGATGGAGGATCCCATGGCACTCTCGAAGCGGGCCCTCGCCGCACTGGCAGGGTTCCTGATGGCACTGACCGGCGTCCTCGGCACGGCCTCGGCCGCACAAGCCACCGAGAACGACGCGGGCTCGGCGCCGGGCGCCGGTGTCACGAGCATGTCCGACGACGGACGGTCCCTGCGGTCCGCGCTCGCGGCGCAGTCGGCCGACGACGCCGGAGCCCTCGCGAATCCTGGTGTGTCGCCGGCGCCGGAGAACACCTTCTACGACCGCACGTACAGCCAGGCGATCGACCTGGTCAACACCTGCCCGAGCGGGCGGTTCTGCACCTACCAGCAGCAGGACAACGGCCTGTACCGGGCGTACGACTTCTACGCGTGCGCCAACTACAGCCTCTCGAACTGGTTCGACGCCCGCTGGTCGTACAACAACCAGACCGGCGGGGTGACCGTCCGCCTGCTCGGGTCGGGCGGACAGCAGGAGGACACGGTCGGGCCGGGCCAGAAGAAGGCCGTGTACTGGGACCCGATCTGGACGATCGACCTGTGCTGACCTGAGGCGTGTCCCGCACGGCCCCGGTTCCCGGGACGTGCGGGGCGCGTCCGCCGTCGTGCTGCATGTGCGTGGGCTTCCACCCATGAACCTGCGCGGCAGGTAGGGTCCGACGTGCGGTACCGAGATGTCGCATGTGCCGCGACGCGTCGGAACGCAGGCTGCCGTCCGCTGCCTCTTGACCCTGTCCCAGGGACATCGCTTCCACTGGCCGTGTTGCGCCCGGAAACCAGACCAGGGAGTTCACCGCCATGTCGACCAGCCATGCCGACCACTCGAAGCCGACTTCGAACGCTACCGCACCACCTGCTCGACCAGGCTGGCCCGAGGTCATCGTCGGCACACTCGCCGCGTTCGTCGCCCTGCCGGTGATCCGGCTGTTCGGTCTCGTCGGCCTCGACGAGGACCCGGTGGTCCACGGACTGATCCTGACCGCATGGTCGGGAGTCGCCGGCCTGATCGGCTTCACGGTCGCGGCCCTCATCCGGATCCGTTCCTGGGGCGCCTTCAGCGTGCGCCGCACCAGCGGGCGCTGGGTGCTGGTCGGCGTGGCGGCCGGTGTCATCGCGCTCGTGGTCAAAGGCCTGCTCAACACAGGGATCATCGCGGTGACCGGATTCAGCTCCGACCCCCAGGGCACCTACTACGATGCCGCCGGCGGCGGTGTGCTACCCCTGATCCTGACCTTCGTGTTCCTGTCGGTCCTCACCCCGATCGGCGAGGAGTTCTTCTTCCGCGGCGTGGTGACCAACGCCCTGCTGCGCTACGGGCCGGTCATCGGCGTCCTGTCCAGCTCGCTCTTCTTCGCCGTCGTCCACGGCATCAACATCGCGCTGCCCTCAGCGTTCGTGGTGGGCATCATCGCTGCCGAAGTCATGCGCCGCAGCGGGTCCATCTGGCCCGCTGTGATCGTTCATGCAGTCAACAACGCCGCCCTGCCCCTGCTCGTGCTGCTGACCGGGACGCCCGGCCCCGCCGTGTGAGGGCGCGTCACCCCGATCGTCCCTTGCCGGGGACTCACACCACGTGTTCGGCATCCGTCGCCGGCTCCGGCCGACGGGCGCGGAGCTTCTTGCGGTACCTGGTCGAGATCGGGTCGGCCAGGCGTGGCGCAAGCGGTCCGAGTGCGGCCAGGATCAGCACGTAGGCGGCGGCCATCGAGCCCAGCTGCGGGTCGAGCCCGGCTGAGACTCCGAGGCCGGCGATGACGATGGAGAACTCTCCGCGGGGAAGGAGCAGCAGCCCGGCGCGCAGCCGGCCGGTGAAGGCCGAGCCGGTCTGACGCGCCGCCCACCAGCCGGTGGCGAACTTCGTGCCGACCGTCACGACCGCCAGACCTGCGGCCGCGGCGAGTACGGGCGGCAGGGACTGCGGGTCGGTCTGCAGGCCGAAGTTGACGAAGAAGATGGCCGCGAACAAGTTCTTGAGCGGCGCCAGGATGCGTTCGGCCTGGTGGGAGACCTCGCCAGAGAGCGCGATGCCGACGAAGAAGGCGCCGACGGCAGCCGAGACGTGGACCTGCTCGGCGAGCCCCGCGACAACCAGGATGACGCCGAGGACCTTGAGCATGAGGATCTCGTCGCTGGGTGACGCGAGAAACCGCGAGAGCAGGCTGCCGCCGCGGGAGGCAATCAGGAAGGCGGCGCCGACGGCGAGCAGGGCCAGCGCGAGACCCCATGCGGCCTGTGCGAACGCCAGCCCGGCGAGGATCGTGGTGACGATCGGAAGGTAGATCGCCATGACGAGGTCCTCCGCCACGAGCAGCGAGAGCACGGTCGGGGTCTCCCGGTTGCCGAGCCATCCCAGGTCGGTCATGACCTTGGCGATGATGCCGGAGGAGGAGATGTAGGTGACGCCGCCGAACACGACAGCGGCCAGCGGACCCCACCCGAGCAGCAGCGCACAGATCACACCGGGTGCGGCGTTCAGGAGCAGGTCGACGATCGCGCCCCGCCAGGAGGTGCGCATGGTCCCGACCAGCTCGCGCGGTGTGTACTCCAGGCCGATCGTGAAAAGGAGCAGCACGATGCCGATCTCCGCCCCGATGTCGAGGAACTCGGTGATCGCCCCGAGATCGTGGACCCCTCCGACTCCGAACGACAGCCCCCCGAGCAGGTAGAGGGGAATGGCGGAGATCCCGAAGCGACCCGCGGCCGCACCCAGGACGCCCAGGCCCAGGATGACGAGCCCGAGCTGCAGAAAGACCTCGACGAGATGGTGCAAGGCCTACTCGAGCCCGCGCAGGATGCGGCCGACCTTGGCGACCGCCTCCTCGGTGCCGATCGTCACCAGGCGGTCGCCGACGTGCAGGACCGCCGACGGCGAGGGCCCGGTCTCGACGCCCGAGTCACGGATGATCGCCACGACGGAGGCGCCGGTGCGGGTACGCGCCCGGGTGTCACCGAGTGGCCGGTCCGCAAAGGGGCTGGTCGCCTCGACCAGAAGCTGCCGTGACACGAGGTTGTCGATCTCGTGATGCAGCCGGTTGAGCTTCTCGATGACCCGGGCGCCACCAAGCAGCTCGCCCATGGACCCGGACTCGTCGGCGTCGAGGTTGATGCACTCGAGGGCGGAGTCGGGGTCGTCGGGGTCGTAGAGAATGAAGTCGCGGCGGCCGTCGCGGTGGGCGACGACGCCCAGGCGCACTCCCCGCTTGGTCTCGAACTCGAACCGGACACCGATTCCGGGTAGCTCTGTGCGCTCAACGTCCACGGTCGATTCCTCCATTCGTCTTTGCGTCGGGCGGTCCGTCATGCATCGACGGCCCCGCCGGCAGTCGGTCGTCACCGGTCGACTCCCCCGGTCCCGGCCTCCGGCCCCGCTCTCCCCGATGAGCAACGCGCCAATGGGCGTGACGGATTCCGCACAGACCAGGCGTTGGTGCGTGGCCCTTCCGGTCGGGAGCGCGAGAAGCGTCGTGCCGAGTGGCCCCGATGCGCCGTGGTGCAGGGCTCAGCGCAGGGCGCGGAGGTGTTCCCGACCCGGGGAGTCGATGGCGTCGTCGAAGTCGTGGTGCGTCGAGAGCCATTTCTTCACGTAGGGGCAGACGGCGACGATGCGGTGTCCCGCCTGAATGCTGGTGCTCAGTGCGCTGCGAGTGAGGGTGCTGGCGAGACCCCGGCCTTCGAACGCATCGAAGACCACCGTGTGGTAGAAAATGCGCTGCACCTCGCCGAAGTCCTTGTATACGGAGAACCCGGCCTGGATGTCGTCGACGAGCACGTCGAAGCGGCTCTTGTCCGGGTTGTCGCGGACGGTCACGTCTTGCTGGTTCTGATCGTTCATCGCCGTGGTCCTTCTGTGACAGGTGCGGGTGACCCCGCACGTCTCTCGGCCGGGTGGATTGTGGTGGATCGGTGCTCGTCGGTCGTGGGCGTCGCCGTGCCCCGGACGCGGGTCGCCACGGCGGATGCCGCAGCGACGATTGCTCTCACGCACGAGGAAGTCCCTCCCAAGTTGTCCAGCGGCGATTACTGCTTGCCAGGGGGACGCGGACTTGCGATGCGTGACCAGGCAAAGTCTCAGCGGTCAGACGGGAACGACGAGCTGCAGCGCGAGCCAGGCCGACGTGGTCGTCACGACCGTCCAGAGAACGATCGCCACAGCCTGCCAGAGCAGTACCCACGCTCGCGGGGTCCCGCTGGCGACGAGCATCGTGGAGGTGAACTGGGTCGGGATGGCGAGAGGGCCGAGGATGCTCGCGCCAGGAACTCCGAATCGGACCAGCCACTTCTTGAAGCGTCGGCGGCCTTTCGACTCGGGCTTGGCGGGCGTTGTCTGAGCGAGGTCCGCCGACTCGGGAAATCGCGCGGTCGCCACGTCCGCTCCGACGAGGGTCGTGCGGCGGTTCACGACGGCGGCGCGAGCCCTTGAGGTGAGGAGTACTACGAGGAGAACGCAGAGAAAGTTTCCTGAAGCCGCGGCGATGCCTGCCACGATGGGGTTGAGGCCGCCGACGACACCGATCACCGCTGCCACCTCGCCCTCGATGAACGGAATCGCGCCGGCGAGCAGCACGACGACAGGTTGAATGATCTCGGGAACCTGTCCCACGAGATCTTGGAAGCTGTTGACGAGTTGCTCAAGGGGATTCATGGTGAGCTTCCTTGTGGAGCAGGCTGCGGATGTCGAGCCATCTCGGCTCTTTCCCAGTAGAGACCGTGTCCTTGGAACAGGGTCAAGTCATGCGGTGCACGCGCTCTCTGCTTCGACGGGACGCACGGAGGCGGGCCTGGTGCACGCCACGGTTGCCAGGCCCGCCTCCTGCTCAGCAACGATCGGCGCTACGCACCTGCACTGCCGGTGGTGGGGGTGGCCAGCAGTTGCAGCTCCCAGGCGAGTGCGACGCCGGTTGCTCCGCCGTGCTCGAAGAGGATCGGTCCGAGCTGGTTCGCCGTCTCCTCGCGGGCCCAGTCGCGCTGCCATTCACTGGACACGACCAACCAGGTGACCGGGACCACGCCGGCTCGTTCCATGCGGCGTACCGCCATGTCGTGCGCCTCGGCGCTCACCCCGCCGCTGGCGTCGGTGACGACGAAGACGTCGTACCCCTCGTCCAGTGCGTGGAGAGCGGGCATGGCGACGCAGATCTCGGTCCACAGCCCGGCAATGATCAGCTTCTTGCGTCCGGTCTTCTTCACGGCCTCGACGACGCGAGGGTCTTCCCAGGTGTTGATCGACGTGCGGTTGATCGGCGTCTGGTCCGGGAAGACGTCCTGGATCGCCTGGACGAGGTGGCCGCCGCGTTCCTCGATCACTGTGGTCAGAATCGTCGGCACGTCGAAGACCTTCGCGAACTTGGCGAGGCCGACGGTGTTGTTGACGACGAGGGTCGGTTCGTGGCTGTGGAGATTGGCGACCTGGAAAGGCTGGTGGTCGATGAGCACCAGCACGCTCTCCTCGGGAGTGAGCAGTGCGTCGAGTCCGACCTTTGCGGTACGCGTCATGTTCTTCCTTCTGTGTGATGGGTTGGCCGCCGGGGGCAGGCTCAGAGCTGTTCTGCCGTGGCCATGCTCAGGCCTCCCAGCCGGACCGCCTCGGGACGGCGAGCAGCACCGCCGTGGCGTGACACGACGCTATGGGGGACGTCCGGCGGGCGTCCAAGACTTGTACCGACGTCGGACGATAGGATCTGTCTATCGATATCAGCCCCCGCCTCCTGCGCTACTTCCTGGCCGTCGCCGAAGAACTCCACTTCGGCCGTGCGGCCATGCGCCTGTACATCTCCCAGCCGTCTCTGAGCCACCAGATCCGCAAGCTCGAGGAGACCCTCGGCACGCCGCTGTTCGTCCGTTCGAGTCGTCGGGTACAGCTCACCGCCGCGGGGCGAACGCTCGCTCAGGAGGCGCCCAAAGCGCTGACCGCGCTGGAACAAGCCGTGCGGCTCACCCGGCTGTCCGGATCAGGAATCACTACGACGATCCGATTGGGCTACACCCCGGTCGCCAACTTCGGCACCATCACCACGCTCCTGGACGCACTCCAGGAGGCGCACCCCGACGTCACGATCGACGCCCGAGAGATCTTCAGCGCCGAGATCCCCGAGCGGCTCCGCGTCGGCGACCTCGACATCGGCCTCGCCCTCTCACCGCAGCCCTTCGACGGGGTAACCGGCGAGATCCTGCGCCGGGAGGCGGTCTCCGCCCTCCTGAGCACGCGGCACCGCCTTGCCGCGGCACCGAAGATCCCGCTTGCGGACCTTCACGACGAGACGCTGCTGCTGTTCCCGCGCCCACTCGCACCTGCGTACTACGACCGCATCGTCGCGGCGTGCCACGAGGTGGGCTTCACACCGGAGGTCTGCGCGTTCGAGGACCCACCCGTCAACGCGATGCTCGCCCGCCTCTCCGGTGGGCGCGAGGTCGGATTGGCCCCCGCGTCGTTCGCCGAGCACGCCGCGAATCTCGGTACTGCCCTCACCGTCCGCGACGTCGTCGATCCGCAGATCCCCGCCGAGCTGTCGATCCTGTGGTCGACGAACGACCCCGCGACCGCTGTCGCAAGCATCCTGGCCACCGCACGACGGTGTGCCGAACGCCACCACTGGCTGCGCGGTCCGATCGGACGCCAGGAGCGGGATGCCGGGGACGGCTCATAGCGGCCTGTATCGCATGCTTCTCGTTGACGCCGTCACTTCCGCCTTTCGCCATGGCCGCCGATTTTCCCGAGATGGGTGTGGGTGAATGCGCTCGGGAGCTTGAGGCCGTATCCCAACGTGCGGTCGACGCCCACGTGAAAGGCCCAGGCACATGCGAGGACGCCGGCACAGGTCGAGAGAGTGGGCGAGACCGACGAAGTCGTGAGGGCGACCGACGCGGAAGCCGCGGGCCATGCGTAGTTGTGCACCGCGTTGTACGAGACCGCACCTGCGGCGGCGGACCGGGCGTAACCCAGCATCGACAGGTCGAAGAGAAGGAACGCCGCCAGAATGACCCACCACCACCGGGGATATACAGCGACGGCCGCGATGACGGACAGGAGCACGACGGCCGCGGCCTCGATGCGCTGGACCGTGTGAACGGATCTCATGAGGCCTCCGGGAAAGTTCGGACAGGGTTCCAAGACGCGGCCCAGCCTGCGACACCCACCGGCGGCCCTTGGTTTTCGGGCACCGCGTGCCCGTGGTGGCGAGCCACCGCTGCCACCACGTGGGCGGGAGCGGCGGGCCCGTGGGTGCACGTATGCATGATCCCAGTAGAAGCCGTGTTCTCGGCACACGGTCAAGGTCTCGACTCACCGAGCGTGTGCCGGGCTACTGCTCGGCGAGGCTGCCCCCCTCCTGGTTCCTGGGATCCGAGCGGTGTCGAGAACTCAGAGGATCTTGCTGTCGATACGGCCGAGTTCCGCACCGGTCCCGGCCAACGCCGCGGTGGCCCTGGCCCATCCGGCGTCGGTCGAGTCCAGCGCGCTGCGCAGGTAGGCGGTGGTCAGTCGTTGCAGGAGGGCGACCCGCTCGGGGTTCTCGTCGGTGGTCTCGGCGGCTTCCCAGTTCGGGATGCCGCCCAGGGAGTGCTCGGCGCCGTACAGAGTCAGCAGGTCTGTGGCGCCAGGGCTGTAAGTGTAGGCGTCGGTGAACCAGTCCGGGCCGCGGCTGGACATCTTCGACTGGTCGTTGTCGCCGGCCACCACGAGCGTGGGTGTGACCAGTTCGGCGAACGAGGGGTTCATGAAGGGGAAGTGCTCCTGGGCGAACGGGTGCAGTTCCTGGCCACCGCTCCCGGTGGCGGCCAGCAGCACGCCGGCCGTGACGCGCTGGTCCGAGTAGTCCTGACCCGCCTGCCCCGTGCTGTCGAGGACACGAGCGCCGAGCAGCATCTGCACGGTCTGCGCGCCCCACGAGTGTCCGGCCGCGACGACCCGTTCGTGGTCGACCCGTCCAGCGAGACCCGGCACGGCCCGTTCGATCGTCTCGAGCTGGTCCATGGCCCGCAGGAGGTCGGCGTGTCGCTCGGTCCAGACCTGGCCGAAGCCGGGGTGGTCGAATCCGATGCCGTCGCGACGCGAGTCCAGGTGTGTCGGTTGGACGACGACGAACCCACGGGATGCCCAGAAGGCCGTCAGGGGCGCGTACCCATCGTGTGACCATCCGTTGCCGTGCGAGAACAGCAGGACCGGCAGGGCGGTGCCGTTCACGGGGGCGGAGACGCGCACGTCGAGCGGCAGTGTTCGGTCTGGCGCGTCCAGGCGCACGGGGGCGACCGAGACCACTCGTTCTCCGAACCCCACGACGTCGTCCAGCGCCTTGATGATCGGCGTGTCGGTTGTTGCGGGAGTACCACTCATGGGAGATCACTGGTCCTTTGTGTTCGGCGCCTCCATCGGCCACAATGGAAGCGGAGCGTTGCTCCGCAACAATACGGAGCGTTGCTCCGCTTTGCAAGTACCGACGAAGGTTCCTATGACGACACCTGGCCCTCTCGACCGTTCCACCGACTCGAGCCCTCGCCCGAAACGCAGCGACGCGAAGCGCAACGAACAGGCCCTGCTGGACGCCGCGGCCGCTGTCTTCGTGACGGAGGGCGTGGACGCGCCGGTCCGGCTGATCGCCGAGCGCGCCGGAGTGGGGATGGGGACGATCTACCGGCACTTCCCGACACGCCCGGCGCTGGTGGCGGCGGTCTATCAGCACCAGGTGGAAGCACTGGCCGAAGCCGGCCCTGCTCTCCTGCGCGAACTCGGCGACCCCGCAGTCGCCCTGCAACGATGGGCCGCGGGCTTCGTCGAGTTCCTCGTGACCAAGCACGGACTCGCCGGGGCGCTCGGCTCAGACGCTCAGGGCGTGAACACCTTGCACCAGTACTTCGTCGACCGGCTCGTGCCGGTGTGCGACGACCTGCTCGATGCCGCGCTCGGACCGGACACCTCCGGGCAGGTATCCGGGTACATGCTCATGCGCGGCATCGGCAACCTGTGCATCGTCGGCGACAACGACTCCCGCTACGACGCCGCCCGGCTGGTCGCTCTCCTCGTGGCAGGAGTGCTCACCGGTGAACGACACGACCGCGACCCGGAGCCTGACTGACCGGCGCGGACGCATCGGCCCCGTGGAAGCCGCGACCACCGGTGATGCGGTCCTCGCCCCGGACGAAGAAGGAGGAGAGGTATCCGGGGTACGCGAAGTTGTCGTGCGCTCCACCCTGGGGGGATCACGGGAGCAGGCAAGGAGCCGGCTGCCGGGCACGAGCTCCACCGAGGGTCACTGAGGTCGAGGGAATGCCACCGGAACATGGCTCCGAACGGGAGACACGCCCAGCCCGGTTCGCCTGGCACCCGCGGTGCGCCGCTGGGCGCGCAGCGCGACGTCGGCCCGTCGGAGAACGTCGTGCTGAGCGCGGTTGTAGAGGGCGGTCAGTGCTTCGATGAAGGCCTGCTGCGTCATGCGCGTGGGGGATGGCTCGTGCGCGCCCGACTCCGTCGGCTCCAGCCAGACGGTCGAGCGCCAGTGCGCACCGCCATGCGCAAGGTCCTCCGCCAGGTGTTTCCGGGTCAACTCGCTCGCACCTGGTGTCAGCGCGTGGAACCGGTCTCGCACTTCAGCCGATTCTGCGGAGACCATGAGCCGAAGGCGCAGGAGGGTGGCAGGCGGGTGAATCCGCGTACAGACATGGATGAGAGCACGATCGGACTCCGCCAAGCGCGCGCCGACCACCTCGAAGCCCGGTGGCGTGTCGACCGGGGCGCCTGAGCGGAGCAACGCCGCAATTCCGGCTCGTGACCGGCGGAAGCGCTCGATCTCTTCCCGCAGCACCGTGTCTGCCCTGCGCAGCGCTTCCGTCGCGTCGCTCTCCTTCGTCGTGCCGATTTCCGCGAGCGGGAGGCCCAGTCCGGCGAGTCGGCGCAAGCGCAGAAGGTTCACCAGATCGCGGACGCCGTACTGCTTGTAGCCGTTGTACGTGCGCGGCGGCTCATCCAGGAGCCCGAGCGCGTGGTAGTGCCGTATGGCGTTCACTGTCGTGCCCGCAAGATCCGCCAGTTCGCGTGTGCTCCATGCCATACCGTGATGCTCGCGGTCGAGGTGAGGTCGTCGCGTCAGTAGAAACTACCGATCAGGAGACGACGCGGGATCGACGGGGAATCCCTTGACCGTGTTGCAACCACAGGGTGTCTGCTGGTGTCCCCGCTCGGCACCCCGCCAGCCGGAGCTGAAAGGTCAGGATCATGGGACACATCACCGTCGGTGACGAGAACAGCACGCCGATCGAGCTCTACTACGAGGACCAGGGGGTCGGGCAGCCCGTCGTGCTGATCCACGGGTATCCGCTGAACGGTCACAGCTGGGAGAAGCAGACGCAGGAACTCCTCTCCGCAGGGTACCGGGTGATCACCTACGACCGTCGAGGGTTCGGGCAGTCCTCGAAGGTCGGCTCGGGGTACGACTACGACACGTTCTCGGCAGACCTGAACACGCTGCTCGAGACCCTGGACCTGCGGGACGTCGTCCTGGTCGGATTCTCGATGGGCACCGGAGAACTTGCCAGGTACGTGTCGCGCTACGGGCACGACCGAGTCGCGAAGCTGGCGTTCCTCGCCTCGCTCGAGCCGTTCCTCGTGCAGCGCGACGACAACCCGGAGGGACTGCCGCAGGCGGCATTCGACGAGATCGCCGCCGCGGCGAAAGGCGATCGGTACGCGTGGTACACGCAGTTCTTCAAGAACTTCTACAACCTGGACGCGACGCTCGGGTCGCGGATCAGTGAGGAAGCCGTGGCCGGTAGCTGGAACGTCGCGGTCAAGAGTGCCCCGGTCGCGGCGTACGCCGTCGTCCCGTCGTGGCTCGAGGACTTCCGGAGTGACGTGGAGGCTGTTCGCGCCGCGAGCAAGCCGACCCTGATCCTGCACGGGACGAAGGACAACATCCTGCCCATCGATGCCACGGCCCGCCGGTTCCACGCGGCCGTACCTGAGGCCGACTACGTCGAGATCGAGGACGCCCCTCACGGCCTGCTCTGGACTCACGCCGACGAGGTCAACCGTGCGCTCAAGGACTTCCTCCGCAGATGAACACCCCAGCTGCGGCCTGCACCCGGTCACGGCGGAGTTCCTCAGAGCCCGTTCACCCGGCCAGTCGGTAGAACTTCGTGCTGGTGATCATGCGGATGATGCTTCGGATTTCGGCCCATCGGCCTCGAGAACTGGTCGAGCCGATACTCCATCGGCCTGAGCGGAGCATGGTGCGCTCGGGCCGGGGCACGCTGCCGGGCGCTTCGAAGTCTTCGGTCTCGTGCAGAACCATGCAGATGCTGTTGTCGTGGTTGGAGCATCGCAACGCGACGTCGGGCTGGTGCTGATATTGGTACTTGCGCTCCGTGAGCGCGGAGAGGGCGAGAGATGCCGTGGAGCACGCGGGAACTGGCAGAGCTGGCGGGCACGACCGTGAACACGGTCCGTCACTATCACCGTGTCGGGTTGCTCGACGAACCCGAGCGTCGCTCCAACGGCTACAAACAGTACGGAGTTGAGCACCTCGTGAGCCTCCTTCGGATTCGACGCCTCGTCGACCTGGGGGTGCCGCTCGCAGGGATCGGTGACGTCAACGCGAAGTCCGATCGCACGCCGGACGCTCTCCGTGACCTCGACGCCGAGCTCCGAGCGAGCATCGAACGTTTGACCAAGGCCCGGGACGAGATTGCCGCAATCCTCCGCGAACGGTCCCCCGCACACGCGCCCGCAGGCTTCGCTTCCGTGGCGACACGGCTTTCCGAAGCGGATAGCTCGATGATTCACATCTACACACAGTTGTACGACCAGGAAGCGCTCGCCGATGTTCAGAAGATGGCCGAGGCCGACTCCGACGGTCTCAGCGCTGACATCGACCAGCTTCCGGCCGATGCAGACGAGCAGACACGGCGGGACCTCGCTGAGAGGCTCGCGAGCACTCTCCGGCAGAATCTCATCGACTATCCGTGGTTGACCGACCCAGCCGCGCACCTCTCCAAGAGCAGAGCCGTCACGGCAGAGACGTTCGTCGAGGCGGTGGCGGAACTGTACAACCCAGCCCAGTTGGACGTCCTCATCCGCGCTAGCGCGCTCGCACATGAACAACTGCCCGGTAAGCAGGCAGAGCAACCGCCCGAGAGTCGTTGACCACATACCGACGGCAGACTCCTGGATCGCACCATGCAGTCGCAGGGACCGACCCGAACAATGCCGGCGACCTGGGCGGCGCGGCCCGACCGAGGCAGGCCACGCTCCGGCCCATGCGCGCGCCACGGCGAGCGGGGGCGATGGAGAAAGAAGGAAGAAAGGCAGCATTGTGGAAACGGCTGAGCAGGTGTCCCCTCGCGCGCCCTGGTCCGGTCCTTGGCGGTGCTCGGTCTGGTTCTGGGTGCCGCTTGTCGTGCTGGTGGCGCTCGTGCTGGTGCTCGGGTGGTTGAACGAGACGCCGTGGTGGGGCTGGGGGCTGGTCGCGGTGCTCCTGGTCGTCGTGGTGCTGATGTCGTCGTGGTGGTTGCGGCGCGGTGTCGCGCTTCGTGTGGGGGCGTGGCTGGTGGCGGGCGCGGTCGTGGCGGCAACGGTGGTGCTCGCCCATCCGGGGCCACAGCTGCGGGTGGCCGGAGGTGCGCAGCGAGAGGCGACGCAGCCGGTCGAGACCGCGCAGGGCCCGGTGACCGGCGTGCGCAACGACGCAGGCACGGTCGAGATCTTCGCGGGCGTGCCGTATGCCGAGCCTCCGGTCGGCGACCTGCGGTGGCAGGCGCCGCGACCCCCGGCGCCGCGGTCCGAGGTGCTTGTCGCCGACCGGTTCTCGGCGGCGCCGGTGCAGGCCACCACGACCTTCGCCACCAGGGCGCTGTCCCGGACCCTCGACATCCCCCTGGAGGACACGTTCCTCAACCCCTACCCGGTCAGCGAGGACAGCCTCTACCTCAACATCTGGCGTGCCGCGAAGCCCGCGTCCGCGCAACTGCCCGTGCTCGTCTATGTCCCGGGTGGTGGCTTCGCCACCGGATCGGGTGCCCTGCCCCTGTACGACGGCGAGGCGCTGGCCTCCACCGGTGAGGTGATCGTGATCACGATCAACTACCGTCTGGGCGTCATGGGGTTCCTCTCCCACCCGGACCTGGCCACCGAGTCGTCCTACGGCGCGTCGGGGAACTACGGGATCCTGGACCAGATCGCCGCCCTGGAGTGGGTGCAGCAGAACATCGCTGCCTTCGGTGGTGACCCCGACCGGGTGACGATCGCCGGTGAGTCCGCAGGCGGCGAGAGCGTGTGCATCCTGGGGGCCACGCCCCTGGCCGAAGGGTTGTTCGACGGCATCATCGCCGGCAGCGGCGCCTGCATGGGCACCGAGGGGAACACCGAGGACGGCGACCAGGGCGACTCGCGTACGGTCGCGGAGAACGCGGGCGTTCGACTGGCCCAGGAGCTCGGGGTCGAGACGGTGGCCCAGTTGCGCGAACTGCCGGCCGAACGGATCGCCGAGGCCGCCGCGGCCGTCGGCCCGCATTGGCGGCCCTCCGTCGACGGGCACGTTCTGGACCGCAGCCCGGCGAAGATCTACGCCTCGGGTGACCAGCTCGACGTTGCGACGATGGTCGGCAGCAACGCGGACGAGGACTCCCTGATCCGGGCTTTTCCCCCGGAGCCGGTGTCCCCCCAGGAGTACCGCGCGACCGTGCAGGAGGACCACGGCGAGGAGGCGGAAGCGTTCCTGGACCTGTACCCCGGCGAGACCGCCGAGCAGGTGCTCGACTCGATGCTGCAGGCCCAGACCGACCGCGTCTTCACTCGTGCGATGTACCGCTGGGCGCGGCTGCAGACCGACGGCGGCCAGGCGCCCGCCTACCTGTACTTCTTCACGCACACCCCGCCGGACGAAAGCCTGCGGGAGTACGGGGCGTACCACGGCGCGGAGGTCATGTACGCCTTCGACAACCTCGGCGCGGACGGCGCCGCCGACTACGGCCCGGCCGACTACCTGCTACGCGATCAGCTCAGCGGCTACTGGCTGAACTTCGTCCGGACCGGCGACCCCAACGGGGCGGGCCTGCCCCGTTGGTCCACGTTCGCGGACTCCCCGGAGCAGGTGATGGAGATCGGCGTCCCCAGCGGAATGACGGCCCGTCCCCGGCCCGAGGCGATCGACTACTGGATGAGGTATCAGGGCCCGATCGCATGAGCGCGGGCTCGGCGGTGACACCGCGCTCGGCGAGGACCGCAGGCGGGATACCCGGAGGGAGACTCACCGCACACGGTCCGCCCGGGCGTAGACGTTCATCGACCCGCCGCGCACGAAGCCGAGCAGGGTCAGGCCGCAGCTCTCGGCCAGGTCGACGGCCAGGGTCGACGGCGCCGAGATCGCCGACAGGACCGGGATCCCCGCCCGTGCGGCCTTCTGCACCAGTTCGAACGACGCCCGCCCGCTGACCTGGAGCACCGTCCCGGCAGCGGGCAGCCGGCCGTCCCGCAGGGCGGCGCCGACGACCTTGTCCACGGCGTTGTGGCGCCCGACGTCCTCGCGGACGTAGAGCGGCTCGCCGTCGGCCGTGAACAGGCCGGCCGCGTGCAGCCCGCCCGTCCGTTCGAACGTCCGCTGCCGTTCGCGCAGCCGTCCGGGCAGGCCGGTGACGACGTCCGCGCCGACCCTGACCGGGTCACCCGCCACCGGCCAGCGCAGCGCGCCCGACACCCCGACGATCGTGTCCGACCCGCACACCCCGCACGCGCTCGTGGTCAGCTGCGCTCGTGGCCGCGGTGGCACGACACCGGGCGCGAGCGCGACGTCGATCGTGTTGTCCTCGTCGCGGCATGCCTTCATGCCGACGACGTCCGACGCCGACCCCACGGCCCCCTCCCCGACGAGCCACCCCGCGACCAGGTCGAAGTCGTTCCCGGGCGTACGCATCGTGAGCGTGAGCGGCTCGCTCCCGGGCCCCGCCAACGACGGCGACCGCACCGGACCGCCACCACGCACCAGTCGCACCATCAGCGGCTCCTCGACCGCGAGGGTGTCGGGCCGTGCCGTCCGCGCCGACCCGGCGGACCCGCTCCCGGGACCCACCCGCACGACCCTCCGCCGCTCGCTGCTCGCTCCCATGCCCCCAGTGTCCCCCGGTGCGGTCGTGGCACGTGGGCGGCCGGGGCCCTGGTCGCGCGGCGTAGAGTCGCTCGTGTGAGTGACGACGCCCGCACCGCAGGCCCCGAGCCGCCGCTGGACGTCCGGCCGCCGAAGCGTGAGGCGGCCGGCGTGGCCGGCGTCGTGCACGCGATGGCCGACGTCGTCGAGGAGCCCGGGCTCGGGCGCGGCCTGAAGGCGCTACGCCTGGTCAACCAGCACGGAGGCTTCGACTGTCCCGGTTGCGCGTGGCCCGAGCCCGACAGACCGCATCCGGCCGAGTTCTGCGAGAACGGCGCCAAGGCCGTCGCCGAGGAGGCCACCCGCAAGCGAGCGGACGCCGCGTTCTTCGCCGCCCATCCCCTCTCCGAGCTGCGCACCTGGAGCGACCACCGGCTCGGCCGGTCGGGCCGCCTCACCGAGCCGCTGCTCCGCGACGCGGACGCCGACCACTACCGTCCCGTGAGCTGGGACGACGCCCTGGACCTGGTCGCCGGTGCACTCCGGGACGTGCGCGCGGCCGGCACCCCGGACCGCGCCGCGTTCTACACCTCGGGCCGCACCAGCAACGAGGCGGCGTTCCTCTACCAGCTCCTGGCCCGCAAGCTCGGCACCAACAACCTGCCGGACTGCTCCAACATGTGCCACGAGTCGTCCGGGACGGCGCTGACGGAGACGATCGGCGTCGGCAAGGGCAGCGTGTCCCTGGCGGACATCACGGACCACGCCGACCTGGTCGTCGTCGTCGGGCAGAACCCCGGGACGAACCATCCGCGCATGCTGACCGCCCTGGAGGCGGCGAAGGACCGGGGCGCGCGGATCGTCGCGATCAACCCGCTGCCCGAGGCCGGGCTGCGGACCTTCCGCAACCCGCAGCGCGCCCGCGGCATCGTCGGCCGCGGCACCCGGCTCGCCGACCGGTTCCTCCAGGTCCGCCTCGCCGGCGACCTGGCGCTGTTCCAGGCGGTGAACCGCCTGCTCCTCGAACGGGACGACGCCGCTCGCGACCGCGGCCGGCCGCCGGTCCTCGACCACGACTTCATCGCCGCGCACACCGACGGCTTCGAGCAGGCGGCCGCGGCCTGGCGCGCCCTGTCCTGGACCGACGTGCACGACGCCACCGGCCTCGACCGCTCCGAGATCGAGGCGTTCGCGGACGACGTCGTCGGCGCGCGGAACGTCGTCGTCTGCTGGGCGATGGGCCTGACCCAGCACAGGCACGCCGTCGCGACCATCCGCGAGGTGGTCAACTTCCTCCTGCTGCGTGGCAACATCGGGCGGCCGGGAGCGGGTGCCTGTCCGGTGCGCGGGCACAGCAACGTGCAGGGCGACCGCACGATGGGCATCTGGGAGCGCCCGCCGGCGACCTTCCTCGACGCGCTCGGCGCCGAGTTCGGCTTCGAACCGCCGCGCGATCCCGGCCACGACACCGTCGACACCATTCGCGCGATGCGGGACGGCCGCATCGACGTCTTCCTGACCATGGGCGGGAACTTCGCGGCCGCCACACCGGACACCGACGTCACCGAGGCGGCGCTGGCCACCGTCCCGCTCACGGTGCACGTCTCCACGAAGCTCAACCGCTCGCACGTCGTCCCCGGCCGCCGCTCGCTGATCCTTCCCTGCCTCGGCAGGACCGAACGGGACGACGGCGGCCGCGGGCGCGCCGCCCGCGCCACCGCGCCGCGCTTCGTCACCGTCGAGGACTCCATGAGCGTGGTGCACTCCTCGCGCGGGACGCTCCGGCCGGCGTCGGACCTGCTGCGGAGCGAACCGGCGATCGTCGCCGACCTGGCCCGCCGCGTGCTCGGCGACGACGACCCGGCACCCTGGGCGGAGTTCGGGGACGACTACTCGCGGATCCGGGAATCCATCTCACGCGTCGTGCCGGGCTTCGAGGACTTCGAACGGCGGGTGGCCGAGCCCGGCGGGTTCGTGCTGCCGCATCCGCCGCGCGACGCGCGGAGGTTCCCGACGGCGACCGGCAGGGCACGCTTCACCGTCAACCCGCTCGATGTCGTGCGGGTGCCCGAAGGGCGGCTCCTGCTGCAGACCGTCCGCAGCCACGACCAGTTCAACACCACCGTCTACGGCCAGGACGACCGGTATCGCGGTGTGACGGGCGGGCGCCGCGTCGTGTTCGTGAACCCGCACGACCTGGCGGAGCTCGGCGTCACGGACGGCCAGACGGTCGACCTCGTGTCGGAGTGGCACGCCGGGGCAGCCGGGAACGGCGGGTCCAGCGGGAACGGCGGAACAGCCGGAACCGGCGGAACAGGCGATGCCGGTACGACGGCCGAAACTCATGGAACGGCCGCGCCTCAGGAACGTAGGGCGCCGGGATTCCGGGTCGTCGCGTTCCCCACGGCGAAGGGCTGCGCCGCCGCCTACTACCCCGAGACGAACGTGCTGGTCCCCCTGGACCACACGGCGGAGGGCAGCAACACCCCGGCGTCGAAGTCCGTGGTGATCCGCCTGGAACCGTGACCGTTCCTGTCCGTGGCCGTCCGAATCCGGCCGAATCTCGCCGGAACCTCCGCCGCAGCCAGTAGGTTTGGTCTGCCTTGCCCGGCACCGAACGATCAGGAGTAGCCATGCCCGGAGTCCTCGGCGGACTGGACCTCGCCCCGATCGCGATCGCGATCAGCCTCGTGGCAGCCGCGATCGCCGTCGTGCATCACGCGAGCATCCGCTCCGACGCCGACCGCGCCGCCGAGGCGGGCTGGATCCTCGACGTCGTCCTGGCGCTCCACGCGGCCGTCTACGTCTGGGTCACCCTCGGCATCCACGCGAGTCCCGGAACCCTGACCCCCAACCCCATCCCGTTCACGGAGCTCGCGGCGACGTTCGAGTACTGGTTCACCCGCTGGATCCCGGAGTACGGCCTCACGCAGGTGCCGCCGCAGGTCGCCGTCGTCGCCGGCAACTTCCTGCTGCTCGCACCCTTCGCCGCCGTCGCCCCGCTGCGCTGGACGGCGCTGTCGTCCGGCTGGCGGGTCGTCGTCGCGGCGGCGGTCGTGGCGGGTACCGACGAGATCCTGCAAGGGGTGCTGGGACGGGGCCGCAACCTGTCGTTCGACGACGTACTCGTCCAGGTGCTCGGCGCCGTCGCGATCTACGGCATGACGACGGGCGCGCTCAGAGCCCGCGAGCGCCGCCTCGCCGAGGTGGGGTCGAAGACGGCCTGAACCAGGCTCGCCCGGCGGCCCGTCAGTCGCGGAGGTAGGTCAGGTCCGTGATGTCTCGGCCCGCCCTGTGGGCCTTGCGTTCGAAGCCCGTGACGACACGGCCCTCGAACCGTGGGGCGGTGGCGCGGGGTCCGTGGGCATTGCGGAGCCCGGGGGCTGCCTCCAGGACGTCCAGCATCTGCTCGGCGTACTCCGCCCAGTCGGTCGCGAGCCGCCAGAGACCGCCGGGACGCAAGGCCCTCGTCACCTTCTCCGCGAACGCGGGGGCGACCAGCCGCCGCTTGCGGTGCCGCGACTTGTGCCACGGATCGGGGAAGAAGGTCCACACCTCGTCGAGCGATCCGGCGGGGATCGCCGTGTCCAGCAGCTCGGCAGCGTTGACCTGCATGACGCGGAGGTTCGGCAGACCAGGGCCGTCGCCAGCCCCGTCGCCCCCGGCCACGCCATCGGAGTCGGCCTCACGGGTTCCCGCGCCACGCTCCTGCGCCGCCCGGTCGGCGCGCACCATCACCTGCGCGACGCCGGGCCGGTACACCTCGACGGCCAGGTAGTCGCGTCCCGGGTCGGCGGCGGCCGCCGTGACGATCGCGTCGCCCTGGCCCGAACCGATCTCCAGCACCAGCGGCGCCGTCCGGCCGTACACGGCGGCCGCGTCGAACCGCCATGCCGGGTCCACCGACATCCGCCCGTGGTGGCGGGGCGCGTCCACCAGGTAGACGTCCCGCCGGGTGTCCCAGGCCCGCTGCTGTCCCGTCGTCAACCGCCCGGACCGCGACGCGAAGCTCACGGGGGACGTGCGGAACCGGGACGGGTCGGGGACGGACTGGCGCTGACTCACCGGAGAATCGTACGTGCCCGCCGCGGTCCCCGGCCGCCGGGAGCTCTCCTCAGCCCGCCGGGATCAGCCGCTCGACCATCCACCAGAGGGCGACCAGGCCGATCGCCACCGAACCTGCCATGAGCAGCCACCGCGCCGCGCGCGGCGCCCGCGACCGCAGCACCACCAGCAGCGGGAACGCCACTGCGACGATCCCGAGCTGCACCGCCTCGATCCCGATGTTGAACACGAGCAGCGACCACAGCAGATCCCACGACCAGGCCGCGTCGATCCCGAGCGCCCCGGCGAACCCGAGGCCGTGCACCAGCCCGAACGCGACCACCACGGGCAGCCGCCACCGGTCCCACAAGGTCTCCCGCCGCCCCGAGGGCCGCGACCAGCGCAGGGTATCTCGCAGGTCCACCCGCACGCCGCCGCCCGCCACGACGCCGCCGCCCGCCACGTCGTCGTCGGCCGCCACGTCGTCGTCGGCCGGCGACCACCGCCCACTCCCTCGGCGCCCGCCGCGCCACAGCCCGGCGAGGTCCGCCCCCGCCACGACCGCGATGGACGCCGCGATCACCGGCTCCACGACCGCGCCCGACACGGTCACCAGCCCGAGCGCCGCGAGCAGGAAGGTCACGGAATGTGCCACGGTGAACGCGGTCGCCACCAGCACGACGTCGCGCAGCCGCCGCGCCCCGATCAGCAGCGCGAGGAGAAACAGCACGTGGTCGGGCCCGAACAGCAGGTGCTCGGCCCCGAGCAGGAAGAATGACCCGAGCTGCTTCGCGAGCCGCCACTCGCCCGTGGCCAGGGTGGGCGAGGACGCGGTGAGCACGGCCGAGCCCCGCTCTCCGTCCAGGTCGTAGCGCACGAGGGTCTCGGCCGAGTGCACGAACGACTCCTCGTCCGGGAAGAGTGCGCTGGTCACCCGGTGTGCCTGCCCGGGGTCGCCGTCGCACGCGTACGCGTAGTCGAGCGCTGCGTACGCCACCGAGTTCCGCTCCACGACGTCCGCACCGAGCAGCGACGGCGCGCACGGCTCGCCGTCGTAGGCGACCTCGAACCGCGCGGTGACGTACGCGTCGACGTCGGCCTCGTACTCGGCGAGCTTCGCGACCTGCGCGTCGCGGCCGGCCGCGGCGTAGGCGTCGGCCCGCAGCCAGGCGGACTTCATCAGCAGGTCGTACTCGAGGTCGAGCGTGGCGACCACGTCGATGTCCGACGTCGTCGTGCCGGTGACCTCCGCGTACACGTCCGACGTCGCATCATGCGCGACGGCAGGCCCGGCGACGGCGACCAGAGCCGCCGCCGCCAGACTCACCAGGGTGATGCGCCGGATCACTTCCGCGCCGTCGTGAACCACGCCGGGGACGTCGTCGCACGGCCGCCGCCCTCCGTGCGAGCCGTGACGAGCCAGGCGTAGGTGCGGCCGGGCCGCAGGCGGCCGGGCCATTCCACGCTCGCCGTCCCGCCGGCCGCCACCGTGTCGCGCCCGATCTCCGCGACCGGGTCGTACAGCACGACCGCCTCGGTCTCGAAGCTCGTGGTGCGGCTGGTCAGGTCGACGGGCAGCACCATGTTGTCCTCGAGGCCGTTGAACCGCCGGTCCTCGTCGTACTCGGTGGCACCGAACTCACCCAGCAGCGGCGAGTAGGTGTCCACGTGCATCTCGCCGGCGGCGACGTCGAACTGGAGCATCCGGAAGAACGACGCCCCGAACCGCAGCTTCGTGGCGGGGTCGTAGCCCGCCTGGTCGAGCCCGAGCCGGTCGGCCCGTACCGTGTAGAACTGGTAGTCGGCGAGCAGTTCCACGACGCCGTGCCCGATGTCGCCCACCACCGGCGGCCGCACGTTCGTGCCCACGCCGTGCCGGTGCCCGGCAAGCACGAGGAACACGTTGTCGTTGTCCCGCACCAGCAGGTCGTACAGCAGCGGCCCGTCCGACCCACCGAGGTTCGCACCGCGCCCGTCCGGCGAGGAGGACGGCTCGAGGTAGTCGTGCGTGAGCAGGATGCCGTTGCGGTCGGAGTAGCGCTGGAAGACCGACGCCGCCCACTCGGCCTCGTCCCGCGTGACGCCGTAGCTCAGCCCCACCACCACGAAGTCGAGCCCACCGGCCGTGAACAGGTCGTAGTGGTTCTCGTTCGAGCCGGGCGTCATCGTGCCGCCGTACGTCGCGTCCTCCCACTCCTTCGACAGCGCCTCGTACCGGTCCGGCCCGAAGTACTCGTTGTACAGGGTCGGGTCCTGGCCGGACTGGTTGTCGTGGTTGCCCGCGACGACGCCGTTCGGGATGCCGGCGGCGTCGATGCGGCCCTGCGCCTGGGACGCGAACTCGAACTCCCCGATGACCTGCTCCTCGAGCCCCGGCGCCAGGGTGCGGATGTTGTTCTCGACGATGTCGCCGGTGTGCGCGACGTACGCGATCTTGCGCTCGTCGGCGTTGTCCACGACCCAGTCCATGACGCCGGTGTAGGCGCTGCCCCAGGTCCGGCGCTCCCGTTCCGTGGCGCCCTCGACAGCGCCCTCGGAGAGGTACTGCGTGTCCGTGTAGTGCACCATGGCGAAGTCGTAGTCGTCGGGGTCGGCGAACCGGTCGGGGTCACCGGGGTCGATGTCGTCGGCGAACGGGTCGGTGCCAGTGACCATGGCGTGGACCGTGCCGCGGGTGATGTGCTCGGGTCCGACGGCGGCCTCGAGCGCGGTGTCCGCCTCGGCGGCGCCGCGCCGGGTCGCCAGAGCTTCCCACGCCCGCTCGTCGGCGTTCCACGCGTACAGGGTCACCAGGCGTGCCGGATCGGCGGTGCCCTCCCAGCGCAGGACCGGCTCGGTGACCCGGCCGCGTACGCGCACGTCGAACCGCTGGTAGGTGACGTCCGCAGCCGACGGCGACGGCACGACCCGGCCGTCGCCCGGCGCGAGCCCGCGGGTGTCCCTGATCCGCTTCTCGCCCGGCACCCGCAGGGTCGTGGGCACGCCGGCCGACTCGCCCTGCCACGCGCGGGTCGGGGTGAGCGCCTCGGCCTGGGTGAACACCGTGGTCACGTCCCCGCCGTCGGGCTCGTTCACCGTGGCCGACAATGTCACCGGCGCCCGCACGTCCCGCGTCCCGGAGGCCGGCGTGAGCGCGGACGGCACGTCCGGGACGCCGGCGGTGGTGAACGACACCTCGCGCACGGACTCGTTGCCCAGGCCGTCCGTCGCACGGACCTCCAGGGTGTGCTCGCCCGCGGCGAGCCCCGGCCCGACCGGGTCGCCGACGGCGATCTCGGCGCCGTCGAGCGTCAGGTGCGGGCCGTGGACGACGCCCGAGTCGTCGCTCAGCTCGACGGACAGCGGCACGCTCGTGGTGATCCGGTCGCCCTCGGCGGGGGTGCTCGCGGCGACGGCCGGGCCGCTGTTGTCGGTGGTCACGGTGCGGGTGGCGAGCTCGCCGGTGGTCGACGTCGCCGCCAGCGTGTGCTCGCCGTCAGGCAGCTCGGCGGTGCGGACCTGCGCGAGCAGGCCGCGCGCCGGCGCGTCGACGTGGAAGTTCCAGTCGGCCTCGACCTCGGGGTTCACGCTGGACCCGCAGCTGCCGTCGCCGATGTTGTGGGTCGTGCGCATGCTCACGTGCGTGGCCGTGCCCTCGGCCGGGATCAGCTCCGGGGCGGACAGGGCGTAGTCGTCGCGGTTGTCGCCGCAGGACGTGCCCTCCAGCGTGCCGGCGATCACGTCGACGCGGTTCCAGCCCGCGAGCAGCCACTGGTTCGGCACCGTGACCTCGACCCGCTCGGACACGTAGTCACGTTCGTCCAGGTCCACGCGTTGGCCATTGACCAGCAGGTACGAGTGGTAGCGGGCCTCCATCGAGTTCGAGCCGATGTCGAACGCGAGCGTCGCGTCGCCCGCGCCGAGCGAGTCGGCCAGGGAGACCCCCGGGGCATCGATCGTCCAGATGAGCTCGACCTCCCGCAGCAGCGAGTCGTTCGACCCGCACGAGCCGTCGCCCATGGCGTAGCGGTCGGCGACGTCGCGGCCCGGCACCGGCTCGCCGTCGTACACGAGCTCGAGGCCGGAGACGGTGAAGTCGTCGCGGTTGACGCCGCAGGACGAGCCGTAGTCGCCGGTGACGATCTCGACCGTGTTCTCGCCCGGCACCAGGATGCTGCCCGGGAGGATGACGTCGACGCGCTCGTCGGCCCAGTCGCCGCCCAGCTCGACGCGGTGCCCGTTGACCCGCAGAAAGTTGTGGAAGGCGTCGTCGATCGAGTTGGCGCCGACGTCGAACGAGAACGTCGCCGCGGTGCCGCCGAGGTGCTCTGCCGCGGGCGGCGTCTCGCCGTCGACGGTCACGTCCACGACTCCGCCGTCACCGCCCGCCGGGGCCGCCGCCACGACCGGGAGGATCCCGTTCGCGACCGTGCCGTCCAGCGGCATGAGGCTCGGGGCGCCGGCCGGAGCGTTGTTGACCGTCACGGTGTGCGTGGTAACGGCACCGGTCTCCGTGCCGGCCGACAACTCGTGCGTGCCGTTGCCGAGCGCCGTCGTGTCGAGCTCGGCCGTGAGCCTCGTGGTGGCCTGCGGGTCGCCCTGGACGAAGAAACTCAGCTCCGCGCCGAGCAGCTTCGACGTGTTGGACCCGCAGTTCCCGTCCCCGAAGTCGTACGTGTACTCGTTCTCCTCGCCGTCGGCGGTCTCGCCGAGCAGCTCGAGCGTGACGTTCGAGAGGACGAAGTCGTCGTGGTTCGTGCCGCAGGAGGTGTTCTCCTTGGGCCCGGCGAAGATGCCGACGACGTTCTCGCCCGTGGTCAGGTACTCGTTCGGGACCTCCAGGGTGGCGCGCTCGCTCGCCCAGGTCTCGGGCTGGTCGATGCGGTGGCCGTTGATCTCGAACCAGTTGCCGAACGACCGGTCGGCCGAGTTGCTGCCCACGTCGAACCGGAGCGCGGAGGTCCCGAGCGTCTCCGTGGCGCCGGGGAGGACCTCCCCGTCCACGCGGAGGCTGGTGACGCTCGCGCCGGGTGCGGTCGGCGTGGCCGCGACGGTGACGGTGCCCTCCAGGTAGTCGCCGTCGCCAGGCGTCAGGAGCGGGGCCGACGCCGGCTCGTCCGCCCCGGGTCGGCCGGGCTTCCGGTCGGAGCCGGTGAAGTCCGCCGCGGAGGCAGTTGTCGCGACGCCCCCGCCCGTTGTGGTCGCAGCCGACGACGTCGCCGCCCACGTGGTGAGCAGCAGCGTCGTCGCAGTCGCAGCTGCCGCCGCCTGAAGCAGTCTCCTGCGTGATCGCCCGATCGCGCGCATGGCGGTCCCTTTCAGTTGCCTGAGGATCGCGTCTCAAGCTGCCCGACAAGGATGAACAGGAATCGACTCCTGCTCGAAGACTGCGGGAACGTCCCGCGATGCGGTCGGCTCAGCGGAAGGCCTGGAGGCCCGTCAGGTGACGGCCCAGGATGAGGGTGTGGACCTCGTCGGTGCCCTCGTAGGTGCGCACCGACTCCAGGTTGTTGGCGTGACGCAGCGGCGAGTGGTCGAGCGTCACGCCGTTGCCGCCGAGCACCGTGCGAGCGGTGCGGCACACCTCGATCGCCGTGCGGGCGTTGTTCAGCTTGCCCGCCGAGACCATGTGCGCCTCCAGCCGTCCGGCGTCCTTGAGCCGGCCGATCCGCAGGGCCAGGAGCTGTGCCTTGCTGATCTCGAGGGCCATGTTCACCAGCTTCTCCTGCGTGAGCTGGTGCGACGCGACGGGGACCCCGAACTGGACGCGCTCGCCGGCGTAGGCCAGGGCCGCCTCGAACGCGTCGCGGGCCGCGCCCACCGAGCCCCAGACGATGCCGTACCGCGCCTCGTCCAGGCAGGCGAACGGCCCGCGCAGGCCGGGGTTCTCGGGCAGGATCGCGTCCTCGGGCACGCGCACGCCGTCCAGTGCGACGTCGCACTGGATCGAGGCGCGCATCGACAGCTTCGGCTCGATGGGCGTGGCCGTGAAGCCCGGCGACGACGTCGGCACCAGGAAGCCGCGCACGCGCTCGCGGACCCGCCCACGCCCCGCGATCTCCGCCGGACGCGCGTCCGACCCGACGCTGCCGTCGAGCCGGGCGTCCGCGGCGCCGTCGGGCACCGCCCCGGCGTCGGGCACCTCCCCGCCGTCGGACACCGCCCCGGTGTCGTCGTCGGACACCTTGGCCCAGATCACCGCGACGTCCGCGATCGACGCGAGGCCGATCCACCGCTTGGCCCCGTCGATCACCCACTCCCCGCCGTCGCGGCGGGCGCGGGTGGTCATGCTCGCGGGGTTGGAGCCGGCGCCGGGCTCGGTCAGGCCGAAGCAACCGATCGCCTCGCCGCGCGCGAGGCGCGGCAGCCACTCCTCCTTCTGTGCGGCCGAGCCGTGCTTGTGGATCGCGGACATCACGAGCGAGCCCTGCACGGACACGAAGGTCCGGATCCCGGAGTCGCCGGCCTCGAGCTCCTGACAGGCGAGGCCGTACTCGACGGCGGACCGGCCGGCGCAGCCGTACCCGTCCAGGTGCATCCCGAGCAGGCCCAGCTCGCCGAGCTCGGGCACGATCTCGCGCGGGAACACGGCGTCGGCGAACCACCGCGCGATGTTCGGCCGGATCCGCCGGTCCGTGAACTCGCGGACCCGATCGCGCACCTCGAGTTCGGCGGCCCCGAACTCGGACTCGATGTCCAGCAGATCCGCGGGCGAGGAGGAATGAACGACTGTGGTCATGTCACGGACTGTAACGGCTCCGGCACCGCGCGCTGCCCTCCGCGGTCCGTCCGACGCCGCGGCAGCACCACCGCAAACAGACCCAGCCGGCGTGACAGCGCCGGGGGTGACAACGCCAGCCGGGTGACGGAGCTGGGCCCTGATCAGCGGATGCCGATCAGGGCCCGGACCGAACGGATCGCCCGTGCGGGTTCTCGCGCGGAACCGGCGGAGCGAGGGGTGTTCTCAGCGGAGCGCGAGCGTCCCCGCGACCTGGAGGGCCAGGTCGGTGCCCGCACCCTTCGGGGCGACCACGCGGACCTGGTACGTTCCGCCGTCGGCTCGGCGCACCGTGATCACCGTCTCGCGGCTGCCGTCCTCGTCCGTGACGGAGCCGAGGGTGACGTAGTCGGCGCCGTCGAGCGGGAAGGTCCCGGCTCCGCTGTCGGCGCCGGGCACCGCGAGGGCGTCGCGGCCCTCGGCCCAGTAGGTCACCCAGATCTCACGCTTCTCGGCATCGTCGAACCAGGTGCTGGACGTCGAGTCGCCGGAGTCGGTGTGCGGGCCGTCGTACTCCCCGCCCGCCGGAATCCCGAATTCCAGACCGTCGACCTCCTGGACGCGCCAGCCGCCCGGCAGACCGCTCGGAAGTTCGACGACGGGCAGCTCGTCCGTCGATCCGAAGAGCTCCTCCACGTCGGCGGGATCGGTGCTGACGGAGAGCGTCCGGCGCAGGCCGGCAAGGATCGTGTCGAGCGCTTCCTGCGACGGCACGTTGACCACGGCCTGGTAGAAGTAGCCGTCGGCCCGCTCCACCTCAAGGTTGGCTGCCACACCGGTCTGGTTGTCGTACCGGTACAGCGCCGCACGCTCGGCCCCGGGCACGTCCCACTCCGTGGTGTCCTCGGGCGGCCCTGCCCACCCGGGTTCGGCGCCCACCTGGAGCTGGAACTGCTCGGTGATCGTCTCGTCGGTCCACAGCGTCCCGGGCTCGCCGTTGACTCCGATCGAGTCGTGTTCGATCCAGTCGGAGGGAACGGCGAACGTCAGTCCGCCGAACTCGTATGCGGACCATCCTGCGGGGATGTCGGCGTCGGGTGACGCCACCGGCTGTACCGCGGGCGCCGACGCCCCCGGGAGCTCCGGCTCCGGCTGCGGCTGTGCCAGGGCGACCCCGCCGACCACGGCCAGCACCGCGGCCGCCGCGCCCACCGCACGGACGACGACGCGCCGGCGTCGGACACGGTGCATCGCCGTCGCCGCCATGGTGTCCGCGTCGGCCCAGGCCGGCGGCTGGATCGCCGCGACGACGCGCTTCTCGCTCGTCAGGAGGTCGTTCATCGCTGTGGCTCCTCGTCGGTCGTTCCCAGGACGGTGCGCAGGTTCGCCAGGCCGCGAGACGCGGTCGACTTGACGGTTCCCCGGCTGATGCCGAGATCCTCGGCGGTCTCCTGCTCGCTGCGGTCGAGCAGGTAGCGCAGCACGACGACACGGCGCTGCCGCGGAGGGAGCTGCGCGAGGGCGTGCACGAGCCGGTCCCGCTCGTGCACGGCGGGCTCGCGGACCTCGTCCGCGCGGTCGAAGGTCTCCGGCTCGCGCAGCACGTCCCGCCGCGTACGGCGCCACGCGTCGATCCGCGACGTGACGAGCGCCCGCCGCGCGTAGGCGAACGGCGACCCGTCGCGCACGCGGGGCCACGCGCGGAAGGTCCGCTCCAGGGCGAGCTGGGTCAGGTCGTGGGCGCGGTGCTCGTCGCCGCACAGCAGGTAGGCGATCCGGTACAGGACGGGCATGGAGCGCCGGGCGAACTCAGTGAACTCCCGCTCCGTCGTCGCACGGACGACGACGGACACGCCGTCCACAGCCGTGGCGGCGGTCATGTCGGGTCTCCCGGGGCGTGCGCCGGACGGTCGGGTGGGGCAGTACTCGGCGGCACTGGCTGGTTGTCGGTCATCACGCCCCAAGAAGACGCCGCTCGGTGGTACGGGGTTGCTCCTCCGGGCAGACCGCCGTGCAATCGTCGCCACCGGCGGCGGCCCTGCTCTTCGCAGGGTAGCTTCGAGTGCGCGAGGCGGGACTCGAACCCGCACGTCCGAAGACACCAGGACCTAAACCTGGCGCGGCTGCCAGTTACGCCACTCGCGCGCGGACCTCAGTGTAAGCGGTGCTCCCTCCCGCGTGGCCCGCGCCGGCTCATGCCAGCGCCTCCGCCTCGCCGGCCACCGGGTCCTTGCCGCCGCCCGCGATGATGCGGTGCCGCACCCGCGCCGAGAGCTGGTCCACCAGGACCGTGACCGCGATGACGAGGAACAGCGTGATCCCGATCCGGTCCCACAGCCGCGCCTCGAACAGCTGGGTGAGGATCGAGCCGATGCCGCCGGCGCCCACCGCGCCGAGGATCGCCCCGGCCCGGATGTTGATCTCGAACCGGTAGAGCCAGAGCGCCACGATCTCGGGCAGCGCCTGCGGGAGCACACCCCAGGCGAGCACGTGGAGCCGTCGCGCGCCGGTCGCGGCGACCGCCTCGACGGGACGCGGGTCCACCGCCTCGATCACCTCGCTGCCGAGCTTCCCCAGCGTCCCCACCGAGCCGACACCGAGCGCCAGCGCACCGGCCAGCGGCCCCAGACCGAAGATCGGCAGCATGATCGCGATCGCCAGGATGAGCTCCGGGATCGCACGGATCACGTTGAGGACCTGCCGGGTGACGAACACGACCGGCCTCGGCGAGACGTTCCGGGCAGCGAGGAACGCCGCCGGGAACGACAGCACCGCGCCGACGAGCGTGCCGATCCACGCCATCTGCAGCGACTCCACCATGTACTCGAAGGCCTTGGACCAGTAGTCGGTGTACGGGTCCGCCATCGGGTTCTGCAGCACGCCGCGGGTCATCAGCCGCAGGTAGTCACCGAGGATGCCGGGCGCCTCGGACAGGCGGGCCCACTGCGCGTCGACGGTGACGACGCACAGGACCACGACGACGGCGGTCACCAGGGAACCGGTGACCTGCCTCCACGGGTTCGGCCGCTTCGGCCGGTCACCGTCCACCGGCCCCGCGGCGGGCGGACGCGTCCCGACGGTCCTCATATCAGCCTCCTGCGCAACCACGCCGAGGCCTGGTCGAGGACGAACACCACGACGACGAAGACCGCCACGATCGCGGAGATGTGCGAGTACTGGAAGCGGGACAGCTCGGTCTTGATGACCTGGCCGATACCCCCCGCGCCGACCAGGCCGATGACGAGCGAGGCACGGATGTTCAGCTCGAAGACGTAGAACGAGTACGACAAGAAGTTCGGCATGACCTGCGGGAGCACGGCTGCCACGGCACGCTGCACCGCGCTCGCGCCCACGGCGGTGGCGGCCTCGACGGGGCCGCGGTCGACGGCGTCGACGCTCTCCGCCGTGAGCTTCGCCGCGACACCCACGTTGAACGCGAACAGGGCCAGGATGCCCGCCAGTGCCCCGTTGCCGACGACGGCGACCGCGAGCAGCGCCCACGCGACGTCGGGCAGCGAGCGCTCGACGGCGAGCAGCGCCTTGAGCGTGCGGGCCATCCAGGGCGGTGCGGTGACGTCGCTGGCCATGTGGGCCAGGACGAGCGCGAGGAGGCAGCCGAGGGAGCCGGCGACGACGGCGAGCTGGAGCGTCTCGAGCCACTGTTCCCGCACCCGCCAGGCGAACTCCCAGTCGGGGCGGAAGAACTCGGCGACGACCTCCCGCCCCCGGGTGAGGTCGGAGAACAGTGGCGCGAGCGTGAACTCGATGCCGAGCGCGGCCCACACGGTGACGACCGCGCAGGCGATCAGTCCCGCGTAGAGGCCCCACGGCGGGCGCGGCTTCGGCGGTACCGCCCGTCCCGGCGCGGGCACGGTGGTCGTGGCGGTCATGTCAGGCGGTCCACCTCGGCGGTGGAGACGTCCTGGACGCTCAGCGAGCGGCCGTAGATGCTCTCGAACACCCTGTCGTCGACCTCGGCGGCGGGCCCGTCGAACACGATCCTCCCGGCGCGCATGCCGACGATCCGGTCGGCGAAGCTCTTGGCCAGGTCCAGGAAGTGGAGGTTGACCACGGTCGTGATGCCCAGTTGCCGCTGCACGCGGCGCAGGTCCGCCATGACCGCGTTGGCCGTGGGCGGGTCGAGCGAGGCCACGGGCTCGTCGGCGAGCACCACGTGCGGCTGCTGCGCCAGAACGCGCGCGATCGCGACACGCTGCTGCTGGCCGCCGGACAACCGGGAGGCCCGCACGTACGCCTTGTCGAGGATGCCGACGCGGTCGAGCGCGTCGAACGCGATCTCCTTGTCCGCCGCGCCGTACACGCCGAACAGCGAGCTCACGGGCGAGTGCGAGAGCCGGCCCATGAGGACGTTCCTCAGGACGCTGACACGGGTGACGAGGTTGAAGCCCTGGAAGATCATGCCGACGTCGGCGCGCAGGCGTCGGAGCGTGCCCCCGCGCGCGCCGTCGACCCGCTGTCCGTTCACCTCCAGCTCGCCGGAGGTCACGGGCACGAGCCCGTTCACGGCGCGGACGAGCGTCGACTTGCCTGCCCCGGAAAGGCCCACGACCACCACGAACTCGCCCTCGGGTATCTCCAGGGAGACGCCGTCGAGCCCCTTGGTCCCGGTCGGGTAGGTGACGTGGACGTCACGGAAGGTGATCATCGGTTTCTCCCGTCCGTCGTGGTGGGCCCCGTGCCCGGCACGCCGGGCCCGGTGCCCACCTCCTGCCTCACTCCGCGTCGCCGAAGTTCGCCGCGACCTGGCGGGCGGCGTCCAGCGCGTCGAGGTCGGCGGGCTCCAGGCCTTCGATGCCGTACACCGCGTCGAGGGCCGCGAGGCCCTCCTCGCTCTCGGTGAGTGCCACGAAGGCGTCCGTGATCCGCTGTGTCGCCTCGTCGGAGAAGGAGCCGGCGACGGCGACGCCGTCGTTCGGGATCTCGGGCGACGACGCGAACACGACGACCTCCGTACCGGCGTCCGGCTCCTCCTCGAGCACCTCGGCGCGCGCGTCGTTGAACGAGACCCCGATCGGGGCGTCCCCGCGTACGACGTTCAACACGGAGTTCGGGTGCCCGCCCGCGAAGATCGACGTGATGTCCGTGAGGGGGTCGATGCCCTGGACCTCGGCGAGCTGGGTGGCGGGGTAGTAGTACCCGGAGGCCGAGCCCTCCTCGACGAAGGAGATCGTGGTGCCCTGTTCGATGAGCGCGAGCGCGTCCTCGCCCGTGGGGCCCTCGACGGCCTCGGCGCCGTTGCAGAAGGCGAACTCGGTGCCGTCGTCGTCCGTCTCGGTGACGACCTCGTCCAGGCAGTACGTGTCCGGGTCGTTCGTCATCCACTGCGTGTGGTAGGTCGAGGAGCCGTAACGCACGGCCTGCAGCACCGCTTCGGCGTCGGCCTGGTCGACGGCCTGGACCAGGGCGACCGGGCCGAACATGCCGATGTCGGCCTGCTCGGTCTGCATGGCCACGACGAGGGCGGCGTAGTCGGTCGACACCGAGGTCTCCACCTCGACGCCGAGCTCCTCCCCGAGGAGGTCACCGAGCACCTCGGCGTCCTCGACGAGCTGGTCCTGGTCCTGGGACGGAACCAGGCCGAGGGTCAGGGTCTCCGGAACGTCGCGCTCCTCCGAGCCCGAGCCCTCGTCGGTGCCTCCGCCGCAGGCGGTCAGGGCGAGGGCCGCGGCCGCCGCGACGGCGATACCCGCAGATCGCTTCATCAGGTCTCTCCTCGTGAGAAGGTGGCACGCGGCCGGTATCGGCCACGCCGAACGCACCTCACGCTAGACACAGGTCGCGGTCCGATTCCTTCCGGGCGGTGACGGCCCGGCGAATTCGAGGTCACGGTCCGGACTCGGCGGACATCCGGGGGGCGGCGGCCGGACGGCGGCGCGGGCGGCGGCGAGCTCCTGACCGGCACGCCGCGCCGCGGCTCACCCGTCGACGCCGAGCGCCTTGCGCAGGCGGGCCACGTGCCCGGTGGCGCGGACGTTGTACTGCGCCAGGGAGACGGAGCCGTCCGGCGCCACGACGACCGTGGAGCGGATCACGCCCACGTACGTCCTGCCGTAGTTCTGCTTCTCGCCCCACGCCCCGTAGGCCTCGAGCGTGGCGTGCTCGGGGTCCGAGGCGAGCGGGAAGGTGAGCGACTCCGCGTCGGCGAACTTCTCCAGCTTGGCCACCTTGTCCGGTGAGACGCCGACCACGGCGTAGCCCGCGCCCTGCAGCGCGGCGAGCGAGTCGCGGAAGTCGCAGGCCTCTTTGGTGCAGCCGGGCGTGGAGGCGGCCGGGTAGAAGTAGACGACGACGCCCCGCGAAGCGTTCGCCCGCAGGTCGGCGAGCGAGACGGTGCCGCCGCCGGCGGTCGCGAGTTCGAAGTCGGGGGCCTTGTCGCCGGGTTCGAGCCGTGTGGTCATGGAGCCCACGGTATCCGTGTCCGGCCTGCGTCGTGGCCCGGCGCCGACCCGACGTCGGTCGCGGTCCCGCGGTCGCGTAGCGTTGGGGCCGTGAGTTCCGTAGTCAAGAATCCCGTCGGAGGGCAGGCGCCGTCGGGCAGCCTCCCGATCCGCATGCTGCACGACCGTCTCCTCGTCGAGCCCGAGACGGACAAGGCCGAGCGGCAGTCCACGGGCGGGCTGGTGATCCCGGCGACCGCGGCCGGGCCCAAGCGGCTCGCGTGGGCGAAGGTGGTCGCGGCCGGCGAGCACGTACGGCAGGTCGGCGTCGGGGACCGGGTCCTGTTCGATCCGGAGGACCGGGCCGAGGTGGAGCTCGGTGGCACCGACTACGTGCTGCTGCGGGAGCGCGACGTGCACGGCGTGCACACGGTCGACGACGGCGACAGTGCGGCGGGGCTCTACCTGTAGCTGGTGCGGGGGCGTCCGCCGGCACGGACGCTCCCGCGGGCCTGTCATGCAGGTCACGTCGTATTCGGTTGTGAGCCTGGGCGGACGTCCTGGTAGTGTTGCTCTCCGTCACGCGCCATTAGCTCAATTGGCAGAGCAGCTGACTCTTAATCAGCGGGTTTGGGGTTCGAGTCCCTGATGGCGCACTCAGCGAGGCCGGGGTGTGCTCACTTCGTGAGCCTTTTCGCTTCGTTGATGTCTTGTGGGGCGCAGCCCCACACCCCGCCCGGGGCTTGCCCCCGGGCCCCCTCCGTGGTTGTGTCCGTCGCCGTCGTGCGGTGTGATCATGGGGTTGGGTGGGGTTAGGCGCCATTAGCTCAATTGGCAGAGCAGCTGACTCTTAATCAGCGGGTTTGGGGTTCGAGTCCCTGATGGCGCACTCGACGGCAGGCGGCGTGGTCCTTGGGACCACGCCGCCTCGTCATGTCGTCCCGGCGCCGGCGATCGACCTCGTGAGGCAGATCACGTCACGCTGCCCCCGGTGATCGTGTCGTGGTGACGAGGCCGCGGCAGTGCTCGGCGGGCTCGTCACGTTCCGACGACGAAGGAGAACCGATGGATCTCGCTCTCTGGATCGCGACCGCCGTACTGGCGGCCGTCGCTCTGCTCGGAGGCGTCACCAAGACGTTCCTCTCGAAAGCCCGGCTCGACTCGATGGAGGGCACCTGGACGACAGTGACCAGCGCGGGGCCCGTCAAGGCCCTGGGCATCGTGGAACTGCTGGCGGTGGCCGGGCTCATCCTCCCGCCGATCGTCGGCATCGCCCCGGTGCTGGTCCCGGTCACGGCGACGTGCTGGGCCGTCCTGATGGTGGGTGCGATGGTGACCCATGGCCGCCTCGGCCAGACCAGGCTCGTAGCCCTGACGGGAACCTATCTCGCCATCGCCGTGTTCATCGCCTGGGGCCGGTTCGGTCCTGCGGCCTTCGCGGCCTGAGCGGGATACGTTCACTCGACGAAGACGCAGAACGGGTGGCCCATCGGGTCGGCGAAGACGTAGAGCGGCTCCTCGGGATCTTCCGACCGGTCGTCGAGCTGCACCGCCCCGAGCGCGAGGGCGTGGTCGCGCGCCTCGTGGAGCGTGGCGACATCGGGCACCGTGGTGTCGAGATGCAGCTGCTGCGGCACGTCAGGGTCCGGCCAGGTGGGACGGGACAGCTCGTCGACCTGCTGGAACGCGAGGGAGATCCCGCTGTCGTTCCGCAGGACGAGCCAGTCCCGGCCCTTCGGGTCGGACTCGCCCGGCGGTGGCGTCTCGTCGCCACGCCGGTAGGAGAGCCCGAACAGCTTCCGGTAGAACTCGGCGAGGGCGCGGGCGTCGGTGGTGTCGAGCACCACCTGTCGGATACGCGGGATCATCGTTCAAGCGCAGCACATCCCGCGGGACACGCAAGGGCTCCGGCATCGCAGCCGTGATCGGCCACGTGCAACACCCCTGCCGCCGCCCGCCACGACGGTACGGCGGGGTGTGTGGAAGGTCCGGAGCCGGATCTTCCCGCCTCAGGCGACCGATCCTGGTAGAAAAGGGTCCGTGACCGACACCGCGGACTACCCTGCCGACGACTTCTACCGTGACAACTCCCAGACCTCCGGCTGGCTCACGGAGGAGGATCTCGCGGTGGTGCGCGCTCAGCTTCCCCTGGTCTACGTGGACGCGGTGCCGGTCCGCGTGGACGACTCGGGGGATGTGGTCGCCGTCGGCCTGCTCCTGCGCGTCGACACCCAGGGGGCGATCACGCGTGCGCTGGTGTCGGGCCGCGTGATGTACCACGAGCGGGTGCGGGACGCGCTGCTGCGCCACATCGAGAAGGATCTCGGCCCGGTGGCACTGCCGCAGGTGCCGCCGTCGCCGCAGCCGTTCACGATCGCCGAGTACTTCCCCACCCCGGGGATCACCGCCTTCCACGACCCGCGCCAGCACGCGATCTCCATGGCCTACGTCGTGCCGGTGACGGGTGACTGCCGCCCGCAGCAGAACGCGCTCGACCTCGCCTGGATGACGCCGGAGGAGGCGTGCGCCGACACGGTGCAGGCCGAGATGATGAACGGCCAGGGCACCCTCGTGCGGCAGGCGATGGCGCACGTCGGCCGGCTGACCTGACGGACGCTGCCCGCCACAGCACGCCGGCACCGCCCGAGATGCCCATGATGGGGTATAACTTCCCAGGTGCCACCCGGGCACCCGCGAACGGGGAGGCGCATGCACGGGCACACGAAGCTCGCCGGCAAGGTCGCTACCGGCCTCGGTGGTTCGCTGCTGCTCCCGTTCCTCGTCGAGCTCGGGATGGCGTCACTCCTGGACGAGAACTTCAGCCTGCGCCGCGGTGTCCTCTTCGTCGGGGTCCTGGGCGGGATCAGCGCCCTGCTCTTCGGCATCGACCGGCTGGGCCACCTCCGGGCCCGGCGGGCCGAGGCGCGCGCCGCGCGCGAGATGCGGACGCGCACGGAGCACGTCTCGCACCATGCGCTGCGGCCCTACGGCCCGGAGACGGACGGCGTGGTGGCGCTCTGCACCGCGCGGCTCGCCCCGGACAGCCTGCACTACCTGCAATACCACACCCGCGGCAAGGGGATCTTCCGGGTCGACGTCCTGGAGGACCCCGCGCTCGCGCCGTTGCTCGGCCTCGCCGACGCGGACAAGCACCGTCGGGTCTACGAACGCTACGGTGAGGGCCTTCGCGCCCTGGTGGAACTGCTCGACGACGACTTCGCCCAGCTGGACTCCGGCCGGGTGCTGCGGCTCGTGCTCGACGTCGAGAAGGGCGCGGTGTTCGTGGTCGAGGTGCACCACGGTTCGGGTCGCTACCTCCTGGGCGTGACCCTCGACGAGACCGCGGTGGACCGCGCCGACCTGGAGCTCCGCGACCTCGCCACGACCATCCGCACCCACCTCGGCCGCGAGCGTGGCGTCACCCTCACTCGCTAGACGCGCCGCCGACCACGCCATTCCGCGGCACCCCGACCACCGACCACCGACCGCCGACCACGCCATCTCGCGGGACACCGACCGCCGATCGCGCCATCTCGCGGGACACCGACCGCCGACCACGCCATCTCGTGGCGCACCGACCGGCGACCACGCCATCTCGTGGGGGTGAGAGCGCAACCACCACCACAACATGGCGTGGTCGCCGCTCGGCGTGGCGACCCGGGCGTGGCGACCCGGGCGTGGCGACCCGGGCGTGGCGACCCGGGTGTGGCGGCTGGGCGTGGCGGCTGGGCGTGGCGGCTGGGCGTGGCGGCCGGGCGTGGCGGCCGGGTGTGGCGGCCCGGGCAGCCCCGGGGTGGCGGCCGGCAGCCCGGACGTCGGGCCCGGACGGGGCAGCCCGAGAGCGGGGGCCGAGGTCAGGGCCGAGGCACGGCCGACGTCAGGGGAGTGTCAGGTGGGGCCAGTCCGCCAGCTCCTCGCGCATGCGGCGGTCGTGGGTGGCGACGACGACGGCGGCCGGCGTGGTGGTCAGGGCGCGCGTGAGCTCGTCGACAAGATCGATCGACAGATGGTTGGTGGGTTCGTCGAGCAGCAGCAGGTGGGGGACGTGCAGGAGCGCCCGCGCCAGCTCGAACCGCCGTCGTTGCCCGACCGACAGCTCGCCGAGCGGGCGGTCCAGGTCCTCCTCCGACAGCAGGCCGAGCGACGCCACCGCCACCACGTGGTCGGGATCGAGCTCCCCGGCCGCGAGGAGCGACAGCGCTTCGTCGGCGGCCGTCTCGAACCCGGTCCGTCGCGCGGCGGCGGGCGTCAGCGCCGGGCTCTCCTGTCCGACGACGCCGATCCGCACACCCTCCCGGGACACGCGACTCCCCCGGCCGAGCCCTGCCTCCCCCGCGAGCACCCGGAGCAGGGTCGACTTCCCGGTGCCGTTCGGTCCGGTGACCAGCAGCCGGCCCGACGGCGGTATCGCGACGCGAGTACCCGGCAGGTCGAGCAGCACACTTGGGACACTTTTCCTGGCCTCGGCGAGCGCCACCCGGGGGTTCCGCACCTCGACCAGCGGTTCGCCCGGATCCCAGCCCGGTGACATCGCGGGCAGGTCGGGGAACGCGAGCGCCGGCGGCGGGACGGGGACCTCGATCGCCTCGGCCTCGAGCTTCTGGGCGAGGCGGTCGGCGGCCTTGACGTGGATGCGCGCCCGGGTGGCACGGCGGTGCTTCTGCGAGCCCTTGGGGGGCCGCCACTCGTCGGACAGCCCCTCGTAGGAGGCGTCGAGCACCTCGGCGAGGCGGGCCGCACGCTTGCGTTCGGCGCGGTATCTCTGCCGCCAGCGGTGCAGCGCCTGGTTCTTGGCGAACCGGTAGGAGAGGTAGCCGGGCTGCCCGTACAGCACGGGCCTGCCGTCCCAGGACGGGTCGAGGTCGAGGATGGCGGTGGCGACGTCGTCGAGCAGCTCGCGGTCGTGCGTGACGACGACCACTCCCCCGCGCCAGGCGACGAGTTCACCGGTGAGGAAGTCGATGGCGCTCGTGTCGAGGTGGTTGGTGGGTTCGTCGAGCAGCAGCAGGTCCGCGCGTTCGGCGAGGCGGCAGGCCAGGCGGACGCGATATCGCTCGCCGACGCTGAGCTCGGCGAGCGGCCGGGCCGGGTCACGGGGCGCGCCCAGCCGGGTCAGGGCGACGTCGACGCGGCGGTCCGCGTCCCAGACGGCGAGGTGTTCGGCGCGGGCGAGGGTGCGCTGCAGTTCGGCGAGGTCGCCGGCCTCGTGGTCGAAGGCGGCGGCTGCGGCGTCGAGCTCGGCGGAGGCCTGCCGGAGGCCGTCGAGGGTGGCGGCGACCAGGTCGCCGACGGTCTGCCCGGAGGCGGGCCGGAGTTCCTGTTCCACGAGCGCGACGGTGCCGCTACGGCGAACCTCTCCCCCGGTCGGGTCGAGCAGTCCGGCGAGGAGGTGCAGGAACGTGGACTTCCCGGAGCCGTTCTCGCCGACGACGCCGAGCCGTGTGCCCGGGTTGACGGCGACGCCGACCCCTCGCAGGACGTCCCGCCCGGGATAGGAGAAGGCGAGTGCGTCGGCGACAAGGTGCATGGGTCAACCCTATGAGTTCCTCGACACGCGGCCCGGCGCCGGGAAGCCGTTCGCCAGGGGGAGGCGGCTTCCCGGCACCGGGCCGGGTCCGGGCCGGGGCGCGGCGGGGTCGCTGGGCCCGCCACGCCCCGGGGTTCGGTGGTCGGTCAGGCGTGCGTCTCCTCGCGTTCCGAGGGGTACCGGATCTGCTCCACCATCTCCTGGACCTCCTCGGACGGTGGCCGGGTCGCCAGCGAGACCACGATCGTCACGACCAGGTTGACCACGGCGCCGATGGTGCCGATGCCCTCCGGGCTGATGCCGAGCACGTGCTCGTTGGCGCTCGTCCCGAACACCTCCAGCGTGTAGATCATGTAGCTGGCGGTGAACACGAGGCCGGCGAGCATGCCGGACACCGCGCCGGCGGCGTTCGCGCGTTTCCAGAAGATGCCGAGCACCAGGATCGGGAAGAACGTCGATGCCGCCAACCCGAACGCGAAGGCGACCACCTGGGCCACGAACGCGGGCGGGTTGATGCCGAAGTAGATCGCGACGAGCACGGCCAGGCCCATGGCGATCCGGCTCACCCCGAGCCGCCGCGCCTCGGAGGCGTGGTGGTCCACGTAGCGGAAGTACAGGTCGTGCGACACGGACGAGGAGATGACCAGCAGCAGACCGGCCGCCGTCGACATCGCCGCGGCGAGACCGCCCGCTGCCACGAGCCCGACGATGGGCGCGGGCAGGCCCGCGATCTCGGGGCTGGCGAGAACCAGGATGTCGTTGTTCACGAGCAGGTCGGCCTCGCCGGCCGCGAAGGTGTCGGCGTTGTTCGTGACCGAGTTGACGGTCTCCGACGTCTCGGAGACGGACACCAGGCCCGTCGCCTGCCAGTTCTGCACCCATTGCGGGAGTGCGTCGACCGCCTGTCCCTGCACGCCGTCGAGCAGGTTGACCTTGGTGAAGGCGCCGACGGCCGGGGCCGTCGTGTACAGCAGGGCGATGAAGACCAGCGCCCAGAGCGCCGACCAGCGCGAACCGCGGACCGACTTGGTCGTGTAGAAGCGGATGATCACGTGCGGCAGGCCGGCCGTACCGATCATCAGCGCCATCGTCACGAGGAACACGTCGATCTGCGGACGGGCGGTGAACGCCTGCGTGTACTGGTCCAGCCCGAACTCCGCCTGGAGCGCGTTGAGCTCGTCCAGGATCTGCCCGAACGACACCTGCGGGATCGGGATGCCGGTCATGGTGTGCGCCACGGCCCACGCGGGGATCAGGTAGGCGACGATCAGCACGGTGTACTGGGCCACCTGGGTCCAGGTGATGCCCTTCATGCCGCCGAACACCGCGTACGTGAAGATGACGGCGGCCGCGATGGCGACGCCGCCGGCCTGCGGGATCTCCAGGAACCGCGCGAACACGATGCCGCCGCCGGCCATCTGCCCGACGACGTACGTGAAGGAGACGATGATCGCGACCACGGCGGACACGGACCGCACGGTCTCGCTGAACCGGTCACCGACGAACTCCGGGACGGTGAACTTGCCCCACTTGCGCAGGTACGGCGCGAGCAGGAGGGCCAGCAGCACGTAGCCGCCGGTCCAGCCCATCAGGTAGATGGAGCCGTCCGAGCCGAGGAACGCGATGAGCCCCGCCATCGAGATGAACGACGCCGCGGACATCCAGTCCGCCGCGACCGCGGCTCCGTTGGCGACCGCCGGCACGTTCTGCTCGGCGACGAAGAAGCCCTTGGTCTCCTTCACCCGGCTGCGCCAGGCGATGTAGATGTAGACGCCGAAGCTCAGGACGACGAAGACGAGCGCCCAGACCTGTGTCTCGCTCATGTCAGCCCCCCGTCGTGGTCGCGCTCGTGCACGCCGTACTCACGGTCGAGCCGGTCCATGCGGATGGCGTAGACGAGGATCAGCACGATGAACGTGTAGATCGAGCCCTGTTGGGCGAACCAGAACCCGAGGGGGAACCCGGCGATCACGACCTGGTTGAGCTGCTCCACGAAAAGGATTCCGCAGCCGAACGAGACGGCGAACCAGACGATCAGCAGCGCGACCATGAGCCGCAGGTTCTTGCGCCAGTACTCCTTCCGCCACCCGTTGCTCCCGCCGCCGGGCGGTGGGCCGCCCTCCGGCGTCATGACGTCGTCGGACATGGTGCGCTCCTTTGCGTCTCGGTCCGGCAGTACGGAAGAGCAGTGCCGGAGGAACCGGGCCGGGACCGTTGTGGCCCGGGTCACATCTCTTCCCACGATGAGCCAAGTGGCTCCACCGCCGGACCGGCAAGGGGCAGAATGTCCGACGGCGGTCGCGGCCTGGCGAGCGGTCACCTCCGGCCGGCCAGCGGCACCGTCGGCTGGCTCGGGCCGTTCGCGAGGCGAGACCGACCGCTCGAGGCGCCGGCACACCCGCTCGCGGGTCGGTCGCCGCACACCGCCGGGCCGGACGGCGGCGCGGGGTTGCCGGTGCCCTACGATCGACTGCATGTCCTCGACGTCGAGCGCATCCGGGCCCACCGTGCGCCGCCGGATCTTCCACCCCGGCAGCACGATGATGATCGTGGGTGCCCTCTGCGTTCTCGTCGGCTCCCTGCTGCCGTGGGTCCGCACCGCCGCGGGCAACCTTCCCGGCTACGGCGGTCCCGGGCTCTGGACGGGCACGCTCGCCCTGGCGCTCTTCGCCGGGGCCGTGATCCCCTACCGCGTCTCCGCCGTCGCACACTGTGCCGTCGTCGGCCTGCCCGTCGCCTTCATCGCGGCCTGGCAGTCCGTGGAGCTCGGCCGGACCGTGGCGGCCACGGACGCCTGGTGGCACGTCTGGGCCGGTGAAGGACTCGTCCTGACCGGCGCGGGCGCCGTCGTCGTCCTGGCGACCGCCTGGCGGCTCTACCGGAACCCGTTCTGACCCGGCCCGATGACCGGCTCCGGCAGAGCACCCACCCCCGCACCGCCCCGATCCAGGCCAGACTGAGCCCCATGGACGACGCCGGTATCCGTCTCGACGTGGACGAGCACGACACCCCCGCGGAGGTCGACGCCGCGTTCCGCACGCTGCGCCGGGTCGCCGTGTGGCACTTCGTCCTGTTCCTCGCCGCCGTGCTCGGCGTGCCCGCCCTGTCCCTCACGCTCGGCTGGTGGTCCGGGGCGCGGATCGACGGCGGGATGAGTCCGGGATTCGCCATGGCGGCGTTCGGGCTGTACGTCTTCTTCCTCGCCGTCGGGCTGGCGGCCGCCACGCTGTCGTCCGCCGTCGAGGCCCGCATGCTGGGCGGCGCGCACGACGACACCACCGAGGCCGGGACCGAGGACACGCCGTGACCGCGGCCGGCGCCACCGCCCTGGTGGCCCTCGTCACCGCCCTGGTGCTGGTGGCCTGGCTGGTACGTCCACGCGGCACCTCCACCGTGGACTTCTACCTGGCCGGCCAGCGGGTCGGGGTGGCGACCAACGCCCTGGCCATCTGCGGCGACTACTTCTCCGCGGCGTCGTTCCTCGGTGTGGCGGCGGCCGTGTACGTGTCCGGCCTGGACGGTGTCTGGTACGCCGTCGGGTTCGCGGCCGGGTTCGTGCCCGTGCTGCTGTTCGTGGCGGCGCCGCTGCGCCGCTTCGGCGAGTTCTCGATCCCCGACTTCCTGGGCCGGCGTCTCGGGTCGGAACGGGTCCGGCTGGTGTCGGTCGGCGTCGTGCAGGTGGTCATCCTCAGCTATCTCATCCCCCAGGCCGTGGGCAGCGGGATCACGTGGCAGCTCCTCGTGGGCCGCGGGCTGCCCGGCCTCGACCCCTACGGCACGGGCGTGCTGCTGTCCACGATGTTCGTCGCCGCCCTGGTCGCGTTCGGCGGCATGCGCGGCACCACCTGGACGCAGGCGGTGCAGTTCCTCGTGCTCCTCGGGGCGCTGGTCTGGCTCGCCCTCGCCGCCATCGGCTCCGGCTTCCGCTACCCCGAGGCCGTCTCCGACCTCTCGGCCACACCACTGGCCAATCCCGTTCCCGGCCCGACCGGCTGGGAACTGCACGCCGAGACCGACCAGCTCGACCCGGGCACCGCGGCGACGTTCGGCGAGCCCGGCGCCGCCTACGGACCGCTCGCACAGTTCGCTCTCATTCTCACGCTCGTCATGGGGACGGCCGGGCTGCCGCACGTCATGAACCGGTACTTCACCAGTCCCACCGGCACCGCCGCACGCATGACCACGGTCTGGGTGCTGGGACTCGCCGGCCTGTTCTACGCGCTGGCCGTGATGCTCGGCACCGCGGCCCGCCGTCGGATCGCCGACGCCGCCGACGAGCACGCCTGGCTCGCGGCCCTCACGACCGACGGCGTGCTGCGCGTCCCCGAGCACGCCCTGCCCGTCCTCGGCCGGCTCTACGGCGGCGACATCGGGCTGGCGGTCATCGCCGCCGGAGCGCTGGTGGCCGTCATGTCCACCATCGCGGGCCTGCTGCTCGCCGCCGCCGCGTCGTGGGGGCACGACGTGTACGAGCGGCACATCAACCCGCGCGCCACGCAGCGCCAGGCCGTCTGGGCGGGCCGGGCGAGCACCGCCGTCGTCGCGCTCGCCGCCGCCGGGATGGCCATGGTGCTGCAGCCCGACAGCCTCGCGCCCTCGGTCCCGTCCATCGTCGCCGCGATGGTGACCTGGGCCTTCGCGATCGCCGGGTCGGCGCTGACGCCGGTGTTCGTCCTGGCCATCTGGTGGCGCGGGACGACGGCGGCCGGCGCGGTGGCCGGCATGCTCACCGGCGGCGTGACCTCGATCAGCATGTTCGTGCTGGGCATGCTGCCCGTCGGGCCGGGCATCGGCGAGACGCTGGTGACCCCGACGCTGGTGGCCGCGCCGCTCGCCGCCGTCGTGTGCGTGCTGGTGTCACGGGCGACGCGCCCGCCGGACGACGTCGACCGCCAGTGGCTGATCATGCACGGCACGGCGGCCGACCGGCAGGCGGAACGCCTCGCGCACCTCACGATCAGCAGCCTCGGCAGGGGGCGGCGGGACCGGCAGAAGGGGGACTGAGAAATGCGTTCGGGGAGCGTGCTGCTCGCAGGGGGCATCGCGGTGACATGGGGTGTGGTGTATCTCGTCACGCAGGTGATCGTGGATCCGCCGCTCGGTGTGGGGACCACCGTGGTGGCCGGCGTCGTGGTCACCCTCGTCGTCGTCCTCGGGTACCCGTCGGCCCTGCGCGGGCCGAGGTCGGCCACCGTGCTGCGCCGCGGCCCGGAGCCACGCCGTGGCGGGCCCCGGAGCATCGTGGCGGGGGGCCGGGCGATGCCGCTGCGGTCGGGTCTGACGGCCGACGCCGCGCGCCGCACCGCCGACCTGCTTCGCCCGCTGCTCGGCGGCGACGCCGTGGCGATCACCGACACGGAGCGTCTCCTGGCGTTCGTGGGCCCCGGCGAGGACCATCACCGGGCAGGCGGGCCGGTGCGGGCGCGCGTCACGCTCAAGGCGATCGCCTCCGGGCGCAGCGCGACGTCCCGCAGCACGGCGGATCTCGGCTGCGGCGAGCCCGACTGCCCGCTGGCGGGCGCCGTCGCCGCGCCGCTCATGGTCGCCGACCGCGTCGTGGGGGCGCTCGTCGTGCTCCGCACGGGCCCGGAGCCCGCCGGACGAGGGCAGGTGGAGGACATGGCGGGCATCCTGTCGCTGCACCTCGAGCTCGCCGAGGCCGACCGGGAACGCGAGCTCGCCGCCGACGCACGCCTGCACGCGCTGCGGGCGCAGATCAACCCGCACTTCCTGTTCAACGTGCTGAACACGATCGCGTCGAAGTCCCGCACCGACCCGGAGGAGGCCCGGGCGCTGCTGCTGCGGCTGAGCGACTTCTTCCGGTACGCGGTGCGCCAGGACGGGCAGCTCGCCGAGTTCGCGCAGGAGTACTTCTTCGTCCGGACCTACCTGACTCTGGAACAGGCGCGGTTCGGGGACCGGCTGCGGGTGCGGTACGACATCGACCCCCAGGTGCTGACCGCCCACGTCCCCGTGCTGACCATCCAGCCGCTGGTGGAGAACGCGGTGAAGCACGGGCTGGCGGACAAGGTGGACGGCGGGACCGTCACGCTCCGGGCCCGCGTGGACCCCCTGACCCGTACGACGTCGATCCGCGTGTCCGACGACGGCGTCGGCATGCCTCCCGAGGTGCTGGAGGAACTGGACGGCCCGCACCTGACCGCGAGCCCGGACGGCGGGCGCCGCGCACGTGCGGGCGGGGGCGCCGGCCGCGGGCCGGCGGCCGGTGAGACGGGCGACGGGGAGACGGACGACGCGGCAGGCGGCGACCGCGAGGGCGGCGGCACGACCCGGCACCTGCACACCGGGGTCGGGCTGCGAAACATCTCGCAGCGGCTCACGACCCTGTTCGGAGGGCGTTTCTCCCTGGACGTCCGGTCCACGCCGGACGAGGGGACCGTCGTGGACCTGCGCGTCCCACTACGCTGAGTCCGTGCGCGACGACGACACCCGCCCGCGTGCGCTGATCGTCGACGACGAGGCGCCCGCGCGGGCCGAGCTGCGGTACCTGCTGGAGGAGCTCGGCGACGTGCAGGTGGTCGGCGAGGCCGCGAACGGCGGCGAGGCCCTGCAGCTGCTGGAGTCGATCCCGTACGATCTCGTGCTGCTCGACATCCGGATGCCGGGCACGAGCGGGCTCGAGGTCGCCGCGGCGGCACGGAGGCTGCCACGGCCACCCCGGATCGTGTTCACCACCGCGCACCCCGACCACGCGGTCGAGGCGTTCGACCTGGAGGCCGCGGACTACCTGGTCAAGCCGTTCGACGCCGCCCGGCTGGCCCGGGCGGTCGAGCGGGCGCTGACGCAGCCCGGGAGCGACGACGGCACGGGCGCGGTCCCCGGAACGGCACGGGCCGAGGGCGGCACGGGGCGGACGCCACCCGTCGTCCCGCCGGGCGGCGAGGAACCGGACGAGCACGAGCTGCCCCGGCCGCTCGCGAAGGTTCCGGTGCAGAAGGACGGGCGGACCGTCCTCGTGGACCAGCGCGCGATCGTCTACGCGAGCGCCGCGCGCGGCTACTCGTACCTGAAGCTGGCCGACGAGCGCTTCCTCGTCACGTTCTCGCTGAACGAGCTGGAACGGCGGTTGCGCGGGCACTTCTTCCGGACGCACCGGTCCTATCTGGTGAACCTGGACCATGTGCGGGAGCTCGTGCCGGACTTCAAGGGCGCACTGGCCTGTGTGATGAACGACCGCCAGCGCAGCCGGGTGGAGGTGTCGCGGCGACAGGCCGCGGAGCTGCGCCGTCGTCTCGGGGCGTGACGAGCATGACGCGGCCGGAAGTTCATCCCCCTTGTATTGACCTGTGCAAATGGGCAGTATGACCTTCATGCCCCAAGCCACTCCGCCCATGCTCAGGATGCTCAACGTGCTTCTCCTGCCGGGGGCGCGCACCCGCAAGGATCCCGACGCGGCGTTCGAGAAACTGCTGGCCGAGGCGCAGCGCGGGCACCGGCCGCTGGGCGCGGCGGACGTCGCCGCCGTCGAGCCGCTGCGTCTGCTCCTGCGGGCGCACGCCGCGAACCCGGACCTGAGCCCGTTCGGCTGGACGACGGTGCAGAGCGGCATCAGGGACCGGCTCCGCAACCGGGTGGTCATCAGGGACATCCAGGCGCGGCACCCCGAGGTGCGGGAGCAGCCGGTTCCCGAGCCCGTGTTCGTGGTGGGGCTGCCCCGCACCGGGACCACCTTCACCTACAACGTCATCGCCCGGTCGCCGGGCACCCGCGGCCCCTTGCTGTGGGAGATGCTCAACCTGGGGCTTCCGGTGGAGGATCCGGCGGAACGTGAGCGGATCGCCGAGCGCACCACCAAGCGGCTCTCGTTCATGGACCGGCTCAGCCCCGACTGGTCGCAGATCCACCCGCTGATCGCGACCAGCGAGGAGGAGGACTTCTTCCTGCGGGACCACTCCGAGCTGCACAGCTCGGCGGCGACCGTGCCGGAGTACCGGCGCTACCTCGCAGGGGCGGACCTCACCGACGACTTCCTGCTCCTGCGCGACGCGCTGCAGGTGCTGTCGTTCGGGCAGGAACCACAGCGGTGGATCCTCAAGCATCCCGCGAACCTGTGGCGGATGCCCGAGATCCAGCGCGCGTTCCCGGACGCGCGGTTCGTCTGGACGCACCGCGCTCCCGGGAAGGCCCTCGCCTCGGGCTGCTCCATGTCCGAGGCGCTGCGGAACATGCACTACAAGCCCGGCACGGTGGACCTCGCCGCGATCGGGGCCGAGTGGCTCGCGATCCTGTCCGAGGGCGTGGACCGTGCGCTCTCCCAGAGGGACCAGCTGGAGGACGGCACCCTGGTCGACGTCTCGTACAACGACCTGGTCGAGGAGCCCTCGAAGGTGATGCGCGGCGTGTTCAAGAGTCTCGGCATGACGTGGACCGACGCCGACGAGGCCAACCTCGCCACGGCACGGGACCGCCCCCACCACAAGGGCCACCGGTACACCCTGGAGCGGTACGGGCTGGACGAGTTCCAGGTGGCGGCCGCGTTCGCCGGGTACAAGATCCCGTCGGTCCTGCCCTGACCGCCGCCGGGCGCTCCGGCCGGCGCGCTGCCTGGCCGGAGCCGTGCCCGGCGCGTGTCACGACTCGCCGAGGGCCCGCACGACGAGCGGAGCCAGGGCGCGGAAGGCCCGGCCACGGTGACTGATGGCGTTCTTCTGCGCGGGGTCCAGCTCGGCGGCGGTGCGCGTTCCGGGCGTTCCCTCCGCGGAGGGGGACTGCCGGTCGGGGACCAGGACCGGGTCGTAGCCGAAGCCGTTCGTGCCGCGTGGCGCCTGGGTGAGGAAGCCCCGCATCTCGCCCGTGCGCACCTCCTCGGTGCCGTCCGGTGTGACGAGGGCCGCCGCGCAGACGAAGCCGGCGGCCCGGTGCTCGGGCCGGACGTCCGCGAGCTGCGCGAGGAGCAGGTCCAGGTTCGCCTGGTCGTCGCCGTGCCGTCCCGCCCAGCGGGCGGAGAAGATGCCCGGCGCCCCGCCCAGGACGTCCACGGCGAGACCGGAGTCGTCGGCGACGGCGGCCAGACCGGTCGCCTCGCACACCGCACGGGCCTTGAGGAGGGCGTTGGCCTCGAACGTCACGCCGTCCTCGACGGGTTCGGGCGCGCCGATCTCCCCCGAGGTGACCAGGCCGCCGGAGGGCAGGTCGACACCGGCCTCGGCCAGGATCGTACGGAGCTCCGCCAGCTTCTTCCGGTTGTGGGTCGCGATGACGAGCCGTGCGCCCGGCGGCGTCCGGACCGCCGTCCGAGGCGTCCCGTCCGCCGGTGCGGTCCCGCTCGTGTCCTGTCCCGTCACGTCGCCTCCTCCTGATCGGTACCGCCGCGCCCCGCGGCGGTGGAACGCGCCGTCGTGCCACGGCGGATCACGGCCACCATCCCGCGCCAGCCCAGCATGGTGACGCCCAGGAACGCGGCGGTCACCAGGAAGAACGAGACCGCGAAGCTGCCACCGGTGGCAACCCGCAGGATCATCCCGAGCGCCACGGTGGTGAACCAGACCGCGACGCCCACGGGCCACAGCCTCGACGGGTCCCGCCAGGCGCGCGTCCAGGCCCAGCCCGCCGCCGCGGCGACCGCGAACGGCCACGCGACCCGGCCGAGCTCGACCATCAGCGTGCCGTGCGCGTTCATCCCGGCGATCGAGAAGACGAGGACGGCAACGGCGTCGGCGACGACGGCGGGCACGACCGGGACGGCACCGGCACCGCCCGTCCCTCCGCCGGCGTGCCCCGGTCCGCCGCCGGCCGCCGTCATCCGCCGAGCTCCCGCGCCAGGGCCTCCTGCTGCATCCGGGTCAGGTCGGCCGCACCCGTCACGGCCAGGTCCAGCAGCGTGTCGAGCTCGGCCCGGTCGAACGGCGCGTGCTCGGCCGTGCCCTGCACCTCGATGAACGTGCCGCTGCCGGTGACCACGACGTTCATGTCGGTCTCGGCGCGGACGTCCTCCTCGTACGGCAGGTCGAGCATCGGCGTGCCGTCGATGATCCCGACCGACACGGCGGCCACGGAATCGGTCAGCACGGGCTTGCCGCGCGAGGTGATGTGACCGTGCCGCTGCCCCCAGGCGACGGCGTCGGCCAGCGCCACGTAGGCACCGGTGATCGCCGCGGTGCGGGTGCCGCCGTCGGCCTGGAGCACGTCGCAGTCGAGCACGATCGAGTTCTCGCCGAGCGCGGACATGTCAACCACGGCCCGCAGGGACCGCCCCACGAGGCGTGAGATCTCGTGCGTGCGGCCCCCGATCTTGCCCTTGACGGACTCGCGGCTCCCGCGCGTGTTCGTGGACCGCGGCAGCATCGCGTACTCGGCGGTCACCCACCCCTCGCCGGAGCCTCGGCGCCAGCGCGGCACGCCCTCCTCGAACGACGCGGCGCACAGCACCCGCGTACGGCCGAACTCGACGAGCACGGAGCCCTCGGCGTGGTCGAGCCAGCCGCGGGTGATCCTCACGGGGCGGAGCTGATCGGTGGCGCGCCCGTCGGCACGCGTGATGTCGGAGGTACTGATAGTCACGCGAGAAGCCTACGCGGGGTCCCCGTGGCGGGCAGCGACCCGGCCGCCGCGATCCCGGCCGGCGGGTGGTCACACCGTGTAGGTCGCCCCGGGCTGGGCCAGGCGGACGTCGCCGTCGTACTCGTCACGGGCCTCCGCGAGCGTGATCGCCGGCTCGTTCCACACCGGCAGGTGCGTCAGGAGGAGCCGCTTGGCGCCCGACTCGTGCGCGACCCGCCCGGCCCGCCTGCCCGTCAGGTGGATGCCCGGCTCGACGTGGTCGTCGCGGCCCTCGACGAACGCGGCCTCACTGAGCAGCAGGTCGGCGTCCCGGGACAGCGCCACGACCCCGGGGCAGTAGTCCGTGTCGCCGGTGTACGCGATCACGGCACGCTCGTCCGGCCGCAGCGTGCTGGGGCCGGTGACCCGGACGCCCCACGACTCCTCGGGGTGGAACACCCGGTACGGCTCCAGGGTCAGCGGACCCACCTCCACGGGCGCTCCGGCCCGCCAGGACCGGAAGTCGTAGTCCGCGTCCATGGTCTCGCCGTCGCTCAGCCCGTAGGAGCGGGCCGCCTGCACCGCCGTCGTCGAGGGCGACCACACCGGCAGCTGCTTGCCCTTGCCCGTGCGGGCGGACCCGTGCTCCGGGTGGTACCGCAGGTAGACGTACATGCCCGACAGGTCGGCGCAGTGGTCGGGGTGCAGGTGGGAGATCGCCACGGCGTCGACGTCGAACGGATCGACGGCGCGCTGCAGGGCGCCGAACGCACCGTTGCCGAGGTCCATGACCACGGTCCAGTCGCGGGCCTCGAAGCCCGCGGCGGCCGCCTCAGCCGCCGAGACCTGCACGAGGTACGACGACGCCGGCGAACCCGGGCCGGGACCCGAACCCGAGACCCCGAGAGTGATCAGGCGCATCAGACGGCCTCCATACGGGACACCTCGGGGCCGAGGAAGCGGTGCGCGAGCGGCCGGACCGCCTCGGGCGCGCCGGTGGTCAGGAACGCGTGCACGGGAGCACCCGCCTCGGGGCTCCGCTCCAGGTCGTGCTCCACGAGCTTGCGGTACACGTCCTTGGCCGTCTCGTCCGCGCTGGACACGAGCGTGACGCCCTCGCCCATCACGTAGCTGATCGGCCCGGTGAGCAGCGGGTAGTGGGTGCAGCCGAGGACGAGGGTGTCGACACCCGCGTCCTTGACGGGGTCCAGGTACTCGTGGGCGTACTTGAGCACGTCCTCGCCCGAGGTCTGCCCCTCCTCGACCAGGCGCACGAACTCGGGGCACGCCTGGGTGGTGATCTCCAGCCCGGGGGTGACGTGGAACGCGTCGTCGTAGGCGAGCGACTCGATGGTCGCACGGGTGCCGATCACCCCGATCCGGCCGGACCGGCTGGTACGCACCGCCGTCCGCGCCGCCGGGAGGATGACCTCGACCACGGGGATGCCGTGGCGCAGCGTGTACCGCTCACGGGCGTCGCGGAGCGCCACCGACGACGCCGTGTTGCACGCGATGACCAGCATCTTCACGCCGTCGGACACGAGTCGGTCCATGACGTCGAGCGCCATCGCGCGGATCGCGCCGAGCGGCTTGGGGCCGTACGGGGTGTTCGCGTTGTCGCCGAGATACCGGATCTGCTCGTTCGGTAGCTGGTCCAGGATGGCGCGCGCGACCGTGAGGCCGCCGAGGCCGGAGTCGAAGATGCCGATGGGCGCGTCGTTCACGGAGGCGATGCTAATCGCGCGGATGTGTCCGATCCGTTACCAGGGCCACGCGTCGTGGGTGATACCTGCCACGTTCGGGGTGCGGGACCACCGCTCAGTTGTCCTCCGCGCCGCCGTCCGCGGGCCGGGGACGTCCGCGCAGGTCCGCGATCATGACCTCCATCAAGGTCTCCAGGGCGAAGCCGGCCGCGACGAACACGCCGGACCAGAAGCGCCGGGCCGCGCGCCCGTCGGCCGCGACGGGAATCTCCCGGCCCATCTGCTGGTCCCACATCACCTGGTCGGTCAGGGCGTTCACGTCGTCGTCGGACTCGAGCCCCAGACGCTGCGCGATGACCAGACGCATGTCCGTGAGTGCTCCCGCGACGGCCTCGGCCGACTCGCGCGACACCCGCACGGGCGGCGGTGCGCCGTGACGGCCGAGGGTCTGCCACGGTGCCTTCTCGGGCTCGGGGTCGTCCCGGGAGGCCGGGGGCTCGAGCAGATCGGCGAACGCCTCCAGGCGCTCGACCTTCTCCCGCGCCAGGTCGTTCTGCGTCAGCCGGCGGAACTCCCCCGCGACGGCCTGGTCGTCCCGGCTCGCATCGGGCAGGAGGCGCCGGACGGCCGGATCCTGCGGCATCGGCCCGACCGACGAGATCCCCGTGAGCTTCGCGAGGTCGCCGTCGGTGATCTCGTCGGGCGCGAGCAGTCCCTTGTTCCACACGCGCGTGGTGCTGCCGGTGTGGGGCGTCGGCACGTCGTTCGGATCCGGCTCGGGCGCGGCGGCGGGCAGGCCCGTCTCGTCGCGGACCATCGTGGCGACGTCGCGTGCCACCCGGGCGAGCACCGCGCGCTCGACCGGATCCATCCGCGACTCGTAGCCACGTCGCATGGCGCGGAACGGCGTCATGCCGCTCCCTGGGCGTCGCCGGTCTCCTGCAGCGTCGCCCACAACCCGAACCCGTGCATGGCCTGCACGTCCACCTCCATGCGCTCCCGTCCCCCGCTGGACACGACCGCCTTGCCGTCCTTGTGCACCCGCATCATCAGCGAGTGGGCCTTCGCCTGTGGGTAGCCGAAATAGCTCTCGAAGACGTACGTCACGTACGACATGAGATTGACGGGATCGTTCCACACGATCGTCACCCACGGATCGGCGGGCCGTTGAACCGCGTCCTGCTCGGTCTCCCGCTGGGTGGCCGTCCCGGCTGAGACTGTCGCCGCGGGCGCGGACAGGGGCATCTGCGCAGCGGAGGAAGTCACCCCCCTACCTTAGCGATCTCCGGGCCCCGGAATCACATCTTCCGCCACTCGTTCCCGCGGCATTCACCCTGGCCATCCGGCCGGGTGAAGATCAAAGATAGTTCCCCACGACGGCCGCCGGCTTCCACCGGCCCGACGTCGCGATGTCCAGCACGCGATCGGTCGTGAGACCGTCGAGACCATGCTCCAGGAGCGCGCGGCGGGCGACCTCCCGCAGGTCGGCGCCCGTCGCGCCGTCGAGGAACGAGGCGACCAGGCCGACGTCGATGTCCACGCCCGCCGGCAGGTACAGCCGCAGGATCGCCTCGCGCCCGGCGGCGTCGGGCGGCGGCACCTCCAGGACCGTGTCGAAGCGGCCGGGGCGCTTGACCGCCGGGTCCAGCGCGGCCGGATCGTTCGTCGTGGCCACCGTGAGGACGTCGTCGGTGGCGCGTGCGCCGTCGAGGGCGTCGAGGAACTCGCCGAAGCTCGTGGTCCCGCGGCTCTCCTTCCCACCCACGGAGTCGATCTCCTCGAGCACGACGAGACAGGGCCCGAGCGTGCGGACCTCCTCGTAGAGCTCGGTCATCCAGGTACGGAGGACGTCCGCCGTGACCAGGACGACCGTGACGGTCCCGGCGAGCTCGGTGGCGAGCACCCGGGCCAGCTTCGTCTTGCCGACCCCGGGCGGGCCGGCCAGCAGCAGGCCGCGCGACGTCGAGTGGCCGAGCGCGCGCAGCGTGTCGCGACGGGTCGTCACGCCGGCGCAGAACAGGCCGATCTCGTGCCAGACGTCGTCCGGGAGGACGAGATCCGCGCGCTCCTGCGGAGTCGGCGTGACGGGCTTGATGGACAGCCGCCCGGAACCGTTCGCCTGCAGGGTGCGGCCCCGGTAGGGGTGGTCGGCCGCGAGGTCGTCGCTCAGGGCGTCGAGCGCCCGCTCGGCGACGTCGCGCCGGCCGGGCAGGGCGTGGGCCGTCAGGAACGGGTCGCCGTACTGGTACCCCGTCTCGACGGCGACCGGGTGCTCGTCACGGGTACCCGCGGGAAAGAGCACGGTCGCGGCGGTCGGGACGGTGACGCCGATCCCGGCACCCAGGTCGAGCCGGGACATCTGCGGCGCGCGACGGTCGGGGCCGCGCTGGGTGACGTCGTCGGCGTGCTCGGCGATCCAGCGGCCCAGCACGAACCCGTAGAGCAGGTGCAGGACCGGCGAGACGGGCCGTGAGACGGTCTCGAGAGCCCCCTCGTGCACGTCCCAGGTCCGGGCCAGCCATTCGGAGGCGTTGCGCGGTTCCGTCGTCCGCTCGGGGATCGGCCGGCCGAGGAGCGCGGCGATCCCGGCGACGGCGGCGCGGGCCGCGTCGTCGTGCGGGCCGAGATCCGGCCAGGCGGAGCCGTCGGCGGGCGGGGGCGTGGTGTCGTGGGTGCTCGCGTGCAGGGTGTTCCTCTCGTCGTGTTCCGCCACCGGCCCTGTCTACCAGGCGGGCTATACGACCGTAAAGGGAAATGGGTGACCGGCCGTCACCCCGCGTCGATGTCGGTCACGGGCAGTAGAATCCCGGACCATGAGCGACCCCCTCGACAGCCCGCCCGACGATCCCCGCACCAGCGGTTCCACGAGCGTCCTCGAGCGCGAGGAGACCCGTGAGGAGGCGCAGCCGGGGGACCACGAGCGCTTCGCCCACTACGTGCGCAAGGACAAGATCATGGGCTCGGCCCTGTCCGGACGCCCGGTGATCGCGTTGTGCGGCAAGGTCTGGGTCCCGGGGCGCGATCCGAGCAAGTTCCCGGTCTGCCCGGTGTGCAAGGAGATCTACGAGGGGCTGCGCGAGCCGCAGGACGGCAAGGGCGGTTCCGGCAAGGGCGGCGACGGCGGTCCGGCCGGAGGCGGATCCGGCACGTGACGAACACGCCGCAGCTTCCGCGCACACCGTCGTCTGCGGCCGCCTCGCACCTGAGCCCCACCTTCCCGCGCCGTGCCCCCTGGGGTACGGCGTCGAACCTGCGCGCCTGGCAGGCCGAGGCGCTGGAGCTCTACCGCGAGCGGTCCCCGCGCGACTTCCTGGCGGTCGCCACGCCGGGCGCCGGCAAGACGACCTTCGCCCTGCGCGTCGCCACCGAGCTTCTCGAGGCCGGGGTGGTCCGCCGGGTCACCGTCGTCGCGCCGACCGAGCACCTCAAGCACCAGTGGGCCGACGCCGCCGCGCGCGTCGGCATCAGCATCGACCCCAGCTTCACGAACGCCCAGGGCAGACACGGCGCCCACTACGACGGCGTCGCGCTCACCTACGCCCAGGTGGCGGCCAACCCGGCACTGCACCGCGCACGGACCGACGCCGCCCGCACCCTGGTGGTCCTGGACGAGGTCCATCACGGCGGCGACGCCCTGAGCTGGGGCGACGCCGTCCGTGAGGCGTTCGAGGAGGCCACCCGCCGTCTCGCGCTGACCGGCACGCCGTTCCGCAGCGACACCTCGCCCATCCCGTTCGTCACCTACGAGGAGGACCGGGACGGCGTCCGCCGGTCCAGGGCCGACTACACCTACGGCTACGGTGACGCCCTGCGCGACCACGTCGTGCGTCCGGTGCTGTTCCTGACCTACTCGGGCGACATGCGGTGGCGGACCCGTGCCGGCGACGAGGTCTCCGCCCGGCTCGGCGAGGCCATGACCAAGGACATGACCGCCCAGGCGTGGCGCACCGCCCTCGACCCGGAGGGCGAGTGGGTCCCGTCGGTCCTGCGCGCCGCGGACAAGCGCCTCACCGAGGTCCGCCGTACCGTGCCGGACGCCGGCGGCCTCGTCATCGCCACCGACCAGAACACCGCCCGCGCGTACGCGGCGCATCTGACCGACATCACCGGGCAGCGCCCCACGGTGGTGCTGTCCGACGACGCCGGAGCCTCCGGGCGCATCGAGGAGTTCACCTCGTCCGACGACCGCTGGATGGTCGCGGTGCGCATGGTGTCGGAGGGCGTGGACGTGCCCCGGCTCGCCGTCGGCGTGTACGCGACGTCGACGTCGACCCCGCTGTTCTTCGCGCAGGCCGTCGGCCGGTTCGTCCGGGCCCGCACGCGTGGCGAGACCGCGTCCGTGTTCCTGCCGTCGGTGGCTCCCCTCCTGGAGCTCGCCGGCGGGCTCGAGGTGGAACGCGACCACGCGCTGGACCGCCCCGGCACCGCCGAGGAACAGGGCATCGAGTACGACCCGGAGGCCGGGCTCCTCGCCGAGGCGAACCGCGAGGAGAAGGCGTCGGGTGACCTCACGCAGGGCACCTTCGAGGCGCTGGACGCCCAGGCGTCGTTCGACCGTGTCCTGTTCGACGGCGGCGAGTTCGGCACGGGTGCGGACGTCGGCTCCGCGGAGGAGCTCGACTTCCTCGGCCTGCCGGGGCTGCTGGAGCCCGACCAGGTGACCACCCTGCTGCGGCAGCGCCAGGCCGACCAGGTCAAGGCACGAGGAGCCCGGGCGGCCCAGGAGCTCACGGAGCGCGAGCAGGCCGCCGAGCGGGCCGAGCACGAGCACCGCCGCGCGGGCGAGCTGCGCAAGGAGCTGTCGAAGCTCGTGGGGGCGTGGGCCAAGCGGTCCGGCGAGCCGCACGGCGTCATCCACACCAGGCTCCGGCGCGAGTGCGGCGGTCCCGAGGTGCCGCTCGCCACGGCGGCCCAGCTCGAGGAGCGGGTGGCGAAGGTGCGGCGGTGGTTCGTCGGGGCTCGCTGACCTCCGTCCGGGAGGCCCTGCCTGTGACGAGAGCCTCGCCGTGATGTTTCCGACACGGTCAGATCGTGAGACGACTGCGTAAAGTCCGCGCTTTCAGCCTGCTCGGCACCTCCCCCTGCCATACCGTGGACCGCATGACCAGCGAGCCCCGGGGCATCGGCGCCCCGCTCAGCGACTGGCCTGCCCTGCGCCTCGTCGAGCCGGCCTCGCCGGCGGCTCCCGAACCGGGTCAGGGCCTGCCGGAAGACCTCCCCGCGGACCTGCCCGCCGCGCCGCGCCCCGCGGCACGGCCGTCGGTCGCCCTTCTCACCGACCGGTACGAACTGACGATGCTCCAGGCGGCCCTCGCCGACGGCACGGCGCACCGGCACTGCGTGTTCGAGGTGTTCACCCGCCGTCTCCCGGCCGGGCGCCGGTACGGCGTGCTGGCGGGAACGGGCCGGGTGCTGGAAGCGCTACCGCATTTCCGGTTCGGTGACGACGAGCTCGCGTACCTCGAGCGGGAACGCATCGTGGACGCGCGAACCCTCGACTATCTCTCCCGGTACCGCTTCAACGGCACCATCCAGGGGTACGCGGAGGGTGAGATGTTCTTCCCGGGCTCGCCCGTCCTCCAGGTCGAGGGCACGTTCGCCGAGGCGGTCCTGCTGGAGACGCTGGTCCTGTCGATCCTCAACTACGACTCGGCGGTCGCGTCGGCCGCGTCGCGCATGACCAGTGCCGCGGTCGACCGGCCGGTACTGGAGATGGGGTCCCGGCGGGCCCACGAGCAGGCTGCCATCGCGGCCTCCCGCGCCGCGGTCGTCGCCGGGTTCGCGGGCACGTCGAACCTCGAGGCCGGCATGCGCTACGGCCTGGACACCATCGGCACCGCGGCCCACGCCTTCACGCTCCTGCACGACGACGAGGTCGCGGCGTTCCGTTCCCAGGTGGAGGCGTTCGGCCCGGGAACCACCCTGCTCGTGGACACCTACGACGTGCTGCGCGGCGTCGACCGCGCCGTCGAGGTGGCGGGTACCGGCCTCGGCGCGGTTCGGCTGGACTCGGGCGACCTCGGTGGTCTCGCGGTCGAGGTGCGCGCGCGGCTCGACGAACTGGGCGCCCACGACACGAAGATCGTCGTCACGTCGGACCTGGACGAGTACTCGATCGCGGGTCTCGCGGCCGTCCCGGTCGACGTCTACGGCGTCGGGACGCACCTGGTGACCGGCTCCGGAGCGCCCACGTGCGGGATGGTCTACAAGCTGGTGGCGCGGGAGAACTCGGCGGGCCGGCTGGAACCGGTGGAGAAGGCGTCGTCGGGCAAGGAGTCGCGCGGGGGCCGCAAGGCGGCCGGCCGCCGGTACGGGCCCGACGGCCGGGCGACCGAGGAACTCCTCGTCACGGGACCGGACGAGCTGGTCACCGCGTGGACCCCCGACAACCGGGACGTGCGCCTGCTGCACGCTCCGCTCGTCGTGGAGGGCGCGGTCGACTCCCGCTGGGTCGGCGCCTACGGCGTGGAGAACGCGGTGCGCACCCACGCGAACGCCCGGGCGGAGCTGCCCCGCGGTGCCCGCCGCCTGTCGGCCGGGGACCCGGCACTGCCGACCACTCCCCTGGCGCTGACCGACTGACCGCCCGCGGCCTGGGCCGGTCGTGGCGCGGTCCCGGCGGAAGTCGTGGCGCCGTCGCGGCGGAGGTCGCGGCGCCGTCGGTCCGTCAGAGCGCCTGCCAGGCCGGCTTCTCCGCGTAGGTCTGGCGGTAGTAGTCGGCGAGCTGGAGACGGCCGGCTGCCGCGTCGTCGACCAGGACGCTCGCGTGCGGGTGCAGCTGCATGATCGTGGCCGGCCACATCGCCGAGATCGGGCCCTCCACGAGCTGGTGCACCGCTTCCGCCTTGGCCCGGCCGGTCGCGAGCAGCACCAGGTGCTTCGCCGACATGATCGTCGCCAGACCCTGGGTCAGGCAGTGGCGCGGGACGTCGTCCACCGCGCCGCCGAAGAACCGCGCGTTGTCCTCGCGGGTCTGGCGCGTCAGCGTCTTGATCCGTGTGCGCGAGGCCAGCGACGAGCCCGGCTCGTTGAAGGCGATGTGCCCGTCGGTGCCGATGCCGAGGAGCTGCAGGTCGACCCCTCCGGTCGCCGCGATGGCGGCCTCGTAGTCCGCGCACGCGCGGTCCAGGTCCTGCGCGTTGCCGTCCGGCCCCTGGACCGCTCCGGGGGCGAAGTCGACCCGGGAGGCGATCTCCCGCTCGATGACGTTCCGGTACCGCTCGGGATGGTCGCCCGGCAGCCCGACGTACTCGTCCAGCATGAACGCGCGGGCGTGCGCGAAGGACAGCCCGTCCTTGTGCCGGCGGGCGAGCTCGTCGTACACCTTCAGGGGGCTCGACCCCGTCGCCAGACCCAGCACGGCGCGGGGGCGCTCGGACAGCAGCGCCTCGATCGAGTCCGCCGCCAGCCGCGCGAGCTCGTCCGCCGGCGCGATCACGACCTCCATGTCAACGTCCCTTCCGTCTCCGCGCCCGCCAGGGCGGTGTCCGCGCCGGCGGGCGCCTCCGTGCGGGTGTCCGCCTCCGGACGGCCGTCCTCGTCCGGGCCGGTGCCCGTGTCCGCCGTTCCCGGTCCGTCGCCCGGCCGCGACACCGGGCGTTCCGGCGAACCGGCCGATGCGGCCGGTCGTGCCCGCCGGACTCCCCCGGTACCGTCCCGCTCGTCCCTCCGGCCGAGCACCGCCGCGCCGACGGCGGCGACGGGCACGTCCATCGGTGCCAGCGTGACACGTGCGGGCAGGCCCAGCGACGCGAGGAAGGGCGATGCCTCCGCCTGCTCCCGCAGGGAGTCGCGCACCACCTCGAGCAGGGGCCGCCCGAGCTGTGCGACGCCTCCGCCCAGGACCACGTAGTGCACGTCGACGGTCAGCACGAGCAGGCGGACGGCGGCCGCGACCGCGTCCGCGAACGCCTTCCGGACGCGGACCGCCGCGGCGTCTCCCGCGTCGGCAGCCTCGAAGAGCTCCACCGGGGAAGGCCTGCCGTGCCGCGAGGGCCACGCGGCGGCCAGCGCCGTCCCCGACACGAACGTCTCGATGCAGCCCCGCTGACCGCAGGAGCAGTCTGGGCCCGCGGGGTCCACGGGCACGTGGCCGATCTCGCCCGCGGCGCCGCTGACACCGCGGCGCAGCCGGCCGTCCATGACGAGACCGGAGGCGACACCGGTGCCGAGCGCGAGGAACGCGAGGTCCTCGTGCTTCGCGGACGCGGACGTGCCGGTCCCGGGCGTGCCGTCCGCTCCGCCGCCGCGCTCCAGGAGGTGCGCGGCGCCGACCGCGGCGACGTTGAGATCGTTCTCCACGACGACGGTGATGCCGCCGAGCGCGGTCGACAGCCGCTCGGCGAGCGGGAGCTCGTCGCCGACGCCGAGGTTGACCGCGTGCTTCACGGTGCCCGCGCGGGCGTCGACGATGCCCGGGATACCCAGCCCGATGCCGCCCACCACGGACAGGTTGAGACCGGCGGCGTCCACGACGTCGCGCACGGCGCGGGCGGCGGACCGCACGACGCCGTCGGGCCCGAGTTCGGTGGCCAGGCGCGTGGTCGCGACCAGGCCGCCCTCGGCGTCGAGGAGCGCGCCGAGGATCTTGGTGCCGCCGATGTCCAGGCCGACCGTGTGTGCCGCCGGCCCGGACCGGTTGGTGCTCGTGTTCGTCATCAGCCCTTCACCGCGCCGGCGACCAGGCCACCGGACATCCGGCCCTGGACGATGAGGAAGAAGATCACGGCCGGGATCGCCACGAGAACCGCGGCGGCCATGACCGCGCCCCAGTTGGTGGCCTGCGTGACCATGAGGAAGGTCCGCAGCCAGAGGGTCAGGGTCATCGTGTCGGGGCGCTGCATGATCACCAGCGCCAGCACGAAGTCGTTCCACGCGTTGATGAACGCGAAGATTCCCGTGGCGACGAGGCCGGGCGCCAGGAGCGGGAACGTGACCCGCCAGAAGGCGCCGGCCGGTGAGCAGCCGTCCACCATCGCCGCTTCCTCCAGCTCCTTCGGCACACCCGCGACGAAGCCGCGCAGCGTCCAGATGGTGAAGGGCAGCACACCCGCCACGTAGACCAGTGACAGGCCGATGATCGTGTTGATCAGCGCCCAGCCGTCGATGATCCGGTAGAGGGAGATGATCATCGCCTCGCCCGGGATCATCTGGATCACCAGGATGAGGATGATGAAGGTGCGCCGCCCCTTGAAGGTGAACCGGGTCAGTGCGATCGACGCGACGAAGCCGATCACCAGGCACACCACCAGGGTGATAAACGTGGCGCTCAGCGAGTTCACCACGGCGGGCGGGAACGGCGCACGCTCCTGGCTGAACATCGCCGAACGGTAGTTGTCCAGGGTGAAGACGTCCGGCATCGGGAAGAACGAGATCTCCTCGCCGCGGATCCTGTTGTTCGGCAGGAAGGACGTGTTCAGCATCCAGTAGACGGGGAACACGAAGACCGCGAACACGAGGACGGCGACGAGCCCCCATCCGGCGTCCCGCATCCGTCTGGCCGGTGACCGGCGCACCCGCGTGCTCGGCATGGTGCCCGCGGCCCCGCGCGGCGGAGCCGCCGGCTTCAGGTCGGCCGTTCTCGCCCGGTTCACAGCTCCTCCTCCTTGATGGTGCGGCGCACGTAGTAGACCGACAGCAGGAGCATGATCGCGACGAACACGAACGCGATCGCGCTGGCCGTCCCGAAGTGCCCCTGCCCCATGCCCATCTGGTAGATGTACACGCCGATGGTGTTGGTCTTCTCGCGGTCACCGCCGATGTCCTGCAGTGCGTAGACCTGGGGGAAGACCTTGAGGTCCCAGATCATGGAGAGCACGATGAGCACCGTGACGATGGTGCGCACGTACGGCAGCATGACGAGCCGGAAGCGCGCGAAGGGGCCCGCGCCGTCGAGCTGGGCGGCCTCGAGGACCTCGCCCGGGATCTGGGACAGGCCCGCGTACATGGTGAACGCGACGAACGGGATGGCGCCCCAGACGATGATGAACGTCAGGATGGTGAAGAAGCCGAGCGGGTCGAGCAGCCAGGAGTGACCGAACCAGCGCTCCCCCGTGATCCGCGTGAGCAGGTTGTTCACGAGGCCGTACTCGGTGTCGAAGATCCAGCCCCAGATCGTGGTCGAGCTCAGGGGCGGCATGGACCAGGCGAGCAGCAGGCCGACGGCGACCAGGAGCCGCATCTTCTTCCCGAGCCGCATCATCAGCAGGGCGATGAGCGTGCCGAACACCATGGTCAGCGTCACGGCGACGACCATGAACACGATGCTGCGCCCCAGCACGGCCCAGAAGCCGCTGTCGGTGAGGATCGCGACGTAGTTGTCCAGGCCCACCCATTCGGCGGGCATGCCCATGACCTGGGCGCGCTCGTACTCCTGGAAGGACATGATCAGCATCCGCGCGACGGGGTACCCGGTCACGACGCCGAGGATCAGGATCGACGCGGACAGCATCAGCCAGGGGACGGTGGGGAAGCGGCGGCGCTGCCGCGGTCGTGCCGGCGGCGCGGGTGCCGGGGGCGCGACGGGTTCGGTGACGAGGGAGCTCATGGCTGCCTTCCGATGAGCAGGTGGAGGGGGCAGTGTGACGGTCCCCCGCCCGGGCTCCGGGGCTGCCGGGCGGGGGACCGCGAGAGGTGGGCTGCTGGATCAGCCGTTGAGGATCGACTCGATCTCGGCGTCGATGTCGGCCGCGACCTGCTCCACGTCCTCACCGTTGGCGAGTCGCGTGAACTGGGTCTGGAGCACGGTCTGCGCCTCGACGTCGGCCCACTTCGGGGTGGCGGGGGTGAGCCTGGCGTTGGCGGCCGCCTCGACACCGGCCACGCCGATCGAGTTCTCCTGCGGCACCTCGCCGGCCAGCGACACCTTGGCGGGGATCAGACCGATGCCGGCCATGATCGACTGGTACTCGTCGCTCAGCATGATCTTGAGCGCCTCGTACGCGAGGTCGCGCTGCTCGGACTTCTGCGCGATGGCGATGTTCGAGCCGCCGGCGAACACCTGGGCGGCGCCGCCGTCCTTGCCCGGAAGGGCGAACGCCTCGAGGTCGCCGCCGTACGTCGACGCGCAGCCCGGCACGCCGTCGTCGGTCTCGGGCTCCTCGGGAGCGTTGATCGACCACTGGATCCACGTCGGGGCGGAGAGGTAGCCGATCTTGCCCTCGCAGAACGGGATCTGCAGGTCGGTCTCCTGCCCGTCCGCCGGCGCGTTCGACGCGTTGAGCATCAGGTCCTGGATCTGGGTGAGGCCGGCGATGCCGCCCTCGGTCGAGAAGCCGGCCTCCCAGGTGCCGTCGTCGGCCTGCTCGGCGATGTAGCCGCCGTTCTCCCAGATGAAGGGCAGGGCGTTGTACCAGTCCTGGCCCGGCCACCAGACGCCGGAGAACTCGCCCTCCTTGTAGAGGCTCTTCGCCGTGTCGACGTACTCGTCGAGCGTGGTCGGCACCTCGGCGTCGACCAGCTGCGGGCTGTAGAACACCGCACGCGAGCCGGCGTAGTACGGAAGCGCGTAGTGCGCGCCCTCCCAGTCCCCGGCCTCGACGAACCCGGGCAGCAGGTCGCTGCCGCCCAGCTCCTCGAACTCCTCGGCGGTGATCTCGCTGAAGTAGCCCGACGACGTGAACGCCGACGCCTGCGTGTTACCGACCTCGACCACGTCCGGGGCGTCCGAGCCCGCGAGCGCCGTCGTGTACTTGTCGACCAGTCCCTCCCAGGACTGTTCCTCGATGACGAGCGTGGAGCCCTCGTTCTGCTCCTCGAACGTCTCCTTCAGATAGTCGCGGGCCTCGTCGGGCGTGTCGGTGCCGACCAGCCAGACGCGGACCTCACCGGTGCTCGGGCCGCCGTCGCCGTCACCGGCTTCGGCGCCGGACGAGCACGCGCCCAGTGCCATGGTCATGGATGCCGCCGCCGTGACGGCGACGAGACGGTTCTTTCTCACGCTTTGTCATTCCTCTCGGTCTTGCCTGTGATGTCGGTGCGGTTCGTTGCCGCGCCCTCCCGTGACCACTCCTGTGTGCTCACGACACCCCCAGCTGAGCGGACAGGACCAGGACGGCGGCACCGAGAAGCACCACGTCCTGGCCGAGAGACGACATCCGCAGCTGGAGCCCGGCGCTGACCGCCGGCATCGTCCGCTGCTGGAGCGTCTCCTGCGCTGCTTCCCGCAAGGGTCCGTCGAGCAGGTCCGCGGGACCGCTCAGCAGGACCTCGGCGAGGTTCAGCGCGCTGACGACGGGTGCCAGGGTCGTTCCGAGCACCCTTCCGACTTCCGCGAGGTCGGCGTCAGCAGTAGTGGGGTCCTTGTCCTCGACGGCGCTGCGCAGCGCGCGGGTGGACAGGACGGTCTCGAGGCAGCCACGGCGGCCGCAGGCGCACGGTTCGCCGTCGTCGACGGCGGTGGTGTGCCCGAGCTCGCCGGCGGCGAAGCGGAGGCCGTGGACCCGGATGCCGTCGACGACGATCCCGGCGCCGACGCCGAGCCCGACGAGGAGCAGCAGCATCCCGGAGGCGGCACCGCCGTAGGTGAACTCGCCGAGTGCCGCCGTGTTGGCGTCGTTGGCGACCTGGACGGGCAGTCCGATGCGGTCGGTGAGGACCTCGGCGAGCGGGACGTCGTACCAGCCACGGTTCGGCGCCTCGATGACGCGGCCGTGGTCGTCGATGACGCCGGGTGACCCGACGCCGATGCCGAGCACGGGGCAGGTCGCCTGGGCGACGAGCAGGCGTGCGAAGCGGGCGACCAGGTCGGTGAGCTCCTCGCCGGTGCGGCCGTCGACGTCGAGGGTGCGGCGTTCGACGACCTGGCCGGTCAGGCTGATCACGGCGCCGCGCATCTGGGCGGCGTCGGTGAGGTCGAGAGAGACGATCTGGAAGGCGTCGCCGCGCAGGCCGACGAGGATCGCGGGCTTGCCGACGCGCTGGCCGGGGCGGGTGCCCAGCTCCTCGACGAGACCCTCCGCGATGAGGACCGAGACGAGGTCGGAGATGGTGACGCGGGTGAGCGCGGTGGCCCGCGCGAGGTCGGCGCGCGACGTCGGCCCCTCGTGGAACAGGTGCTGCAGCACGAGCGACCGGTTGTGCGCCCGGGCGTGCTCGGGGAGCACCTTGGAGGTGGCGCGCAGACGCGCCCCCACTCTTCCGCTGCTGCGTGTCGTCGTCGGCATGTTTGTTAGTACACCTGATTAACAGCGTTCTGTCTATTCCCGGACGGTGCCGTTACCTGACCGTTACCGGATCTCACCCGCCGACGCGCCAGTTGAGCATCGACTCGATCTGCGCATCGAGGTCCTGGGCGACCGTGACGGGATCGGCGCCCCGGGCGAGGCGCGCGAAGGCCGCGGGGATGATCCCGTGGTCCTCGATGTCGCCCCACTTGGGCGTGGCGGGGGTGAGGCGGGCCCCCTGCGCGGCGGCCACCCCCGCCGCGGCGATCGGATCGGACTGGTCCACCGCGTCCGCCAGCGACCGGCGTCCGGGGATCAGGCCGTTCTCCGCGAGGATCGTCTGGTACTCGTCCCCGAGCATGATGCGCATGACCTCGTAGGCGAGCTCGGGGTTGGGGGACTCCTCGGCCATCGCGATGTTCGACCCGCCCGCGAACACGGGCGCCACCTCCCCCGGCTCGCTCCCCGGGAGCGGAATGGCCCTCAGGTCCTTGCCGTAGGTGGACGCGCAGCCCGGCACCCCGCCGTCCTCCGGCTCCTCCGGCGCCTGGATCTCCCACCGCATCCACGTCGGCGCCGAGACGAAGCCCGCGACCCCCGCGCAGAACGGCTGGACCAGGTCGGTACCGTCGTCACCGGCGGGTGCGTTGGACGCGGCCGTCATGAGCCGCTGCACCTGCCGCATGCCCTCGATCCCGCCGGGCGAGGAGAAGCCCGCGTCCCAGGTCCCGTCGTCCCGCCGCTCCGCCACGTAGCCGCCGTTCTCCCAGATGAACGGCAGCGCGCTGTACCAGTCACGCCCGGGCATCCACATGCCCGAGAACTCCGCCGTCCGCATGCTGACGGCGGTCTCCACCAGTTCGTCGAGGGTCTGGGGCACCGGGCGGTCCCCGAGGAGCTGCTCCGAGTAGAAGATCACCCGGGAGCCCGCGTAGTAGGGCAGCGCGTAGCGCACGCCGTCGTAGGTGCCGGCCTCGACGAAACCGGGCAGGAGGTCGTCACCGCCGAGTTCCTCGTACTGCTCCGGCGTGATCGGCGCGAGGAGCCCTCCGGCGTCGAGGGCGGCCGACTGGGTGTTGCCCATCTCGACGACGTCGGGCGCCACGCGGTGCGTCCCGCCGCTCAGACGTTCGGTCAGCACCTCGACCAGCCCGTTCCAGGACTGCCGCTCCACGAGCAGCTCGACGTCCGGGTGCTCGCGGGCGAACGTCCGGGTCAGGTGATCGATGGCCGCCTGCGGCGTGTCCTGGCCCGCCAGCCAGACACGCACCGTGGTGGGCCGGTCACCGCCGGAGGCGCTCGGCCCGGCCCCCGCGGGACCGGGCGCGCAACCCGCCAGGGCCGCGAACGCCACGGTCGCGGCGACCACCAGGAGACGAGAACTCTTCTTCATGCGGGGACCTTTCCGACGGGGCCGGCGCATCACACGCCTGGCGTCACGTCGGCTCCCCTGTGCGCCGACTTATAAGTTAGGCCCCCTACTGAACATCGTCGGGCACGCAAAGTCCAGTCCCTCGCGCGGACCGCAACCGAACCTTGACACCGCCGCTGACCGGCGGAAGCGCTGCACCGGCCCGCTTTTCACCCGTTCGGGCGCACGGGAGGGACCGGCAACCCCGTTTGGTGGCGGAGCCTGTCACCGGGCCGCCGGTCGCCGCCCTCAGTCCGTGACGGCCAGGGCATCGATCTCGACGAGCATCTCCTCACGCGGGAGGCCCACCATCACGGTGGTACGGCTCGGCAGCACGCCGGACGGGCAGCGCTCGGTGACGAACGCGCCGTACGCCTCGTTCATCGCGGCGAAGTCGTCCCGTGACGTGAGGTACACCCGCAGCATGACGACGTCGTCGAACGTCGCGCCCGCCGCCTCCACGATCGCGGCCACGTTCTCCAGCGTGCGCGTGGTCTGCGCGGCGACGTCACCGGCGTGCACGTACTCCCCCGTCGCCGGGTCGACGGGACCCTGCCCGCTCACCTGGACGAACGGGCCCTTGCGGACGCCCTGGTGGAAGACGTGCGCGGGGGCGGGAGCGGAGTCGGTGCGGATGGCTTCCTTGGTCATGGGGTTCCTCTCGCGGTGTGCTTCAGTGGAAGGCGAGCTGCAGCGGCTCGACGATCTCGTCGCCGTCGACCAGGTACGCCGTCCGGTAGAGCTGGAACGTCGTGCAGGGATGGGAGACGCCGAACCCGACGACGTCGCCCGGCCGGAGCTCCCGCGCCGCGTCCGGGGTCACCCGGACGAACGCGTGCTGGTCGTTGAGCGCGGTCACCTCGCCCCAGCGGTCGGGCAGGTCACGAGCCTTGCCCAGGCGCCCGTCGTCGCCCACGGTGCGGACCACCAGCGGCACGGGCAGGTCGAGGTCCGACGACACGTCGCGCCGTCCCGTCCCACAGATGACCAGGCCCGGCTCCGGCGTCGACAGCACCTGGCCCCAGACGGTCAGCGCCGGTCGGAGCGGGCCGGCACCCAGCCGGCGCCACGGGTCGGCGCGGTGGTAGTGGCCGTGGTCGTGGGCGACGTACGCGCCCGAGCGCAGCACCACGCGCGCCGCCACGGTCGCGCCGGCGGGATCGCTCAGCGGCTTGGTCAGCTCGCGCAGCACGACGTCGGCGAACGCGCTCCCGCCCGCGCTGAGCACCACCTCGCCGGGCACCAGGCCGGCGACACGGGCGCCCGCCGCGCGCAGGTCATGGCACCAGGCCGCCACCGCGTCGAGCTCGCCGGCGCTCGTGCCGCCCGCCACCGGCCCCTCGTACCCGGCGACGCCGACGAGCCGCAGCCCCGCCTGGGTCACCTCCCGGGCCAGGGCCGCGACCTGGGCGATCGACCGCACCCCGGTGCGTCCGCCCGGCACGCCGACCTCCACCAGCACGCCGAGCCGCTCGGGAAACACCGCCTCGGCGAACGCCGCGTCCAGAAGGGCCACGCCCTCCGGCGAGTCGACGTAGACCCAGACCTCCTCGACCTCGCCCGCGTCCAGCGCGGCGCGCAGCCACCGGGCCTCGCGCGGGTCGGTGAGCTCGTTCGCCAGCAGGACGCGCGTGCGCAGTCCCACCTTGCCCCACCACACGACCTCCCGGAGCTGGCCGGGCGTGGCCACCGTCGCGCCCCAGGTACCGGCGGCCGCCTGACGCCGGTAGATCCCCGTGGACATGTGCGTCTTCACATGCGGTGCGAACTCCACGCCCGCCTCCGAGAACACGTCGGCCACGCAGGTGATGTTGTGCTCGAGCGCCGCCCGGTCGACGGTGAGCAGGGGCCAGGACAGCGAGAAGTCGTCGATGCGCACGGGGAGATTGTGCCGGATCATCGCCGCCGCACGGGGCGTACCGGGCGGCCCGGGGTGGCTTCCGTCAGGTGGCCGTCCGAGAGTACCGGGACGCCGCGGACCAGGACGTCGTCGACGCCCGAGGCGACCACGCGCGGCAGGTCATAGGTGGCGCGGTCGCGGACCGTGCCCGGATCGACCAGGACGACGTCGGCCACGGAGCCGGCGGCGAGTGAACCGCGCCCGGCGAAACCGAAACGACGTGCCGCCCTGCCGGACAGGTGTTCCGCGGCGTCGTGCCACGACCAGTCGCCGGAGCCGACGCGCTCGGCGAGCATCCGCGCGAACGCGCCCCAGCCCCGGGGATGCGGACGTCCGCCCAGGTAGATCGCGTCAGACCCGCCCAGGTGCGCCGCGTGGTTCGCGAGCGCCCGCACCGACTCCGCCGAGTTCGTGGGCGGCTGGGCGAACACGCACGTGGCCCGCAGGCCGGTCGCCACGAGGATCTCGATCACGGCGCCGGCGGGGTCGAGGCCCAGGAGCCGGGCGACGTCGGGCAGCGTGCGCCCCTCCGCCCAGGTGAGGTTGCGGTGCCCGCGCTCCGGGACCGACGCGAACGTGATCCGCGGCCAGAGCTCGGCCAGCCCGGCGAAGTGCTCGCGCCGCAGCCGCGCGACCACCGCGGGATCCCGCAGCGCGGTCACCGTGGCCTCGGGGTCCGCGAGCGGCAGCCAGGAGGGCAGCGAGACCATCGCGAGGATCGAGCATCCCCTCAGGTACGGGTAGGAGTCGAACGTCACGTCGAGCCCTTCGGCCCGCGCCTCGTCGACGTAGCCGGCGAGCTCGGCCGCGGGCCCGTGGTAGTGCGACACGTGCGTGGCCGCCCCGGACGCCCGCGCGACCCGCACCAGCTCGGCGAACCCGTCACCGGCCTTGTCCTCGTACCCGCGCATGTGGCTGACGTGCGGCAGTCCATGCGTCGCCACGACCTGTGTGAGCGTGACCAGTTCGCGCTCGTCGGCGTACCCGCCGGGCACGTACTCCAGGCCGGTGGACAGCCCGCACGCGCCGTCGGCGAGCGCCTGCCGCAGGAGCCCGCGCATGCGCGCGAGGTCCTTCTTCGTGGCCCGCTTGGGGTCGTCCCCCAGCACCTCGTGCCGGATGGTGCCGTGCGGGGCGAGGTAGGCGACGTTCACCGGGACCGTACCGTCGTAGGAGGCCAGCAGGTCGCGGACCCGGGGACCGCGGTACCGCGGGTGGTCGCCGAGGATCGCCGCGAAGTAGGTGGCGGGCCACCGGCCGTCGCCGGGCGCGTACGAGACGCCGTCCTGACCGGTGACGACGGTCGTCACGCCCTGCCGCAGGAGTGCCAGCTGCACCTCCGGCTCGAACACCACGCCCTCGGCGTGCGAGTGCGCGTCGACGAGCCCCGGCAGGGCGACGCGTCCGCCCGCGTCGAGCACGCGACCGTCGAGGGCGCCGCCGGTGCCCGCACGCGTGACGAGCGCGACGCGTCCGTCGGCGAGGTGGAGGTCGACCGGCTCGGACAGCGAGCCGCCGGGCAGCGGCAGCCGTGCCGCGCGGATCGTCGTGACGTGCTCCGTGCGGGGCCCGCTGCCGGACACCGCGGCCGCACGGGGGGCCCGGGGCCGCAGGAAGAGGTCCGCGAGCGCCCCCGCCTCGGCGCCGTGGAGGCGGGTCTCGGCGTCGCGCGCCTCGGCCATCTCGCGCGGGAGGTCCCGCGGCGCGCCCCGTACGGCGGGTCTGCGCTGCCACGGCAGGGGTCCGGCGAGGGGCCGGTACTCGACGCCGTACGCGTCGAGCCGTGGCAGGTGATGCCGGGCCAGCCGGTCCAGGAACTGCGCCGACGACGGCGTTCCGGGCGAGCGGTCGGCCTCGGGCGACCAGAGCACCTCGGCGACGGCCGCCAGCCGTGGGAAGGTGGCGTAGTCGACGCGGCGGGCGGAGTCGAGGTGCTCGGTCCACACCTGCGCCTGCCCGCCCAGCAGCCGCCCGTGGGGCGCGCCGCTGCGGTCCGTCGCGGCCGGCCGGGCGGGCAGGAACGGGCCCGGGTCGTAGGAGAGGGCGTCCTCGGTGGTGCGGAGGAAGCCGACCGGGACCGGTTCGCCGGGGTGGTCACCACCGCGGTGGTCCAGGTACCACGCCGCCTCGGGTGCGACGACGACGTCGTGCCCGGCCGCGGCGGCACGTGACGCGACGCTCGGGCTGCCCGACCGCCACGCCATGACCACGACGTCGCGCGGCAGGTCCGGGCCGAACGCCTCGTCCCAGACGATCGCCCGCCGCCCGAGGGACCGCACGTGGGCGGCGAGACGCGCCAGGAACCAGCCGTGCAGGCGGGTGACGTCGGGGGCACCGTCGTGTCGCGTGAGGCCGAGCGCGGCGGCCCGGGCGCGGATGGCCGGTGTCCCCTGCCAGCGGTCCGGCGGCACCTCGTCGCCGCCGAGGTGGATCCACGGCGCGTCGAACACCTCCGCGACCTCGTCGAGCACGTGCCGGAAGAACGACAGCGACTCGTGGGACGGGTCGAGCACGTCTTCACTGATGCCCCAGGTGGTACGGACACCGCGCCGGTCCTTCCGGGTACCGAGGAACGGGTAGGCGGCAGCGGCGGCCTCGACGTGTCCGGGCACGTCGATCTCGGGGACGACGGTGACTCCGCGGTCGCGCGCGTAGGCGACGATCTCACGCAGGTCGTCCTGCGTGTAGAAGCCGCCGTGGGGCGTGTCGTCACCGGTGCCGGTACGCCAGGTTCCGACCGTGGACTCCGCGCGCCACGCGCCGGCCTGTGTCAGCTCGGGATAGCGGCGCACCTCGAACCGCCAGCCCTGGTCGTCGGTGAGGTGGAGCTGCAGCACGTTGAGCTTGTGCGTCGCGGCGAGGTCGACGAAGCGCAGTACGTCGTGCTTGGGCAGGAAGTGCCGTGCGACGTCGAGAAGAACGCCGCGGTGAGGGAAGCGGGGGTGGTCCGTGAGGCTGACGACGGGAAGGTCGGCGCGCGACCGCGTGGCTGCCCGGCGGTACGCGGCGGTCCCCGCGAGCTGCCGGAGGGTCTGTGCCGCGGCATGGGCGCCGTCGAGGTCGGCGGCCTCCACCCTGACTCGCGCGCGCGGCGGCGCCACGCGGTCCGCCGGCGGCACCGCCGGACCCTGCACGGGGCGAAGCCGCCCGTCGTCCACCGGATCCGGGTCACGGGCCGGAGCGGGCGAGACCCGCAGGCGGTAGCCGCCCGCCGGAAGGTGGTCGACCCGATCGAAGCTCACGTCGGGTTCGTCCGCGGTCCCACCGCCGGGCACCAGGTCGATCCCGAACGCCGCCTCGGTGACCCCGCGCCACCATCGCGCCGCGGGGCGAAGGGAGGCGTCCGCGACCACCCGTGCTCCGTCGCCGAGCGTGACCGTACCGCTCCCGGTCTCCAGCGACACGGGTGCGGGAACGAGACCGAGTTCGTGGTGGGTCACGGAGTGCAACCTTAGTGCCGACTCGCGTCACGTGACGCGGGCGGTGCCCGCGCACGAAGCGGCCCGAAATGGTAGACCTCGGCCCGGCGGAGGGCATGGCCCGCCCGCGGGTTCTCGCTCACCGCCGCGCGACGGGCCGGCCGCCGCCATGCGGCGTTTCGCTCAGTACACGTGCACCGGGGTGCCGATCGAGGCGCCCCAGGACCAGATCCAGTCCATCGCGGCGTTCGACACACGCACACAGCCGTGCGAGGCGGGGTAGGCCGGAATCGACGGTGAGCCGTGCACGGCGATGCCGCCGGTGAAGTACTTGGGCCGGTACATGCTGCCGAGGTCGAGGGACGACTCCCGGATCCCGTCGACCTGCCGGTACACGGAGTAGCTGCCGCTCGGGGTGTGTGCGACATAGCGCGCGCCAAGAGCCTCGTAGCTCTCGCCGTTGCCCGACGACGCGTTGAACGTCCGGATCACCGTGCCGTTCTCGACGATGAGCAGCACCTGCCGGCCGAGATCCACCTCCACCCCGGTGCCGCCGAACCGCGAGACGGGGACGACGCCGTTGTCCAGGGCCTTCTTGGTGGCCGGCCCCACCACACCGTCCCGGCCCAGGCCGGCGACCTTCTGGAGGGCCACCACCGCCTGCCACGTCTCGGCGCCGTACACCCCGTCCGCGGCGCCGACCTGGTAACCGAGCTCCCGCAGGCGTTCCTGCATCCGCGCCACGTGCTCGCCACGCTCGCCGAGGGTGATCTCGGCGAGGCGGGCCTCCCGCTCCGCCTCGGCCTTGGCCCGCGCCTCGGCCTGCGCCCGTGCCTTCGCCTCCGCCCGGGCTTTCGCCTCCGCATTCGCCTCCGCCTCGGCTTCCGCCCGGGCCTCCTCGCGGGCCTTCGCCTGTTCGGCGGCCCTCGCGGCGTCGGCTCGGCGCTCGGCGGCCTGCTCCTGTTCGGCGATGCGTCGCGCGTCCAGCGCCGACTCCAGGCCGGCGGCCGACAGGAGACCGCCCGACCCCTCCGTGTCGCTGGTGGCCGACGGCGTGGCGGCGTCCGCGGTCGTCTCGACCGCCTCGCCACTACCGGCCGTGACGAGCGCGGCCGCCAGCGCCACCACCCCCAGGGTGCCGATCGTCATCTTGCGTGTCACGCCGTCGTCCATCGATCTTCCTCCCATATGGCGGCACCGCGATCGGCCCGGGCCGTTGCCGCTCGCCGCCGACCGCTTCTCCCCCTGCCGGGGAACTCGCACGTGCCGTTCGTCATGGGTGGAGACGGCCGGGCCGTGCCGTCCGTTGCTCCGCGGTGACACATCGTCACCGGACCGTGACCCGACGGCGGGAGAACGGACGGCGGGAGCGGGGCCAGGGGCACGGGACGTGGGCGGGGACCGGACGGCTAAACGTTTCGGCCTCCGGCCGCTCCTTGCCGCTCGCTGGGCACCTGGCGAAAGTGTCGAACGGACCTGCGTCGACGTGGACGCGGGCGGATTCCGAGAGGTAGCCATGCACCCACGAGACACCGCACGACGGCGCGCGGCGGCGCGGGCCACCGCGCTCACGGCGACGTGTGCTCTGCTCACCGCCGGGGCGGCCGGCGTCGCGCCGTCGGCCGCCGCGGCCGGCGAGCACGACTACGCCGAGGTCCTGCAGAAATCGCTGTTCTTCTACGACGCCCAGCGTTCCGGCGACCTTCCCGACGACTTCCGCGTGAACTGGCGCGGCGACTCCGCCCTGGACGACGGCGCCGACGTCGGGCTCGATCTGACGGGCGGCTGGTACGACGCGGGCGACCACGTGAAGTTCGGCCTGCCGATGGCGTTCACGACGACGATGCTCGCGTGGGGGGCGATCGAGAGTCCCGGCGGCTACACGGCCTCCGGCCAGCAGGACGAGCTGCTGGACTCGCTGCGCTGGGTCAACGACTACTTCATCAAGGCACACCCGGAGCCGAACGTGCTCTACGCGCAGGTGGGCGACGGCGACGCCGATCACAAGTGGTGGGGACCGGCCGAGGCGATGCAGATGGAACGTCCGGCCTACAAGGTCGACGCGTCGTGCCCGGGCAGCGACGTCGCGGGAGAGACGGCGGCCGCGATGGCGGCGTCGTCCGTCGTCTTCGCGGACTCCGACCCGGCGTACGCGGCCGAGCTGGTCACGCACGCCGAACAGCTCTACGACTTCGCGGACACGTACCGGGGCGAGTACTCGGACTGCGTCCCCGCGGGGAACTTCTACAACTCGTGGTCGGGCTACCAGGACGAGCTGGTCTGGGGCGCCTACTGGCTCTACGAGGCCACGGGCGACCCGTCCTATCTCGCGAAGGCGGAGGCGGAGTACGACCACCTGGGGACCGAGCCGCAGACCGACACCCGCGCCTACCGCTGGACGGTCGCGTGGGACGACAAGTCCTACGGCGCGTACGCGCTGCTGGCGCAGGCCACCGGCGATCAACGGTACGTCGAGGACGCGAACCGATGGCTCGACTACTGGACCACGGGGTACAACGGTGAGCGGGTGGACTACTCCCCCGGCGGCCAGGCGCACCTGGACACGTGGGGTTCGCTGCGCTACGCCGCGAACACGGCGTTCGTCGCCCTGACCTACGGCGACTGGCTCGCCCAGCAGGGTGACACGACGCGCGCGCAGACCTACCAGGACTTCGGCGAGCGTCAGATCGACTACGCGCTCGGTGACAATCCGCGCGGCTCGTCGTACGTCGTCGGGTTCGGCGAGAACCCGCCGCAGGACCCGCACCACCGCACCGCCCACGGGTCCTGGCTCGACTCGCTGACCGATCCGGCCGAGACCCGGCACACGCTCTACGGCGCGCTGGTCGGAGGCCCGGGCTCGCCCGACGACTCGTACACCGACGACCGGTCGGACTACGTGTCGAACGAGGTCGCCACCGACTACAACGCGGGCTTCACCTCGGCCCTCGCGTACCTGGTCGACGAGTACGGCGGCACCCCGCTCGCCGACTTCCCCCAGCCGGAGACCCCTGACCAGGACGAGTTCTTCGTCGAGTCGAGCCTCAACCAGCCAGGCACCCAGTTCACCGAGATCAAGGCGATGGTGCGCAACCGGTCGGCCTTCCCCGCGCGCGTGCTCGACGACGTGCGGGTGCGTTACTGGTTCACGCTCGACGCCGGCGCCGACCCGGCGACGATCCAGGCCTCCACCAACTACACCGAGTGCCCCGACGGTGCGGCGGCCGTCGGCCACGCCGGCGGGGACCAGTACTACGTCGAGATCGACTGCTCCGGTTCGCCCGTGTACCCGGGTGGTCAGTCGCAGCACCGGCGCGAGATCCAGTTCCGGGTGACCGCCGACGTGTGGGATCCGAGCAACGACTGGTCCTACACCGCGGTCGGCGCCGACCCGGCCAAGAACGACCGGATCACGCTCTACGAGGGCACCGAGCTGCTGTGGGGCTCCGAACCGGGGCCGGCCGAACCCGACACGACGGCACCCACGACGCCGGGCACCCCCGTGGCCGACGACGTCACCGCCTACGGCGCCACCCTGACCTGGACGCCCTCCACCGACGACGGATCCGGCGTCGCCTCGTACGACGTACTGCTGGACGGAGCGGTCGTGGCCACCACGACGACCCCTGCCCACACCCTCACCGGGCTGGACGCCGAGACCACCTACGAGGTCGCCGTCGTCGCCACCGACAACGCCGGCAACACGTCGGACCTTAGCGCCACGACGTCCTTCACCACGGCCGAGGAGCCGTCACCCGACACAACGCCGCCCACGACACCCGGCACCCCGGTCGTGAGCGACATCACCGCGAACAGCGCGACCCTGACCTGGGCCCCCGCCACCGACGACGGATCCGGCGTCGCCTCGTACGAGGTACTCCTCGACGGAGCGGTCGTGGCCGCCACCCCCACCGCGGCGTACACGCTCACCGGCCTGGACGCCGGGACGAGCTACGAGATCACCGTGGTCGCCACCGACAACGCGGGCAACGCCTCGCAGGCCAGTGCCGTGGCGACCTTCACCACCGCCCAGGCCCCCGACCCGGGCGCGATCTCCTGCACGGCGGTGTACACCGTCGTCAACCAGTGGGACACCGGCTTCCAGAGCGAGGTCTCGGTGACGAACACCGGGACCGGGACCGTCGAGGACGCGGTCGTCACGTGGGAGTTCACGAACGGCGAGACGATCTCGCAGGCGTGGAGCGGGACGGCGACGCAGGCCGGCTCGGCGGTGACCGTCGTCGCACCCGGGTGGGCCCCCGATCTCGCGCCGGGAGCGACGTGGAGCTTCGGGTTCATCGGCACGGGGACCCCGGTCCCGCCGACCACCGTCCTGCTCAACGGAACGCCCTGCACCATGGAGTGACACCGACGCCGTGGAGTGGCACCGACTGGCCGCGCCGCCCCGTTCCGCCACCTCGCGGACCGGGGCGGCGCAGCCGCTCGCGGGCACCGCTGCGCCCGGGCAGGGAGGCGCAAATCCGCGCTGACCAGGGCACGTCTACGATCTACGGAATTGACCCCCGTGCGTCAAGAAATGTACGAACAGAAATGCTGGACATGCGTCCAACAGCAACATCTCAATTATTCTTGACGGCATTCTTCTCTCGCTGGCAGGCTCTCCCCCACCATCGAGCCGGGCTTCTGACCGCGCGACACGTGTCACGCGCGCCGGCCCGGCCGGAGCAACAACAGAGAGAAGAACGCTATGGGCGACGCGATCGCCACCGGTGTCGAGGTCCGGGTCACCGGAGCATCGAGCACGGAGCACGGGTCCGAAGGTGTGGTGAAGGCGATCCGGCGCGGCTGGACCGGCATGGAAGCGGTGGTGGAATCCCCCGGCCTGCTGCGGAAGCGAGAGTTCACCGTTCCCCTGGTGGACCTGTCGCGGAAGTGAGCGGCCACCCCATCACGACCGAGGGCCCGGGGGCGCGCCCCCGGCGCGGGGCGTGGGGGCTCCGCTCCCGCAAGACATGACGAGACGGCGTGGCCCGAAAGGGCACACGCCGCCTGCAGGGACGCTACTCGAACAACGCGACCACCGCGGGGGTCCGGGGGCGTACCCCCGGGCGGGGTGTGGGGGTTGCACCCCCACAGGGCACGACGTTCCACCAGCCCGTCACACCCAGAACTTAGTGCTATATGTCTCTAATGGTAGCTTTGCCGGGTGGATGCCTTCCTCACGCAGCTGCCCACCCTCGTCGGAGTGGTGATCGGCGTCGTCGGCACGCTGGTCACGACCGCGGCCACCGACGCCGCACGCTGGCGCCGGGAACAGCGGGTTCGGTTCGACAAGCAGGTGCTCGACGTGAGCGCCGAGTACGTCGCGTCGATCCGGGAGATCGTCCAGACACTGGCCAGCATGACGGTGCACCTGCGGCAGGGTGACAAGTCTCCCCCGCTCGACGCCGACGAGGGACACACACGCCTGCAGGCGGCGAATTACCGGCGGATGTTGGCCTGGGAGTCGCTGTGCCTGATCGCCGACGACGACACGGTGGCCACCGGCGGCCGGATGTGGCACGCGACCGGAAATCTGGAGTACAAGATCCGGGACCTCGACAGGTTCGACCCTGCCGACTGGGAACCGCTCGACCGGGAGATCCGCAGCCAGCAGAAACAGTTCTACCAGGCGGTGCGCCGCAGCCTGGGGATCGGCCCCCTCGCGGTCCCCGTCAGCCGGTACGAGCACGCGTCCGAAACGGGCTGAACACGCCACGGCGTGGCCCCCGACAGGATCCGCCGCCCGCCCCGGGCGATCTCCCTTGCCCTCGACATCGACGAGGACGAGATCACCGAGAGCGAGCCCAAGGAGCCGTTCACACGGCTGCGAGCCGTGGAATGTGCCCGGACGGTGGTGGACACGTCCCAAGCCCTTCACACCGAACGATACCCAGGCGGGGGCCCGGGGGCGGGGTGTGGGGTTGCACCCCCACGAAACATGACGAGGCGAGCCGGTCCACGCTTTCCGCGGACACAGCTCGCCCCTCGTCGAGTGGAGCTGCCGGGAATCGAACCCGGGTCCGGTGTCGCTTTTCGAGGACTTCTCCGGGCGCAGTCTGCTATGGCTTTTCTCGGCCCCCGCGCTTGCGCAGACTCATTCGCGGACGGGCTCAGTCACCTAGAAGTCCCGGTAGTCCCGGTGACGTGGACTACCAGCAGTGGCTCTCAAGATGACGCCGGCTACCGGGGTGAGAGCACCCCCGGGCCGACGGACTTCGGGCTCGCCTCAGGCGGCGAGGGCGAAGTCGTTGCGCGAGTTGGTATCGGCAACTATTGGTTTGCAGACATCGTTAGCGAGATAAGTCTGCATCCTCGGCCCGCTTCCCCTCGAAGCACGACCACCGTCGAAACCGATCAGCCCCATGTTGAGTTGTCAACGCCCCGCCGATGCCCGTGGACTTCGGCGAGGTACTCAGTCTAGTGGATCAACACGCGGGCCCGTCACGTTATTTCCGGACCGCGCCACGACCGCCGTCGTCCACGAACGCCCAGGTCACAGGCATAACAGGGAGCGCCGACGCGCCGATCGGGCACAGCCCGACCATGATCACGTGCGCAGCCACCAGACCACGAGCCACCAGATCAGGCCCCGGCACGATCAGGCTGCGAGAACGATCCTCACCGTCAGCCCTCGGCCGCGCGATCCGCGTGACCGAGCGCCATCTGCGGCGCAACCAGGTCGCGGACCCTGCGCTTGAGCTCGGCGATGTCGGGGAACCCGCCGTCGCGCTTGCGGTTCCAGACGGTGACGGGCGCGGCGTCGTCGTCGGACCCGAACACCTGGATCCGGAAGACGCCGGCCTCGACGTCCTTGGCGGCCGGCCGCAGGGCGACCTCACCGACCTCGGACTCGAAGGTCTGCAGCAGCTCCGCGGCATACCACTGGGCACGCAGCAGCCACTTGCAGCGGACGCAGTAGGTGATGACGACGCGCGGCCCCGGCATGCCCTAGCTCAGCTTCTCGCGGTGGCGCATGGCGCGCAGGGCCTCGCGGTTGTCCTGCTTCTCGCGCAGGGCCTGGCGCTTGTCGTACTCCTTCTTGCCGCGCGCGAGCGCGATCTCGACCTTGGCCCGGCCGTCCAGGAAGTACAGCGACAGCGGCACCACCGTGTGGCCCTTCTCGTGCGCCCTGGCCTGCAGACGCAGAATCTCGTCCTTGTGCAGCAGCAGCTTGCGCTTGCGGCGGGGCGAGTGGTTGTTCCAGGTGCCCTGGAAGTACTCGGGGATGTGCACGCCCTCCAGCCAGGCCTCTCCCCGGTCGACGTGCACGTAGCCGTCCACGAGGGACGCGCGCCCCATGCGTAGCGCCTTGACCTCGGTGCCCCACAGCACGAGGCCCGCCTCGAAGACGTCCTCGATCACGTAGTCGTGGCGTGCCTTCTTGTTGTTCGCCACGATCTTGCGCGGGTCCTCGGGCTTCTGCTTCTTCTTGGCGCCCTTCGCCATGGTCTCCCTCCACGTCCGATCACATCGGCACGTCCAGCGGACCGGCGTCCGTCCGGGTTCGCGCGCGACGTTCCAGGATACGCGCCGTCAACCGCCCCGTCCGGTGATTTAGGGCGCGAGGCCGGACTCAGAGGTAGGTCATCGGGTCCACCGTGGACCCGTTGACGTAGACCTCGAAGTGCAGGTGGCAGGCGGTGGAGGTGCCCGTGGTCCCCGAGTAGCCGATCACCTGGCCCCGCGTCACGCGCTGCCCCGGCGAGACCGCCCAGCTCGTGAGGTGGTTGTAGCTGGACATGAGGCTGTTGCCCGAACCGGTGTAGCCGTGGTCGATGAGCACCTGGTTGCCCAGTCCCTGGATGGTGCGCGCGTACAGCACCGTGCCCGAGTTCGCCGCCAGGATGGGGGTACCGCAGTAGGCGCGGAAGTCCGTGCCGGCGTGCAGCCGCCAGTAGTTCAGCACCGGGTGGAAACGCATTCCGTAGGAGGAGGTGACCACGGGGTTCGCCGTCGGCCACGTCAGGTACGACGCCGTCCCCGGCGACCCGCCAGACGACCCGCCGTCGCCGCCGGACCCGCCGCTTCCCCGCCCGCTCCGGCTGGCCGCGCGCTGCCGGTCACGCTCCTGCTGCTCGGCGATGATCTCCTTGAGGTCCGCCTCGATCGAGCTGATCGCCTGCTCGGTCTCCTCCAGCGAACGGGTCGCGGCGGCCCTGCGCCGCTCGATGCGGTTCTTGAGCTGCCGCTGCTCCCCGATGAGGCTCTCGATCTCGGCCTTCGTGGTCGCGGCCTCCTCGCGGGCCTGCTTCTTGCGCTCGACGTTCTCGTCGGCGAGCGTCTTGAGCTCCGTGACGGTCTCGCGGATCGCGGTGAGGCGGGCCTTGAGGTTGCGTGCCTGCGCCGCGGAGTCCTGCAGTTCGGCCAGTGCCCGCGCCTGGCTCCGCGCCGCCGAGGAGGAGACGGCGTACCCGGCGAGGAACTCCTCGGTGGTCTGCGCGCCGGTGACCAGCCCGAGCGCCGTCGTCGTGCCCGAAGACCGGAAGTCCTCCCGCGCCATCTGGACGATGTCCTCCCGCGCCGTGTCCGCCTTGCCGGCGTCGTCGGCGATCTGGCGGACGATCCTGGCCTCCTCGGACTGGGCGTCCGTGAGCCGCTGCGCGAGGATCGCGGCCTCCCGCTCCGCCTGTTCCAGTCCGGCCTCGGCCTGGGCCAGCTCGGCCTCGGCGAGCGGCAGGCGGGCCTCCACGTCGTTGAGCTCGAGCGCGGCCTCCGCGAGCCGCTGGTCGGTGTGCTCGAGGCTGCTCTCGAGCTCCTCCCGCTCCCGCTCCTTGGCTTCGGCCCGCGCCTCCGCGGCGGCGCGCTGGTCGTCGAGGTCGTCGGCCGCGGCGGGGACGACGACGGTACCGCCGCCGAGGGCCAGCAGGAGTGCGAGGGCCACCGGGACGGCTCGTGCCAGATTTCGGTGCGACATCATCAGATCCTCGTGTACCGGTTGAGAGTGACGACGGAGCTGACCGCCGCGAGCGCCACCGCCACGAGGACGAGGAACGGCGCGACGGTGAGCACGTCGCCGGAGTCGACGTAGGCCACCCAGTCGACGGAGCGTTCCAGCCAGTCGGTGACCAGGAAACGCACCGCGAGCCACAGCCCGAGGCAGGCGAGGAGCGCGCCGGTGACGGCGGCGATCGCACCCTCGAGGAGGAACGGCAGCTGGACGAACAGGTTCGACGCGCCCACGAGCCGCATGATCTCGGTCTCCTTGCGGCGCGAGACGGCGGAGAGCCGGATGGTGGTGGTGATGAGGAGGACGGCGGCCAGGAGCATGACACCCGCGAGGCCCGCCGCGAGGAGGGTCGCCACGTTGAGGGTGCGGAAGAGGGGTTCGAAGACGGCGCGCTGGTCCTCGACGAGCTCGACTCCGTCGCGGCCGGTGAGAACGTCGCTGACCACGGCGAACTGCTCGGGGTCGGCCAGTTCGAGGCGGAGCGACGCCTGCATGTCGTCCTCGGTGAGCTGGGTGCCCTGATACCCGTTGGGATAGCGCTCGGTGAAGGCGTCGAAGGCCTCGGCCTTGGTCTCGACGTAGACGGCCTCGACCTCGTCGGCGAGCTCGGTGTCGATGACGTCGCGTACCGCGTCGATCTGGTCATCGGTGGCTTCGCCGGCGGCGCAGGTCGGCATCAGCGAGCCGGTAGGGCACAGAAAGACGGAGACCTGGACGAGGTCGTACCAGTCGTCCTTGAGCTTGCCGATCTGGCTCTGCAGGAGCGCCGCGGCGCCCACGAAGGTGAGGGAGACGAAGGTCACGAGGACGACGGCGACCACCATGGTGGTGTTGCGCCGCAGGCCTGCTGCCACCTCACCGGCGACGAACTGGAATCGCACGTCTCAGGCCTCCCCGCGGGTGAACGCCCGGACCCGGGGCTGGCCGGGCCGGGGTATCGCACTCAGCCGGCGGACGCTGCCCGTGGGTGTGTCGAGGACCGCGGACCGGCCGACGTCGGGAAGGATCGACTCGCGTTCGCCGTAACCGCCGGACGCCTCGTCCCGCACGACGACGCCGTCGGACAGCTCGACGACACGGCGGCGCATCTCGTTGACGATCTCGTCGTCGTGCGTCGCCATGACGACCGTGGTGCCGGTGCTGTTGATGCGGTCCAGCAGCCGCATGATGCCGAGGCTGGTGGTGGGGTCGAGGTTGCCGGTGGGCTCGTCGGCAAGGAGGATCTGCGGCCGGTTGACGATGGCGCGCGCGATGGCGGCGCGCTGCTGTTCGCCACCGGACAGCTCGGTCGGCATCCGCTTCTCCTTGCCGGTCAGGCCGACCATGTCGAGGATCTCGGGGACGGTGTCCCGCACCGCGGAGCGAGGCCTGCCGATCACCTTGAGCGCGAAGGCGACGTTCTCGTAGACCGTCTTGTTCTGCAGGAGGCGGAAGTCCTGGAAGACGACGCCGAGTTCGCGGCGCAGCTTGGGCACCCGCCAGGCGGACAACCGGGCGACGTCGCGGCCGGCCACGTAGATGCTGCCGCGGGTGGGCCGGTGCTCACGGAGCACGAGGGACAGGAAGGTCGACTTCCCGGAGCCCGAGGCCCCGACCAGGAAGACGAACTCGCCGCGCTGCACATCCACCGAGACGTCCTCGAGGGCGGGCCGCGCACCGCGCGTGTAGACCTTCGACACGTTCTCGAACCTAATCACGTGCACTCCCCCACGGATGACGTCGGCCCCCGGCCCTGCCCGGCGGCCCGTGGGCGTCACCACCGGCGACGGCCCACTGCGAGGCTAAGGGTGATTTTGCCGACGCACACGGCGAGACACGCCGGTGGCCCGTTTCGTGTCGCGGCTCCCGCGGGGGCTTTCAGGGGAAGGTCTGAAATTTCGCGACAAGGCGCCGCGGACGTCGGGGCGACGGCGTCAGGAGTCCGCGATCTGCTGGTTGCGGCGCCAGCGGATGCCGGCCTCGATGAAGTCGTCGATGGCTCCGTCGAAGACGGCCTGCGTGTTGCCCTGCTCGTGCTCGGTGCGCAGGTCCTTGACCATCTGGTACGGCTGCAGCACGTAGGAGCGCATCTGGTCGCCCCAGCTCGCCTTGATGTCTCCGGCGAGCTCCTTCTTCTTCGCCGCCTCCTCCTGGCGCCGCAGGAGCAGCAGCCGGGACTGGAGCACCCGGTAGGCGGCGGCGCGGTTCTGGATCTGCGACTTCTCGTTCTGCATCGCGACCACGACACCCGTCGGGATGTGCGTCATGCGTACCGCGGAGTCGGTCGTGTTGACGGACTGTCCTCCGGGCCCGGAGGAGCGGTACACGTCGATCTTCAGCTCGGACTCCGGGATGTCGATGTGGTCGGTCTGCTCGATGAGGGGGACCACCTCGACCGCGGCGAAGGACGTCTGCCGGCGCCCCTGGTTGTCGAACGGCGAGATGCGCACGAGCCGGTGCGTGCCCGCCTCGACGGAGAGGGTGCCGAACGCGTACGGGACGTTGACCTCGAACGTCGCCGACTTCAGGCCCGCCTCCTCGGCGTAGGACGTGTCACCCACCTTGGTGGGGTACCCGTGCCGCTCGGCCCACCGCAGGTACATGCGCAGCAGCATCTCGGCGAAGTCCGCGGCGTCCACGCCACCGGCGCCGGCCCGGATCGTGACGACGGCCTCACGCGCGTCGTACTCGCCGTTGAGGAGCGTGCGCACCTCGAGCGAGTCCAGATCCTTGCGGATGGCGGCGATCTCCGTCTCCGCTTCCTGGAGGGAGTCCTCGTCCTCCATCTCCTCACCGAGCTCCACGAGGGTCTCGACGTCGTCGATCCGCGCCCCCAGCTTCTTCACCCGGTCGAGCTCGGCCTGCGCCGCCGACAGCGCCGACGTCACCTTCTGCCCGGTCTCCGGATCGTCCCAGAGGTCGGGCGCCGACGCCTGCTCGGACAGCTCGGCGATCTTGCCCTGCAGCGCGCTGGGGTCACTGACCGCCTCGATGGACTCGAGGGTGCCGCGCAGGCCCTTGATCTCGGACGGGAAGTCGATGGTTGCCACGAGTATCCAGCCTACCTGCCCGGTCCACCGACCGGCCCCGGCCGAGCTGCCCCCGGAGGCACGGCGGCCGCCCGTTCAGGGCGGCACGGGTCCTCGCGGCGAGGCCCGTCCTCCCCACGCCCTCACCACGCCCTCGCCGTCGACGCCGCCGTGACCACGATGGGCGACGCCGCGTCCGTGAACCAGCCGAGCAGCGGAGGCCGGCTCGGCGACGCGAGAGCGACACGGGCCGAGCGGCCGTCCGGCGACGTGGCCGACACGACCCGGAGGCCTTCGGGTGCGGTGCCCGGATGTGCGGCGAGGTACCGCTCGACGGCGGCCGCCACGCTGCGGTCGTCCAGCACCAGGGGGCCACCCGTCCCGGGTGGGCCGGCGGGCGGTAGGTCGCCCGCGTACAGCCGGTGCTCGTCGACGGCCTGCGCGGCGTGCACCGCCAGCAAGTCTGCCAGGCCGGCGAGCTGCTTGCGGTCCAGGTGGACCGCCGTCGCCGACGCCACCATTCCGGTCAGTGCCACCGCGAACATCACGAACGTCGCGGTCAGCAGCCATACGCGGCCGTCCTCCGGGTCGGCGGGGCGCGTCGAGGAAGGGCCGGGGCTCATGGCCGCACCGCCGCGTACCGGTCCACGGTGCCGACGTGTGCCGCGTCCACCTGCACCGCGGCAGGGACGTGTGCCCCCACCGCCCCTGGCACGAGGGGTAGCGGCACCGAGACACGGACCACGGCCGCCACCTCTCCCCCTGGGGTCAGGCACACCGGGTGCTCGCACTCGACGTCGAGCGCCCCCGCGCCGTCGGGCAGGGACTGGTCACGGAGGGCGATCCGTACGGCGGCCTCCGCCCTCGCGGCCCCCTGGTCCGCCGATTCGGCGGTCACGACCGCCCGCACCGCCTCCCGCGCGGCGGTCTCGGCGGCGAACGTTCCCGCCTGGACCCGTCCGACGACGGCGACGAGGTAGACGAGCGGCACGAGCAGCAGCACGGCGAGCAGGATCTCCACGACCGCCGAACCCGCCTCGGCGGCACCGCGCCGATCGCGGGCCCCCGTCATGGTTCCTCCAGTGCGTGCCCGCGAACGGTGACGGCCTCGGCCGGTCCCAGCAGGCCGATGACCGGAAGCGGGGTGGTGACCCGCACCTCGATGACGCGCAACCCGTCCAGCGTGGTCTCCCGGGCCGTCACGTCGCGAGCGTACGAGCTGTTCAGGGACGCCGTCAGGAGTTCCCGGGCACGGGCGACCCCGTCCGCCGGCCCGCGGTCCGCGCGGGCTGCCACCCGGGCGCCCTCGGCGGCGGCGTCGACCGCGAGGGCACGCGCGTGGACGGCGAGCGTCACCTGGATGACACCGAGCAGCAGGACGAGAACGAACCCCGTGACGACCACGGTCTCGGCGACCGCCGCACCGTGCTCGCGCCGTGCCGTCATCCGCTGCCCGTCACCGAACTGATCGCCTGGCGGAACGCGTCCTCGAGGAGAGGGCCGGCGACCGCCCAGAGGGCGACGACCAGCCCTGCGGACATCAGGGTGATCAGGACCCATCCGGGAACGTCACCCCGTTCGGGGTCGCGGGCGCGGCCCCGCGGCGCGCGGTGGACTGTCGGCAGCATCTCGGTATCCCTTCGTCGGATCTCTTCGGGCGTCAGAACCCCACGCGCAGGGCGGCGAGGCTGGGGAACACGGCGAACATGACGGTCACCGGCAGGATCAGGAAGACCACGGGCACGAGCATCGCGATCTCGCGGCGCCCGCCGGACTCCATGAGCACACGCCGGCCCGCCTCGCGGACGTCCTGCGCCTGGGCCTGCAGCACCCCGGCCAGTGGTGTGCCGCGTTCGAGAGCGACGGCCACGGCGTCCGCGAACCGGCTCAGCGGGACACAGCCCGTACGTGCCGACATCGCGGTGAGCGCGTCCGGCACCGCGGCCCCCGCGCGAACGGCCCGGACGACGCGGGTCAGCTCGCGGGACAGTTCCCCGGTGGTGCCGCACGCCACGCGGTCGAGCGCGGCAGCAGGGCCTTCCCCCGCCGCGACGGCCAACGCGAGCAGGTCGGCGACCGTCGGGAACTCGGCGAGCATCCGCTCCTCCCGCCGGCGCACGGCCCAGCCCAGCGCCTGATCACAGGCCACGTAGCCGACGCCACCGCTGAGCACGACGACCGCCGCGAGCACGATGCCCGGGGTGGGGCGCGTCCATGCGAGCAGGATCGCGGCTCCCAGCCCCGCGGCGAGACCGAGAACGGTCCAGGTGAGCTGACGCGCCCGGAAGTGCTCCACCGTCTCGTCCGCGCCCGCCCGGTCGAGTCGGCGCCGCAGCGCGTCGGCCGGCGAGCCGAGGCGCTCCAGCCGCGCCGCGACCGCAGGCAGGGCGACCAGTTCCACGAGCAGCCCGAACGGCCCGGTACGCGGGCGGTCGCCGTCGTGCAGCAGGGCCGAGGTCGCCGCACGCGGACGCAGATACGGCTCGAGCCGCTCCACCAGACTGGGGCGGCGGGCCCTCGCCGCCGCCCACAGCAGCCACAGCCCCGCTCCCGCTCCGAGCCCGGCCATGCCACCCCATGCTGCCCACGCGTTCATCGCAGCACCCGCACCTCGGCCGGGAGGCGCCCGACCCGCAGCATGACCCGGTAGGCGGCGAACGAGCACGCGGCACCGGCGATCAGGACCCACACCCCGGCCGGCGAGTCGTACGCGCCGACGGCGCCGGGGCGGGTGGCGAGCAGCGCGAGAACCAGCCACGGCCCCGCGACGGCGACGCGTGCGCCGTTGACCGTCCAGCTCTGCCGGGCCTCCAGCTCTCCCCGGGTACGCAGGTCGTCCCGCAGGAACGCGGACAGCGTCCGCAGGAGCCGGCCGAGGTCACGCCCGCCGACGTCGTGCGTGATCCGCAGCGCCTCGACGATCCGGTCGGCCACCGGGTCGGCGAGCCGGTCCTTGAGCGCCGTGAGGCTGTCACCGAACCGGCCGGAGGCGCGGAAGTCGCGTGCGAACTGCGCGAAGGGTTCGCGCAGGGCGGCAGGCCCGCGCTCGGCGAGCTGGGCGACCGCCTCGGGTAGGGACAGCCCCGCGCGCACACCGGACGCGAGGTGATCGACGACGTCCGGCCACAGCGCACGCAGGGCGCGCTGCCGGGACCGGGAGCGCGCGCGGAGCACGGCTCGGGGTGCCAGCGACGCGAGTGCCGCGAAGCAGAGCGCGACCGCGGGTGATCTGGTGGCCGCGAGCACGACGACGGCGGTGGTCGACGCGGCCGCCACCGTGGCGCCGAGGAGGGCCGAGGGCGAGACGTGCGCGAGACCGGCCTGGTTGAGCAGCTCGCGCGTCCGGGAGGTGCGCACCCCGGGGCGCCGGCCGGAGGGCGTTTCCCACCAGGACCACCAGAGGCACCACACGCCCGCTCCGAGGAGCAGGCCGACGACGACGCCCATCAGGTGCGCGCCGCGATCGTCCAGGGCGACACGGCGCGTGGTGCGGCACCGGTCCGGGCGTCCGGCTCCTGACCTGCTCGGCTACGCGGCGCGTGGGCCGGCCGAACGGCGCCCTCGTCACGCGACGCCGAGCCGTGTTCGTGGCCCGAGGCCGGTTCGGGGCCCAGGACCGGGTCCAGCCCCGCAGCCCGTCCGGCGAACGCCGCGGCGATGTCGCCGCCGTGCCCGGCCGGGCCCGCACCACCGGCTACTTCCGCGGCCCGCAGACCGCGCCCGGCGAGCAGCGCGTGGACGTCGATCCCGGCGTCGGCGAACCTCTCCGGATGGGGCGGCATGCCGTCGGCGCGGCGTAGCCCCTGGCCGTCACGCCGGAAGAGGGTGGCGGTCTCCACGACGCCGTTCTCGACGCGGCCGGTGACGGCGAGGATCTCGCGAACCACCCGGTGCCCCCGCTCGACGGCCAGGTGAACCACGAGGTCGACGGCGGCCGCCACCGTCGGTACGACGAAACGGTCGGTGACGTTCTCTCCCGCCAGCAACGGGAGAGTGGTCATCTTGCCGACGGCCTCCCGCGCGGAACTCGCGTGTACGGTGCACATTCCCGGGATGCCCGAGTTCAGGGCGATGAGCAGGTCGAACGCCTCCGCCTCACGGACCTCGCCGATGACGATGCGGTCGGGTCGCATCCGCAGCGCCTCCTTGACCAGCCTGCGCAGCGGGATCTCGCCCGTGCCCTCCAGCGACTCCTGCCGGCACTGCATGGCGACCTGGTCACGCACCGGAAGCCGCAGTTCCCAGACCTCCTCGCACGAGACCACACGCTCGTGCGACGGGATGGAGCCGGCCAGCGCGTTGAGCATGGTGGTCTTGCCTGCCTGGGTCGCGCCGGCGACCAGCACGTTGAGCCCCGCACGGACCGCGGCGTCGAGGAACGTGGCCGCGTGACGCGTCAGCGAGCCGAGGCGGACCAGTTCGTCGAGCCCCGACGCGCGCACCACGTGCTTGCGGATGTTGACGCTCAGGTCACGGCGGGTGATGCCCGGGAGCACGGCATGGAGCCGTTCGCCCCCGGGCAGGCAGGCGTCCACGAAGGGACTGCTCAGGTCGAGCCTGCGTCCCGTGGACTTGAGCATCCGCTCCACGAGGTCCTGCACCTGGCCGGCGCCGAGGATCGTGGTGGTCAGTTCGCTCCTGCCGCCGCGGGCGACGAACACCTGGCTGGGCCCGTTGATCCAGATCTCCTCGATCTCGGGATCGTCGAGGTAACGCTGGAGCGGCCCCAGCCCGCCCACGGCGTCGAACACCTCGCGGGCGGCGGCCGCGACGTCGGCAAGCGGGGTGACGACGCCGCGTGCCGCCCGCTCCTCGTAGTCCGACGTCGCCTCACGGACCAGGTCCTCGAGGCGGCCGGTCTCGGCCACCGGGTCCACGCCGTGCCGGCGGACGAGTTCACGCACCTCACGTTCCAGTACGGCGACACCCGCCGCGCCGTCGGGCGGCAGTTCGGCGACGCCGCCGGCGGCGTCCGGCTCCACTCCGGCCGTGGCGTTCCTCCCGGCAGCGACGGGCATACGTGTCCCCCTGACTATGCTGGTGTGTTCCCAGGTCAGCGACCCCCCGATCGCTGCTGCCGTCGAGCGTAGGGGCATGAGTCCGAATCCGCTCGCCACGGGCGAGTACCTGTGGATAACTCTGTGCAGAGTTGGCCGTCCCGAGGACCAGTGTTTCCGCGCCCTGTGGACGACACGCCACAGGGCGTGCCGGAGTTATCCACAGATCCACGGTCTTTTCCACATACGCCCTGGTGAGAGCACCGCGACGCGGGAGCCCGGCGCACGGTGCCGGTGGACGGACGGTGGATGCCCGCCGAGCGGACACGCCGCACGACGTTCCCCGCACCACACCGAGTCGTTAGGGTCGAGCCCATGACCACCGTCGGCCCTCCCGGTCCCTGGCAGTCCGTCGCCCGATCCATCGGCCTGATGTCCGGCGACGGCACGGTCGCCGCCACGATCTTCGCCGAGATGTCCGCCCTCGCGGCGCGGACCGGTGCCGTCAACCTCGGCCAGGGATTCCCTGACGTCGACGGCCCCCAGGCGGCGAAGGACGCCGCGATCGCCGCCATCCGCGCCGGCCGCAACCAGTACGCCCCCGGGGACGGCGTGCCCGAGCTGCGCCGAGCCGTCGCCGACCACCAGCACCGCCACTACGGGATCGACCTCGATCCCGACTCGGAGGTCCTCGTCTCGACCGGTGCGACCGAGGGGATCGCCGCCTCGGTCCTGGCGCTCGCCGGACCCGGCGACGAAGTGCTCACCCTCGAGCCGTTCTACGACGTCCACGCGGCGTGCATCGCCCTGTCCGGCGCCACGCACGTCACCGCACCGCTCCTGCCGCGGGACGGCACCTTCCGGCTGGACGTCGCGGCCCTGCGCGCGGCCGCCTCCGCGCGCACCCGCGTGATCGTGATCAACACGCCCCACAACCCCACCGGCGCGGTGCTCACGCCCGCCGAGCTGGAGGCCGTGGCCGCCGTCGCACGGGAGCACGACGCCGTCGTCGTCACCGACGAGGTCTACGAGCATCTCGTGTACGACGACGCCCGCCACGTCCCCGTCGCCACCCTGCCCGGCATGCGGGAGCGCACGCTGACGGTGTCGTCGTCCGGCAAGACCTTCTCGCTCACCGGATGGAAGATCGGCTGGGTGAGCGGTCCGGCCGACCTGATCACGGCCGTCCGCACCGTGAAGCAGTTCCTCACGTTCACCTCCGGCGCGCCGTTCCAGCCCGCGATCGCCGAGGTGCTCGCCGACGACGCCGTCCCGCGGGCACTCGCCACGTCCCTGGCCGAACGCCGCGACCTCGTCTGCGAGGGCCTCACGGCCGCCGGGTTCGAGGTCGCGGTGCCCGCGGGCACCTACTTCGTCTCCGCCGACGCGTCCCCGCTGGGGTTCGACGACGCGACGGAACTCTGCCGCCGCCTTCCCGAACTCGCGGGCGTGGTGGCCGTGCCCGTGCCCGCCTTCTGCGCACCCGGCTCCACGACGTCCGAGGCCTTGAGCAGCTGGGTCCGCTTCACCTACGTCAAGCAGCGCGACGTGCTGGAGGAGGGGATGCGGCGGCTCGGGAAAGCCTTCGGCTGAGTCGTCCGCGCACCACGTCCGTGAGGTCGCGACCGGCCCCGCGGCTCAGGAACAGGTGCCGGTCGGCTGGCTCGGCTCCGGATCCGGGGACGCCTCGCCGTCCGACTCCGCGCCGGTCCCCTCACCCGTGGTGCCGTTCCCCGCCGTACCGCCGGAGCCGCCGCCGTTCGCCCCGCCCTCGCCGGAGCCGTCGCCGCCCTCCGTGGAGCCGCCACCGCCCCCGCCACCTGACGTCCCCCCGTCACCGGAACCCGTCGTGCCGTCGCCCGTGGAACCGTCCTCTCCACCGGACGTACCGCCGCTCGGCGTGCCCTCGCCCTTGAGCGGCGGCAGGTTCGCCGGCGCCACGTCGTTCGCGAGATCGGCCCACAGCTGGTCCGCCTCGTAGGTCCATTCGACGCGGTTGGGATCCTGCGTCCAGGGCTGGTTCGGAACCGTGGTGAACAGGATCCGTTCTTTCTGGATGTCCTTGAGGCTGAACGCGAGACCCACCAGGTTCCGGGCGTCGCCGAGCTCCGGGTCCGGGTTCACCGACCCCAGCACCGCCTTGGACAGGTTCAGCATCTTCGCCGGGTTCGCCATCGTGTCGGCCGACAGGATCTGCCGCAGGAGCGCGTTGATGAACCCCTGCTGCCGGTCGATGCGGTCCAGGTCGCTCTGGGTCGTCCCCTCGACGTGGCGTGCGCGCAGGTAGTCGAGCGAGTCCATGCCGTCCAGGGTCTGCGGCCCCGCGGGAAGGTTCACGCCACCGTACTGCTGCGGAGTCACGATCGGGTAGGGCAGGCACACACGCACGCCACCGATGGCGTCGACGACGTCGAGCACGCTGTGCATCTTGACCACGATGTGGTTGGGCATCGGCATGCCGGTGTTGTCCATGACCGTCGTGATGGTGCAGGCCGCACCGTAGGTCAGGTCGTTCTCGCCCTCACCGGTCAGGTAGCCGCCGGCGTTGAACGCGCCGTTGAACTGCCCGAGCCCGAGGGCCGGCGCCATGCTGCCGTCCGGCAGTTCGCACCCCGGCCGGTTCACCATCGAGTCACGCGGGATCGACACGACCTGGATCCACGACCGGTCGCGGGAGATGTGCACCAGCATCGTGGTGTCGGACCGCATGCCCGTCTCGTTCCCACCACCGGCGACGGCGATGTTCTCCGCGTCACGGAAGTCGGTGCCCATGACGAGGATGTTGACCGGGACGTCCTTGAAGGGGTCGGACGGGTCCTTCACCTCCTTGCTCGCGCCCTGCACGATGCCGGAGACGTCGGAGACCTCGACCTCCGCCGCGAGTTGCTCCATGACGGTCGCCGCCGCAGCGCCGCCCAGCGCGAGCACGCCCACGAACGACATCGCCACGATGCGCGGCTTGCGCGACCAGCCCTTGCCCGAGGAGTGCCGGTTGGCCGGCCGGTCCGTACGCTTGGGGATCCGATGTGGCGGCATCGACGCGTGCTGCGCGGACGGCCGGTCGGGCTGAGGCATAGGCCGGAGGATAGCGTCACCGCGTTTCACACTTGTTCAGACGCTTGTCAGGAACAAAACGTTGCCCGGCAGCCCGAACCCGCCGAACCGCGACACCGCGCCGATCTCAGCGGCGCCGGCGGAAGGCCGGGGTCGCGACGGCCATGACCAGCAGCGCACCGAGTACGGACGCGAACATCACGGACACCATCGCCACCGAACCTCCGCCGAGGAAGCCGGCCAGCGAGCTGACGACTCCCGCGACCGACGACTGCGCCGCCCCGATCATGGCCGCCGAGGTCCCGGCGATCTCACCGTGCCGCGACATCGCGAGCGCCGCGGCGTTCGGCTGGATGAGCGGCTGGGTCGCCAGCACGAACCACATCACCACGAGGAGACCCATCAGGCCGCCCACGTCGAGCAGGACGACGCCCAGGAGTGCCGCCGCGGTGACGGTCTGCGCCACGACGGCGAACCGCATCAGGCGCATGGGGTCGACCCGGCGCACGAGCGCGGCGTTCACCTGGGCGGCGAGCACCAGCCCGACGCCGTTGGCGGCGAACAGCAGGGAGAACTGCCCGTGCGAGAGCCCGAACTCCTGCTGGAACACCACCGGCGAGCTGACCACGTAGCTCATGAGCACGCCGAACGACAGGCCCGGCAGGACCGCCAGGGCGAGGAACTGCCGGTCCCGCAGCAGCGTCAGATATCCGGCGAACACGCGGTTCGTCCGGGTGGCGACACGTTGCTCGGACCCGTGGGTCTCGGGCATGAACCGCAGCACGATGAGCGCGAGAACCGCCCCCATGGCCGCGAGCAGCACGAACACCCAGCGCCACGAGGCCTCGGAGAGGATGGCCGCGCCGATGGTGGGGGCGAACATGGGCGCGATGCCGATGACCAGCATGAGGCGGGAGAGGACGCGCGCCGCCTCGGAGCCGACGAAGCGGTCACGGACGACGGCCATCGCGGTCGTGCCGGCGGCGGCGTTGAAGAATCCCTGCATCACCCGCAGCGCGATCAGGCCGCTCATCGTGGGCACGACGACGCACAGCAGCGATGTCACGACGTGCAGCACCAGACCGACGAGCAGCGGGGCGCGACGGCCGAACCGGTCGGAGAGCGGCCCGATGACGAGCTGGCCGAGCCCGCCACCGACGAGCATGGCCGAGACGGTCAGCTGGGCCATCGCCTCGGTGGAGCCGAGGTCCGCGGCGACCTGGGGGATGCCCGGCAGGTACATGTCCGTGGTGAAGGCGGGCAGCGCGCAGAGCGAGCCGAGCATGACGACCCAGAGGGCGACGGTCCTGCCGCGAGGACGCGTGGGTGCGGTGGGGGCGGCCGGGACGGGAGGGAGAGCGACGGGACGGGAAGCGAGCTGCGCGGTGGACACAAGTCTCCTGAAGGCACGACGAGAGCGGGTTGCGACGATGCGTGAGGACGGTTTCCCCAGTCTATCGAAACGATACGAACGTGTCACGGGTAATTCCCGTCACGCCGGCCGGCCGACGATGTCAGACAGCCGGAGCAGACTGAGGGCATGTGCGGAAGATTTGCGTCCTTCCGGGACGCCCAGGATCTGGCCGACGAGCTCGCGGTCGCCGAGCTCGCCGAGGACGCCCGCCTGCTGGGGCCGTCGTGGAACGTCGCGCCCACGGACCCGGTCAGGATCGTGGTCGAGCGCCCTGACCGGACGACCGGTGAGGTCACGCGGTCGATGCGGGTCGCCCGCTGGGGCCTCGTGCCCTCCTGGGCCAAGGACCCGGGCATCGGGGCACGGATGATCAACGCGCGCAGCGAGTCGCTGCCGGACAAGCCGGCGTTCGCCAAGCCGTTCGCCGCCCGGCGCTGCCTCGTCGTCGCGGACGGCTACTACGAGTGGCGCAAGCTGCGTACCGGCGGGACAGCGGCCAAGCAGGCCTACTGGATCCGGCCGGCCACCGGCCGCACGGCGGCCTTCGCCGGCCTGTACGAGTTCTGGCGTGACCGTTCGAGGCCCGACGACGACCCCGCCCGCTGGCTCGTCACGACCACGGTGATCACCGGGCCGGCCACCGGGAAGCTGGAGCTCGTCCACGACCGCACCCCCGTGGTCCTGCCGCGGGACGCCTGGGCCCGCTGGCTGGATCCGGAGGTCGGCACCGAGGAGGCGGCGGCCGTCCTGCGAGCGCCGGGCACCCCGCTGACGACCACCCCGGTGGGTGCCGCCGTCGGCTCCGTCCGCAACGACGGGCCAGGCCTGATCGAGCCGGATCCGGAACCCCTGGATCCGGAGCCCGTGCTCCTCTGACGCCCCCGCCGGCCACGCCGCGGGCCGGAAAACCGCAGGCGTCGGTCGCCACGACGGCAGTACCCTCCCGGTGTGACCACACCCTCCATCACACGAACGCCCACCGCCGTCGACGCCGTCGCCGACGAGCACGTGCGGCGCCTGACCGAGCACAGCCCGACCACCGCCACCGAGATCGGCGTCCCCGGGCACGACCACCTCGTGGACGCGCTGGACCCGGCGTACCACGAGGAGGCGGCCGCCCTGAACCGTGCCACCCTCGACGCGCTCGACGCCGTGGACCCCGTGGACGACGTCGACCACGTGACGCTCGCCGCCATGCGGGAGCGGCTGGGCCTGGCGCTCGAACTGCACGACGCCGGCGAGGACGTCGCGGACCTGAACAACATCGCCTCGCCGGTCCAGTACCTGAGGGACATCTTCGACATGATGCCGACCGGCTCCGTCGAGGCCTGGGAGAACGTCTCGAGCCGGCTGGGCGCCCTGCCGACGGCCCTCGACGGCTACACCGAGTCGCTCCGCCTCGCCGCCTCCCGCGGCAACGTCGCCGCGGTCCGGCAGGTCCGCGAGTGCGTCGCACAGGCTCGCGAGCTGGCGGGTGACGAGTCGTTCTTCACCTCCTTCGTGCGCGGCAAGGAGGCCGAGTCCGTGCTGGACGACTCGTCGTCGTGCAGCCTGCTGCGGCGCGAGCTGGAGCTGAACGCCGCCGGGGCCCGCGAGGCGTACGCGAAGCTCGCCGACTTCCTCGAGTCCGAGCTCGCCCCGCAGGCGCCCGAGGCCGACGCCGTGGGCCGCGACCGCTACGCGCTGTTCAGCCGGACGTTCCTCGGCGCGACGGTCGACCTGGAGGAGACGTACGCGTGGGGGGTCGATGAGCTCGCCCGTGTCGTGGCCGAGCAGGAGGCGGTGGCGCGCGAGATCGCGGGCCCCGGCGCGACCGTCGAGGACGCGGTCCGGATGCTCGACGAGGACCCGGCGCGCAAACTGCTCGGGACCGACGCGCTCAAGGCGTGGATGCAGGAGACCTCGGACGCCGCGATCCGCGACCTGAACGGGACGCACTTCGACATCCCCGACCCCGTGCTGAACCTGGAGTGCCTGATCGCGCCCACGCAGACCGGCGGCATCTACTACACCCCGCCCAGCGACGACTTCTCGCGGCCCGGGCGCATGTGGTGGTCCGTGCCTCAGGGTGTCACCGAGTTCAACACGTGGCGGGAGAAGACGACCGTCTACCACGAGGGCGTCCCCGGTCACCACCTGCAGTGCTCCCAGGCCGTGCACGCGCGCGACACGCTCAACTCGTGGCGGCGGCTGGCGTGCTGGGTCTCCGGTCACGGCGAGGGCTGGGCGCTGTACGCGGAACGGCTCATGGCCGACCTCGGCTATCTGGACGACCCGGGTGACCGGCTCGGCATGCTCGACGGCCAGCGCCTGCGGGCCGCCCGCGTCGTGTTCGACATCGGGATGCACCTCGGACTCCGGGCACCCGCGGCCTGGGGCGGGAAGACCTGGGACGCCGCAACGGCATGGGAGTTCCTCAAGGCGAACGTGAACATGCCCGAGGAGTTCGTGCGCTTCGAGTACCACCGGTATCTCGGCTGGCCCGGGCAGGCGCCGTCGTACAAGGTGGGCCAGCGGCTGTGGGAGCGGACCCGGGACGAGGCGAAGGCCGCCGCGACCGCCCGGGGCGAGGAGTTCGACGCGAAGGCGTTCCACGCCCGTGCGCTGAACCTGGGCTCGGTGGGTCTCGACGTGCTCCGGGACGCGCTCGCCTGAGTCCCGCGGCGGTTCGTCGGGCCACGAGGCCGGCCGCCGGCCCGGGCAGGTGCTCGGGCCGGCGGCACAGTGTTCCGGCTCGCGTGGCCGTCCCCAGGGCCGGGAGAGCGGGACGGCGCCCTGCGCACGCCCCTACCTGAACAGGCGTCGGTGCCGTACCGTCGAGGAGGGAGCTCGCGACGGCGCGGGCCCGGCGAGCAGCGACGGAGGTGCTTCCCATGCGGGTGACTGAGGCATTACGGCGTAAGAGCGACGCGGTGGTCACCATCCCGGGCGACCGCAGCGTACGCGACCTGCTCGCACTGCTCGCGGAGCACCGTATCGGCGCCGTCGTCGTGTCCGGCGACGGCGCCCGCGTGGACGGCATCGTCAGCGAGCGCGACGTGGTCCGCCGGCTGCACGCGGACGGCGACGGGGTCCTGGACCGCACCGTCGCGCAGATCATGACGGCCGACGTGCACACCTGCGAGCCCGGGGCCACGCTCGACGAACTGATGCCCGTGATGACGGAGCACCGGGTCCGCCACGTCCCCGTGCTCGTGGAGGGCCGGCTGGCCGGCATCGTGAGCATCGGTGACGTCGTGAAGCACCGGATCGCCGAGATGCAGGCCGAGTGCGACCAGCTCACGGACTACATCACCGGAGGGCGCGCCCCGGTCTGAGCGTCCCGGGCGGCGGCGGACAGGTCCACCAGGAACGCCGCGTCCTTGCGCACCTGCTCCGGGACGCTCGGCGCCCACCAGCTGTCGGGCACGGCCTTGACCTCGACGTTCACTCCGCGCCGCCCGAGGATCGAGGTGAGCAGCACGGTCGACGTCGTCGGCAGGCTGAGCACCCGCTGGCCCTCGTGCATGCCGGACAGCCGCAACTCGAGCATCGCCCCCGGGTCGGCGATGGTCACGCCGGGCGTCGTCCGCAGGACGCGCTGCACCAACGGTTCGTCGCGGCGGTACGGCACGTACAGCACGGGTCCCTCGGCGGCCAGGGACAACACCCAGGACAAGTAGCTGTCGGCGTCCACGAAGCCGGCACCCACGAGCCCCGAGCCCACGACGACGGTCGGCTCGGCGGGAGCCGCCTCCAGCGGCTGGGAGGCGAACCACGCGAACTCGTCGCGCACCACCCGCACTCCGGCCTCCGACAGACGCCCGAGCGCGTCGCCCGGCAGCGGAAGAGCGGTGAACAGGGTGAGCCCGCCGCGTCGCGCCAGCGACCGCAGCCGCTCGGCCGTCGCGCGGCCCAGCACCCGGCGGGCGGCACCGGAGCGCACGCCCGAACGCACGAAGGCCCCCGTGGGGGAGGTGAGGATGCGGTCGAGGTCGAGCGCCGCCAGCCCGTCGTCGACGAGCGTGATCGAGGCGACCGGGCGCGTCAGGAGGGCGGTCTGCACCACGCCGGAGAACGCCTCCCCGACGATGCGGTTCCGGTTCAGGGACCACATGGCGTTCCGGACCGGCCGCACGTCCATCGTCAGGCCGGCCGGCAGGTCCGCACGGCAGAGGGCATGACTCACCTGGGCCAGTGTGGGGACGTCGTCGCGCACGTGCACCCGGGTGGTGTCCCCGCCGAGTCCCGCGGCATGCGCCTCGATCGTGCACAGCAGCTGCAGCGGCGACTCGACGAGTGCGCCGACGACACGCGCCCGCGCGCTCACGAGCGAAGGCTCCAGCGCCAGGAGTCGGCGTTGTGGCGGCCGGACCGGCCACCGAAGTTCTGCGCCGTCGCGGCGCCGTTGCCGCGCAGCACCCGCGACCGGTTGGTCCACTCGTCGATCGGGGCGGCGTCGTCCGGCTCGACGGCGGCGGTCACGGCCGCGAGGCCGGCCACGAGCGCGGCCACCTCGACGTCATCGGGCCGGCCGCGCACGACGCGTACCTGGGGGTGCGTGCTCATCGATCGTCCTCCCTGAAGTCGTCCCGGCCAGGGCCGGAGTCGTCGTCGAACCCGGCGTCGCCGAGCTCGTCGTCGGTCCCGTCGAACAGGTCCTCGGCGAGCGGACCGTCGTCGAACCCGGCCGGGGCGCCGCGCGAGGAGATCCACTCGAGCACCTCGTAGCCGCCGTCGGCCAGGCGTTCCGCGATGTCCTCCCCCGTGGCGTCGACCAGGCCGAGCACCCCGTCGAGCGAGGCGTCGGCGCCGCGCGCGGCCACGAGGAAGCTCAGGTAGAAGGCCTCCGCCCGCTGCTGCGCGCCGGCCTCGTCCGGCCGGCCGGCACCGTCCGCACCCGGTTCCCAGATGGACGTCGTGAGGTCCGGGTGCATGCCGAGGGCGGCGTGCAGGGTGTCGAAGAGGTCGGCGTTCCGCTGCCCCACCTTCTCCTCGAGAGCATGCACGCGAGGGTCCTCGTCGGCCTCGGCGGCGCCGAACTCCGCGCGCACGCCGACCGCCGTGCGGACGTAGTCGTGCAGGGTCGCGGCGAGCGCGTCCACCGCGCGGTGCAGCGGCTCAGGATCCACGGGGCCCAGCGGTGCCGGGCCGTGCGTGGCGTCCTCATGGCTCATGTGGGGTTCCTCCGGTGGGGCCGGCCGGGGACAGGGCCGTGAGAGGCCAAGCGTAGTGCGCCCGACTGTGTGCCCCCTTCACAGGGGAATGTTGCCGTGCTTCTTCGGCGGCAGGCTGGCACGCTTGGTACGCAGCGCCCGCAGCGCCCGGACCACCTGGACGCGCGTCTCCGACGGGCGGATCACCGCGTCGACGTACCCGCGCTCGGCCGCGTCCCACGGGTTGACGATGGCTTCCTCGTACTCCGCGGTGAGCCGGGCGCGCTCCGCCTCGACGTCGCCGCCGTCGTCGGCGACCTTCTTCAGCGCGCCGCGCTGCAGGATGTTCACGGCGCCGCTCGCGCCCATGACCGCGATCTGCGCGGTGGGCCAGGCCAGGTTGATGTCCGCGCCGAGCTGCTTGGAGCCCATCACGATGTACGCGCCGCCGTACGCCTTGCGGGTGATGACGGTGACCAGCGGCACCGTCGCCTCGGCGTAGGCGTAGATCAGCTTCGCGCCGCGGCGGATGATCCCCTGGTGCTCCTGGCCCACGCCCGGAAGAAAGCCCGGCACGTCGACGAACGTCAGCACGGGGATGTTGAACGCGTCGCATGTGCGCACGAACCGCGCGGCCTTCTCCGCCGCGTCGATGTCCAGCGTGCCCGCCATCGACAGCGGCTGGTTGGCGACGATGCCCACCGCCTGCCCCTCCACGTGCCCGAAGCCCGTGAGCACGTTGGCCGCGAACATCGGCTGGACCTCCAGGAACGACTCCGGGTCCAGCACCGCCTCGACGGCGTCGCGCATGTCGTAGGGCTGGTTGTCGGAGTCGGGAACGAGCCGGTCCAGCGCCTCGTCGTCGGCGGTGACCTCGAGCGGGGTGTCCTCGGCCGGGAAGGCCGGCGCGTCGCTCAGGTTGTTCTGCGGCAGGTAGCCGAGCAGGTGGCGCACGTAGTCGAGCGCGTCCTCCTCGTCGTTGGCCATGTAGTGGGCCACGCCCGACGTCGCGTTGTGCGTCCGCGCGCCACCCAGCGTCTCGAAGTCGACGTCCTCCCCCGTCACCGAACGGATCACGTCCGGCCCGGTGATGAACATGTTCGACGTGCCGTCCGCCATGACGATGAAGTCCGTCAGCGCCGGCGAGTACACCGCGCCGCCGGCGCTCGGCCCGAGGATGAGGGAGATCTGCGGGATCACGCCCGACGCCGCCACGTTGCGCCGGAACATCTCCGCGAACTGCGTCAGGGCCGCCACGCCCTCCTGGATGCGCGCGCCGCCGCCGTCGCTGATCCCGATGATCGGCACGCCGGTACGCAGCGCCAGGTCCTGCACCTTGGTGATCTTCTCGCCGTGCACCTCGCCCAGGCTGCCGCCGAACACGGTGAAGTCCTGCGCGTAGATGCACACCTGACGGCCGTCGACCGTGCCGTACCCGGTCACGACGCCGTCGCCCGGGATCCGCTTCCTGTCGAGACCGAAGTTGCGGCTGCGGTGCGTCGCGAGCGCGTCGAGCTCGACGAAGCTGCCCTCGTCGAGCAGCTCGGCGATCCGCTCACGTGCCGTCTTCTTGTCGCGCTTGTGCTGCTTGGCCTGCGCGGTCACCTCCGGATCGGTGACGGCGGCCGCACGGCGGGCCTCGAGGTCGTCGAGCTTGGCCTGGGTGCCCGCGGGAGCAGTGGTCGTGGCGTCGTTCACGGGGGCAGCCTAGTTGGAAGATTCGGCCAACTCGATGGCAGGGTCTTCAGCGTGGGGTCGGCGGGCCTTGTGCGGTTCCTACAGCGGCGGCTCGGCCGGTGGCGAGGCAGGATGTGGCCATGCGCGCACCGCTTCGCCCCCACGAGCTGGACGTTCCCGGCTTCCACCGGATCGAGGTGGTGGAGGAGGCGGCGTCGACCAACGGTGAGCTCGCCGCCGCCGTACGGGCGGAGCCGGATGCCTGGCCCGCGCCGTCGGCACTGGTCGCCGAGCACCAGACCGCCGGTCGTGGCCGCGCCGGCCGCTCCTGGGCGACGCCGCCCCGCGCCTCCCTCATCGTCTCGGTCGTCCTGCGCCCGTCCGTCCCCGCCGCGCGCCTCGGCTGGCTGCCGCTGCTGGCCGGAGCGTCCGTGGTCCGGGCGGTCTCCCCGGACGACGACGGTCCCGGCGGGCTCGCGGTGAAGTGGCCCAACGACGTGCTCGTCCGGGCGGACAGGCCGGCGCCAGGGCTGGGCGGCTACCGCAAGGTGGCGGGTGTCCTGGCCGAGGTGCTGCCCACCGGTGGTGCCGGTACCCCGGCGGCGGTCGTGCTGGGCATCGGGCTCAACGTCTCCCAGGACCGGGACGAACTGCCCGTGGCGACCGCGTCGTCGCTGGCGCTCGCCGGATTCGGGGAGCTCGACCGCACCCCGCTGCTCGCGACGCTCCTGACGGAGCTGACCGACGCCGTCGGCCGGTGGGAGCAGGCAGGCGGCGATCCCGTCGGGTCGGGACTGGCCGACGAGTGCGGTCGCGTCTCCGCGACCCTCGGCACGCGCGTCCGCGCGGAGCTGGCGGGCGGCTCGGGCACCGTCGAGGGCGAGGCGCTGCGGCTCGACGCGACGGGCGCCCTCGTGATCCGCACCGATGACGGCGAGGAACGCGCGGTCTCGGCGGGGGACGTCCACCATCTGCGATGACCGGTACGTCAGGTCCCCGTTCCGCGAGCGGCGACCCCTAGGCTAAGGCCCGTGCTCGAGAACGAACCCGACCGCGCCGAGAGCGCCCCAGCACCGGAGGACCGGCCTCACCAGGACGCGCCCGCCGACTCGTCCGGACCGGAACACGGCCATTCCCACGCGTTCGGCTCGGACACCGCGACCCGGCTCGACGAGGAGATCCTGGGCGGGCCGCGGCAGTACACCTTCTCGGAGATCGTCGAGCGGACCGGTCTGGACCGGAAGAAGATCGAGGACTTCTGGCGCTGGATGGGGCTGCCCGTGACCCATCCGACCGACAAGTGGTTCACGGCGTCGGACGTCACGGCGCTGCGCGAGATCGACGAGGTCTTCGAGGCCCAGGAGATGGACGCCAGGGCGCGCATGGCGTTCGTCCGGGCGATGGGACACACCACCGAGCGCCTCGCGCTCTGGCAGGTCGAGGCCCTCGTGGAGCACCTGGCCCGGCGCTACGGACTGGACGAGACGTCGGCACGACTGCTCGCGCTGGACCGCCTGCCCGATCTCGCCGAGATCCTCGGCCGCCAGCTCGAGCACGCCTGGCGGCGGCAGCTCGCGGCGCTGACCGGGCGCATGGCGATCGAGTTCGCCGGGGCGCGTGACGAGGCGGACCACGACGCCCACCAGCTCCCGCTGCCGCGCGCGGTGGGGTTCGCCGACGTCGTGTCCTTCACGAAGCGGACCGCGGGCCTGGAGTCGGCCGAGCTGGCCGACTTCGTGCAGCGCTTCGAGGCCGGCGCCCGCGACATCATCACCAACTGCGGCGGTCGCGTGGTCAAGACGATCGGCGACGCCATCCTGTTCGTGGCCGACGACGCCGAGACCGGCGCCCAGGTCGCGCTCAACCTCGCGGAGGCGACCGGCGAGTCCCTCGGCACGGCAGCCCCGAACGAACCCGAGATCCCGGTGCGCGTCGGGTTCGTCTGGGGCCGCGTGCTGTCGCGTTTCGGCGACGTGTTCGGCCCGTCGGTGAACCTCGCGTCCCGGCTGACCGACCAGGCGGAGCCCTCCACCGTGCTGGTGGACAAGGCGACGGCGGACATCCTGGCCGCGTCGTCGTCGCAGTACGCGCTCACGAGCCAGCCGGTCCGGGAGGTGCCCGGGATCGGGCCGCTCGCACCGGTTCGGCTCCAGCGCGCGTACACCGGCTGACACCGCACCACGCGCCCCCGGTCGGCGGCATCCGGCCGACGGCGTCCGGCCGGCGGCGTCCGGCCGACGGCGTCCGGCCGGCGGCGTCCGGCGCGCGAGCAGCGGGTGTCAGCGGCCGCGCATCGCCCCGGGAAGCAGGCGGAGCTGTGCCGCGCGCTCGGCGGCGAACGTCCGCAGCGGCCCCCGGCGCCAGGTACGGTCGAGCAGGCGCTTCGCCGCCCGGACGGCCTCCGGCCGGTGACCGGCGATGGTTCCCGAGAGCGCCCGGGCCTCGGTCAGCGGGTCGGCGGACGCCGAGCTCGCCAGGCCGAGACGGACCGCCTCCGTCCCGAAGAACTCCTCGGCGGTCAGCGTGAGGCGCCGTGCCGTCTCCATCCCGGTCAGCTCCGACAGCACCTGGACACCCGACATGTCCGGCACCAGGCCTCGGGCCACCTCCATGACGCACCAGCGGGCGTCGGGCGCGGTGATCCGCAGGTCGGCAGCCAGGGCGAGCTGCAGGGCTCCCCCGAGGACGTGCCCGTGCACGGCCGCGATCACGGGAACCGGCAGGCGGCGCCACGCCCAGCACGCCTCCTGGAACCGGTTGGTGCCGCGCCACGTCGGCACGAACGCCCTGGCGACCCCCGCGGGGTCGCGAGCCGCGGCGCCGAGGTCCAGTCCCGCGCCGAAAGACCGCCCTTCGCCGGAGAGCACCACCGCGCGCAGCCCGGGCACGCGACGCAGGCGCCGTGCGGTCGCCGCGAGGTCGGTGAGCATGTCGAGCGTCAGCGCGTTCAGCTTGTCGGGCCGGTCGAGGCGGACGTGCGCGACGGCGTCGTCGTCCACGGTGCAGGCGATGTGCGACATGGCCGAAGCGTACGTCTCGGCTAACCTGGCGCCCGTGCTCCGACTCGTGCTCGCCTCCCGCTCCCCCGCCCGGCTCGCGACGCTGCGCTCCGCGGGCGTGGAACCCGTCGTGCGGGTCTCCGGCGTCGACGAGGAGGCGCTGCTCGCCGATGCCCGCCGCACCGGCGTCCTCGGGCCCGAGGACGCCGTGCTCCTGCTCGCGCAGGCGAAGGCGGAGGACGTCGCGCGCCGGACTCCCGCCGGCGGGGACGCGCGCGAGGGCGCGACCGTGGCCGACGGCTCGGACACCGGCGGAGGCGTCGTCGTGGTCGGCTGCGACTCGATGCTGGAGATCGACGGCGAGGTGGTCGGCAAGCCCGCGACGCCCGAGGTCGCCCGCGAGCGCTGGCGCGCGATGCGGGGCGGCAAGGGGGTGCTGCACTCCGGTCACTGGCTGGTCGACCTGCGTGACGCGGACGCGGGCGGCACCGGTGCGACGGTGGGCGCCACGAGCTCCACCACCGTCTGGTTCGGCGAGATGGAGGACGACGAGATCGACGCCTACGTGGCCACGGGGGAACCACTGGAGGTGGCGGGCGCGTTCACCATCGACGGTCTCGGCGGGCCGTACGTCGACCGGGTGGAAGGTGACCACCACGGAGTCGTCGGGATCAGCCTGCCGCTGCTCCGCGCGCTGCTGCGTGACATCGGCGTACCGTGGCACACGCTTCGCACCGCCTGACCGATCGGCGCACCGCACGTGTTGCGGAATCCGACAGCACGGCCGGGCGCGGGGAGCGCCGGGGCTCGCGGACGTCGCCCCGCATGGTGGATTCCTCCAAACGCGCTCCGGCCTCGTTGGCGGACCTTCCACACGTCCGACGACGTCCGGTCGCGTTACCGTGAGCCGTGCCCAGTTCTCGTATGCCCAGCGCCAGCATCTCCAAGGTGCTCATCGCCAACCGCGGTGAGATCGCCGTCCGCGTCGCCCGCGCGTGCGCCGACGCGGGGATCGCCTCCGTGGCGGTGTACGCGGACCCGGACCGGAACGCCCTGCACGTGCACCTCGCCGACGAGGCGTTCGCACTGGGCGGCACCACGGCCGCCGAGACGTATCTGGACATCCCGAAGCTGCTCGACGTCGCGCGGCGGTCGGGGGCCGACGCCGTCCACCCCGGGTACGGGTTCCTCTCCGAGAACGCCGAGTTCGCCCAGGCGGTGATGGACGCCGGACTGGTCTGGATCGGTCCGCCGCCGGCGGCGATCGAGGCGCTCGGCGACAAGGTGAGCGCGCGGCACATCGCGCAGCGCGCGGGCGCTCCCCTGGTTCCGGGGACGGCCGATCCGGTGGCGGACGCCGCCGAGGTCCGCGCCTTCGCGGAGGAGCACGGTCTGCCGATCGCCATCAAGGCGGCGTTCGGCGGCGGGGGCCGCGGCCTGAAGGTCGCCCGCACGCACGACGAGATCGACGAGCTGTTCGACTCCGCCGTGCGCGAGGCCACGGCGGCGTTCGGCCGGGGCGAGTGCTTCGTGGAGCGGTACCTGGACAAGCCGCGGCACGTGGAGACGCAGTGTCTCGCGGACGCGCACGGCAACGTCGTCGTGGTCTCGACGCGTGACTGCTCGCTGCAGCGGCGGCACCAGAAGCTGGTCGAGGAGGCTCCCGCGCCGTTCCTCACCGCGGAGCAGACCGCCGCGCTCTACGAGGCGTCGGAGGCGATCCTTCGTGAGGCGGGCTACGTCGGTGCGGGGACGTGCGAGTTCCTCGTCGGTGTCGACGGCACGATCTCGTTCCTGGAGGTCAACACGCGTCTGCAGGTGGAGCACCCGGTGACGGAGGAGGTCACGGGCATCGACCTGGTGCGCGAGCAGTTCCGTGTCGCCGCGGGCGAGAAGCTCGGCTACGGCGCGCCGGAGGTGCGCGGGCACTCCTTCGAGTTCCGGATCAACGGTGAGGACCCGGCAGCCGGGTTCATGCCGGCTCCCGGCACGCTGGACACGATCGTCTGGCCGTCCGGCCCGGGCGTGCGCGTCGACACAGGGGTCGTCGAGGGCGACACCGTGTCCGGCAACTTCGACTCGATGATCGCCAAGCTCGTCGTCACCGGCGCGACGCGCGCCCAGGCGGTGCAGCGGGCGCGTCGCGCGCTGCGCGAGCTGCGGATCGAGGGGATCCCCACGGTCGTCCCGTTCCATCGTGCGGTGCTGGAGGCCCCGGCGTTCGTGCCGGAGCTGGTGTCCGGCGACGACTCGCCCTCCGACGTCTTCGGTGTGCACACCCGCTGGATCGAGACCGAGTTCGCGGAGACGGTCAAGGGCCTGGGGCCCGCGCCGGTCGCGGCCCCGTCGCCGCAGGGCGAGCCGGAGGAACTGGCCGAGCGTGTGGTCGTGGAGGTCGGCGGGCGGCGTCTGGAGGTGGTGCTGCCGGTGGGCCTCGGCGTGGCGGCCGGGAAGGCGCGCTCCGCGAACGCCGCGCGGCGGCCCGGCCGGCGTTCCGGCGGCACGAAGTCCGCGACCACGGGCAACACGCTGACCTCGCCGATGCAGGGCACGATCGTCAAGGTCGCCGTGAACGAGGGGGACCAGGTGTCCGAGGGCGATCTGGTGGTCGTGCTCGAGGCCATGAAGATGGAGCAGCCACTGGTCGCCCACCGTTCGGGAACGGTGGCGGCCCTCGTCGCGGAGGCGGGTGCGGGGGTCACGGCGGGCGCCGTGATCTGCGAGATCACCGACTGACCGGGCCCTCGGAGATCACGGATCGAATACCGGGCTGATCTGGTCATTTGCACCCTGTTCGGTCCGCTAGGGTTTGCCTCGTGACTGAAGCACTGACACTCACGCCCGAAGAGGCCATCGCCCTTGTCCGCCCCGGTTCCGGCCTGCCGTCGTTCATCAGCGACGTGAAGGTCGACGACGGCACCGCGTCGGCGCACGCCGACCTCCGCCGTCTCGTCGACGCTCCCGCCGCCGTCAAGGCCGCGGCGAAGGTGGTTCCGACGCTGAACGCGTCGGCCGAGGTCAAGGAGGTGACCGACGGTGTCGCGACGTTCAACCTGAAGGCCGACGCCGCCGGCCTCCCGGTCAGCAAGCTGCTCGGCCTGGCGCAGCCGATCGTCAAGGGCCTCCTCAAGGAGAAAGGCCTGCCGACCGACGTCGTCTCGCTGGGCGCGGGCACGTTCTCGGTGAACCTCGCCACCGTCCTCGCGGACCGCGTCAAGGACGTGACGGGCATCCGCCTGGAGGGCGGCAAGGTCATCGTCGAGGGCACGCCGGCCTGACGGCCTCTTCGGCCTCTCCCCTGCCGGGGCGGCACGTCACCGAGGTGGCGCGCCGCCCCGGCATCGTCGTCCGGGCGGCGCGTCGCCCTCGGCCGCCGACGGGCGCCCGCGCCTCAGCGTTCCTGGACGCGGGCGTCCAGGACGCGCGCCGCCTCGGCGGTCGTGCCGCTCAGGGACGGGTAGATGGTGAACGACGCGGCGACGTCCTCCACCGTGAGCCGGTGCCGCACCGCCAGCGTGATCGGGAAGATGTGCTCGCCCGCACGCGGCGCGACGACCACCCCGCCCAGGACGACGCCGGCCTCCGGATGGGCGAACAGCTTCACGAACCCGTCGCGGATGCCGAGCATCTTGGCGCGCGGGTTCCGGGCCAGCGGGAGCGTCGTGGTGATGTACCGCGAGCCCTGCTTCTTGAGGGCGTCCTCGCTGTAGCCCACCGTGGCGATCTCCGGCGCGGTGAAGATGTTGGAGGCGACCGTACCGAGACGCAGCGGCGCGACCCCGTCGCCGAGGGCGTGCTGCATGGCGATCCTGCCCTGCATCGCCGCCACGGAGGCCAGCGGGAGCACACCGGTGCAGTCGCCCGCGGCGTAGACGCCGCGCGCGGAGGTCCGGGAGACCTTGTCGACCTCGACGTGCCCGCTCGCGGTGAGCGTCACCCCGGCTTCCTCCAGCCCCACGCCCTCGGTGTTGGGCACACCGCCGACGGCCACGAGCACGTGCGACCCGTGTACCACGCGGCCGTCGGAGAGCGTCACCGCGACGCCGTCGTCCGTCCGCACGGCCGCCTCGGCACGCGTACGGCTCAGCACCGTCATACCGCGCGAGCGGAACACGCCCTCCAGCAGTTCGGCCGCGTCCTCGTCCTCGCCCGGCAGCACGCGGTCCCGCGAGGACACGAGCACCACGTCCGAACCCAGCGCGTTGTACGCGCCCGCGAACTCCGCACCGGTGACGCCGGAGCCCACGACGATGAGCTTCTCCGGCAGCTCGTCCAGGTTGTACATCTGCGTCCAGGTGAGGATGCGCTCGCCGTCGGGGACCGCGGTGGGCAGGATGCGCGGCGTCGCGCCGAGGGCGAGGAGAACCGTGTCGGCGTGGAGCACGCGCGGCTCGCCGCCGTCCTCCGGCTCGACGACCACACGGGACTTCCCGTCCAGCCGCCCGGTGCCGCTCACGATCTCGATGCCCTCGCGCACCAGCCGGCCGCGGATGTCCGCGCTCTGCGCCTCCGCGAGCTCCAGCACACGCTGGTTGACGGCGCGCAGGTCGACGGTGAGGTCGCGCTTGGCCGCCTCGTCGGTCAGCCGGATGCCGAGCTCGGGCGCGCGGTCGGCGATCGTCATCCACTCGGCGGTGGCGATGAGGGTCTTCGAGGGCACGACGTCGGTCAGCACCGCCGCCCCGCCCAGTCCCTGACGTTCGACGACGGTGACGCGCGCGCCCAGGCTGCCGGCGACGAGCGCCGCCTCGTAACCGCCCGGACCACCCCCCACGACGACGATGTGGGCAGGCTCGCGTTCGGGTGGGGCAGGCGTGGTCACGGGCTCAGCCTACCGAGCCGTCCAGCACGATCTCCCCGTCCGCCAGACGCAGGTTCGTCACGGTGAGCCCGGGGAGCTTCGCCTCCAGGAGTCGCTCGACGTCGACGGCGATCCGTGCGTCGTGCTGGATGTCGACGACGCCGGGCGGCAGGTCCTGCTTGACGAGGGCCTGCTCGATGGGCGCGGCGGCCAGGGAGAGCAGCCTGTGCGCCGGGAGCCCGGCGGCGTTCGCCTCGACCTCCAGGGTGGCGACGCCGGCGGCGAAGGCGACGACTCGCACGTCGGCCCGCACGATCGGCGCGATCCGGACGGCGAGTTTGAGCGGGCCCGGCAGGGCGTCGAGTCGGCGCAGATCGGCGACGACGCGGACGACGTCGCCGTCGCCGCTCACGGAGCTGATCACGGGCGGAACGGGCTGGCCTGCGACCTTGACCAGACCCAGGACCTCGGCGGGAGTGATGCGGATGTGCACGCGCAGACCCTATCCCGCCCGGACCCGTGGGGGCAGGAGATCCAGCAGGTCGGGGAGCGCGGCCTCGAACGGCGGCAGCAGCGTGAGGTCCGGGAGCTCGCCCAGCGCGACCCAGCGGACGGTGAGACTCTCCGCGTCGGCGGCCCGGGGCACGACGCGGGCTCCCGGCCGCACCTCGGCGACCACCGTCGTGTAGCTCCAGACGGGATGCTCGAGCACGTGCGTACCCACCACCTGGACGGCGGCCGGGTCGACGGCGGCCTCCTCCTGCGCCTCACGCAGTGCGCCGTCGCCGGCGCTCTCCCCCGGGGCGAGCGCACCGCCGGGGATGCCCCAGGTGCCGCCCATGTGCGACCACAGCGCCCGGTGCTGCAGCACGAGGTGCCCCGGAGCGCCGTCGGCCGCGCGCCGCACGAGGAGCAGGCCTGCCGCGCCGAAGCGGCCCCAGTGCCGGTGGTCGCCGCACGTCACCCACTCGTCGCCGTCATGGCGATGCAGACCGGGCGGGGGCTTCAGCGATTCGGACACGACCGCCAGTCTGGCAGACCGGTCCCCGGGCGGACACTCGTGAGGGCCGCGCCTGGCGGCGGTGGCCCCCGGTGTCGCCGCCGGTTAACCTCGGATCATGAGCACCGCCCCGGACCTCGACGACCCCACCACCGACCCGTTCGACGTCGCCGCAGCCGCCGCCGAGCACATCGCCGCGAAGTCGGGCGTGGCCGGTCACGACGTCGCGCTCGTGCTGGGGTCCGGCTGGGGCGGCGCGGCCGAGCTCATCGGTGACGTGGTCGCCGAGATGCCCACGGCCGAGATCCCCGGCTTCCTCAAGCCGGCCGTCGAGGGCCACCGGTCGACGACGCGCTCGATCCGCGTCGAGCGCCCCGACGGTTCGGTGCGGCACGCGCTGGTCCTCGGCTCGCGTACCCACCTCTACGAGGGCATGGGGGTGCGCCGGGTGGTGCACGGCGTGCGGACCGCGGCGGCGACCGGCGCCGAGACCCTGGTCCTGACGAACGGCTGCGGAACCACGCACATCGGCTGGCGGCCGGGCCAGCCCGTCCTCCTGAAGGACCACCTGAACCTGACGTCCCGGACCCCGCTCGAGGGCGCGAAGTTCGCCGACATGACCGACGTCTACTCGCCCCGTCTGCGCGCCGTCGCCCGTGAGGTGGACCCAGAGCTGCCCGAGGGCGTGTACGCGCAGTTCCACGGTCCGCAGTACGAGACCCCCGCCGAGGTGAAGATGGCGCAGCTGCTCGGCGCGGACCTCGTGGGCATGTCCACGGCGCTGGAGGCCGTCGCGGCCCGGCACTGCCGCATGGACGTGCTCGGTATCTCGCTCGTCACGAACCTGGCGGCCGGTATCAGCGCGCAGCCGCTGTCCCACGAGGAGGTGCTGGAGGCCGGCAAACAGGCCGGGCCCCGGATCAGCGATCTCCTCGCCCGTATCGTCGCGAAGATCTAGTGGCATGAGCACCTCGACGCAGAACACGAGCACCGCCGGGGACGACGGCGGGACCCCGGGGCCACGCGAGGCGGATCCGCTCCGGGACGACGACCTGCTGATCGCCCGCGCGGAGGCGTGGATCGCCGCCGACGTGGACGACGCCGACCGTGCCGAACTGCGGAGCCTGCTCGCCCGGACCGCCGAGCCGCACCTGCGCCGGACGGCGGTCGCGGAGCTCCGCGACCGGTTCTCCGGGCCGCTGGAGTTCGGCACCGCGGGGCTGCGCGGCGCGATGGCCGCCGGCCCGCACCGGATGAACCGGGCGGTCGTCGTCACGGCGGCCGCGGGCCTGGGCGCGTATCTCACGTCCGCCGTCGCGGACGCGCCCCGTGTCGTCGTCGGCTACGACGCACGGCACCGGTCGGCCGACTTCGCGCGGGACACCGCCGCCGTGCTGACCGCCGCCGGCGTCGAGGTCGCGGTCCTGCCCGCTGCGCTGCCGACACCGGTGCTCGCGTTCGCCGTCCGTCATCTCGACGCCGACGCCGGCGTGATGGTGACCGCGAGCCACAACCCCGCCGCCGACAACGGCTACAAGGTCTATCTCGGCGGGCGCGTGGTCACGGACGCCGGACAGGGCGCGCAGATCGTGCCGCCGTACGACGCGCGGATCGCCGCGGAGATCGCCCGCGTGTCCGCCGCACCGGGCGGGGCGTCCTCCGTGCCGCGCGCCACGGACGGCTGGACGGTGCTGGGCACCGAGATCCACGAGGCGTACCTGCGGCGGGTCGCGTCCCTCCACGATCCCGACCTGCACATCCGCGACGTGCACGCGCCTCGCCTGGTACCGGCCGCGGACCCTCGCACCGCCGTCGCCGTCCCGGACGACTACACGGGGCCGCCGCCGCTGCGGATCATCACGACGTCGTTGCACGGCGTCGGCGGGAGGACGCTGGGACGGGTGCTCGCGGACGCGGGTTTCACGGACGTGGTCCCCGTGGAGGAGCAGCTCGACCCGGACCCGGCGTTCCCCACGGTGCGGTTCCCGAACCCGGAGGAGAAGGGCGCCCTCGATCTCGCGCTGTCGATGGCGTCCGATCTCGGGGCCGACCTCGTCATCGCGAACGACCCCGACGCCGACCGCTGCGCCGTCGCCGTGCGCGACCCGGACTGGGGCACCCACCAGGGCACGGAGACGGCGGCGTCGCACGGCTGGCGGATGCTCACCGGCGACCAGGTCGGGGCCCTGCTCGGCTGGGACGCCGCCCAGCGCACGTCGTCCGGCACCCTGGCGTGCTCGATCGTGTCGTCCCGCGTGCTCGCGCGGATCGCCGAGCGGCACGGACTGCGCCACGCGACCACGCTGACCGGGTTCAAGTGGATCTCCCGTACGCCGGACCTGGTCTTCGGGTACGAGGAGGCGCTCGGGTACTGCGTCGACCCGGAGGCCGTCCGGGACAAGGACGGCCTGTCGGCCGCGCTGCGTGTGGCGCTGCTCGCCGAGCGGCTCAAGGAGTCGGGGCGCACGCTCCGGGACGCCCTGGACGACATCGCACGTGCCTGCGGCCTGTACAGCACCGGACAGCTCGCGGCACGGTTCGACGACCTCGCCCGTATCCCGGAGGCGATGGCGACGCTGCGGGCCGCGCCCCCGGCGGAGCTGGACGGTGCGCCGGTGACCGAGGTCGTCGATCTCACGGCGGGCACGAACGGCCTGCCCCCCACCGACGGCGTCGTGCTGACGGCAGCGGACGACACCCGCGTGATCGTCCGGCCCAGCGGGACCGAACCCAAGGTGAAGTGCTACCTGGAGGTCGTGACGCCGGTCGCGGCGGACGCGACCGCCGAGGACCTGGGCCGCGCCCGCGTCACCGCCCAGAAGCGCCTGGAACGTCTGCAGAAGGAGATGGCCGTCGCGCTCGGGCTCTGAGGAGACCGGAGCACGACCGCCGGAGTGGTTGCCGCGACCGCCGGAGTGGTTGCACACCACGCCGGGCATGGAAGGATCGGGGACCATGCGCGGAATCATCCTGGCCGGCGGGTCCGGGACCCGGCTGCACCCGATCACGCTCGGGGTCAGCAAGCAACTGGTCCCCGTCTACGACAAACCGATGATCTACTACCCTCTGTCCACGCTGATCCTCGCGGGGATCCGGGACATCCTGGTGATCACCACCCCGCACGACGCCGGCCAGTTCCAGCGGCTGCTCGGCGACGGTTCGCAGTTCGGCATCAACCTGCAGTACACGGTCCAGACGGCGCCGGACGGGCTGGCCCAGGCATTCGTGCTGGGTGAGGGATTCATCGGCGGCGACGCGGCCGCACTCGTGCTCGGCGACAACATCTTCTACGGCCCGGGGCTCGGGTCCCAGCTGACCCGGTTCTCCGGCATCGACGGCGGCGCGGTGTTCGCCTACCGCGTCGCGGACCCGACGGCGTACGGCGTCGTCGAGTTCGACGACGCCGGCCGCGCCCTCTCGCTCGAGGAGAAGCCGGCCCGGCCACGGTCGAGCTACGCGGTGCCGGGACTGTACTTCTACGACAACGACGTGGTGGAGATCGCGAAGAGCCTGCGCCCGTCGGCCCGCGGCGAGTACGAGATCACCGACGTCAACCGCCACTACCTGGAGCGGGACAAGCTGCGCGTCGAGGTCCTGCCGCGGGGCACGGCCTGGCTCGACACCGGCACGTTCGACTCGCTCCTGGAGGCCTCGGACTTCGTCCGGACGATCGAGCGCCGCCAGGGGCTCAAGATCGGCGCCCCGGAGGAGGTCGCGTGGCGCCGCGGCTTCCTCACGGACGAGGAGCTGCGCGCCCGCGCGGAGAAGCTGACGAAGTCCGGCTACGGGCGGTACCTGCTGGGGCTGCTGGACGAGTAGGCGCCGGGGCCGAGCACCTCGGCCGCGGCCTTCTCCCAGCGCTCCGCCCAGTCGCCGATCGGGGTGACGCCGGCCTCGACCAGGGCACCGTGGGAGAGCACCGAGTACGCCGGCCGCGGCGCGGGGCGCGGGAAGGCGTCGGTGGTCGTCGGCTCCAGCGTCACAACGCTCCCCGTGGCCGCGACGACGCGTTCCGTGAAGCCGAACCAGGACACCTGTCCCGAGGACGTCCCGTGGTACGTCCCGGCCGGGACGTCCGCGTCGACGAGCCGCACGACGAGGTCCGCGAGGTCACGCGTCCACGTGGGCTGCCCCACCTGGTCGGCCACGACGTCCAGGTGGTCCCTCTCGGCGGCGAGGCGCGCCATCGTGCGCGGGAAGCAGTTCCCACCGGCACCGTACAGCCACGCCGTGCGCACGATCAGGGCATCGGCCGCCTCCGTGCGTACCGCCCACTCCCCCGCGGCCTTGGTGCGTCCGTAGGCCGACCGGGGCGCGACCGGCGCGTGCTCCGCGTAGGGCGCCGTCGCGGCACCGTCGAACACGTAGTCCGTGGAGATCTGGACCAGGCGGGCGCCCGCCGTCGTGCAGCCCCGGGCCAGGTTGGCCGCCCCCACGGCGTTCACGGCGAACGCGTCCGCCTCGTGGGCCTCGGCGTCGTCGACGGCCGTCCAGGCGGCGCAGTTCACCACGACGTCGTAGCCGCTCACCGCGCGCGCTGCGACGGCGGGGTCGCGGACGTCGAGCCCGGTGCTCCGGCCCACGCCGTCCACCTCACGCCCCGCGGACCGGATCACCTCGACCATGTCCTGTCCGAGCATCCCTGCGGCCCCGACCACCAGCCATCGTTCCCCGACGCCACGCCTTGGTTCCATACGTATGATCCTAGGGTCCGACGTCCCTTCCCCACCTCCGCCACGTGGGATCGTCCCGGCCCCGAGGAGTTTTCATGCAGTACCGCGAGCTGTCCGTGCCCGGCGCGTTCGAGATCACCCCGAAGCAGTTCGGCGACGCCCGCGGTCTCTTCCTGGAGGCGTTCAAGGCGGGCCCGTTCGCGGACGCCGTCGGGCACTCCTTCGACCTGCAGCAGGCCAACTGCTCCGTCTCCGCGGCCGGGGTGCTGCGCGGCATCCACTTCGCGGACGTCCCGCCGAGCCAGGCCAAGTACGTGCAGTGCCTGCGCGGCGCGGTGCTCGACGTCGTCGTGGACGTCCGCGTCGGTTCGCCGACCTTCGGCCGGTGGGACGGCGTGCTGCTCGACGACGTCGACCGCCGCTCCGTGTACCTGTCCGAGGGCCTCGGCCACGCCTTCATGTCCCTGGAGGACGACTCCACGGTCATGTACCTCTGCTCGGCCGGCTACGCACCCGAGCGCGAGCACGGCATCCACCCGCTGGACCCCACCGTCGGCATCGACTGGCCGACGACGGCCCGCGACGGAAGCCCCCTCTCCCCGCAGCTCTCACCAAAGGACGAGTCCGCCCCCACCCTCGCCGAGGCGGAAGCCAACGGCCTCCTCCCCACCATGGAAGCAGTCAGCAGCTACCTGGCGACCAGGCGGGAAGTACGCGCGGACCGGCCAGTGAGTGCATAGCGAGGTCCGGGGGCTGGGGTGTGGTGTGCGCCGCCGTCACACCGTAGCGGAGGGCCCCCAAGGGCCCGTGAGCGGAGGCGGCGCACACCACACCCCAGCCCCCGGACCGGACCCCACCAGAGAACTCACTGGCCGGTCCGCGCGTACTTCGCCTCCGTAGCCGCCTTCGCCGGCCTCCACCAGGCCTCGTTGCCCCGGTACCACTCGATCGTCGCCGCCAGCCCGTCCCGGAACTCCGTGTACCGGGGCGTCCAGCCGAGCTCGTCGCGCAGCCGGGTCGCGTCGATCGCGTAGCGCAGGTCGTGGCCCGGACGGTCCGCGACGTGGTCGAAGTCGTCGGGTTCGCGGCCGAACAGCTCCAGCAGGGTCCGCACCACGTCCAGGTTGTTCTGCTCGCCGTCGGCGCCGATCAGATAGGTCTCACCGATCCGCCCGTGGTCGATGACGGCCCAGACGGCGGTGTTGTGGTCCTCCACGTGGATCCAGTCCCGCACGTTGCGCCCGGCGCCGTAGAGGCGGGGGCGGACACCGTCGAGGAGGTTGGTGATCTGGCGCGGGATGAACTTCTCGACATGCTGGTACGGGCCGTAGTTGTTGGAGCAGTTCGAGATCGTGGCCCGAACACCGAACGACCGTACCCAGGCACGCACGAGCAGGTCGGAGCCCGCCTTCGTGGACGAGTAGGGCGACGACGGGTTGTACGGCGTCTCGGGCGTGAACTTCGCCGGGTCGTCGAGCTCGAGGTCCCCGTAGACCTCGTCCGTCGAGATGTGGTGGAACCGGGTGCCGTGCTTGCGCACGGCCTCCAGCAGCGTGAACGTGCCGACGAGATTGGTCTGCACGAACGGGGACGGGTCGTCGAGCGAGTTGTCGTTGTGCGACTCGGCCGCGAAGTGGACGACGACGTCGGCCTCGCCGACCAGCCGGTCCACCAGGACGGCGTCGGTGATCGACCCCTCGACGAGCCGCACCCGTTCCGCGACCGGCGCGAGCGAGCCGCGGTCGCCCGCATAGGTGAGCGCGTCGAGGACGGTGACCTCGGCGTCCGGCCGTTCGCGGACCGTCTGCTGGACGAAGTTCGCTCCGATGAAACCGGCGCCGCCGGTGACCAGGACCTTCACGCTGTGTAGTATCCCCTGCCGTTCGTGGTGCGCGCGTACGCGGATGTGATCAGTCGCGCCCGTAGATGTCGCGGGTGTAGACCTTCTCGGCGACGTCGTCGAGGACCTCGGTACGACGGTTGGCGATGATCACGTCGGCGCGGGCCTTGAACTCGTCGAGGTCCTTGACGACCTCGGAGTGGTAGAACTCGTCGTCCTCCAGGGTCGGCTCGTACACCACGACCTCGACGCCCTTGGCCTTGATCCGCTTCATGATGCCCTGGATGGCCGAGGCACGGAAGTTGTCGCTGCCGGACTTCATGACGAGCCGGTACACACCCACGACCTTCGGGTCGCGCTTGAGGATGTCCGCGGCGACGAAGTCCTTGCGCGTGGTGTTCGCGTCGACCACGGCCTGGATGAGGTTCTGCGGCACCTCGGAGTAGTTCGCCAGCAGCTGCTTGGTGTCCTTGGGCAGGCAGTAGCCGCCGTAACCGAAGGACGGGTTGTTGTAGTGGGAGCCGATCCGCGGGTCCAGGCCCACGCCCTCGATGACCTGGGCCGTGTCGAGACCGTGCGTGGCGGCGTAGCTGTCCAGCTCGTTGAAGTACGCGACCCGCAGCGCCAGGTAGGTGTTGGCGAACAGCTTGATGGCCTCGGCCTCGGTCGCGTCGGTCAGCAGCACCGGGACGTCCTTCGTGACCGCACCCTCCAGCAGGAGGTCCGCGAAGCGCTTGCCGCGCTCCGAGCGGTCCCCGACCACGATCCGGGACGGGTGCAGGTTGTCGTACAGCGCGCGGCCCTCGCGCAGGAACTCCGGGGAGAACACGATCGACGCGTCGGGGTACTCGGAGCGCATCCGCTCGGTGAAGCCCACGGGGATGGTCGACTTGATGACGATCGTCGCGCGCGGCGCGACGCTCAGCACGTCCTTGACCACGAACTCCACCGACGAGGTGTCGAAGAAGTTCGTCACCTCGTCGTAGTTCGTCGGCGTCGCGACGACGACGATCTCCGCACCCTCGTAGGCGGCGTGCGCGTCCAGCGTGGCGGTGAGGTTCAGCTCCCGGTCGCGCAGGTACTCCTCGAGCTCCGCGTCGACGATCGGCGAGCGCCGCTCGTTCACCAGGGCGACCTTCGACGCGTCGAGGTCGACAGCCCACACCTCGTGATTCTGGGCGATCAGCACTGCGTTCGACAGGCCGACGTATCCGGTACCGACAACGGCGATCTTCATGCGGCCATAGTAGAGGCTGAGCGCGAGCGGGACGCCGGGCTTCACCCGAGGACCAGAAGCTCACCGCAGGGACTTCTCACCGAGCACCCGGCGTGCAAGGTGTCCGGCACGGCGGACCGCCGCCGGACCGGCGGCGGTTCGCCTCGGCCGGATCAGTAGCCGCCGCCGGCCGGCACGGCGCCGCCGGCCGGTACCGCGCCGCCGTCGTACCCGTCCAGCACCGCGCCCGTACCCGACAGGCCCAGCCGCGTCGCGCCGGCGTCGATCATCCGGAGTGCCGTGCCGAGGTCCCGGATGCCGCCGGACGCCTTGACGCCGAGCCGCCCGCCGACGGTCCTCGCCATGAGCGAGACCGCCTCGACGGACGCGCCGCCCGTGGGGTGGAAACCGGTGGACGTCTTGACGAAGTCGGCGCCGGACGCCTCGGCGGCCTCGCACGCGGCGACGATCTGGTCGTCGGTCAGGGCCGCGGACTCGATGATCACCTTGAGCAGGCGTCCTTCGGGAACGGCGGCCCGGACGGTGGCGATGTCGGCGCGGACGTCGTCGAACAGTCCGGCCCGCACGGCGCCGACGTCGATCACCATGTCGACCTCGTCCGCGCCCTCGGACACGGCACGGGCGGCCTCGGCCGCCTTCACCTCGCTGACATGTTTCCCCGACGGGAACCCGCACACCGTGGCGACCGCGAGCCGCCCGGCCGCGGCCTCGCGCGCGTGGGCCACGAACGTCGGCGACACGCACACGGAGAACACCCCGAGCCGGGCGCCCTCCTCGACGAGCGCGGTGACGTCGTCGGCCGTCGCCTCCGGCTTGAGCAGGGTGTGGTCGACGGTGGCGGCGAGCGCCGCACGGTCCAGGGTCATCGTTGCTCCGTTCCGCACCGCTCCGAGGCCTCCCGTACGCCCGGCGTCCGGTACCTCGTCAGAGCTGTGCCCTTTCGATCTTCTGGAAGCCGGGCACGATCACCTGCTCGACGAGCGTGCGCCGTTCGTCGTGGTGCACGAAGGCGCTCCACGCCGCGGCCACGGTGACGTCGAGCAGGTCCTCGAGGGTCCAGCCGGCTTCGGTGTTCAGGAGCATCATCTCGCGGGTCATGGAGGTGCGGGACATCAGGCGGTTGTCCGTGTTGAGCGTCACGGCGAAGTCGAGCTCCTTGAGGCGCGTGATCGGGTGGGCGGCGACGGACTCCGCGGCTCCCGTCTGCGTGTTGGACACCGGGCACACCTCGAGGGGGATCTGCTGGTCGCGCACCCAGTGGGCCACGGGCCCCAGCTCGGCGGGCGCGTCGCCGGGGCCGAACGTGATGTCGTCGGCGATCCGGACGCCGTGCCCGAGCCGCAGCGCCTGCCCGGTGTGCAGGGCCTCGGCGACGGAGTCGACGCCGGCCGCCTCGCCGGCGTGGATCGTCACCGGCACCTGGTGGGCGGCGAGATGCCGCCACACGCCGTCGTGCCGTCCGGGCGGGAAGCCGTCCTCCGGCCCGGCGAGGTCGAAGCCGAGGACTCCGTCGCCCGCCAGGGCGATCGCCAGGTCGGCGACCTCCGTCCAGCGGTCGGCCTGTCGCATGGCGGTGAGGATCTGCCCGGCGCGGATGGTGCGGCCGTCGGCGGCCGCGCGCGCGACCCCGTCGTCGATCCCGGTCTGCACGGCCTCGACGGCCTGGGTCATCGTCAGCCCGCGTTCGAGGTGCTGTTCCGGTGCCCAGCGCAGTTCGGCGTGCACGACGCCGTCGGCGGCGAGGTCGAGGACCGCCTCGCGGGCGACGCGCTCCAGGGCCTCGGCGGTCTGCATGACGGCGACGGTGTGCGCGAACGTCTCGAGGTAGCGGACCAGCGAGTGGGAGTCGGCCGCCCTCGCGAACCAGTCCGCGAGCCCGGCCGGCGCGGCGGGCAGCTCGTGACCGACGGCGTCGGCCAGCTCGCTGACGGTGCCGGGTCGCAGCCCCCCGTCGAGGTGGTCGTGGAGCAGGACCTTGGGCAGCGCCTGGATGGTGTCGACGCCGAGATGTGTCATGCCGTCCAACCTACCTACCCGGCGGCCTCGTCGTCCGGCGGACGGCTCCACACCCGCCGGGCGACAAAAGAGGTTAGGCTTGCCTCACTATGCAGATCGCTGAGATCCCCACCGCCCGGAAGTCGCGCACCCCCGTCACCGCCACCGTCACGGCCGTCCGGCGTCTCACGCCGCACATGGTCCGCGTGACGCTGGGCGGCGAGGCGCTCGCGGCCGTCGATCCCGGGCCGTTCACGGACCGGTACATCAAGATCGTGCTCGGCCCCCCGCCCGCGCCCGGGGGGCGTCCCCTGGTGCGGACCTACACGATCCGCAGGGTGCACGGCGAGGGCTGGGACATCGACGTGGTCGAGCACGGCGACGGGTACGGCGGGCCGTGGGCCGGCCGGGTCCGGCCGGGCGACCAGGTGTCCTTCCTCGGCCCGGGCGGCGACTACGTGCCGTCCGCGGACGCTCCCTGGCATCTGCTCGTGGGTGACGAGTCGGCGCTGCCCGCGATCGCGGCGGCGTGCGAGGCCCTGCCGCACTCCGCCCGGGCGCACGCGTTCGTGGAGGTCGCCGGGCCTCAGGAGCGGCAGGAGCTCGTGTCCGACGGCGACCTGCGCGTCACCTGGGTGTACCGCGACGGAGGCCCCGGGCTCTTCGAGACGGTCCGCACCGCCCACGAGGCGGGTGCGCTGCCCGGTGGCATCCCTCACGCCTTCCTGCACGGCGAGGCCGGCTGCGTTCGCGACCTGCGCCGCTGGGCCCGCGCGGAGCTCGGGATCCCCCGCGAGCTGCTGTCGGCGTCGGGCTACTGGAAGAAGGGGCGCGACGACGAGGGCTGGCGCGCGGAGAAGCCCGCCTGGCGCGCCGCCGTCGAGCAGGACGACGCGGCGCTGACGCGCTGAGAGCGCTCGTCGACGGCACGGACGCGCACGTCGAGATCTGAGGTCACGCGACCCGGTCGAGGATCAGCCTTCCCGGGGCGGCCGCGGCGGCCGCCTCAGCAGTTCCGTGCGGCGCCACCTCCCATGCGCCCTCCAGCGCCTGCCGGGCGCGAGCGAAGCGCTCAGGGGTGTCGGTGTGCAGCGTCATCACGGGCTGGCCGGCCCTCACCCGGTCGCCCGGCTTCGCGTGCAGCTGGACGCCCGCCGCGGCTTGCACCGGATCCTCCTTGCGGGCACGTCCCGCCCCGAGCCGCCACGCGGCGACTCCCACGGCGTAGGCGTCGAGGCGGGTCAGCACGCCGTCCTCCCCGGCCACGACCGTCTCCGTCTCCTTCGCCACCTCGAGCCTCGCGTCCGGGTCACCGCCCTGCGCGGCGATCATGCGCCGCCAGGTGTCCATGGCGCGCCCGTCGGCGAGCGCTGCCCGCACCTCGTCGGCGCCGGCCGGCCGGCCGGCCCCCGCCAGCATCTCGACGGCGAGCGCGACGGTCAGCTCGACGACGTCCGCCGGGCCACCGCCGGCGAGCACCTCGACCGACTCGGCCACCTCGAGCGCGTTCCCGGCCGTGAGCCCGAGCGGCACCGACATGTCGGTCAGCAACGCCACGGTGCGCACGCCCGCGTCGGTCCCGAGGTCCACCATCGTCCGGGCGAGCTCGCGCGCCTGCGGCAGGGACTTCATGAACGCGCCCGAGCCCACCTTCACGTCGAGCACGAGCGCGCCGGTGCCTTCCGCGATCTTCTTCGACATGATGGAGCTGGCGATGAGCGGGATCGACTCGACGGTGCCGGTGACGTCGCGCAGCGCGTAGAGCTTGCGGTCCGCGGGAGCCAGGCCCGACCCGGCCGCGCAGATCACCGCGCCGACGTCCTCGAGCTGCGCGACGGTCTCGTCGTTGGACAGCGCGGCCCGCCAGCCGGGGATCGACTCGAGCTTGTCCAGCGTGCCGCCGGTGTGCCCCAGCCCGCGCCCCGAGAGCTGCGGCACCGCCACGCCGAACGACGCGACCAGCGGCGCCAGCGGCAGCGTGATCTTGTCCCCGACACCGCCGGTGGAGTGCTTGTCGGCGGTGGGGCGCGACAGGCCGGAGAAGTCCAGCCGCTCGCCGGAGGCGATCATCGCGCCGGTCCAGTGCGCCACCTCCGTACGCGACATCCCGTTCAGGAAGATCGCCATGGCCAGCGCCGACATCTGGTAGTCGGTGACGACCCCCCGGGTGTACGCGCCGACCACCCAGTCGATCTGCGCGCCGGACAGCGCCAGGCCGTCCCGCTTGGCGCGGATCACGTCCACGGCGTCGAACTGCTCGGTCGTCATGACGGTTCCTCTCCGTGGGCCTCACTGCCAAGGTCTCGCGCGGCGGGCGCCGCGGTGCCCGGGCCGGCAGCCGCCCGGCCGCCGTTCACCCGGGCCAGGTCCTCGGGTCCGAACGCCTGCGGCAGCACCTGATCCATGGTCAGCACGCCTCGCGGGGTGTCGACCAACAGGTCCGCGCCGCCGTGCTCCCACAGGAGCTGACGGCAGCGGCCGCAGGCCATGATCACCCGCCCGTCGGCGTCGCTACAGGTGAACGCGACGAGCCGGCCGCCGCCCGACATCGCCAGCGCGCTCACGAGCGAGCACTCGGCGCACAGCGTGACGCCGTACGCGGAGTTCTCCACGTTGGCACCGGTCAGCAGCCGTCCGTCGTCGGCCAGGGCGGCCGCCCCGACCGCGTACCCGGAGTACGGCGCGTAGGCGAACCGCAGGGCGTCGCGCGCCGCGGCCCGGAGCGCCGTCCAGTCGGGGCGAAGGGACCGGCCCGGAGCGCCGGACACGGGGTGCCCCGGGCCGTCGTCGTCGGTGGTGCTCACGGGATCAGCCCTTCACGTACGGCTGGCCGTTCGCGGCCGGCGGGCGCGAACGGCCCACCAGCCCGGCGACCGCGAACAGCGTGACCACGTACGGGACCATGAGCATGAACTGGCTCGGCACGGGCGACCCGACCACGCTCAGCACGTTCTGCAGGTTCGACGCGAAGCCGAACAGCAGGCCCGCCATGGCCGCCCGCACCGGGTCCCACTTCCCGAAGATCATCGCGGCCAGGGCGATGAAGCCCGCGCCCGCGGTCATGTTCAGGCCGAACTGGTCGACCGCGACGGTCGTGTAGAAGGCCCCGCCGAGGCCCGCGCACGCGCCCCCGATGAGCAGGGCCAGGTAGCGGGTGCGCTCCACGTTGATGCCGACGGTGTCCGCGGCCTTCGGGTGCTCGCCCACGGCCCGCAGCCGCAGGCCCCAGCGAGTGCGGTACAGCGCGAACCACACCCCGGCGACCACCAGGTACATCAGGTAGATCAGCGGAGCCTGGTCGAAGAGCACCGGCCCGATCACGGGGATGTCGTTGAGCAGCGGGACGGTCCACGAGCCGAACCGCGGAGCGCTGTTCAGCGTCGCCGCGTTCGGGACGAGCACCTGCGAGTAGAAGAACGACGTCAGCCCGAGGACCAGCACGTTCAGCACCACCCCGACGATGATCTGGTTGACCCGGTGCGTGACGGTGAACAGCGCGAGCACGAGGGCCACGAGCATGCCGGCCAGCACGGCGGCCAGGACGCCGGCGAACGGCGAGCCCGTGATCGAGCCGGCGACGGCGGCGGTGAAGGCCGCCGCGAGCATCTGCCCCTCGATCGCGATGTTGATGACGCCGGACCGCTCGCCGATCACGCCGCTCAGCGAACCGTAGACGAGCGGCACCGCGCCCAGGAGCGATCCGGACAGCAGGCTCACGATCGACAGGGTGCCGGAGCTCCCCGCGCCCGCCCAGGCGAGGAACCCGACGAGGAAGACGGCTCCGAACGCGGCGATCGCCCAGACCGACGTCCTCCGGTTCGCCAGCGTACGTACCACGGAGTACGCGGCGATCAGCGCCAGGACGACGAGGCATCCCCATGCCAGCGGCATCGCCGGGATCTCCAGCAGGGGGATCTGGAGTGCGTCGGCACCCCGCGACAGGGCGAACCTCGTCACGCCGTCGCGCGGGACGGCGACGAGCAGCAGGGCGAACAGGGCACCGACGATGATCAGGCCGTTCGCGGCCTTCCACCCCACGTGCACGCGGTGGCGCTTCTCGGTGTCCGACGGCGGCGTTCCGGGCGTGCCCTGGGCCTCGACTGCGGCGCTCACGCTGCCTCCTCCTTGATCTTCCGGGCCTTTCGCGGCCGACGGCGACGTTCCGGATCGGGGAGCCGGAAGATGGCGCGAACCAGCGGCGGCGCCGCGATGAACAACACGATCAGGGACTGCACCACGAGCACGATGTCGTTCGGCACACCTTCGGAGGCCTGCATCGCCGTACCACCGGCCTTGAACGCCCCGAACAGGATCCCGGCGGCCAGCACACCCCATGGGTTCGAGCCGCCCAGCAGGGCGACCGTGATCGCGTCGAAGCCGATCCCGGCGTCGATGTCACCGCCGAAACCGGTGGTGACCTGGCCCAGCACCTGCGTCGCGCCGGCGATCCCCACCAGACCGCCGGCCACCAGCATGACCTTCACCGTGGTCCACGGGACATCGATACCGGCCACGCGCGCGGCGCGCGGGTTCTCACCCACGGCCCGGAACGCGAAGCCCTGCGAGGACCGGTTCAGCAGCCACCAGACGAAGACGACCGCGCCGAGCGCCAGCACGAAGCCCCAGTGCAGGTTGTACCGCTCGCCGAGCAGCTCGGGCAGCTGGGCCGACTCCGGGGTGGGCGGTGTCTTCGGGTTGGCCGACCCGGGGGCCTGCAGCAGGCCGGGGGTCGCCAGGAAGTAGGCCACCAGGTAGAACGCGATCCAGTTGAGCATGATCGTGACGATGACCTCGTGCGCACCGGTGCGGGCCTTGAGCACGCCCGCGATCCCGGCCCACACGGCGCCTCCGGCGACACCGGCGACCACCGCGAGCAGCGTGTGCACGCCGACCGGCAGACCGGTCACGCCGAAGCCGACCCAGCCCGCCGCGGCGGCCGCGATGAGCATCTGCCCCTGACCACCGATGTTGAGCAGGCCGGCCCGGAACGCCAGCGCCACGCCGAGCCCGGCCGCGATCAGCGGCGTCGCGTAGTTGAACGTCTCGGTGAGCGGCCGGATCTGCGCCGCGAAGCCGTCGGCGCGCGGGTTGAACACCGCACCGCGGAACAGCGCGGAGTACGCGCCACCGATCGCGTCGCCCAGCGCGACGAACGTGTCGGCGGGGCGTGCGAAGAAGTAGCCCGCGGCGGCGGTCACACGTTCGTCGGTGAACGCGATCATCACCGAGCCGACGAGCACGGCGAGCAGGATCGCACCGACCGCGACCGTCCATCGGTGGCTCATCGTCTGCTGCAGCGCGTGTGCGAGGCGGTCGGCGGTGTCGTCGGCCTTCTCCGGCCCGGCGGGGGCGCCCGACTCGCGTGCGACCTCCTGCTCCAGTTCCTCGGCCCGGCCCGGTTCGGTCTCCGGCCCGGGTCCCGGGTTGGGGTCCTTCTGGTGGCTCACGCGGCCTCTCCTCCGTGCTCGACCGGCGGGATCCCCGCCATCATCAGTCCGAGGGTGTCGCGCGGCGTCGTCGACGGCACGATCCCCACCACCCGTCCGCGGTACATGACCATGATCCGGTCCGCCAGCGCGGCCGCCTCGTCCAGCTCCGTGGAGACCACGACCACGGGCACACCGGCGTCGCGTGTGGCCACGATCTGCTTGTGGATGAACTCGATCGAGCCGACGTCGACACCACGCGTCGGCTGCGCCGCCACGAACAGCCGCAGGTCGCGCTTCAGCTCGCGGGCGAGCACGACCTTCTGCTGGTTGCCCCCCGACAGCCTGCCCACCGGGGTGTCGATCCCGAGCGTCCGGACGTCGTACTCGGCGACCGCGTCCCGGGCGAACTCGTCGCGATAGGCCAGCTGCAGCGAGCCGGACCGGACGAAGGGAGGCCCGTCGGAACGGTCCAGCATGAGGTTCTCGGCGATGGTGAACTCCCCCACCAGGCCGTCGTGCGTACGGTCCTCCGGCACGAAGCCGACGCCCCGGTCCAGCACCTGGCGCACGCTCAGCCCCGTGAGCTCCTGCCCGTCGAGCGTGACGCTCCCGGACACGTCGTCCTGCAGGCCCAGCAACGCCTCGGTGAGCTCGGTCTGCCCGTTGCCCTGCACGCCCGCGACGACGAGGACCTCGCCGCCGCGCACCTCGAACGACACGTCGTCGACCACCACGGTTCCGGCCTCGTCGACGACCTGCAGCCCGCTGACCCGCAGCAGGCCCTCGGAGTACCGGGGCTCCTCCTTGTGCACGGTCAGCTCGACGGCGCGTCCCACCATGAGTGAGGCGAGCTCGGCGTCGGACGCCGTCGGGCTCGCCTCACCGACCACCTTGCCGTGCCGCACCACGGTGATGCGGTCCGCCACCTCGCGGACCTCGCGCAGCTTGTGGGTGATGAACACGATCGCGGCGCCGGAGTCACGCAGCTGGCGCATGATCGCCATGAGCTCGTCGGTCTCCTGCGGCGTGAGGACCGCCGTCGGCTCGTCGAAGACGAGGACGTCCGCGTTGCGCGACAGGGCCTTGATGATCTCGACCCGCTGCTGCACGCCCACCGGCAGGTCCTCGATCAGGGCGTCCGGGTCGACGTGGAAGCCGAACCGCTCCGAGATCTCCCGCACCTGCGCCCGCGCCGACTCGACGTCGAGCACGCCGCCGCGGCCCGGCTCGTGGCCGAGCATCACGTTCTCGGCCACGCTGAACACCGGCACCAGCATGAAGTGCTGGTGCACCATGCCGATGCCCGCCGCCATGGCGTCGCCCGGGCCGGAGAAGTGCTGGACCTCGCCGTCCAGCAGGATCTCGCCCTCGTCGGCCTCGTACAGCCCGTACAGCACGTTCATCAGCGTCGACTTGCCCGCACCGTTCTCACCGAGCAGGCAGTGGATCTCACCCGGTTCGACCGTCAGGTCGATGTGGTCGTTGGCGACCAGCGCACCGAAGCGCTTCGTGATACCCCGCAGCTCCAGCCGCATGTCGTTCCTCTCCGCAGCACCGCTGCACTCTCTCCTGCCGCTCGTCGGGCTCCGCCCGGGCACGTCGTCGTGCCGGAGCGGAGCCGCTGCCCGTCCCATTGACGCACTCCGGGGCCGCGAGCGGCAAACGCGCGCGGCCCCGGGATACGAAGCGTCACTCGGCGAGGTAGGAGTCCACCTCGATCTCACCGCCGATGATCGACTCCCGCAGCGAGTCGACCTCGGCCATCAGCGTCGGGTCGACCTCACCCTCGAAGTTGTGCAGCGGGGCGAGGCCCACGCCCTCGTTCTCGAGCGTGCCGATGTACGGCGTCGGGTCGAACGAGCCGTCGGCCGCCTGCTGCACGGCCTGCGACGTGGAGACGTCCATGCCCTTGAGGATGGAGGTCAGCACGAGGTCCTGGGTGGCCGGGTCCGTCTCGTACAGGTCGGCGTCCACACCGATCAGCGCGACGTCCTTGCCCGAGTCCTGGATCGCGTTGATCGCGGACTGGTAGATGGGACCGCCGACCGGCAGGAGCACGTCGACGTTCTGGTCGATGATGTTCGTCGCCGTGTTCTTCGCGGTGTTGTCCGCCGTGAAGCCGCCCGTGAACGAGCCGGTCTCACCGTCCCAGCCGACCACCTCGACGTCGGCGTCCTTGACCTCGTTGTAGTGGTCGACCCCCTGTTTGAAGCCGTCCATGAAGATCGTCACGGTCGGGAACTCCATGCCGCCGAACGTGCCGACCTTGCCGGTCTCCGAGTAGCCCGCGGCCAGGTAGCCGGCGAGGAACGCCGCCTCGGCCGTGTTGTACAGCAGGGGCTTGATGTTCTCGGCGTCCGTCTCGCCGTCCCCGTCGGCGTCCGCCGGGTCGTCGATGAGGATGTAGTTGATCTCGGGGTTCGCGGTGGCGGACTCGATCGTGGCCGCCGACAGCGCGAAGCCGACGGTCACGATGGCGTCGCAGCCCTCGTCGACCAGCGACTGGACGTTGCCCTGGTACTCGGTCTCGGAGTTGGACTCGACCTGCCGGACCTCCGCGCCGATCGCCGTGGCCGCGGCCTGCACGCCCTCGTAGCTGAGCTGGTTGAAGCTCTTGTCGTCGAATCCGCCCTCGTCGGAGACGATGCAGGGCAGGAAGTCACTGGTGGCCTCGTTGCCGCCGGACTCCTCGGGGGCGGCCCCACAAGCCGAGAGTGCGAGTGCCGCAGCACCGGTCAGCGCGGTGAGCGCTACAGCCTTCTTCACCTGTTGCTCCTCGATGGGTTCTTTGAGGGCCTCGGTCAGGCCCAGCAATGCATCGAGATTATCCAGCACCTGAGACGATCCGCGTATCGAGCCGGTGACGACGACAAGTCGTTACCGAAGCGTCACCGGAACCCGGTGGTATGTGTGCGCCCCGTCACCCTCGGCCGCCCGGTTCAGCGGGCGGCGTACTGGGCGAGCATCCGGACCCCGACGCCGATCGCGCGCTCGTCCACGACGAGGTCGCCCTGGTGGATGTCGTACGTCCGGCCGCCGGGGGTCCGCGTGCCGAGCCGCGCCATCGTGCCGCGCACCTTCGTCAGGTACCACCCGAAGTCCTCGCCGCCCATCGACTGCTCGGTCAGGACGATGGCGTCCGCGCCGATGGTCTCCCGGATCGCCTCCTCGAGGGCGGTGGTCTCGGCGGCGTCGTTGTCGACGGGAGGAACACCGCGCGTGTGGTGCACGGTCACCTCGACGTCGTACGGCTTGACCACCTGCTCGACGACGTCGCGCACCAGGTCGCCGGCGTTCTCCCAGGCCGCCACGTCGAGACAGCGCAACGTGCCCTTCACCGTCCCGACGGACGGGATGACGTTGGGCATGCTGCCCGCCTGCACCGTGCCCCACGTGAGGTTGACGCCCGACCGGGGGTCGAGGCGCCGCCCGAGCGCGGCGGGGACCTGGGTGATCACCTGGCCGAGTGCGAACACCACGTCACCGGTCAGGTGCGGGCGTGAGGTGTGCCCGCCGGGCGACGAGACGGTGACCGAGACGGCGTCGGCGGCCGAGGTGATGGAGCCGATCCGCGTGCCGATGGTGCCGACGTCGATCTTCGGGTCGCAGTGCACCGCCGCGATGCGCTCCACGTCGTCGAGCTCCGAGGTGCCCAGGATGTCGAGCGCGCCGCCCGGCATGACCTCCTCGGCGGGCTGGAAGAACAGCCGCACGCCGCGGGACAGCAGCCCTTCCGACGCGAGCCGGGCGAGCACCAGGCCGGCGCCCAGGACGGTCGTGGTGTGGACGTCGTGACCGCAGGCGTGCGCGACGCCGGGCGCCGTGGAGGCGAACTCGACCCCGCTGGTGTCCTGCAGCGGCAGCGCGTCGAGATCGGCACGCAGACCCGTGCGAGGGCCGTCGGCGGGACCGATGTCGCACACCAGGCCGGTGCCCTCCAGCAGCCGCGGGCTCAGCCCCGCGGCGCGCAGCCGGTCCGCCACGGCCGCCGTCGTCCGCGTCTCACGGCGCGAGAGCTCCGGGTGGGCGTGCACGTCCCGCCGGAACGCGATCAGCTCGCTCTCCAGCTCCTGCGCGAGCTCGGTCACGCGTTGCGCGACGAGCGCGCCCGTCACCCGGGTCGGGGCGGTCGAAACGATCTGATCCAGCTCTGCGACGCTCACGGCGGGTTGGGTCGATGTCACCCGCCCCACTGTAACGGGGGTCACACCCTCCCGCGCTCGCTCGTCCCATGATGTGGGACCGCCATGTGGACCGGACGCCACGGCTGCTACAGGAGCTCGTCCAGGTCACGGGCGCGGGCCGCGTCGACGACCTGCTTGACCTGCTGCGCGCGGGCGCGGGTCGTGACCAGCAGGGCGTCGGGGGTGTCCACGACCACCACGTCGTCGAGGCCCAGCACACTCACCAGACGGCCGCTCGCCGGGACCACCACCGACCCGGCGCTGTCGATCCGGAGCACGTCGCCCGTGTCGCCGAGCACCTTGGAGCCCTCGTCGTCGTCCGACGGCAGCAGGGCGGCGAGAGAGTTGAAGTCGCCGACGTCGTCCCAGCCGAACGTCCCGGGGACCACGGCGACGCCGCCGGCGTCGGCCACCGGTTCGGCGATGGCATGGTCGATGGCGATCTTCTCCAGCCCGGGCCAGACGTCCGCCAGGACGCGGTCCCGGTCGCCGGTGTCCCAGGCCTTGGCGATGGTGCGCAGGCCGTCGTGCAGCTCGGGTCGCTGCTCGGCGAGGTGGCCCAGCAGCACGGACGTCCGCACGACGAACATCCCCGCGTTCCACCGGTACTCGCCGGAGGCGATGTACTCGCGCGCCGTCGCGGCGTCCGGCTTCTCCGTGAAACCGCGCACGTGCTGCGCGCTGGGTGCGCCGTCGACGCCGAGGGTGCCGTCCGAGCGGATGTAGCCGAACGCGACGGAGGGCCGCGAGGCGGCGATCCCGATGGTGGCGACGTAACCGGCCCGGGCCGCGGCGACGGCCTCACGGACCGCGCTCTCGAAGGCGGGCTGTCCCGAGATCACGTGGTCCGCGGCGAAGGACCCGATCACGACGTCGCCGTGGCGCTCGGCCAGGACGGCGGCGGCCAGGCCGATCGCGGCCATCGAGTCGCGTGGTGAGGGCTCCGCGAGGACGTTCTGCTCGTCCAGGCCGGGCAGCTGCGCGCGGCATGCGGCCACGTGGTGGGTACCGGTGACCAGCATGATCCCGTCGGCACCGGTCAGCGGGCTCAGGCGGTCGACCGTGGCCTGCAGGAGCGTGCGGCCGGACCCGGTGAGGTCGTGCAGGAACTTCGGGGCCCTCCTGCGGGACAAGGGCCAGAGCCGGGTTCCCGCCCCGCCCGCGGGGATCACGGCGTGGAATCCTTCGACGGGTCCGACGGCGGTCTCGGCGGCGGCACTGCTGGTGCCCGCGGGATTGCTCATGGGAAGCAGCATAGTGACGTGGGTTCGGGAGGCGACATCTCCTCTGTGCGATCAATCACAAATCGACCATCTCACGTGCCGGAACCACATCTCTCGGACGATCGATGCGACCGGGTGTCACTACAGTGGGAGACGCCTGCCTCATACGTTCACCGGAAAGCCATAGGAGGCTCCCGAAGTGCCCACCGCACAAGGCGGCACGCTCTATCGCGGCCGCGAAGGCATGTGGTCCTGGGTCGCGCACCGCGTGACCGGATTCGCGATCTTCTTCTTCCTGCTCGTCCACGTCACGGACACAGCGCTGGTACGCGTGTCGCCTGAGGCCTACAACGCAGTGATCGGCACGTACCAGACGCCGATCATGGGACTCGGCGAGGTGGGCCTCGTGGCCGCGATCGTCTTCCACGCGTTCAACGGCATCCGGATCATGCTCGTGGACTTCCTCGCCAACGGCCCCCGTTACCAGCGGGTGATGCTCTGGATCGTCCTCGGGCTCTTCGTCGTGACGATGGCGGGTTTCCTGCCGCGTCACCTCATGAACGTCTTCGGAGGCCACTGATGACCAGCGCGACCCACGGAACCCCCGCGGTGGCCGAGCAGGTGGGCACGCTCGACGCGCCTCGCTCCCCCTACATGCGCAAGAAGACGACGCGCGGCAACTACGAGCTGTACTCCTGGGTGTTCATGCGGGCGTCCGGCGTGGTGCTCGTGGTGCTGGTGTTCGGGCACCTGTTCGTGAACCTCATGGTCGGCGAGGGTGTGAAGGCGATCGACTTCGCGTTCGTCGGTGGCAAGTGGTCGAGCCCGTTCTGGCAGATCTGGGACCTGCTGATGCTCTGGCTCGCGATGATCCACGGCACGAACGGCCTGCGTACGATCATCAACGACTACGCGGAGCGCGACGTGACGCGCGGCGTCCTCAAGGGGCTGCTGTACCTGGCCTTCACGATCGTGGTGGTGCTCGGCACGCTCGTCATCTTCACGTTCGAACCGTGCCCCGTGGGCGCGGACCCCGAGTTGCTCGCCTCGTTCTGCACCGCCTAGGAGAGAGTCTTGATCACCCACCAGTACGACGTCGTGATCGTCGGTGCGGGCGGCGCGGGCATGCGCGCCGCACTCGAGTCCTCGAAGGAGGCTCGCACCGCGGTCATCTCCAAGCTGTACCCCACCCGCTCCCACACCGGTGCCGCGCAGGGCGGTATGTGCGCCTCGCTCGCCAACGTCGAGGAGGACAACTGGGAGTGGCACACGTTCGACACCGTCAAGGGCGGCGACTACCTGGTCGACCAGGACGCGGCCGAGATCATGGCCAAGGAGGCCATCGACGCGGTCTTCGACCTGGAGCGCATGGGCCTGCCGTTCAACCGCACGCCCGAGGGCAGGATCGACCAGCGCCGGTTCGGCGGCCACACCCGTAACCACGGTGAGGCCGCGGTGCGCCGCGCGTGCTACGCCGCGGACCGCACGGGCCACATGATCCTGCAGACGCTCTACCAGAACTGCGTGAAGCAGGACGTGGAGTTCTTCAACGAGTTCTACGTGCTCGACCTCATCACGGACCGTGACCTCGCCACCGAGGACGTCGAGGAGGGCGCCGAGGTCAACGCCACCGGCGTCGTCGCCTACGACCTGGCGACCGGTGAGATCCACGTCTTCCAGGCCAAGGCCATCGTGTTCGCCACGGGCGGCGCCGGGAAGATCTTCAAGACGACGTCGAACGCGCACACCCTGACGGGTGACGGCATGGCGCTGGCCTACCGCCGCGGCCTGCCCCTGGAGGACATGGAGTTCTTCCAGTTCCACCCCACGGGCCTGGCCGGGCTCGGCATCCTCCTGTCGGAGGCGGCCCGTGGCGAGGGCGGCATCCTGCGCAACGCCGACGGCGAGCGGTTCATGGAGCGCTACGCCCCGACGATCAAGGACCTGGCGCCGCGCGACATCGTCGCCCGGTCGATGGCCAACGAGGTGCGCGAGGGCCGCGGCGCGGGCCCGAACAAGGACTACGTCCTGCTCGACCTGACGCACCTGGAGCCCGCGCACATCGACGCCAAGCTCCCGGACATCACCGAGTTCGCGCGGACCTACCTCGGCATCGAGCCGTACACCGAGCCGGTGCCGGTGTACCCGACGGCGCACTACGCGATGGGCGGCGTGCCGACCAACGTGGCGGGCGAGGTGCTGCGCAACGGGCACGACGTCGTCAAGGGGCTGTACGCGGCCGGCGAGGTCGCCTGCGTCTCGGTGCACGGCTCGAACCGGCTCGGCACGAACTCGCTGCTCGACATCAACGTGTTCGGCAAGCGGTCCGGGCGGTCCGCGGCGGCGTACGCGAAGACGGCGTCGTTCATCGACCTGCCCGAGAACCCGGCGGCGATGGTCGAGGCGCAGCTGACCGAGCTGCGCGAGCGGCCCGACGGCGAGCGCATCGCGGACATCCGCCGCGCGCTGCAGGAGACGATGGACGCGAACGCCCAGGTGTTCCGGACCGGGGAGTCGCTGAACCAGGCGCTCTCCGACATCCGCGAGCTGCGCAAGCGGTACCGAGGCGCGTCCGTGCAGGACAAGGGCAAGATGTTCAACACGGACCTCCTGGAGGCCGTCGAGCTGGGCTTCCTGCTCGACATCGCGGAGGTCACCGTGGTCGGCGCGCTGAACCGGAAGGAGTCGCGCGGCGGGCACTACCGCGAGGACTACCCGGACCGCGACGACGCGAACTACATGCAGCACACGATGGCGTACCGGCGGCCCACCGCCGCGGCGGACGAGGCCGACGGGCACATCGCGGGCTACTTCGATCACGTCGAGGAGTTCGACGGCTACAAGGTGGTGCTGGGCTCCAAGACCGTGACCCAGACCCGGTACGAGCCGATGGAGCGGAAGTACTGATGACTGCTGTGATGGAGAAGGCCGACGCCCAGCCCAAGACGGGCGAGATCCCCAGCTTCGACGTGACGATCAAGGTCCGCCGGTTCAACCCGGAGGGCGACGCCGCGGGCGAGTCGTACTGGGACGAGTTCCACATCACCGCGTACGGCACGGACCGCGTGCTGGACGCGCTGCATAAGATCAAGTGGGAGCACGACGGTTCCCTCACGTTCCGCCGGTCCTGCGCGCACGGCGTGTGCGGCTCGGACGCGATGCGGATCAACGGCCGCAACCGGCTGGCGTGCAAGACGCTGCTCAAGGACGTGAACCCCGGCAAGCCGATCCTCGTGGAGCCCATCAAGGGCCTGCCCGTGGTGAAGGACCTGGTCGTGGACATGGAGCCGTTCTTCGCGTCGTACCGCGAGATCATGCCGTTCCTCATCACGACCGGGAACGAGCCCACCAAGGAGCGTATCCAGTCCGCCGAGCAGCGCGAGCGGTTCGACGACACGACCAAGTGCATCCTGTGCGCGGCGTGCACGTCGAGCTGCCCGGTGTTCTGGACCGACGGCCAGTACTTCGGCCCGGCGGCGATCGTGAACGCGCACCGGTTCATCTTCGACAGCCGTGACGAGGGCGCCCAGCAGCGCCTGGAGATCCTCAACGACAAGGAGGGCGTGTGGCGCTGCCGCACGACCTTCAACTGCACGGAGGCCTGCCCGCGCGGCATCGAGGTCACCAAGGCGATCCAGGAGGTCAAGCGCGCGATGATCACGCGCGCCTTCTGATCCGGTGAGATCGGCCGCCTCGCCCGTTCGCCGGGGAGGCGGCCTTCTCGTGCCCGGCGCCGGCCGGATCGGTCCGGACGGGGGCGGGCGCGGCCCGGGCGGGGGCGGGCGCGGGCCGGGAGGCCGTCGGACCGGCCGGGGAGGTCACCCGGCCCAGGTCCGGGGTGCCACCGGGCTCAGGCCCGGGACGCCGCCGCGGCCTCCGGCCCGGCCCCGCCGTCCGTGTGCGCGTTCGTCTCCGCCGGCGCCCCGCCGTCCGTGCGGACGCCGTTCGCCTCGGCCGCCCAGGCGCAGGACAGGAGCAGGACCCGGGCCACGAGGTTGACGAGGATCAGCACGCTGGCCAGGACCGCGAAGCCCGCGAGGAGCGCGTTGCGGGAGGCCAGCTCCACGATGAGCGAGCTCCCGGCCCAGCGCAGCAGGCCCGTCGCGACACCCACGGCGAGGGCCGTCGTGACCAGTTCGCGCCTCGGGATGCGGACGCCCGCGACGTACCGGATGACGCCCGCGACGACCGCGGCGTCGACGACCACCCCGGCGACCGGCCCCAGCGTCTGCACGACGACGCGGCTGGCACCTCCGAGACCGATCAGGTCCAGCAGCCAGGGCGCCGCCGTGCTCACCGCGACGCCGACGGCCGCGCCCACGAGCACCCCTGCGAGCAGCAGGAGGAAGCCACCGAGCTGGAGCAGGCGCGCCACCACGACGTTCGGCCCGTCGTCGGCCAGGTCGAACATGGAGCGCACCGCGACGCGCAGCGCCCCCATGAACCTGGTCGCGGTCCACAGCAGCACCACCGCCGCGATGACCGACGTCAGGTTGAACGCGCTCGTCAGCAGGAGGTCGTCCGGCTGGATCACGCCGCCCGACCCGGTGTCGATCAGCCCCGGGACCCACTGGTCCACCTGGGCGAGCGCCGCTTCCTGGAGCTCGGCGTCACGCCCCAGCACGGCGGAGAACGCGGTGTACCCGATGGTCAGGGCGGCGAACAGGGAGAACAGGGCCGTGTAGGCCATCCCGCCGCACAGCACGTTGCCGCCGCGCTCGGTGTAGCGCGTGAGGGTGCGCCCCGGACGGGATTCCTGCCACCGCTGCCAGAGCTCCCTGAGCGCCCGCACCACCCGGTCAGCCCCCCAGGCCGAACTCACGCTGCGGCCGCCACACACCGTCGTCGCCGTGCTCGTACTGCCAGAAGCTGGCGACCTCGAACCTCGCCTCGAAGTCGCGCAGCGCCTCGTACGCCTTGTCGAGGCGGTCGTCCGGCACCTCGTGCGCGATCGTCACGTGCGGGTGGTAGTTGAACCGCAGGTCCTGGGCCAGCATGCCCGTGCGCACGCGCGACTCGATCGTCTCGCACTCGGCGATGCCCTGCGCCAGCGCCACGAAGACCACCGGCGAAACCGGCCGGAACGTGGCCGTGCCGCGCAGGTGCACCTCGAAGGGCCCGACCGAGGCGGCGACCTGGTCCAGGTGGTCACGCACCTTGTCCAGGTCGGACTGGTCGATGACGGTGGGGCCGAGCAGCGTGATGTGCGGCGGGATCAGGTCGGCGAGCGGATCGCCCACCGCCGACCGGGCGGCGGCGAGCAGGGCCGCGTACGGCTCCGGCACGGCCACCGCGATCCCGATGCGTACCTGCCCGGGCGCGCGATCGGGGATGTTCACCGCGCATCCCCGGCGCGCGCCGGGAGCAGCCCGAACCGGTCCTTGATCCGGTCCAGCACCGGCTGCGCGATCGCACGGGCCCGGTCCGCACCGTCGGCCAGCACCGCGTCGAGCTCGGCCGGGTCCCGCAGGTACGTGTTCGCACGCTCCTGGAACGGCTCCAGGAACGCGACGACCGCGTCGGCCAGGTCCACCTTGAGGTGTCCGTAGCCCCGGCCGTCGTACTCGGCGGCGATCTCGTCGGCCTGCCGGCCGGTGACCGCGGAGAAGATCGTCAGCAGGTTCGAGATGCCCGGCTTGGCCGCCGGGTCGAACCGCACGCCATACGTCTCGTCCGCGTCGGTGACCGCCGACTTGATCTTCTTCGCGGCCCGCTTGACGTCCTCGAGCAGCAGGAGCGAGCCCTTGCCCGCCTCCGACTTGCTCATCTTCGCGGTGGGCTCCTGCAAATCGTAGATCTTGGCGACGTCCTTGACGATGTGCGCGTCCGGCACGACGGCCGTGCCCTCGCCGAAGCGTGTGTTCAGCCGCTCCGCGAGGTCGCGTGAGAGCTCGAGGTGCTGCCGCTGGTCCTCGCCGACGGGCACGAGGGCGGCGTCGTACAGCAGGATGTCCGCCGCCATGAGCACGGGGTAGGTGAACAGTCCGACCGTGGTCCCCTCGGTGCCCTGCTTCGCCGCCTTGTCCTTGAACTGCGTCATCCGGCTCGCCTCACCGAACCCGGTCTGGCACGACAGCAGCCAGGCGAGCTCGGCGTGCTCGGGCACGTGGGACTGCACCAGAAGGATCGAGCGCTTCGGGTCCACCCCGCCCGCGAGGTACTGCGCGGCGGTCCGGCGTGTGCGTTCCCGCAGCACGGCCGGATCCGGGTGAACGGTGAGGGCGTGCAGGTCCACCACGCAGTAGAGCGCCTCGTACGAGTCCTGCAGTGCCACCCACTGCTGCAACGCGCCGATGTAGTTCCCGATGGTCAGCGAGTCGTGCGTGGGCTGCATCCCGGAGAAGATGCGCTGCTTCACGGGGCGGTCGGCCACGGCCGTGGGCCCCGCCGCAACCTGAGTTTCGGACGGCATGGGGATCATTCTGGCAGGCCGTGCCCCGAGGGGACGAATCTCGTGCGCGTCCGTCAGGTGGCCTCGTCGTCGTAGGGGGGCCGCCCGGCGGGCGCCGCCGTCCCGGGCTCGCCGTCCCGGGCCGCGCCCGGGCTCGCGGAACCGGGACGCCGACCGGGATCGCCGTCCAGCGGGCCGTCGTCCAGGAGGGCGTCCCGCACGATCTTGCGCGGGTCGTACTGCCGCGGGTCGAACTTCGACCAGTCGACGTCCCGGAACTCGGGCCCGAGCTCCTCGTCCACCCGGCTCCTCGCGTCGGTCAGGTACCCGCGGGCCCGCCGCACGGCACGGCCCAGCTGCTCGGCGTAGCCCGGCAGCCGCTCGGGGCCGATGAGCACGACCGCCAGCACGACGATGAGACCGAGCTCCCACCCGTTGATCCCGAACACGCGCCACAGCCTACCCGCGCGGACCGCGGCCCCTAGCCGCTGGTCTTCTCGTCCAGGACGACGCGCACCTCGCGTCCCTCGCCCTCGCCGTCGGACCGGACCCGGAGGGTCACGGCGTCTCCGGGAGCCATCGCGCGGATCGCGACGATCAGCTCGTCGGACCGCGACACCGGCCTGCCGTCGATCGCCAGGATCACGTCGCCGGGTGCGATGCCGGCCCGGTCGGCCGGTCCGTCCGGTGTCACCGGCGGCTGGCCCCCCTGTGCCGTGCTCGCGACCCTGACGCCCTCGCCCTGGTAGGTCTGGTCAAGGAGCACGCCGATCACCGGGAACGTCGCCTCACCGGTCTCGATGAGCTGCTCGGCGGTCCGGCGCGCCTGGTTGGACGGGATGGCGAAGCCGAGACCGATGTTGCCGGTCGCGGTCAGGGAACCGGGCGCCTGCGCGATCGCCGAGTTGATCCCGATCACCTCACCGGCCGAGTTCAGCAGCGGGCCGCCCGAGTTGCCGGGGTTGATCGCGGCGTCGGTCTGGATCGCGTCGATGAAGGCGGTCGCGGACTGCTCCCCGGCCTGCACGGGACGGTGCAGCGCGGACACGATACCGGTGGTCACGGTCGCGTCCAGGCCGAGCGGGGAACCCGCCGCCAGCACGTCGTCACCGACGACGACGGCATCGGAGTCGCCCAGGACGAGGGGTGTGAGCCCCTCCTCGTCGACCTTGAGCACCGCCAGGTCGTAGTCGGGGGTGGCACCCACGATCTCCGCCCGCTTCTCGTGACCGTCGGAGAACGTCACGAAGACCGGCGCCCCCGACGTGGTCGCGCCCGCGACGACGTGGTTGTTCGTCAGGATGTAGCCGTCCGACTTGAGGACCATGCCCGAGCCGGTGGCCTCGCCCTCGGCGCCGCGCACGGCGATCGAGACGACGCTGGGCAGCGCCTCGGCCGCGATGGCCGCCACGGAGCCCTCGGGCCGGTCCACGGTCGCGCCGCCGGCCGCCTTCGGCAGGGCCGCGTCGGCAGGGCGTGCGGTGTCCTCCCGTTCGTCCATCAACGCCGACCCACCGATGCCGCCCAGGAGCCCGGCCAGGAGGGCCAGCGACGCCACGAGGACCATCGACCCCGCACCGAGGCCCCGCGCCCGCGTGCGGCCCGCGGGAGGCGGCGGTGGCGGTGGCACCGGACCGGCGCCGTGTCCCGGGTGGGAGACGGTCTGCACCGTGGTGAACGGTGGCGGCGGCGGGCTCGTCGGCGCCCCGTGCGGGTACGGGGCCGGCCCGCTCGTGCCCGGCCGGCCGCCACCCGGCCGGTCGGCGTGCGCCCGCTCGGCGTCCGGCCCCGATGAGGCGCCCGGTGGCACCTCGTCCGGCGGCCGGGGCGGAGGCACCTGCCGGGACGCGGGCGTCGGTGGTGCGAAGGGGTTGTCGTCGCTCATGGACTGGTGATCGCTCCCGTAGCCGTACTCCACCCGCGTGCGATGCGGGACAGGACCCCGGCATCGTAATCACGGGCCGGGAAGGATGCCACGAGTTCGGCGAGCCTGTCCTCGGGCAGATCGGCCACGACGTCCACGACGACCTCGTCCGACTGCCATGCCAGATGGGCCGGGGTGCGGGCCAGCACCTGGACGGAATCGCTCCCCCCGGCCAGCCGCCCGATCTGCTCCCGCACGACCGCGTGCCCGGCCTCGCCGGACAGGTCGATCTCGAGGATCTGCCCCTCGTCGCCGACGAGCCGGACCGCCGTGACCTCCAGGCCTTCGGGCAGGTCCGACGGCGCGGCCCAGCCCTCGGCGACGACCCAGTCGAGCGCGGCGGCGCTGCGCTGCTCGGGGACGGTGCCCGCAGGAGCCAGCCCGCCCAGGACGTCCGTACCCGCGGCACGCTCGTCCGGTCCCGTCCTCGCCAGCATGGTCATCGCGTCGGCCGCGGAGATTCCCGGGGACACCTGCGGGCTCTGGCCCAGGCCGAACAGCACCAGCCCGAGCGCGCCCACACTGCCGGCGCCGAACGCCAGGAACCGGGCGGTACGACGGCGGCCCGTGGGAACGTTCCCGCTGAGCCGGACGCCGTCGACCAGGCCGGGCAGCGGGACGCCGCCCCACCCGGGCCGCGCGGTGCCGTGCGGGCGTGCCGCGGCATCCGGTGCGTCGAACGCCAGGCGGCGCGGACTGCGCAGGGGATCGTCGTCGGTGCCCGGGATCGACGCCTGGAGCGCGATGAGGCGCGCGGTCAGCGTGGGGTCGGGACGTACGTCGTCGGTGGCCGACGAGAGCAGGCGGCGGGAGCGCCGCGCGTCGTCCAGCTCACGCGCGCACGCGCGGCAGATCGCCACGTGCTCGAGGGCCTGTTCCGTCTGGCCGGCGTCGAGCTGCCCGTCCGCCAGTGCGGAGATCCAGGATCCGAGGTGCGGCGTCATGCCTCACCTCCGGCCTCGCCGGCGCGCACCGCCTCGGGGGACCGGTGTTCCAGCGCCTCCCGCAGCTGAGCCCGCGCCCGGTGGATCCGCGACCGGACGGTGCCCAGCTTGACGTTCAGGGTCTTGGCGATCTCCTCGTAGCTGAGCCCCTCGATGTCGCACAGCACGACGGCGGCCCGGTACTCCGGCCGCAGCTCGTCCAGCGCGTGCTGCACGTCGTGCCCGAGGTTGGCGTGCTCGAACTCGCGCTCGGGCCGGCCCTGCTCTCCCGTGGCGGCCACGGCGCCGTCGTCGTCCCCCATGGCTTCCATGCGGATCCGCTTGCGGCGGCGCGCCATGTCGAGGAAGAGGTTCGTCGTGATGCGGTGCAGCCAGCCCTCGAACGTGCCGGGCGTGTAGCTCGACAGGGACCGGAAGACCCGGATGAACGTCTCCTGGGTCAGGTCCTCGGCGTCCTGCTGGTTACCGGTCAGGCGGTAGGCGAGCCGGTAGACGCGCGCCGAGTGCTCGCGCACGATCTCCTCCCAGGTGGGAGGTTGCCAGGGCTCGGCCGTGACCTGACCCTCGGGTTCCGGCTTCGACACGCTCATGAGACTCATCGTCCCTCACAACGCCCAGGAGTCTCCAGTCGTTCCCGCGGCACCGGTAGCCTGGCCCCCGATCCACGCTGACGAAGGGCGCGGCGGAGCGTGCGGACCGGGAAAGAGGCACGCGCGCGGAGCGGAGTCCGAGGAAGCATGGCGTCTGCACAGACCTGGAGGATGTCATCAGCGCAGCCACGGAGCACACGGGCGGCCGTCACGCGAAGGCCGCGGCCTGGATGTACAGCGAGTCGTTCGTGCCGGAGGACGACGTGCTGCTGCGTGCCCGCGAGCGTGCCGCGGATCTCGGCTGCCCGTCGGTGCTGCCCGGGACGGGGGCGCTGCTGCGGGTGCTGGCCGCGTCGATGCGCGCGCGGGCGGTCGTGGAGGTCGGCACGGGCGCCGGTGTCGCGGCGCTGTGGCTGCTGCGCGGCATGCCCGCCGACGGCCAGCTGACCACCATCGACCGGGAGGTGGAGCACCAGCGGGCGGCGCGCGAGTCCTTCGCCGAGGAGGGCGTGGACCCGCGCCGCACGCGCATCATCCCGGGCCGCGCGGACGAGGTGCTGCCCCGGCTCACCGACGGCCACTACGACCTCGTGCTCGTGGGGGCCGAACCGTACGCCTACCCGGAGTACGTCGAACAGGCGCTGCGCCTGCTGCGCCCGGGCGGGCTGCTCGCCGTCGACGACGCCCTGCACCGGGACCGCGTCGCCGATCCGACCCGCCGCGACGAGATCACGACGATCGTGCGGGAGGTGGGCCGCGCACTGCGCAACGACGAGCGCGTCATGCCGGCCATGGTGCCGAGCGGCGACGGCCTGCTGCTGGCGGTCCGCCGCTGAGACCCGGGCGCCGGGCCGACCACACCACCGGCGCCGAGGGATCCGGGCCCCGGCGGGCTCGACGGACGGCGTCCGCGGGGGCCGGGCTCCGCCGGGACCGACCCGTCGGCCTCAGCCGACAACGCCCTTGAGAGCCTCGCCCAGTTCCGTCGCCTCGGTCGCGTTGAGCTCGACGACCAGCCGACCGCCGCCCTCGAGCGGAACACGCATGACGATGCCGCGCCCCTCCTTGGTGACCTCCATCGGCCCGTCACCCGTACGCGGCTTCATCGCAGCCATGTGTGGCTCTCCCATTCCGTTGTCCGTTACCGTGTGCTTCGTCCTCCGTCAGCTGTCGCCGTGTGACAGAGGGCACCGGCCCATTCTAGTCGAATTCGAGCCACCTTCTTCACACTTCCGTTTCCTCCCGGAACCGCCCCACCGTGCGCCTCGGCGCTGGTCCCCGGGGGTCAGCCGAGGCCACGAAGAGCCGCGGCGGGAGGTGCCTCGTCGCGCAGCGCGGCCACCATGTCGAGGACCCGTCGCGTGGCGCCGACGTCGTGCGCACGGAACACCCGCGCCCCGAGCCAGGCCGCCACCGCCGTCGCCGCGAGCGTGCCTTCCAGGCGCTCACCGGGCGGCAGGTCGAGCGTCTCGCCCACGAAGTCCTTCCGGCTGAGCGCCATCAGGAGCGGGAACCGGAGTGCGGCCAGCGCCGCGGTGCGACGCAGCAGGTGCAGCGAGTGCCAGGTGTTCTTCCCGAAGTCGTGCGTCGGGTCCACGATCACCGACGACGGCGGCACCCCCGCGGCCACGGCCCGCTCGGCGGCCGCTCGCAGCGTCGCCAGGACGTCGTCCACGACGCCGTCCCGCGGGTCGAGGCCGGGGGTCTCGTCGCTCGGCCCGCCGGGCGCCGGGGACGGCGAGTACTCCACGCGCCAGGGATCGGTTCTCGGGGTGGCGCCGCCGGTGTGCGAGCAGACGACGCCCACCCCCGCCGCACCGGCGACCTCCACGAGCGCGGGATCGTGGCCCGCCCAGGTGTCGTTGATCAGGTCGGCGCCCGCCTCGACGGCGGCGCGTGCCACGCCGGAGCGCCAGGTGTCGACCGAGACCAGGAGTTCCGGGAGCTCGGTGCGGACCCGTGCGACGACGGGGAGTACCCGCCGGAGCTCCTCGGCCTCGTCGACGTCGGGACCGACGCCCGCGCGCACTCCGCCGACGTCGAGGATCTCCGCGCCCTGTGCGAGCGCCCGCTCCGCGGCGCGGAGCGCGGCGTCGTCGTCGGGCAACCGGGCGGGGGCGAAGAACGAGTCGGTGGTGCGGTTGACCACCGCCATGATCACGGGCCGCACGGCGCCGCCCTCGCGACCGAGCTCACGCCCCCGCAGCACGAGCGGTGCCGACCCCGGGGGAACGGCGTCCGCTGCCCGGACGGTCCCCGCGGGACGGGGGGCCGTTCCGCTCACGCGGAACCCGCGGCGGCCTGCTCCTCGGCGGCGAGCGCCGCCTGGGCGCGCCTCTCGTCGGCCAGGACGGCGCCCTTCTCGACGACGTGCTCGACGGCCTCGCCCGGGTCGTCGGTGACGTGCAGCAGCTCGAGGTCGTGCGCGGAGATCATGCCGCGGTCCAGGACGGCGGTGCGGACCCAGTCCAGCAGGCCGCCCCAGTAGTCGGATCCGAAGAGGACCAGCGGGAAGCTCGTGACCTTGCGTGTCTGCACGAGGGTCACGGCCTCGAAGAGCTCGTCGAACGTGCCGAACCCGCCGGGCAGGACGATGAACCCCTGGGCGTACTTGACGAACATCGTCTTGCGCGCGAAGAAGTAGCGGAAGTTGATACCGAGGTTGACGTGCTCGTTCACGCCCTGCTCGAACGGCAGCTCGATGCCCAGGCCCACGGACACGCCGCCGGCCTCGTGGGCACCCTTGTTGGCGGCCTCCATGATGCCCGGGCCGCCGCCGGTGATGACGGCGTAGCCGGCTTCGACGAGCAGGCGTCCGATCTCCTCGGCCCGGGCGTAGTCGGGGTGCTCCGGGTCGGTGCGGGCGCTGCCGAACACGGAGACGGCCGGGCCGATCTCGGCCAGCGCGCCGAAGCCCTCCACGAACTCGGACTGTATCCGCATCACGCGCCACGGGTCGGAGTGCACCCAGTCGGCCTGTGCGCCCTTGGCGAGCAGGCGCTGGTCGGTGGTCTCCAGCGGGATCTGGTTGCCGCGCAGCAGCACGGGGCCCTTCCGGTAGCCGCGTCCTCGCTGCGGAACTCCGTCGTCACTCATACGGCAAACCTATCCCGCCCGCGTGCCGGCGACGACGGACGGCGGTGGTCCGGGCGGCGGTGGGCGTGGCGGCGGGCGAGGCGGCAGACGGCCTCGCGCACCTCAGCCGAGCAGCCACGCGCGCAGGGCGTCGCGGCAGGCCGCCAGCTCCGCGACGCGGAGGTGCTCGTCGTCCTTGTGGGCCAGGAGGGCGTCGCCGGGCCCGAAGTTGACCGCCGGGATCCCCAGGCCCGCGAAGCGGGCGACGTCGGTCCAGCCGTACTTCGGCCGCGGCTCGCCGCCCGTGACCGCGAGCACGGCGGCCGCGAAGTCCTGGGCCATGGGCGCGTCGAGCCCGGGGCGGGCCCCCGGCGACGAGTCGGTGACGGTCACGTCGAAACCCTCGAAGACCTCGCGCAGGTGCCGCTCGGCCTCGGCCTCCCCGCGTGACGGGGCGAAGCGGTAGTTGACCTCGACCACGCACTCGTCGGGGACGACGTTCCCCGCGATCCCGCCGCGGATACCCACGGCGTTGAGTCCCTCACGATAGTCGAGGCCCTCCACCGTGACGGTGCGGGGCCGGTAGCCCGCCAGCCGGGCGAGCACGTCCGCGGCGCCGTGGATGGCGTTCACACCGGTCCAGGAGCGGGCGGAGTGCGCCGCGACGCCGCGGGTGCGGACCTCGACGCGCATGGTGCCGTTGCAGCCCCCCTCGATCCCCGCGTTGCTCGGTTCGCCGAGGATGGCGAAGTCGGCGTCGAGCAGGCCGGGGTCGTTGCGCGCGAGTCTGCCGAGGCCGTTGCGCGCCGCCTCGACCTCCTCGTGGTCGTAGAACACCCAGGTGACGTCGACGGCGGGTACCCTGCCCGGCGTCCCGAGCTCACAGGCGAGCGCGAGGGCGACCGCGACGCCACCCTTCATGTCCACCGTGCCGCGGCCCCAGAGGACGCGTTCGTCACGCGGCCGCGATCCGCCGTCCCCCGGCCCCTCCGGCCCCACCCCCTCCGGCAGCGGGCCCTCCGGCAGCGGGCCCTCCGGCGGCGCGTCCTCGCCGCCGGACGGTCGGTCCGGCCGCGCCTCGAGCCTCGTCGGGAGGTTGTCCGCGACGGGCACCGTGTCGATGTGCCCCGCGACGACGACCCGGCGGTCCCGTCCGAAGCCGGTCCGCGCCACGATCGCGTCCCCGTCCCGGTGGACCTCGAGATGCGGGCGGGCACGCAGGGTCGCCTCGATCGCGTCGGCGAGAGCGGCCTCGTCGCCCGAGACGGACGGGATGTCGCAGATCGCGGCGGTGAGGCCCACGAGGTCGGAGTCGGGGGCGAGGAGGGCTTCGTCGAATGCGGTCACAGGGCAGAGGCTATGCCCGGCGCGCCCGGGAGCGCCGTCCCGCCGGCCGCGGCGGACGGCCGTGGCGCCGGGCCGGGCGGGCGTTCGGGTGGTGGACGACGACGGGCCGGTGCCGGCTGCTCGCCTAAGCTGGGCGCCATGACGTCGACCGCTCCCACCACCGCCTGGGGTCACGGCCTTGCCACGATCGCCGCAGGCGGCAGCGTCCTGGACACCTGGTTCCCGGCTCCCGCGCTCGGGGAGCCGCCGGCCGAGGGCTCGGCCGCGGCAGAGCCGCCGGCCGATCTGGTCGCACTGCAGGGGGACGACGCCGCTCGCGGCGTGACCACCCGCGTCGTGACCGTCGTGGCGGACCTGTCCACGGGCCCGAAGGACGCCGCCGACGGCTACCTGCGCCTCCACCTGCTCTCGCACCGGCTCGTGCGGCCGCATGCCGTGAACCTCGACGGGCTGTTCGGCGTGCTCACCAACGTGGTGTGGACGAGCGCCGGACCGTGCGCGGTCGAGGGTTTCGAGACGACGCGGCTGCGCCTCCGGGCCCGCGGGCCCGTCGCGGTGTACGGCGTGGACAAGTTCCCGCGGATGACCGACTACGTGCTGCCGTCCGGCGTGCGCATCGCCGACGCCGACCGGGTGCGCCTGGGCGCGCACCTGGCCGAGGGCACCACGGTGATGCACGAGGGCTTCGTGAACTTCAACGCCGGCACCCTCGGCTCGTCCATGGTCGAGGGCCGGATCTCGGCGGGCGTGACGGTGGGCGACGGGTCCGACGTCGGTGGCGGTGCCTCCATCATGGGGACCCTGTCGGGTGGCGGCAAGGAGGTCATCTCGCTCGGCGAGCGCTGCCTGCTGGGCGCTAACTCGGGGCTCGGCATCCCGCTCGGCGACGACTGCGTGGTCGAGGCGGGCCTGTACGTCACGGCGGGCACCAAGGTCACGTTGCGCGGCGGCATGACGGTCAAGGCCGTGGAGCTCGCCGGGCAGTCCAACCTGCTGTTCCGGCGCAACTCGACCACGGGGACGGTCGAGGTCATCGACCGCGCCGGTACGGGTGTCGAGCTGAACGAGGCTCTCCACAAGAACTGACCAACGCACGGCCGGGAAACTCACCGAACCTGGAGGAACGCGCAGGATCCACGTTCTAAACTGGGCCGTCTCGTTCGAGGCCGTCCCGGAAGGTTCGCATGGTCCTGCTCACCCGCTCGCCCGGCGATGCTGGCGGCAGCGCCCCCGGTGGCACCACGGTGCCCCGGCGCCGCCCCGTGCGGCGTGCCCTGAAGTATCTGGTCGCGACGGCGATCGTGGGCACCACGGCGACGGCCGGGGTGGTACTGCTCCTGAACCACCTGTCGGGCACCGCGCCGCTGACCGAGCGGTGTGCCGCGGAACTGGACGGCACGGACTGGTACCTCTCACCCGCCCAGGCAGACAACGCCGCACTGATCGCGGAGACGGCGGTCCGGCGCGGCCTGCCCGCGAGGGCCGCGACGATCGGCCTCGCGACGGCGCTCCAGGAGTCCAAGCTCATCAACATCACCTACGGCGACCGTGATTCGCTCGGGCTGTTCCAGCAGCGACCGTCGCAGGGATGGGGCAGCGAGGAGGAGATCCTCGACCCGGTGTACTCCACCAACGCCTTCTACGACGGCCTGGAACAGATCGACGGCTACGAGACCATGGAGATCACCGACGCGGCGCAGGCGGTGCAGCGGTCGGCCTATCCCGAGGCGTACGCGCGTCACGAGGTCCGCTCCCGCGCCTGGGCGTCGAGCCTGACCGGCCATTCGCCCGCGTCACTGACCTGCGAGATCGCGCCGGTCGACGAGGACGCCCTGCTGGCACCGGCGCCCGCGCTGGACGTGGTGGTCGGGCGACTCGGCCGCGACCTGGGGCTCGGCCCCTCGGGCACGACGTCGTCGGGCACGGCGGTCGTCGAGGTCGACGCCACGCCGCTGACCCCGGGTGAGGCCACGCGCGGCGGCTGGGCCGTGGCGCACTGGGCCGTCGCCACCGCGGCGGAGACGAACGTCGTCGAGGTCCAGGTGGCGGACCGGGTCTGGTCGCGGGAGAGCGCCGAGTGGGGCGAGGCCGCGGAGCCGCTTCCGGCGGGCCAGGTGCGGATCTTCCCCGCCGTGGCAGGGTAACGAGCCCGCCACCCGTGCCAGGCGGTGCCTGGCACGGGTGGCGGCCGCGTGATCAGAGGTGGAGCTCCGCCGACTCCTCGCCGAGTGACGTCAGGAGCGCGTGGCGTGCCTCGCGCCGGCGGCGCTGCTCTCCCGGGTCGGGCACCGGCGCCGCGGCCAGGAGACGCTTCGTGTAGTCCTCCCGCGGGTTGCGCAGCACCTCCTCCCGTGCGCCCTGCTCCACGATCTCGCCGTTCTGCATCACCACGACGCGGTGCGCGAGCAGGTCGATCACGGCCAGGTCGTGACTGACGAAGAGGCAGGCGAACCGGTACCGCTCCTGCAGGGACGTGAACATCTTCAGGACACTGGCCTGCACGGACACGTCGAGGGCCGACGTCGGCTCGTCGGCCACGAGCAGCTCGGGCTCCAGCGTCAGCGCCCGCGCGATGCTGACACGCTGACGCTGCCCGCCGGACAGCTCGTGCGGGTACCGGTTGTAGACCGCGGGCGGCAGTTCGACGGCGTCCAGCAGCTCCATGACCTTCTCGCGGCGCGAGCGGGCGTCACCCACCTGGTGCACGACGAGGGGCTCGGCGATGAGGTCACCGATCGGGAACCGCGGGTTGAGCGACGCCGCCGGGTCCTGGAAGACCACGCCGATGCGCTTGCGCAGCTCCTTGAGCCTGCGCCCCCGGGTGTTCCGGAAGTCCTGCCCGAGGATCGAGACGGAGCCGGAACGCGACGGGATCAGCCCGAGGGCACACTTGGCGATCGTCGACTTGCCGGAGCCCGACTCGCCCACCAGGCCGACGATCTCGCCCGGGTCGACGTGGAACGTCACGTCGTCGACGGCCCGGAACGCGGGCCTGCCGATCCGGTGGTACTCGATGACCAGGTTCCGCAGATCGAGCGCGGCGGCCTCCCCCGGTACCGGTTCCGGCGGGGTGACGTCACCGAACTGGCCCGGCCCCTCGCCCAGGTGCGGCACGGCCGCGAGCAGCCGCTTGGTGTACTCGTGACGTGGGTGGTTCAGCACCTGGTCGACGGTGCCGGTCTCCACGAGGTCGCCCTTGAACATGACGGCGACGCGATCGGCCATGTCGGCCACGACGCCCATGTTGTGCGTGATCAGCAGGATCGCCGTGTCGAGCTTCTCGGTGAGCGAGCGCAGCAGGTCCAGGATCTCGGCCTGCACGGTGACGTCGAGGGCCGTGGTGGGCTCGTCGGCGATGATCACCGTCGGGTCGCAGGAGATGGCCATCGCGATGACGACACGCTGGCGCTGACCACCGGACAGCTCGTGCGGGTACTGCTTGAGCCGGCGCTCCGGTTCGGGGATACCCACCATCCGCAGCAGTTCGGCGGCGCGGGCCTCGGCCTCCTTGCCGTACGCGATGCCGTGCAGCTGCAGGCCCTCGGTGAGCTGGTCACCGATGGTGAGGACGGGGTTGAGCGCCGTCATGGGCTCCTGGAACACCATGGCGACGTCGTTCCCGCGCAGCCGGCGCAGGCCGGCCTTGTCCAGCGAACCGACGACCTGCCCGCCCACGCGAACCGTGCCGCTGACACGGGCGTTGCCCGGCAGCAGCCCGAGCGCGGTCGTGGAGGTCACCGACTTGCCGGAGCCCGACTCGCCGACGAGGGCGACGACCTCACCGGGCCGCACGTCGAGGTCGATGCCCTTGACGGCGTGCACCTCGCCGAACTGGGTCCGGAACGTGACGGTCAGCCCCTCGAACGAGAGGACCGCGTCCCCGGCGGTCTCGGTAGCACCGGAGGTGGAGATGTCGAGTGTGGTCACGGTGTCACTCCTTGGTGCTGGTCTGCCGGGGGTCGAACGCGTCGCGCAGACCGTCGCCGATGAAGTTCACGGACAGGGCGATCGCGAGGATCATCAGGCCCGGCCACCAGAAGAGCCACGGCCGGGAGAGGAAGGCGCCCTGGTAGTCGGAGATCAGCGAGCCGAGCGAGACGTCGGGTGCCTGCACGCCGAACCCGAGGAAGCTCAGGCTGGTCTCCAGCAGGATCGCCGTCGCGATCGTCAGGGTGGCCGACACCGTGATGACGCCCACCGTGTTGGGCAGGATGTGCCGGACGATGATCCGGCCCGGGCTCGTGCCGACGGCCCGGGCCGCCATGACGAAGTCCCGCTCGCGCAGCGACAGCACCTCACCACGCACGAGCCGCGCCAGGCTGGTCCAGACGAGCACGCCCAGCGCCAGGATCAGCAGGTTGAGGTCGCCTTCCGACATCCGCGCGAGCACCGCCGCGATGGCGAGCAGCGGGATGATGATGACGACGTCGGTCAGCCGCATCAGCAGCGAGTCGACGATGCCGCGGAAGTACCCGGCGATCGCGCCGATCAGCGTGCCGATCAGCGTGGAGATGATCCCGACGCCGAACGCGATGAACAGGGAGATCTGTGTTCCGCGCATGGTCAGCGCGAAGTAGTCCTTGCCGATGGTGTCCTGGCCGAACGGGTGCTCCCACGTCGGAGCTCCGGTGCCGATCTTGTCGTACGCCGTGGTGATGTCCTTGTCCCACCAGCCCGGGATCGCGCCGACCCCGATCGACGAGAAGGCCACGACGATGACGACGGCCATCACCACCATGGCGGCGATGGCGCCCCGGTGCCTGAGGAAGCGCCGCAGCACGATCTGGTTGGCGCTGTAGGACTTGGCCTCGGGCACGAGTTCCTGGTCCGCGGCGAGCAGGGCGTCGCTCCCGGCGCCGCTCTTCGGTGATTCACTCATGAGTTTTCTCCTCCCGATCGGCGGGTCAGCGCCGGATCCGCGGGTCGAGGGACGCGTACGCGAGGTCGGCGAGCAGGTTCATCACGACCACGGCCGTCCCGGTGACGAGGAAGAACGCCATCACCGGGGCCGGGTCGACCTGCCGCAGTCCCGTGATGAACAACTGCCCCATCCCCTGCCAGCCGAACACCGTCTCGGTGATGACGGCACCGCCGATCAGGGCGGCGAAGTCGAAGGCGACGATGGTCGTGATCGGGATGAGCGAGTTCCGGAACGCGTGCTTGACGACGACCTCGCGCTCCGAGAGTCCCTTCGCCCGCGCGGTACGCACGTAGTCCTGGTTGAGCACCTCGAGCATCGACGACCGGGTGAACCGGGAGTGGGTCGCGATGGAGACCAGCGCGAGCAGGGCGGTCGGGAGGATGAGCTGGGTGCCGTAGTCGATGAGGCGCTCCCAGAAGTCACCGGTGAAGTTCGGCGTCTGCGCGCCGATGGTGGAGATCGGCCGAGACTTCAGGCCGAGGAAGCGCGCCCAGTAGCCGATCAGGATGTCGGCGACCACGATCAGGGACGTGAGCGCGCCCGTCACGCCGGTCACGAGCATGACCTGCTTCTTGTTGTACCCGCCCCAGAGCCGGCCGATCACCAGCGAGACGGCGATCGCCACCACGAACAGACCGAACAGACCCAGCCAGGAGGGGTCCGCCAGCAGGGGCGTGAAGGCGAGGACCGCGTAGGCGATGACGCCGACGACGGCGGTGGTCAGCGCCGCGTACAAGGCCCGGCGGTTCCGGATGCCCGCCACCACGGCCGTGACCAGGACCGCCGCACCCCCGGCGGCGACGAGCGCCGTGAACGGACCGGAGATCGGGTTCCGGTACCAGTCCAGCAGGTTGAACAGGAACAGCACCACGACGACGAAGGCGAACGTCGCACCGCCGGTGACCACCTTGCGCCGGGTGGTGCCGCCCAGGACCGCGGGTAGCGCCACCGCGATCACCGCCGCGAGGAGAAGGATCGTGACGGGCCCGAGCTGGCCGCCTGCGATCCAGTCGTTGAACCGGATCGCGCCGAACTCCTTGAGCAGCACCGCGGCCCAGAACACCGGCAGCGAGAAGAAGAGGAAGGCCGCGAACGTCACGCCGTAGTCGAACCCGGAGTACTGCCGGATCGCGGTGAGGATGCCCAGGGCCACTCCCACGACGATCGCGATCAGCGTGGCCGCGGTCACCAGGCGCAGGGTGGACTGCGCCGCGAGGCCGGTCAGGAAGAGCACGTCCTGCCCGCTGCGGTTGACCCCGAAGTCACACGATCCCGTGAAGCAGCCGGCCACACCGTCGAGCCACATCCAGTACCGCTCGTACCACGGCAGGTCGAGGTTCATCGTCGCGACACGGGCGTCCATGAGCTGCTGGGCGTTGTCGGCGTTCGATCCGCGCAGATCGGCCAGAGGATCTCCGGAGTTCACCGTCAGCCAGAACATCAGCACTGATGAGAGCAGCAGGACGACAACGGACGCGAGTGTGCGTCTCAGGATGAAGAGGAACACGGGTTCATGACCCTTCGCAGGCGGCCGCCGACAGGCGGACAGGGGGTGGAGAGCGGAAAGACATGCCTGCGGGGAAGGGAGCAGGTGCTCCCTTCCCCGCAGGTGGTGGGATCAGCGGCGGGTCACTCCGCGCGCGCCCACTGCTCGGCGTTCCACGAGACGCCACCCTGCGTGGCCGTCGCGCGGACGTTGTTCACCGACGAGCTGGAGGCGACGACGCCCGGGTGGGCGTACAGCGGGATACCGAACAGGGTGTCCCACAGCTCCTTCTCGATCGTCTTCACCTGCTCGGTGTGCACGGCCGGGTCCGTGGACTCCGTGAGGGTCTTCCACGCGTCGTCGACCGTCTCGTTCGAGTACTCGCCGTAGTTCTGGCCGCCCGGCGTGGAGTAGATGTTCTCGCCCGAGGTGATCTGGCCGGAGCCGGCCCAGGCGAACAGGGCCACCTCGTAGTCACCGTTGCCCAGCTCCTCGTCGAAGAACGTGGGGGAGCCGGAGTCGACGATGTCGAAGCCGACCTCGTCGCACGACGCCTTGATCGCGGCGACCGTGTCCGTACGGCGGGGGTTGCCGTCCAGGTAGCCGATCCGGATCTCGGTGCCCTCCTCAAGACCCGACTCGGCGAACTTCGCCTGCGCGGCCTCGACGTCGACCTCGTCGTACCGGCCGTCGTAGGACGCGGAGGTGACCTCCTCGTAGCTGTCCTGGAACGGGAACACCTCGCGCGCGTTCATGACGACGGCGGTGGAGTCGATCGGCTTGATCAGGTCGTCCACGATCTTCTGGCGCGGCACGCACAGGGCGAACGCCTCGCGGGCGGCCAGGCCTCCCGCGTCGTCCGCGAACGCGCTGCCCTCGCGGAAGTTGAAGTCGAGGTGCTCCCAGATCAGGGTCTGGCCCGTCTCCAGATTGACCGAGTCGCCCAGGGCCTCGAGCTGCGTGACGGTGTCGACGACCGGGCCGTTCGGCTGGATCACGTCGAGGTCGCCGTTCTGCAGCGCCTGGATCTGACCGTCGGCGGCGATCTGCCGGAACGTCAGCGTCTCGGTCGCCGGCGCCGGGCCCCAGTAGTCCGGGTTGGCGGTCAGGGTGACGGACTGGCCGGCGGACCAGCCGCCCTCGGCGAACATGTACGGGCCGCTCGACGGCGTGAGCGCCGGGTCGGGCAGCTCACCCGGCTTGTCGAGGAGCCAGCCCTCGTTCCAGAACTCCGCGGCGTCCTCGAGCACGTCCGCGTCGAGGTTGTGGATGGCGTCGACGAGCTCCTCGGTCGTGACGCCGATCTGCTCGGCGACCACGTGAGCCGGAAGCGCCGTGGAGACCAGGATCTCCCAGTCCGCGTTGACCCGCTCGTAGTTGTAGGTGAACTGCTTGGCGTCGGCCGAGTCGGCCTCGGGGCCCTCGGGGACGTAGTCACCCAGCGTCAGTCCGGAGACGTGGTTGAACAGCGGCTCCTCGGTGGCGTCGTCGCTGACGGCGACGTCCTTCGTGATCGCCTGGGTGGCCCAGTCGAGCAGGTAGTCTGCGTAGGTGATGGGCGTCCCGTCGGACCAGGTCGCCTCGTCGCTGAGCGTGTACTGGATCTCCGTCGGGCTCAGCGCCTCGTACGAGCCCCAGGCGTCGTCGTGGCAGATGGTGCCGTCGGTGCCGAAGTAGTAGAACGAGCCCTGCATCCGGTCAAGGATGGCGCTGTTGTAGGTCGAGTACGTGTCGGAGGTCAGCCCGTTGTAGGCGAAAAGCTCCTGCTCGTTCGCAACCTTGATATCGCCGTCAGCCGTGGTGACGTCGCCGAGGTCGGCCTTGCAGGGGCCGTCGGCCTCCACCGAGCCGCCTTCCGTCTCGCCCGTGGTCTCCTCGCCACCCAGCGGGCTCGAGCACGCCGAGAAGAGCAGCGCACCGCTGGCCACCGCCGCGATCGCGGCGCTCAGTCGCCTGATCTTCAATGTTCCTCCTCAGGAAAATGGCGCGGGCCGAGGGCCGTCCAGCCCACCGCGAAGGCTCATCACGCTCCTTCGCATGAAGTGGCCCACGTCATGGTTTCCGCTCACGTTACTCAGCCCGGAACCGAGCGTCGCCCACCTGGTTCCTCGCACCAACCGATCGTTACCGACTCGATATTGCCTGGTAGCACCCGTGTCCACAAGCACCGCGCGACGAAACATTGCGGAAACACGCCAACAGCCTGATACATGGGTGTGGCGGGATTCCGCCACAATTGACGGCATCCCGCCACAGGCTCGGAGTGCCGGCCCACCCGCGGGCCGGCGCCGGGTCACGCCGGGTCGTTCACCCATCCATGTGCCGTGGCGAGGGCGACGACCGCCTGCCGGGTGAGCACCACCTGCTCCGCGGTCAGGGTCGGGACGCCGGCGAGCAGCATCTCGGTCACCTCGGCCGTGAGCTGGCGGCTCGTGACGGAGTCGCCGTCGTCGGCCCCCGTGTCGGGCAGCACGATCGTCGGTGCCGGGGGGCCGGTCAGGACCGTCGCCGCCCCGTTGCCCGTCGCCGCGGCGACCGCCTGGGGCTGGGCCACCGGTGTCGACACGAGCGTCACCTGCGATGCCTTCGGACCCCTGTCCCCCTCCTCGGTGTCGAACTCCACCACGGCCCCCACGACGAGCTTCCGCTTGTCGAACTCGAGATCGTTCACGTGCAGGAACACGTCGTCCCCGCCCTCGTCCGGCGCGACGAACCCGTATCCGCGCACCTCGTCATATCGGATCACCCGACCCTGGACCACTCTCATCACCTTCAACCTCTGGACAACGCTTCGACTGCGAGTCTATGACCAGCACACAAGGTTTGCGCCAGGCCGTCCCGGCGACACCCCGGGCCTCCCGGCCTCCGTGTCGCGTCGTTCCACCGGTACGCGAGTGACACCGGTCACCCGCGCCTCCCACCTGTCACACGCCGGCCGCGGCCGGTGTCGTGGTGGGAAAGAGCGAGAAGAGGGAGACAACCATGACCAGCACTCGTGTTCCACCGGCCGAGATCACCGGCTTCCAGGGCGCCGTCGTCAAGCGGTTCGCGCGGAAGGCGCTGGGTACGGTGCCCGCCAGCCTCGGCGTGCTCTGGCACAACCAGCGCGTCCTCAGGTCGACCGCGGGGCTCGGCGGCAAGATCAAGAAGTGGGACGCCTGCGACGAGAGTCTGAAGACGTTCGCCCACATGGCCGTCGCGTCGCTCGTCGGCTGCTCCTGGTGCCTCGACTTCAACTACTTCGAGGCGCACAACAAGAAGCTCGACATGGACAAGGCACGCGAGGTCCCGCGGTGGCGCGAGTCCGACGTGTTCACGCCGCTCGAACGGGACGTCCTCGCGTACGCGGAGGCCATGACCCATACCGAGCCGACGGTCACCGACGAGATGGTCGACACCCTCCTGAAGCGGCTCGGCCCGGCCGCGCTGGTCGAGCTGACATCGGTCATCGCCTTCGCGAACCTGACCACACGGACGAACGTCGCCCTCGGGATCGAGTCCGACGGGTTCGCGGCGGCGTGCGGCCTGAAGCCGCTGCCCGAGCCGAGCCGCGGCCCGGGGGCCGCGTGACCCCCGGCCGCCGTCGGGCACAATCGTGCCGATGAGTTCGCGCGAGGTCTGGTATGTCAGTTATGGATCCAATCTGTCCCGCGAGCGCCTGAACTGCTACCTGGCCGGGGGCCGCCCGCCCGGGGCGCTGCGGGCCCAGCCGGGGGCGCGCGATGCGCGGCCCCCGGCCGAGGACCGGCCGGTCGAGCTGTCCGGGCGGCTGTACTTCTGGGGCGCCTCCACGACGTGGGAGGGCGCGACCGCTTTCTACGACCACCACTCCCCCGGTCCGACGGCGGCCCGCGCGTACCGGGTCACCGTCGCTCAGCTGACCGACATCGCGGAGCAGGAGATGCACCGCGAGCCCCGTTCCGGCAGTGCTCTCGAAGCGGTGCTGAACCGGGGGTTCGTGGGCTCCTACCGCGCCGGCCCGGGCCGCTACGAGACGATGGTCCACGTCGGCACCCTCGACGGGCTGCCGATGTACACGTTCACCTCGCCGCACCGCGCCGGCACCAGCCCGCACGCCGCGCCGTCGGAGCCCTACCTCGCGATGATCCGCGCGGGTCTGGCGGAGTCGCACGGCTGGGACCGCGAGCGGGCGGACACGTATCTGAGCAGGTGGCTCCCGCGGCGCGCGCCCTACCGCGCCAGCCTCCGGTAGGCCCGCGCCGTGAGCGGCGTGAACACCGCGACGAGCACCGCGGGCCACAGGACGGCGAGGAGTACCGCGTTGTCGGCGACGAACCCACCCGATGCTCCCGTGGGGTTGCCGAAGAGCTGCCGGCAGGCGGCCGCCGTCGCCGACAGCGGGCTCCACTCGGCGACCAGCCCGAGCCATGCGGGCATCGACTCGGGCGCCACGAAGGCGTTGGACAGGAACCCGGCCGGCCACACCAGCACCTGGACCGCCGTCACCCCGCCCTCGCCGCGGATGGTGAGCCCGAGGAACACCCCGATCACCAGCATCGCGAACCGGAACCACAGCAACAGGGCGACCGCCAGCAGCGTTCCCCCGACGCCGCCCGTGGCACGCCAGCCGATGAGGACGCCGCCCACCAGCAGGACGGTGAGTTCGACGGCGGAGTTCAGCAGGTCGGCACCCGCCCGGCCGAGGGGCACCGCCGCCCCGCTGATCGGCAGCGCTCTGAACCGGTCGGTGACGCCCTTCTTCGTGTCGTTCGCGACGGCGGTCATCGTCGCCTCGATGCCGAACATCATCGACAGCGCGAAGATCCCGGGCAGCAGGTAGGGCAGGTAGTCGCCCCCGCCGGGGATCGTGATCGCCCCGCCCAGGAGATACCCGAACATGAGCACGAGCATCACGGAGAAGAGGACGGAGAAGACGGGTGTCCACGGCTCGCGCTGCCAGTGCTTGAGGTCGCGCAGGGTGATGATCCAGCTCTGGCGCAGCGTCGCGGCGACGGCGGTCATGAGCGGCCTCCCTCGGTCGCCGGGTGGAGCTCGGCGGGCCGGGAGGCGCCGGGAACCGGCACACCCGCCTCCGTCGTCGGCCCCGTGCCGGTGAGGCTCAGGAACACCTCGTCGAGGGTCGGGCGCCGCAGCAGGATGTCGTCGACGACGACGCCCTCGGTGTCGAGCGCCCGCACGACGGCGGTGACCGCGGCGGCCCCGCCCTCCGGCCCCGCCTCGACCACCACCTGGCGCAGGCCGGGTTCGGCGACCCCGCCGAGGCTCGACGCGAGTGCTTCCACGTCGACGCCCAGGGGCGCGGTGACCAGCACCCGGTCGCCGCCCATGCGGCGCTTGAGCCCGCCCGGCGACCCCTCGGCGACGACCCGGCCGTGATCGATCACGGTGACCCGGTCGGCGAGCTGGTCGGCCTCGTCGAGGTACTGCGTGGTGAGCAGCACGGTCGTGCCCGCGGCGACGATCTCCCGTACCGCCTGCCAGACCTCGTTCCGGGCGCGCGGGTCGAGACCCGTCGTCGGCTCGTCCAGGAACAGCAGGGCGGGCCGGCGGATCAGGCCGGCCGCGATGTCGAGCCGGCGGCGCATGCCACCGGAGTAGGTGGACACCTTCCGGTCCGCCGCGTCGGCCAGCCCGAACGCCTCCAGCAGTTCGTCGGCGCGCTCGCGGGCGGCCTGGCGGGCCATCCCGTGGAGGCGTCCGAACATGACGAGGTTCTCGCGGCCGTGCAGGACCTCGTCGAGAGCGGTCCCCTGGCCGACGAGTCCGATGGCGGCGCGGACGGCCACGGCGTCGCGGCGCACGTCGTGGCCGGCGACCCGGACCTCCCCCGCGTCGCAGCGCGTGAGGGTGGCGAACACGCCCACGGCGGTGCTCTTGCCCGCGCCGTTGGGACCGAGCAGGGCGTGGACGGCACCGGCTTCGACCTCGAGGTCGAAGCCGTCCAGGGCGGTCGTCTCGCCGTACCGCTTGTGGAGTCCACGGGCGGTCAGGGGTGGTGCGGGCATGGCCGGCTCCTTTTCTCGTACGTCGTACGATTTCGAACCCGCCTACCGTAGCATCTATTCCGTACGGCGTACGTGAAAGTTATCGTGGTGTGCATGGCACCTCAGCCCGACCCGGTCCTGCGCCTCCTGTGGCGGCACGGCCTCGACGAGCCCCCGAAGCCACGGCGCGGGCGCAGGCAGAGCCTGACCGTGGACGACGTCGTCGACGCCGCCATCAAGGTCGCCGACCGCGACGGGCTGGACGCTCTCACCATGCGGCAGCTGGCCACGGAGCTCGGGATCGGCGCGATGAGCCTCTACACCTATGTCCCCGGCCGCAAGGAGCTCCTGGCGCTCATGGCCGACCAGGTGTTCCGGCGCCATCCCCTGCCGGCGATGCCCGGCGGCCTGCGCGCGCGTCTCGCGCTCATCGCCCGCACGCACTACGGGATCTGCCACGAGCATCCCTGGCTGACAGACGTGATGGTGCTGCAGAACGGGATCGGCCCGGGGCTGTCGGACCTGTACGAATGGCAGCTCTCCGGCGTCGACGGGATCGGCCTGGACGACCTGGAGATGGACCAGACCGTGGCCGTGCTCATGGGCTTCGCCGCCGGCATCGCCCGCTCTCAGGAGCGCATGCGACGGGCCGAACGGGCGTCGGGCGTGTCCGAGGCGGAGTGGTGGGAGGCGAACGCGCCGGAGCTCGGGAGGCTGATGGCGGGACGCGAGTACCCGCTCTCCGGCCGCGTGGGCGCCGCCGCGGGGATGGCGTACCAGGCCTCGGCGGACCCGTCCGCGGAACTGGAGTTCGGACTGGCGCGGATCATCGACGGCATCGTGGCGTATGTCGAGCACCCGGACCGGCCCTGAGCCGAGGGCAGCGGTGGAGCGGCCACGACACGATGTAGTTGGATGAGCGCATGCCGATCCTGCCCGCCGAACGGGACCCCCGACTGATCACCCTGCGCCGCGGCGGGACCCTGACCGACGAGGATCACTACCTGCTCGCGGAGTGGGCGGCCCTCTGCGCGGACCACGTGCTGGGGATCTTCGAGGAGGCCCGCCCGGACGACACCCGCCCGCGCGACGCCATCGAGACCGGACTCGCCTGGGCGCGCGGGGAGGTGGGCATGCGCGAGGCGCACCGGGCCGCGTTCCCGGCCAACGCCTCCGGGCGCGGCCTGCCCGACCCCGCGAAGTTCGCCGCGCTCGCCGCCGGGCAGGCGGCGCCGGTGGCCCACGTCGCCGCCCACGCGCTCGGCGCGGCGGCGTACGCGATCCGGGCCGCCGTCGCCGACGCCACCTCGGGCGGCGACCCGGCCGCCGAGGACGGCGCCGAGGCGGCCCGCCGCGCCGAACGGGACTGGCAGCGCGCCCGGATCCCCGGCAAGATCCGGGAGCTCGTGCTCGATGACCAGCGGAGACGGTCAGCGATCTGCTGGAGCGTCTTCGACGACTGAGGTCAGGCCCGCAGCCAGGCCGACGTCGCGCCGGGCAGCCGGCCGTCGTCGTCGAGAGGGGCGCTCGTGAGCAGCACCTCCCCCTCGGGCAGGTCCACGGCACCGGCCCCGAAGTTCGTGACGCTGAGCCACCCGCCCGGGCGGACGAAGGCGAGCACGTCGTCGTGCCCGGTCTCGAGCCAGGTCATCGTCTCGCCGGTCTGCAGCTCGCGCCGCAGGGCCAGCGCCCGGCGGTACAGGGTCAGCGTCGACGCCGGGTCGCCGTCCTGGACGTCGACCGCGTACTGCGCGAACCAGTCGGGCTGAGGCAGGTCGGCGGGGGCGTCGCCGAACCCGAACGACACTCCCTCGCTCGTCCACGGCAGCGGTACGCGGCACCCGTCCCGTCCGACGTCGACGCCGGGGCTGCGGAAGAACGTGGGGTCCTGCCGGGCACTGTCGGGGAGATCGGGCACCTCGTGCAGCCCGAGCTCCTCACCCTGGTAGAGGTAGGACGACCCCGGCAGGGCCAGCTCCAGCAGCGTGGCGGCCCGTGCTCGGCGCAGCCCCAGCTCGCGCCGGAGCACCGGCTCGGCGCCGCGCGCGAGGAGCCACCTGCGGCCCTGCTTCTCGGCGGTGTGATCACCCCCGCCCGCGCCCACGCCGGGACCACGTGGCGGCAGGCCGTAGCGAGTGGGGTGCCGGACGACGTCGTGGTTGGAGAACACCCACGTCGTGGACGAGCCCGACTCCTCGGCCAGTTCGAGGTTGAAGGTGATGATCTCGCGGAACTGCTTCGCGTCGAAATCCGCCTCGAGGAGGTCGAAGTTGAACGCCTGTCCCAGCCCGTGGGCACTGGCGTAGCGGGCGCGGCGATGGGCCGCCACCCACGCCTCCGCGACGGCCGTACGGGGCGGGTCGTAGGAGTCGAAGACCTTGCGCCATTCGGCGTAGATCTCGTGCACGTCGTCGCGGTCCCACAGCGGGTGCTCGCCCTCCTTCGGGAACGCGTCGAGCTGGGCCTGGCTGAGCAGCTCGTCACCGAGGTCCTTGGCGAGGCCGTGCGCCACGTCCACCCGGAACCCGTCGACACCGCGGTCGGACCAGAACCGCAGGGTGTGCAGGAAGTCGGCCCGCACCTCCTCGTTGTCCCAGTTCAGGTCCGGCTGCTGGACCGCGAAGTGGTGCAGGTACCACTGCCCGTCCCCGACCGGCTCCCAGGCCGGCCCGCCGAAGACCGACGTCCAGTCGGCGGGCGGCTCGGTCCCGTTCGGACCCGCACCGTCCCGGAAGATGTAACGGTCCCGGGCGGCCGAGCCCCGGGGCGAGGCCAGAGCCTCCTGGAACCAGACGTGCCGGTCCGAGGTGTGGTTCGGGACCAGGTCCACGATCAGCTTCAGGCCCGCGTCGTGCAACGCCGTGACGAGCCGGTCGAAGTCGTCGAGCGTCCCGAGGCGTGGGTCCACGTCGCGGTAGTCGTCGACGTCGTAACCGCCGTCGGCGAGTGCCGACGGGTAGAACGGGCTGAGCCACACGGCGTCCACGCCCAGGGCCCGCAGGTACGGCACCCGGCTCGTGATGCCGGGCAGGTCGCCCATGCCGTCCGCGTTCGAGTCGGCGAAGGCTCGCGGATAGATCTGGTAGACGGCGGCCTGGCGCCACCAGTTGGCGGCGTCGTCGGTCGTGTCGGGGGTCAGGTCGGTCTCGACGACTTCGGTCATGAGGTGGTTCGTCTCCTTACCTTCCACGGTGCGACCGGTGATGGCGAGCACTTCAATCTAACCTCTGGCCCGTCCGGACTCTCCCGGGACGGTGGCGGCCGGACGACGGCCGCGCGTCAGCCACGCAACCGTACCGAGAGGCACGTGACACAGCCCTCCAGCTTCTCGAACTCGGTCAGGTCGACCGCGACGACCCGCAGGCCGCGCGCCTCGAAGAGTTCCTTGGTGCGAGGCGCACCGGCCGACATCAGGACGGTACCCCCGTCGAGGACCACGACGTGGGACCCCGCTTCCTCCGGCACCGCCAGGAACCGCGGCCACACCGACGGATCGTCGACGAGCGGCTCGAAGCCGACGACGGTCCCGTCGGGCAGCGCCGTCACGGCGGACTTGAGGTGGAGCACCTTGGTGAGCGGTACGCCGATCACCGTGGCCCCGAGCGGTTCGAGCTGTGCGGCGAGCTGGTCGACGCCCGCCTGGTTCGTCCTCCCGCCGAGGCCGACCCAGACGGTGCCGTCGTGCTTGAGCACGTCCCCGCCGTCGAGCGTGCCCGGCGCCTCGATGTGCGCGATGCGGTAGCCGAGGTCCCGGAGCGTCGTCTCGGTGCCGGCCGTCTCGGGCTTGCGCTCGTCGGCGCCGGGCCGTGAGATCACGGCCAGGTTCCCGTACACGAGCACGGTGTCCTCCACGAAGACGGAGTCGGGGCAGCCGTCGGCGGGCGGCACCTCGACGGTCTGCCAGCCCGCGTCGTGCAGCGCCGTGACGTAGGCCTCCCACTGGCGCAGAGCCAGGTCGACGTCGACCGGCCGCCGGTCGATGTGGGTGACGAGGCCGTCCGCCAGACGAGGGCTCGGACGACGGACGAGCGCGGTGCGGTTCATGAGGGCATCGTCCCAGACGGCGGAACGCGGGTGGATCTCGCCGGGCCGTCGAGGCTCAGGAGGCGATCCGCTCGTTCGCGTCGCGCCGCCTGCCCACCGCTGGGGCGTCACCGTCGGCCCCGCTGACCTCCGCCCAGACCGCGTCCAGGGACAGGCCGAGGACCTCGGCGACCGCCGCGACGGTCGGGAAGGCAGGAGTGGCCACGCGGCCCGACTCGATCTTCCGGAGGGTTTCCGGCGAGACGCCGGCATCGAGCGCGGTCTCGAGGATCGAGTGCGTGCCGCGGGCCCGGCGCAGGAGCGCACCGAGACGCTGTCCACGTTCGACCTCTGCGGGGGTGAGCGGCAACCTGACCATGAGCCGATTCTAGTACCGGTACAGTTTTACGGTATAGTTTTCCCGGTATAGTTATTGGTCACACGACGAGGTTTCACATGATCGAGATTCTCACCCCGGCCGAGCTCGCCCGTGCCCGGGACACCGGCGCCCTGGTCGCCGACACCCTGCGCACCCTGAGGGGCCGCAGCACGGCCGGCACCAATCTTCTGGATATCGACCGCTGGGCCAGGGAGATGATCGTGGATGCCGGCGCGACGTCCTGCTACGTCGACTACGCGCCCTCCTTCGGGCGCGGGCCGTTCGGCCACCACATCTGCACGGCCGTCAACGACGCCGTGCTCCACGGGATGCCTCACGACTACAGGCTGGCCGACGGCGATCTGCTGACCCTGGACCTCGCCGTCTCGCTCGGCGGGATCGCCGCGGACTCGGCGATCAGCTTCGTGGTGGGCGGCCCCGCGGCCCCCGAGAGCTCGGCCCTGATTCGCGCGACCGAGGACGCCCTCGCCACCGGGATCTCCGCCATCCGTCCGGGGGCGCGCCTCGGCGACGTCTCCCATGCCATCGGCTCCGCCCTCGCCGAGGCGGGCTACTCGGTCAACACCGAGTTCGGCGGGCACGGGATCGGGTCGACGATGCACCAGGAGCCACACGTCCCCAACATCGGACGGCCCGGCCGGGGGTACCGGCTGCGCCCCGGCCTGCTGCTCGCTCTGGAGCCATGGGTCATGGCGGACACCAGCCGGCTCGTGACCGACGCCGACGGATGGACGCTCCGCAGCGCGACAGGCTGCCGGACCGCCCACAGCGAGCACACGATCGCCGTCACCGAGGACGGGGCCGAGATCCTCACCGGCACGAGCCGTGAGGGCGGCGCTTCCTGACTCAGGCTGCCGCGGATCCGTGGATGCGTTCGGCCTCCGTGAGGAACTTCAGGAGGGCACGCTCGTCGGCGTCCATCCAGCGCGACGTCCGGGCGGCGTTGGCCCCGGATCGTTCGATCAGCTCGTCGAGCTCGCCGCGGTCGTCGGCGAGGATCGCGGGGTGGATGTAGCTCTTGCGGCAGACCACCGGGGTGTTGTGGAGATGGCCGGCCGCCATCCGTACGGCCTCGGCGCGTTGCGTGTCGTGCTCGCGTCCGTTCGACGGGGTCAGCCGGCGCAGGTGGCCGAAGGCCACCGCGCTGGCTCCCCAGGTCCGGAACGTCTTGGCCGTGTAGTCGGCGGCGGTCACGCGGCCGAGGTAGTCGTTGACCTCACGGGAGCCGACGCTCCGGACCTCGTCGCCGTCGACGTAGCGCAGCAGCTGCTGACCGGGGAGTTCGCGGCACCGGCGGACGATCCGCGCGACCCGCCGGTCGTGCACGACGACGTCGTGCGGCGCGCCGGACTTGCCGGGAAAACGGAACCGGACCTCGGAGCCCTCGATCGCGGCGTGCCGGTTCCGCAGCGTGGTCAGCCCGAACGACTCGCCGGAACGCACGTACTCGTCGTTGCCGACCCGGATCAGCGTCGCGTCCAGGAGCCACACGACGGTGGCGATCACACGATCCTGTTCCAGCCCGGGTGAGCGCAAGTCGGCGTCCACGCGTCGCCGCAGCGGCACGAGCGCCTCGCCGAAACCGGCCAGCTCGTGGAACTTCGCGGCGTCCCGGTGCTCGCGCCACCGGGGGTGGTACCGGTACTGCTTGCGGTTCTTCGCGTCGCGGCCCGTGGCCTGCAGGTGGCCGGCCGGGTCCGCACAGATCCACACGTCGGTCCAGGCGGGCGGGACGGCGAGCGCACGGATCCGCGCGAGCGTCTCCCGGTCGGTGACCCTGGCACCCCGTTCGTCCACGTAGGTGAACCCCTTGCCGCGCCGGCGGCGACGGATGCCCGGGTCGGTGTCACAGCTGTGGGCGAGCGAGGTGCCGACGGTGTCCATCGCCGCTCCTCCTCGCCGCTCAGTCGGCCACGTAGCTGATGGTTTGGGCGATGATCCGCCCGTCCGCGACGACGAACGAGTCGACACCGCGCAGCCGCTCGTCACGCGGCCCGCTGCCGGACCAGCGCAACAGCCCGTACGCGTCGACGATCCTGAGGTCGTCGTACCGGTAGCCGCCGTCGGGCAGGTAGGTCCGCAGGACGCCGGCGAGGAGGCGCACCCCGTCGTGCCCGTGGTGCGCCCCTTCGCCCCAGGACAGCATCACGACGTCGTCCGCGTAGTTGCGCCGCAGGTCCCGCTCCAGATCGAGGCTTCGCCGGCACTCCAGGTGGTCGTTCAGGACCTCGTGGGTGGAGCGCGCGCCCGCTCCTGAGCCGGCTGCGGTGCCGCCGGCCGCGTCCGCGGCCCTCAGGCCCCCTCCCGGACGAGCTTGAAGAACGTGCTGCCACCGCCGCCCGCACGCTCCGCCTGGTAGAGGAACGCGAGCCCGGCGTCGTCGAACTTCTCGAACCAGGTGTCCCAGCTGATCGGCTCGAGCTGCTCCTCCCCGGCGCCGCCGGGGAAGTCGATCCGGAGCACGCCGGCGTCGTCGCCGTCCGCCGTACCGCGAACGCTCGCCGGACTCCCGCCGTTCTGCTCCACCCACTCGCGGATCTCGTCGTGATCGGTGGTGGTTCTGCTCTGTGATGTGTCAGCCATGATTCCTCCTGCGCCAGGCGGCGTCTCTGCTAGGCGGCATCGGCGAGCGCGGTCCGCACCGCGCCCGGCAGCTTCTGCTCGAGGAACCGGGCCATGGCCTCCTCCTCGCGCAGGATCTCGGTGAGCCGGACGGACACGTCCTGGGCCCCGATCTCCTCGCAGGCGTCGATGAGGGCCCGGTAGCAAGCGATCTCGAAGTGCTCGGCGGCGTAGTCGGCGAGCGCGTTCTTCACCATGGTGTCGGCCATGGGCCGGTTGGCCATGCCCTGCATCGCCCCGAACATCTTGGCGAACGCGTCCTTGCTGCCGGATACCTCGCCGCCGAGGGTCTCGACGCAGCCGCGCACGATCTCGGCCTGGCGCCTGGTCTCCTCGACGTGCTGCTCGATCCGGGCCTGCACCGTCACGTCGCCCTCGGCATCCTTCGCGTGGCGGACCAGGTTCTCCTCCAGGGCCAGTTCCATCGCGTGCGCGTCGTTCAGCCAGTCGATGATCTTCTCGCGTGACGTCATGTCGATCCTCCGTTCCGGACGACGCGGTCGCCCACGGGTCGGCGTTCCGCGGCGTCGCTCCACGGGTGTCGGCCCGGTTCTGGACCTGCCTCCCACGGTAGGGAGCTGACGCCCACTGGCAACTCGCCGGTGGTCCGCACGAGCGGTTGCGAGTGGATCGGTTCCCGCACAGCCTGTTCGTACTGATCACCACTCAGAATGGAGAGGCGCCATGACGCAATCCATGCACACCACGCGCACGCGAGCACCGTTCCAGTGGCTCGCCCTGGCGATCGGCGCGGTCTATCTCCTGGTTGGTGTCGCGGGGTTCTTCGTCACCGGGTTCGAGGGCTTCGCCGAGCACGACGACGGCCAGACCCTGCTCGGCTTCGCGATCAACCCCCTGCACAACATCGTGCACGTCCTGATCGGTCTCCTCGGGTTGGCCCTGTGGGCGACCCCGGGCGGGGCACGAACCTTCGGCTGGCTGCTCGCCGTCGGCTACGGTGCGGCCTTCGTCTACGGCCTGATCGCCGTGGACGACCCGGAGATCAACATCCTCAACATCAACGTCGCGGACAACTGGCTCCACATCGTCAGTGCCGTGGCCGGCCTCGTCATCGCGCTGTGGCCTCGTCCGCGGCCCGACACCACCATGCCGGGCCCGGCGTAACCCGGCGTTCCGCCGGACGAGGCGACGCCGCCGCCGGAAGGGCTTCGGCCCGTCCGGCGGCGGCGTCCGCGTCCGCGTCCGCGTCCGCGAGGCATCGTCCCGGGCAGCCGGCGTCGCGACGACAAGTGGTGAGTTCATCGTGCCGGGAGCAGCCCGCGCCGGTAGGCCTCACCGACCGCCGCCGCACGGTCCCGCACGCCCAGCTTGTCGTAGACGTGCAGCAGATGGGTCTTGATACTGGCCTCGCTGATGAACAGGCGCCGGGCGGCGTCCCGGTTGGAGGCGCCGTCGGCCACGAGGGCGAGCACCTCCAGTTCGCGCGCCGAGAGCACGGCGCCCGCCGGGCGGCGCACCTGCCCCATGAGCCGCCCGGCCGCCGACGGCGCGAGCACCGCCTCGCCGCGGTGGGCCGCGCGCACGGCGCGCGCCAGGTCCTCGGTCGAGGCGTCCTTCAGCAGGTAGCCGGTGGCACCCGCCGCGACCGCCGGAAGGACGTCCGCCTCGCCGTCGAACGTGGTGAGCACCAGCACGTGCACGCCGGGCGCGCGCTCGCGGAGCACGGAGATCGCCTCGACGCCGTCCATCACGGGCATGCGCAGGTCCATGAGGACCACGTGCACGTCCCCCTGGCAGGCGCGTGCCACGGCCTGGTCGCCGTCGGCCGCCTCACCGACCACGGTGACGCCCGGGTCGTCCGCGAACGCGCCGCGCAGGCCGTTGCGAACGACGGGGTGGTCGTCGGCGATCAGGACGCGGATCGGCGCGCCACCCGTCCCGTCGTCAGCTTTCATGGGGGCCTCCCGGGACGCGGGCGCTGATCGCGGTTCCCTCGCCGGGGGCGCTCTCCACGGTGAGCACCCCGCCCACGCCGGAAAGCCGGCGTCGCATCCCGGCGAGCCCGAAGCCGGTCCCCGCCTCGCCCGACGCGGTCGCGTCGTGGGAGAACCCGACGCCGTCGTCGCGCACGTCGAGCAGTACCGTGTCACCCGTGTAGCTGAGGGTGACCCCGGCGCGGGCCGCGTGCGCGTGGCGCGCCACGTTCGTCAGGGACTCCTGGGCCGTACGGAACAGTGCGATCTCGGCGGCGGGTGACAGCATCACCGGGCTACCGGTGACCTCGCACGTGGCAGGAGTGTCGTTGTCGGCGGACCAGCGGCGGGTCAGCGAGGCCAGCGCCTCCGGCAGGCGGCTCTCCACCAGTTCGGCCGGATGCAGCGCCTGGACCGACCGGCGGGCCTCCCCCAGCGACTCGCGGGCGAGATCGAGGGCACGGTCGACGTGGGGCCTGGCGCGTTCGGGATCGTCCCAGACCCGTTGCGCGGCCTGCACCTGGGTGACGATGCCGGTCAGGCCTTGGGCCAGCGTGTCGTGGATCTCCCCGGCGAGGCGCCGGCGCTCGTCCGCACCGCCCGCCTGGCGGGCCTGCTCGACGAGCAGCACGTGGAGGCGCTCGTTCTCCGCGAGCGCCTCCCCGAGCCGTCGTACGGTGTCGGCCTGCCGGTCATGGCGCTCGAGTTCCTTGACGGAGAAGACGTATCCGCCGGTGACCGCCGCGGACTGGACCACGACGACCGTGACGAACGTGCCGACGGAACGCAGGGTCGGGTCCCACGGGGAGAGGGCCAGACCGTTGACGACGAGTGAGGTGGCCAGGACGGCCGTCGCGGTGAACGGCCACGGTCGCAGGTGGTAGCTGTGGAAGAACCCGGTGATGGCGAAGATGAGGTAGAGCTCGTCGTACCAGATCAGGACGGTGGAGAACGCCAGCAGCCCCGTGAGGTGGACCGCGGCGCCGACCACGGTCCGCCGGAGGGGGTCGACGCGGGTGTGCCCGAGGTAGATCCAGGCCCCGGCCGCGGCCGGCAGCCCCACGCCGAGGAGTCGCGCGCCGTCGTCGGCCCGGTCGCTGAGCGCCTGGTCGAGCACGAGCGGGACCGCGAGAAGGATCCACGGCAGGGCGACCAGCGCAGCTTCGAAACGTACGCTCCAGTCGGGGCCGGTGAGGTCCGCGTGCCACTGCCGCACCGACCAGCGCCGGGGCGCGAGCCGATGCGCGGCCGGAGACGCGGGCCGGGCCGCGGCCGGGGAGGCGGGCGCGGCCCGGGCCGCGGTGCGGGGCGCCGTCGTGTCGGTCACCGTCCCATCCTGCCGCGCGAGCGGACGGTTCAGAACACTCTCCTGGCGCCGGGAATGCTCCGCACTCCCCAGGCGACGGCCCAGCACATCGGCAGCGCGGCGGCGGCGAGGAGCACGAACTTCGCCAGGACCGGCGCGTCGACGGGGGCGAGCATCCTGCCGACACCGACGAGGACCAGGCCGTGCACGACGTACACGGCATAGGTGTGCGTCGACAGGAACCGGAGCAGGCGCCCCTGGCGCGCGAACCGGGAGCGGAACAGAGCGAGGGCCGCGACCGTCGTACCGATCGCCGTGGGCACGAGCCCGGCGGCGACGACGAGCGACTGCCACGTTCCGCCTCCGGCCGCCGCGGGATCGGCGATGACGGCGAGCTGGACGAGGGCGCCGACGGTCGCGGCCCCCGCTCCGATCCAGCCCGCACGGGGAGTCAGCAGGTCGAGCCAGCCGCGGCGCAGCGCGAGCGTGCCCAGCACGAAGAACGCCACGTAGAGCGGCAGATGGTCCGGCGTGGGGAGCCCTAGCACGGGCCATCCGGCCCCGGTCGGCACCACGATGCGCCACAGGTAGGTCACCCCGGTCAAACCGGCCCCGAGTGCGAGGAGCGTCCACGCCGTGGGTGCGGCCGCACGCGGCACGGCGGCAACAGGACGAGTGCGCAGCGTTCGCCAGACGGCGTAGGCCACGCATATGACCAGCAGCACCTCGACGAACCACATCCAGATCGGCCGGGCGGTCTGCAGGTAGAACGTGACCGGCGACAGCTCCGTCCCCGCCGCCGCGGCGGCGTCCTGGGCGGCCTGGTACCTCTGTCCGTCCACCAGTGGGCGTAGCGCCACGACGACCAGCAGCAACGGCAGGCCGAGCCGCCACAGGCGGTCGACGACGAACCGGCGGGTGCCCTTGCGCTCGTAGGAACCCGGCACGAAAAGGCCCGAGACGAGGAAGAACGCGCTCATGAACCACATCTGGTTGAACACGCCGAACAGCAGGAGGAGGCTGCCTCCCAGCCCGTGGTCGGGCTCCCAGTACGGCCAGGCGGGGAAGGGCGCGTAGGTGAACGCCGCGTGGTGCAGGACCACGAGCGCGGTGAGCCAGATGCGCAGGTTGTCGATCCACGCCAGACGTGGTGCCGACGGGGCGGCGGCGGAACGGGCATCGGCGACGGAGATGGAGGTCGCGGCCGTACGCACGGGCGGGACCTGGTCCGGGGGTGTCGTCATGGCGTCCAGCGTGGCCGTGTCCCCGCGGACGCGGATCAACCACGGGGACACCGATCGGATGATCCGCGGGTCGTCCGATCGGTGGATGCCGTCGTCCCCGGGCGGCCTCGGGCGTACTCAGTGGACGCGGACCGCGCCCGGTTGAACGGTGACGCCGAAGCGGGTGGTCTCCCCGAGATCCTCGCCGTCGATCTCGACCACGCGCGGCTCCGACAGTTCTACCTGGAGGCCGCGCAGGCGGAAGTGCATGGTGCTGGCGCTGCTCTCGGCCGCCGAGCGGCGCGTGGCCAGCCGTTTGATGCCGTTGTCCCAGACCATGTTGCGCAGCGTGTCGGCCCAGCCGGCCGCGTCGGCCGCGCTCAGGGCGAGCAGGTCGAGCTCACCGTCACCCGGGTCGGCCTCCGGCAGGAGGTTGATCCCGCCCTGAAGGGTTCCGCAGTTGCCGACGAGGAGGGTGTGCACGTGCTCGTGGCGGCGCGGTCCGCCGTCGGCCGCGATCCGGATGTCGAGCGTGTCGCTGGCGGAGAGTGCGCGGCCCATCGATTCCACGTAGGCGAGCCAGCCGACACTGTCCTTGAGGTCGTCGTCCGTCTCGGTGATCATGTGGGCGTCGAGGCCGAAGCCGGTCATGACGGCGAACGCGTGACGTTCGGTGCCGGCGTCGAGGTCGATCTCGAGCCATCCCACGTCGATGGCTCGCGGTTCGGAGGCCAGCACCCGGGCGAACGCTCCAGGGAGGTCCCCCAGGGGCACTCCGAGGTTCCTCGCCAGCAGGTTTCCCGTACCGAGCGGCACGATCCCCAGCGCGGCCGAGGTGTCCGCCTCCGCGAGATGCTCGGCGACGGCCCGGACGGTGCCGTCACCGCCCGCGACGACCACCACGGCCACGCCCTCGCCCGTCGCCCGGGCGGCTGCGCCCTGGCCGGGGTCGTCCTCGCTCGTCTCGAACCACAGGGCCTCCGGAGCCGACGACACCGAGGAGCCTGCCTTCTCGAGCGCGCGCTCGAGATCCTGTCGGGTCGTCTTGGCGGGGTTCCAGACGACGCCCACGCGGGGTGTGGTCATGAGCGATCTGCTTCCGTTGTCGGTGGGGAAGGGCGCCGCGCTGCCGCGGCGGCTACTGCGGCGTCCCGTCCTTCTTCTTGGTGCTCGTCAGGCTGAGCGATCCGGCGTGTGCCTTCTCGTACGAGAGGCCGCGGGTCTTGATCAGGCTCGCCACGGTCACGACGGCGAGCACACCGAGCACGACACCGAGGCTGAGTGGTGTCGGGATCTCGGGGATCGACTCGTCGATGTCGACGTGAGCCCAGTGCAGGATCAGCTTGACCCCGATGAACGCCAGGATGATCGCGAGACCGGCCGAGAGGTAGACGAGTCGGTCGAGCAGGCCCTTGACGAGGAAGAACAACGCCCGCAGGCCCAGTAGCGCGAAGGCGTTGGCGGTGAAGACGATGTAGGCCTCCGCCGTGACGCCGAAGACGGCGGGGATCGAGTCGAGCGCGAACAGCAGGTCGACGCTGCCGATCGCGACGAGCACGATGAACAGCGGGGTGACCACGCGGCGGCCGTTCTCCCGGGCGAGGAGCTTGCCGCCGATGTACCCGTCGCTGACGGGCAGCAGCCGCCGCGCACCGCGCACCATCAGGTTGTTCTCGATGTCCGGGTCCTCGTTGCGGTGACGGAACAACTGCACGGCCGTGTAGAGCAGCAGGAGCCCGAACAGCAGGAAGGTGAACGAGAACAGGCTGATGAGAGAGGCGCCGAGGGCGATGAAGACGGCACGCATGGCGAGGGCGAGCGCGATCCCGAAGACGAGGACCTTGTGCTGGTGCCGGTCCGGTACCGCGAACGTACTCATGATGATCACGAACACGAACAGGTTGTCGACCGACAGGCTCTTCTCGATGATGTAGCCCGCGAAGTACTCGGTGCCCGCCGTGCTGCCGTACTGCAGTCCGAACCAGACGCCGAACCCGATCGCCACCGCGATGTAGAACACCGACCAGGCCGTGGCCTCCTTGAACCCGACGTGGTGCGGGCGAGCCGCGGCCAGGACCAGGTCCACGGCCAGCAGCAAGATGATCAGACCGATGGTGAGGGCCCAGGTCAATGGGCTGATGTCGAGCACACTTTCCTCCGTCGTGTCTCCGGGCGCAGGAGCTGCAGGGTTGACATTACGGGAAACTCCTCGATCTTCCCGGTCGAAGCGCCGACGGCGGTCGACCGGCGCACGGACCCGAGGGCGTCACGCCGCGCTCCCGCCGGTACGCGCCTCGCGGAGCGCGAGGCCGCCGATCAGTCCGGCGCCGAGGATCCCTGTCACCAGGAGCCCGCGGTCGAGCGCACCGGCCGCGATCACGAGGCTCCCGACGAGCGCGACGGAGAGACCCACCGCGAGCTCACCGGCCGTCTCCGTGAGCGCGGACGCCGAGCCCGCACGGTCGGCCGGAGCTGCACCGATCACCTGGTCGGTGGCGAGGGTGGGCAGCGGCGCCACGCCGATCACGGTCCAGGCGACGGCCACCACCAGCGCGGGCAGCCCACCGATGAGGCTCGCGACGGCGGCCGCTCCCAGCCCGGAGGCGGCGACCGCAAGCCCGGTCGCGATCACCCGCTCGACGCCGAACCGACGGACCAGTAGCGGCGTCGCCAGTGTCGCCAGCATGCTCGACACCGCCACCGGCATCACCCACAGGCCTGCGACCAGGACGGACAGGCCGAGGTCGAGCTGAAGCAGCTGCGGGTAGAGATAGAAGACGGCGTTGACGACCAGGAGGCCCGAGAAGAGCAGGAGCACCGCCCGCCGGAGACGTGGCACCTCGAACAACGTTCGGTCGAGCAACGGCTTCCGCAGGCGGGGCTGGCGCCGCCAGAACGCCCAGCCGGAGATCAGCCCGAGCAGCGCGACCGGAACCGCCCACCCGACGTTCTCACCGGCGGCCACCTGCTTCAGCGCCCACACGAGAGCCAGCATCGCGGAGTAGGACAGGCCCACGCTCACCAGGTCCACGCGACCTGGTCGCTCCTCCCGCTGCTCGGGCAGCAGGAAGGGGCCGGCCAGAACGACGGCCGCCATGGGCGGTAGCGCGAGCAGGAAGACCGCTCCCCACCAGAATGCCTCCAGGATCGCTCCCCCGATCACCGGGCCGACTGCGACGCCGCCGGAGAAGACGCTCATCCAGATCGCCACCGCGCGCCGACGCTGGTGCTCGTCGGTGAACATCGCCTTGATCAGGGCCAGGGTCGACGGCATCAACGTGGCGCCGGACAGGCCCATGGCCGCACGGCACGCGATCAGCCACTCGGCACTCGGCGCGAACGCGGCCGCCACCGATGCCGCCGCGAACAGCGAGGAGCCGATCATCAGCAGGCGACGCGCACCGATCCGATCGGCGAGACGACCCATCGTCAACAACGAGCCCGCGATCACGAAGCCGTAGATGTCGAGGATCCACAACAACTGGGTCGGGCTGGGCCGGAGCGCGACATCGAGGTGAGGCGCCGCGAGATAGAGCACGCTCACGTCGATGGACAGCACGAACAGCGGCAACATCAGCACGACCAGGCCTGTCCAGGCGCGCGGGCCCGCGTCGCCGTGCTCCGGATTCCGTCGTGACACAAGGTTCCTTTCGATGCAATGCGTATCGTATTGGAATGGAGTATGGTCGACGCTATGGACGTGCGCAAGGGCGCCGGCGCGGGCCGGCCACGCGACCCGGGCATCGATACCGCGGTTCTCACCGCAGCGGGCCGGCAGCTCGACGACCGCGGTTTCCAGGCTCTGTCGTTCGAGTCCGTCGCGCGAACGGCACACACCACCCGGGCCGCCATCTATCGACGCTGGCCGACGCGAACCCACCTCGCACTGGCCGTCGTCGCGTGGCGACTCGACGTACCACCGGCGCCTGACACCGGATGCACCCTGTGCGACCTGGCCGAAGGCATGAAAGTGTTCCTTTCCGCGTTTCGCACCCTCCGACCCGACGTGCTGAACGCGATCCACGTCGCCTGCGCGAACGACGAGGAGCTCCGCGCCGAGTACCGGCGCATCGTCGACGAACCGCCTCGAGCCGTCGTCACGGGCCTGCTCCAGCGGGCGCAACGGCGTGGTGACCTGCGCGAGGACGTCGACATCGGCAGTCTGCTCGACATCCTCAACGCCGTCATCCATCACCGTGCCGTCGTCGGAGCGACGCATCTGTCCAACGACGAGGCCGAGGCACTCATCGAGATCCTCATGCGTGGCGCGGCGTCCGACTACGAGAGACTCGTCGCGCACAGCCGCACCATCGACATCCAGCACTCCCTGCCGCTCTGACCCGACCTCGTATCGCGCGTGGCGCAGATCCACGCGAGATCGGGCAGACGCGTGGCGACGCGCCGTCGAACCTCGTGGAGAAGACCGGCATTTCGCGCGCGAATGTCGAGAAGCTGTGGAGTTAGCGGGTATTTCACATTCGGCACAACCTTCTGCCCGGCAGTCTCGTCGGGAGTGACGACAGCGTCACCACTCGACCCCGGAGGTTGTCTTGAAGAAGCGATTGGCATCCAGGAGCCGGCTGACCGCCGTCGGCCTGGCCGGTGTGATGACCCTCGGGCTGTCCGCGGCCCAGCTCGCCGCGGGCACCGCGTCCGCCGACGACGGATCGACCCCGTCCACCGCGTCGGACACCGACAACGGCCTGAGGATCACCGGGCCTCCGACGGTGGACGCGTACGCCTACCCGGGCGAGAGCTTCGCCTTCCTCGACTCCGTGCGCTATCTCGCCGCGCCGGAGGTCGGCTACGAGTTCGCCACGAAGCGGGACTCGTACGGCGCGACGCCCATGATGACCATGACCACCGTCGACGGCACCAGGAGGGGCGAGACCGTCACCGTTCCCGCCGAACTGGTGGACGGGATGAACGGGATCAAGGACGGCCTGCGGGTCAGGATCGTCAACTCGCAGGGGAAGGTGGTGTTCGACGAGAAGCGCACGCTGTGCCCCGCGGGCTACGACACACGGCGCATCGCGCCGAACGGCCCGTCGGAAGCGAGCTACCCCGCGTTCTGCGGCGGCAACTGGTTCACGCGGTCCGTGGTGTTCGGCGTCGACCAGGGCTGGGCCGCGAACCTCGAGGCCTACACCGACGTCAAGGGCGTGAAGATCGGCCACCGGCTCACGATGACGACGGCGATCACCGAACCGGTGGCCGCGTTCCTCGGCATCCCGGACAGCGAGCGCAAGCTCAAGCAGAAGGTCACCGTGCGCAACGCGTCGAAGGAATGGGGCGACGACGGCGGGTTCGCGGGTGAACCCGTGGAGGGATTCAGCGCCGAGGGCGCCGACGTCGGCCAGTTGATGCAGGACGTGTCACCGGGCACGGCCTCCGCCGGCGGGATCGAGGACTCGGGCGTCGTGGAGCGCACGCCGAACCTGTACCTGGCCGAGGAGGTCAAGCGGGCCGACAACGCGACCGCCAGCGCGAAGCCGGGCACGAAGGGTGCGGCCCCGAAGGTCGCGGATCCGCGGGACGGCACCCTCCCGGATCTCGTCGCCGAGCCTGCCTGGTCGATCGGTACCGAGCGGCAGGGCGGCAAGGACCGGCTCACCTTCAACGCGCACGAGTGGAACGCCGGCCCTGCCCCGCTCGTGGTGGAGGGCTTCCGCCGTCCGAACAAGAGCGTGATGGACGCCTACCAGTTCTTCTACGAGGACGGCGAGCAGGTCGGGTACGCCAGGACCGGCACGATGAAGTACCACGCCGCCCCGGGCCACAACCACTGGCACTTCCTCGACTTCGCACAGTACGAGCTCGTCACGCCCCAGGGCGACCTGGTCACCACCAGCGGCAAGCAGTCGTGGTGCCTCGTGCCGACCGACCCCGTGGACATGCTCGCGGAGAACGCGGCATGGCGTCCCGAGCTGATCGGCCTGGAGAGCGCCTGCGGTGGGAAGGAAGCCACCTGGATGCGCGAGTCCCTGCCCGTGGGCTGGGGCGACACCTACGCGCAGTACCAGACCGAGGCGTTCGACCTCACCGGCGTCCCCAACGGCACCTACAAGATCCGCATCACGGTGAATCCGGACGGCAACCTGCACGAGGTGACGGCCGAGAACAACGTGAGCCTGCGGAAGGTCGTCATCGGTGGCAAGCCGGGCGCGCGCACGGTGAAGGTCCCGAAGATCGACGGCGTGGACACCGAGACCGGTGACTACCTGTTCGCGACGGAGTCGGCCCGGACGGCCGGCACCGCCTCGATGTCGTCGCACTCGCACCACTGACGGTCTGACGGACGACGGCGGGCGGGTGCGGCCCGTCGTCGTCCGCCTCCGTGGCGCGCACTGCGGACCGCCCGCATCGGCACGAGCTACCGCCGATAGGCTGCCGGGCGTGGTGACACACCTCGACCTGCTCACCGTCGAACTCCAGGAGCACCGGCGCATCGGCGAACCACTCGTCGCGCGCACGGTCCCAGAGCAGCCACGCCCGAGTGAGGCGCCGGCCGATGAGTCCCAGCAAGACGCCGCCGATGCGTTTCCGCGATCGTTGCGAGGCCACGCTGAAGGTTCGGCTGGTAGCCCTCGACGCCGAGGTACGGGTAGCTCATCACGGCGCCTCATCCAACGCGAGGACGACATGACCGGTGACGACCTGGTCGATGCGGAGGTCGGAGAAGACCAGTTCGATGTCGTGAGCGTTCGTCTCCACGCGCGCCGTGTGGAACGGGACTCCCAGCTCGGACGCCCATCGTGCCGCCTCGTCGGACTCCGGTAGAAGCCGGATTCCTGGGTAGAGGGCCTGCCACCGCACGCCCCAGACGTACCCGTCCGGTTCGCCGGCCCGCTGCCAGGCGAGGTGGTCGGTGAACTCATCGCCGAGTGACGTCGCCCAGACGTCGCGCCGCACAGTCGTGGTCACGGTCGCACGAACACAGTGGGTGAACCGGTAGCGCAGGTGTTCCGGTGCGATTCCGGTGCGCGGATCCGCCGTCGCGTAGACGTAGAGGTCGTAGTCCCTCATGTAGTCGGCGTACCCATGGAAGACAAGCGCCTGGTCGAAGATCTCGTCGAACGCGTCCTGGAGTTGGTGCCGGTCCACACTGCATCCCTTCTACTTCTACTCGTAGGTGGTCGCGGCCTGGAGCATCCGCGCCACGAGGTTCCAGGAAGGCGTCTCGGGTACCGGCTCGCCGTTGCCCAAGTAGTAGCCATCCAGGTCGCGGGTCCACGCGGCGAGCGCGTGAAGTTAGTCGGGCAGGGTCGCGTTCTCCCAGGCGCCGGGCGACACGGCGCTCGTGCTCGCGAGTTCGTCGATGAACGACGCGAGTTCGTCGCGGGTGCGTGGTGAGTCCAGCAGCGGTGTTGCTGCTGGGTTCGGGTGCGGATGCCAGGGTTGCGGTGGTGCGGGTTCTTTGCGCAGGTAGACCCACTCTTCTCCGTCCAGCAGCGTCCACTCCTCGGGTAGGACGACGGCGACGGCCTTCAGTCTGACCTCGACATCGTCAGGGACGTCGGCGACGACGAAAGTCTCCACGAGCGAGCAGTCCTCGCGATCCGTGGCATCGGGCTCGTGGTCGTAGATCATGCGGCCCTCGATCCCGGACCCACCGAGGCGCACCGTCACGCCCCGCAGGCCGGGCGTAACCGTATCCCACAACGCCTGTTGGAGTGAGAGCAGAACAGTGGTCCGCGAGAAGCCAGGACTCGATGACATGCTCGGATCATCGCAGGCCGCTGGGCTTGGCCGGTGCGCCGTGGGAGACTCCCGTGTGCGCTACGTGAAGGTGGAGTCGACCGGCGGCGGGTCGATGACCGACCCGCGGGAGTATCTGGAGTGGCTCGCCGAGCACGCAGAGGAGCTTCCACCCTGCGCGCGAGCGTTCGCCACCCATCCCGAACACTACGACTTCAGCCACCCGTGGTGCCCGCGCAGCGCGTCTTTCGACCGGATGTCCACACGATTCACCGACGACGGCGTCGTGGTCACCCTGGTCCTGGCGGCGTACGGCGACGCGCCGCCCGAGTTCGTCCTGAGGTACCAGGGCGTGACGTCGGTGGAGTCCGACGGCGACCACAGCGAACAGCCACGCTCCAATCTGCTGGTCGACGAGATTCTGCCCGACGACAAGGGCGGCGTCCGTCACGAGTTGACGTTCACCGGCGGCACCATCACCGTCGTCGCGACCGACTTCACCGCAGGCTGGTCGGGTCCAGGAGCACCAGAAGATCCCCGCGACAGGCTCGACCGGTGGCACTTCGACAACCCCGCCACGCTGGTGCATCACCTGCGGCTGCGACGCGGCATGTTCGTCTCGGGCGACTCGTTCTCGACGCTCGCCGCGTTCGTGACAGGGTCGCTGTGGACGCTGAGGACCGACCTCCACGGACTCTCGCGGTGGCTGACCGCTCGCCTGGGCGCCTCCGGTGCAAACGTCACCTGGGAGTACCACATCGTGAGGCACATCGCGGGCCCCGCGCGTCCCAACGCGCGGATCGACGATCTGACCGTCGAGGAGAACGAGCAGGCCTGCACCCTGGCGCTCGATCTCCTCGCGGAGTGGCTCGCCGACCAGGGCTATGTGGCGGAGTGACATGGGATTGTTCAACTCGCTCGACGTAACGATCGAGTGCCCCTCCTGCCAGGAGGTCGCGCCACGGGAGGTCCAGTTCCAGTACGGCGCCGTGTGGCAGTACCGCTACAGCCTCGGCGACGTGCTGCGATGGGGCCGCAACGACGTGGGCGATCGTGCCGTGTCCGACGTGGTCGTGGATGCCTGGCTGTGCGAGTGCCCGTCCTGCGACCACGAGGGGCGCATCGCACTGTACGTCCGCGACAACACGCTGACCACAGTCGGCCCGGTCAGTGACGTGCCAGGTCTCCAGGAACTCGAATGGCTCCCTCTACCGTCGGCTGGGGACGACGCCATCGGCGAGCCGACTACGGGCATCACCGGGCGCCTCGACGAGCAGCGGCGTCGCAATCAGATGATGGATGTGCTCAAAGTGCTGGCGGCAGGCGATCAAGGTGTTCGCCAGGTCGGCGTTGAGGCCTTCTATACGTCGTTGTTCGAGTGGAGCGGCGGCATCGAGAACTGGGACTGGTGTGCGTCGACAGTCTTCACGGCGGCTGCGGTCGGGTCTGCTGCACGGATAGGTGACAACTGACTTGCCTGCTTCGGCGGGCTGGAAGGATGTCATCGTGCCCAAGCCCTATC
>NZ_JAFMPK010000020.1 GCF_017349295.1 Myceligenerans salitolerans
ACCACTCGACATGGGACCGACCACACGGGGTCGCACCGTCCGCTCGGCGCGCTGTCTGCCGCGGGCGCAGACGGCGGGCGCAGACGGCGGGCGCAGACCGCGGGGGCGGCGCCACCAGGCGCCGCCCCCGCCGTCACCGGGCTCGGCCCGGCGTCATCCCGGAGCTCAGCTCTCGCCGCCCGCGCTTCCCGACGTCCCCGCGTTCACGTCGAGCAGGCGGTACTTCTCCACCGCCTTCGCCACCACGTCGGCCGGCACCTCGCCGCGGCGGGCCAGCACCTGCAGCGTCTTGACCACCATCGACGGCCCGTCGATGAGGAAGTACCGACGCGCCGCCGCACGCGTGTCCGAGAACCCGAAACCGTCGGCGCCGAGCACGGCGTAGTCGCCGGGCACCCAGGCCCGGATCTGGTCCGGCACCAGGTGGTCGTAGTCGCTCGTCGCGATGAACGGCCCGGACGCGCCCTGCAGCTTCTGCATGACGAACGGCACGCGCGGCTCGGCCCCGGGGTCGACGAAGGCCGCCTGCTCGGCGTCCAGCGCGTCGCGTCGCAGCTCCGTCCAGCTCGTCACGGACCAGACGTCCGCGTGCACGCCCCAGTCCTCGCGCAGCAGTTCGGCCGCCTCCAGGGCCCACGGCACGCCCACGCCCGAGGCGAGCAGCTGGGCACGCGGGCCGTCGCCGTCGCCCGCCGCCTGGATCCGGTGGATGCCGCGCTTGATGCCCTCGACGTCCACGTCCTCCGGCTCGGCCGGCTGCACCATCGGCTCGTTGTACACCGTGAGGTAGTACATGACGTCCTGGTCGCGCCCGTCGGCACCGACGCCGTTCTCGCCAGGGCCGTACATCCGCTCGATGCCGTCCCGCACGATGTGCCGGATCTCGTAGCCGTAGGCCGGGTCGTACTGCACGATGGCGCGGTTCGTCGCGGCGATGAGCGGGCTGTGACCGTCGGCGTGCTGCAGGCCCTCACCGGTCAGGGTGGTGCGGCCGGCGGTCGCACCGATGATGAAGCCGCGGGTGAGCTGGTCGCCCGCTGCCCAGAACTGGTCGCCGGTGCGCTGGAAACCGAACATCGAGTAGAAGATGTAGATCGGGATCAGCGGCTCGCCGTGCGTCGCGTACGACGTGCCCACCGACTGGAACACGGCCGCCGAGCCGGCCTCGTTGATACCGGTGTGCATGATCTGGCCGGACTCGGACTCCTTGTAGCTCAGCATGAGCTCGCGGTCCACGGCCAGGTAGTTCTGCCCCAGCGTGTTGAAGATCTTCGCGCTCGGGAAGATCGAGTCCAGGCCGAAGGTACGCGCCTCGTCGGGGATGATCGGCACGATCCGCTCGCCGAAGCCCTTGACCTTGAACAGGTCCTTGAGCATGCGGACGAACGCCATGGTGGAGGCGACCTGCTGCGTGCCCGAGCCCTTCGCCAGGAGCTCGTACGACTTGTCCTGCGGCAGCGTGAGCTGCGTCTTGGGCGTCGACCGGCGCTCCGGCACGAACCCGCCGAGCTGGCGCCGGCGCTCCAGCATGTACTCGATCTCCGGCGAGTCCATGCCCGGGTGGTAGTACGGCGCGTCGTACGGGTCGGTGAGCTCGTCGTCCGTGATCGGGATGTTGAGGGAGTCGCGCAGCGCCTTGAGCTCGTCCGTCTTGAGCTTCTTCATCTGGTGGGTCGCGTTGCGCCCGGCGAAGCCGGAGCCGAGACCGTAGCCCTTGACCGTGTGGGCCAGGATGATCGTCGGCTGGCCGGTGTGTGCGCGGGCCGCCGAGTACGCCGCGTAGATCTTGCGGTAGTCGTGGCCGCCGCGCTTGAGGTTCCAGATGTCCTCGTCGGTCATGTTCTCGACGAGCGCCTTGGTGCGCGGGTCGCGGCCGAAGAAGTGCTCCCGGATGAACGCGCCCGACTCGGCGCGGTACGTCTGGTAGTCGCCGTCCGGCGTGGCGTTCATGAGGTTGACCAGGGCGCGGTCCTTGTCGGCCTGGAGCAGGGCGTCCCACTCGCGGCCCCAGACGACCTTGATGACGTTCCAGCCGGCACCCCGGAACTGCGCCTCCAGCTCCTGGATGATCTTGCCGTTGCCGCGCACCGGCCCGTCGAGCCGCTGCAGGTTGCAGTTCACCACGAACGTCAGGTTGTCGAGCTGCTGCTGGGACGCGAGCTGGATCATGCCGCGGCTCTCCGGCTCGTCCATCTCGCCGTCGCCGAGGAACGCCCACACGTCCTGCTGGCTGGTGTCCTTGATCCCGCGGTTGTGCAGGTACTTGTTGGTCCACGCCTGGTAGATGGCCGAGGCCGGGCCCAGGCCCATCGACACCGTCGGGTACTCCCAGAAGTCCGGCATGAGACGGGGGTGCGGGTACGACGGCAGGCCGCCGCCCTCGTGCGACTTCTCCTGGCGGAAGCCGTCGAGCTGCTCCGCGCTGAGCCGTCCCTCGAGGAACCCGCGGGCGTACACGCCCGGCGAGGCGTGACCCTGGAAGTAGATCTGGTCACCGCCGCCCGGGTGGTCCTTGCCGCGGAAGAAGTGGTTCAGACCCACCTCGTAGAGGGTCGCCACGGAGGCGTACGAGGAGATGTGCCCGCCCACGGACAGACCCTCACGCTGCGCGCGGGTCACCATGACGGCCGCGTTCCAGCGGATGAAGGAGCGGTAGCGCCGCTCCATCGCCTCGTCGCCCGGGAAGTAGGGCTCCTCGTGGATACCGATCGTGTTGACGTACGGCGTGGCCGTCGTCGCGGGGATGTGCACGTTGCGCTCGCGAGCCCGCCGCAGCAGGTTGAGCATGACGTACCGGGCCCGCGGGCCGCCCTTGTCGTCGATCAGTCCGTCGAACGACTCGACCCACTCGGAGGTTTCCCCGGGGTCGATGTCCGGCACAGCGCTGAGCAGACCGTTGATCAGCGGTCCGGTCTCGTCAAACGAAGCCACCAGCAACCTCTCCCTTGCCGCTGACGCTCCTCGGGCTCCGCTCCGGGCGAGTGCCTCGTTCCTCGGCTCTCGCCCTTCGCCGCGCTCTTCGTCACGTCAGAGTCGTCGGCACGACCGGTTGGCCGTGCTTCTCTCGTCCTGCGCCACTCGGGGGCGATCGGCGTCGCGGTCAGCGACGCCCACCCGCGCACAGGTGGTCACAGCCATTCTGACCCCTCCCAGCGTGCGCTCACACCATAGGACGGTCAAGAAGCTCAGCGGGATGCGTGATCTGCGTTACTTCGCGCCGACTTTTCGCGGAGGAGACCCGCAGGTGAGACCGAGTATCGCTTTACTGATACCAAGTACGGATTTGGCGGTCCGTGGACGACGGCGGCCGTGGTGCGGCAGGCCCCACGGCCGCTGTCGCGGAGCCGGTACGGCCGGCGCGTGGACCGGCACGGCCTCGCCCCGGACCGACACAACGGTCCTGCATCACTGGCGCGCCCGTGCAGCGCGGCACGTCCGAGTGCACTACCTTTGCCACGAAGGACGCCTGGTCACCACGCGGCCCAGGATCGTGAGATGAAAGGAATGCAGAACCAAAGTGAGCGCGGACACCCAGGGTGCGGACCGACTCGGATTCAAGGCCGACCAAGTGGTTCAGGAGTTCGGCTGGGGCGACGACGTCGATGACGACGTGCGCACCGAGATCGAGAAGATCACCGGCAACGAGCTCGAGGACGAGGACTACGGCGACGTCACCGACGGCGTGATCCTCTGGTGGCGAGATGGCGACGGAGACCTGACCGATGCCATGGTCGACGTCACCACGCTCCTCGACGACGGCGGTCTCATCTGGATCTTCACGCCGAAGGCAGGGCGCGACGGGCACACGACGCCCGGAGAGATCCAGGAGGCGGCCAACACCGCGGGCCTGCAGACGACGAACACCTTCGCGGTGGCCGAGGAGTGGTCGGCCACACGGCTCGCCTTCCGGGGCCGCGGGCACTGATGACCTCGCCCGAACCCGCCGTCGCCCCGGGACAGGCCGTGGGCGCCGGCGACCCGGCGCCCGACTTCACGCTTCCCGACACCCACGGCACCCCCGTGCACCTGGCCGATCTGCGCGGCCAGACCACGCTCGTCGTGTTCTACCCGTTCGCCTTCTCCGGCATCTGCACGAGTGAGCTGTGCGAGCTGCGGGACAACATCGAGGACTTCGAGACTGCCGGGGTGCGGCTCCTCGCGGTCTCCACGGACCCCGTGTTCACCCTGAAGGCGTGGCAGGAGACCGAAGGCTTCGGCTTCGACCTGCTGAGCGACTTCTGGCCGCACGGCGCGGTCGCGCGCTCGTTCGGGGTGTTCGACGAGGAGTCCGGCCACGCGCTGCGCGGTTCGTTCCTGATCGACACCGACGGGATCGTGCGCTGGAGCGTGGTCAGCCCGCGAGGACGCCGGCGCGATCTGGAGGGCTATCGCCAGGCGCTGGCGGAGATCTGACGGCGGCGTCGTGGGTGGACGGCGTGGCCGGGCGTGTCGTGGGTGGACGGCGTGGCCGGGCGTCAGGACAGGTATCCTGGGCTGCGCCGTTCCAGGGCCTGTAGCTCAGTTGGTAGAGCACTACGTTTACACCGTACTGGTCGGGGGTTCGAGTCCCTCCGGGCCCACTTTGTGATGACGCGGGACACCGTTCAGCGATGTTCCGCGTCATCGTTCGCGTCACAGGAGCAACTGGTACAGCACATGGTCCTGCCACTCGCCGGCGATCCGCATGTATCGCGGGGCGTAGCCGAACCGCTGGAATCCTGCCCGCGTCAGCACCGTCTGCGACGCCGCGTTGTGCGGCAGCGTGCCGGCCTGCAGTCGGTGCAGGCGCAGCCCGGCCCGCGCGTGCTCCACAACCGACACCACGGCCCGCGTCATGAGCCCGCGTCCGGCGAGTTCCGCGTCGATCCAGTAGCCGAGGTGTCCGTTCTGGAACGCGCCACGCACGATGTCGGAGAGGTTGAGCCGGCCCACGACGTCGTCGCCGGCCGCGAGCACCAGGAACAGGCCGCGCCCACCGGCCGCCTGCTCCAGCTGGAGGTCGACGACGCGCTTCTGCGCCGCCTCGGTGAAGAAGTCGTCCGGCCGCGCCGGCTCCCACTGCTCCAGGTGCGCGCGGTTGCGCCGGTAGGCGTCGGCGAGCGGCCCGGCGTCGTCGATGGTGACGTCGCGCAGGACGACGTCGTCGGACAGGGATACGGCGAACGGCATGCGACCGATCCTAGAGAACCACCCCGAAGCCGCTCGGGCGCCGCGCGCGCAAGTATATTTTCGGGTGAAATAACGCACTGAGCAGGACTTCACCCGCTACTTCACCCCGTACCGGCTAGTACCACGCTGTGGCCGGTCGTAGCCTCGGAGGCATCACGTCCGGGCACGGTCCTGCCCGGTACGGCCCTTCGAAGGCGGAGTACGAAGCATGCGCGTTCCCGGCACCGAATCCCTTGTTCTCCGGCCGCGCCGCCGCCCGGCGGCCGGCGTGGCCGCGGTCGCGGTCGTCGCGGTCCTCTCAGGCGGCCTCGCGGCCGCTCCGGCGCTGGCCGCACCGGGAGCCCGCGACGTCCTGGTGACCACTCCGGCTGCCGGCGACGTCGCCACGACGGCGCTCTCCGCGGCCTCGTCCGCCGAACTGCCGGCGACCGTGAGCAGTGATCCGCTCCCGACCACCCAGATCGACGGCGTGGCCTGGACCCAGGTGGTGGTCGGCGACACCGTGTACGTGGGCGGGAGCTTCAGCTCGGCGCGCCCTGCCGGTGCAGCGCCGGGCACGGACGAGGTGCCGCGAGGCAACCTCCTCGCCTACGACCTTGCCACGGGAGAGCTCGACACGAGCTGGTCCCCGATGGTGAACGGTGAGGTCAAGGGGCTGGCGGTGTCGCCCGACGAAAGCGTGCTCTACGTCGTCGGGTCCTTCACGTCGGTGGACGGCGTCACGCGGTACCGTTCGGCCGCGTTCGACACGTCCACCGGCGCGCTCACCTCGTTCCGGCCCGCGGTGAACGGCCCGGTGTACGCGGTGGCGACCTCCGGTGACGACGTCTTCCTCGGTGGTTCGTTCTCCAGCGTGAACAACACGGCCCGCTCACGGGTGGCCGCGGTGGACGCCGCGACGGGAGCGACGACGCGCGCGTTCGAGGCGGCGGTCGGCAACCGTTCGGTGCAGGCGATGACCGCGGCGCCCGACGGCGGCTCCGTGGTGATCAGCGGCAACTTCACCGCGGTGGACGGGTCCTCGGATCCCGGTTACGGCCTGGCGCGGCTGGACGCCGCCACGGGCGACCTGCTGCCGCTCCCGGTCAACGACGAGGTCCGCAACGCCGGCGACAAGGCGGCGATCCTGGCTCTGTCCTCGGACGAGAACTACTTCTACGGCACCGGCTACCACTACGGTGGCGGCGGGAACGTGGAGGGTTCCTTCGCCGCGTCCTGGGAGACGGGCGAGCTGGTCTGGATCGAGGACTGCCACGGCGACACCTACTCCATCGTTCCGTTCCGGGGCGCCGCCTACCAGGCCAGCCACAAGCACTACTGCGGCAACAGCGGCGGGTTCCCCGAAACGAGCCCCCGCTCCTACTACCATGGAACCGCCGTCACGCTGACGGTCGAGGGTACGAACACGGCGGACATCTTCGGCTACCCCGACCATCCGGGAACGCCGCGGCCCGAGTTCCTCAACTGGTACCCCGACTTCTCGATCGGCACGTACACCGGGCAGGAGCAGGGCCCCTGGCACGTGACCGCGAGCGGTGACTACGTGGTGTTCGGCGGCGAGTTCCTCCGCGTCAACAACAGGCCGCAGCAGGGTCTCGTCCGGTTCGCGGTGCGGGACGTGGCTCCCAACGCCGACGGTCCGCGCCTCGGCGGCGCGTCGTTCGCGCTGAGCGCCTCGTCGCCCGCGAGCGGCGTCGTCCGGCTGACCTGGCCGCAGAACCACGACCGGGACGACAAGACCCTCACGTACTCCGTGTACCGCGACACGTCGTCGGCCCCCGCGGTCGCCGAGGTCGAGGCGACCGCGAGCTTCTGGGAGACGGAGACCCTGACCGCTCTCGACGTGGGCGCCACGCCGGGATCGACGCACCGCTACGCGGTGGTGGCACGCGACCCGTGGGGCAACGCCGCCTGGTCCGACTGGGTGGACGTCACCGTGACGGACGGCGAGCCGCTCGGCACCTACGCCCAGGACGTCCTGCTCGACGGCGCCAGCCACTACTGGCGGATGGGCGGCACCTCGGGCCCGGTCACCGACCTCGCCGGCGCGTACGACCTGACCGCCGGGACCGATGTCGCGTTCGGTACCTCGGGAGCGCTCGCCACCAGTTCCGACACCGCCGTCACCACCGACGGCACGATCGACTCCCGCACCTGGACCACCGGCACGGCGCGACCCGCACCGCAGACGTTCAGCGTCGAGACGTGGTTCCGCACCACGACGCCGGGCGGCAAGCTCATCGGCTACGGCGACCGCGGGAGCCGTTCGACGTCGAGCAGCTACGACCGGCACCTGTACCTCGACGGAACCGGCAGGCTCGTCCTCGGCGCCTACCCCGGCGCCCTGCGCACCGTCACGTCGTCCGCGCCGGTGACGGACGGCGCCTGGCACCACGCCGTCGGCACGCTCGGAGCCGACGGGATGCGCCTCTACCTCGACGGCGAGCTCGTGGCCACCGACACGAGCACCACCGGCGCGCAGACGTACAACGGCTTCTGGCGCGTCGGCGGGGACAACCTCGACGGCTGGTCGCCCTCCTCCCCGAACCGCAACTTCACCGGGGACATCGACGAGGTCGCCGTCTACGAGCACGTGCTCACGCCCGAGCAGATCGCGCGGCACCATGTCGTGGGCCTGACCGGTGAGGGCCCGAACCAGGCGCCCACCGCGGACGCCGAGCTCGGCATGTCGGACCTGACCCTCACCGCGGACGCGAGCGCGAGCACCGACCCGGACGGCGAGATCGCGTCCTACGCCTGGGATCTCGGCGACGGGGACACCGCCACCGGGCCGACGGTCGAGCACACGTACGCCGCGGCGGGCACCTACGAGGTGACGCTGACGGTCACCGACGACGACGGCGCCACCGACACCTACACCGAGGACGTCACCGCGACCGACCCGCCGCCGCCGGACCCGGCACTCGCGCGCGACGCGTTCGCCCGCACGGTGGCCGGCGGCTGGGGTACGGCCGACACCGGCGGCGCGTGGACCACCGGGGGCTCGGCCTCCCGGTTCTCCGTCGACGACGGGGCCGGAAGGCTGGAGATGGCCGGCGGCCTGACCCTGTCCGCGCAGCTCGGGGACGTGTCCGACACGGCCACGGACGTCACCGTGCGTGCGTGGGCCGACGACGTGCCGTCGGGCAACAGCTACCTGACGGTGCAGGGTCGACGTGTCGGCGGCGACCACCTGGGCGGGCGGCTCAAGCTGTTCCCGGACGGACGCGTCGAGGTGCACACGGTCCGGAACGGGACGCCGCTGGCGGGCGGGACCGTGACCGGGCTGACGTTCGCCGCGGGTGATCCGCTGCTCGTGCGGGTCCAGGTGACCGGGACGTCCCCCGCGACGATCCGCACGCGCGTCTGGGCCGAGGGCACCGCCGAACCGACGACGTGGCAGGCCGTGTCCACCGACGGCACCGCTTCCCTGCAGACCGCGGGCTCCGTGGGCCTCATGCTCTACACGGGCGGCTCGGCGGCGTCCTCCTGGGCGTTCGACGACCTGGTCGTCCTGGAGGCGCAGGACTGACCGCATCGGCGGGCGGCACGCGGCCGGAACCGCAGGCTACGGCTCCGCAAGCGCTCCCATACCCACGGAGCGCGGCGGGGCGGTCAGGTACCGGCCGCGCGCCGTTCGCTCGCGGCGATCTCCTTCGCCAGTTCCGCCTTGAGCTTCGCCACGGCGGACCGGTCCGGATGCATGTCCAGTGCCCGCAGGTGCTGCTTCGCCTCGAACGGCCGGTCCGCCTCGAGCGCGGCACGCACCAGGTGCTGCCCCACCTCGGGCGTGTGTTCCCGGACCCGCCAGTGCCCCACGCCGAGCCCGAGCGCCTCCACCGGCATGCCGGCCGCACGCAGGATCGACAGGCTCTCGGCCAGCGCCCGGCCCTCCGGGTCACGCTCGGTCGCGGTCGTGAAGCGCCGCACGGCGCCCTCCGGGTCCTCGGCGAGCGACAGCCGCCCCAGCTCCAGCAGTGGGTACCATCCGCGCGGGTTCCCGCCGATCTCCTCGGCGAGTGACCAGACCGCGAGATCGGCGGCCTGGCTGCGCATCTCGGCGGCGGTCGGCTCGTCCTCGGTGTCGCGCAGCGGGTCGAGCTCGCCGTGCCCCTCAGCAGCATGTCCCCGGACGATCTCCGCGAGTGCGGTGAACGCCTCGATGTTGTTGGGGTCGTCGGCGAGCTGGGCTCGCAGCGCGTCCTCGTGGATGGTGTCTCCTCGACGTGGGGCCGACGGCGAAGGATGGCGGGCGCCGATACTGGATGCAGAGGTAGGCCGATGGATGAGGCTGCGGAGCCGGTGCATCAGGGCCATACCCTCGACCCTACAGGGGACGGTGCGCCGTGGCCGCTGAAACGGTGGTGCTCCGTGCCGCTGTGGCGCGCGAGCGATTAGTCCGTTTGTGGACTCCGTACAATCCGGCCCGTATTCTCGCTCCGTGCCTGCTTCGCCCAAGACCGCCCCATCGACCGGCCCCGCGCCCCGACGCAGGACGGGTCCGGCGCCCAGCCGCACGGCCGCGGCGGCGCCCGCCCGGGACACCGGGACCACCGACGGGCAGAACCTGCAGCGGGTGCGGGACGCGAGCGGCAAGCTGACCTCCGCGACCCTGCGCCGTCTGGACGAGCACCTGTCGTGGTACCGCGACCTGCCCGCGGAGGACCGGTCCTATGTGGGCCTCGTCGCGCAGGCCGGGGTCAACGCGTTCATCACCTGGTTCGCCGACCCGCATCGCCCGCCGCACGGCGTGGACAAGATGTTTTCCGCCGCCCCACCGGAGCTGACGCGCACCATCTCCTTGCAGCAGACGCTGCAGCTCGTGCGCTGCGGCGTCGACGTGGTGGAGGAGATGTCGGACCAGATCGCCGTGCCGGGGGGCGAGCGGGAACTGCGCGAGGCCGTGCTGCGGTACTCCCGGGAGGTCGCGTTCTCGGCGGCGGAGATCTACGCCCGGGCCGCCGAGGTGCGCGGAGCGTGGGACGCCCGCCTGGAGGCACTGGTCGTGGACGCACTCGTGCGCGGCGACGGCAACGACGCGCTGCGCAGCCGCATGTCGGCCCTCGGCTGGAGCGGGAAGGGGGGCACGCTCGTCGTCGTGGGCACCACGAATCCCGGCCTCGACGAGGTGCGCGCCGCCGAACTGCGTCGCGCGGCGCGGCGCAGCGCGGGAGACGCCCTGGTGGGGATCCACGGCGATCGCCTCGTGCTGGTGCTCGGCGGCGAGGGCGACCTGGTGGAGGCCGCCACGGGCCTGCTCGGCCGGTTCGGCCCGGGACCGGTGGTGATCGGGTCCGCGGTGTCCGGGCTGGACGACGCCGCACGCTCCGCACGATCGGCCCTGGCCGGCATGGCGGCCGCACCGGCGTGGCCGCAGGCGCCCCGCCCGGTCATGGCCGACGACCTGCTGCCCGAACGCGTGCTGACCGGCGACGCCTCGGCCCGGCGCACGCTCGTGACACAGGCGTACACGCCGCTGGCCGAGGCCGGCGGCTCGGTGCTGGAGACGCTGTCGGCGTACCTGGGGACCGGGCGGTCCCTGGAGGCGGCGGCCCGGCGGCTGTACGTGCATCCCAACACGGTGCGCTACCGGCTGCGCAAGGTCTCGGAGATCACCGGCTGGGACCCGCTCGACGCGCGCGAGTCGTTCGTGCTGCAGGTGGCGCTCGCGCTCGGCCAGCTCGGCGAACGGTGAAGCCTTCACGGGAGCCCCGAATCTTGTAGAGATCCCACAACCGCCCTCGACAACCTTGGTACGCGTCGCGACGTCCCGGGTTGACATTGCGTTGGCAGAGTGGACGAGTGCTCGCCGTCGTCTGCCCTGGACAGGGCTCACAGTCCCCCGGGATGCTCAGCCCCTGGCTCGAGCTGCCCGGAGTTGCCGACCTGCTCTCCGCCGCCTCGGAGGCCGCCGAGACCGACCTCGCCACCCACGGCACGACGTCGGACGCGGACACGATCCGCGACACGGCTGTCGCGCAGCCGCTGATCGTCGCGTCGTCGCTCCTCGCGCTCCGCGCCGTCCTGGACGGCAGAGCGGCGCGCGACGTCGTCGACGTGACGGCGGGCCACTCCGTCGGTGAGCTGGCGGCCGCCGCCGTGGCGGGCGTCGTGTCCGACGCCGGAGCGGCCGGACTGGTCGCGGTGCGCGCCCGCGCGATGGCGAAGGCCGCCGCGGCGGCGCCGTCGGGCATGAGCGCGGTGGTGGGCGGGAAGCCCGACGAGGTGCTCGCCGCGATCGAGGCGGCCGGGCTGTGGCCCGCGAACGTCAACGGTGGCGGCCAGGTGGTGGCCGCGGGCGCCCTCGACGGCCTCGCGAAACTGGCCGACAACCCGCCCGAGCGCGCCCGCGTCATTCCGCTGCAGGTGGCCGGCGCGTTCCACACGCCCTTCATGGACTCGGCCCGGGAGGAGTTCGAGCGGGCCGTGACCGGGTTCCAGGGCGCGGCCGACCCGCTGCTCCCGTTCCTGGCCGACCTCGACGGCACCGCCTACACCGGCGGGACGCACGGTCACGGCACCGCCGCGGATGTCCTCTCCCACCTGGCAGCGCAGGTCACGGCACCGGTGCGGTGGGACCTGGTGATGGAGACCCTCGCCGCCCGTGGCGTGACGGCGCTGCTGGAGCTGGCCCCCGGCGGCGTCCTGACCGGCCTCGCGAAGCGTGGCCTCAAGGACGTGGAGACTCTCGCGGTGAAGTCGCCCGACGACATCGACGCCGCCCGCGACCTGATCGCCCGCCACAGCGCCGTCGGCGCCGAGTCCGTTGGCACGACCCCCGGAGCAGCACAGTGACCCTCCTGCAGCAGTCCGAGCCCACCCGCTACTCCCGCATCCTCGCCATGGGTGCGGAGCGGGGGGAGAACGTCGTCACCAACGACGACATCGCCGGGCCCATCGACTCCTCCGACGAGTGGATCCAGCAGCGTACCGGGATCGTCACCCGCCGCCGCGCGGGAGCCGACCGGGACGTGCTCGACCTGTCGGAGGCCGCGGCCCGCAAGGCGCTGGACGCCGCGGGCCTCACCGGCGCGGACATCGACGCCGTGATCGTCTCGACGATCACGCACATGCACATGACGCCCTCGGCGGCCTCGATCCTCGCCGACCGGCTGGGCGCCACCCCGGCCGCCGCGTTCGACATCTCGGCCGCCTGCGCCGGGTACACCTACGGCATCGGCCAGGCGGACGCCCTCGTGCGCGCCGGCCTCGCGCGCAACGTGCTGGTGATCGGCGCCGAGAAGCTGTCCGAGATCATCGACCCGACCGACCGGTCCATCTCGTTCCTCCTGGGCGACGGTGCCGGCGCGGCGGTCGTCGGGCCGTCGGACACCCCCGGCATCGGTCCGACCGTGTGGGGCTCGGACGGCTCCAAGCACACCGCGATCCGGCAGACCCACTCGTGGCAGGAGTGGCGTGAGGACTCCTCGCTCGGCTGGCCGACGCTGCGTCAGGACGGACCCACGGTGTTCAAGTGGGCGTCCTTCCAGATGGCTCCCATCGCCGCGAAGGCGATGGCCGACGCCGGTGTCGCGCCCGAGGACATCCAGGTGTTCGTGCCGCACCAGGCGAACATGCGTATCATCGATCAGCTCGTGAAGCAGCTGAAGCTGCCCGAGTCGGTGGTGGTCGCCCGTGACATCGCCGACACCGGCAACACGTCGGCCGCCTCGATCCCGCTCGCCACCGTGCGTCTCCTGGAGGAAGGACAGGCCACGTCGGGCGACATCGCCCTGCAGATCGGCTTCGGCGCCGGACTCGTGTACGCCGCGCAGGTCATCGTCCTGCCGTAACCTTCGCTTCGTACTGCTCGCCCCGGCGTCGGCCGGGCCGGGCGGTCACGGCAAGTCCCCCGGGAGCCCCGGCTCCCACCGAGAAGAAAAGGAAGCCCCATGGCCAACACCGAGCAGGAGATCCTCACGGGTCTCGCCGAGATCGTCGCCGAGGAGACCGGCCTCGACACTGCCGACGTCGCGCTGGAGAAGTCCTTCACCGATGACCTCGACATCGACTCGCTGTCGATGATGACCATCGTCACGCACGCCGAGGACAAGTTCGGTGTTCGTATTCCCGACGAGGAGGTCAAGAACCTCGCGACCGTCGGTGACGCCGTGAGCTACATCAAGGGCGCGCAGGACTGACGACGACGGGTCGGCGCCGCGTCGTCGTCCTCGCCCGCATCGCCCGACGGCGGTCCGCCGGTGGCCTGCCGCAGCGCAGGCCGTCCGGACCGCCGTCGGACATCATCTTCCACCGCACCACCTAGCCAGGAGCCAGACCCCATGACCTCCGCACGCGACGTCGTCGTCACCGGCCTCGGCGCCACCACTCCGCTCGGCGGGGACGTGCCCTCCACCTGGGAGGCCGCGCTCGCCGGGAAGTCCGGTGCGCGCACCATGGACAACGACTGGGCCGAGCGCTACGAGATCCCCGTGAACTTCGCGGCGACCATCAAGGTCAAGCCGGAAGAGGTCCTCAAGCGGCCGGAGCTCAAGCGCATGGACCCGTCGGCCCAGTACGCGGTGATCGCCGCGCGCGAGGCGTGGAAGGACGCCGGGGAGCCCGAGATCGACGGCGAACGGCTGGGGTCGGTCGTGTCGTCCGGCATCGGTGGCGTCTGGACCCTGCTCGACGGCTGGGACACACTGCGTGAGCGCGGCGCCCGCCGCCTGCTGCCCATGACCGTCCCGATGCTCATGCCGAACTCGCCGACCGCGTTCGTGTCGCTCGACCTGGGTGCCAAGGCCGGCTCCCACGCGCTCGTGTCGGCCTGCGCCTCGGGGGCCGAGGCCATCGGCTACGGCGCGGAGATGATCCGGTCCGGCCGGGCCGACGTCGTCGTCGCCGGAGGCACCGAGGCCACGATCCACCCGATGCCGATCGCGGCCTTCGCCGCGTCCCGCACGCTGTCGTTGCGCAACGACGATCCCGAGGGCGCCTCCCGCCCGTACGACGTCGACCGTGACGGCTTCGTCGTCGGCGAGGGCGCGGCCGTGGTGGTGCTGGAGAGCGCCGAGCACGCCGCCGCACGTGGCGCTCGGGCGTACGCGAAGATCGGCGGCGTCGGGCTGTCGTCCGACGCCTACCACATCACCTCGCCGGACCCCGACGGCACGGGTCAGGTCGCCGCGATGCGGGCGGCGCTGGAGGATGCCGGAGCCGACGGTGCCGACGTCGTACACGTCAACGCCCACGCCACGTCGACCAAGGTGGGTGACCTCACCGAGACGGCGTCGATCCGGCGCCTGTTCGGAAGCGACGCCGACCACGTGCAGCTGTCCGCGACGAAGTCCATGACGGGTCACCTGCTCGGCGGCGCGGGCGCGCTCGAGACGGTGTTCACGGTGAAGGCGATCGCCGACCGGCTCGCCCCGCCGACCATCAACGTCGCCAACCCCGACCCGGAACTCCAGGTCCCCCTGGTACGGGACGAGCCCGCGAAGCTCCCCGGCGGCGACATCGCGGCGATCAACAACTCGTTCGGCTTCGGCGGGCACAACGTGGCGCTGCTGGTGCAGAACGCCTGACGGACGACCACGAAGCCCCGCGACCACGAGGCCCCGGTCCGCGATCTCTCGCGGACCGGGGCTCGGTCGTCGTGACGCCGTGGGGTGGGCGGCCGGCTCGCCGTCAGCCGACCTGGTGCAGCCAGCGGACCGGCGCACCGGCCCCCGCCTGGCGGAACGGCTCCAGTTCGTCGTCCCACGCCGCGCCCAGGGCGAGGTCGAGCGCGTCCCGCACCGCGCGCGGGTCGCCGTGGTCGAGCGCGGCCCGTACCCGGTCCTCGGGGATGACGATGTTGCCATGGACATCCGTCATGGCATGGAAGATACCGAGGTCCGGAGTGTGCGACCATCGGGCGCCGTCGGCGCCCTGGCTCGGTTCCTCCGTCACCTCGTACCGCAGGTGGTCCCAGCCGCGCAGGGCGGACGCGATCCTGGCGCCCGTCCCCTGCGGCCCCTGCCACGAGTATTCAGTTCTGTAGAGCCCGCGCCCCGCGGGTTGAGGTGTCCAGTCCATGGTGACCCGGAGGTCCAGGACACCGCCTGCCTGCCACTCGATATGCGGACAGAGGGCACGGGGCGCAGAATGCACGAACAGCACGCCACGAACAATTCCGCCGGCCATGTCTTCCTCCCTGGTCGAGGCACGTCTTCCCCTACGTCCTCACCGGGCGGTGGCGCTGTGGCCGAGCGTCATGCGTGGTGTCCAGGTGCACTACTGCGTCCGCTGCCCATCCTGCACGACTCCCCGGCCCGGCGCACGCGAAGTAACGCGTTTGCGGCGAGAAATTTCACCTTTCCACCAACTTTCCGTTCCACATTACCGCTTTAACGGACTTTTTGGACCATCGTCCAAGTCAAGAACAGGTGAATCAGAGCCGTGCACGCAACTCGCGCATGGCCTCCTTGCGGGCCTCGCGTTCGAGCCGGTCCAGGTACAGCTTGCCGTCGAGGTGGTCGCACTCGTGCTGCAGGCAGCGCGCCATCAGCCCCTCCCCGGAGACCTCCACCTCGTTGCCGTCCAGGTCCGTGCCCACCACGCGCGCGTAGTTCGCGCGGACGGTCGGGTACCAGAGGTTCGGGACGGACAGGCACCCCTCGCCGCCGTCCTGCGTCTCCTCCCCCAGTTCGACGATGCTGGGGTTCAGGACGTACCCGATCTCGCCCTCGATGTTCCACGAGAACGCGCGCAGGCTGACCCCGATCTGGTTCGCCGCCAGGCCGGCGCGCCCCTCGGCGTCCACGGTCTCCACGAGGTCGGCCACGAGACCGCGTACGCGATCGTCCACGGTGGTGATCCGGTCGCAGGGGGTCCGCAGGACAGGGTCGGGCATCACCCGGATCTCACGCATCGCCATGGACGCAGATTCTTCCACGTCACACCGACAGTCCGTACACGCCCGGTGATGCACCGCCGCGCCGCCGCGACACCCCGCCATTTCGGTCCCGGCGACCACGCCATTTCGAGGCCAAGAACCTGCGATCCCTGTCCCGCGACCACGCCATGTCGCCGCGGCGACCACGCCATGCCGGCCGCGACCACGCCATTGCAGGCCGTGGAAGCGCGGCCACACCCGCAAGATGGCGTGGTCGACGGCCGGGGCACGAGGGCGCACACCGGCCCGGAGGGCGACGGGTGGGGTGCGGGGCGAGGGTGACGCCGGGGGCGGGGCGGGTGGGGCGAAGTTGCGTCAGCCCTTGACGCAGAGGATCGTGCGCAACCGCGCGACGACCTCGACGAGGTCGGACTGCGCCGCGATCACGGCGTCCAGGTCCTTGTAGGCGCCCGGGATCTCGTCCAGCACGCCCAGGTCCTTCCGGCACTCGACGCCGGCGGTCTGAGCGGCCAGGTCGTCGAGTGTGAACTCCTTCTTCGCCCGGTTCCGTGACATCTTCCGACCCGCGCCGTGTGACGCCGACCAGTACGACCGCGAGTTCCCCAGGCCACGCACCACGTAGGAGCCGGTCCCCATGGAACCCGGGATGAGGCCCAGGTCCCCGCGGCCCGCCCGGATCGCGCCCTTGCGGGTGACGATCAGCTCCGCGCCGTCGATCTGCTCACGCGCCACGTAGTTGTGGTGCACGTTCACGCCCCCGTCGAACCGCAGCGCGCCGTCGGCGTCGAGGTCCGGGAACTGCTCCCGCACCGCCTGCACCGCGAGCGACATCATCACGGCCCGGGAGCGGGCGGCGTAGTCCTGCGCCCACCACAGGTCGTTCAGGTAGGCGTCCATCTCCGGCGTACCGGCGAGGAACACGGCGAGCTCCCGGTCGACCAGGCCGCGGTTGTGGTCGAGGCGCTTCGCGATGCCGACGTGCTGCTCGGCGAGGGACTTGCCGATGTTGCGGGAACCGGAGTGGAGCTGGAGCCAGACACGGCCGTCCTGGTCGAGGCAGAGCTCGACGAAGTGGTTACCGCCGCCCAGCGTCCCGAGCTGCTTCCGCGCCCGCGTCTCGAGCTGACGCACCCTCGGGTGGAGCGACTGGAACCGGTCCCAGAACTTCTGCTCGCCCCGCAGCCGCTCCCGGCCGCCGGATCCGGCGACGGGCCGCAGACGCCGCAGGTCGACGGGCTCGTCATGGGCGGTGAACCCGACGGGAATCGCCGCCTCGATCCGGGACCGCAGCCGCGACAGGTCGTCGGGCAGGTCGTCCGCGGTGAGCGAGGTCCGCACCCCGATCATGCCGCAGCCGATGTCCACGCCGACGGCGTTGGGCGACACGGCGTCGCGCATGGCGATCACCGAGCCGACGGTCGCTCCCTTGCCCAGGTGGACGTCCGGCATGACGCGCACGCCCTCGACCCAGGGCAGCGCCGAGATGTTGCGGAGCTGGTTCAGGGCGGCGTGGTCGACGTCGTGCTCGTGGGCCCACATGAGGGTCTCGGCCCGGGCGCCGGAAAGCGCGACCGGGAAGGCGGTGGACATGCTTCTCCTGCTTTCGTCTCGGGATCGGCACCGGAACCTCCGGCCGGGGCCGGCGACAGTCGCCGCGGGCCGTGCCGCGCGGGCACGTGGCGGCGTGCCGCTGAGGCACCGTAGGGGAGCTGCCGTGCTGGGCACCACGGATTTATCGGCTCCGCGAGGTAGGCTCCTCCTCGCGGCACCCGCCGGCCCGGAAGGGCGTCCGGGTCGCCGCACGCCCCGTTAGCTCAGTCGGTCAGAGCAGCGGACTCATAATCCGTCGGTCCTGGGTTCAAGTCCCAGACGGGGCACCCGGTCAGGGAAACGGCGAAGGCCGGGACCGCAGGGTCCCGGCCTTCTTTCCGCTGCTCCCCCGACTGGACTTGAACCAGTGACCTGCCGATTAACAGTCGGACGCTCTGCCAGCTGAGCTACGGGGGATCGTGCCGCCTGTCCGGTGTCCCGCCCGGCGACCTGCAAAAGAGTAGCAGGTCCGGCGCGGTGAGCCCGAATCCAAATCCGCGCGGCCCCGAGCGACGTCCATCACATCACCGCCGAGCGCGGTGGGAACCCGCGACCCGGTGGAACCACCGGCCGGCTCACTCCGGCAGACCGACGGCGGACCGGGCCCGGGCCTCGGCCGCGTCGACCGCGGCGGCGACGGACGGATCGCTCAGGTCGAGGTCCGCGCCCCCCACCACCTGGGAGAACATCTCCCCGTTCGCCCGGCGGCGCACGGCGACCCGTGCGGACCGCCCACCCGGCAGGTTCACCGGGGCGGCGTGCACCACCGACCACTGCACCCGCTCACGCAGGGTCTGGGGGAAGGAGGAGCGTCCCCTGGTCACCAGCCGGAGCACCAGCGGAGGGCCGCCGTCGACCCACTCCACCGTGATGGTGGCGCTCTCCGGATCGGCGGTCGCGCGATCGACGTCGCACCACTCCCGGTCCACGGTGACCTCGCCGCCGCTCTCCACGACGAGTGCGGACCGGGAAGCGACCGCCCAGCCGCCGTCGCCGAGCTCGGCACGTGCCAGCGGCCGGTCGGTCCCGTGCTCGCGCAGGGCGGCGCGGACGGCCTCGGGCAGGCGCAGGAACATCTCCATGAACGCCACGCTACTGCGCCCGTGCCGCGCTGTCCGTGGTCGGCGCCGGCGCGCCCGCGTCGTCCTTCGCCACCTCGTTCCCCGCGCCGTCGACGGCGTCGTCGTCGGCCCGGCTCGCCACGCCACCTCGCCGCAGTCTGCTGAACACCGCCCAGGACACGGCCGTGAGCGGGACGGAGATCACGGCGCCCAGGAGTCCCGCGAGCACGGTTCCGCACGTGATGGCGAGGGCCATCGCCACGGGATGCAGGTTCACCTGCTTCCCGGTGATGAGGGGCTGCAGCACGTTGGCGTCGATCTGGGCGATGACGGTCATCCCGACGGCGACGATGATCGCCGAGGTCGGATCACCGGTGGCCAGGGTGACGACCGCGCTGATCACGATGGCCGCGACCGGCCCCACCATGGGCACGAACACGGCCAGGAACACGACCACCGTGAGCGGCAGCGCGAGGGGGTTGCCCATGAGGGTCAGGAAGATGCCCGCCATCGTGGCGTCGGCCAGGGCGACGAACGCGATGCCGCGCGTGTAGCCGGAGAAGGTGCGCCAGCCGGTGCGGCCCGCGATCTCCCATCGGTCCTGGAGCCGTACCGGCAGCTGCGCGATGAACCACCGCCACATGGCCCCGCCCCCGGTGAGGAAGAACACGGTGAGGAACATGGCCAGCACGATGACGGTCGCGCAGGTGGCGGCGAGGTTCGCGCCCTGCAGCGCCTGGTCGATCACGGCCCCGCTGTTCTCCTCGAACCAGGCACCGCCGTCGACGAGCCAGTCCTCGCTCGTGCCGACGTCGAAGGGAAGTGATCCGGCGAGGGAGTCCAGGCCGGTGGTGAGCTGGGTGGTCAGGTCGTCGGAGCGCGCCGCGATGGTGGAGACGACGTATGCCGCCAGGCCGCCCACGACGGCCAGCAGGGTCAGCAGTGACGCGACCATCGCGAGGCCTCGGGGCAGGGCACGGTCGTAGAGGTTGCCCAGCGGCAGGAGGACCGCGGTGAGCACCAGCGCGAGATAGACCGCGACGAAGGCGATCTGCACGAGGCTGATCACGTAGACCACCAGGCCGATCACGACGGCGATGCCGATGAGCCGCCACGCGGCGTCCCCGGTGGCGCGCAGCCACGTGCGCGCGGGCCCGGCGGCAGCCGCCCGGGGGACGACGGCGGCCGTCGGGTCGTCCGTGGCGGTCGTGTCGTCCGCGGCCGTGGTCGGCTCTTCCGGGCCGGCGTTCCGTACCGGCGCTTGGGTGGTCATGGCCGCTCCTGTCCTCGTCGCTTGCTCGGGTCTCGTCGTGTGATCGGGTCCGCCGCCTCGTGCGGACCTACCGCCCGACGCAACGGAGGAAATGTATCGGTTTGCCAGTCTTCGTAACAGCGCGGCCTGGACACCGTGCGCGCCGGCACAGCAGCATGAGCACGGCAACGCGCGGCAAGCGGTCTCGGGAGGCAGGCATGGGCAGGACGGCGATCGTGGCCGGTGCGGGACTGGGTGGGCTGGCCGCCGCCGTGGCGCTGCGGCGGTGCGGCTGGGACGTCACGGTGCTGGAGCGTTCGCCCGAGCCCCGGACGACCGGGGCGGGCATCGTGCTGATGGCCAACGCGTTGCGCGCGCTCGACGAGGCGGGTGCGGGTGAGTCCGTGCGCGCGCTGGGTGGCGTCGTCCACCCGGGCTCCCTGCGGGACGAGCGGGGTCGCGCTCTGGTGTCGGTGGACCCGGATCTGATCGAGGAGCGCCTCGGGACCCCCGCGATGGTCTTCCGGCGCTCCGAGCTGCAGGAGGTTCTGGCCGGACGGCTCGAGCCGGAAGTGATCCGTCACGGGGCTCGCGTGGCGGAGATCGACCCGGGCGACACCGCCGCGCACGCGGCCGTGACGCTGGACGGCGGAGAACGGCTGACCGCCGACCTGCTCGTGGGCGCGGACGGGGTACGCGGCGTGAGCCGCGGCGTCGTCGCACCCGACGCGCCCGATCCCGTGTACGTCGGCTCCACCACATGGCTGGCGATCACTGCGGCACCGGACATCACGACGTCGTCGCAGACCTGGGGTCCCGGCGGCGAGGTCGGCGTCCTCCCGCTGAAGGACGGGCGGGTCTACTGGTATGCCACGCAGGCCGGCCCGGCCGGAGGCGCGTCCGGCGACGGCGCGCGGCATCTGGACGAGGCCCGGGAGACGTTCTCCGGGTGGCACGAGCCGATCCCGGACGTGATCGGCGCCACCCGCCCCGACCAGGTGCAGCGGGTCGACCTGTACGCCTTGCCACGTCCGCTGCGCACGATGGTGCGCGGCCGCACGGCGCTCGTCGGCGACGCCGCGCACGCCATGCCTCCGAACGTCGGGCAGGGCGGAGCGTCGGCGATCGAGGACGCGGTCGTGCTCGCGGCGTCGGTCGGTGGTGCGGCCTCGGTCGCCGAAGGACTGCGCGCCTACGACGCCGCCCGCCGGTCTCGCACGGCCGGGATCCTGCGCGCCGCGTGGGCGTCCGCACGCTTCGGTGAGCAGCTGCGCAACCCGGTTGCCGTCGCGGCCCGCAACGCGCTGCTGCGCGCCCTGCCGTCGCGCGTCTACCTGGACGGGATGCGCCGCTTCACCGACTGGGCTCCCCCGCGCCTGCCGGCCGGGTGACCCGCGCCGCGCCTCGCCCGTGTCAGGCACCCCGCGCGGTCAGCCGCGCGTGCAGCGCCAGTGCCGACAGGTCCGTCAGTGAGGCGACCTGGTCGATCACCACGCGGAGGCGGGCGTCGTCGTCGGCGGCGTCCTTCCAGTCGGCGGCGAACAGCGGCTCCAGCTGGTCGGGCCGCTCGGTGAGCACCTGGACCAGCTCGGTGAGGATCTCGCGCTCCCGCTCGTAGCGCGGCTCCATGCCGCGCGGCGCCATCACATACGTCACGGCGATTCCCTTGAGGGCCAGGATCTCGAGCTCGGTCGCCTCCGGGACCATGAGCCGCGCCGCATAGCGCGTGAGCGAGCCGTCCCCGTACTCCGCCCGCGTCGCGTCGACCGCGGCGCCCACGAACCGGCCGATGAGCTGGCTCGTCATGTCCTTCAGCGACGCCAGGGACCGTCGTGACCCGTCGTAGGCGCGCAGCAGGTAGCCCTCCCCGCGCAGGTAGTCCTGCAGGCGGCCGATCGCGGCGTCGATCGCGTCGGCCGAGTACCAGTCGCCGTACCAGTCGCGCACGTACTCGGCCACGCGTGCCCGCTCCTCCGCGTGCGCCATGAGGTCGAGGTCGACCCGGCCGGCCACCACGCCGTCCTCGACGTCGTGCACCGAGTAGGCCACGTCGTCGGCCAGGTCCATGACCTGCGCCTCCAGGCATTTGATCCCGACGGGCGCGCGTTCGCGCAACCATGTGAACACCGGCAGGTCGTCGGGATAGACGCCGAACTTGCGGCTCGGCCGCCCGTCGGGGCGTTCGGGACCCGACCCGTACGCCCACGGGTACTTCACGCTCGCGTCCAGGGACGCACGCGTGAGGTTCAGTCCCACGGGCCGGCCGTCCTCCGCGAAGACCTTCGGTTCCAGCCGGGTCAGCAGCCGCAGCGTCTGGGCGTTCCCCTCGAAGCCGCCGATCCCGCCCGCGAGTTCCGCGAGCGCCGTCTCCCCGTTGTGCCCGAAGGGCGGGTGGCCGAGGTCGTGGGTGAGGCAGGCGGTGTCGACGACGTCGGGGTCGCAGCCGAGGCTGCGGCCGGTCTCGCGGCCGACCTGCGCCACCTCGAGGGAGTGGGTGAGGCGGGTGCGGACGAAGTCGTCGTGGCCGGCGCCGAGCACCTGGGTCTTGGCGCCGAGGCGGCGCAGGGCCGAGGAGTGCACGACGCGGGCGCGGTCGCGTTCGAAGGGGGTGCGGAAGACGGACTTGGGCGGTTCCGTGACCCACCGCTCGGCGTCGTGGTCGGTGTACGACGCCGGAGCGGCGGGCACGGCGGTCTCGTTCACGCCCACCAGGCTAGTCCTGGTGTCGGACAGCTCCGGCACGCGGTCCCGCGGCCCGGGCGGGCGGCCGTACCGCGTGCCGGGTCAGCCACGGTGGCCAGGACGCCGGGTGACGGTGAACGTCGCCTCGACGGGCGCCGACTCGCGGTCGCCCAGGGACTGGGTGGCACGCAGCGTGTGCTCGCCCTTCCGGAGCTGCGGGTGGACGCGGGCGGACCACGTGCCGTCGTCGTCCACGACCGTGGTGATCCGGCGGTTCTCGGGCGGCCAGGGCCGGTGGTCCCGGTCCCGGTGGTCCCGGTCGTCGCGGTGCCCGGCCCAGGGCCAGGTCGGGCGGGTGGGCTCGATCGTGACGTCCACGGTGGCGCCCGGGACGCCGGTGCCGGTCACCTCGCGGAGGTGGCGGACCCGGTCGCCGTCGGACAGGTCGACGGCGAGGCCGCCGAGGTCGGCGCGGCCCGTGAGCCATTCCTCGGGGCCGGTCGGGTGGTCGATGACGCGGGTCTCGCCGACGCAGCCGTGCCAGCCGTTGGTGGCGTGGTCGTCGACCCAGTCGGTGCCGATGAGCCACGGCATGTCCTGCTCGATGCTGTGCCCGAGGGTGTCGCCGGCGTTGCGCAGGACGGGTGCGCCGTCGACGTACATCGTGGTGGTGCTGTCGGCCGGGTCGTTCACCAGCGCGACGTGCACCCAGCGGTCCAGGATGATCTCGCCGGACCAGGCGGTGCGGTCACCCTTGGTGGTCTCGACGGGGACCTCGGTCCACTGGAACTCCTTGAGGTTCGACAGGCCGAGTGCGACGGGTGAGGCCGTGTAGTCCCACCGCGACCAGGGCATGCCGGGCAGCCGGGAGCGGTTGCCGGACCGGACGAGGGCCTTCATCCAGGCGTTGGTGTCCTCGGTGAAGCCGCCGTCGATCTTCAGGAACGTCTCGATCGTGTAGCCGTCGGCGAGGTCGACGTCGTTCACCGGGGCGTCCGCGTCGGTGGCGAGGTAGCTGAGGCGCTGCGCCGTCTTGTCGGAGTCGGCGAAGCAGACGGCCGCGCCGTCGGAGGAGAGCGGGTGGACCTGGTCGTGGGTGACGGTGACGTCCTCGACGTGCGCCGTCGGCGACCCCGACTCGCTGATCGGCACGCGGTGCATGTCGTTGTCGCCGGCGACGTCGGGGACGACGGCGTTCTCGGGCAGGACGCCGTCCAGGGTGCCGAAGCGCCAGTGGGCGAGCGTGCCGTCGACGCGGGGGTAGTCGCCGGTGGAGGCGGGCGGCTGGGTCGTCACCGGGTCGGGGCCGGTGAACCCGTCGAGGAGCAGGTCACGAGCGCGCTGCGTGAGGGACGGCTCGTCGGGCGTGCCGGGGCCGAACTCCGGGGCGAAGCCGCCGAACCGGTCGGAGAAGTCGATGTCGATCGTGAACTGCTGGTTCGGGCCTTCGAGGAACGGCTGGTCGTAGGCGGTGAGGGAGTCCTGCGGCTTCCACGTGACCCAGGGTGAGGCGGTCTGCATGGAGATGCGGTCGTTGGTCAGGTCGAACTCGAGCAGGCCGAGGTAGCCGTTCCCGCCGTCGTACGCCATCTGGTAGTCGATGAGGATCTGGGTGACCTCGTGCCCGGCGTCGTTCAGCCGGGTCTGGCGGGCGGCGCCGTGGAAGTGGCCGTTGAACGTGAGGAAGATCTGGTCGTTCGGGGCGATCAGCTCGTCCCACAGCGTGAGGCCGTACTCGGTGTCCTTGGCCGTGGTGCCGTCGGTGTCGACGTCGATCAGGGAGTGGGTCGTGAGGATGACGGGCAGTGTGGGGTGCCTGTCGATGACCTCGTTCGCCCAGGCGATGGTGGTGTCCGACGCACGCCACGTCATGGCGAGCACGAGGAACTGCTGCCCCTCCGCCTCGAAGACGTGGTACTGGCTGAGCCCGGTCGGGTCGCTGCCGCCGTAGGTCTCGTTGCGGACCGCGCGCTCGGGGCCGAACCAGTCGAGGTACGGCTCGGCGTCGAGGTCGTAGTCCTCGTCGGTGAGCCGGTCGTCGGAGTTCCGGACGTCGTGGTTGCCGGGCAGGATCGAGTAGGGCAGGGACGCCGCCTCGAGGGTGCTCATCGCGGTGTCGGCGACCCGCCACTCGTTCTCGACGCCGGCGCGGTCGACGACGTCGCCCAGGTGCGTCGTGAACGGGATGCGCAGCTCGTCCTGGACGTCGGCCAGCCACTCGGTCTGCACCTGGTAGGGGTCCGAGCCGTAACGGGGCACGAACTGGTCGCCGGAGTAGCGTGAGTAGAACTGCGTGTCCGGGAGGACCGCGAGGGTGAAGCGCGAGGCGGCGTCTTCCGCCGTTCCGCTGACAGCGGTGTCGTCGGCCGCGGCGGCGGCGTCCGCGGCCGCGGGGCCGGTCTGTGCGACGGTCAGCGGGGCGAGGAGGCCGAGCAGGGCGAGTGCGGTACCCGCGGCGCGGCGAGCCGTCCGGCTCGTGCGTGCGGGCACGGTGGGTGTGGGGTGCACGGGTGGTCCAATCTCCGGGTGGTGCGGGCCCGCGTCGGCGGGTCCGTCCCAGACTGGGCCCGCTGCCTGAACCCGCCTCTGCCGGACGATGAACTCGCGGAGAACGCCAGGGAAGGCGCCTACCCCTCGGCCGGCGCCGGCCTGTCCTTCGGCATGAGCGCCACCGCCAGGAGCATGAGTGCCGCGCACGCCGCCGTCGCGATGAAGACCAGGTGCATGGCCTGCGCGAGGCCGGGACCCTCCGGCGTGCCGTCCGGGCCCACCTGGGCGTGCGCGTTGACGATGGCGCCGAAGACCGCCACACCGACGGCGGAGCCGAGGGAACGGGAGAACATGTTGATCCCGGTGACGGCGCCGCGCTCGTGCCACGGCGCACTGGTCTGGGCAGCGATGAGCGTGGGCACGGCGGTGAGCCCCATCCCGGCGCCGATGAAGAACGTGGTGGCGGCCACCTGCCACACGGCCGAGTTCTCGCCCAGGAGGAACACCGCGAGAAGGGACCCGGCGATCACCAGCGTCGAGCCGATCAAGCCCGTGGCCCGGAAGCCGATCCGCAGGTAGAAACTGCCCGACCACGTCGCGGTGAGAGGCCAGCCCAGCATCATCGCGGCGAGGGCGAACCCGGCGACCAGCGGGCCGACGCCGAGCACGCCCTGCGCGTAGATGGGGATGTACGTGGACAGCCCGAGCACGATGACGCCGACCATCAGCGCGGCTCCCGTGGACGATCCGATGACACGGCGGCGCAGTACCCGCAGGTCGAACACGGGGTGGGCGGTACGCAGCGCCCACCAGGCGAATCCGCCCAGCAGTGCGACGGCCAGGGCGAACAGCCCCGCCGTCAGCGCGGGCGGCAGGGACGCACCCTCCAGCAGGCCGAGCAGCAGGGCGGTGCTGCCGGCGGTGAGCAGGACCGCGCCGACGTAGTCGATCGGTTCACGCTCCCCGTCGCGTTCCGACTCGTGGAAGCTGCGCCACAGCATCCCGGCGGCCAGCAGGCACAGCGGGACGTTGATCCAGAAGATCCAGCGCCAGGAGGCGAACTGCGAGAACACGCCGCCGAGGGTGGGGCCCACCACGGAGGACATGGCCCAGACGCTGGCCAGGTAGCCCTGGGTCTTCGCGCGCTCGGCGAGGGTGTACACGTCCGACACGATCGTCATGGACATCGGCATCACGGCACCCGCGCCGAGTCCCTGCACGACACGCCCGACGATGAGCCAGGTCATCGACGGCGCCAGCCCGCACAGCACCGAGCCCAGCAGGAACAGCCCGATGCCGGCGAGCATCACGCGCTTGCGGCCGAGGACGTCGGCCAGGCGCCCGTACACGGGCACGCTCACCGCCTGCGCCAGCATGTAGACGGAGAACACCCACGGCAGCCGCTCGAAGCCCCCGAGCTCGCGGGCGATCGTCTGGGCCGCGGTGGCCAGGATCGTGGCGTCCAGCGCGACGAGCGCTGCCGCGAGCATCAGGGAGCCGAGAATCGGGCCGCGCTCGGAGCGCAGGCCGACACTGCGGCGGGTCACGGGCTGGGCGGGAGCGGCGGAGGTCATGCGGCGGCCTCCGCGCCGACGGCGATCAGGGTGTGCACTCCCCGTACAAGGTTGCCCAGGGCACGTTGTATTCCCGGACGCCGCATACCCGCCGCTCCCACCCCCGGTCAGACGGCTGTCCCGAGCGACCCGTACCGCTCGCGGACGGCCCGCAGCCGCCGGCCGGTCTCCCCCGGGTAGGCCCGCGCGAGGTCCTCCGGGGTCGCACCGCCGAGGAAGTTCACGTAGGCCGGACCCCGGTCCACGGCGACCCGGGCGGCGGTGCCCGAGACCCAGCCGCGCACGCCGGCCTCCTTCCCGGGATCCGGCGTCATCCCCGCGACGGTCGCCATGACCGCCCCGTCACGGTGGGCGAAGGCCGTCTCGCCGGCGCCGACCCGCGCGATCGCCCCACCCATCACCCGCAGGTTGACGACGGCCGGCGGCTGATCGGCGTCGCCCACCGCGTCGATCATCACCGCGGCCGCCTCGGGGCCCGGCACGGGGACGAAGCCGGTCGCGATCGCCCCGCGCAGGCCCGCCACCTCGGGACCGCCGCCCTCGAACATCGCGGGGTACGGCTTGGGCGCGACGAGGTCGACGACCGGCGTGTGCGCTCGCAGCGGGGCCAGCGCGCCGTCGGCCTCCCCCGGCGCGCCCGAGAAGCACACCAGCGCCATGACGACGGGCTTGCCGTGCAGTTCGCCGGGCAGGAAGGGCGCCGGCGGAGCGAGCATCACGTTCACCATGCCGGACAGTTCGTCGGGGCCCGCGGCGACGGCCGCGACCACGTCGGACAGCACGCCGGGCTCCGCGCGCCACGCGAGGAGGCCGCCGACCACCTCGGACGTGGGCGCCAGCCGCAGGTCGAGCCGGGTGACGACGCCGGTCCCCGCACCCCCGCCGCGGAGGGCCCAGAACAGGTCGGGCTCCTCGTCCGGGCCCGCCTCGACGACCTCGCCGTCGGCCAGCACGACCTCGGCGCCGAGCAGGTTGTCGAGGGTCAGCCCGTCGCGGCGGCTGAGGAACCCGATCCCCCCGCCGAGCGTGAGGCCCGCGATCCCGACCGTGCCGGTGTCGCCGAACCCCGTGGCCAGTCCGTGCTCTGCCGCCGCGGCGGTATAGGCGCCGGCGGACGCGCCGCCCTGGGCATGCCCGGTGCGGGCCTCCGTGTCGATGCGGACCTCGTCCATGAGGCGCAGGTCGAGCACCACACCGCCGTCGACCAGCGAGGCACGGGTGTAGGAATGTCCGCCGGAGCGGACGACGAGCGGCAGTCCCGCCTCGCGGGCCGCCCGGACGGCACCGGACACCTCGGCGGTCGTGCGCGGCCGCACGAGCGCCGCGGGCACGCGGGGCGCGCCGGCGAAGACCGGCGCCGCGAGCGCGTCGAAGCCCGACGAGCCCGGGGTGAGCACGCGGTCGCCGAAGGTCTCGGCGAGCGCGGCGAGAGAGGGGTGGAGCGAGGCGATGGACACGGAATCCTCCAGGTCTGGGACACACGTTCGACAAAAGATTAGATCTCGAAGGATTAGAAGGCAAGGGCTTCCTGGCTAGGCTCGGCCCATGAGCGACACGCCCGCCGAACCTGCCGCCGCCGCGCCGGAGCCGGTCCCGCCCCCACGCGGGCAGCGTCCGGTCGCCGTGACCCTGTGGAAGACGGCCCAGCCGCTCATCCGCGGGTTCGACGCGATGCTGCTGGAGCACGGCACCTCGTGGCAGGTGTGGCACATCCTGCTCGCGCTCGGCACGAGCCCGCCCCGCACCCAGCGGGAACTGGCCGGCGCGGTCGGCATCCGCGAGGCGACGCTCACCCACCACCTGCGCGCCATGGAGGACAACGGGCTGATCACCCGAACCCGCGTGCCCGACAACCGGCGGGTGCAGCACGTCGAGGTCACCGACGCCGGCGCCCGCCTCTTCTCGCGGCTCCGCGACGCGGCGGTCGACTTCGACCGCCGGCTCCGCGCGGTCATCGGCACCGAGGACGACGTCGCCCGGTTCCTGGACGTGCTGGCGCGCCTGGCCGCGGCCGCACCGGAGGGCGCTCGCGACATCCTGCCCGAGGACTGGCCCCAGGAGCCGGGCTAAACGGTTCAGCGCCTACCGCGCCCGCACCCCGCCGTCGGACTCTGGGGCGACAACTCGTACCGACGAAGGAGTGGAGACGAGTGACGGCGACAACGAAGAAAGTCACGCGGGTGCGCGCGGTGGTCATGGCCGCGGCGCTCGCACTTCTCGGGGCGCTGCTGGTGGTGGTGGCCGATCCGGCGCCGCCCACGGCGGGCGCGCACGGCACCCCCTTGTTCCCCGAGTCACGGACGTATGCCTGCTATCGCGACGGCATCGACAACGGCGAGGGCGGTGGCCTGAACCCGCAGAACCCGAAGTGCGCCGCGGCGCTGCAGCAGCACGGCAACTACGCGTTCTACAACTGGTTCGGCAATCTCATCTCCGACGCCGGCGACCGGCACCGCGAGATCATTCCGGACGGCAACCTCTGCGGCCCCGGCCCCGACTTCGCGGGCATGCGCCCCGGCGGCACGGACTGGCCGACGACGCAGGTGGCCGCCGGCCAGAACGTCACGTTCCGCTACTCGGCGTGGGCGGCCCATCCCGGGAAGTTCATGCAGTACGTCACCCGGGACGGCTGGGACCCGAGCCAGCCGCTGACGTGGTCCGACCTGGAGCCGGAGCCCTTCGACGTCGCGTACGACCCGCCGACCCAGAGCGGTCCGGAGGGCGCCGAGTACTACTGGAACGCGACCCTGCCCAACAAGCAGGGGCGTCACATCATCTACTCGATCTGGGAGCGCTCGGACAGCCCGGAGGCGTTCTACAGCTGCTCCGACGTCGTCTTCGGCGAGGGCGACGGCGAGCCGGAGCCCACACCCACGCCCACCCCCGACCCGACGCCCACGCCGACCCCCGACCCCACCCAGGAGCCGGGAGGCTGCGAGGTCAGCATCACGTCGGTGAACTCCTGGGACGGCGGCTATCAGGGTGCCGGCGAGGTGACGACGGACACCGCCGTGTCCTCGTGGGACCTCGAGGTCACCTTCCCGGGCGGGGACACCGTCACCCAGTCGTGGAACAGCACGTACGCGCAGACGGGCGCCACGGTGACGTTCTCGAACACCGGGTGGAACGGTTCCGTCCCGGCCGGCGGCAGCGCGACGTTCGGGTACCTGGCGAACGGCGGGCCCTCGACGCCGTCGTCCGCCACTCTCAACGGGGCGGCCTGCTCGATCGGCTGACGCACCGAACGATCGGCTGACGCACCGAGCCCTCCGACGACGCCGGGGCGGCGGGCCACACCGGCCCGCCGCCCCGGCGTTCTCGCGCTCGGTCACTCGCCCTCGTCCGGTGGCCCTTGCGGGACGGACGACGGGCGCGCTATCGTCTTGGTCATTCGCCCAAGTCGATCGCCCAAGGAGGGACCGGTGTCCTCGCCGACCAGTGCCGACCGGGGCCGGGCGGTTCGTGCCCGGCTCCTGACCGCCGCGCGCGAACTCATCGGCGAGATCGGCTGGAGCGCGGTCAGCACCCGGAACCTCGCCCAGCGGGCCGGAGTACGGGCGGGCCTGGTGCACTACCACTTCGAGTCCCTGCCTGCCCTCCTGCGCCAGGCCACGATCGAGGGCATGCGCACCACGCTCGACGAGTCCGCCGCCTGGCTGTCCCGTGCGGACGATCCCGCCGACGGCATCGAGGGGCTCCTCACCGGTCTCGACCGGTACGCGGCGGACGACCCCGAGTCCCTCCTCTTCGTCGAGGCCTACCTCGCCGCGACCCGCGACCCGGTGCTGCACTCGCAGATGGCCGAGCTCATGCTCGCCTTCCGCCGGGACGTCGCCGCCGTGCTGGACCGCGCGGGCCATCCCGCGGCGGAGCCGACCGCCGCCGTCGTCCTCGCGGCGCTGGACGGCTTCATGCTGCACAAGGGCCTCGACCCCGGCCTCTCGGCGGGAACGATCGCGCCCGTCCTGCGGCAGCTCGCCGCGGGCACCGGCCGCCCCGGCGCGGCCACGACGGAAGGAGAGCAAGGATGAAGGCCATCGTGTGCGGGGCCGGCATCGCCGGCCTGTCCGCCGCCCACCGGCTGCACCACCACGGGTGGCAGGTCGTCGTGGTCGACTCGGCGCCGGGGCCCCGCGAGCAGGGCTACATGATCGACTTCTTCGGGCCGGGCTTCCAGGCACTCGGCGCGATGGGGCTCCTCCCGCGGCTGCGCGAGGCGGCCAGCCCCGTCGACGAGTTCCGGTACATCGACTCCCGCGGCCGCACCACGGTCGGGCTGCACTACGACCGGTTCACCCAGGCGCTCGACGGGGAGATCGTGAGCATCATGCGCCCCGCCCTGGAACGCATGCTGCGCGAGACCCTGCCCGGCGCGGTCGAACTGCGCTACGGAACCACAATCGAAGGGATCGGCGACGAGACGGTCGACCTGTCCGACGGCACGGTCGCGGCCGCGGACCTGGTGGTCGGGGCCGACGGCATCCACTCGGCCGTGAGGTCGCTCGTGTTCGGTCCCGGACGCGACGACGTACGCCCGCTCGGGATGCACACCGGCGCCTACGTCTTCCGGGACGCCGAGATGTACCAGGAGGTCCGCCGGCAGTTCGTGCTCACCGAGTCGCTCAACCGCCAGATGGGTTTCTACGGGGTCGGTGACGACCAGGTCGCCGTCTTCGCCGTGCACCGCACCCCCGACCTGGACCTCCCCGCCGACCCGCGTGAGGTCCTGCGGCACGAGTACGCCGGACTCGGGCGTCTGGCAGACCGCGCGCTGGCGCACTGCCCGCCGCCCGGCGAGATCTACTACGACCTCGTCGCGCAGATCGACACGCCTCGGTGGCACTCCGGCCGGGTGGTGCTCGTCGGCGACGCCGCGCACGCGGTGTCCCTGGTGGCGGGCCAGGGCGCCTCGCTCGGCGTCGCGGGAGCATACGTGCTGGCCGAGCGCCTGCACCGGGCAGGCACCGTCGCCGACGGGCTGGCCGACTACGAGCGCCTCTGGCGCCCGATGGCCGGGGGCGTCCAGGCGAACGCCCGGGACCGGGCGGCGGACTGGTTCGTCCCGGCGACGACGGCGAAGCTCCTGCTGCGCCGCTGGGGATTCCGCGCGATGCGGCTGCCGGGCCTCGACAAGATCCTGGTGGGCCCGCTGTTCCCGAAGGAGCACCGCACCGTCGCGGACCTGGTCGCCTGACCCGGCGGGGCCGCACCACCCCGGACCGGGAGCGTCACTTGGAGTTGCTGTACCAGCTCAGGCCGCCAGGGAGGTTGAGCGAGTGCTTCTTCGTGCGTGAGTTCCACGTCCAGAAGCCGAGCTTGATGCTCATCGAGGACAAGCCCTTCTGGGTGATGTTGAACTTCAGCGGCCCCAGCGACAGCCGCTTGCGGTACCGGAGGTTGCCTCCACCGAGCTTGACCATTCTCTCCCTCTCCAGCAAAGAGTCGCGGGCCGGGAGGCCCGCGACCGAACTCTGGGCAAAGAGTATCGAACACGTGTAGTCCGACAAATCCAGGTTTGAAACGCGGCGCGACCGCCGTCGTGCCCGCATAGACTCACCTGCGTGGCGGGGATCATCAGGCGCGAGGACGTGGACGAGGTCCGCGAGCGCGCGCGTATCGACGAGGTGGTCTCGGCCCACGTCACGCTCAAGCCCGCGGGCGTGGGCTCGCTCAAGGGCCTGTGCCCGTTCCACGACGAGCGCTCCCCCAGCTTCAACGTGCGGCCCAGCGTCGGGAGGTACCACTGCTTCGGGTGCGGCGAGGGCGGGGACGTCTTCACCTTCCTCATGAAGATGGACGGCATGGGCTTCGCCGAGGCCGTCGAGCACCTGGCCGCCAAGGTCGGCGTCCAGTTGCGCTACGAGGACGGCGGCCCGGCCCGGCCACGCGAGGAGCCCGGGAAGCGCCAGCGCCTGCTGGACGCGCACCGGGTCGCGCAGGAGTTCTACGCGGAGCAGCTGATGACGCCCGGCGCGGCCCCCGCACGGCGGCTCCTCGCGGAGCGCAGCTTCGAACGCGCCGACGCGGAGCACTTCGGTGTCGGGTTCGCACCCCAGGGGTGGGACAACCTGACACGCCACCTGCAGGGACGCGGCTACACACGGGACGAGCTCCTCGCCGCCGGCCTGGTGAGCCAGGGGCAGCGCGGTGTGTACGACCGCTTCCGCGGGCGCGTCGTCTGGCCCATCCGCGATGTCACCGGAGCGACGATCGGCTTCGGCGCCCGCAAGCTGTTCGACGACGACAACGGACCCAAGTACCTCAACACCCCCGAGACCGCGCTCTACAAGAAGTCGCAGGTCCTGTACGGGATCGACCTGGCCAAGCGGGAGATCGCACAGCGCAAGCAGGTCGTCGTCGTCGAGGGGTACACGGACGTGATGGCGGCCCACCTGTCGGGGGTGACGACGGCGGTCGCGACGTGCGGCACCGCGTTCGGCGCGGAACACGCACGCGTCCTGCGGCGCCTCATGGGCGACACGGCCGCGGGTGGAGGCATGCAACTCCGGTCCGGCACCACGCTCGGCGGCAAGGTCGTCTTCACCTTCGACGGCGACGAGGCCGGGCAGAAGGCCGCGATGCGCGCCTTCGGCGAGGACCAGCGCTTCTACGCGCAGACCTTCGTCGCCGTCGCCGACGACGGGATGGACCCCTGCGACCTGCGCGTGGCCAAGGGCCCCGAGGCGGTCAAGGCCCTGGTGGAGAAGCCCACGCCACTGTTCCAGTTCGTCATCGAGACCGATCTGAAGGAGTTCGATCTCGACACGGCCGAGGGACGCGTCGGAGCGCTGCGCAAGGCCGCGCCCCGCGTCGCCGGGATGCGTGACACCGCCCTGCGGCCCGAGTACGCCCGCATGCTCGCGGGCTGGCTCGGCATGGACGAACGCACGGTCGCGCAGGAGGTGAAGCGGGCGGCGAACACGCCGTCGCAGCGTGCGACGACGTCGGGCCGGCGCGGCGACCTGCCGTCCGGGCGCGGTCGGGCAGGCACCGCCCAGGACGGGCGCCCCGGAGGCGAGGGGGGGCCGGGCACGCCGGGTGGCGGGCCGGCGGCGGCCGTGCCGTCGGGCATCCCCGCGCCGGACCCGCGCGACCCCGTGGCGCGTGCCGAGCGGCTCGCTCTCGCCGTCGTGCTCCAGTACCCGCAGCACGTGCCGGACGCGTTCGACGAGCTGGGGTCCGACGCCTTCCTGACCCCCGCCTGGCGTACGGTCCACGAGTCGGTCGTCGCGGCGGGTGGCGCGGTGACCGGTAAGGCGGTCGGCCCGGCGGCATGGGTCGACGAGGTCCTGGACCGCGCCCCGGAGACGGTCGCCCCGATCGTCACGGAGCTGGCCGTCGTGGACCTTCCCGAGGACCGCGAGGCCGCCGTCCCGGGCTTCGTCGAGGGCGTGATCCGCAGGCTGGTCGACATGGGGCTCAACCGCCGCATCGCCCACGCCCGCAGCCGCCTGCAGCGCCTCGACCCGGCCGCCGACTTCGAGGCGTACCAGGCGGCCTTCGCCGAACTCACGAAGATCGAGGGCGAACGCCGCGCCCTCCGCGAGACGGCTTAGACCTCCGGCCGGGCGAGCTGCACCTGGTCGCCGCCGCCCCCGAGAGCCTCAGCCCTTGACCGAGCCCGCCGTGAGCCCGCCCACGATGTACTTCTGAAGGAGCAGGAACAGCACCACCACGGGAACCGCCGCCAGCACCGCACCCGCCGAGAACAACCCCCAGGGAGCGTTGCGCTCGTCCGACGCCCACTGGTAGAGGCCGACGGCGAGCGTCAGCCGGTCCGGGCTCTGCAGCACCGTCTTCGCGATGATGAACTCGCCGAACGTCCCGATGAAGCTGAGCAGTCCCACCACGGCGAGGATCGGGGACACGAGCCGCAGGATGATGGTCCAGAAGATCTGGGCATGGCCCGCCCCGTCGATCTTCGCGGCCTCGTCGATCTCACGCGGCACGGTGTTGAAGAACCCGTACATGAGGAACGTGTTGACCCCCAGCGCGCCGCCCAGGTACACCGCGATGAGAGCGAGCGTCGAGTTGGTGCCCAGCACGGGGATCACGTCTCCGATGGTGAGGAGCACCAGGAAGATCGCCACGACCGCCAGCATCTGCGGAAACATCTGCACGAGCAGCAGGGTGGTCAGGGCCGCACGGCGCCCCGAGAAGCGGAAGCGGCTGAACGCGTACGCCGCGGCACCGCCCATCAGCACCGTCCCGATCGCCGTCGTCGTGGCGATGACGAACGAGTTGACGAACCAGCGCCAGTAGCGCGACTCGAACAGCTCCGCGTAGTTGTTCAGGCCCACCTCGCTGAACAGGCGGTTCGACCCGGTGAACGTCCCCGACGGGTTGAGCGAGGCCGAGATCACGTACAGCAGCGGGACCACGCAGATCACGACCATCACGATCCCGACCACGTGCCGCCAGCCCACCTCGGTCCACCAGCGCACGCCACGCGGGCCGGCGTCGCGCCGGATCCTGTACCGGTCCGGACGGGGCACGGACTCGCGGGGCGCGGTCTTGGTCACGGCACTCACAGTTCCTCCAGGGTCCGGGTGCGGCGGAAGCCGAGCCAGGAGATGAGGCCGACGATCACGAAGATCAGCAGCGACACCGCGCTGGCGAGTCCGTACTGCTTGACGCCCGAGTCGAACGCCACGGAGTACACCATCGAGATGAGGATGTCCGTGTGCCCCACGAGCACCGGCGCGCCCTCGAAGTGCGGCCCGCCGCCGGTCAGCATGTAGATCAGCGCGAAGTTGTTGAAGTTGAACGCGAACGCCGAGATGAGCAGCGGTGCCGTGGACACCATGAGCAGCGGCAGCACGATCGAGCGGATGGCCCGCCACCGGCTCGCGCCGTCCACCCGCGCGGACTCGAGCACGTCACCCGGGATCGACTGCAACGCGCCGGTCGTGACGAGGAACATGTACGGGAACCCCAGCCACAGGTTCACCGCCAGCACCGAGAACTTGGCGAGCCACGGATCCGTGAGCCACGGGATCTCCGCCCCGCCGAGCAGGACCTCGTTGATCCAGCCGAACTTCTCGTTGAGCATGCCCCGCCACACGAGGGTCGCGAGGAAGGCGGGAAAGGCGTACGGCAGGATCAGCAGCGACCGGTAGACCTTGCGGCCCCTGACCCGCGGATCGTTGAACACCATCGCGAGGAAAAGCCCCAGCGCGAAGGTGGTGACCACCGACAGGCCGGCGAACACGAAGGTCCACACCAGCACCTGGAAGAACGGTCCGGCCAGGCGGTCCTCGGTGAAGATGGCGGTGAAGTTCTCGAAGCCCACACCGACCCGCCAGCCCGGGGTGAGCTCCTCCCCGTCCGCCGACACGAAGGAGCCGTGGTCGTTCGGCGTATAGGTCACGCCCGTGGTGGTGTTCGTGAAGGTGTCGGTGGCGGCGTCGTACACGAGCACCGGCGCGGCGACGAACCCGAGCGCGCCGTCCTGGGTGCGCAGACCGCCGGCGGCCGGGTCGCCGGAGAACGGGACGCGCAGGTCGGTGATCTCGGCCGAACGCGAGACGAGCTCGGCGAACTCGAGTGCGGTCCAGCCGTCGACGGCGGTGACGCGAGCGCCGTCGTCGGACCCGGCGGCGGGCTCCAGCGGCGTCTCGGCGTCGCCGACGACGATCTCACCGTCGCGCAGGATCGCGAACCCGAGCTCGCCGTCGCGTTCCACCACCGTGAGCGGGAACGTCTCCGAGCCCTCCACGCGCCGCTCGTTCTGCATCGAGATAGCAGCGATCGCGTCCACCTTCGTGGAGTTGTGGCCGTCGCCGTAGTTGGTGAACGCCACGTACGCCGTGTACAGCATGACGAACAGCTGGAACGCCAGCAGCAGCACCAGGCCGGGATACAGGTACTTCGCCGGGAGCATGCGGCGGGAGAAGTACACCCAGTCCGCGGCGGCCACGGCGAGCGCCAGGAACGCCGCCACGCCCCACGAACCCACCATGACGGCGGTCCAGACCCCGTACAGGCCCAGGGCGTTCACCGCCGCCATGAGCACGATCTTCACGTACCAGCCGGGCCCCGTGCGGCGGGCGTGGGAGTCGCTCCCTCGTGTGCCGCCCCTCCCGGCCGGGCCTCCGAGCGAAACCTCGGTCATCGTCGCCTCTCCGTCGCCTCCGCGGCAGCGCCCGCCGCGGCCGCCGTGCGGCGGGGGCGAGCGCTACCGCTCATGTCGTGATTCGGGCTGGCCAGCCGCGGGCCTCGTCGAACGGCTTCCTCAGGCTCCGCTTCGGGCGCAAGCCTCGTCCCTCGGCCCGCACCCTCCGCTGCGCCCTTCGTCAGCCGCGGGCCTCGTCCAACGGCTTCCTCAGGCTCCGCTTCGGGCGCAAGCCTCGTCCCTCGGCCCGCACCCTCCGCTGCGCCCTTCGTCAGCCGTTGATGGCGCTCTCGATGTTCTCGACCATCGTGTTCCACGACGCGGCCGGGTCGTCGGCCTTGCCCTGGATGAGCTCGACCTCGGTCACGCCCCAGAACTGCCACACGGAGCCCATCTCGGGGATGGACGGCATCGGCGAGGTTCCGGCGGCCTCGGAGAACTGCCGCATGATCTCGTCGTCGACCTGGCCGGCTGCCTCGGTCGAGGCGGGAGCGCGACCGCCCGCCTCGGCGAGACGCAGCTGCACGTCGGTGGAGCCGAGGTAGTTGGTCACGAAGTCGTTCGCGACGAGCGCGTTCTCGGTCTTGGCGCTGATGAACGCGCCCTGCACGCCGACGAACGGCTCGGCGGGCTCGCCGCCGGCGCTCGGGACGGGGAGCACGGAGATGTTCATGTCGGCCGCGGTGAACTCGGCGGCGTACCAGGGGCCGGTCACCATGTAGGGGGTCTTGCCGTCGAGGAAGAGCTGCTTCGCCTTCTCGCCGTCGATCGCCGGGTCGAGCACGCCCTGGTCGCCGAGCTCGCCGAGGTACTCGGCGAACGCCTCGCCGGCGTCACCGCCGAGCGCGAGCTCGGGGCTGTAGGAGCCGTCCGCGTTCTGCTCGAAGACCGGTGCGCCGAACGACGTCTGCAGCGGGTAGAGGTGGTAGGCATCGCCCTCGTCGCCCTGCTGGATGACGACGGGGTAGTCGGCCCCGGTGTCGTCGTTCTGCGCCACCAGGTCGTCAAAGGTCTCGGGCGTCTCGGAGACCAGGTCGTCGTTGCGGACCAGGGCGATGTTCTCGACCGCGTAGGGCACGCCGTACACGGCGCCGTCGTAGGTGAACGCGGCGAGGGACACGTCGGAGAAGCCGGCGGCCTTGTCGCCAAGCTCGATGGGCTGGACCACACCGTTGGTCACGAACTCACCGGTCCAGTCGTGGGCGCCGACGACGATGTCAGGTCCCTCGCCGGTCGGCACCTGCTGCACGAACTCCTCGCGGATGTCGCCGGACGCCTTCTGCACGACCTCCATCTCGATGCCCCGCTCGTCCGAGTAGTCCTCGGCGAGCTCGGTGAAGATGTCGATCCGGGTCTCGTCGACCCATACCGTCAGGCTGCCCTCCAGCTCGGGCGCCGCGCTCGACTCCTCGGCCGCGGGCTCCTCGCCGCCCGCGCAGGCGGCCAGCGCCAGCGTTGCCGCAACGGCGGTGGCCGCCGTCAGGATGCTCCGTCGCATCGGTACTCCCAGTAGGTTCACGGCCACGACCGGCGCGGTCGCGGACCTGGTTCATGTTCCGACGGCGTGGTGCCCGGCGCGCTCGCGCCCGGTCTCCCACCGACCTCACGGAGGCGGTCGCCCTCGGTTCGACGGAGCTGACGGTAGATGCGTTGCAACGCATTGTGCAAGTTCTTGCGATAAAGTTTCAGCATCGGTGTGCGGACGCCCTGGTCGTGACTCGCGGCGGGTCGCACCCCACCGCCGGACGCGGTCCGGCGGTGGCCGGCGACCAGTTCGACGACGAAACGGCGACACGATGCGGACCACCAGTACGACGACACGCGCGGCGTCACCTAGGCTTCCTCTCGTGCGCACCCGACTCTCCGACCTCGCTGCCCAGGCCGGCGTGTCCACGGCGACGGTCTCCCGCGTGCTGAACGGCAAGCCGGGTGTCGCCGGCGAGACCCGGCAGGCCGTCCTGACTGCCCTCGACGTGCTCGGTTACGAACGGCCGGCGGCCCTGCGCGCACGCCCCGCCGGACTCGTCGGACTCGTGGTGCCGGAGCTGTCCAACCCCGTCTTCCCCGCCTTCGCCCAGGCCATCGAGTCGCAGCTGACCGAGCACGGCTACACGCCGTTGCTGTGCACCCAGTCCCCCGGCGGCACCACCGAGGACGAGTACGTCGAGACGCTCATCGACCATGCCGTGGACGGCATCGTGTTCGCGTCCGGCAAGCACGCCGACATGCGCGCGTCACGGGAGCGGTACCAGCGGCTGCGCGGCCGGGGAATGCCGATCGTGCTGGTGAACGGATACGCCGAGGGGATCGACGCGCCGTTCGTCTCCCCGGACGACGCCGCGAGCATCGAGCTGTCGGTCCGCCACCTGGTCTCCCTGGGGCACCGCAGCATCGGGCTCGCGATCGGGCCGGACCGATTCGTGCCCGCGCGGCGCAAGATCGACGCCTTCTGCGCCGAGCTGGTGGCCCACGGGCTCGCCGGCAGCGCGGAGGAGGTCAAGGAGCGGCACGTCGTCGGCACGCTGTACACGCTGGAAGGCGGCCAGGCGGCCGCGAGCGAGCTCATCGCCGCGGGCCACACCGGGATCGTGACGGGGTCGGACCTGATGGCGCTCGGCGCGATCCGCGCCGCCAGACAGCGTGGCCTGTCGGTACCGGGCGACGTGTCCGTGGTCGGGTACGACGACTCGCCCCTGGTGGCGTTCACCGATCCGCCGCTGACGACGGTACGCCAGCCCGTGGCCGACATGGCCCGCGCGGCCGTCTCGGCCCTGCTCACCGAGATCCACGGGGAGCGTGCGCCGCGCACGGAGCTGCTCTTCACGCCCGAGCTCGTGGTACGCGGGTCGACGGGCGCGGCGCCCCACGCGTAGTCGCGGCCGCTGGTTGTACGCTGCCTGCAAAGTGCTGCAACAATCTTGCAGCGGCGTCGCACCCCGACCGATGCCTCGCCTGCCCGAAAAGACATTCCCGACTTGCAAGGACGACTCATCGATGACCCGCACCGAACTCCCCGCCGCTCCCTCGACGGCGCCCGGCCTGGTCCACGCGCCCGCCCCGGGTACCGAGTGGTGGCGTGACGCCGTCATCTACCAGGTCTACCCACGCTCGTTCGCCGACGGGAACGGCGACGGGATGGGCGATCTGCCCGGCATCACGACCCGGCTCGACCACCTGGCGAAGCTCGGCGTCGACGCGATCTGGCTCAGCCCGTTCTACCGCTCCCCGCAGAAGGACGCGGGGTACGACGTCACCGACTACCGGCAGATCGACCCGCTGTTCGGCACGCTGGACGACTTCGACGCGATGCGCGCCCGCGCGCACGAGCTGGGCCTGCGGGTCATCGTCGACCTGGTGCCGAACCACAGCTCCGACCAGCACGTGTGGTTCCAGGAGGCGCTGGCGTCCCCCGCCGGCTCACGCGCCCGCGAGCGCTACGTCTTCCGCGACGGCAAGGGCCCCGACGGCACCGAGCCGCCGAACAACTGGCAGTCGATCTTCGGCGGGCCCGCGTGGACGCGCCTCGCACCTCGCGACGACGACGGCCCCACCGGTCCCCAGTGGTACCTGCACCTGTTCGACTCCTCGCAGCCGGACCTCAACTGGGAGGACGCCGAGGTCCGGGCCGAGTTCGAGGACGTGCTGCGGTTCTGGCTGGACCGGGGCGTCGACGGCTTCCGTGTCGATGTGGCGCACGGCATGGTCAAGGCGGAGGGACTGCCCGACTGGGGTGGCAAGGTCGCCATGGTCGAGGGCTCGGACGCGGAGGAGCTCGCCGAGGGCACCGGCGCGGCGGGCGGCTCGAACGAGGGCCCGATGTTCGACCAGGACGGCGTGCACGAGATCTACCGTGCCTGGCACAAGGTGCTCGCCGAGTACGACGGCGACCGCTGCCTCGTCGCCGAGGCGTGGGTCAGCCCGATGTCGCGTCTCGCGCGGTACGTGCGCGAGGACGAGATGCAGCAGGCGTTCAACTTCGCGTTCCTCACCACGAAGTGGGACGCCGCCAGGATCCGTGCCGTGGTGACGGAGTCGCTCGAGACCATGGACGCGGTCGGCGCCCCCACGACGTGGGTGTTGTCGAACCACGACGTCGTACGACACGCGTCGCGTCTCGGCCTGGCCGACATGGCCGAGGGCCCGATGAACGGGATCGGCCCGCGTGACCCGCAGCCGGACGCCGAGCTCGGACTGCGGCGTGCCCGCGCCGCCACGCTCCTCATGCTCGGGCTGCCCGGGTCGGCCTACGTCTACCAGGGTGAGGAACTCGGGCTGCCCGACCACACGACGCTGCCCGACGAGGTCCGCCAGGACCCCGCGTTCTTCCGCACCGGAGGTGAGGAGACCGGCCGCGACGGCTGCCGCATCCCGCTGCCCTGGGAAGCGGACCGGCCCGGCCTGGGCTTCGGGTCGTCGCAGGCGACGTGGCTGCCCCAGCCCGACTCCTACCGCGAACTGGCCGCGGACCAGCAGTACGGCGTCGACGGCTCGACGTTCGAGATGTACCGCGCCGCGCTGGGCCTGCGGCGGGCGGAGGGTCTCGGCCGGGGCGGGCTCGCCTGGGTGGCCGGGTACGCGCGGGCGGAGGACGTCGTCGCCTTCCGCGTGGCCGGCGTCGTCGTCGTGACGAACCTCGGCACCACGCCGGTGCCGCTGCCGGAGGACGCCGAGGTCCTGATCGCCTCGGGCCCGCTGACGACGTCGCACGCGGGCACCGCCCTCCCGACGGACACGACGGTCTGGCTGCGCGCCTGACCCAGCCGACGGCGCGGTCCGGATCCGCGCCCGCCTCGCCCGGAAGGCGATGGACCGGACCCGCCGTACGGCGCGCCGCCGTGCCGCCCGGCCGCGCCTGCGCAATGGGGACATCTCCCCGTCGCGATTCGTAGCGTCCGTGCTGGTCACCGGTTACGTTTCGCAGGGAGAACGACGTCCGTCCGACGAGAGGCTCGTAGATGCCCGGCTCCAGGACCCTCCGGGTCGAGACCGCGGAATGGCAGCAACTTCAGCGCGCCGCACGCGCGGGCGCGACGGACGGAGTGGCGGGGATCCTCGCGGACCATCTGGCCGCTCCCGTCAGAGCGCTGCTGGTGACGACGTCCGGGGACCGCGGTGTGCGCTCGCGGCTGACGATGGTCGGCGGGCAGGCCGTGATCGCCGCCCAGCGCATCGCGTCGGTCGAGGGCGAGATCCGGGCCGAGCCGGGTGCACAGTTCACGTTCGCGGGCCCCGACGAGCTGTGGCCGTCGCTCGCCCGGACCCTGCCGGACACGGAGCTGCTGCGCGCGCCGGCCTCGGCCGCCGTCGGGGACGACGAGCCGTTGGCTCCGGGGTTCGAGGAGGCGCAGAAGCTCCTGGGCCGCGAGGAGTGCAACCTGCGCGTGCAGGTCGAGGCCTGGCGCGGGGGCGACGTCCCGGTGATCGTGTGGGGCCGGCTGTGGTCGGTGGCCGACGACCGGCTGATCGACGTGCGCGCCGACGACGGCGACCTGCGGCTCGTCGAGCGACCGGCGGGCTCCGTCGCGAAGGAACTGCGCTGGGCGCTGACCGGAGCAATCAGCGCTACCGCGGGTGCCGCGCCCACCCCTGAGGGGGCGGCCGGGTGAGCGAGCAGCTGTGGGGCCAGGACATCGAGCAGGTCCGGGAGCTGTCCCGGACGTTCGAACGTTCCGCCCAGAACCTGGAATCCTCCCGCCAGCTGATCGACGGCGTCGTGTTCGGCTTCGACGGCTGGGGCCCGAACGTCGAGCAGATGCGCGACCTGTGGTCCGGCGACCTCGCTCCCTCCCTGACCGACGCCGCGGACGCCCTCCGGGACGCGGGCGACAAGGCCGCGCGGAACGCCGACGACCAGCAGGACACCACCGACTCGTACGGTGGCAGCGCCTTCGCGGGTGCGACCGCCGCCGGCTCCGCCCCGGTCGGGAACCCGTTCGCGGGCGTGACCGGCACGATCTCCGGCGAAGCCGACGGCGGCGGCGGGCTGACCGACTGGTTCGGGGACCGCCTCGACGATGCCGGCAACGGGCTCGACTGGCTGGGCGGGCAGGCGTCCGACGGCGCGAACTGGGTGGGCGACCAGGCCGCCGACCTCGGGGACTGGTTCTCCGACACGGCGTCCGACGTCGGCGGCTGGGCGGCGGACACCGGTGCGACGTACGCGGACAGCTTCGGCGATCTCTGGGACACGGGCGGTCAGCTCTGGGACGCCACCGGCGGCTCGGTGCTGGACGGCCGGTGGCCCCGCACCACCGAGGTGGTCGCCTCCAACGTGCTGTTCGCGGGCTCCGTCGTCGATCACCTCGTGACGAACGCGACCTTCGGTCAGGTGGATCTCAACGTCTTCGACGACGGCGAGCCGTACGCGGACCCTCCGCGGCCCGTCGACCTGGAGAGCGACGCCGGCCGGTACCCGCAGAACATCGAGGACGTCATCTGGAGCATCTCGGACGCCTACAGCGCGGGTGACTCGGAGGTCCGCGTGACCACCATCGAAACGCCCGACGGACCGCGTGTCATCGTCAGCGTCCCGGGCACTCAGGAATGGGACCCGAGGACCGGTGACAGCCCGATGGACCTCACGGGAAACCTGGTCACCGCGGGCGGTGGCACGTCGACCATGACGGAGGCCGTCGAACTCGCGATGCAGAACGCGGACATCCCGCCGGGGGCCGAGGTCATGATCGCCGGGCACTCCCAGGGCGGCATGACGGCGGCCGATCTCGCCTCGGATCCCGGCTTCGTGTCCGAGTACAACGTGACGAACCTGATCACGATCGGCTCGCCGATCGACAGCAACCACATCGACCCGGGTGTCAACGTCCTGGAGTTGCAGCACGAGTACGACGTCGTACCCCGCCTCGACATGGGCGACGGCCTCCTGAACCCCCTCGGCCCGCTCCACCCGTCGCTGCCGAGCGGGTACGAGCAAGCCGGACCGAACCACACCGGGGCCACGCTCGAGAACCCGCCCAACCCGTTCGACCTGTTCGGGGGCAACCACTCGCATCAGGAGTACGGGAATTCGCTCCGGGATGCCACCACTCCGGGCGATCCCACGTACAACCCTTCGCTTGCCGCCTACGAACAGGAGCTGCGAAACTCCGGGTTCCTGGGCGAGAACGACGCGTCGAACACGAGCGCCGTCGATATCCACGTCGGGAGGAACCACTGACCATGGCACGACTCGGACGACTGCGCGCTGCGGCGATCCTGGCGGTCGGCGCCGCCCTGACCCTCAGCGGATGCGGCTCGGCGTCGTCGACCGAGGACTGCGAGGAGGCGTTCGAGTCCGCCGCGCTCAGTGTGACGGGCGTCTCCGCGGCAGAGTTCACCTGCACCGAGTCCTTCGGCGATCCGCAGCAGGAGGGCACCGTGACGCTCAGCGCGGGAACCGAGGAGGAGGCGCTCGGCATCCTCGACGACGTCCTCCAGGCCTACGCGTCGTCGGCAGGTCTCGAGGACGCGATGCTCCCGTACGTCGACTATGCCTCCGAGGACGCGAAGCTCGATGTCCACGCGTCCGACCTCGGCTTCAACGGAAGCCCGAGCATCGGTGTGCTCCGCGACCACTACGGGATCGAACCGTAGCGTCCCGCCGCAGCTCCCGAGCCGGTGGCAGGCGGCGTGCCCGCGTCCATGACGTGCCCGGCGTGGGTGGTCGCTCCACCCACGCCGGCGTGTCGCCCTCCGGCGCTACTTCCAGGCGTCGTTCAGGCCCAGCGATCCGTCCGGCCCCACCGTGGCGGTGCGGTTCGCGCCGCTCTCCCAGGTGACGTTCCCGCTCTCGTCGATCTTCACGTACTTGTACTCGAACGCGGTGCCGGCCGGGAGGTCGACCGTGCCGGTCCATGTCGGGTACGAGGCGGCCGACAGCGCGACGCCGTCGGACGGCGTCCACGACCCGAGCTCCGGCCGGTCGCCCACCAGGTAGACGCTCTGGCCCCAGACGGTCTCGGCGTGCACCGCGACGGAGACGTCGCCGGCATCCGGCGTCGGCGACGGCGCGCTGCCCGACGTCGCACCGATGTGCACCGCGAGCGCACCGTACGCCGGCAGCGTCGCGTCGAGCCGTCCGGCCCCGTCGACGGTCAGGGTGACCGAGCAGTCGGAGGCCGCGACGACGTCGCAGTACGTCCCGGCGGGAAGCGAGGTCTGGTACGTGCGGGTCACGGACGAACCGGTGTTGTTGATGGCGACGTAGCCGCGGTCACCGCGGCCGTACCCGATGTTGTTGCTGCCGTCGTCCCACCAGTTCGTCACGGAGGTGCCGGCCACCTCGTTGTGGAAGCCGACCATGCCCCGGATCTCGGTCCAGCGCTGGGTGCAGGTGAACACGCCGCCGCAGTTCGCATCCGGCACGGAGGTGTCCGTGGATCCGGGCACGCCGGCGTCGTGGCCGGAGAACTCGTAGCCCGAGTAGACGGTGGGCGAGCCGTACGGCCAGGACAGCATGAACGTGTTGGCCAGCACGTACTTGGCCCCCCACGTGTAGTTCATCGTCTCGCCGTTGCGCTCGGTGTCGTGGTTGTCGACGAAGACGCTCGCGACGTCGCTCGGCAGCTTGTCGTCGCCGATGTAGCGCAGGTTCTTGATCTGGCCGTCGAAGTCGTTCCTGAGCTGGCGGCCGTAGTCGAACTCGTGCACGTCGCCGTTGCCCGTGTACTCGGACGGCTGGATCGGTTCGCCGGCGGCGCCGATGACCTCCTGGACCCAGAACGCGCCCGAGCTCTGCGCCTTGATCGCGGCGAGATCCTCCGCGGGCATGTGCTTGGCCGCGTCGATGCGGAAGCCGGCGACGCCGAGCGACGTCAGGTCGTTGAGGTAGTCCGCGAGCCGGCCGCGCACGTAGTCGGAGCCGGTACGCAGGTCCTGGAGGCTGACCAGGCGGCAGTTCTGGACCTCCCAGCGGTTGCCGTAGTCGCTGATGTCCGTCCTGCAGTCGTTGAAGTCGTTGCCGCCGTAGATGCCGGGGAAGGAGTCCTGGCCGTAGGTGCTGCCCGCGACCCCCGACCCGGAGTCCGCGGCCATGTGGTTGACGACGGCGTCCGCGATGACGCCGACACCGGCCGCGTCGCACGCGTCCACCATCGCGGCGAACTCGGCACGGGTGCCGAGCTTGGACTCGATCTGGTAGGAGACCGGCTGGTAGGACGTCCACCACTGGGTGCCGGTGACGTGCTCGTTGGGTGGCGACACCTGCACGTAGCCGAAGCCCGCGGGACCGATGGTGCTGGTGCACTCCGAGGCCACCGAGTTCCACGTCCACTGGAAGAGGTTGAGGATCACGTCCCTGTCGCCACGCGGGGGTGTGCTGGCGGCCGCGTCCTTTGAGGTGGTGGCCGTCATGAGGCCGAGTGCCACCATGGTGGCGAAGGCCGCGAGAAGTGCTGTGAGCAGGGCGAACAACGGTGTTCGGCGCGTCATTGCGTCTCCCGGGGTTGTACTGACTGGATGCGCAGCAACCGTGCTGCAAGATTTTCCGAACTTCGTTGCAAGACGATACAGACTGCCCTGCCGAAAGAAAACCCCACGCTCCTCCTCCCGCCTCCCGCCTCCTGCCTCCCGCCTCCCGCCTCCCGCCTCCCGCCTCCCGCCTCCCGCCTCCCGCGATGCTCCCCGACGCCTCGGCGTCGACCACGCCAATTCCGACGCTGCCGACCACGCCATCTCGGGGGCATGGTTGCGCTCCCACCACCCAGAGATGGCGTGGTCGTCCAGAGATGGCGTGGTCGCGCGCGGTCGGCGTGGTCGCGCGCGGTCGACGTGGTGGTGCACGGCTGGCGTGCTCGTCCAGAGATGGCGTCGTCGCGCACGCCCGGCGTGGTCGCGCACGCCCGGCGTGGTCGCGCACGCCCGGCGTGGTCGCGCACGCCCGGCGTGGTCGCGTACAGATGGCGTGGTCGCGCGCGGCCGGCGGTGGTGTCGGGGTCACGGGTGGGTTTGGGACAATGGGGCGCGTGACTTCCCTTCTCGACCGCGCCGACACGCCCGCACCGGCACCCGTCCTGCCTCCCCTGCGGATCGGGCCGATCACCGTGGCGACGCCCGTGGTGCTCGCCCCCATGGCGGGCGTGACCAACCGGGCCTTTCGCACGCTGTGCCGCGAGGCCGGGCGGAGCACGGGCTTCGACCCGGGCCTGTACGTCGCGGAAATGGTCACCTCGCGCGCGCTCGTGGAGCGCAACGAGGCCGCGCTGCGCATCGTCACCTTCGGTGGGGACGAGTCACCCCGGTCCGCCCAGGTGTACGGCGTCGACCCGGCGACGGTCGCCGCGGCGGTCCGGATCATCGCCGCCGAGGACCGTGCCGACCACGTCGATCTGAACTTCGGCTGCCCCGTACCCAAGGTGACGCGCAAGGGCGGGGGCGCCGCCCTGCCGTGGAAACGCCGGCTCTTCACCGACATCGTGCGCGCGGCCGTCGACGCCGCGGAGCCGTACGGCGTGCCGGTGACGATCAAGATGCGCAAGGGCATCGACGACGACCATCTCACCTACCTCGAGGCCGGGCGTATCGCCGAGGGCCTCGGTGTCGCCGCCGTGGCACTGCACGCCCGCACCGCGGCGCAGCACTACTCCGGTGTCGCGGACTGGGAGTCGATCGCCCGGCTCAAGGAGGCGGTCCGCACGGTGCCGGTGCTGGGCAACGGTGACATCTGGTCCGCCGAGGACGCTCTCGACATGGTTCGCCGCACAGGAGCCGACGGCGTCGTCGTGGGCCGCGGCTGCCAGGGGCGCCCCTGGCTGTTCGCCGACCTGGCCGCCGCCTTCAACGGTTCGGACGCCCGCGTGCGGCCGGGCCTGCGTGAGGTGGCCGACGTGCTCTACCGCCACGGCGAGCTGATGATCGACTACTACGACGGCGACGAGCATCGCGGCGTCCGCGACCTGCGCAAGCACATGGCCTGGTATCTCAAGGGCTACGCCGTGGGCGGCGAGACCCGGCACGCCCTCGCCCGCGTCTCCTCCCTGGTGGAGCTCCGCGAGCTGCTCGACGGCCTGGACCTGACGATCGGCTACCCGGGCAGCGATGCCGAAGGCCAGCGCGGCCGCGCCGGCTCGCCGAAGACGCCGCACCTCCCCTACGGCTGGCTCGACTCACGCGACCTCGACACGGAGTTCGAGGCCAAGCTCCGGGAAGCCGAGCTGAGCGTCAGCGGCGGGTGACCGGGCCGGTCCCGCACGTCCGCACCTGCGTGACGGGGCCCGGCGCGCTCCCTGCGGAGCCGTTTCCGCTCCGTGATCTGCCGGAACGGCGCCCCGCTGGCACAATCTGGCCCATGCCGATCCCCTCCGTCCGGCGGAGCAGGCAGGGCGCCCTCCCCAGAACGGCCGACGTCGTCGTCGCCGGTGGCGGCGCCGTCGGGGCCGCCGTCGCCTACCAGCTGGCCGATGCCGGTGCGAGCGTGCTGCTCGCCGAGGCGTTCACCCTGCCCGACGGCGCCGACCCGGTGCACTTCTCCGCCGCGGCGCAGCGGGCCGCCCCGCCCGCGCCGATCACGAGGCGGGACGACGGCGGGCACGCCCCGGCCGCCGGCCGCTCGATCGAGGCTCTCGACCTGCGCAGCGCCGAACTCTATGCGAGCCTCCCGGCGCGGTCCGGAGCCGGCGTCGGGTACGGAGCGTCGACGCGGGCCAGCCTCCACCTGCTGCCCGACGACGACACCGTCGCCGCCTACACGAACGCCGTCGCACGGCAGGCTCGGCGCGGCCTCGACAGCATGATGATCCGCGCCCAGGACGCCGCGACGCTCAACCCCTATGTCGCCGCCTGGCAGTACGCGGGAGCGGCCCTCATCGCCCCTGAGCGGTGGCACGCGCCCGGCGCGGCCGCGGCCGACCTCCTGGCCGCCGCGTCAGACCGGGGCGCGGTGCTGCGCGAGCACTGCATGGTTCAGGGCATCGAACGGTCCGGCGGAACCGTCTCCGCCGCCTGGACCGAACACGGGAAGGTCCGTACCGGCGCGGTCGTGCTCTGCGCCGGGTCGCACTCGGCACGGCTCGCCGCCTCGGACCTCTCGTCCGGGCCCGCTCCCGTGGACACCGGGCCGGCCGGCACGCCCACGCCGGCCCCGGCCGACGACCTCGGGGACCGCGAGCGCCTGCGGCTTCCGCTCGTCGCCCGGCGGCGGGCGCTCGGCTTCACCCTGCCGCTCGTGCCGCGGCCCGGCCAGGTCCCGGCCACACTCGACGTCGGCTCCACGTTCTGGTTCGCGAACGCCGAGCCGGACCGCGTCATGCTCGGTGTCGAGCGGCCCGACCGGCCCCTGGAGGCGGGTCACGAACCCCGGCTCGTGCCCTTGCTGCGCCGGGCGGCGGCACACTGCGCCCCCGCTCTGGGCGAGGCCCCGCTGGCTCCGGGCTGGCTCGGCACGCGGACCGAGACACCCGACGGTCTCCCCCTCCTCGGCGCACACGGCTCCGGGCTGCTGTACGCCACCGGTTTCGACGGTGCCGCCGCGCGGGTGGCGCCCGCCGTCGGCGAGGTCGTGCGCGACTTCTTGGAACAGCACGAACCGGACATCGACGTGAGCCCCCTCGGCGTGGAAAGATTCTGGCGATAGCACGATGCGCCACAAGCGCTGAGGGAAGGATGGGGCATGTCTCAGGAGAAATTCCTTGAGCCCTGGCAGTTGCGGGCGGCGTTCGCCCGCTCCCTGTCAGACATGTACGGGAAGGAGGTCCCCGCCTACACCGCGCTCCTGGAGGTCAGCCACGAGGTCAACGCCGACTTCGTCGCCGCGTACGGCGCCGACGCCGAGCGGCTCGGCTCGATCGACCGTGTGACGGCGGAGCGGCACGGCGCGATCCGGGTCGGGACGCCCACCGAGATCGCGCAGGTGGCACGGATCTTCGGAGCCATGGGAATGCGCCCGGTCGGCTTCTACGACCTGCGCGACGCCTCGTCGTCGTCCGTCCCGGTGATCTCCACCGCGTTCCGTCCGATCGACCGCGACGAACTGGCCCGCAACCCCTTCCGCGTCTTCACCTCGATGCTCGTGCCGGGCGACCGCCGGTTCTTCACCCGGGACCAGGAGCGCCGCCTCGACGAGTTCCTGGGCGCCCGGCGTCTCTTCGGACCCGAGCTGCTGCGGCTCGCCGACCGCGCGGAGACGGAAGGCGGGCTTCCCGCCGCCGACGCCACCGAGTTCCTGCGCCTGGCGACCGAAGCCTTCGAGCTGTCCCGCGAGCCCGTGGACCAGGCGTGGTACCGCGAGCTGGAGGCCGTCTCCGCGGTCGCCGCCGACATCGGCGGCGTCACCTCCACCCACGTCAACCACCTCACCCCGCGCGTGCTCGACATCGACGACCTGTACGCCCGGATGACCGCCCGCGGCATCACGATGATCCCCGCGATCCAGGGGCCGCCCCGCTGGGAGGGCCCGGACGTGCTGCTGCGGCAGACGTCGTTCCGCGCGCTCGCCGAGCCGCGCACGTTCCGCACGCCGGACGGCCAGGTGGTCGAGGACTCGCTGCGCGTGCGGTTCGGGGAGGTCGAGGCGCGCGGCATCGCGCTGACCCGCGAGGGTCGCGCCGCGTACGACACCGCCGTCGCCCAGCTCGACGAACGCGCCGCCGGTGTCACCGAGGCCGAGCGACAGGCGATCGGCCGCGAGATCTGGCAGCGGACGTTCCCCGACACCGAGGCGGCCCTCGCCGACCAGGGACTCGGCTACCTCACCTACGAGCTGTCCGACGAGCACGGGGACGGCGGCGGTGCCGGGCACCACGGCAGCTCCGAGGGCCCCGGCACGCTCGCCGGGACCCGGGCACCCCGCGTTGTCCGTGCGCCCGTCGTCTACGAGGACTTCCTGCCCCGCTCCGCCGCCGGCATCTTCCAGTCCAACCTCACCGAGGAGGGCGCGAAGGACGCCGGCCAGACCGGTGCCAAGCGTGACGACGACTGGATGGCCGGCGCCCTGGACCGCGAACTGCACGACCCGTTCGAACTCTATGCTCGACAGGTCGAGCGGTCGCGTCGTGCCACCGCCGAGACCCTCGGTGTCGATCCCGAGACCCTGACCCCTGCCACGAACCCCGGAGGACAGTCATGACCGCCACCACCCCGGCGCAGTCCCTCTCGCCCCTCAGCACCGAGCTGCGCGCAGCCGCACTGGCCGCGCTCGAACGCCTCGGCGCGAACGTCCCCGACGTCGGCGAGGAGGCCGGCATCCCGGTGCGTTCGCCCCTGTCCGGCGAGCGGATCGTCACGGTACGTCGCGACGGCGCCGAGGAGACACGCGCCGCCGTCACCCAGGCCGCCGACGCCTTCACCACCTGGCGTTCCGTGCCGGCCCCCGCGCGCGGGCACGTCATCAAGCGGTTCGGCGAGCTGCTCGCCGAGCACAAGGCCGATCTGGCCGAGCTCGTGACGATCGAGGCGGGCAAGATCACCAGCGAGGCCCTGGGCGAGGTCCAGGAGATGATCGACATCTGCGACTACGCCCTCGGGCTGTCGCGGTCGATCGGCGGGCGCACCGTGCCGTCGGAGCGGCCCGGACACCGCCTGATGGAGACCTGGCACCCGCTCGGCGTCGTGGGTGTGATCAGCGCGTTCAACTTCCCGGTCGCCGTGTGGTCGTGGAACACCGCGGTCGCGCTCGTCTGCGGCGACACCGTGGTGTGGAAGCCGAGCGAGAAGACGCTGCTGTCGGCGGTCGGGTCGGCCGCACTGCTGGACCGGGCGCTGGTCGAGGCCGGCTACCCGTCCGAGGTGTCGCGGCTGGTGCTCGGGGAACTGGAGGCGGGCGAAGCGCTGGTTGCCGACGAGCGGGTCGCGCTGCTGTCGGCCACGGGGTCCGAGCGGATGGGCGCCGCCGTGGCTCCCGTCGTCGCCGGCCGAATGGGCCGCTACCTGCTGGAGCTCGGCGGGAACAACGCCGCCGTCGTGACGCCGTCGGCCGACCTGGACCTGACCACGCGCGGCGTCGTCTTCTCGGCGGCGGGCACGGCGGGCCAGCGCTGCACCACGCTGCGCCGCCTCGTCGTGCACTCCTCCATCGTGGACGACGTCGTCGCCCGGCTGGTCCGCGCCTACGAGGGCCTGCCGATCGGCGACCCGCGTGCGGACGGCACCCTGGTGGGCCCGCTGATCGACGCGGCGTCGGCCGAACGGATGGCCGAGGCCCTCACCGAGGCGCGGGCGGACGGCGGTGAGGTGCTCGTCGGTGGCGGCCGCGTGACGGTCGACGGCGCTCCGGGAGCCACCTACGTGGCGCCGGCGATCGTGCGGATGCCCGGCCAGACCGCCGTCGTGCGGCGGGAGACGTTCGCCCCGGTGCTGTACGTGATGACGTACGAGACCTTCGACGAGGCGATCGCCCTGCACAACGGCGTGCCGCAGGGCCTGTCCAGCTCGATCTTCACGCTGGACGCCCGTGAGGCGGAGCGGTTCCTGTCGGAGGCCGGGTCGGACTGCGGCATCGCGAACGTCAACATCGGGACGTCCGGCGCGGAGATCGGCGGGGCGTTCGGCGGCGAGAAGTCCACGGGCGGCGGGCGCGAGTCGGGCTCGGACGCGTGGAAGCAGTACATGCGCCGCGCGACGAACACGATCAACTACTCGGACGAGCTGCCGCTGGCCCAGGGCGTCAACTTCGGCTGATCCCTGCGGCCGGGCGGGCGAGCGGTCGGTCCGATGTCGAGCGGTCGGCTGGATGTCAGTGCGGTCGGTCCCTCAGGGGGCCGACCGCACTGACATCGGACCGACCGCTTCTGCCAGAACCGGCGGACCCGCCCTTCGGTCAGCCGCGGCAGTCCGCGCACGTCCCCCACAGCTCGATCGTGTGGTCGATGTCGGTGAAGTCGTGCGCGGCCCCGACCTTGGCGGCCCATGCCTCGACCGTCGGCCCGTCGATCTCGACGGTGCGGCGGCACGACCGGCACACCAGGTGGTGGTGGTGCTCCACGCGCTCGCAACGGCGGTACAGCACCTCGCCGTCGGCGTTGCGCAGCTGGTCCACCTCCTGCGCGTCGGCGAACGTCTGCAGCGTCCGGTACACCGTGGCGAGGCCCACCGAGTCTCCCCGGGCGCGCAGCACCTCGTGCAGCTGCTGCGCGGAGCGGAACTCGTCCTGCTGGTCGAGCGCCTCGGCGACGGCGGCCCGCTGCCTGGTCATACGAGTCGTCACGTACACACCTCCTGGTCGGTTCGCGCTCGTGCCCCCGGCGGCAGCTCGACGTCGTCGGGCAGGTCGGGGTGAGGGTCCGTGGCGGGACCGCGCCGGGCGACGAGCGGACGCACGGCGGCAGCCACAGCGTAGACCGCGATCGCGAGCACCACGATCGTCGCACCGGGTGACACGTCCTGGAAGTAGGTGATAGTCAGGCCGGTCACACAGACCACGACGCCGACCACGCTCGCCGTGCCCATCGTCCTGGCGAACGAGTGCGTGAGCTGCTGCGCGACGGCGACCGGAACGATCATCAGCGCGCTGACGAGGAGCAGGCCGACCACCCGCATCGCGACCGTCACGGTGAGCGCCGAGACGACGGCGACCATCGCGTTGAGCAGCCACACGGGCAGACCCGAGGCCACGGCGAACTCCTCGTCGTGGCTCACGGAGAACAGCGCGGCACGCAGCCCGATCCCGACCAGGAGGATCACGGCGGACAGCACGACGGTGAGCGCCAGGTCGGTGCCCGACACGGTCGAGATGGAGCCGAACAGGTACTGCATGAGATTCCCGTTCGATCCCCCGGCGAGCCCGATCAGAAGCACGCCGCCCGCGATACCGCCGTAGAACATGATGGCGAGCGCGAGGTCACCGGAGGTACGTCCCCGCCGTCGTACCAGTTCGATCGCGAGGGCGCCGGCGACGGCGGCGACCACCGCCCCGGGGACCGCGAACGCTTCGGGGGCGACGCCGAGCGCCGCACCGATGAGCCAGCCGAGGGCGACGCCGGTGAGGGCGATGTGCCCGATGCCGTCACCCAGCAGGGACAGCCGGCGCTGGACCAGATAGGTGCCGACGACGGGTGCGCCGGCGCCGACGAGGAGCGCGGCGAGCAGCGCGCGCTGCATGAACGGGTCGGTCAGCATCCAGCCGAGCTCGCTGAGCAGGTTCACGACACCACCTCCTCGGTACTTCCGTTGACGGGGTTCTGGGTGAGCGGCGCGGGACGGCGGGCTTCGTCGTCGTGCGGGTGCAGGTGACGGTGAGCGGCCGCGTCGTGATCGGCGCGTGGGCGCGGTGGGGCGCCGTCGTGCACGACCAGGCCGTGCCGGAGGACGACCGCGCGGGACACGATCTCGTCGAGCTCGCCGAGTTCGTGCAGGACGACGAGCACGGTGACGCCGCGCTCGACCAGGCGTCGCACGCTCGCGGCGAAAGCCTCCTGACTGGGGTGGTCGACGCCGGCCACGGGCTCGTCGAGAACAAGCACGTCGGGGTCGCGTACCAGGGCGCGGGCGATGAGCACGCGCTGCTGCTGCCCGCCGGAGAGCACGTGCATCGCCGACTCGGTACGGTCCGCGAGACCGACCTGGTCCAGCGCGTCGCGCACGCGGGTGCGCCAGCCGCGCGGCAGCCACCAGCGGCGGCCGCTCAGGAGGCCTGATGCGACGACCTCGGCCGCAGTCGACGGGACGCCCGTCCGTGCACCGGCCCGCTGGGGCACGTAGCCGACGCGCTCCCACGGCACACGATCGGTGCCGAGCCTCGCGCCCAGCACCCGGACGGTGCCCTGCGACGGTGCGGCGACACCGACGAGCGCCTTGACGAGGGTCGACTTGCCCGAGCCGTTGGCACCGAGCAGCGTGACGGCCTCTCCGGCCCGCACGGTCAGGTCGACCCCGCGCAGGATGTGGCTGGCGCCGGCATGCACGTGCAGGCGCTCGACCTCGATGACGTGTTCGGCGGTGGTACGGCTCACTCGCACACGAGCCCTTCTTCGAGAGCGGCCAGGTTCTCGCGCATGACGCTCAGGTAGTCCGCCCCGGCGGCGGTGGCATCGTCGCTCAGGCCCTCCAGCGGGTCGAGCGTCGCGGTCTCCAGGCCCAGATCGGCCGCCAGCGTCTCGGCGACCTTCGGGCTGACGAGGGTCTCCGAGTAGATGGTGGTGACGCCGGCATCGCGGGCGATGTCGCCGACCTCGCGCAGACGTGCGGGGGACGGCTCCGTCTCCGGGTCGAACGACGCGAGCCCGACCTGGTGCAGCGAGTAGCGCTCGGCCAGGTAGCCGAAGGCGGCGTGGCTGGTCACGAACGTCGCGCCCTCACAGGTGGCGAGCCCGTCGGCGAACTCCTGGTCCAGCTCATCCATCTCCCGGCCGAGCCGCAGCGCGCCGGCGGCGTACTCGTCCGCGTGCTCGGGGTCGACGACGGCGAGCTCGTCCGCGACGGCCTGGCCGAGCGCGGCCATGCGGCTGGGGTCGAGCCAGAAGTGCGGGTCGGTCGAGCCGTGGTCGTGCCCGTCCTCCTCGTGGGTCTCCTCCTCGTGCTCGTCGTGGGTCTCCTCCTCGTGCTCGTCGTGCGCGCCCTCCTCGGTGGCACCGAGGTCCGCGAACACGGCGGCGTCGACGACGTGTTCCGGTGCCCGGGTCTCGACGCCGTCGTCCACCGCGGGCTGCATGCCCGACAGGTACACGACCAGATCGGCGTCGCCGATCCGGCGCGCCTGCGCCGGAGCGAGCTCCAGGTCATGGGGCTCGGCCGAGGGCGGCGTGAGGTTGTCCACCGTCACCAGCTCACCTCCGACCTGTTCGGCGACGTACTGAAGCGGGTAGAAGGAGGCGAGCACGGTGACGCCGTCCGAACCGGGGTCCCCCGGGCCACCCGCGGCGGAGCATCCGGCGACGAGGAGAGACGTCGCCGCGAGGGCGGCGGGCACGGCGAGGAGTCGGCGATTCATGAGAACGATTCTCACGCTTGGTGAGAACGGAAGTCAAACTCCCTCGGCCACGGGATCTCGCCTGTGGAATACCCGGGGGTCGCAGGCCCGTGGCGGGTAGGCTGGAGCCCGTCATCCAGCCGCTCCGCGGCGACCAATTCCACCTGGAGAGATACCCCCGTGTCCGACAAGTCATCGCGCTCCGCGCAGACCGCCAAGCTCGACGCCGTCGTCTCGCTCGCCAAGAAGCGAGGTTTCGTCTTCCAGTCGGCGGAGATCTACGGCGGAACGCGGTCGGCGTGGGACTACGGCCCGCTGGGCGTCGAACTCAAGGAGAACATCAAGCGCCAGTGGTGGCGCGCGATGGTGACGAGCCGGAGCGACGTCGTGGGCCTGGACTCGGCGGTCATCCTGCCGCGTCCCGTGTGGGTGGCCTCCGGCCACGTGGGCGCGTTCAACGACCCGCTGACGGAGTGCCTGAACTGCCACAAGCGGTTCCGCGAGGACCACATGGTCGAGGAGTTCGAGGAGAAGAAGGGCCGCGCCCCGGAGGGCGGCCTCGCCGAGATCGCCTGCCCCAGCTGCGGCACCCGCGGCCGGTGGACCGAGCCCCGTGACTTCAACATGATGCTCAAGACGTACCTCGGCCCGGTCGAGGACGAGTCCGGCCTCCACTACCTGCGGCCCGAGACGGCGCAGGGCATCTTCGTGAACTTCGCGAACGTGGCCCAGTCCGCCCGGATGAAGCCCCCGTTCGGCATCGGCCAGATCGGCAAGTCGTTCCGCAACGAGATCACGCCGGGCAACTTCATCTTCCGCACCCGCGAGTTCGAACAGATGGAGATGGAGTTCTTCGTCACCCCGGGCGAGGACGAGACCTGGCACCAGTACTGGATCGACTACCGCACGGACTGGTACACGGACCTGGGCATCTCACGCGAGAACCTGCGCCACTACGAGCACCCCAAGGACAAGCTGTCCCACTACTCGACACGCACCGTCGACATCGAGTACCGGTTCGGCTTCTCGGGCAGCGAGTGGGGCGAGCTCGAGGGCGTCGCGAACCGCACGGACTTCGACCTGAAGACACATGCGGAGCACTCGGGCAAGGACCTGCAGTACCGCGACCCGGCGACCAACGAGAGGTACTACCCGTACGTCATCGAGCCGGCCGCCGGCCTGACCCGGTCGCTCATGGCGTTCCTCATCGAGGCGTACGACGAGGACGAGGCGCCGAACACCAAGGGGGGCGTGGACAAGCGCACGGTCCTGCGGCTCGACCCGCGCCTGGCCCCCGTGAAGGTGGCGGTGCTGCCCCTCTCCAAGTCCGCGGAGCTGCTGCCCACGGCGGAGAAGATCGCCGACGAGCTGCGCAGGTACTGGAACATCGACTACGACGTGACCCAGGCGATCGGCAAGCGCTACCGCCGCCAGGACGAGATCGGTACCCCGCTGGCCGTCACCGTCGACTTCGACACGCTGGAGGACCAGGCGGTCACGGTGCGGCACCGCGACTCCATGGAGCAGGAGCGCATCGGAATCGACCAGCTCGTCACCTACCTGGCGGGCCACCTGCCGGGGGTCTGAGCGACCACCGAGGTCCCGTCACGAGCACCGAGAGCCACCGCCCACGCCGGGCCACCGCCCTCGGCGCCATGACGGGTGGTCGAGCACACCCTTCCGGTGTGCAAGACTTAGGCAATGCTTACCTCACCTGCGGTGGCTCCAGCCCGTGAGGTGACCCGCACCCCTGATCGAGCGCGCCGCAGGACGCTGGTCCTGCTCGGCCTGGTCGCCGCCCTCGGCGGGACCATCCTGGCCAGCCTCGCCCTCGGAGTCCGCGACATCGATCCCGCGGTCGTGTGGGACGCCCTCACCGGCTGGGCCACCGGCATGCCGCTTCCCGACGACCAGGACCACCGTGTCGTCGTCGAGCAGCGCCTGCCGCGCACCGTCGTCGGCATCACGGCCGGAGCGGCCCTCGCGCTCGCCGGGACACTCGTCCAGGGCGTCACGCGCAACCCCATCGCCGATCCGGGCCTCCTGGGCCTGAACGCCGGCGCCAGCCTCGCGATCGTCCTGTCCAGCGTGGTTCTCGGCGTGAGCTCGCCGCTGGGCTTCATCTGGTTCGCCTTCGCCGGCGCGGCCGGCGCGGCGCTGCTCGTCTTCTCGATCGGCGCCGGCCGTCCCGTGCGGCTCGCCCTCGTGGGCGCCACCGTGACGGCCCTCCTCACGCCGCTCATCACCATCACCCTGATCCAGAGCTCCACCGCGTTCAATCTCTACCGGACGTGGGCGGTCGGATCGCTTGCCGGGGTGCGCTCGGCGGCGCTGGCCGACCTGTGGCCGTTCCTCGTCGTCGGCGCCGTCCTCGCCGCCGCGATGGCGCACCGCATGAACATGCTCGCACTCGGCGACGACGTCGCCACCGCGCTCGGCCAGCGGGTCGGCACCACACGGGTGGTCTCCGGGGTCGCGATCGTCATGCTGTCCGGCACGGCCACCGCACTCGTCGGCCCGATCGCACTGATCGGGCTCGCCGTCCCGCACGCCGCACGGCGCCTCGTGGGTACCGACTACCGCTGGATCACCGCCGTGGCTTTCCTCCTCGGCCCCGTCGTCCTCCTGGTCGCCGACGTGACCGGTCGCGTCGTGCTGCCGCACTCCGAGCTGGAGGCAGGCGTCGTCGCGGCGGCGATCGGCGCCCCCGTTCTCATCGCCGTCGCACGTAGCCGCTCCCTGGCAGGGGTGTGATCATGGCCTCCTCTCCGAGCATCACGACCACCGTCCCTCGGGCCGCAGGCCTCAGGGACGCCATCGGACACCTGCGCACCGCACGACGACGTCGGCTCGGGATGGTCCTCGCCACGTGCGCCGTGGCACTCGCCGCGCTCGGGACACTCGGCCTGATGCTCGGGGACTCCACGATCGCACCCGGGACCGCACTGCTCGCCGCGTTCGGTGCGGGTGATGCCGGCGACCTGTTCATCATCCAGAAGCTGCGCCTGCCGCGCGTCGTCGCGGCGGTCCTGGTCGGGGCCATGTTCGGGCTGGCCGGCGCGTTGTTCCAGTCGACGCTGCGCAATCCGCTCGCCTCCCCCGACATCCTCGGCATCGCCGCGGGGGCCAGCCTGGGCGCCGTGACCGGCCTGCTGACGTTCGGTCTCGCGGGGATCGCCGTGGCGGTGTCCGCGTTCGGCGGCGGGCTCGCGGTCGCCCTGGCCATCTGGTTCCTCGCCTGGCGCCGGGGGCTGCACTCGATCCGGTTCGTCCTGGTGGGCGTCGGGTTCGCGTACCTGTGCCAGGCGTTCATGACCTGGTTGCTCGCCCGGGCGGAGGAGCGCGAGGCCGCCTCCGCGCTGTTGTGGACCGTCGGGTCCGTGGCCGACGTCCGCGGCGAGGATCTGGGCGTTCTCGCCGTCGGCGCCCTCGTGCTCACGATCGGTGTCGCGGTCGTGGCCCGCACCCAGGGCCCGCTCGCCCTGGGCGACGACAACGCCCGGGCCCTCGGCGTCCACGTCGACGCCGCGCGGGTGACCACGCTCCTGCTCGCCGTCGGGCTCGTAGCACTGGCCACGTCGTTCGCCGGACCGGTCGCGTTCGTGGCGCTCGTCGCACCCGCGATCGCCCGCCGCCTCCTGTCCGACGGCAGTCCGGCGTTGACGGCCTCCACCGCGGTCGGGGCCCTGCTGGTCCTGGCCGCCGACCTGATCGGCAACCACCAGGTCTTCGGCGTGGCCGCACCCGTCGGCATCGTCACCGGACTGGTCGGCGCCCCGTACCTGTTGTGGCTGCTGGCCACGAACGAGAGAAAGGAGCGCCGGTGATGGCGCGCTCCGAGAGCACCGAGCTCCGCACGACGGTCACCGACGAGCGGGTGCCCGCTGCCGACCGGGCACCCGCCGCCGGTCCCACGCTTCGCGCCGAGGGCGTCGCGCTCGGCTACGAAGGCCGCACCGTGATCGACGGCCTCGACCTGACCCTCCCGGCCGGGAGGATCACCGCGATCGTCGGGCCCAACGCCTGCGGGAAGTCCACGCTGCTGCGCGGCATGGCGCGTCTGCACCCGCTGTCCGGCGGAAAGCTGCTGCTCGGCGACCGTGACGTGTCGACCATGTCGCGACGGGAGCTCGCCCGCGCGGTCGGGATGCTGCCGCAGTCGTCGATCGCGCCCGACGGCGTTCGCGTCGCCGAACTCGTCGCGCGCGGCCGGTACCCGCACCAGGGGTGGTTCGGGCGCCACTCGTCCGACGACGACGCGGTGGTCGCCTCCGCGCTCGCCGCCACCGGCGTGGCCGACCTGGCCGACCGCCCCGTCCAGGACCTGTCCGGCGGGCAGCGCCAACGCGTGTGGATCGCGATGGTGCTGGCGCAGCAGACCGACGTCGTGCTGCTGGACGAGCCGACGACGTTCCTCGACGTCCGCCACCAGCTCGACCTGCTCGACCTGCTCACGTCGTTGAACCGGGAGCGCGGGACGACGGTCGCCATGGTGCTGCACGAACTCAACCTCGCGGCTCGCTACGCCGACCACCTCGTGGTCATGAACACGGGGCGGATCGTCGCCGAGGGCGACCCGGGCGAGGTGCTCACGAGCGACGTCGTCCGTGGCGCGTTCGACCTGGAGTCGGACGTCGTCCCGGATCCCGTCTCGGGCACCCCGATGGTCGTGCCCCGCGGCCGCTTCCACACGGCGCGCTGACCCGAGCGGCACCCGCAGCGGTGCGACGGACGCCACACCCCGCACGGAATTTCGTGATGCGGACGTGACGTAATGCGGTCATAGATGAGGTTAGGCTCGCCTCACATGAGCCTGGCGTCGCCGGGCCCCGGACACCAAGGAGGACCCGTGCGAGTTCGCCGCACCCTCACCGCAGCGACCGGCTTGCTGGCCGCGTCCGCCCTCGCACTCGCCGGCTGCGCGTCGTCGACCCCCGAGGACGACGCCGCGCCGGCGGCCGAGGAGACCGCCGACCAGTTCCCGATCACGATCGAGCACGCGCTCGGTACCACGACGATCGAGGAGGCGCCCACGCGCGTCGCCACCTGGGGATGGGGCTCCACCGAGGCCGCGATCGCGTCCGGTGTCTTCCCGGTCGCGGTCGCCGAGCAGGTCTGGACCGTCGGGGAGGACGCGTTGCTCCCGTGGGTCGAGAACGCGTACGAGGAGGCGGGTGAGGAGCTGCCCGTCATCCTCGACGACTCGGCCGCCGGCGAGGAGGTGCCGTACGAGCAGTTCGCCGAGGTGGCCCCGGACCTGATCGTCGCCACCTACTCCGGGCTCACCGAGGAGCAGTACGCGCTGCTCGAGGAGATCGCGCCGGTGGTCGCCTACCCCGATGCCCCGTGGACCACGCCCTGGGACGACAACATCACGCTCACCGCCGAGGCTCTCGGCCGGAGCGAGGCCGGGGCTCAGGTCCTCACCGAGTTCGAGGACTACACCGCCGGGATCGCGGCCGAGCACCCCGAGTTCGAGGGCAAGACCATCGCGGCGATCGTCGACGACCCGCAGAACGGCCAGATCTTCGTCTACAACTCCGCCGACCCCCGCGCCGGGTTCCTCGAGAAGCTCGGCTTCACCACTGCCCCGGCCGTCGACGAGCTCGACCCGACGGGCGGCGAGGACTTCTTCTACACCCTGTCCTACGAGGAGCTCGACAAGCTCGAGTCCGACGTCGTCGTGGCCTACACCTACACCGAGGAGCAGGCCGAGGCGCTCCCCGACAGCAAGGAGCTCAGCGCCCTGCCCGCGCTCGAGGACGGCATGGTGGCGCAGGTCGTCGGGACGGTGAACGTGTCGTCCGTGTCACCGCCCACCGCGCTGTCCTACGACTGGCCCGAGGGCGTCCCGGCGCTGGCCGAGGACCTGGGCGAGCTGCTGGGCTGACCTGACGACGGCGCGAGGGGCGGGGTCCGCGGCGGACCTCGCCCCTCGCGTCTTCCCGGCGTGTGCCGTTCTCAGCGCTCGACGAAGCGTGTGCCGTCCGGCGTGAGCTCCGGCTCCCAGACCACGCGGTGGATGACCCAGCGCTCCAGGGCGCCGCGCACCGCCATCGCGACCGCTCCCCACACCGCGAAGAGGACCAGCGCGGTGAGCCAGTTGCTGCCGAACGTGCCGAACCCGATCGCGGCCAGCAGCGGAAGCGCCAGGCCCACCCCGAGGAACACCGGGAAGATGTGCACCCCGACCCACTGCAGTGCGGACAGCGGATCGAACCGCCGCTCGGCGATGACGCCGCGGTAGTCGAGCACCTGGACCACGTGGTCCGCACGCCACTTGGGCACGTGCCGGGCCACCGTCCACTGCGCGTCCCGGGCCTCCAGGTGCTCGCTCTGCGTGGGCAGCCAGATGCCGAGCATCTGGTGCACCTCCGCAGGCGTCATGTACCCGCGGTCGAGAATCGTGAGCGAGTGCCACGGCGGCTGCTTCATGTAGGCCGGACCGGGGATCGCGAGCGAGACCAGGAACAGCACGGACCCGCCGACGCCGAGCAGCCAGGTCAGGGCATCGGGAACCCAGGCGATGATCAGGAAGGTCAGGCTGACGGCGCCCGCGCCCAGCAGGGCGCAGAGGATGCGGTTCTTGGTGGTCATGGTGCTTCGATCCTACCGAAATCGGTCACGCCGAGACGAAAATCACGCGAGACCGTTCGTGCGGCCGAGCAGAAGAGGCCGCGACCGGCCACGGGTCCGTCGCTCGCTGTCAGCCACACCTGGGACACTGGTCCCGTGCCCCTGTACCGAGACGACGCGATCGTGCTGCGCACCCAGAAGCTGGGCGAGGCGGACCGGATCGTCACGTTCCTGACCCGGGAGCGCGGCAAGGTACGCGCCGTCGGGCGGGGCGTGCGCCGGACGTCGTCGCGGTTCGGGGCGAGACTCGAGCCGTTCATGGCCGTGGACGTGCAGTTCCATACGGGCCGCACGCTCGACACGGTCACACAGGTGGAGACCGTCGGCGCCTACGCGCGGCGGATCTGCGAGGACTACGAGCTGTACACGGCCGGCACCGCGATGCTGGAGGCGGCCGACAGGCTGGTCGACCAGGAGCACGAGCCGGCGCTGCAGCAGTACTGGCTGCTGGCGGGCGGGCTCAGGGCGCTCGCCGAGCGCCAGCACGCGGCCGGGCTGGTACTGGACTCCTACCTGCTGCGAGCCCTGGCCGTGGGCGGCTGGGCGCTGTCCGCGGTCGACTGCGCGCGGTGCGGCGAGAGCGGGCCCCACACCGCGTTCAACGTGGCCCAGGGCGGCGCGGTGTGCCCGCGCTGCCGTCCGCCGGGGTCGCCGTCGCCCGCACCCCAGACGTTCGCGCTGCTGGCCGCGCTGCTGTCGGGCGACTGGGACACCGCCGAGGCCTCCACGACGCGGCACCGCAACGAGGCGAGCGGCCTCGTGGCCGCCTACGGCCAGTACTACCTGGAGAGGACACTGAGATCGTTGAGGATGGTCGAGCGCTCATGACCGACGTGCAGTCGAGCCCGCGGGGCTCGTACGCGGAGCCCTACCCGCATCCGTCGGGAGCGCGGGCACCGCAGATCCCGCGGCAGTTCCTGCCCCGGCACGTGGCCGTGGTGATGGACGGGAACGGCCGCTGGGCGAACGCGCGCGGGCTGCCGCGCACGGAGGGGCACAAGGCGGGCGAGAGGTCGCTGCTCGACGTCGTGGCCGGTGCCGTCGAACTCGGTGTCGAGCACGTCTCGGCGTACGCGTTCTCGACGGAGAACTGGAAGCGCTCACCGGACGAGGTCGCCTTCATCATGCGGTTCACCAAGGAGGTGATGGAGCGCCAGCTGGAGACGATGGCGTCGTGGGGCGTGCGGATCCGCTGGTCAGGACGGCGGCCCCGGCTCTGGAACTCGGTCATCAAGGTGCTGGAGCGGTGCGAGGAGGCGACGCGCGACAACGACCGCTGCACCCTGACCATGTGCATGAACTACGGCGGGCGCGCCGAGCTGGCCGACGCCGCGGCCGCGATCGCGCGCGAGGTGGCGGCGGGACGGCTGGACCCCCGCAGGATCACGGAGAAGACGGTGCAGCGGCACCTGTACGTGCCCGACGCGCCCGACGTCGACCTGTTCCTGCGATCCGGCGGCGAACAGCGGACCAGCAACTTCATGATCTGGCAGGCGGCCTACGCCGAGATGGTCTACCTGCCGGAGGCCTGGCCGGACGTCGACCGCCTGCACCTGTGGCGCGCCGTCGAGGAGTTCGCGCGGCGCGATCGACGCTACGGCGGAGCGATCGACGCGGTGAAGCCCGCGTAACGCCGCCCGGCGCTCCTAGCGGCCGCGGTCCCGCCGGTCCACGTCCTGCCCACCGCCCAGGTCGGTGCAGTCGACGACGGTGGCGGCGTGCGCGCGGAGGTAGTCGGCCGCGCCCTTGTCACCCGTGACCGCGGCGGCGATGGCCTCCCAGTGCCGCCGCCCGACCACGACGGGGTGTCCGGGCCGGCCGTCGTGCACCGCGCGACGCAGGGTACCGGCGCCCAGGACGCCGCCGTCGGGTCCGAGCATGCGCCGGACCGCCGCCGACGGCAGGTCCGGGAGGTCGACGAGCGTGATCACGGCGACGTCGGCACTGGTCCCGGCGGCGGCCGCGAGGCCGGCCCGGAGCGAGGCGGACGCGCCGTCGACCCAGTCGGGCACGACGGCGGTACCGGCCCAGCCCGGCACGAGGGGCCCGGCCTCGTCCGCTCCCGCGCCGAGCGTCACGACGACGTCCTGACATCCGCCGTCGAGCAGCGTGCGGCAGGCGATCTCGACCCAGGGCGTCCCGTCCTCGGCCCGCGCGAGCGCCTTCGGACCGCCGAACCGGGACCCTGCCCCGGCGGCCAGCACGATTCCCACGGCACGCACCATGCGGCCACGCTACTGCGTCGCCGCCGACGATCTCGTGGGTCCTTCGCGGGTCTCAGTACGGCGTGCGGTGGTCGGCCGCCCGCCAGGCCGCGAACGGGTCCCCCGCCGTCGCGATCCGGCGGGCGATCACCGGACTCGGCCACGTGTCGCGCTCGCGGCCGAGCAGGTCGTAGAACTCCCGGTCGTCGAACCCGGCACCGGCGGCGTCGTCCCGGTCGGCGGCGAACACGACGCGGTCGACGCGGGCCCAGAGGGCGGCCGTCAGGCAGAGGGGACACGGCTCGCAGGACGAGTACAGCACCGTCCCGGCCAACGAGAACGATGTCAGCACCCGGCAGGCGGCGCGGATCGCCACCACCTCGGCGTGCGCGGTCGGGTCGAGATCCCGGGTCACGCGGTTGACTCCGGTGGCGATCTCCGCGCCTTCGCGGACCACCACCGCGCCGAACGGCCCGCCGCCGTCCCTGACGTTCTCGGTGGCGAGCGTGACGGCGCGGGCCAGCCTGCGGTCGTCGTCGGAGCCGGGTACGTCGATGGCGTCGTCGTGCATGAACCGACGCTACCTGCCCACGACCTCCACGGTGGCACCCGCCCGTTCGAGCGCGGTGCGGTAGCGGTCGGCCTCGGCGGCGGTGACGCGTTCCACGACGGTGGCGGGGATCGTGCGGAACAGCGAGCGCGCGTCGTCCATCCCGAGGGCCGTGACCCGGCGCAGCGCGCTGATGAGCTCCATCGCGTCGCGCTCGAGCGTCGCGTCCACACCGACGAGCCGAACGGTGAAGGGCCCGTCGACCGAGAAGGCAGGGTCCGCGGCGGCCCGCCGCGGCACCAGCACGTCGATCATCAGGTAGGCGACGAAGACCAGCACCGCCCAGCCCGCCACGGCGCTGACCGGGCCGATGACGGGCATCAGCTCCAGCCCTGCGGCCGCCGTGACGACCACCGGTGCGCTGAGCACGGGAGCGGCGTGCAGGAGCAGCCGGTGCGCGACGGCGCGCGGATCCAGCTCCCGCACGGCGCGGATGCCCCGCACCGCGAGATGTGCCACGGCCTGCTCGGCCCGGACGCGGGTGAGTCCGTATGCCACGATCCATCCCTCCGCCTCGACGCGCCGACCGGGACGGGGCACGCCGGGTGGACGCCGCCGCTCGGCGCCGTCGAGGGGTTCGAGTCCGAGGATCGTGCGCACCCTCCCCCGGGACGAGCCACCGGTGTCGAGGACGCGCACCACGGAGTCCCTGGGGTCGGCGACGTCGTGGGCGGGGTGCCGTACCGCGAGGACCAGCAGGACGGCCGCCACCGCCCACAGGACAGCGTCGAACCACCCGGCGAGCGCCTCCCGCGCCTCGACCGAGGCCGTGTAGATCAGCGCACCCACCAGGAACAAGGCGACCCGTGTGCCGTGCTTCACAGGTGGCAGTGTGCCAGAGATCGCAGGGCCCTCCTGACGAGATTCGGACCATTTCACCCGGGAGAAACAGAGTGCTTGCACGCACCCGGGAGGACAACGCTGTCAGCCGCCCGCGGCGGACCGGGCGGGTGGCGCGTGACCGCGCCGCCCGCCCGGCAGCCGTCAACCTTCCGCGCGCTCCGCGCGGTTGACCGCCGAGACGATCGCCTTCAGGGACGCCGTCGTGATGGACGGGTCGATGCCCACGCCCCACAGCACGTCGTCGCCCACCTGGCACTCGACGTAGGCGGCCGCCGTCGCGTCACCGCCCTCGGACAGGGCGTGCTCGGTGTAGTCGAGCACACTGACCTCGACCCCGACGTGCGAGATCGCGTCGACGAACGCGTCGATCGGGCCGTTGCCGGACCCGGTCAGGGTCTGCTTCTCCCCGCGGTCGACGACCTCGACCTCCATCGTGGCCGGCCCGCCCTCGGCGGACGTCACCCGGGTGTGCTCCAGCTTCAGGCGGCCCCACGGCCGCAGGCCCGACTCGACGGCACCGGCGGAGCCTTCCTCGATCGGCAGGTACTCGTCGGTGAAGATGCGCCAGATGTCGTCACCGCTGACCTCGTGACCGCTCGTGTCGGTGACTCGCTGCACGGCGCCGGAGAACTCGATCTGGAGGCGGCGGGGCAGGTCCAGGCCGTGGTCGTGCTTGAGCAGGTAGGCGACCCCGCCCTTGCCCGACTGGCTGTTCACCCGGATCACGGCCTCGTAGGACCGGCCCACGTCACGCGGGTCGATCGGCAGGTAGGGCACGCCCCACGGCAGCTCGTCGACGGTGACCCCGGCGGCCTCCGCCTGCCCGGCCATGTGCTCGAAGCCCTTCTTGATCGCATCCTGGTGCGAACCGGAGAACGCCGTGAACACCAGGTCCCCCACGTAGGGCGTGCGCTCGGGCACGGGGAGCTGGTTGCAGTGCTCGACGGTGCGCCTGATGGCGTCGATGCCTCCACCGACAGTGAAGTCGATCTGCGGGTCGATGCCCTGCGCGAACAGGTTCATGCCGAGCGTGACCAGGTCCACGTTGCCGGTGCGCTCACCGTTGCCGAACAGGCAGCCCTCGATACGGTCCGCGCCCGCCAGGTAGCCGAGCTCGGCGGCCGCGACGGCGGTGCCGCGGTCGTTGTGCGGGTGCAGCGACACGATGACGTTCTCGCGGTGGTTCAGGTGCCGGCACATCCACTCGATCGAGTCGGCGTACACGTTGGGCGTGGCCATCTCGACGGTGGCGGGCAGGTTGATGATGACCTTGCGCTCCGGGGCGGGCTCGAAGACCTCGAGCACCTCGTTGCAGATGCGGACCGCGAACTCCAGCTCGGTGCCGGTGTACGACTCCGGCGAGTACTCGTAGTAGATCCGCGTCTCCGGCAGCGTCTCCTCGAGCTTGCGGCACAGCTTCGCGCCGTCCAGCGCGATGTCGACGATGCCGTCCTGGTCGGTGCGGAACACGACCTCGCGCTGCAGCACCGACGTCGAGTTGTACAGGTGGACGATCGCCTGCTTCGCACCGCGGATCGAGTCGTACGTGCGCTCGATCAGGTGGGCACGGGACTGCGTCAGGACCTGGATGACGACGTCGTCCGGGATCCGGTCCTCCTCGATGAGGCGGCGGACGAAGTCGTAGTCGGTCTGGCTGGCGGACGGGAAACCGACCTCGATCTCCTTGTATCCCATCTTCACGAGCAGGTCGAACATCCGCAGCTTCCGCTCGGCGTCCATCGGCTCGATGAGGGCCTGGTTGCCGTCCCTCAGGTCGACCGCGCACCAGCGCGGCGCCTGCTCGATGCGCTTGGTCGGCCAGGTCCGGTCGGGCAGGTCGACGGTGATCTGCTCGTGGAACGGCCGGTACTTGCTCACCCGCATGCCCGAGGGCTGCTGGGGGTTGTCCTCGACGAGTCCGCCGGCGGTGCCGTACACGGGGTCACCGTGCGTCGGCGCAGGGGCGGTCGTGCTCTCCGTGCTGGTGTTCATGACTTGCGCGTCCTCCGGGTAGAAGTGACCTTCTCTCAGCGACGGCCCGGGTCACGGGCCGCGGCCGGCATCACGAAGCCACCGCGGCGAGGAGTCCGGCCTCTTTATGGGGCCTCGCCGCGGCACCGAAGGAGGAGGCTCTTCGCCGGGTGCACGCTGTCACTGTACCTCCGCGTGTTGCCCCCACCACACCTGTCCAGCATGTGACGCGCGGTTGGCCACCGCCGACAACGCGCACGACGACGGTGTGACGGTCCCCGACAACCGCGCCGGACGCGTCAGACCCGCTTCGTCTCCAGGAAGTCCGCGATGCGCCCGATCGCGTCCTCCAGGACGTCCACCCGCGGCAGCATGACCAGGCGGAAGTGGTCCGTGACGGGCCAGTTGAAGCCGGTCCCGTGGGTCACCAGGATGTGCTTCTCGCGGAGCAGTTCGAGCACCAGCTTCTCGTCGTCCTCCACCGCGTAGACCTCGGGGTCCAGGCGGGGGAAGCAGTAGAGCGCGCCCTGCGGGGCGACCGTGCGTACCCCGGGGATCTCGTTGAGCAGGCGGACCGCCGTGTCGCGCTGTTCGAGCAGCCGGCCGCCGGGCAGGAGGAGCTCGTCCACGACGGCCGGGTCGCCGCCGAGCGCCGCGGGGATCGCGTACTGCGCCGGGACGTTGGCGCACATGCGCATGTTCGCCAGCAGGGTCAGTCCTTCGAGGAAGTCCGTGGCGAGCTGCCTCGGGCCGGTGACGGCCACCCAGCCGGAGCGGAAGCCGGCCACACGGTAGGCCTTGGACAGCCCCGAGAAGGTCAGGCACAGCACGTCGTCGCCCGCGAACGTGGCGGTGTGGTGGTGCGTCGCGCCGTCGAACAGGATCTTCTCGTAGATCTCGTCGCTCAGGAGCACCAGCCCGTGCCGCCGCGCGACGTCGGCCAGCGCCCGCACCGTCTCCGCCGGGTAGACGGCGCCGGTGGGGTTGTTCGGATTGATCACCACGAGCGCCTTGGTGCGCGGCGTGATCCTGGACTCGAGATCGGCCAGGTCCGGCGACCAGTCGGCGGACTCGTCGCACGCGTAGTGCACGGGCGTGCCGCCGGTGAGTGTCACCGCGCCGGTCCACAGGGGGTAGTCGGGCGCGGGGATCAGGACCTCGTCGCCGTCGTCCACGAGCGCCTGCAGCACGAGCGAGATCATCTCGGAGACCCCGCTGCCGATGAACACGTCGACGGGGCCGAGGTCCAGTCCGTGACTCGTGTAGTAGGCGGCCACGGCCTCGCGTGCGGGCAGGATGCCCCGTGAGTCGGAGTAGCCCTCGGCCTCGCGCAGGTGCTGGCGCAGCCCGTCGACCACCACGTCCGGCGCCTCGAACCCGAACGGCGCGGGGTTGCCGATGTTCAGCTTGAGGACCTTGTTGCCCTCGGCCTCGAGACGCTCGGCCTCGACCAGGATGGGCCCGCGCACGTCGTAACGGACGTCGCGGAGCTTGTTCGACTGTGTGATGGGGCGCACAGAAGGCATTCTCACACTCATCGGCGCGAACGGAGCGCCGCGTCCACGTCCGGATCGCCGAGCGCGCCCAGCCAGTCGAGCAGCGCCGGGTACGTGGCGGGGTTGCGTGCCACGTGAGGGCGCAGGTGAGGGGCCTCCTGCACGATGACCGCGAGGTCGGCGAGCGGGGTACGAGGATCGAGAGCGGCCTCCGGCGTCCAGCCGCTCCGGGGCTGCGCGGCCGGCTGTCCGCCCTGGCCCGGGTACGTTCCCCGCGAACCGGCCTGCACCGGCTGCATGACGGCGGTCTCGCGCGCGGCGTCCCGGTCGGCCACCCTCCGCATCTCGCGCGCGGTCGGCTCCTTCGCCACCTGCGACACCGACGGCTGCTCGCCCGACGTGACGCGGTGCTCCTGGCCGGCGTAGGTGCGCACCGCACCGGTCGAGGAGACCCGCTTGCGGGGGCGGTCCGGCGTCGCCGGACCGGGCTGGTCCGGGGCACCGGCCGGACCGCCGCCGGCCGAGGGCGCACCGGCGGGCGGGGCCGTCTCGATGCCACCGGAGGCGGGGCGCAGGATCGCGGTGACGTCCCGCGTCGGCTGGGGTTCGTCGCGCGGGTCCGTCACCGCGCCGCCCGAGGCACCGGCGTCCGGCACCGCCCCGGCGGGGGCACCGGTACCGGCCGGGGCGGGCTCGGCGGTGCCCTGGACGACGGGCGACGCACCGGACGGGGTGAGGACCTCCGTCTCGGGCGGTGCGCCGGCGGCGACGCGCGTCCCGCCCGTGGGGATCTGTTCCCGCTCCCGTGCGGGCTTCTCCGGCAGCGTCGCCGGCCGCGCCTCCGCCGCCGGGGCCCAGATCCAGGCCGGGCTGTGGTCGACGCTCCCGTCGCCGGCGATACCGGAGGTCTGGAAGTGCTCGCGGACCGCCTTGGGCACCATGAGCGCGGACGCGGCGATACCCGGCAGTCCGAGCGCCATGACGAGGTCCACGATCCGTACGCCGGCCCCGGCGCCGGAGGTCGCGACGACCACCACGAGGCCCAGCACGCCCGTGACACAGGCGGCGCCGACGGCGGGCACGTGCCCGGAGGACGTGTCTCGCTTCAGGGAACGCTGCCCGAACCAGGCGACCCCGGCGATCACGAGGCTGAGGATCAGCCGGAGCAGCGGTGCCACGTCGAACCCGTCGGCGACGAGGCTGACGAGCCCGCCACCCGCACTGCACAGCGACAGCAGCAGGAGTACCTGGAAGGCGCGGGTCGCGGCGCGCACCCACACGTCGACGGCGCCCGGGACGGGCGACGCGCCACGGGACTCCCACACCGGCGAACGCCGCACGGCCGGGGCGGCCGCCAGCGCGGCGAGGGCGGGCAGCAGGACGAGGCCGAACCGCTGACCGTGCGTGGACTCCACGCCGGGCAGGTCGCCACCGGCGGTGAACACCGCCAGGACGATCAGCACGACGCCGAGAGCGAGCAGGACCAGCCGTGCCGCGCGGTCCCGACGCCACGTCGCCACCACGAGGAGCAGGAGAAGACCACCGACCATGGCGAACCCGAGGGGGGCGCGCAGCATGGGGCCGAGCTCACGGTCCGTGACGTAGGTCTGGACGAGCGAGACCGTGGCACCGACGGCAACGAGACCTGCCGCGGCGGCGAACACGGCACGCCACCGGTCGTGGACCCGGCCGTCGAGCTCGGCCGGGCCGAGTTCGCTGTCGCGGGGCGTGGCCGCGAGGAACGCTCCCGCGAGGCTCAGACCGACCCCCGTGCCCACTCCCGACCCGTTCGCCAGGTCGAGACCGACGACCACCAGCGCGACGACAGCGGCCGGCACGTTGCCCCAGACGCGCCACCTGCGCGTCGACTGCACCGTCCACGACGCGGGCAGTGCGCCGAACCGTGCCAGGTACGGCAGAGCGAGCGTGGCGAGCGAGACCGTCGTGGCGAGCACGACCTCGACCCGGTCGGCACCGCGGTCCGCGGCGCTCCACGGCAGGGCGAGCGCGAGCAGGAGGACGAGCGCGGCGACGACGTCGCGCACGTAGTCCCCCGGCCGGTAGGTGGCGAAGGGAGAGGCGGCGTCCAGACCCGTCCGAGGGTCGTCGCCGGTTCCGGCGCTCCGGTGCTCCGCACGCTCTGGGGCGTGGATATCCGTCATTCACAACTCCTGAGGTGACGCCACGAGCCCGCCGGTGGCGGGCAGGCGGCATGAATGTCCGCCACCGTTTCTACCCGGTCAAGCCGGAACATGCCGTTGCGAATCGCGGCGACACACGTCACATCGTGGGATCTCCGCACCTCCCTCACATCCGCTCCGCCATCGGCGGCCACGGACGCCGGAGCCGCGACGGGGCCGGCCGGCCCGTCGACTCAGACGCCGAGCTGGTAGACGCCCCAGTGCGCCAGCACCAGGCCCAGGGCGACCGTGCCGGCCGCGACGGCCCAGAAGCCCACCGTGACGACCCGGGCACCGCGCCGGCGGCCGCCACCGGATCCGTCCGTGTCGGACACGCCGCCAGAGGCGACACGCCACCCCACGGCACGACAGCGCAGCAGCAGGACCGCCGCCGCCACCACCGCGGCGATGCCGAGCACCCGGACCACGACCCAGCCGCCCTGGACCACCAGGGCGTTCTGCTCGTAGTCCAGTGCCAGCCGGGCGACGGCCAGCAGGTAGGCCACGAGACCCACCGCGGTCGCGACGGCCGTACCGGCCATCACCCCCAGCGGTACGGCCATCCCGGGGGCGAGGCCGTGCCGGGTACGACCGGCCAGGCGGTTCGCCAGGAGGGCCGCACCGCCGCCGAGCAGCAGCGCGGCGGAACCGATCACGATGCCCAGCACGACGACGCCGTCGGCGTACCAGTGCGGCTCCGGCACGGGCGCCGCCAGGTAGAGCTGTCGCGGCGGAGCGCCCGCGATCCGCGGCGCGGCGGTCGCCGTCTCCGGCAGGCCCTGCACCCAGGCCGCCGCGTCGCGTGCGTAGCCGGCGTGCAGGTGCAGGTCGTCACCGTGGGGCACGATGTCGTCCCCGAGCGGCTCGTCCGACACGTTGATCCCGTGGTTCGCCCCGTCGTAGAACCGTACGGTGACCGGCGCCCCGCCGCCGGTGGCCGTGTCCGCCAGGACCTGCCGCACGCCCTGCTCCATCGGCATCGAGGGGTCCGTCGCGCCGTACGCCATGAGGAGGGGATCCGTCTGCCGGCCCAGCCACGGACGGACGTCGAAGTCCGCGTACTCGAACCCTCCGCCCGGCAGGCGCATGCCGACCGCCCGGGGGATCGCCCGGAACACACCCTGGGGTACCCCGGTGTTGCGCAGATAGCTGTCCATCGCGAACGCCGCCTGCTGCCGAGGCGGCACGACGGGCGCGGACACCCAGATCTGGAACGCCAGACGCGGGTCCTGCGCCATCATGACCGGTGCCACCCAGCAGCCCTCGGACTCCGCGTACAGTCCCACCCGGTCCGGGTCGACGCCGGGCACCTCCCGCAGGAACTCCACCGAGTGCTGGTAGTCACCCGCCATCCCGCCGTAGTCGCGGTGCCGCGTCGAGTAGTGGGCGAGGTACTTGTCGGGCACGAGAGTGACGATGCCCGCGCTCGCCAGGGCCGTGGCGGCCTCCGTGAACGCCTCGCTCGCCTTCCCCGTCCCGGCGCCGTGCACGAAGACGACGCCCGGCGCACTCTCGCGGCCGGGCTCCCGGCCCGCTCCGGTCACCGGCTCGCGCAACAACCCGTCGACCGACGCGCCGTCGTCCAGATCGATCGTCACGGCGGTCTCACGCACCTCGTAGCGCCCGGGCTCCGAGAACCCGTCGAGCCCTCCGGCTTCGCCCGCGCCGATCGTCGTGTCCGCCGAGGCGGGCCTGATGTGCTCGGTGACCGGGACAGGATTCCATCCCGGCCCGGCCAGAGCACCTGCCGCCGCCAGCCCGAGCAGGATCGCGGCACTGGTCACGGCTGTGCGGAAGAGCATCTTCCGAGGTTACCCGCCGATCCGGGAGTCAGAAGCCCAGGCGCCGCAGTTGCTTCGGGTCACGCTGCCAGTCCTTGGCGACCTTCACGTGGAGGTCGAGATACACCCGGCTGCCGAGCAGCGCCTCGATGCCCCGGCGCGCCTCCGTACCGACGGAACGCAGCCGGGAACCGCCCCGGCCGATGACGATCGCCTTCTGCGAGTCGCGCTCCACGAACAGGTTGACGCGGACGTCGAGCAGCGGCGGGCGCCCCTTCGCCTCGTCGCCCGAGCCCTCCCGCTCGACGATCTCCTCGACCACCACGGCCAGCGAGTGCGGCAGCTCGTCCCGCACGCCCTCCAGCGCCGCCTCGCGCACGAGCTCCGCGACCATGACCGCCTCGGGCTCGTCGGTGAGCTCGCCACCGGGATAGAGCTCGGGGCCCTCGGGCAGGTGCCCGACCAGGACGTCGGACAGCTCGCCGACCTGGAACCCGTCCTTGGCGGAGACCGGCACGATGTCGGCCCACTCGCGGTCCACGGACGCCGCGAGCTCCTGCACGGCGAGCAGGTGGTCGACCATCGCGGAGCGGTCCACGGTGTCGGCCTTGGTCACCACCGCCACGACCGGCACCTTGAAGGACCCGGTCCTGCGTGTCGAGACCGTCTCCGCGAGCTGCTGCGCGATGTACCGGTCACCCGGCCCGATCTTCTGGTCCGCCGGCAGGCAGAACGCGATGACGTCGACCTCGCTCAACGTGTCCCGTACCAGGTCGTTGAGCCGCTCGCCGAGCAGCGTGCGCGGCCGGTGGAGGCCCGGCGTGTCCACGAGGACCAGCTGCGCGTCGGGCCGGTGCACGATGCCGCGGATGGTGTGCCGCGTGGTCTGCGGCCGCGCGGACATGATCGCGACCTTCTCCCCCACCAGCGCGTTCGTCAGCGTGGACTTGCCCACGTTGGGCCGGCCGACCAGGCAGGCGAAGCCGGACCGGTGGACCGGAGAGGTGTCGTCGTTCACGCGTGTGCTTCCTTCTCGTACTTCGGCGGTCGCCCGGGCTTCGGCGGATGCGCGGCGTCCACCGGCTGCCCGGCGTCCGGGGGCGGGCCGACGACACCGGACGGCGCGGGCTCGTCCCCATTGTCGCCGTCCGCCGGGGTGACCCTGCGTACGACGATGGTCGCGAGCTGCTTGCGACGTCCCTCGACCCGTTCCGCCGTCAGGTGGAGGCCCGAGACCTCGGCCGCCGAACCCGCGAGCGGCACCTTGCCGAGCGCCTTGGCGAGCAGCCCACCCGTGGTGTCGACGTCGTCGTCGTCCAGGCGCAGGTCGAAGAGCTCACCGAGCTCGTCGACCGGCATCCGGGCCGGCACGCGGTAGGCGCCGTCGGACAGTTCCTCCGGCTCCTGGACGGGGACCGTGTCGTGCTCGTCGGTCAGCTCGCCGACGAGTTCCTCGAGCAGGTCCTCGATCGTCACGAGGCCGGCGATCCCGCCGTACTCGTCCACCACGAGCGCGATGTGTGACGCCGAGGCCTGCATCTCGCGCAGCAAGGCATCGACCGGCTTGGACTCCGGCACGAACACCGCCTCGCGCGCGACCTCCGCGGCCGGCTGCGCACCGGCGCCCTCGCCCTCGTCGACGGGCCAGTGCACGGCGGCGACGACATCCTTGAGGTACGCCACGCCGACGACGTCGTCCACGGACTCCCCGATCACCGGCACGCGGGAGAAGCCCGAGCGCAGGAGCAGCCGCAGCACCTTGGTGAGCGGGGTGTCGGCGGCGACGGTGATCATGTCGGTGCGGGGCACCATCACCTCGCGGACGATCGTGTCGGCCAGCTCGATCGCGGAGCGCAGCAGCTCCCGGTCCTCCTCCTCCAGATCCTCGGACTCGCCGACGCGGTAGGCGACGTCGCGCCGGTCCTCCTCGACGGCCGACGGGGCCCGCGGGACCGAGAGCCGCGTGAGCCGTGCCACGCCCCGCGACACCACGGTCAGCATCGGTGCGAGGGCGAGCAGCACGTGGACCGGCCGCCGGAAACCGAGGGCGCGCGGCGAGACCCGCACGAACAGCACGCCGACCCCCAGGCCGGCGGCCAGGGCGACGAGCATGACGAGCAGTTCCGGAACGGGGTCGCCCGACGGCGGGTCCGGGATCGCCTGCTGGACCAGGAGGGTCGCGGCGGCGATCGCCACCACCTCGGCGGTCACGCGCACCAGCGCGAACGAGGCCACCGTCGCGGTCGGCTCCACGACGAGGGCCAGCGCGGAACGGGCCCGGGCGGCGCGGGCCGGATCGGGCTCGGGTCCGTGCTCGGCGTCCGCGAGACACTCCGCGAGCCCCGACCGGGTGACGCGCAGGAGCGCGGCCTCACCGGCCGAGAGCACGCTCGCCAGGGCGAAGCCCACGAGAGCGGCCAGGGCGAGAAGACTTGCCGTCACGACGGGTTCCTCAGCGGTTGGCCAGGAAGGTCAGGAGAAGCCGGCGCTGCAGCGCGAACATCTCCTTCTCCTCCTCCGGCTCGGCGTGGTCGTAGCCGAGGAGGTGCAGAATGCCGTGCACGGTCAGCAGGAGAAGTTCCTCGGCGGTGGAGTGCCCCGCCGTCCGCGCCTGCTTGGCGGCCACCTCGGGGCACAGCACGATGTCGCCGAGCGTGCCGGGGGCCAGCTCCTCACCCTCCCGTCCGGGGCGCAGCTCGTCCATCGGAAAGGACAGCACGTCCGTGGGGCCGGGCTCGTCCATCCACTGCACGTGCAGGTCGCTCATCGTCGTGGCGTCCACGAACAGGACCGACAGCTCCGACTGCGGGTGAACGTGCATGGCATCCAGCACGTACCGGCCCAGGGCGGCGAACTCCGCCTCGTCGACCTCGTGTCCGGACTCGTTGTTGACCTCGATGCTCACCCGTGCTCCTAGCGCCGGCGCCGCTGCGGCGGCCGGTGGTCCTGGGGCTGGCGCCCCGGACGCTGCCCGTTCGTCACGACGTCCCACCGGGCGTACGCGTCGATGATGTCGCTCACGAGCCGGTGGCGTACGACGTCGGCCGAACCCAGACGGCAGAACTCGACGTCGTCGACGCCTGCCAGGACGTCCTCCACCGCACGAAGACCCGAGGTCTGGTTACCGGGCAGGTCGACCTGCGTGGCGTCACCCGTGATGACCATCCGGGAGCCGAACCCGAGGCGGGTGAGGAACATCTTCATCTGCTCCGTCGAGGTGTTCTGCGCCTCGTCCAGGATGATGAACGCGTCGTTCAGCGACCGGCCGCGCATGAAGGCCAGCGGCGCGACCTCGATGGTCCCGTTCTCCACGAGCTTCGGGACCTGCTCCGGGTCGATCATGTCGTGCAGGGCGTCGTACAGGGGCCGCAGGTAGGGGTCGATCTTCTCGGTGAGGGAACCGGGCAGATAGCCCAGTCGCTCGCCCGCCTCGACGGCCGGGCGGGTCAGGATGATGCGGTTGACCTGCTTGGCCTGGAGGGCCTGCACGGCCTTGGCCATCGCGAGATACGTCTTGCCCGTACCGGCCGGGCCGAGCCCGAACGTGATCGTGTTCGCGTCGATCGCCTCGACGTAGTGCTTCTGCCCGGGTGTCTTGGGCCGGATGGTGCGGCCGCGGTTCGACAGGATGTCGAAGGTCAGGACGTCGGCAGGGCGCTGGGCCGACGCCGCCGTGAGCATCCTGATCGAGCGGGTGACCACCTCGGGTGTCAGCTGCGTGCCGGCCTCGACGACCTGGATCAGCTCGTCGAGGAGCCGTGCGACGAGCTCGACGTCTCCGGGAGGACCCGACACGGCGATCTCGTTGCCGCGGGCATGGACGTCGACCTGGGCGAACCCGTCCTCGATGGCACGGAGCACGGCATCCTGGCTGCCGAGCAGAGCGACCATCGGGACATGGGCCGGGACGACGACGCGATGTTCGGTGCCGCGCTGCGGCCTGCGGTCCGTCTGCTGGGCGGGTGCGTGCGATGCGGAAGTTGTCATGGGCCGGCTGATGCCGATGCGCTCCTCGATCCGGGTCTGGATGACCCTCTCATCCTATCGACCCGGACCCGGTCCGCGCCGCCCCATTTCCGTACCAGTTCGGAGCCCGGTGCCGGAAGTTCCTCACGGCCCGCCCGGGGTACGCGGCTCGGCGTCCGACCGTCGCTCCTCGCCGCGGTTCGTCGCCGGCTCAGAAGCCCGCGAGCTGCGTTCCCGCCAGCACGTGGGCGTGGGCGTGGAAGACGGTCTGACCGGCCTTGGGGCCGACGTTGCAGATCAGACGGTACTGACCGTCCGCCAGGTCGGAGGCGACCTGGTCGGCCAGGCCGACGACGTCGGCCAGGACCTCGGGGCTCGCGCCCGCCAGCGCCCCCACGTCGGCATGATGCCTGCGGGGCACCACCAGCACGTGGACGGGCGCCTTGGGGTCGATGTCCTTGAACGCGACCGCCGAGTCCGACTGCCCCACCACCTCGGCCGGGACCTCGCCCGCGACGATCTTGCAGAACAGGCAGTCGTCGCTCTTCTCCCCGGCCTTCTCCGTACTCATCTGCGTGCTCCTCACCATGGCCGCAGATTACCGGGCACGGACCACCGGCGCCCGCACTGGGCCGCTCGCCCGCACGGGGCCGCTCCACGAGGCGCTGCCCGCACCGGACGAGGTGGCCGGACGGCGGCGGGCACCGGCCCGATCTCCCGGGCGGGACCCGACGCCACGGGCGTCCGGCCCCTACTCGAAATTGTTATCTCGTCCGAAGTGCCAGACTTCGCCAACTGTGGTTGAGTCTGCCCGTTCGACGGGTGGCGCCCCAGACCCCCGCAGATCGGACACGTTCTCGCCGATGCCGCCGCCCTGACCGGCGGTTGTCCGTACACCCAGGAGGTTCAGCGTGGGTTGGTTCATCACCCAGTCGCTCCTATTCATCATCATCACCGCGATCATCTTCTTCCTGATCGGCCTGTGGGTCGGCTGGATCCTATGGGCCCGCCGGAACAAGACCACCGGCAAGCACACCGCCGAGACGGTCGAGAGGAAGTCGCCGGCGAGCACGTCAGCCAAGAACTCGGTGGAGAAGGCCGGCGCCACCACCTCGGGCACCGCGACGACGGCCGCGGACTCGCACGAGACCACCACGCCGCTCGCCGCCACCGCCGGTGAGACCGGCAGCGACGGTGAGACCCGCAGCGACGGTGAGGCCGGCAGCACCGGTGAGGCCGAGGACACGCCGGACCCGGCCGCCGCGGCCGGCGAGGCGGACGGCTCCGGCGGGGCGAGCACGGAGCCGTCGGACATCGAGGACGAGAACCTCGCTGTCTACGCAGGCGTCGAGGCGCAGGTCGTCGCCGAGGCGGAGGCCGCCACCCGGGAGGCCGCGGTCGACGAACCGGAGGCCGGGACCCAGGACGACCTCACGCGCATCGAGGGTGTCGGACCGAAGATCGCCGCCGCGTTGCGGGCCGCGGGCTACGGCTCCTACGCCAAGGTCGCCGAGGCCTCGGAGGACGACCTCCGCCAGGCACTCGCCGCCTCCGGGATCAAGTTCGCCCCGGCCGCGATGTCCTTCGCCGCGCAGGCGCAGTACCTGGTCGAGGGTGACGAGGAAGGGCTGGAGGAGTACCAGGACTACCTGATCGCCGGGCGCGAGCGGCGCAGCGCCGACTTCGTCGAGGAGGTCGACTACACCGACGTCGACGAGATCGAGGGCCGGGACGCCAAGGAGGCTGCGCTTGCCGCCGACGCGGCGAAGGCGGCCGAGGCGACGGGCGAGGACGTCGACACCGAGGCGGTGGCCGACGACGCGACGACGGCCGGGAGCGACGCCAGGACGGCGGGAGACGACGCGACCCCGGCGGGAAGCGACGCCGGGACGGCGGGAGACGACGCGACCGCGGCCCGAAGCGACGCCGGGACGGCGGGAGACACCGCCGCCGCGGCGGGTGCGGCCGCCGCACCGGACCAGCCGGCCGATGACGACCTCAAGGTGATCGAGGGCATCGGCCCGAAGATCGAGAAGGCCCTGAAGGCCGCCGGGATCACGGCGTACGCACAGGTCGCCGCTGCGTCCGAGGCGGAGCTGCGCGAGTCGATCGGCAAGAGCGGCATCAAGTTCGCCCCGTCCGTCAAGACCTGGGCCCAGCAGGCGCAGTACCTGGTGGAAGGCGACGGCGAGGGCCTCGACGAGTACCAGGACTACCTCATCGGCGGTCAGGAACGCGGCACGACGACGTTCGTCGAGGACGTCGACTACACCGACGTCGACGAGGTCGAGGGTGAGGCCGCCAAGGCGGCCGCGCTCGCGGCGGACGCGAAGAAGGTCGCGGAGGCAGAGGGCGGGAAGGCATGAGCTCGCTGAAGCCCCTGCTCGCCCCGGTGACCGTGGCGGTGCTGGTCCTGGCCGGGCTGTCGGGCTGGCAGGACACCGTCTTCCGCGAGCAGATCGAGGAGAAGCTCACCGCGAGCTCCCGAGAGGCGCTCTCCGGCGTCGGTCTCGACGCGGCCGAGGTCGCCTTCACCGGTCGCGACGCGATCGTGGAGGCGGACACCGCCGGGGCCGCGGCCACGGCGGGCGCCGTGGTCCGGGACGTCACCGGCGTGCGGGCCGTGCAGGCCATGGGCCCGGAGGGCGAGGTCGAGCCCAGCTCCGCCGCGCAGACGACGCCGGCCGACGACGGCGTGGACGACGACGGTGCCGGAGGCGGAACCGAGGACGACGAGGCGACCGACGACGTCGCTTCCGACGGCGCCGATCAGGAGGAGGAAGCCGACGTCGCGGACGATACGGAGGGCTCGGACGACTCCGGTTCCGACAGCGACGACGCGCAGGACACCGACTCCGACGCGGACGCCACGGATGCGGACACCGACTCCTCCGACTCGGACCGCGAGCCCACGAAGAAGGAACGCGACAGGGCGCAGGAGGACCTGGTCGAGATCCCGAACATCACCTTCGTCACGAACAGCGCCCGGCTGACCAAGGACGGCAGGAAGGTGGTCCGGCAGGCGGCCGACGTGCTGGAGGAACACCCGGACATACGCGTCCGGATCGAGGGCCACACGGACTCCCGGGGTGACGAGGACGACAACCTGAGACTGAGCGAGCGCCGTGCGCTCACGGTGCTGGACCGGCTCGTCGACCTCGGCGTGGACGAGGACCGGCTGGCCCACAAGGGCTTCGGCGAGTCCGATCCCCTGATCGCTCCGCGAACCTTCGCGGATCTGGAGAAGAACCGCCGCGTGGAGTTCGTGGTCCTGGACTGACTCCGAGGACGGCCGTCACAGGCCTCCGTGCCCGGGCAGGTCCCGGACCGGCCGGATGTCAGGACCAGCGGCCCAGGCGCTCGTTCAGCATGGCCACCGCCACCGGGCCCGCCGTCGATGTGCGCATGACGTGCGGGCCCAGGCGGGCGGTCACGGCACCGGCCGCGGTGAACGCGTCCAGCTCGGCGTCGGAGATCCCGCCCTCGGGGCCCACGACGACGAACAGCTCCGGCGCTCGTGAACCCTCCGCGCCGGACGACGACGGCACCCCGGGCGCGGACGGCACGCCACCCGCCGGCCCCTGCGGCAGGGCGACGTCGCGCAGCGGCGTCGTCGCCTCCTCGTGAAGCACGACCACCGCTCCCCCGGCGACGACCACGTCCCGCACCCGGGCGGCGAGCTGCCTGGTGGTGACCGGCTCCCCGACCCGCGGCATCCGCGCACGCCGTGCCTGCTTCGTCGCGGCGCGCACGGTGGCCACCCACTTCGCCTGCGACTTCGCCGCCCTGGGCCCGCGCCACACCACGATCGACCGTTCGGCCTGCCACGGTAGGACGGCGTCCACCCCGGTCTCCGTCGCGGCCTCGATCGCCTGCTCGTCCCGGTCCCCCTTCGCGAGGGCCTGCACGAGGGTCAGGACGGGCGCGGGCGCCTCCTCGGCCACCACGCCACGCACCCGCAGACGGACGTGGCCGTCGTCGACCGACTCGACGACACCTTCCAGCCGCAGCCCGGCACCGTCCACGACGTCGATCCGTTCACCCGGCCCACGCCGCTGCACGACACCTGCGTGCCGCCCTTCGGCGCCGTCGAGCACGAACACCGAGTCGACGCCGTATCCGGCCAGTGGCGTGCCCTCGGCGAGGAAGACCGGTGCGCTCATCGCGGGGGCACCGGCCTCAGCGTCCGGACAGCTTGTCACGCAGCCGGGAGAAGACTCCCGGGTGCGCGGCGGCGAGGCGCGGCTCGGGACGTTCCTCGCCGCGCAGTGCCGAGAGCTTCCGCAGCAGCTCGGTCTGCTCGTCGGTGAGACCCGTCGGCACCTGGACCTCGATGTGCACGTTCAGGTCGCCGCGTCCCGCGCCGTGCAGGTGCCCCACGCCCAGGTTCTTGAGCGTGACGATCTGTCCGGGCTGCGTGCCCGGCCGGATGTCGATCTCCTGCGGTCCGTCGAGGGTGTCGAGCGAGAGCGTCGTGCCGAGGGCCGCGGCGGTCATCGGGACGGGCAGCGTGCAGTGCAGGTCGTCGCCCCGGCGCACGAACGTGTCGTGCGACCTCTCACGGATCTCGACGTACAGGTCACCGGCCGGGCCTCCGCCCGGACCGGTCTCGCCCTGCGCCGAGAGCTTGATCCGGGTCCCGGTGTCCACACCGGCCGGCACGTTCACCGTCACGGTGCGCCGCGAGCGCACGCGGCCCTCGCCGGAGCAGTCCGGGCAGGGCTCCGGAATGACCGTGCCGAACCCGCCGCACGCGGAGCACGGCGCGGTCGTCATGACCTGGCCGAGGAAGGACCGCGCCACACGCTGCACCGAACCGCGCCCGTGACAGACGTCGCAGGTGCGGGAGGTGGTGCCGGGGCGGGCACCGTCACCGGAACAGGTGGAGCACACCACGGCCGTGTCGACCTGCAGCTCACGCTTGACGCCGAACGCCGCCTCGGCCAGGTCGATGTCGAGGCGGACGAGGGAGTCGTTGCCGCGGCGGGCGCGCGGCACCGGGCCGCTCGGCTGACCGCCGCCGAAGAAGGTCTCGAAGATGTCCTGGAACCCGAACCCGTTCCCGAACCCGCCGCCGGCGCCGCCGCCCGGAGCGCTCGGGTCGACGCCCATGTCGTACTGCTGGCGCTTCTCCGGGTTGGAGAGCACCTCGTACGCGCGCGCGACGTCCTTGAACTTCTCCTCGCCGTCGCTGCCGGCGACGTCGGGGTGCAGGGTGCGGGCGAGCTTGCGGTATGCCTTCTTGATCTGCTCGGGCGAGGCGTCCCGCGGGACACCCAGGATCTCGTAGTAGTCGGTCACAGGTCTCTCTTCGCTCGCTCTGGGTCGGAAGGCAGCGGGGCCGGGCGGCCGTGAAGCACCCGGGTCTGCGGGTGCGTCCGGTCGTCGGGCGGGTCGACAGGGATCCGGGGCCTCACGTGGGCAGCACCCGGGAGAGGTAACGTGCCACGGCACGCACGGCGGCGATGGTGCCCGGATAGTCCATCCGGGTCGGTCCGATGGAGCTGAGGAGCGCGACCGTGTCGCCGTCGGAGCCGTAGCCGGTGCTCACCACGGAAGCACGAGAGAGCCCCGCGAGCTTGTTCTCGTGCCCGATGCTGACCGCGACGTTCTCGTCGGAGGTCATCTCCGTCAGCAGCCCGAGAAGCACGACCTGCTCCTCGAGAGCCTCCAGGAGCGGGCTCAGGCCCTGGTCGAACCCCATGCCCGCACGCGCCAGATTGGCCTGGCCCGCCACGACCAGACGTTCCTCCTGCTCCTCGTCCAGCGCGCTCGTGACGACCTCGCCGATCGCGGTGACGAGAGGCCGGTGCTCCGGCGCGACGACGGCTGCCACCTCGCCGAACGCCACGTCCATCTGGGTGAGGCGACGGCCGGCCGCCGCGGCGTTGAGCCGCGCGCGCAGCTCGCCGAGGGTCGCCTCGTCGACATCGGCCGGCACCTCGAGGAACCGCTGTTCGACCCGGCCGTTGTCGGTGATGACGACGACCAGCAGTCGGTTCTCGCCCGTGGGGACGAGCTCCAGGTGCCGCAGGCCGGAACGCCGCAGCGACGGGTACTGCACGACGGCGACCTGACCGGTGAGCTGCGCGATGAGCCGGCCGGCACGCCCGATGACGTCGTCCAGGTCGACCGCCTGGGACAGGAACTTCTCGATGGCCCGTTTCTGCGGCTGACTGAGCGGCCGTGCCTCGGAGAGCCGGTCCACGAACAGCCGGTAGCCCTTGTCCGTCGGGATGCGACCGGCGGAGGTATGGGGCTGTGCGATGTACCCGGCGTCCTCCAGGGCGGCCATGTCGTTGCGCACCGTGGCGGGCGAGACGCCGAGCTGGTGACGTTCCGTGAGCACACGCGAGCCGACGGGCTCCTGTGTGTGCACGTAGTCCTCCACGATGGCGCGCAGAACCTCGAGGCGGCGCTTGTCGCTCATGAGTCACCTCCACCCAGCACTCTCGCTCTACGAGTGCCAATCCTACGCGGGGTGACGGACACCCGAAACGCGCCGCGCCAGGGCCGCCTCCGTGACGCGCGCCGCACGCGCCAGATGGCGCCGCGCGTTGCGGCTCGCACCCGTGGCGTTCGCGAAGGCGTGCACATGACCACTCACCACCTGCACCGACGTCGGCACTCCCGCGCGACGCAGCCGCTCGGCGTAGGCCAGTCCCTCGTCACGCAGCACGTCGAAACCGGCGACGACGACGTGTGCGGGTGCCACGCCCGTCAGGTCCTCCGTGAGCATCGGCGACACCCGCGGATCCTTCGCCTGGCCCGGGTCGCTCAGGTAGCGGCCCAGGTACCAGTCCACGCGTCGTGCCGGAAGCCCGTACCCGTCGAACATTCTGCTCGACGGGTACCTGGTGGTCGCGTCCGTCGCCGGGTAGAGCATGAGCTGGAAGTCCGGCCCGCCCGTGCGAGCGCCGGTCGGACCGTCGTCGTCGCGGGCCAGGTTCGCGACGACGGCCGCGGCATTGCCGCCGGCACTGTCCCCGCCGACGGCCACCGGAAGCCGGTCCAGCGCCGGGCGCCAGCGCCGGGAGTTGGCGCGCACCCAGCGGAACGCGGCCAGGGCGTCGTCGATGCCCTCGGGGAACGGATGTTCGGGAGCGAGACCGTAGCCGACGGACACGACCACGAGGTTCGAGCTCAGCGCCAGGAAGCGGCAGACCGGGTCGGCCGTGGACAGGCCGCCCACCACCCACCCGCCGCCGTGGTACCAGACCAGTACGCCCTCGGGCGGGACGTCGGGGTCCGCCTGGTACACCCGCAGCGAGAGACGTTCCCGGGGCCCGGGAATCGTGAGGTCCTCGACACGGTCCACGGCGGGCCGCGATCCCAGCAGCCGCGCCTGGCGTCTCACCCGGTCACGGGTCGCGTCGACGCCGGCGTCGGGCAGCGGCCGCAACGCGCCCAGACGTCGCGCGATCCGCACCTCCGGATAGAGGGACTGCCCGTCGACGACGTGGGGCGCTCCGGCGAGCCGGCGCAGCAGCGGCTCCGGCATGCGGCCGATCCCCAGGGCCGCGGCGTGCGCGGCCCCGAGAGCGAGGTCCACCAGTAGACGTGCCATGCTCAGAAGCTACCGGCGCAGCGCCGAACCCTCACGTCAGGCGCCCGTTCCACGCCTGGCGGCATAAGGCGGTGCCTGAGGCGGGCGGGGCTCGGCCACGCGACCGGACCGCCGAAGACCGGGCGACCGCCCGATCCGCCGGCGGTACCTCACCGGGAAGGCTGGAACCAGCGCCGACGAGAGGTCGGTGCCGGTCCACCAGAAGGTAGAGGGAGCAGAGATGTTCGGGTTCACCGACTACTCCGAGTACCGCCGGAACGAGCAGGAGATCACCCGCCGGAACGAGCGGAAGCGCGCCGAACGAGAGATCCGGGAGACCCGGGGTACCCGGGAGGCGCGCGGCCGCCGTGACCGCCGGGCAGGCAGCGACCGTGCCGCAGCGCGGCCCGCCAGGGCCCGCTGGGCCTGACATGACCGCCACGACGGTGCGCCCGCCGCACGACCTGCTGCGGCACGCCGTCGCCGCCCGGGCGATCACGCGCCCGCGCGTGGCCGGCGAGACGGTGGGCGACGAGCCCCACCGTGCCGCGTCGGACGCGTGCTCCCACTGGCCGACGTATCCCGTGTGGGCGGCGCTGTTCGCGGCCGAGCCCGGCACGGGGCCGTGGTCGGCGGTCGCAGACCTTCCGCGGCCGGGCCGGCCGCGAGCACGCCGTCGGCGCACGGCGCGCCTTGCCGGGGCGGGCGGGTGGACGGCCCTACGATCGACGTCGTGCACGACCGATACGGAGCCGACGTCCTGAACCCCGAGTTCCCCGGGGCGCACCGCGGGCGGCGCAAGCCCGAGACCAGGCCCGTCGCGGCGGAGCCCGGGCTCGTCGTGGAGGACGTGGAGACCGGCTGGGTCGGTGCGGTGGTGCGGGTCGAGAAGTCGGGCGGCATGCGGGTCGTCGTGCTGGAGGACCGGCGCGGGCGGACGCGGTCGTTCCCGCTGGGGCCGGGCTTCTGGGTCGAGGGGCGCCCGGTCGAGCTCACGGCGCCGGTCACGGCCGGCGCGTCACGGGCGCCATCGCGCACCGCCTCCGGGTCGGTGGCGGTGCCGCGCTCGCCCGCGCGCGTGGCGCGCGGCTCGCGCATCTGGGTCGAGGGCAGGCACGACGCCGAGCTGGTGGAGAAGGTCTGGGGTGACGACCTGCGCATCGAGGGTGTGGTGGTCGAGATGCTCGACGGTGTCGACAACCTCGCCGAGCGGCTCGCGGAGTTCGGGCCCGACGACGGCCGCCGGGTGGGGGTGCTCGTCGACCACCTCGTTCCCGGGTCGAAGGAGCGGCGCCTCGCCGACGAGGCCCTCCGAGGGGTACGCCCGGGAAGCGTGCTCGTGCTGGGTCATCCGTACGTGGACGTGTGGCAGGCGGTGCGGCCGGCGCGCGTCGGGCTGGAGCGCTGGCCGGTGGTCGAGCGAGGCGTCGAGTGGAAGCACGGGATCCTCCGGGAGCTGGGCTGGCCCGCCGGGTCGCAGGCGGACGTGGCACGGGCCTGGCAGCGGATCCTCGGCTCGGTGCGCGACTTCCGGGATCTCGATCCCGCGCTGCTGGGACGCGTCGAGGAGCTGATCGACTTCGTGACGGCGCCCGGTACGGCGTGACCGTGCCCGCCACCGCGGCCGGTCCGCATCGTTACGGCAACGGACCGCGCGATTCTCGACCACGACGGCGTGCGAAGCCCTAGGGTGGGCGTATGTCCGAGACGCCCCAGACCCCGGGCGGCGAGCCGAGCCCGCAGCCGGAGTCCACGCCCCAGCCGAACCACGACGCCGCTCAGCAGCCCGCCGCCCAGCCGCCGGCCGGTGAGCCTTCCGCCGGTGCGCCCCAGCAGCCGTACGGCGCCCAGCCGGGTCAGCCGCCGCACGGCGCACCGCAGCCGGGTCAGCAGCCGTACGGCGCGCAGCCAGGGCAGCCGCCGTACCAGGGAGCCCCGGGCTACGCGCCGGTGCCGCTGCGTCCCGACGAGGAGCGCACCTGGGCGACGCTCGCCCACATCGGCGGCATCATCCTGAGCTTCATCGCGCCGCTGGTCGTATGGCTGGTGTTCAAGGACCGCAGCCGGTTCGTGGAGGCCGAGGCGAAGGAAGCGCTGAACTTCCAGATCACGCTCATCATCGCGGGAATCGCGATCTCCGTGATCACAGCGATCACCTTCGGGTTCGGCGTGATCCTCTACCTCGCGTTCATCGCAGCCCTGGTCTTCATGATCATGGCCGCCGTGGAGTCGTCGAAGGGGCGCCCGTACCGGTACCCGGTGAACATCCGCATGATCAAGTGATCGGCGCCGTCTGATCGCTTCACGTTCGAGGCGGTGGGTCCCGACGGGCCCACCGCCTCGACTCGTCCGGGCGGCCGGCCCCCGGCAGAGGCGGCCGTTCGCGGCACCGGCGCCCGGCCGGCGCCGCCATCGGGCCGGGCCGGTGCCCGGCATCGGGCCGGCCCGGCTCCGATGTCAGCGAACCTCCACGTCAGGCCATGACCGGGCCGCCCGTGAGGCGGCGATAGGCGAACGCCAGCGCGAGGTAGCTGAGCGGCATCGTGATCAGCCAGCCGAGCAGGCACGGGATCGCACCCAGGATGTTGATCCCCACGAGCGCCAGCTCGAGGAGGAACACCGCGCCGAAGTTCCGCCCTACCAGCCGGAAGCTCGCCATGAGCGCCTCCCAGGCGTTCTGGTTCCGGTCGATCACGCCCTGGTAGGTGAAGACGGCGAAGACGGCGACCACGAGCAGGCCGATCCCGCACACCAGGCTCCCGACGAAGTAGGCCGCGATCAGCAGCAGCGCCGCCACGACGATCATGCCGAGATTCGGTGCCCGGAACAGCGACGCGAACGTCGGCTTCTGGCCCGAGACCTCGCGCAGAGCCGCATTGGTACCCAGTCCCTGGAGGATGCCGGCCAGGACCACACCGACCAGCCCGAGCAGCGACCCGCCGGTGTCGACCTCGGCCGACGCGCTCCCGGAGTTCCACACGCTCTGGAAACTCGTGAAGTTGCCGGAGTTGAACGCGAGGCCCACCACGATCAGCAGCAGCGCGAACAGGACCCACAACAGCGGGTTGCCGGTGAACCGGCCCCAGGCGTACCCCAGCGCCTCACCCACCCGGAAGCTGCCGACCGGAGCGGCTCCGCCGCCACCGGCCCCGGCGCCCGCTGCTCCACCGCCGCCGTAGGGAGGCGGTGTGCCGTGACCGCCCGGAGGCGACGCGCCGGGCCCTCCCGGAGGCTCGGCCGCGTACCCGCCGGGCGGGGGCGCCCCGTAGCCGCTGGACGGCAGGACGCCGTCCGGCCGTGGAGCGGGCGCCCCGGGCAGGTTCGTGCCGGACGGCGTGCCGGCGGCGCCGTGCGCCTCGGGCCCGCCCGGTCCGGACGCCTCGGGCTCCGGGCCGGGCCGGTCGGCGGGATCACGTGGCGTGTTCTCGGTCATCGTGCGCCTTCCTCTCACCAATTCTCCGGGCAACTCTCACCCGCGTGCTTACCTGGCGCGACCCGAACTCGTACTCACCGGTCGATAGCGGGCACCTCGACGCCACGTGCCACTCGCGGCGCACGTGCGCCCGGCAGCGTGATCACGCCGGCAGCTGCTCCGCCTCGATCGGTTCTGCCTGCACCCTGCGGAAGAGGTGAGCGCCGAAGAGCACCGAGAACGGCCCGACCGCCAGGAACGCGAGACCACACGTGCACGCGGCCGCGAACGAGTACCCCACGACGACGAGATACGCGAGGACGACGATCCCCAGGTTCGCCGTGACGAGCTTGACGCTCGAGGTGATCGCCTCGATGGCGTTCATGTCCTTGGCCAGGACGAAGTAGGGTGCGGCGATCATGAGGACACCGGCGACGATCTGAAGCAGCCATCCGAGGAGGGGAACGATCGAGACCACGCTGGTGACGACGACCATGAGGACCGCGAGCAGCAGGATGCCGCTCCAGTTGCGCAGGGCGAAGAAGTCACCGAAGCCGATGCGCTGCTTCCGCGTGGACGCCAGTGCGGCGGCGTAGAACGTCATGCCGAGCACCTGCATGATCACGCTGGAGAGAGAGCTCAGCACCACCGCCATGGGCTCCGCCGACGCGGCGGTGAACTCCGTCTGCCAGCGAGCGATCGCAGCCTGGTCGTTGCTCTCGGCCAGCCGTGGCAACTGACCGAGGGCCTGGGAGAACCAGGGGTTCATCACGAGGAAGACGACGATCGCCACGGCCGCGAACAGCAGAGCCATCACGATCCACACACCGGCGTTGCGGCCGAAGGACTGCCAGGCGTACCGGTGCGACTCCCCGATGGACGGCGGAGCCCAGGGCACCGAGTGCCCTGTCGGAACCGGTGTCTGCGCCTGGTACCCGGGTGGCGCGTACTGGCCGTACTGCGGCTGACCGTACCTCGGCGGACCGGACCGGTCCGTGCCGGGTTCGCGCGGACCGGACGGCGGCTGGGGCTGTCCTCCGCTCGCGTCCGGCGGGCCGTACGGGTTCTGCCGGCCTCCTTCAGGCTGCTGTCCGTACGGGTCCTGCGGGTTGTGGCCGTCCCGGCCGTCCTGGCCGGGCACGCCGCCGTCGTTGCTCATCGACTCATCTCCCGAGAGGTCTTGGTGGCCACAACCTAGCCGGAGTGGCTGACACCTCCCAAGCACCCGGCCTGCACCGACACCCGTTCGTGTCAGGCGGTCAGGTCTCGCACGACGGCGTCCGCGAGCAGCCGGCCCCGCCGCGTGAGCACGGCCCTCGCGGCCATGCCACCCGGCCCCAGCGCGGCGGTACCGTCGAGCAGGCCGCGCGCGACCAGACCCGCCACCGCCTGGCGCCCGGACGGCCGCAGCACCCGCAGGTCGAGCCCTTCGGCCAGCCGGACGCCCAGCATGACCCGCTCCAGGTACGCCTCGTCGGCCGTGAGCAGCTCCCGGCCCGCACCCGGCGATCTGCCCGCCTCCAGCGCGGCCGCGTACCGCCGCGGGTGCTTCACGTTCCACCAGCGCACACCCGCCCGGGCACCGCCGTCGTCCGCCTCGGCCGCCGCCACGTACGAGTGGGCCCCCGGCCCGATGCCCCACCAGTCGTGCCCGCGCCAGTAGGCCAGGTTGTGCCGGCACGCGTCCTCGGCGGTCCGCGCCCAGTTCGACACCTCGTACCAGCCGAGGCCCGCCGCGCTCAGCAGTTCGTCCGCCAGCTCGTACTTGGCGGCCTGGTCGTCCTCGTCGGGCAGGGTGAGCTGTCCCCGGCGCACCTGCGCCGCCATCTTCGTGCCGGGCTCCACCACCAGGGCGTAGGCCGAGACGTGGTCGACGCCGGTGGCGGTCGCCACGTCGAGGGACTCGCGCCAGTCCGCGAGCGTCTCGCCAGGGGTGCCGTAGATCAGGTCCAGGGAGACCCGCAGCCCCGCGTCGCGTGCCCACCGCACCACGTCGGGGATCCGGGCGGGATCGTGTGTCCGCTCCAGAGTCGCCAGGACGCGCGGCACGGCGGACTGCATGCCGAACGAGACCCGGGTGAACCCGGCCGCCGCCAGCTCCTCCAGGGACGACGGCGTCACGGAGTCCGGGTTCGCCTCGGTCGTCACCTCGGCCCCGGGCGCCAGCCCCCACGTGCCGCGGACGCGGTCCAGGATCCGCACGAGGTCGCCCGCGGGGAGCATCGTCGGCGTCCCTCCGCCGAAGAAGACGGTGGAGACGGCCCGCTCCGGCAGCCCTACGTCGGCCAGCACCTTCGCGGCCAGCTCGACCTCACGCAGCGCGGTGCCGGCGTACGCCGCCTGCGACGCGCCCCCGCCCAGCTCCGCGGCGGTGTAGGTGTTGAAGTCGCAGTAGCCGCACCGCACGGTGCAGAACGGGACGTGCACGTACACCCCGAACTCCCGCCCGCCGCCGGACCGCGGTGTCCCCACCCAGGGAGGCAGGGCGCCGTCGTCGGGCATCGGGACGCCGTCAGGAAGCGCGGGCACCGCAGGCCGTCCGGAGCGTGCGGGTCACTTCTTCTTGTCCTTGCCCGACGACGGGTCGCTGGACAGCGCGGCGATGAAGGCGTCCTTCGGAACCTCGACGGAGCCGATGTTCTTCATCCGCTTCTTGCCTTCCTTCTGCTTCTCCAGCAGCTTGCGCTTGCGGCTGATGTCACCGCCGTAGCACTTGGCCAGCACGTCCTTGCGCATCGCGCGGACCGTCTCGCGCGCGATCACGCGCGCGCCGATCGCGGCCTGGACCGGGACCTCGAACTGCTGCCTCGGGATGATCTCCTTGAGCTTCGCGGTCATCAGGACGCCGTAGTCGTACGCCTTGTCACGGTGCACGATCGCGCTGAACGCGTCGACCTGGTCGCCCTGCAGCAGGATGTCGACCTTCACGAGGTTGGCCGCCTGGTCGCCGGACGGCTCGTAGTCGAGCGAGGCGTAGCCGCGGGTGCGGGACTTGAGCTGGTCGAAGAAGTCGAACACGATCTCCGCGAGCGGGAGCGTGTAACGCAGTTCGACACGGTCCTCGGACAGGTAGTCCATGCCCTGCATCTGCCCGCGGCGGTCGGTGCACAGCCCCATCACGGTGCCCACGAACTCGCTCGGCGTCAGCACCGTCGCCCGCACCACCGGCTCGCGCACCTCGCCGATCTTCCCGGTGGGGAACTCGGACGGGTTGGTGACCTTGACCTCCTCGCCGTCCTCCATCGTGACGTCGTAGACGACGTTCGGCGCGGTCGAGATCAGGTCGAGGTTGAACTCGCGTTCCAGGCGCTCCCGCACGATCTCCAGGTGGAGCAGGCCGAGGAAGCCCACACGGAACCCGAAGCCCAGTGCCACCGACGTCTCCGGCTCGTAGTTCAGCGCGGCGTCGTTGAGCTTGAGCTTGTCCAGCGCGTCGCGCAGCGCCGGATAGTCGGACCCGTCGATCGGGTACAGGCCGGAGAACACCATCGGCTTGGGGTCGCTGTAGCCGCCGAGCGCGTCGGTCGCGGGCTTCGCGGCGCTCGTGACGGTGTCACCCACCTTCGACTGCCGCACGTCCTTCACGCCGGTGATCAGATACCCGACCTCGCCGACGCCGAGCCCCTTGGTGGGGATCGCCTCCGGCGAGTGCACACCGATCTCCAGGAGCTCGTGCGTGGCGCGCGTCGACATCATCGCGATGCGCTCCCGCGGGTTCAGGTTGCCGTCCACGACGCGCACGTACGTGACGACGCCGCGGTAGGTGTCGTAGACGGAGTCGAAGATCATCGCGCGCGCGGGCGCGTCGGCGTCGCCGGTCGGGGCGGGGACCGTCTCCACGATCTTGTCGAGCAGGGCCTCGACACCCTCGCCGGTCTTGCCGCTGACCTTCAGCACGTCCGCCGGGTCGCCGCCCACGAGGTGCGCCAGCTCCTCCGCGTACTTCTCGGGCTGCGCGGCAGGCAGGTCGATCTTGTTCAGGACCGGGATGATCTCGAGCTCGTTCTCCATGGCCAGGTACAGGTTGGCCAGGGTCTGTGCCTCGATGCCCTGGGCGGCGTCGACCAGGAGCACGGCGCCCTCGCAGGCGGCGAGGCTGCGCGAGACCTCGTACGTGAAGTCGACGTGGCCCGGCGTGTCGATCATGTGCAGCGCGTGCGGCGTCTCGGTCCCGTCCTCGCCGACCACGGCCCACGGCATGCGGACCGCCTGCGACTTGATCGTGATGCCGCGCTCGCGCTCGATGTCCATGCGGTCCAGGTACTGCGCCCGCGCGTCCCGCGGCTGCACCACTCCGGTGAACTGCAGCATCCGGTCGGCGAGCGTGGACTTGCCGTGGTCGATGTGCGCGATGATGCAGAAGTTGCGGATCAGCTCGGGCGGCGTGGCGTTGGGCTGGATGCGCGCGACGGCGGGCTCGGTGGGAATCGGGGGCAAGGCGGGTTGCTCCTGGACTGTGGTGGGTGCTGGCGCGTGAGTCTGTGGACGACGGCGACGCGGCTGGGCTCGCCCGACCACGGACCGTCAGGGGAATTGTCCCACGGGAGCCCCTAGGCTTACGCGCGAGCGGCGGGACCGTGCCCCGCCCCCCGGCGAACGAGGAGCAACACACGATGTCCGAGCGCGAGATCAAGTCCTGGCTCACCGACATGGACGGCGTCCTGGTCCACGAGGGAACGGCACTGCCGGGCGCGGCGGACTTCGTCAAGCGCCTGCGTGACAAGGACGTGCCCTTCCTCATCCTGACGAACAACTCCATCTTCACCGCACGCGACCTGCGTGCACGCCTGTCGTCCAGCGGCATCGAGGTGCCCGAGACGGCGATCTGGACCTCGGCGCTGGCCACGGCCCAGTTCCTGCACGAGCAGATCCCGGGTGGCAGTGCCTACGCCATCGGGGAGGCGGGTCTCACCACGGCCCTGTACCAGGCGGGCTACACGCTCACGGAGTCCGATCCGGACTACGTCGTGCTCGGCGAGACCCGCACCTACTCGTTCGAGGCGATCACCCGCGCGATCCGTCTGATCCAGGCAGGATCGCGGTTCATCGCGACCAACCCCGACGTCACGGGCCCGTCGCAGGAGGGGCCGCTGCCCGCCACGGGCTCGGTGGCCGCCATGATCACCGCGGCCACGGGCCGCAAGCCGTACTTCGTGGGGAAGCCGAATCCCATCCTGTTCCGCTCCGCCCTGAACCGGATCGGCGCGCACTCCGAGACGACGGCCATGATCGGGGACCGGATGGACACCGACGTGATGGGCGGCCTGGAGGCCGGTCTGCAGACGTTCCTCGTGCTCACCGGCTCCACGAGCCCGCACGAGGTCCAGAACCACCCGTTCCGCCCGAGCCGCGTCGTGGACTCGATCGCGGATCTGGTCGACCTGATCTGAGTGTCGGCGTGCGACGCTACCGTGAGCGCATGACCACAGCCGGCATGCAGAACGGTCCCGCCACGCGCCGCGAGACCCTCGACCACCTGGCCGTGCTCGAACGGCTGCAGGATGCCTTCCACGCCGGGATCGACGGTGTGGACCCCACGGCCGCCGTACCGGCCTGCGGCGACTGGACCGTGCGAGATCTCGTGGAGCATCTCGCGCAGATCCACCACTGGGCCGCGGCGCAGGCCCGCGGCCAGGCCACGCCGCCACTGGGCGAGGGCCCGTTCGAGCTGGCGCCGCACTACGCCGCACGGGCCGCGGAACTGCGCGAGACGTTCCGTCTCCTCGCACCGGACGCCCCGGCCCGGGTGCTGTCGCACCCGGAGCCGCTCGGGCCCGGGCCGGTGTCGTTCTGGCACCGGCGCCAGGCGCACGAGACCCTCGTCCACCTGCACGACCTCCACGCGGCCACCGGTGGACACGCCCGTGAGGACCTGGTCGGGGACATCCCGCCCGAGGTGTGGGCCGATGCGGTCGACGAGGTGGTCACCGTGTTCCAGCCGCGGCAGGTGGGGCTCGGCCGGATGCGACCGCTGCACGTCCACGTCCTGCTCCAGGCCGACGACACGGCCGGCATCGGCACGTGGCTCCTGGGCTCGCCGACATCCGACCGCGCACGCGAGATCGTGCCCGACGTGACGGTCACGGGTTCGTCCCGCGCGCTCGCCCTGCTGCTCTGGCGCCGGCTCACCCCCGAGCAGGCCGGCCTCACGGTACGCGGTGCCCGCGAGGATCTGGACGCCGTCCTGGCGGAGCCGATCGTCCCCTGACCGGAGGGCGACGCTTTTAGCATCGGAAACAGGCTTCCGCCACCCCAGTGAAGGTGAAATACTCCCAGGTAGGTGCCCATTTTGACCGGTTACCGGCAGGATGGGCACGGCCCGCGCCATGCCGGGCCCGCCCTTCTGTCCCGACTGCCGGAGCACCGACATGCCGCAGCCCGTGAGGCTCACCGAGCTCACCGATCTCATGCCCATCACCCGGACCACCACGGCTCCCGACCCGCACGCGGTCTACCGAGGTCTCCGGGATCAGTGGGGGCCGGTCGCACCGGTCGAGCTGGAGCCCGGGGTCCCGGCCTGGCTCGTGCTCGAGCACGCCGACATCGTCCGGATCGCCCGGGACGACAAGCTGTTCACGCGCCGGAGCGAGAACTGGAACGGCCACTCCCGCGGACTGCTGTCCACCGGCACCAGGCTGCTGCCGATGATCCCGCCCACCGAACGGTTCTCCTCCCACTTCCAGGACGGTGCCGAACGGGCACGGCTGCGCGCGCCGCTGGACGACGTCTTCAACGACCTCGACGAGCCCCTGCTCGGCGCGATGCTCCGGCGCACGTGCAACCAGCTCATCGACGAGTTCGCCGAGGACGGCAAGGCCGACGTCGTCTCCCAGTACTCCGCCGTGCTTCCCCTGCTGGCCGTCGGCCAGCTCTTCGGGTTCGACTTCCGCACCGGCCGCCGCGTCGCTCACCTGGCACGTGAGGTGATGAGTCCGGTGGCGAGCAACACCGACGTGCTCCCCGAGCTCGAGGGCATCCTCACCGACCACATCCGCGCCCGGTATGCCGAGCCGACCGACGACCTCACGAGCAGGCTCATCGAGCACGGCGCCTTCACCGCGCCGGTGGAGGTGGCCCACTCCCTGATCACCGTCCTGGCCGGCGCCAACGGGCCGCTGGAGTCCTGGGTGTCGTCCACGCTGCTCAGCCTGCTGACGGACCGCCGCGCGCCCGGCATGGTCGGGAGCGGCTACTACGGTGTGGACCAGGCCATGGAGGAGACTCTGTGGGGAAACTCGCCGAGCGGCAACCTGCCGCCGCTCATCGCGACCAAGGACTTCCTGATGGGCGACAAGTACATCGAGCGCGGCGACGCGCTGGTCCTCGCCGTGAGTGCGGCCAGCCACGAGATCGCCCGGCAGAGCCACGACGCCTGGGACCGCGCCGAGAACCGCAGCCAGCTCGCCTTCGGCAACGGACCGCACCGCTGCCCGGCTCCACGGCTCGCCCGAATCGTCACCCGGAACGCGGTGGACACCCTGCTGAAGCGGCTCGACGTGCGCCTCGCCATCGACGTCGACCAGATCGAGTGGTTCCCCTCGCCCTGGGAACGTCGTCCGATGCGCCTGCCGGTCACCTTCACGCCACCGATCGAGGTCCGGCCGCACTGGAGCGACGGGACGCTGGCGGTCGCCGCGGGTCATCCGCTGCGCACCTGAGCCGATCCGGTAGCGTCCGCTTCGTGACATTTTCAGCGGAGAATCCCTACCCTGGCGACTTCGAGGGCGAGGTCCGGCCCGTCTACAACCCGGAACTGGACGGCGAGCCCGACCCCGGCGAGGTCGTCTGGACATGGGTGCCCTACGAGGAGGACCACTCCCGCGGGAAGGACCGCCCGGTGCTGCTCGTCGGCCGGGACGGCCCGTACCTCCTGGGCCTGCAGCTCTCCAGCAAGGACCACGACCACGACGCCCTGCAGGAGGCGCGCGAGGGCCGTATCTGGATGGACATCGGTACGGGCGCCTGGGACCGGGACGGCCGCGACTCGGAGGTCCGCATCAACCGGGTCATCCGGATCGACCCCGACGACGTGCGCCGCGAGGGCGACATCCTCGACGAGGAGATCTTCGACGAGGTCGTGAAGTACATGGACCGCGCCCTCGAGCTCACCTGAGCCCCACGTCCACCCGTCCTCACCGCCCGTTCGGCCGGTACCCTTCCGGCGTGAGCGACAACCGATGGGTCCGGCTGCTCGGCGAGATCGCCCGGGCAGTCCTCAAGGCATTGCTGTCCGACGGCGACCGGGACGGGCGGTCCGCGCGGTCGGCGCCGAGCACCGCGTCCTCGGGCACGCCGGCTCCCACGCCCCGACCGCCGGGCGGCGGCGGGCGGGGGACGCAGTCTCCCTCGACCGGCAACGGCGCCTACCCCGGGGACTACCTCGGCACTCTCCGCCCCGTCTACTCCCCGAACCTGGACGGCGAGCCCGACCCGGGCGAGGTCGTGTGGACCTGGGTGCCCTACGAGGAGGACCACAGCCAGGGCAAGGACCGGCCCGTGCTGCTCGTCGGGCGCGACGGGAAGTGGCTCCTCGGCCTCCAGCTCACCAGCAAGGACCATGTGCGGCACGGCGAGCAGGACGGCCGCGGGGGGCGCCGCTGGATGGACATCGGTACCGGTCGCTGGGATCGCCAGGGCCGCCCCAGCGAGGTGCGGCTCAACCGTGTCATCCGCATCGCGCCCGACGCGGTCCGGCGCGAGGGGGACGTCCTCGACAAGGCGATCTTCGACAGGGTGGCCGCCGCGCTCTAGCGAGGAGCCGTGGGCCGGCCGGAGCGAGGAGTCTCCGCTCGGCCGGCCACGTCAGGGCTGTACGGAGACGACGACGAATGCCGCGAGCAGGACGAGATGCACGACGCCCTGCAGTGTCTTCGCCCTGCCCTGCACGATGCTCAGGATCGCCACCACGACCGACACGGCGAACAGCACCACCTGCGTCTGGTTCAGCCCGAGCCAGAGCTCTCCCGGTAGCCAGATCATCGCGACCGCGATCGTCGGGATCGTGAGGCCGATGGAGGCCATCGCCGAGCCGTAGGCCAGATTGAGGCTGGTCTGCACGCGGTTCCGGGCGGCGTTGCGCACGGCAGCGATGGACTCGGGCGCCAGGACCAGGAGCGCGATCACCACACCGACCACCGTGTGGGGCAAGCCGGCCGAGGTGACGCCCTGCTCGATCGTGGGCGACAGCAGCTTCGCCAGCCCCACCACGGCCACGAGCGACGTGACGAGCAGGCCGAGGGAGAACAGCGCCTCCCGGCCCGACGGAGGGGACAGGAGTTCGGCGTCGTCCTTGTCGATCACCCCGATGACGCGGCCGTCGCCGTCGGACGTGACGGGCAGGAAGAAGGCACGGTGCCGCACGGTCTGGGTGAACACGAACGCCCCGTACAGCACCAGGGACGCCACCGCGGCGAAGCCGAGCTGGAACGGCGTGTACTCCCCGCCGGGCGCCGAGGACGTGTAGCTCGGCAGGATGAGCGTCACCGTGGCCAGGGCGACCACGGTGCCCAGAGCCGACCCCGTGCCGGAGGCGTTGAAGCTCACCAGGTGATGCTTTGCCGCACCCACCAGCAGCGACAGGCCCACGATCCCGTTGAACGTGATCATCACCGCCGCGAACACGGTGTCGCGCGCATAGGTGCTCGCGCCATCGCCTCCGCTCGACATCAGCATGACGATCAGGCCGACCTCGATCACCGTCACCGCGACCGCGAGGATCAGTGAGCCGTACGGTTCGCCCACCTTGTGCGCCACGACCTCGGCGTGGTGGACGGCCGCGAGCACCGATCCCGCCAGGACGGCGGCGATCGCGACGAGCACCGCCGGGTGTGCGTGGTGCGTCCAGGTCGCGGCGAGCAGGGTGACCGCGAGGACGGGGACCACCACGGCCCATTGCAGAGGTCCTCGTACACTCGCGCGGGTCATGGCCCGATCCTAGGAGGCGGCGAGGCCGAGAGATGTTGCCGGGGGCACGCGCGGGCGTGAGATCGGCCACGGAGGGCCGTCAGGTCGACGATCTTTCCGGGAACCACAACGGCGCGCCGTCTGGTACCGTTGAGGGCTGCGTGTCCGCCCAGGTCGGCGGGCACCGTCGCAGCCCCTCTCCACGGGTTCCCCACCCCAGTCCCGGGTCTGCGTCCGCTCTCTACGACCTATCCGCTCGCCGTCAGGCGAACACACCAGGAAGTCCACCAGTGGCAAACATCAAGTCCCAGCTCAAGCGCATCAAGACGAACGAGAAGGCGCGCCAGCGCAACCGTGCCGTCAAGTCCGAGCTCAAGACGCACGTGCGCAAGGTGCGCGAGGCCGTCGCCGCAGGCGACAAGGAGGCCGCGTCCACCGCGCTGCAGACGGCGGCCCGCAAGCTCGACAAGGCTGTCTCGAAGGGCGTCATCCACAAGAACCAGGCCGCGAACCGCAAGTCGGCCATCGCGAAGCAGGTCGACGCGCTCTGATCGAGCCTCCACGCTGATCGCTGCGAAAGGCGCCGTTGCCCTTTAGGGCAGCGGCGCCTTTCGGTGTACCCGGAAACCGGCCGACGCGGCCGGGGTGAAATAGTCTTTTACGACCAAGCTATACCAAAGCACGGAAACCGGCTACGGTGGGTCGCCTCAGATCGGAGTCATACCAAAGGAGGTCACTCCGATGCCCCAGATCCATCGAGTCATGGCCGCTGTGGTCTGCGCCGCGGCGATCACGACCGCGCTCGGCATGTCCGGGTGTGCCGCCCCCGGGCCGACGAGCGCCTTGTCCGGGCCCGCGGTGTCGCAGAGCCCGACGGCTTCGGAGAGCCCGGCGGCCACACCGAGTCCGACGGCGGAGCCCGAACCGGTCACGACGACCAAGAAGGTCACCAAGAAGGAAGCGATCCCCTTCCAGAAGGTCACGAAGAACGACCCGAACCTCGACAAGGGAACGAAGAAGGTCACGACGAAGGGCGTCAAGGGCGTCCGCACCACGACGGTCCGCATCACCTACGTCGACGGCGAGGAGACGGACCGCGAGGTCATCAAGAAGGTGGTCACCAGGAAACCGGTCGACCAGGTCACGTCGATCGGCACCCGTACTCCTCCTCCGCCTCCTCCCGAGCCGGAGCCCTCGAACTGTGATCCCAACTACTCGGGCTGCGTGCCGATCGCCTCGGACGTCGACTGTGCGGGCGGCAGCGGCAACGGCCCCGCGTACGTCAGCGGCCCGGTCCGGGTGACCGGATCGGACGTCTACGGGCTGGACAGCGACGGGGACGGAGTGGGCTGCGAACCGTGACGGAGAGACGCGGCTCGCGGGACGGTCGTCATGAGACACCACCGTCCCGCGAGCCGCGCGCCCCTTCCGGGGCGGCCCTACCTGGTCGGGGTGAGGGCCGGAGCCTGTGAGGCCCTCACGCCTGGACGGCGTCCTTCGCCGTCGCGCGGCGCGTCGCCTCGGCGAACTCCTCGCGGATCGACTCCGACGGCGCCGGGGTGAGCAGGCTGACGACGATCGCGACGATCCCGCCCAGGAGGAAGCCCGGGACGATCTCGTAGAGCGTGTCGGCCAGCGGGGACCGGCCCCACACGAAGGCCACCGTGGCACCGACCACCATGCCCGCCAGCGCACCCCAGCGGGTGAGGCGGCGCCAGTACAGGCTCAGGATGACGATGGGACCGAACGCCGCACCGAAGCCTGCCCAGGCGAATCCGACCAGATCCAGGATGGTGTCGGTGCGGTCGAACGCGATGAGCCCGGCGACCACGGCCACCACCAGCACGCCGAGGCGGCCCAGTGCCACCTGGGTGCGAGCGGTCATCTGCTTGCCCGTGATCTTGACGAGGTCCTCCACCAGCGCGGAGGAGGAGACGATCAGCTGCGAGGAGATCGTCGACATGATCGCCGCGAGAACGGCGGCCAGCACGAGACCCGCGACCAGGGGGTGGAACAGGACCTGCGAGAGGTAGAGGAACACCGTCTCCGGGTTGTCCAGCGTCGCGCCACGGACGTTCACGTAGGCAACGCCGATCAGACCGGTGACGATCGCACCGACGGTGCTCACGATCATCCAGCTGATACCGATGCGCCGGCCCGCGACGGCGTCCCGCGGAGAGCGGATCGCCATGAAGCGCACGATGATGTGCGGTTGGCCGAAGTACCCCAGGCCCCACGCGGCGGCGGAGATCACTCCGGTGGCGGACGCGCCCGCCAGGAAGGACAGGTGGTTGACCGCCTCGCTCGTCTCCGCGGCGAGGATGCCCTCCCGGACCGGTCCCCAGCCGCCCAGATCGACGAAGGCCACGACCGGGACGGCCACGAGGGCGAGCAGCATCAGGCAGCCCTGCGCGACATCGGTCCACGTGGCGCCGAGGAACCCGCCGAACAACGTGTAGGCGAGCGTCACCCCGCCGACGACCCAGATCCCGGTCGTGTAGTCGAACCCGAACGATCCCTCGAAGAAGGTGCCGCCGGCCACCATGCCCGAGGAGACGTAGAAGGTGAAGAACACCAGGATGATGGCGCCGGAGGCGACGCGCAGCAGGCGCGACGTGTCGTGGAGGCGGTTCTCGAAGTAGCTCGGGATCGTGATCGAGTTGCGCGCGGTCTCCGTGTACGCGCGCAGACGGGGCGCGACGAACTTCCAGTTGAGCCACGCACCGATCGTCAGGCCGATCGCGATCCAGGACTCGACGAGCCCGCTCACGTAGATCGCGCCCGGCAGCCCCATCAGCAGCCAGCCCGACATGTCCGACGCCCCGGCGCTGAGCGCGGCGACGCCCGGGCTCAGCCGGCGGCCACCGAGCATGTAGTCGTCGAGATCATCGGTGCGGCGGAACGCCGCGTAGCCGATACCCAGCATCGCGGCGAGGTACCCGACGATCGCGATCGTCTTCCAGACTTCGGGGGTCATGGAGTTACTCCAGCTTCGTTGCGAAAAGTACTCCGCACGATCCTTCACCACCCGCCGGCAGGTGTCTTGTCCGGGCTACCCGCGACGGGCCTGCGTTATGGCCAAAACGGCCTTCTCGACCGCGTAGACCGGATCACGGGCCTCACCCTTGACGTCCGCGTCCGCCTGGGCGACCGCGCTGATCGCCGCGGCCAGCCCCTCCGGCGTCCAGCGACGCAGGTCCTTGGTGGCGCGATCCACCTGCCAGGGCGCCATGCCCAGATCGCGGGCCGTGATCCCGCCGCCACGCATCGCGGCGACCTTCGCCAGGTTCCGCAGCCGGACGGCGAGGGCGGCCACGATCGGCACCGGGTCGAGCCCGGTGGAGAGCGCATGCCGAAGAAGGGAGACGGCGGCACCCGGGTCTCCGGCGACCGCCGCGTCGGCCACGCGGAAGCCGGTCGCCTCGACCCGGCCTCCGTAGTACCGGTCGACGGTGGCCTCGGTGATCGTCCCGGTTGTGTCCGCGATGAGCTGGGAACAGGCAGAGGCGAGTTCACGCAGGTCGTTCCCGAGCCCGTCGACGAGCGCCCGCACGGCGTCCGCGTCCGCCCGACGGCGGGCCGCCTTGAACTCGTTCATGACGAACGACGCCTTCTCGCCGTCCCGCGTGATCGGATCGCAGACGAGCACCGGCGCGCCCGACCTGATCACCGCGTCGAGCATCTTCTTCCCGCGCTGCCCACCGCCGTGCACCACGACGACCGTCGTCTCCTCGTCCGGCCGGGCGACGTACGCGACGACGTCCTGGACGAGGTCCTCCGTGCCCGACTCCGCACCCCGTACGACGACGATCTTCGCCTCACCGAACAGGGACGGGCTCGCGGCGACGGTGAGCTGCCCCGCCGTGTAGGTCGCGCCCTCGAGTTCGACCTTCTCGACCTCGGGGTCGCGCTCCCGCGCGAGGCGGACGACGCCGTCGACCGCACGCTCGGTGAGCAGCGGCTCCGCACCGCGCACCAGGACGACCGGGGCGAGCGCGGGCTCGTCCCACGAGCGACCGGGAGTCTTGGCCGATGGGCGGGAACCGGTCCTGCGACGAGTAGCTGGAGGCACGAGGGAAACTGTAGTTCGGCTCTCCGACATCCCGACGGGATCGTCTCCGGATCCTCAGCATCCGCCGACCGCCAGGGAACCGTCCCGGACGGTCAACACGAACGTGCCGCACTCATCGGTGCGCAGCACGGCCGCGCCCACCCCCGCGTACAGGTCGAGCGCCGCGTCGGTCGGGTGGCCGTACCCGTTGTCCTCGCCCGCGGAGATCAGCGCCACGGCTGGGCTCAACTGCTCCGCGAGCGCCGGCGACTGGGTCCGGGACCCGTGATGGGCCACCTTGACCACGTCGACGTCCGCGACCCCGCGGCGTCGCGTCTCGGCGAACAGCGCAGTCTGGCCCGCGTCCTCCAGATCACCCAGGAGCACGATCTCGAGCTGCGACACGCGCAGGAGCAGGATCACGCTCGCGTCGTTCGCACCGACACCCGACGTGTGCGCCCCACCGGTCCCACGCCCCGGAGGCGTGCCGGGCGCGGTGCCGGACAGTCCGGCGAGCAGCACCTCCCAGGTTGCGGCCCCCACGGTTCCGCGGCTCCCGGCGACGGCACTCCTCACCGGGACACCGGCCGACGCCAGTTCGTCGAGAGTCCGGGCCGCGTTCGCTTCCGGCTCCGGCAAGGGCGACACCAGCGCCGAGTCGACCTGCCGTCCGGCGAGCACCGCGGTCAGGCCGCCCACGTGGTCGGCGTGGAAGTGGCTGAGCACGAGCAGGTCCACCCTGGTGACGCCCAGCTCGTCGAGGCAGCGGCCGGCCGCGTCACCGTCGGGTCCCACGTCCACGACGACGGCGGATGCCTGGCCGGTCCGGACGACGAAGCCGTCCCCCTGTCCGACGTCGCAGGCGGCGACCACCCAGTCGTGCGGCACGGACGAGCGGGTGGCGACGCGCGGAACCACCACGGCGCCGAGCACGACACAGACGACCACGAGGCCGGTGAGCAGCGGCATGTGTCTCCCGCTGCCGGGCGGACGTCTTCCTCGTGCCCCGGGACCGCTCCCGGCCACAGCCCGGTAGGCCTGCCGGGCCCGGGAGCGGGCGCCTCGTCGCCACGCGTCCGGCCACCCGCGCGGGCGGCAGGCAAGGAGCAGCGCACATCCTGCCGCCGTCGCCACGGCCAGGAGGACGGCGCCTCCCGGTCCACCGGGCCAGGGCACCGCACGGCCCGGCACGGCCGAGGCGTGAAGCGCCACCTGGGCGATCCACCAGGTGGCGCCGCTCGCGACCCAGGCCACCAGCTGGGCGGCCCACGGCCACCACGGGGCGAGCACCGTGGCGCCGAGGCCGAGGACCGTCGCGGGGACCAGGGCCGGCGCGGCGAGGAGGTTGGCCGGCACCGACACGAGTGACACCTCCGGCTCGAGCAGGACGAGCACGGGCCCGCAGGCCGCCTGCGCGGCGAGCGGGACGGCTACCGCGAAGGCGACGGGTCTTCCCGTCCAGGGCGCGATTCGCGACACGAGCGGGGGCACGAGCAGCACCAGCCCGGCCGTGGCCGCCGCCGACAGCGCGAAGCCGAAGGAGCGTGCGAGCCATGGATCGGCGACCAGCAGCCCGATCACCGTTCCGGCGAGTGCGGGCACGGACTGGGCGGGCCGCCCGAGCACCGTCCCGACCAAGGCGAACCCTGCCATGACCGCGGCCCGCAGGACGCTCGGCTCGGGCCGGACCAGCGCGACGAAGGCGGTGCCGGCGACGGCGAGGAGCACGACGCGGGCCCAGCGCGGCGCGCCGAGAGTGCCGGCGATACCCGTGAGCAGGGCGATCACGATCGCGAAGTGCCCGCCCGAGACGGCCGTGATGTGGGTCAAACCGCAGTTCTCCATCGCCTCGGCGAGCGGTCCGGGCAGGCGGGTGGTGTCGCCGATGGCCGCTCCGGGCACGAGGCCCCTGGCCTGTGGCGCGAGATCCTCGGTCACCGCCATCAGGGCGTCTCGGTGCCGTTCGAGCAGCCGCAACGCTGCCGGGGGCGACCGCTGCACGGTCAGGACGTCGGCGGCGAGGCGAGCGGACTCGGCCCGGCCCGGTTCGGCGGACCGCAGCGGGCCACGCGCGACGACCGTCGCGCCGAACCGCGGGCCGGCCACGGCCACGCCGTGCGTGCCGCCGGTTCCCACGGTGCCGTCCGCCTCGGTGCTCGGCGGCGTCCACGTGACCATCACCCGGGCGCGCGTCGCCTCGGTCACCCGCCGCGCCGTGACCTGGCGGACGTCCAGCATGAAGCGGACGGGCCCGGCCGCCTCCCGCTGCCCCGCGTTCCCGTCACCGCCGGCGGTGCCGTTCCCCGCACCCGATGCCGTCCCGGCCGGCGCCGGTCCGCCCCACGGGACGGGCTCTGGTTGCGAGATCACCGTTCCCACCAGCTCACCGGTGAACCCGCCGCTCGCCAGCCCCTCGATCGTGGCGGCCCGTGAGGTGGTCACCGTTGCCGTCGCGACGACCCCGAGCGAGCACGCGGCAGCGAGCGCCAGGTGCACGACACCGCTGCCCCCTGCTCTGGCGATCCCCGCGCCGCCGGTCGCACGCCCGCCCCGCCGCGTCCCGCGCAACGCGGCGAGTGCGATCATGCCGCCGCCCGTGAGCGCCGCGAGCCATCCGCACGCGACTGCGAGCGCCGGAGCGGCGGTGTCCCCTGTCGCGGTCCAGGCGCCGATCCAGGCCAGCATCGCGGCGGGCACCAGGCGCAGGTCGATGCTCTTCATACGCGTGCCACCGGACGGATCTGTTCCAGTACGGCCGGCCCGATCCCGGACACGTCGTCGAGCTCGTCGACCGCGGCGAAAGGGCCGTTGGCCGTGCGCCACTCGATGATCCGTTGCGCGAGCGCCGGTCCGATGCCGGGCAGGGTCTCGAGCGTGGTGGCGTCGGCGGTGTTGAGGTCGACCGCCTCGCCGTTTCCGCCGCCCGGGGAGCCGGCGGTTTCCTCCGGGCTCGTACCGTCGGACGCGGCGAGGGCCTCTCCGGGCCGCGGGACGTGGATCTGTTCGCCGTCGTTGACGGGCCGGGCCAGGTTCACGCCCGACAGGTCGGCTTCGCTCGTCGGGCCGCCCGCGGCCTCGACGGCGTCCGCGACGCGTGCGCCGCCGGGTAGTTCCACGAGCCCTGGCTCCCGCACCGCGCCGACGACGTGTGCGACCACGCCCGTGCCCGTTCCGCTCTCGTTGTCGGAGCTCGTTCCGGTGCCGGTCCCGGCAACGCCGGACCGGTCCACGCCACCGCCTGGTCCGGCCGGTGCCTGCTCGCCGGCCCCTGTGACGATGCCCGCGCCGGTGCCGGGGTCCGTGCCGGACCCGTCGGTGGTGGTCCCGTCCGCCGTGCCGTCATTCGCCCCGGCGGCGGAGCCGACCGGCCGTACGCCTCCGGTACCGAAGGTGTCCCAGCCCAGTGCGACGACACCGGCCGCGCATGCGAGCAGCAGGACCGCGACGACCGCGACGACGCCTGGGCGTCGATCGAGGAACCAGCGTCGTGCCGTGCCGTCGTCGTCGGTCCCGACGGGGTGCCCGTGTGCCGCCGCGTAGGCGGTGGCGACCCTGCCCGCGGACCGCCGTTGCCGCAGTCGGTCCACGAGGTCGTCGGTGGTCTCGTGCGCCACCGGCATCACGTCCGTGTCTGCTCTCATGCCCCGAAGCTAGGCGGGCGGGAAACACGTTCCCGGGGTACCCGGCACCCCCTGTGCACAGGTCGGGCGAGGCACAGCCCGCTGTCGGTGTCCTCTGCGCAGGGGCGCACGGGCACGGGATGCCCTCGAGCGGTGTTCACGATCGGGTCTCTCCGGGTCGAGCGCCGAGTGAGCGCCGGCGGCGGCCTCTCACCGAAATGGCTCCCGGCAGCACCGATGAGTTCCGTGCCGCACCGGCGTCAACCTCACGAAGCGGCGAACACGCCGTCGCCCCGCCCCAGAAGGAGACCTCGCGATGTCCGAGAAGAAGTCACTGACCCTCGACGCCCCCGGCGCCGTCCTCACCTACGACGTGCGGGAGCCGGTGACGCCGTCCGGCGCCCCTCCGCTGGTCATGATCGGCCTTCCGATGGGTGCGCACGGCTTCGACAGCCTCGCCGAGCACTTCTCCGACCGGGTGGTCGTCACGTACGACCCACGAGGCGTGGAACGCAGCACCCGTGAACCGGGTAGCGGCACACAGGCCGCGGACCATGCCGGTGACGTCCTCCGGGTCATCGAGGCCACCGCCGGCGGCACTCCGGTCGATCTCCTGGGATCGAGCGGAGGGGCGGTCGTCGCGCTCGAGCTGGCCGCCGGTCACCCGGACCTGCTGCGCACCGTCGTGGCCCACGAACCGCCGCTTGCCGACCTTCTACCGGACCGGGACGTCGTGGTGGCCGCCATGCGGGACGTTCACGACACCTACCTGGCCAAGGGGTCGGGTCACGCGACGGCGAAGTTCATCGCCCTCGTCATGGAGTCCGGTGAGCTGACCCCCGAGTACCTCGACCGGCCGGCTCCCGACCCGGCCGCGTTCGGGATCCCGGCCGAGGACGACGGGGCCCGGGACGACGTGATGTTCTCGTCCAGCATGGTGTGGATGCCGCGGCACCAGCCGGACTGGACGGCCCTGGCCCGTCCGGGGACGCGGGTCGTGATCGGTGTGGGGGCCGACACGGGCGACGAGATCACGGGTCGTGCCTCCCGCGGCGCGGCGCGGCAGCTCGGCCAGGAAGCCACCGTCTTCCCGGGCGGTCACAACGGTTTCATGGGAGGTGAGTACGGCCAGCCGGCGGGTGACCCGGCCGGCTTCGCGGCCACGCTCCGCACCGTCCTCGGCGAGTGACACGGCGCGCCGGCGCCCGCCGGGCACCTCGCCGCGGTCGGTCAGTGCGCGTGGTCACCGAGGTCCGCGACGACGACGGCCAGCGTTCCGGGACCGACGTGCACCCCGATGACCGCGCTGATGTCCGAGACCTCCACCTCGGCCCGCGTGCGCGTGCGCACCCGTCCGGCCAGCGTGCCGGCGCGTTCCGGGGCTCCGAAGTGCTGCACGCCCACCACGGGTCTGGTGGCGGCCGCGATGGACTCGCCGGCCACATCGAGCAGGCGCTCCATCCCGGCCGCGCGGGTACGTACCCGCTGGGCGAGCTCGATGCGGCCGTCGCGCATCGTGAGGATCGGCCGGACGCCGAGGACCGTTCCCAGCGCCGCGGCGGGGCCGGACAGGCGTCCGCCGCGGCGCAGATGCTCCAGCGTGTCGACCATGAACACCGAGGTCGAGGAGTCCGCCACGGCACGTGCTCGCGCCGCGACGTGTGCGGCGTCGCAGCCGGCCGCCGCGCACTCCGCGGCTGCCCGGGCGGCGAACCCGAGGCCGGGCCCGACGGTCCGGGAGTCGACGACCTGGACCGCGAGCGGCGAGCGCGCCGCCGCGGCGCCGGCCGCGCCGACCGTACCGGACAGTTCGCCCGACAGGTGCAGGGAGACGATCGCGTGTGCGCCCTCGTCCGCGAGGTCCCGGTACTGGGACGCGAAACGCTCCGGGGACGGCTGGGAGGTGGTGACGCGGGTGCCGGCGTCGAGCCAGCGCACGACGTCGGCAGCGGTGACGTCCACGGACTCGTCGTAGGAGTCCTGCTCGGTCACCACCCGCAGAGGAACGACGCGCGGGCCGGACCCCGGCGCGTCCAGGGGCAGTCCCGACGTGGAATCCGTGACCACCCGGACCGCCTGCTCCGCGCGCGGCCCCCGGTCTCCCGCGCGCGGCGGACGGTTCCTCGCTCGCGGCGGACGGTTCCTCGCTCGCGGCTCGGGGTGTCGACGGAAGAGTGGCATGGCCGAGCGATTCTATCGGCAGATCATCCTGCCGGGCGCGCGCCGGGACGGTGCGGGCTTCCCGCCGCGTCCGACGGCCGCCCTCGTGGCGGCCGGCCGTCCACAGACCGCACCCATCATGAGAATGAATCTCAGAGTCGCGATACGATCCTGCGCGAATCGTTCCGACGAGCCAGGAAGGTCCTCCTCCCGTGCCCACCCTGCTGATGATCGAGAGCTGGCTGCAGTCCACCGGGCTGAGCCTCCCTCCGCTGCTACGTTCGCTCGGGCACGAATATGTGCTGGTCACGCGAGATCCACGGGTCTACGCACTGCCGGACGGCGGCACGCATCCCGTGCTCGAACTCGCCGCGGAGGTCGTGGTCGCGGAGACCAACGACGACGACGCCACCGTCGAGGCCGCCCACCGGGTCGCCGCCCGCCACGACATCGGCGGGGTGCTGAGCACGTGCGACTACTACCTGCCGACGGTGGCGGTCGTGGCCGAGGCTCTCGGGCTGCCGGGCTCGCCGGCGGACGCGCTGCGCACCGCGACGAACAAGCACCGGGTCCGGGCGGCCATGGCGCGTGCCGGCATTCCCGACGTGCCCCACACCGTCGCGGCGACCTGGGACGAGGCGCGCGCCGCCGCGACCGCCCTCGGCTACCCGGTGGTGGTGAAGCCGGTGGACCTGAACTCCGGCACCGCGGTGCGGCGCGTCTCCGGCGAGACCGCCCTGGCCGACGCGTTCGCCGAGATCACCGCGCCCGAACGGAACACACGGGACCAGCCGCTGGCCCGTCTCGCACTGGTCGAGCAGGTGCTGGAGGGTCCGGAGTACAGCGTCGAGGCGGTCACCCGCGACGGCGTCACCACGGTACTGGGCGTGACCGCCAAATCGGTGACCGAGGTGAGCCGCCCGGTCACGGGCGGCACGCACGCCGTCGGCTACGTCGAGAGCGGTCACGACTTCCCCGCACCGCTGGACGCCGCCGAACGGGCCACGATCACGGGACACGTGACCCGGGTGCTCGACGCGGTCGGTTACTCCCACGGCATCAGCCACACCGAGGTGCGGCTCACCGCGCACGGACCTCGCCTGGTCGAGCTCAACCCGCGTCAGGGCGGCGGATACATCTTCGACCTGGTGCGGCTCGTGACAGGGTACGACCCGCTGCGAGTGCTGACCGAGCTGGCCCTGGGGCGCGAGCCGGCCGCGGCCCCGCCGGCGGCGGGCAGCGCCGCCGTCCGGTTCCTCCTGGCACCGGAAGACGGCTTCCTGGCCGGAGTGGCCGGTGCCGAGGCGCTGACCGGGGACGCCCGTGTGCTCGCTCTCGATCTGCCCCATCCGGGTGCGGTACTGCGCGCGGCGGACAACAACGACCGGATCGGCCACGTCCTGGTCGCCGATCGTGACGGCGACCGGGCGGCCCGCTGGGCCGACGAGATCGTGGCCGGCCTGCTCGTGGACGTACGGCACCACGCCCCCGTGCCCGCACACACCCTCTGAGCACACGGACGCGGCCCGGTCCGGGACCCCCACCCCGGACCGGACCGCGCGTTCAACGACCGGTCACAGCACCCCGCGGCGAGCCGCCCGGGCGAGACGCCGCGGCACGCGCACCACGCTCCCGTCCGGCGTCGCGACCGGGACGAGTGCCGGCAGGCTCGTCGTCCACTGCGCACGGCGGGACCTCGTCCGGGACCGCGACATCTTTCGCTTCGGAACCGCCATCAGGCACGCTCCCTTCCGCTCGGGGCGCCGCCGGCCGCCGCCTGAGCACCGCCGGCCGCCCCACCTGCGCCACCGCGCGCCCCGTACCGCTGCCGGAACTTCTCCACGCGCCCGGCGGTGTCGACCACGCGCGAACCGCCCGTCCAGAACGGGTGGCTCGCGCTCGAGATGTCGACGTCGACCAGCGGATAGGTGTTGCCGTCCTCCCACTCGATCGTGGCATCGGGACGGCCGGGTCCGGCCTGCGTGCGGCCTACCAGGGTGGATCGCGTCAGGAACGCGAAGCCCGCGCTGCGGTCCCGGAACACCACCGGCCCGTACTCGGGATGGATTCCCCGCTTCATCCGTCAGCCCTCCTCGTGGTCCTCGTGACCCTCGCCCTCGTGAGCGTGCTCGCCGTCCTCATGGCCCTCGTCCTCATGGACGTGCTCGTCGCCCTCGTGGTCGTGCCCCTCGTGGGCGTCGTGATCGGGCATCTCGCCCAGCACTCCCGCGATCTCGTTCGGTGCGACGCCCAGCTCCGCGGACTTCCACACCTCGCCGGTCTGGACGTCCACGGCGTGAATGGCCCCGTCGGCCGGGTCGGTCACGTACACGGACCCGTCCAGCGCCAGGATCGACGGGCGCGGCTCCTGCCACTCCAACGGCTCCTCCCAGGCATCGATCACCTCGATCGAGTCGACCACCTCGCCCTTCTCCGGGTCGATCACGTGCACCTGACCATCGGTGCCGAGCACGAGAGCCTCGCCGTCGTCACCGCGCGCCAGCGACCGGAACGTGTACGACGACGGCAGGTCGACCAGCGTGAGCTCGCCCGACCGGGTGTCGATCAGGGAGACGCGCTCGGGACGCTCGAGCTCGGCGTCCGGGTCCACCTTGTAGTCGCCCAGCACCACCGGCGACTCCTCGGAGCCCGCCTGGTTCCCGATCCGCCCGTAGGAGTCGGGCGCGTCCACCTTGGTGATCTCGCCGTCGCGCACCAGGATCGCGCCGTCCTCGCAGCCGATCAGGACCGCCTCGTCGGCCGCCATGGCCTCACCGTGCACGCCGGGGCAGTCGTCGCTCGCGGCGAGCTCCTCGCCGTCGGCGTCCAGGACCCGGATACCGGTGCGCTCCTCCTCGGTCCCCTCGGAGACCACGAGCGTGTCGTCGGTCAGCTCGACCGCCACACCGTGATGCGGCGCCGGAAGGGTCTCGGACCGCGCCGGCTCGCCGTCGGCCACGTGTTCCGCGTCGAGGATCGAGACCTCCCCGGTCCCGTCGTCGAACAGCGCCGTCCGCCCCTCGTGGACGACGACGTGCCCGGGCTCGGTCGCCGGGTACACCGTGTCGGTCAGCACCGGGTCCGCCGTCCAGTAGTGCGCGTGGTCGCCGTGCGCCTGGGCCCACGTGCCCAGGTCCAGCACCTGGAACCCGCCGGTGGTGGAGACCATCAGATGCCGTTCGTCGCCGGCCGGGTTGAGCCGGTTGAAGCCGTCGAGCGGGATGTCGCCGACCTCCTCCAGACTGAGCGCGTCGAGTACCTTGATGCCGCCGTCGTACGTGACGGCGATGCGCGCGGTACGCGACTGCGCCTCGGTCGCCGCGTTGCTCTCGGAGGCGGACGGCGTCGCCTCGGCCTCCTCCGGGACGGCCGACGAGCCGGTCGAGGCGCAGGCACCGAGAAGCGCGAGCGGCAGCGCGGCGGCCACGGCCACGGCGGCCCGCCGGGTGCGACGGCGGGTGAAGGACGGGGTGTTCATCGGGACTCCTTGAATTCGACGTGGCGGCGAACGACCGGGTCGTACTTGCGCAGCACGAGCCGGTCCGGGTCGTTGCGCCGGTTCTTCCGGGTGACATAGGTGAAGCCGGTCCCCGCGGTGGAGACCATGCGGATGATCGGGCGCAGGTCGGCGCGCTTCGTGGCCATCAGCCCTGCCTCGCCTTCCACCGGGGATTGAGCTTGTTGATCACGAAGGTCCGGCCACGGCGGCGGACCACCTTCGCGCCGGGCTTGTCCTTCAGGGAGCGCAGGGAGGCGCGCACCTTCATCTCGGTTCTCCTTCTTCTCGCGGCACTTCTGGCGGTGTCTGGCGGTGTCTCGCCGTATCGCGCGGTATCCGGCGGTATCTCGCGGCCGGGCCTACCAGCTCGACTTCGTCACGCCGGGCAGCTCGCCACGGTGCGCCATCTCGCGCAGCCGGATGCGGGACAGCCCGAACTTGCGCAGGTGGGCGCGCGGCCGGCCGTCGACGACGTCGCGGTTGCGCACGCGCGTGGCGCTCGCGTCGCGCGGCTGCCGCCGGAGCTCCGCGGCAGCTTCGACCTTCGCCCCCTCGGAGGCGGACGGGGACGCGATCACGCGCTTGAGTTCCGCGCGCCGCTCGGCGTACCTCGCGACGACGGCGCGGCGGCGCTCGTCCGCGGCGATCTTCGACTTCTTGGCCATCAGACCTTCTCCCCCCGCGCGAGGATCTCGGCCACGACGACGTCGATCCCCCGCCGGTCGATCGTCTTGATGCCCTTCGCACTCACGCGGAGCGTGACGTGCCGCCCGAGCGACGGCGCCCAGTAGCGCTTCTTCTGGATGTTCGGGTTCCAGCGGCGCCTGGTGCGCCGATGGGAGTGCGACACCGAGTTCCCGAACCCCGGTTTGGTGCCGAGCACCTGGCAGACGGCCGACATGGCTTCCTCTCCTCGCTCATGACAATCGTTCTCAAACTCGGGGTACAGTACCCGCATTGAGAATGGTTATCAAATGCGTGTGGCGGCCGCGGGCGGCCGCACGCCGACCCCGAGGAGGTCCGTATGCCCCGTCACCGCCCTGCCGACCAGCGCGTCCCGATCAGCGTGCTCGCGTCGGTCGACCCCGTCCTGCGCGACTCCGCCGTGCTCGGCCTCGTCGTCGACTCACCGGGCACCGTGGCGCTGCGGCACGACATCCTCGCCGAGGAGGGCTTGATCAGGCGCGTGGTGGTCGACGCGTCCGGCGTCGTCGAACAGGTGCTGGTGCCGCTCGAGCACGCGTGCCTGTCGTGCGCCGTGCGGGAGGACGCGCTGCCCACGCTCGCCGCGCTCACCGAGGACGGGCGCTGGAGCGACGTCATCATGGCGTTGCCCGTCAGCGCCGAGTCGCTGCCGGTGACGCGCGCCCTCACCGCGGAGACGCGACGCGGCGGCCTCCTGGACGGGGCCCGGATCGCGACGGCCGCGACCGTCGCCGACGTCGAGACGTTCGAGCACGACCTGCTCGCCGCCGACCTCCTCGCCGAGCGCGGCATCGCCCTGACCCCCGACGACGAGCGCTCCGTGGGCGAGGCCCTCGCCGCCCAGGTGGAGCACGCCGATCTCGTCGTGGCCGCCGGCGAGGCGGTGGCGGCGCCCACCGGGTCGGGACTCGTCGACCGGCTCCGGGCCGAGGACTCGGCACGGGTGGAGGGCCTCCACGGCGTGACGGCCGCCGACCTGGCCGCGGGCCGCCACGACCCGGTGCGCGGCGAACGCCGCAGCAACCCGCTGGGGGCGCGCCGGGCGACGGGCGACGCACACGCCACGGGCGACCGGAGCTGGACCCTGGAACTGCGTTCCGACCGGCCCTTCCACCCGGAACGCCTGCTGGACCGCATCGAGGACCTCGGCACCGGGCGCCTGCGGAGCCGCGGCGTGTTCCACGTCGTGGACCGCCCGCTGTCCGCCTGCCTGTGGGACGGTGCCGGCGGACAGCTCTTCCTCGGCGACCTCGGCACCTGGGACGAGGCCGCGGCGTCGGCCGAGCCGCACACGCGGATCGTCGTCGTCGGATCCGCGGACGACGACGCGAGCACCGAACAGGACGTCCGTCACGACCTGGTCGACGCCTTCCACGACGCCCTCGTCCGGCCCGACGAGATCGCCGACGGCGGCCTGTCCTGGCTGGGCCGCCAGGACGTCCTGAGCCCCTGGCTCGGCTCGCGCTCCTGATCCGCCGTGCCGCCGGATCAGCCGCCTTCCTCGTGCGGCGCGTCCGTGCGGGTGTGGATCCGGGCGCCGTCGTCGTTGAAGATGCTGATCACCTGGGCCGGCTTTCCTCCGGTGGCGCTCATGGCGTGCGGCGTGCGCGTGTCGAACTCGGCGGCCTCGCCACGGGTGAGCACCAGGTCCTGGGCACCGAGCCGCAGGCGCAGCCTGCCGCTGAGCACGTAGAACCACTCGTAGCCGTCGTGGACGCGCTGCTCGGGCAGGGTCGCGGCGGGCTGGTAGGTGATCTTGTAGGTGTGGATCGGCGAGTTCTCGGGCGCGAGCGGCGCGATGACCAGGCCGTCGCGGCGGACCACCGGCCGCCGCACGCGAGGATCGGTGTCCTCGGGCGGCAGGAGATCGTCGACGCGGATGCCGAGGCGGCGGGTCAGCGGCAGCAGGAGTTCCAGGCTCGCCTGCCGCTTGCCCGACTCCAGCCGGGAGAGGGTGCTGGCCGACATCCCCGCCCGGGAGGCCAGGTCGTCCAGGGTCCAGCCGCGGGCCCGGCGCGCGGCGCGCAGGCGCGGACCGATCTGTCTCAGGTCGTCGGACACGGAACCTCCTTGCCAATTCTGCAAGATCACTTGCACCCAGCCTAGCTCGCCGGTGATGGTGGCCGCATGAACGAGACATGGGATGTGATCGTCGTCGGCGGCGGTGCGGCGGGACTGTCGTCCGCGCTGATGCTGGGCCGGGCCCGGCGCCGGGTCCTCGTGGTGGACGCCGGGAGCCCGCGCAACCGGTTCGCCGCCCACATGCACGGAGTGCTGGGCAACGAAGGAACCGACCCCGCCGAGCTGCTGGCTCGCGGGCGCCGGGAGGCGGCCGGCTACGGCGTCGAGATCCGGGGCGGCAGGGTGGACCGCGTGGACGAGGCGGACGACGTCGTGACCGTCGCCCTCGACGACGGGACGACGTCGTCGGCGCGGGCACTCGTCGTCGCGACCGGCATGACCGACCGGCTCCCGGAGCTGCCCGGGCTGGCCGAGCGCTGGGGCAGGACGGTGCTGCACTGCCCGTACTGCCACGGCTGGGAGGTGCGCGACCGGCGACTCGGTGTTCTCGCGACCTCACCGATGGACGTGCATCGCGCCCAGCTCGTGCGGCAGTGGAGCGACGACGTCGTGGTGTTCGCCGGGGGCGCCGGCGCGATCGAGCCCGAGGCCGAGACGCGGCTCCGGGCTCGCGGCATCGAGCTCGTCACCTCTGCCGTGACCGAGGTGCTCGGTGACGGCGAGACCATCACGGGAGTGCGCACGGAGGACGGTGCGACCGTCGCGGTGGACGCCATCTTCTCCGGCGGGCAGCCCGAGCCGCACGACACCTTCCTCGCCCACCTGGGGCTGTCCCGCACCGAGACTCCCCTGGGGAGCTTCGTCGAGGTGGACGAGACGGGCCGGACGAGCGCCGGGCGCATCTGGGCCGTCGGGAACGTGGTCAACCCCGCCGCGACGGTGCCGATGGCCGTCGGGGCGGGCGCCCTGACCGGCGGTGCCGTGAACATGGCCCTGGTCACCGAGGACTTCGACCGCGCCGTCGCGGAGCCCGCCCCATGAGCGACACGACGACCCCCGCGCAGTTCTGGGAGGAACGGTACGCCGGAGCCGACAAGGTCTGGTCAGGGCGTGTCAACCAGGTGGTGGCCGACGTCGCCGCCGAGCTGCCCCCGGGCCGCGCGCTCGACCTGGGCTGCGGTGAGGGCGGCGACGCCGTCTGGCTCGCCCGGCAGGGCTGGACGGTCACCGGCGTCGACCTGTCCCCCACCGCCGTCGCCCGCGGACGTGCCGCGGCGTCGGCCGCGTGCCTCGCGCCGGAGCGGCTCGAACTTCTCGCGGCCGATCTGGCCACCTGGACCACGGAACGAAGGTATGACCTGGTCACCGCTTCGTTCCTGCAGTCGTGGCCCGTGGAGATCCCGCGCGCCGACATCCTCCGGCGCGCCACCACGTTCGTCGCTCCCGGCGGCCGCCTGCTGGTCCTCGCCCATGCCGCGCCACCGTCCTGGGCTCCACCGGAGATGGTGCCCGACCATCCCTTCCCCGGCCCGGAGGGGGATCTCGCGGCCCTGACGCTCGACGACGGCTGGACCGTCCTCGCGGCGGAGACCCGGGAGCGCGCGACCACGAGCCCCGACGGCGAGCCGGCGACGCTGCTCGACAGCGTGGTCCTGGTACGCCGCGACCGCTGAACCGGCGGTGGGGCGGTCAGACGGCTGATGCCGCGGCCGCCTCCCACGCCGCCTCCCGCGCCGGCCCCGGTACCGCCAGCGCGGCGATCGCCGTCGTGATCGGGATCGCCAGGACCAGCCCGATCGACCCCACGAGCGTCCGGACCACCTCCTCGGCGATCTCGCCGGACGTCAACGCCAGGACCGGCGACTGGTCCACCAGGGACACCATCATGAGCAGCGGCAGCGCCGCGCCCACATAGGCGAACGCGATCGTGTAGACCGTGGAGGCGATGTGGTCGCGCCCGATCCGCATGGCGCGGGCGAACAGCACGTGCCGTGGCGCGCCGGGCGCCACCTCCCGCAGTTCCCACACGGCCGACGCCTGCGTGATCGTCACGTCGTTGAGCACGCCCATGCCCGCGAGCACGAGGCCGCACAGCGCCACGCCACGCAGATCCGTCAGGGGCGCCTCGGTCAGGAGGAACTGGGCGTCGTGGTCGGCCGCCCCGAGGTACGTGGCACCCGCCGCCCAGACCCCGATCCCCGCGGTCAGGCCGAGCCCGAGCAACGTGCCCAGCAGCGCCGCGGAGGTCCGCGCGCTGAGGCCGTGCGCCAGGTAGAGCGTCACGAACATCACCAGCGACGACGTCACCAGCGCCACGCCCAGCGCGGACTCCCCCGTGAGAAGGGCCGGCATGGTGAAGCCGAGGAACACGGCGAACGCGATGCCGAGGCCGGCGAGCGCCGCGAGACCGCGCCACCGGGCCACGGCCAGGACGACGACGGCGTACGCGGCGGCGAGCCAGCCCACCGGCACCCGGCGCTGATGGTCCTTGAAGACCAGCGGGTCGGGTGACATCGGCGAGACGGCCGAGATGTCCACGGCGACGATCCGGTCACCGGGGAACAGCGGCACCGATGGTCCCGGGGATGCCATCGTGGTCTCCTCGCCGCTCGCGAGACGCACCCGGACGCCGGCGCCGTCCGGTGGCGCCTCGACGACGGTGGCGTCGACCGTCGTCGCCCCTTCGACGACGGCCGGGATCCGCTCGGGGACCGCTCCGTCGTCGGGCCACAGCAGGAACAGCCCGGCGAGCGTGGCGAGCATCGCCGGGACCAGGGCCGCGGCGAGGACCGTCCGGGTCCTGCGCGACGCCGGGGCGACCGGCCCGCCGTGCGCGTGCGAGGGGAAGGAGGTGTCGAGGACGGACTGCGCCATGGCGGAATGCTGACACGTCCCGCGACCGCGAGCACGCAGACCCGGCGGCCGGGGGCGGCATGGTCCGCCCTGGGGCCGTGGCGCCGGACGGGATCTACCCGACCACGGTGATCGCCACCGGGGCGGGTCCGCGTCGCGTCCGGCGACGCGGACCCGCGTTGTCAGGCCGGAACGATGTTGACCAGCTTGGGTGCGCGGACGATCACCTTCCGGACGCCGGCACCGTCCAGGAAGCGGACCACGTTCGGCTCCGCCAGTGCCGCCGCCTGCAGGTCCTCCTCGGAGATGTCCGGCGCGACCTCCATCTTGGCGCGCACCTTGCCCTTGACCTGGACCACGCAGGTCACGGTCTCGGCCACCAGGTACGCCTCGTCCGCCTCCGGGAAGGGCTCGTGGGCCAGGGACTCGGTGTGCCCCAGCTTCTCCCACAGCTCCTCGGCGATGTGCGGCGCCACGGGCGCCGTCATCAGGACCAGCGGCTCCACGGCCGCGCGCGGCACGCCGTCCAGGCCGGTCAGGTGGTTGTTCAGCGTGATCAGCTTGGCGATCGCCGTGTTGGGGCGCATGCCCTCCATCTCGGTGCGCACGTCCGCGATGGTGCGGTGCAGCACGCGCAGGGTGGCGGCGTCGGGGGCGTCGTCGGTCACGGTGACCTCGCCGGTCTCCTCGGATACGACGTTGCGCCACAGCCGCTGCAGGAACCGCTGCGAGCCGACGACGTCGCGGGTGTTCCACGGACGCGACTGGTCCAGCGGCCCCATCGACATCTCGTACAGGCGGAACGTGTCGGCGCCGTAGGCCTCGTACATGTCGTCCGGCGAGACGACGTTCTTCAGCGACTTGCCGATCTTCCCGTACTCGCGGTTGACGGGCTGCCCCTGCCAGAAGTAGGTGGTCTGCCCGTCCGGCGCCGTCTCCTCGGTGACCTCCTCGGCGGGCACGTACGCGCCGCGCGAGTCGGTGTACGCGTACGCCTGGATGTAGCCCTGGTTGAACAGCCTGCCGAACGGCTCCGACGACGACACGTAGCCCAGGTCGAACAGGACCTTGTGCCAGAACCGCGCGTACAGCAGGTGCAGCACGGCGTGCTCCACGCCGCCGACGTACAGGTCGACGCCGCCCGCCGGGCCGGACGTCGCGTTGTGCCGCGGCCCCATCCAGTACTTCTCCAGCGCCGGGTCGACGGCGTGCTCCGTGTCGGTCGGGTCCAGGTAGCGCAGGTAGTACCAGCAGGAACCCGCCCAGTTGGGCATGGTGTTCGTGTCGCGGCGGTACCGCCGCGGGCCGTCCCCCAGGTCCAGGGTCACGTTCACCCAGTCCTCGTTGCGGCCCAGCGGCGCCTCCGGTTCGGAGTGGACGTCGTCGGGCTCGAAGGTGCGCGGCGCGTAGTCGGGCACGTCCGGCAGGTCGACCGGCAGCATGCTGTCCGGGATCGCGACCGGCCGGTCGTCCTCGTCCCACACGACCGGGAACGGCTCGCCCCAGTACCGCTGCCGCGAGAACAGCCAGTCGTTCAGACGGTACGTGGTGGTGCCCTGCCCGACGCCGTTCTCGCTCAGCCAGGCGATGATCCTGGCCTTCGCCTCGTCGACGCCCAGCCCGTCCAGGCTCAGCGCGTCGTTGGACGAGTTGATCGCGACGCCCTCACCGGCGTAGGCCCCCTCGAAGCCGTCCGGCAGACCGCCGTCGGGAGCGACGGTGTGGACCACCGGCAGGTCGTACGCGCGCGCGAAGTCGTAGTCGCGCTCGTCACCGCCGGGGACGGCCATGATGGCGCCCGTGCCGTACCCCATCAGGACGTAGTCCGCCGTGAAGACCGGGACGTGCGTGCCGGTCACCGGGTTGACGGCCAGGTGGCCGGTGAAGACACCGGTCTTCTTGCCCGCGTCGGCCTGGCGCTCGACCGCGCTCTTGCCCGACGCCTCCCTGCGGTACGCGGCCACGGCCGCGGCAGGGCTCTCGTGCCCGCCGGTCCAGACGCTCTTCGTGCCGTCGGGCCAGGCGGCCGGCACCTCGTCCAGCAGCGGGTGCTCGGGCGCGACGACCATGAAGGTCGCGCCGAACAGCGTGTCCGGTCGGGTGGTGAAGACCTCGATCGCCTCGCCCGCGCCGGCGGCGTCGTTGTCGGACGTGCCGACGACGTCGAAGCGCACGTGCGCGCCGTGCGAGCGGCCGATCCAGTTGCGCTGCATCGCCTTGACCTTGTCCGGCCAGTCGATCAGCTCCAGGTCGTCCGTCAGGCGGTCCGCGTAGGCGGTGATGCGCATCTTCCACTGGCGCAGGTTCTTGGTGAACACCGGGAAGTTGCCACGCTCGGACCGGCCCTCGCTCGTGACCTCCTCGTTCGCCAGAACCGTCCCCAGGCCCGGGCACCAGTTCACCGGTGAGGAGTCGACGTAGGCCAGGCGCTGTGCGTCGAGGACGTCGCGCCGTTCGCCCTCGCTCAGCGCGGCCCAGACCGCACCGCCGGTGTTGTCGCCGTCGTGGCCGGGTACGGGGCGCGTACCCGCGGCCAGTTCGTCGCGCAGCTCGGAGATCCGGCGGGCGCGGCCTCGTCGTCGGTCGGGATCGGTGCCGGCCGGCTCGGCGTCGGCGTCGTACCAGGAGTCGAAGATCTGCAGGAAGATCCACTGCGTCCAGCGCACGTACTCGGGATCGATCGTGGCGAACGAGCGGCGCTGGTCGTGCGCCAGGCCGGCCCGGCGCAGCTGGCGCCGGTAGGTGACCATGTTCCGTTCCGTCACCCCGCGGGGGTGTTCGCCCGTGGCCACCGCGTACTGCTCGGCGGGCAGACCGAAGGCGTCGAAGCCCATCGTGTGCAGCACGTTGTCGCCGCACATGCGCCGGAACCGGCCCACCACGTCGGTGGCGATGAAGCCCAGCGGATGCCCCACGTGCAGGCCCGCGCCCGAGGGGTACGGGAACATGTCCATGATGAAGTACGGACTGCCCGAGGCGTTCGCGCCGTCGGGCCCCGTCAGGGCGCCCGACGGGTTCGCGGCGTGGAACGTGCCGCGCTCCTCCCACCGGTCCTGCCAGCGCAGCTCGATCTCCTGCGCGAGTGCCGGGGTGTAGCGGTAGCGGGGACCTTCGGGCGTACTCGTGGTGCGTTCAGCGGCGGGGGTCGTCACCCGCGGGATTCTACCGACCGAGCCGGGCTCGGCCCCGGGCCGGCCGGTGATCGGGCTCGTGACCGGTCCTGGGCCGGAGGGCGCCCGGCCGGTGACCGGGCTCGCCGGGCTCTCGGCGGCACCGGGGGACATCGTGTCGGTCATGGTCGCGGCTCCATCTGCGAGATCGGGTTCCGGGCACGAAGAAGCCCCCGCGCTCCGAGGAGCGCACGGGGGCTGCCGCACCGGGTGTGCCCGATCACGGGGCGGAACCGGTGCGGCTACATAAGCAGCGAGCGGATGGACCTCACCCGCCCAGGATGCCAGGCGGCCCCGGACGGCGGCAAGCGGTCGGTCCGATGTCGCGAGCGGTCGGTCCGACGTCGAGCGGTCGGTCCCTCAGGCGACCGACCGCACCGACATCGGACCGACCGCTCGACGACCTGCCGACCGCTCGGCAGAGTCAGAAGGAGCGGACCAGGTCGCCGCCCACGGCCAGGAGCAGCCAGCCGACCGCGAGGACGTAGCCGATGACAAGGATGACCGTGCGGTTCGCGACCAGCGCGTCCCGGAGCCCGGCACCCATCGGCAGGTCGCCGGTCTGCGCCCCGCGCACGATCTGATACCACAGCAGCGGCCACATGATCGTCCACACGACCATGCAGTACGGGCACAGCGCGACGATGGCGTAGAAGCTCGTCCACATCAGGAAGAACACGAGCGCCTGCCCGAGCAGCGTGCCGACCAGCAGCGAGGTCCAGTACCACCGCGGCAGCCGTGCCCCGGTGAGCAGGACGACGCCCGTGGTGATCACCACGGGGAAGGCCGCGACGCCGAGGTAGGGGTTCGGGAAGCCGAGCAGCGCCCCCTGCCACGAGTCCATGGCCGCCGTGCAGGTCACGAACAGGTTCAGCGAACAGGACGCGGCACGGTCGGAATTGATGAACCCGAGGTACTTCTCCCAGGCGAGAGCGAACGACGCGACGAACCCGATCGCCCCCAGCCCCAGGAGAAGGAGCGCGATCGTCCGTTCGCCGAGTGGCTTCGGACGGGGCACGGCGGCGAGTTCGTCGGCGTCCAGGCCGTCCGGTGCATCGTTGTCCGACGACGCCACGGCCGCCGCGGTCTTCTCGTTCACAAAATCAACATACTGCGCCACCCTGAACCCTTGCTGAGAAAGAACCGGGCGACCGGCTCAGTCCCGGTCGACCCACACCCGGGACGCGGCCAGCAGGCCCAGGTCGGTCGCGCCGGTCACGGCCCCCGACCGCGTGCCGCCGCCGGGCTCCTCCCCCGGCGTCGTCCACTCCACGTGCAGGGTCCCGGCGAACTCACGGCGGGTCGTCACCGACACCCGTGCGTCGAGCCCGAGACCGATCTCGTCGAGGTACCGCAGAGCTTCCGGGTCGGCGTCGGAGATCCGCACGACGACACCGGACTCCCCGGCCGCCATGTCCGACATCGGCGTCGCGTCCGGCCGCACGACGGTTCCGTCGGCAGTGGGGATCGGATCGCCGTGCGGGTCACGACCGGGACGCCCGAGCCGCGCGTCCAGACGCTCCACCAGCAGGTCGCTGACGGCGTGCTCCAGCACCTCCGCCTCGTCGTGCACCTCGTCCCAGCCGTAGCCGAGCTCGCTGACCAGGAAGGTCTCGAGCAGCCGGTGGCGACGCACCATCTGCAGCGCGAGCCGGCGCCCCGACTCGGTCAGCTCCACCGCACCGTACGGTGCGTGATGGAGCAGACCCTGGTCACAGAGCCGGCGGACCGTCTCGGACACGGTCGAGGCGCCGACCCCGAGCCGGTCCGAGAGCTGCTTCGAGGTGACCTTCTTCGTCGACCACTCCTGCTCCGACCAGACCGCTTTCAGATAGTCCTGCGCCACGGGTGTCAGCTCGGCGGGCACGGTCGGGACGGAGGAGTTCACGCTTCCGAGCCTATCGGCCCGGCCGGACCCGCCGGTCAGTGGGGTTCGCCAGGCCGCGCCGGCTCCGTGCCCGGGAGAGGCCAGGAGGGCGGCATCGATTCCCAGTCACCCACCGTGACGGACTGGTCGGGATCCACGACGACCTCTCGCAGTTGCGTGAACGACCGCGAGACGGTGTCGAACCGTAGGACGGTCATCGAGGACGGGTACTGGAGCGGGCCGACCGACAGCTTGCCGAGGCTCGCGCCCCCGGTCGTGCTGTTCACGTACCGGAGGCCGTAGCCGATCGCGTCGGGGCCGATTCGCTTGTGCATGTGGCCACTGAGCTGGAACGGCACGCAACCCGAACGCAGGCCGGCGTCGCCGACGGCGGGAGTGTGCACGAGCAGGACGTCGATCCGCTCGCCGACGTCGCGCGCCTCGCACGCGACGTCCCGCAACCGCTCGCCCGCCTCGGCGGGTGTCTCCTCGCGGACGGCCGTGGTCCCGCCGCCGATCCGGGTCTCCAGCGGGTCCCGGTCCCCCAGGATGCGCAGGCCGCCCACCTCGACGACGTCGCCGTCGAGCACGATCTGCCCCTGGGAGCGCTCGGCCGCCGACGTCAGCACCGAGTCGTGGTTGCCGTCCGCGACGACGAACGGCACGTCGTCGGGCACGGCCGTCGCGAACGAGTCGACGCACACGTTCTCGACGCCGGTCCCGTTGATCGTGGTGTCGCCCGCGTTGAGCATGATGTCCGCCCCGGACCGGGCGACGGCGGTGCGGAGCAGCGGCGTCATCCCGGTGTTGCAGTGCAGGTCGGAGACGAGCAGGACGGTCAGGGTGTCCGGCGGTGGCTCCGGGGGGCCGGTCGGCTCCGTGGCGTCCGGCTCCGTGGCGCCCCCGTCGCCGACGCCGGTCCCGGCCGCCGTCCCCGTCTCGACGGACGCCGCGCGTTCCCGGGCGTCGGCCTCGTCCCACGCGACCTCGAGGTTCTCCCGGGCGGTGGTGTAGTAGCCGGAGTTGTTCCGGTACAGGCCGACGAGCTGACCGGAGTACGTGTCGATCACACGAGCGAGGCGGCCGGTGAACGTCGCGCCCTCCAGCGCCGTCCCGGCGAACACCATCGAGGCCTCGGCGGGTTCGGTGGTCCGGCGCACCGGGACGCTGCCCGTGGACGTCGCCCACACGAAGACCACGAGCGTCGCCGTGCCGACGATCTGCCAGGTGCGTGGCGCGATCATCGCCGTGAGCTCGTCCCGCCGCCGCGCGCCGAGCGCCGCCCGGACGGCGAGACAGGCCAGTACGACGATCCCGAACGCCACCACGGTGCGGGTCGCCGCGTCCTCGACGAGCGCCCGGGACACCGTCTGGACCGTCTGGTCGGGCGTGTCGAAGAACTGCAGGTAGGCGTCGAGGTCACGGCTCATCGCCTCGAGCGTCCGGGACGCGCCGACGGCGGTCAGATCGGCCGGGATCTCCTGCACGGTGACGGACACGCCGAGCCCGAGGGGCAGCGGCGAGGACGAGACGATCCGGCCCAGGGGCCCGAGATCGATCACGAGGTGCGAGTCACCCGTGACCTCGTAGAGCGCCTGGTGGGGACCGAGGCTGAGCTCGGCACGGGCGGTCGTCGCGCCGAAGGCGGCGCACACCAGCACGGTGGCCACCACGGCGACGGTCCACCGCGCCCAGCGGGACGGCAGGTGGTTGTGAGCAGGCATCGCGACAACCCTATGCCGGGCGGACCCCCGCTCGTGCCACCCGTGTCAGCCCGTGCGGCGCTCCTTCTTGGCCTCGTCCACGCTGCGCTTGAGGGCCTCCATGAGGTCGATGACCTTGCCGCCCTCCTCCTGCTCGGCGTCGGACTCGCCGAACGTGGCCTCCGTGTCGATGACGTCGCCCTGCTCGATCTTGGCGTCGATGAGCGCGCGGAGCTGGGCCTGGTAGTCGTCGGTGTAGTCGTGCGGCGCGAAGTCCGACTCGAAGCTCGACACGAGCTGTGCCGACATCGCCAGTTCCTGGTCGGTCACGGCGGCCGGCTCGTCGAGGGAACCGAACGACGCCTCGCGGATCTCGTCGGCCCACAACAGGGTCTGCAGTACCAGCACCTCGTCCCGCACCCGCAGGGCGGCGAGCCGCGTACGCTGCCGCAGCGCGAACTTCACGACGGCCGTGCGGTCGGTCTCCTCGAGGGTGCGCCGCAGCAGCACGTACGCCTTCGTCGACTTGGAGTCGGGTTCGAGGTAGTACGTCTTGTCGAGCATGATCGGGTCGATCTGGTCGCTCGGGACGAACTCGACGACGCCGATCTCGCGGTCCTTCTCGGCCGGCAGCTTCGCGAGGTCCTCGCGCGAGATGACCACCGTGTGCTCTCCGTCGTCATAGGCGCGGTCGATGTGCTCGTACGAGACCTCCTCGCCGTCGAGCTCGCAGACCCGGCGATACCGGATACGCCCGCCGTCGGCGTCGTGCACCTGGTGCAGGGGCACGTCGTGGTCCTCGGTCGCGCTGTAGAGCTTGACCGGGACGTTCACGAGCCCGAAGGTGACGGCGCCCTTCCAGATTGCGCGCATACCACGATGGTGCGCCCGATCGGCCGGGAACGCGAGAAGACGAGGTCAGAGGCCCCGGTGGTCCAGGTGTGCGGCGAGTTCCGCGTTGGTCGGCTCCACGAGGTGGGAACCGTCCGGGAAGACGATCACGGGGATGGTCTTGCGACCGGAGATGTCCTCGGCCTCGCAGGCGCGGGTGGGGTCGCCCTCCAGGTCGACGTAGTCGAAATCGACGCGGCGGATGTCGAGCACGGCCTTGGACCGGCGGCAGTCCCGGCACCACTGGGCCCCGTACATCGTGAGGCGGTCCGGCCGACGGTGCGCGATGTCCGCGACGACAACGGCATGGCGTTCTGACGAGTTCACGGGCGACGAGCCTAGACCCCGACACCCCACCAGAAGGTAAAGGTCAGGCAACGATCACGGTGCGTCGAGATGTGAATCTCGTCGCACGTGCCGACCATGAGGACATGGCCGGAATTTCCGCGTCGGAACCGCGACCCGGTGACACCACCGTCACCGTGGACGGCCGGCGCCTGCGACTGTCCAATCTCGACAAGGTCCTGTACCCGGCGACGGGCACCACGAAGGGCGAGATCCTGCACTATCTCGCCGAACTCGCCCCGGCCATGCTCCCGCACGTCACACGCCGCACCACCACGCGCAAGCGCTGGCCCGACGGCATCGACGGGGAGTCGTTCTTCCAGAAGAACGCGGGCCCGGGGACGCCCTCCTGGGTGGCGCTCCACGAGATCCGGCACAAGACCACGGTCAACGAGTACGTCCTGGTCGACGACGTCGCCACCCTGGTCTGGCTCGGCCAGACCGCCACGCTGGAGATCCACACCCCGCAGTGGCGTGTCGGCCGCACCGGTACGAGGCTCCCGCCCGACCGCCTCGTCCTCGACCTCGACCCCGGGCCCGGCGCCGGGCTGGCCGAGTGCGCACAGGTGGCCCGCTGGGCACGTGAGGTCCTCGTCGGGATGGACCTCGAACCGCTTCCCGTGACCAGCGGTTCGAAGGGCATCCATCTCTACGCGGCGCTCGAGCGCCACGGCCCGCCGGACGACGGCGGATCCGGGTCCGGAACCGCGCCGACGTCGGACCAGGTGACCGCCGTCGCCCGCGAGCTGGCCCGGCACCTCGAGGCCGAGCACCCCGACCTCGTCGTGAGCGACATGAAGAAGTCCCTACGCGCCGGAAAGGTCTTCGTCGACTGGTCGCAGAACAACGGTGCCAAGACGACGATCGCGCCCTACTCCCCCCGCGGCCGTGAGCGCCCCTGGGTCGCCGCGCCCCGGACCTGGGCGGAGCTGGAGGATCCCGGGCTGCGGCAGCTCGACATCCACGAGGTGACCGCGCGCGTGGCGGCGGACGGCGACCTGCTCGCACCGCTGCTGCGCGGTCACTACACGACCCTGGAACCGACCGCGGAGCGCATGGCGGCGTGGTCCCGGCTCGCCGAGTACCGCGCCAAGCGCGACCCGGGGCGCACGCCGGAGCCGTTCGGCGAGCGGTCCGCGACGGACGCCGCCCGGTCGCCGTCGTACGTGATCCAGGAGCACCATGCCACGCGCCTGCACTGGGACTTCCGGCTGGAGCGCGACGGCGTGCTGGTCTCCTGGGCGCTGCCGCGCGGCGAGCCCACCGACCCGGGCCGCAACCATCTCGCGATCCAGACCGAGGACCACCCGCTGGAGTACGGCGCGTTCGAAGGCACGATCCCACGGGGCGAGTACGGCGCGGGCGAGGTCTCGATCTGGGACTCCGGCACGTACGAGCTGGAGAAGTGGCGCGACGACGAGGTCATCGCCGTGCTGCACAGCGAGCGCCGGGGCACACGGCGGCTGGCGCTGATCCGGACGGGTGGACGCGGGTCGGGCGACCCGAACCAGTGGCTCATCCATCTCACGAAGAAGCAGCCGCACGAGACGGCGGCCCCACCCGCGGGTGTCGCACCGCCCGAGACCCCGGGACCCGCGGGGTCGCCGGAACGCGCCACACCCCTGAAGCCTGCGGAGGCCCCGGAGCCTGCCGGGTCGTCGCAGCCGGACGCGGCCCCGAGTCCTGCCGAGCTGCCCGAGCTGCCGTCCGCGACCGGGCTCCGCCCCATGCTGGCCACCTCCGCGGACCCGCGCGCACTGCCGCGCCTGGCATCGGCCGACTGGGCGTTCGAGATGAAATGGGACGGGTTCCGCGTGCTCGCGCACCTCGGGTCCGCGGGCGAGGTCGGTCTGGTGAGCCGTGCGGGACTCGACATGACCGCGACGTTCCCGGAGCTGCGCGCACTCGCGGACGCGGTCCGGCCGCAGGACCTGCCGGCGGTGCTGGACGGCGAGGTGGTCGCCGTCGACGCCGAGGGACGCCCGAGCTTTCGCCGGCTGCAGCAACGGGCGAACCTGTACAAGGAACGGGACGTCGAGCGGGCGCGGCGCCGGGTCGGGGTGGAGGTGTTCCTCTTCGACGTCCTGCGGGCGGGTGGACGGGACCTGACGGCCGAGCCCTGGTCAGGGCGACGGGAGGTGCTGGAACGGATCGTGACGCCAGGGGCGCTGGTCCACGTCCCGCCGGTGCTCGACGTCGGGGGCGTCGCCGCACTGGACGCCTCACGCGACCTGCGGCTGGAAGGGGTGGTGGCAAAGCGGCGGGCGGCACGGTACGTGCCGGGCCGGCGGTCGCGCGACTGGCTCAAGGTGAAGCACGTCCAGTCGCAGGAGGTGGTGGTCGTCGGCTGGCGCCCCCTGCACGCCGACACCGGGCGCCCGGACCTGAGGACCGCGGGCGCGCTGCTGCTCGCCGTCCCCACCCGGCTGTCCGGCGGGCGCACCGGCGAGGACCGTGGCTCGCCGGGCACGGGAGCGGAACCGGGGGAACCCGGGGCGCTTCGTTTCGCGGGCCGCGTCGGTACGGGGTTCACGGAGAAGGACCGTCGTGAGATCGCGCGGCGGCTGGACGAGATCGGAACCGGGACGCCCGCGGTCGCCGACGTCCCGGCCGTGGACGCCCGCCCCGCCCGCTGGTGCGAGCCGGTCCTGGTCGGCGAGGTCGACCACGCCGGCTGGACGCAGGACGGGCGGCTGCGGCACCCGGTGTGGCGCGGCTGGCGCCCGGACCGCACCCCGGACGACCTCTGAGCCCGTCACCGGCGAAGCGTCGCGGTGCGAGAGCGGCTCAGCTCTGCGACGCCCGGCCGTGCTTCCAGTAGCCGACGAAGTCGACATGCGTCCTCGGCACCCCCCGGTCGTTCACCAGATGCCGGCGCGCACCCGTGGCCAGGGCCGATTCCCCGATCGCGAACGCGTAGACGTCCCCGCCGGGGAACTCGGCCGTGCGCAGCGCCTCCAGCGCCAGCGCGCCCGGGACGGCGTCGTGCCCGGTGGCGTCCTGCGCCGTCGTGCCGGGCGCCTCGTCGCGGACCACCCACCGCACCTCCATGCCAGGCGGAGCCGTGAAGTCCTGCTTGTCGGCGGTCGTGGGGACCTCGACGATCGCGAGGCCGCGCCGGCCGGCCGGCAGCGACTCGCAGATGCCTGCCACGGCGGGCAGGCCGGACTCGTCGGCGACCAGCAGCACCCAGTCGTGGTCGTGCTGCGGGTTGTAGCCGATCCCCTGATCGAGGATGCCGACCTGCTCCCCCGCGCTGCAGCCGGTGGCGAAGCCGGCACCCGGCCCGGTGCCGCCGTCCTCGTCCTCGTGGACCACGAAGTCGACGTCGATCTCGTTCAGCTCCTCGCGGGCCGCACGGATCGTGTAGTTGCGCACGTACGGCCGCCTCGAGCGCGGAGTGGCGAGGTACTGGGCGTACCACCATCCCGACGACGCGGTCGGCAGCTTGAGGTTCTCCTGGCCCGGGCGCGTCATGAACAGGCGGAACCACTGGTCGTAGCCCTGCAGCGTGAGGCGGGCGATCCCCTCTCCGCCGAGCGTCACACGCATCATGTGGGGCGTGACGCGCTTGGTCTCCACGACCTGCGCCATGACGACCTCGGGGGCGACGGCCCTGCGCCCGTTGTATCCGCTCATGGAGGCAAGGTTAGGCAAACCTTATAAGTCGTGGCAAGGTCTCAGCCCAGCTCCGCCTCGCTCCTCAGGATGCAGAACTCGTTGCCCTCCGGGTCGGCCATCACGATCCAGCCCGTCCCGGGACCGTCGATGCCCCGGTGGTCCTCCACCTTGGTCGCGCCGAGGCGGAGCAGGCGCTGGTACTCGGCGTTGCGTTCGCCGGCCTTCGGCCGCAGGTCGAAGTGCAGCCGGTTCTTCACCGTCTTCCCCTCCGGCACCTTGATGAACACCAGCGGGACCCGCTTGCCCTTGGGGTCCTCGATGTAGCACTCCTCGTGGTCGGGATCGTTGGGGTCGTCCGGGTCCTCGGCATAACCGAGCACGTCCTTCCACCACTCGGACAGGGCGTACGGGTCGCGGCAGTCCACCGCGACATGGGAGATGAAGGCAACCATGACCCGAACTCTCCCATCGATCGGCCGCGGCCGTGAAGAACGACGCCGGGGGCCGGCACGCGACGGCCGCGCACGCTCGTCGGCCCGGACGTCCGCGACCCGGTCCGACGGAGGAGGACGGGGAGCGATGAGTTTCCGGACGCCACCACGTCGACACAGGTGTACGCACGACAACACACCGAACCCAGGAGCAGAACGATGTCCATCAACCAGATCTACGTGAACCTTCCCGTCGCCGACGTCGCCCGGAGCACCGCCTTCTACGAGGCTCTCGGCTTCACGAAGAACCCCCAGTTCAGTGACGAGAACAGCAGCTGCGTCGTGATCGGCGACAACATCTTCGTGATGATCATGACCCGGGAGAAGCTCCAGGGGTTCACGAAGCACGAGGTCGCCACGGACGGGGTCCGCGTGATCAACGCGCTCGGCGCGGACTCGCGCGAGGGGGTCGACCACGTCGTCGACGCCGCTCTCGCCGCGGGGGCGACCGCGTCGAACGACACGCAGGACTACGGCTGGATGTACAACCGCGCCTTCGCCGACCCGGACGGCCACCACTGGGAGGTCGCCTACATGGACGAGGAGGCGATGAAGGAGGCCTTCGCGGAGGACGCCGGCCAGGCCTGAGCGACGTCCGGCGCCCCGGGGAACCGGCCGGGGCCGGCCCCTTCACGACTCGTCGACGGCGCTCAGCGCTGCGCCGACGGCCAGGGAGCCAGCTCCGGGAGCGGGATCTGCGATGACCCGCGCGTCGCGCGGACCGGACCAGCCGGTGCACGGCCGGCCAACCAGGCGACGACATCGGCCGGTGCACCCGAGACGACCGTCTCCGACGGCGTGGCCGGCGACGACATGGCGGGCGACGACATGGCGGGCGACGACGTGGCGGGCGACGAGGTTGCGCGCTCCCGATCACCGTCGGCCAGAACGACGTCGGCGGGCAGCCGGACCGCGAGGAACTCCTTCAGGTGCTTCCGCAGCCGGTCGTCCCACGTGTCGAAGCCGAGGCCCACGTTCGCGTCGACGGCATGGATGCGGATCTCCCGCCACCAGGCCAGTAGGCAGCCGCTCACCGGCCCCTCGCGGTACGACGTCGGGGCGTCCCACAGCGGTGCGCCCGGCGCCGGCCACGCGGCGGCGAGACGCTCGCGGGCAGCGGTCAGCGCGTCCACGTGCTCCGCCGGGGTGCGGCTCGACCGTGCCTCGATGGCGGCGTCGCGTCCCTCGACCCCGCCGTCGTACGGCTGGATCCGCTTTCCGTGTGCCGCGTACTCGGCCTGCCGTGCGAGCGCCTGAGCCACACCGTCCACGTGCGCGAGGACGTGACCGCGCGTCCAGCCCGGCAGGGCGGACGGCTCGCCGCAGGCCTCTTCCGAGAGGTCCCGGACGGCGACGACCAGCGCGTCGAGCGCGGCGAACGAGTCCGTGCGTGCGTGCTCGGTCGAGGAGCCGGCACGCGTGGCATCCGCCCGCGTACCGGTCGGGGCTCCCGCGTCGGCGGGCTGGGCGTCGGTTCCGGCGGTCGGCTCGCTGGTCATCGTGTCTCCAGGTGTTCGTGGCTCTGTCGGGTGGTGGTCGTGGCTCCGCGACGCGGAGCCGTCCGGCTCACGGCCACAGCAGGCCCGTGGTCCAGTCCGTGTCGCCCTGGCGGTACAGCAGGCGGACGTGCGGGCCCTCGTCGGACGCCTGCCAGAACTCCACCTCGGTGGGCGCCAGCGCGAAGGCCGTCCAGTCGGGCGCGACGAGCCCGGGATCGGCCGTCACGGCGTCCAGCGCCGCGGCGAACGCGGCGTCGTACTCGGCCAGTGAGCCGAGCGGCTCGCTCTGCCGGTTCACCAGACCCGCCGCGCGGGACAGGTCGGGGCGGGCAAGGAAGTCCGCGCGGCTCGTCGCGGGGTCCGCGACGGACACCGTCCCGGTCACCCGGACCTGGCGACCCAGCACCGGCCACAGGAACGTCATCGCCGCGTGCGGGTTCGCCTCCAGGTCCCGCCCTTTGGGCCCGCTCGACCGCGACGCGAACCACCAGCCGTCCGAGGTGACGTCCTTGAGGATCACGGTGCGGGCACGAACGTTCCCGGCTGCGTCGGCCGTCGAGAGCACGACGGCGTGCGGAGCGAGGACGCCGGCATCGATCGCGTCGTCGAGCCAGGTGGTGAACAGCTCGTGCGGTGTCGCCGGAGCGGCGCCGACATCGAGTCCCGGCAGCCCGGGCCGGGGGAACGTCGGCAGCGCGCGCAGCCGATCACGCAGGGGGATGGGCTCGGACATGCGAGGACTCCTGGGTCGGGGACGGCGGGGCCGTGCGTGACGGGCGGTCGAGGTCTGCCAGCAGGCCGAGGAACCCGCGCACGGCCGCGCTCATGGCCTCCGGGTCGCCGGTGGCGCGGGCGAGGACGTACCCGCCCTGGACGATGGCGACGGCAGCGTGCGCACGGTCCCGGGCGACGTCGTCCGGCAGGCCCGACTCGCGGAAAGCGGCTGCGACCTCGTCGAGGAGGCCCGAGAAGTAGCCGCCGACGACGGCGTGCAGGTCCGCGTCGTCCATCACCGCCTGGTCGCTCGTCAGCCGGCCCACCTTGCAGCCCGCGAGCGCGTCGCGGCGTCGGCCGAGGTAGTCGCTGATGCGGTCGAGCGGGGCGGAACCGCCCGTCAGCTCGGCGCGGGCCCGACCCAGGGCGTCGGCGGTGGTGGCGACGACGCCTGCCATCGCGAGGTCGTGCTTGGTCGGGAAGTGGTGATACAGGCTGCCCTGCCCCACCCCGCTGGCTCTCATGACCTGGCGCGGACTGGTCGCTCCCACTCCCTGGACGGCGAACAGCTCCTGCGCCGCGGTGACGAGCCGGGCGCGGGCCGAACCCTCGGCAGTCGTCTTCGTCTCGGACACCCCCTCACCATACCTACCTCAAGGTATGGTGAGCAACCAGAAGACCGGCGGGTCGCGTACGGCCCGCGTCAGAGCAGCGTCAGGACCCCGAGCACGCCGACCGCGAGAGCCGACGCCAGCGAGACCCCGATCAGCACCGCGTGCACGACGAGGAACCGGGTGGGCCTGCCGTCGGCGTCACGGGAGCGCGGATCGGCGGAGATCCGCTGCCAGAAGCGGGGCCAGATCAGGAGGTTCCATCCGGCGGTCACGACGAGCAGGACGGACCAGGCGACAGGGAGATTCACGGGGCAAGTATCGCCCCGGGCCCGCGGCCTGCGCGTATCGCCCGGCTCTCCCCGCGCGGCCCGCGCCGCGTCGTCGATGTCGGCGTCCCCCGGTAGTGTCGCGGCCATGACCTTGACCGTGCGCCGCGTCACGTTCGACGACCAGCCCGCGTACCAGCGCCTCGGCTCGGAGGCGTTCGGCGGCGGCCCGCGGCCCGTCCCGTCACGCGAGGTGTGGGAGTCATCGGCGAACCGCGAATGGGGAGTGTTCGACGGCGGCGCGCTGGCCGCCCGGCTGCGGGTGTACGGGTTCACGTCCTGGTTCCACGGCGGGCGTGTCCCGACGGCGGGGATCGCGGGTGTCGCCGTCGAGCCGGAGCGACGCGGCGCCGGGCTCGTGTCCGCGGTGCTCGACGCCGCTCTCGACGAGGCCCGGGAGCGCGGCGAGGCGATCTCGACGCTGTTCCCGAGCGCTCCGGGCATCTACCGGCGCCTCGGCTACGAGGTCATCGGCTCGTTCGACGACGTCGACGTGCCGCTGGACCGGGTCGCGCGCACGGCTCCGCCGTCGGGCGTCGTCACACGGCGCGCCACCACGGCCGACGTCGAGGCGGTCACCGCGGTGCACGGCACGTGGGCGGCCGGGCAGAACGCTCCGATCAGTCGCGCCGAGGAGCCGTTCTGGACGCCACCGGAGAAGTACGTCGAGGACTACACGGGCGTCACGCTCGCGGTGGAGGACGGCACGGTCGTGGGTTTCGCGAGCTGGACCCGCGGCACCGGCGACTCCCCCGCGACCACGGTGATGGAGGTCGACGACCTCATCGCGCTGACGCCGGACGCGGCGCGGGCCCTGTGGCGCACGCTCGGCACCTTCTCGACCGTGGTCGGGACGGCTCGGGTCTCGACGTCGGGCAGCGGTGCGAGCCTCGACCCGGCCTGGCTCGTGCTGCCGGATCTCACCGTGCGGCGGGTCGCCGAGCACCCGTACATGCTCCGCGTCCTCGACGTGGAGCGCGCGCTGGAGGGCGCGTGGCTCGCTCCGGTGGCAGGCCCGGTGCCGTTCGCCGTGGCCGACGCCTCCACGGGCCCGGACGGCCGCGCCCGAGTGCGAGCGGATCTGTCCGGAGCCTGGACCATCGAGGTCTCCGGCGGTGTGGCACACGTGCACCGCGACGCCGTCGAGGTCGCGGACGCACACCACGACCGCCCGGTCCTGACCGCCAACGGTCTGGCGCTCCTGTACGCGGGAGCGCAGTCGGCCGGGAACCTGCGCATGGCGGGGCACCTGACGGGTCCGCGGACGTGGGATCAGGCCCTGACCGCGATGTTCTCCGGGCGGCAGGTTCACGTGCGGGACTACTTCTGACACGCGCGGCCGCCGGCACGTTCCGGCTGATCACGGCGTGGAGAATCCCGGCACCGGCCGCACGGGTGTGGGAGGTGCTCGCCGATCCCGGGTTCACCTGGCCAGCCTGGTGGCCGGGCCTGCGCGCGGAGTCCGCCGGCGTCGTCACCGGACCCGACGGGCTCGGCGGTGCGGGTTCGTGGGCCCGGCTGCGGATGCGCAGTCCCGTGGGCGGTGTGCTACGCCTCCGCCTGGACCTTCTCGACTCCCGCGCGCCCGGACCCGGCCGAACAGGACGGGCGAAGCTGCGGGTGTCGGGAGACCTTCGCGGCGGCGCGGCGGTGTCGGTCAGGGAACGCCCGGGAGGCCTGTGCGAGATCCGCCTCACCTGGGTCGTGACGGCGGCACGAGGCCGGCCTGCCCTGGCCGCGCGCATGGCCCCGCGCCTGTGCGCCTGGGCCCATTCCCGCGTGATGCGCGCCGGAGAACGCGGCCTGAGGCGGCACCTCGCCCGGCGCGGCGTGGTGAGCGACGTCACCGCCTGATCCTTGTGACCTGCACCACCAACTTTGTTCCACTCTTCACAAGCGTCCTACAGTGGAACGCGTGAACTTTCCGCGCACCACTGAGAAGCCCCTCGCGACCGACGTCGACGTCGCGCTGATCGGCGGCGGCATCATGAGTGCCACGCTCGGCGCCCTGCTGTCCGTCCTCGAGCCGAGCTGGCGGATCGGTATCTACGAGCGGCTGGACGACGTCGCCCAGGAGTCGTCCAACCCGTGGAACAACGCCGGTACCGGTCACGCCGCCCTCTGCGAGCTGAACTACACGCCGGAGCGCACCGACGGCTCGATCGACATCTCCAAGGCCGTCAAGATCAACGAACAGTTCGAGACCTCGCGCGAGTTCTGGAACCACCTGCTCACCGCCGGCCTGATGGAAGGCACAGACTTCATCAACGTCACGCCGCACATGACGTTCGTGCGCGGTGAGAAGAACGTGGACTACCTCCGGCGCCGGTGGGAGACCCTGCGTGAGCACCCCCTCTTCGAGGACCTGGAGTTCAGCGACGACCGCACCGTGATCGAGCAGTGGGCTCCGCTTCTCACCACCGACCGTGACACCGACGAGCCGGTCGCCGCGACCCGTGCCGCGGCCGGGACCGACGTGGACTTCGGTGCCCTCACCCGCAAGCTCATCGGGCTGGCAACGGCACGCGGGGCCGAGCTGCACACGCATCACGAGGTCACGGGGCTGAAGAAGCAGCGCGACGGCCGCTGGCGTCTCTCCCTGCGTGATCGCTCGTGGAACGCCGGGACGCGCGGCCGGACGGTCACGGCGCGCTTCGTGTTCGTGGGTGCGGGCGGTGGCGCGCTGCCGCTCCTGCAGGCCGCGGGCATCAAGGAGATCAAGGGCTACGGCGGCTTCCCCATCTCGGGCGAGTTCCTGCGCACCTCCAGCCCGGACGTCGTCGCCCGGCACGACGCCAAGGTGTACGGCAAGGCAGAGGTGGGCGCGCCGCCGATGTCCGTGCCGCACCTGGACACCCGTGTGGTGGACGGCAAGAGCTATCTGATGTTCGGCCCGTACGCCGGGTTCTCGCCGAAGTACCTGAAGAAGGGCAAGTACCTCGGGCTGATCACCAGCCTGCGCGCCCACAACCTCTTCTCCATGCTCGGCGCGGGCCTGAAGAACCTGGACCTGACGCAGTACCTCGTGGGCCAGGTCGCCGCGGCGCCCGAGACGAAGTTCCACGAACTGCAGAAGTTCATGCCCACGGCGAAGCCCGGCGACTGGGAGAAGATCACCGCCGGACAGCGTGTGCAGGTCATCAAGTGGGTGAAGGGCAAGGGCGGCGTGCTGGAGTTCGGCACCGAGGTCATCGCCGCGAAGGACGGCTCGATCGCCGGGCTCCTCGGCGCCTCGCCGGGTGCGTCCACCGCCGTTTCCGCGATGCTCGGTGTGCTCGAGCGTTGCTTCGCCGACCGCTACGAGGGCTGGAAGCCGCAGCTCGCGACGATGATGCCGTCCTTGGGCGGCGGAGTCTCGCCGATCGCCGACGACGCCGCCGCACTCACGCACGCGGAGCGGGTCGCCGCGCGCTGAGCCGGCGGCGGCGCCCCGAGCGGGGTCGCCGCGCGCCGAGCCGGCACATCGGCCGACGACGGAACGGGCTCGACACCGTCACGCGACGAAGGCCTCGTGGCAGCAGGCGAGACCTGCCGGCCACGAGGCCTTCGCCCGCCCGGGACGGCCACGGCAGAGCGGCGGTCCGGGCGCCGCTCGTCTGCGCCCGTGCCCGGGCACCAGGGACGGCCCACGGGCCCTAGTGGTAGATCCGCGTGCTCCCGAAGGTCTTGCAGTCTCCCCACGTGCACGACTGGATCAGGCGGTATGCGCCGCTCCCGCCAGGGTTGCCGTGGTCGCTGTTGCCGCGCTCGAACGTCACGGTGCCCTCGACGCCCGAATAGACGACCTTCCTCTCGTACGAGAGCCACCTGAGCCGATCGTCGGCGTACCCCCACGTCTCCGGGCCGACTCTGCCGTCCACGCCCAGCCCGTGGTTCTTCTGGTACTGGACGGTCGCGTCGTGGGTGTTCGGCCCGAACTGGCCGTCGATCCCGCTCTTGGGCAGCAGCCTCTCGGCGAAGAGGATGGCCTGCCACGCACGGACCGTGCCCGTGTTCCAGGAGTTGGCGCACCCGTTGCACAGGTCGCCGCCGAGTTCGTCGTCGTGGTCGCCGAAGTCGTCCGTCAGCGCTCCCGCGCCGTCCCAGAACGACGTGCTGTACGCACCCTCGTCGCTCTCGGTCG
>NZ_JAFMPK010000003.1 GCF_017349295.1 Myceligenerans salitolerans
CGAACTCCCACCGAAGCCTGGAACGAGCACCTACGATCTACCGAACAGCAACCTGTTGCGACGACCAGTTGAATCCGCCCAATACACGTCCGTGCGCTTCACCGAACGGCTCGGCCTGGAGGGCCTGACCCCGTCGATCGGCTCGGTCGGAGACGCCTACGACAACGCCCTCATGGAGTCCACGATCGGCCTGTACAAGGCCGAATGCATCGACACGACCGTGTTCCACCTCGGGGCGTGGAAGACGCTCGAGGACGTCGAGTACGCCACCGCCGAATGGGTCG
>NZ_JAFMPK010000021.1 GCF_017349295.1 Myceligenerans salitolerans
CTAGGCCCTGTTTCGGAAGTGGTGTGTGACCTGCGGGTTCGGCATGCTGCGGGTCCGTGGTGGATGCGGCGGGGCGGCATGATCTGAGCGATGAGGCGTGGGCGGTGGTTGAGCCGCTGCTGCCTGTGGCGTCGTGCGGGCGACCGGCGCGGAACCTGCGTCGGCAGGTCGACGGGATCCGGCACCGGGTCCGGGCGGGGTGTCCGTGGCGGGACGTGCCCGAACGGTATGGGCCGTGGTCGAGCCTGTACCGAGTGTTTCGCCGCTACCAGCGCGAGGGCGTGTGGGACCGGGTGCTGGACGCGTTACGGACGCTGGCCGACGCCTGCGGGCAGGTCTGCTGGGAGGTGTCGATCGACTCCACGATCGCCCGGGCGCATCAACACGCCGCCGGTGCCCGGCGGGACCCTGCAGCGCAGAAGGAGTCGCCTGGGGCCGAGCCTGCCGATCACGGGCTGGGCCGATCGCGGGGCGGGTGGACCACGAAGCTGCATGCCGCCTGTGAGCAGGGGCAGAAGCTCATGGGGATGATCGTGACCGGCGGGCAGCGGGGCGACAGCCCGCAGTTTGGGCCAGTGCTGGACACGATCAGGGTCGCCCGGCCCGGCGGGATCGGTCGTCCGCGGACTCGTCCGGACCGGGTGCGTGGGGACAAGGCGTATGCCTCGGCGGGCAACCGCCGGCTGCTGCGTCGTCGTGGGATCCGCGCGACGATCCCGGAGAAGAAGGACCACCAGGCCAACCGGCTGAAGAAGGGCTCGGCCGGCGGGCGTCCGCCGAAGGTCGACTACGCCGACTACAAGAAGCGCCACGCAGTGGAGTGCATGTTCAACCGCCTCAAACGCCACCGGGCAGTGGCCACGAGGTTCGACAAGCTCCAGGTCCGCTACGAGGCAACCGTGAAGGTCGCCGCGATCGACGACTGGATCGACGCCGTAGTCCGGGCAGGCCAACCACTGGCATCCTGACCTGTGTGAACGACTCACTCCCGTCCTGGCTATCCAACCGGCCGGCCTGCTACGCCGACACCGAGGACGGCGGCTACGTCGAGGACCCCGGACACGTCGAGATCCTGCACATGCTCGCCGACCTGAACACAGGCGACAACACGTTCTTCGTGATCTATCCCGAGGACGAGGATGTCGACTGGTCGATCTCGGTCCACACCCGCCCCGGAGCATTCGGCGGCTACGAGATCGAACACCGCGACGCCGCCACCGGCGAACAGGCCACCACCACCGAGGCCGACCACACCACCATCACCACACACGTCCTGGACTGGATCAGCCACCGCTAGCCACTTCCGAAACAGGTCCTAGGTCGGCCAGGATCGAGGACCGGTGGACCACAACGCCCACCGGCTCGACCGGCACCAGAGCGGTGAGACTTTCCGACGCCCCAACGTCACGTACAACTGCGCTGACAGGGCGGATGGCCTCGCTCTCGCAATGAGGCCATCCGCCCGCCCCCCCTACCCATCGGCGAACAAGCTCACAAAGCCCTTGTGGAGCATGGAGTCCGCTCGGCTGGCAGAACCCCGGCGCGAAACAGCTCAGGCTCCGCGCGGGGCCATGCCACTCTTGGACTCGTGACCTCCAGCATGTCGACTCCCAAAAGCCCTCAGTCCCGCCTCGACGAACTCCAGTGGCCCTTTCGCACCGAGCGGGTCACCATCCGCCGATGCGCGACAAGCGACCTCGGCCCAATGTGGAACTACCGAGGCATCCCCGAGGTCTCGAAGTGGACGTCGTGGCATCCCACCGACCGAGAAGACTGGGACACCTACCAAGGTGACCCTGCCCGCATGGCACGCACCCTGGTCTTCGAGCACGAGAATGCCATTGCGGGCGATCTCATGCTGATGATTCATGATTCCTGGGCGCAGCGCGAAGTGGCCGCTCACGCCCATGGCACACAAGCCGAACTCGGCTGGGCGATTGATCCAGCGTTCGCCGGCAGGGGCCTCGCGACAGAAGCTGTCCGCGAGCTGATTCGGATCGCCTTCGAGGAACTGGGCCTACGACGCGTCACGGCAAGTGCGTTCGCCGAGAACGAGCGCTCGACCAGAGTGATGGAGCGAGTCGGCATGCGACGCGAGGCCTACAACGTCAAGGAGTCCTTCCATCGCGATCTCGGCTGGCTCGACGGCATCGAGTACGCGCTCCTCGCCGAAGAGTGGCGTGTCGCGGGATGACACGATTCGGCGCCGTAGACGTCCACTATGCTCCTGAAGGTGGCGCCCGCGCCGCACTGGTCGTATGCCCGACGGCGACTTATGCCGACGTCGTCGAGGAACGTACCGTCGAGGTGTCCAAGGTCGCGCGATACCGCCCGGGCCACTTCTACGAGCGTGAACTTCCGCCACTACGTGCCTTGCTTTCCGCATCCCAGACCGCGACGCTCGATGTCCTGATCATCGACGGATACGTCACGCTCGACCCCGCCGGTCGCAGCGGCCTCGGTGCACATGTGAGAACCGAGGATCTTGCTTCGATCGTGATCGGTGTCGCGAAGACGCGGTTCCACGCGGCCACCCATGCGGTTGAGGTGATCCGCGGTACCACGTCGAAACGCCCGCTGTACGTTACCTCCGCCGGCATACCATCCGACGCCGCCGCCGACCTCGTGCGGCACATGGCCGGAGACGCCCGCCTGCCCGCAGCCCTACGCAGGGTGGATCGCCTGGCGCGTACTGGTCGACGGGTAACCCGTGGGGCAGGCCACTAGGCCCTGTTTCGGAAGTGGTGTGTGACCTGCGGGTTCGGCATGCTGCGGGTCCGTGGTGGATGCGGCGGGGCGGCATGATCTGAGCGATGAGGCGTGGGCGGTGGTTGAGCCGCTGCTGCCTGTGGCGTCGTGCGGGCGACCGGCGCGGAACCTGCGTCGGCAGGTCGACGGGATCCGGCACCGGGTCCGGGCGGGGTGTCCGTGGCGGGACGTGCCCGAACGGTATGGGCCGTGGTCGAGCCTGTACCGAGTGTTTCGCCGCTACCAGCGCGAGGGCGTGTGGGACCGGGTGCTGGACGCGTTACGGACGCTGGCCGACGCCTGCGGGCAGGTCTGCTGGGAGGTGTCGATCGACTCCACGATCGCCCGGGCGCATCAACACGCCGCCGGTGCCCGGCGGGACCCTGCAGCGCAGAAGGAGTCGCCTGGGGCCGAGCCTGCCGATCACGGGCTGGGCCGATCGCGGGGCGGGTGGACCACGAAGCTGCATGCCGCCTGTGAGCAGGGGCAGAAGCTCATGGGGATGATCGTGACCGGCGGGCAGCGGGGCGACAGCCCGCAGTTTGGGCCAGTGCTGGACACGATCAGGGTCGCCCGGCCCGGCGGGATCGGTCGTCCGCGGACTCGTCCGGACCGGGTGCGTGGGGACAAGGCGTATGCCTCGGCGGGCAACCGCCGGCTGCTGCGTCGTCGTGGGATCCGCGCGACGATCCCGGAGAAGAAGGACCACCAGGCCAACCGGCTGAAGAAGGGCTCGGCCGGCGGGCGTCCGCCGAAGGTCGACTACGCCGACTACAAGAAGCGCCACGCAGTGGAGTGCATGTTCAACCGCCTCAAACGCCACCGGGCAGTGGCCACGAGGTTCGACAAGCTCCAGGTCCGCTACGAGGCAACCGTGAAGGTCGCCGCGATCGACGACTGGATCGACGCCGTAGTCCGGGCAGGCCAACCACTGGCATCCTGACCTGTGTGAACGACTCACTCCCGTCCTGGCTATCCAACCGGCCGGCCTGCTACGCCGACACCGAGGACGGCGGCTACGTCGAGGACCCCGGACACGTCGAGATCCTGCACATGCTCGCCGACCTGAACACAGGCGACAACACGTTCTTCGTGATCTATCCCGAGGACGAGGATGTCGACTGGTCGATCTCGGTCCACACCCGCCCCGGAGCATTCGGCGGCTACGAGATCGAACACCGCGACGCCGCCACCGGCGAACAGGCCACCACCACCGAGGCCGACCACACCACCATCACCACACACGTCCTGGACTGGATCAGCCACCGCTAGCCACTTCCGAAACAGGTCCTA
>NZ_JAFMPK010000022.1 GCF_017349295.1 Myceligenerans salitolerans
GCGGGCGCGTCGCGTGACGGCGCCCGGGACCCGTTCGCCGACGCGCGCTCGGTCCTGGAGCCCGCAGCGCACGCGTTGTCGGTGTACGCCGGTCCGCCGTGGCCGGTCGAGTCGTTCGCGCTGGTCGAGTCGCTGCCCGGCGAGGGCGCGCAGGGCGGGCCCCGGTACACGGTCATGGAGACGTTCGACCTGCGAGGCTGAAGCGCCGACGTCGCTCGGGCGCGGTAATAGTGTGCCAAGCGCCCAGCGCCTCGGAACCACCGTGACGAGGCAGGCCCCCGTGTGCCAGGATGGCTGACGTGCTGACGCGTGATCACCGATTTACCAGGCCCGTCATGGGCCCGGTGGTGTGCGCCCCGCGCGTACCGATCGTCGCGTGATTCTCCCTGTGGATGGAGCGACCGGAGCCCTGGCGGGCATCTAGACTGCACATGCCGCGTGCGGCGCCGCCTGATCCGGGTCGGTGCCCCCGGCTCCCGACCCCGCCAGGAAGGCAAGCATGTCCACGCCCGACGTTCAGGCCGCCGTCGATCCGCTCGACGAGGCGGCGCTCGACGCCGCCGTCGAGCAGGCCCTCGCCGCGATCTCGAAGGCCGCCGATCTCGACGAGCTCAAGGCCGTCCGTACCACCCACACCGGAGACCGCAGTACGCTCGCGCTCGCGAATCGTGCCATCGGCGCACTGCCGGGACCTGACAAGGCTCGTGCCGGCAAGCTGATCGGCCCCCGGCGCGGCCGCGTCAACAAGGCCGTCGCCGCACGCCAGGCCGAACTGGAAGCCGAGCGGGACGAGCGCGTCCTCGTGGAGGAGTCCGTCGACGTGACCCTTCCGACCGCGCGCACGGCGTCCGGTGCCCGCCACCCCATCGAGTTGATCCAGGAGCGCGTCGCCGACTTCTTCACCGGCCTCGGATGGGAGATCGCCGACGGTCCCGAGCTCGAGTCCGAGTGGTTCAACTTCGACGCGCTGAACTTCGGCCCAGACCATCCGGCGCGCCAGATGCAGGACACGTTCTACGTCGGCGGCACCGAGACGGCCGGTGACGCGTCCACCGCGGCAGCGCCCGGCACGTCGTCCAACCTCGTGCTGCGCACGCACACGTCGCCCGTGCAGGCGCACAGTCTGCTCGAGCGCGGTGTTCCCCTGTACGTCGCGTGCCCCGGCAAGGTGTTCCGCACCGACGCGCTCGACCAGACGCACACGCCCGTGTTCCATCAGGTCGAGGGCCTCGCGGTGGACAGAGGGCTGACGATGGCGAACCTGGTCGGCACGCTCGACGCCTTCGCGCGGGCGATGTTCGGCCCCGAGGCCAGGACGCGTCTGCGCCCGAGCTTCTTCCCCTTCACGGAGCCGAGTGCCGAGATGGACCTCTGGTTCCCGCAGAAGAAGGGCGGCGCGGGCTGGATCGAGTGGGGCGGCTGCGGCATGGTCAACCCCAACGTGCTCCGCTCGGCGGGCGTCGACCCCGAGGAGTACTCCGGGTTCGCCTTCGGCATGGGCATCGAACGCACGCTCATGCTGCGTCACGGCATCGCTGACATGCACGACATCGTGGAGGGCGACGTCCGCTTCTCCACCCAGTTCGGGACGGAGATCTGACGTGCCCCGCATCGTGAAGGACTGGCTCGCCGACCACGTCGAGCTGCCCGCCGACCTGACGGCCGAGCGACTCGCCGAAGCCCTGGTGAAGGTGGGCCTGGAGGAAGAGGAGATCCACCCCGCGGCCGTGACCGGGCCCCTGGTCGTCGGCAGGGTGCTGGAGCAGGTTCCCGAGCCGCAGAAGAACGGCAAGACGATCAACTGGTGCCAGGTCGACGTCGGCCCGCACAACGAGGACGGCAAGCCTGCCGCCGACGGCGGTACGCCACGCGGCATCGTCTGCGGCGCGCACAACTTCGGCGTGGGCGACCTGGTCGTCGTCTCGCTGCCCGGCACCACGCTGCCGGGCGGCTTCGAGATCGCCGCGCGCAGGACGTACGGCCACGTGTCCGACGGGATGATCTGCTCCCCGGCCGAGCTCGGCCTGGGCGGGGACGCCGGCGGCATCATCGTGCTGCCTCGCGACATGGGCTTCGCCGAGGAGGACCTGACCCCGGGCCAGGACGCCATCGCGCTGCTCGGCCTCGGCGAGGAGGTCCTGGAGATCAACGTGACGCCCGACCGCGGGTACGCGTTCAGCTACCGCGGGGTCGCCCGCGAGTACGCGCACTCCACCGGCGCGAAGTTCACCGACCGCGGCGCCCTGACGGGAGCGGAGCCGGCCGCGACCCCGGACGGTTTCGACGTGCGTCTCGAGGACGGGAAGCCGATCGACGGAAGGGTCGGCTGCGACCGCTTCGTGACACGGATCGTGCGCGGGATCGATCCGGCGGCTCCGTCGCCCGAGTGGATGCGCAGCCGCCTGGAGAACTCCGGGATGCGGTCCATCTCGCTCGCCGTCGACGTCACGAACTACGTGATGCTCGACCTCGGGCAACCGCTGCACGCCTACGACCTCGCCCGTGTCGCCGCACCGCTCGTGGTACGCCGGTCGGCCCCCGGGGAGACGCTCACCACCCTCGACGACGTCGAGCGCACCCTGCATGCCGAGGACCTGCTCATCACCGACTCACCGGACGGGTCGGCCGGCTCGCGCGTGCTGGGCCTGGCCGGCGTCATGGGCGGCGAGTCCACGGAGGTCAGCAGCGTGACCACCGACGTGCTCGTCGAGGCGGCGCACTTCGACCCGACCACGGTGGCCCGCACCGCGCGGCGCCACAAGATCCCGAGCGAGGCCGCCAAGAGGTTCGAGCGGGGTGTCGACCCGCTGCTCCCCGCCGTCGCCGCCCAGCGCGTCGTCGAGCTGCTGGTCGAGCACGGCGGAGGTACCGCGGACCCGGCGGTGGGTGACGTCGGTGAACCCGTCGCGACGGCCACTCGGGGCCCGATCATGCTCAAGGCCACCGAGCCGACACGGCTGTCGGGCGTGGAGTACACACCCGAGCAGGTGCGCTCGACCCTCGAGGACGTCGGATGCGTCGTGACCGAGGCCCGGTCGGATGCCTCGCGACCCGAGTCCGGGCCGGTCGAGACCTTCGCCGTCACGCCGCCGTCGTGGCGTCCCGACCTCAGCGAACCGGCGGACCTGGTCGAGGAGGTCGTGCGCATCCAGGGGTACGACCAGATCCCGTCCGTGCTGCCGAAGGCACCGGGCGGCCGTGGCCTGACCGAGGAGCAGCGCACCCGCCGCTCCGTTGCGCGTGCCCTGGCCGAGGCCGGCTTCGTGGAGGTGCTCAGCTATCCGTTCGTCGGTGCGAGCGACTACGACGCGCTCGGCCTGCCCGCCGACGACGCCCGTCGTCGCTCGGTGCGCCTCGCCAACCCGCTCGCCGAGGATCGTCCCTACATGCGGACCAACCTTCTGGTCACGCTTCTGGAGACGGTGCGGCGCAACGTCTCCCGGGGCCTGTCGGACCTCGCGGTGTTCGAGACCGGCCTCGTGACGCGTCCGGCGCCGGACGCGCCCACCGCCCCCGCGCTGCCGGGCGGCACGCGCCCGTCCGACGCCGAGCTGGAGGCGCTCGCCGCCGCGACGCCCGACCAGCCACGCCGGATCGCGGGCGTCCTGACGGGTCGGCGGGTCACCGCGGGCTGGTGGGGCAAGGGTCGCGCCGCCGACTGGGCCGACGCGGTCGACGCGGCACGCCTGGTGGCCCGCCGCGCGGGTGTCGAGGTGACCGTCGCGGCGGATCCCACGCACCTGCCGTGGCACCCGGGGCGCTGCGCGAAGCTCGAGGCCACCGACGCCGCGGGCCGAACCCGCCTCATCGGGCACGCCGGTGAGCTGCACCCCAAGGTGGTCGATGCGCTCGGCCTGCCGGCCCGGGCCTGCGCCTTCGAGGTCAGCCTCACGGATCTCGTCACCGTGGCCTCGGGCGAGCCGGTGGCCGCCTCGCCGGTCTCCGCGTTCCCGGCGGCGAAGGAGGATCTCGCGTTCGTGGTCGACGCCGCACTGCCGGCCGCCACGCTCCGCGAGGCGATCGTCTCCGGCGGTGGCGACCTGCTGGAGGACGTGAGCCTCTTCGACATCTTCACCGGCGAGCAGATCGGTGAGGGCCGTAAGTCCCTTGCCTATGCGGTACGGCTGCGTGCGGCCGACCGCACCCTCTCGGCCGACGAGGTCCGGGCGGCGCGCGAGGCGATCGTCGCGGCGGCGGAGCGGATCGGGGCGGTGCTCCGTGCCTGACGTCGTCCCACCCGCCCGGACCGCACTCGTCACCGGCGCGTCACGAGGCATCGGTCGTGAGATCGCCCTCGGCCTGGCGCGCGCCGGGATCGACGTCGCCCTGCTCGCGCGTGACGAGGGGCGCCTGGCCGAGGTAGCGGACCGGGTCCGTGCCCTCGGCCGAACCGCGGTGGTGCTTCCCGCCGACGTCACGGCGGAGGCCGAGGTCCGCGACGCCGTCGAACGAGCCGAGCGACCGGACACCGGGCTCGGCTCCGTCGACCTGCTCGTGAACAACGCCGGCAGGCTCGAACCCGAGGCGCCCCTCTGGGAGGCGGACCCCGGCGACTGGTGGGCCACCGTCGAGGCCAACGTACGCGGCGTCTTCCTGCTCAACCGCTACGTCGTGCCCGGCATGCTGGCACGGGGCGGCGGACGGGTCGTCGACCTCGCATCCGGGGCCAGCACGCACGAAGGGCCGTTCGGCCACTCGGCGTACAACGTCAGCAAGACCGCGCTGGTCCGGATGGGCGCGGCGCTGCACGCCGAGGGTCACGACCGCGGGTTGCGGGTCTTCGAACTCGCTCCCGGCGTCGTCAAGACCGCCATGTCGACGGCCATGACCATCCACGCGGACCGCACCGACTGGACCCCGCCCGAGCGCGTCACCGCACTGGTGAACGCGATCGCGGCCGGGGAGCTGGATCCCTGCTCGGGCTGGCTCCTCCGCGCCACCCACGACACGCCCGAGTCGCTCCGGGCGCTCGCCGCCGCGGCGGAGGACGGGCCCGCACCGGCCACCGCACGCCGCCGGCTACGCGTCCTGCCCGCGGGACCGGAGGACCCGCTCGGCGAGCTCCTCACGGGCCGGTGACCGCAGAGGCGTTCACCGCCGACACACGAAGCGGTGCTCGCGCCCGCATGGGCTGCGAGCACCGCCGGGCTCAGGGCGTGCCGGACTCGGCGCGGACCCTGAGGCCGGCGAGCTCCGTGTCGACCAGCACCCGCGTGCGCTTCCTGGTGAGGGCGCCGAGCAGGCCGGCCAGCGGACCGACCTGGGTGATCGTCAGGATGACCTGGCTCCGACCACCGTCGGCGCCCTCGACGACGTGCTCCGCCTGGGTGCGCACGCCGGGCACCGCGCTGGTCCAGGCGAACATCCGCGGCGGATCCCAGTCGTCGATCGTCCAGACGGCGAGCGGCAGACCCGGCTGCTCGATGCGCACGGCGGTGCCGACGTCCGGAGGGTTCGGGCCGTCGACGATCCGGACCGAGGTCATGGATCCCGTCCAGCGGGGCATGCCCTCGACGTCGGACAGCACCCGCCAGACGGTGTCCGGCGTGGCGGCGACCTCCGTGGAGGCCGAATAGCGGGGCATCAGACGGCGGCCCGGGCGTCGCGCCAGTCGATCCACCGCTTGACCGTGGAAAGGTCGTAGTCGGGGCCGCTCGTGCCGATGGTGAGCAGTGTGGCGCCCGCCGCGATGAGGGCGTCGCCCGTCTCGGCGGGGTCGCCGTCGACCGCGACGGATCGTTCGACGAGCTTCGACGTGTCACGCCCGACGGCCGTCCCGTGCTCGTCCAAGATCGCCGACTTGCGGGTCAGGACATCGACGTTCCCGAAGCTGTGCCAGATGTCGGCGTACTCGGCGACGACACGCAGCGTCTTCCGCTCGCCGCCGCCGCCGATCATGATCGGGATGTCGCGCGTGGGCGCGGGGTTCCCCGCCGCGAGCCGGCGGGTGATGCGTGGCATCGCCGCGGCGAGGTCGGCGATGCGGGATCCCGCGGTGCCGAACTCGTAGCCGAACCGGTCGTAGTCGCGCTCGAACCAGCCGGCGCCGATACCCAGGACCAGGCGGCCGCCCGAGATGTGGTCGACGGTGCGCGCCATGTCCGCCAGCAGGTCGGGGTTGCGGTAGGAGTTGCACGTGACGAGAGCGCCGAGCTCGACGCGTTCCGTCTGTTCCGCCCAGGCGCCGAGCATGGTCCAGCACTCGAAGTGCTTGCCGTCGGGATCGCCGTAGAGCGGGTAGAAGTGGTCCCAGTTGAAGACGACGTCGACACCCATGTCCTCGGCGCGCAGGACGGCGTCGCGGATCTGTCGGTACTCGGCGTGCTGCGGCTGGATCTGGACTCCGATACGGACGGGTCGCTCAGTCATGTCCGTCAGCCTAGGCAGCGGCGGACGCGCTGTCAGGTGCAATCGTCGCGAGTGGTCGTGCTGCCGGGTGCGGCGGACGTCCCGGCGGCGCCGGCTGTCCCCGTTGCTGTCGCACCGTTTCGGGCGGCGACGACGAACACGCGCCGGAACAGCAGCGGTGTCCCGTACGGACGAGCGGGATAGGCCGCACGCAGCGCCGCACCGTAGTCCTCCTCGAAGCGTTCCCGTAGCGCGGGGTCCACGTCCTGCAGCGCGTGGAGCGTCGGCTGGGCGCCCGTGGCGCTGATCCAGCGCAGCACCGGATCGGGCCCGTGGAGGACGTGGGTGTAGGTCGTCTCCCAGGCGTCGAGCGTCCAGTCCGGATGCGCGAGCAGGTCGAGGTAGCCGGCGGGGTCGTCGGTCGCGCGCCGGGCTACCGGCCCGCCGAGCGCGGAGGCGTACGGCTCTCGCGCTGCGACCTCGCGCAGCAGCAGGTGCGACGGCGCGTCGTGGTTTCCCGGCACCTGGAACGCGAAGACCTGGCGCGCGGTGTCGCGCAGCGCGGTCAGAAGAGTCCGGTGCCGTGGTACCCACTGCAGTGCCGCGTTGCTCACCACGACGTCGGCCTCCGTCACCTCCAGGTGCCCGGCCGCGTAGTCGCCGATGTCACCCTCGAGGTAGGTGGTGCCGGGGTCGTGGTCCCGTGCCTTGCCGATCATCGCGGGCGAGGAGTCGATGCCGGTCACGGTGGCCTCGGGCCAGAGGGACCGCAGCACACCGGTCAGGTGCCCCGGCCCGCACCCCAGGTCGACGATGTCGTCGGGCACCGCGTCGAGAGCCACCAGCCGTTCTGCGACGCGGGCGGTCAGCTCCCGGAAGGAGCGCGACCGCTCGTCGGTGAACTGCAGATACCGGGTGGGGGACCAGTCGGCCATGACACACCTTTCGCTTGATATCGACTATCTTGACATCAAGATATACCGTGCTCGTAGGCCCACCGCGCCACCTCGACGCGATTGCGCGTGCCCGTCTTCGTCATGATCGCCGCCAGGTGCGTCTTGACGGTGCTGAGCCCGAGGTGCAGGTCGTCGCAGATCTCGTTGTTGGTCCTGCCTTCGGCGACGAGGTGCAGCACCGACAGTTCCCGGCTCGTGAGGCGCACCGCGGGCCGGTGCGGCGACCGGTCGGGCGCGGCCCGGGCGAAGTGCGCGAGCAGCCGCACGGTGACCGCCGGGTCGATCAGCGCGTCGCCTTCCGCCGCGGCGTGCACCGCCTGCGAGAGCAGGGCGGGGCCGCTGTCCTTGAGCAGGAATCCGCGCGCGCCGGCGCGCAGGGCGGCATGGACGTTCTCGTCCAGGTCGAAGGTCGTGATCACCACGACCGCCATGGGGTCGGGCACGTCGGGCCCGGCGAGCTGCCTGGTGGCCGCGACGCCGTCGAGCACGGGCATGCGGATGTCGAGCAGGCAGACGTCCGGGGCCAGGCGGCGAGCCTCGCTCACCGCCCGCGCGCCGTCCGCCACGTCCGCGACGACCTCGATGCCCGGCTGTGCGTCGAGGATCGTGCAGAGGCCGGTACGGACGATCTCCTGATCGTCGGCCACCAGCACGCCGATCGTCACCGGACCTCCTGGCCGCGGCGCTCGTGGCGGGTCGTCGGGAGAGGCAGCACCACGTGCACGGTCCAGCCGCCGCCGTCGTCGGGGCCGGCCTCGAACGTCCCACTGAGGGCGCGAGCCCGTTCGTTCATCCCGGTCAGGCCGAATCCGGTCTCCGGCGAGCGCTCGTGGCCCGGACCGGGCCGGAGGTGCGGTGCGAGAGCACCGTCGTCGCGGACGAGCAGGTGCAGGGCACCGTCGCGGCGGTCCAGGGAGACGGTGATGCCGCTGGCTCCGCGTGCGTGCCGGCGGGCGTTCGCGACGGCTTCCTGGGCGATGCGCACCACGGCCGTGCTGGTGGCCGCGGGAAGCGGTTCGACGTCGTCGGCCACGGCCAGGGTCACCGGCGGCGGACCTGGATCCGTCAGGTCCTGGAGCAGGTCCAGGCCGCGTGTCAGTTCCCGGGGGGTCTCGCTGCGGAGGACACCGACCAGGGCCCGCATCTCGACGAGGGCCCGGCGTGCCTCGGCCTCGACGAGCCGGAGCGCCTCGACCGCGGCCGCCGGCCCATCGGGGTCCGCGGTCGCGCTGACCTGCCCGGCCTGCGCACGCACGGCCACCGCGGACAGGTGGTGGGCGACGGTGTCGTGCAGGTCGCGCGCCACCGCCTCACGTTCGCGCGCCCGGACACGGTCGAGCTTACGCGAGCGGGCCAGCGATCGCTGGCGCACCACCTCACCGACGAGCGCGACGAGAACCACCACGGTGGCGCCTCCGATCGCGTCGTCGAGGCCTCCGACGCCGGCGACGACGGAGAGCGCGACGCCGGCGGCGATCAGGGGAGAGCCCGCGAGGATCGCGCCGCCCGAGCCCCAGCGGAAGAGCGCGTACGGCGCGAGGACCCCGACCACCGCGGCGTACATCGCGGTGGAGCCGTGACCCGCCACGATGTCGGCGAGGTCGTGCGCCGCGCCGATGCCGGACGTCCACGCGACGACGGCGAGGGGATGCACGCGCCGCCAGGGCAGCGCGGCGATCGCGACCAGAGCCGCCAGCGCCGAAGGCACCGGCCACGCGAGGTCCTGCCGCACCGTGGCCTCCACGACGGCGACGGCTGCGGCGACACCGACGACGATCCAGTCGCGTCGCGTGGGCGGCGTGGCTCCCGGTGCCGCGGGTCGCCGGAGCGCGGCGCCGAACGGACGCCGGAGCGCCTGTCCGTCCGCGGTCCGCACACGGCTGATGGTAGTCATCGCGCGATCCGTCCGCGGCGACGGCGGCGGTGCACGAGCCATTCGGCGACCAGGGCGTTGATCACCCAGGCGAGCGTCATCCCGGCCGTGTTGACCACGATGGTCGTGGGGTCGTCGGGGCGAGGGCGTGCGACGGCGAGCCAGGGGCCGAGCAGCAGCGCCTGCGTCCCGGCGCCCATCGCCACGGCGTAGGCCCGGGTCATCCAGGCGCCGTGTGCGACGTAGTCGTGTCGCAGCAGCGCGCGGACTGCCAGGATCAGCCCGGCCACCATGACGGTGCCGACCACGTAGCGGACGCCGTTGACCACCGCGGTGTCCTTGGCGCGCAGGTCGTAGAACGCCGTCATCCACAGGCCGGACAAGGCCGTCGCCAGGCCCGCCGGGATCAGGACGGTACCGGCGGCGCGGTGCCAGCCGTTGCGCCGGCTCCGGAAACCGGGTGAGAACTGCAGTGCTCCCAGCAGGGAGTAGATCGTGACCGAGACGATGTGGACGAGGACGGGCACCGGGGCCTCGACGAACCGGGCGTTCTCCTCCGTGACGGCCGGGCCCCCCGCCAGTTCGGCCAGGCGCGAGGCGCCGCCCAGGGCGGGGACGAGGGACAGCAGCACCAGGCCGCTCGGGATGAGCCAGTCGGCGGGACGGGACCGGCGACGCACGGCCGGACGGGTGATCGTGGGGGACATGCCCTGAGTCTTGGTCGCCGGGGTCCGGGCCGGTATCGGCCATCCGGTCGGACCTGGCCGACCGGATGGCCGATACCCGTCCGGCGACGGGAGCGCCCGGGATCGACGAGGGCCGCGTGGTGGCACAGGTGCCACGCGGCCCTCGTCCCCGCGGCTCGTCACGTCACGGCAGCAGCAGGACCTTGCCCGTCGTCGCGCGGCCCTCGAGCGCCCGGTGCGCCTCCGCGGCGTCCGAGAGGGGGTACCGTGCCCCGATCCGTACGTCGAGCCGGCCGGAGGAGGCCGCTCCCAGCACCTCCGCGGCCCGCCACTCGAGTTCGCCGCGGGTCGCGAGATAGTGGCGGAGCGTCGGACGGGTCAGGTACAGGGACCCCTTGCGGTTCAGGAGCTGCGGATCGAAGGCGGGCACCGGTCCCGAGGCTCCGCCGAACAGGACGAGCATGCCCCGCTGACGCAGCGCGTCCAGCGAGGCCTCGAACGTGGTCCGGCCCACGCCGTCGTACACGACGTGCACGCCCGCGCCGTCCGTCAGGTCCCGGACGACGGCCGGCAACTCGGTGGTGAGGTCGGACATCGCGGCGTAGTCGATCGTGTGCGCCGCGCCCGCCGCGGCGGACAGCGCTGCTTTCTCCGGCGTGGAGACCGTGGTGATGACACGCCCGCCGCGAGCGGCGGCGAGCTGCGTGGCCAGCAGCCCGACACCCCCCGCGCCGGCGTGGAGCAGCACGTCGTGGCCCGGGGAGACCTCGAACGTCGAGGTCACGAGGTAGTGGGCGGTCATGCCCTGCAGGGGGAGCGCCGCCGCGGTCTCCAGGTCGAGACCGGCCGGCACGGTGATCGCCTGGGCGGCCTCGACGACGGCGAGCTCCGCGCAGGACCCGGGGGCCTCCGCCCAGGCGACCCGGTCGCCCGCGGCGAAGTCGTCGACACCTTCCCCGACCGCCTCGACCGTGCCCGCACCCTCCGACCCGACGACGTGCGGGAACTGCATGGGATACACGCCGGACCTGCGGTAGGTGTCGATGAAGTTCACGCCGGCCGCCGCGACGCGGACCAGGAGCCGGCCCGGCCCGGGCGTGGGATCGGCGACCTCGTCGTAGGACAGGACCTCTGGCTCGCCCGCTGCGCGGGCCACGACTGCACGCATGCTGCGACCCTACGACGACGGCGGTCTTGCCCACGACCTCCGGGTCCGAGCTGTTCGCCCGGTCGTCGCGACGGGTACTGTGCGGCTCGTGACCCGTACCATCCGATCGCTGACCGAGAGCGACTGGCCCGCGGTGTGGCCCATCATCGAGGCCGTGTGCCGGGAGGGTGAGACCTACGCCTACCCTCTCGGCCTGTCCGAGGAGCAGGCGCGCGGCTACTGGCTCGAGCCGCCACCCGGAGCGGTCGTCGTGCTCGAGGAGGACGGCGAGATCCTCGGCACCGCCAAGATGGGACCGAACCGGCCGGGCCATGGTGACCACATCGGTACGGCATCGTTCATGGTCGCCGAGGCGGCACGGGGCCGCGGCGTGGCGCGGGCGCTGGGCGAGCACGTCATCGCCTGGCACCGGGAACACGGGTTCCGTGGTATCCAGTTCAACGCGGTGGTCGAGTCGAACGCGCCGGCGGTGCACCTGTGGCGGAAGCTCGGGTTCGAGATCGTCGGGACGGTGCCGGGCGCGTTCCGCTCGCCCGCGCACGGTGAGGTCGGCCTGCACGTGATGTTCCTGCCGCTCGGCTGATCGGCGGCGTTGCGCCCCGGGCTACGCGTGCCGCGACGTCTCGTGGCCGATGTGCCCGGCGGGCTCGAGCTGGAACGTCGAGTGCTCGACGCTCACGGCGAACTCGGTCGCGACGCACTGCTGGAGTGCGTCGAGCACCTGCGGTGCGCACCCGTCCCGGAAACAGGCGTCGTGCACGACGACGTGGGCCGACAGTGTCGGCAGACCCGTGGCGACGAGCGAGGCGTGCAGGTCGTGCACCTCCGCCACGTGGTCCACCGCGAGCAGGCGTGCCCGTACCGCGTCCAGGTCGAGTCCTGGCGGGGCGGACTCCAGGAGCACGGAGGCGGTCTCGAGGAGAAGCCGTACGGCGCGCGGCACGATGAGAGCGGCGATCGTGAGGCCTGCCACGGCATCGGCGCGCTGCCATCCCGTGGTCGTGATCACCAGGGCCGCGACGATGACACCGACGGATCCCAGCGCGTCGTTCAGCACCTCCAGGAACGCGGCGCGCAGATTGAACGACGCCGTGCGCGCCCGGGCGAGCACCGCCAGGCCGACGAGGTTCCCGGCGAGTCCCACGGCGCCGAAGAACAGCAGTTCGACGCCGGGCACCTCGGCGGGCTCCACGAGCCGGAGCACCCCTTCCACCAGCGCGTAGACGCCCACGGCGAGCAGCACCGCGGCCTGGGCGAGCGCGGCGAGCACCTCGGCGCGACGGAATCCCCACGTGCGCTGCGCCGTGGGCGGACGCAGCGCGAGCGTGGCGGCGCCGAGGGCGATGCCGAGGCCCGCGACGTCGGTGAGGACGTGGGCCGTGTCGACAAGGAGCGCGAGGCTGCCGGTGAGCCAGGCGCCGACGGCCTGGGCGACGAGCACCGCCGCCCCGACGCCGAAGGCGATCGCGAGCCGGCGCCGGTGCCCCGGCGTGGCGGGATCGCCGGCGTGCGCGTGGTCGTGGGAGTGCTCGGTCATCGTGAGCATCCTCCGGCACCGCACCCGTTCCTGGCTACCGGGCGCCGGTTGTCCACAGGGCGGTTGAGGATGGTGGAATAACTATGTAGACTCCCGAATATGTCTTCCACGATCCGTGTCGCCGTCGCGGGCGCCTCCGGGTACGCGGGCGGTGAGACGCTGCGGCTTCTCGCCGCTCACCCCCTCGTCGAGGTGGGCGCGGTGACCGCACATGTGTCGGCCGGTTCGGCTCTCGGTGAGCACCAGCCGCATCTGCGCTCGCTCGCGCACCGCGTGATCCAGCCCACGACGCCGGAGGCGCTCGCGGGGCACGACGTCGTGGTGCTCGCTCTCCCGCACGGCGCGTCCGGTGAGATCGCCGCCCAGCTCCCCGATGATGCGCTCGTCCTCGACCTCGGCGCCGACCACCGCCTCACCGACGCCGACGCGTGGCGGGCGTTCTACGGGAGCGAGCACGCCGGCTCCTGGCCGTACGGGATGCCGGAACTCCTCCTCACGGAGAAGGCGGGTGCCGGTGCGGTGGCCCGGCAGCGGGACCACCTCACGGGAGTGAAGCGTGTCGCCGTCCCGGGGTGCAACGTCACGGCCGTCACACTCGGCCTGCAGCCCGGTGTCGCCGCCGGCCTGGTCGATCCGTCCGACATCGTCGCGGTCCTGGCCAACGGCTACTCCGGAGCCGGTCGGAGTCTCAAGCCGCACCTGCTCGCGAGCGAAGGCCTCGGCTCGGCCCGGCCGTACGCGGTCGGTGGTACGCACCGGCACGTCCCTGAGATCGCCCAGAACCTGCGCGCCGCGGGCGCTTCGACGGTGCGCCTCAGCTTCACGCCCACCCTCGTACCCATGGCCCGGGGCATCCTGGCCACGGTCACCGCTCCGCTGGCCGATGGCGTGGCGCCGGGCACGGCCGCGCGCTCGGTCCGTGAGGCATGGTCCGAGGCGTACGAGGACGAGCCCTTCGTCCACCTCCTGCCCGAGGGGCAGTGGCCGAGCACCGCGATGACCGCGGGGGCCAACACGGCGCTGGTCCAGGTCGTGGTGGACGAGGCCGCGGGCCGTGTGGTCACCGTCACCGCGGTCGACAACCTCGTCAAGGGCACCGCCGGCCAGGCCGTCCAGGCCCTCAACATCGCGCTCGGACTGCCGGAGACCAGCGGCCTCGGGACCGAGGGGGTCGCCCCGTGAACACCCGGCTCCGGCGCGTCGCCGGGCATGCCGGTCCCAGCACAGTCACGACCGGAGGAGCACAGTGAGCGTCACCGCCGCCCGGGGGTTCCGGGCCGCCGGCATCACCGCCGGGCTCAAGGCATCGGGCAAGCCGGATCTCGCGCTCGTCGTCAACGACGGGCCGCGGTTCGACGCCGCCGCCGTCTTCACGTCCAACCGGGTCGTGGGTGCCCCGGTCCTGTGGTCGCGCCAGGCCGTCAAGGACGGTACGGCGCGTGCCGTGGTGCTCAACTCCGGCTCGGCCAACGTCTGCACCGGGCCTGGCGGGTTCCAGGACGCGCACGCGACCGCCGAGGCGGTCGCCGGCGGTCTCGGCATCGGCGCGATCGACGTCCTCGTCGCCTCGACCGGCGTGATCGGCGTGCGCCTGGCACGAGAGAAACTCCTCGCGGGTATCCCCGTCGTGACGGACGCCCTCACGGACGACTCCGCGGCCGGTGCGGCCGCCGCGGCCGCGATCATGACCACCGACACGGTGTCGAAGACCGCGACGCGGACCGTCGAGACGCCGGACGGTGTGGTCACGGTGGGGGGCATGGCCAAGGGGGCCGGGATGCTCGCCCCGGCACTGGCCACGATGCTGTGCGTGATCACCACGGACGCCGTCGTCCCGCACGAGCGGGCCGATGCCGCGCTCCGGCACGCCACCCGCACCACCTTCGACCGCGTCGACTCCGACGGCTGCCAGTCCACGTCGGACACGGTGGTCCTGATGGCCTCCGGCGCCTCGGGGGTGGCCCCGGACCCGAAGGCGCTCGCGGCCGCCGTCCAGGACGTCTGCGCCGACCTCGCCCGGCAGCTGCTCGCCGACGCCGAGGGTGCCGCCCACGACATCGCCATCACCGTGCGGAACGCGACCACCGAGGACGCGGCGCTCGCCGTCGCCCGAGCGGTGTCACGCTCCAACCTGGTCAAGACCGCGATCTACGGCAACGACCCGAACTGGGGGCGCATCCTCGCCCAGGTCGGGACGGTTCCGGAGGAGGTCGCGCCCTTCGATCCCGAGGCGCTCGACATCTACGTCAACTCCGTAAAAGTGTGCCAAGCGGGCGGCGCGCACGAGCCGCCGGACAAGGTCGACCTCGCCTCGTCCCGCGAAACGGCGATCGAGATCGACCTGCACGCCGGCGCGGCAGAGGTCACCCTCTGGACCAACGACCTCACGCACGCGTACGTCGAAGAGAACAGCGCGTACACCTCATGACGGGCATCTCGAACAGCGCGGTCCTCGCCTCCCTGACCGCGGACCAGAAGGCGGAGGTCCTCGTCGAGGCGCTGCCCTGGCTCCAGGAGTTCGCGGGCGCCCTCGTCGTGATCAAGTACGGCGGCAACGCCATGGTCCGCGACGACCTCAAGGCGGCGTTCGCCCAGGACATGGTGTTCCTGCGGCAGGTGGGCCTGAAGCCGGTCGTCGTGCACGGCGGCGGCCCGCAGATCAACGCGATGCTCGAGCGGCTCGGCATCGAGTCCGAGTTCCAGGGCGGCCTGCGCGTCACGACGCCCGAGACCATGGAGGTGGTGCGCATGGTGCTCACCGGCCAGGTCTCGCGCGAACTCGTCGGGCTCATCAACGCCCACGGGCCGAACGCCGTGGGACTGAGCGGCGAGGACGGCGGCCTGCTCGGCGCCGCCCGGCGGCACGCGACGGTCGACGGCGAGCCGGTCGACGTCGGCCTGGTGGGTGACGTGGTGCAGGTCGACCCGCGCGCGGTCCAGGATCTGCTGGACGCCGGCCGTATCCCCGTGGTGTCCACCATCGCACCTGACGTGACCGACCCGACGCAGGTCCTCAACGTCAACGCCGACACCGCGGCGAGCGCCCTGGCGGTGGCGCTGGGCGCGAAGAAGCTGATCGTGCTCACCGACGTGGAGGGTCTGTACACGGCGTGGCCGGACAAGGACTCGCTGGTCGAGCAGATCACCGCGCCGCAGCTGCGCGCGCTGCTGCCGCACCTGGCCTCGGGGATGATCCCGAAGATGGAGGCCTGCCTGCGGGCGGTGGACGGTGGCGTGCCACGCGCGACGGTGATCGACGGCAGGCAGCCGCACAGCGTGCTGCTCGAGGTCTTCACGGCGCGCGGGAACGGGACGATGGTGGTGCCGGTGCCGTCGGGCGACCTGCCGGGGACGGAACACGAGGAGATGTCGAGGGTGGTGTCGGAATGAGCGATCTGACGACGGCGGGCGCCGGGTCGCCGCCTGTGACGCGGGGCGCGGTGGAGTCCGGCGGCTTGACGGGCGCGGCGTGGACGGAGCGTTACACCGGTGCGGTGATGGACACGTTCGGACCGCCGCAGCGTGTGCTCGTGCGGGGCGACGGCGCGTACGTGTGGGACGCGGACGGGAAGCGGTACCTGGACCTGCTGGCCGGGATCGCCGTGAACTCGCTCGGGCACGCCCATCCGACGTTGACGGCGGCGATCAGCGCGCAGCTGGGCACGTTGGGGCACACGTCCAACTTCTTCGGGACGCCGGCGCAGATCTCGCTGGCCGAGCGTCTCCTCGCGCTGGCCGGTGCGCCCGCGGGGTCGCGGGTGTTCTTCACGAACTCGGGCACGGAGGCCCTGGAGGCGGCGTTCAAGATGACGCGGCGGGTGCCCGTCTCGTCGTCCGCGGGCACGGTCGTGTCCGGTGTGCCGGACGGCTCGGGGCCGGTCCCGGGCAGAGGCCGGTCCGGCGGCTGCCGTACCCGCGTCCTCGCGCTGGAGGGCGGGTTCCACGGACGGTCGATGGGTGCTCTCGCGCTGACGCACAAGGCCGCGTACCGCGAGCCGTTCGAGCCGCTCCCGGCTGGTGTGGAGCATCTGCCGTTCGGCGACGCGGCGGCGCTGGAGGCGGCGTTCGCCCCGGACGCGGTCGCGGAACGCGGTGAGGTGGCGGCGTTCGTCGCGGAGCCGCTGCAGGGTGAGGCCGGTGTGCGCCCGCTGCCGCCCGGATATCTGGCGCTCGCGCGCCGGCTTACGCGGGAGCACGGAGCGTTGCTCGTCCTGGACGAGGTGCAGACAGGGGTCGGCCGGACCGGGGAGTGGTTCGCCTTCCAGCACCCGGACATCCTGGGGCCCGCCGATGCCGGTCCGGCCGGCGCGGACGTCCTGCCCGACGTGGTGACGCTCGCGAAGGGGCTGGGCGGGGGCTTCCCCGTCGGCGCGGTCATCGCCTTCGGCGACGAGCCCGCACGACTGCTGGGGCGGGGGCAGCACGGTTCGACGTTCGGCGGCAATCCGGTCGCGTCCGCCGCCGGACTGGCGACCCTCGGGGTGATCGAACGGGACGGCCTGCTCGCTCAGGTGCGCGAGACGGGTGAACTGCTGCGTCGTGAGATCGAGGGCAGCGGAAACCCGCTGATCTCGGGGGTGCGGGGGCGTGGCCTCCTGCTCGCGGTCCAGCTCTCCCGGCCCGTGGCCCAGACGGTCGTGGCCCGTGCGCTGGAGGCGGGGTTCATCGTGAACGCCGTCGCACCCGACGCCGTCCGTCTCGCTCCGCCACTGACCCTGACAGCCGACCAGGCCCGCGAGGCCGCCGCGTTCTTCGCGGCGCTGCCGTCCTCGCCGGCAGAGGACATCGAGGAGGCCTCATGACCGTCCGCCACTTCCTGGCCGACGACGACCTCACGCCCACGGAGCAGCGCACGGTCCTCGATCTCGCCATGACGCTGCGCGCCGACCGGCTCGCTCGCCGGCCGTTGGAGGGGCGGCGCGACACACCGGGTGCCGTCGCGTTCATCACGGACAAGCCCACGCTGCGTACCCAGCTCTCGTTCGCGGGCGCGATCGCGGATCTGGGCGGGCATCCGATCGTCGTGGACGGCAACCTGGCGCAGATCGGCAAGCGGGAGTCGGTCGAGGACACCGCGCGGGTGCTGGGCCGGCAGGTCGCCGCGATCGTGTGGCGCACCTACGGACAGGACCGGCTCGAGACCATGGCGGCGCACGCCGGGGTTCCCGTGGTCAATGCCCTGACCGATGCCTACCACCCCTGCCAGATCCTGGCGGACCTGGTCACGGTCGCGCAGCACCGCGGGGGAGTGGCAGCGCTGCCGGGCACGACCCTGGCGTACGTGGGCGACGCGGGAAACAACATGGCGGCCTCCTACCTGCTCGGCGGCGCCACCGCAGGCCTCCACGTGCGGATCGCCGGCCCCGCCGGCTTCCAGCCGGACGCCGAGGTGCTCGCCCGCGCCGCACGGATCGCCGGGTCCACCGGCGGGTCGGTCACCTCGGTCACCGATCCGGCCGAGGCGGTGGCCGCGGCGGACGTCGTCGCCACGGACACGTGGGTGTCCATGGGGGACGACGCTGCCGGGCGCGAGACGGTGTTCGAGCCGTACCAGGTGAACTCCCGGCTGCTCGCCGGTGCGGCTCCGGACGCGATCGTGCTCCACTGCCTGCCGGCCTACCGGGGCAAGGAGATCACCGAGGAGGTCCTCGAGGGGCCTCGCAGTGTCGTCTGGGACGAGGCCGAGAACCGCCTGCACGCCCAGAAGGCTCTGCTCGCCTGGCTCCTGGCGGAAGGGAGGCGCGAATGACGGGTAACCCACCGCCGTCCGGCCGGCCGGTCGCCGACCAGGCGTGGGGCGGCGGCACCCCCACCGCGACCGCCACGGTCCCGGCCACGAAGGCCGCACGGCACGCGCGCATCCTGGACATCATCGCCCACACCGCGATCCGGTCCCAGGCCGACCTGGCCAGGGCGCTCGCGGGTCATGGCGTGAAGGTCACCCAGGGCACCTTGTCCCGTGACCTCATCGAGCTGCGTGCCGAGAAGGTGCGCGGCGCCGATGGTTCGCTGGTCTACGCCGTGCCCGGCGAGGGCGGGGACCGCAGCGTGCAGGCCGACCAGGATGCCGAATACCTGGCCGCCCGGCTCGCACGGCTGGCCACCGAGCTCCTCGTCTCGGCGGAGGCGTCCGGCAACCAGGTGGTGCTGCGCACCCCGCCGGGTGCCGCGCAGTACCTGGCCTCCGCGATCGACCACTCCCTGTTCCCCGGCGTGCTCGGCACCATCGCCGGGGACGACACCATCCTCGTGATCGCCCGGGACGCCGACGGCGGCACGGAGCTCGCCCAGCGCCTGCTCGCCCTGTCCGCCTGACGGTGTCTCCCGGACCCGCCTGCTCGAACCGAAACCAACGAACCACGGAAGAGAAGAACCAATGACCGAACGCGTCGTGCTCGCCTACTCGGGTGGCCTGGACACCTCCGTCGCCATCGGCTGGATCGGTGAGGCCACCGGTGCCGAGGTCGTCGCCATGGCCGTCGATGTCGGCCAGGGTGGCGAGGACCTCAACGTCATCCGCAAGCGCGCGCTGGACTGCGGCGCGGTCGAGGCGTACGTCGCCGACGCCCGCGAGGAGTTCGCCGACGAGTACTGCATGCCGGCCCTGCAGGCCAACGGCTTGTACCTGGACAAGTACCCCCTCGTGTCCGCGATCTCCCGCCCCCTGATCGTCAAGCATCTCGCCCGTGCCGCCCGCAAGTTCGGCGCCACCACCGTGGCGCACGGCTGCACGGGCAAGGGCAACGACCAGGTGCGTTTCGAGGTCGCCACCACCTCGCTCGCCCCGGACCTGAAGACGATCGCCCCCGTGCGCGACCTTGCGCTCACCCGCGAGAAGGCCATCGAGTACGCCGAGAAGCACGACCTGCCGATCGCCACCACCAAGAGCAACCCGTTCTCCATCGACCAGAACGTCTGGGGTCGCGCCGTGGAGACCGGCTTCCTCGAAGACATCTGGAACGAGCCCACCAAGGACGTGTACTCCTACACGGACGACCCGACCTTCCCGCCCGTCGCCGACGAGGTCACCATCACCTTCGAGCAGGGCGTCCCCGTCGCGATCGACGGCGTCGCCGTCACCCCGCTCCAGGCGATCCAGGAGATGAACCGCCGCGCCGGCGCGCACGGCGTCGGCCGGATCGACATCGTCGAGGACCGGCTCGTGGGCATCAAGTCCCGTGAGATCTACGAGGCGCCCGGCGCCATGGCGCTCATCGCCGCCCACCAGGAGCTGGAGAACGTCACCGTCGAGCGCGAGCAGATGCGCTTCAAGAGGCAGGTCGAGCAGCGCTGGACCGAGCTCGTGTACGACGGCATGTGGTTCAGCCCCCTGAAGAAGTCTCTCGACGCCTTCGTCCTGGACACGCAGAAGTACGTCTCCGGCGACATCCGCATGGTCCTGCACGGCGGCCGCGCCACCGTGACCGGCCGCCGCTCCGACTCGTCGCTGTACGACTTCGGCCTCGCCACCTACGACGAGGGCGACACGTTCGACCAGTCGCACGCGAAGGGCTTCATCGAGATCTACGGCCTCGCCGCCAAGCAGGCCGCCGCTCGCGACGCGAAGTTCGGCAACGCGGAGGACCTCGGATGAGCGGCTCCGTCCCGCCGCCCGGCGGCGCCACCCCGCCCGGCGGTGCCACCCCGCCCGGCGGTGCCACCCCGCCCGGCGGTGCCACCCCGCCCGGTCGCCCCGGGCCCGCGGGCGACGTGGTGCGGGGCGCCGCGCCGGGCGACACGGCCCACGGCACGCAGGTCACGTCCGGCAAGCCGGTCGCCCTGTGGGGCGGCCGGTTCTCCGGTGGCCCCGCCCCGGAGCTCGCGGCCCTGTCGCAGTCGACCCACTTCGACTGGAAGCTCGCCGGTTACGACATCGCCGGTTCCCGGGCACACGCGCGCGTCCTGCACGCGGCCGGTCTGCTGACCGACGACGAGCTCGCCGGCATGGACGACGCGCTCGACGTCCTGCTCGCGGACGTCGAGTCCGGGGCCTTCCTGCCGGTCCTCGCAGACGAGGACGTGCACACCGCGCTCGAACGAGGCCTCATCGAGCGCGCCGGGGACGATCTCGGCGGCAAGCTGCGCGCCGGCCGGTCCCGGAACGACCAGATCGCCACCCAGGTGCGCATGTACCTGCGTGACCACGCACGCGTCATCGCCGCCCAGGTGCTCGACCTCGTCGACGCGCTCATCGAGCAGTCCGTGGCGGCGGGCTCCGTACCCCTGCCCGGCCGCACGCATCTGCAGCACGCGCAGCCGGTGCTGCTCGCCCACCACCTGCTCGCGCACGCCTGGCCGCTGCTGCGGGACGTCGACCGGCTCATCGACTGGGACGTGCGGGCCGCCCGCTCCCCGTACGGATCCGGGGCGCTGGCGGGCTCGTCGCTCGGGCTCGACCCGGCCGCCGTCGCGAGGGACCTGGGCTTCGACGGCCCGGTGGAGAACTCGATCGACGGGACGGCGGCACGGGACGTCGTCGCCGAGTTCGCGTTCGTGGCGGCGATGACCGCCATCGACCTGTCCCGGCTGGCGGAGGAGATCATCCTCTGGAACACGAAGGAGTTCGGGTTCGTCACGCTGGACGACGCCTGGTCCACCGGGTCGAGCATCATGCCGCAGAAGAAGAACCCGGACATCGCCGAGCTCGCCCGGGGCAAGGCCGGCCGCGTGCTGGGCGACCTCACCGGGCTGCTGGCCACCCTGAAGGGCCTCCCGCTCGCGTACAACCGCGACCTGCAGGAGGACAAGGAGCCGGTCTTCGACCAGGTGGAGACGCTCACCGTGCTGCTGCCGGCGTTCACCGGAATGGTCTCCACTCTCACCTTCGACACCGGCCGGATGGCCGAGCTCGCGCCGCAGGGGTTCGCCCTGGCCACGGACGTCGCCGAATGGCTCGTGCGGCAGGGCGTGCCGTTCCGTGTCGCGCACGAGGTCGCCGGTGCGTGCGTGCGCGAGTGCGAGCGTCGCGGCATCGAGCTGTGGGACCTGACCGACGCCGAGCTGGCCGGCATCTCGGAGCACCTCACCCCGCAGGTGCGGACCGTGCTCACGGTCGAGGGATCTCTCGCCTCGCGTGACGCCGTCGGCGGTACCGCACCGGCCCGCGTCACGGAACAGATCGAGCAGGCCAAGGAGCGCTCCACGGAATACCGTCTCTGGGCCCAGCCCCTGGACGACTTCCCCACGCCGGAGCAGCTGCCGGACGACGTATGACCGTCACGCCCGAGGTCCTGGGCGGCCTCCTGGACCGCGTCCGGTCCGTCGACGCACGCCTCGTCTGCGTCGACGGGCCGGCCGGTTCGGGGAAGACGACACTTGCCGCCCAGCTCGCGGACGCGCTCGAGGTGCCCGTCGTGCACATGGACGACCTCTACGAGGGCTGGGAGGCGGGGCCCACCGGCGGCGCGGCGAACCTTCGCCGGTGGGTGCTGGAGCCGTTGGCCGCCGGACGACACGCCCGGTACCGCCGCTACGACTGGGAGGGCGCATGCTGGGCCGAGTGGCACGACGTCCCGCCGTCGGTCCACCTCGTCGTCGAGGGCTGTGGTTCCGCGGCCCGTCAGGTCGACGGCTTTCCCGGTGGCGTCCTGCGCATCTGGGTGGAGGCCGACGACGACGAACGCCTCCGCCGCGGTCTCGCCCGCGACGGCGAGGAGGCTCGTGACCACTGGATCCGCTGGATGAGGGACGAGGGCGACCACTTCGCCCGCGAGCGCACCCGGGAGCGCGCGGACGTCCGCCTGGACGGCTTCGGGGCCGTGTGCACCGACTGACCTGCCGTGCCGTCCGCCTCCGTGCCGTCTGCGTCCGGGCGGCCGCCCACCCTCGTCGTCGTCCCGTCACGCCGGCCACGCCGACCCAACACCTAGATCAACAATGCCTTGCTCTGCTAGGGTTCGAAGCCCTAGCAGTCCTAGGCATTGGAGATCCTGAGTGCACATCGACAAGGACCTGGTCGCGGCGTCGGCGACCCCGCTCGTCCTCGGCATCCTCGCCGACGGCGAGTCGTACGGATACGCGATCCTCAAACGCGTCACCGAACTCTCCGGAGGCCGCATGCAGTGGACCGACGGCATGCTCTACCCCCTGCTCCACCGCCTGGAGAGGCAGGAACTCATCGAGGCGACCTGGGGCACGGCCGACAACGGCCGCCGACGCAAGCACTACGCCATCACCCCGGCCGGACGAGCCGCCCTCGCCGAACGTCAGGAGCAGTGGAGCGTCGTCGCCGAAGCCCTCGAGAAGGTGTGGCGGGACCTGGCCGACGGCGCCACCGGACTCGCCGGCCCCCGGACCGCGGAGGGGTGGGCCTGATGAGCGAGACCCCGCGGAACACCACACAGAGCACCCCGGATCACACGGGCCTCGAGGCCCAGATCGACCAGTGGCGCGGCTTCGTGCGGCGCCGGCGCGCCATCGCCGCGCCCGACATCGAGGAGATGGAGGACCACCTGCGCGAACAGGTCGCGGACCTGAATGCGGGCGGCCTGGACGACGACGAGGCGTTCCTCGTCGCGGTCAAACGCATGGGCAACCTGGACGACGTCTCCCGCGAGTTCGCCCGGGAGCACTCGGACAGACTCTGGAAGCAGCTCGTGCTCTTCCCCGACGCGCCGGCCGGCCAGGCCCCTGGGCGCGGGCTCGGCAGATTCCGCGACCTCGCCGTCCTCCTCTCACTGGCGATCGCCGCCGGCATCGCCCTGAAGATCCTCCTGGCGAACGTCACGGAGGAGACGACCCTCCTGCTCAACGGCCCCTTCCTCGTTCTGCCCTTCCTCGCCGGATACCTCGCCTGGAAGCGCGCCCTCCCGCTCCGTACGGCATCCGTCCTCCTGGCCGCGACCGCCGCACTGGCCCTGATCGTCAACCTGTACCCGTTCGACCTCGGGAACCCGGCCGACCCCTATCCGGAACCCGGCATGACCGTCGTCCTCGCGGGCCTGCACGCGCCCATCGTCCTGTGGCTCCTCGTCGGCGTCGTCTACGCGGCCGGCTCGTGGAGGTCGGACGCGCGCCGCATGGACTACGTCCGCTTCACCGGCGAGCTCCTCGTCTACCTCGCACTCATCCAGCTCGGCGGCATGCTGCTCGTCGGCCTGACCGCCGGCGTGCTCAGCCTGGTCGGCGTCGACTTCGAACCCTTCATCGAGGACTGGCTCCTGCCGTTCGCCCTCCCCGGTGCCCTCATGGTCGCCGCCTGGCTCGTCGAGGCGAAGAAGAGCGTCGTCGAGAACATCGCTCCCGTCCTCGCCCGCGTGTTCACACCGCTCGCGGCCCTCATGCTCCTCGCGATGTTCGTGGCGCTGCTGGCCGGCGGACCGTTCGACGCCGTCGACCGCGAACTCCTCATCCTCATGGACGCCGTGCTGCTGCTCGTGCTCTTCCTGTTGCTGTACTCGATCTCCGCCCGCGACCCCCTCGCGCCGCCCGGGATCTTCGACTGGCTCCAGCTCGTGCTCGTCGGCGCGGCGCTCGCGGTCGACGCGGTCGCCCTGACCGCGATGCTGGTCCGCATCGCGGAGTTCGGCTTCACCGCGAACAAGGTGGCGGCCCTGGGCCTCAACCTGATCCTGCTCGTCCATCTCGCCTGGGCGGGCCGGCTCACCCTCGGGTTCGTGCGCGGCAGCAGAACCTTCGTGGCGACGGAACGCTGGCAGACCAGGTACCTGCCGGTCTACGGGGTGTGGGCACTGGTCGTGACGGTGGTCTTCCCGCCGGTGTTCGGGTTCGCCTGAGAGACCGCAGGCTCCCGGCCCGACCACCCGGCGACGGACCAGCCACTCGACGAGCCCGTCTGCGCGGTCCTGTCCGCCGCACGAGAGAATCACTTCCGTGCGTGAGTTCTTCGACCGGTCCGTCCTTGCCGTCGCCCGTGATCTTCTCGGGGCCCAGCTGACCGTCCGCGGGCCGGGGGGCGCCGTCACCGTGCGACTCACCGAGGTCGAGGCGTACGACGGCGAGTTCGACCCCGGCTCGCACGCCTACCGCGGCCGTACCGCGCGCAACGCGACGATGTTCGGCCCGGGCGGCCACCTGTACGTCTACCGGCACCTGGGCCTGCACCACTGCGCCAACATCGTGTGCGGGCCCGAGGGCAGGCCGTCCGGTGTGCTGCTGCGTGCTGCCGAGGTGACCGGCGGCGTGGAGCTCGCCCGCGAGCGCCGGGCCGCGTCGGGCGTGGTGCGGACCGACCGGGACCTGGCGCGCGGCCCGGCCCGGCTGACCGTGGCGCTGGGGATCGACAGGTCCGACGACGGCGCCGACGTCATGGAACCGGAGGGCCGGATGACGTTGGAGCCGCGGCCCGGATGGCCGTCGCCCGAGGAGACGACGCAGGGCCACGGGCCCGTCGGTGTCCGGACCGGTCCCCGCGTCGGCGTGTCGGGGGAAGGAGGGCGCGCGGACCTGTTCCCCTGGCGCTTCTGGCTCGCCGGTGAGCCCACGGTCAGTGACTACCGGCCGGCGGCCCCGAGACGCAGTCGTACGGCCGCGACGCCGGCTCCAGGCCGGAAGCGGACCACATGACGTGGCGCCGGCCGCCGTGGCAGGGCCGCGTGCTCACGCGCTGTCCCGTGCACTGTCCGGGTGAGCCCGGCCCACGGACCGACGTGGCGCGATGGTGCCGGCCGGCACGTCCGCCCGTGGTCCTGCCGGGCTCGACCAGAGTTCATGACACGGTCGCGTCCGGTACACGCCGATGTCGTCCGGGTGTCCTTGGCTCGTGGACATGAGGACGACACGACGATCCGTACTCCTGCGTGCCGGCGCGGCCGCGTGCGCCGTGGCGGTCACGCTGCCGCTCGCCACCGCCGCGCACGCGGCCGGGGGCCGGCCCGGCCACGACGGGCCGCGCAAGGGCACCCATCTGACGGCGACGCTGGCCGGCCGGGCGACCCTCTCGGCGGACCATCTGGCCGAGGGTCCGCCGTCGGGTGCCGAGGCGGCCGCCGCCAACGGCCGTCAGGGACCGTGGCCGGGGCAGGTCATCCCGGGGTTCTCCGCGATGATCGACAACGGCGACGGGACGTTCTGGGCCCAGCCGGACAACGGGTTCGGGGCGAAGGGCAACTCCTCCGACTTCCTGCTGCGCAACTACCTGGTGCGGCCGGACTGGGACACCGGACGCTCCGGTTCCGGAGAGATCGAGATCCTCGACCACATCACGTACAACGACGCGAACCACGTCCTGGACTTCGAGATCGTCCGCGGGGACACGCGGGAGCGCCTGCTCACGGGTGCCGACTTCGACATCGAGTCCGTGGTCCGAGCCGCCGACGGCACACTCTGGGTGGGTGACGAGTTCGGCCCGTTCCTCCTGCACTTCGCCGCCGACGGCACGCTGCTGGAGCCGCCGGTCGAGTTCCCGGGCGGGCGCTCGCCGCAGAACCCGTACCTGGCCGAGGGCGAGACGCCGGACGTCGCCGCGTCGCGTGGTTTCGAGGCCATGGCGTCGAGCCGCGGTGGCCGCTACCTGTACCCGGTGGTCGAGGGGGCGCTGGCCGGCGACGACGAGCGGCGCCGCCGCTGGATCCACCAGTTCGACACCCGCACCGGCGAGTACACCGATCGGCGCTGGGCGTACGAGACCGACCGGGAGGCCGACGTCATCGGTGACGCGTTCATGACCGGGCGGCACACGATGCTCCTGCTCGAGCGCGACGACTTCCAGGGCGCGGCGTCCGTGGTCAAACGCGTCTACGAGGTCGACCTGCGCACACGGGGCCGTGACGGGTTCGTGCGCAAGGAGCTCGTGCTCGACGCGCTGGGTATCGCCAATCCGCGCGGCATCGACGCCGGTGAGGGCTACGGCCTGGGGGAGACGTTCGGCCTGCCGGTGCAGTCGTTCGAGACGGTCCTGTTCGTCGACCGCGACACCTTGCTCATCGGCAACGACAACAACTATCCGTCCAACGACGCGCGTGTACCGGGCGTGCCGGACGACACCGAGATGGCGCTGGTCGACCTGAGGCGTGAGCGCGTGACGGACGACGGCGTCACCGTCGTCGGTCACCGTGGCGCCTCGGGCTATCGCCCGGAGCACACTCTCGCCGCCTACGAGCAGGCGATCCTGCAGTGCGCGGACTACATCGAGCCGGATCTGGTCCCGACGTCCGACGGCGTGCTGGTGGCCCGGCACGAGAACGAGATCAGCGGTACGACGGACGTCGCCGACCGTCCCGAGTTCGCCGACCGGCGCACCACCAAGACGATCGACGGGAGTGAGATCACCGGCTGGTTCACGGAGGACTTCACGCTCGCCGAGCTGCGCACGCTTCGCGCCACCGAGCGCCTGCCGCAGGACCGTCCGGGCAACACGGCCTTCGACGGCCTGTACCAGGTCCCGACCCTGGACGAGGTGCTCGACCTCGCCCGCAACAGCCGCACCTGCGACGGCGCGCCGGTGGGCGTCTACCCGGAGACGAAGCACCCCACGTACTTCGACTCCGTGGGCCTGTCCCTCGAAGAACCGCTCGTGGCCGAGCTGCGCCGGAACGGCTTCGCCGGCTCCCGTGCTCCGGTCGTCATCCAGTCGTTCGAGGTGGGGAACCTGATCGAGCTCTCCCGCACGACCGACGTGCGGCTCGCGCAGCTCATCGCCGGGTCGGGCGCCCCGTACGATCTCGTCGCCGCCGGCGACGAGCGCACCTACGCGGACCTCGTGACGCCGGAGGGCCTGGCCGACATCGCCCGGTACGCCGACGGCATCGGCGCGTCGAAGGGCGTCCTGATCCCGCGGGACGACGACGGCCGCCTCGCGGGCCCCACGCCGGTCATCGGCGACGCCCACGCCGCGGGCCTCGACGTCCACGGCTGGACGTTCCGGGCCGAGAACCAGTTCCTGCCCACGGACCTGCGCTCCTCCGACGACCCCACGGAGCCGGGTGACCTGGACGCCGAGATCGACGCGTTCCTCGACGCGGGGATGGACGGCTTCTTCACCGACCATCCGGACCTGGGCGCCGCCGCGGTGGAGTGACCACGCCCGAGGTCGCCGCCGGGGTGGCAGGTCTGCTGCAGGACCGGCCACCCCGGCGCCGCCCGGACTCTCAGTGCTCCTGCACGAGCTGTCGCCGTGCCTCGGTCAGCAGCGCGTCCGAGACGGCGTCGAGCGTCGTCGAGCGCAGCCGCCACTGCTGCAGGTACAGCCGCACGTCGACGGACGGTGCGGCGGGGTCCAGGGGGACGACGTCGCCCCCGGACAGCACCGGACCGGTGCGCAGGTCCTGCACCATGCCCCAGCCCAGTCCGAGCCGGAGGGCCTCCAGGTACTCGGGGGTGCTGGGCACATACGTGCGCGGGGGAGCCGGCAGAGCGGAGCCGGTCCGCGCCGAGTACTCCCGCAGCCACTGGTCCTGCAGGTCGTCGTGCCGGTCGAACACGAGCATCGGGGCGCGCGACAAGGCATCGGCGGTGACGCCCGCCGGGAACCAGCGCTCGAGAACGGCCGGTGTGGCCATCGCCCGGTACGGCATCACGCCGAGCGGCCGCGACGTACATCCCTGGACGGGCTCCGCCTGCGCCGTGATCGCCGCCATGACGATGCCCTGGGGCAGCAGGTCGACCGTGCGCTCCTGGTCCTCTCGGTAGATGTCGAGCACGACACCGGGCACGCGGGCCAGCGCGGGCAGTACCCAGGTGGCGAGCGAGTCGGCGTTGATGGCGATGGGGACGCTGACGGGCCGTGGCGCCCGGCGCCCGCCGTCGGCCCCGTCGAGGTCCGGCCCGAGGCCGGCGGCGTGCAGTTCGGCCGCCGCCTCCGCGGCGAGCAGGTCCGACTGTCGGGCCAGGCGCAGCAACGTCCGGCCCGGCACGGTCGGCGTCACGGGCCTCGTGCGTCGTACGAGGACCCCGCCTGCGGCGTTCTCCAGCGCGCGGATGCGCTGGCTCACCGCCGACGGTGTCACGTGCAGCACCCGGGCGGCGCCCTCGAACGACCCCTCGCCGACGACGGCGGCCAGGGCCTCGAGCTGTGCGGAATCCCAGCGCATGCCGGGAGTCTAGGCCAGATGAAGAGCTGCTTCACCGACGTCAGGAACGTTCGCTGGACTTCATCGTGCTGCGAGGGTTGGCTGGACGACATGACCGCAGCACTTCTCGCCGGCCTCGGGTTCGGTCTCTCGCTCATCGTCGCCATCGGTCCGCAGAACGCGTACGTCCTGCGTCAGGGCGCACTGCGTGATCACGTCGGACTGGTCGTGGTGCTGTGCGCGGCGTCGGACACGGTGCTGATCACGGCCGGGGTGGGCGGTATGGGCGGCGCGATCCAGACGGTCCCGTGGCTGGTGGAGCTCATGCGCTGGTCGGGCGCCGCGGTCGTGCTCGGCTACGGCGTGCTGGCGGCCGTCCGTGCGGTCCGGGGTTCCGCGGCACTGCCGATGCGGGACGGCGGCTCCGCGGCGTCTGCCCCGGCGCCGGCGGCGGGAGCCGTGGCAGGCGGTGCGACCCGCCTCGCCGTCCGGGCGCCGGCGGCTCGCCGGATCGCGGTGGCCGGTACGGCGCTCGCCCTGACCTGGCTGAACCCGCACGTCTACCTCGACACGCTGGTGCTGATGGGCGGCATCGGTTCCACGTACGGTGACCAGCGGTGGTGGTTCGCCGTGGGCGCGGTGTGCGCGAGCTGGGCCTGGTTCGCGGCGATCGGCTTCGGTGCGGCACGTCTGTCCGCCGTGCTCGCGCGGCCGATCGCCTGGCGGGTGCTGGACGGGGTGATCGCCGTGATCATGGTGACGGTCGCGGTGGGCCTGATCCTGGGCGGATGAGGGGCGGGTCAGCCCACGGCAGGGTGCACCGCTTCGGAAGCGTCTTCCCGCGCCTGCCCCGGGCCGGTCGGCGAGTGCCCGTCGGTGTCGCCGGCGTCCTGCGCGTCGTCGGGCGCCACGTCGATCCGTGCCAGCGACCGGCGCGCGGCGGGCACGGCGAGGATCGCCCCGACCACGACGAACAGCAGCAGCCCGGCCACGACGAGCAGCGACTCCACGGAGAACCGGTCGGCCAGCGGGCCGAACACCACCATCGACAGGGGCATCGCGACCGTCATGACGATCCCCACGAACCCGAACACGCGACCCTGCATCTCGGGCTCCACGCGCTCCTGGATGATGGTCATCGACGGCGTGCTCTGGGCGGCGAACATGACACCGATCAGCAGGCCGATCACGAAGAACACCCACATGTTGGTCGAGATGCCCAGGCCGAAGACGAGCGCACCCGTGGCGAGCACCGAACCGACCAGGAGCCTCACCCGGCGCTTGATGCGTGGGCCGACCGCGGCCATCACCAGGCCGCCCAGGAGCATGCCGCAGCCCCAGAACAGTTCGTTGGCGGTCAGCTTCCACACCTCGTCGCCGAACGTGCGGGTCACCATGAGCGGCGTGAGGTAGCTCGGCGCCCCGACGAGGAACATCGTGAGCGCGAACAGGATCATGAGCCAGCGGATGGGCGAGTGCGCCCGGATGTACCGGACCCCGGCGGCCAGATCCCCGAAGTAGGAGACCGGCCCGTCGTCGGACCGCACCAGCTGCGGCACCGCGACCAGCGCGAGCATGCCGACACCCACCAGGGCCGTGGCGACGTCCAGGAAGAACACCGTCACGATGTCGAAGTTGGCGTAGACGGCGGCCGCCGCGGCCGGGGCGACGAGCATCATCCCGGACTGGACCGACTGGAACATACCGTTCACCCGCATCAGCTGATCAGGCGGTGTGATCTGCGGGATCATCGCGCTGACCGCCGGTGTCTGGATACCCGCGAAGACCGACCGCACGGCCAGCGCCGCGTAGATCACCCAGAGCGAGTCGACGCCCGACAACATCAGCAGGGCCAGACCCAGCGTCGCGAGCGCGATCACCGTGTCCGACCCCATGATGAGGAGCTTGCGATGGTGCCGGTCGGCCCACACGCCGCCGAAGACCGACACGAATGCCTGCGGCAGCATGCCGAACACGATGCTCAGCATCAGCACCGAGCCCGACCGGGTCTCGATCGTCAGGTGCCACATGACCGCGAACATCACGATCATGGAGCCGAGCAGGGAGATGGTCTGCCCGACCAGGAACAGAGCGACGTTCCTCTTCCAGCCGGGCATCGGCGGCCCGGTCCGCGGCCCGGTGGCCGGCTCGGGCGCCGGCCCGGTGGTCTCACTCACGTTCACGCTCATGTCCTGTTCGACGACGACTCCCACCGGAACTCATCGGCCCATGGCGAACCCGTTGCCGGAGATCATCATGGCTCACCGGTACGGCCGGCCACCGCACGAGATCGGGGCAGGCCGCCGCGCGGCGTCGGGCAGACTAGGGGCTGTGGCCGGCAGGGACCGCCCCCGGGACGGAAGCCCTGTGAAACCATCCCGCCATCCGCACGGATCGCGGCGAACCGAATCCGAGGAGTAGAAGTGACGACCGACGTGCTCGACGAGCTGCACTGGCGAGGCCTGGTGGCGCAGACCACCGACGAGGCCGCGCTGCGAACTGCGCTGTCCGAGGGCACGGTCTCGTATTACGTGGGTTTCGACCCGACGGCGCCGAGCCTGCACATCGGCAATCTCGTGCAGATCCTCACCGCGAGGCGCCTGCAGGACGCCGGGCACAAGCCCTACCTGCTCGTCGGCGGTGCGACCGGCCTCATCGGCGACCCCCGCGACTCCGGTGAGCGCGTCCTCAACTCGCCCGACGTCGTCGCCGGCTGGGTCGACAAGATCCGCTCGCAGATCGAGCCGTTCCTCGACTTCGGCGGTGAGAACGGCGCCACCATGGTGAACAACCTGGACTGGACCGCACCCATGAGCGCGATCGAGTTCCTGCGGGACATCGGCAAGTACTTCCGGATGGGCACCATGCTGTCCAAGGAGATCGTGGCTCGCCGCCTCAACTCGGAGGAGGGCATCAGCTACACCGAGTTCAGCTACCAGGTGCTTCAGGGCATGGACTACCGGGAACTGCACGGCCGGCACGGGATCACGCTCCAGCTCGGCGGGAACGACCAGTGGGGCAACCTGCTGGCCGGCGTGGAGCTTCTCCGCAAGTCCGAGGGCGTCTCCGCGCACGCCCTCACGACGCCGCTCATCACCAAGGCCGACGGCACCAAGTTCGGCAAGTCCGAGGGCGGGTCGGTCTGGCTCGACCCCGACATGACGAGTCCCTACGCCTTCTACCAGTTCTGGCTCAACCAGGCGGACGCCGACGTCGTGAACTACCTCAAGGTGTTCACGTTCCGCGACCAGGAGGAGATCGCCGCCCTGGAGCGAGCGGTGGAGGAACGGCCGTTCGCCCGCGAGGCGCAGCGGGCGCTGGCGGGCGACGTCACCACCCTGGTGCACGGCGCGGCCGCGACCGAGGCCGTCATCGCGGCCAGCCAGGCACTGTTCGGGCGTGGCGAACTGACCGGGCTGGACGAGCGTACGCTCGCCGGCGCCGTGGGTGAGCTGCCGCGGGTGACGGCGAAGGCCGGGGATCTCGTCGTCGATCTGCTCGCCGGGTCGGGGATCGTCGCCTCCAAGGGCGAGGCGCGGCGAGCGGTGAAGGAGGGCGGCGCCTACGTGAACAACGTCAAGGTGACCGCCGAGGATCAGGCGCTCACGACCGAGGACCTCCTGCACGGGCGGTTCGCGGTGCTGCGTCGGGGCAAGAAGACCCTGGCGGTCGCCGCCGCGGAGTGACCCGGAGCGACAGGTGGTGCCGCCGTCCGCCGGAGCCTGGGCGGCGGCATCACGTCCTCCACGGCCGCGCTGCCCGGCGGGCAGCGCAGGGCCGGGACCCTCTCAGGCCGCGGTGACGGTGCCGGCAAGATCCGCGAGCTCGGCGAGCGCCTCGTGCTGCAGGTCCACCAGGTCGCGCGTCGTCCCGGGAGCGATCCACCGTTCGAACGCCGTGGAGAAGACGGAGACGACGAGATCGCCCGCGAGGCGGGCGCGGAGGTCAGGAATTCCGTGCGCGGAAAGGGCCCCGGTGACGGCCCGTGCGAGCACGGCCAGCTTGAGTTGCTCGCGTTCCTGGAGCGCGGCGTGCGCGGTGATGACCGCGTACCGGGCGCGGGCGCGATCCCGCCCGCGTGCCTCCTGCAGCGCGTGGCACGCGGCGTCGAGCGCCCGCGCGGCGAGGTCCATCGCGGTCGTGCCGGGTGGGGCGTCCGCGATCGCGCCGACGAAGCTCGCCTGGAACTCCTGCTGTCCGGCGAACAGCACCTCGCGCTTGTCGCCGTAGTGCCGGAAGAAGGTGCGCTCGGTCACGCCGGCGCGCTCGGCGATGTCGGCCACCGTGGTGGCGTCGTACCCGTTCTCGGTGAACAGCTCGATCGCCGCCTGCTGCAGCCGCCCGGTCGATCCCGGTCTCCAACGCGCCATGCCTCGCATCGTAGTGGCACCCCGCCCGTGATGTCAGGTTCTGACATCAGTGCTAGGCTGATTGATGTCAGAAACTGACTTCGTAGCACCAGATCCCCAGGAAGGGAGCGCCACCGTGCGCGTTTTCGTCACCGGAGCATCCGGATTCATCGGCCGCGCCGTCGTCGCCGAACTCGTCGGCGCCGGGCACGACGTCGACGGGCTCGCCCGCTCCGACGCCTCGGCCGCCGTCGTCCGGGAACTCGGCGCCCGTGCCCTTCGCGGCGACCTCGACGATCTGGACGGCCTTCGCGCCGGCGCTGCCGCGGCCGACGGCGTGATCCACCTCGCGAACAAGCACGACTGGACCGACGTCGCGGCCTCCAACCGCGCCGAACGGGCCGCCGTCCACACCATCAGCGAGGCACTCGCCGGCTCCGGCCGGCCCTTCGTACTGGCATCCGGCGTCGCGGGCCTCGCGACGGGCCGGCTCGCCACCGAGCGCGACCCCAACCCCGCCGTCGGCCCCGACTCACCCCGTGGCGGGGCGGAGAACCTCGCCCTCGAGTACGCCGGCCGCGGCGTCCGTGTCAGCAGCGCGCGGTTCGCACCCACCGTGCACGGCCAGGGCGACCACGGCTTCGTTGCCGTCACGGCCGGGGCCTTCCGGCGCCGCGGCGAAGCCGCGTACCCCGCCGACGGCGCCAACCGCTGGCCCGCGGTGCACCGGTCCGATGCCGCGCGGCTCGTCCGCCTCGGCCTGGAGGAGGCTCCGGCCGGGGCCCGGCTCCACGCCGTCGCGGAGGAGGGCGTGCCCGTGCGGGACATCATCGAGGCGCTCGCGGAGCGGCTGGGCCTGCCCACGCGGTCCGTGCCGCCGGAGGAACTGGCCGAGACGATCCCGTTCGTGGGCGGCTTCCTCGGTGTCGACGCCCCGACTTCGAGCGAGCTCACTCGCGACCTGCTCGGCTGGAAGCCCGAGGGGCCGACGCTCCTGGAGGACATCGCCGCGGGGCACTACGACCAGACCTGAGCCCGGAAGCCTCGAAGTCGCCAGTTCTTGCCCGAATCCGGGCAGGAACTGGCGTTCAGCGCCTCCGAGGTGGCAGGGTCTCCGGCATGGAGCCGTCATCCGACCTCGTCCGCCACCTGGTGGCCACCACCGGGCTGACCCCGGCCGAGGCACGGCGCGTGATCGGGGACGTGGTCGCCTACTACGCGGAACCGGTCGAGGACGTCGTACGACGGCGGCATGCCGAGCTGAAGACCTACGGCGCGAAGAACCCGGAGATCTTCGCGCGGCTGGCCGCGGAACTGTCGCGACGTCCCGTGGCGGCGCCGGAGCTGAGCGAACGCCAGCTGCGCCGGATGATCTACGGCTGAGCCGGGGCGGGCCGCCGGCCCGCGTGCGAGACCTGAACCGACCGGTGGGCACCCGGAGAGAACGAGGAGCGAGATCATGTGTGGGATCGTGGGATACGTGGGCGGGCAGCAGGCCGCGCCGCTGCTGGTCGAAGGGCTCGCGCGGCTCGAGCATCGCGGCTACGACTCGGCGGGGGTGGCCGTCGTCGGCTCCAGGATGCGCGTCGTCAAGCGGGCCGGGCGCGTCGGCCAGTTGGCCGACGCGTTGCCGAAGCGGCTGGCCGGCCGTACCGGGATCGGGCACACGCGCTGGGCCACCCACGGGCCGGCGTCGGACCGGAACGCCCATCCGCACACCGACGCGGCCGGCACCGTCGCGGTGGTGCACAACGGCATCCTCGACAACGCCGCCGCCCTGCGGCGGCGCCTCGAGGCGGACGGGGTGGAACTGGCCAGCGACACCGACACGGAGGTGATCGCGCACCTGGTGGGGCGGTCCACGGCGGAGACGCTCGAGGGCAAGGTGGTCGAGGCGCTGGCGGTCGTCGAGGGCACGTACGGGCTCGCCGTCGTCCACGCGGACTTCCCGGACCGTGTCGTGGTGGCACGTCACGGCAGCCCGCTGCTGGTCGGCGTGGGTGAGAAGGAGATGTTCGTCGCCTCGGACCTGGCCGCGCTGGTGCGGCACACCACCACGGTCGCGCATCTGGACGACGGCGAGCTGGCGACGGTCACCAGTTCGGGCTTCACGACGTTCCGGGCGGACCTGAGCCGTACGGACACGGCCGCGCATCAGGTCGACGTCGATCCCAGCGCGTACGAGCACGGAGCCACCGGTGCGCACCCTCGGATGTACACGGAGATGCTCGAGCAGCCGGCGAGCGTGGAGCGCACACTGCGCGGACGACTGGACGAGCGGTTCGGCACGGCGCACCTCGGCGGGCTCGGGATGGATCCCCGGGAACTGCGCGCGGTGCAGCGGGTCAAGATCCTGGGTTGCGGCTCCGCGTACTACGCCGGCCAGATGGGCGCGCAGCTCATCGAGGAACTGGCGCGTGTGCCCGCCGACGCCGAGGCGGCCAGCGAGTTCCGGTACCGCGACGCCGTCATCGACCCCGACACGTTGTACGTGGCGGTGAGCCAGTCCGGGGAGACGGTCGACACGCTGCTCGCCGTGGAGGAGATCCGCCGCAAGGGCGGGCGGGTGGTAGGCCTCGTGAACGTGGTCGGCTCCGCGATCGCACGGGCCTGCGACGGCGGGATCTACCTGCATGCCGGGCCCGAGACGGCGGTGGCGTCCACGAAGGCCGTGACGACGATGTTCGTCGGCTTCGCGCTGCTCGCCCTTCAGCTCGGACGCGTGCGCGACCTGTCCGTGGCGGACGGCAAGCGGCTGGTCGCGGGGCTGCTGCGGTTGCCGGGACAGATCGAGCAGGTGCTGGCCGGTGGGGACCGTCTGACGGGAGTCGCGAAGACCCTGGCAGCGGCGGAGAGCATGTTCTTCGTGGGCCGGGTACGCGGGTACCCGGTGGCGCGGGAGGGCGCGCAGAAGCTCAAGGAGATCAGCTACCGCCACGCGGAGGCGTATCAGATGTCGGAGCTGAAGCACGGTCCGCTCGCACTGATCTCTCCCGCGGTGCCCACGGTCGCCCTCCTGCCCGACGACGAGCTGGCCGACCGCAACCTCGCCGCGCTCCACGAGATCGCCGCCCGGGGCGGCCCGCTCGTGGTGGTGACCCACGAGGGAGTGGACCTGGGAGAGCTCGCCGCCGAGCGGATCGACGTACCGCGCAACGAGAAGGAACTGGACCCCCTGCTCCTCACCATCCCGCTCCAGCTGCTCGCGTATCACGCGGCGGTGACGCTCGGACACGACGTCGACCGGCCACGGAACCTGGCCAAGTCCGTGACGGTGGAGTGACGGCAGGGCGAGGTGATCCAGGACATGACAGCTCGGGTTGTGCCCGCGGCGCAGGGTGTGTAATGTACAGGTCGTTCGCCCGGCAGGGAGGCACGGACAGGAACCGCGGATCACGCGGGCTGGCCGGTCCCGGGGCGGGAACTCACTCAAGATTCCGTAGGTGCCTCGTGCACCTCGATGACGGATGGGGCTCACCAAGTCGTCAGTCTGAGCAACGCCTTCGCTAGGTGGTTGCGCAAGGCCGGTTGGCTCTGGTAGGGTAGCGAAGTTGTCTCCTGAAGCCACGGACGGCAGCGTGAAAGCGCAGAGCCGGCCGGTTCGGAGAGTCGACACACTCCCACTTCGAAGTCACAGAGCACTGTTCTCTGTGCTGCGCGAAGCGGGACACCAGAAATGTACGGGGCCTTGTACGAATTCGCCTGAGTCGTATTGACCAGGGTGATTTGGAAAGGTCGCCGGGAACCTGGTAAGTTTTTCGAGTCGCCCTGAGCGGGTCAGGCCGGTGGGTTTGGTCCGGATGTGTGCGTCGGTTGTTTGAGAACTCAACAGTGTGCTTGATAGTTAATGCCAGTTTGATGGTCCTCTCGTTTGGGGGGATTGTTTTTGGATCGGATCGAGCGGTTTTGCTTGGTCTGGCCAGTATCAGTATTGCTCTGTGAAGAGTGTTTTCTTTTACGGAGAGTTTGATCCTGGCTCAGGACGAACGCTGGCGGCGTGCTTAACACATGCAAGTCGAACGATGAAGCTCCAGCTTGCTGGGGTGGATTAGTGGCGAACGGGTGAGTAACACGTGAGTAACCTGCCCCCCTCTTCGGGATAAGCCTTGGAAACGGGGTCTAATACCGGATATTCAGTGTCTGCCGCATGGCGGGTGTTGGAAAGATTTTTTGGTGGGGGATGGGCTCGCGGCCTATCAGCTTGTTGGTGGGGTGATGGCCTACCAAGGCGTCGACGGGTAGCCGGCCTGAGAGGGCGACCGGCCACACTGGGACTGAGACACGGCCCAGACTCCTACGGGAGGCAGCAGTGGGGAATATTGCACAATGGGCGAAAGCCTGATGCAGCGACGCCGCGTGAGGGATGACGGCCTTCGGGTTGTAAACCTCTTTCGACAAGGAAGAAGCCTTCGGGTGACGGTACTTGTAGAAGAAGCGCCGGCTAACTACGTGCCAGCAGCCGCGGTAATACGTAGGGCGCAAGCGTTGTCCGGAATTATTGGGCGTAAAGAGCTCGTAGGCGGTCTGTCGCGTCTGGTGTGAAAACCCGAGGCTCAACCTCGGGCTGGCATCGGGTACGGGCAGGCTGGAGTGCGGTAGGGGAGACTGGAATTCCTGGTGTAGCGGTGGAATGCGCAGATATCAGGAGGAACACCGATGGCGAAGGCAGGTCTCTGGGCCGTTACTGACGCTGAGGAGCGAAAGCATGGGGAGCGAACAGGATTAGATACCCTGGTAGTCCATGCCGTAAACGTTGGGCACTAGGTGTGGGGCAGGTTCCACCTGTTCTGTGCCGTAGCTAACGCATTAAGTGCCCCGCCTGGGGAGTACGGCCGCAAGGCTAAAACTCAAAGGAATTGACGGGGGCCCGCACAAGCGGCGGAGCATGCGGATTAATTCGATGCAACGCGAAGAACCTTACCAAGGCTTGACATGCACCGGACAGCTGCAGAGATGTGGTTTCCGTAAGGTCGGTGTACAGGTGGTGCATGGTTGTCGTCAGCTCGTGTCGTGAGATGTTGGGTTAAGTCCCGCAACGAGCGCAACCCTTGTCTCATGTTGCCAGCGGGTTATGCCGGGGACTCATGGGAGACTGCCGGGGTCAACTCGGAGGAAGGTGGGGATGACGTCAAATCATCATGCCCCTTATGTCTTGGGCTTCACGCATGCTACAATGGCCGGTACAGAGGGTTGCGATATCGTGAGGTGGAGCGAATCCCTAAAAGCCGGTCTCAGTTCGGATCGGGGTCTGCAACTCGACCCCGTGAAGTCGGAGTCGCTAGTAATCGCAGATCAGCAACGCTGCGGTGAATACGTTCCCGGGCCTTGTACACACCGCCCGTCAAGTCACGAAAGTTGGTAACACCCGAAGCTCACGGCCCAACCCGTAAGGGGGGGAGTGGTCGAAGGTGGGACTGGCGATTGGGACTAAGTCGTAACAAGGTAGCCGTACCGGAAGGTGCGGCTGGATCACCTCCTTTCTAAGGAGCGTTGTGGCTTCGCCTGGTTGTCGTGCACGGTTGTCGTGTGCGGGCTGGGTGGGGTCCAGGACCCTGGATTCGGGGTTCGGGCCATGCCGCGGCCGAGTGTGTCGTGGGTGGTTGCTCATGGGTGGAACATTGACGAAGAGCTTCGGCCTGTTCCGGGTCTTGTGGTAGTACGTCTGCGTGCCGTGCCTTCTTGTGAGGGTGGGTGGGTGGGCTGGAATCCGCGGGTTCGGTGGGTGAGGGGTTTGCCAAGCACACTGTTGGGTCCTGAGGCAACCGGCCGTGGGTCGGGGGTTTCGAGGATCGGGTCATCATGACGGCGATACCGCTGTGGTCGGTCGAGGGGCTGGCTGGGGTTGGTCGCTGGTGTGTGGTGGGTTCGTTCGTTGCTTGAGAACTGTATAGTGGACGCGAGCATCTCTGGACATGCCAGGGGTTTCTTGTTGTGAGGAGCCTGCTGGTGTGTTCTGCGTAGTGTTGTTGAAGTTTTTTAGGGCACAGGGTGGATGCCTTGGCATCAGGAGCCGACGAAGGACGTTGTAGCCTGCGATAAGCCTCGGGGAGCTGGCAGACGAGCTGTGATCCGAGGGTTTCCGAATGGGGGAACCTACCCGAAGTCATGTTCGGGTACCTGCACTTGAATTCATAGGGTGTAGGGGGGAACGCCGGGAAGTGAAACATCTCAGTACCGGCAGGAAGAGATATTCTGTGAGTAGTGGTGAGCGAAAGCGGATGAGGTTAAACCGTGCGCGTGTCAAGTTGTCAGACGTTGCGTGTGCGGGGTAGTGGGAGCCCCTGGAGGGATCTGACAGTCTCTCGATCAGTGAGAAAGCTGCGCTATAGCCGAACCGGGTTGAATACCGGACCGTAGAGGGTGGTAGTCCCGTAGGTGAAATGGTGTGGCCTGGTGGGGGTTGTCCCGAGTAGCACGGGGCCCGTGAAATCTCGTGTGAATCTGCCAAGACCACTTGGTAAGCCTAAATACTCCCTGATGACCGATAGCGGACCAGTACCGTGAGGGAAAGGTGAAAAGTACCCCGGGAGGGGAGTGAAATAGTACCTGAAACCGTGTGCCTACAATCCGTCAGAGCCTCCCGCCTCCTTGTGGGGTTGTGCAGGGGTGATGGCGTGCCTTTTGAAGAATGAGCCTGCGAGTTAGTGCTCGGTGGCGAGGTTAACCCGTGTGGGGTAGCCGTAGCGAAAGCGAGTCCGAATAGGGCGGTCCAGTCGCCGGGTCTAGACCCGAAGCGGGGTGATCTAGCCATGGGCAGGGTGAAGCGCCGGTAAGACGGTGTGGAGGCCCGAACCCACCAGGGTTGAAAACCTGGGGGATGACCTGTGGTTAGGGGTGAAAGGCCAATCAAACTCCGTGATAGCTGGTTCTCCCCGAAATGCATTTAGGTGCAGCGTCACGTGTTGCTTGCTGGAGGTAGAGCTACTGGATGGCCGATGGGCCCGACAAGGTTACTGACGTCAGCCAAACTCCGAATGCCGGTAAGTTGAGCGTGGCAGTGAGACTGCGGGGGATAAGCTCCGTGGGTCGAGAGGGAAACAGCCCAGATCGCCGGCTAAGGCCCCTAAGCGTGTGCTCAGTGGGAAAGGATGTGGAGTTGCTCAGACAACCAGGAGGTTGGCTTAGAAGCAGCCACCCTTGAAAGAGTGCGTAATAGCTCACTGGTCAAGTGATTCCGCGCCGACAATGTAGCGGGGCTCAAGCACACCGCCGAAGCCGTGGCAACCACACGTAGACATTACAGTCCTTCGGGTCTGTCAGTGGTGTGGTTGGGTAGGGGAGCGTCGTGTGGCCGTTGAAGTCCCGGAGTGATCCAGGGGTGGAGGCCACGCGAGTGAGAATGCAGGCATGAGTAGCGAATGACGGGTGTGAATCCCGTCCACCGAATGACCAAGGGTTCCAGGGCCAGGTTTATCCGCCCTGGGTAAGTCGGGACCTAAGGCGAGGCCGACAGGCGTAGTCGATGGACAAGGAGTTGATATTCTCCTACCGGCGAAGAACCGCCCATACCGAGTCCGGTGATACTAACCATCCCAAACCATCGCCGTTGCCTTCGGGTGACATTGATGGGGCGGCGTGGGACCTGATCCGGTAGTAGGTAAGCGTGTTAACAGGGGTGACGCAGGAAGGTAGCCGCACGTGGCGATGGTTGTCCACGTCCAAGGTCGTAGCCTGCCTCGTAGGTAAATCCGCGGGGCGTGTGGGTGAGAACTGATGGTGACCACGCAAGTGGGAACGCGGTGATCCTCTGCTGCCAAGAAAAGCCTCGACGCGAGGTTCTAGCCGCCCGTACCCGAAACCGACTCAGGTGGTCAGGTAGAGAATACCAAGGTGATCGAGCGAATCGTGGTCAAGGAACTCGGCAAAATGCCCCCGTAACTTCGGGAGAAGGGGGGCCCGACCCGTGATCCCCACATGCTGGGGTCAGCGGGGACGGCCGCAGAGACCAGGGAGAAGCGACTGTTTACTAAAAACACAGGTCCGTGCGAAGTCGCAAGACGATGTATACGGACTGACGCCTGCCCGGTGCTGGAAGGTTAAGAGGACGAGTCAGGCCCCTTGCGGGTTGAAGCTCAGAATTTAAGCCCCAGTAAACGGCGGTGGTAACTATAACCATCCTAAGGTAGCGAAATTCCTTGTCGGGTAAGTTCCGACCTGCACGAATGGCGTAACGACTTCTCCGCTGTCTCGACCGCGAACTCGGCGAAATTGCACTACGAGTAAAGATGCTCGTTACGCGCAGCAGGACGGAAAGACCCCGGGACCTTTACTACAGCTTGGTATTGGTGTTCGGTGCGGTTTGTGTAGGATAGGTGGGAGACTGTGAAACTCGGCCGCCAGGTCGGGTGGAGTCATCGTTGAAATACCACTCTGATCGCTTCGGGCATCTAACCTCGGTCCGTGATCCGGATCAGGGACAGTGCCTGGTGGGTAGTTTAACTGGGGCGGTTGCCTCCTAAAATGTAACGGAGGCGCTCAAAGGTTCCCTCAGCCTGGTTGGCAATCAGGTGTCGAGTGCAAGTGCACAAGGGAGCTTGACTGTGAGACTGACAGGTCGAGCAGGGACGAAAGTCGGAACTAGTGATCCGGCCATGGCTTGTGGAAGCGTGGTCGCTCAACGGATAAAAGGTACCCCGGGGATAACAGGCTGATCTTGCCCAAGAGTCCATATCGACGGCATGGTTTGGCACCTCGATGTCGGCTCGTCGCATCCTGGGGCTGGAGTTGGTCCCAAGGGTTGGGCTGTTCGCCCATTAAAGCGGTACGCGAGCTGGGTTTAGAACGTCGTGAGACAGTTCGGTCCCTATCCGCTGCGCGCGCAGGAGTCTTGAGAAGGGCTGTCCCTAGTACGAGAGGACCGGGACGGACGAACCTCTGGTGTGCCAGTTGTTCCGCCAGGAGCACGGCTGGTTGGCTACGTTCGGAAGGGATAACCGCTGAAAGCATCTAAGCGGGAAGCCTGCTTCAAGATGAAGACTCCACCACCCTGCGGGGTGGGAAGGCGCCCGGAAGACTACCGGGTTGATAGGCCGGAGGTGGAAGACCCGTAAGGGTTGCAGCTGACCGGTACTAATCCGCCAACAACCTCAACAACCAACCCCCCTCTCCTGGAGGGGTGTGCGTGCCCGCGTCCACTATACGGTTCCCGAGAAACGACCAACCCCCACCCCA
>NZ_JAFMPK010000023.1 GCF_017349295.1 Myceligenerans salitolerans
CCCGGTCGCTCGTCGTGACCGGGTCAGCCCGTCCGGGCCGGATCAGCCCGGATAGGTGACGGCCGTGATGTCCTCGGCGATCGGGTCGCCCCAGCCCGTGGTGCGCTCCTGGTACAGGTCGCCGCCGCGGGTGAGGGCCAGTGCTCCGGCGTCGGTGACGCCGGCGGTCAGGGTCCTCACGTCGGCCAGCTCCTGGACGGTCTCGGTGCTCCCGCTGTCGTCCGACAGGCCGCCCACGCCGGTCTCGTACATCGCGGTGGTGCCCTCGTCGTCGCGCGTGAGCAGCAGGAGCGACGTCTCGCCGGACCACTGGGCGGACACCACGTCCGTGACGGAGGTGCCGACCTCCAGCGGCGTGGTGAGCTGGTCGGGCTCCCCGTTCTCGCCGCGCACCACGGCGGCGACGTGCACCGACGTGGTACCCGCCCGGCGGCTCACGACCGCGACCCGGGCCCCGTCCGGGGCGACACGGACCCCGATCACCTGCCTGCCGCTCAGCCACTCCGGGCTCCGGTCGTGCCGGGTGCCCGACTCGTGGGCCACGAGCAGTTCCCCGTCGTCCTTCGACGGGTCGAAATCGTCGTCGCCCGGGTCGTCGCTGGACCAGATGAAGCCGTGGCGATCCACGGACGGCGCCACGAGAGCGGTTCCCGCCAGGAGCTCCTGCTGGCCCGTGGCGTTGCCGACGTCGGCGACCCGCAGGATCCGGGTCCTGCCGTCGCGCACGACCACGGGAGCGGCCCCGGGTCCGAGGGCGATGGCCGTCGGGTCGAGATCCTCCAGATGGACGGAGCGCTCGAAGTCCGCCAGCCGGTCGTCGGACACCGTGAACAGTTCCCCGCCCGACAACGCGATGGCGGCGCCCGGCGTGGACGGGAGGTCCGGCTCGTCGATCGCGGGCTCGTTCAGCCGGGCGTCGCCGGCGTACAGCGCGATCTCGGGGCGCACCTCGCCGTCGGAGAGGGTGACCTCGAGCTGCGCGAAGAGCAGCCCCCGCGCGGATTCCTCCAGGTCCGCGACCTCGGTGCCGAGGCGTACCTCCACGGCGCCCTCGCTGTCGTCGGTGACGGCCGGGACGGCGAGCTGCGTCCCGACCGGAGCCGCCGTACCGACGGCGTCCTGGAGCCAGGCGGGTGGGCCGCTCAGGACCTCGGCGACCGCACTGGTGCGCCAGGCGCTGCGCGGGAACCAGCGTTGGTCGGGTACCCACTCCCGCAGGTCGCGGGTCGGGAAGTACAGGCGTGTCGCCTTGAACTGGTTGGCGAACTGACGCTGGGGGACGAAGATGCCGTCCTCGAGCTCGTCGATGCGCCACTGCTCGTCGTCGCCGCGGGTGAGCGAGAAGCTCGTCGTGAACGGGGCCACCACCGACGCCTCCGTGTACATGCCGTGCGCGTCGACGCGGGCGACGGCGTCCACGGAGACGGAGACGTCGGCCGCGTCGAGGCCGTCGGCCCGGACGGTGATGTCGGGGGCGCCGGAGTAGACCACGACGTTCTCCGTCGGGGCCCACGTCTCCTGCACGTCGTTCGTCAGGTACAGCCGGGCCGTGTCGTACTGCTCGTACTGGGTCGTCGCGGTGGAGCCCGAGCCGCCGGCGAGCAGGAACGAGCGCACGAGTCCCGCGGGATCGGCGTCCTCGGCGGGCTCCGGGGGGATGAAGCCGATGGCGTCCTCGTCGCCGGGATCGGCCTGACGGGACATGACCGGTCCCGACGACGGCACCGACGCGCACCCGGCCACCGGCACCAGGAGGGCGAGTACCGCCGCCAGCCCGGCGGTGACGTGCATGGCGCGCATCAGCGGACCTCCAGGTCGGGAATGGTGGTCGGGGACGGTCCCGCGGGCGGATGCACGACCGGGATCTGGTCGGTCGTCACCTGCGGCTCGTGCGAGTCCGGTACGAGCGGGAGCGGCGACGAGTCGAGCCGGATGCCGGCCCGCCGCGGCAGGGTGAGCCGGAAGCTCGCGCCGCGCCCCGGCCTTCCCCAGACCTCGAGGCGGCCGGCGTGCAGGCGCGCGTCCTCCTGGGCGATCGCGAGTCCGAGCCCGCTGCCGCCCGTGGTGCGGGCGCGAGCCGGGTCGGCCCGCCAGAAGCGGTCGAAGACGTGCTCGACCTGCGGCTTGGTCATCCCGACCCCGAAGTCGCGCACGACGACGGCGACCGCGTTGGCGTCCTGGCCGACCGTGATCTCCACCGGGCGGGCCTCGGAGTGCTCGATCGCGTTCACGACGAGATTGCGCACGATGCGCTCGATGCGCCGGGGATCGATGTCGGCCACCGCGTCGCCGTCGGGCAACTGGACGGACACGGGCGTGTCCTTGTTCTCCGCGAGCGGGCGCGCCATCTGCACCACCGACATCACGACGTCGCCCAGGTCGCGCCGTTCGGCGTCGAGCACCGCGGCACCGGCGTCGAAGCGGCTGATCTCCAGGAGATCGGCGAGCAGCCCCTCGAAGCGTTCGACCTGATCGGTCAGCAGCTCCGCGGAGCGGCTCGCGTCCGCGCTGAGCTGGTCCCGCGCGCCATGGATGACATCGCCGGCCATGCGGATCGTCGTCAGCGGGGTGCGCAGCTCGTGCGACACGTCCGAGACGAACCGCCGTTGCGCCGCCGACAACTCCTCCATCTGCTGGATCTGCTGCTGGAGGCTGTCGGCCATCGCGTTGAACGACCGGGACAGCGTCGCCATCTCGTCGATGCCCGTGACGCCGGGCAGCCGCTCGTCCAGATGGCCGTCCGCGAGGCGCTCGGCCACGCCCGCGGCCCGCGTGACGGGAGCCACCGTCTGACGGCTGACGAGGGCCGTGATGAGCCCGATGAGCAGCAGAACGAACGCCGCCCCGATGCCGAGCACCCGGTGCACGAACGACAACGTCTCCTGCTCGGCCTGCAGGGAGTACAGGTAGTAGATCTCGTACGTGCCGAACCGCGGCACCTGCAGTGACGTGCCGACGACGACACCGGGCGCGACGTCGTCCTGCGCCGGGTCCCGCACCTCGGTGAACTGCATGACCTGCTCGCCGGTGGTGCCGCCCCGTTCCCGCAGCTCCGCGTTGGCGCGGCGCAGGTCCGCGGTGAGCAGGGCGTTCTGCTGGATGCCCATGCTGTCCGGGATGATCACATCGCTGACCTGCGGCTGGGTGTCGAGAGGGTGCACGACGAACACCGCCTCGACGTTCGACGCGCTGCTCATGATCCGTGCCGCCACGGAGCTCATGAGCTGCTGCGCCTGCTGCTCGTCCGCGACGGCCGCACTCCGGAACTGCTGGTTCGCGTCGGCGGTCAGGGCGGCGCTCTCGTTCACGATCGACTCGAGCCGCCGCTCCACCATGCCGTCACGGACCGACGTCGAAAGGTACAGCCCCAGCGCGGCGACCGCCACGACGCCGATGGCCAGTGCCGAAGCCATGATGCGCAGCCGGAGGGAGGAGCGGAAGGCGTGCACCGCCCGGCGTACCAGGCGGACCACGGCGATGCGCGCGCGGATCAGGGCGCGGCGCGGCCAGGACGTGACCCCGGGCATTATTGCGGGGTACCCGCCTTGTAGCCGACGCCGCGCACCGTCAGGACGATCTCCGGGTTCTCCGGGTCGCGCTCGATCTTCGAACGCAGGCGCTGGACGTGGACGTTCACGAGGCGCGTGTCCGCGCTGTGCCGATAGCCCCACACCCGTTCGAGCAGGACCTCGCGCGTGAAGACCTGCCAGGGCTTGCGCGCGAGTTCGACCAGCAGGTCGAACTCGAGCGGCGTCAGGGCGATCTTCTTCCCGTCCCGGGTGACGGTGTGGCCGGTGACGTCGATGTCGATGTCGCCCACCTGGAGCCGCTCGGGGCCGGGGTCCTCGGTACGGCGCAGGCGCGCCTTGACCCGTGCCACGAGTTCCTTGGGCTTGAACGGCTTGGAGATGTAGTCGTCGGCCCCCGACTCGAGGCCGAGGACGACGTCGACCGTGTCGGACTTCGCGGTGAGCATGATGATCGGCACGCCGGACTCGGCACGGACCTCGCGGCAGACCTGCACGCCGTCCTTGCCGGGAAGCATGACGTCGAGCAGGATCAGGTCGGGCTGGTGCATGCGAGCGGCCGTCACGGCCTCGTCACCGTCGGTGCAGAAGATCGGTTCGAGCCCCTCGCCCCGGAGCACGATGCCGATCATCTCTGCCAGGGCGGTGTCGTCATCCACGACCAGGACGCGGGATTTCATGACGTCCAGTGTGCCAGGTCCACCCGGGTGCCACGGGTGAATCGGCGCGGCGGGGCGCGTACGCGGTGCGGGCCGGGTGGTGACACCGGCCCGCACCGCGTCGACGCACGGGCGCCCGAGCTAGCCGACGCAGGCGTCGTCCAGCTGGATCACGCCGAACGACCACCCCTGGCGCTTGTAGAGGACGGACGGGCGTGCGGTCTCCTTGTCGATGAACAGGTAGAAGTCGTGGCCCACCATCTCCATCTCGTAGACGGCGTCGTCGAGGGTCATGGGCTCGGCGTGGTGCAGCTTCTGCCGGATGACGACGGGCGAGTCGCCCATCGTCGTCTCCACGGAGTCGCCCGGCTCGGCGAGCGCCGCGGGTGCCGAGACCTGCGGCTCGGGACGGTCGCGGGGCGTGAGGATGTCGTCGTCGAGGGGGCGGGTTGTCGTCGTGTGGGAGTTCGGCCGGTGGTTCCGGTGGTGCTTGCGCCGGTCGCGTGCGCGGCGCAGTCGTTCGTTGAGCTTGTCGATCGCGAGGTCGAGCGCGCCGAAACGGTCGTCCGCCGCGGCCTCCGCCCTGATCACGGGCCCCTTCGCCCGGACCGTGAGCTCCACCCGCTCGCGCTGCTCGGCCATCCGCGGGTTGTTCTCGTGCGTGACCTCCACGTCCACCCGCCTGGCCGTGGGGGAGAGGAGCTCGACCTTGGAGAGCTTGTCCTCCACCTGCTGACGGAACTTGTCCGCCACCACCGTGTGCCTGCCGACGACGACGATCTCCATGTTGCTGTCTCCGCTTCGGGTCGAGGGCGCGTTGCGCGCCCGGATTCCGCCTTGTGTGGGGCACCTGTCGCGGTGCCGGGATGGATCACCCCCCGTCGCGGTGTCGAGGAGCCGCTGAGCCCCTCGGGAAACTCAGGCTAACCCCGCACCGGGAGTTTGCGACAGCCCCAATAAGAGGTAAACAACGCGACATGAGCTGACTGGACGTCAGCATGTCGTCGCACGTCCGGGGCCGTCGCTCGGTGACGGAGTCGCTGCCAGCACAATTGCTCCGAGCACGTCGGCGCCGGCCGATTCCAGGGCCTGTTCGCTCGCAGCGAGAGTCGCCCCGGACGTGACGACGTCGTCGACCAGCATGCAGACACATCCATCCAGCCGACGGACCGCGCGCACCGCCGAGGCGAGGTTTCGTCCGCGTGCCCGGGCTCCGAGCCCGACCTGGTCGCGGGTGGCGCGCCGACGCAGGACGGGCGCCGACCGGGCCGGCGCACCGCCGTCGACCAGGCCCCGGGCGACGGCTGCGGCGAGCGCGCGGACGGGGTCCCGGGCCCGCCGTCTCCGCGCCGGTCCTGCCGTGGGCACGGGGACGACGGCGAGCACGGCCTCCGCCGGACCGCCACGAGACCCCGCGGGGCCGGCGAAGCTCCGCCGTCCGGCCCGTGAGGCACCGCCCGCGCGGGCGGCCGAGTCGTCCGGTGGGAAGAGGAAGGGGCCACCGGCGCCGAGTGCGGGCAACGACCAGGACGCGACATCGCGGGCGGCGCGGCGCAGCGCTCCGGTGAGCAGGAGGTCGAGGTCCGCGCGGCCGCGGTCCTTCCAGTGGACGACGACGTCCCGCACGGGGCCGGTGTACGCCGTCAGCGCCCAGACGGGAAGCGGCGGGACGCCGTCGAGACGATCGAGGCGCCCGGCTCCGTGCTCCGTCCGGACCGGTGGCCCGGCGAACCGTTCCGCGCATCGCCCGCACCAGCGCACGTCGGGCTCGCCGCACGGACAGGCGACCGGCAGCAGCAGCCTGGTGAGGTCGACGAACGGTTGCGGCACGGGAGACGACGGCGACGTCGTGACGTCCTGGGGCACGGGGCCGGTTCGATGCACGCGATCAGCCTGCCGGGCCGGGCGGTCAGGTGCCGGTTGTCCACAGGGTGAAACGGTGGGCCGGGTGCCGCGCCGGCCGCCGCACGGCCCTACTGCGGTTCGGCGCTGCGGCCTGCCTCGCTCCGGCCCGCCTCACGCCGTCCGGGCGTACCGTCGGGCTCGCGTCGTGCCTCGGCCTGGGCGTCCCGCAGCTCCTCGGCGGCGTCGTAGCCGAGCGCCGCCTCGACCGCGTGGTCCGCGAGCGCGAGCCCTGCCGTGCCGTAGAGGTGGAACACCGCGTCGGCGCCGTGTCGTCCCAGCTCGGCGACGTCGTCGTCGTACCTGGCGACGGCGGCGACGGTGCCGCTGAACTCGCCCGCGCGCAGCTGTCCGAGGGCGATGAGGTTGGCTTGGTGGAACGGCATCGCGAGGATCGCCAGGCGGACGTTGCCGGTGCTGCGGACACGTCCCCAGAACTCGATGTCGGTGGCGTCGGCCTGGACGACGGCGTACCCGTCGGCTCGTAGCGCGGCGACGCGTTCGGGGTCGTGCTCGACGCCGATGACGTTCATGCCGTAGTCGTCGGCGAGCTGACGGAACGCTCCGCGACCGATGCGTCCCATGCCCAGCACGAGCGCCTCGGCGCCGGAGACGTCGATGAGGCGCTCCTCGCGGTGCAGCCAGTCGTTCGGCTTGGAGGGGAACCGGCTGGCGAGCGCGATGGCGATCTCGTTGCCCCGGGTGTTGAGCGCCGACGCGAGAACGAAGCTGAGGGCGACGGCGACGGCGAGGACGACGACCCAGTCCTCGGCGAGGAGGCCGGCTTCCGCGCCGACGGCCACGACGATAAGGCCGAACTCGGAGTAGTTCGTCAGGACGAGGCCGGTCAGGATCGCGGTGCGCTTGCGCAGGTGCATGAGGCGCAGCAGGAGGGCGGTGACGAGGCCCTGCAGCGGGAGCATGAGGAGTACCAGGAGGCCGACGACGATCGTCTGGCCGCTGGGCTCGCCCGCGAAACCGATGGACACGAAGAAACCGACGAGCAGCAGCTCCTTCAGGGTGAACAGGTTGCGGCTGAGCTCCGTGCTGTTCGCGTGCCCGGCCAGCAGCACCCCCATGACCAGGGCGCCGAGGTCGCCCTTGAGTCCGACGAGGTCGAACAGCGCGTAGCCCGGGCCGAGTGCGACGGCGATCCCGAACAGCGCCTGCAGTTCGCCGTGGCCCATGTGCGACCAGGCCTTGCGCAACAGCCACGCGGCCGGGACGAGCAGGACGAGGGCGAGTGCCCAGGGGCTCGGGGGCTCCTCCTCGGTCACCGAGACGAACACGACGGCGATGAGGTCCTGCATGATCAGTACGCCGATGGCGATCCGCCCGTAGAGGGCGCGCTGGTCGGAGCGTCCGTCCAGCACCTTCACGACGAAGACGGTCGAGGAGAACGACAGGGCGAGGCCGATGAGCGCGAGGGTGCCGAAGTCCTTGCCGGCCAGGAGCGACAGGCCGATGCTGCCGAGCGCTCCGAGGAATCCGATGGCGATGGCGACGCTGACGAGCAGATGCGCGAAGGTCGTGAGCCAGACCTCCTTGCGCAGCAGCGAGCGCAGGTCCAGCTTGAGCCCGATGCCGAACAGCAGGAGCGTCACGCCGAGCTCCGCGACGGTCTCCAGGTAGCCGGGTTCGGAGAATCCTGCCGCGTGCAGCACGAACCCGGCCACGAGGAAGCCCACGAGCGGCGGGAGGCGGAGCAGGTGTGCACCCAGGCCCAACGCGGTCGTGACGAGCAGGAACGTTGCCGCGGTCACCATGGGGTGATCGTAAGCGGGAAACGTTTCGTGGCGTTGTCGCCCTGATGTCGCCGTAGGGGACCGCGCGCCGGTTCTCCCCTGAGCGAACCATGCGGCGTAACCGATTCGCGCCTGACAACGTTGTGTTCGAACATCCAGCCTTACGGCCTACGATGGGCCTTGCCCACTGGTGGGCAGTATCACACCGACCGATCCGGGAGAACCCGCGTGCCCTCGATTCTCGAGAAGGTCCTTCGCTTCGGCGAGGGCCGGACGCTCAAGAAGCTGCACTCCATCGCGGAGCAGGTGAACCGGCTCGAACCGAGCTTCGAGGAGCTGAGCGACGCCGAGCTGCGGGAGGAGACGGAGCGCTTCAAGGAGCGTCTCGCCGCGGGGACCCCGCGCGAGGAGATCCGGGCCGAGGCGTTCGCGGCCGTGCGCGAGGCCGCCCGGCGCACCCTGGGGCAGCGCCACTTCGACGTGCAGATCATGGGCGGCGCCGCGCTCGATCTCGGCAACATCGCCGAGATGCGCACCGGTGAGGGCAAGACCCTGGTCGCCACCACGGCCGCGTACTTCAACGCCCTGGAGGGCAAGGGCGTCCACGTCGTCACCACGAACGACTACCTCGCCAAGTACCAGGGCGAGCTCATGGGCCGTGTCTACCGATTCCTCGGCATGTCGACCGGCATCATCGTGTCGGGCCAGACGCCCGCGGAGCGCCGCGAGCAGTACGCGGCGGACATCACGTACGGCACCAACAACGAGTTCGGCTTCGACTTCCTGCGCGACAACATGGCGTGGTCGCCCGGTGACCTGGTGCAGCGCGGTCATCACTTCGCGATCGTCGACGAGGTGGACTCGATCCTCATCGACGAGGCGCGGACCCCGCTGATCATCTCCGGTCCCGGCTCCGGCGACGCCAACCGCTGGTACGTCGAGTTCGCCAAGGTCGTGCGCCGGCTCGTACCCGGCCAGGACTACGAGGTCGACGAGAAGAAGCGCACGGTCGGCGTCCTGGAGCCCGGTATCGCCAAGATCGAGGACTACCTCGGCATCGACAACCTCTACGAGTCGCTCAACACCCCGCTGATCGGCTTCCTCAACAACGCCATCAAGGCCAAGGAGCTGTTCAAGCGCGACAAGGACTACGTCGTGCTGAACGGCGAGGTCATGATCGTCGACGAGCACACCGGCCGAATCCTCGCCGGGCGCCGCTACAACGAGGGCATGCACCAGGCGATCGAGGCCAAGGAAGGCGTCGAGATCAAGGCCGAGAACCAGACGCTCGCCACGATCACGCTGCAGAACTACTTCCGCCGCTACGACAAGCTCGCGGGCATGACCGGTACGGCCGAGACCGAGGCCGCGGAGTTCCAGGGCACCTACAAGATCGGCGTCGTCCCGATCCCCACCAACAAGCCCCCGCAGCGCATCGACGAGCCCGACCTCGTGTACAAGAACGAGGAGGGCAAGTTCAACGCCGTCGTCGCGGACATCGTCGAGCGGCACGCGGTCGGCCAGCCGGTGCTGGTCGGCACCACCAGTGTCGAGAAGTCGGAGCTGCTGTCCGGTCTGCTGAAGAAGGCCGGAGTACCCCACAGCGTCCTGAACGCGAAGGAACACGAGCGCGAGGCGTCGATCATCGCGATGGCGGGCCGCAAGGGCGCGGTCACCGTGGCGACGAACATGGCCGGGCGCGGTACCGACATCATGCTCGGTGGCAACGCCGAGCACATCGCGGTCGCGGCGCTCGCGGAGAAGGGCCTGGACCCGGCGGAGACCCCGGACGAGTACGAGGCGGCATGGCCCCAGGCCCTGGAGCAGGCCCAGCAGGCCGTGGCGGCCGAGCACGACGAGGTGACGCAGCTGGGCGGCCTGTACGTGCTGGGCACGGAACGTCACGAGTCGCGGCGTATCGACAACCAGCTCCGCGGTCGCTCCGGCCGTCAGGGCGACCCGGGCGAGTCGCGGTTCTACCTGTCCATGCAGGACGACCTCATGCGGCTGTTCAACTCCGGCCTGGCCGAGGCGATGATGCACCGCGCGGGCTTCCCGGACGACATGCCGCTCGAGTCCAAGATGGTCACCCGCGGCATCCAGTCCGCGCAGGCGCAGGTCGAGTCGCGCAACTTCGAGATCCGCAAGAACGTGCTCAAGTACGACGACGTCCTGTCCCGGCAGCGCGACATCATCTACGCCGAGCGGCGCAAGGTGCTGGACGGCGAGGACCTGCACGAGCAGGTGCAGCACTTCATCACGGACATCGTCACCCAGTACGTCACGGCGGCCACCGCCGAGGGCGCACCCGAGGAGTGGGACCTCGACGGCCTGTGGACGGCGCTGCGCAACGTCTACCCGGTGTCGATCACGGTCGATGACGTGGTCTCCGAGGCGGGCGGGCCGGGCAGCGTCAGTCGTGAGCTGCTGCTCGAGGAGATCCTCTCGGACGCGCGGGTCGCCTACGCCGCACGCGAGGAGGAGCTGGGCTCCGCCGCGATGCGGGAGCTGGAGCGCAGGGTCGTGCTGTCGGTGACCGACCGCAACTGGCGCGAGCACCTGTACGAGATGGACTACCTCAAGGAGGGCATCGGTCTGCGCGCCATGGCGCAGCGCGACCCCTTGGTGGAGTACCAGCGCGAGGGGTTCCAGCTCTTCGAGGCGATGAAGGACGCGATCCGGGAGCAGTCCGTCGGCTTCCTGTTCAACCTCGAGGTGACCGTGCAGCAGGCTGACGGCGGCCAGCAGGAAGCCGCCGTCGCCGGCGCGGTGGCGGGCGCCGTCGCCGACGGCGTTCCGGCGGCGGCCCCCGGCCAGGGTGCGACCGACGCCGCGGGAGTTCCCGGGGCGAGCGGCATGACGAGCGTCATGACACCCGTGGGCCGGGACGAGAAGGTTCCGCCGCGCGGCGGCCGCCTCGGCACCGGTCAGCCGGAGCCGACGGAGACGCAGCCGATGCCCGTGCTGCAGGCTCGTGGACTGGAAGCTCCCCGCCGCACCCCGTTGACGTACAGTGCGCCCAGTGACGACGGCAGCGGTTCCGCCTTCGTCCAGGGACCGGGGACCCGCCGCGGACGCCGTGCCGCCACCGGCACGCCCGAGCCGGCGTCGTCCGGCCCGGAGGACACGCGGACCTTCCCGGGCACGCCGCGCAACGCGCAGTGCCCCTGTGGTTCGGGGAAGAAGTACAAGGCCTGTCACGGCCTGAACGACGCTTGAGGAGACGCGAGTACCGATGACCGAACCCCGACCGTTGCGCGTCGCCCTGCTCGGTTGCGGAGTCGTCGGCACCCAGGTCGCGAAGACGCTCCTGTACGACCAGGAGGACCTCTCGGCACGCGTCGGGGCGCCGCTGGAGATCGCCGGCATCGCCGTGCGCACCGTCGACGCGCCGCGTGACATCGCGATCCCGCGCGACCTGTTCACGGAGGATGCCGAGGCGCTCGTCGACCAGGCCGACGTCGTGGTCGAGCTGATGGGCGGGCTGGAGCCCGCGCGGTCCCTGCTGCTGCGGGCCATCGAGAGTGGTTCCGCCGTCGTCACCGCGAACAAGGCCCTCTTGGCCGACGACGGCCCGTCGCTCTACGAGGCGGCCGACGCCGCGGGCGTCGACATCCACGGCGAGGCCGCCGTGGCGGGCGCGATCCCGATCGTCCGCCCGCTGCGGGAGTCGCTCGCCGGTGACGACATCACCCGCGTGCTCGGCATCGTCAACGGCACCACGAACTACGTGCTGGACCAGATGTCGACGCACGGCCTCGAACTGGACGTCGCCGTGAAACAGGCACAGGAGCTCGGGTACGCCGAGGCCGATCCCACCGCCGACGTCGAGGGACACGACGCCGCGGCGAAGGCGGCCATCCTCGCCAGCCTGGCGTTCCACACCCGGGTGCGGATGAAGGACGTCGCGTGCGAAGGCATCTCCGGCGTCACGGCCGAGGACGTGGAGTGGGCCGACCGCACCGGCTACTGCGTGAAGCTCCTCGCGATCGCGGAGCGCACCTCCGAGGGCGTCTCCGCGCGCGTGCACCCGGCGCTGGTCCCGAAGGACCACCCCCTGGCGAACGTCCGCGGGGCGTTCAACGCGGTGTTCGTCGAGGCGGACGCGGCCGGTCCGCTGATGTTCTACGGCCAGGGGGCGGGCGGGCGTCCGACGTCGTCGGCCGTGCTGGGCGACATCGTCTCCGCCGGCCGGCACCGTGTGCTCGGCGGCAAGGGGCCGCAGGAGTCCACCTATGCCGCCCTGCCGGTGCTGCCGCAGGACGCCGCCGTCACCCGCTACCAGGTTCGCCTCGAGGTGGCCGACCGTCCCGGCGGTCTTGCCGAGGTGGCCGGCGTGCTGGGCGACCACGGCGTCTCGATCGAGACGGTGAGCCAGACGGCAGCCACCAGCGGCAGCGCCACACTCGTCCTCACGACGCACTCCGCGCGCGAGGCCTCCCTGGCGGCCACGGTCGCCGCGGTGGACGGGCTCGAGTCCGTCCGCCGGATCATGTCGGTCCTGCGAGTCGAGGGATGAAGATGACCGTCGCTGCCCCCATCGCCCATCAGTGGCGTGGTGTGATCCACGAGTACGCCGACCGCCTCCCGGAGCACCTCACGACCCATGTCGTCACGCTCGGCGAGGGCGGCACTCCGCTGATCCCGGCCCCGGCGATCGGTGACCGCGTGGGCGCCGAGGTGTACGTCAAGTTCGAGGGCATGAACCCGACCGGCTCGTTCAAGGACCGCGGGATGACGACGGCGATCTCGGCCGCGGCCGCCCGGGGGGCGAAGGCGGTGGTGTGCGCCTCCACCGGCAACACCTCCGCATCGGCCGCGGCGTACGCCACGCGGGCCGGGATGGCCTGCGCGGTACTCGTACCGGACGGCAAGATCGCCATGGGGAAGCTCAGCCAGGCCATCGCGCACGGAGCCCAGCTGCTGCAGGTGGACGGAAACTTCGACGACTGCCTGGTCGCGGCACGGAAACTGGCCGAGGCCTACCCGGTCGAGCTGGTGAACTCGGTGAACCCCGACCGCATCGAGGGGCAGAAGACCGCCGCGTTCGAGGTGGTCGACGCCTTGGGCGACGCACCGGACATCCACGTCCTGCCGGTCGGGAACGCGGGCAACATCACGGCCTACTGGAAGGGCTACACCGAGTACGCGGACCCGTCCGCGGGCCCGGTGGCGGCGTCCCGCACCCCGGCGATGTGGGGGTTCCAGGCGGCCGGCGCCGCGCCGATCGTCAAGGGTCACCCGGTGGACCAGCCGGAAACGGTGGCCACCGCGATCCGCATCGGCAACCCGGCCTCCTGGCAGCAGGCCGTCGAGGCGCGGGACACGTCCGGCGGCGTCATCGAAGCCGTGTCCGACGAGGAGATCCTCGCCGCCCACCGGATCCTGTCCGCCGAGGTCGGCGTCTTCGTGGAGCCCGCGTCCGCCGCGGGAGTCGCGGGGGTGCTGGCGCGCGCGGGACGTGGCCTCGTGCCCGCCGGCGCGCGCATCGTGATCACCGTGACGGGTCACGGGCTCAAGGATCCCGGCTGGGCGCTCCGCACGCCCGACGGGGGCGACGTCACCCCGACCAAGGTGGGCGCGGATGTCGTCACCATCGCCACGGCCCTCGGGCTCGACTGAGCAAGCGACGGACCGGGGTTCCCCGCTCCGGCACCACCGGCGCGGGAGCGACGGACCGGAATGATCCAGAAGGTAGACCAGATGCAGCTCGGTGCCGACCACGTGGTGGTCCGGGTGCCCGCGACGAGCGCCAACCTCGGCCCGGGGTACGACGCCCTGGGACTCGCTCTCGCCGTCCACGACGAGGTCGAGGTACGTCTCGTGGCCGCCGACGAGGTGGTCGTCGACGTGGAGGGCGAGGGGGCCGGTGAGGTGCCCCTCGGTGAGGAGCACCTCGTGGTGCGCGCCCTGCGCCGGACACTCGACCTCGCGGGGGCCACGCCGACCGGGATCCACATGACGTGCCGGAACGTGATCCCGCACGGGCGGGGGATGGGATCGTCCTCGGCGGCGGTGGTCGCGGGCATCGTGGCGGCCCGTGCTCTGCTGGCCGACCCTCGTGCGATCGACGCCGCGACGGTCCTGCGGCTCGCCACGGAGTTCGAGGGCCACCCCGACAACGCCGCACCGGCCATCGCCGGGGGCGCGACGGTCGCGTGGACCGGTGACGACGGGCCGCGAGCCGTGGACCTGGAGGTCGACCCGGCGATCGAGGCGACCGTGATCGTGCCCGAGGCCCGCCTGGAGACCTCGCGGGCCCGGGCCGCGCTGCCCGACCGGGTGGCCCATGCGGACGCCGCGTTCACGGTGGGCCGCGCGGCACTGCTCGTCGAGGCCCTGGCACGGCGGCCGGAGCTGCTCCTGGAGGCCACCGAGGACAGGCTGCACCAGTCCTACCGGGGAGAGGTGCTGGGGGAGTCGAGCGAACTGCTGCGTTCGCTGCGCGCTGAAGGGATCGCGGCGACGATCTCGGGCGCGGGTCCGTCGGTGCTGGTACTCGCCGCCGGCCGGGATGTCGTGCGCAGGGACGCCGTTCTCGCCGCAGTCGTCGACGAGACCGCGGGCTGGCGTGTGCTCCGGCCCGGGATCGACACCGCCGGCGCCAGGGCGCGGAGACTTTCCGGTCACCCGGATGCGTTATCGTCCGTGCCGGCGACTCGGGAAAAAAGGGCCTGAGTTCCCAGATACCAAGCCTTGACGAGGTGGTAGGATGCAGTGAGCCTTTCGGGATTGAAAGCGGCATCATGTGAGTCATCACGCCGCGAACCCGTGAGCAAGGCCGAACCACCACCGCCCACACTGTGTTCGTGTGCGCGAGCTCGTTCGGCCGCCGCATCTCAGGCCGACAACTGCCCCCGTCAGCCGACGTCGTACCACTGATGCGAGGTTTTCAGCGCCCGTTCTCAGGTGGGCGCACCGCCGATGCGGCCTCCCAGAAGAGCAGGCCGCAGTTCCGAGGGGGAAGGGTCCTTCGTGACAGACACCACCGATAACGCCAAGCCGGCAAGTGGCTCACTGAGCACCATGCGCCTGGCAGAGCTTCAGTCGCTCGCCTCCGAGCTCGGCGTCAAGGGCATCTCGAAGATGCGCAAGAGCGATCTCGTCGAGGCCATCCGAACCACCACCGGTGAGCCCGTCTCCGGCGGCGGCGCAACGTCGCGCCGTCGACCCGCGCAGAAGAAGGCGAGCGCACCGCAGTCGGCCGAGCCCACGGCTCCTGCCGCGGCCGCGGCGGGAGGGTCCGTGGCGACCGCCGTCGCTCCCGCGACGGCGGGTGCGACCCCCGACACCGACTCCGCGCCGTCCGGCGACGATCGTGCCGCTCGCCTCGCCGAGCTCGCCGAGGCCGTCGCGCAGCCGCGCTCGCGGCGCGCGGGGCGTGAGCAGAGCGCACCCGCCGAGGACGGCCAGCCGAACGGCGACGCCGGCAGCCGCCAGGGCCAGAACCGCCAGCCCAAGCAGGACCGCACCGGCTCCACCGGACGCGAGGGCGGTGCCCGGGACGGTGGCGGCCGCGGAGAGGCACGTCGTGACACCCGCCAGCGGGACACCGGCCCGCGCAACGACGGTCCGCGCGCGGACGGCAACCGGGACGACGAGCGCGGCTCCCGCCGGCGCCGGGGCCGTGACCGCGGCCGTGACCGCAAGCGCCGCGGCCGCGGCCAGGGTCCGGACATGGACCTCGAGAGCGTCGAGGTCAACGAGACCGACGTGCTGCTGCCCGTGGCCGGCATCCTCGACATCCTGGACAACTACGCGTTCGTCCGGACGTCGGGCTACCTGGCGGGCCCCAACGACGTGTACGTGTCGCTCAACCAGGTGAAGAAGTCCGGCCTGCGCCGCGGAGACGCGATCACCGGTGCCGTGCGCCAGCCCCGTGAGGGCGAGGAGCCGCCGTCGGGCAAGAACGCGCGGAACAAGTTCAACGCGCTGGTCCGGCTCGACACCGTCAACGGCATGACGCCGGACGAGGCGAAGGGCCGACCCGAGTTCGGCAACCTCACGCCGCTGTACCCGCAGGAGCGACTGCGCCTGGAGAACCCCGAGGCGACGAAGCTCACGCCGCGCGTGATCGACATCGTCGCCCCGATCGGCAAGGGCCAGCGCGGCCTCATCGTGGCCCCGCCGAAGGCCGGCAAGACGCTGATGATGCAGCAGATCGCCAACTCGATCACCAGCAACAACCCCGAGGTCCACCTCATGGTGGTGCTGGTGGACGAGCGGCCGGAGGAGGTCACCGACTTCTCGCGGTCCGTGCAGGGCGAGGTCATCTCCTCGACGTTCGACCGCCACGCCTCGGACCACACCCTGGTCGCCGAGCTCGCCATCGAGCGGGCCAAGCGGCTCGTGGAGCTGGGCCAGGACGTCGTCGTGCTGCTCGACGGCATCACCCGCCTGAGCCGTGCGTACAACCTGGCGGCCCCGGCCTCGGGACGAATCCTGTCCGGTGGTGTGGACGCCGCCGCGCTCTACCCGCCCAAGAAGTTCTTCGGCGCGGCCCGCAACATCGAGAACGGCGGCTCGCTCACGATCCTCGCCACGGCCCTCGTGGAGACCGGCTCCAAGATGGACGAGGTGATCTTCGAGGAGTTCAAGGGCACCGGGAATATGGAGCTGCGGCTCTCGCGTTCTCTGGCCGAGAAGCGCATCTTCCCGGCGATCGACGTCAACGCGTCGAGCACCCGGCGTGAGGAGATCCTCATGTCGAAGGAAGAGCTCTCGATCGTCTACAAGCTGCGCCGCGTCATGGGTGCACTCGACACGCAGCAGGCCACCGAACTGCTGCTGGGCAAGCTCAAGGAGCACCGGTCCAACGTCGAGTTCCTCATGGAGGTGCAGAAGACGACACCGGGCAAGCTGACCGACGAGCAGCCCGGCGAGACCGTGTAGTCCGCGGTCTGGCACAATAGATCCTCGGTCTGCCGCTTCACGGCCCGCGATCAGCGGGGCGACCCGGCAGCCTCTGACCAAGGAGCATCCCCATGAAGTCCGGTATCCACCCCGAGTACGTCGTCACCGAGGTGACCTGCACCTGCGGGAACACCTTCGTGACCCGCAGCACCGAGACGTCCGGCAAGATCAACGCCGACGTGTGCAGCGCCTGCCACCCGTTCTACACGGGCAAGCAGAAGATCCTCGACACCGGTGGCCGCGTGGCCCGGTTCCAGGCGCGCTACGGCAAGAAGACCGCCAAGTAGCACCTCGCAGCGCCGGCGGACCCGCACCGACAACCTCTCCAGGGGCAGTCGGAGCGCGGGACCGTCGGCGCTGCTGTCTTGTCGACCGCCGGTCCGGCGCTTCTGCCCGCTGCGACGCCGACCGGCGGCACGACTCGTCCGCGCACGAACCGGCCGGCGAGCCGGCGGCCCGCGTGCGGTGCCGACCAGCCCGATCAGCCCGACCCGTCCGACCCAGCCCGACCCGAGGTGACAAGGTGACCGAGCAGTTCTCCGCCGTCGGACCGCTGCTCGAGGAGCACGCCGAGATCGAGCGGGCTCTGGCAGACCCCGCGGTGCACGCGGACCAGGGCCGCGCGCGAAGCCTGGGGCGGAGGTACGCCGAACTCAACCAGGTGGTGTCGGCGCACCGGGCCTTCCAGCGGGCGCGCGAGGACCGTGAGACGGCCGAGGAGCTCGCCGCGCTCGAGGACGGCGGTGACCCGGAGTTCGCCGATGCGCTCCCCGATCTCCGGGCGGCCGAGACGGAGGCCGCCGAGCGGCTGCGCAGGGTCCTGATCCCGCGTGACCCGGACGACGGCCGGGACGCGATCCTCGAGATCAAGGCCGGCGAGGGGGGCGACGAGTCCGCGCTGTTCGCCGGCGACCTCCTGCGCATGTACCTCCGCTTCGCCGAGCGCCGCGGGTGGTCCACCCAGGTGCTCGACGAGAACCGCACCGAACTGGGCGGCTACAAGGACGTGCAGGTGGCGGTCAAGGCGAAGGCCGTCGAGGACCCGTCCGAGGGCGTGTGGGCCAATCTGAAGTACGAGGGCGGCGTGCACCGCGTGCAACGGGTCCCGGTCACCGAGTCGCAGGGGCGTATCCACACGTCCGCCGCGGGCGTGCTGGTGTTCCCGGAGGTGGACGACCCGGGAGAGATCGAGATCGACCAGAACGACCTGCGCATCGACGTGTACCGGTCCTCCGGCCCGGGCGGTCAGTCCGTCAACACCACCGACTCCGCGGTCCGCATCACGCACCTGCCGACCGGCATCGTGGTGTCGATGCAGAACGAGAAGTCGCAGCTGCAGAACCGCGAGGCGGCGATGCGGGTGCTCCGGGCACGACTGCTCGCCGCGCAGCAGGAGGCCGCCGCCGCCGAGGCCGCGGACCTGCGTCGTTCGCAGGTGCGGACGGTGGACCGTTCCGAACGGATCCGGACGTACAACTTCCCGGAGAACCGGATCGCGGACCACCGCACCGGCTACAAGGCCTACAACCTGGACCAGGTTCTCGACGGTGACCTGGAACCGGTGGTCCGCTCGGCGATCGAGGCGGACGAGGCCGCGCGCCTGGCGGAGGCGGGAGAGGCGTGAGCCTGCCGGTACCCGAGGGGGCCGCGTCCACCCGGGCCCACCAGGAGCCGGCGGCCGTTCGCCCCTCCGGAGACGTCGAGACCCGATGAGCACGACCGACCAGCTGATCACCGACGCGGCGCGAGTCCTGTCCGGCAGCGGTGTGGGATCACCGCGCGTCGATGCCGAGCTGCTGCTGGCGTACGTCCTCGGCGTCGACCCCGGCGAGGTCCGGCGCCGCGCGGTACTCGGTGCCCCGGTGGCCGACGACGCGCGGTCACGCTTCCACGACGTCGTCGCGCGGCGTGCGGCGCGTGAGCCGCTGCAGCACCTGACCGGCGTGGCCCACTTCCGGTATCTCACCCTGGCCGTCGGGCCGGGGGTCTTCGTTCCCCGGCCGGAGACCGAGCAGGTCGCCCAGGTGGCGATCGACGAGGCCGCCGGTCTCGCCGTCGCACCGGGCCGGTACGGGCGCGCGGACTCGGCCGGTCCGGGGGCGGAACCGGCCCGCGACGCGGCGGCCCGGGGGCCCGTCGTCGTCGATCTGTGCACCGGGTCCGGGGCGATCGCGCTCGCCGTCGCCACGGAGGTGCCCGGGAGCCGGGTGCACGCCGTCGAGCTGGACGCCCGCGCCCATGCCTGGGCGGTTCGCAACATCGACGCGGTGAGTGCCGCACCGCCCCGGCCGCCCACCGGTGGGACCGGCGGCCTCGTGCGGCTCGTGCGGGGTGACGCGCGCACCGCGCTGCGCGTGCTCGACGGCACGGTCGACGTCGTCGTCTCCAACCCGCCGTACGTCCCGCCCGACGCCGTCCCGCGCGACGTCGAGGTCGCGGAGCACGATCCGGCCGTCGCGCTGTACGGCCTCGGCGCGGACGGTCTGGAGGTGCCCCGCGGGATCGTGGCCGCGGCGGCGCGTCTCCTGCGACCTGGCGGCCTGTTCGTCATGGAGCACGCCGAGGTCCAGTCCGGTGCCGTGCGCGCGATGGTGGACCGGACCGGTGCGTTCGAGTCCGCCACGACACGGGACGACCTCACGGGACGTCCCCGCATGGTGGTGGCCCGGCGGGCTGCCCGGGACGAATCCACCCCCGGGTCGTGAAAGACTGGGACTCGTGACCGTACCTGCACGTCCTGCGCTCGATGCCACGAACCCGCAGACCTGGGGGCCGGCGATCGACGAGGCGGTCAACGCGATATCGCGCGGTGGCCTCGTGGTGCTGCCCACCGACACCGTCTACGGGATCGCGGCCGACGCCTTCGACTCGGAAGCCGTCGCCGCCCTCCTCGCGGCCAAGGGCCGCGGCCGCCAGATGCCGCCGCCGGTGCTGATCGGCGACGCCGCCACGCTCGACGGGCTCGCCACGGACGTGCCCGAGGAAGCCCGCGACCTCGCCGAGGCGTTCTGGCCCGGCGGCTTCACCATCATCCTGCGGGCTCAGCCGTCCCTGCAGTGGGACCTGGGCGAGACCCACGGCACGGTGGCGCTGCGCATGCCGGACCACCCGGTCGCGCTCGCCCTGCTGCGCCGCACGGGACCGCTCGCGGTGTCGAGCGCGAACCTGTCCGGTCGTCCCGCGGCGATCGACGTCGACGAGGCGGTCGAGCAGCTCGGCGACTCCGTCTCGGTCTACCTGGACGGGGGCGCCGCACCCGGCGGGACGGCCTCCACCATCGTCGACGCCACGGGGGAGCGGCTGCGCGTGGTACGGTCCGGGGCCGTCGGGCCGGAGGCGCTGCGCGAGGTGGCGCCCGTGCTGGGCCTGGAGGAAGACGCGTGAGGGTGTACCTGCTGCTGATGCTCGTGGCCGCGGCGGTCACGTTCCTGACGACGCCCGCCGCCCGATGGGTGGCGCTGCGGACCTCGGCCATCTCGGCCGTCCGGGCCCGCGACGTGCACTCGGTGCCGACGCCCCGGGCGGGCGGCCTGGCGATCATGCTCGGGATCGTCGTGGCGGTGCTGCTGGCCTCGCGGATGCCGTTCCTCGAGGGGGTGTTCGCGGACCGTCAGGTCCTCGGCATCGTGGGCGGCGCGCTCATCGTCTGCCTGCTCGGCTGGGCCGACGACGTCTGGGACCTCGACTGGCTGACCAAGCTCGCGGGGCAGGTCCTCGCCGCCGGCTTCATGGCGCTCAACGAGGTCCAGCTCGTCACCATCCCCACGCCCGGCGGGCTGACGATCCCGTCGTCGCGCCTGTCGCTGATCGCCACCGTGCTCATCGTCGTGATCGCCATGAACGCGGTGAACTTCGTGGACGGGCTGGACGGTCTGGCCGCGGGCATCATCGCCATCGGTGGCGCGGCCTTCTTCCTGTACACGTACCGCCTCACGGCCGAGGACACGCCCGAGAACTACGCGTCGCTCGCGGCCATGATGATGGCCGTGCTGGTGGGGGTGTGTGTCGGCTTCCTGCCGCACAACTTCTTCCCGTCGCGGATCTTCATGGGCGACTCCGGATCGATGGTGCTCGGCCTGGTCATGGCCGGGGCGGCGATCACCGTGACCGGCAACATCAAGCCCGACGTCATGACCGGCGTCGCCGCGATCCCCGCACTGTTCCCCCTGCTGCTGCCCGTCGGTGTCCTCATGCTGCCGCTGACCGACATGGCCATGGCCGTCGTACGCCGTCTCGCCGCCGGGAAGTCGCCCATGGCTCCCGACCGGCTGCACCTCCACCACCGGATGCTCGCCCTCGGCCACTCCCACCGGCGTGCCGTGCTGATCCTGTACGTCTGGACGGCGGTGTTCGCATTCGGTGCGGCGGCGCTCGTGGAGTGGAACTGGCGCGTCGTGATGTCGTGCACCGCGGTGGCGGTCCTGATCGCGCTCGTGGTGACGATGGGCCCCCTGCGTCACCGGGGCCGCTTCCTGGACGACGACGCCGCACTGCAGCGAGCGGCGCGGGACCGTTCGCAGCCGCCGGTGCCCGCTGCCGCACCGCAGGCCGACGTCGTGGGCGCGCGAGCCGTCGCGACCGCACAGGTGGTGCCCCCGGGGCACACCGTGAAGAACGAGGAGAGCAATGTCTGAGACCCCTGACGTCCACGAGTCCGAGCGCGCGGTGCTGCGCACGGCCCTGCGCGACGGCGGCCTGCTGGTGGCGGGCCTCGCCGTGGTCGGCTCCGTGGTGGGCTACCTCGCGGCAGGAACGGCAGGCGTGTGGGGCGCGCTCCTGGGTGCCGCGCTGGCCGCCTTCTTCTCCGGCGTGACGGTGTGGTCGATGGCGCAGACCATCGGGAAGCCGCCCGCCACGATGGGCGCCGTGGTGATGGGGAGCTGGCTGGGCAAGATGGTCGTGCTGGTCGTGGTGCTCGTTCTGCTGCGTGGCCAGGACTTCTACGACCGCGTCGTGCTGTTCGTGGTGCTGCTGATCGGTGCGGTGGGCTCGGCCCTGCTCGACTACCGTGCGGTGCGCGGAGGCCGGGTGCCCTACACCGATGCGTGAGGCGACCTGACATCCCATTGCGCAATTCGTCACAAGGGGCCTGCCCACTGCCTTTGAAGGCTCTGAAGGCGGCAAACATACGTTAGGCTACTCGCGAATCCATGACGGCCAGGCCCGACGGCGCGCCCGTTCCGCCAATCGGTGAATGCGTGCCGGGCCTATGACCACCTGGGAGTCCTCCTGTCCACGTTAGCGACGTCCATGATCCTTGCCGCCGCCGAAGGCCACGAGGACGCGGGCGGCTTCCACACGCCGTCGTTGTCGGACTTCTTCCCGTCCGCCATCGCGTTCGGCGACACCATCTTCCAGATCGACCGCATCTGGATCATCCGCGTGGTCGCGACGATCGTCCTGCTGACGGTCTTCATCGTCGCCGCTCGTCGCGCGAAGGTCGTTCCCGGCCGCTTCCAGGCGGCCGTCGAGTACCTGCTCGACTTCGTGCGGGTGCAGATCGTCGAGGAGATCATGGGCAAGGAGCGCGCCAAGCGCTACGTGCCCATGCTCACCACGATCTTCTTCACGATCCTCGCCTTCAACCTCACCGGTGTCATCCCCGGCCTGAACCTCGCGGCCACCTCGCGGATCGGCGTCCCGCTGCTCCTGGCGCTCTGGGTGTTCGTCACCTACTGGTACGCCGGCATCCAGAAGCACGGCCTGGGCGGCTACCTCAAGGCGAACCTCTTCCCGCCCGGGGTGCCGTGGCCGATCTACTTCATCCTGACGCCGATCGAGCTGCTGCAGATCCTCGTCATCCGCCCGGGCTCCCTGATGGTGCGTCTCGTGGCCAACATGGTCGCCGGTCACATCATGCTGGTGCTCTGCTTCGCGGCGACGCAGTTCTTCCTGATCGACTCCGCCGGCACCGGGCTGATGGCCTTCGGTGCGCTGACGCTGCCCGCGGGCATCTTCGTGACGCTGTTCGAGGTGCTGGTCGGCTTCCTGCAGGCGTACATCTTCGCCCTGCTGGCCGCGGTGTACATCAACATGTCGCTCGAGGAGGAGCACTGACGGTCGCCCCGTCCCGAGCAGTTCGTCGAACGACACCCGAAATCTTCAACTGAACCCATGGCGATGGGCGCGCAGTGCGTCCGTTCGCAACCACGTGACGCCGGGCCGATCGGTCGCGGCGCCCAACGGAAGGAAGACGCAAGTGGACGCCATCAATCTCGCCGAGGTCACCGGTAACCTGAACGCGGTCGGCTACGGTCTCGCCGCCACCGGCCCGGGTATCGGTCTCGGTATCCTCATCGGCAAGACGATCGAGGGCATGGCCCGTCAGCCCGAGGTCGCCGGCCAGCTTCGCGCCACCATGTTCCTCGGTGTCGCGTTCGTCGAGGTGCTCGCACTGCTCGGTCTCGTCGCCGGCTTCCTCTTCCCGGCCGCGTGATGGCGGCGCGCGCGAGCGCCGCCACCATCCTGGCGGCGACGGAAGAACCGGAAGGTATCGACCTGTTCCTGCCCGCCGGCTACGACCTGCTCTGGTCGGCGGTGGTGCTGGTCATCATCGCGGTCGCGTTCTACAGGTACGTGCTGCCCCCGATGAACAAGGTGCTCGACGAGCGCGCCGCACAGATCGAGGGCGGGATCAAGAAGGCCGAGGAGGCGCAGGCCCAGGCCGACAAGGCGCTCGAGGAGCAGGAGCGCCTGCTCGTCGAGGCCCGTACGGAGGCCGCGCAGGTGCGCGAGGAGGCCCGTGCCGAGGGGTCCGCGATCATCAAGGACCTCAAGGCCAAGGCGAACGAGGAAGCGGCCCGGATCACCGAGACGGCGCACCGTCAGATCGAGGCCGAGCGTCAGGCGGCTGCCGTGTCGCTGCGGTCCGAGGTCGGTGCGCTGGCGACGGACCTCGCGTCCAAGATCGTCGGCGAGTCGCTCGAGGACTCGGCGCGCCAGTCGCGTGTCGTGGACCGCTTCCTCGACGAGCTCGAGGCGTCCGAGGGCGCTGCGGCGTCCAACGGCGCCGTGCCGGCCGGAAGCTCCAAGGAGGCGTGATGCGGGGAACGAGCGGAGCATCGCTGGCGGCCGCGCAGGAGCGGTTCGAGCCGGTCCTGCGCGCCGCGGGGGCGGAAGCCCTCACGCTCGGCGAGCAGTTGTTCGCCGTCGTCGAGGCGCTGGACGAGTCGGGCGCGCTGCGCCGCTCGCTCTCCGACCCGTCTCGCGCAGGTGAGGACAAGGCCGGCCTGGTGGCCGCGCTCCTGGGCCGGTTCGACGGCCGGGTGATCGATCTGCTCTCCGGCATGGTCCGGTCCCGGTGGTCCAGCGAGGCCGACCTGGTGGACGGCATCGAGCGGCTGGGGGTCGACGCCACGCTGGCCGCCGCCGAGTCGCGTGGTGTGCTCGAGACCGTCGAGGACGAGCTGTTCCGGGTGACCCGGGTGCTCGTCGGGCAGCGTGAGGCGCGTCAGGCGCTCTCCGACACCAGCACCGACGCCGCACGCCGGCGCGCACTGGTCGACGCGCTGCTGGGCGGCAAGGTCGACCCGGTGACGCAGGCCCTCGCACAGCGAGCCACGGTCCACGCGCGCGGTCGCCGCTTCGTGCCCACGCTCACCTGGTTCGGCGAGGTCGCGGCGGAACGCCGTCGTCGTCTCGTCGCCATGGTGACGTCGGCGACGGTGCTGACCCAGGCCCAGATGGACCGGCTCGCGGCGATTCTCGAGCGGTCCTACGGGCGTCCTGTGCAGCTGAACGTCACCGTCGACCCCGCGGTCGTCGGTGGCCTGCGCATCCAGGTCGGCGCGGACGTCGTCGACTCCACGGTCCTGTCGCGCCTGGCCGACGCGCAGCGTCGCCTGGCCGGTTGAGGTGGAGGTGCAGCGCAGGGTGGGAGGCGCGGTACGAGCCGCCCGCCTCGAGCGGAACCGAGACCGAAGCCGAGATTCGGGACAGCTGAATCACGTGAGTACAACCCTTCCGCCGCGCCCGACCGCGGCACGACAGGAGAAGAGCAATGGCTGAGCTGACGATCCGGCCGGACGAGATCCGTGCCGCGCTGGACAGCTTCGTGAAGTCCTACGAGCCCGACGCCGCGGCGGCCGAGGAGGTGGGCCGCGTCGTCTTCGCCGCCGACGGCATCGCCCGCGTCGAGGGTCTGCCCGGCGCGATGGCCAACGAGCTGCTGCGTTTCGAGGACGGCACGCTCGGCCTCGCGCTGAACCTGGAAGTCCGCGAGATCGGTGTGGTCATCCTCGGTGAGTTCACCGGTATCGAGGAGGGCCAGGAGGTCCGCCGCACGGGTGAGGTCCTCTCGGTGCCGGTGGGCGAGGGCTACCTCGGCCGCGTCGTGGACCCGCTGGGCAACCCCATCGACGGTCTCGGCGAGATCGAGACGGAGACTCGTCGTGCCCTCGAGCTGCAGGCGCCCGGCGTCATGCAGCGCAAGTCGGTGCACGAGCCGCTCCAGACCGGCATCAAGGCGATCGACTCGATGATCCCGATCGGCCGCGGCCAGCGGCAGCTGATCATCGGCGACCGCCAGACGGGCAAGACGGCGATCGCCGTCGACACGATCATCAACCAGAAGGCCAACTGGGAGTCGGGCGACCCCGCCAAGCAGGTGCGCTGCATCTACGTCGCCGTCGGCCAGAAGGGCTCGACCATCGCCTCCGTGCGTGGCGCGCTCGAGGAGGCCGGTGCGCTGGAGTACACGACCATCGTCGCGGCCCCGGCGTCCGACCCGGCGGGCTTCAAGTACCTCGCCCCGTACACCGGCTCGGCCATCGGGCAGCACTGGATGTACGGCGGCAAGCACGTCCTGGTCATCTTCGACGACCTGTCGAAGCAGGCCGAGGCCTACCGCGCCGTCTCGCTGCTGCTGCGCCGCCCGCCGGGCCGCGAGGCCTACCCGGGTGACGTCTTCTACCTGCACTCCCGCCTGCTCGAGCGCTGCGCCAAGCTCAGCGACGACCTGGGCGCGGGTTCGATGACCGGTCTGCCGATCATCGAGACCAAGGCGAACGACGTCTCGGCCTACATCCCGACCAACGTCATCTCCATCACGGACGGCCAGATCTTCCTGCAGTCCGATCTGTTCAACGCCGACCAGCGCCCGGCGGTCGACGTCGGTATCTCGGTCTCCCGAGTCGGCGGTGACGCCCAGGTCAAGGCGATGAAGAAGGTCTCCGGAACGTTGAAGCTGGAGCTGGCGCAGTACCGCTCGCTCGAGGCGTTCGCGATGTTCGCGTCCGACCTCGACGCGGCCTCCCGAGGCCAGCTGCGCCGTGGTGCGGCCCTCATGGAGCTGCTCAAGCAGCCCCAGTACTCGCCGTACCCGGTCGAGGACCAGGTCGCCTCCGTGTGGGCCGGTACCAAGGGCAAGCTGGACGACGTCCCGGTCGAGGACATCAAGCGCTTCGAGGCCGAGATGCTCGACCACCTGCGACGCAAGTCCGACGTGCTGCAGAAGATCGCCGAGACGGGCAAGTGGGACGACGACACCGAGGCCGCGCTGCAGGCCGGTGTCGACGAGTTCCGCGCCGGCTTCGTCAAGAGCGACGGTGCGGCCCTGGTCGGTGGCGGCGACGGCGAGGCCGTCGACGTCGAGCAGGAGCAGATCGTCGTCTCGAAGAAGGCCTGAGACATGGCCGGAGGCTCTCAGCGCATCTACAAGGCGCGGATCAAGTCGACACAGTCGCTGAAGAAGATGTTCCGCGCGCAGGAGCTCATCGCGGCGTCGCGCATCGGCAAGGCCCGTGCACGAACCGCCGCCGCGGCCCCGTACGCCACTGCCGTCACGCGCGCCGTGTCGGCGGTGGCGGCGCACGCGAGCATCGACCACCCGCTGACGACCGAGCGGAAGCAGCCCACGGGCCGCGCCGCCGTGTTCGTGGTCGCGTCGGACCGCGGCATGGCGGGTTCGTACTCGGCGTCGATCATCCGGGAGACGGAGCGCCTGATCGACCAGCTGCAGGCCGAGGGCAAGGAGGTCCGGCTGTACGCCGCGGGCCGCCGCGCCATCGCCTACTACTCGTTCCGAGGTCGTGACCTCGTGGGCGAGTGGTCCTACGGTTCGGACGCACCGACGGCGGAGGTCTCCGACGAGATCGCCGACGCGCTCCTGGGCGCGTTCCTCGCGTCCCCCGAGGAGGGGGGCGTCGACGAGCTGCACGTGGTCTCCACGCAGTTCGTGAACATGGTGACGCAGCGCCCGCGCGTCGTGCGGATGCTGCCGCTCGAGATCGTCGAGGGCGTCACCGTCCCCGGCGAGGGCGAGGCCATGCCGCTGTACGACTTCGAGCCGTCGCCCGAGGCAGTGCTCGACGCCCTGCTGCCGCGGTACGTGCGGTCCCGGATCTTCGCGGTCCTGCTCGACGCCGCGGCGTCCGAGCTGGCGGCGCGTCAGCGTGCCATGCACACGGCGACCGACAACGCGGAAGACCTCATCCGTACGTACACGCGTCTGGCGAACCAGGCGCGGCAGGCCGACATCACCCAGGAGATCAGCGAGATCGTCTCGGGTGCCGACGCCCTGGCATCCGCCTGAACCTGACCCCCGCCGGAGGACCCTCCGGCCCACCGAAGCGAGGCAAGCAATGACCGCCACCACCGTGGAAGCCACGGTCGATCACACCAGCGGCGCCGGCACCGGCCGGGTCGCTCGGGTGACCGGCCCTGTCGTGGACATCGAGTTCCCCGAGGACGCGATCCCCGACATCTACAACGCCCTCACCACCGAGATCGACCTGTCGACCCAGGGCGAGAGCGAGGGAACCTTCACGCTCACGCTCGAGGTCGCCCAGCACCTCGGTGACTCGCTCGTGCGCGCCATCGCGCTGAAGCCGACCGACGGACTCGTGCGAGGCGCCACCGTGACCGACACGGGCGCGCCGATCAGCGTGCCCGTCGGTGACATCACCAAGGGCAAGGTCTTCAACGTCACCGGCGAGGTGCTCAACCTCGCCGAGGGCGAGAAGTTCGAGGTGACCGAGCGCTGGCCGATCCACCGTACGGCCCCGGCCTTCGACCAGCTCGAGTCCAAGACGCAGATGTTCGAGACGGGCATCAAGTCGATCGACCTCCTCACCCCGTACGTGCAGGGTGGGAAGATCGGCCTCTTCGGCGGTGCGGGCGTCGGCAAGACGGTCCTCATCCAGGAGATGATCCAGCGTGTGGCGCAGGACCACGGCGGTGTGTCGGTGTTCGCCGGCGTCGGCGAGCGCACGCGTGAGGGCAACGACCTGATCCACGAGATGGACGAGGCCGGCGTCTTCGACAAGACGGCCCTCGTCTTCGGCCAGATGGACGAGCCGCCGGGCACGCGTCTGCGCGTGGCCCTCTCGGCGCTGACGATGGCGGAGTACTTCCGCGACGTGCAGAAGCAGGACGTGCTGCTCTTCATCGACAACATCTTCCGCTTCACGCAGGCGGGTTCCGAGGTCTCCACGCTGCTCGGCCGCATGCCGTCCGCCGTGGGCTACCAGCCGAACCTCGCCGACGAGATGGGCCTCCTGCAGGAGCGCATCACCTCGACGCGCGGCCACTCCATCACGTCCCTGCAGGCGATCTACGTGCCTGCGGACGACTACACCGACCCGGCGCCGGCCACCACGTTCGCCCACCTGGACGCGACGACCGAGCTCTCCCGAGAGATCGCGTCGAAGGGTCTGTACCCGGCGATCGACCCGCTCGCGTCGACCTCGCGCATCCTGGACCCGCGCTACGTGGGCCAGGAGCACTACGAGGTCGCCACCGAGGTGAAGTCGATCCTGCAGCGCAACAAGGAGCTGCAGGACATCATCGCGATCCTCGGTGTCGACGAGCTCTCCGAGGAGGACAAGACGCTGGTGGCGCGTGCGCGCCGCATCCAGCAGTTCCTCTCGCAGAACACCTACATGGCCGAGAAGTTCACCGGTGTGGTCGGCTCGACCGTGCCGCTGAGCGAGACCATCGAGGCGTTCAAGAAGATCGCGGCCGGCGAGTTCGACCACATCGCCGAGCAGGCCTTCTACAACATCGGTGGCCTCGAGGACCTCGAGCGCGAGTGGGCAAGGATCCAGAAGGAGTACGGCGCCTGAGGCACCGTGCCCCAGGGACGTCGCCGGCCGGACACCGGCCCGGCGACGTCCCGCCCGTACTATTCGAGAGGGAGGCCCTGAGTGGCTGAGCTGAACGTGGACCTCGTGGCCACGGACCGCAAGGTCTGGTCCGGCACGGCCAGGACGGTCGTCGCGCCGTCGGTGGAGGGCGAGATCGGCATCCTGGCGGACCACCAGCCGCTGCTCGCGGTGCTGCGGCCGGGTAAGGTCACGGTACGCACGGACGACGGCGTGGCGGTCGAGGCCCAGGTCGACGGCGGGTTCGTCTCCGTGGACGAGAACCTGGTCACGATCGTCGTCGACGAGATCGAGCAGGTCTGAGGGAGGGGGTCCGTGCCGGGCGTCGTCTGGATCGCGCTGGCGATCGTAGCCGCGATCGCACTGGTCCTCGGCGTGGGCGCGTCCCGCCTGCACACCCTCTCCCGCCGGGTCGGGTCCTTCTCCTGCAACGCGCGCGCGGCGGGACAGGAATCCTGGACCGCCGGGATCGCACAGTACGCGGTCGGCCGTATCGAGTGGTGGCGCTGCTGGTCGCTCTCGCCCCGGCCGGCCCGTACCTGGTACCGCGAGCGGCTCGAGCTGGTCGGCCGGGAGGAGTTCGACGACGACGGGCCCCAGCACTACCTGGTCCGGTGCCGCTACGACGGCCAGGACTTCGAGCTGGACCTGGACTCGGGCGACTACTTCGGCCTCGCCTCCTGGCTCGAGGCCGCCCCGCCGGGCCGCCGCGACCTGGTCCTGTAACACTCGCTCCGTATCCGCCGAGGTAGTAGCTTCCCCCTGGAACCCGCTGCCTCGGCGGTCTCGCGCCACGGCACGGATCCGCCCGTCCGCCACCGATCCCTCCGAGGAGAATCCTTGCGTCTCGTCGTCGCCGACTGTTCCGCCCGGTACACCGGACGGCTCACCGCTCATCTGCCCCTCGCGACGCGGCTGATCGTCGTCAAGGCGGACGGGAGCGTGCTGCTGCACTCCGACGGCGGCTCCTACAAGCCGCTGAACTGGATGAGCCCGCCGTGCACGCTGACGGAGGCCGTACCGGGCGCGGAGGCGGCGGAGCGCGGCGTCGAGCAGGTCTGGACCGTCCAGCACAAGAAGTCCGACGACCGCCTGGAGATCGACCTGCACACCGTGCACCACGACTCCGCCCACGACCTCGGTGTCGACCCCGGGCTGGTGAAGGACGGCGTCGAGGCGCATCTGCAGGAGCTGCTCGCGGAGCAGATCGGCCTGCTCGGTGAGGGCAGCACCCTCATCCGGCGCGAGTACATGACGGCGATCGGGCCCGTCGACATCCTGGCCCGCGACCCCCGAGGCGCCACGGTGGCGGTCGAGATCAAGCGCCGCGGCGAGATCGACGGTGTCGAGCAGCTCACGCGCTATCTGGAGCTGCTGAACCGCGATCCCTTGCTCGCCCCGGTCCGCGGCGTGTTCGCGGCCCAGGAGATCAAGCCGCAGGCGCGCGTCCTCGCGGTGGACCGTGGCATGGAGTGCCTGACCCTGGACTACGACGCCATGCGTGGCGTCGACGACCTGGAGTCGCGCCTCTTCTGACGGTGAGGGGCCGCACTCCGACCGGTGCGCTCGGCCTGGCGGCGCACCCGGCGCGCCGCCCGCGCCGCCCTTGCGCGGCCTTCCGCGACGGTGGTCCCGAGCGCAAGGAACCGCAGGGTGGGGGTGCGGATCGACGGTGACTTGCGGGCGGCGGCCGCTCCTACGGCAGGATGGGCCCATGGCGGAGAACATGTCCATGGTCGTCCTGCGAGGACGAGTGCTCCTGCCCGACACGATGATCGACGACGGCGTCGTCATCGCGCGGGGAGACCGGCTGGCGTTCGTCGGCTCGGCCGCCGAGGCGCGCGACGCGGGCTTCGACGCGCAGCTCGGCCAGGTGCCGCCGTCGTACGACTACGTTCTGCCCGGGCTCGTCGACCTGCACAACCACGGCGGGGGAGGAGTGGGGTTCCCCGACGCGACCAGCGTCGACGAGGCGATGCGGGCGGTCCTCGAACACCGGCGGCACGGTACGACGACGATGCTCGCCTCCCTGGTGACCGCCGACCCGGACACCTTGGCGCGGCGGGCGGCCATGCTCGCCGACCTCGCCGACACCGGTGAGATCGCCGGCATCCACGCCGAGGGGCCGTTCCTGTCGCACGAACGGCGCGGCGCGCACGACCCGGCTCGGCTGCGCGACGGAGACGCCGCGTGGGTCCGCGACCTCGCGAAGGCCGCGCGCGGGCACCTGGCGACGATGACGGTGGCGCCGGAGGTCCCCGGGGTCGCCGGCCCCGGTGGGGCCGCGACGGCACTCATCGAGGCCGGTGCCATTCCGTCGCTCGGGCACACGGACGGGACGACCGAGGCCGCGGAGGCCCTGATCTCCCAGGTCACCGCCGGCCTGCGGCTGGCCGCGGAGGTGGCCGGCACGGTCGGCCACCGTGAGATGACGGCCACCCACCTGTTCAACGGCATGCGCCCGCTGCACCACCGGGCCCCGGGCCCGATCGCGGCCTGCCTCGCGGCGGCGGCCCGTGGTGACCTCGTGGTCGAACTCATCGCGGACGGCGTCCACCTCGACCCCGCGACGGTGCGGACGGTGTTCGGGACGGTCGGCGCGGACCAGGTGGTCCTCGTCACCGACGCGATGGCGGCGGCCGGGATGGCGGACGGCTCCTACGAGCTCGGCCCGATGTCGGTCACCGTGCGGGACGGCGTCGCCCGGCTCGCCGACCCCGCGGCGCCGGACGGCGGCGCCATCGCCGGCGGTACGGCTCACCTCGTGGACGTCGTCCGGCACACCGTCGCCGCGGGGGTCCCGCTCCTCGAAGCGGTGCGCTCGGCGTCGGTGGTACCGGCTCGCGTCCTCGGGCTCGACCGCCGGATCGGGACGCTCGCCCGGGGACTGCGCGCGGACGCCCTGGTCGCCGACGAGGAACTGCGGCCACGACGTGTCCTGCGCGGCGGCGTGGAGGTCCAGCGGTAGGACGGGCTCGGCCACCCCTTCGGCCGGGCCGTCCCGGTGTCGACATCTCACTGTTACCGTGCGGGACATGACCTCACGTTTCGAGCCGGGCAGCACCGTGGTGCGCCGCGAGATCATGCGCGGCGAGCCGTGGATCGCGATCCCGCAGATCTGCGTGCAGGACGACGGTGACCTGCTGGTCACGTACACCCCGGGCGGCTCGCCGTTCGGGTACCCGGAGTCCGGGACGTTCCCCGTCGGGCGGCATCCGTGGATGCTCGCCGGAGGTACGTCCTGGCGCGGGCACGGCCGCCTCGAACTGCACTGGACCGGAGTCGAGCACTCGCTCTTCCTGTTCTGGGCGGGCGCCGAACGAGAGTTCCAGGGCTGGTACTTCAACCTGGAGGACGCCCCGCGGCGCACGTCGATCGGCTTCGACACCCTCGACCACGAGCTCGACGTCTGGTGGGCGGCCGACGCGGAGACCTACGAGTTCAAGGACGTCGACGACTTCGAGGAGACGGGCCCGGCCCGCTATCCCGGCCGGATGCCCGCGATCCGCGCGGAGGCGGCGCGCATCGCCGCCCGGCTGGACGCCGGCGACCACTGGTGGGACAAGTCCTGGGCGGAGTGGACACCGGACCCGTCATGGGCGCCGCGTGCCCTCCCCGCGGACTGGACCACGGTCCCGTTCGAGGCCCGCTGACGCGTCCCCGGACCCGGCCCGCCGGATCGCGTCCCCGGACCCGGCCCGCCGGGCGGCGCCCGGTCAGGCCGCCGGAAGCGTGAGGGTGCCGCGGAGCGCCGGGACGCCCGCCGACGGCCCTGCCGCCAGCTCGTAGTCCCCGGGCTGGACGAGGAGGCGCTCCTCCGCCTCGTCCCAGACCGCGAGCCGCCCCACGTGCAGCGACACGGTGACGTCGCGGGTCTCGCCGGGGGCGAGCCGCACCCGCTCATGGCCCAGGAGCATCCGCCGCGGGGTCTGGATCCGTGCCCCCGGAAGGCCCAGCGAGTACACCTGAACCAGTTCCTCGGCCGCACGGTCCGCGCTGTTGCGCACCGTGACGGTTGCCGAGAGCGGCTCGACGTCCGCGTCCCCACCTCCGCCGTCAGGACCCGGGAACGCGTTCACGGCGAGCCCCACGTACGCCACGTCGGCGTACCCCAGACCGTGCCCGAACCAGAACGCCGGCTCGCCGTCCAGCCAGCGGTACGTCTGTGCCTGGGCCCGCACGTCGTAGTCGAACAGGTCACCCGCCTGCTCCTCTGTCGCGGGCCATGTCTGCGCGAGCCGCCCGGACGGTTCCCGGTCGCCGGAGAGCACGTCCACCAGGCCGTGCCCCAGCTCCTGGCCGGCGTGGCACGTCCACACCACCGCCCGCGCGTCGTCGTACGCCTCGTCCAGCACGTACGGGTACGACGACACCAGCACCAGGACGGAGGCCGCGTTCGTGTCCCGCGCGGCACGCCAGATCCGGCGCATCGGCTCGGGAGGTGCCAGCGACGGGCGGTCCTCCGTCTCCCGCCCCAGCAGGTGCGGGTCGTTCCCCACGGCGACCAGCACGGCGTCCGCCCCGTTCGCCGCCCGTGCGACGTCATCGGCCCCGGAGTAGAGCGTTTCCCACGCGAAAGGCGTGGCGTCCTCGGGCCGCGTGGCGTCGGCGACGAGCGCGCCGAGGTCGCGCTGCACCCGCAGCCACCGCCCGCTGCCCACGTGCTGCAACGCCCAGGCACCGCCGACGTCCAGCCGCCGGAACGATTCCTGCACCACCCAGCCGCCCACGCGTTCCGCGTCGGCGGTCAGGATCCATCGGGCGCCGGTCAGCAGCCCGCCGGACGCGACCGCGCGGAGCGTCAGCAGACCCTCACCCCAGTCGATGACGTCGAACCAGGTGTCGTAGGTCGCCTCGGAGGCCCGCGCGGTCACCGTCCCGTCGCCGTCGACCGAGACCCACGCGTCGGGGCCGAGCGCGCGCAGGGCGACGCGGTCCGCGCCGGTGACCACGTCCACCCGTGCACCGGGCCAGCGCTCGCGTACGGCGTCGGCCGGCGTCACCGCGTACGGGGGCGTCCCGGAGTACCAGTCGGTGAGCACCTGGTCCGCGTGCGGGCCGACGACCGCGATCCGCGGCTCGGCCGTGGCGGCCGGGGAGATCGCCAGGGGGAGCAGGTGGTCGTTGCGCAGCACCACCACGGACCGCCCGGCCGCCTCGCGGGCGAGTGCGCGGTGTTCCGGCAGGTCGATCGCCTCCGCGGGGATCGCCCCGTACGGGTCGGCGCCCGAGAGCTCCGGGTCGTCGAACTCTCCGGTCCGGATGCGCAGCTCGAGCAGCCGCAGCGCCGCGGCATCGACGTCGTCCCACGTCAGCAGGCCCTCGTCCAGTGCCGTACGGAGTCGTTCCAGCGTGACGGAGGCGTCCCGGTCGTTGTCCGTGAACGAGTCCACGCCTGCCCGGACCATCGCGGCGTGTCCCGCGGCATGGTCGGTGAAGGCTCGCTGCACGGTCACGAGGAAGGTCGGTGCCCCGGCGTCGGACACGACGGCGAGCGATCCCGGCGCCGCCTCCCGCAACCGCGCGATGAGGTCCCCGGCGACGTGGGCCGGCACGCCGTTCACCCGGTTGTAGGACGGCATCACGGCGCCGGCCACCCCGGCCCGGACCGGCCCGAGGTAGCAGGGGAGCTCGTACTCGTGCAGGCTGCGGGGGTCGAGGTTCGACGACGTCGCCGCACGGTCCGTCTCGTTCCCGTAGCCCAGGAAGTGCTTGAGCGTGGGCACCGTCTTCCACGTCCGTGCGTCGTCGCCGCGCAGGCCCGCGCAGTACGACGTGGCCAGCTCCGCGACCAGCCACGGCTCCTCGCCGTAGCCCTCCTCCCCGCGTCCCCAGGCAGGGTGCCGCAGCGGGTTCACCACGGGGGCCCAGACGTTGAGGCCGACCGCCGGGTCGCCGGCGTGCTTCGCCCGTACCTCGGTCGACACGACGTCTCCGATGCGCCGGAGCAGCCCGGTGTCCCAGGCGGCACCCAGGCCGACGGGTTGGGGGAACACGGTCGCGGTACCGAGCCAGGCCACCCCGTGCAGAGCCTCGTTACCGGTGTGGAACGCGGCGATGCCGAGCCGGTCCACGGGGGCCTGGTGCTGGTGCAGCAGCGCGAGGCGCTCCTCGGGCGTCAGCCGGCCGAGCAGGTCGCGGGCACGTTCGGAAAGGGGGGACCTGGGGTCACGGAACAGGGGCGAGGTAGGCACGACGTCGTGCTCCTTCCGCTCGAATCGGTTCAACGGCGAGGATACCCGCAAGCATTGATATGTCACGCCTTTCTGCTCTATCGTCGGCATAACGACTTGTTGAAGCGCTTCGACGAAGGTAGCTCGGGAAGCGGTTGCCCGCTACCGTCGTCGGGCCCGGCCACAGTGCAGTGCGTCGCTCACGAAGGAGTGAAGTCCATGTCCCAGAACCCCCTTGCCGCGGCATCGACCGCCGTCGGCCCCGTGAACCGTCGGTCGTTCCTCGGGCTCGTCGCGCTGGGAGCGGGTGCCGTCGGCGTCCCGTCCTTGCTCACGGCGTGCACCAGCGGCCCCGCCGGGCCCGTCGAGGGCGGAGGCACCGTGAGTTCCGGTGTGCTGCCCACCTACGTCCCGGTCGAGTACGTGACACCGGACTTCCCGAGCGTGAACGGCTCCACCGCCGGGTACGCGTCGATCCCGGAGGAACTCGTCACCGCCTTCGAGACCCCGCCCGGCTCCGGCGGCTCCTACACGGCGATGACGCCGCTGTGGAGCGCGATCCCGAAGATCGACGGCAACCCGTACTTCGAGGCCGTCAGCGCCGCGATGGGCACCACCATCGGTTTCCAGATCTCTGACGGCAACACCTACGGCGACAAGCTGGCCGCCGTCCTGGCCTCGGAGAAGGACGTGCCGGACTGGGTCTGCATCCCCACCTGGAACGTCCCGCCACGGTTCGGACAGGCCGTCGAGGCGCTCTTCGAGGACCTCACGCCCTTCCTGTCCGGCGACAACATCACGCGGTACAAGAACCTGGCGAACATCCCCACGGACGCCTGGCGCTACTGCGTCTTCAACGACAAGCTCTACGGCCTGCCGTTCCCCGGTGAGCTGGTGCAGAACGCCATCTTCCACCGGGCGGACATCTTCGCCGAGCTGGGCATCTCCGAGCAGCCGAGAGACGCCGACGAGTTCATCGAGATCGCCAAGGAGCTGACCGACCCCGGCAGGAACCGGTGGGGTTCGGCCGACCAGTGGGTCGCGGCGAACATGATGTTCGCGGTCCCGCCCACGAACAACTGGAAGCTCGCCGACGACGGCTCGCTGGTCAGCCGCATGGAGTCCGAGGAGTACCGCGCGGCCCTCGACTGGCAGACCCGCCTGTACAAGTCCGGCGCCGTGCACCCCGACGCCGTCGCCGACAAGGCCGAGGAGATCAAGCCGCTCTTCGAGTCCGGGCAGATCGCCATCGCCACCGACGGCGTCGGCGGCTGGCACGAGTCGCTGGGTCGCGTACTGCCCGGCAACCCGGACTTCGACCCGCAGCCGTTCGCCCCGATCGCGCACGACGGCGGCACGCCCCGTCTGTGGAAGGGGGTGCCGGCGAACATCTTCTCGTTCCTCAAGAAGCGGGAGAACAAGGCGGAGATCGAAGAACTGCTGGCCGTGGCCGACTTCATCGCCTCACCGTTCGGGACGGCCGAGTACCAGCTCATCAACAACGGCATCGAGGGCGACCACTACACCCTGGACGCCGACGGCCTGCCGGTGCCCACGGACGCGGCGGCCACCGAGGTGGCACAGTCGTACATCTTCCTCGTCGACCCGCCCGTGGTGAACACGAAGGTGCAGTACCCGGGGTTCGTCGAGGACTTCTGCACGTGGATGGCCGACGCGGCGCAGTACGTCGAGGAGCCGCTGTTCTACGGCACGCAGATCACCGAGCCGCAGCGGTTCGCGTCGCTGAACACCCCGTTCGAGGACCTCGAGAAGGACATCGCGCGCGGCCGCAAGACGCTCGCCGACCTCGACGAGGCCCTCGACACCTGGCGCTCCTCCGGTGGTGAGGAACTCCGCGCCTTCTACCAGGACATCCTGGACAAGCAGTGAGCGTGCACGTCGAGTCCCGCACGGGAGCGCCGGGGGAGAGGGCCGAGGACGGCCGAAGGGCCGGCAGGCCGCCCGCTCCGCCGTCACGGGCTCCCGGGAAACGCCGGAAGATCTCCTTGCGTGCCCGGCTGCGCCGCGACGGGGCCCTGCTGCTCATGGTCCTCCCGGCGGTGGCCCTGCTCACGGTGTTCGCGTACGTGCCGATGCTCGGCAACGTCATCGCCTGGCAGGACTACTCGCCGTACACCGGCTTCCTGGACAGCCCGTTCGTGGGCTGGTGGAACTTCGAGCGGGTGTTCACCAATCCGCTGTTCCTCGACGCGGTGGTCAACACGCTGATCATCTCCGCGTTCCAGATCGTGCTGTTCTTCCCGGTGCCGATCGCGCTGGCGCTGTTGCTGCACAGCGTCCTGTCGCCGACGCTCCGGACCACGATCCAGTCCATCGTGTACCTGCCGCACTTCTTCTCCTGGGTGATCGTCGTGACGATCTTCCAGCAGATCTTCGGCGGGGCGGGGTACGTGGCCGGGCGGCTGCGGGACGCGGGGTACACCGGGTTCGACCTCATGACGGACCCCGACACGTTCTACCTGCTCATCACGGCCCAGGTGGTCTGGAAGGACGCCGGATGGGGGATCATCATCTTCCTCGCGGCCCTCAGCACGGTGAACCCGAACCTCTACGAGGCGGCGGTGGTCGACGGCGCGGGCCGGTGGCGGCGCATGTGGCACGTGACCCTGCCGGCGCTGCGGCCGGTGATCGTGCTGCTGCTCATCCTGCGGCTGGGTGACTCGCTCACCGTCGGCTTCGAGCAGCTCATCCTGCAGCGCAACGCCGTGGGTGTGGGGGTCTCGGAGGTGCTCGACACCTTCGTGTACTACCAGGGCGTCGTCAACGGTGACTGGGCGTTCGCGGCGGCGGCCGGTCTGGTGAAGGGCATCGTGTCGCTGATCCTGGTGCTGGCCGCGAACCGGGTGGCGCACGTCTTCGGGGAAGCGGGGGTGTATCAGCGTGCTGAGCGCTAGTTCGTACCGGAAGTTCGTGCGGGGAAGGAACCGGCCCGTCTGGGAGGAGGACCCGAACCCGGCAGGGCTGGTGGTCAAGGCCCTGGTGCTGGTCGCCATCGTGGCGGCCGTCCTGTTCCCGCTGTACACGATCGTGCTCACGAGCTTCTCCTCGCAGACGGACGTCACGCGGGCCGGTGGGCTCGTCACCGTGCCCGGGACCCTTTCCCTGGCCGCGTACGAGCAGATCCTGTCCGGTGGCATCGTGACGCGGGCGACGCTGGTGTCGATCGGCGTGACGGCGGTCGGCACGGCGCTGTCGACGGTCGTGTCGATCCTCGCCGCCTACGGGATGAGCCGGCCGGGTTCGCTGTGGCACCGGCCCATCCTGTTCGTGTTCCTCGTCACGATGTTCTTCGGCGCCGGGATGATCCCCACGTACCTGCTGGTGAGCAATCTGGGGCTGATCGACTCGTACTGGTCCCTGATCCTCCCGACGGCGGTCTCCGCGTTCAACGTGCTGATCCTGCGGTCGTTCTTCATGGGGATCGACCGGGAGATCCTTGACGCGGCACGCGTGGACGGGGCGAGCGACTGGCTCATCCTCGGACGGATCGTGCTGCCGATGTCGAAGGCCGCGATCGCCGTGGTCGCCCTGTTCTACGGGGTCGGCTACTGGAACGCGTTCTTCAACGCGATGCTGTACATCAACGACAACGCCAAGTGGCCGCTCCAGCTCGTGCTGCGTTCCTACGTGCTGCAGGGCGTGACGCTGCCCGGCAGCGGGACCGGCCAGGTCGACGTCGACGACGGCGCCGTCACCGGACTGCCGGTGAAGATGGCGGTGCTGGTGCTCGCGGTGATCCCGGTGCTCCTCGTGTACCCGTTCGTGCAGCGGCACTTCACCAAGGGGGTGATCCTGGGCGCGATCAAGGGGTAGCCGACGGTCGGCGGCGGGCGGCGTCGCCCGCCGCCGTCAGCCGTCGCCGGCGGCGGGTCCGGGTGCCGAGCTCTCCCGCTCGGTGAGCACGGGGGCGAGCAGCCGCGTCTCGGAGGGGTGCTCGCCGTCGAGCCTGGCCATCACCATGTCGACGGCGACCCGCCCGATGTCCTCGGCGGGAAGGTCGATGCTGGTCATGGGGATGCGCTGGGCGAGGGCGACGTCCCTGGGACAGACCGCGACCACGGACATGTCCTCGCCGACCACGATGTCGCGCTCGGCGAGCCGCGACAGCACGTGGGGCAGGGCGCCCTCGTTGTGCACGATGATCCCCGTGGTGCCGGGTGCGGCCGCCAGCAGCGTGTCCACCGCCTCTGATGCGCCCGACGGCGAGGAGTCGCAGGCCTCCACCCGTACCGTGACGTCGGAGGCCCTGGCCTGGTTCCGCAGGCCGCGCATCAGCCGTTCGGCGTACGAGGTGTGCCGCCGCAGCACCTCGGGCGGTGAGCCGACGAGCGCGACGTCGGCGTGGCCGGCCGCCGCGAGGTGCCGCACGGCGAGCCGGCCCGCGGCCTCGAAGTCGAGGTCGACGCAGCTGAGACCCTCGGGATCCTCCGGCAGGCCGATGAGGACGCTCGGCTGCTTGGCCGCGGCCACCAGCGGGACCCGGGGGTCATCCGCCTCGATGTCCATCATGACCAGCGCATCCACCATGGAGCCGCCGGTCACGCGGTCGAGGCCGCTCACGTCGTCCTGGGTCAGCAGGAGCACGTCGTGGTCGAAGTCCCTGGCGCGCGTGACCACGCCCGTGACGAACTGCATGATGACCGGGACGTTCACCCCCACCCGCAGGGGGGCCATCAGGGCGATGACGTTGGTGCGGGCCGAGGCCAGCGCCCTCGCCCCGGCGTGCGGCCGGTAGCCGAGCTTCTCGATGGCGCGCTCGACGCGGGCGCGTGTGGGCGCTGAGATGGGCCGTTTGCCCGACAGCACGTACGACACGGTCGAGGCCGAGACTCCGGCTGCCTTGGCGACGTCGTCGATCGTGGCCACAGTGCTCCTTCTGGTCTGGTGCCGCGGTGCCCGGTGCGGCGGCAGGTCGGGGTGCTCGGCGCATGCCGGCACATCAGTGTGCCTCATGCCATGGAAGCGCTTCGACAAGAATCTGGACGCGTTCGCCAATCATGGCACTAGACACGAGTCCCTGCCTAGCGCTAGCGTGTTGAACCGCTTCGACGAATCTTCGAAGTGAGAGCCAGACGCAGACGTCTGACAGGAGGGTGACGATGCCGACGACCACGACGACAGTGACGACCGACGGGTTCGGTGCGCTGGTGGCGGACACCGGCATCTGCTTCGGCGGGGACTACAACCCCGAGCAGTGGCCCCGTGAGGTGTGGCGCGACGACGCACGTCTCATGCGGGAGGCCGGCGTCAACCTCGTGACCGTCGGCGTCTTCAGCTGGGCGATGTACGAGCCCACTCCCGGGGCCCGCGAGTTCGGCTGGATGGACGAGGTGCTCGACCTGCTCCACGAGCACGGGATCGGCGTGGACCTGGCGACTCCCACGGCATCACCGCCGGCGTGGCTGGGTGCCCGGCATCCCGAGACCCTGCCCGTGGACGCGGACGGGGTGCGGCTCGTGGCCGGCTCACGGAACCACTTCAGCCCGGCGTCACGGACGTACCGCGACGCCGCTCTCGCGATCACGCGCGACCTCGCGCGGCGGTACGCGAACCACCCGGCCGTGCGGATGTGGCACGTGGGCAACGAACTGGGTCAGATCTGCTACGGCGACGAGGCGGCGGCACGGTTCCGCGCCTGGCTGCGCGCACGCTACGGCGACATCGACGGCCTCAACCAGGCCTGGGGCACCTCCTTCTGGTCCCAGCGCTACGCCGCGTTCGACGAGATCCTGCCGCCACGCCGCATGCCGTACCACGCCAACCCCACGCAGGCGCTGGACTGGCGCCGGTACTCCTCGGACCTGCTGCTGGAGATCTACCGCGAGCAGCGCGACGCGATCCGCGCCGCCGGCGCCACCCACCCGGTCACCACGAACCTCATGGGCTTCTTCCCCCTCGCCGACTACGCGTCGTGGGCCACCGAGCTCGACGTCGTCGCCGACGACGCCTACCCCGACCCGGCCGACCCGCACGCCCCGTCCTCGTCGGCGCTGCAGCAGGACCTGATGAGGTCCCTCCGCGCGGGCGCGCCCTGGATCCTCATGGAACAGGCCGCCGGTGCGGTGAGCTGGCGGCCGCACAACCTGCCGAAGTCCCCCGAGCGCTCACGACTGGAGTCGCTGCAGGCGGTGGCCCGAGGCGCGGACGGGATCTGCTTCTTCCAGTGGCGTGCCTCGCGCGCCGGCGCCGAACGCTTCCACTCCGCGATGCTTCCCCACGCCGGACCCGACACCCTCGCCCACCACGGGATCCGCCGTCTCGGCGCGGATCTCGCGCGTCTGCGGCCTGTCACCGGCGGGCGAGTCCCCGCGCGCGTGGCCCTGCTGTGGGACTGGTCCTCCTGGTGGGCCGCCACGGAGCAGGCCCGGCCGACGGACCGGCTCGACCCGATCGAGCAGCTGCGCGCCTGGCACCGCGTCCTGTGGACCGACGGCGTGGCGGCCGACGTCGTCTCCCCGGGAACCGACCTGACCCGGTACGACGTCGTCCTGGCGCCCACGCTGTACATCATGGAGCCGGCCGACGCCGAGCTCCTGGCCGGAGCGGTTCGGCGGGGTGCCAGCCTCGTCGTCGGCCCGTTCAGCGGTGTCGCCGACGCGAACGGGCACGTGCGTCCCGGCCGGTTCCCCGTGCTGCTCGCCGGCGTGCTCGGCGTGAGCGGTGAGGAATGGGCCCCGCTGCCGGACGACGGTGTGCGCCTCGACCCCTCGGGCGAGGCGCACGTCCTGGGCGAACGCCTCCGGACCGACGGCGCCGACGTGCTCGCGAGATTCGCGTCCGGCCACCTCGCCGACGCCCCCGCGATCACCCGGCACCCGGCGCCGGACGGCGAAGCCTCCCGCCGCGGCACCGCCTGGTACCTCGGCACGGTGCCCGACGACGCCACACTCGCCGCCGTCCTGCGCGCGGCGCTCGACTCGGCCGGGGTCGGCCCCGCGCTGCCCGGCCTGCCCGACGTCAACGCGGGCCGGCCGCCCGGCCACGAGATCGAGGCCGTGCACCGCGGCGACGTCCTGTTCCTGCTCAACCACTCCGGGGCACCGGCGCGCATCCCCGTGCCAGGCGCCTGGACCGACCTGCTCACCGGCACGGCCCTCTCGTGCGAGGTGACCGTAGGACCGACCGACGCGGTGGCGCTGCTGCCGGCCGACGTCGGGCACTGAGCCCCTCCCGGGCTCTGCGAAACAAGGAGACACGCAATGCACCACACGCGAACGACGACCCTGGTGGGCACCGCGCTGGCGGGCGCCCTGGTCCTGGCCGGCTGCACCGGTCAGACCGGAGGCGGTGGCGACACCGACGACAGCACCCTGACGATCTGGCACTACGAGAACGACGACTCGGCGATGGGCCAGGCGTGGGCCGAGGCCATCCGGATCTTCGAGGAGGAGAACCCGGACGTGACCGTCGACGTCGAGAAGCAGACGTTCGAACAGATCCAGAAGAACGCCAAGATCGTTCTCACGGGCGACGACGTGCCCGACGTCATGGAGTTCAACAAGGGCAACGCGACCGCCGGCCAGCTCGCGGCCCAGGGTCTCCTGACCCCGCTCACCGACGAGGCCGCCGAGCGTGGGTGGGACGAGACGCTCACCGGCTCGCTGGCGACCACCGCGATGTACGACGAACAGGGCCTCATGGGCTCCGGCGAGTGGTACGGAGTGCCCAACTACGGCGAGTTCGTGGGCGTCTACTACAACAAGGAGATGTTCGCCGAACTCGGTCTCGAGGAGCCCACCACCCTCGAGGAGTTCGAGGACGTGCTCGCCGCCTTCAAGGAGGAGGACATCACCCCGCTGGCCGAGGCCGGTGCCGAGTACCCGCTGGGCCAGCTCTGGTACGAGCTGGTGCTCGCCTACGGCGACCGGGACCTGGTGGACGACTACCAGCTCTTCGCCGACGACGTCGACTTCCACGGCGAGGCGATGACGCAGGCCACACGGACGCTCGACGAGTGGATCGACAAGGGCTACATCGCGTCCGACTCCGCGGCGCTCACGGCCGAGGACATGGGCGTCTCGTTCATCGACGGGACCTACCCGATCATGGTCAGCGGCTCCTGGTGGTTCGGCCGCCTCGCGACCGAGGTCCAGGCCGACTGGGGCCAGTTCAACTTCCCCGGCAACGAGCTGCACCCGGGCTCGTCGGGCAACCTGTGGGTGGTCCCTGCGAACGCGGACTCCCCGAGCCTGGCCCAGGAGTTCATCGACATCACGCTGCGACCCGAGGTGCAGAACGTGCTGGCCACCGAGGGTGGCCTGCCCGTGGCCGGCGACGCCTCGGTCATCGACGACGAGCGCACCCGTGAGCTCACCGAGAACTTCCAGGCGATCCTGGACGACGACGGCCTCGCGTTCTACCCCGACTGGCCGGTTCCCGGCTACTACGACGTGATCGTCAGCCAGCTCCAGTCGCTGGTGAACCGCTCCAAGACCCCGGACGAGGTGCTCGACGGGCTCCAGAGCGCGTACGACGAGGGCAAGGCCGACCTGCTCGATGGCTGACAGCACCAGCATCCTCACGGCACGGCGCTCGCGGGCGGAGCGGCGCCCGCGAGCACCGCGCCGCGGCCGGCCGGCGTGGGTGGGCTATCTGCCCTACCTGTTGCCCGGCGCGGTCGCGTTCGCCGTGGTGATCGGCTACCCGCTCCTGACGAACGTGTACTTCAGCCTGTTCAAGTGGCGCGGCGGCATGGCGCCGCTGCGCTGGAACGGGCTGGGCAACTACGCGGACCTGCTGGGCGACGACCAGTTCTGGACCTCGTTCGGCAACTCCGTGGCCATGATCGTCGCGATGGTGCTCGTGCCCACGGCCATCGGGCTGCTGCTCGCGGCGGTGCTGTTCGACTACCTCGGACGGCGGTTCGGCGAGCGGGTCTCGTCGGTGCTCCGGGCGACCTACTACCTGCCTCAGATCCTGCCCGTGGCGGTGGCGGGCGTGCTGTGGAACTGGATCCTGAACTCGCAGACCGGCGCGCTCAACGAGATCCTGCGCGGCCTGGGCATCGACACGCCGCCCAACTGGCTCGGTGACCCCGCCACGGCGCTGCCGTCCGTGATGCTCGTGCTGATCTGGATCCAGGTCGGCTACCCGGTGGTCATCTTCATGGCGGCGCTGCAGCGGGTGGACCCCGAGCTGTACGAGGCGGCCGAGCTCGACGGTGCGGGGTGGTGGCACCGGTTCCGTGCCATCACCGTGCCCCAGATCCGGCCGGAGACGTTCGTGGTCACCCTGACCTGCACGGTGGCGGCCCTGAAGGTGTTCGCGCCCATCTACGTGCTGACACGCGGAGGCCCGGAGAGCTCGACCCTGGTGCCGAGCTACTACTCCTACCTGAGTTTTTTCGACAAGTCCCAGGTCGGCTACGGAGCGGCGATCGCCACGGTGCTCACGCTCGTGATCGTCGTGGTCGCCGTGATCATCCTCGGCCTGCAGAGCCGGGCGGAGCGACGTGAGCGAGAGGGGATCTGACATGGCCGTCGCCACATCCGTGCGCGCGGCGGGGACGCGCCGCACCGGCATCGACTCACGGTACCGGCGTGGGATCGGCCGCTGGCTCGTGCTGGCCGTCGCGGTCCTCGTGGGGCTCGTGATCCTCGCGCCGTTCGGCATCATGCTGCTCAACGCGGTCAAGTCGCCGCAGGAGTACTCGGCCAACGGGCCGTTGTCCCTGCCGTCGAGCATCTACCTCGACGGGGTGCTGGCCTTCTGGGAGCGCACCGAGTTCCCGGTCAAGCTCTGGAACTCCGTCTTCATCTCCGCGGTCGTGGCCGTGCTGGGCGCGCTGCTGTCACTGCTGAACGCCTACGCGATCGGCATCGGCCGGGTGAAGGGGCGACTGTGGATCGTCACGCTCTTCCTGCTGGCGAACATGCTGCCGCAGGAGGCCCTGATCTACCCGCTGTTCACCATGGCGCAGTCCGTGGGCCTGTCGAACTCGCAGTGGTCGGTGATCATCATCTTCACCGTCATCCAGTCGGCCTTCGGCACCTATCTGCTGGCCTCGGTGCTCGGCACGTTCCCGCCGGCGCTCCTGGAGGCGGCGGCGCTCGACGGCGCGAGCCGGTGGCGCATCCTGTGGCAGGTCGTCTTCCCGATCATGCGGCCCACGCTGTCCGTCCTGATGATCTTCTTCTTCATCTGGACCTGGAACGAGTTCTTCATTCCCCTGGTCATGCTGACCACCAACGACACCCAGACCATCCCGATCGCGCTGGCTTCTCTCCAGGGCGACCGGATGATGGACGCACCCACCATCAACGCGGGGACGCTCGTCTCCCTCGTGCCCGCCGTGGTGTTCTTCCTCATCTTCCAGCGCACCCTGACCCGGGGCGTGACCGCTGGGGCGGTCAAGTGACCGCGCGCAGCCCGCTGGACCACGACCCCGATCAGGATCAAGCGAGGTATCAGGCATGAGATTCACCGACGGCTACTGGCAGCTGCGACCCGGCGTCGAGATGCTCCGTCCCCGGGACGTCGACGCCGTGGAGGCCGGCACCGACACCCTGACGGTGTACGCGCCCACCGCGCCGATCACCCGTCGCGGCGACACGCTGAACCGCCCGGTCGTGACCGTGACGTTCGACGCGCCGGCGGACGACGTGATCGGCGTACGGATCGAGCACCACCAGGGCCGCCGTGACCCCGGGCCGCACTTCACGGTCCACCGCGAGCCGGGCGTGGTCAAGGTCAGCACGCCCGAGACGCCGGGTGACGGCCCGGCGGAGTTCACCTCGGGCGGCCTCACGGCCCGCGTCGCCACCGACGGCCCGTGGCAGGTCGACTTCCTGGCCGACGGCGAGGTCCTCACCTCGTCGTCGGCCCGGAGCATCGGCATCGCGACCACGCCGGAGGGGGACTTCGTGCACGAGCAGCTCGCGCTCGGTGTCGGCGAGCACGTCTACGGGCTGGGTGAGCGGTTCGGCGCGTTCGTGAAGAACGGCCAGAGCGTCGACATCTGGAACGAGGACGGCGGCACGGCGAGCGAGCAGGCCTACAAGAACGTCCCGTTCTACCTCACCAACCGCGGCTACGGCGTGTTCGTCGCCCACCCGGAGCACGTGTCGTTCGAGGTGGGCTCCGAAGTGGTCAGCCGTACCCAGTTCTCCGTGCCGGGCCAGTCGCTCCAGTACTACGTGATCCACGGGGCGACACCGGCCGACGTCCTGCGCCGCTACACCGCGCTCACCGGACGGCCCGCCGACGTCCCGGCCTGGTCGTTCGGCCTGTGGCTCTCGACGTCGTTCACGACGGACTACGACGAGGCCACCGTCACGAGCTTCATCGACGGGATGGCCGAGCGCGACATCCCGCTGTCGGTGTTCCACTTCGACTGCTTCTGGATGCGTCAGTTCCACTGGTGCGACTTCGTGTGGGACCCGGCGACGTTCCCCGACCCCGAGGGCATGCTGGCCCGGCTCCACGAACGTGGGCTGAAGGTGTGCGTCTGGATCAACCCGTACATCGCCCAGCGCTCGCACCTGTTCCAGGAGGGCAAGGAGAAGGGCTACCTGGTGACCACACCCGGCGGCGACGTCTGGCAGTGGGACAAGTGGCAGGCCGGGATGGCCCTGGTCGACTTCACCAACCCCGAGGCCACGGCCTGGTACCAGGAGAAGCTGCGGGTGCTGCTGGACCAGGGTGTGGACTGCTTCAAGACGGACTTCGGGGAGCGCATCCCCACCGACGTCGTCTGGCACGACGGGTCCGACCCGCAGCGCATGCACAACTACTACGCCTACCTGTACAACAAGGCTGTCTTCGAACTGCTCGAACAGGAACGAGGGCGGGGAGAGGCCGTCGTGTTCGCCCGGTCCGCGACCGCGGGCACCCAGTCCTTCCCCGTGCACTGGGGCGGGGACTGCGAGTCCACGTTCGTCTCCATGGCGGAGTCGCTGCGGGGCGGCCTGTCGCTGTCACTGTCCGGGTTCGGCTACTGGAGCCACGACATCGGCGGGTTCGAGGGCACGCCCGACCCGGCGGTGTTCAAGCGCTGGACCGCGTTCGGACTGCTGTCCTCGCACTCGCGCCTCCACGGCTCCGACTCCTACCGCGTGCCCTGGGCGTTCGACGACGAGGCCGTCGACGTCCTGCGCCGCTTCACCCGGCTGAAGATGTCCCTCATGCCGTACCTCGGCCAGGCAACTGCCGAGGTGGACAGCGCAGGCACACCGGTCATGCGCCCGATGATCCTGGAGTTCCCGCACGACCCCGCGGCCTCCACCGTCGACACCCAGTACATGCTCGGGGGTGACCTGCTCGTGGCCCCCGTGTTCAGCGCCGAGGGCCGGGTGAGCTACTACCTGCCCGAGGGCGAGTGGACCAGGCTGCTTCCGGCGCTCGCCGCCGACGGCGCCCCGGCAGCGGGCGACGCAACGGTTCGCGGGTCCCGGTGGATCGTCGAGGAGCACGGGTTCGACTCGCTGCCCCTGCTCGCACGGCCGGGTTCGGTGATCCCGGTGGGCGCTCGCGACGACCGGCCGGACTACGCGTGGGCAGAGGGCGTCACCCTGCACTGCTTCGAACTCCCCGACGGTTTCGAGCGCGATGTCGTGGTGCCCGGCGGGACCGGGGAGCCCGGGCGGTTCACGGTGCGCCGGACCGGCGACACGCTGCGCGTGAGCTCCGCGGACGCCCCTGCGGCCTGGGGCGTCGAGGTAGCCGGACGCCGCGCCCGGGCAGAGGGCCCGGGCGAGGTGGTGGTCACCGTGGCCGGGTGATCTCCGGGCGGGCGGCCCCGGCCGGTGCGTCCAGGTCCGTACCGCCGGGGAGCCCGGTGGCACCCGCCGGGACCCCCGCGGGCCGAGGGGGACCGGCGGGTACGTGCAGGGGCGCCGGACGGACCACGACGTCGTACCGGGTGCCGAACGCGGTACGCCCCGGGTGGGCGACATCCGGGTGTCGGTAGACGACCGCCGGCGTCGTCGCTATCGCGTCGATCGCCGCGGCCAGGGCCGCTTCCACTGCTGACATCCTGCCTACCTCCGTCACCCGTCGTCGTAAACATGTTCGAAGATACCCGCACACCTCCAGCCCCGCCACCCGGTTTCCCTCTCCGGCGCTCGCGGGTGACGATAGACCTGGTGGCCGACGTCGACGACGGCGTTGTCGCCACCGACACCCGAGTTCGACCCTTGCTGTTCGACATCGATTTCAGGAGACACACATGACGACACCGAGCGACGCCCGCACCTTCCCCGACGACTTCGTCTGGGGGTCGGCGACGGCGTCTTATCAGATTGAGGGGGGCGTGAGCGAGGGTGGGCGTGGCTTGTCGATCTGGGACACGTTCTCGCATACGCCGGGTAAGACGTTGAATGGGGATACGGGGGATGTGGCTGATGATCATTTCCACCGGTGGCGGGAGGATGTGGGGCATATCGCGGACCTGGGTCTGGATGCCTACCGGTTCTCGATCGCGTGGCCCAGGGTGCAGCCGGGTGGGGGTGGTGAGTTCAATGCGGAGGGGATCGGGTTCTACTCCGATCTCCTTGATGCGCTGCTGGCTGTGGGTGTCAAGCCTGTGGTCACGCTGTACCACTGGGATCTTCCGCAGGAGTTGCAGGATGCCGGTGGCTGGACGAACCGTGCGACCGCGGAGGCGTTCGCGGTCTACGCCCGCCGTATGGCCGAGGAGTTCGGTGACCGGGTGGATGTCTGGACGACGTTGAACGAGCCCTGGTGCACGGCCCTGCTGGGCTACGGCTCGGGTGTCCACGCCCCGGGGATCAGCGACCCCGTGGCCGCTCTGACCGCGATCCACCACCTGAACCTGGCCCACGGGCTGGCCGTGCGGGAGATCCGTGACGTCCTGGGCGCGGACGCGAAGGTCTCGATCACGCTGAACCTCCACGTCGTGCGGCCCGACGACCCGGCCTCGGACCTCGACCTGGACGCCAAGCGCAAGGCCGACCAGATCGCCAACGACTCCTTCCTCGGCCCGCTGCTGGAGGGCGCCTATCCCGCGGGCCTGCTCGAGCGTACGGCCGAGCTCACCGACTGGTCGTTCGTGCACGACGGGGACCTGGACCTGACCCGGCAGCCGCTGACCGTGCTCGGGGTGAACTACTACTCGACCGCTCGCGTGCGGGCGTGGTCGGGCCAGGGGCAACGGCAGCAGGCCGACGGGCACAAGGACTCCGCGGGCAACCCGTGGATCGGGGCCGAGGACGTGGAGTTCCTGCCCCAGCCGGGCCCCTGGACCGCGATGGGCTGGAACATCGAACCCGCCGGCCTGACCGACCTGCTCATGGAACTGCACGAACGCTACCCGCACCTGCCACTGATGGTCACCGAGAACGGCGCCGCGTTCGACGACGAGGTCACCCTCACCGGCGGCGTCGCCCGCGTGCACGACCCTCGCCGGGTGCAGTACCTGCACGACCACATCGAAGCACTCGCCCAGGCCCGCGACAAAGGCGCGGACGTGCGCGGCTACTTCGCCTGGTCCCTGCTGGACAACTTCGAATGGGCCTACGGATACGACCGCCGCTTCGGCATCATCCGAGTCGACTACACCACCCAGGAACGCACCTGGAAAGACTCCGCCCACTGGTACCGCCGCCTCACAACCAGCCGGACACTCCCCGCCATCACCGAAATC
>NZ_JAFMPK010000024.1 GCF_017349295.1 Myceligenerans salitolerans
GCGCCGAGGCCCCGCGCGGCACCATCTCGACGACCTCGGGCAAACCCAACAAGATCCTGATCCACCACATGGCGTCGGCGAACGTCACCGACTACTCACAGGCGGCGGGCTACCGCATCGCGCGCGACGTGCAGCAGTGGCACTTCGCCAACGGCTGGGTCGACTCGGGCCAGCACCTGTCGGTCAGCCGCGGGGGGTACGTCATGGAGGGACGGCGCGGCAGTCTCAACGGTCTGCGAGCCGGCACCCACACCGTCGTCGGCGCGCACTGCCCCGGGCAGAACAGCGACGCGATCGGCATCGAGAACCAGGGCACCTACACGAGCGTCGCCCCGCCCGCCCAGTTGTGGAACAGCCTGGTGGACCTGTGCGCCTACATCTGCCAGCAGTACGGCATCGCCCCCACCCAGATCTACGGCCACCGCGACTTCCGTGCGACCGCGTGCCCGGGTGACGTGCTCTACGCGATGCTGCCCCAGCTGCGCAGCGAGGTCGCCGCCGCACTGAACGGGACGTCCTGGTCAGTGATCGTCGACAACACGTCGAGCGGGTTCTCGGCGAGCGGGAACTGGCTGACGTCGTCCTACTCGTCCGAGCGCTACGGCTCCGACTACCGATACGCGAGACCGGCCGAGGTGAGCGATCTCGCGACGTACCGTGCGACGATCCCGTCGAACGGGTCCTACCGGGTCGAGGCGTGGTTCCCGGCGATCGCCGGGTACAACACGTCCACGCCGTTCATCGTCCACACCGGCACGGCGCAGTCCACGGTACGGGTGGACCAGTCGGCCGGCGGCGGCGCCTGGATGTCGCTCGGCACCTACTCGATGACGGCCGGCACCCGCACCGTCGTGGCCGTGAGCCGGTGGACGAGCGGATCGGCCTACGTCGTCGCCGACGCGATCCGGATCACGAGGCTCTGACGACAGGGCGCCCGCGACGCGGCTTCTCAGCGCTCGTGGGCGCCCAGCATCGGGAGGCCGAAGGCCAGGCCGACCAGGAGAATGCCGCCGACGAACGCGACCGCGCCGCCGAGGTCCTCGGACGGGCCGGCGGCGGTACCGACGCCGATCAGGGCGAGGCCGCCCGCGAACAGAGCGAAGCACACGATCACGCGCACCAGGAGGGCCGCCGTCGGCTCCTGCTTGTCACGGTGGGCAACCTGGAAGTTCGTCATGGTTCAAGCGTAACGGGGATCGGCGTGCGGCCGAGTCGCCGGACCCCAGTAGTCTTGACCCACAACTGAATCGACGGGCCGGGTTCTCGACGCGTTCGTGCCCCTGGTCCGTGCCGCCAGCAGCCGCGACGGGAGAGCCCGGAACGTGGCGTCGTCATCCGCGAGGACGACGGCGTCCCTCCGGCGCCGAAGGAGCAAACCCTCCCCGGGAATCTCTCAGGCCCCCTGTACCGTCGTGGCGAGGCAACTCTGGAAAGCGAGCCGCTTCGCGGGCCGGTCACCGCCGGGCCACGAGGCCTCCACCGACGGTGCAAGTCGGCGCGCCCCACCCGGACGGGAAGGCGGACCGGCAAAACTCTCAGGTCGATGCCTGCCCCGCACGGGGGCACGGTGTCCGATGACAGAGCGGGGAGGGACCCAGTTGTCGTCCCTCACGCCCTCCGGACCGCAGGAGCCCGCCCGTGAACCAGCACCACCCGGCACCGGCCGTGTTCGCCGACCGGCACGTCGGCCCGCGAGGCCGCGAGACCGCCGCGATGCTCGATCAGCTCGGTTACGACACCGTGGACGCGCTTGTCGAGGCGGCCGTCCCCAAGTCGATCCGCACGCAGCGTCCGCTCGACCTCCCCGCGGCGCGCACCGAGGCCGAGGTTCTCGCCCACCTGCGGGACGTCGCCGGCAAGAACCAGGTCAAGCGCCAGATGATCGGCCAGGGCTTCTACGACACGCACACGCCGGCCGTGATCCGCCGCAACGCGCTCGAGTCCCCGGGCTGGTACACGGCCTACACGCCCTACCAGCCCGAGATCAGCCAGGGCCGCCTCGAGGCGCTTCTCAACTTCCAGCAGGTCGTCGAGGACCTGACCGGCCTCGAGATCGCCAACGCGTCCCTGCTCGACGAAGCCACGGCGGTGGCCGAGGCCGTGGCCCTGATGTGGCGGGCGTCGAAGGCGAAGGCCGGCTACGTCGTCCTCGACGCGGACCTGTTCGGCCAGTCCCTCGCCGTCGCCCGTGGCCGCGCGGAGGCCATCGGCCTCCCGGTCGTGGTCGCGAACCTGAGCGCGGGCCTGGCGGCAGGCCTCGCCGAACACGTGTCCGACGGCGGCACGCTGCCCGACGGCGAACTGGTGGGCCTGGTCGTCCAGCAGGTGGGCGCGAGCGGCCGGATCCTGGACGCGCGCGGCGTGGTGGCCGAGGCCAAGGCGTCCGGCGCGCTCGTCACGGTCGCCACCGACCTCCTCGCCCTGACGCTCCTGACCAGCCCTGGTGAGCTCGGCGCGGACATCTCCGTCGGCTCCGCCCAGCGCTTCGGCGTGCCACTCTTCTACGGCGGCCCGCACGCCGCGTACATCGCGGTCCGCAAGGGTCTGGAGCGCCAGCTGCCCGGCCGCCTCGTGGGCGTCTCGGTCGACGCCGACGGCTCCCCGGGTTACCGCCTCGCCCTGGCCACCCGTGAGCAGCACATCCGCCGCGAGCGCGCGACGTCGAACATCTGCACGGCCCAGGCGCTCCTGGCCATCGTGGCCGGCATGTACGCGGTCCACCACGGTCCACAGGGTCTGAAGGCGATCGCCGAGCGCGTCCACGCCCACGCGACCACCCTCGCCGAGGCCCTCCGCGGGCACGGCGTGGAGGTCGAGCACGACCTCTTCTTCGACACGGTCCGCGCGGTCGTCCCCGGCAAGGCTGCCCGGCTCGCCTCCGCGGCCGCCGAGGCGGGCTACAACCTTCACGTCCCGGACACGGACCACCTCCAGATCGCCTGCGACGAGACCACGACGCCGGCGGACGTCGAAGCCGTCACCCGGAGCCTCCTCACCGCCCTGGGATCGGCCTCCGCACCGGCCCGTCCCACCACCGACGACGGCCGGACCACCTCGGACGTACGCGTCCCCGCAGAGACCGGGAGCGCGGAGCGGGCCTCCGCACTCCCCGCCGAGCTCGGCCGGACGACCCCCTACCTCCAGCACCCGGTCTTCCATACCCACCGCTCCGAAACCAGTCTCATGCGGTACCTGCGGCGCCTCTCCGACAAGGACCTCGCGCTCGACCGCACGATGATCCCCCTCGGTTCGTGCACCATGAAGCTCAACGCCGCCGTCGAGATGGAGGCGATCTCGTGGCCCGAGTTCGCGACCATCCACCCGTACGCCCCGGCCGACCAGACCGAGGGCTACGCCGAGCTCATCTCCGCCCTGGAGGCTCAGCTCGCCGACATCACGGGCTACGCCGCGGTCTCGGTCCAGCCCAATGCCGGGTCCCAGGGCGAGTTCGCCGGACTGCTCGCCATCAAGGAGTATCACCGCTCCCGAGGTGAGGAGGCCCGCGACCTGGTGTTGATCCCGGCGTCGGCGCACGGGACCAACGCGGCGTCCGCGGCACTGGCCGGCCTGCGTGTGGTCGTCGTGAAGACGGCCGACGACGGCGAGATCCTCCTGGACGACCTGCGCGCCAAGCTGGAACAGCACGCTGCCCAGGTCGCGGCGATCATGATCACCTACCCGTCGACGCACGGCGTCTTCGAGGAGCACGTGCGCGAGGTGTGCGATCTGGTCCACGACGCGGGCGGTCAGGTCTACATCGACGGCGCGAACCTGAACGCCCTGGTGGGACTGGCGCGGCCGGGCGAGTTCGGCGGCGATGTCTCGCACCTGAACCTGCACAAGACGTTCTGCATCCCGCACGGTGGTGGCGGCCCGGGCGTCGGTCCGGTGGCCGTGGCCGAGCATCTCGTCCCCTTCCTGCCGGCGAATCCGGTGGCGGCACCGGACGCGTCGGGCGACGGTCCGGCAGGTACGCCGATCAGCGGGACGAACCACGGTTCTGCCGGGATCCTGCCGATCTCGTACGCCTATCTGGCCCTCATGGGACCGGACGGCCTGACCGAGGCGACCAAGGCGGCCGTGCTCACGGCGAACTACGTGTCGTCGCGGCTCGCCGGCCATTTCCCCACGTTGTACACCGGCCCGAACGGTCTGGTCGCACACGAGTGCATCCTCGATCTGCGAGACCTCACGGCGCGCACCGGCGTGACCGCCGCCGACGTCGCCAAGCGGCTGCAGGACTACGGCTTCCACGCGCCGACGCTCGCGTTCCCCGTGCCGGGCACCCTCATGGTGGAGCCCACGGAGTCCGAGGATCTGGCGGAACTGGACCGGTTCGTGGACGCGATGATCGCGATCCGCCGGGAGATCGACGAGGTCGCCGCCGGCCGCTGGACCGTCGAGGAGTCACCGCTGCGCGGCGCACCGCACACGGCGGCGGTGGTCAGCGCCACCGGGTGGGACAAGCCCTACTCCCGCGAGACCGCCGCGTACCCGCTGCCGGGTCTGCGTCACGACAAGTACTGGCCGCCGGTACGACGCATCGACGACGCGCACGGTGACCGCAACCTGGTGTGCTCCTGCCCGCCGGTCGAGGATTTCGCCGCCGCTGACGAAGGGTGAGCGCAGGGTGGGTGCCGAGGAACGAGGCACACACCCGAAGCCGAACCCGAGGAAGCGGCGCATCAGACACAGGCTGACGAAGGGTGAGCGCAGGATGCGAGCCGAGGAACGAGGCACACACCCGAAGCCGAACCCGAGGAAGCGGCGCAGACGAGACGAGGAACTCACATGACCGACAAGAAGACCCCGCTCCACGACGAGCATGTCGCGCTCGGGGCCCACATGACCGAGTTCGGCGGGTGGCAGATGCCGCTGCGCTACACCTCGGACCTGGCGGAACACCGCGCGGTGCGCGAGACCGCAGGGCTGTTCGACCTGTCCCACATGGGCGACATCGGCGTGCACGGACCGGAGGCCGCCGCCTTCCTCGACCATGCTCTCGTCGGCGCCATCTCGCAGGTGAAGCTCCTGCGCGCGCGGTACTCGATGATCTGCGCCGACGACGGCGGCGTGCTGGACGACCTGATCGTGTACCGCACGGGCGAGACCGAGTACTTCGTGGTGGCGAACGCGGCGAACACGGAGGTCGTGCTGGACGAGTTCCGGAGGCGCGCGGCCGCGTTCGACGTCGAGGTGGTGCCGGCCCCCAGCGCGCTGCTGGCGGTCCAGGGCCCTCGCGCCGAGGAGATCCTGCGCGCGACCGACGGGTTCGAGGAGGACCCCGAGGCGTCCGGCGGTGTCACGCTGGAGAACCTCAGGTACTACGCGTGTGCGCCGATGCGGTTCCGGGACGAGGCCGTCGTCGTCGGCCGCACCGGTTACACCGGCGAGGACGGCTTCGAGATCTGGGTCTCCCCGGACCGTGCGGTCGAGCTGTGGCGTGCGGTCCTGGCCGCCGGCGAGCCGTTCGGTCTCGTGCCGGCGGGGCTGTCGGCGCGTGACTCGCTGCGCCTGGAGGCCGGGATGCCTCTGTACGGACACGAGCTCGACACGACGACGACGCCCTTCGAGGCAGGCATGGGCAGGGTGGTGCGCCTCGACAAGGAGACGGCGGACGGCGAACCGCTGGCCTTCGTGGGGCGGGACGCCCTCGCGTCGCGCAAGGGCGCGCAGCCCGCACGGGTGCTCGTCGGACTGCGCGGCGAGGGTCGCCGGCCGGCTCGCGCGGGCTACGACGTCGTGCGCCGCACCGCCGACGGAGACGCGGGGGCGAAGGTGGGCTCCGTGACCTCGGGCGTCCCGTCCCCCACGCTCGGCTACCCGGTCGCGATGGCGTACGTGACTCCCGAGGTGTCGGCCGAGGGCACGGAGCTGGCGGTCGACGTGCGCGGCCGGGCGGAACCGTTCGTCGTCGTCCCGCTGCCGTTCTACCGTCGTACCAAGTGATCCCGAGCCACCACGAACAAGGAGCCCTCATGGCCGAGTATCCCGCCACGCTGAAGTACACCAAGGAACACGAGTGGGTGGACGGCGAGTCCCCCGCGACCGTCGGCATCACGCCCTATGCCGCCGAGGCCCTTGGCGACGTCGTCTTCGTGGAGCTGCCCGAGGTCGGTGCCACGATCGAGCACGGCACGGTGGTCGGCGAGATCGAGTCCACGAAGTCCGTCTCGGAGCTGTACGCGCCGGTGAGCGGGACGGTCACCGAGGTGAACCAGGCGGTCGTCGACGACCCGGAGCTGGTCGGCTCCGCACCGTTCGAGGGGGGTTGGCTCTTCAAGGTGGAGGTGAGCGCCACGGGCGAGCTGCTCACCGCCGACGAGTACAGGGCACACGCAGGCGTCTGACCTGGCCTCTCGCTCTCGGACGGCCCGTGCGGAAACGCGCGGGCCGTCCGCTTCTCGTCACGAGAAGATCACAGATCCGAAACGGCTGACGAAGTCGCGTCACGAATGCCGCCGAGCGGACTCTCTACCGGTAGCAGCACCCCTCAAGGCCGTAGCCCAGACACGGCCGCTGCACAGAAGGAGAACGCATGAGCACCGTTGTGGCCGACCGTCCCGCACTGACCCGTCGTGAGCGCGTCGTGCTCGAAGGCCTGATGAACAAGGAAGAGACCCTCGAGCAGATCGCGGAGACGCTGTTCGTCACACGCAACACCGTGAAGTCGCAGGTCCGGAGCCTTTACCGGAAGCTCGGCGTGTCCAACCGGGCAGCCGCGGTGGAACGCGCCGAACGCCTGGGCCTGAACGGCGACTGACCGGCACGCCGTCGGCCGCGCCACCGTTCGCGGTGGCGTCCGTGTACCCAGGGCGGACGCCACCGTGACGGTGAGGCTCGGCGAGGCTGACCGAGCGGTCCCGGCATGCCAGGATGCTCGGCATGGCCGCCCCGATCCTGGTGGTCGCCGCCGCACTGGTGGACGACCTCGACCGTCCCGCACGCCTGCTCGCCGCCCGCCGAACGCGCCCCGAGGCACTGGCCGGGCGCTGGGAGTTCCCCGGCGGCAAGGTCGATCCCGGCGAGTCGCCTCCCGAGGCGCTGCACCGGGAACTGCGCGAGGAGCTCGGCGTCGCCGTGCGTCTCGGGCGTGAGGTCGTGGGGCCGGACGACGGCTGCTGGCCGCTCACCGACCGCTACCGGATGCGCCTCTGGCTGGGACGTATCACCGAAGGACGCCCCGAGCCCCTCGAGGACCACGACGTGCTGCGGTGGCTCACGCGGGCCGAACTGGGCGACGTCGACTGGATCGAAGGCGATCTGCCGATCGTGGCGGCGCTCCGCGGGTACTTCCCGGACAGCCCTTAGGCCGCCGACGTCGGCATCGCCGCCGCGCCCGCCTTGGCCCTCCGGGCCGCGGCCAGCCGGTGCCCGAGCGGCACGAACGCACCGTCCATGAGCACGGGCACGACATCGGTCGCGTCCAGCTCGGCCGCGATCAGCACGTCCTCGTCGAAACCGCTGTCCACCAGTTCCCGTCCGCTCACCGATCCGAGGAGCAGGTCGGCGGGCTCCGACGTGCCCTGCCACATCGCGACCGCCGCTCCCGTCTCCGCCGAGACACGGGTGACGTCGTCGGGCAGCATCTCGGTCAGGCGCGCGGCGATCGCACCGGCGGCGAGCTGGTCCTCCAGTGCCGGGCGCAACGCGTCGTCGTGCCACTGCTCACCGGCGGGGACGAGAACGACGTCGTGCTCGGGACTGGCGTTCAGGTGGGCGGCCGCGAGGCCGGCGACGGCACTGACGTTGCGCAGGCAGCCGACGATCATCAGGGCGCCACGGCTACCGATCGTGTGCGCGATCATGGAGCCGTTCGGTGACGGCAGGACCACCCGCTCCGCGTCGAGGCCACGCAACGACGCGGGAGACAGGCTGATGCCCTCCTCGGCCCGCGGTCCGGCGAGGACGGCACGCATGGTGCGGGCCAGACGAACGGCTCCTGCCCCGTCCCGGTAAGGAAAGGGATAGACCCCGGCGCCGGCCTCGCAGGCGACGGTCACCGAGGTCGAGAAGGACAGGACGTCGATCACCACGACGAGCGACTTGCGCGCACCGGACTCGGTCAGGGCACGCGCGCCGGCCAGGCCCCAATCCGTGCGGACCCGGGCGGGGCGCTGATCGTGTGGTGAAGCGTTCACGGACGCATCGTAGAGCCTCCGAGAGCCGTTCAGGTACCGGCATCTGGGGAAAACCGGTCACGATTCCACGCGGCGCCGCGCCACGGTACGCCACCGTCGTCTGCCCCGGCGCCCTGACCTGCGAATCCACCATATTCGGGCGCTTGGCGTCATGGGGTCATGCCGCGGGCGGACTCGACCATCTCGTCCACCACGGCTCGCACGGCCGGGCTCGGCTCATGCCGTCCGACACGGTGCCGCACCACGAGCCGGCGGGAGCCGAGACCGGCGAGCCGGACCACGGTGACGCCGTCGGGCACGTCCTGCTCCTTGAGGGCGAGGGCCGGCAGCATCGCGATCCCCTGACCGGCTGCCACGAGGGCCAGAGCCGTGTCGAAGTCGTAGTAGGAGTGGCGGGTGGTGATCTCGGTGCCGAGCGTGCGAGCCAGCCTCCGTAGCGCACGGTCGGCGGCGATGTCCGCGAGCGGCCCCACCCAGGGCAGGCCGGGCAGGTCGTCGAGCCGCTCGGGCTCGGCCGTCCCGGGCGGGACGACGATGCACCACGGTTCCTCGAGCAGGGGGATCTCATGGACGCCACGCGGTGCGGGAGCGTCCATGTCCACGTCGCGGTCCAGGATGATGGCGTCGAGATCACCGGCACGGAGCTTCCGGACGGACTCGAACGGATCGTGCTCGTTGACGTCCACCTCGATGCCCGGGAACTTCTCCGCGAGGGTCGCCAGCATCGGAGCGACGACGGCGCGGATCGCCGTCTGGAAGGCGCCGATCATCACGCGGCCCGTGACCTCCTCCCCGAGTGCCGCGATCGCCTGGCGCGCCTCGATGAGCTCGGACTCGATCCGCTCGGCGGCCTCCGCGAGAACGCGGCCGGCCGGCGTGAGCGTGACCCCGCGCGGTCCGCGGTCCAGGACGGAGATGCCCTCCTCGGCCTCGAGCCGGGCGATCTGCTGGGACACCGCCGACGGCGTGACGTGAAGCAGATCGGCTGCGGCGAGGACACCGCCCGCACGGTGCACGGCAAGGAGAAAAGCCAGTCTTCGGGGGTCTGCAGCCATGTAGCGATGCTACACCCGGGAGTCTAGAAACGTTCGATTGTGCTGAAGCTACCGAGGGGTCCAGAATAGTCCGTGGCAGCGGGCCGCGATCTTCGCCGGCCAGCCGTTGCCGCCAGTTCTCGCGTGCCGATCAGGTGGCACCCAGAACCATCCCCTAGCGTCAGCTGTCGTCAGGGGTTCGCCCATCATTTGTCGAATCGATTCGGGAGGTGCTTTGTGCTCTCGCTCATGACCGCTGTCGTCACGGCCCTCGGCTGGGTTGGCGCTGTTGCTGGACTCGTTGCGTACGCGATGGTGAGCCGGGGCAAATGGCGTCCCGACTCGATCGCGTTCCAGGCGACCAACGTGTCCGCCGCGTCGATCCTCATGGCCGTCGCCGCCATGAACGGCGTGTGGCCGTCGGCGGCGTCGAACATCGCGGCCATCGCGATCGGCGCGAACGCACTGTTCGTGGTGGCCCGAGCCCGGGGCCGCAAGGCTCGGGACAACGCCTCCGACGAACCGGTGGCCACTCCCGTGGTCCATGCCCAGGCGGTGGCCCGCTCGACGTTCCGCTGATCCCGGCGGGACCGCCGGTCCCCTTCCTCGGACGTTGCGGGTTCGAGGAAGGGGACCGGCATGCGACGCCGGGTCAGCCGGTGGACAACGCCACATCGATCACGAGTGCCCGGTGGTCGGACACTCCCGTGTCCGGGGCCCGGGCTTCTCCGGCCGTGCGCAACCCGCCGTCGTCGTCGACCAGGATGTGGTCGATCTGGAACCGCGGCTTCGCGACCGGGAAGGTCGGTGACACGGCCAGGGACCGCCAGCCCGTGACGGTGATCGGTGCCTCGTCACGGAGATTCAGGTCACCCATCAGGACGAGCGGCCGCGGCGCGCCACGGAGCGCATCCCGCAGCCACGGCAGCTGCGCCCAGGCGTTGCCCAGCCGGGAGCTGAGGTGCGTGGCGCACACCGTCAGCGCACCGGACGGCGTTTCCACGTCCGCCGCGACGGCGGCACGCGGTTCGTCGATGCCCAGCTGCACCGGACCGACCCAACGACTGGCCATCGGCAGCCTCCACCGTCGCCACGCCCGCACCGGAAGCCGCGAGGCCAGGGCGATGCCGTACGCGGGAGACCGCTCCTCACCGCGCGCCCGCCACCGCAGACCGGGAACGCTCATCCAGCCGGCCACGGTGGGCACGTAGCGGTACTCGACGGCACCCATCGCCTCCGCGCAGATCCGCGCCTGGTCCGCGAACCCGCTGCGGGGCTGGAACCGGTCCACCTCTTGCAGCGCCAGGATGTCCGGCTCCAGGCCGCGTACCGCGTCGGCCAGCAACCGGCGGTCGACCCTGTCGTCGCGACCCAGCCCGTGCCGCAGGTTGAAGGTGACGAGTCGGATCGGCATCTCAGAAGGTCTTGTGCCACGCCGCGATGCGGTCCACGGCAGCGGCGACGACGTCGGGGGCCGACGCGAACGACAGCCGTACCCAGTCGCGGCCGTTGACCCCGTCGAAGTCCAGGCCCGGTGTGATCGCCACGTTCGCCTCCGCGAGCAGGCGTTCGCAGTAGGTGACCGAGTCGAGGCCGAACCGGGCGATGTTGCCGTAGAAGTAGAACGCGCCGTCGGCCGGAGCCACCGGGTCCCATCCGAGATCCGCCCGGCGGTCCAGGAGCAGGGCACGCGAGTCGGCGTACCGGGCCACGTTCTGCGCGGCGGCCGCATATCCTTCCTCGGAGAACGCCGCGATACCGGCCTGCTGGGCCAGCGCGGGCGGCGACAACGCCACGTTCCCGGCCAGGGCACCCACCGGTGCGACCAGTTCCCCGGGCAGCACGAGCCAGCCGAGCCGCCAGCCCGTCATCGCCCAGTACTTCGAGAACGAGTTCACGACCACGGCACCACGGTCCGCGTACCGCGCGGCCGTGGCCTGGGTGACCTCGTCGGAGTACGCGATGCCGTGGTAGATCTCGTCGCTGATCAGCCGCACCTCGTGCGCCGCGCACCATTCGGCGACGGCGTCCAGCTCGTCGGGCGTGATCATCGTCCCGGTGGGGTTGGCCGGGCTGGCGACCACGAGCCCGTCGAGCCCGCCGTCGTAGTACGCCTCCATGAGCTGGGAGACACCGGGCTGGTAGCGGGTCTCGGGACCGCAGTCGAGCTCGACCACCTCGCACCCGAGTGCGGACAGGATGTTCTTGTAGGCGGGATAGCCGGGCCGCGCGAGCGCCACGCGGTCACCGACGTCGAACGCCGCGAGGAACGCCAGCAGGAAACCACCGCTCGAGCCGGTGGTCACCGCGATGCGCGCGGGATCGACCTCCAGGTCGTACCAACGGCCGTAGTGCCCTGCGATCTCCTCGCGGAGTGCCGGTACACCGAGCGCCTCCGTGTACCCGATGTCGCCGGTGCGAAGCACCTCGGCGGCCCGCTCACGCACGACACCCGACGCGCCGGTGGACGGTTCCCCGGCGCAGAGGTTGAGCACGTCGGCACCCGCGGCGCGGCGCGCGTTCGCGGCGGCGAGGACCTCCATGACGGCGAACGGTGGCACGGCGGAACGGCGGGAGACCTTCATGAGACCCATGATGCCCGGTCCACGGCGACTCAGGAGGGTGCGAGTTCCCCGGCGACTTTCCTTGACCCGGAAGGCCCGTGCCCGAACACTGTCCGAGAACCAGTATCACCTGTTCTGACCTGCACGTTCACAACAGAGGAGAGCTGTGGCCGACGATCTCGACGACGAGCCCGACGCCGAGCGGAAGGGCGAGGTCCTGACGGTCACCAACATGATCGCGCTCGCCGGAGCCGTCCTGATCACCGGGCTGCTCCTCGCACGGTTCGCAGGGATGGAGCCGGCGTATGTCGTCAGCCGCGTCGTCTGCGTACCGCTCCTCGTGACGGGGATCGTCGTCGCGGCACGACGACGGAACTGGTTGTCGTTGGTCCTGCCGACCGCCGGACTGGCGGTCGTCGTGTCGACGTTCTTCGTCGGAGGCTGAGGACTCGGGCCCGTGGCGGTGCTCAGGTGTCCGGGGCTCCTCTCCGACGGGTCGAGAGACGCGCGAGAGCGGTGCGCCACCACGGGGTGTGGTCATGTGCCTCCTCGGCCGGCTCCCGCGGGATCGCGTCGCACGTCACGTAACCGCGGAACCAGCGCGCCGTCTCCCGCCACACCACCTCGCGCACCGGCGCCGACGAGAGCGTCACGTCGTGCAATGCGCCGTCCACCCAGACGAGTGTCGTCACCGGGCCGAGGTTCGGCACCCGTCGCGCGACGCCGACGACGTCGAGCACGGTGTCCGTCCGCTGCGTCTCCTCGGTCCACCGAGTCGGCATCGAGGACCTCGCGGACAACAGGACCAGCACGGGCGCGTCGATGGCCAGGCCGTGCGCCACCCGGTCGTGGCCGCGGAGGATCGCGGCCATCCAGGCCGGCGTGGGGCGCCGCCCGTAGTTGGAGCGCCACTCGGAGTCGTACTCCCACTCCCCGTCGTACTCGGCCGAGATCGCACGCGAGTACAGCCCTCGGTCGTAGTACACGACCGGCCCGCGCGGATTGATGGCGGCGGCCGCGCGCACTCCCGGCTCGAGGACGCGGCGACCGGCCTCACGCATCTGCAGTTCCAGCCACGGCGCGTTCAGCACCACTCCGGCCGCTCGTCCCGGATGGCGCGACGCCCACAGGCTGAGGACCAGTCCCCCGGTGGAGTGGCCCATGAGGACCAGGCGGCGGGAGTTGCGCGTTCCCACGCCGTGTCCGATCGCTGCGAGCGCCGCCGCGACGTCCTCGTCGTACGTCCCGAGGTCGGCGACATAGTTGGGGGTCTGCCCGGCGCGGATGGACCGGCCGTACTTGCGCAGGTCGAGCGCGTGAAAGCGGACGCCGAGCCGTTCCCAGAAGTCGGCGAGGTGGGCCTGGAAGAAGTAGTCGTTCCAGCCGTGCACGTAGAGCAGGTCGACGCCCGCGTCCGTCTCGCCGGGCACCGTCCTGCGCGCCAGGGTGGCCACGACGTCGCCCTCCTCGTCGGGTTCGAGGTCGAGGGTGAGCTGCTCGAAGCCGTCGAGCACGTCGGGCGTCCACATGCGGCGAATCTAACCTCTGCCCGACGCCGCTACCTCGCGGGGCCCGAGCCGCGCAGGATCGCCAGTTCCCCGGGGTAGTCGTCGAGCCAGGACGCGAGGCTGCGCGCGGGGCGTCCGGCGAGCCGGGCGACGGTGTGGTCCACGTCCTCGAACACGCCGGCGTCGACGGCGGCACAGCAGGAGATCCAGTCGTCGAGGTCGTGCACCCAGGGCACGGGGGTCGCGTAGGCCTCGCGGGCCGTCATCGGTTCGTAGCGCAGGATGCGTCCGGTGGCGGCAGAGAGCGTCCGCGCGACGTCCGCTCCCGTGAGCGCCTCGGGACCGGTGATCCGGTAGGTGGCGCCGTCGTGTGCGTGGACACGTTCGTCGAGGAGGACGGCGGTCGCGGCGTCCGCGACGTCGGCGGGGGAGACCGCCGCGGCGCGACCGTCTCCGGCCGGCGCACGCAGGACGTCGTCGTGAACCGCGTGGACCAGTGTCCCGTACAGGATCGATGCCCGAAGTACCGTCCAGGCGGCCCCGGAGGCACGGACCGCTTCCTCGACGCGCCAGTGTCGCTGGGCGTGCGCGGAGATCCCTTGTGCGCTCGCGCCGATCTGGGACAGGTGCACCACCCGGCGGAAGCCGTGGGCGGCCAGGAGGTCGAGCGGGTCCGGATCCCGGGCCGCGATGTCTGCGATGACGAGGGTGTCGGCGTCGTCCACGGCGATGTCCATGTCGTCGTCCGCCGGGTCGGGCCCGAGGACGACGACCTCCGCCTCGGGGAGCCGGGCGCCACCGGGCAGGCGGGGGGCGCGGAACTCGTCGGACACGACGAGCCGCTGCTCGATGCCCTCGGCGGCGAGCCGGAACGCCAGCTGGACGCCGATCGTTCCCGCCGCTCCCGCGAGGACCACTGCTCCGCCGCCCATGTCTTCGAGGATATGCCGGGGCTTGCCCGGCCCGCCGGGTGGCTCCGCACATTCCTTGCGCAAGCATGGAGATCTGGGACAGGGAAAGGCCCGCGGGTTCGGAGGCCGTGCACCTCCATACCGCGCTGGACGAGGGCGCGATACCCGCGGGCCCCGGTGGTCGCGATGTATTCGCCACCAGTCCCGTGCGCCGTGCTAGCCCGGCGCGTCGACTTCATGTCGCGCGACTCTCAGCGCGCGACCACCTCACAGGTCCCGAGTGTCTTCACGATCTCGGATCACCTCCCTTCTTGTGTACGCAGAAACCTACGCCGCGCGCTCGGCGACGACAAAGGTTTTTCCGTGGCGCGAACGCGGGAATACGGGGCGGGTGTCTCGGCGACGCGGAGGCCGTCGCACCGAGCGATCAGTTTCGCCGGGATCCGTCGTCCTATCTGTATGACCTCGCTGTTCACCGTGGCCTCCGCCGTCACCTCCGCGGACGGGACCGTGATCGCCGTCGACCGCACGGGACCCGATGACGCGAGCTCGGTACTCGTCGTGGTCGACGGCGTCCTGGCGCACCGGCCGCCCTCGACGCTCGACCTGGCGCGCGGGCTCGCCACACCCGGTGAAGCCTCGGGCGGGCCGCCGATCGCCACCGTCCGGTACGACCGGCGTGGTCGTGGCGCCAGCGGTTTCACGCCGCCCTACGCGGTGGCACGGGAGCTGGAGGACCTCGCCGCCGTGCTCGACACCACGGGTCCCGCGACCCTTCTGGGCATCTCGACCGGCGCGTTCCTCGCCCTGCGTGCCGCGGCCGACCTCCGGGAGCACGTGACCGCCGTCGTCGTCCACAAGCCCCGGTACGACGTGGCCGACGCCGGCTCGTTCGCCTGGCGTCATCTCGTCGCCGCGGTCGAGTCGTGCGTCGCCGAGGGCGATCCCGATGCCGCCGTCGAGCTGTTCCTCGACGTGGCAGGCATGCCGCCGGAGTATGTCGACGGCATACGCCACCGCCCTTCCTGGAGCGACCTGCGGGCTCATGCCGCCTCGATCGCGTATGACGGTCACCTCGTCCTCGAGGCCGCCGCCGCTGCGCGGACGGGCACGGACGCGCGCATACCGCAGTGCGTGAGCGTGGTCGCCGACGACGACCCGGGCACGCTGGTCGCCGCGGTCCGTACCGTCAGCCGGGCTTACGCGCCGTGACGAAGAGCCGCGGTGCCTCGTCGACGAGTTCCACGCCGGCCGCGAACCGCATGTGCAGTCCCCGCAGGCCGGCCTCGTGCGCCCTCACCGCCGCAGGAGCCAGCTGCGCCAGGTCCGGGACCTGCCACGGCACCGTCCTGAGGTACCAGAGCACGGCGGCGAGACTCCTGAACCTGCGCACGCCCGCGTGATGCTCGGCGCGCGTGATCTCCATGCCCTCTGCCTGCAGTGCGTCGGTGAGCACGTCGACCGTCATCCCGTCCGGATCCCAGCCGACGGGCACACCGAGCGCCTCGTTGATGGCGTACCCGTCGCGCGTGTCGAACTGTTCGGTGACGAACACTCCGCCGGGTTGCAGCAACCGCGCCACCTCGTGCGCGCTGATCAGGCCGCAACGGCTGATCACCGTGGCGAAGTGACCGTCGAAGAACGGGAGAACGAGGTCTTCGGCCCACACCTCCTCGATCTTCTGCACGTTCACGCGCAGCGGCTCGAGGGTGCGGCGGGCGGCCAGGAAGGCGGGACCGGTACTGGTCGCGGCCGATCCCTCGGGCAAGGGACCCATCGCGGCGAAGACCGTTCCGTCACCGGTGCCGATGTCCAGCACCCCGTGCGGCGAGCTGGACACCGCCTTGTGCGCCTCGGACTCGTAGTCCCACGGCTGCGCATCGACGGTGATGGCGTCGCCGACGGGCGAATGCGTGTAGTCGGTCGGCATGGTGGCGGGCGTGACCGGGGCCGCGGGAGCACTGCGGGCCCAGTCGACGTGATCCTCGAACGGCGCGTCCGGCGCCGGAGCTGGGGCGATCGAGACGTCAAGCATGGGGCTGATTGTGGCGCAAAGTCCGTGCACAAGCACAAACCTCGCCGTGATCCCTGCTCCAGCGCCACGACCTGGGCATTTCTCCCCGTCACAACCCACCTGCGGGTTCGCCCCGCACGAGTTCACCGAACCACCCGGCCAACCACGGCAGGGGGCAAGGGGCGAAGCCTCGAGGGGGCCCGGGGGCGTGCCCCCGGGGGCGGGGTGTGGGGGCTCCGCCCCCACGAAAAACACGTGAGGCGGGGCGGTTCGGCCCTGCCGAACACACCCCGCCTACCGCATCACGTGCGCGAGGGGGGAGTTGAACCCCCACGCCCTCTCGGGCACACGGACCTGAACCGTGCGCGTCTGCCTATTCCGCCACTCGCGCGTGCTGGAAGAGATTAGCACGCAGGGCAGGGTGGATCCGAACCCAATCTGTGTCCGGCCTGGTTCCGTAGCACTCCGACCTCCGGTAGCGTGCGGGTTCGCCCGTCTTCCTCCAACTGGCAGTGCCGAGGCTCACAGCACAGGATCGAGAAGATCCGCAGGACTTCCACACAGATTGCGGTCTGTGGTGACCTGCCGGTCTATACGATCTATGTAGTCTGCCCACGCGCAGGCCGGGAAGGAGGTGGCATGGGCGCCCTGGATCGCTTCGAGAAGAGCGTGGAGCGCATGATGAACAACGCGTTCGCCAAGGTAGGACGTGGTGAGGTGAAGCCCGTGGAGCTGGCGAGCCGGCTTCGGCGGGAGCTCGACGACCGCGCTGCGGTGGTCGGGCGGGACCGCACCGTCGCACCGAACGAGTTCACGATCGAGTTGTCCCCGGACGACTTCGCCCAGATCGAGGCGTGGGGTGCACAGACCCTCGCCGACGAACTGGCGTCGAACGTGACGGCCTACGCGGCGACGCAGCACTACGCCTTCGTCGGGCCCGTCTCCGTGACGTTCGACGAGGTGTTCGAACTCGTGCCCGGCCGCTTCAACGTGCGTTCCCGCAGCGTGCAGGGAAACGTCGCCCCCGCGACCTCGGGGTCCCCCAGCGCGCGGCACCCGCTGATCGACATCGACGGCCAGCGCTACCTGCTGACCGGTCCGGTCACGGTCATCGGCCGGGACGCGGAGGCGGACATCGTCGTCGACGACCCTGGCGTCTCCCGCCGGCACCTGGAGATCCGTGTCACGCCGGACGGCGTCATCGCCTCCGACATGGGGTCCACGAACGGTCTGTACGTCGAGGGGCACCAGGTGCCCGCGGCCACGCTGCTCGACGGCAACACCATGACGATCGGCCGTACCCGGATCATGTTCTGGTCGGGCAGCGCCGGCGCCGAGAACGAGGACTGGTGATCGACCCCTCATGAGCGAGTTGACGTTCACCCTGCTGCGGCTGGGTTATCTGGTGCTGCTGTGGGTGTTCGTGCTCTCGGCCGTCGCCGTGCTGCGGCGGGATCTCGCCGGCCCGCGGACGGGCCGCAAGCGGCGTCGCAAGCCGGAACCCGCCACCGTGGGCGGGCCGCCGTCGGGGCCGGTACCGGCTCCGGCGCCCATGGTCGGTGGTGGGCCGCGTAGCGGTGCCCCGACCCGGTTGGTCGTGGTCGCCGGCCCGCTGACGGGCACCACGATCCCGCTCACCCAGTCGGGCATCCTCATCGGCCGCGCGCCGAGCTGCACGCTCGTGCTCGACGACGACTACTCGTCGTCCCGGCACGCTCGCATCTACCCGCAAGGGAATCAGTGGTACGTCGAGGACCTCGGTTCCACCAACGGAACGTACATGAACGATCAGCGCATCCAGGGGGTCGTGCCCCTGCCCCCGGGGGTTGGCGTCCAGATCGGCCAGTCCGTCGTCGAGCTCCAGGGATGACCACCACGTGACCGTGAATCTGCGGTATGCCGCGCGTTCCGACGTCGGCCTCGTCCGCTCCAACAACCAGGACTCCGCGTACGCGGGCCCGCACCTCCTCGTGGTGGCCGACGGCATGGGCGGCCACGCCGGTGGTGACGTCGCCTCCTCCCTCACCATCGCCGCTCTGACGCCGTTGGACCACGGTGACCACAGCACCGACCGGCTGCTGGCCGACCTGGAGCAGTCGGTCGACCGTGCGCGCCAGGACCTCATCGCCGCCACCGCCTCCGACCCGGACCTCGCCGGCATGGGGACCACCGTGACCGCATTGCTGCGCAGCGGTCACACGCTCGCCATGGCGCACCTCGGCGACTCCCGTGCCTACCTGCTGCGGGACGGGCTGCTCACACAGGTCACCGTCGACCACACGTTCGTGCAGCACCTGGTCGACACCGGCCGTATCTCGGCGGACGAGGCCGAGACCCACCCGCAGCGCAACGTCGTCATGCGGGTGCTCGGTGACTTCGACCTCGACCTGACTCCTGACATGTCCGTCCGCGAGGCGATTCCGGGCGACCGGTGGATGCTCTGCTCGGACGGCCTGTCGGGGTTCGTCTCCGTCGAGGACCTCACCGAGACGCTCGGAGCAGTCGCCGATCCCGCCGAGGCCGCCGAGCGGCTCGTCTCGGCGGCCATGCGCGAGGGCTCCACCGACAACATCTCCGTGGTCGTCGCCGACGTCGTCGACGAGGAGTCCGCCCCCTTCCCGCCGCCGGACCCGGAGATCGTCGGCGCCGCCGCCCTGCGCGGCGTGACCGCGGCTATCGGCCCCGGCACGATCATCCATCCCGGTGGCGCCGACGTCGCTGGCCACGGCGGGGCGCAGCCCCAGGCCGGCGGGGTCGGCACTGCCGTGCTGCCGGACGACGACCCGAACCTCGCGGACGCGCTCGAACATGCGGTGAACGGTTCCGAGGCCGGCGCCTACGAGCCCGAGGTCCTCCCGGACGAGCAGCGCGACCCGGACGACGAGGCCGAACCGGCCCCGCACAAGCGACGTCCGTGGCTCGCCATCCTCGGCTCCCTGCTGCTCATCGGCGGCCTGGGAGTGGCGGGATGGGCCGGCTACCGGTGGACGCAGACCCAGTACTACGTGGGTGAGGCCGACGGACACGTCGCGGTGTTCCGCGGCATCCCCGCCACGGCCGGACCGTTCTCCCTGTCGACGCCCGTCGAGCTCACCGACACGCAGGTCGCCGACCTGCCCGGGTACATCGCCGACAGCATCGAGGGCACCATTCGCGCATCGTCGCGCGAGGACGCGCTCGACCGTGCGCAGCGCCTGATCGATCAGGCCGAGGAGGCGCAGGAGGAGAGCGAGCCGACTCCGACCGAGGAGGAACCGACGGAGGAACCGACCGAGGGGTCGACATCCGACTCCGCGAGTTCCGAGCGCAGGAATTCGACGACCCGGGACAGAGACACCACGGACGCCAACTCTGACGGTGGGGGGTCGAACGGATGAGCATGCTCTCCGAGAAGCGTCCCCACGGCATGCAGGATGCGATCCAGCCCGAGGAGAATGCCCCGAGCCGGGCGGCCGAGGCCGTGATGCTGGTGATCGCGCTCGCCCTCGGGCTCGGCGGCCTCGCCATGGTCGGCTACTCGATCGACGACCGGCTGCCCGACGGGTTCTGGACGAACGCGCTGGTGCTCACGGCGCTCTCGCTCACCGCTCACATCGTGCTGCGCATCCGGGCGCCGTACGCGGACCAGGTGATCCTGCCCGCGGTGATGCTGCTCAACACGATGAGCCTGGCGATGATCACCCGGCTCGAGATGGACGACATGACCGGCGCCGACGCGGGCCGGCACCTGATGTGGACGTCGCTGGGCATCGTCGTGGCCTGCGTCGTGCTGCTGGTCCTGCGCGACCACCGCGTGCTGCGCAGGTACACGTACACGGTGATGGTCCTGGCGCTCGTCCTGGTCGTCCTGCCCCTCATTCCCGGTCTGGGCCGCGAGATCAACGGTGCGCGCATCTGGATCTACTTCGCCGGCTTCTCGCTGCAGCCCGCCGAGTTCGCGAAGATCCTGTTCGCGGTGTTCTTCGCGGGTTACCTCGTGGCCAACCGCGACACGCTCGCCCTGGCGGGCAAGAAGGTGCTCGGGCTGCAGCTCCCGCGTCTGCGTGATCTCGGCCCGATCCTCGTGGTGTGGGCCGTGTCGCTGATGGTGCTCGTCGGTCAGAAGGACCTCGGGACCTCGCTCCTCTTCTTCGGGCTCTTCGTCGGAATGCTGTACCTGGCCACCGAACGCGGGGGCTGGGTGGCCATCGGTCTGTCGATGTTCGTCGTCGGCGCGTTCGCGGCGTGGACGATGTTCGGCCATGTCCAACGGCGTGTCACGATCTGGCTCGACCCGCTGGACCCCGAGCTCTACGAGGCGGTCGGTGGCTCCTTCCAGGTGGTCCAGGGAATGTTCGGGATGGCCTTCGGCGGGATGTTCGGCGCCGGGTGGGGCGAGGGCTACTCCTCGAGGATCCCGTTCGCGTTCTCCGACATGATCTACGCCGCGTTCGGCGAGGAGCTCGGGCTGACGGGTCTGCTCGCGATCCTGCTGGTCTATCTCGTCATCGTGCAGCGCGGCCTGCGTGCCGCGATCGGCGTCCGTGACGGGTTCGGCAAGCTCCTGGCCGGTGGTCTCGCGTTCGTGATGGCGCTCCAGCTCTTCGTCGTCGTGGGGGGCATCACGCGCGTCATCCCGCTGACCGGCCTGACACTGCCCTTCATGGCCCAGGGCGGTTCGTCGCTGCTCGCGAACTGGATCGTGATCGCACTGCTGCTGCGCACGTCGGACGCCGCCCGACGACCGTCGTCGCTGCCGACGCGCGGCCAGCTCGCCGGCCCGGCACCGACCCCGGTCGGGCATCCGGGCGCCGGCGGCGCGATCGAGGTGGGCCCCGGCGCGAGCAGGCAGGACCGTGAAGCGGCACGGCAGAGCATGCCGTCGCCGAGCGACGAGATGACGCAGATGCAGGCCCCGATCCGGTACGACGGAGGTGACCAGGCGTGAACACCACCCTGCGCCGCCTGTCCACGGTGGTCATGGCCATGTTCCTCGTGCTCATGGTGTCCACCACGTGGATCCAGTACGTCCAGGCCGGTGACCTCAACGACGACGGGCGCAACGTGCGCAAGATCTACCGGGATCTCGGCGCCGCGCGCGGCCCCATCGTCGTCGGCGAGGACAACGCGGTCGTCTCGGTGCCGGTGGACGACAACTACGGCCGCCAGCGCGTGTACGCGGACGGCGACGAGAACATCGCGAAGATGTACGCGCCGATCACCGGCTTCTTCGCGGTGAACGGCAACACCGCGGGCCTGGAACGCAGCGCGAACGACTACCTCTCCGGGCGTGCCGACTCGCTCTGGCTCGACCAGTTGCAGAACCTCATCACCGGTCAGGAGGCCGCGGGATCGTCGGTCGACACCACGATCGATCCCAAGGTCCAGAAGGCCGCGTGGGACGCGCTCGGTGACTACACGGGTGCCGCCGTCGCCCTCGACCCGAAGACCGGCGCGATCCTGGCGATGGTCTCGAAGCCGTCGTACGACCCCAACTCCCTGGCGGTGCATTCCGGTGGCGAGGTGAACGAGACCTACCAGAACCTCGCGAACTCGAAGCCGCAGATCAACACCAGCGACGGCTCGGAGCAGTACAGCCCGTACTCGGTGCTGAACAACCGCACGATCGAGGCGACCTACCCGCCCGGCTCGACGTTCAAGATCTTCACGTCGGCAGCCGCGATCGAGAGCGGCGAGTTCACCCCGGACTCCGAGGTGCCGGCGCCCAACGGGTACGAGTTGACCAACACCAGCACGCCGATCGCCAACTTCGGCGGCTACGACTGCGTGGCCGGCCAGACCGAGATCACGCTCGCCGACGCCCTTCGTACCTCCTGCAACTCCTCTTATCTGTGGCTCGGCGGTGAGGTCGGCGCGGACGGCATGCGCGACATGTTCGAGGACTTCCGCTTCGACGAGGGCCTGGAGGTGCCGATGAGCACCGTCGCCGGGAGCTACCCCGGCCTTGGGAACGACGACCCCGACTCCATCGACCGGATCGAGCTGAGCGGTATGGGGCAGGGCGATGTCCGGCTGACACCGCTCCAGGTCGCGATGTTGAGCGCCACGGTCGCGAACGGCGGTACGGAGATGGAGCCGTATCTGATCGAGAGCATCCGCGACAGCGACCTCGAGGTCGTGGAGAAGACGAACCCCAGCACGCTCGCCAACCCCATCTCCTCCTCGACGGCCGACGCGCTGCGGGAGATGATGATCGGCGTCGTCGAGGACGGTTCCGGCACCAATGCCCAGATCCCGAACGTGTCGGTCGCAGGCAAGACGGGCACGGCCGAGAACGGCAACAACCGCCAGCCGACGCTGTGGTTCACGGGCTTCGCACCGGCCGACGATCCGCAGGTCGCGGTCGCCGTCGTGCTCGAGAACGCGGGTAGCTCCACCGAGGACACCGCCTCGGGCACGCTCGCCGCGCCGGTCGCGAAGGCCATCCTCGAGGCGGCGATCAACTGATGCGCCCCGTCGAAGGCGTGCTGGTCGGGGGGCGCTACCGTTTGGTGCGCCGTCTCGCCATCGGCGGCATGGGCGAGGTCTGGGTCGCCTTCGACGAGAAGCTCACCCGCGAGGTCGCCATCAAGGTGCTGCGCGAGGAGTACACCGGGAACGAGGATTTTCTCCGCCGGCTGCGGACCGAGGCGCGCAACTCCTCGACCTTGTTGCACCCGAACATCGCTCAGATGTACGACTACGGCGAGGAGGAGGGCGCCGGCTACCTGGTCATGGAGCTCGTGCTGGGGGAGCCACTCGCAGATCTCCTGGAGCGTGAGCCGGTCCTGCCGGCGCAGCGTCTGCTGCCGCTGCTGGCCCAGACGGCCCGTGGACTGCACGCCGCACACGCGGCCGGCGTGGTCCACCGCGACGTCAAGCCCGGCAACATCCTGCTGGAGCATTCCGGAACGGTGAAGATCACCGACTTCGGGGTCTCCGTGGCACAGAACCAGGTGCCGATGACGGCCACGGGCATGGTCATGGGCACGGCCCAGTACCTCTCGCCCGAGCAGGCCGTGGGCCAGTCCGCGACGGGCGCCTCCGACATCTACGCGCTCGGCGTGGTCGCGTACGAGGCGTCGGCGGGCCGGCGCCCCTTCACCGGCAAGAGTCCGGTCGACATCGCGATCGCGCACGTCAACGCGCCCGTACCGCCGCTGCCGTCGTCGGTTCATCCGGGCATGTCCCAACTGATCATGCAGATGCTCGAGAAGGATCCCGCGCATCGGTTCGCGTCCGCCGAGACGCTCGCCCGCGAGATGGACGCCCTCGCGCAGGAGATCGCCTCGGACCCGTTCGGCACCCGGCGGGTCGCGGGCCCGCGTCCCTCCGAGCAGGCAGACGCCGGCCCCTCACGACATGTCAGCGGTAGTCGTCGCGGCTCTGCCCGCGGCGGGTCGCGGCCTGTCGTCCGGTCCCGCAGCGAGGCGCGGCGAGCCGCCCAGGCCGAGGCTCAGGCCCACGCGATGGGGCCGCAGGGAGCCCCGCAGCCAGGCGCGCCGCACGGGCAGTTCACGGCGACCGCCACACCTCAGTCCGCCCCGGCGGTCGCGCCCGACCCGCAGAACCCGTGGGCCGGAGGGCAGCATCCCTGGGGCCCGACGACGGCGTCCCGCCAGCCTCGTCCGCACCAGCACGGCGCTCCCGCGTCCGGGAGGCCCGAGCACGACGCGGGCGAGGGCTACGACACGCCCGGGCGCGACACGGGCTTCGGCACGCAGAACCGGGCCGTCGGGCGCCACGGCACGTCGACGGACGACGTCCGTCCGTCGACCGGGTACGTTCCCACTTCGATCTCGCCGCCCGACGGTACCGCACGGTCGTACCCCTCCCGGCGGGACGTCCGCGCCGGGCAGAGCGGGCGGTCGGCCCGTAAGGGCGGCGTGACCACCGGCATCGCGCACTGGGTGGCGGAGTTCGAGGATCGCCTCGGTATCACCGTCCCGTGGCCGCTGGTGGCCCTCGGTGTCCTGCTGGGTGCCGTGGTTCTCGTCCTGGTGCTGACCACAGGAGGAGACGAGGGTGGCGAAGCTCAACCGTTGGGTGATAGTTCCTACGGAACGACGGACGCAATGCTGAGTCCTGGCACTACGGCGACGACCGTGGACTCTGGGATGATGCTCCTTGACGAGCCGCTGACCGCACCGCGGCCGGCCGAATCTTCGAAGGACGTATAAGTGGTGGACAACACGCCCCGGGTGCTCGCCGGCCGCTACGAGGTCGGTGAGCTGGTCGGCCGTGGCGGCATGGCCGAAGTGCACGTCGGCCACGACACACGGCTCGGACGCACCGTCGCGATCAAGGTGCTGCGGTCGGACCTCGCCGACGATCCGTCCTTCCTCGCCCGCTTCCGCCGCGAGGCCCAGTCGGCGGCCGCGCTGAACCACCCCGCGATCGTCGCCGTGTACGACACGGGCGAGGACCGTGCCAAGGACGGGAACGGCAAGGAGGTGACCGTCCCGTTCATCGTCATGGAGTTCGTGGAGGGTCACACCGTCCGCGACATCCTGACGGACGGGTCGGCCGTGCCGATCGAGGAGGCCGTCGAGATCACCACGGGCGTGCTGTCCGCGCTCGAGTACTCGCACCGGGCGGGCATCGTCCACCGCGACATCAAGCCGGCGAACGTGATGATCACCCCGACAGGTGCCGTGAAGGTGATGGACTTCGGCATCGCCCGCGCCATGGCCGACTCGGCGGCGACGATGACGCAGACCAACGCCGTGATCGGTACCGCCCAGTACCTCTCGCCGGAACAGGCACGCGGCGAGACGGTGGACTCGCGCTCGGACCTGTACTCCACCGGTTGCCTCCTGTTCGAGCTGCTCACCGGCCGGCCGCCGTTCCAGGGCGACTCGCCCGTCGCCGTGGCCTATCAGCACGTGGGCCAGGAACCGCAACGACCGAGCGAGATCGCCGTCGACGTGCCCGAGGTGCTGGACCGCATCACGCTGAAGGCGTTGACCAAGGATCGCGACCACCGGTACGGCACCGCGGCCGAGTTCCGCGCGGACCTCGAGGCGGCGCTGCGCGGCGGGCAGGTCTCCGCGCCGATGGTCGGTGCGATGGCGATGGGCGCGCAGACCACGCAGATGATGTCGCCCCCGTTCGGGACGCAGCAGATGTCGCCCGTCGGGTACGGCACGCAGCAGTGGGGCGGACCGCCCACGGCCGGACAGCCGCCGGTGCAGACACCGGGTCAGGGATACCCGACCGGGCCCATGGGGCCGGGCGGCCGCCAGGACAACGAGACCGACAACAAGAAGACGCTCATCTGGACCCTGATCGCGATCGCGATCGCCGCGGTGGCGGCCATCCTGATCGCGATCGCGGTGAACAACAACGGCCAGCAGCCGGAGGAGCCGACGACGGCGACCGTGCCGGAGATCCAGGCCGGCATGAGCTATGACGAAGCATGCTCGGCCGTCGAGAGCGCGAGCCTTGCCTGCGGCCGGGAGATCGACGAGGAGTCCGAGCAGGAGGCCGGCACCACCACGGGCGAGACGAGCCCGGCCGCCGGGGAGACGGTTGACGAGGGCGAAACCGTCACGATCTTCGTCTCAGGTGCTCCCGGTGAGGTGAGCGTCCCGAACGTGGCGGGAAAGACACAGGACCAGGTGCGAGCTGACCTCGAGGCCGTCGGTCTCGAGCTGGGGGAGACGCCGACGGAGAACAGCACGCAGTACGAGGCCGGCCAGGCGACCCGATCAGAACCCGCCGGCGGTTCCACTGTCACGGAAGGCGACACGATCACCGTATGGTTCGCCTCGGGTACGGTGACCCTTCCCGACATGAAGGGCTGGAGCGAGGACCAGGTGGAGGCCAAACTCGCGGAACTCAATCTGAACTCGGACCGCCGGACCGAACAGACGGATGCAGTCCCCGAGGGAACCATCAGCAAGACAGAGCCCGGCCCGGGTGACATCAGCGCTGATACACGTGTGACCTACTACGTCGCTCTCCCGGTCGCCAAGACTCAGATCCCCGAGAGCATCCTCGGCATGACACTCGAGGACGCGATCGAGGCGTGTGGCGGTGTCCAGGTCAACTGCAGTGAGGACAACGTCGTCTACGAGGACAACGACCAGTACGAACCCGGCACGGTGTTCAACACCGATCCGGCACCCGGCCTGGAGGTCGACACCGGCGCCCAGGTCACCCTCTATGTCGTCAGCGAGGAAGCGTCCGGGGATCCGTCGGGCGGCGCCACCGGCGGCGGCATCCTGCCCGGCGGAGACGGCTGACCGGCGACCAAGCACCGCGAACGAAGGGCTCGTCCAGTGGCTGGTCGAGCCCTTCGGCGTCTCCGGTCGAGCGGGCCCCCTCCATACCGCCCTGAACCATCACCGGATCAAGAGGGGCGCCCGACGGATCAGGCGCCCCTCTTGTCTGCGAGAACCGCGCACACTACCCAACCACGAGCGGTGCCATGCCCCGGGAACGCTCGACCGCGCCCTCCAGGCCGCACCGTTCCAGCCAGTTGGCGAGGAGGCGGTGACCGCCCTCCGTCAGCACCGACTCCGGGTGGAACTGGACGCCGTGCAGCGGGAGGTCACGGTGCTGCAGGCCCATGACCACGCCGGATTCCGTGGCGCACGTGACCACGAGTTCGTCCGGCACGCTCTCCGGCGTCGCCGCGAGGGAGTGGTAGCGGGTCGCGGTGAACGGCGAGGGGAGCCCGGCAAGAACGGAGCCTTCCGCACCCTCCGCGCCACGTCCGCCGTCGTCGGCGTTGGTGAGGAGATCGTCGGCGACGAACACCTCGCTCGTCTTCCCGTGCATGAGCTCGGGGGCGTGTGTCACGGTCGCGCCGTAGACCTCGGCGAGGGCCTGATGGCCGAGGCACACGCCGAGCATCGGCGTACGGGAGCGCGCGCAGGCGCGGATCACGGACTCGGACGCGCCGGCCTCGGACGGGGTACCCGGGCCGGGGGAGACGAGGACGCCGTCGTACGGGGCTCCGGCGTCGTCCTGGAAGCGGCCGTCCACGTCGGGCTCGGGCACGGCGTCGTTGCGGACGACGACGGTCTCGGCCCCGATCTGGTTCAGGTAGCCGACGATCGTGTAGACGAAGGAGTCGTAGTTGTCGACGACGAGGATGCGCGTCATGCCGGACAGCCTACGGTTCTACTGCCCGACCGTGGTGTCGTTGAACGGCATGTAGTCGCTCAGCCACGGAAAGACGTACTCGAAGCACACCGCGAGCAGGATGATCCCGAGGCCGACGCACAGCAGCGCTCGGGCCCACGGCGGGCCGGGGAGGAAGTTCCACAGTGCGGCGTACATCAGCGCGTCATCCTTCTTCCAGCAGTTCCTTCGGGGTGCCTTCGCTGACGGGGGCCCAGTAGTCGAGCTCGCCGTACACGATGTACCGCTCGGCCGCGGAGAACATGGGGTGGCAGGTGGTCAGCGTGATGTATCGCTCGGTGAGCTCGGGGAGCGGCTCACCCGGTTTGATGCCCGGCACGGGAGAGATCACCTCGATGTTCTCGGGCAGGACGATCTCCGACTCGGTGACCTTGTAGACGTACCAGGTGTCCTCGGTACGGACCACGAGTGCGTCCTGCTCCTCGAGCTCGTGGACCTTGTTGTACGGCTTGCCGTAGGTGGTGCGGTGCGCCGCAGTGGCGAAGTTGCCGAGTTCGCCGGGCATTCCGGTGCCTTCGTAGTGCCCGATGCCGATCGTGTCCAGGACGGTCGCCTTGTCGGTACCCTCCGCGATCGGCTTGAGGTAGTCGTCGCCCCAGCGCGGCACGTAGAGCTGGGCGAACGTCTCGCCGGCGGCAGGCGCGCCGGGAACGGGCGGGGCGTCGCGGTGCTCGGAGGTGACAGCCACCTCGGACCCGTCGTCCTCCGGCTCCTCCCAGCCCATGTCGGCGACGATCTGGTCCTGTGCCCGGGCGCCTTCCACGTCGGTCCACCAGAGCTGCCACACGACGAACAGACCGAGGAGCACGCCGACGGTGACGAGCAGCTCGCCGAAGACCCCGACGACGCCGGCGACCAGTCCACCGCCCCGACGGCCACCGTGATGGGCGTGCCTCCGGCGAGGTCCGTCGGGCCGGACGGGGGTGGGGAAGAGCGCTGCGGAGGTGGGTGTGCGGTTCACGCGAAGACGTCCGTTCCTTCCGGGACGCGGGCGTAGCGGAGCTCGCCGCTCGACTGGGACGCGGGCACCTCGATCTGGTCGTGCGTCTGGACTCCCCAGCCGAGGTGCACCCAGTCGACGTAGGCCCGGTAGTTCTGCACGCCCTTATCGTCCTCCAGCGCCTGCGCGAGCGCCTCCTGATCCCCGATGGCGGTGACCTCGTAGGGTGGTGAGAACACCTTGCCGTGCAGCAGCAGGATGTTTCCGGAGCACCGGAACGCCGACGTCGACGTCACGCGCTCGCCCTGCAGGGTCATCGCCTCGGCGCCGCCCACCCAGAGGGCGTTGATGACGTTCTGCAGATCCTGCTGGTGCACCACGAGGTCGTTGGGCTGCGGGTTACCCGGGACGGTGTCCAGTGACGAGGCCGGGGCGTCGTCCAGGGTGACGGTGAGGCCGGGGCCTCGCACCGGTGCCGATCCCGCGGCCACGCCCTCCCGTTCCGCGACCGGCGGCTCCACCTGAGGGACGTTGCCACCTGTCCTGTCGTCCGAGGTCAGCAAGTTGATCTCTCGGTTCAGCGCCGAGGCCTGCTCGGACAGCTCGCCGACACGTGCGGATTCGGCCTGCACCAGCTCGGCGATGTCCTGCGGTTGACGCGAGCCCGACTGAAGTGCGTGGCGCCCACTGGCCACGAAGAGCAGTCCGGCGAGCGCCAGCACACCGCCCACGATCACCCAGGAACGCACGCGCGCGCCCGTGACCTCCGCACCCCCACCGAATCGGATCACGGGCAACCTCCTGTCAGCGTCACCGTTCGCTCGACTCGACCACTACGCTAGTCCACGAGAATGCCATCGTCCGACCCTTACGCGCCGATGCGACCAAGGGCCGGTACCCGTCCGGACAGGAGCCCCCGAGCGTGCCCGAGTCGAAGCCCCGAAAGAAGAAGACCACCCCGCAGGCCGTCGACGCGCCGGTCGCGAAGCCCGAGGCGAGCCCTCGCTGGCTGGCTCCGGTGATGGTGGGCCTCATGGTCCTCGGTCTCGCGTGGATCGTCACGTTCTACCTGACGAGTTCGGGGCTGGGCCTGCCCGTCCCGCAACTCGGCCAGTGGAACCTCGCGGTCGGGTTCGGCCTGATCATCGTCGGTTTCGGTCTGACGACGCGCTGGCGCTGACACCTTCGGAGCTGTCGTCGGTCTTCCACAGCCCTCGGCAGACTTTCCCACAGCTGTGGGTAAAGCTGTGGAAAAGTCCCGAGGTCGGCCGCTCGGACGGTGTTCCCGAGGGCAGCCGGCTGTGGACAAGCCGCCGTGGACGATCGTCAGACCTGGCCGGGTACGAGGATCGGGCGGAGGGCGATCTCGTACTTCGCGACGGCGGCCAGGACGACGACCAGGAGCACGGCGGCCGGAGCGACGACGCCGATCACCCGTTGTGACCGTCTTGGCGCGAAGGCGAACGCGGCGCCGAGTGCCAGGCCGGTGACGAGGCCACCCAGATGTGCCTGCCACGCGATATGGGGCACGACGAAGCCGAGCACACCGTTGATCACCAGCAGCACCACGATCTGGCCCGCCGACCGTCCCGTCCGGCGCAGGACCGGCAGCATGGCGCCGAACAGGCCGAACACCATGCCAGAGGCGCCGACGGTGCCCTGCGTCCACGACACCCCGAGCGGACCGGGCAGTCCCGCGAAGAGCAGGAAGCCCACGGAGCCGCCGACGGCTGCCAGCACGCACAGGGCGGCGAACCGCGCCCGGCCGAGCAGCGGCTCGAGAAACTGGCCCGTGATGTACAGCGCGTACATGTTGAACGCGATGTGCAGCAGCATTCCGGTGGAGTGCAGGAAGGCCACGGTCAGGAAACGCCACGGCTCGACCGCACCCGCCATCGGCGAGAACAACCACCGCTCGGTCCAGACGAGGCCGGGTACGAGTTGCAGCAGGAAGCTCACCACGCACAGTCCGATGATCGTGAACGTCACGACAGGGCGCTCCGTACGAGCATTGCCGCCGAGTGTCGTCGTGACGCGGGGTGCCTGCTTCGCGGCCTCTCTCACACAGTCCACGCACTGGATGCCGACCGCGGCCTGTCGCTGGCACTCGGGGCAGGCCGGACGTCCGCAGCGCTGGCACCGCACGTAGGAAGGCCGGTCCGGGTGTCGCGGGCAGACCGGGGGGCCGGCCGGCGCGTCGGGGGCCGGGCGTGCCTCGTCGTCGGCGATGTCTCGGCCCTCCCGGTCAGTCTTCGATCGTGACGGAGTTGATGGTGATGTCCTCCACGGGCCGGTCGCCCGGGCGCGTCGGGGTCTTGCCGATGGCGTCCACGACGGCGCGCGACTCGTCGTCGGCCACCTTCCCGAAGATGGTGTGCTTGCCGTTCAGCCAGGGCGTCTCGGCCGTGCTGATGAAGAACTGGGATCCGTTGGTGCCCTCGATCTCGCCGGTCACCGGGTTTCGACGCTTGCCGGCGTTGGCCATGGCGAGCAGGTACTTCTCGTTGAACTCGAACATCTCGGGGTGGATCTCGTCGTCGAACGTGTAGCCGGGACCGCCGGTACCGGTACCCAGCGGGCAGCCGCCCTGGATCATGAAGTCGTCGATCACGCGGTGGAAGATCAGGCCGTCGTAGAAGGGGTCCTTCCGCTCCTCGCCGGTACGAGGATCCGTCCAGGGCTTCTCGCCACGAGCGAGTTCCACGAAGTTGCGGACCGTCTTCGGAGCGTGGTTGCCGAACAGCTCGAGGCGGATGTCACCGGCGGAAGTGTGCAGGGTTGCGAACATGTCTCCAATCTTTCCACGTCGTGCGAGTGTCCGGCCTCGCCACGCGCGGCATGCGATGGCAGAGTGGGTGCTACATACCAGATCGTTGGACGGCAGACATCCCGGGAGGTTCCTTTCCATGGGACGCAAGATCACCGTTGACCACCAGGTCGACACGGAGAAGCTGAAGCAGCAGGCCGCCGCGGCCGCCGCGCTGCTGAGCGAGCGGGGTGCGAAGGCCGCCCACCAGGCCGGAACACTCGCCGGGCAGGCGAGGGAGCAGGCTGTCCACGCCAAGGACTGGGCGCAGCCCCGTGTCGCCGAGCTGCGGCACTGGGCTCAGCCTCGCGCGGAGAAGGCGTGGCGGGACGGCCTGCAGGCCGCCGCGCCGCGGGTGCGACAGGCCGCGGACAAGGCGGCACCACTCATCGATTCGGCACACCACAAGCTCGTCGACGACCTGCTGCCGCGCGCTGTCGCGGTAGCGAACCAGGCCGCCGCCCACGCGGCCGAGATGCAACGCCAGGTCGACGCCGCGGCCGCTCCGCCTCTCAAGGGCAGGGCCGCCAAGGCGGCGAAGAAGGCGGCCGCAGCCGCGGAGAAGGCGTCGGCCAAGGCAGCGTCCGCCGCGGCGAAGCAGGCGGCCAAGGAGTCCAAGTCCGGGTCCGCCGGGAAGCGCTGGGTCTGGGCGGCGGTCGGAGTCGGTGCGGTCGCCGCCGGTTACGTCTTCTGGAAGCGTGCACAGCCGCAGAGTGACCCGTGGGCGGAACCCTGGGAGCAGACATCTGCTGCCGACTACTCGGGCGCCACTGGCGCCGCGGACGCCAAGCAGCGGGTGGGTGCCGCCGCTGAGACCGCCGTCGCCAAGGGCCGCGAGGTGGCCGGCGCCGCCGCGAGGCAGGCGTCAGCGGTGGCCGAGAAGGCCACGTCGGCCGCGCGCTCCGCAGCCGGCAAGGCCGGTTCGGCCGCACGCACAGGAGCTCACAAGGTCTCGGATGCCGCACCGTGGACGGCCGCCGCCAACGGCACGGCCGACGACAAGACGGCGTCCGGCAGCGCGTCGGAGTCGAAGGACGAGGCAAGTTCGGCTCTCGCGGCGGAACCGGAGCTCGCGACCGTCGACGCCAACCCGCAGTCCGCCGAGGCGGGGTCGGTGCCCGACAAGGACGCCGACAGCGGGTCCGCCGAGGACACCTACGCGTTCGACGAGTTCGAGAGCCAGGAAGGTGCCGCGGGAAAGCACGCCTGACCGTTCGGACGACGGGGCCGAGCCGACACCTCGGGTGTCGGCTCGGCCCCGTCGTCTCGCGGGCCGGCGGCGTCGTGCCCGACGGCACGGGACCGTGCCCTGATCCCCTCGGTCGCGCGTGGGATCGGCCCGCTGGACGGTTCGCCCGACCGGCTCCGCCGCCTCGACATCACGGGTGCCGGGCCGCTCGGCCGGAGGCCGTCGCGCCGTCGGCAGCCAGAGCCTCCACCTCCTCGGCGGTCGGGATCGCGTCCTGCGCACCCGGACTCGTGACGGCCAAAGCTGCCGCCGCGTTCGCGAGGCGAGCGGCGGCGTCCAGGGAGCCACCCCGCGAGAGGGCCGCCGCGAGCACGCCGCAGTAGGCGTCACCGGCACCGGTCGTGTCCACTGCCCGAACCGGATGAGCCGGGATCGTGAGCAGACGCTTTCCCCGCTCCGCGACGAGACTTCCCTCGTCGCCGACCGTCACGACGACGGCGGGAACCCGCCCCAGCAGCGCCGCGGCGAGTGCCGACGGGTCGGCCGGGGCTGTTGCCGGGGTCGTCGGTCCGGGCAGGCCGGCGACGAGGTCGGCCGCCTCGGTCTCGTTGACGACCAGGATGTCGATCTGTGACCACACGTCGGCCGGCAGGCGACGCGACGGTGCCGCGTTCAGCACCACCAGCGCGCCCGGACGCTTCGCCGCGGCGGCCGATCGAACGGCGTCGACCGGAATCTCGAGCTGGAGCAGGACGACGTCGGCCGCCGCGAGGCGCGCGGACCGCGCGGCATCGACCCGCACGTGTGAGTTGGCCCCGGGCGCGACGGCGATCGCGTTCCTGCCGTCGGGTGTCACGGTGATGAGCGCCGTACCGGTCGGAGCGGCGACCCGGTCCACGAGATCCGTCCGGACCGCGGCCCGCTCGAGCGAGGACAGCAGCAACTCGGCGGCCTCGTCGCGCCCCAGGGCACCGACGAACGTCGTCTCCGCACCGCCTCCCCGAGCCGCGGCCACCGCTTGGTTCGCCCCCTTGCCTCCGGGTGTCCGCCGGACGTCACCGCCGAGCACGGTCTCGCCACCACGCGGATGATGCGGGACCTCGACGACGACGTCGACGTTGGCCGAGCCCACCACGACGACGCGTCCGCCCATGCCGCACCTCGCATCTCACCCGTGTCCGCCGTGGTCATGCTAGCCGCCGGGTCGCGGGCCAGGTCCGCCCGGTGGCGGGATCAGGGACGACGGCGGCAAGTCACATCTACGTGATCCGCTGACGCCGATCGGCATGAAAGAGGGACCTGCGGTGACGGTTCGCCGCAGGTCCCTTCTGTGGAGCCAAGGGGACTCGAACCCCTAACCCCCTGCTTGCAAAGCAGGTGCGCTACCAATTGCGCCATGGCCCCGCACGCGACGCCGGATCGACGCCCCGCACATACTACTCGACGGTGTCGGTGACCTCGGACCAGAGATCCCGCCCCTCGGCGTCCTCGTTGAGCTTGCGCCACAGGACGTACCCGGCGCCGGCAGCCAGAATCAGGACGAGCAACTTCTTCACGAGTTCCTCCGTGGTCAGAACGACGGACCGACGTCTCCGGTCCTCGTGCGTTCCACAATCCCACATTCCGCGCCGCAACGACCAGTCGGAACGCGGTGAAGGGCTCCCTGGCGTGGCGGACCGGAATCGGGGCGCCCGGCCCGCCACGCTCACGGATCTCAGGACGCGCCGAACCGCCAGGACTGCGCGGCGCTACCGCCACAGGAGCGGATCTCGAGCTTCTGCCCGTCCTGCAACGCTCCGTCGATCACCGCGAGACACTTGCCTGACTGCGGGTTCACCAGGTGCTGCGCCCCGGCGTCGTAGGTCCACTCCTGCGCGCCGGTGCCGTTGCAGGTCCACAGGTGGACCGCGGTGCCGTCGCCGGTGCCGCCCCCGGCGACGTCGAGGCACTTGCCGAGTGCTGAGATCGTTCCGCCGGAGCGGGTCCAGGTCTGGGCGGCATTGCCGCTGCAGTGCACGATCTGGATCGGGTTGCCGTCCGACGCGTCCGCCCACGGCACGTCCATGCACATGCCGTTGTCGGCGAGCACCGTGCCGGTTCCTTCCGGAAGGGCGGTGTCGGGCGGTGTGTCGTCGTCACCGCCGTCGTTCTCGTCCCCGCCGATCGGTGTGGCGGCACCGGCGAACGGGTCCAGTTGCATGAACGCCTCGGTCGGGTTGCCGTCGTGCACCAGCGACTCCTGGTTCTCGACGTCGTCGAACGCGAAGGCGTAGGCCTTGCCGTCGGCCATCTGCTCGTGGATGTACTTCCCGTAGTAGTTCGTTCGTCCGTCCTCGTAGAACGTGTCCGACGACGGGCCGGGGTGGACGTCACCGAGAAGGAGGGTCGAGCGGTGGAACCCCGCGCACAGGGTCCGCGCGATGGCGCCGACGTCGTCGTTCGGCGCGAACAGGTCGCCCGCGCACCCGAAGATCGACTCCGCCGACGGCTTGTTGAAGCTCGTCACGAAGGCGCCGTTGCCGTCGGTGAACCTCATGGTGTCGCCCGAGACATTCCCGTAGAACTTGGTGTCCGGAGCAAAACCGTACGGGACGACCGTCATCGTCCTGCTGCGGTAGCGCTCCCACACGTCGTCGACGTACGAGGTGATCACATCGGGGGAGATCTGGCCGGTACCGATCCCATGACCTGGCGACAGCACGCGAAGCACCGACCCGTCCGGGGCCGTCTGCTTCAGACCGTCCCATCCTGGGGTGGAGTCGAGTGCGGCCACCACGTTGGAGAAGCCGTCCGGCTTGAGCATTCCGGTGTGCAGGATCTCGCCGCTCGACGTCCGCAGGCCGGTCTGGTACGGCGCCGAGAAGAAGTCGACCTGGGTGCTGTTGATCCACAGCCCGGAGTCGTTCAGCGTGTACTCGGTCCAGCTGAACATGATGTCTCGGTTGGGGTCGTTCGGGTTCTGCACCGCGGGCTGCACCAGACGCCCGTCCAGCACGATCTGGAACGTCATCTTGGTGCCGTAGCTGAAGTAGACGCGTCCGGACAGCTTCGGCATCTGGATCGTCGTGGACTGCCCTCGTGCGGGACCGGGGATCGACGCATCGGGCGCCGGCTCGGGCACGGAGCCCGCGTCCGGCCAGGGGTGGAACGTGCCGGACGCGTCGGCGTACCCCATGTCGCCGTTGCGCTCGCCGAGGACGTAGAGGAAGACCTGGTCCCCGCGATCCGAGTTGTTGGTGATGGTCAGAGGGATGGTGTCGGGCACGGCCGCGACCGCCTCCGCCCGTGCCCCGCTCTCGGGCGCGCCCTGTGCTGCGGTTGCCCAGGGAACGAGCAGGCATGTGACTGCGGCGAGAGTTCCGATCAGTTTCCGGGACGATGACATCTGAACCTCCTCGGTTCGTCGGCAAGTGGAGCTACGTTGCCCCGCGTGCAGAGACGCCTTTGCCCGGCACGCCGTCCCACGATAAGTAAGGCTTACTGCCTTGTCACCCGTCTAGAGCGAGAATAGGTCCCAGAACCTACTGGATATCCCGTACTCCTCCGGGGGTGAATCCGGTACCTGTGACCAGCCGGGATCCGAGAGGTCGACATGGCGGCTCCGTCGTTCACGCTGACCACGTCGTCGAACGCACCCCGATCCCTGGGCGACGACGGCCGACTCAGCCGCCTGGGGCACCGCGACGACGGCCCGGGACACGAGCTGTGGGAACCGGCCGTCCGAGAAGCAAGAACCCCGTCCGATCCTGGCGTGAGACGCCTGGTCGAACGGGGTCCTTCGAGGGTGGGGCTACGAGGACTTGAACCTCGGACCTCATCGTTATCAGCGATGCGCTCTAACCGCCTGAGCTATAGCCCCAGCTCTCCCCAGGAACTCCTCCCTCACGGGCAGGCGCTCTCTGGCAGCACCCAGACATTACCCCAGCGAGCGGCTCTGCCCCAAACCGAAATCGTGGATCCGGCCAACTTCCTGGTGTGACGTTCGCCGGAGACGACGGCGGCGCTCCTCGTCATGCGAGGAGCGCCGCCTGGTACCGAGGACTCAGTCGTCGGTGAGCGTCATGTGCACGCCGCCCACGAGGGCCGCCGTGATGTTGTAGAGGAACGTCATGATGGTGGCCAGCGCCGTGAGCAGGACGACGTTGCAGATCGCCACGAGCGTCGCGAGCGACACCACTCGTTCGAACTCGACGTACTGCATGACGTTGAAGTTCGTCTCCTCACCGATGGCATCCGTCACGAAGGTCTGGACGTTGTCGAACACACCCAGGCTGTCGATCACCGACCAGAACACCACGGTCGCGACGACGGTCATGATCGCGATCGCGACGGACAGCAGGAACGCCAGCTTCATGACCGACCACGGGTCGATGCGAGAGATCGCCAGCCGCACGCGACGCGGACCGGCACTCGGCCGGGGCGCCACACCAGGTGCCGGGCCCGGCGCGGTGTCGTCCTCGGGCCGGCCGCCCGCGCCGACGGGCACCGTCTCCTCGACGGGGGCCGACGCCGAACCCCGTACCGCGCCGGCGGTGTAGTGCATCTCCGGGGGTACCGGCGGGACAGGCTGCGGCTCGGCCTGCGCCGCGGCGGGCGCCTCCGGCCGGGCCGGGGAAACCTTCTTCGCCGCGTTCCGCGCGGCCGCCAGCGCCGCCTGCGCTGCCTTCACCGCGCCCTGCTTGACGGCCGCCGCGGTGTCGTCACCGCCGTCGTTCTGCCGCGCGGTGCCGTTCGCCGCCGTGGCCGTACTCGGCTCGCCGGTGGCTGCCTCGTGAGAACTCGGCGCGGACACTCGCTGCCATGCCTCGTTCGGCGGGTTGGCGGGACTCGGTGGGGCGGGCGGGGTCGGAGGCAGCGCCTCGCGGGACACCACCCGCGGCTTGGTCGTCTCCTCGACGTCGTCGGCTTCGTGACCCGTCGGCGCGGACGCCTTGCCGATCGCCGACCCGAGCGACGATCCCCCGTTCTCCGGCGTACCGTTGGATTCGCCACGGGAGCCCGTCGTATAGCGGGACGAGGGCGCCCCCGCGCCCGCCTCGTAGGCCGAACGCCAGAGGCCGGAGGGGATCGGCTTCGACTCCGCCGCCTCGGGCCGGGTCGGTGACGCGCTTCCCTCCGCGGGCACCTGGGCCGAGGAGTCCGGAGCCGACACAGGCTCCACCTTGTCCGCGATCCGCTCCGTCACCGTTTCTCCTGCAGGCTCCCCGACGGCGTCACCGTCGTCCGTGGCCGACGCGCCGGCCGGCGGGTCGCTCTCCGTGGTCTCGGCCGACGTATCGGTCGACTCCGTCTCAGCGGCGTCACCCGAGGACTTGGTTCCCGGCGAGACGCCCTCCTGGACCTGGCTCTCCTCGAGTTCGTCGTCGAGCTTCGTCGTCGCCGATCCGGTGCCCTGTCCGGTGTCGTTGCCGCTTGTCATCAGCTGTCCTCGCGTCCGGTGCTCTCATGCTGGGGGGTGCTCGAAACGTCGTCGGGGCCGGGTACCTCACCGTCCACGGTAACGCCGTCCACACCGTTCTCGCCGTTCGACGGCCCCGCGGGACCCTCCTCCGGCTCGCCGTCCTCCTGCTCGAGGTTGCGTTCCGCGTTCCGCGCCACAGCGATGATCCGATCGCCCTTGTCCGGCTTCGCGAAGGTTACTCCCTGCGTGTTCCTCCCGGTCAGGTTCACCTCCGCGACTGCGGACCGCACGATCTTGCCACGTTCCATGATGACGAGGACCTCGTCATCCGCGTCCGTGACCAGCGCCCCCACAAGGTCTCCGCGTGCCTCGACCAAGTTCGCCACCTTGATGCCCAGACCACCGCGTCCCTGCACGCGGTACTCGTCGATCCGGGTGCGCTTGGCGAAGCCACCCTCGGTCACCACGAACAGATCGGTCCCCGGTGTGACGACCTGTGCTGCGAGGAGTTCGTCCTCATCCCGGAACTTCATGCCGGTCACGCCGGAGGTCGCTCTGCCGAGCGGCCGGATCGTGTCGTCGGAGGCGTGGAACCGGATCGACTGCCCCTTGCGCGACACGAGGATGAGATCGTCGTCACCGTTCACGAGCCGTGCGGCGACCAGCTCGTCAGGGCGGCCTTCCTCGTCCTCGCGCAGGTTGATCGCGATGAGTCCGCCGGAGCGGGGAGAGTTGTACTCCTGGAGGCGGGTCTTCTTCACGACGCCCCGGCGCGTCGCCAGCACCAGGTAGTCCGCCGCATCGTAGTCCGGGATGTCGAGGACCTGCGCGATGTGTTCCCCGGGCTGGAACGCCATCAGATTGGCGACGTGCTGCCCCTTCGAGTCCCGCCCTCCCTCGGGCAGTTCATAGCCCTTCGCGCGGTAGACGCGGCCCAGGTTGGTGAAGAAGAGCAGCCAGTGGTGCGTTGTCGTCACGAAGAAGTGGTCGACGATGTCGTCCTCGCGCAGCTGCGTCCCGCGCACGCCCTTGCCACCCCGCTTCTGCTGGCGGTAGTTGTCGCTGCGGGTGCGCTTGGCGTACCCGCCGCGCGTGATGGTGACGACCATCTCCTCCTCGGGGATCAGATCCTCGACGGACATGTCTCCGAGGTGCGGAAGAATGGTGGTCCGGCGCTCGTCGCCGTAACGGCCGACGATCTCGTCGAGCTCCTCGCCGACGATCGATCGCTGCCGCTCGGGCCGAGCAAGGATGTCCCGGTAGTCGCTGATCACCGCTTCGAGCTTCGCGTGCTCGTCGAGGATCTTCTGCCGTTCGAGTGCCGCGAGCCGGCGGAGCTGCATCGCCAGGATCGCATTGGCCTGGACCTCGTCGACGCCGAGCAGTTCCATCAGACCGGTGCGCGCCTCGTCCACGTCGGGGGAGCGGCGGATGAGAGCGATCACCTCGTCGAGCGCGTCGAGGGCCTTGAGGTAACCCACGTAGATGTGGATCTGCTCCTCGGCCTCCTTGAGCAGGAACTCCGTGCGCCGCCGCACGACCTCGATCTGGTGCGTCACCCAGTGCCGGATGAACGCGTCCAGGCTGAGCGTCCGCGGGACGTCGTCGACCAGCGCCAACATGTTCGCGCTGAAGTTCTCCTGCAGCTGGGTGTGCTTGTACAGGTTGTTCAGCACGACCTTGGCGACGGCGTCACGCTTGAGCACGATGACGAGGCGCTGGCCGGTTCGGCCCGAGGTCTCGTCACGGATGTCGGCGATGCCCTGGATACGCCCGTCGTTGACCATGTCCGCGATCTTCGCGGCGAGGTTGTCCGGGTTCACCATGTACGGCAGCTCGGTGATGACCAGGCAGATCCGGTTCTGGATCTCCTCGACGTTCACGACCGCGCGCATCGTGATGGACCCACGGCCCGTGCGGTACGCCTCCTCGATCCCCTTGTGCCCGAGGATCTGCGCACCGGTCGGGAAGTCGGGGCCCTTGATGCGCTGCATCAGCGCTTCCAGCAGTTCCTCTCGCGAGGCGTCGGGGTTGTCGAGATACCACTTGGCGCCGTCTGCCACCTCGCGCAAGTTGTGCGGCGGGATGTTCGTGGCCATGCCGACGGCGATTCCGGCGGAACCGTTGACCAGCAGGTTCGGGAAGCGCGACGGAAGGACGGTCGGCTCGCGGGTCCGGCCGTCGTAGTTGTCCTGGAAATCGACGGTGTTCTTCTCGATGTCGCGCACCATCTCGAGCGCGAGGGGCGCCATCCGGCACTCGGTGTATCGAGGGGCGGCCGCTGGGTCGTTACCGGGAGAACCGAAGTTTCCCTGGCCCGCGACCAACGGATAGCGCAGCACCCAGTCCTGCACGAGGCGAACCAGGGTGTCGTAGATCGCCGTGTCGCCGTGCGGGTGGTACTTACCCATCACGTCGCCCACCACGCGGGAACACTTGCTGAACGATCGATCCGGCCGGTAACCACCGTCGTACATCGCGTACAGCACCCGGCGGTGCACGGGCTTGAGCCCGTCCCGCACGTCCGGCAGGGCACGCCCGACGATCACGCTCATCGCGTAGTCGAGGTAGCTGCGCTGCATCTCGAGCTGCAGGTCCACCTGTTCGACACGGCCGTGGTGCACGGCCAACGCGGCGTCACCAACGCCGTCGGGGAGGTCCTCCACGCCGGGGGTCTCGTCCGTCACGTCTCTTCCTTCCCACGCCGTCCGACGGCGTGCTGTCGTCTCCCCGGTACCTCGTTGCGTGGTGCCCGGGCCGCGCGCTCACTCCCTGCGACGCCTCTGGCGACATCGTGCGGGGTTCGCGAGCTCGCTCAGATGTCGAGGAACCGCACGTCCTTGGCGTTGCGCTGGATGAAGCTCCGGCGCGACTCGACGTCCTCGCCCATGAGCACCGCGAAGATCTCGTCCGCCGCGGCGGCGTCGTCCATCGTCACCTGCAGCAGGGTGCGGTTCTCCGGGTCCATCGTGGTGTCCCACAGCTCGTGGTAGTCCATCTCGCCCAGACCCTTGTACCGCTGGATCCCGTTCTCCTTGGGGATGCGCCTGCCCTGGGCCAGGCCGGCCTCGAGGAACGCGTCCCGCTCACGGTCCGAGTAGACGTAGTCGTGCGGCGCGTTCGACCACTTCAGCCGGTACAGCGGCGGCTGCGCGAGGTAGACGTGACCGTGCTCGATCAGCGGGCGCATGTACCGGAACAACAGGGTGAGCAGCAGCGTGCAGATGTGCTGTCCGTCGACGTCGGCATCAGCCATCAGCACGATCTTGTGATAGCGCAGCTTGGCGATGTCGAAGTCCTCACCGATCCCGGTGCCGAACGCCGTGATCAGCGCCTGCACCTCCTGGTTCGACAGCGCCTTGTCCAGTCGTGCGCGCTCGACGTTGAGGATCTTGCCGCGGATGGGGAGGATCGCCTGGTTGTGCGGGTTGCGCCCGCGCACTGCGGATCCACCCGCCGAGTCGCCCTCGACGACGTAGACCTCGCATTCCTCAGGACGTCGTGACTGGCAGTCCTTCAGCTTGCCGGGCATACCCCCGCTGCTCAGAATCCCCTTGCGCCGTGTGGCCTCACGCGCCTTGCGCGCCGCGATCCGCGCCTGGCTCGCCTGGATCGCCTTGCGGATGATGTCCTTGGCCTCGCCCGGATGGGCGTCGAACCAGTCGGTGAGCTGCTCGCGCACGACCCGCTGGACGAAGGTCTTCGCCTCGGTGTTCCCGAGCTTCGCCTTGGTCTGTCCCTCGAACTGCGGTTCGCTCAACTTCATGGAGATGACCGCGGTGAGACCCTCGCGGATGTCGTCCCCCGTGAGGTTGTCGTCCTTCTCCTTGAGGATCGCCTTGTCGCGTGCGTACGTGTTGACGAGGCTGGTCAGCGCGGTCCGGAACCCCTCCTCGTGGGTGCCGCCCTCCGGCGTCGAGATCATGTTGGCGAATGTGTGCACGGACTCGCTGTACGCGCTCGTCCACTGCATCGCGATCTCCGCGGAGATGTTCCGCCCGTCGTCCTCCGCTTCGAAGGCGACGACCTCGGCGTGGACCAGGTCCACCTTCTTCGCCGAGTTGATGTGGGCCACGTAGTCGACCAGGCCGCCGTCGTACTTGTACGTGACCGTCCGGGCGCCGGGACGAGTGTTCGACGCCGGGCCACGGTCGCCCTCGGCACCGGGCCCACCGGCGGCCGGGTCGCCGTCCGTGGTGGTGATCGTGCCGGCGACGTCGCCCTCGGCGAGCATCTCGGGGGTCACCTGCGGGATCTGGCCGGTGACCTCGTCGTCGTTCCCGGCGTGGCCGGCGCGCTCGTCGGTCAGCGTGATCTGCAGGCCCTTGTTGAGGAAGGCCGTCTGCTGGAAGCGGGTCCTCAGGGTCTCGAAGTCGTACTCCGTGGTCTCGAAGATCGAGTCGTCGGCCCAGAACGTCTGAATGGTCCCGGTGTTCTCGCCGTCGGCCATCGGCTCGAGCCTCTGGACCTCGCTGGTGGGTTCACCGCCGTCGCGGTACTCCTGGCGCCAGTGGTAGCCGTCGCGGATCACCTCCGAGACGAAGCGAGTGCTCAGGGCGTTGACCACCGACATACCGACGCCGTGCAGGCCACCGGACACCGCATACCCACCGCCGCCGAACTTGCCGCCCGCGTGAAGGATGGTCATGACCACCTCGAGCGTGGGCTTCCCCTCGGTGGGATGCATCGCCACGGGGATGCCGCGGCCGTCGTCCACGACCCGTACGCCGCCGTCGGCCATCAAAGTGACGTCGATCGTGGTGGCGTGGCCTGCGAGGGCTTCGTCGACAGCGTTGTCGACGATCTCGTAGACCAAGTGGTGAAGCCCACGCTCACCGGTTGAGCCGATATACATGCCCGGTCGCTTGCGAACGGCCTCAAGACCTTCCAGGACGGTGATGTTCCCGGCGTCGTAGCCGCCGTCGATTCGCTCTGTCACGGGCGGGATAGCTCCTCGTCTTTCAGGCGCACGCCGGGTTGGAGGAGTGGTCCTGACCCGGCGTGATTGTCCCTGTCAGTCTACCGCCAGGACGCGGAAAACTCCGGATTCCATGCCGCTTGTGGGCAACCTCCACAGGGTCTTCGAGGTGTCGCGGACGAGCGTGACAGCATGCGGTTACCGGCCATGGGAGGCGGATTTTAGCCTTTGGTACTCGAAGATGGCACGTCCATTGCTCGGCGAGAGACTCGACCCTCCACTTCCCGGCTCGGCCGACAGCGACGTCCGAGGCTTCGGCTCGCCCGCACCATGTCTCGGTAGGGCTCTGGTCACCAATGAATGGGGCGCGGGGAACTATTTCGCTTTTTGTCGGGTTTCTGGTCTAATCCGACACGACCCCCGTCAGCGCCCCCCAGCGCAATGTTCGCAACTTCGAAGGATGACACCGTGAAGAAGTTCCTCGCCGGCGGTGCTCTCACCGCCGTCGCCCTTGGTGGGATGGTCGCCATGGCCCCCGCCGCTTCCGCCCACATTCCCAACGCCACCGCCGACTGCACCGGCCTCTACGTCGACTTCAAGTCGTACAGGGGCGGCACCGACGTCGAGGTCGTCATCGACGGCGAGGTCGTCGAGTCGACCGTCCTGCCCGGCGACTTCTACGACTGGGTCGACTTCGTCGAGCACTACCCGTTCGAGGACGACACGGTCGCCCACACCTGGTCGGTCTCCATCGACGCGCACGACGACGACCGTTTCGACTACACCGACGAGGGCACCGTCGAGGCCTGTGCCACGCCCCCGGCCAAGCAGACCGCGCAGCCGGCCACCCCGGAGGTCGTCGCCGGGTGCGCCGTGACGATCGACGACGTCGTGCTGCCCGAGAACTCCGAGGCGGTGACGTACTCGAAGAACGACGCGGGCGTCGTGGCCGCACTCGTCTCGGACGAGTACCAGTGGATCGAGGACCTCGGGTCCTGGATGCCGCAGGCCGATGGCTCGGTGCTCTTCCCGGCCGACCTCCTGCTGGTCGAGGAGGAGTGCGAGGAGACCCCGTCCCCGAAGCCTTCGCCCACGGAGCCTGCCGAGGACGAGCCCTCCGACGAGCCGTCCGCTCCGGCGGCCGAGGAGGAGCCCCCGGTTCTCGCCGCCACCGGTGCCACCGTGGGCGGCGCGGCCGCCTTCGCCCTGCTCCTGGTGGGCGGTGGCGTCGCGCTCGTGATCGCCCGTAGGCGGATGGCCAAGAACTGACCGCAGGCCGCTCGCGGCCGCTGTCCGACAGGAGGGTCTCACCCGTTGAGGGTGGGACCCTCTTGTCGTCCCGCAAGGAGGCCCGGGCCGGCCGCGTGCGGACGTGCGTCGCGACCCGGCGGGACCGCACCACGGTCAGCCGAAGGTGTCCCGTGGTCCGGGCCCGCGCACCGAGCGCGGACCTCGCCGGAATCCGGGGCCGGCGGGGCCCAGTACCGAGACCTCCTCGACCACGCCCTCACCGATCTCCTCCGCCATCCGCCGGAGCAGATCGGGCACCAGCATCCGCAGCTGTGTCGCCCACGCGGTCGAATCGGCTCGCACCACCAGTACCCGGTCCTCAAAGGTGATCGGCGTGCAGTGTTCGGCGACGTCATCCCCGACGACGTCACGCCAGCGGCCGACGACGCCGCCGACCGAGACGTCCTGCGTCCAGCCCTTCTCGCGCAGCAGCCTGCCGACCACCGACCCGAGAAGCTGCGGGTCTCGAGCGTTCGGGCCCTGCGCTTCCTTCCGCGGCTCGGCAAGGGGGGATCTGCGCGCAGGAGAGCCCGGCCGGAGTCCCTTCGCCCGGGCTGCTGCCTTGGCCCGGTTGAGAGCCGCACGCGCGACCTCCTCCGGTGGCGTGATCGGTGCCTCTCGAAGGCCTTCACGGTCGCCTGTCGCGCCAGCGTTATCCACAGCGCTCTGTGGATAACTTTGGGCGCTGTCGCGGGCTGCGTCAGCGCCTCCTGTTGGCCCGTGGGTCACGTCCTGGTCACTCACGAGTGACCTTTCCTGGTTCCACGTGAAACCTCGCGCCGCTCAAACTCGTGGGCACGTCCTCGGGCACCGCGGCGGTCACCAGAACCTGCCGCGCCGGCAGGACGAGTTCCGCCAGCCGTTCCCTCCGACGTGTGTCGAGCTCGGCGAAGACATCGTCGAGAATGAGGACGGGATCGGCGTCCGTTCCATGGTCGGGATCCCAGAACGCGGGCGCCGACGGCGGTGGCGTTTCCAGCTCCGCGGCGCCTCCTAGCAGCCAGAACGACGCCAATCTCAGGGCCAGCGCGAATGACCACGACTCTCCGTGGCTGGCGTACCCCTTCACCGGCAGGCCACCGAGAGCGAGCAACAGATCGTCACGATGAGGACCCACGAGACTCACGCCCCGGTCGAGTTCCTGCTGCCGCGCACCGGCCAGGGCGGCGGTCATGCGCTCACGGATGTGCGCGGTCGACACCGAGTCCTCGCCTGCGGGACCGGACGCTCCCTGTGGGCTCCCCGATACCGCCAGACCCTCGGCCGTTAACCCGCCGGACGGCATCTGTGTCCGCGCCGGATCGGCCGGCTCGCGCCCCTCCGGCCCGCCCCTCACCGGAAAGTTATCCACAGGCGCTGTGGACGACGATCGGTACTCGATCCGCGCCTCTCCCTTGCCCTCGCTGACAGCTTCGTAGGCCGCGGCGACCACGGGGCGGAGCGCCTCCACGAGCTGCAGCCGGAGGGACACGATCTCGGAGCCGAGTTCCACCAGACGGCCGTCCCACACCTCGAGGGTCGCCAGCGCCGCCGGATCGGTACCGCCCGATCGGCGCACCGCCCGGGCCGACTTGAGCAGTGCCGACCGCTGCTTGAGCACTCGCTCGTAGTCCGCGAACACCCCGGCGAACCGCGGAACCATCAGCACGACGAGTTGGTCGAGGAATCGCCGGCGGCCATCAGGGTCGCCCTTGACCAGGGCGAGGTCCTCGGGCGCGAAGAGGACGGTCCGCAGGATGCCGAGCACGTCCCTCGCACGTCCCGGCTGACCACGGTTGATCCGTGCGCGATTGGCCTTGCCCTGCGTGATCTCCAGCTCGATGGTGCTCGCCCGGTCACCCCGCACGATGCGGGTGCGAACCACGGCCCGGGACGCTCCCGCGCGAACCAGCGGCGTGTCGGTGGCGACGCGGTGCGAGCCCAGGGTCGCGACGTAGCCGACGGCCTCGACGAGGTTGGTCTTGCCCTGACCGTTGGCCCCGACGAACGCGTTGACCCCGGGCTCGAGCTCCACGTCGACGCTCGCGTAGGAGCGGAAGTCGAGGAGACTCAGGTGGGAGACGTACAGCGGTCTACTCCGCCTTCTTCACCGTGTGCCCGCCGAACTGCTGCCGCAGCGCCGCTACCGCGCGCATCGCCGGGGACGACTCCTGGCGCGAGGCGAACCGCGCGAACAAGGCGGCGGAGATCACCGGCAGAGGAACGGCGTTGTCCACACCCTCGTCGATGGTCCAGCGCCCTTCTCCGGAGTCGTCGACCCAGTCGTCGAGGTGGGAGAGGCCCGGATCCTCCTCAAGGGCCTTGACCATCAGGTCGAGCAGCCACGACCGCACGACGGTGCCCCGCTGCCATGCCTTCATCGTCCCGTGCACGTCGGTGACGACGTCCTTCTTCGCGGCGAGAAGCTCGTAGCCCTCCGCGTACGCCTGCATGAGGCCGTACTCGATCCCGTTGTGCACCATCTTCGCGAAGTGCCCGGCACCGACCGTACCCGCGTGCACGAAGCCCTCCTCCCGAGGGCCTTCGGGACGCAGCGCGTCGAACACCGGCATGAGCGTCTGCACATGCGCGGTCTCGCCGCCGCACATGAGGCCGTACCCGTTCTCGAGTCCCCAGATCCCGCCGGAGACGCCGCAGTCCACGTAGCCGATGCCACGTTCGGCCAGCTCTGCGGCGCGTTCCTGATCCTCGACGTAGTGCGAGTTGCCGCCTTCGACGACGACGTCACCCTCCGCGAGCAGAGCGCCCAACTGGTCGATCACGCTCCGGGTCGGGGGTCCGGCCGGAACCATGACCCACACGACCCGAGGGGTCGGCAGTCCCGCGACGAGGTCGGCGAGCGAGGCGACATCCGACACCTCGGGCCGCGGGTCGAACCCGGTGACCTCGATACCGGAGCGGCGGAGGCGCTCCCGCATGTTGTTGCCCATCTTGCCGAGACCGACCAGGCCGATGTGGCTGACCATGTATTCCTCCAGAAAGTTCTCCACAGGCACCGCTCACACGAGGTTCCGCGTGCGGTCACGCACCCAACCCGGACACCCCAAGGACCGGTTCAGCCCGTGAAGCGGATCGGGACCAGCAGGTAACGGTAGGTCGAGTCGTCCTCGCCGTCGAGCGAGTCCTGCCCGGTGAACTCGACCGGCTTGTTCGGGTGGGTGAACGAGAGGCGGACGAAGTCCGTGCCGAGGGCACCAAGTCCGTCCAGCAGGTACTGAGGGTTGAACGCCACCGCGATGTCTTCGCCCGAGAGCACCGCCTCGAGTGCCTCGGACGCCTGCGCATCGTCTCCCTGGCCCGCATCGAGGACGACCTGGCCCTCGCTGAACGACAGGCGGATCGGTGTGTTCCGCTCCGCCACCAGGCTGACGCGCTTTGCGGCGTCGATGAGCGGTGCGGTGGCGACGACCGCATGGATCGGGGAGCTGTCCGGGAAGAGCCGCCGGACGGGCGGATAGTCGCCGTCGACCAGTTGCGAGGTGGTGTGGCGGCCACCGGCTTCGAAGCCGACCAGATCGACACCGTTCCCGGTGGACAGGCCGACGTTGACCGCGCCACCGCTCGTTCCGAGGGAACGGGCGACGTCGTTCAGCGTCCGAGCACGGATCAGCGCGACAGCGGAGAAGCCCGGAGTAGCGGGCGTCCAGGTGAGTTCCCGGAGGGCCAGCCGGTATCGGTCCGTGGCCAGGAGCGTGATCTTCTCGCCTTCGATCTCGACCCGGACACCGGTGAGGAGGGGGAGCGTGTCGTCCCGGCTCGCCGCGACCGTCACCTGTGCGACGGCTGCCGTCAACGCCTCCCCGGCAACGGTGCCGCTGAGGTCCGGCATGGCCGGCAGCGCCGGATACTCCTCGACGGGCATCGTCAACAGCGTGAAACGGCTCGCACCGCAGGTGAGGACGACCTTGCTTCCTTCGAGCGTGACATCGACGGGCTTGCTCGGCAGCGCGCGGGAGATCTCGGCCAGCAGCCGACCGGACACAAGCACCGTGCCGGGCTCGGCGACTTCTGCAGGAAGCTCGGAGCGGGCGGAGGTCTCGTAGTCGAAGCTGGCGAGATTGAGCACGCCGGCCGGATCCGCCTCCATGCGAACGCCCGCGAGGACTGGTGCGGGAGGCCGCGTGGGAAGTGTGCGTGCTGTCCAGGTGACGGCGTCCGCCAGCACGTCACGCTCGACCCTGAACTTCATCCCGTTCCATCTCCCTCGCAGAACCGTGGTCCGTACGTGCCAGAGCCTACGCGAGGTCACTGACGTTGACGACGGGGAGAGTCGACGTCCCGGGGTCCTTGCCGGTCGACGGTCTTAGCACTAATGTTCGAACCGTCGCTTCGGGCCGAACAGCCTGATGAAGGCGTGCTCATTCCCCTCCTGAGAAATCAGTAGTCGTCGTAGTAGGGGTTGTGGATACTGGGGATAACCGCCGTTTCCGCACTTCAGGGCTAGTTTCCGGGTGTGGACAGCCTGTGGGTGCAGCTGTGGGAAAACTAGGGGCACATGTGGACCGCGGATTTTTGCCCACAGGCCGTCCCCAGTTCAGGGTCTGTTGCCCACAGGTTTTGCGCGGTTGTCCACATGTCTTCCACAGCTCCATCCACAGCCGGGTTCCGGCGCCTAGTGCCGCGAACCGTGGTTATCCACAGAACTTGTCCACACCCCTGGGGACAAAGGCGAAGTGGGGCAGAATCCTGCGGCTCCAGATGTGCACAAACCTGTGGAGACCGCGTCGCTGACCGGGGCCAAAGTTATCCACACCTGAATCCACAGCCCTGTGGAGATGTGGACCGCGCCATTTGACTGCTGTATCGACGCAGGCCACGGGCCGTACACAGGGCTGTGCACGGCCGTACGAGGTGGGGCGACGCGGAAGGCCACGACAAGTGCCCGGGGACAGCAGATCGACTGTCAGGAGACGCGATGCTGCTGTTTGATCCGTGCGGTGAGTTCGGTGACCTGGTTGTAGGTGGATCGACGCTCGGCCATCTGCCCGGCGATCTTCTTGTTCGCATGCATGACGGTCGTGTGGTCCCGGCCACCGAACTGCTGGCCGATCTTCGGCAGAGAGAGCTCCGTGAGCTCGCGGCAGAGATACATGGCGATCTGACGTGCTGTGACAAGTACGCGGGAACGCGAGGTCCCGCACAGGTCCTCGATGGGTAGCCCGAAGTACGCCGCGGTCTGTGCGATCACCACGGCCGGCGTGATCTCCGCGGTGTCGTCGTCGTCCGTGATGAGGTCCTTCAGGACGATCTCGGCGAGTGTCAGGTCGACCGACTGCCGGTTGAGGTTGGCGAACGCGGTGACACGGATCAGGGCCCCCTCGAGTTCGCGGATGTTCGTAGAGATTCGCGAGCCGATGTAGGAGAGCACCTCGTCGGGGACGTCGAGGTGCTCGGATGCCGCCTTCTTGCGGAGGATCGCGATCCGGGTCTCGAGGTCGGGCGGCTGCACATCGGTGATCAAGCCCCACTCGAAGCGCGAGCGGAGTCGATCCTCGAAGCCGCTGAGCTGCTTGGGGGGGACGTCCGACGTGATGACGACCTGCTTGTTCGCGTTGTGCAGGGCGTTGAACGTGTGGAAGAACTCCTCCATCGTCTGTTCCTTGCCCTGCAGGAACTGGATGTCGTCGATCAGGAGCACGTCGACGTCGCGGTACCGGCGCTGGAACGAACCAGCCTTGCCCTCGCCGATGCTGTTGATGAAGTCGTTGGTGAACTCCTCAGAGTTCACGTACCGCACGCGGATGTGCGGGTAGAGGTTGTGGACGTAGTGCCCGATGGCATGAAGCAGGTGGGTCTTGCCCAGTCCGGAGTCCCCGTAGATGAAGAGGGGGTTGTAGGCCTTCGCCGGCGCCTCCGCGACCGCGACCGCGGCGGCGTGCGCGAAGCGGTTGGACGATCCGATGACGAAGGTCTCGAAGATGTACTTCGGGTTGAGGCGGGTCTGTTCCCCGGTGGGCTTCGGCGCGGGCTGCGGAGCGACGGGCATCTGAGCCTCGGCAGGCTCGGGTGCGTCATCGGTGAGGCTGGTCGGGGCATGGGAGATCTGCGAGGGGCCGGCGAGCGACGAACTGCTCAGCTCCGGATCCACGGTGATGCCGAAGCGCACGTCCCGTCCCAGCACCTCGGAGACGGCAGAGGACAGCTCGTCACGGACTGCGGTCTCCAGGTAGGTGCGGGTCTGTTCGTGAGGAACAGCGACGAACACCATGTCGTGGACCACCGCCATCGGCTTCGCGAGCCGGATGAACGCGAGCTGCCGCGGGCTCATGTCCGGACGGGCCTCGAGCGTGGTCAGCACTTTTGCCCAGACATCGGCGAGGTTGTCGTCCGGGTCGGCCACGGTCTTTCCTAACGGGTCGGGTCGCGCGAGGGGTGCGGGACTATCGCTGAACCTGGGCTGGGGAGCCCGTCCGCTCGATCTCATCTCGTAGCGTGGGGGACTCCTGGAGTCTGCCATGATGAGGCACCGTCCACACGGTTGTCCACAGGTTGTGGATACTGTGGACGGCCGTTATGAGGGAGGCCCGACGAACCCTCCCGCGCCCTGTGACGTCCCGTGTGGCCAGGACGACACCGTGCAACGCCCGCCGCGTTTGACCGGAGGGCGCAGGGAAGCGTAACGTCAGACAGCCGTTCCAGGTACTTTCGCGCGCCCGCTGCCGGTGATCCGCCGGGCTGCGCGGCCGGGCCCGGGTCGGCAGCCCGGACGATCTCGCGATCGGTCGGACGAACGAACCCTGCATCGGCACTCGCCCCTGCATCGACTTGTTTCGTCGAGGACAGGTTGTGCCCTTCCCGACGTCTTCAGGAGTACCTCGTGAGCAAGCGGACCTTCCAGCCGAACAACCGCCGTCGTGCCAAGACGCACGGTTTCCGTCTGCGCATGCGGACCCGCGCGGGCCGCGCGATCCTCGCCAACCGGCGCGCCAAGGGCCGCGCCAAGCTCTCCGCCTGATCGTGCTGCCAGCGGCGCACCGACTGCGCCGTTCCGTCGACTTCGAACGGACGGTGCGCCGCGGCACGCGTGCGGGACGACCGACCTTGGTGGTTCACCTCCTCGCCGACTCCGGTGGAAGCGGTGAGAACCCGCCGCAGGTCGGTCTTGTGGTTTCCAAGGCGGTCGGCAACGCCGTTCACCGCAATCGGGTCAAGCGGCGGATCCGTGCGTCGGCTGCGGGGCGCGTCGGCGAACTGCCACGCGGAACCCGCCTGGTGGTGCGGGCGCTGCCGCCGTCGGCCACCGCCTCGTACGCCGACCTCGATGCCGACCTCGGCGCGTGCCTCAGCCGCGCGGTGCGGAAGGTCGCACGGGGAACCGATGGTGCCGGAAAGCCGTTGCTTCGGATGACGGCCGGATCGGTCGGCCGGACGCGTGGTCCGGCGACGGAGCCGACGAATTCCACGAACGGCGGAACGAGAGCATGACCTCCTGGACCGATGGCTTCAGGCTCGCGGCACTCCGCCCCGAGTCGTCAGGCGGTCGTCTCGGGGACATTCCGGTCATCGTACTGGTCGGGATGATCCGTGTGTATCAGGCCTTCATCTCCCCGATGAGTGGCCCGACCTGCAAGTACTACCCTTCATGCTCGCGGTACGCGGTGATCGCGCTGCGCCGTCACGGCGCTCTCCGCGGGCTCGGTCTCGCGCTCTGGCGTTTGCTCCGCTGCAATCCGTGGAGTCTGGGCGGCGTCGACGATGTCCCCCCTGCGCGCGACCGCCGTCGCCGGACACCGGATGACGACGTCGCACACGCCGCGCAGCACAGGCACTGAGCCGTGCCGGTGCCGTCGCGACCATGCACGTCGAGTGTTGACGGTCGTGGTGCGTGCTCGCCGGGAAGCGGCCCCGGCATCCCGACTTCCGCAACAAAATCAGGAGTGACTGAGACCGATGGGTGACTTTTTCCTCTGGGTCTGGCTGAAGCAAGGCGTGTCCTGGATCATGGTCGGCTCGCACGAGCTGTTCACGTTCCTCGGACTGCCCGACGGCCCAGGCATCGCGTGGGTACTGGCGATCGTGATGCTGGTGATCGTGATGCGTATCCTGCTGATCCCGCTGTTCTTCAGGCAGATCAAGGCGTCGCGTGGGATGCAGCTGATGCAGCCGGAGCTGCAGGCCGTGCAGAAGAAGTACAAGGGCAAGACCGATCCCGCGTCACGTGAGGCCATGACCCGCGAGACGATGGAGCTGTACCGGAAGCACGGGACCAACCCGTTCGCATCCTGTATGCCGCTGCTGCTGCAGTCCCCGATCTTCTTCGCGCTGTTCAGCGTGCTCAACGGGCTGGAGTCGATCGCCGCCGGTGAGGCCGACCCGCTCACCCCGATCACCCAGGAAGTCGCGTCCGACATCGAACAGTCGACGCTGTTCGGTGCCCACCTGTCCGACATCTTCATGCAGGACTCGTCGGTCACCGCGAAGATCGTCATCGCCGCGCTGATCATCGCGATGTCGGCCACCACGTTCTTCACGCAGCGTCAGCTCACCATGAAGAACATGCCGCCAGCGGCCCTTGAGGGCCCGATGGCACAGACCCAGAAGATCATGCTGTACATGCTGCCGGTGATCTTCATGATCTCGGGCGTGAACTTCCCGGTCGGTGTCCTGATCTACTGGACGGTCACGAACCTGTGGTCGATGGGCCAGCAGTACTACACGATCAAGCGCATGCCGGCTCCCGGATCCCGTGCCGAGAAGGAGATGCAGGAGCGAAAGGCGCGCAAGGCCAAGGAGAGGGCGCTCAAGCGCGGCGAACCGGTTCCCGAAGAGGTCGTCGAGGTGCTCGAGCCGAAGCCGCGTGGTCAGCGGGTCCAGCCCAAGCGCAAGGACCGCCGCAAGGGCGCGCCACGTCAGCCGGTCGCGACCGCACAGGCGGCGCCGTCGGACAAGACGCCGGACCACGAGGGGCCCTCGGATGCGGCCGTGACCTCCTCGGACTCCGCTGCGGCGCCGGGCACGACGACAGCCGGAGAGTCCCGGAACGGGACGCCGGCCGGGAGCAAGGGCAAGGCGAAGACGAGGCCGGCCGGCGGTTCACCGGCCGGCAAGCGGAAGAAGAAGTAGGAGGAGCGCGATGAGCGAGTCCACAGCCGGCACGCCGGAGACCGACGACCGCACCGCCCGCCTCGAGGAAGAAGGCGAGATCGCGGCCGACTACCTGGAGGAACTGCTCGACATCGCCGATCTCGACGGCGACATCGATCTGGACATTCGGTTCGGTCGCGCAGCCGTGGAGGTGCTTTCCGAAGACGGCGGGGACGAACTGGATCGTCTGGTCGGACGTGATGGCGAGGTGCTCGACGCGCTGCAGGAGCTGACTCGGCTCGCGGTTCAGGTCAAGACGGGAGAGCGCTCGCGGCTCATGCTCGACGTGGCCGGGTACCGCGCGGCGCGGCGCGCGGAACTGACGAAGCTCGGTGAGTCGGCCGTTGCCGAGGTGCGGGAGACCGGGCGCAGGGTGGCGCTCGAGCCGCTGAACGCGTTCGAGCGGAAGGTGGTGCACGACGTCGTCGCAGCCGCCGGCCTCGTGAGCGATTCGGAGGGGGAGGAGCCGCGTCGGTACGTCGTGATCCACCCGGCGACGGAGGATGTGCACGGAACGGAAGGCCAACACGTTCCGGACCAGGACGCCACGGGCGGGCGCGTCAGGACGCCGGAGGCGGCAGAATAGCCCAGCGCCGGCGGGTGAGCGACCGGGCGACGAGATGGCTGAGGGCCGGTGCGGTGTTCCGCACCGGCCCTCAGCCATCTCGTCGAACGCGGCAGTCTTGAGGGTGGCAGAGAGCGGGCGTACGGGAGGATGAGTCATGGAGACTGAGGGCGTGGAGAACAGGCACGAACAGATACTGGATGCGGACACGCTGGGCAGAAGTGAGGCAGTGCGGGAGTACTTCGGCACGCGGTACGAGAAGGTGAGTGCGTACGCCCGGATGTTGATGGAGCAAGGGGAACTGCGCGGACTGATCGGGCCACGCGAGGTCCCGCGCTTGTGGGAGCGTCACATCTTGAACTCGGCCGCGGTGGTTCCGTACCTCACGAATGCTCGTTCGGTCGCGGACGTCGGTTCGGGTGCCGGTCTGCCAGGCGTGATCGTCGCGGTCATGCGTCCGGATGCCGAGGTGTTCCTCGTGGAGCCGATGGAGCGACGCACTGCGTGGCTCCATGAGGTCGTGCAGGAGCTCGATCTATCCAATGCGGTGGTGAAGCGTGGGCGTGCCGAGGACTATGACGGGGCGTTCGAGGTCGATGCGGTGACGTCGCGGGCGGTGGGGGCGCTGTCCAAGCTGGTTCGGGTCTCGATGCCGTTGGTGAGCGTAGGTGGCGAGCTCGTGGTGCTCAAGGGTCGCAATGTGCGGGAAGAGTTCGACGCGGCGCGCAAGGTGCTGCGGAAGTTCGGCGCGGGGGAGCCGGAGGTCCTGCCAGGTGAGACCGTGGAAGGCGTCGAGGCGACGACAGTGGTGCGGGCCGTGCGACGCCGGTAGCGAACGGTTTCACGTGAAACAAGGATCGAGGGACGCCGGTCGACTGTTCCACGTGAAACGGGAGGCGCGTTATCGGCCTTCCTCGGTGTCGGCGTTTCGGCGATGCCGACTGCGTCGCGCTGCTTAGCGTGAGCAGTGTGCTCTCGCTCTGGGGATGGCTGAAGAGACGGTTCGGTCGTGAACGGACTGAGCGCGCCTCCGAACAGGCAGGGGCGGAAGGGATCCGGGCCGACCGGCCGACGGCGGTCCGGGCACAGGAGCCGGGTAAGCCGGCCAATGGGGGCGGAGCCTCTGAGGTGCGCCAAGCAGCTCAGACCAAAACAGGGGGGAGTGACGACGCGGCGATGTCGGACCGAGTGACGTCAACGGAGAACACTGAAGCACCCGAAGGTGCCGAACACATAGCGGGCACTCGGGACGTCGAGAGGTGGGTGGTGGCAGAGGCGCCGGCAGCCGAGTTCGCTCCGCAGGCGGCGTCATTTGTCGACTTCGAGGCCCCCCGGGGGACTGTCGGAGAGTTGACGACGGACCCATCGTCAGCTGGCGATCATCTATCCGGTGACGGTGACGGTGACGGTGACGGTGACGGTGACGGTGACGGTGACGGTGACGGTGACGGTGACGGTGACGGTGACGGTGACGGTGACGCGGCCGGTGTTTCACGTGAAACGCTCGAGTCCCCGGCACGGATCGGCCATGTCCCTGGCCCGCCTCGGAGCCCTGAGCGGCGATCGCACACCATCGGCCGTGGCGGATCACCGGGGTACACCAGTGATTCCGAGGGTGGCGCGGTCGAGACCATCTCGGATGGCGTGACCAGCGGCGCTCGGTCCGCCGCCGAGCCCCCGCTCTCCGTCGTCGAGGACGGAGACGAGGACGAGCGCGAGCGGAGAGCAGGCGCCTCCAGCGGTGGCCCGCGAAGGTCATCCACACAGGCTCCTGCGGCACGGCGCGTCCTGGCCGTGCTGTCGGTGGGAGCCCGATCCACGACCCTGGAGTCGGCGAGCGACCAGGAGAGCCCCCTACCAACACCGCCGCAGGCTGCGAGTTCTGAGGCCGTGCCAGACACGACGGAGCGCTTGCTCGAGGCGGGACCTGGGGGCGCCACGAATGATCCGGCCGCCACGGTGGCCGAATCCAACCGGGCGAACATGGCTGCCGCACTTCAAGCGGCTGCCGGTGTGACCACAGTGCGGATCGGTCACGGTGGACCGGCGACTACCGTCAGCCTTGGGACCGGCGACACGTCGGCCGATGTTGTGGAAAGTTCAGCCGAGTCCGTCCACGACACCACATCTACGGATTACAGTGTCAGCGTGACCGATCCGATCTTTGTGCAAGGGCTCCAGGCCCCAGGCGTTTCACGTGAAACGCCCGGCGCGGGGTTGCCCTCGAATCCAGAGTCCATGGACGGCGGGTACGACGGCGACGATGAGCGCCGCGAGGCTTTGATCGCGTCGGTTCCCGCCGTCGACGAGTCCACTCCACTGGCGGCGCAGCTCGCCATGGATGCGCGTCGTCGCATCGAGCTGCAGGGACGTACGTTCCCTCGTCCGTCCCGGACGCGTGTCATCACGGTGGCGAACCAGAAGGGAGGCGTCGGCAAGACGACCACCACGGTCAACTTGGCGGCCGGCCTTGCCCTGTCTGGACTGAACGTCCTTGTGATCGACAACGATCCGCAGGGCAACGCGTCAACCGCTCTCGGTATCGAGCACCGCGCGGGTACCCCGTCGGTCTACGAGATCCTGGTCGAGGACGAACTGCTCGCGAACACTGTCCAGCAGTGCCCGGATATCGACAACCTCTGGGGGGTTCCCGCGACCATCGACCTGTCCGGTTCCGAGATCGAACTCGTCTCCCTCGTTTCACGTGAAACCAGGCTGAGGAAGGCGATCGACCGGTTCCTCGCCGATCGGGAAGCGGCCGGCGAGCCGCAGATGGACTACGTGCTCGTCGACTGTCCGCCGAGCCTCGGACTCCTGACTGTCAACGCGTTCGTCGGAGGCCGGGAGGTGTTCATTCCGATCCAGTGCGAGTACTACGCACTTGAAGGTCTGAGCCAGCTGCTGAAGACGATCGACCTGATCCGGTCGCACCTCAACCCCGAGCTCCGAGTCTCCTCCATCTTGCTGACCATGTATGACGGTCGGACGAACCTGGCGCAACAGGTTGCCGGCGAGGTGAGGGCGCACTTCCCCTCGGAGACCTTCCGAACGACGATTCCGCGGTCGGTGCGAATTTCTGAAGCCCCGAGCTACGGGCAGACCGTCATGACCTACGACGCGACGTCGACCGGCGCCCTCGCGTACCTTGAAGCGGCACGCGAACTGGCCGAGCGTGGCCAGGGTGCGTCCAGTCCGCGACGACCGGCCCCGATGCAGGAGACACGGTCCTGAACGAGCTGGCGGGCGAGCGGTGAGCGTTGGCGAGGACCGCCGGGCGGCGGCAACGAACGAGGAGATGCGATGAGTGCGAAAAGGCGAGGGCTCGGCCGAGGTCTTGGTGCCCTGATTCCCACGGGTCCCGAGGAGGAGGACGCGCAGGGAGCTGCCGCCGCCGTTGCGACGATGCCGGTGGATGAGAACGCTTCGAACGACGGGGTGCCGCAGAGCGACGAGGCTGTTCTGGTCACCGAGTCGACGGAAGACTTGGGTTCCGCTCAGACTGCACGGTCCGATTCCGGGTCGACGGCGCCGGCAGCGACGAGCCCAGCAGGTGAGGGCCGCTCCCGGGGAAACGGCCGTCACAGCTCGGGGAACTGGGACTCGGCGATCGCAAGCGGACGCCTTTCGGTGTCGGGCGAGGGAGCAGCGGCTCTCGACACCGCGTTCTTCGGCAACGGCGAGGCAGATGTTTCACGTGGAACCGACACGGATCTCGTTCCGGTGCCCGGCGCACGCTTCGCCGAACTCGATCCGGCCGCGATCCGGCCGAACGCACGCCAGCCCCGCACCGTCTTCGATGACGGCGAGCTCGACGAACTCGTGGACTCGATCAAGGAGATCGGCGTTCTCCAGCCGATCGTCGTACGACCGGACAAGCACGAGCCGGGTCAGTACGAACTCATCATGGGGGAGCGTCGCTGGCGCGCCTCGCAAGCTGCCGGCCTTGATGCGATCCCTGCGATCGTCCGTGACACGGACGACGGAGACATGCTGCGGGACGCATTGCTCGAGAACCTGCACCGGGCTGCGCTGAATCCGCTTGAGGAGGCGGCGGCCTACCGACAGCTCCTGGACGACTTCGGTTGCACCCATGAGGAGCTCGCCACGCGGATCGCCCGGAGCCGGCCGCAGATCTCCAACACCCTCCGCCTTCTCCGCCTTCCGCCGCTGGTGCAGCGACGAGTCGCGGCCGGGGTCCTCAGTGCAGGGCACGCACGAGCTCTGCTCGGGCTCACCGATGGTGCGGAGATCGAGAGACTGGCTCAGCGCATCGTCTCCGAAGGATTGTCGGTCCGTGCGACCGAGGAGCTCGTCATGATGTCCGACGGCGTGGACAAGGCGGCCAAGACACGGAAGGCGCCCCGTGCCGGAGCTCGGACGGAAGCGATGGACGAACTTGCGACCCGCCTCTCCGACCGCTTCGAGACACGCGTGAAGGTGGCCCTAGGAAAGAACAAGGGGCGGATGACGATCGAGTTCTCGGACGTGGGTGACTTGAACCGCATCCTCGGAGTGCTGTCTCCCGGTGACCCGGGGCTCCTGAGGAGCACCGACACCGAGTAGGTAGCTCCGAGGCGCGCACCGGAGCCGGTCTCGGGAGGTCGTCGTATCCACCGACTGGACTCTCCGGCAGCCAAAAGGCCCGGTTTCCGACCCCATCGGATCGGAAACCGGGCCTTCGCCGTTGCGCCGGCTGACTTCCCGTCAGGCGGAGCCGCTGGACGCGAGGACGCTCTCGATCTCCTCGGTCAGCGCGCGCTTGGGGCGAGCCCCCACGATCGACTTCACCACCTTGCCGCCCTGGTACACGTTCAGCGTCGGGATGGAGACGACGTTGTAGGCCATCGCCGTGGCCTGGTTCTCGTCGGTGTCGAGCTTCGCGATCTTGATCTTCCCGTCGTACTCCTCGGAAAGCTCCTCCAGGATCGGCGCGACCATACGACACGGTCCGCACCACGTGGCCCAGAAGTCCACGAGGACAGGGACGTCGGACTCGAGGACCTCGTTCTTGAAGGTGTCGTCGGTGACCTTGACGGTGCTCATGGTCTTCTCCTCAGGTGGTCGGGTCTTGCGGTTCGGAAGTGGTTCAGGGGACTGGAACGGCGACGTCGTTCAGCGTGTCGAGGTACGCCTGCGCGTCCAGTGCGGCCGCACAGCCGGAGCCGGCCGCCGTGATCGCCTGCCGATAGGTGTGGTCGACGGCGTCGCCGCTCGCGAACACGCCGGAGACGTTCGTAAGGGTGGAACGCCCCTCCACGACGACGTAGCCGTTCTCGTCGAGCTCGATCTGCCCCTTGACCAGGTCGGTCCGCGGCTCGTGGCCGATTGCGACGAACAGGCCGGTGGCGTCCAGTTCGCGCAGCTCCCCGCTGACGGTGTCACGGAGGGTGATCGACTCGACCTTGTCCTCACCGGTGATTCCGACGACTTCGCTGTTCCATGCGAACTCGATCTTCGGATCGTTGAGGGCACGATCGGCCATGATCTTCGAGGCGCGCAGTTCGTCTCGCCGGTGCACCACGGTGACCTTCGACGCGAAGCGGGTGAGGAAGGTGGCTTCTTCCATCGCCGAGTCCCCTCCGCCGACGACGACGATGTGCTGGTCGCGGAAGAAGAAGCCGTCGCAGGTGGCGCACCAGGAAACACCCCGCCCAGACAGCCGCTTCTCGTCGGGGAGGCCGAGCTCACGGTATGCCGAGCCGGTCGCCAGGATCACCGCGCGTGCCCGGTACACGTCACCGAGGCCCGTGGTCAGCACCTTGACCTCGCCCGACAGTTCGGCCTGTTCGACGTCGTCCCAGATCACCTGAGCGCCGAAGCGCTCGGCCTGCGCACGCATCTTGTCCATGAGGTCCGGGCCCATGACCGCTTCGGGGAAGCCGGGGAAGTTCTCGACCTCGGTGGTGTTCATGAGTGCGCCGCCGGCCGTCACGGAGCCGGCGAGCACGACGGGCGTGAGGCCCGCGCGCGCGGCATAGACGGCGGCGGTGTACCCGGCAGGGCCGGACCCGATGATCACCACGTCGTGGATGGTCTGCTCTTCGGTCAACGTCTTCTCCTCGAGTCTCGCCCGGATCAACACAGATGGGGCTTCCAGTGTTCCAGCCGGCGGCGGGTTGCGGGCTTCTGGGCGCGTGAAGCGCGGCACACCCACTATATCGAAATCTGTCAATACAGACAGCCCTGCGGCGATGAGGCCGGAGTGCCGGCGAACTGCCCGGGCCCCTTCGGCGACTGCGCGCACGACGAAGGGCCGCCCTGAACAAGGACGGCCCTTCGCGGCGGAATGTGACAGGTCAGCTCAGCGTGACCTCGTTCAACTCGACCCGGTACTTGAGGTCAGGAAGGTCGGGCAGAGGCGTCGACTCGGGAAGCGACGTGAACCAGACGACGAACGAGTCGCCCACGACCGGCTCGTCAAGAGTGAAGGTCGTGTTCGACGAGACCGGGCCCTCGGCCACGACCTGGCCGCCCGCCGGATCATCTGCCGTGGTCGCGCGAATCTGGACGTTCCCACCTTCGCTGTTCGTGGACAGCTCGATGGTCGAGACCTCCGCGGCCTCCTGAAGAGTGAGGGCGATGCCACTCCCGCTCTTGAATCCGCCGAAGTCCGGGGACGCAAAGGTACGGGTGTACCAGAACGTCGTGGGGTCGCCGTCGGACACCAGCGCTGCCGTCTCCGGGTAATCGGCATCCTCTCCGGTCACCGGCGCACCGCCCGTGGCGACCAGCGTGGAACCGGTGATGACCGGACGCGCTTCCGTCTCGGGTGCCTCGGACTCCTCGCCCTCACCCGCCGTCTCGCCTCCACTCTGGCCTTGGTCCTCTTCGCCCGTACCCTCAGCGGTCTCGGTCCCGTCCGCGCCGACCACCGGCGTGGTGTCGGACGGCGCGAGGAACGACATGACGGCCCAGACCAGCCCTGCGATCACCGCGACACCGACCACCCCGAGCACGATCGGCGTCGGGTTCACGCCGCCGCGCTTCGGTGCAGGCTGTGTCTGGAAGCCCTGGTTCTGGTCGTAGTACTGCCTTTCGTACCCGGGCGGCGGAGCCGAGTACGCCTGCTGGTGGGCGTCATCGGCTTGCGGCGCGAACTGCTGGTCGTAACCCTGCTGCGGTGCGAACTGCTGGGGGGCGTACTGCGGAGGCTGCTGGTACCCCGTCTGCGGAACTGTCTGTTGCCGAGGCTGGAAACCCGGGGGAGGCGGGGGCACCGGAGCGTGTGACGGCGGATATCCCTGGGGAACTCCCTCGGGCGGGACGGATGACATTGCTGAGGCCTCCTCGGCTCGGGCGATCCGGCCGGTCACGACCGGCCTCCGGACCGGCGGCGCCGGAGGCGCCTGCCGCTCGGTTGATTCAGGTACTTGCTGGACGAACGCGGGCAGCGACGCCAGCACCGACACGTCCCCCCACGGGGTGAGTGCCGTGACGACGTCGTCCGGTGTCCCGGGGGCCTCCGCGTCCGCGGAGGGACCGAACGCTCTACGGAGCAGGGCGTCGATCGTCGGGTCGACATGGGGAACGAGCGTTGACAGCGGTACCACGGCGCCGTCGTCGTCCCGTCGTGCGGGGAGCGGGATCACGGTGTCCTTCGTGATCCAGTCCGCTTCGAGTTCGATACCGGGCCAGCGTGCCGTCATCGCATAGTAGAGCAGCGCGAGAGCGCCCCGCGCGTCCCCGGTTGCCGGCGCCCGGTTGAGGGTTTCTCCACTGGCCAGACCACCATCCAGGCCCAGGCCCGTCACCACGACCCGATCCCGCTCGATGCGGATCGCCTCAGGCCGCAGCACGGTGTGGTGGACGCCCCGCGCGCCGGCGAAGGCGAGCGCGGACGCTACCTCTCCGGCGATCGCGCGAGCGTGCTGCTCGTCGACCAGTCCACGGGAGACGATCGTCGTGAGCGTCTCTCCTCGATAGGGCTCTGTCACCACGTACGAGCCGGCCTCGCCCGTCCCGGCGTCCAGCACGCGGCTGATGCGCGACTCCGTCACGAGAGCGGCACGGCGAGCCGCGTCGAGGGCATCGGCCGCCCAAGGCCCGCTCAGGAGGTGCAGCCGCACCTCGCGACCCAGAACCTGGTCGTACGCCTCCCAGGCGACGGCGGCCGCGAGGTCGGTCCGGAGCTCCGAGCCCAGGCGGTAGCGGTCGACGAGAACGTCGCCGGGTCCGGGCGTGCCCACTCGTGCCTCCCTCGCTGCTCGGACGGCCGTCGTCGACCGCAGGATCGTTGCCCGCCATGCTACGCGGCCATGCCCATAATCCGTCGATCCGGCAAGATTCGTCCACAGCCTGTGCACGATGACGTAGGGCCCGCCACCGGGCGGCGGACGGTCAGCGACCGAGCCGGCGGCGAAGGGGCACGAGGAGGGTGTCCAGCTCCCGCACCCGGAAGAGCCTCAGGAGCGCGACATAGACCACCACCATGGCGAGGCCGCAGACCGCACTGATCCACAAGCCGCTGAGGAACGTGCCTCCGACGCCGCTCTCGAAGCGGATGGCCTCGAAACCGCCGATCCACTGGTACACGGACCAGCCCGCGCCGGCGGCGAGAAGGCCGGACACGAGCGCCGAGGAGTGCAGCAGCAGGACGCGGCGGCCGTCCATACGGCCCTCCAGCATCTTGCGCAGGCCGCGCGTACGGAGGATGCAGGTCACCCAGTTGGCCAGGGCGAACGAAGCGCCGGCGGCGGTCACCCAGTTCTCGCGCGGCAGCCAGACCTGAGCCGCGACCAGGCCGAGCACCAGCGCGACGGTGGCGGGGACGGTGATCCAGAAGACGCCCCGGCCGTCCTCGTAGGCGAAATAGACCCACTTCATGAGGACCATCGCGCCCAGCGGGATCAGTCCGAGCGACAGTGCCACGAGGACGGGCGCGATCGCTCCCGTGCCCTCCGATCCGGCGGTGGGCACGATCAGCGCTGTCAGGGGCGCGGCGAGCACGCTGAACACCGCGGTGGCGAAGACCGTGAAGACCCCGACCGTGCGCAGCCCGAGGGAGAGGTCCGAGCGCACCTTGTCCGTCTCGCCGTTGGCGGCTGCCCTGCTCAGCCCGGTGAACAAGGCCGTCGCGATGGACACGGTCACGAGCGAGTGAGGAAGCAGATAGATCATCAGCGCCTGGGTGTAGGCGGCGTTACCGGCGGTCGCGGTCGCGAGCTCGCCCGCCACCGCGTTCTGGGCACCACTCTGGGACGCGACGCGCGTCAGGTACAGGACCCCCAGCTGCTCGAGCACCACGGCAGCGAAGGTCCAGCCCACGACCGATCCGGCGGACCGCAGCCCGATCCCGCGGAACCCGAGACGGAACCGCCAGACGAACCCCGAGCGCATCAGCGGTACGAGCAGCACCAGCGCCTGCGACGCGATACCGAGGGTGGCCGTTCCCGCGAGCAGCATGGTGCGGGGTGTGTCCCACGAGTCCAGCTCGTTGATGCCGCCGTCCGGCGCGCTGCCGTAGATGATCCAGAACAGCCCGAAGCCGATGACCGAGATGATGTTGTTCGCGACGGGCGCCCACATGTACGGGCCGAACTGCTCACGCGCGTTCAGCACCTGCCCGAGCAGGGTGTACAGCCCGTAGAAGAACAGCTGAGGGATGCACCAGAACGCGAAGATCGTGCCCAGCGCGAGCTGCTCCTCGGTCCAGCCGTCCGTGTAGAGCCACACGATGATCGACGATGCCCCGGTGAGCACCGCCGTCAGCGCGAGGATGCCCACTCCTGAGAGGGTGAGCAGCTTGTCGAGGCGCTCCTGGGCGTTCCGGGCCTGGAACGCCCGGACGATCTGGGGCACCAGGATGGCGTTCAGCATGCCGCCCGCGAGGATCGCGAACAGGACGTTGGGCAGCTTGTTCGCGACGTCGAAGGCATCGGCGACCAGGCCGGTGCTGCCGATGATCGCGACCATCAACATGTTGCGGACGAGCCCGCCCAGGCGGGACACCGCTGTTCCGGCAGCCATGACCAGCGAGCTACGTCCCAGCCCGCGACTGCCGGTGGCCTGTGAGGTCATCTGGGGTCTCTCCCGTCCGTCCGGGGTTGTCCCCGGGGTCTATTCCGTCCGCTGCGCAGCGTTCGCCGTCGTCGGCGCGGCCGGCTCCGTGGATCTGGCCGCGGCTTCGAACTCACCGGTCGCCGCCTCGACGTCCTCGACCGTGGCCCGGTTCGGGGAACGCCCGCGCCGTACGGTACGCCAGATTCCTGCCAGGAACAGCAGCCCGACCAGCCCGGCGGCGACCCAGGTGCCGACTTCCTCCCATCCCGCGCGAACCCGTACCTCGAAGGAGGTGTCCGAGCCGAGCTGCACACCCGACGGCGCGAGGAGTTCGGCCGTCACCGTGACGTCGCCGGACCCGATCGCCTCGACAGGAATCGGCAGGTCCATCTCCTTGCCCGAGGGAACCGTCCCGCTCACGGGATGCGCCACCGTGAGACGAGGATTGTCGGGTCGGAGAACGACCGTCACGGTCACCGCGGTGTCGAGCCCGTTGCGCACCCGGATCGGCAGGTTGCCGCGATCGGAGATCAAGTTGATCCCCTCACGCGGGATGACCGCGACAGCCTGCCGCAGGGTCTCGGCGTAGCCGATGCCCTCGTCGACCGCCGCGCGTCGCTGCTCGGGATCGGCGCGGGAGGCCACCGACAACGGGGCGACCAACCGCCACAGCGAATTGCGGCGAAGCTCGTCCGGGTCGTCCGCGATGGAGGAGAAGTCGATCATCATCGTGCGGCTCTTGTCGATGCGAGCCACCTCACGGGCGTCGAGCTCGCGTTCGGCGGGGGCGTCGTACTCCAGCGGCGTGCGATCCACCGAGGACGCCCCGGAGCCGACGAGCTGGTCGAGCGGAGCGACCTTCACCCAGTCGGCGGCCGCCAGCCCGGCGAGAATCGTGCCGACGGAGTCCGCGTCCGGGTACCACGACCGGTCGAGCGCGATCAGGGCGTGCGGAAGGTCCGCCGGCGTCTGGGCGACGATCGCCGAGGTCTCGGCGAGCAGGCGCTGGGCTGCTGCGGCGCCGGTCCGTTCCGGGGTTGTGGGTCCACGCGTGCCGTCCCCGCCGGAGTCGTCGATGTCCGCGGACTCCGCCGCCCGGAGCGCCGGCGCGAGGTCCGTTCCCCTGGTGAAGACGTTGCTGAGCACCTTGTCCGCGACAACCGTCCGCGCGGTCCCGTCCTTGAGGCCCAGGTCCGCGCGACTGTCCGCGACACCGGGCGTCGTCGGGGCGAAGGTGCCGCCGGCGAGCACCACGTTCGGCCGGTCCGCATAGGCAGCGGCGGCGACCGTGACGCGATCCGCGACCCCGCCGGCCGGCCACGCGAGTCCCTCACCCCACGACTTCGGGACCTTCCACCCGTCGATCACCGGCGTGTTGAGGAAACCGCGCATGCGCCCCCTCGAAACCTCGGCATGGGCGAGCGCCGCGACGTCGGGGTCCCAGGCAGGAAGCGCGAACGTGCTGGTCGATCGAGTGGCGTCGAGGAACTCGGAGCCCCAGAGTCGTAGCTCGTCGTCCTCGGCGGACCGGGCGAGGCCCATCACGTTCGGATCCACGGCCAGCGAGACCTTGCCTGTTCGCGCCACGTCGAGCATCTGGTCGAGGCGCCCCTCGTCGGCGGCTTCCTGCGCCAGCCGGAGCTGGGCACCCTGGAGGTCCGCGGGATCGACGACGCCGGTGGTCACCGGGGCCGCGATGGTGAGCCGCATGGGCGCCTGTCCCGCCCGCGCCACGCCGTCGTCGTACATGAGGAATGTACGCAGCACGCCCACCCGGCCGGACGGGTCACGCACCTCGACCGACATCTCACGCGGGCCCCAGCCCTGCAGCGTGTAGGTGGCGATCGGGAGGCGGAGCTCGAGGCTGGTGGACTGCCCCGGGCCGAGCCGACCCAGATCCCGGGTGTCCGGTCCGCTTGCCGCCACCCTGTCCATGAGCGACAGGGACTCCCACGCGGAGAGCGTCGACCGTTGCGTGAGCGCGACGGCGTTGACGGCAAGCCGGGCGGTGAGACCGTCGAGGGCACGATCGGTCGTGTTCGTGAACCGGACGGCGACCGTCACCTCGTCGCCCGGACCTGCCACGGTGGGGGAGACGGACCGCAGGTCCACGGTGACCGGAGCGGCGTCCTCGCTCTCACGATGGCTGACGACGGCGGGCGTCCCACCTCGGGAAGCCGGTGCGGCGCGCTCCGTCGAAGCCACCGGAGTACCGGCGGCGGAACCGGCCGCCGAACTGGCGCCGATGCTGCCCGAGGCGGCGCCCGTGGGCAGGAGCCCACCCAGGAGCGTGAGGCTTGCGGTCAGAATTCCTGCGGTGGTGCGGGCGCGACGCCGTCGGGCACCGTGATGCTGCGTCATGGGTGGTCTGGTGTCTCCAAATGGGACCTGCCGGACCGCAGCGCCGCGAGCAGTTCGGGCGATGAACCCACGCGCTCGGCGGCGACGGCGGCCAGCCGCTGCTCGTTCGGGTAGGAAAGCTTGGCGGGAAGGTCGTGCAGGCCGACCCAGACGACGTCTTCCGCCTCGCCGTCAGGGTCGTTCTCCACGGTGAGCGAGCCACCGTCCGCGCGCAGCAGGAAGTGGTGCACCACCTTGTGCACCCGGCGGTCCTCCCCGGTGAACCAGTAGTCGATGACGCCGAGGTCGACCTGGATCGAGCCGTGGATGCCGGTCTCCTCGCGGATCTCGCGGATCGCCGCTTCCTCCGGGGTCTCGAGGCCCTCGAGGTGTCCCTTCGGCAGACACCATTCGATCCGTCCGCTCCGGTTGCGGCGTAGGAGGACGGCGGCGTCGAAACCTGTGGGCGTGGATGGGAATCCGGGGGTCGGGCGGAGAACGAGCCCGCCGGCCGAGGTCTCGTCCACCACGGGGAGGTGCGCGGCCGCCGCCGCGGGCGCCGTTGCGACACGTGATGGATCCACCCGCAGCGGCGCTCCACCCGGAGGCGTGGGCACGTCGGGACGACCGATGGGTCGGTCGCCGGCCGGCGCTGGGGTGGACATGCCCCAACACTACCGACTGCGCGGACCGTTACCGATCACACGCACCGAGCGGCGACGCCTCCGCATTCCCGCGGGAGACGTGCCGACGCGCCGGGTCTGGGAGAATCGGTGATCGTGTCAACCCCTTCTGGTGCCAAGCCCGAGCTGGAACTCCTGCGCCGTGCACTCGGCGTGCTGACCGAGATGGCTCCGGCAGCGACCGATCTCGGGGAGGTCTTCCGCGCCGCGGGACACGAGCTCGCCCTGGTCGGTGGGCCGGTGCGGGACGCGTTCCTCGGGCGCGCGAGCAACGACCTCGACTTCGCGACCTCGGCGATGCCCGACGAGACGCAGCGACTCCTCGCGGCCTGGGGAGACGCGCACTGGGACATCGGTAAGGAGTTCGGCACGATCGGCGCGCGCAAGGGCGACGTCGTCGTCGAGGTCACCACGTACCGCACCGACAGGTACGATCCCGAATCGCGCAAACCACTCGTCGAGTTCGGTTCGTCTCTCGACGGTGATCTCTCACGACGGGACTTCACCGTCAACGCGATGGCGGTGCGGCTGCCGGAGCTGACGTTCGTCGATCCGTACGACGGTCTCACCGACCTCGCGCGGAAGGTGCTCCGCACGCCGATCGCGCCGGAGCGATCGTTCGACGACGACCCGCTGCGGATGATGCGCGCGGCGCGGTTCGCGGCGCAGCTGTCGTTTCACGTGGAACATGGCACGCTCGCGGCGCTGGTCGCGATGGCCGCGCGGATCGAGATCGTCTCCGCCGAGCGGGTGCAGGCGGAGCTGAGCAAGTTGGTCACGGCGCCGAACCCGCGCGCCGGGCTCGAGGTGCTTGTTGACACCGGCCTCGCCGACCACGTGCTACCCGAACTGCCGGCGCTGCAGCTCGAGATCGACGAGCATCATCGCCACAAGGACGTGTACGAGCACTCACTGATCGTGCTGGATCAGGCGATCGCGCAGGAGACCGGGCCGGACGGGCCGGTACCGGCACCGGACCTCGTGCTCCGGCTCGCCGCGCTGCTGCATGACGTGGGCAAGCCCGCGACCCGGAGGTTCGAACCGGGCGGGGGAGTGTCGTTCCACCACCACGAGGTGGTGGGCGCCAAGATGGTGTCGAAGCGACTGCGGGCCCTGAAGTACGAGAAGCAGGTGGTCAAGGACGTCGCGCGCCTCGTGGAACTGCACCTGCGGTTCCACGGCTACGGGGACGGGGAGTGGACGGACTCGGCGGTGCGTCGGTACGTGACCGACGCCGGCCCACTGCTGGAACGCCTGCACAGGCTCACCCGTGCCGACTGCACCACGCGAAACCGTCGTAAGGCGAAGCGGCTGTCCGACGCATACACACACCTCGAGAAGCGCATCCACGCGCTCCGTCAGCAGGAGGAGATCGACGCGATCCGGCCCGATCTCGACGGGAACCAGATCATGGAGATCCTCGGGATCGGTCCCGGCCGCGAGGTCGGGCAGGCGTACAAGCACCTGCTGGGGCTGCGGATGGAGCGAGGGCCGCTCGGTGAGGACACCGCCACCGAGGAACTCAGGAAGTGGTGGGCCGACCGGGACGCCTGATTCCCTCGGCGGGGCCGTCGCCACGCTACCCGGCGGGCGTGGAGCGCGCGGGTCGAGACATGCGTGGGTCAGACGTGCGTGGGATCGAAGAGCGCGCTGACCGACTCGCCGGAGTGGATGCGGCGCACTGCCTCGGCGAAGGCCGACGCGACACTGATGACCGTCAGCTTGTCGTGAGCGACGAGCTCGGTGGACGGAACCGTGTCCGTGGTGACGATCTCGACGACGTCCCGGTCGGCCGCGATCCGATAGAGCGAGTCTCCGGCGAAGATGCCGTGCGTGCACGCGATACGCACCGAGCGGGCACCGTGCTCACGGAGCAGGTCGAGGAGTGCGGAAATGGTGGTGCCTCCCGCGACCTCGTCGTCGAGCACGATGATGTCGCGGCCGCCCACGTCGCCGATCAGCGAGGTGATCTCGACGCGGTTGTCGTTGAAGCGCTCCTTCGCCGCCGCCGCGACCGGCACGCCGAGCATCTTCGCGAACGCGCTCGCCGGCTTCGCGTTGCCGAGATCCGGTGAGACGACGGTCGTCTTCGACAGGTCGTTCGACGAGAAGTGCGAGGCGAGCTCTCGCAGCGCGTTGAGCTGATCGGTGGGGACACGGAAGAACGCGTGTACCTGCGGCGCGTGCAGCGTCATGGTGAGGATGCGCCCGGCGCCCGCCGTCTCCAGCAGATCGGCGACGAGCCGGCCACCGATGGAGATGCGCGGCGCGTCCTTCTTGTCGGACCGTGCGTAGGCGAAGTGCGGCATGACCGCCGTGATGCGCTGCGCCGAGGCTCCCTTCGCGGCGTCGATCATCAGCAGCAGCTCCATCAGGTTCTCCTGGGTCGGAGTGATGATGGGCTGCACGAGATAGACGTCTCGCTCGCGGCAGTTCTCCATGAGCTGCGCCTGGAGGCAGTCGTTGGCGAAGCGGCTGATCTCCACAGGGCTCAAGGGCACGCCGAGGTCAGCACACATCTTCTGAGCGAAGCGCTGACCCGCGGTGCCGGCAAACACCCGAACCTCGGCCATGGGGGAAGTGTAGGCGCGACGACGATCTCCCGCCTAGCCTGCCGTGCCAGGTGCTCGAACCTCCGGTAGCAGGTGCGCGAAGAAGTGCGGCGCGGCGCCTGCGGAAGGCAGGCACCGCGCCGCACTGGTCGCGTCAGCAGGAAGGGATGGCAGACCGAGGCCACCGCCCGGAGACGGCAACTCGGTCCCTACATCAGTGAACCGGGCCGCCCTCGACCCGCTTGATGCGAGCCGCCAGGAGGATGGCCGTGGCAACGACGATGGCGCCCACCATGAATGCCAGCCGCGCCCCTCCGGTGAGCGCCTCGGCCTCGGAAGCCCCGCTTTCCTCGAGTCTGGTCGAGCGGATCGTCATGAGCGCGACGAAGAGCGCGGTACCCGCGGCACCGGCGACCTGCTGCACGGTGTTGATGGTCGCGGACCCGTGCGAGTACAGGTGCATCTCCAGATCCCCCATCGCGGAGCTGAAGAGCGGCGTGAACGTGAAGCTGAGGCCCACCATGAGCACGAACTGCGCCAGGACGACCTGCCACAGCGGTGTTCCCGTGTTGATGGTCGCGAGCAGAACCACCGCGAGAGTCACCCCTGCGAGTCCCGGGATCATGAGGGGACGCGGACCGCGCTTGTCGTACAGGCGGCCCACGACCGGGCCGAGGAGCCCCATCGCCAGACCACCCGGGAGGACGACGAACCCCGCCAGCGTGGGTGAGTAGCCCATCGCGTTCTGCAGGATCAGCGGCAGAAGGATCATGGAACCGAACATCGCGATCATGGCGATCGCCATGATCCCCACCGCGAGCCGGAAGTTCCCCGAGCGGAACGTGCGCAGATCGAGCAAGGCCGAGTCGGTGCGCTGACGGGCCAGCTGACGCCAGACGAACGCGCCCAGCGCCACCACGCCGACGCCCAGAGGCACGTAGGGGCTCATGACCGACGCCTCGTCCGCCGACTCGCCGAGCTGCGAGAGACCCCAGACGACACCGCCGAAGGCGAGCAGCGAGAGCAGGATCGACAGCGGGTCGATCGGCTGGCGCTCCTTCTCCCCGACATCACGCACCCACAGGATCCCGGCGGTCAGCGCGAGAGCGCTGACAGGTGTGACGACGGCGAACACCGCGCGCCATCCGGCGAGATCGACGACCACACCCGACATGAACGGGCCCAGGGCGGGAGCCAGAGCGATGACGAGCGTGATGTTGCCCATGACCTTGCCGCGGATCTGCGGTGGCACGATCGTCATGATCGTGGTCATGAGCAGGGGCATCATGATTCCGGTGCCCATTGCCTGCACCACCCGCGCGCTCACGAGGACCGCGAAGGTGGGCGCCAACGCGCCCAGCAGGGTTCCCGCGGTGAAGATCGACATCGCCAGCATGTAGGCGTTGCGTGTGCCGAGTCGGTTGATCAGATAACCGGTGGTCGGGATCACCACAGCCATGGTCAGCATGAATGCCGTGGTGAGCCATTGGCCGGTGGTCTCGGTGATGGTCAGATCCGTCATGATCGCGGGGAGCGCGATCGTCATCGTGGTCTCGTTGAGGATGACGGTGAAGGCGGACACCATGAGCAGTGCGATGACGCGGAAGTGCTCCGGTGTCAGCCTGATCGGGGCGTCGGCCTCGGCCGGTGCGATGTGGTCAGGTCTGTCCAAGGTCCCCACGCCCTCGGGTACAGCGGATGGACTGTCGTCGATCGTATCGGTTCGTGCACTCATGTCGGGGTCCCTCTCCGGAGCAGTGTGGGGGCCGAGACCGCGAGCACCTTTGCGCACGACCTACGCCAGTACGACGCACGTCCATGGTCGGGTATTCCCTCCCACGAAAGCGACCTGTTTATGGAGACGTCTGCCAGGAGCAGAACTCATCGGTTCCTGCGGGAGGGGGAGTCCGCGCCGTCGACGGACGGTCGCGCGATCCGGCGGCGTGGCCGGCCTGGGACGGTGCTGCCGTCAGGGGGCCGCCTGGGCCGGGTCGGCAGCCTCTTCGCCGGGATCCATCGGTTCCGGCACCTGCGCCGGCGCGGCCGTTCCCAGAGTCACGCCCTGCTGGGCCATGAACGGCTCGGGGTCCACGGCACGCGCGTTCATCCGCACCTCGAAGTGGAGATGGCAACCGGACGACGTCCCTGCACCGGCCGGGTCGACACGCGAGTCCCCGCCCATCGACGCGATCTGCTGGCCCGCCTCGACGACGTCCCCCACCGACACGATGTTCGTCCCCGTCAGAAGGTGCCCGTACGTGGTGTCCAGGCCCAGGCCGTGCTCGATCCGGATCGTGTTTCCCGTTCCCCAGCCGGTCCCTCCGGAGATCACCACCCGGCCTGCAGCAGCGGCGTACACCGGCGTACCGCAGGCTGCCGCGATGTCCTGTCCCTGGTGAAACCGCGAGGCACCCGCGATGCCGGTACTGCGGGGCCCGTAACCGGACGCCTTGACACCGACCGCCGGGTTCGCCCACCCACCGGCGCTGACCGCCGCCTGACCGATCGACCCGCTCAGGCAGGGAGCCGCGGGCGACGCACCCTGGATCGACGCGGACAACGCCTCCAGGTCCTGCTCCTCCGCCCCGCTGACGAGGCGCATCACCTGCAGCGCGCGGTCCCAGTAGCTCGCGTAGTGGTAGGGGTCGGCGTTCCGTTGTGCCTTGTGGGCGGCGATCGTCGGCTCCATCGCCTGCCAGCCCTCCACCGCGAGCAACCGGTCGTAGAAGCGCCCTGACGACGCCACCGGGTCGAGCCTCTCCTCGACCGTGCCGAACCACTTCTGCTCCTGGAACATCCCGATCGACGAGGTCAGCGTCCCGTCGGGGTTGCGGACGCCGAAGCGGTCGTCACCGTAGGTCAGATTCCGCATCCCCGATTCGCCGAGAGCCGTCATCACGGCGATCGCCTGTGCCTTCGCGGGGACGCCACGCTCTGCGCCCACCTGGAGAATCACCGTCGCGTTCTGGAGCTGCTCCGCGGTGAACCCGTTGGCGGCGCGCTGAGCCCCCTCACCCGCGGCCACCACGACCGAACCGGTCATCCCGCAACCGGCGGCGCCGCCCATGCTCTGCTGCCCCCCGACCATCCCCGCCACCAGGACCACCATGCCGACCAGCGCGGCCGGCAGCGCGAGGGTCGCGACCCCCAGGACGGCGAGCACGAGCAACGCCCGCTTCGTGTGGTCGTCCTTCCTCGGGTCACGTCCCCTGGCGGTCGCTCGCCGCGCCGCCCTGCCCAGTGCCTTCGCCGCGATCCTGCCGCCCTGCCTCGCCAGCTGCGACCCGCTCACGACGGCGGCCTGATCTGCTCGGCCAGCCAGGGTGAGGCGCCGTCGGCCCGGACGAGCATGACGGTGTAGTCCCCGACATCGGTCGGGACCGTGACCTCGGTGAGAAGCGTCGAGGACTCGTCGACGACCGACGCGGGGCCGGTCACCTGACGCACCGGGACGTTCCGCGGGTCGACGTCCTCGTAGACGACTCGCGCCTGCGGCGTGAGAAGCGGTGACAGCTTCTTCCACCACGCGGCGGTGGGCTGGTCGACGTCGGAGAACGCCGTCACAGCGGCGGACGCGGCGGCGCGAGCTGCAGCCCGGACGCCGTCGTCCCAGGTTGCCGCGACCTGCTCCGCCGGCTTGCTCTCGCTGTCGAACTCCGGCTCCTCGACGACCTCGAGCGCGGGGTCACCGGGATCGACCTCGTCGGTCACCGTGTCGGGTGCCGCGCCGGTGTCGTCGGTCGTCGTCCCGTCGTCGCGGGCAGGGCCGTCCTGCCCGGCGGCGGATCCGGCCTGGACCGCGCCGTTCCCACCGGGACCGTCCTCCCTGGGCCAGCCGATCCATGCCGCCACCACGAGAACGACGACGGTCGCCACGACGATGATCACGCGGCGCATCAGCGGCCCAGATCTCTCAGATCACGCGAGCTCGGGTAGGACACGACACCGGGCGGAGCTGACCGAGCCTGCCGCGCACCGCGCCCGCCCAGTCGCCGCTCGAGATCTGCCCGGCGCTGGTAGTAGTTGGACATGGCACGCGCGCCGCCGCGGACCGCGCTGCTCACCTTCCTGGCACGCCGGACGAAGCCGAGCGCACGTGACCCGCCGACCGCGGCGGCGGACGAGCCCCCGGTCGCGGCGGCCGCGCCCATCTGCAGGCCGGTGCGCGTCACCGCACGCGACGCGTTCGCCATGCGGTCCCGCAGTTTCTCGGACTCGGTACGTGGTGGCGTCTGGTCCGTGCGCTTGTCGTGCGCGTTGGCGTCGGAACCAGGTTCCTGTGCGCCGACGACGGCCGGCACCTGGTCGCGATCCTGCTCGCGCAGGGTGTTCGCGGCCTCCGACCATTCGCCCGCGGCGCGACCGCCCGTCGGTGCGGGCTCGCGGGCGTCGTCCCCGCCGGCGGGTGCGTCGTCGCCGCCCCGGGTCGCCGAGGCCCCGGCGGCTGCCCCCGCCGCGGCTCCTGCCGCCGCAGCACCGGCTCCCTTGGCGGTCAGGTCCATTCCCGCGGGACCTGCCGCGGCGGGCGCTGCGCCGTCAGCCCCCGCGGCCCCGGACCCGCCGCTCGAACCCGCGGCATCGGAGCCGGCCGCCGGGGCGGGACCGAGGCCGACGCCGGCCCAGTCCTTCGCCTTGTTGTAGCGCTCGGTCCACTTGGCGTGATTGGCCCAGGGCATCGCCTGTGGCTCACCCACTTGTGAGGGCACGCCCGCTGCGGCGAGCTTGTCCGCGAGGTTCCTCAGCCCGGCGCGCACGCTCGTACCCATGAGCACGTAGAACACCGCACCCGCCACGACAAGGGTGTTGAACAGGTACAGCCGGACCAGGAACGGCATGCCGTCGGTGGCGTCGTAGAAGCCGAGAAGCATCTGCATCCATGCGACGAGGAACATCGTCGCCATCGCCACGAGGATGCACCCCAGCCCGATGCTCGCAAACGTCCGGAACAACTGCGCCCGGGTACCGCTCGACACCACACCGACCGGCAGCTGCCACAGCAGCTTGATCGCGGACCAGCCCAGCAGGACGACGGCGAAGAGCGTTCCCCCCACGATCACCACGCTCAGGAGCAGGAACACGAATCCGGTGCTCAACAGGCTCAGGGTGGAGACCACCTTCGGGGCGTCGATCTGCTTCGCGGCCTCGGCGTAGCTGTCGTCGCAGTCACCGATGCGTTCGACCGCGTCGTCCGTCCCGACCGCGTCGGTGTAGGTGCCTTCGCAGCGGGTGTCGTCGATCATCGAGCCGTAGTTGATGATCTGGTGCGGTGTCCGGATGAGGGTGTCGACGAGCTGGCCCTTGAGACCGTCCCGGATCACGGTGGCGTCGCGCTCGAAGGAGGCGCCCTCGGTCGCGAACCCGGTGGCGATGTCCATACCGGCGTCGCGAGACTGCATGATGATGCCGCTCTCGCTCCCGATGGTGCCCATCGGGTTCGCGAGGAAGCCGGTCGCGAGGGCCGCGATGACGCAACCGATGATCAACTCCATGAAGCCGCCTGCGTACCGGCCCTTGAGCAGCCAGAACCCCACCACGAACGCCAGAATGATGAGGGTCAGGCTGAGCAGCCCGATCTGCGAGATCATCGACTGCACGATGAGACTCAGACCGGCCAGCGGCGACAGCACGTAGCCCAGCCAGTCCATGCCGAGCACCCAGTCGAGCACCCAGATCTGGACGGCGACGATGTCGCGGTACCACGACCAGAACATGCCGGCGAGGGTGGAGAAAATCTCGGAGTCCACGTTCATCGGATTCCATGCGGATCCGGTGTCCCACTGCAGGACGAAGCGATCGGTGGAGACGCCGCTCGTGTCCTCGAGCCGGAGGCCGGCGATACCGGCCGATCCGGCGTCGTCGGCCTCCTCGGCGGCGCGAAGGGCGGAACCGACGCCGCCCGTCGTGGGCGGGCCGAACCCGTGGAGGGCGGCAGCGGGCGCAAGAGTCATGAGTGGATCACCGACCCGGTGGAACTGGTGGGTGTCGTCTTGACGGTCGCGGCGCGGTTCGCCACGAGCGGCGCCATCACCTTGGCGCGGCCGTAGCGTGCCTGGAAGTCGCGCACGAGGCACTCACCCCGGCGCTCCTCGGGCACGCCGACCGCCGCGTCCATGACAGGGGCGGTGCCCTCGGTGACCAACTTGACCAGCTGAGGGTCCACCGGGGCGTCAGAGGGAAGCCCGTGCAACCACCGCAGGCCGCGGCGCGCGAGGTTCTCGTCGCGATGGCGGAGCAGCACCCGGAACGGGATGAGGCCCCGCACCACCTCGTTGCCGAAGTCCTCCTCGGCGTCGTGGCTGCCCAGCAGCAGGGCCGCCTTGTGCTTGCGCCCGTCGCGGATGAACATCCCGATCTCCTCGGCAGCCTCCGGGGACGACATCGTCTTGTGCGCCTCGTCCGCGGCGAAGATGTCGAGCCGCGTGCGGTCCTTGAAGCAGCGGTGCCGGGCGAGCGCCGCGATCAGAGCGAACACGGCGCGTCCGAAGACCTTCTCCGCCTTCAGCTCCGCGAACAGGTGGCTGTGCTCCATGTCCGCCTTGGAGGGCAGCTGCAGGCGATTGGTGTGCATCACGATGGCGGGGGAGTCGAGATCGATGGCGGGCAGGCGGTCGTCGAAGACCGCCCTCCCGAAGTCGAGTTCGGAGAAGATCCGCATCTCGTCGGCCAGCGTCCGCGCACCTGCGAGATCGCACTCGCTCTCGAGGTGCCGCGCGAGCGAGCCGAGCGAACTGATCCGGTGACGTTCCATGTAGCTCGGCTGCAGCACCTTCGACAGCAGGACGTTCTGCTCGGACTTGGTCTGCACGCTGAGCAGGACGGTGAGGAACGAACGCGTGACCCGGGGCGCGGTCGCCGAGGGCAGACAGCGCAGGGGGTCGATGGACAGGGTGGCGTCGTCCGCGATCTCCACGACCTGCGACCCGGCGACCTCCGAGACGGCGACCCCCCATTCACCCATGTCCGTGTGGTCCACGGCGATCAGGGTGGCTCCCCGGTCGATGTTGTCGAGCGCCACCGTCTTGAGCCCGACGGACTTGCCGCTGCCGAGCTCGCCGACGAACCCCATCGCCAGGGCGACATCCAACTTGTCCGAGGCGTCGCCCAGATTGACGAAGACAGGGTTCGGCCGTGAGGCGCCGTTGCTGATCTCCAGCGCGAACAATGAGCCGGAACTGTCGCCGAGATCCGTGGTCGCGAACGGAACCGCCGCCGCGAACGAGCGCGCGGTGGTGATCTGCGAGTACTCGCGCACGGCGCGCGGTGTGGGCATCCCGGGCAGGGTGGCGTCGAACAGGGCCGGCTGCACGGTGGGATCGTTGCGGAGCTTGAACTGCATGGCCGCGAAGTACTTGGTCAGGTCGCGGGCGTCGTCGAGCACCTGCTCCGGGTCCGGGCCCGAGACGGTGAACATGGTGGTGGCGTCGACCTCGACCTCGAGTTCGTCGGCATCCATCACCGCCTGGTACTCACCGAGCGCGCGGGCCGTGCTGTCCAGCGACGAACCGGCGCGTTCCTCCTCGGACCGCTGGTCGAACTGGTCGTTCAGCGTCCGGACGGCGCGCCGGTTGCGGCCCGTCACCTCCTCGCGGGACCGCACGGTCATCCGGATCGCCCAGTCGCACGGAACGCTCGACTCGTCCACGCGCCCGATCCACTCGCAGCCCGGGTACACGATGCCGCCGGACGGCGTGTCGCTCACCACCAATGTCGACTGGTACGACGCACGGCCCGCGTTCTCCGGATCGATGACCTTGATGTACGGGCGCTTGAGAATCTGCATGGGGCTCAGCCGCTTGCCGGCATCCGTCTGACCGGCAGGATCGATCAGCGCCCCGGGCAGCACCGAGGCCCCCGTCAGGTGCAGCTCCGCGTCCAGCGACCCGTGCACCGGCACGTCCATGTCCAGCCCCAGGCCGCGCTGCATGGCATGACCGAACATCCACGCCATCTCCGCCACCGACGCCGGCCGCGGATCGAACGCGGACGGCATCTCCTTGCGGAGGATCTCCGCCTGTGCCGCGCGCTCCCCGATCGCGTGCCGGGACGGCACCGCGCGCGGCAGCATCAGCTGGTCCTTCAGCGCGGACCAGCTCGCCTGCAGCGGCTCGAGAACCGCCTTGGCACCTGGATTCGGCAACGGCGCGGCGATCCAGTAGACCCGCCGACCGATCTCGATGTGCTCCAGGAAGTCGAGCGTCGCGTTGCACTCCGCGGCCCAGGCGTCGTGCTCCGCCACGTCCACGCCGTCGACCATCGCCTCCACCACGGAGACCGGGTCGGTCGACGCGACCAGCCCCAGGTGCAGCGACTCCCCACGTAGCGCGCGGTAGAGCGCGGTGTGGTGCCGCCGTGCGGCGTGCTTCTTGTCGTCCGGTTGGTAGGCGTAAGGAATGGGCGAGACCCGCCAGATGGCCCACACGGTCCCGGAGCGGGTCCACATGAGACCGTCGGTCAGGGCGGAGATGTGGCTGAGCATCAGCCGTCCTTCCTGCGGAGCTTGCCGGCGAGGAGCTCGCCGACGCCGGTCAGCGACGCGGTGTCCCGGTCGTCACCATGCACGAGGTCGGTCGGGGTGAGCGGTGGCAGCGGCATCTCACCGGTGCCGGTGGCGACCTCACGCCGGTCGACATCGTCCACCGGCACCAGGTCCGCGCCTGTCCAGCCCCGAGTGCGGGCAAGCATCGCCGCACGGTCACCCTCGGGCAGCAGCACCATGACCCGGTGGTTGATCGTGCGCGGCCGTGGGACGGCAAGGCGTCCACCCGACAGCCGCCCCGGGCTCGTGGTGAGGTTCAGTGCGTCCATCAACCAGGTGGCGGGATTCCGGCCCGTGCTGGGGATCTTGCCGGTGGCCCACACCGTGCCGACCACGATTCCCGCCGCGAGGAGAACGTTCATGAACCCACCGAGATGAGCCCACAAGGGTGCGGTCTTCCACAGCGCGAACCCCACCAGGGCACCCGCGCCGATCTGCGTGATCGTGTAGGGACCGCCCCAGATCCGTCCCCCGCTCGGCATCTTCCCCACCAGCATGGGGATACGCCGAGCCCGGGTGTAGAACTTCGCGGTCTCCAGCTCCGGTTCGTCCACCACGTCCGTCCCCCTCCTGCGCGAGTTCTACCTAGACCGTCGTCGTACTGACGACCGCCGGCATGCTGAACTCGTCGTCCGTCAGCTCCTTCGTGACGTTGATACCACCGTTGACCAGCCAGAGGACGATGCCACCAACGATCGCCGACATGAGGATCGCCGCGATCGACATCTTCGTCTTCACCGCGGTGATGACGACCATGAGGATGACGATCACAAAGGTGACGGACTCGATCGCGACCTTGACCTCCTCGGACTTGACGGTGATCAGGTCGAGGAAGCCCTCCGCACGAACCGTCTGGGCGCTCGCGGCCAGTTCGGGGGCAGCGGTCATGAGCTCTGTGAACATGGTTCCCTCTCCTCTTACTCGGTACCGGACTCGCCGGAACCGGCGACCGGGGTCTCGGTGCGAACGGCCTGGTCCAGGCCGGAAACCTCCCAGCGGCCATCCCGCGCGACGAGCGTCAGGACGTACTGGGCGGTGGTCTTCTCGCCGTCGGGGCGGGTCAGTTCGGCCGTGACGAGGGCGTGCGTGCCCTCGCCGTCGGACGGATCGTCGGAGATCTCGTGCGACCCGCCGATCGACATCACCGACACGGCGGTGTACGGGGGCGGAGTCACCGGCTGGATCGCCGTGCCGGGCCGCAGATAACGGGTGATCTCGCCCTCGCCCGCCACCAGTGCCCCGAGGAACGCGGCGACCGACTCCCCGGCGTCCGACGTGATGGCGATCGTGCGGGGATAGTCGAGTCCTGGGGCGTCGGCCGTCGACGGCCCCGGTACGGGAGCCGGTAGTGCGAGCGCGGCCACCGCGAGTGGCTCGTCCTCGTCCGCCGGTCGCTGCACCGTGACGGGAACCTGGAAGTATCGCCGCACCCACACCAGGACGGGCTCGGGGTTGTCGCCGCCCTCCGCCGAACGCTCTCCGCCGCCGGAGGAGTCGGCCTCGCCCGACTCGTCGTCGGCGACCGGGACGGCCGTACCGGGGGCCGGTTCCGCGACGTCCACGCCGACCGTGACCATCCAGGTCGTGCCACCGGGGGCCGGGTCACCCGCGGTCACGGCCGCCACCGAGCTGTCGCGGATCGTCAGCCCTGTCGCCGGCAGGGTGCCCACCGAAGCCTCGGTCAACGAGGCCACCAGGGCCTGATCGTCCCGATCCGCTCGTAGCCACGTCTCCGTCAGTTCCACGGCGCGCTCGGCGGCGGCCGCGGCGGCGGTCTGATCCGCGCCGGACGTGCCCGAGACAACGGGGGCGGAGTCCGGGCGGAGCGCCGTCCACACGAGCGCGACAGGGCCGGCGGCCAGCGCCAGCACGAGCAGGGCGGTCCATGCCTTCGAGGCGAGCGCGGGTCCTTGCGACCACTCCACCACCTGTGGCGGCGCGGTGGCCCCGGACGGCGGTACCTCGTCAGCACCTGAGGTGATCGGGCCGTTCACCTGCCATGGATTGCCCGACGGCGATGTGCCCGTGTCCTCCACGGCGCGCTGGGGATGCGCCGGGAGGGCCGAAGGGGAGGCCGCGCGCTTCTTGCCTCGCCGCCCGGTCAGGAGCGAACTCATCGCGTGCGCACCTCGTCGGGCAGACCGTTCGAGAGGTCCCGGGACAGCCGGGCCCGGGCGGCCCGGGCGCTGCGGGTACGCGGGTTCTCCAGGGCGTCGGCGATCCTGTGAGCCGTGTCGTCGTTGCCGAGCGGGTCCTGCTTGAGGGCGGCCACCAAGGCGTCGATGACCGGCTTGACCTCCCCGCGGACGGCGTGCACCTCGGCCGTGTCACGCAGGAGCTCCAGGGTCACGTCGTCGTGGTGGAGCTCGGGGGCGGGTTCTTTGCTCATCTCGCTTCTCCCAGTCACCGGTGCGGGTTCGTGCTCTTCGTGCTGTGGGTTCGTCACCTCGAACAAATGGGTCACCAGGTGTTCGTGTGACCAGGAGATTGCCGATCAAGAGGCAAATGTGACCCAGATCACACCAAGTGTAAATCTGCGGGCAACAGTAGCGGGCAACAGTCCTCCGCTGCACTGGGCGACAGGCGCTGACCAGCGCTCCGGCACCGCGCCGCCCGGACAACCGAGGAGTCACGTCCATGCCAGGCATGTCTTCAGCTGCCTCCGGCACGCTCATGACCGAGCTCGATCACGACTGGGCCGATCTCGTCGCGACCCGATCTTTCGCCGAAGAGATCGACCGCTTCAGCCGGCGCTTCCCGCAACTCTCCGGACTGGCCGACGGCCGCGCCGTGCGGTTCACCTCTGACGAGGCCGACCGGGTGCTGCACGCACTCCTGGTCGAGCATGCCGAGGGCAGCTTCGCCGCAGGTCGGGCCGTGCTGCAGTGCATGCTGCCCGCGGTGCGTTCCATCGTGCGGCGTTCCCGCCGCCACTACAGCGACGTGCAGGACCTCGAGCAGGAGGCGGCCGCGGCGATGTGGGACGCGATCTGCCACTACGACCTCGCCCGTGCCGACAAGGTCGCGATGCGGTTGCAGGGCCACACGCTCACCCGGGTGGTGGGAGACCAGGCCCCGTTCGCGCGGGGTACGCGAGCGAGCCGGGCACCACAGGTCGAGGAGATCCCCACCGACGTGACGGTGCTGCCCCACCTCGAACGCCCGGAGCCGGAGGAGCAAGGTCCTGCAGCGGTATATTCGCTGGCCAGCGCGTCGCTCGGGCCCACGGGCGAGGTGCTCGACGTGATCGCGTGGGGCATCGACGCCCGCGTTATCACAAGAGAAGAAGCGTCTCTCCTCGCGCGGGTCTACGCTCCAGATCCAGAGTTGCCCGAGTACGCCGAACTCGGCGCCGGGAGAGGTACATACCAGAAGCGGGTTGCCGACGAGCTCGGCATCTCGCACGCCACACTTCGTCAGCGCGCGAGCCGAGCGGTTCGCCGACTGGCCGAAGCCGTCCGCACCGGGGGTCTGTCTGGGGGATCACCGGACGGGCGGAAGGACGAGGGCCGTGGAACGGCATCGGGAGAACCACTGGGGGGTGCGTGACTCTCGGGGGTTTCCACACCAGCCCCGTCCCTTGGCATGGGGGGTCGTCCGCCTCCAGTCGGCGGCCCCCCATGTCGTGTCATATCGGGCCTCACCGGACCCGGACCTCGCAGCGTCGGGCCCGATGGCCCGGGTGAAGTTCTCGCCGGCCATGTTTGCCCAGGTCAGCGTAGTTGCGCGGTTTACTCGACGTCCAAGGCTTCTCCACAGCATGTGAACCGTGGTTGACCTTCCCTTGCCCGGAGTGATCCGGCTACCGTTCAACCTGCCGGGTTCGCCCGCGTGCATCAGGATTGCCTGCGGGAGTACATGACCGGGAGGGGACGGCAAGTTGAGTAGTGACACGAGCGTCGGTGCGAGACGCACCGGTCCTGGCGGGACCGCGACCCCGGCCACGACCGCTCAGGAAGCGCGCGTCGCAGGCCCCAGGTCTCCCGCGCCGGCGAAACCCACCCGCGCCCGCCGCAGGCCGGCCGTCATCGCGCTCGGCCTGGCTCTGGTCGCTCTGGGCATTCTCGCCTCCGTCTACCTGACCACCACGCTCGGCCGGACGCACAAGGTGCTCGCGGTCACGTCCGAGGTCGCGCGCGGCGACAGGATCAGCTCGAGCAACGTCACCACGGTCGACCTGCCGATGGGTCCCACGGCGCTGAAGCCGGTCGACGCGAGCCTGTTCGACGAGGTCGTCGATCAGGTGGCGACCGTCGACCTGCCCGCGGGATCCCTGCTCACCGAGAAGAGCTACGCGACCGCCCTGGAGCCCGGCGAGGGCAGGTCCATCGTGGGCATCGCCCTGAACCCGAACCAGATGCCCGCCGGAACGACGTTGACCTCCGGGGACCAGGTGCGGATCATCGAGACGCCGGTGAGCGGTGGTGACGCGCCCATCGAGGAGCCCTTCGCGATCCCGGCCACCATCGTCACTCTGACGGACGCGACCGTCGGTGAGCAGAAGGTGGTCGACGTCGAGGTGGCGCGCGGTCAGGCAGCCGCGCTCGCTGCCCGCGCCGCGACCGGGCGGGTGGCTCTCGTCCTCGACGCGGCACAGACCGGCGACGACGCCTCGACCGGAGAGAGCAGCCCGACGAGCCAGAGTTCCCCTGCGGGCGGGACCGCCCCGAGCGGAGGCGCCGGCGCCTCCGGGGCGGCGAACAGCGAGGCTCCGACCGACGGGAACGGGTGATCCCGTGGCCCTCGTCGCACTCGCGAACGCGAAGGGCTCGCCGGGAACGACCACGAGCGCGCTCGTGCTCGCGATCTCGTGGCCCCGGCCGGTCCTGCTCGTGGAAGCAGATCTCGACGGCGCGTCGATCCTCGCCGGGTACTTCCGGGGACAGCTCGCCCACGATCGCGGCCTGAGCCAGCTCGCCATCGCGCACAGCCACGGCGAGCTCGAGACCTCCCTGTGGGACCAGACGCTCGCGCTCGTCCAGAACAACCCGGACAAGAAGCTGCTGCCCGGCATCGTGTCCCCGCACCAGGCGCCGTCGGTCGCGAACCTCTGGGGGGCGCTCGCGAACCAGCTCGTGGCGCTGGAGCGCGGTGGCATGGACGTGCTCGTCGATCTCGGACGCCTGGGCCCGGCCGGACGCGACGATCGTGAGCCGCTGCTACGCCTCGCCGACCAGGTGGTGCTGACCACGGGCTCTCGCCTGCCCGATATCGCGGTCACTCGTGAACTCGTCAGGTCTCGCACGTCGGTGATCGAGGCTGCGGCCCGTGACCTGACGAATCTCGCGGCTCTCACGATCGGGCCGGGACGCCCGTACGACGCCAAGGAGATCGCCAGGACGCTCGGTCTCGGGTCGGTCGGATCGATCGCATGGGATCCGGTGAACGCCGAGGTGCTGTCGGTCGGTTCGCCGACGGGCCGCAAGTGGGGGTCGTCGCCCCTGGTCCGGAGTGCCGGCCCGGTGATCACGGCGATCCAGGAACGCACCGCTGCTCGCCGCGAGCGCTTCTCCACCAGTGCTCCTGCGCGTGGGGTTCCGACGGGCAACGGTGCGATCGGGGGTACGGGGCGATGAACGGGAGGCGCGAGGACCTGGAAAAGCTGCCGATCTTCGGCGGCGACAGGGCCCGGCGGGCCCGGTCGCCGGAGTCCGATCGCCGGCCGCCGGCAGGTTCCACGGAGTCCGAGCACGACGACGTGCGGCCGCCACGGGCCGCGTCGTCCCCGCCCGCCGGTCTGAGCGGAGCGGTCGGCGCGGTGGCCGCGGGACGTCGGCCGGCACCGCCCTCCCGGCCGGCCGACGTGCAACCAGGAGACCGTCGTCCCACCGCCGGGCCCTGGACGGGGGCGACCATTCGACCGGTACCGCAACCGGGCACCAGGTCAACGGCATCGCGGCGTCCGCACGGCCCGGGCGACGAGTCCGCCCGGTCGTCCGCGAGCCCGGCGGCGCCGACCCGGCCGGACGTCTCGCCCGCCGCCGAACTCCCGGCGTCCGTCACCGGGAGCGGAGCCGACGTGTGGGTCGCCGGTGGGCGCCAGGTACGGACGCTGGAGGCCTCGAACCCGGGGGGAGTGCGGGACTCCGAGTTCTGGCGGCAGGTCAACAGCCTGCGAGGGGAGGTCTCGTCGCGCCTCACCAACGCCCTGGCGGCTCGCGAGCTCGACGAGGAGGAGCGCGAGGCCCTCGGCCAGGAGCTCATCCAGCAGGTGGTCCGGGACCACAACGATGCGATGCTCTCGGGCGGACAGCGGCCGTGGACGGCGGAGTACCAGGTCGAGATCACTCGCGCGCTGTTCGACGCGTTGTTCCGGCTCGGCCGCCTGCAGCCGCTGATCGACACGCCGGATGTGGAGAACATCGAGATCACGGGCACACAGCCCGTGCTGATGCTGATGGGTGACGGCCGGCGTGTCTACACGGAGCCCATCGCCGACTCGGACGCCGAGCTGATCGACTTCCTGCAGTTCCTGGCCGCACGGGATCCGGCGAACGAACGCTCGTTCACCCGTGCCAACCCGTTCCTCAACCTGGATCTGCCGGGACGTGTACGACTGGCGGCGGTGGGCTGGGTCGTGCCGGCACCGCGTGTCACGATCCGTCTTCAGCGCCTGCAGTCCGTGGACCTCGGGGTGCTCCGCGGTACCGGCACCGTGGACGCCGTCCTCGAGCAGTTCCTCACCGCGGCGGTGCGCGCGCGCAAGTCGATCGTCGTCTCGGGTCAAGGGCAGGGCTCGGGCAAGACGACCCTCCTGCGCGCGCTGTGCGCGAGCCTCTCGCCGTGGGAGTCGGTCGCCACCATCGAGACCGACTACGAGCTCTACCTGCACCTCGAACCGGAGAAGCACCGCCGCGTCGTCGCGCTCCGCACGCGTGAGGGCTCGGGGGAGATGAACACCGCGGGCCGTCGGGTCGGGGAGATCGACACGAACATCAACGTGTACGAGTCCCTGCGTCACAACATCTCCCGCGTCATCGTCGGCGAGGTCCGTGGGCCGGAGATCGTCTCGATGTTCCAGGCCATGCAGATGGGTAACGGCTCGCTGTCCACCGTGCACGCGGACGGCGCCCGTGACGTCGTCGAACGCCTCGTGGGCATGGCGGTGCAGGACAGCACCCTCAGCGAGACCTACGCATACCGGCAGGTGGCCCAGTCGATCGATCTCATCGTGTTCCTGCGGGTCGACATCGATCCGGCGACCGGGCTCCGTACCCGTTACGTCTCGGAGGTCATCGAGGTCACCCGGGGCGAGGCAGGGAACCCGGTCGCCGTGACCGACGTGTTCCGCCCGGGACCTGACGGACGTGCGGTCCCCGCACACACGCCGTCGTTCCTGGCCGATCTGGAGACGGTCGGCTTCGACCCGAACCTGCTCAACTTCCACGACGGTCTCTGGGGGGTCACACCGTGATGGACCACGCGGAACGGCGGCAGAGGGGAGACGGCCGATGACAACGTTTCTCGCGGTCGTGGCCGGTCTCGCGGTCGGCGTCGGGGCCTGGCTCGTCGTCGTCGGCCTGCTGAGACGGGAGGTGGTTCCGCGACCGCCGTCGTCCACGGGGAAGCCGTTCGAAGGGTTGCTTCGTCTGATCGGACTCGACGAGGGCGGGCCGCTGTACGCGCAGCGTCGAACGGTGCTCGTCAGCGCAGGTTCCGGGTTCGTCGTCGGGATCTTCACCGGATGGTGGTCACTGACCGTGATCGTGCCGGTCATGGTGGTCGGCCTCCCGGCACTGTTCCGCACCACGACGCAGTCCAGCGAGGTCGAGAAGCTCATCGACCTGACCGCATGGGTGCGCTCGCTGATCGGTGTGCTGAGTGGTGGCGCCGTCGGACTGGAGCAGGGCATCGCGGCGACGCTGTCGTCGGCCGCACCGTCGGTGCGGCCCGCGCTGGCCCGCCTGGTCGCGCGCCTGGAGGCGCGGCAGCCGATCAAGCCCGCGCTCTACCGATGGGCCGACGAGATGGACGACTACTCGGCCGACATGATCGCCTCGGCGCTGATCCTCGAGTCCGACAACCGCACGGGTGCGGTGGCTCCCGCGCTCAAGCAGCTCGCGGAGTCCCTGTCGGCGCAGGCGCGCGCCCGCCGCGAGATCGAGACGGAGCGGGCGACCGGCCGCGCCACGGTCCGTTGGGTGACGGTGGTGACGCTCGTCGTGCTCGGTGGTACCGCGATGACGGGATACCTGGACGGGTACGACTCCGCCGTCGGACAGATCGTCGCGGTCGCGTTGTTCTCGGCGTACTGCGGCTGTCTGCTGTGGATGCGGCGCATCTCCATGGGCCAGCCGATCCCGCGCTTCCTCCCGCACGAAGGAGGCGCATGATGTTCCTCGGCGGTATCTGGCCGGCCGCTGTCGCCGGCGCCGTGGCCGGTCTCGGGCTCTGGCTCGTGATCCGTGCGCTCGTGCCGACGCAGCCGGGGTTGCAGTCGGCACTCGACCGCCTGAGCGGCGAGGACAAACTCGCGTCGATCGAGCTGTCGGACGACGGCGGCTCCGGCTCGAGCCGCACTGAACAGGTGACCCAGCAGTTCGGGGCATGGGCGCAGCGCCGGCTGCCGTTGCCGTTGCTGACGCGCGCGGGGCCGAGCGCGGCCGACCTGGATCTCATCGGGAAGACGGCGACCGAGCACTACGGGGCCAAGGCGCTCGGGGCGGTGGTCGTCCTGGTCGGTGTGCCGTTCATCGGGCTGATGGCGAGCATGCTGAACCTCGGGCTGCCGGTCGGCCTGCCGTTCGGGGCGGCACTCGTCCTGGCGACCGGTGCGTGGTTCCTCCCGGACCTGGAGGCGCGCGGCAAGGCGCGCAAGGCTCGGCAGGAGTTCACCCGGGCGGTGTCGACCTATCTGGAACTGCTGGCGATCGAGCGGATCTCCGGGGCGGGAGCCACACAGGCGACGTTCGCGGCGGCACAGGTCGCCGAGTCCTGGCCGTTCCGCCGGATCGCCGAGGCGCTGGAACGTGGGCGCTGGGAGGGTGAGCCGCCGTGGACCGCGCTGCGGGAACTGGGAAGGGAGGTCGAGGTCGACGCCCTGGGTGAGGTCGCGTCCATCGTCGAACTGGCCGGCACGCAGGGCTCGGCCATCCGCGATCAGCTGCAGTCCAAGGCCGCGGCCATGCGTGACGCACAGCTCGACGTCGAGCAGCAGATCGCTCACGACGCGACCGTCCGGATGACCGTGCCGGGCACGCTGACGGTGTTCGTCTACTTCATCATGCTGATCTTCCCGATCGGCGTGACCATGTTCGAGCAACTTCCATGACGGACGCCGTCGCGTGGGTATGACGCCGAAGGCGAACAGCAGGCGGCAGATCGTGCACGGGACTTCACAGCCGCGGAATTTCCGCGAAGACTCGTGTCGCACGTGTCACACGAACCCGATCTTGCCCATTTGTTGATTTCGAGAGCACCCCAGGAGTAGCCATGTCCACTGAACTGCACCAGGCGGGCCGACGAGTCGGCGCGGCGGCGTCGGGCGTTGTCGTCCGGGCGCATCTGCGCGCGAACGAAGCGCGCGGGCTGATGAGCCGGGCTTCGGTGCGGCTCGCGGAGCGACGGTCCGAGCTGCGCACCCGTCTCGCCGCACGTCGCCAGGGCCTGCCCGAGGAGGCGGGCCTCGAGTCGATCGAGGTCGTCGTGCTGTCCGTGGTCGGGCTCGGGATCGCGGTCGGTCTGGGCATCGCGATCCAGGGACTCGTCGAGCGCTACATGGCACGGCTGGAGGAGGGCGGTCCGTGACAGATGGGCGCACGTTCCGACTGACGCGTCACCGTGTCCCAGCCGATTCACCGGCGGCTGGGGAGCGCGGCGTCGCCTCCATCCAGACGGTGATCACCTACCCCGTGGTGCTGCTGCTCGTTTTCGGCATGGTTCAGGGCGTGATCTACTTCCACGCGCAGAACGTGGCGCGTTCCGTCGCCAACGGAGCGGTGCAGGCGGCCCGTCTCGAAACAGGTACGGTCGCCGACGGCTACGCGGAGGCGGCCGCGCGGCTCGACCGGGGGCGTGATGTGTTCGCGTCCGTGGACGTCGTGGTGGAACGTGGTGAGGAGGTCGCCACGGCGACCGTGGTGGGCCTCGCCCCGTCACTGGTTCCCGGCTTCCGAGGACTCCGCGTGGAGCAGACCGCCACCGGGCCCGTCGAGCGCTTCACCCCGGCGGTGAACCCATGAGGTCGAGCGGTGCGTCCCGGCCCGGGCCGGTCCTGCGAAGCGTTCCGCGGGTGCGGGGTGCGACCGCCGAGCGCGGCAACGTGGCCATCAACACCGCCGTCGTCTTTCCGATGGTCCTGCTCATCGCCTTGCTCCTGCTGATGGCCGGGCGGATGGTGCTGGCACAGGGAGCCGTCCAGTCCGCGGCGAACGAGGCGGCACGGTCGGCCTCGATCAGCCGCACCGCCGCGGCCGCGCACGTCTCGGCGTCCCAGACCGCGCTCAGCACGCTGAACAACTCGGGCATCTCCTGCTCCTCCACGACGGTCTCGCCCGGTCTCGATGCCTTCACCCTGCCTCTCGGCACGGTGGGTGAGGTCCAGGTCGAGGTGTCGTGTGTCGTCCCGCTCTCGGATCTCGGGCTCCCCGGTGCCCCGGGCGCCCGCGAGATGCGTGCGACCGGAACCTCGGTGCTCGACGCCTACCGGGGAAGGGGCTGACATGAGGACACCAACCCTCCACCGTCGCCAGGCCCTCTCGAGCGACGCGCCGCAGCGGGGTGAGGTCAACATCCTCGTCGCGGGGCTCATCCCCGCACTGATCATCGCCATCGGCCTGGTCGTCGACGGCGGTGGACGGCTCCAGGCGGCCGACCACGCCCAGTACGCCGCGGAGCAGGCAGCGCGTGCCGGCGCCCAGGAGCAGGACATCTCCGAGGCGCAGTACGGCCGGCCACCCACGCTCGACGAGGCCGCCGCCATCGCCGCCGCCGAGTCCCATCTCGCGGCGGCCGGTGTCTCCGGCCAGGTCGATCACGTCCAGGGCGCGTCCATCGCCGTTCGTGCCACCGTCACCTACGAAACGAAGTTCCTTGCCCTGATCGGCATCCGCTCACTCACCGCGGAGGGATCCGCGGAAGCCAGAGCCGTGCGCGGTATCACCCAGGAGGGATCCTGATGAGCACCACGACTGAACGCAAGGCAGCGGCAACTCCGTCCGGAACACCCGGCGGCACGTCCCCGCAAGGGCCCGCTCCCGGCGCAGGTGGCCTGGCCGGTCGCGTCGTCCGCGGGGTGCTGTCCGTGGCCCTGCTGCTGGTGCTCGTGGTCGGTATCCCGATCGGGCTGTGGACGTTCGGCGTACCGCTGCTCGGCGGGGAGTTGTCGTGGGACAGGTTCATCTCCGTGATGTCCGCCCCGGACGTCAGCGGCGAGGTCACGCTCAGCCTGGTGACGGTGGTGGGCTGGCTCGGATGGGCGACCTTCGCCGTGGCCGTGCTGGTGGAGTTCGTCGCGGTGATCCGCGGGGTGAAGGCTCCGCGCCTGCGTGGCCTGGGGCTGCAGCAGAGGCTCGCTTCGGTGCTGGTCGGCGCGGTGGTGGCGTTGGTGCTCGCCACGCCGGCCGGGGGCGAGGCGGTGGCGAGCTCGCAGGTGATCGATCCGGTCGACGGACAGTCCTCGGACCCGGTCGCGAGCAGTGTGCTCGAGTCGGTGCCAGGCGGGGTGGCGACACCCGGTACCGCCTCCGGGGAAATGCCCGTGGCGAGCCCGGACCGCCAGGGCAGCCTTCCCGAGGCCGGGCAGAGCTCCTCGGCGATCAAGGTCACCAAGACCCGGGCCGAGACGAAGGCGGAGAGCGCGCGGACGTCGTCGGACGCCCATCCCAAGACCTACACGGTGCAGCCGGGCGACTCCCTCTGGCGTATCGCGCAGGAGACGCTGGGCGACGGCACGCGGTTCAAGGAGATCGCCCACCTCAACTACGGGACACAGCAGGACGACGGGCGCGCGCTCGACGGATCCCACTGGGTCCGGCCCGGCTGGGTACTGACACTGCCGGACGACGCCTCGGGGCCGTCCGTGCACCAGGTCGCCGACGTGTCGCAGGCCTCCGAGACGGTGGCGATCTCCGAGGTGAGGCCTGCTGGGTCCAGTGAGGTGACCGTGGAACGGGGCGACACCCTCTGGGAGATCGCCGAGGAGGAGCTCGGCGACGGGACAAGGTACCCCGACCTGTACGAGGCATCCCGCTCGACGACTCAGCCCGATGGCCGAAAGCTCACCGACCCGGACCTGATCTACCCGGGCTGGCGGGTCACGGTCCCGGGTACCGACGAGGCGGAGAAGCCGGTGCCGGACGTCGAACCGGCACCCGGACACGACACCGAGGAATCGACGGCAGACTCCGGCGAGAGCGCGGACGAGCAGGAGTCCGGCGGGAGCAGTGGCGAGGCGAGCGCTCCGGGAGGCGACGCGGCCGACAGCGAAAGCGCGGACGACCCGGCCGAGTCCGCGGCTTCCGACGACAGCACCCCGCAGGGCGAGGCGTCCGAGGACGCCGCCTCCGGAGAAGCTGCCACGGACGACGGCGACGGCGAGCGGATGGCCGAACGGGTCGAGGAGCCCGTGGACGACGTCACCGCCGGCGACCCGGCCCCGTCGGACGAGGTCCCTGCCGACCAACCGGCCGACTCGGCCGCTCAGGAAGCCGGCGACGATGCCACGGCCGGCGAGGACGTCACCGAACCGCTCCCACGCGGCGCACTGCGTGGCGAGAAGGACACCACCCCGGCGGTGAACGATCGGCCAGGCGCGGACGACGACGGCTCTTCGGCCTCGAACACCGAGACCGCCACCGAGAACGAGGCGCCAGCGCTCGACGAAGTCGATGAGTCGGATACCGAGACACCTGAGATCGAGGAGTCCGCACCCGCCACGGAGAAAACTGCCGGCGAGGACACCCCCTCGGACGACGACACCTCCGTCGCAGCCGTTCCTCCAGGTGGCGCAGCCGCGAACACCTCGAGCCCGGACAGCGACGAGGGACCCGGCGAAGGCCGGGACGGGCCCGAGCCCCCCGGCGCGACGACCGGCGACTCCACCGACGTGCCCGGGTACCAGAAGGTCACGCCCGACGACCTGGCGGTCGAACCGCACCTCGAACCCGGTGCCGGGACATCCCCTGACATCGCGGAGTCCGCACCTGCGCTCGCCGACGGTCAAGGCTCGGTCAGCGTCGCCGCGCCCGATTCCTCTGCCGCGGCGTCCGCCGCCGCTCAACCCGAACCGGCCATCAGCGCTGCGCTGGTCGACGCCAGCCTCTCCGACGAACTCCTCGAAGCCTTTGACGTCCGCACCACGGCAGGAGTGGGCGGGCTCCTCGCCGCCGGAATCCTGACCCTGCTCGCCGCGCGCCGTGACCGTGCGCGCCGTCGGCGCAGGCCCGGCCAGCGGATCTCGCTCCCGACGCCCGGATCACCCTCGGCGGAACTCGAGACCGATTTGCGCGCCGTAGCCGACAAGCTCGGACGCGAACAGGTCGACATCGCACTGCGAACTCTCGCCGGCTGGCACCGCGAGAGAGGCCTCGCGCTCCCTGGCGTCCGCGTCGCGCGACTCAAGTCCGGCGAGTTCATCGAGCTCTACCTCGACCGGGCGGCCGAACTGCCGCCCCCGTGGGTCAGCACCACCGACCGTTACGTCTGGCAGCTCCCGGCGGGCGAGAACCCGGCCGTGGCAAGCGATAAGGCGACCCCGGACCTCATGGAGTCGCCCTACCCGTCACTCGTCACCCTGGGGCACGACGACGAGAACGCCCATCTGATGGTCGATCTCGAGAACGTGGGCTGCCTGGACATTCGCGGTAGTGACGCCGGTGCGCAGGCGACCCTCGCGGCGCTCGCCGTGGAGCTGGCGACGTCCCTGTGGGCGGACGACCTCCAGGTCACCGTGGTCGGGGCCCTCAGCGACCTGCCCGGCGTCGTCGACACCGGCCGGATCCGGCACGTTCCATCGGTGGCGGGCATCGTGCGGGAGCTCGAGGCGCGTGCGGCGGACGTCGACCGCACGCTCGCCCAGGTCGGGGCGGCAGACCTGTCCGATGCCCGCGGCCGTGGCCTCGCCATGGACGCGTGGACGCCGGAGATCCTGCTGGTCGGGGAGTCCCTCGCAGCCGCGGAGCGTACGCGGCTGGAAGGTTTGGTCGAGCGCGTCCCGGGTGTCGGCATCGCGGCGGTGACGTCGTGTGCCGAGATCGGCGAGTGGATGCTCGACCTGAGCGGTGAGCTGACGGGTGGCGACAAGTCGCGCGGCGTTCTGGTGCCCGCCTACATCGCCGTGCGCCCGCAGCAGCTCGATGCCGAGACCTACGTTCAGGCGCTGGAGCTGCTCGGTGACCCGGAGCCGGTCGCCGGCCCGGCCTGGGCGCGCAACCTTGCTCCGGGGGAGCCGGAGCTGGTCGAGCCGGAGGCGTTGCCGGACTACGACGAGATGGCCCGGACGGGCGCAGACGTGGACGCGGAAGCTGTTGCAGAGGATGTCGTGGAGGCTCCGGTGGGGGAGAAGGTTGCGGTCGAGGTCGGTGTAGGAACCGGAGGGGGTGCGGTCGTGCGGCCCGCGTCAGGTTCGGCCAGGTCCGTCCCGATGGATCTGGCCGGAGACGCGAATGCTTCCGACGTCGCGGCAGCACCGGTGACGCCTGTCGCTCCGGCCGGACCGGTAGTCCCGTTGCAGGAGGGACCGGACGGCTGGAACGACGACGCGAACCCTTGGACGAGGACACTCGGCGAGGACGAGGCCCCGGTCGATGACAACGGGACCCTTGACACCCCGCCCGCCACGGCCGTCGTCGTGCACGATGATCTGGAGGCCCCGGAGGCGCCACACCCTGCGCGAACGCCGGTGGTGCGAGTGCTCGGGACCGTGGAGCTGGCCGGGTGTGCCGGGACGGACCTGCCGGCCAGTCACCAGCGGCAGGCCATGGAACTCGTGGCATTCCTGGCGTTCAATCCCGGAGCTCGCGGATCGGACATCTCGCGCGCATTGTGGCCTTCGCGTGACCCCAACCTCGCGACACGGCGCAGCGCGGTGTCCCGAGCGCGACGCTGGCTCGGCACGGACGCCTACGGCTTCGAGTACCTGCCGCGGTACTGGTCCACGGACGACGGATCCCAGGTGGATCAGGAGAAGGCCGGCTATCGGCTGCGTGGTGTGACGACCGACTGGGACCTGTTCTGCGAGCTGGTTGGACCGGACCTGACGGCGACACCCCTCGACGACCTGCGGCGCGCGCTCGAACTGGTGCGCGGCGTGCCTTTCCAGGACACGCCACCCCGCAAGTACGTGTGGGCCGAGGTGCTGATGCAGGAGATGGCCGCCGGCGTGGTGGACGTGGCGCACGAGGTGTCTCGTCGGGCACTCGCCGAGGGAGACCTGGGTCTCGCGCGCGAGGCGTCACGCGTGGGGCGGATCGCCGACCCGGCTGACGAACGCTCATGGCGGAACTCGATCCGTACGGAATACGCGAGCGGCCGGATGGACGCAGCCGGTCGCTTGATCGACCGGCTTCGTGATCACCTCGAGCAGCTCGACATGGAGCCCGAGCCGGAGACGGAAGAACTGATCAGTGAGATCGATGCGGCGGGCAAGAACCACTGAGCCGACGGGGTGCCCTACTCGCAAGGGTGGCCGTTCGGCCGGGGAGCTCTCCCCATCGTGCTCATGTGCCGTCCGTGTCACACTCCCTGAACCGGGTCCGTAGTCGGCGGCCCGGGTCCCGGCGCGGAGGCGAACGATGAAGAAGCTGCTCGGCAGGCTGACGGCGGTGGCCGGCGTGACCGCGATGATCACCGCGGGAGTGGTCGCCGCACCGCAGGACAAGGTGCCGACTCTGGCGACCGCATCGGCGATCGCCTGTCAGAGCGGCGGCGACAACTGGGCGTCACCCACCTACACGAACACGTTCACGGGGCGGGTCGACGGCGACCACTACCTGACCAACTACGTACCGCAGGCGATTGCCACCTGGCACAACTGGAACGGTGGTACGCAGGACCTTCTCCTCGTCACGATGTACCGCAAGAACGGCGGCAACAGCCTCGTGTACGCGATGACGTCGGGTGGCAAGGTCGTCGGCGGCTTCAAGATCAAGGAGACTCACGCCGGGGGCATGGCGATCCGGGGCAACTACATCTACATCACGGACGCGGACAACACGAAGGTCCGGCGCTACTCGAAGGCCTCCGTCCGGAACGCCGTGGCGCAGCGGAGAACCGGTGCGGCCAACATGCCGTACGTGGCCTACTACGGCACACTGCAGAGCCTCGGCTATGCCGCGAGTTTCATGTACGCGTACAACGGCAAGCTGTACGCCGGGAAGTTCAACTCATCCTCGCGTGACTGGATGTACCGGTACGACTTCGGTACCGACGGCAGGCTCTCGCGTGACACCTCGTGGGCGCGCAGGCAGGTCCCGCTCAAGACCCAAGGGCTCGTGGTCCGGAAGCACCGCTACTTCTTCTCGACGTCCTGGGGCCGGGGCAATCGTTCCAACGTCTATGTCACCACGAGGGACTACACGACCAACTTCGAGAGCCAGGCCCGGTCGCGTTGCTTCCAGGCCCCGCCCATGGCCGAGGGCATGGCGGTCTACGGCGGGAAGGTCCACCTGCTGTTCGAAAGTGGTGCGTCGAAGTACGACGGCAGCAAGTGGCGGACGAAGAAGGTGCACGTGGGCTCCGCGTCGAGACTTGCCGGTCTGGTGTGACCGCAGCGCTCAGGATCGCAGGACACGAAGGCGGTGGCGGGAGCCGTCACGGATCGACCACGGAGAGCTCCGTTCCCGTGAGATGCCAGGTGCGCCCGTCGTGGACGGCGACGTAGAAGACGTCATGCCCGGCTGGCAGGCCGGCGGTGTCGAGGTCTGCTGTTCGCCTGCCGATCTCGTCAGGCTCGCTGAGGTCTGCCGAGACAGATCGGCCTGTGACTGGATTCACCGGAATCAACCCCGCGTGGATCCCGCCGCCGCGAACGGTCGCCGTCACGACGTCGCCCCGTTGCACCCGGCCACCACTCAGGCTGACGTCGTACGGGTGCCCAGGTGCGTCCGCAGCGGGGAGCACCTCGAATGCGGCCCATGCGACCGCATCCGCTTCGGGATCCGTCGAAGCCACCACTTCCACCGTGTACATACCCGGCTCCATGTGCGGCGGGGCGGCGAGCCACTGCGAGTCACTCCCGTCGACAGCGGTACTCGTCCACGTCCCCATATCGCGCCCGCCGGACCCGCGCACCTTCCAGATCACCGCACCGCGTGTCGGCAGGTTGTGGACCGAGATCCGTGTGATGCGCTCCTGGTGCACCTTCGCGACACCGTCGCGGAAGTGGAGGTATGGGCCAGACGGCGGTGGTGAGACCGTCGTTCCGTCGGTGAACCAGCCATCACCAGTGTTGAGGAAGATCACTCGCTCGCCTCCGTCGAGATCACCGGGGCTGATCGGAATGCTCGAGTGCCCGTCGTGGTCGGCATGGAAGCGAGCGACGTGCGACAGCCTCGAGATTCCGCCGTGGCCGAGTGCGAGCTGCGCGGGCGACCCGGAGGGCAGGCCCGACACGTGGACCGCCGATGTCCCGCCGGGTTTCCGCTCCGTGGTGAGTTCCACCGAGAGCGGCGGTGCCTCGTCTGCTGGGAGGACATGGATCGTGGCAGTTGCGACGCTGCCGGTGTCGTCGTCGGTGATCGTCAGGGTATGGGCACCGGGAGCGACGGTCGGCGCCGGAGTGAGTTGGCGGTATGCGGTGCCGTCATCGTCGGCACGGCCGCTGTCGGTCGAGGCGACGCCGTCGTTCGCGTCCAGCAGCTGCCATGTGAGCTTTCCGCGTGGTGTGAAACCGGAAGCTACGATCCCGATGGTGCGGTTCTGGTGGACGCTCGTGGAATCAAGGTGCGTGACCGGAGAGGCGCCGCTGGGCACCGCAGCGCCCGGGGTCGTGAGGGCAAGTCCCGCCGTCGTGAAGAAGGCGCTGACAAGGCCCGCGGACAGGCGACGAGTCCACGAGGGCACGGAACGTATCGCAGTGCGCAAGACATACTCCCATCGGTGGGTAGCCACTGCTGGGTGTGGCCGGGCAGGGGAGCACGTGAGACGACTCAAACACGACTGGCCGTTGTGGGCATCCGGGAGGCCGACGGCGGCGGGCCGTGGCGGGACGACACGGTCCCTGACCGGCCCGCTCGCCGTAGGCCTACCTGGTATGCACCGACGTACTCGCTCCGGTGGACAAGCCGTCCATGTGCCCGTTCATGCCGACTGCATCTCGAACCCATGGCCGCCGACGACCCTCCGGTCGACGAGGCACTCCGTCAGCCGACGGCGCGGCTCGTGCTCGATGGCGTGAGCGAGGGTAGCCGGCGACCAACCGTGTTTGACCGCCTTGGCGGCGTACCGGTCCCTGCCCTCGCGGGTGTCGAGCCGATCGAGCAGCACGGTGATGTGCTCCCACGGCAGTAGACCGATTGCTCCCCGCGCGATGGCGTCGGAGTCGGGCCAGGCCTCGGCGAACTGCCGCATGTGCAGGACGTCGGCCGGCGTCCAGCCCTTGGCTGTGAAGTCCCGGTGCACGTCTTCGGAGATCCGCTCGGCCGCCTTGGTGCCCCAGCCGAACTTGCCGTCGTGTTCGATCAGTTCCTTCCCGGTGCGCCAGTAGACCAGCAGGAGCTCGACGTTCGCTGCTTGAGCAGCTCGCAGCCGGCCCTCGCGCAGCCGGTTGCGGAGTGTCTCGTAGAACTCCGTGTACCCGACGGGTTCCACGGCGGCGGGGTGGGTGGTCGTCATCGTCATGCGGTAATCGTCATAGCAATCTAGCCCGGTCGCATCTTGGGTGCCGATCTGCAACTATCGCTGTGGATAACTGTGAGATGATGCTTTTCCGTGAGCTGGCGGCTCCACCTTGGTGCGGCACGTCCGCTCTTGGCGAGATGTTGTGAAGTATCACGCCTTACCTATTGCCTGGCATCGACCTCCTACTGGACCCTGTACAAGGTGTCCGGTGGCGCGTTCGCGTCAGACACGGACACTAGGTCTAGAAACGCCGACAAGTCCCCCGATCCCAGCCGGAGGCCTCAGGATGTCGAACAGCTTCAGTGCGCCGCTGCGCGTAGGCGCGGTGGCGCTGGGCTTGGTCGCGTTGGTTGCGGTTGGCCTGGTTGTCGCGTACGGCCCTGGCGAGGGCCGATGGATCCAGGGGGCACTCGGCGCCAGCCCGACGAGGTCCGCCTCCCCGGAGCCGTCCCCCTCGGTCACGCCCACGGCGGCGGATACCGAGGAGCCATCGCCTGCGGGCTCACCGTCGCCGAGCACCGCCGCGCAGATCAAGGCAAAGAACATTGCGGATGCCAAGGCGTCGCTTGTCGAGTACTACGCAATACAGGCGAAGGTGGCCAATAATGGTTATCAGAAGTGGGAGCGGGATCTGGGCCCGTTCTGGGGGACGCAGCGTGCCTGGCAAGCTATGACATCAGTCTATGAGCAAAGTAGGCAGGACGGAATTTACACAGAAGGCGCCGCTGCGGTGATAAGTATGCAGGCTAGAGGGTATACGCCTGCTAAAGCAGGATTTGAGGAAGTCATAGTCGACGCTTGCGTCGATTTTTCTACGGTTAAAACGTTCGATGGTGAAGGCAATCTTATTCCTCGGGATGCTTCGGTGCCGAGCCGTTATGTCCTCACCTACAAGATGCGTAATCAAGGTGGCAAAGGTCGCGAATGGGCATTGATCTCAGAAGCGCGCAATCAGGAGCGAGCATGCTAGCCAGGGTCGTCGCTACGGTCTTTGTCGCGGTGCTAGTTGCCGTCGGATCGGAGCTACCTGCAGTTGCGGACCCACCACCAGGCTGTCATGAGGTGACGCTTCCGGACGGGACGGTAAGAGTGGTTTGTGATAGGCCGGGTGATCCTGGTGGCGGCAGAGACCCTGGCGATCCGGGGGGAGGTGCGGAAGGGCGAACCTGTGAGTTCGAAAACCGCCAGATTCCTTGCTCTTCGGAGTACGGGTCGTGGAATGGTCGGTGTTATGTTCGAGTTGCTGCCGATCAGCCGCCGAAGAGCGAGCCGGTTTGGGAAGGTAATGAATCGGGTGTCATCATTGAATGCACCCCATACGAGTGTGCTGTAGACGGTGTCAATTGCGAGCGGACGACTTACGAGTGGGCTCCGAACCCTCCAGATACCCCTCAGATTTCGCCTGAGCAGCTGGCTCAACGCGCAGTCGCAGCCATGAACCTCGCCACGGGGAGCATCGGAAGCACTCCGCCACCCGCGACTGGCAACGATGCGATGGGACAGCTCGGTCTGCCGATCTGGTTGTGGGTTTCGAACCCCGCGGAAAACACGACGGGCCCAATTACGCGGACGGCGGCTGACGGAGGCTTGTCAGTGCGCGCCACCGGCACACTCTCTCGCACGGAGTGGGTGATCAGTCGCAATGGGCAGGCGCTAGCGACCGTCACCTGCCGCGGCGCGGATGCTGCTGGCACGCCATATGACGGGCGCGACTCAAAGCTTCCGAGTCCTACGTGCGGGTTCCCGGCGAGCTTCAACGCCTACCCAGGGAACCTCACGCTGACAGCCACGGCCTACTGGACTGTGACATGGCAGGGCGGTGACCAGAACGGCACGATCGACGTCACTTCACAACCGAGAAGCACCGCGATCCGGATCGGTGAGACGCAGACGATCCTGGACTGATCTCGAGACTTGCGCGGTGAAGCAAGCAGCCCACGGCCTCGGAAGCAAGGGGGAATGCCGAGGCCGTGGGCTACGTGAACAACCTAGCGCCTTCGAGGGCGTCGAGGTAAATCGCAGCCAGCATTGGTCAGAACGCGTAAACGGGGACTCATGCGGGACGCCAAGCCCGATGGCCTCGCGATGCCGTCGTATGGCCCGCTGAGGAGCGATGCCTGTGGTCACCCGGGGTATGGGCGACCGCCCTGCGCCTCTATCGGTTAGGACCTGTTTCGGAAGTGGCTAGCGGTGGCTGATCCAGTCCAGGACGTGTGTGGTGATGGTGGTGTGGTCGGCCTCGGTGGTGGTGGCCTGTTCGCCGGTGGCGGCGTCGCGGTGTTCGATCTCGTAGCCGCCGAATGCTCCGGGGCGGGTGTGGACCGAGATCGACCAGTCGACATCCTCGTCCTCGGGATAGATCACGAAGAACGTGTTGTCGCCTGTGTTCAGGTCGGCGAGCATGTGCAGGATCTCGACGTGTCCGGGGTCCTCGACGTAGCCGCCGTCCTCGGTGTCGGCGTAGCAGGCCGGCCGGTTGGATAGCCAGGACGGGAGTGAGTCGTTCACACAGGTCAGGATGCCAGTGGTTGGCCTGCCCGGACTACGGCGTCGATCCAGTCGTCGATCGCGGCGACCTTCACGGTTGCCTCGTAGCGGACCTGGAGCTTGTCGAACCTCGTGGCCACTGCCCGGTGGCGTTTGAGGCGGTTGAACATGCACTCCACTGCGTGGCGCTTCTTGTAGTCGGCGTAGTCGACCTTCGGCGGACGCCCGCCGGCCGAGCCCTTCTTCAGCCGGTTGGCCTGGTGGTCCTTCTTCTCCGGGATCGTCGCGCGGATCCCACGACGACGCAGCAGCCGGCGGTTGCCCGCCGAGGCATACGCCTTGTCCCCACGCACCCGGTCCGGACGAGTCCGCGGACGACCGATCCCGCCGGGCCGGGCGACCCTGATCGTGTCCAGCACTGGCCCAAACTGCGGGCTGTCGCCCCGCTGCCCGCCGGTCACGATCATCCCCATGAGCTTCTGCCCCTGCTCACAGGCGGCATGCAGCTTCGTGGTCCACCCGCCCCGCGATCGGCCCAGCCCGTGATCGGCAGGCTCGGCCCCAGGCGACTCCTTCTGCGCTGCAGGGTCCCGCCGGGCACCGGCGGCGTGTTGATGCGCCCGGGCGATCGTGGAGTCGATCGACACCTCCCAGCAGACCTGCCCGCAGGCGTCGGCCAGCGTCCGTAACGCGTCCAGCACCCGGTCCCACACGCCCTCGCGCTGGTAGCGGCGAAACACTCGGTACAGGCTCGACCACGGCCCATACCGTTCGGGCACGTCCCGCCACGGACACCCCGCCCGGACCCGGTGCCGGATCCCGTCGACCTGCCGACGCAGGTTCCGCGCCGGTCGCCCGCACGACGCCACAGGCAGCAGCGGCTCAACCACCGCCCACGCCTCATCGCTCAGATCATGCCGCCCCGCCGCATCCACCACGGACCCGCAGCATGCCGAACCCGCAGGTCACACACCACTTCCGAAACAGGGCCTAG
>NZ_JAFMPK010000025.1 GCF_017349295.1 Myceligenerans salitolerans
GGAGGCCGCCTGGGTGTGGGTCACGGTCGCCCTTTCAGTCCTTGACGGCGCCGGCGGTCACGCCCGCCGTCACGAAGCGCTGCGCGACGACGAGCAGGACCGCCGCCGGTACGGACGCGACGACGGCGGTCGCCATGATCGCGTTCCACTGCGTCGTGTTGTTGCCGATGTACTGGTAGATCCCGAGCGTGATCGGGACGAGGTCGCCGTTGCGGTCGAGGGTCGAGGCGAAGATGAAGTCCGACCAGGCCCACAGGAACGCGAACAGCGAGACCGTGAGGGTCGCGTTGCGGCTCAGCGGCAGGACGACCGAGACGAACGTGCGCCAGGCGTTCGCGCCGTCGACCCGTGCCGCCTGCAGCAGCTCGCGCGGGATGCCCGCCATGAACGCCGTGTACAGGAGCACGCCGAACGGGACGGCGATCGTCGAGTCGGCGACGATGAGCCCGCCGACGGTGTTGAGCAGCCCGAGCCGCACGTACACCGCGTAGAAGCCCATCGCCATCACCACGCCGGGGATCATCTGGGCCACGAGCAGCAGGAAGTTGAGCGCGCCCCGCCCGGGCAGCCGCAGCTGCGCGACGGCGTAGCCGGCCGGCGCGGCGATCGCGACGGTCAGGACCACGCAGCCGAGGCCCACCAGCAGGCTCGTCCCGAGGGCGGGCAGCTGCTGGGCGAGGACCGCCTCGTAGCCCTCCGTGGTGGGTGCCCACGGGAACCAGTGCGGCGGGTCCGCCCGCAGGTCCGCGGTGCGGGTGAGGGAGACGTTGAACATCCAGTAGACGGGGAAGAGCATGACGGCCGTGAAGAACACGCCGAGTGCGGTCTTCCACCCCGTCCTTCGTGACGGCGCGCGGTTCATGACTCCTCCTGGCGGCGCTGGAGCTGCAGGTGCAGGAACCCGAACACGAGGGCGACGACGATCAGCACGTTGCCGACGGCGGCCGCGGGGGAGAAGTCCGGCTGCCCGGTGCCGAACGCCTCGCGGTAGGACCAGATGGCGAGTGTGGTCGAGGAGTCGCCGGGCCCGCCCGTGGTCATCACCCAGATGACGTCCACGACCTTGAGCGTGTAGATCAGGCCGAGCAGCAGCGTGATCGCCGAGACGGGGCGCAGCAGCGGGAACGTGACGCTCCAGAACTGCCGCCACGGGCCCGCGCCGTCGAGCGATGCCGCCTCGTACACGTCGCCCGGGATGCTCTGCAGCCCCGAGTGCAGGATGACCAGGTTGAACGGGATGCCGAGCCAGATGTTCGCGACGGTGACGGCGAGCAGGGCGGTGCCGGGCGACGTCAGCCAGTTGATCTGCGGCACCCCGAACGCGCCGAGCGCGGAGTTGACGATGCCGTTCTCGCTGCTGAGCATCCATGCCCAGGTCGACGCCGAGACGATGAGCGGCAGGAGCCACGGCACCAGGAACATCGCCCGCAGGAGCGGCGAGAGCCGGAAACCCGACCGGAAGAAGACCGCGAGCGCCAGCCCGATCGCGTACTGGAACAGGATCGAGGCGAAGGTGAAGACGGCGGTGTTCCACAGGGCCGTCGGGAACGTCGAGGAGGTGAACACCTCGACGTACTTGTCGAACCCGACGAACTCGGCGTCGCCCTGCACGAACGCACGGATGGTGTAGTCGTGCACGGACAGGTCGACGTTCCGCCAGAGCGGGTAGGCGTAGAACAGGGTCAGGTAGACGATCAGCGGTGCGGCAAAGCCGACGGCGGTCCAGGGGGTCGCTGACGTGCCGTGCCGGCGCCGCGGCCGCCGCGGCACGGGGCGGGCACCGGGGGGTGCGTCCGCGGCGGCCGGGGCCTCGGTGGTGGTCATCACGGGATTCCTCGCTCGGTTGCGGTCGGTCGGCTCGCGGGCGTGCCGGACGCGCGGGTGTGCCCGCGCATCCGGCGCGCCCGGTGCGTTCAGCTGGTCGCGGCCTCGGCGTCGGCCTGGGCCTTCGCCAGTGCGTCGGCGGGCGTCTCGGCGCCGGACAGGGCGTTCTGGACGGCGGTCCAGAGGGCCTCGCTGATCTTCGGGTAGTCGGTGCCCAGGTCGTCGCTGGTGCGGCCCTTCGCGTTGCGCACGGCCTCGACCCACGGTTGGAGGTCCGGGTTCTCCTTCAGGAGGGCGTCCTGGCCCTCGGCGGTGGGCGGGATGTAGTACGCGAAGGTGTTCGCGGTCTCCACCAGGCCCTCGGGCGTGGTCATGCACTCGGCGATCTGGCGGGTGACGTCGTAGCGGGCGGCGTCGTCCTGGACGGGGGCGACGATGAACTCGCCGCCGGTGGGGGCGGGCGCGACGCCGCCGTCGCGTGCGGGGAGCTGGACGAGACCCGTCTCGAAGCTCGCCTCGGCCGCGCTGTTCACCTGCCACGTGCCGTTCTCGGCGAACGCGAAGTCGCCGGTGAGGAACTCCTCCCACACGGTGTTCTGGGAGTTGTTGATCACCGAGTCAGGGGCGTAGCCGTCGTCGAGCCAGCCGGTCCACAGCTCGAGGGCCTCGACCGCCTCGGGGGAGTCGAGCTCGCGCAGGTCGGCGCCCGCGCCCCAGAACCAGGGCAGGAACTGGAAGGAGCCTTCCTCGGTGCCGATGCCCGCGAAGGTGATGCCCTTGTGCCCGGCGTCGGTGACCTCGCCGAGAGCCGCGGTGAGGGACTCCCAGTCCGTGATCGAGGCCGGGTCGACGCCGGCGTCGTCGAGGACCTCGGCGTTGTAGTAGAGGGACAGCGTGTTGGCGCCGATGGGGATGCCGTACGTCTCGCCGTCGACGACGCCCGCGGCGAGCAGGTTCTCGTCGATGGCGGAGGTGTCGAGGCCGAGCTCCGCGACGGTGGTGAGCATGCCCGTGTCCGCGAGGGTGGAGACCGCGGGGTTGTCCAGCAGCATGACGTCGGGCGACGTGCCCTCCTGGGCCGCGAGCAGCGCCTGGTTCGTCAGGGCGGTGGTGTCGTAGGCGGTGCGTTCGATCGTGACGCCGGCGTCCTCGCCGCAGGCCTGGACGCGTCCGGCCCAGTCGGAGCCCTCCTCGTGCTGGGGGTAGGGATCCCACCACGTGTAGGTGCCGCCGGCGGCGTTCTCGCCGGGAGCGTCGTCGCCGGCCGAGCAGGCGGCCAGGCCGCCGGCGACGGCGAGGACGGCCAGGCCGGCCGTGAACGGGCGGGCGGTGCCGCGCTTCGGGTTGTACATGGGTGTTCCTCCTTGAACAGTGGTCGTGCATGGTGATGCGGTCGAGGGCATCGATCCGGTGGTCGGCCCCCGGTTGTGCCTCGGCGCGGTGCGTGGGCGCCGACACGGTGGGTGAGCGACGCCGATGGTGTGAGCGTTAACACCATGTGGGCGCCGACGTCCCGTCGCCGTGCTGTCGGCGTGCCGGAGGTCAGCCGGGCGCTCGCGCCGGCGGCGTGCCGGTGCTTCCGCGGTCGACGAGCTCGGGTGAGACGAACCGGACCACGTACGGGTCGTCCGGTGCGATCTCGCCCTCGATGCGGCGCACGAGCTGGCGCACGGCCATGCGGCCGAGCCGGTCCGGTGCGCTCTCGACCGCCGTGTAGTGCAGGGAGAACGTGCTGGCGAACTCCTCCGAGTACCGTCCGACGACCGACAGGTCGCGGGGCGCGGCCAACCCGCGCTCGTGCAGCACGCTCGGCAGCGCCGCCGCGGCCGCCTCGTTGTTGAGGATCAGGCCGGTGGCGTCCGGGTGGGTGTCGAGGACTGCGGCCAGGTCGCGGCCGATCTCGGGCTGGCGCGAGGAGCCGAACGTCGCGTGCAGCGTGACGCCGCGCGCCCGCGCCGCCTCCTGGGCGGCACCCTGCAGGCGCCACACGTAGGCACCGCCGCGTTCGACGACGTGCTCGGGCTGGGACACGAGGATCAGCTCGCGGTGCCCGAGCCGGAACAGGTGGTCGACCATGAGCCGGCCGGCCTCCTCGAAGTCGAGGTCGAAGACGTCGACCCCGGTGCAGTCGCCCGGCAGGCCGACCAGTGCCCCCGGCTGAGGCGCGGTCCGCAGCACGGGGAGCCGGTCGTCCTCGTGGGCGACGTTGAGCAGGACGACGCCGTCGACCATCCGCGAGTCGCTCATGCGGCGCAGGGCGCGGGTGCCGTCCTCCTCGGTGGAGAGCAGGATGTCGTAGCCCAGCTCGCGGGCCGTGTTCGAGACGCCCAGCATGTACTGCAGCATCGCGGGCGCGAACTCGTCCTCCAGGAAGCGGGCCAGCAGGCCGATCACCATGGTCTGCGACGTCGCCAGCGCCCGCGCTCCCGCGTTGGGCGTGTAGCCGAGCTCGCGGACGGCGGCCTCGACCCGCAGGCGCGCCCGGTCGGAGATGGCGCGTTTGCCGGACAGCGCGTACGACACCGTGCTGCGGGACACGCCCGCTGCCCGTGCGACGTCACCGATGTTGACCACGGCCGCCTCCTCGCGTCGGTGTGAACCGGTTCGGGTTGTGAACCGGTTCGCACCTAACCACACCGCCGACGGCGGAGGCAAGTGCCGAGGCCGGGAAAATGCCGGGATATCGGTGCGGCCGTCGGCCGATGCGGGGGCGAGGTCGTCATCGGCGGCCTGGATCTGTGTCGAACCGGTTCACAATCACCGGCTCGCGGACCGTGCCGGCTTCCGCATCAGGCGGGCGGCGGTGCGCTCGTCGAGCACCAGGTCCGTGACGACGCCCGCAGCGAGGGCCGCGCGCAGCGCGGGCACCTTGTTGTCCCCGGCGACCGCGCACAGCCGCCGGGGGATCCGGCGCAGCTGCCGCGGGGTGGGTCCGGTGGCCCGTGCGTTGATCGGGATGTCCTGGTAGCTGCCGTCGGCCCGGAGGAACACCGTGCACACGTCACCGACCACGCCCTCGGCGCGCAGCAGTTCCGTGTCCCGCGGCTCGAGGTAGCCGGCCGCGTACACGTGCGACGGCAGGCCACCGGACACCGTCGCACCCACCGAGAACAGGGCGATGTCGATCCGGGACTGGACGTCGAGCACGCGTCGCACGGAACGCTCCCGCCACATCGCCTCCTTGGTGGCGGCGTAGTCGAAGAACGCCGGCACCGGGAAGTGGTGCACGTGCGCGTCGAACGCCGCGCCGAACCCGGCCACGAGGTCTCCCGCGTAGGAGACGCCGGACGTCCGCGTGTTGGCCGCCCCGTTGAGCTGCACGATCTCGGAGCCACGCGTCGGCTTGCCCGGCAGGTGGCCCGCGATGGCGGCGAGAGTGGTGCCCCACGCGATCCCGAGCACCATCTCCGAGTCGAACCAGCGCGCCACCAGCCGCGCCGTGGCCATCGCCACCTGGTCCAGGCGGTCCGGCAGGCCCGCCGTGTCCGGCACGGGCACCACGTACGCGGCCACCCCGAACGTGGTGGCGATGTGCTGGCCCAGGCTCGGCGCCCGGGAATGGGCGGGCCGGAGGGTGATCTCCACGATCCCCTCGTCCCGTGCACGTTTGAGCAACCGCGAGACCGTCGACCGCGACGTGTGCAGGTGCTTGGCGATGGCCTCCATCTTCGCGTCCTGCAGGTAGTACATGGTCGCCGCGGTGACCAGGTCCCGCTCGCGGTTCGGCATGTCCGACTCCCTTCGGCCCGTGCCCCTCGGCGCCCGGTGCCCCGCACGCATTTTTGCACGTTCGTGCACATCGCTTGCACGTCCGTGCCTGGCGAGGTGTGCTGTTGGTCCGGCACCCCCGCCGGCAAGGCCCGGCACAAGCGCGGTACATCCCCGCGAAAAGCGATCGGAAGGGAACGGCATGGTCACCACCCGTCTCACCACGGAGTCGCGGACCCGGGCGCTCGCCGCGCTCGAGCGGTCCGCCGAGCCCGGCGGCACGCTGGACGTCCTGGTGATCGGCGGTGGCGTGACCGGCGCCGGCATCGCGCTCGACGCCGCGACGCGCGGCCTGACCACCGCGATGGTCGAGGCCCAGGACTGGGGCTCGGGCACCTCCGGCCGCAGCAGCAAGCTCGTCCACGGCGGTCTCCGCTACCTGCAGATGCTCGACTTCCACCTGGTCCGTGAGGCGCTCACCGAGCGCGACCTGCTCCTCAAGGAACTCGCCCCCCACCTCGTGCGCCCCGTCCCGTTCCTCTACCCCCTGGAGCACCGGGTGTGGGAGCGGGCCTACGTCGGAGCCGGCATCGCCCTCTACGACACCCTCGCCACGATCGGCCGGGGCCGCCGTGCCATGCCGTGGCACCGGCACCTGTCCCGCCGCCGGCTCGCCGAGAGGTTCCCCGACCTCGCCCACGACGCCGCCGTGGGCGCCGTCCAGTACTGGGACGCCTCCGTCGACGACGCGCGGCTCGTCACCACCCTCGTCCGGACCGCCGCCGGCCACGGAGCGCACGCCGCCTCCCGCACGCAGGTCGTCGACCTCACCAAGGACGCCGAGGGCACCGTGGACGGCGCCGTCGTGGTGGACCTCGAGACCGGCCGGGAGATCGCGGTCCGGGCCCGGCACGTCATCAACGCCACCGGCGTGTGGACCGAGGACACCGAAGCGCTCGCGGGAGACCAGGGCGGGTTGCGGGTGCTGGCGTCCAAGGGCGTCCACGTGGTGGTGCCGCGGGACCGGATCCGGGGCGAGGCGGGCCTGATCCTGCAGACGCCGGTATCGGTGCTGTTCGTCATCCCGTGGTCCCGGTACTGGATCCTCGGCACCACGGACACGCCGTGGGAACTCGACCCCACCCACCCCGTGGCCACCGCCGCCGACGTCGACTACGTGCTCGACCAGGCCAACTCGGTGCTGTCCAGTGCGCTGGGCCGCGAGGACGTCGTCGGAACCTATGCCGGGCTGCGTCCGCTGCTGCAGCCGGGCACCAAGGAGGGCACCAGCTCGGCCAAGGTCTCCCGTGAGCACACGGTCGCCTCGCCCACGCCCGGGCTGACCGTGGTCGCCGGCGGGAAGCTGACGACGTACCGCGTGATGGCCAAGGACGCGGTCGACTTCGCGCTCGGGGACGGCGCGGCGGCGCGGCCCGGCATCACCCACGAGATCCCGTTGCTCGGTGCCGAAGGGCTGGAGAGCGCACGGGAGGACGCCGCCGGCTGGGCGCGACGGTACGGGTGGACCACGGCGATGGTCGACCACCTGCTGCACCGGTACGGCGCCAGCCTCCTCGAGATCGTCGAGCTGTGCCGGGCCGACCCGTCACTCGCCCGCCCGCTCGCCCAGGCCCCGGCCTACCTGCGCGCCGAGGTGCACTACGCCGTGAGCCACGAGGGCGCGCTCCACCTGGAGGACGTCCTCGCGCACCGGACGCGGCTCGTCTACGAGGTGCCCGACGGCGCCCTCGCGGCCGCCGGCGAGATCGCCGCCGTCGTCGCCCCGCTGCTGGGCTGGGACGACGCCGCCCGGGACGCCGAGCTCGAGGCCTACACCGCACGGGTCCGGGCGGAGACCGCCGCCGCGGGCGAACCGGACGACGCGGCGGCCGCCGCCGTCCGCGGCCGTGCGGAGGACGTCGCGCCGATGCGGCCGCTGCGTACCTGACACATCCTGAACCCGGACGAACTCGCCACGCCGTGGCGCACCGACCGACAACGATGTCAACGAGAGGTGGTACCACCCATGTCAACCATCCAGCTGTTCGTCACCGAGCTGCTCGGGACGATGCTGCTCCTGCTGCTGGGCTGCAGCGTCGTCGCCAACGCCATCCTGCCCAGGACGAAGGGGGTGGGGGTCGGCTCCAGCTGGCTCCTCATCAACTTCGGCTGGGGGCTGGCGGTGTTCGCCGGCGTGTTCGTCGCCTTCAAGAGCGGCGCCCACATCAACCCCGCCGTCACCGTCGGTCTCCTGGCGAGCGGCGCCGACGAGCTCGGGCCCGGCATCCCGGCCACGGCCGCCAACGCGGCCGTCTACATCACGGCCCAGCTGGCGGGCGCGGTCCTGGGCGCCGTCCTCACCTACCTCGCCTACAAGCGGCACTTCGACGAGGAGGCACCCGGGGCCACCAAGCTCGCGGTGTTCTCCACCGGTCCCGAGATCCGCTCGTACGGCTGGAACCTGGTGACCGAGATCCTCGGCACGTTCGTGCTGGTGTTCGTGGTGCTGTCGTTCGCGAACTGGCCCGGTGACCTGGGTCCGCTGGCGGTGGCTCTGCTCGTGACCGGGATCGGCGCCAGCCTCGGCGGCCCGACCGGCTACGCCATCAACCCCGCGCGTGACCTCGGGCCGCGCATCGCCCATGCGATCCTGCCCATCAAGGGCAAGGGCGGCAGCGACTGGGCCTACGCCTGGGTCCCGGTGGTCGGGCCGCTCGTCGGCGGGGCCCTCGGCGGTCTGCTGGCCACCGCCGTAGCCTTCTGAACACCCGCAGGCCGTCCGAACGCACGAGGCAGTGAACCCCGTACGACGCAGTGAACGACGCACAACGAAGTGGATGGAGAACCATGCCTGACTACGTCCTCGCCATCGACCAGGGCACCACGAGCTCCCGGGCCATCGTGTTCGACCACGCCGGGACCGTCGTCTCGACCGGCCAGCTCGAGCACGACCAGATCTTCCCGCAGCCGGGATGGGTGGAACACAACCCGGATCAGATCTGGGACAACACGCGCCAGGTCGTGGGGATCGCCCTGACCCGCGCGAACATCAACCACGCGGACCTGGCGGCCGTGGGCATCACGAACCAGCGCGAGACCACCGTCGTCTGGGACAAGAACACCGGCAAGCCCGTGTACAACGCGATCGTCTGGCAGGACACGCGCACCCAGGCGATCGTGGACGAGCTCGGCGGCGACACCGGGCCGGACAAGTACAAGAGCGTGGTGGGCCTGCCGCTCGCGACCTACTTCTCCGGGCCCAAGGTGAAGTGGATCCTCGACAACGTCGAGGGCGCGCGGGAGGCCGCCGAACGCGGCGACCTGCTGTTCGGCAACACGGACGCGTGGGTGCTGTGGAACATGACGGGCGGCGTCGAGGGCGGCGTGCACGTCACCGACGTCACCAACGCCTCGCGCACCATGCTCATGGACCTGGACACCCTGTCCTGGCGCGAGGACATCGCCGCGGACATGGGCATCCCGATGTCGATGCTGCCCGAGATCAGGTCGTCGTCGGAGGTGTACGGCCACGGGCGGCCGAAGGGCATGGTGCCGGGCGTGCCGATCGCGGGCATCCTGGGCGACCAGCAGGCGGCCACGTTCGGCCAGGCCTGCTTCGAGGTGGGCACCGCCAAGAACACCTACGGCACCGGCAACTTCATGCTGCTCAACACGGGCACAGAGAAGATCCCCTCGAAGAACGGCCTGCTCACCACCGTCTGCTACAAGATCGGTGACACCGACGCGGTGTACGCGCTGGAGGGGTCGATCGCCGTGACCGGCTCGCTCGTGCAGTGGCTGCGCGACAACCTCGGGCTCTTCACCGACGCGCCCGACGTGGAGTACCTGGCGAGCAAGGTGGAGGACAACGGCGGCGCCTACTTCGTGCCCGCGTTCTCCGGTCTGTTCGCGCCCTACTGGCGCCCGGACGCGCGCGGTGCGCTGGTGGGGCTCACGCGCTACGTCAACCGCAACCACATCGCCCGCGCCGCCCTGGAGGCGACGGCCTTCCAGACGCGCGAGGTCGTGGACGCCATGCGCGCCGACTCCGGCGTCGAGCTCACGGAGCTCAAGGTCGACGGCGGCATGGTCGCCAACGAGCTGCTCATGCAGTTCCAGGCCGACCAGCTCGGCGTCGACGTCGTGCGTCCGCAGGTCGCCGAGACGACGGCGCTCGGCGCGGCCTACGCCGCCGGTATCGCCGTCGGCTTCTGGTCCGGCGAGAGCGACGTGGAGGCCAACTGGGCCGAGGGCGGCCGCTGGTCCCCGGCGATGGCCGGCGAGGAGCGCGAGCGCCTCTACCGCAACTGGAAGAAGGCGGTGACGAAGACGTTCGACTGGGTCGACGACGACGCCCGCTGACGTCGGCGCCGGCTGAGGGACGGCGGCGGAGGGGCGGCGGCCGGCGCCGGCCGAGGGGCGGCGTCGACCACGCCGTTCTGCGGGGTGGGTGCGTTCCCACCACGGCAGAACGGCGTGGTCGCGCGCCGGACCATCCGGACGGCCGCGCGTCGAGGGGGCGGCGGGGATCCGTTACGTTGCCCCGGTGAACACGATTCCTGCCCTTCCACGGGCGGCCGCCACCGTGATCCTGGTGCGCGACCTGCCCGACCCGTCCGGCGAGCGCTCCCCGCTGCAGGTGTTCCTGCAGCGCAGGGTGCCGACGATGGCTTTCGCCGCCGGGATGACCGTCTTTCCCGGTGGTGCCGTCGACCCCGGCGACGCGGTCGTGCCGGCCCGGATCCAGGGCCCCGCACCCGAGGAGTGGGGGCGCCGCTTCTCGTGCCCGCCCGGCGAGGCGGCCGGCTTCGTGGGCGCCGCCGTGCGCGAGACGTTCGAGGAGTGCGGCGTGCTGCTCGCCGGGCCCTCGGGGCCGGGGTCGCCCCTGCCCGACGACGCGTGGCTGCGCGCCGCGCGCTCCGGGCTGGTCGACCGCACCCGCACGCTGGCCGACGTGCTCGACGGCGCCGGCCTCGCCCTGCGCGCCGACCTGCTGCACCCGTGGTCCCGCTGGATCACCCCCGAGCAGGAACCTCGGCGCTACGACGCCGCGTTCTTCGTCGCGGTGCTGCCCGCCGGGCAGGCCGCCGATGCCCGCACCACCGAGGCCGTCGAGGCCCGCTGGTGGTACCCGGCCGACGTCCTGGCCGCGCATGCGTCCGGCGCCGCGCGCCTCATGCCGCCCACGTTCCTGACCCTCACCGAGATCGCCGCGCTCCCGGACACCGCCGCGCTGACGGCCGCGGCGGCCGGGAACGCGGAGCGGGCGGCCGAACCGATCCGTCCCGCGCTGGTCCGCAGGGGAGACCGGACGGTCGCCGTCGTCGGCGGCCGCGAGATCGCCATGCCGTGAGAGGCGCCGGTCGGCGCCGTGCTCGGACCCGGCGGGCCGGACGGGCGACGGCGGTCGACATCAAGGATGAATCAGGCAAGGACCGGAATCCTCGACGATCCGCGGCAGGAATCGCGGCGAGTTCCTTGACGGGGAGCGGCGGGAGAAACTAGATCTGGCCCATGGAGGTCTTCGAGAAGTGGGAGTCAGAGATCCGGGGCTACAGCAGGACGTGGCCCACCGTGTTCACCTCGGCGTCGAACGCCCGGCAGGTCGATGAGGCCGGGAGGAGCTACATCGACTTCTTCGCCGGCGCCGGCGTGCTGAACTTCGGCCACAACAACGAGCGCATGAAGCGGGCCGTCATCGCCTTTCTCGAGGCGGACGGCATCGTGCACAGCCTGGACATGGCGACGACCGCCAAGCGCGAGTTCCTCCAGGGGTTCGCGGACACGATCCTGGGCCCGCGCGGCCTGACGATGCGCATGCAGTTCATGGGGCCCACGGGCAGCAACGCCGTGGAGGCGGCCCTCAAGCTGGCCCGGCGGGTCACCGGACGGCAGGACGTCGTCGCGTTCACCCACGGGTTCCACGGCATGACGCTGGGGTCCCTCGCCCTGACCGCGAACGACTACTTCCGCAACGCCGCCGGGGTCCCGCTCGATCACGTGGTGCGCCTGCCGTTCGAGACCGCGCCCGGAGGCGGGACGCGGGCGCTGGACGACTACCGGGCGCTGCTGGCCGACGGCTCCAGCGGCCTGCGGCCGCCTGCCGCCTTCGTGGTGGAGACCATCCAGGCCGAGGGCGGGGTCAACGTCGCGAGCGGGGAGTGGCTGCGGGCCGTGCAGCAGCTCGCGCGGGACGTCGACGCGCTGTTCGTCATCGACGACATCCAGGTCGGCTGCGGCCGCACGGGCAGCTACTTCAGCTTCGACGGCATGGACCTGGACCCGGACATCGTGTGCCTCGCCAAGGGCATCGGCGGCTTCGGCACCCCGCTGGCGATGAACCTCGTCAAGCCCGAGCACGACGCGCGCTGGCAGCCGGGGGAGCACACCGGGACCTTCCGTGGCCAGGGTCTGTCGTTCGTGGCGGGCCGTGAGGCGCTCACCTACTTCGACGACGACGAGTTCCCGGCGCAGGTGCGTGCGAAGGGCGAGACCATGGCCGCCGCGCTGCGGACGATCGCCCAGGAGTCCGGCCGCGGGTTCGAGGTGCGCGGCAAGGGCATGATCCAGGCACTCGACCTGGGCGACGGCGACCTCGCCCGGGCCGTCACCCGCGAGTGCTTCGACAACGGCCTGCTGGTCTGCCCCTGCGGTACGGGCGGCCGCGTGCTGAAGCTGATCCCGCCGCTGACGATCGGCGACGACGACCTGGCCGCGGGCCTGGAGATCCTCGCCTCGGCCGTGCGGAGCACGGCCTAGCCGCTCGGCGACCGATGTGACCGACCGACCGCACGACCGACGACGACTGACGCACGACGAGGTGAATCGGCAGCACCACGAGCGAAAGGCCCCGCAGATGAGACAGCGCGACGACATGACGTTCCCGTTCGAGGAGTACCAGCGGCGCCTGGCGGAGCTGCGCGCCCGCATGGCCGACCGGCTGCTGGACGCGGTGGTGATCACCGATCCCGAGAACCTCATGTACCTCACGGACTACCAGACGACGGGCTACTCCTTCTTCCAGGCCCTGGTGGTGCCGCTGGAGATCGAGCCCTTCATGATCACGCGTGCGATGGAGGAGTCCAACGTCCACGCACGCACCTGGGTCGAGGTGACCCGTCCCTACCCGGACACGGGTGACGCGATCCAGGGCCTGGTGCAGGCGTTGCGGGAGTTCGGTCTGCACTCGGGGAACGTGGGCTACGAGCGCAACAGCTACTTCTTCCCGGCCTACCACCAGGACTACATCCACACCGCGTTCACCGAGGGCCGGCTGCTGGACTGCTTCGGCATCGTGGAGGAGGGGCGGCTCACCAAGTCCGCCGCGGAGATCGGCATCATGACCAAGGCCGCCCGCGCGACCGAGGCGGGTATGCGCGCCGGCATCGAGGCGTGCGTGGCGGGCGTGTCGGAGAACGAGATCGGCGCCGAGATCAGCGCCGCCATGTTCCGGGCCGGCGGCGAGCCGCCGGCCGTCATGCCGTACGTGGTCTCGGGCCCGCGGAGCATGATCGGGCACGCGACCTGGGAGGGCCGCCACGTCCAGCCGGGGGAGCACGTGTTCATCGAGGTGGGGGGCTGCTTCCGGCGGTATCACACGGCGATGATGCGCACCGTCGTCCTCGACGAGCTGTCCGACTCGATGCGCATCGCCCAGGAGCGCATGAAGCTCGCGCTCAAGGAGGTCAAGGCGGCGATCCGGCCGGGCCTGACGGTCTCGGACGCGGACAACATCGTGCGCAACATCATCTCGGACAACCGCGTGGGCGCCCGCCTCATCACCCGTTCCGGGTACTCGATCGGGATCGCCTTCCCGCCGAGCTGGGACGAGGGCTACATCCTGAGCCTGAACCAGGGCAACCCGGCGATCCTGCGCGAGGGCATGACGTTCCACATCCTGCCCTGGATGTGGGGCGTCGACGGCGACAAGACGGTCGGCATCTCGGACACCATCCACGTGACCGCCGACGGCTGCGAGTCGTTCTACACCCTGGAGGAGGACTTCGTGTGCAAGCCGGAGCAGGCCGCGCCGCTGCCGTCCGCCGTCGTGCCGGAGTCCTCGACCGTCGTCGTGCACGACGACGGGACGCCGCCCGACGTCACGGACGACGCCGAACCCCCTACCCCCATCCGCCCCGACGTCGCCGAGATCGCGTGAGAAGGAGGTCCGCATGCTGACTGCCATCGACCCGAGCACCGGGCAGGTCGTGACCGAGCAGGAGCCGGCAGGTCCCGAGCAGGTCGACGCCGTGCTGGGAGCCGCCGAGGCGGCCTGGCCGGCGTGGCGCGACGTCGGGATCGCGCGGCGCGCCGAGGTGCTCACCGCCGTGGGCGCCCACCTGCGCGAGCACACCGACGAGCTGGCACCGCTCATGACCCGGGAGATGGGCAAGCCCGTCACGGAGGCGCACGGCGAGGTCGCGAAGGCGGCGTGGTGCTTCGAGCACTACGCCGCCCACGCGGCGCAGTACCTGGCCGAGGAGGTGCTGGAGTCCGACGCGACGCGCAGCTACGTGCAGTACCTGCCGCTCGGGACGGTCCTCGGCGTGCTGCCCTGGAACGCACCCTTCTGGCTGGCGGCACGCTTCGCGGCGCCGGCGCTCATGGCGGGCAACACGTGCGTCATGAAGCACGACCCCCACGTGCCCGGCTGCGCACGAGCCATCGCCGACGCCCTCGCGGCGGCCGGCGTGCCCGAGGGCGTGTTCGCGAACCTGCCGCTGGAGACGGACGCGGTCGAGGGCGTCGTCCGGGACCCGCGGGTGCAGGCGGTGTCGTTCACCGGGTCGGCGCGCGGGGGAGCGGCCGTGGCGGGCGTCGCCGCGAGCGAGATCAAGCCTGCCGTGCTGGAGCTCGGCGGCAGCGACCCCTGCCTGGTGCTGGCGGACGCCGACCTGGACGAGGCCGCCGACGTCATCACGCTGTCGCGGATCATCAACGCGGGGCAGTCGTGCATCGCGGCCAAGCGGATCATCGCCGAGGCGCCCGTGTACGACCAGCTCGTCGAGAAGCTGCAGCGGCGGCTCGAGAAGCTGGTGGTGGGCGACCCGCGGGACCCTGCCACCCAGGTGGGGCCGATCGCCCGGGCGGACCTGCGCGACAACCTGCACCGGCAGGTGACCGAGACGGTCGACGCCGGTGCGCGCCTGCTGCTGGGTGGCCGCATGCCGGACGGGGACGGGTACTTCTACCCGGTCACGCTGCTGGCCGACGTGACCGAGGACATGACGGCATGCCGCGAGGAGACGTTCGGGCCGGTCATGGTCGTGATGCGGGCCGACGACGCCGAGGACGCGCTGGCCGTCGCCAACCGCAGCGACTACGGGCTGGCGGCGAGCGTCTGGTCGACGCCGGAGCGTGGTGAGGCGCTCGCGTCCCGGATCGCGGCCGGCCAGGTCGCGGTGAACGGGATCGTGAAGACCGACCCGCGGCTGCCGAGCGGCGGCATCAAGCGCTCGGGCTACGGCCGCGAGCTCGGGCCGCACGGCATCCGCGAGTTCGTCAACGCGCAGCAGGTGTGGGTGGGGCCGAAACGCGAGTGATCCCGGCGGTTGGCGGTAGCCTGCTCCGGACCGAGCAAGCCGGGAATTTCAGGAGGGCCTTCCGTGACCGCCGAAGACGAGCTGACCGCCACCTTCAACGAGTTCGACAACGACGACGACGGCCACATCACCGTCGAGGAGTTCCGCCAGGCGATGGGCGGGCGCGGCGAGGAGGTCACCAACGACGACCTCACTTCGATCTTCGTGCACGCCGACGGCGACGGTGACGGCAAGATCAACCTGGAGGAGTTCACGAAGGCCTGGAACTCCTGACCCGGCGGCGCCGGCCTCGGTTCGGCGCAACTCCTGGACCCGAGAGCCCGTCGAACGACGTTCAGGAGGGCGGGAGGCGGCGGCGGAGTGCCGCCGCTGCCTTCTCCGGGTCGTCGGCCCGGGTGATGGCGCGGACGACGACGACGCGGGTGGCGCCCGCCTCCAGGACCTGGTCCAGGCGCGTGGGACCCGGGCCGTCGTCGTCGATCCCGCCGATCGCGAACCAGGGCGTCGCGGGCCGGGTGGCCGCCACCTGCCGCAGGAGGTCCAGGCCCACGGCCGGCCGCCCCGGCTTCGTCGGGGTGGACCACAGCGGGCCGACGCAGAAGTAGTCGACGCGGTCGTCCGCCTCGGCGGTCATGGCCTCCTCGAACGCGTGCGTGGAGCGGCCGAGGACGGGACCGCCGCCCAGGAGCGTGCGCACGTCGGCCGGTGCGAGGTCGTCCTGCCCCATGTGCACCACGGGCGCTCCGGCCAGCCCGGCGAGGTCGGCCCGGTCGTTGACCGCCCACAGCGCCCCGTACTCCGCCGCCACGCGGGCGACCAGGGCGTGCAGCTCCAGCTCCCGCGCGGCGTCCAGCGTCTTGTCGCGCAGCTGCACGACGTCGACCCCGCCCGAGAACACCCGGTGCAGGAACGCTTCGAGGTCGCCCGTCGCCTCCCGGGCGTCGGTGCACAGGTAGAGCCGGGCGTCGGCGAGCCGTGTCCGAGGATCCACGGAACGCAGTGTAGGCGGACGACCGGTCGGCCGTTCCGGCCGTGACCGCCCGCCGGAACCGCCCGCCGGGCACGGGGGTTATGGTTGCCTACGACATGCACGGGAGCCCCGAGGGGCTGAGAGGGCGCGAACGCGCCGACCGTCGAACCTGATCCGGGTCATGCCGGCGAAGGGAGCAACCATGGAGGACAGCCGCGTGCCCGTGGTCGTCGTGGGCGCGGGAATCATCGGGCTGACCGCCGCATGGCGCGCGCTCGTGGCCGGAGCGGCCGTCACCGTGCTCGACCCCGCGCCGGGCGACGGCGCCACGCACGCCGCGGCCGGCATGCTCGGGCCGGCCATGGAGGCGGAGTTCGGCGAGGAGCGCCTCGCGCGGATCGGTGCGGAGTCCGTCCGGCTGTGGCCGGAGTTCGCCGCCGGGCTGGAGCGGGCCGCCGGGCTCGCGGCCGGGACGCTCGGGCTCGACACGGCGGGCACGCTCGCCGTCGCGTACGACGCCGACGACGCCGCCCAGCTGCGCCGGCGCCTCACGCTGCACCGCGAGCTGGGCCTGGAGTCCTGGGAGCTCACGCCGGCCGAGGCGCGGGCCCGGGAACCGTCCCTCGGGCCGCGTCTCTCGGCCGCGGCCTGGATCCCCGGCGACCACCAGGTCGACCCGCGCGCCGTGCAGCGTGCGCTGCTCGACGTGGTGGGACGCCATCCGCGCGCGAGCCTGGTGGAGCGCGCCGCCACCTCTCTGACCTGGGACGGCGGTGCCGTGGTCGGCGTGTGCGACGACGCCGGGACGGAGTGGCCGGCCGGGCCTGCCGAAGGCGTGACCGGCGAGCCTGTCGCCGCCGGACGCGCCGCCGGGGCCGGGGGCGACGGCTGGGACGGGACCGGGAGGCGCGGAGCGGACGGCCGGCGTCGAGGCGGGATCGTGGTTCTCGCCGCCGGGCACGCCAGCGCAGGGCTGTACCCCGGTGCGCCCACCCGTGCCGTCCCCGGCACCACGCTCCGGCTCGACGCCGACGCGGCCCTGGGGCCGTCGGTCGTGGTGCGCGGCACCGTCCAGGGCCGGCCCGTCTACGTGGTGCCCCGCCGCCCCCGGCCCGACGGCCGCCGCGAGATCGTCGTCGGCGCCACCTCCGACGAGCGCGCCGCCACCACGCGCACCCGCGCGGGCGACGTGTTCGCCCTGCTGCGCGACGCGCGCGCCCTCCTGCCGGCCCTCGACGAGGCGGACCTCGCCGAGGCGACCACCCGCTCCCGCCCGGGATCCCCGGACAACGCCCCGCTGCTGGGCGAGGCCGCCCCCGGGCTGGTCCTGGCCACGGGACACCACCGGGGTGGCATCCTGCTCGCCCCGCTCACCGCCGCCGTCGTCGACCACCGGCCCGGCGTCCTACCGCACGCCGGACCCGGTGCCGCGCACGCCGCGCGCATCGCGGAGGCCGCCGCCCCCCTGCTCGACCCGCTCCGGCTGGAGCGCCGCGCCACGACACCGGCCGCACACCCCCGCACCACCGAAGGAGCACCCTCGTGACCACCTCCCCGGACACCCCCGCCGGCCCCGCCCGGCCCGCCGCGCTCGTGAACGGCGAGCCCTACCCGCTCGACGGGCCCGTTCCCGTGACCGACCTCGTCGCCCGCCTCGTGCCGGAGGTGGTGGTCGACGGCGTCCCGCGCGGCGTCGCCGTCGCCGTGGACGACGCCGTCGTGCCGCGCGGCGCCTGGGACCGTACCGAGATCCGGCCCGGCATGCGGGTCGAGGTCGTCACCGCCGTGCAGGGAGGCTGACCATGGGCACGACCTCCACGACCTCCACGACCTCCACGACCTCCACGACCTCCACGACCTCCACGACCTCCACGACCTCCATCGACGCGCCGCTGACCATCGCGGGGACCTCGCTCGGCTCGCGCCTGGTCTTGGGCACCGGGGGAGCGGCGAGCCTGCTCGCGCTCGAGGACGCGCTCGTGGCGTCCGGCACGGAGCTGACCACCGTCGCGATGCGGCGCGTGGCGCGTCCCACGCCCGGGGCCGCAGGCCCGGCCGCCACCGGCGACACCTCGATCTGGGGCCTGCTGGAACGTCTCGGCATCCGTCCCCTGCCCAACACGGCCGGGTGCTTCACCGTGCGGGAGGCCGTGCTCACGGCGCAGCTCGCGCGCGAGGCGTGCGGCACGGACTGGATCAAGCTCGAGGTCGTCGCCGACGACGTCACGCTGCTGCCCGACCCGGCCGGCACCGTCGAGGCCGCCCGCATCCTGGTCGACGACGGCTTCACCGTGCTGCCCTACACCAACGACGACCCGGTCACCGCCCGCCACCTCGCCGACGCCGGCTGCGCGGCGGTCATGCCGCTCGGGTCACCGATCGGCTCCGGGCTCGGCATCGCCAACCCGCGCAACATCGAGGCGATCGCCGCCGCGTCGCCCGTGCCGGTGATTCTCGACGCGGGGATCGGGACGGCGTCGGACGCGGCGCTCGCGATGGAGCTCGGCTGCGACGGCGTCCTGCTCGCCACCGCCGTGACCCGGGCGGCCGACCCGGTCCGCATGGCCCGGGCGATGCGGCTCGCCGTCGAGGCCGGGCACGACGCCGCCCACGCGGGCCGGATGCCCCGCCGCGAGCGCGCGCTGGCCTCCTCCCCGGCCGACGGCCGGGTGGCGGTCGGCGGTGCGACGGGCCCGGACGCACGCGACAACCTGGACCTGGCGCTGTGACGGGGCAGACGCCGGGGACGACCGCGCCGCTGGTCGAACCCGCCGAGGAGCTGACCCGCGACGAGCTGGCGCGGTACGCGCGGCAGCTCGCGCTGCCCGGCATCGGCGAGGACGGGCAGCGGCGGCTGCGGGCCGCGCGGGTGCTCGCCGTCGGCGCGGGCGGGCTCGGCAGTCCCGCGCTGCTGTACCTGGCGGCCGCGGGCGTCGGTACGCTCGGCATCGTGGACGACGACGTCGTCGAGACGTCCAACCTGCAGCGGCAGGTGGTGCACGGTGAGCGGGACGTGGGCCGGCCCAAGACCGCGTCGGCCGCCGACGCCGTCCGGGCGGTGAACCCGCACACCGACGTCGTGGAGCACCGGGAGCGACTGACACGTCACAACGCGCTGGACGTCCTGGGCCGCTACGACCTCGTGCTGGACGGGTCCGACGCGTTCGCCACGCGCTACCTCGTCTCCGACGCCGCCGAGATTCTCGGGCTGCCGTGCGTGTGGGGAGCGCTGCACCGGTTCACCGGCCAGGTCTCCACGTTCTGGGCCGCGCCCCGCGCCCGTGCGGAGGCCGCCGCGCCGGAAGGGGTGACCTACCGTGACGTGTTCCCGGTCCCGCCGCCGCCCGGTGCGTCACCCGACTGCGCGACGGCCGGTGTCCTGGGCGCGGTGTGCGGGACCGTCGGCACGATCATGGCGACCGAGGCGGTCAAGCTGATCACCGGCGCCGGGCGGCCGCTGCTCGGGCGGCTCGCCGTCCACGACGCCCTCGACGGCACGTGGCGCACGCTCACCGTGCGGCGCGACCCGGACCGTGCGCCGGTCACGGAGCTCCTGGACGCCCGCGAGGGTGGCGGCGCCGATCCGTACGCGCTGTTCTGCGGGGCGGGCCCGGCCGGGCGTGACGTGGCGGCCCCCGGCGCCGCGGCACACCCGGAGGAGACCTCGGTGACCGAGCTGGTCGCGGCGCGGGAGCGCGACGCCGCCACGCTCGTGCTCGACGTGCGGGAGCCCTGGGAGTCGCGGACCGACCCGTTCCCCGGGGCACGGCTGATCCCGTCGGGGAACTTCACCGGCCCGGGCGCCGGGCGCAGCGTGTCCGCCGTCGCCGGGTGGGCGGACGGCGGCGTGGTCCACGTGCTGTGCGCGTCGGGCGTCCGCTCCGCGCGGGTCGCGGCGAGGCTCCGCGAGTCCGGGATCGACGCCCGGTCGGTCACGGGCGGCATGCGGGCGTACGCCGGCCCGTCCCGGCGGTCCGGTGGCGGGGGCGCCCCCGCTCAGGGAACGGCCGGTGCGGAGCTGACCGGCGGGAACGGCGGGGGCGCGAGCCGGTTCTCCGGCACGAGCAGGCCCGGGTCGGTGAACGTCGGCAGCCCCTCGGTGTAGACGATGCGGCAGCGCGGAGGGGTGTGGCGCACCCCCAGGCGGCCCAGGTCCTCGGGCGTGAGCGCCGGTGCCGCCGAGACGCACGCCTGCCGCAGCATCGTGTCCTCTTGCTTGTCGAGCGCGCGGCTGATGGTGACCCCGTGCTCCTGCACCAGCAGGAGCCGGCCGTGCGCGGCGTACACCGTCCCGGGGTCCGGCTCCGTGCCGGCGGTGCGCAGGCTGGTCGCGATCGTGCCGACCCGCGCGCCGGACCGGATGTCGAACAGGGCGAGCAGCGGCCCTTCGTTGCGCACCACCAGCCCGGGCTCCGCCAGCACGGCCAGCACGTCACCGTGCGAACCGGGCGACAGGAGCGGCAGGAGCGGGCCGCCCTCGGCGACCGCGCCCGTACGGACGGAGCCGTCCTCGGCCAGCGCGACCAGCAGCGGACGCGCGCCCTCGCTCCCCGGCGTCGCGGGAACCAGGTGGACCTGCGCCATGGCCCCGCCCCGTACCTCCCAGCCGGGTACCGGGCTCGTGAGGTCGAGCACCCGCAGCGACCGGCCGCGCGGCGCGACGGCGAGCCAGTGGCCGTCGTCGTCCACGGCCACCCGCCCCCGCTCCTCCCACGGCGAGGCGATCAGCGCGCCGATACCCAGCTCGTCGGGCACGTAGCGAGGCGTCTTCGTCAGATCCGGGTCGAGGAGATAGACCCCACCGGTGGAGTCCACGAGCACCAGATGGTCCGCCGCCCGGTGGGCGCCGACCAGCACCGGGCAGACCGACTCCGGATCCTCCAGCCGCCGCGGGAGGCAGCCCTCGGTGTCGAAGGTGGTGAACGCGGTGTGCGCCTCGCGCAGGTGGGCCCGGAACTCCGGCAGGGGCTCCGCGGGTGGGTCGAGCGTGCCGCCCGGACCCGGACGGAGCGCGTCGGTGCTGCTGATCCAGGCCCGGCCGTCGGACGCGACCAGCAGCAGGTCGCCGTCGTCGCGCTGCGTCGTGCGCGCCCGCTCCGGCGACGGCGTGAGCCAAACCGGGAGCACGCGCTCGCCGTCGTGCAGGCCCGGAACCTCGACCGTGCCCTTCTCGTGGACCTGGACGGTGCCGTCCGGCCAGGAGAGGGCCGTCGTGGCCGCGTGCTCCGGCAGCCGGTCCCCCGAGCGGGAGGCGACGACGGGCGCCGCGGCCGGGTCGTCGGCGATGCCGGGCGGGAAGTCCATGTCGCTGCTCTCCCGCGTGGTGCGCCACAGGGACAGCGTCTCGCCGTCGGCGGCGACCACACGGTCCTCGGGAGCGAGCACGACCAGGGCACCCGGTGCGGCCCCGGTGAGGTGCCAGGTCCGCGTGCGGGGCCACAGCATGTCGCGCGGTGCGGTGCAGGCGACCAGCCCGTCGTCCGTGCGTACGAGGGCGCGGGCGCCGGCGTCGTCCACCGCGGCCAGTTCCGGGTCGCGCCAGCCGAGCGGCACCGGGCACGACATGGTGTCCGGGACGCCGTCGTCGGCCCGGGTGAGCGGGTGGTGGAGCCTGACCCGCGTGGCGGTACCGGTACCGGTCAGCCCCGCCCAGGTGGTGAGCGACGGCGCCGGGATCGTGCCGGCCGGGGCGGGGTCCGGCGCACCACCCGGGGCCGGTGCGAGGGTGTCGAGGCTCAGCGTGCGGGACTCGCCGGTCCGCGGGTCGGCGACGACGACCCGGCGGCTCGCGTCCGCCCGCAGGGCGCCCGCGGCGACGTCCACGGCGACGGCGCGGACGGCGTCGTCGGGATCGTCGCCGGCGGTGCAGCGCGAGGCGGGGCTGGCGAAGAAGGCATGCGTGCGCGCGGCGACCGTCCGGAGCCCGAGGTCGCCCTCGGGACCGCTGAGGGCGACGCGCAGGAGCTGGTGCGTGGCCCCGCCGGGACACGTGCCCCGTGTCTCGTAGGCGACGAGGAGGGCGTCGCCGGAGGCGGTGACCGCCACGGCCGTGGGGTCGAGGCGTTCGTCGTCGGCCACGTCGAGGAGCGGGCGGTAGAGGCGCACCAGCTCACCGTCGTCGGCGAGCGGGCCGGCGTCGTCGGAGAACCTGCCGAGGATCACCCCCGCGGCGTCGATCGCCGCGACCACGCGCCCGTCGTCGCTCCCGGCGACGGCGCTGGTGGTCGCCAGGCCGGGATCCGGGAGAGTGACGCCCGCGCCGGGCAGGATCTCCGGGTCGCCGTCGTCGGGGTTCCAGCGCAGGAGCCCGCCCGTGGCCGTGCGTCCCACCGCGCCGGTGCCGGTGGCGGCCAGCGCCGTCACGCCCGGGGTGTCCACGGTGCGCAGGAGGTGCTGGTCGTCGGTCGGCGTGTCGAGCGTGGCGGTGAGGAAGGCGTGCCGGGTCTGCGTCCCGGGCGCGCGGTGATACGCCTCGGCCGCGAGGTACTGGGCGAGGTCGGGGTTCTCCGCCCGGCTCGCGTGCGACGCCGCGGCGAGCAGGTGGGCGTCGCTCTCGTACGACGAGGCCGCTTCCCGTTCGGCGGAGTGGCTGGCGAGCGCGCCGTTCACGACCGAGAGAGCGAGCAGCACCGACAGGGCGGCGGTGAGCGCGCGGGCGCGGCGGTTGAGGTGGCGTTGCGCGGTGATGTGCGCGCTGAGGACGTCCTCCTTGGCGGCGTTGCGCAGCGGGGCGGCCAGCTCGGCGAGCGCGTTGGGGAGCTCGGGGTGGTTGCTGCGGCCGGGGTCACGCCGCGGACCGCGCAGGTCGACCCAGCGGGGCTCGCGGTCGAGGTGCTCGACCAGGGCGGGCGGCAGGGCGGTGGTCGCCTCGGCGTCGATCCGGCCGGCAGCGTGGTCGAAGACGATCTCGCCGCTCGTCAGGGCGATGTAGACGGTGTGGATGCTGCGTTCGGCGAGCCACCAGCGCACCTCCTTGTCGACCCATTCCGACGCGGCGGCGCCCGGAGAGGCGAACACGATGAGACGGTCCGAGGCGGCGAGGCAGTTCTTGATCTCCAGCCACAGATGGGGGTGGGCCGCGAGGCCCGAGCGGTCCACGAAGAGCCTCAGGTCACGATCGTCCGACGGGCCCGCCGCGCCCTTGCCGAAGCCGCGCAGCATCGCCTGGACGCGGGGCACGAAGTCACCCTCGGCGCTGCGGCTGTAGGAGAGGAACGCGTCGTAGTGCTTGCGGCGAGGTCTGGCGGGCGGGGTGGCTGGGGGGACGTGGTCCGGCATCGAGCTCCCTTGTTCGACCCCAAAGAGGATATAAGGGAAATCGATGGCGGCGCCGGATTCCACGGCCCCTGTCCCGGCCGCCGGGGCGAGCGCCGACCGCGGGCGCGTCAGATCCCCGTAAGAAGCGCATAACCAGGCCGTAAGGGTCGTTCGCGTGCTCCGCGCCATAGCGTTGGGGGCATGAAGATCACCCGGAGCCGCCGTGTCGCGGCCGTCGCCCTGTCCGCCCTCACCGCCGCCACGCTGCTGGCCGGCTGCAACGACTCCGAACCCGCCGAGGACGACATGTCCCCGACGAGTACGGAGGAGATGTCCGACGGCGAGATGTCCGAGGACGAGATGTCCGACGAGGAGATGTCCGACGAGGAGATGTCGGAGGACGAGGACATGGGGAGCGAGGACTCCATGGACGACGAGAACATGGACGACGAGAACATGGACGGCGACAGCTGACCCGTACCGGGCCGCGGCGCGGCCGACCTCCCGACGGCGGGACCCGCTCCCGGGAGGTCGGCCGGCCTCCGGGCGTTCACCGGTCCGGACGCCACGACCGCCGGGCCGCCACACCGTAACCTGAACGGATGAACTCACCCGAGGCTCTCGCGGCAGCACTGGGGGAGGCCGGATACCTCGCCGACGAGGAACTGGCGACCGTGGCGCACCTCGCCCGGGCGATGGAGCGTCCCCTGCTCCTGGAGGGGGAGCCGGGCACCGGCAAGACCGCGCTCGCCGAGGCCCTGGCCCGAACCGGCGGCGCGCCCCTGATCCGGCTGCAGTGCTACGAGGGCATCGACGCCACCCAGGCGCTGTACGACTGGGACTTCGGCCGGCAGATCCTGCACCTGCGCACGCTGGAGGCCGCAGCGGCGTCGTCGGACCGGGCCGGCCTCGAGGTCGAGACGACCGAGCGCTCCCTGTTCGACGAGCGGTTCCTCCTGGCCCGGCCCGTGTTGCAGGCACTGCGGACCACCCCCTCGGTCCTGCTGGTGGACGAGATCGACCGCGCCGACGACGAGTTCGAGGCGTTCCTCCTGGAGGTGCTGTCGGGCTGGACGGTGACGATCCCGGAGCTCGGCACGATCCGCGCCACGACACCGCCCACCGTCGTCCTGACGTCGAACCGCACGCGCGAGCTGCACGACGCCCTCAAGCGCCGCTGTCTGTACCACTGGATCGACCATCCGGACCTGGAGCGGGAGGTGGCGATCGTGCGGGTCCGCCTGCCGCAGGTCGCCGAGACGCTGGCCCGCCAGGTCGCCGGCTGCGTCCAGCGGCTGCGCGGGGAACCGCTGCTCAAGCCCCCGGGGGTCGCCGAGACGCTCGACTGGGCGCGCGCCCTGGAGCGCCTCGGTGCCACGACGCTCGACCTCGACGCCGCGTCCCGCACGCTCGGCGCGGTGGTGAAGTACCGCGAGGACACCCTCCGCGCACGCGAGGCACTCACCCGCATCCTGGCGGCCTGACATGCGCGACGACGATCGGGGGGCGGTCACGGTGAACGCGGAGGGCGGGCACGGCGCCGAGCAGGTCCTCCTCGGCTTCGCCCGGGCCCTGCGCGCGGCGGGCGTCGCGGTCACCCATGACCGCGCCACCGCGTTCCTGCACGCCACCTCTCTGCTCGGGGCGGGCAGCGGTGTCGCCGCCTACCGCGCGGGCCGGGCGACGCTGTGCGGAGGGCCGGACGACCTGACGCGGTTCGACCAGGTGTTCGCCGCGTGGTTCGGGGCGACGGCCGTCGGCCTGCCGCTGCCGCGCGCCGGGACGGGCACGGGCGACGGCGCCGCGGCGTCGACCACCGTTCCCGCCCGCACCGGCGCGGCCACGGAGCCCTCCACCGCCGTGCTCCCGTCCGGCCGCGACGCCGCACCCGCCCACCCCGGGACCGCGCACCCCGGGACCTCGCGGACGCCCGGCGTCGTCCCCGTGCTCGCCGACGACCGGGAGATCCTCCGCCGTCGCGACATCGCCGGCCTCACCGCGGCGGAACGCCGTGTCCTCGCCGCACAGCTCGCGGCCCTGCGTCCCCGTCCGCCGCTGCGCCGCGCCGCCCGCGCCGTGCCGTGGCGGCGCGGGCGCCCGGACCTGCACCGCACCCTGCGCGCCTCGCTGCGCCGGGCGGGCGAGCCCGTCCGGGTCGAGCGGCGCCGCCGGGCCCGGGTGCCGCGCCGCGCGGTGCTGCTGGTGGACGTGTCGGGCTCCATGCGCCCGTACGCCGAGGCCCTCCTCCGCCTCGCGCACGCCGTCGTACGGTCGGCACCGCCGTCCCGCGCGGAGGTGTTCACACTGGGCACACGCCTCACCCGCGTGACCGACGCCCTGCGGGCCGCCGACCCGGAACGGGCACTGGCCCGCGCCGGCGAACTCGTGCCCGACTGGGCCGGCGGCACACGGCTCGCCGAGGCGCTCGCCGCGCTGACGGACCGGCACGGTGCCCGGCTGCGCGGGGCGGTGGTCGTGATCTGCAGCGACGGCTGGGAGCGCGGCGACCCGGCGGAACTGGCCGCACGTGCCGCCCGGCTGCGTCGTCTCGCCCGTGCGGTGATCTGGGTGAACCCGCACCGCGGCAAGGCAGGCTACCGGCCGGTGCAGTCCGGGATCGCGGCGGTACTGCCGCACGTGGACCACTTCCTCGCGGGGCATTCGCTCGCGACGTTCGAAGAGGCGCTGGAGGTGCTCGCGCATGCGTGACGTGCTCGACGAACTGCTGGCCTGGTGGCGCGACGGCCACGCGGTCGGGATGGCCACGGTCGTGGCCACGTTCCGCTCGGCGCCGCGTCCCCCCGGTGCCGCCATGCTGGTGGGCCCCGGCCCCGACGGCGCGCCGCCCGTCGCGGTGGGCTCCGTGTCCGGCGGCTGCGTGGAGGGCGCGGTGTTCGACCTGGCGAGCGACGTGGCCAGGACCGGCAGGCCGGTGCTGGAGCGGTACGGGATCTCCGACGACGACGCGTTCGCCGTCGGCCTCACCTGCGGCGGGATCCTCGACGTGTTCGTGGAGCGGGTCGACCCCGCGGGGTTCGGCGACCTCGGCGAGGTCGCCGCGGACATCGCCGCCGGCCGCCCGGTCGCGGTGGCCACCGTCGTGGAGCACCCGGACGAGCGGCTCCTCGGCCGCCGGCTGGTCGTCCGGCCGAGCGGCCCGGCCGGCGGCCCGCAGGTCTCGGGAAGCCTGGGCGGCGAGCGCCTGACCGGCGCGGTGGCCGACGACGCCCTCGGCCTGCTCGCCGGCGGGCTCAGCGACACCCTCACCTACGGGCCGGACGGCGAACGTCGGGGCGAGGGCTGCCGGGTGTTCGTCTCCGCCCACGCGCCGCGCCCGCGGATGCTCGTGTTCGGCGCGATCGACTTCGCGGCGGCCACGGCACGGATCGGTGCGTTCCTCGGCTACCGGGTCACCGTCTGCGACGCCCGGCCGGTGTTCGCCACCGCGACACGCTTCCCCGACGCGGACGAGGTGGTGACCGACTGGCCCCACCGCTATCTCGCCGCCGAGGCGGACGCCGGCCGGATCGACGAGCGCGCGGTGATCTGCGTGCTCACCCACGACCCCAAGTTCGACGTACCGGTCCTGGAGCGGGCGCTGCGCCTGGACGTGGCCTACGTCGGGGCCATGGGCTCGCGCCGCACGCACGAGGACCGCCTCGCCCGGCTCCGGGACGCGGGCGTCCCCGACGGCGCCCTGGCGCGTCTGCACAGCCCGATCGGTCTGGACCTGGGCTCGCGCACACCCGAGGAGACGGCGGTGAGCATCGCCGCGGAGATCGTCTCGGCGCGCTGGGGCGGCTCGGGCCGGGCACTGACGACCACGCGGGGCCGGATCCATCACTAGGGTGCCACCATGACGTCGTCGTCCCTCTTCACTCCGCCCGTGACCCACCGGCCCGACCCCTCGCTCGCCCACCGGCGCGCGCGGGCGCACCTGACCCTGCACGGCCCCGACGGCGAGGCGCTCGCCGACCGGGACGTCGTCGTGCGGCAGACGCGGCACGCGTTCTGGTTCGGGTGCATCGGGTTCGACCTGGTGGACCTCGCGAACGCCGACTCGCGCGATCCGGGGTACGACCAGCGCCTCGCCGACGCGTGGCTCGGCGTCTTCAACCAGGCCACCCTGCCCTTCTACTGGGGGACGTTCGAGCCCGCGCGGGGCACGCCGGGAACCGCGCGGCTGCGCCGGGCCGCGGAGTGGTTCGCGGAGCGGGGCGTCGCGGTCAAGGGCCACCCCCTGGTGTGGCACACGGTCCAGCCGGGATGGCTGCTGGACGTGGCCCGCGCGGGCGGCGACGCCGTGACCGGCGCCGGGCTCGCCGAGGTGGAGCGGCTGCAGCGCGAGCGCATCCGGCGGGACGTGGCCGACATGGCGGGCGTCATCGACACCTGGGACGCGATCAACGAGGTGGTGATCATGCCGGTCTTCACCGCGGAGGACAACGCGATCACCCCGCTCGCCCGGGCGCGCGGACGCGTGGAGATGATCCGGATGGCGTTCGAGGAGGCGCGGGCGGCCAACCCGTCCGCGACCCTTCTGTTGAACGATTTCGACATGTCCACGGCGTACGAGTGCCTCATCGAGGCCGTGCTGGAGGCCGGCATCCGCATCGACCGGCTCGGCCTGCAGTCACACATGCACCAGGGATGGTGGGGCGAGGAGAAGACGCTCCGCGTCCTGGAGCGCTTCGGGCGCTACGGCATCCCCATCCACCTGACCGAGACTACGCTGCTGTCGGGCGACCTCATGCCGGAACACGTGGTGGACCTCAACGACTGGCAGGTCGACGAGTGGCCCAGCACGCCCGAGGGCGAGGCCCGTCAGGCCGAGGAGCTGGAGGCGTACCTGCGGCTGCTGCTCGCGCACCCGAACGTGGAGGCGTTCACCTACTGGGGGCTGAGCGACCGCGGCATGTGGCTGAACGCGCCCGGCGGCCTGCTGCGTGCGGACGGCTCGCCGAAGCCGGCCTACGAGCGTCTCCGCGACCTCGTCCGTGGCGAGTGGTGGCTGGCGCCCACCCCGCTGCGCACGGACGCCGGCGGGCGGGTGGACGTGACCGGCTTCCTCGGCGACTACGAGCTCTCCCTTCCCGGCGCGCCGGGCGGCCCGGCGCTCCCCTTCTCCCTCGACGCTCCCGGTCCCGTGGAGCAGACGCTGCGTCTGACCTGAGCTCACCTGTGGCGGATCACGGTCGCCCCGGCGTACCGTGATCCGTGTCACACCGTCACAACGCAGTGGCAGAGGAGCGTCCATGACCAGGATCGAGCTCACCGTCGACGGCGCGAAGGTGTCCGACGACGTCGAACCCCGCCTGCTGCTCGTGCAGTACCTGCGCGAGCACCTCGGCAAGACCGGAACCGTGATCGGCTGCGACACCGCCAGCTGCGGCGCCTGCACCGTCCACCTCGACGGCCGGAGCGTGAAGTCGTGCAACGTCCTGGCCGTGCAGGCCGACGGCGCCTCGGTCACCACCATCGAAGGACTCCCCGCCGACGGCGCCCTGCACCCCGTCCAGGAGGCGTTCCGGGAGTGCCACGCGCTGCAGTGCGGATTCTGCACCCCCGGCATGATCATGCAGGCCGCCGACCTGCTGGCCGAGAACCCCGCGCCCACCGAGGACGAGATCCGCCGCGGCCTCGAGGGCAACCTCTGCCGGTGCACCGGCTACCACAACATCGTGCGCGCGGTGCGGCACGCGGCAGGCCCCTCCGTCGCGCACGGCACGGACGGAGGCACGGCATGACCGCCACCGAAGAGGCCCCGGCCACCGCCGAGGGAGACCGGGAGATCGGCCGCGACCGGCGCCGCAAGGAGGACCTCCGCCTCGTCACCGGACGCACCCGCTGGACCGACAACATCGCCCCGCCCGGCACGCTGCACCTCGCCATGGTGCGCAGCCCGCATCCGCACGCGCGCATCACGGCCGTCGACACTCAGGGTGCCCAGGCGTCCCCGAACGTCGTGGCCGTGCTCACCGGTGCCGACCTCGCCGACACCCAGGGCGTGCTCGCCAACGCGTGGCCCATCACGCCCGACCAGGTCACTCCCGAGCACAAGCCGGTCGCCGTCGACCGGGTCGCGTTCGCCGGCGAGATCGTCGCCGTCGTCGTCGCCCGCAGCGCCGCGGCGGCCACCGACGCCGCCGAGCTGGTCGACGTCGACTACGAGGAACTGCCCGCCGCCCTCGACCTCAAGGACGCCGCCGCCGCGAGCCCCGAGAACGGCGGCGCCCTCGCACACCCCGACCTGGGCACCAACAACTCCGCCCGCTGGGTCTTCGACTCCGCGGAGGCCGGTACCGGCGGCGACGTCGAGGACGCCGTCGCCGCCGCCCGGGCCGACGGCATCGTCATCGAACGCGAGTACCGCCAGCAGCGGCTCATCCCCGCGTTCATGGAACCCCGCTCCGTGGTCGTCGACCCCACCGGCGAGCAGATCACCGTCTGGTCCGCCACCCAGATCCCGCACATCACCCGCTTCCTCCTGGCCGCCACCACCGGCGTGCCCGAGTCGAAGATCCGGGTCATCGCGCCCGACGTCGGCGGCGGGTTCGGCGGCAAGCTGCAGACCACTCCCGAGGAGTGGGCGGCGTTCGCCGTCGCGCGGCGCCTCGGCAAGCCCGTCAAGTACACCGAGACCCGCTCCGAGTCCCTGCTCGCCGCCCACCACGGCCGCGACCAGTGGCAGAAGCTCACGCTCGCGGCGACGAAGGACGGCACCGTCACGGGACTCAAGGTCGAGCTGCTCGCCGACCTCGGCGCCTATGTCGCGCTCGTGGGCGGCGGCGTGCCCGTGCTCGGCGCGTTCATGTTCAACGCCATCTACAAGTTCCCCGCCTACCGGTTCGACTGCCGCACCGTCCTGACCAACAAGACCTGGACCGACGCCTACCGCGGCGCCGGACGCCCGGAGGCCACCTTCGCCATCGAGCGCCTCATGGACGAGCTCGCCGCCGAGCTGGGCCGCGACCCCCTCGAGGTGCGCCGCCAGAACTGGATCACCCGCGACGAGTTCCCGTTCACCACCGTCGCCGGACTCACCTACGACTCCGGCGACTACGAGTCCGCCACCGCCCAGGCCGTCGAGACGTTCGGCTACGACGACCTCCGCGCCGAGCAGGCCAGGCGGCGCGAGGCAGGCGACCCCGTCCAGCTCGGCATCGGCATCTCCACGTTCACCGAGATGTGCGGCCTCGCCCCGTCCCGCGTGCTCGGCAGCCTCGACTACGGCGCCGGCGGCTGGGAGCACGCCGCGATCCGCATGCTGCCCACCGGCAAGGTCGAGGTCGTCACCGGCGCCAGCGCCCACGGCCAGGGCCACGAGACCGCCTTCAGCCAGATCGTCGCCGACCGCCTCGGCGTGCCCTTCGAGGACGTCGAGGTGCTGCACGGCGACACCCAGGTCGCACCCCGCGGCCTGGACACCTACGGCTCACGCTCGCTCACCGTCGGCGGCGAGGCCCTGGCGCTCGCCGCCGACAAGGTCGTGGCCAAGGCCAGACCCTGGGCCGCGCACCTGCTGGAGGCGAACGCCGACGACATCGAGTTCTCCCGCGGCAGGTTCGCCGTCGCCGGCACGGACGAGGGCAAGAGCATCCAGGAGATCGCCCTGGCCGCCTTCGCCGCGCACGACTACCCCGAGGGCATCGAGCCGAGCATCGACGCCGAGGTCACGTTCGACCCGGTCAACTTCTCCTTCCCGCACGGCACCCACCTGTGCGCCGTCGAGGTGGACACCGAGACCGGGGCCGTCTCCCTGCGCAGGTACGTCTGCGTGGACGACGTCGGTACCGTCATCAACCCGCTCATCGTCGCCGGGCAGGTGCACGGCGGGCTCGTGCAGGGAATCGCCCAGGCCCTGTGGGAGGAGGCCGTGTACGACGACGCCGGCACCCTGCTCACCGGTACCCTCGCCGACTACCTCGTGCCCACGGCCGCCGACCTCATCAGCTTCGACACGGCACACCGCAGCACACCCGCGACCTCCAACTCGCTCGGCGCCAAGGGCGTCGGCGAGGCCGGCACCATCGCGTCCACGCCCGCCGTCGTGAACGCCGTCGTCGACGCGTTGCGCCCCTTCGGGGTGCACGACGTGCGGATGCCCTGCACACCAGCGCGCGTCTGGCACGCCATCCAGGAAGGGGGCGCGGCATGATCCCCGCACCGTTCGAGTACGCCCGGCCCACCAGCGTCGACGAAGCCCTCCGGCTCCTCGCCGGGTCCGACGACGCCAAGGTCGTCGCCGGCGGCCAGTCGCTCCTGCCCGTGCTGCGCCTGCGCCTGAACGCGCCGGAGCTCGTCGTCGACCTCGGCCGCATCGACACCCTGCGCGGCATCCGCGAGGTCCCCGGGGGAGGCGCGGTCGCCGGAGGCGGCGGCGCCATCGAGATCGGCGCGATGACGCCGTACCACGAGATCCTGGCCTCCTCCCGCGTCCGCGGTGAGCTCGGGCTCCTGCACGACGCGGTCGCCGAGGTGGGCGACCCGCAGGTGCGGCACCGCGGCACCCTCGGCGGTTCCCTCGCCCACGCCGACCCCGCGGGCGACTGCGGCGCCGCGGCGCTCGCCCTGGAAGCCGAGATGGTCGTCGCCGGCCCGGGGGGCGAGCGCGTGGTGCCGGCCGCCGAGTTCTTCCAGGACCTGTTCACCACCGCCGTGGGGGAGGACGAACTACTGACCGCCGTCCGCTTCCCCGTGCACGCCGGCTGGGGTTCCAGCTATCAGAAGTTCACGCGCACGGCCCAGCAGTGGCCCGTCGTCGCCGTCGGCGCGTCCGTGCGCCTGGCCGGCGGCACGATCTCCGAGGCACGGATCGGACTGACCAACATGGGCTCCACCCCCTTGCGGGCGCGCGCCGTGGAGGAGGCGCTCGTGGGCGTGGCGCCGACGCCGGAGGCGGTGGGCGCCGCCTGCGCGGCAGCGGCCGACGGCACCAGCCCGCCCTCCGACCTCAACGGGGACGCCGACTACCGGCGGCACCTCGCCGGGGTGCTCGCCCGGCGGGCCGTGCTGGCCGCGGCGGCGGGAGCGGCATGACGGCGCGGGGCGCCGGGGAAGGCGGCCACCCGTGGAGCTGACGCACGAGTTCACGGTGCCCGCCGACGTCGCCACCACGTTCTCCACGTTCGCCCAGGTCGAGTCCGTGGCCGAGTGCTTCCCCGGCGCGCAGGTCACCTCGGTCGACGGCGACACGTTCACGGGCTCGGTGAAGATCAAGCTCGGCCCGATCGCGCTGACCTTCCACGGCTCCGGGGAGTTCAGGGAGAAGGAGCTCGCCACGGACGGCAGCGGCGGCCGCATGGTGCTGTCCGCGAAGGGCAAGGACAAGCGCGGCAACGGCACGGCCGGAGCGGAGGCCGTCGTCGTCCTCGCCCCGGGCGCGGGTGGGGCCGACGGCCCCACCACCGATGTCCGGGTGCGTACCGACCTCCAGATCGGGGGCAGGGTCGCCGGCATGGGCCGGGGCCTGGTCCAGGAGGTGTCGAACAAGCTGCTCGGCCGCTTCACGGACTGCCTGGAGCAGAAGCTGACCGGGACGGGAGGCCCTACGCCAGGCTGATCAGCTCCGCGTAGCTCTCGTTCCAGAGATCCTCGTCGCCGTCCGGCAGGAGGAGGACACGCTCGGGCTCGAGCGCGTCCACCGCGCCGTCGTCGTGGGTGACCATGACGACGGCGCCCTCGTACGTCTTCAGCGCGCCGAGGATCTCCGAGCGGGAGGCCGGGTCGAGGTTGTTGGTGGGCTCGTCGAGCAGGAGCACGTTCGCGCTGGAGACGACGAGCGTCGCCAGGGCGAGCCGGGTCTTCTCGCCGCCGGACAGGACGTGGGTGGGCTTGTCGGCGTCGTCCCCGGAGAAGAGGAACGAGCCCAGCACGTTGCGCACCTGCGTGTCGGTCAGGTCGGGGGCGGCGTGCCGCAGGTTCTCCACGACGGTCGCGTTCATGTCGAGCGTGTCGTGCTCCTGGGCGTAGTAGCCGAGCTTCAGCCCGTGGCCGGCGTCGACCGTCCCGGAGTCGGCCTTCTCGACACCGGCGAGCAGCCGCAGCAGCGTCGTCTTGCCCGCGCCGTTCAGGCCGAGGACGACGACGCGCGACCCGCGGTCGATCGCCAGGTCCACGCCCGTGAACACCTCGAGCGAGCCGTACGACTTGGACAGCCCGGTCGCCGTGATCGGCGTCTTGCCGCAGGGGGCGGGCGTCGGGAACCGGAGCTTGGCGACCCGGTCGGTCTGCCGCACGCCCTCGGCGCCGTCGAGCATCTGCTCGGCGCGGCGGATCATGTTCTGGGCGGCGGTGGCCTTGGTGGCCTTCGCCCGCATCTTGTTCGCCTGGGACAGGAGCGCGGCCGCCTTCTTCTCGGCGTTGTCCCGCTCGCGCCGGCGACGACGCTCGTCCGTCTCCCGCTGCTTCTGGTAGTTGTCCCATCCCATGGCGTACTGGTCGAGCTCGCCGCGGTTCGCGTCCAGGTGGAACACCTTGTTGACGCACGCGCGCAGCAGGTCGACGTCGTGCGAGATGACGATGAAGCCGCCGCTGTAGGTGCGCAGGTAGTCGCGCAGCCAGGCGATGGAGTCGGCGTCGAGGTGGTTGGTGGGCTCGTCCAGCAGCAGGGTGTCGACGCCGGAGAACAGGATGCGCGCCAGCTCGATCCGGCGGCGCTGACCACCCGAGAGGGTGTGCAGCGGCTGTGCGAGCACGCGATCGTCGAGGCCCAGGTTCGCGGTGATGACCTGTGCCTCCGCCTCGGCGGCGTACCCGCCGGCGGCGAGGAAGCGTGCCTCCAGCTTGGGGTAGCGCTCCAGGGCCCTGGCCATCACGTCCGGGTCCTCGGAGGCCATCTCGGCCTCGGTGGTCCGCATCCTGGCGCTGAGCTTGTCGAGGTCACGGGCGGACAGCACGCGGTTCATCGCGACGACGTCGAGGTCCCCGGTGCGGGGATCCTGAGGCAGGTAGCCGATCTCGTTGCCCCGCGAGATCTGGCCCGCCGCGGGCAGCGTCTCGCCCGCGAGGGTCTTCGTGAGCGTCGTCTTGCCCGCGCCGTTGCGGCCCACCAGCCCGATACGGTCGCCCGGACCGACCCGGAACGTCGCGGGCTTCAGCAGTGCGCGGGCGCCGAAGCGCAGCTCCACGCCATGGGCGGTGATCACGGGATGAGGGTCCTTCGAAGGTCGCGGGAGTGCGGGGCCCATGGCGGCCGAGCCGATCGGGGCCGGGCCAGTCTACGCAGTCGGGGCGGGAAAGCGCAGTGAGTTACGTCGCCGGCGGCCGGTCGCGTGGACGACCCACCAGGCGGCGACGTAGACGACGGCGGCGCCGAACAGCGTGACGCCCGCGGTCTCCGCGGCGGCCCGGAGGAGGACCTCGGCGGAGACGCCGGCCGGGTCGCCGGCCGCACTCCGCCACTGCGGCAGTCCTCCGGCGACGGCGCCCGCGGCGGCGACCGCCAGGACGGTCACGGCCGCGGCGGTCCGGACCCGCAGGCCGGACCGGCGGCGCCACAGGTACCACACGAGCACCACCAGGCCCGCCACGGTGCTCACGTGCTGGAGCAGTCTCGCCCAGGTGAGGCCGCCGACCGCCGGGTCGGACAGCACCGCCACGTGCGTCACGACGTACCCGTCGCCGTGGGTGAACGAGTCCCAGAGCAGGTGCGTGGCGATCCCGATCAGCAGCGACAGCAGGATCCACGCGCCCCGGACGGCTACCGTACGCAACCCGGCCCCACCGCCCGCACCACCCCGCGGGGCCGCGCCGTCCGCCGTCGGACCTGTCGCGAGTAGCGCCGCGGCGGGCCGCCGAGCCGCCCACCAGGCGGCGACCAGGAGGACCGCGTAGGGCAGGGCGACCGTCAGGGAGCCGGTCAGGCCGTGCGAGGTGGTCGCGTTGAGATACGGCTCGTACCAGGACTGCGCGGTGACGGGAACGGGCAGGGCCCGGGCGAAGTAGGGCAGGTCCGGCGCGATCGCCCCGGCCACCAGGCCGGCCGCGCTGAAGGGCGGGCGCACGAACGGCAACACGGCGGCAGGGTGGGACGGAGTGAAGGGCATCGCCCCAAGAGTAAGCGGTGCTCGACGAACCCCGGCTGCGGACCTACGCCGCAGGATCGACGACCGTGATCCGAGGTCCGACGACGTGCACGTGCCCAGGATCACACATGACGGAGGACGTGCCCACGGCACGGCTTTCAGCGGAACTGGGAGTCGATGAGGGCGTCCTCGTCGTCGGAGTCGGCGGTGGGGCGCGACAGCAGGCCCCGGCCACCGTTCCGGGCCGGGCGGCGCGCGCGCGACGTCGTCCCGCCGGTGGCCGCGTCGACGTCGGGCGCGGCCAGCAGGAGGTCCCCGGCCGACACCTTCTCGCCCCGCAGCGCTCCCCGTTCGCGCCGCCACAGCAGCACGTAGCCGGCGAGCGCGCCGACCGAGAACACGCCCCACTGGAACGCGTAGCTCAAATGCGACCCGGGGTCGGTGTCGGGCGCGGGAAGCGCGACGGGCGCCGTCGCCGGCCGTGGCTCCTCCGCGCGGAGCGCCCCGTACGCGCCGACGGTGCGGCCGTCGGCCCAGGCCGCACCGTCGGGGCCGGCGGCCAGGACCTGGCCGGTCGAGATCGCCTGTACCTGCCCTTGCGGAGCGCCGCGCGACGACGGCGGCTCGTCGAGACGCAGCGACGCCGTCACCTCGACCTCGCCGGCCGGGGGCTCCGGCACGGACGCCGGCGCGCTCCCGTCCGTGCCGAGGGGCACGAACCCGCGGTCGATCACCACGACGATGCCGTCCGGCGCGTCCGGATGTTCCGCGACGAACGGCACGAGCACGTGGTAGCCGGGCGTGGAGTGCACGGGCCGGTTGCGCAGCAGCACGGTCGCGTCGGGTTCGTACCGGCCGGTGAGGGTGACCGGCCGCCAGACGGCGTCCGCGGGCAGGGCGGCGCCCGGCCCGTCCAGGACGTCGGCGAGCGCTACGGGCTCCGCCGACCAGTTCGCCTCGATCAGATCGATCTGCGCGGTGCGGTCCTCGTACCGGTCCCACTGCCAGCGGCCCGCGACCAGGCAGAGCGCGGCCAGCAGGAGCGCGGCGACACCGAGCACCACCCACTGCCGGGTGGTGCGGGGCGCGCGGGTCCGGTCGGCATCGCTCACGCGGGCCCCTGCTGGTCCAGCTCGCCCGCGGGCACGGTCCGCTTCCAGAAACCGCGGGCGGACAGGAACTGCTCGAGGTGCTCGCGGTGGTCGTCGCAGGCGAGCCACACCTTGCGGCGCTGCGGGGTGTGCAGGCGCGGGTTGTTCCACAGCAGGCCCCAGGTGGCTCCCGCGCGGCAGCCCTTGGCGCTGCAGATCAGCTCGTCGACGGGGTCCGGCGTCGCGGCGGCCCCGCCGCCCAGTCCGAGGACATCCATCAGTTCTGCTTCTCCACCGGTTCGTCGCGTACGTCGTCGAGCAGCGTGTCACCGTCGATGACGGTGTGCCCCGTGCCCGACGGCGGCCGCCCCGCGCCGTCGGGCACGTCAGCGGCCGGGGGCAGCGCGGCCGGGCCGTCCGGCACGTAGGCCTGGGCGTCGCGCGGGGTGCGGTTCGGCCCCGCGTTGACGAAGACGACCGCGGTGTACGGCAGCACGACCGCGCCGGCGGCAAGCGTCCACCCGAGCCAGGCGGGTCCCATGGTGAGGCAGAGGATCGCGGAGACGAAGCACACCAGCCGGATGGCCATCTGGATGAGATAGACCTTCGTGCGCCGTGCCTGATCGGCGTCCAGCGACTCGGGGACCGACGTGATCGACTGGACCTCGGGCTCGGGACGGGGAGCCTTGCTCATCACCCCAGTCTACGAGTCGTGTGCGGGGGTCGGCGCCGACTCCGGATCGCGGCCGAAGACCATCCCGTGGCGACGGATCGGCTTCACGGATTCGTCGAGGAGAACCCGGAGTACGTCACCACCGAGCTGCTGGACTTCCTTGGCCGCTGAGTGCGATGCCGCCTGCCCAGTACGCCAGTGCCACGACCGCGAGCGTGGCCGCCAGCAGGGCGGCGTCGGCCGCCGTGAACCGCAGACGGGCCAGCCGCAGCGCCCGGCCCGCGCCGCCGACGCTGCCCGCGGCGGTGAAGCCGCGCGTCTCCAGCGCCTCCACCGTGGTGCGTGTGCGTTTCGCCGTGTTCAGGACGAGCGGGTAGAAGGACCGGACCAGGATCGTGCCGAGGCGGACGACAGGACGCCAGCCGAGGAAGCCCGGTCCGCGCGGCGGGGCGCCGCGCAGGCGGTGGCCGTCGACGATGGTGCGGAACTCGTCCACGAGCACGGGGATCATGCGGTAGCCGTAGCTCACGGCGAATCCCAGGATCTCCGGGGCCCGCATCGCCAGCAGGGCGTCGCTGATCTTCTCCGGGTCGAGGGAGGCGAACGCGGCCATGCTGACCAGCGACACCGTGCCCAGCTTCAGCACGGGCAGCACGAGCGCGCCGATCGCCGCGGGGTCCTCACGCAGGATCAGCAGCATGACGAGCAGGTACACGAGATCGCCGACGATCCCGAGCAGGAACAGCCCCAGGAGCAGCGGGCCGATCCTCGCCGCCAGCGCCGCGGCCAGGGCGGCGGCGAAGAGGACGGCCAGGACCCCGACGTCGTAGGTGAACCACGGGGCCAGCGCCCCGATCACGTACCACCACACCACCGCGCGCGGGTCGCGGACCGCGAGGAAACCGCCGCGGGTGGCGTACGCGACACGCATCAGTTCGAGGGTGACCCAGTCCACGGAGAGGCGGTCGAGACCGCGCCGGGTGCTCATCGAGACGCCTCCGTCCTTCCGGCGACGGCCGCCCCCGCGTCGGCCGGCCGAGGCGGTACGTCCGGCGGGGGCGACGCGGTCTCGGCGGGGGTGGTGAGGCGGGAGACCAGTTCCGGGACCGTGCGGGGCACGGGGGACAGGCCGAGCCGCCTGCCCACCTGGGCGACCTGGGGCGGCACGAGGTGGGCGCGCGCGAGCAGGGCGTCGTCGGCGAACAGGGCCGCAGGGGTCGTGTCCGCGATGATCGCGCCCTCGTCGAGGACGACGACGCGACTGGCCCACTCGGCGACGAGGTGCATGTCATGGGTCGCGACCACGGTGCACCGGATGTGCTCGGCGAGGTCGGCGAGGAGGCCGATGACGTCGTCCCGGCTGCGCAGGTCCAGGCTGGCGGTGGGCTCGTCCAGGAGGAGCAGCCGGGGACGCATGGCCAGCGCGACGGCGAGCGTGGCACGGCGCTGCTGGCCGCCGGACAGCAGCCGGCCGTCGCGGTCGGCGACCTTGGCCAGATCCATGCGGTCGAGGACGCGGGCGACGAGCTCGTCCGCACCGGCCACCCGGCGGCCACGGGGGAACATGGCGACGTCGGCCGCGACGGAGTCCTGCAGGAACATCTCCTCCGGATGCTGGACCAGGTAGCAGACGGTGCCGGCGAGCTCGGGGGCCGAGACCTCGCGCGTGTCCCGGCCGTCGACGGTCACCGTGCCGGCGCGGGGCAGCGCCAGTCCGGCGAGCAGGGTGAGCAGGGTGGACTTCCCGGCCCCGTTCGACCCGACGAGGGCGACGCGCTCGCCGTCGAACAGGTCCAGCGACAGGCCGTCGACGACGGTGGACCGCGGCCCGTCGATGGTCAGGTACCCGTGGGAGACGTCCCGCAGCGAGGCGATGACCGCGTGGCCCGCCCGGTCCTGCCGGTCCGGGCCACCGGCCTGCGGGCCCCGGGCGACCGGGTCGGCGTCCGGACCCGCGCCAGGACCGGCCGCCCTCGCGTTCACCACCCCGGCGAGGGCCGCGACGCAGTCGTCGACCGTCAGGGGCAGCAGGGATCCCGGGGCGAGCGCCCGGGCGATCTCCACGACCTGCGGTGCCGGCACGTCCGCCGACGCCAGGTCCTCGTGCCGGGCCAGCGCCTCGGCCGTCGGGAGGTGCCAGCGGACCACGCCGTCGTCGACGAGCACCACGCTGCGGGCGTACCGGGCGATCAGCTCCGCGTGGTGCTCGATGACGACCACCGTGGTGCCCCGCTCGTTGAGCCGCACCAGATGCTCGTAGATCTCGGTGGCCCGGGCGGGGTCGACCTCGGCGGCCGGCTCGTCCACCACGAGGACGCGGGGCGCCAGTGCGAGCGCGCCCGCCAGCGCCGTCAGATGCTGCTGGCCACCCGAGAGCTGCCAGGTGAACGTGTCCGCGATGGGCTCCAGTCCCAGACCGGCGATGACGGCGTCGGCCCGCCCGCGCCAGTCGGCCAGCCCGAGGTTGAGGGGCGCGTAGGCGACGTCGTCGCGCACGGTGGGGCGCACGAGCTGGTTGCCGAAGTCCTGGAACACGTACCCCACCTCGGAGGCGAGCTCCGCGACCGACCGCCTGCGCGTGCCGCGCCCGTGCACGCGCACCGACCCGGACAGGTCGCCGTTCCAGAAGTGCGGCACGAGCCCGTTGAACGTCTTGGCCAGGGTGGTCTTGCCCGAGCCGTTGCCGCCGACGACGGCCACGAAGTCACCCGCGGCGATCGTCAGGTCGACGCCGCGGAGCGTGTCCCGCTCCGCTCCGGGATACCGGAACGTCACGTTCCGGACCTCGATCGCGGGGGCGGCTCCGCGCGGGCCGTCGTCGGCGGCCGGCATCAGGCGTCGTCCTCGTCGTGCTCGTCGGCGGCGGACGCCAGGGCCCGCTGCGTACCGCGCGCCCGCAGCGCGGCGATGACCGCGACGATCACGAGCCCGGCGACCAGGCCGAGCAGCGCCGCCAGCCACGCGTACGACTCCGCGAGCGACTCCGCGTTCGCCGCCTCCCACTCACCGAGCGCGGTGACCGGGTTGGCGACCTCGAAGTGCTCCTCCCACTGCCCGAGGACGCCGACGGCGGCGGCCAGGACGATGCCCAGCACACCCACCAGCCAGAACGGCGAGCCCCAGGGACCGACCAGACGTGGCGGCGCGCCGGGGTCCCGCGGACGCAGTCCCATGAGCGGCTCGATCTTGCCGTACAGGCGCGGCGCCAGCCAGATCGCGACCAGCCCGCCGAAGAGCGCACCGGTGACGACCAGCGCGAGCGCGAGCTCGATGCCCTCCGCCAGCACCACGGCGGCCAGCCCGCCACCGGCTTCCTCCCCGGCCTCGGGATCGATGCCCACGCCGAACTTCGCGACGTCGATGATCCCGGACGACACCTTGTCGATCGACACGAGCGCCATCGCGGCCCAGAACAGCTGTGCCGGGCGCCGGGGATCCCTGACGACGCAACCGGCCACGTACGTCCCGACGAAGAGCTGCAGGAACCCCTCCAGCTCCCCGATTCCCGAGAACGAACCGAGCAGCATGTCGGCGATGACCGCCTCGCCGACGGCGACGCCGAGCGCCACCCACAGCGGTGTGAGCAGCGCGGCGAGCACGACGGGGATGAACGCGAAGTACGCGACCTCCAGCTCGAGGCTGCCGACCTCGAACTTCGGCAGCAGGTCGGCGACGATGTCGGCGACGCCGTACAGCGTCATGGACAGGATCATGATCATCAGCTTCTGCGAGCCGGAGATCCCGTCGGGGTCGTGGAGGCGGGCGCGCAGGGCGCCGGCGGTGGTGGTCATGCTGGGCTCCAAAGGGGGGGGTGGTCGTGCGGGGTCAGGACCCCGGCACGGGGTCCGGTTGCCGGCCGGCGGGTGGCCGGCCGGAGTCGGGGGGTGCGGCGGGCGCGAGGCCCATGAGGGCGGCCGGTTCGGTCATGTCGTCGACGACGTGGTCGGGCCGCGCGGGATCGTCGTCGGCCAGGGCGGCGAGGGCGTCGTCGGACGTCGAACCGCCCCGCACCAGCACCACGTGCCCGACGCCGGCCGCCCGCGCCGCGAGCACGTCCCGCGCGGGCTTGTCGCCGACGAACCAGGCGTGGGCCGGGTCGGCGTCGAGGGCGCGCAGCGCCGCGGCGGGCAGCTCCGGGTCGGGCTTGCGGCGGCCGAGCTCGTCGGAGTACACGTGCGCGCCGACGTACTCGGTCAGCCCGGCGGCGTCGAGCTTCTCGCGCACGGCGCGTCCGTTCACGGTGTTCGAGACGACGGCGACCGGCACGCCGGCCGCCCGTGCGGCTCGCAGCAGCTCGCGGACGCCGCGCCGGACGACGGGCACGGACTTCGCCCGGGCGTAGGCGACCATCAGCGCGTGCGCCTCGGCCCGCAGCCAGGCGCGCAGTCCGTCAGGGACGACGGCAGCACCGAAGGCGGCCACGGGCGTGCCGCTCAGCGCGCGGGCGATCACGGGCCCCGCCAGCTCGACCCAGAACGTCGTGGCGTCGATCTCGGGGACGGTGGCGGTGAGCGGGGCGGCGGGGAGTTCGTGGCGGGCCTTCCAGGAGGTGTGGGCGGCGCGGATGTCCTTCAGCGTGCGGAGGGCCTGGTCCGTGGTGAGCGTGTGGCCCGCCCGGGTGAGGCGTGTGGCCAGCAGCTCGGCGAAGGCGCGCCGGACGCCGTCGTCGGGCCGTGACACCGAGATGACCCCGCCGTGGTCGAGCAGCAACGCGCTCGGGAGCTCGCCGCCACCCGGGCGACCCGGCCGCCCGGTCGCCGGCTCCCTGGCAGCGCGCGCCCCGGGAGACCCGGCCCTCGGCGGCTCGGCCGCGCGCAGTGCCGCCACCAGGCCCTCCGGGGTGTCGAAGACGGCATCGGGGACGTCGGAAACCGGGAACGGGACCTCGTCCGTGTGCCGGTGGCGAGTGAGGACGACGGCTGCCGCACCGGCGCGGCGGCCGGCGACGACGTCGCGGTCGTACGTGTCGCCGACGTACCAGCAGCGGCCGGGCTCCGCGCCGAGGGCGCGTGCGGCGATGTCGATGATCTCCGGGTTCGGTTTGCGGACGCCCACCTCGTCGGAGTACACCTGCACGCCGAACGCCTCGGCCAGGCCGTGGCGCTCCAGGATCGCGCGGTGCGCGCGGCCCGAGTGCGCGTTGGACACGATGCCGAGCGGCACCCCGAGCGAGTCCGCGAGCTCCACCAGCTCCCGGATCCCCGGCCGGACACTGTGCTCGGCGAGGGTGAGCGTGACCATCTGCTGCAGGGCCCCCGCCTGGCCCATCAGGACCTCGCGGGCGGCGGGCGGCAGGGGAGCGCCGAAGAAGTCGCCCCAGATCTCACGGTGGGTGAGCTCCCGCGGGGCGAGCCGGCGGCTCGCGGAGTTCTTCCAGTCCCGCAGCGCCGTGCGCCCGCCGGACAGCACCGGCAGCAGGTCCGCCGCGGGGATGTGGTGACCGGCCCGGGCCAGCACCTCGGCCACGTGGCCGGCGACCTCGGCCATCCCCTCGGGGCGCTTCCGCGTGGCGAGGACGACGCCGCCGAAGTCCAGGAGCAGGGCCTGGGGGCGCGTCGCCAGTGCGGCGGCCGGGGCGGGGGAGGTGGCCGGCGCGGTGCCGGCGGCGGGAGTCTCGGTCACGGGCGACGACGCTAGGGAGAGCCGGCGGCGCCCGGGTAGCGGAACACCGGCCGGCAGGTGAACGCGGCACGAACTCTGGAACGTTCCAGATCATGAGCCCGGACCAGGGGCGAGGCGCCTCGCGAAGTGGGGTAGAAACGGGGCATGAGGTCCCGCCCCACGATCGTCGACGTCGCCGCGCGGGCGGGAGTGTCCAAGTCGCTCGTCTCGCTCGCGCTCCGCGGGGACGACGGCGTCAGCCCCGCCACGCGCGAACGCATCCTCGCCGCCGCCGACGAGCTCGGGTACCGGTCCAACGCGCTCGCGCGGGCACTGCGGCAGCACCGCACCATGCTGCTCGGGGTCGTCGTCGGAAGCCTCGACAACCCCTACCACACCGAGGTGGTCGAGTCGGTGGAGCGGGCGGCGGAGCGGCACGGCCTGTCCGTGCTGCTGGCCCACGGGGCCCGCAGGGCCGGCCGGATGGCCGCACGGCTCGACGCGCTCGGCGACCTCGACGTGGACGGACTGGTGGTCGTCTCCTCCTGGGCGGATCCCGAACTGCTCCAGGCCGCGGCCCGGCGCGCCCCCGTCGCCATGGTGGGACGCTCGCTCGAGCCCGTCGCCGGGATCGACTCCGTCAACAACGACGACGAGCGGGGCGCGGCGCTCGCCGTCGGGCATCTCGTCGCCGCCGGGCACGAGCGGATCGCGCACCTGACCTCGTCGCGCCGCCCGGCCGGCCTGGCCCGGCGGGCGGGCTACGAGCACGCGATGGCGTCGCACGGGCTGGACCGCCACGTACGGGTGATCGAGCGGGGCCGTGACGAGCCGGCCGGCCCCGGCCTGGACGCCGCGCTGGCGGACGGGTGTTCCGCCGTCTTCGCCCGGAACGACGTCGAGGCGTTCGACGCGCTCGACCACGCCTGGGACCGGGGGATCGACGTGCCGGCAGGGCTGGCGGTGGTCGGCTACGACGACTCGGCGCTCGCGCTGCGGGCGCGCCCACGGCTCACCAGCGTCCACCAGCCGCGTGCGGAGATGGGCGCCCTGGCGGTCGAGCTGCTGCGCGAGCGCTGGGCCGGCCGCACCGCGGACCGTCACGAGGTGCTCACCCCTCGGCTGGTGGTCCGGGCGAGCGCCTGACGGCTCAGCCCGGCGGGCGGCCCACGTGGGTCAGCACCGCCGTGGAGCGTGTCCAGGACGACCAGGGCGTCGCGGCCGGCGTCTCCAGCATCGAGTACGTCGCCGTCGGCACGCCGACGCGGACCTGCGCGAGCGCGGCGTCGTCGGAGCCCGGCCCCGCGAGGAACGACGCGGTCGCCGCCATCGTGGGTTCGTGCCCGATGACCAGGACCGTGCGTGCGCTGTCGTCGAGCTCGGCGACGAGGTCCATGACGTCGCCCACGCGGGCGTTGTACAGGCTGTCGGTGACGACGACCCGCGGGGCCCCGTCGCGCCGGCCGTTCAGCCCGCTCTTGGCCAGGTCCCAGGTCTGGCGCGTGCGCAGGGCGGAGGAGACGAGGACGACGTCGGGCACGGCGGCGAGCGCGACGAGTGCCGCGCTCAGCCCGGCCGCCTGCGTGCGCCCTCGCAGGGCGAGCGGGCGCAGCGCGTCGTCGGAGGACGTGGCCGGCTCGGCCTTGGCGTGACGCAACAGGACGAGCCGACGCATCGGCGTGCTCGACGCCACCTCCTCGCGATGCCTGGCCACGATCTGCTCCTTACTCATGGTTCGTGCGGTGCCTCCCGGGTGAGGGAGGCGCCGCAGGTCAAACGGGGGTCTCCCGTGGTGCCGGGTTACTGCCCCATGGCGTGCACGCCGCCGTCGACGTGCACGATCTCACCCGTGGTGGCCGGGAACCAGTCGCTGAGCAGGGCAGCGACGGTTCGCGCCGTCGGCTCCGCGGTGGTCTGGTCCCAGCCGAGCGGCGCGCGCTCGGGCCAGGCGGCCTCCATCTGCTCGAAGCCCGGGATCGACTTCGCCGCGGTGGTCTTGATCGGTCCGGCGGACACCAGGTTGCACCGGATGCCGGCCGGGCCCAGGTCGCGCGCGAGGTAGCGGTTCGCGGCCTCCAGGCCGGCCTTGGCCACGCCCATCCAGTCGTAGACGGGCCAGGCGAACTGCGCGTCGAAGGTCAGGCCGACGACGGCGCCGCCGTCGGTCATCAGCGGCCGGGCCGCCACGCCGAGCGCCTTGTACGAGAACGTGGAGACCTGCAGCGCGGTGGCGACGTCCTCCCACTCGCCGGACAGGAAGTTGCCGCCCATGACGCTCTGCGGCGCGAAGCCGATGGAGTGCACGACGCCGTCGAGCCGGTCGAGGCCCGCCTCGCGCACGGCGTCGGCGAGGCCCGCGAGGTCCTCGTCGCTCGTGACGTCGAGCTGAACGACCGGGGGCGGCGTGTCACCGGGAAGACGCTTCGCGAACGCGCTCGTCAGCTTCATCTGACGGCCGAACGACGAGAGGACCACCTCGGCGCCCTCCTCGATCGCGAGGCGGGCCGTGTGGAACGCGATCGACGAGTCGGTGAGAACTCCGGTGATGAGCAGCTTCTTGCCTTCGAGGAGACCCATGTTGTCCTTCCGGTGAATGTGCGTAGGCGCCTCGCGCCGTGTCCCGCACTGGGTGTGAGCGTAACGGTGTGACCCGCGTGGAGGAAAACTCCGGGTCCGGCGCGGGTTGTGGAGGATGTTTGTGGAGGTGGGACGTGGGAGGTCCCCGCGCTGGTGAACGCGCGGGTCAACGGCTGGTCAGTGGCCCATCCCCATGCCGCCGTCGACGGGGAGGACCGTGCCGGTCACGTAGGCCGCGGCGTCGGATGCGAGAAACGTCACGGCGCCCGCGACCTCGTCGGGCCGGGCGAACCGGCCGGCGGGGATCGCGCCGAGGTAGAAGTCCCGCGTCTTGTCGGGCAGCTCGGCGGTCATGTCGGTCTCGATGAACCCGGGCGCGACGACGTTCGCGGTGATGCCCCGGGCGCCGAGCTCCCGGGAGATCGAGCGGGCCATCCCGACCAGCGCCGCCTTCGACGCGCCGTAGTTGACCTGGCCCGTGCCGCCGTAGAGGCCCACGAGGGACCCGATCAGCACGATGCGGCCGTAGCGCTTGCGGATCATGCTCTTGGCGGCGCGGCGCACGCAGCGGAAGGTGCCCGTGAGGTTGACGTCGACGACCTGTTCGAACTCCTCGTCCGACATCCGCATGAGGAGCTGGTCCTTCGTCACGCCCGCGTTGGCGACGAGTACCTGTACCGGCCCGAGGTCCTGCTCGATCTGCGCGAACGCGCCGTCCACGGCCTCGGTGTCGGTGATGTCGGCCTTGTAGCCGTGCACCCCGTCGGGCAGGTCACCGCCGCGGTACAGCGTGGCGACGCGGTCGCCCTCGGCGACGAAGCGTTCGGCGATCGAGCGGCCGATGCCGCGTGCGGCGCCGGTCACGACGACGACGCGGCCGGCGGCGGAATCCAGGTTCTCGGTCATGTCAGCGACGCTACCGGTGCGACCCGCCGGGCGGCGCTGCGCGACGTGCCACGCGCCCCACGCCGCACGTTGTGGGGTTTCGACAACATCGATTCGTGACATCGGGTACCAACATCAGAAATCCGGCGATCCAGGATGAGTGACGGGTATTCACCCGGTCGTCACGCTGCGGTAGACCTCCATGGTGCGCTCGGCGATGGCCGTCCAGGAGAAGTGCTCCTGTGCCCGGCGGCGGCCGGCCTCACCCATCGCGGCGGCCCGCGCCGGGTCGCGGACCACCCGGTTCAGCGCCTCCGCCAGGTCGGCCACGAACCGGTCGGGGTCGAGCGGTGTGCCGGTGCCGTCGTCGGCCTGCTCGATCGGTACGAGCGCACCCGTGACGCCGTCGTCCACGACCTCGGGGATGCCGCCCGTGGCCGTGGCGACGACGGGCAGCCCGACCGCCATCGCCTCGAGGTTCACGATGCCGAGCGGCTCGTACACGCTCGGGCAGACGAACACGGTGCCGGCCGCCAGCACGGCCACGAGCTCCTCCCGGGGCAGCATCTGCTCGATCCAGACGATCCCCCCGTCGCGGGCCTCGCGCAGGCCGTTGACCAGCGTCCTGACCTCGTCCATCAGCTCCGGTGTGTCCGGTGCGCCCGCGCACAGCACGAGCTGCACGGAGGAGGGCAGCTCCGCCGCGGCCCGCAGCAGGTACGGCAGCCCCTTCTGCCGCGTGATCCGCCCGACGAACACGACCGCCGGCCGGTCCGGGTCGATCCCGAGGCGGCGGACGGTCTCGTCGGCGGCCGCGAGTGCGGCGTCGCCGGTCGGCCGCCGCCACCCCGCCAGGTCGATGCCGTTGTGCACCACGTGCACCCGGGCCGGGTCCAGCTCGGGGTAGCAGCGCAGGATGTCGTCCCGCATCCCGGCCGAGACCGCGATGATCGCCGACGCGCCGAGGTACGCCGTCCGTTCCGCCCACGACGAGACGGCGTACCCGCCGCCGAGCTGCTCCGCCTTCCACGGCCGCAGCGGCTCGAGGGAGTGCGCGGTGACGACGTGCGGGACGCCGTGCAGCAGCCCGGCCAGGTGGCCGGCCAGGTTGGCGTACCAGGTGTGGGAGTGGACGACGTCGGCCCCGGCGCAGTCGCCCGCGATCACCAGGTCCGTACCGAGCGTCGCGAGCGCCGCGTTCGCACCGGTCAGCTCGGTGGGAGTGGCGTAGCCGGTCACGGCGGGCGCGGGCGTCCCCCCGGATTCGGTGCCGCCCGCGGCCTGCTCGCCGAAGTGGCGGACGCGGACGTCGGCGAGGGGCGCGAGCACGCCCGCCAGCTCCGTGACGTGCACCCCCGCACCGCCGTAGACGTGCGGCGGGTACTCCCGGGTCAGGAGATCGACCGTGAGGCGGGACGACGGTGGCTGCGGCTCCAGAGCTGTCACGGTCCAGACGTTACCGACCTTTTCGACGCCACCCGTTCCCGCGACGAGGGTTTCGCCCAGCTCGCCCGAGGCAATATCGTCTGAGCCATGGCCGCCCCTCGTGTTCTCGCGATCGTCCTTGCCGGAGGCGAGGGAAAGCGCCTCATGCCGCTCACCGCGGCACGCGCCAAGCCCGCCGTCCCGTTCGGCGGGATCTACCGCCTGGTCGACTTCGCGCTGTCCAACATCGTCAACTCCCGCTACCTGCACGTCATCGTGCTGACCCAGTACAAGTCGCACTCGCTGGACCGGCACATCTCCAAGACGTGGCGCATGTCGCCGCTGCTGGGCAACTTCGTGGCGCCGGTCCCGGCGCAGCAGCGCGTCGGCAAGCACTGGTACCTCGGCAGCGCGGACGCGATCTACCAGTGCCTGAACGTCATCGAGGACGAACGGCCGGACATCGTCGTCGTGGTCGGCGCGGACCACGTGTACCGCATGGACTTCTCCCAGATGGTGGACGCGCACATCGAGTCGGGCGCCCGGGCGACCGTCGCCGCGATCCGGCAGCCCCTGTCCATGGCCGACCAGTTCGGCGTCATCGACGTGCAGCCCGACGACCCGACACGGATCCGCGAGTTCCTCGAGAAGCCGACCGACCCCACCGGCCTGCCGGACGCCCCCGACCAGGTCCTCGCCTCCATGGGGAACTACGTGTTCGACGCCGACGCCCTGGTCGAGGCCGTCACCCGCGACGCGTCGAGCAACGACTCCCGGCACGACATGGGCGGCGACATCGTCCCGGCGTTCGTCGCCGCCGGCGAGGCCGGGGTGTACGACTTCATCCGCAACGACGTGCCCGGCTCGACCGACCGGGACCGCGCCTACTGGCGCGACGTGGGGACGATCGACTCGTTCTTCGAGGCGAACATGGACCTGATCTCGGTGCAGCCGGTGTTCAACCTGTACAACGACGAGTGGCCGCTGTACACGGGATACACGGGCCTCCCGCCCGCCAAGTTCGTGCACGCGGGCGCCGGCCGGATGGGCCACGCCGTGGAGTCGATCGTGTCGCCGGGCGTGCTGATCTCCGGCGCCCAGGCCGCCGGCTCGGTGCTGTCACCGGGCACCCACCTGCACTCGTGGTCGTCGGTGGGGGACTCGGTGCTCATGGACGGCGTGCAGGTGCACCGCCACGCGCAGGTGCACCGCGCGATCCTGGACAAGAACGTGATCGTGTCCGAACGTGCCCGGATCGGCGTCGACCACGAGGAGGACCGCGCGCGCGGCTTCACGGTCACGGCGTCCGGCCTGACGGTCGTCCCGAAGGGGAGCGTCGTCGAGTAGCCGGGCCGGCCGTCCGCGTCGTGGAGCCGACGACGGGCTCCGGGCGGCGTCGGGCACACTGTTGCGCGTGAAGCGCCTGATCGTGACCGACGTCGACTCCACCTTCCTCCAGCAGGAGGTCATCGAGCTCATCGCCGACCACGCGGGGACCCGCGCGGAGGTCGCGGCGGTGACCGAGCGCGCGATGCGCGGCGAGCTCGACTTCGCGGGGTCCCTGCGCGAGCGGGTCGCGACCCTCGCGGGGGTACCCGTGAGCGCCCTGGACAAGGTGCGCGACGCCGTCGAGCTCATGCCCGGGGCGGCGGAGCTCGTGGCGCAGTGCCAGGCCCGCGGCTGGGCGTTCGGGCTCGTCTCCGGGGGCTTCGAGGAGGTGGTCCGGCCGATCGCCGAGAGCCTCGGGATCCGCCTGGTCCGCGCCAACCGCCTGGAGGTGGCCGACGGCGTCCTGACCGGGCGCACGCTCGGCCCGGTGGTCGACCGGGCGGCCAAGGCCGCGATCCTGCGCGAGTGGGCGGCGGCGGAGGGCGTGCCGATGGCGGCCACGGTGGCGGTGGGCGACGGCGCGAACGACCTCGACATGATTGCCGCGGCCGGTGTCGGGGTGGCATTCCGCGCCAAGCCGGTGGTCAAGGATCAGGCCCCCCACAGCATCGACGGCTCGCTGGCCGAGGTCCTCACCCTCCTCGGCTCCTGACCTGTTCCGCGGGAGCCCCCTGCTGAACGTGGGCCGGTCGTCACGGAATCTCGCCGTAGGTGGCGGCGCTCATCGCGTGGCGTGCCGTCCGGTCGACCTCGCGCAGCGCGGTGCTGCGCTGGTCCGCCTGCCAGAGATTGACCGCGCCGCCGTCGTCGACCGCGCCCAGCGCGACGATCGCACGCAGGCGGGCGGCCAGCTGCAGGATCCGTGCGCGGCGCCCATCCAGGTGCGGCACCGGCCAGTCGGCGGTGCTCGCCGCACGGAGGCGCTCGATGGCATCGGCCGCGTCGTCGCGCCAGCGCGCGACGTCGAGCGAGTCCAGGGCGTCGGTCGCGGTCATGAGACTGGTGCGCAGCTCGCGCTCGGCGTCGGACACGGAGCCGATCGCGCCGAACAGCGCCGTGCTCCAGTCCGGCACCGGCCGCACGTGCCACTCGACGAGGTGGCCGGGTTCGAGATGGCTGCCGAACGGGGTGACTGCCGGGACGGCTGCCCAGCTGCCCTCCGGTGTGGTGATCACCACGCATTCCCCGGACTCGGTGGCATCGTGGCTCGCCGCGGCCGGGACCCCCGCGGGGTCACCCGCCACCGGGAGCAGAGCCGCCACCGTGCGGGGACCGTCGGTCCAGGTCGTGAGCAGCGTGCCCAGGTCCGTGCCGTCCCACACGCCGGGCAGGCCGTGGACCCGGTGCGGCTCGTCGTCGCCCTGGATGGCGGCCGCGGCGTCCGAGGTGTCGCCGACGCCCTGCAGCCAGAGGGCGAGGACGACGCTGCGGGGCAGGTCCGGCGGTGTGTTCATCGCCCTCACAGTATGAGACATGTCCGTTACTGTTGTGGACCATGAGCACGGTTCTCGACCTTTCGGGCGTCACGGTCCGGCGCGGCACCACGACCATCCTCGACTCGGTGGACTGGCGGGTGAACGAGGGCGAACGCTGGATCGTCCTGGGGCCGAACGGCGCGGGCAAGACGACGCTGCTGCAGATCGTCGCCACCCGGATGCACCCCACCGAGGGCCGCGCCGAGGTGCTGGGCGCGACGCTCGGCCGCACCGACGTGTTCGAGCTGCGCCCGCGCGTGGGCCTTTCGTCGGCGTCGCTCGCCGACCGCATCCCGGGCGGCGAGACGGTGCGCGACGTCGTCCTGACCGCCGCGTACGGCGTGACGGGCCGCTGGCAGGAGTCCTACGACGACGTGGACGAGCAGCGGGCAGCGGACCTGCTCGCGGCGTTCGACGTCGCGAAGCTCGCCGACCGGCACTACGGGACGCTCTCCGAGGGCGAGCGCAAGCGCGTGCAGATCGCGCGCGCCCTCATGACCGACCCGGAGCTGCTGCTGCTCGACGAGCCGGCCGCGGGCCTGGACCTCGGCGGGCGCGAGGAGCTGCTCGCCGCGCTGACCGAGCTCGCCGCGGAGCCGGCGTCGCCCGTGCTGGTGCTGGTCACCCACCATGTCGAGGAGATCCCCGAGGGGTTCACGCACGTGCTGCTCATGGGACGCAGCCGCATCCACGCGGCCGGTCCGATCGACGAGGTGCTCACCGCGGACAACCTCTCGGCCGCGTTCGGGCTGCCGCTCGTCGTCGCGCACGGTGGAGGGCGCTGGCTGGCGCGTGCCGCGCGCTGACGACGGTGTTACCGAACCGACGTCGGACCCGAACCCGATTTTGCTGGCCGACCGTGTGACGGATTGGTAATCTTCGGGCAAAGGCGCCAGGTGAGCGCCCAGCCTCGGGGAGGGGATTCCGATGGAGTGGTTGTGGTGGGTCGGTGCGGCCCTGTTGCTCGGTCTGATCGAGATCACGACTCTCGACTTCGTCTTCATCATGTTCGCGGGCGGCGCGCTCGCGGCGGCCGGCGCCAACGCGGCCGGCCAGCCGCTGTGGGTCCAGGTGATCGTGTTCACCGTCGTCGCGACGATCCTGCTCGTGACCGTGCGTCCGCCGTTGAAGCGCTATCTGTCCAGGGGCGGCCCCGAGACCTTGACGAACGCCGAGGCGCACGTCGGCCGGACGGCGTCCGTGGTCGAGGAGGTCACCGACATGACCGGCCTGGTCAAGCTCATGGGCGAGGTCTGGACGGCACGCGCGGCGGAAGGCTCGCCTCCGCTGGCGGAGGGGTCTACGGTGCAGGTGGTGCGCATCGACGGCGCGACCGCCGTGGTCGCGCCGAAACCGGTGGACCATTCCGCCTGACCGTCTGCGCCCGGTTGTCACCGTACACATATCGTTCGAGCGGGTGCGCCCGCGGTAGGAGAGGCTCGTGGAAAACATCGGACTGTGGATAGTCCTCCTCATACTCGTCATCGTGGTGCTGGTGGCGCTGTCGCGGGCGGTGCGGATCGTGCCCCAGTCCGTGGCCCTGGTGATCGAGCGTCTCGGTAAGTTCCACACCACGCTGACCCCGGGTTTCCACCTGCTGGTGCCGTTCATCGACAAGGTGCGCGCCGGCGTCGACATGCGTGAGCAGGTCGTGTCGTTCCCGCCGCAGCCCGTGATCACGAGCGACAACCTGGTGGTCGAGATCGACACGGTCATCTACTTCCAGGTGACGGACGCGCGGTCGGCCGTCTACGAGATCGCGAACTACATCACGGCGATCGAGCAGCTGACGGTCACCACGCTGCGTAACGTCATCGGTTCGATGGACCTGGAGCAGACCCTCACCAGCCGTGACCAGATCAACGGCCAGCTGCGCGGCGTGCTCGACGAGGCGACCGGCCGCTGGGGAATCCGCGTCAACCGCGTGGAGCTGAAGTCGATCGACCCTCCCGCCTCCGTGCAGGGCGCCATGGAGCAGCAGATGCGCGCCGAGCGTGACCGCCGCGCCGCGATCCTCACGGCCGAGGGTGTCAAGCAGTCCCAGATCCTCACCGCCGAGGGTGAGAAGCAGTCGGCGATCCTGCGGGCCGAGGGTTCGGCACAGTCCAAGATCCTCGAGGCCGAGGGTGAGGCGCGCGCGATCCTCCAGGTCTTCGAGGCCATCCACCGCGGCAACGCGGACCCGAAGCTGCTGAGCTACCAGTACATCCAGATGCTCCCGCAGCTCGCGAACGGCACCTCGAACACCAACTGGGTGATCCCCACCGAGTTCACCGCGGCGATGTCGAGCATCGCCAAGGGCTTCGGCGGGGGCGGCGGGACGGGCGACGACAGCCCGACGCCGCCGCCGGTCACGCCGACCACGGACTTCCTCACCGGGGGCAGCATCCTGCCGAGCGCCGGGGACGCCCTCGCCGAGGCACAGCGCCAGGCCGAGGCCGCCACGGCGGACGCGACGGAGTCCGGCACCCGCTCGGGCGCGCCGTTCGACCCCTCGGCAGAGCGGGGCCAGCGTCCCGGTGGCGGTTCGGCGCAGGCGCGCCAGACACCGCCGGCGCCGCGTCCCCGCCCGGTCGACGGCGGGGAGGGTGACGTGCCCCCGCCGCCTCCGGCGCCGCCGCAGCAGTAACCGGCTCACTCCTGGCCGCCCCGTCCGCGTTCTCGTGGGCGGGGCGGCTGCTTCGTGCGCGGGTGGGGCCGGTTCCACAGTTGCGGAGTGAGTGCTCACTCATTTAGGCTGGCGCCGTGTCACCCATTCCAGAGGCTTCCCCGCCGGCCGACGGCGCCGGCCGGCGACGGGCCGCTCCGATGTCCCCGGAGGACCGGCGCGCCGCGATCATCGAGGCCGTGATGCCCCTGGTGGAGGAGCGAGGGGCGGACGCGACCTCGCGTGAGCTGGCCGACGCCGCGGGCGTCGCCGAGGGCACCCTGTTCCGCGCGTTCGGCGACAAGGTGTGCCTGATCGGCGAGGTCGCCCTGACGGGGCTGCTGCGGGCGTCGGACCCGGCGGTCACCCGGGCGGACCTGGAGTCGATCGACCCGCGCCTGCCGCTCGTCGACCGGGTGCGGCAGGTCATCGAGCGCGGGCAACGGCGTTCGGAGGAGGCCGTCGCATGGGTCATGGTGCTGCGCTTCCTGCACACCCGGGAGGGTGCGGACGAGCAGGACCACCTCCATCGGGAGCGCGCCGCCCAGATGCGGTCGCGGCTCATGGCGCAGCAGGAGACGCGCCGCGCGGTGGTGGAGGAGACCCTGGGACGAGTGCTCGCGCAGGACCTGGACCGCCTGCGGGTGCCGATCGAGGTGGCCGTCTCGCTGATCGAGTCGGCCACCGCGCACCACCGGCCGGGACTCGAGCGGATGGGCCCGCCGCTGCCGGCCGAGGTCCTCGCCGACGCCCTCGTGCACGGGATCGTCGGCGAAAAGCGCTCGCCGGACACGAACGTTCCTGATACCCATGACTCGTCCCCCGCCGGGCATGCCGGCGGCGGGGCGCCCTCCTATCCCGGCGAGGAAGACTGAATGCTCATCACGCTCATGCGCAGGTACCTGCGTCCGTACTGGGTCGCCGTCGTCCTGCTGCTGGTGCTCCAGCTCCTGCAGACGCTCGCCAACCTCTACCTGCCGTCGCTGAACGCCGACATCATCGACAACGGCGTCGTGCAGGGCGACATCGCCTACATCTGGAACACCGGCATCCTGATGCTGGGCATCAGCCTGCTGCAGGCCGGTGCGGCCGTCGGCGCCGTGTACCTGGGGGCGAGGGCGGCCACCGCGTTCGGCCGCGACGTCCGGCGCGACCTGTTCTCGACCGTGCAGACGTTCAGCGCCCGCGAGGTCGGGCAGTTCGGGGCACCGACGCTCATCACCCGCACCACGAACGACGTGCAGCAGGTCCAGCAGGTGCTGATCATGATGTTCACGATCATGGTGATGGCCCCGATCATGCTGGTGGGCGGCGTGTTCATGGCCCTGCAGGAGGACGTGGAACTGTCCATGCTGCTGCTCGTCGTCGTCCCGGTGCTGCTGGTGTGCGTGGGACTGCTGATGTGGCGCATGGTGCCGTACTTCCGGGCGATGCAGAGCCGGATCGACACGATCAACGGCGTGCTCCGCGAGCAGATCACCGGCCTGCGCGTGGTGCGCGCGTTCGTCCGGGAGCGGCGTGAGATCGAGCGGTTCGACGCCGCGAACACGGCCCTGTACGACACGTCGCTCGGGGCGGGCAAGCTCATGGCGATGGCCTTCCCGCTGGTCATGCTCATCATGAACCTGTCCAGCGTGGCCGTGCTCTGGTTCGGTGCGGGTCGCATCGCCGCGGGCGAGATGCAGATCGGCGCGCTGACGGCCTTCATCGCGTACCTGATGTTCATCCTCATGGCCGTCATGATGTCCACGATGATGGTCATGATGGTGCCGCGCGCCGCCGTGGCGGCGGGCCGCATCGCGGAGGTGCTCGACACCCGCACGTCGGTCGCCGAGCCCGCCGACCCGGCCCCGCTGAGCAGTCTGTCCGACGGCGCGGGTCCGCGTGGCGTCGTCACGTTCGAGGACGTGACCTTCGGGTACCCGGGGGCCGAGGCCCCCGTGCTGCACGGGCTGAGCTTCACCGCCCGCCCGGGCGAGACGACGGCGATCATCGGTTCCACGGGCGCCGGCAAGACCACGCTGCTGAATCTCGTGCCGCGCCTGTTCGACGTGACCGGCGGCCGCGTGCTCGTCGACGGCGTCGACGTGCGGAGCCTGAGCACGGACGACCTCGGTTCCCTGCTCGGCGTGGTGCCGCAGAAGGCGTTCCTGTTCAGCGGGACGATCGCCGGCAACCTGCGGTACGGCAAGCCGGACGCGAGCGAGGCCGAGCTGTGGCAGGCGCTCGAGATCACGCAGGCGAGGGACTTCGTGGAGGCGCTGCCCGAGGGGCTCGACGCGCCGGTCGGCCAGGGCGGCAGCACGTTCTCCGGCGGCCAGCGCCAGCGCCTGGCGATGGCGCGCGCCGTGGTGCGCGAGCCGCGCGTCTACCTGTTCGACGACTCGTTCTCCGCGCTGGACTACGCCACCGATGCCCGGCTGCGGGCCGCCCTCGCGCCGCGTACCCGCCAGGCCACGGTGATCGTCGTGGCCCAGCGTGTCGCGACCATCCGGGACGCGGACCAGATCCTCGTGCTGGACCACGGGCGGATCGTCGGTCGCGGACGCCACCACGAGCTGCTCGACCGGGAGCACCCGGCCTACAGCGAGACCTACGAGGAGATCGTGACGAGCCAGATGACACTGGAGGAGGCGGCATGAACCACCATGGCGGAGCCGCGTTCGTGCCGGCCGACCGGGTGCGGGTGTCCCGCAAGACACTGGAGGAGGCGGCATGAACCACCATGGCGGAGCCGCGTTCGTGCCGGCCGACCGGGTGCGGGTGTCCCGCAAGACACTGGAGGAGGCGGCATGAGCGCGGGCGGCATGAGCGCGCGGACTTCCACCGACGCGGAGACGACCCGCGAGGCGGCGCGCAGCGGTGCCCGGCGCGGACCCGGTGGCCCGATGGGCGGCATGGGCATGCCGGCCGAGAAGCCGCTCGACTTCGGGGGCTCGCTGCGACGGTTCGCGCGGGTCATGCGGCCGGAGCGGGGCCGTGTGGTGATCCTGACGTTGTTCGGCGTCATCTCGGTCGCGCTCACCGTGGCGGGTCCGAAGATCCTGGGTGAGGCGACGAACGTCATCTTCCGCGGCGTGGTCGGGACGATGCTGGCCGGCCAGGTCCCGGCGGGGACCCCGACGGAGGACGTGGTGGCGGGGCTGCGTGCCCAGGGCGAGGACCAGATGGCGGACATGCTCTCGGGCATGACCGGTGTGGTGGTCGGCCAGGGGATCGACACCGGGCAGCTGGTCGTCATCCTCGCCTGGGCGGTGGCCGTGTACGTGGCGGCGTTCGTGTTCGGGTGGCTGCAGGCGCGCATCACGGCGGTCGCCGTGCAGAACACGATGCGCCGGCTGCGCGACGACGTCGAGGCCAAGCTGCACCGCATCCCGCTCTCGTACGTCGACAGGCAGCGGCGGGGCGAGATCCTGTCGCGCGTCACCAACGACATCGACAACGCCTCCCAGACGGCCACGCAGACGCTCGCGCAGCTCGTCACGTCCCTGCTGACCGTCGTCGGCGTGCTGGCCATGATGTTCTGGATCTCGTGGATCCTCGCGCTGGTGGCACTCGTGACCGTGCCGCTGTCGGTGGTGATCACGATGCAGATCGCGAAGCGCAGCCAGCCTCAGTTCATCAAGCAGTGGTCCAGCACGGGCACGCTCAACGCGCACATCGAGGAGATGTTCACCGGGCATTCGCTGGTGCGCGTGTACGGGCAGCAGCGCGCGGCGGCGGAGACGTTCGCGCAGGAGAACGAGCGCCTGCACACCGCGACACGCAGCGCGCAGTTCATCTCCGGCACGATGCAGCCGTCCATGGGGTTCATCGGCAACCTCAACTACGTCGTGATCGCCGTGGTGGGTGGCCTGCGGGTGGCGTCCGGACAGCTCAGCATCGGCGACGTGCAGGCGTTCATCCAGTACTCACGCCAGTTCACCCAGCCGCTGACACAGGTGGCCTCGATGATGAACCTGCTGCAGTCCGGCGTGGCGTCGATCGAGCGGGTCTTCGACCTGCTCGACGCCCCCGAGCAGGATCCGGATCCCGGGCGCCCGGTGGCACCGGCCGACGGTGGCCCGGCGCGCGGCCGGGTGGTGTTCGAAGGCGTGGAGTTCTCCTACGACCCGGACAAGCCGCTGATCACCGGGCTGGACCTGACGGCCGAACCCGGGCAGACGGTGGCGATCGTCGGGCCGACGGGAGCGGGCAAGACGACGCTGGTCAACCTCCTGATGCGGTTCTACGAGGTGGGCGCGGGCCGCATCACGCTCGACGGGGTCGACACGCGCCAGATGACGCGTGACGCGCTGCGCGGCAGCATCGGGATGGTGCTCCAGGACACCTGGCTGTTCAAGGGGTCCATCGAGGAGAACCTGCGCTACGGCGTGCGTGGCGAGATCACCGAGGAGAAGTTCCTGGAGGCGACGCGGGCCACGCACGTGGACCCGTTCGTGCGGACCCTCCCGGACGGCTACGAGACGCGCATCGACGACGAGGGCTCCAGTCTCTCGACGGGGGAGAGGCAGCTCCTGACGATCGCCCGCGCGTTCCTCGCCGACCCGGAGATCCTGGTGCTCGACGAGGCCACGAGCTCCGTCGACACCCGCACCGAGGTGCTCGTGCAGGAGGCGATGCACCGTCTGCGCCAGGGCCGTACGGCGTTCGTCATCGCCCACCGCCTGTCCACGATCCGCGACGCCGACGTGATCCTCGTGATGGAGCACGGCGACATCGTGGAGCAGGGCTCCCACGAGGAACTGCTCGCGGCGGACGGCGCGTACGCGCGTCTCTACGAGAGCCAGTTCGCCGCCCCGGCCGCGGAGGAAGAGGCTCCCGCCCCGGCCTGAGCGGCCCGAGCTTGGCCTGAGCGGCCCGAGCGCTGGCGCAAATGCGATGTCCGTCCTAGTTTGGGGACGTTCTTTCTCCCCTGTGTGACGGAAGGCATCCATGAGCCACGTGCACGAGCCGGACTCCCCGCGTCCCGCGGCCGAACGCGAGGAACCCGGCCCGGCCGGGCCCGCGCGACCCGCGGGCCCGGCCGGCCACGCCCAGCCGCAGGCGGTCCGCCGCGAGGAGCCCACCACCCGGCACGTCCCGGTCGCACCCGGCCAGGACGTCCTCGAACTGCGCATCCACGGCATGGCCAACACGCCACCGCACCACATCCTCGACCTGCCCGCCGACGAGGTGGTCCAGACCGACGGCGACGGCCTGGGCAGCTTCTGGGTGCCCACCCCGGAGGCCGACGCCCGCGACCGCGAGCCGGCCCCGGGTGACATGCGGGACCGCGCCGTTCCCGCCGGGGACCCGCACGAGATCCGTAACGACGTGCGCCGCGAGGCCTACTCCTGGGGTGCGATGTCACGCCTGGGGCGCCTGCCTCTCGGCGGCGTGCTCGGGGTCGTGGGCACGGTGGCGACACGTGTGATGTGGGTGGCGATCGTCCCGTTCGGGCTCGCCAACGCCGGATACTGGGCCCGCCGCATCCCGCCCGCCCTGCGCGAGCCGACCGCCGGCCGCATCCTGCCCGACCCGTCGGCCGCGCTGACGAGGGTCTTCGCCCTGCTCCTCACACTTCTCTTCACGACGACGACGGCCACGGTCGCCCTGTCCACGATCGGCACCCGGTGCATGGGCGCCGTGACGGGCGAGACCGTCTCGGTCTGCGCGCGCATCCCGGACGAGCTGTACTGGCTGGCCCGCCTGGACCACGGCGACCGGCTCGGCTGGCTGTCCCTCGTGACCGTGGTCGCCGTCGCCGTCCTCGTGCTCATCGCGCACAGCGGCAGCGTGAAGTTCGAGTCCCGCGTCTCCGCGCTGATGGCCGGCGAGACGGCGGTGTCCACCGACGGGCCCGTCCTGCGGCGTCCCGGCTTCTGGACACGCCGCACCGGCACGGGTGCCCTCTACAGCCACCTGGCGGCGGCGCTCGGACTGCTCTCGGCCCTCATGCTGTGGACCTCCGAGCGCACGGCCTGGGCGGCGGCGCCGGGCTTCGCCGTCGCGATGGTGGCCACCTGGATCGTCGCCCTGCGCACCGACGACGACGGCGTCCAGGTCGAGGTACCCCGCTGGAAGCCGCGGGCCGCCTTCGCCCTGCTCGTCGGTGGCCTGCTGGTCTGGGCCGGGGCGTGGGTCACGCTGGCCGGCTCCGCCCCGCCGGCCGAGACGCCGCGGCTGATCGGTATCGAGGCGACGCCGGGCCTCCTGGTCGTCGCGCTCACGGGGATCGCGTCGGCGGCCCTGGTGTGGCGCCGCGCCCGCCGGCCAGGTCCCGCGCTGACGATGCTCTGGCTCCTTCCGCCGCTGGTCGCGACGGCCTGCACCGCCGTGGCCACGCTCGCGGCTCCGGGCGGGCAGCCGCTGCCGATCACCGTCCGGGCCGTGCTGCTGACCGTGGCGGTGGCCGCGCTCGCGGTCCCCGCCGGGTGGGCGGTGGCGCGTCGCCGGGCGAACGGCTCACGTGCCGAGGGCTGGGGCGGAGCGGGCCCGGGCGTGTTCCTGCTGCTCTCGACGGCGGCCGCGGCGATCTTCTCCAGCCTCGCCGTGGTGGGCGTGCAGTGGTACCTGCGCTCCGCCCCGACGGGCGTCGTCGTCCCCGAGTCCCGCGGCGGGCTGTTCCTGGAGGTGGTGATCGACGCCGACCCGGGCGAGATCGTGCCCGTGCCGCCCGTCTACACGGAGTTCGGCGCGAGCGTCGCGGTCATCCTGGTGGTGTCCATGCTCCTGCTGGCGGCGCTGGTGGCGCCGGCGGCGGTGGACGCCGTACGCAGCGGCACGCTGTGGATCCCGCCCGCGGTCAACACGTCCGGCCCTCGCCGCGGTCCCGGGGCGCGGGCCGCACGGGCCGCCGGCCGGGGACTGCCGGGGGTGCGCGCCGGTGACGTGATCGAGCCGGGCCTGCTCAACCCCGCCGCTCTGCGCGCCCTGCGCGCGCGCCAGCTCGCCGCGATGTCCCACCGTTCGGAGCTCGCGGTGTCGGCCCTGGCCGTGGCGTCCTGGATCGCGCTGGTCGCCACCGTCCCGCTCGCGGTGTCGCCCGGAGATCTCGGCGACCCGGCCACGCTGGCGCTGCCCGGTTTCATCGGTGATCCGGCAGGGCTGTTCACCGTTCCGGCCTGGCTCACCGCCCTGGCGGTGCCGATGCTCGGTACCCTCGCCGCGGCGCTCGTCGCCAGCGCCCTGGCCGGGGCCCTCGCCAACGACTCACGGCCGTGGGGTCTGCTGTGGGACGTCCTGTGCTTCCTGCCCCGCAGCGCCCACCCGTTCGGCCCGCCGAGCTACGCCGAGCGTGCCGTCCCCGAGGTGCGCAGCCGCGTGGACTCGTGGCTGACGGCCGTCGACGTCGACGACGACGCCTACCGCGAGGCCCTCGCCCGGCGCCGCCGCGTGGTGCTGTCGGCCCATTCCATCGGCGGTGTCCTCGCCGCGGCCGTGGTGCTCATCCGGTCCGGGAACCCGGTGCACCGGCAGGGCCTCGCCGACGGCCGGGTCGGGCTGCTCACCTACGGCGTCCAGCTGCGTCCCTACTTCGGCCGGTTCTTCCCCGAACTGCTCGGCCCCGGCGCCCTCGGGCTGCCGCCGGTCGGCCCGCCGGCGTGGTCGGGCGACCCGTGGCGGGCGGACGACGTCGACCTCCAGGCGGCTCCCGCGTCGGAGTTCAGCCTGCGCGGACTGCTCGTGCCGGGCGTCACGGCGGGGAACGAGGCGCCGGGGGACGAGGCGGCGGGGGCGGAAGCGGCGGAAGCGGGGCGGCCCGCCGGTCCGCCGGCGTGGATCAATCTGTGGCGGCGCACGGACTTCCTGGGGTTCCCGGTGGTCGGGTACGAGCCGAACGAGATCGACCGGGGGGCCGAGGAGGTCGACCGGGCGGCGTACCTGTTCGAGGTCGGCCTGCACGGGGGGTATCCGCGTACGGCCGCGTACCAGGAGGCGTTCGACGAGGTCGTGTCGCGGCTCGACCACACGTGATCCTCGCGGGCCGGGGCATGACGCCGTTGTCGTGCCCCGGCCCGCGAGGGTTGCGCACACCGGGTGCGCCCTCGGGGGAGTCTCTGGGTCTGGCGGAGGAGCCGGCGAGCGCTCAGGCCACGGCGGGCAAGGGTGCCACGACGTCGCGCAGGCGGAGCAGTGCCTCGTTGAGGATCTGCTGCACGCGCTCACGGGTCACGCCGAGACGGCGGCTGATCTCCTCGAGCGTCCGGGTGGTGCCGTCCACGAGCCCGAAACGCATCTCTAGCACCCTGGTCTCGACCGCGTCCAGCTGGGCGAGCGCCTGACGGACACGGCGGCGCAGGATCGACTGCTCGGCGCTGGGGGTACCGCCCTCGAACGGCCCGGTCTCCGCGGCCTCGGCACGCCTCCCGGCGACGATCGCGCGGACCACGGAGCGGCGCACCCAGCGGGTGGCGAAGGCGGCGAAGGTGCCGTGGGCGGGGTCGTAGTTCTCCGCGGCGCGCACGAGGCCGACGTTGCCCTCCTGCACGAGGTCCATGAACGGCAGGCGACCGGCGTAGGCGCCCACGACGTCGGGCACGATACGCAGGTAGGCCAGGACGAGCCGCTCCTTCGCGTATTGCCCGGACTTGACCCTCGCTTCGAGGTCGGCACGCAGCGACGGCGAGACCGCGGTCTTCGCGAGGGTGCGTGCGGCGGCCGTTCCGAGCGCGGCACGCTCGAGAAGCACTGCCTCCTCGGCCGGATCGAGCGACGGTGTGCGCTCGATGATCTCCTGGTAGGAGAGCGGGAGCGCGGGATGCGCGCCGGAACTCCGGGAGCGGCGGGGTCGGGAGGCTCTGGCGGTTCTCATCACTGATCTCCTTCGTCGTGTACGAAGTTGCCTTGGTGGGGACATTAGCGAACCATTGGGCTTCATGGGAAGGCCCAGAAGTTCGCTGTGAGTGATAACGGGGAAATAACGAGCCATGGGTGCACAATCGTGGATCGTGACCACCTCCGACGTCGTCCACCTCGACGACCCGGCCGACGAACGGCTCGCGGACTACACGCGCCTCACCGACGTCGCCCTGCGCAGCAAGCACGAGCCCGCCAAGGGCCTCTACATCGCCGAGAGCACCCAGGTGATCCACCGGGCGCTGGAGGCCGGGCACCGGCCCCGGTCGTTCCTCATGGCGCCCCGATGGCTCGGGACCATGGCGGACGCGCTCGCCGCCTGTCCGGGCGTGCCGGTCTACGTGGCCGAGGAGCCCGTGCTGCGGGAGATCACGGGGTTCCACCTGCACCGCGGTGCGCTCGCCGCGATGCATCGCCCGCCGCTCGCGCCGGTCGCCGAGGTACTCGCCCGTGCGCGCGGGGGCGAGGGGGCACGGCGCGTGGCCGTGCTGGAGGATCTGGTCGACCACACGAACGTCGGTGCCGCGTTCCGGTCGGCCGCCGCGCTCGGGGTGGACGCCGTGCTGGTCACGCCGCGCTGTGCCGATCCGCTCTACCGCCGCTCGGTGCGGGTCTCGATGGGCACCGTCTTCCAGGTGCCGTGGACGCGGCTGGAGTCGTGGCCGGGCGGTCTGGACCCGCTGCGGGACGCCGGCTTCACGACTGCGGCGCTGGCGCTGAGCGACGACTCGGTCCCGTTGGACGAGTTCGTCGCGCAGATCGCCGCCGGCCGGCACGAGCGCCTCGCGCTGGTGCTGGGTACCGAGGGTGACGGGCTCTCGCACGAGGCGGTCGCCGCGGCCGACACGGTCGTCCGCATTCCCATGGCGGGCGGCGTCGACTCGCTCAATGTCGCGGCGGCATCGGCAGTGGCGTTCTGGGCCACCCGTGCCTGAAACGCGGCACCTGACTCCGGTGGGATCCTGAGTCGGCTCGCTCGACGTGGCGCGGCATCGGTGCCAGGCGTGTCCGGGGAGGGGGCGTTATCGCACCGCAGGCCGATCGGTGTCTGCCCGCAGGTTCCAGCTCGCGATGGCGGCGTCGAGGCGAGCCCTCGATGCCACATAGCGGATCATGTCGACCGGGCGGCCCGCGTCGACAACGGAGATGACACTCTCGATCTCGCGCTGTGCCGCGTCGATCTCACCGAGCAGGTCGTGATGACGTTCGGAATCGGTGTCGGTGGCCGTTCCCGCGGTTGCGCGGCGGTCATTCGAATCGGACACGGTCTGCCTCGGCTTTCACTCGTGCCGCCCGTGCCGATTCCGCCGTGCTCCACCGAAGGACCTCTTCGGCGCGCCGCGCACGTGCGGCGACGACCTGCTGTTCGACGTCTCGCAGCACCGCCGCGATCTCGGTGGCGAGACCGCCGGCGAGCATGGTCAGGTTCGTTCGTGTGATCTCGAGCCGGCGGTCCGCCACCTTGAGGCCCACCTCCGGGTAGCCCCGCTCGGCAAGCACCGCCAGGGTGCTCGGTCCCTCGATCAGAGCCCGCTCCTCGGGGGATACCCTGCGGGAGAAGACCGCGGCGACGGTGTACCGCTCCGGCTCGTCGTCCGTGCCCAATTGGTGCGGCAGTGCGGAGTCCAGCACGCCGCGCAGGAAGAGTCCGCCCTTCGTGGCACGGGCGGGTGCGACGGCGGCCGGGGGAATGGGGACGCCGTCAGTGGCGTGCGGCTCGAACCCGCCGTCGTCGTTCCAGCGCGCGTTCGACGCGTCCTGACGGGGGGCGGAGGATCTTCCCCTGGTTGGCGGGTCGTTCCGGTCGGCATCCTCGGGGTCAATCCGTTGATCACCCATATTTCGAGGCTACACCTGACGAGCGTCGACCGGCCGGCTGGTATGGGTGGGTTGTCAACACGTCGACGCGCTCGCCTTCGACCGGCCGGGAGCCGCCGCGGTCCATGACGTCCGAGTCTCGTCAGTCCAGGACCTCCGGCTCGCTTGCGTCCGCCACCGGCCGAGCGAGCCTCTGCCGTTCCGCCCATGCGTCGAACTCCGCCTGGATCTCCATCTCGGTCGCGCTCGGCCAGGCGGCCGCCACGATGAGCAGTGCCACGGTGCTGGCCACGATCCCGCCCATCAGGGGGACCACGAGCTGCGTGGCGGGCAGGCCGATCGAGGGCGTCTCGATCGGTGTGCCCAGGAGGCGGTAGGAGGTGATGCGCATCGCGGCCATCCCCGTGTAGTGCATGCCGGACACGGCGAGGCCCATCACGATCGTCGCCACCGCCCCGGCGCCCGCGCCGCGCACCCTGACGGAGAGCCAGAGCGCCCCCGTGGCGGCGCCCATCGCGATGATGACGGAGATGACGACGAGGAGCGGGTCGTAGGCGATGTCGACGCCCACGTGCATCGCCGCCATGCCCATGTAGTGCATGACCGCGATGCCGAGGCCCGCGACGATCCCGCCCCCGAGCAGGGCGGCGGTGCCGTCGGGCCTGTGGTGCACGAGGAACAGGCCGACGGCGACGACGGCCACGGCGAGGAGCATGGAGGCGACCGTGGTGGACACGTCGTAGTGGATCTGTGCGCCCCGCACGGAGAACCCCAGCATGGCGACGAAGTGCATGACCCAGATGCCCGTGCCGCCGATCGCGACCGCGCCGAGCAGCAGCCACACCGTGCGTGCGGTGCCGGTCGTGACACGGGCGCGGGCGGTGCAGGACAGCCCCACGCCGCAGCCGGCGCAGGACAGGGCGAAGGACAGCAACGGCGTCAGGGCGCCGTAGGTGAAATGGTCCATCGAGGCGTCGCCACACTCTCCGTCCGCTCCGGTCCTCGGCCTCTGGGGGGCCGAGCTGGGACATGCGGAACGGGCACTCGCGCAGAGACTAAGGGGGAGGCGCGCGTCGTGCCAGCAAAACACGGTCCATGTCCCGGACCTGGGTTGCCACCAGGGGTCGAGGTGAGGTTAGGCTTACCATCGTGACGATCCAGAGCGCCGCGACCGCCCCGACCCCGTACCGGATGTTCGACGTCGAGGTGGCCCGGGTCACACGGCTGTGTCCCTCGTTCGTCCGGGTGACGTTCACCGGCGCCGATCTCGGGCGGTTCGCGGACAACGGGCACGACCAGCGCATCAAGCTGCTGCTCCCGGACCCGTCGGGTGGCTGGGACCACCTCCTGCGGGACGACCCGAACTGGTTCACCGCCTGGCGCGAGCTTCCCGCCGAACGGCGCAACCCGCTGCGTACCTACACGGTGCGCGCGGTGCGCCAGGACCGTGGCGAGGTCGACGTGGACATGGTGCTGCACGGCGACTCCGGCCCGGCCTCGCGCTGGGCCACGGCCGCCCGCGCGGGCGAGCCGCTGGTGATCATGGGCCCGGACGCGCACTACGAGGGCCCGCACGGCGGGCGCGAGTTCGCACCGCCGGCGCGCAGCCACGCCCTGCTGCTGGCGGGCGACGAGACGGCCGTCCCGGCCATCGCCGCGATCTGCGAGGGACTGCCCGCGGACGCCGTCGGTGAGGTCTTCCTCGAGGTGCCGCATCCCGAGGACGGCTGGGTGGTCGCCGCGCCGGAGGGCGTGCGCGTGACCTGGCTCGCCCGCGACGGTGCCGCGCACGGCGACCTCCTGGTCCCCGCGGTGCGCGCCGCGGCGGACCGGATGCTGGCGATGGGCGTTCGCCCCTCGGTGCTGCCGGACGAGCCGGCCGACATCGACGTCGACTCCGAGATCCTGTGGGAGGTGCCCGTCGACGCCACCGGCGCGCCCCTGGTGCAGGACACGGTGCTGTACGCCTGGCTCGCGGGCGAGGCGGGTGTCATCAAGGCGCTGCGCCGCTACCTGGTGGGCGAGTGCGGGGTGGACCGCAAGTCCGTCGCGTTCATGGGCTACTGGCGCAAGGGCCGCGCCGAGATCTGATCCCGCCCGGCGGTCTCCGCCGCCCTGCACGGCCGCCGCCTGCGGGTATTCGCGCCGTGGGCACCGGAATGTGGTAAATATCGGATTGCTCCGTTCGGCGATGGACAGAGGAGTCCGATGTCAGGCGCGATCGACGAGCACCGTGGCGAGCCCGACGGCGGCGAGCAGAGCACTGCCCGGGGCCAGCTGGTTCTCCTGCTCGACCTGCTGGCGACGGTGATGGCCATGCTGGCGACCTGGGTGACGGTCCAGGTGCTGTCGAACGCCTTGCTGGCGGCCGCCGCGGTGGTCCTCCTCGTCGCCCTCGCGGTCGTGCTGTGGTTCTACTCCTGGTTCCGCCGCAGGTGGCGGTGGATGGTCGGGGCGCTGGGCACGGTCTCGGGCCTGGCCCTGGTGGTCCTGCTGGTTCTTCACCACGAACGTCTGGCGACGTGGTGGGACCGGGTGCAGGAGTGCGGCGACCCGACCGAGCTCGCCGTCATGGTCCCGCGGCACGACGCCACCGGTCTCGCGGAGGTGGCGCGGCGGTTCGAACGCGAGCACTCGCCTCACGGCTGTCCCGACCACCACGTGCGGGTGTTCGGCGTCGACTGGTCCACGACGGCCGACTCCCTGCGGGCAGGATGGGGAGACCCGCAGGACGGGCAGGGTGACGGCCTGACGCCCTTGCGCGACGTCGGTCCTCGTCCGGACGCGCTGGTCGTGGAGTCGAGTGCGCAGGCCGCCCCCGTGGCCGACGGCGCGGACGGGCGCCTGATCGGCGGGACCCCGTTGGTCGTGGCCGTACCCGAGGAGTTCGGGGACGACGTCGCCCGGCTCGTCCGTGCCGGCGACGGCGTCGCCGAGGTGCTGGGTGCCGCCCGGGCGGCCGGCCTGGACGTGGTTCGCGCCAACCCGGACTCGTCGTTCGCGGCCGCACGCCACACCCACGCGTTGTACGCGCCGGAGAGCTTCGGCGAGATCGGGGAACGCAAGGCGCTGGAGCGTGACATCGGCCGCGCACTGGAGAATGCCGGTCTGCCGCTCGGGGACGACGTCGCGCTCCTGTGCGGTGTCGCGTCCTCGGGCTCCGGGAACACCGCTCTCCCGGTCGCCGTGCTGACGACCGAGCACGCGCTCCTGTCGTTCCGGCGGACGGGCGGCTGCCCGGCGGACCGGTCGCCGGGGACCATGCGCGCGCTGTATCCGGCCGACACGGGAAGCCTCGACTACCATGTGATGACGACCGGTACCGGGTCCGGCCGGGCGGTCGAGGCCGCCGACGCCTTCGCCACCTGGCTGACGGGGGATCGGGGGCAGGCCGCTCTGCGGGAGGAGCTGCGGATCCGTGACGTCAGCGGACGGCTGCCCGCCGATCCCGGTCCAGGGGTCGACGACTCGCCGGTGGACCCGGAGAAGCTGCGGGTGGCGCACACCCGGATCGAGGCGACGCTCGGCGACCACCAGCGGGCGCGGCGTCCCGCCCGGGTGCTGGTGCTGATGGACGCCTCGGCCTCCATGGCGACACCCGCCGACGTCGGCTCGGCCCGCATTGATGTCGCCGTCGCCGGCGTGCTCGCGGCGGCCGAGCACGTGGACGGGCGGGACGAACTGGGGCTGTGGACGTTCCACGGGTCTCCCGCGTCGAGTCCGGAGACCCTGGTCGACCTCGGCGGCGAGGACGTCGCGGGCGAGCTCGCTCGTGTCCGGCCGTCGGGCGGCACGCCGCTGTACGACGGGATCGAGGAGGCCCTTTCCTTCCTGGGGGACGGCGCGGACGGCTCGGACCTCCGGGCGGTGGTGGTGCTCACGGACGGGGAGGACGACCCGGGCGGTTCGGCGCCGACGGTTGGCCCGGAGCGTCTCGTGGCGCGAGGCGCGGGCGCCACGGGGGTGCGCCTGTACGCGGTCGCCGTGGGTGAGGCGTCGTGCCGGAGGACCGATCTGGCACGCATCACCGCCGCGTGGAACGGGGCGTGCCACGAGAGCTCGCTCGCGGGGCTCGACCTGACGATGGACCGGCTCTTCACCCAGCTCGGAGGGCGATGATGCACGATCTGCTCTCCCGTCGCGGGTTCCTCGTCGGAGTGGGCGCTCTGGCCGGAGCGTGTGCCGCCGCGGGGCTGCTCCCCTTGCTGGAGAGGGGCCGGTCCATGGAGAAGCTCGCCGCCGGCCATGTCCTGACCGTGCTCAGCGGCCGGGACGAGTCGGACGGCCGGCAGCGCCACGCGTTGATCGATCTCTGGAACCGCCACTACGGCCAGGCGCATCCGGCACGGCTCGTCGAGGTCTCGAGCAACGCGGACCTGGCGTACAGCACGCTGCTGTCCACCGCCCAGGCGGGCGATGCTCACGTGGACGTCTACAACCTCGACATCCCGTGGGTGCCGTTGTTCGCCGAGCGGGGCTACGTCCGGGAGCTGGACGGGGTCGAGCGGGCGGGCTTCCTGGCGGCTCCGTGGGGCGCCGGGGTCTGGGACGGCCGGCTCCACGCGTTGCCGTTCAACTCGGACGTCGGCCTGCTGTACTACAACGCCGACCTGCTGGACGAGTACCACCGCCGTACCGGCGGCACCCCCGGGCCCGGCTTCCTGCCCGAGCGGTGGCCGGACCTCGCGGACCTCGCGCGGACGGTGGCCGAACGTCTCGCGGGTGTCCGCGCGCCGGACCGGCCTGCCGTGGAGGCCGGGATCGCCCTCCAGCTCTCCGACTACGAGGGGTTCACGGTCGGGGTCTGGGAGGCGCTGGAGTCCGCGGGCGCCGTGTCGCTCGACCACGCGGGGTACCCGGTGCTCGGGGACGGCGCCGGGGACGCGCTGGCGCGGATGGCGGGCTGGCTGGGCACTGCCGTCCTGGAGGACTCGCTGGCGTTCGACGAGCAGGGGTCGCTCGCTGCCTTCGTGGCCGGCCGGACGGTCTTCCTGCGGCACTGGCCACGGGCGCTGCGTGTACTGCGCGGAGCGGATGCCGCACCGTTCCGCGTGGGCATGGCGAGGCTGCCTGGCGCGGTGCTCGGCGGGCAGAGCCTCGCGATCTCCACCGCGTCACGGTATCCCGTGGCGGCCCAGCGGCTCGTCGAGTTCCTCACGAACGAGCGCAGCCAGCAGATGCTCTTCGAGCGCGGGGGCTTCGCGTCCTCCCGGTGGGCCCCGTACGACGACCCCTCGGCGTCGTGGGCGCCGGCCGCCGAGGAGCCCTCCGAGAGCACGTCGGTCGTGGTGCCGTCGGCCGACGACGCGAAGCGTGTGCTCTCGGACGCGCTCGACACCGCGTCGAGCCGTCCTCGGCTGCTGCACTACGCGGTGTTCAGCGAGTCGTTCCGTGCCCACGTCCGGCCCGTGCTGGCCGGGGACCGACCTCCGGATCCCGGGCGCCTCGCCGAGGTGGTCGAGGCCGCCGTGCACGGGAAGGTCGTGTGGTGAGGCGGGCCTGAGCCGCCGGAGCGCAGTCCTGGCCAGTGCGGTTGACAGGCGAACGACACCACTGTGTACTGATGAGGTCATCGAACACGTGTTCGATGTCGTGAACATCAGTCTTGCTCGACCGGCCCGTTCCGGCAGCACCATCGCTGGAGGGCAGATGACCGCTATCCCTCAGGCCGTCCCGGAGTACGACGAGGAGCAGCACGCGGCGCGGCACGGCCGCGCGCTGAGCGCCCTGCGAGCCGTCGAGACGCGTACCGGCGTCCGCGCACACACCCCCGCGCGGCGGCAGGAGCCCGGGCCGGGAGCGGCGATCCTGCCGGTCGGCCCCGCGGTGGCACACCTGCTGCCCGACGCCGGCCTCGTCGCCGGGACCACCGTGGTGGTGTCGGGGTCGACGACGCTGCTGCTCGCCCTGCTGGCCGCCCCGTCACGCGCGGGCGCGTGGACGGTGTTCACCGGCCACCCGGAGGTGGGGCTGGCCGCCGCCGCCGGAGCCGGATGCGCCCTGGACCGCGTCCTCTGCGTCCCGGACCCGGGCGCGGACGCCCCGGCCGTGCTTGCCGCCCTCCTGGACGGGATGGACCTCGTGGTCGTCGGCCCCCGTGCGGCTCTCCTGGACGCCGACCGCCGCCGCCTCACGGCGCGCGCCCGGGAACGGGGCACGGTACTGCTCGTCGCACAGGACGCCGCCTGGCCCGGCGCGCACGTCGTCCTGTCCGCGGGCCCCGGCACCTGGGAGGGCGTCGACCACGGCGCGGGCCATCTGCGGCGCCGCACCCTGACCGTGTACCGCACGGGCCGTGGCGACGCCGCCCGTCCGGCCGCCCTGCGCTGCACCCCGGTGGCGGCGGGATGAGCGGTGTCCGGACCGCCGTGGTGTGGGTGCCGGACTGGCCCGTCGTGGCCGCGATGGCGGCGGCCGGCACAGGCGCGCACCTGCCCGCGGCGGTGCTGGGTGCCGGGCAGCGGGTCGTCGCGGTGAGCGCGCCCGCACGCGCGGCCGGGGTGCGCCGCGGCATGCGGCGTCGCACGGCGCAGCAGCAGTGCGCCGGCCTGGTCGTCCTTCTCGCCGACGACGCGCGTGACGCCGCCGGCTTCGAACCCGTCGCGGCCGCGGCGGAGACCGTCGTGGCGGGGATCGAGGTGGTTCGCCCCGGGCTGCTGCTCCTGGGCTCCGACGGCGCCGCCCGCTACCACGGGTCGGAGCACGAGCTGGCGCGCGAGCTCACCGAGGCGGTCGCCCGGGACGCGGGCCACGAGTGCCGGGCCGGTGTCGCCGACGGCTTCCTCGCGGCCGTGCTCGCCGCCCGCGACGAGACCGTCGTGCCGCACGGGGGATCGGCCGCCTGGCTCGCCCCGCGCCCGGCCGCCGACCTGCGGCACGCCCGCCCGGACGACTCCGCTCTGGCCGACCTCCTCGACCTGTGGGGACGCCTCGGCCTGCGCACCCTCGGTGACGTGGCGGCACTCCCCGCCGGGAGCGTCCGCGCCCGCTTCGGGCCGCTCGGCACCTGGGCCCGCCGCCTGGCACTCGCCGAGGACGCGCGCCCGCCGGCCCGCCGCCGGGCCGAGACCGGCATCACCGCGACCACCGAGCTCGATCCCCCCGCGTCGCGGGCCGACGTCGCCGCGTTCGCCGCCCGCCGCGTCGCCGAGGACCTGCACGCACAACTGGTCGCCCGGGGCATGGCCTGCGGCCGCGTCGTCGTGACGGCCGACGCCGCCGACCCCGTCACCGGCGAGCCACGGACCTGCGAGCGGGTCTGGCGCACCGACGACGCCACGGGTATGTCCGCCGCCCGCCTCACCGACCGTGTCCGCTGGCAGCTCACGGGCTGGCTGACCCACGGCACCCCGGAACCCGCACCGATCACCCGGATCACCCTCACCGCCGACGAGATCGCCCCCGCGGGAGCCACCCAACCTGCCCTCTGGGGGGCGTCCGCCGGGGAAGGCCTGCGCGCGGTCCGCGCCGCCGAGCGCGTCCAGGCCCTGCGCGGCGCCCCGGGCGTGCTCGCCCCGCGCCCGCAGGGTGGCCGCGACCCGCGCTCCCGGATCCAGTTCGTGCCGTTCGGGGAGGACGTCCCGCCCGAACGCGCCCCGGACCGGCCGTGGCCGGGCGCCCTCCCGGATCCCGCGCCCGCCGTCGTGCTCACCGACCCCCTCCCGGTCCGGGTGCTGGACGCGACCGGTGCCGACGTCGTCGTCGACGTACGCCTCGGCATGAGCGGCGAGCCCGCGCTGGTGCGCAGCGAGCGCGGCGCCGCGCGCGTCACCGACTGGGGCGGGCCGTGGCCCGTGGTCGAACGGTGGTGGCGGCCCGACGGCGCCGCTCGCAGCGTCTACCTGCAGATCGTGACCGACGACGGCGACGGGCTCCTCCTCGCCCAGACCGACGGCACCTGGCGACTGGAGGCCCGCTATGACTGAGTACGCCGAACTGCACGCGCACTCCGCCTACAGCTTCCTCGACGGCGCCTCCCAGCCCGAGGTGCTCGCCGCCGAGGGAGCCCGGCTCGGACTGAAGGCCCTCGCGATCACCGACCACGACGGCCTGTACGGGGTGGTGCGCTTCTCCGAGGCAGCCAGGAACGTGGGGCTCGGCACCGTGTTCGGAGCGGAACTCCACCTGCCGGCCCCCGGGGCCACCGGCCCGGTGCTCGACCAGCCCACCGGCGTCCCCGACCCCCGGGCGACGCACCTGGTCGCCCTGGCACGCGGAGCCGGCGGCTACCGCGGCCTGTCGTCCGCCATCGGCACCGCACACCTGGACGCGGGCGCCAAGGGCGTGGCCCACCACACCCTCGAAGGCCTCGGGGAACGAGCACGCGGCGAATGGCTCGTGCTCACCGGATGCCGCAAGGGAGCCGTCCGCCGCGCGCTCGCCGGACCCGGCGCACGGGCCGCCCGCCTGGACGCCGCCCGCCGCGAGCTGCGCGCACTGACCGCCACGTTCGGCCGGGACAACGTCGCCGTCGAGATCACCGCCACCGGCGACCCCCGCGACGCCGACCTGCACGACGCGCTGGCCCTGCTCGCGGACGAGGCCCGGCTACCCCTGGTCGCGACCACCGCCGCGCACTACGCCCGCCCCTCGGACGCCGACCTCGCGGGGGCGCTCGCGGCCGTGCGGGCCCGCTCCAGCCTGGACGACCTGGACGGCTTCCTGCCGGGCGCGCCCGTGGCCCACCTGCGTTCGGGCGCGGAGATGGCGCGGCTGCACGCCCGGCACCCCGAGGCGGTGGCGAACTCCGCGCGCCTGGGCTCCGAATGCGCCTTCGACCTGCAACTCGTCCGCCCGAACCTGCCGCCCCACCCCGTCCCCGACGGCCACGACGAGGCGAGCTGGCTGCGCGAGCTCACCTACCGCGGGGCCGAGAAGCGCTACGGACGGCGGCCGGGAACACCGGCGGGTGACGGCCTCGTCGCACGTGCCTGGGCGCAGATCGAGCACGAGCTGAAGATCATCATCCAGATGCACTTCCCGGGATACTTCCTGCTCGTGCACTCCCTCGTGGAGTTCTGCCGCGACCGCGGCATCCTGTGCCAGGGGCGGGGGAGCGCCGCGAACTCCGCGGTCTGCTACGCGCTGGGCATCACCGCCGTCGACGCCGTCCGGCACGACCTGCTGTTCGAACGGTTCCTCGCCCCGGAACGCGACGGCCCGCCGGACATCGACCTGGACATCGAGTCCGTGCGCCGCGAGGAGGTCATCCAGCACGTGTACGACCGGTTCGGCCGCACGCACGCCGCGCAGGTCGCAAACGTCATCACCTACCGCCCCCGGTCCGCCGTCCGGGACGCGTCCCGCGCGCTCGGGTACGACACCGGGCAGGCGGACGCCTGGTCCAGGAGCATCGAGCAGTGGGGCAGCCTGAAGCCGCAGGGCACCCCGCGACCGCCGTCGGCGGAGCACCGGTTCGAGGACGTCCTCGCCGCCGAGCCGCGCGAGCCCGGCCGGCCCCGGTCCGACGACACGCACGACGTCGTACCCCACCACGCGCCGCCGTCGGCGGCCGAGGAGGGCCGCATCCCGCCCGACGTGATCGACCTCGCCGACCGCATGCTCCGCCTGCCACGGCATCTGGGCATCCACTCCGGCGGCATGGTGATGTGCGACCGGCCCGTCATCGAGGTGTGCCCCGTGGAGTGGGCGCGCAGGGAGGGACGCACCGTCCTCCAGTGGGACAAGGAGGACTGCGCCGACGCCGGGCTGGTGAAGTTCGACCTGCTCGGGCTCGGGATGCTCACCGCGATCCGGTACGCGTTCGAGTCGATCGCCGGGCACACCGGCGAACACCTCACCCTCCACGACCTGCCGCCCGAGGACGAACGCGTCTACGACCTGCTCTGCGAGGCCGACACCGTCGGCGTGTTCCAGGTGGAGTCCCGCGCCCAGATGGCGACCCTCCCGCGGCTGCGGCCGAGGACGTTCTACGACATCGTCGTCGAGGTCGCCCTCATCCGCCCCGGCCCCATCCAGGGCGGATCCGTGCACCCGTACATCGAGCGTGCGCAGGCCCGGGCACGCGGACGGCGCGAGATCCACTACCCGCACCCCCTGCTGGAGAACGCGCTGCGACGCACCCTCGGCGTACCGCTCTTCCAGGAACAGCTCATGCAGATGGCGATCGACGCCGCCGGGTTCACCCCGGCCGAGTCGGACCGGCTCCGCCGCGCCATGGGCTCCAAGCGCAGCGTCGAACGGATGGAGGCCCTCCGGGCACGACTGCACGCCGGCATGGCCGAGCGAGGCGTCCCCGAACCCGTGCGCGACGAGATCTACGAGAAGCTGAAGGCGTTCGCCGACTTCGGGTTCCCCGAGTCGCACGCCTACTCCTTCGCCTACCTCGTCTACGCCAGCGCCTGGCTCAAGGTGCACCACCCCGCCGCCTTCTACGCCGGACTGCTGGCCGCCCAGCCGATGGGGTTCTACTCGCCGCAGTCGCTGGTCGCCGACGCCCGCCGGCACGGTGTGCGGGTACTGCGCCCGGACGTGAACGCGTCGCGCGCGCTCGCGTGCGTCGAGGCGACGGACGACGGCGGGCTCGATCGCCCGGCCCGCGGGCCGGCGCGGCTCGTGCGGGCGGACCCGGCGCTCGCCGTACGGATGGGGCTCGCCGAGGTCACGGGGATCGGCGAGGACGTGGCCGAGAAGGTCGTCGCGGCCAGGCCGGCTCCGGGAGGGTTCGACGACCTGCGGGACCTGGTCCGGCGCGTGAACCTCACGACCGGTCAGCTGGAGGCGCTCGCGACCGCCGGGGCGCTGGGATCGCTGGGCCTGACGCGCCGTGCGGCGCTGTGGGCGGCGGGCGCCCTGGGCCAGGAGGGGCCGCACACCTTGCCCGGGGTGAGCGCGGGCACGGAGGCACCCGAGCTGCCAGGGATGTCCGAGACGGAGGAGGTCCAGGCCGACGCGTGGGCCACGGGGGTGACGCCCGACTCCTACCCGACGCAGTACGTGCGCGAGGGGCTGAGCGCGGCGGGCGTGCGCACGGTGGCGGAGGCGGTGGTGACCGAGCCGGGCCGGCGGATCGCCGTCGGCGGCGTGGTGACGCATCGCCAGAGACCCGGTACCGCGGGTGGGGTGACGTTCCTCTCGCTCGAGGACGAGACCGGGCTGCTCAACGTGGTCTGCACGCCCGGGCTGTGGCGGCGGTTCCGCCAGGTGGCGAGGTCGGCGCCCGCGATGGTGGTGCGCGGGCGCGTGGAGTCGGCCGACGGCGCGGTGAATCTCCTCGCGGAGCATCTGGCGCCGTTGAGCCTGCCCACGGCCGCGAGATCACGCGACTTCCGGTGACCGTGAGGGTGATTCAGCGCCGTATATCACGACCCACCGGGCGTGGATCCTTTACCCGTGCTTATCGTGCCAGGCATGGAGGAGCAAGGGGAAAACAGGGAAATCTGGACCTCCGCACTCGAGGGGGAAACGGACGCACGCTGGCGGAGGCCGGTGATCGCGACCAGCGTCAGCGCACTCGTGGCGGCCCTCGTGTGCGGCGGCGGCCTGGCGCTGGCACACCGGGGAGACGCCTCGGGACCGACGGGGGCGGCCGGCACCGCCAGCCCGTTGCCGATCCCGATGATCATGTCGGTGGAGGACCTGGAGGGCGTGGACCCGCACGACCTGCCCGGCAGCCTGGAGCGGGCGACCGTCCGGCTCGCCGAGGCGGTCCGGGCCGGTGAGGGCGTCTACGTGGCGGCCCGGCCGACCGCCCCGCCGCGTGCGCTCGAACGGCTGCGTACGGCGCTCGACGAGGCGTCCGCGGCACTGGAGGAGAAGCCCGGCCGCGACGCGACGGCGAAGCAGCTCACCTCGCGGGTGGAGGCCCTGGACGGTCTGCGTGCGAAGATCCTCGACGCCGCGGCGCGGATCACCGCGGTCCGGACCGTTCCGAGCTCGGAGCTGCCGCCGGGCACCACCACCCTCGTCGCACCGGACGACGACGGCCTGGTGCTGGCCGACGACGGCACCGCCGAGCCGACCGGGGGGACCTCCGGCGGGGACACCGTCCGGGCGGACGGGTCGGAGGGCTCGGGTTCGAACGGCTCCGGGTCCGGCTCGGGGACGGGCTCCGGGTCCGGAGGCTCCGGGTCCGGGTCCGGCGGGAGCGGCTCCGGAGACTCGGGGGGCTCCGGGGGCTCGGGATCGGGCGGGAACGGAGGAAACGGTGCGGACGACGACCCGGCCGCCACGCCCACCCCCACGCCGACGCCCACTCCGGCGCCGTCTCCCGCCCCGTCGAGCCCTTCGCCCACCCCCGCGCCGTCGCCCACGTCCTCGCTCTGAAGGGGCTGCTCGCTCTGAAAGGGCGGGGCACGGCGCGCCGGCACGGCCGGCCTGATCAGGCCGGGGCGACCGGGCCGCCCGCCCACGAGGCGAACACCAGGTCCGTCTGGACCCGGCCGACCTCACGGCGTGCGGTCAGGTCGAGCACGAGGTGCTGGAGGTCGTCGGTGTCCGTGCAGGCGACGTGGACCAGGAAGTCGTCGGGGCCCGTGACGTGGTGCACCGCCCGGGTCTGCGGGAGCTGCCGTGCCCACTCGACGAACGGGCCCAGCAGCGGCCGCGAGTGCGACGCGAGTCGGACGGCGAGCACGGCCTGCAGCCCGCGCCCGACGGCCGCCGGGTCGATCTCGGCCCGGTAGCCGCGGATCACGCCGGTGTCCTGCAGCCGCTGGGTCCTGGCGAGGCAGGTCGACGGCGCGACGCCGACCCGCTGCGCCAGCGCCTTGTTCGCCAGGCGCCCGTCCTGCTGCAGTTCCCGCAGGATCGCCAGGTCCACCGAATCGAGGCGCACTTCTCGGGTCATGGGCCGAATGTCTATCAGAGCACGGCCCGGAACTCCGCATCGTGTGCGAGAAGTACGCCATGGATTCGCACACTGGGTCTGCCGTACACCGGTCCGTCGCCACCCGCGCCGTGCACGCTGGCAGGGACGATCTCACCGATCTCGGCCTGCACGCCCCGCCCCTCGACCTGTCCACCACGTACCCGTCCCGGGACGCGGCCGCGGAGGCCGCCCGGCTGGACGCCTTCACGGAGGGGAAGGACGACGGCGGTCCGCCCATCTACGCCCGCGCCGCGAACACCACGGTGCGCCGGTTCGAGCGGGCGCTGGCCGAGCTGGAGGGAGCCGAGGCGGCCGTCGCGTTCGCCAGCGGGATGGCGGCCCTGTCGGCCGTCCTGCTGGCGCGGGTCGCGGCCGGGCGGCCCCACGTCGTCGCGGTGCGCCCGCTGTACGGGACGAGTGATCACCTGCTGGACTCCGGGCTGCTGGGAACCACCACGACGTTCGTGTCGGCCAAGGAGGCGCCGTCGGCCCTCACGGACGCCACGGGACTGGTGGTCGTGGAGACACCGGCCAACCCGACGCTGTCCGAGGTCGACATCCAGGAACTCGCCGACGCCTGCGCCCCCGTCCCGGTGCTGGTCGACAACACGTTCGCGACGCCCGCACTGCAGCGGCCGCTCGCGCACGGCGCGGCGATGACGCTGCACAGCGCCACCAAGTACCTGGGCGGGCACGGCGACGTGATGGGTGGCGTGGTCGCGTGCTCCGAGGAGTTCGCCCGCGCGCTGCGGCAGGTCCGGTTCGTCACCGGTGGCGTGCTGCACCCGCTCGCCGGGTACCAGCTCCACCGGGGGCTGACGACCCTGCCCGTGCGGATGCGGGCCCAGTCGGCGGGTGCGGCCGAGCTGGCCCGGCGCCTGCTGGGGCACCCCGCGGTGGCCCGCGTCCACTATCCCGGGCTCGACGGCGCGCCCCGGCCCGCGGGCCAGATGGCCGGCGGGGGCGCGATGGTCGCGTTCGAGGTGACGGGGGAGGCGCGCGCGCTGATCGGGGCCGTGCGTCTGATCACCCCGGCCGTCAGCCTGGGCAGCGTCGACAGCCTGATCCAGCACCCGGCGTCCATCAGCCACCACATCATGGACGAGGACTCCCGCGCGGACGCGGGGATCCCGGAGAACCTGGTGCGCCTCTCGGTCGGCCTGGAGGACGTGGAGGACCTGTGGGGTGACCTGGACCAGGCGCTCCGCACCGTCCGATAAAAAGTGTGCCAAGCGCGTCGCGCCGGCGGGTCCGCCGGGTCGTCAGCCCGTCCCACGGGCGGATTCCCCGGGCGGCGACGTCCTCCGGCGCCGTTCCCGTCTGCCTCGGGCGAGTTCCGTGGCGAGGGCGTCGAGCGGCTGGGCGAACGTGTCCTCGAAGCGGGCGAGCCATTCCCGGGCGGCGGCCGTACCGGCGTCGTCCACCGCGTAGAGGCGGCGGGTGCCCTCGGCGCGGACCCGCACCAGCCCGGCGTCCCGCAGCACGCGCAGGTGCTGCGAGACGGCCGGCTGGGAGATGCGCACGCGCTCCTGCAGGGCCGCGACCAGCGCGCCCGCCGGCTGCTCGCCACCGGCGAGCAGCTCCAGGAGGCGGCGCCGCACCGGGTCGCCGAGCGCCTCGAAGACACCCTCGCGAGCGGAGTCGGGGCTTCCGGCCACGGATGCCGCCATCAGGCCTCGGGCGGCGTGGTGTAGAAGGCGAGGACCGCGGCGGCGGAGGCGCGCGCGGCTGCCTCGTCGTCGCCGGCCGCGATCGCGGCGCGCGCCCAGTCGTCGGCGGCGACGCGGACGAAGTCCTTGCCCTGGGGGCCGACGGACCACGCCTCGGCCTCGGCCGGGTCGTTCGCCTCGCCGGTGGCGAGGTGCAGGCCCAGCCCCATGAGCCCGAGGTCCCAGCCGACGCCGACGGCGCCCGGGCCGTACCGTGCCCAGAAGTCCGGGTCGACGGCCGACTCATGGGTGAGCTCGAGCGTCGTGCCGCCGTCGGCCTCGGTCAGGACGACCGTGACCCATGACGTCCCTCCGCCGAACTCCCACGTGATGCCGAAGGACTCGGGCGCCGTGCAGCTCTCCACCGTGCCGGAGGCGTTGCCCTCGATCTGGAAGCGGCCGCCGAGGTCGAGTTCCCCGCTGACGGGCGCGAACCAGCGGGGGAGGCGTTCGGGGTTCGTGACGGCGTCCCACACGTCGGCGCGCTCGGCGTCGTAGGTACGGCGGGCGACGACGGTCTTCGTGGGCGTGTCGTCACGGGTGCCGTCACGGACCTCGCGGGTGACGAGACCCGCGGTGGCGGCGGGGTCGATGGCGATGGGCATGTCTGCTCCTTACATAAGCGGATGCTTATATTTAACCACGGTCGCTAGAGTGGCGCGCGATGGGCAAGTACTCAGAGAACGTCGGCGAGTGGGTCTACGAGCGGCGGTCCGCCTTCGTGGCGGGCACCGGTGCGCTCGTGGTCACCATGCTCTGCGCGGGCGGGGCCGTCGCCCTCATGATCGACGACCAGCCCCGCTACGAGGCGGGCGCCGCCGCCGAGACCGTGCTGATCCCGGCGATCGTGACCGCGGACACCGCCGTCGCCGAGAGCGACGTCGCGCCGGGCTCCGTCGACCGGCTGGTCGACGAGTCCCGCGACCGTTCGGTCCAGACGATCGCGGCCGCCGAGGTCGTCTACGACGCCGCCGAGCGGTCGGCCGTGGCGGCCCCCACCACGCTGCTGCGGCTGCGCGGTGCCCTCGACGAGGCCTCGCGTGTCGTGGAGGAGGACCTGCCGGACGACGCGAGCCAGGAACGGCGTGAGCGGCACCTGCGGGAGCTGGAGACCCAGCGTGCCTCCGTCCTCGACGCCGCCTCGGTGGTCACCCAGGTGCGCCGCGTCCCGGCCGAGCAGCTGCCCGAGGGGACGACGACGGTCACCGACCCGGTGGTCGAGCCACCCGAGCAACCGGAGGACGGGTCCGCGCGCGAGCCGTCGGAGCAGCCGTCCGGGCAGCCGAGCGACACACCGTTCGACGGGCCGACCGACCTCCCGGTGCCTCCGCCGTCGGGCGAGCCGAGCGGCGGGCCCTCCGCCGACACGCCCGGCGACCCCTCGGATGGGCCGTCGGCCGGGACCGTCCCCGCGCCCTCCCAGGACCCGACGACGAGCCCGCCGGCGGAACCGGAGGACGGCGGGCTCGCCGACGATCTCGGAGGGCTGTTCGACAAGGGCGCGGCCACCGACGACGGCACGGCCACCGACGGCCCCACACCGTCCCCCAGCGGGACTCCGGCCGGCTGACCGCCGCCGGCGCGGCGGCTCACCAGGCCTGCGCGAGAAGGTCCGCGAAGAGCGCGTCGGGATCGTGGTCGAGACCACGCGCCGCGAACCAGGCGCACATGTGGCGGCAGTCGCGCAGGAGGATCTCGGACGCGAACGGGTTGGACGCCAGATCGACCACCTGCGGCAGGTCGATGATCACGAGCCGCTCGCCGTGCGCCAGCACGTTGTACGGGGACAGGTCGCCGTGTGCGTACCCGAGCCGGGCCAGCACGGACATCCCGGCGGTCAGCTGCTCCCAGTAGGACTCCAGGAGCTCCGCGCCGGGACGCTCCCGGGCGAGCCGTGGTGCGGCGACGATCTCGCCCGAGCCGGGGTCGACGTCGCCGACGAACTCCATGAGGATCTCGGTCCCGTCGATCTGCACCGGGTAGGGGACCGGTGCGCCGGCCTCCCACGCCTCGGTCATGGCCACGAACTCGGCGTCTGCCCACTGGGTGGCCGCCACCGCACGACCCCAGCGGGACTTGCGGTCGTCGACGGCGCGCTGGTCACGCGTGCGGCGGGTGCGACGGCCCTCGGTGTAGTCGCCGTCGCGGTGGAACGTGGTGTGCTCGCGGCCCCGGTAGCGCTTGGCCACCAGCAGGCAGGTGGGGGACGGCAAGGCGTCGTCGGCCGCGGGCACGCCGCGTTCGATCAGGAACGCGTCCGCCTCCTTGCCGGTCTTGAGGACGCCGAGCTCGGTGTCCAACGCGGCGTCGGACGTGACGAGCCAGTCCGGTCGCGGCTCCGGGCCGCGCTGGCCCTTCGCGACGGACCGCCACGTGGACCAGCGCTGTCCTGGCCCTGGTTCGGCCAGGTACGGGGAATCGGGTGCTGCGGGAAAACGGGACAACGGGTGCTCCTCGGAAGCGGGAGCACGGCGCGACCGTGCGGTTCAGACGGTCGGCGCGTGCTCCGGACAGCAGGTGGCGTCTGCCGCAGCCGTGCCCGCGGGGTGCGAGGGGTGTGCGGCGAGCGTCAGGGCCTCGTCCATGACGCCACCTCCTTCCGGGAAGCCGGCGTGGGCGCCGGGAGTACGTTGGCCGGTCCCCGTCCGGGGACCGTGAGGCTCACCCTGGCACCGGAACCTGGACGCGCGCCAGGGATTTTCCCCTGCCGTTCCTGTGCGCCCCGACGAGGTCCTACATCGCCAGGAAGACCGCGCCGCCCGTCACGAGCAACATCCCGACCGCGTAGAACCACATGTGCATCCGGTGCCCGGCGGACCGCAGCAGCAGCGCCGCGAGCAGCGCACATGCCGCGACCACCGGGCCCTCCGCGGGCCGCACGAGGTCGGCCGGCAGGCTCGTGACGTAGGTCAGCCACGGCGTCATCGCCGTCGGCCCGACAAGGCCCGCGGTGAGTGCCACCGCGCCGAGCAGCAGCAGGCGAGGCACCCAGCGCAGCAGGGCGCCGACGAACCGTGCGGTCCTGCCGCGCCGGGGTGGGGCGGCAGGGACGGGCTGCGCGGCCGGTGCCGGGGGCTGCGCCGGGCGCGGGCGGGCAGCGGGCATCGGCCGGGTCGCGCCGACGGCCTGCCGTACGGGCCCGGCGGCCGCCGACGGGGTGGCACCCGGCGTGGAGCGGGGCCGGACCGACGGCGGCTGCGACCGAGGCAGTGCGGAGGTGGCCGGTGCGGTCCGGGCCGCCGACGACCGGGCGGGCGGGTTCGGCGCGGGACCGAGATGCTTCACCGAGCTCGTGTGCGGTGCGGGCCCCAGGTGTTTCACGGGGCTCCGGCGCGGGGCGTACGACGGTGGCGCGGGCTCCTGCGGCGGGCGCGCGGCGGCCTGCTCCCGGGTCGGCGCGGGGTCGGGCTTCCGGAAGTTCCGCCAGCCGCGCAGCGTGTCCGCGTGACCGTCAGGAGGCGTCGCCGCGCGCCACCTCATCGCCTGCCAGATCCAGTCCTTGATCTCCGCCGGGGTGTGCCCGCCGGCCGCGTCGGCGCCGAGGTGCGCGACGTGGTCGGCGATGACCTGGGAGGCGGCCCCGTCGAACCCGTCGGCGTGCACCTCGGACAGGACGTTCATGAGCTCGCGGTCGTACACGAGGGCGTGCCACGGCTCCCGGACGCGTCCCGGGGAGTCGGTGTCCGAGGGATCGCCGGCGGAGCCGGGGCCCCGTTCGAACACCTTGGTCGGCCGTTCGGGAGAGGAGGGCAGGACCGCCGTCGCGGGGAGGATCGCGCGCTCGGCGGCGGTGACGCCGTCCGCGACGAGGCGCTCCGTGACCAGAAGGGTCGGGTCCGCGTCCGCACCGCGGAGCCGGGCGCGGACGACGCCCGCGATGTTCGCCAGGGGTGGGCGGTGTGCCGGCTGGTAGCGGGTCATCGCCAGGATCAGCGGCAGCAGGTGCCGGTCGATCTCCGGCGGCTCGGTACCGGGCGTGGCCTCGACCAGGTCCTCGACGGTCAGGTCCCGCCCGAGGAAGTTGAGGTCCGGGGGGAGCGCCCCCGTGCTCGCGAACACGAGCAGCAGGCCCAGGCTGTAGACGTCCGAGCGGGGATGCACACGGCGCCCGAACAGTTCGGGCGCCATGTAGGACACCGTCCCGGCGGGCTGGGTCGATGTCGCGGCGTCGAAGACCTTGGCGATACCGAGGTCGATCAGGACGGCACGTTCACCGTCGACCATGATGTTCGCCGGCTTGAGGTCCCGGTGCAGGCAGCGTGCGTCCTGCAGCACCAGCAACGCGTCGACCACCTGCTCCGCGAGGCGCAGCGCGGCACGGCCCGGCAGCGGTCCGTGGGCCCGCACCCGGTCCAGGAGGGTGCTGCCGGGTACGAGCTCCATCGCGAACCACGGCTGCGCGGCGTCCATGTCCGCCTCCACGAACCGCGGGAAGCCGCGGCCGCCCAGCCGCTCCAGCAGCCGCGCCTCCTGCTCGAAGCGGTCCCGCGCGTCGTCGGGCAGGCCGGTCAGGACCTTGACGGCGACCTCGCCGCCGTCCTCGGCCTCGGCCCGGTACACGTGGGCGAACCCGCCGTGGCCGAGCGACTCGCCGAGCGTGTAACCACCCACGCGTTCCCCGCTCGCGGGGATGCGCCGCACCGGCCGGACGGGGAGGGGAGGCGGGGGAGCCGGAGTCTCGACCTCGACTCGAGGGTTGGTCCGGTCCTCGGGTTCGACCTGAGGTTCATGGTTCGCCCGCGAAACCGCCGAACCTTCAAGTTCGGGTTGAACCTTGACGGCTGAACCGCTCGGGACAGGCTCTGCTGCGCCCCCGGCGCCGCCCTCCTCGGGTTCCGGAGGCGGGGGAGGCGGCGGAACCGCACCGGAGTCGGAGGGCGCGGACACGCCGTCGTCGACGTCCGGTGGTGGGGGAATCTGCTCGGCCCGGGGCATGTGCGCAAGGTACCAAGACGGCGCCCAGGTTCTGGGACAAATCGCTGCTCTGTGGGTGATATGTGACCATCGGCCCGACGTGCTCCGGCCGCGCGTCGTCAGAAGGGCCAGATGGAGTCGAAGAAGTCCTCGCCGGTCTCCCGCGCCTGTTCCTCGATCTGGTCCTGCTGCTCCCGCACGGTGTCGTCGAGCTGGTCCTGGAGGTTGTCCTGCTGATCCTCGATGCCCTGCTCGATGCTGTTGCCGATGTCCTCGCGGGCGTTCTCCACGCTCTCGGTCACCGCCGCGACGACACCCTGCACTGCGAGCACCACCACCCAGACGCCGATGGTGAGGAAGTACGGCCACAGGCGCCGCCGTCGTGCCTCCGACCTGCCCGCCACCCGCGTCACCATGTTCAGGACGCCCGCCAGCACGAGGCCGAGGAGGGGGATCGCGAGGTTCGCCATGGTGCCTGACCACTCCCACGGCAGGTTCAGCGTCAGCAGGAGCCAGTCGCCCAGCGCGCGGAAGAGCGGCGCCTGCGACATGTCCGGCATCGCGTCGAAGCCCGGGACGAGGCGGATCACCTGGTAGACCGCGATGCCCAGCAGGACGGCCGGGATCACGCCGAGCAGCATGCTGACGAACCGCCATCCCGGATCGTCGTCCCGGCGGTCGTCGCGTCGGTCGTCGCGCGCGCGGTCCCGCTCGTCGCGCCACGGCGGCTGCGGTTCCGGGTGCGACGGCGACTGCGGCGGACGCCCTGGACCACCGTGCTGCGGCGGACCCGCCGGACCACCGTGCTGCGGCGGGTACCCCTGCTGGGCGGGCCCCGGCTGTCCGGCCGGCGGCTGCCCGTACGCCGGATATCCCTGCACCGGGGGCTGCTGCTGGGTGGGTGCCTGCTGCTGCACGGGTGGTTGCGGCCGGATCGACGCGGGCGGCGGGCCGGCCGGCGCGGGCGTCTGCACGGGACCGAACACCTCGGTCCGCGCCGCCGTGGGGCTCGTCGCCCGTGTGCCCGATCCCATCACCTGCGTGGCGGGCTCCATCGCCTGCGTGGGCGGCTCACCTCGGGTCGCCGCGGCCGCGGCACCTGCGCCCGCCACCCCGGCAGCCGCCGCGCCCGCGGCGAGGCTGCCCGCTGTCACGACCTCGGTGACGACGCCGCGCTCGACGCGCGTGGTCTCGGCGGCGTGCAGCAACCCGGGCTCCGGGGCCTGCTGCGAGGCGAGGGACACGACCGCACGGGCGATGTTGTGCAGGGGTGGGCGCTCGGCCGGGTCCTGCCGGGTCATGGCCAGGACCAGAGGGAGGATCGCCGGGTCCACCGGGCCGACGTCCTCGGGTGTCAGGTCCCTGCCCGTGAAGTTCAGGTCCGCCGGGAGCGACCCGGTGGCGCAGAAGACGAGCAGCAGCCCCAGGCTGTAGACGTCCGAGCGAGGGTGCGGCTTGCGCACGAACAGCTCGGGCGCCATGTAGGCGATGGTGCCGGCGGCGTGCGTGGAGGTCTGCGAACCGTGCCCCTTGGCGATGCCGAGATCGATGAGGACGCACCGGCCGTCCGAGACGATGATGTTGGCCGGCTTCACGTCCCGGTGGAGGTAGTGCTCCTCCTGGAGCACGGCCAGGGCGCCGGCGACGTCGTCGGCCACGCGAAGCAGGTCCTGGCGTGGAAGCGGTCCGTGCTCGTGCACCACCTGGGCGAGTGTCCTGCCCGGGACGAGCTCCATGGCGAACCACGGGGTAGGGGCGTCGAGGTCACCGCGCACGAAGGCCGGGAAACCGCGCCCGCCGAGCTGCTCCAGGAGCCGGGCCTCGGTGACGAAGCGATCGTGGGATCCGGCCTGCGAGTTCGTCAGGACCTTGAGGGCGACCACGCCGTCGGACGGATGCTCTGCCCGGTAGACGTGGGCGAAGCCGCCGTGACCGAGCGACTCGCGCAGCACGAAGCCACCGAGCACCTCACCCGTCGCGGGGACGTGGCCGGGCTGCTGGACGATCGCGGGCTGCCGGGCGGGGGAAGCCGTCCGCGTCGCCGGGGGCTGCACGCGGGTCGCGGACGGGTCACCGGTGGGGGCGCCCGGGTGCTGGACGCGCGTCGCGTACGGGTCCGGCACCGTTCCGGGCGGAGGCGGCGGCACCTGGGCGATGCCCGGCCGCACCTGGGTCGCCTCAGGATCCGGCGGGACCGCGCCGTGCGTGGGGCGGTACGTCTCGTCGGACATGAGAACTCCTTGGTACGGGACAAAATGCGCAGGTCAGCCCACAGAACAACCTACCAGCGCCGAAAGGCTGCCAGAATTGCGATCCGCAAACAACTTCATGGTTCCCGCGGAATGTTCACCCGCCGCCGTCCCGGTCCGATCCGGTGGGGTTGCCGGAATCCACCCGGCGGGGTTGCCGGAATCCAGCGGCCGAGTGGATGATCCCTGGTCGAAAGCGGCGTTTCCGGTCGCTTTCGAAGGCGAGATGGCGGAAGCTTGGGCGCAGCGAGACGAACAGCAAAGCCGAGGAGCACGCCGATGAGCGCGGAGACGGTGCGCAGCTGGCCTCAGATCGAGGCCGTGGTCAGGACGGACGGTTCTGGCGAGGTCCGGATCGACGGGAACGTCTACCCGGTGGTCGCCGGCAGCCTCGAGGAGGCGCGGATCGAGGTGTTGCGCCGAGTCACCGAGAACGCGGTCCACATGGGCCGTCCTGTGCGGGCGAGCGCGGAAGGGCCGGAGGGCGTGTGGAAGCTCGTCGTCCACCCCGACGGCACGGTCGTGCCGGAGGAGGACGGTCCGACGCCGACCGGAGCGACGCCGGCCGTCGAGCCCGCGCCGGACCCGGAACTGACCGTGCCGCGCGCTCCGCACCGCCGGACCGCCGAGGTTCCGCCCACCGCCGACGCGCTGCCCCCGCAGGGACGCGAGAGCGCGCCGGACGGGACGGTGCCGGACGAGACGGTGCCGGACGAGACGACGGTGGGCCGCCCTGCTCTCCACGGGCAGCCTCCCACCGAGCCGGTACCGGACGACGCCGTCTCGAACGGTGACGCTCCGAACGGCACCGCTCCGAACGGCACCGCTTCGAACGGCACCGCTCCGAACGGCACCGCTCTGAATGACGTCGCCGCGAACGGCACTGCACCGATCGACGCCGCGCCGATGGACGCCGCCGCCCCGATCGACGCCGCCCCGAGCGGTGCCCCGAACGGCACCGCCCCGCATGACGCGCTCCCTGCCGCGGACCACCCCGTGATGCGGGACGTCCGGGACGACGGAGCCTCGCACGACCGCACGTCGTCGGACGCCGGACGCCACAGTGCGCCGCCGCCGACCGCCGTGCCGCCGGAACCGGCAGGCGTCGCCGACTGGGTCCGCGGGGAGCAGGCGGTGGGGGTCCCGGAGGCGGAGCCGGTCGCCCGGACGCGTCGGGAGGGACGCGCCTCGTTCCTCACCCAGGTCTCCGTGGAGGAACCCGCCGAGCACGGTTTCCGCGGCTGGCTCACGCGGCTGGGCCTGCCGGTGGGGCCGAGCGAGGCCGAGCGGGCAGAGCGGGCGGACGAGCGCGACGTGAGCCAGCACTGGCCGGGCCCGCGCACCATCTCGATCGTGAACGGCAAGGGCGGGGCGGGCAAGACGCCGTCGTCCGTGCTGCTGTCCGCGGTGTTCGCGCAGTTCGGTGGCGCGGGCGTGGTGGCGTGGGACAACAACCAGACGCGCGGCACGCTCGGCTGGCGTACGGAGAAGGGGCCGCACGACGCCACGCTGCTCGACCTGCTGCCGCGTGCCGACCACCTGCTCGGGCCCTCCGCCCAGGCGGCGGACCTCGCCCGCTACGTGCACCACCAGACCCGGGACCGCTACGACGTGCTGCGTTCCAAGCCGATGGCGATGGCGAACGAGCAGCGGATCGGTCAGGCGGACGTGGACGCGATCCACGCCGTGCTGAGCAAGTACTACCGGCTGATCATCATCGACTCGGGCAACGACGAGTCCGACCCGATGTGGCAGCGGATGATCGACCACACGGATCAGCTCGTCATCGCCACGACCACGCGCGACGACCACGCCGAGGCCGGCGCTCTGCTGCTGGAGGGCCTGGCGGAGCGTGACGGACGGTCCGCCTACCTGGCGCAGCAGGCGGTGGCGGTGGTGAGCCAGGCGGACCAGAAGGCTCCCGCGGAGGAGGTGCGGAAGGTGGCCGCCGGGTACGAGACCATCGCGCGAGAGGTCGTCACGGTGCCGTTCGACCCGGGGATGGTCGACGGCCACCTGCGGTACGGCGCGCTGCGACCCGCGACACGGCGGGCCTGGCTCGCCGCGGGTGCCGCCGTGGCCAGAGGGCTCTGACGGTCACACCCAGGACATGACCTGTTCCCACAGCGGCATCGTGTCGTACCCCATCTGGTTGAGCAGCGCCCACACGATGCCGACCACCGCGTAGAGCGAGACCGGGACGAGCAGGATCCATTCGCGGACCGACCCGGCGTTGCCGATGATCGGCACGGCGATGTTGCCGCTGCGCCGCCAGAAGCTGTCGAGCTCGATGCCCCTGCCGTCGCGCATCCAGTAGGGCGACTTGAACCTTAGCGGCCAGAACAGGGGGACGCCGTTCGTCGTGATGAAGTCACCGAGGATGTGCACCACGCAGCCGAGGGCGACGCAGAACGGCATCCAGAACCATTCCTCGGGCGCGAAGATGGCGATGAGCGCGGCGAGGGTCAGCGACGTCGTCCAGGGCAGGACCTTGGTGTCGCGCGTGATCTTTAACGCCTTCAGTGCGAACGCGACCAGGAGGACGCACATGATGCCGGGGCCGATGAGCACGGTGCCGACACCCTCGATCCCGGTGTCCACGGACAGCAGGCTCAGGAACCACGCGATCGCGGTGAACACGGCCACGCCCAGGATGGAGTGCGTGCCCTTGCGATGCCCGCCGGACACCTTCTCGATGACCTTGACCACCCCGTCCGAGACAGGGGAGAGCGAGTTGGCGATGGTGCCGCTGTGGTGGTCGGCATCGGGCAGGAGCGCCGCACCGGCGCAGACCAGGGCGCCCGCGACGACACCGGTATGGGAGACCCCCTCGTACCAGCCGAACGCGAAGGGTGCGGTCGAGGTCACGGCGACCCAGGCAGCGGCGCCTGTCGCGGCGTGATGTCCTCCCATCATGGGATGTGGGCTCCTTCCAGCCTGGTGTCCGTTCCGACCGGAAACGCCCGGCCGAAGGGTAACGGTAGCGCGAGACGCCGACGTTCGGGGTGACCAGGCGTGACGCGGCGTGCTTCGGCGTGTCGCGCGGCGAACCCCCGAGCTTTGATGAATTCTTGGGGACAGATCCAGAAAAGGCATGGACGTGTCAAGCTCGCGTGTGTACCTTTTTTCACGACGAGGTCGCCCGGTCTCGTCACCTGGCTGTATCCACTGCCATCAATCGGCTGTATCGACACGAAAGGACGGGAAGCCCATGATCCGCTGCGCAGGCACCTCGTCCTACCCGACCACCGCGCAGCACCTCCTGGACGGCCGCGAGGCTCTCCGAGGCGCGATACGACGCTGAACCGGCGCGTTGCCGGACCAGCACTCGTGTGCCGCCTGGAGGACTTGCGTCCTGGGCGGCTTTTTCTTTGCACTTCCAGCACCGACGAAACGAACTTCTCACCCGAAAGGAGCGGACCGTGGCCGACGTCCTCGTACTCAATGCCGGCTACGAGCCGTTGCATCGCGTGTCGGTCAGGCATGCCATCGGGATGCTCGTGCGGGAGGTAGCGGTGGTGGAGGAGGCGGTCGACGGCCGCACCTTCGGACCGTTCCCCTTACCGCGCGTCCTGCGCCTGGTCCGGTACGTCGCGATGCGGTGGCTCTACAAGCGCAACGGCGCACCCGCCTGCACCAAGCAGGGAGTGAAGCGCCGTGACGGCGCCTGCGCCTACTGCGGCGGGCCCGCCGACACGGTGGACCACGTCGTGCCACGGTCGCGCGGGGGCCCGTCGACCTGGCTCAACCTCGTGGCCGCCTGCTACGAGTGCAACTCGTTCAAGGCGGACCGTACCCCCGCCGAGGCCGGGATGCTGCTGTACCTCACGCCGTACGTGCCGCGTGCCGAGTACGCGCGGGCGCGGCTGCAGCGCGCCGCCCGGATCGCGTAGCCGCGGCCGGTGGTGCGAGGGTTCCGAACACGGGAGGGAATGGCCTTCACGGGCCGGGACCTGACATGATCTCCCGCGTGCCCATCGAAGTGCGTGACGCCAACGCTGCCGACCTCGACGCCGTCGCCGGACTGTTCCTGCAGTACCTGGCCTTCTACGAGCACGCCGCCGACGAACAGCGCGTACGGGAGTTCCTGCGCGCGCGGTTCGCCTCCGACGACACGGTGCTGCTCATCGCCGAGCCCGACGGACAAGGTCCCGCCGTCGGGCTCGCTCAGGCATACCGCTCCTGGTCGTCGGTGAGCCTCGGACCCGTGTGGGTGCTCAACGACCTGTTCGTGGAACCTGCCGCCCGCGGCACCGGGGCGGGGCGCGTCCTCGTCCAGGCCATCTGCGAACGCGCGAGACAGGCAGGCGCGATCCGGGTCTCGCTCGCCACCGCCTGGGACAACGTCGCGGCCCAGGGGCTGTACGAGTCCGAGGGCTTCGCGCGCGACGTCTCCTTCCTGCACTACGTGAAGGTCATCGGCTCGTGACGTCCTCGCCGAAGTCGATGGTGACCGGCTCGAACCGGGTCCCCGCCGGGTAGTTGCCGCCCCACAGGCCCGCCCCCGCCTCGCTCACCTCGACCTGGGTCCAGCGCAGCAGGCGACCGCCGTCAGCCCCTTCCGGCTCACCGACGAGCCGGAACGCGTCCGTGCGGACCCCCGACTCGCGGTCCAGGACCGACATCGTCCAGCTATCCCCCTCGTCCGCGCGGACCTCCGGGTCACCGATCTCGCCGACGAACGAACCGAAGTGCCCGAAGAACGCGACCGAGCCGCCGAAGGCGAACGCGCGCGCGTCCGGCGTCGTCCCGCCGCCGGGCAGGGCGGCGGAACGTTCCACGTCCAGGCGGAACCAGAACGACGCTCCCTCACCTCCCACCTCGGGGTCCACGGCGAGGCGACCACCAGGCGCCCCGGCCACGTACATGAGCAGGCTCGGCTTGATTCCCCAGTCCAGATGCACGCGACGACCCTAACGCCTGGGTTCCTTCCTCGGCTCCACCCTGCGCTGCACGTTTCGTCGCCTCGTTGCCACCGACGTACCGTTGGCCGTTATGACGACCGCTTTCGCGACCCAGGACACCGGCCCGCGTCCCTCCGCCGCCTACGGCGTGCACTCCGAGGTGGGCAGGCTCCGCAAGGTCCTCGTCTGCGCGCCAGGACAGGCGCACCGCCGGCTCACACCGTCGAACTCCCACGGCCTGCTGTTCGACGACGTCCTCTGGGTCGAGCGGGCGCAGGCGGACCACGCCGCCTTCGTCGGGGAACTGGAGGCCCGCGGTGTCGAGGTCGTCGAACTGCACGCCGTGCTGGCGCAGACGCTGCGCGTCCCCGGGGCCCGCGACTGGCTGCTGGACCGCAAGATCGTGCCCCAGATCGTCGGCGACGGACTCGTCGAGGCCACTCGCGGGTACCTCGAGTCGCTGCCCCCGCACACGCTCGCGGAGTACCTGATCGGCGGGCTCGCGGTCGCGGACGTCCCCGAGCTACCGCCGGGGCACCGGGCGCTCGCCGCGTTCTCGCCGGACGAGCGGGAGTTCCTGATGCCGCCGCTGCCGAACACCCTGTTCACGCGCGACACGACGTGCTGGCTGTACGGAGGTGTCACGCTCAACCCGCTCTACTACCAGGCGCGCCGTGACGAGACGCTGCTGATGAAGGCGGTCTACGAGTTCCATCCGGACTTCGTCGGGTCGCGGGTGTGGTGGGGGGACCCGGAGGTGGACCACGGCCAGGCGACGTTCGAGGGCGGGGACATCATGCCGGTCGGCAACGGCACGGTGCTGATGGGCATGGGGGAGCGCACGTCGCGGCAGGCGATCACGCGGGTCGCCGGCCAGCTGTTCGCGGGAGGCGCGGCGGACCGGGTGGTCGTGGCGGGGATGCCGCGCCTGCGCTCGGCGATGCATCTCGACACCGTGATGACGTTCGTCGACGTGGACACCGTGACCGTCTACCCCCGGATCGTGGACGGCGTGCACCCGTTCGTGCTGCGGCCGGGCGATCGCGGCGAGGTGGTGGTGTCCGACGGGGGCGGCGCCACGTTCCTCGAGGTCGTCGCCGACGCCATGGGACTCGACGGCCTCCGGGTGATCGAGACGGGCGGGGACAGCTACGAGTCCGAACGGCAGCAGTGGGACAGCGGCAACAACGCCGTCGCCGTGGAACCCGGTGTCGTCTTCACCTATGACCGCAACACCACCACGAACGACCTCCTGCGCAAGGCGGGGATCGAGGTGCTGGAGATCGCGGGCGGTGAGCTGGGCCGCGGACGCGGCGGTGGTCACTGCATGACGTGCCCGATCATCCGGGACGCCGCGGACTGACGCGGTGCGATAATCCGCGGGTGGTACTCGAGATCCTTCCCCCGGACACCCCGCTCGCGTTTCGCGCCATGCGGGCGCTGCGCGGCCACCTCACGGACCCGGCGGCGTTCGCGACACAAGTCGACGAGGTCCAGCGGCCACAGGGCTACCGCCTCCTCGGCGCCTTCACCGAAAAGCGGAGCGAGCGAGCCGACGCCGTCGCCGTGCTGGGCTTCCGGTTCGCCACGAACCTCGCCTGGGGCCGGTTCTGCTACGTGGACGACCTGTCCACCGTGCCGGAGGCGCGGGGTGAGGGCCATGCCACCGCTCTCCTGGAGCGGGTGCACGAGATCGCCGCGGACGAGGGCGTGAGCATGGTGCATCTCGACTCGGGAGTGCAGCCGGAGCGTGCCGCGGCGCACGGGCTGTACTTCTCGCAGCGGTACCGGATCGCGTCGTACCACTTCGTGCGGGAGCCGTAGCTCCGTGCGGGAACCGTAGCCGGGCCCGCGAGGGCAGTCCCGGGTGCGCGGCGCCGAGGAGTCGGGCGGCACCGCGCACGAGGAAGGGTGGCCGGCTCCGCCCGTCAGAAGTCGAACAGTTCGCCGAGGAAGGACTCCTTGCGCTTGCGCTTGCTGTAGCGGGGGTCGTAGTGGTCCCGGCGGCGGTCGTCGTAGCGGCGATCGCCGTCGTACCGCCGCTCGCCGTCGTACCGCCGGTCGTCGCGGTACTGCGGCTGCTGGGGGACGGCCGGTGGCGCCGCCGGAACGGCGGCAGGGACCTGCGGCTGCGCCGCGGCCGTAGCCGGCTGGGGGCGCGCGTTCTCGGCGGCGATCTCGGCGTCGATCGAACGGTCGATGATCTTGTCGAGCTCGCCCCGGTCGAGCCAGACGCCGCGGCACTGCGGGCAGTAGTCGATCTCGACCCCCTTACGTTCCGACATGACGAGGTTCGCCTGATCGATGGGGCACTGCATGGTCGGGCTCCTTCGGTTTGCTTGCTTCCTGGTCAGGCTCAACGAACTCGACCCGGTGCCAGTTCCGCCCGGCCCGGCTCGCGCGCCATGGCGGTGTCGCTTCCCGCAGTGTCGGTGTCGCTTCCTACAGTAGGGACGTGGACAGTGAAGCAGGGTCTGGAGCGAACTCTCTCGCGTTCGCCGTGTTCGCGACCCAGGTAGGGGACTGCGCGATCGTCTGGCGGGTCGGTGACGGCGCGGTCGTCGGCTCCACTCTGCCTCAGGGCGGGACGGAACAGGTGCGGCGCGCCGTACGACGCTGGTATCCCGGCGCGGTCGAGGCGGAGGCGACGGCGGGCGTCGCGGAGGCGGTCGAACGCGTCAGGAGACTGCTCGACCACGGCGCCGAGACCGACGCCGCACCGGCGGCGGAGATCACCCTGGACATGGGCGCGGTCCCGGAGTTCGACCGCCGGGTGTACGAGGTGGTGCGCAGCATCCCGCCGGGAGAGACGCTCACCTATGGTGAGGTCGCCGCGAGGCTGGGAGCGCCCGGCTCGGCACAGGCCGTCGGACAGGCACTCGGGCGTAATCCGTTCCCGCCGATCGTGCCCTGCCATCGTGTGCTGGCTGCCGGCGGCGGGATCGGCGGGTTCTCGGCACGGGGCGGTGCACGCACCAAGCTCCGCATGCTGGTGAAGGAGGGCGCCATCCCGGAGCAGCCTGCTCTGTTCGAACTGTGAGGAGCCTGTCTCATCGCCAGCCGAGGGCGGGTGCCACGTGCTTGACGACGTTCTCGATCACATGGGCGTTGTAGTCGACACCGAGCTGGTTCGGCACGGTGACGAGGAGGGTGTCGGCGGCTGCGATCGCGGTGTCCGCGGCGAGGTCCTCGACGATCTCGTCGATCTCGCCCGCGTACGTCTTGCCGAACCGGGCCCGGGCCGAACCCTGCAGGTTCCCGACCTGGTCGGTGCTGAAGCGTTCCATGCCGAAGTAGGCGTGATCGCGTTCGTCCGTGATGGGGAAGATCGATCGGGAGACCGACACGCGCGGCTCCCGCGCATGGCCTGCCGCCGTCCATGCGTCGCGGAAGCGCTGGATCTGCTCGGCCTGCAGCTCGTGGAACGGTACGCCGGTGTCCTCGGTGAGGAGGGTCGAGGACATCAGGTGCATGCCTTGCCGCGCCGTCCACTCGGCCGTGGCGCGGGTGCCGGCACCCCACCAGATACGCTCCCGGAGCCCTTCGGACCACGGCTCGATGCGTAGCAGCCCGGGCGGGTTGGGGAACATCGGTCGCGGGTTGGGTTCGGCGAATCCCTCGCCTTCCAGCAGTTCCAGAAAGCGCGCGGCATGTCGGCGCGCCATGTCGGCGTCCGACTCGCCGTCACGGGGCTCGTGCCCGAAGTGACGCCAGCCGTCGATCACCTGTTCCGGTGATCCGCGTGAGATGCCGAGCTGCAGACGGCCACCGGAGATGAGGTCGGCCGCCCCGGCGTCCTCGGCCATGTAGGCCGGATTCTCGTAGCGCATGTCGATGACGCCGGTGCCGATCTCGATGCGGGACGTGCGCGCGCCGACTGCGGCCAGCAGCGGGAACGGCGACGCGAGCTGCCGTGCGAAGTGGTGCACGCGGAAGTAGGCGCCGTCGGCACCCAGCTCCTCTGCGGCGACGGCCAGGTCGATGGACTGCAGCAGCGTGTCCGCGGCGGATCGGGTCTGTGAGGAGGCGTGGGGTGTCCAGTGCCCGAACGAGAGAAAACCGATGTGCTTCACGATGTCAGCCTGCCCTTCTTCGAACCGGGTGTCACGGGGGCGCGCGTCACCGGGGACGCCGCTCAGGATCAGAAGGGCGGTGGAGCGTCCTCTCCCGGTGGGCTCGGTGGCGGGGTCTCGACGGGCGTCGGCCGTGGCGCGGGCCGCGGGCGTGCCAGGGTGAGGCCGTTCGGTGGATCGGCGGTGGCCGGGGCCGCGTCGGCGCCGCGAGCCGTGCCGGCGGTGAGATGAGCGGTGGTGCCGTAACGGGCGCCGGGGTCGATGGGGTCGGCCTGATAGACCTGGGTGTGGCCGTGGGGACTGGTCCAGGTCTCGGTACCGGTCGTGGGGTCGCGCCGCACCTGCCATCCGGCGTGGGTCTTCAGGTTGTGGTGCTTCCGGCACAGGGCATGAAGGTTGGTGGCGCTGGTCTGGCCGGGCTCGCCCGGGCGGTACGGGCGGTCGTGGTCGTACCGCTCGATGTGGTCCAGGTCGCAGCCCGCGGCAGGCCGGTCACATCCGGCGTGGGCGCAGACGCGGTCGCGGGCCTCGACGGCTCGCCGGAGGCGGGGCGGTGGCTGGTAGCTGCCGGTGGAGTAGTCGGTGAGGATCCCCGTGACCGGATCGGTGACAAGGCGGTGCCAGACCCCCTCGGCGGCGATGTCGCGGGCGAGGGCCGCGGGGATCGGGCCGAGGAGGTCCAGGATCCCCGGCGTGTCGTCGCTCGGGTCGGCGAGCACGGAGGCCGGCACGGTGACGTTGACCGTGGCGGGTACCTCGACGCCACGCACGACCACGCCTGAAGCCGGGGCCGTGGACAGCACGCCGTCGTCCTCGTCCGGGACGGGCACGAGATCGGTGTCCCGCACGGGCGGGACGAGCGCGCCGGGCGGGGCGGTGGGGATCGGGGCGGGCGCCGTTGTCGCGGACGGTGCGCTGTCGCCCGTGTCCGGTGCCTCGTCGAGCGGATGAGGCACCATCCGACCGGTGACCAGGGAGGTGAGCGCGTCGGCGCGCGCCTGGCCGCGGCGGCGGGTCTGGCCGGGGAGGTTCATCAGCGCCTGCGCGCCCGCCTGGACGGCGTTGAACAGGCGGGCGCCGTCCTTGGCGGGCAGGAGCGCGGTGAGCAGAGCCATGCCAGGGCCCGCCGTCTCGAGCCATACGTTGCGCTGGTCGGCGGCGTGAGCCAGCTCGTCGCTGCTGCCGTGCAGACGGGCGGCGAGGGCGTTCAACTGCTCGGACAGCCACTTCCAGGTGCGGGTGGGCGCCTCGGGCAGCAGGACGTCGATCGCAGCGGCTCGTTCGGCGTCGGTCAGCTCGGCGCCGGCGCCCAGCAGGGCATCTGCCTTGCGCGCGTCGATCCGACCGGCCTCCAGCGCGGTGAGCACGTCCGGGAAGCGGGCGCAGCGGTCGGCGCGGTTCACGATCACGCTGCCCTCGCGGGCGGTGACACCGAGCCGGTCCTTGACCACGGTCGCGGCCTGGTCCACCCCCAGGATCCCGCCCTGCGCCTCGACCAGGGCTCCTGCCGCTCGCGCCTGCACGGCGTGTGCCCACCCGGCCAGGCGCTGCGCGGCGGCCACGACCTCGGCCAGCTCCACCGCGTCCAACCGGCCCAGCACGCCGGTGGCGGGTGCACCGGTGGTGCCTTCACCGCCGCCGGATCCGGCCGCGGCCACGACGGCAAGGTGCAGCAGGTTCGCGAGCCACGGGCCCGGTTCGCTCGCGCGTGTCTGCGCCACCAGCGTGTCCACCGAGGCATCGCCCGGTGCACCGTCGTGCGGCTGCTCGGCGTCGAGCATTCCGGGGTCGGCCCACGACGTCTCGGGCAGCACGACGTCCAGGCGCGCCCGTCCGCCGTCGTGCAACGTCTGCCCGTCCATCGTGCTCACCCTCTCCGCGTACCGTCCACGCCGTGCATGCCTGTTCGATCCTATGGTTGCTCCCGCCCAGCAGCCACCCGGGAGCAGGACCTGTGGACAACCGACATCGACATGGCCGTGCGGCCGTCAGTCGCGCGGCCCGCCCGCCACGTACAGCACCTGTCCGGACACGAAGCCCGCGTCCTCGGACGCGAAGAACGCGACGGCTGCCGCCACGTCCTCCGGCTGCCCGACGCGGCCCACCGGGATCCGCTGTGCCGCGCCCTCGAGGAGCTGGTCGAACGTGATGCCCATGCGCTCCGCGGTCGCCTCCGTCATCGCCGTCCGGATCGTTCCCGGAGCCACCGCGTTGGCGGTGATGCCGAACCTCCCGAGCTCGATCGCGAGGGTCTTGGTGAAGCCCTGCATCCCGGCCTTGGCGGCGGCGTAGTTCACCTGCCCGCGGTTGCCGAGGGCCGACGTCGACGACAGGTTGACGATACGCCCGTACCGCGCCGCGACCATGTGCGCCTGCGCGGCCCGTGTCATGAGGAACGCGCCCCGCAGATGTACGCCCATGACCGCGTCCCAGTCGTCGGCCGACATCTTGAAGATCAGGTTGTCCCGCAGGATCCCGGCGTTGTTCACCAGGATCGCGGGAGCCCCGAGCTCGCTCACGACGCGCTCGACGGCGGCGGCCACCGAGTCCTCGTCGGACACGTCCACGCCGACGGCGGTGGCGCGGCCGCCGTCGGCCACGATCTGCTCGGCGGTCGCCCGCGCCTGGTCCTCCAGCAGGTCGAGCGCGGCCACGGCGTGGCCGTCCCGGGCGAGGCGCTTCGCGGTGGCGGCGCCGATGCCGCGTGCGGCTCCGGTCACGATGGCGGTACGAGAGGTCATCGTCGTCCTTTCACGTCAGGTGTGCGCCCAGTCTGCCGGATGGTCGGACGGCGACGACCCCCTCAGGACCGCGCCACCCCCAGGTCCTCGACCACCTCGACGCCCGGTGCCCGGCACAGCAGCGGCCCTGCCATCAGCAGCTTGGAACGGCGCACGCCGGACCCCATCAGGGCGACCGTCCCGGCCTCGGAGAACCGGGAGTCCACGAGCACCCGCCAGCCGTCCGGCAGGCCGATGGGCGTGATACCCCCGTACTCCATACGCGATTCGGCCACCGCGCGGTCCTGCGGCACGAACGACGCCTTGCGTACGTCGAGCAGCTTGCGGACGCGTTTGTTCACGTCCGCGAACGTGGAGGCGGGCACGACGACGCCGGCGACGCGCTCGTCGTCTCCCCGCTTGCCCGCGACGACCACGCAGTTGGCGGAGGACTCCGGGGGCAGCCCGTGGAGGGCGTTGAGGGTCTCGGTGTCGGCGTGCCCGGGGTCGATCTCCGTGACGGCCACGGCCGTGGCGACGCCCGGTTCGGTGTCGGCCCACGTGCGGAGCGCGGCCAGGACGGGTTCCGCGAGCAGGCCGGGGTGGTCGAGCGCCGGGGACCAGTTCAGGTCGCCGAGCGTGGGGAGATCGGTCGGCCGGTTCGTGGACTGTGCGTTCATGCGGGCTACTCTGCCAAAAGCCCGGCCGGACGGTAGCGGGTGGCCGGCTCGTGGCCTCTGCCCGGAGCCGGAGCCCGCCCGTGGGCGGGCCGTCGTCAGGGAGTGACCGGATCCGGGAGCGCACACACGCCGTCGACGCACGCGGCGCCGTCGTCGGCCAGCATGCTGAGAACGGGCGCCGTCGGCCCGGCGGACTCGTCCGGGCCGTTCGCGGTGTCCGCCTCCGGCGGCGCGGGGCGGGCCGGGGCGGACCGTCCGACGGCGGACCGTGGTGCGTCAGGCATCGGCGTGCTCCTCCGTGCCGGCCGCGGCCTTGGTGGCCTCGTCGATCGCCTGGACGAACACCGCCGGGTCCTGGGCACCCGAGACGCCGTACCTGCCGTCGAGCACGAAGAAGGGGACGCCGTTGATGCCGTAGGCGCGGGCCTGGGCGATGTCGGCCGCGACGTCACCGGCGAACCGGCCGCTGTCGAGGGCCGCCAGGACCTCGTCCCGGTCCAGGCCCACCTCGGCGGCCAGGTCGGCCAGGTCCGAGCTGTGGCCGACATGCCGGCCCTCCGTGAAGTACGCGGCCAGGAGCCGTTCCTTCATCTCGTACTGCTTGCCGTGCGCCTTGGCCAGGTGCAGCAGCTCGTGAGCCTTGAGCGTCCTGGTGTGCCGCACCCGGTCGGTGCGGAACTCGACGCCCTCGGCGGCCGCGAGCCGGGTCACGTGGTCCTGCATCTGCTGGGCCTGGGCCAGCGGGATGCCCTTGTGCCGCGCCAGGAACTCGGTCGCGGTGCCCTCGAAGTCGACCGGCGTGTCCGGCGAGAGCTCGAAGGAGTGGTACTCGACGGTCACGTCCGGGCGCGCGCCGTCGCGCTCCGTGAGGCGTTCCAGCGCTGACTCCAGCCGGCGCTTGCCGATGTAGCACCAGGGGCAGGCGACGTCGGACCAGATGTCGATCTTGAGGGATTGGCTCACGCCGGGCCACAACGTGGCCGGGAGACACCGTATTCCTCGGGGACGGCCTCGGACCGCCGACGTCGCCCGCCCCCGGTTCAGCCCACGGAGCGGCGGTGCAGCTCCGCGAGCCTCTGGTACTCGACCGCGTTCTCGCGCACCCGCTCGCGCCCGGCCTCGTCCAGCTCGCCGCGCACCTTTGCCGGCAGGCCCGCGGCCAGGTGGCCTGCCGGGATCTCCTGCCCCTCGCGCACCAGCGCGCCCGCGGCGACGAACGCGCCGGCGCGGATCACGCTGCTGTTCAGCAGCGTGGCTCCCATGCCGATGAGGCAGCCGTCCTCGACCGTGGCGCCATGGATGACCGCCGCGTGCCCGACGCCGACGCCGGCCCCGATGTGCGCCGGGACCCCTGTGTCCGTGTGCACCACGCAGTTGTCCTGGATGTTGCTGCCCTCACCGAGCGTGATCTCGTCCATGTCGCCGCGCAGCACCGCGCCGTAGAAGACGCTCGCGCGCGGGCCGATCGTCACCCGGCCGACGATGGTCGCCGTCGGCGCGATCCATGCCGTCGGGTCGATCCGCGGCTCGTGGCCGTCGAAGGGGAGAACCGTAGCCATGTCCGCACCCTAGTTGCTCCCCGGGGCGGGTTCCTCCCGGCGTCCTTCGCCGACCAGGGACTTCGGGCGCGTCGCCCGCGCCCCGAGCCGTCACAACCGCGAGACTGTACGGCATGGAAAGTCAGTACAAGCCCGACCACTCCCGGTTCATGACCCTGACCGACGTCTGTACGGCGCTCGACGTCTCCAGCGCCATCGTCTACGGCCTGCTGCGCAGTGGCGAGCTGCCCGGCATCCAGGTGGGACCGAAGAAGGTCTGGCGGATCGAGCGGTCCCGCTTCGAGGAGTACATCACCGGCCAGTACGCCCTGGTGAGGGAGCGGATCAGGCACGGGGAGGTCGAGTAGGGCCGGGGCCACCCGGCCGGTCTGCGTGCCCGGCCGCGACCTCCACCACGATCTTGCCGCGGTTCGCGCCGCTCGCGAGGCGCCGGAACGCCCGCGGCACGTCGTCGAACGGGTGGACGTGGTCGATGGCGGGGACGACGGCGGAGGTGGTGACCAGTCGCGTCACCGCCACGAGGTCGTCGCGGCTCTGCGGGACGACGAGCACGCGCACCCGCTTGCCGGTGAGCCACCGGATCGCCGGTCCGGCGGCGAGGGTGGCGAGGAGCGTGCGCGTGAGGCCGCCGACCACGTAGTAGGCGCCACCGGGCCGTAGCGCCCGGTGGACGCGGTAGGGGGAGCGGCGCGCGACGAGGTCCACGATCAGGTCGTAGCGCTCGCGGTGGTCGGGGTGGGTGGCCCAGTCCTCGGTCTCGCAGGCGACCGTGCGGTCCGCGCCGACGCGCCGCAGGTGGTCGGCCTTCTCGGCGCGGTCGACGGCGGTCACCTCCGCGCCGGCGTGCTTGGCGAGCCCGACGACGAACGCCCCGCCGGCTCCGCCCGCCCCGTTGACCAGCCCCTTGTCACCCGGCCGCACCTTGCCGGTCTCGTGCACGGCTCGCCAGGCGATGCAGCCCGCCTGCGGGATCGCCGCGGCGTCGGTGAACGACAGCTCCGCCGGCTTGCGTGCGAGCAGGTCCGGCGGGGTGGCGACGTACTCGGCGAGACCTCCGCGGTATCCGGCGAGCTCGCCGTACACCTCGTCACCAGGGGCGAGGCCGGTGACGTCGCTGCCGACGGCGGCCACGACGCCCGCGACATCGGATCCCGGCACGGGGTGGCGCCGGGCGCCGCAGCCCGCCGAGGCGGGCGTAGAAAGGGCTTCCGGTGAGGTTCTCGCGGTCGGAGCCGTTGAGGGAGACGGCGTGGACGCGTACCAGGACCTGCCCGGCGGCGGGTTCGGGTCGGGGCAGCTCGCCGAGCCGGACGACGTCGGCCGCGCCGTACCTGTCCTGGATGACCGCTCGCACGGGTCAGGAGCCGCGGGTGAGGCGGCCGTGGTCGTCGAACCGGGCGTCGTCGGAGCGGCCGGACCAGAACTCGCGCAGGATCTCCTCGGGGCTCAGGAGGGTGTCGCGGCGGGCGGTGGGCTCGGTGCCGCCGGACAGCTCCTTGACCTCGTCGTGGATGCGTTCCATGGAGGTGTCGAGGGACTGGGCGACGTCGGCGGCGAGCTTGAGGGAGTCGATGAGGTGCCGGGGGACCTCGCGGTCGTACTTGTAGTAGATCTTGTGTTCGAGCGAGGCCCAGAAGTCCATGGCGATGGTCCGGAGCTGGACCTCGACGATGACGTCCTCGACGCGGTCGGACAGGAAGACCGGGACCTGGACGATGAGGTGGAGGGAGCGGTATCCGTTCGGCTTGGGGGTGGCGATGTAGTCGCGTTCCTCGAGGACGGTGATGTCGGCCTGCTTGGTGAGCATGTCGCGCACGTGGTAGATGTCCGACACGAAGCTGCAGGTGACGCGGATGCCCGCGATGTCGAACATGTGCTTGCGGATGCCTTCGGGCGTGAAGGGGATGCCCTTGCGCCGGCACTTGGCGACGATGGAGTCGAGGGACTTGAGCCGGGAGCCGACGTGCTCGACCGGGTTGTACTGCTGCATGTGGCGCAGTTCGTCCCGCAGGATCGAGATCTTCGTCATCACCTCGTCGATGCCGAACTTGTAGGTCAGCGCCATCCGGCGGACCTCGTGCATGACAGCCCGGAGCTCGATCGGGTCCACCGTGTCCATGGCCCTGATCCTAGGCAGAACGGCGTGACGAGGTCGTGAAAATCGGTTGACACCTTCGGTGTGCGGGTCAGGGGCTTGACGGGTCCGTGGGGCGTTCGTAGGCTCGCTGTGCGCAAGAAGTTGACAGGCAGGCTGCACAAAGTTGTCAGCCACGAGGAAACATCCCGAGAAACTCCATCGCCGCCGCCATCGCCGTCGGCCATGATCCCTGGAGATCCGATGAGAAGACGCAAGCGCACCACCACGATCACGGCGCTGGCCGGGCTGACCGGCCTGCTGCTGTCGTCACTGGCCGTCGTCGCGACGCAGTCGGCCACCGCACAGCCGCAGGACCTGGCCGCCGGCCGGGTGACCAGCGCCAGCTCGCACACCCAGACGTACGTCTCGGCCAACGTCACGGACGGTGACGCGGCGACCTACTGGGAGTCGGCGAACGACAGCTTCCCCGAGTGGCTGCAGGTGGACCTGGGCACCTCCGCCACCGTGACCGGTCTGGAACTTCGCCTGCCGCCGGCCTGGGAGTCCCGTGACCAGGACGTCACCGTCCTGGCCTCGGCCGACGGCGTGTCGTTCGCTCCCGTCCGGGACCGTGACACCTACTCGTTCGACCCCGCGACCGAGAACACCGTCGAGGTCGACGTGGCCGACACCGACGCCCGGTTCCTCCGGCTGCGGTTCGAGGCCAACACCCGATGGCCCGCCGGGCAGCTCTCCGAGCTGCGGGTGCTGGGCACGGCGGACGAGCCCACCGACGGTGCGAACCTCGCCGAGGGGCGCCCGTCGTCGGCGTCGTCGCACACGCACGCCTACGTCGCGGCGCACGCGACCGACGGCGACACGGGGACCTACTGGGAGTCGGGCGGCGGGCAGTACCCGGCGACCCTGACGACCAGCCTCGCGACACCGGCCGAACTCACGTCCGTCACGGTCCGGCTGAACCCGGACCCGGTGTGGGCGCAGCGCACGCAGACGTTCGCGGTGCTCGGGCGCACGGGCTCGGGGGCGTTCACCACCCTGGTGGAGCCCGTGCAATACACGTTCAGCCCGTCCACCGGCAACGTGGTGACGGTTCCGGTCAGCGGCTCGGCCCGGGACGTGCGCCTGGAGTTCACCGCGAACTCGGGCGCGCCGGGTGCGCAGGTGGCCGAGCTCGAGGTGCGCGGCACGGCCGGCGAGGACCCGACGGACCCGCCGACGGACGACCCGACCGACCCGCCGACGGACGACCCCACCGACCCGCCCACCGACGACCCGACCGACCCGCCGGACCTGCCCGACGGGCGCGGGGCCGACATGCCGTACCAGCTCCTGGAGTCCGAGGACGGCACGCTCGGCGGCGGCGCCGACCTGCTCGGGCCGAACCGGACCGTGGGCGACCTGGCCGGTGAGGCGTCCGGGCGCCAGGCCGCGCACCTGGAGCAGAACGGCGCCTACGTGGAATGGACGCTGACCGAACCCACCAACACCCTGGTCACCCGCTTCTCCATCCCGGACGCGCCCGGAGGCGGCGGGCAGGACGGCAGCGTGGACATCTACGTGGACGGGCAGTTCCACAAGAGGCTCGACCTCACCTCCCGGTACACCTGGGTGTACGGCAACGAGGCGAGCCCGGTGAACAACCCGTCCGCGGGCGGGCCGCGGCACATCTACGACGAGGCCAACACCTTCCTCGACGAGACCGTCCCGGCCGGCTCGACGATCCGGTTGCAGAAGACGTCGGCCAACCCGCTGCCGGTCGCCGTCGACTTCATCAGCACCGAGCTGGTCAGCCCCAAGGCGAACCCCGACCCGGCCCGGTACGTGGAACCCACCGGGTTCACGCACCAGGACGTGCAGAACGCCCTCGACAAGGCCCGGATGGACAACGACGGCGAGTACGACGGCGTGTACCTGCCCGCGGGTGACTACACGACGTCGAACAAGTTCCAGGTGTACGGCGAGGCGGTCGACATCGTCGGCGCCGGTCCCTGGTACACCCGCTTCCACGCGCCCCAGGGCCAGAGCAACACGGACATCGGCTTCCGTGCCGAGTCGTCGGCCAACGGGTCGAAGTTCCGCAGCTTCTCCTACTGGGGCAACTACGTCGAGCGGATCGACGGGCCGGGCAAGGTCCTGGACTTCAACGGCGTCGCCGACATGACCGTCGACGACCTGTGGGTGGAGCACATGATCTGCATGTTCTGGGCCGCGAACATGGACGACTCGACGATCACGAACTCCCGCGTACGCAACACCTGGGCCGACGCGATCAACATGACCAACGGCTCGTCGGGCAACGTGGTGCGCAACATCGAGACCCGCGGCACAGGGGACGACTCGTTCGCCCTGTTCGCGGCGACCGACGCGGGCGGCAGCGGCCAGTCGGGCAACCTGTACGAGAGCCTGACGTCGCTGGTCACGTGGCGGGCGGCCGGTCTGGCCGTCTACGGCGGGCAGAACAACACGTTCCGCGACATCCTCGTGGCCGACACCCTGGTCTACTCCGGCGTGACGATCAGCTCGCTCGACTTCGGCTACCCCATGGAGGGCTTCGGGCCGGGCCAGACGGTGTTCGAGGACATCTCGCTGATCCGCACCGGTGGGCACTTCTGGGGCAACCAGACCTTCCCCGCCATGTGGCTGTTCTCGGCGTCGAAGGAGTTCCGCGCGATTCGGGTGTCCGACGTCGATATCGTCGACCCGACGTACTCGGGGATCATGTTCCAGACGAACTACGTGGGCGGGCAGCCGCAGAACGCCGTCGAGGACACCGTGCTCACGCGGGTCTCGATCAGCGGCGCCCGGCGCAGCGGGGACGACTGGGACGCGAAGTCCGGGTTCGGCATCTGGGCGAACGAGCTGCCCGAGCCCGGTCAGGGGCCGGCCGTCGGCTCCGCCACGTTCGTGGACCTGACGCTGTCGAACAACGCGATCGACATCCGGAACGAGACGAGTACCTTCACGATCGACCGCCAGTAGGCGCTTCCGGTCCGGAGTGGCGCAAGATCTCGCAAGCCGTGCAAGCGGCTTGCGAGATCTTGTGTAAGGTCGCTTCCATGGGACGACGACTTGCCGATGTTGCCGAGAAGGTCGGGGTCAGCGAAGCGACCGTGAGCCGGGTGCTGAACGGGAAGCCCGGGGTGTCCGCCGCGACCCGTGAGGCGGTGCTCACGGCGCTCGACGTGCTGGGCTACGAACGGCCGGTGAAGCTGCGCGGCGACCGGGGCCGCCTGGTGGGCCTGGTGCTGCCGGAACTGGTGAACCCGATCTTCCCGGCGTTCGCCGAGGTCATGGGTGGCGCGCTGGCGCAGCAGGGTTTCACCCCCGTGCTGTGCACGCGCAGCGCGGGCGGGATCACCGAGGCCGAGTACATCGATCTGCTGCTGACCCAACAGGTCTCCGGCGTGATCTTCGCCGGCGGCCTGTACGCCGAGCGGGACGCCGACCACGAGCACTACGAGCGGCTGGAGTCCCTCGGGCTCCCGGTGGTGCTGATCAACGCCTCGATCGACGAGCTGGGCTTCCCGCACGTGTCGTGCGACGACCTCATCGCCACCCACCAGGGCCTGGAACACCTGGTCTCCATGGGGCACGAACGCATCGGGCTGCTGCTCGGGCCCGGCGACCACGTGCCCTCCGAGCGGAAGCTGGACGCCGCCCGCTCGTTCGCGGCCCGGGCCGGCATCGAGCTGCCCGACGAGCTCGTGGTGCACAGCCGCTACGGCATCGAGGCCGGTCAGGCTGCCGGGGCGAAGCTCGTCGACCGCGGGGTCACCGCGATCCTGGCCGCCTCCGACCCGCTCGCGCTCGGCGCCATCCGCGCCGTGCGGCGTGCGGGTCTCGACGTGCCCCGCGACGTGTCCGTGGTGGGCTACGACGACTCCGCCCTGATGAACTCGACCGACCCTGCCCTGACCACCGTGCGCCAGCCCATCGACCAGATGGGCCGTGCCGCCGTGGACCTGTTGGCGAGCCTCATCGATGGTGCGACCGTGTCGCGCGACGAGCTGCTGTTCGAGCCCGAGCTGGTCGTGCGACGGTCGACCGCCGCGGCCCGCCCGCGGTCGTGACGCGGTCCTGAACCTCCCGGACAAAAATCTCTGCCGAATATCTGTCAGATTCTTGCGCTGATCCTGTCGAGTCGTTACGGTCATGCTCAGAGACCGAACACGACGAAGTGCGGAGGGCAGCGTGAACCACCCCGACGAGCGCGCATGGTGGCGCGACGCGGTGATCTACCAGATCTACCCGCGGTCGTTCGCCGACGGCGACGGCGACGGCACCGGCGACCTCGCGGGCATCAGAGCCCGCCTGGACCATCTCGAACAGCTCGGCGTCGACGCCGTCTGGTACACCCCCTGGTACGCGTCGCCGCTCGCCGACGGCGGCTACGACGTCGCCGACTACCGCGCCATCGACCCCGTGTTCGGCGACCTCGCCGAGGCGGAGGCCGTCATCGCCGAGGCGAACGCCCGGGGCATCCGCACCATCGTCGACGTCGTCCCCAACCACGTCTCCGACCAGCACCCGTGGTTCCGGGCCGCGCTCGCGGCCCCGCCCGGCTCGCCCGAACGCGACCGGTTCTGGTTCCGCGACGGCACCGGCCCCGAGGGCGACGGCATGCCGACCGGCTGGACCTCCAGCTTCCAGGGCGAGACCTGGACCCGGACGACGAACCCCGACGGCACCCCCGGGCAGTGGTACCTGCACCTGTTCACCCCGCAGCAGCCCGACCTCAACTGGAACAACGCCGACGTGCGCGCGGAGCACGAGGCCGTCCTGCGGTTCTGGTTCGACCGCGGCGCCGCCGGCGTCCGCATCGACTCCGCCGCCCTGCCCGCCAAGGACCCGGCCCTGCCGGAGGTCCCCGAGACGTGGGGCGCGGGCGAACACCCGCACCTCGACCGCGACGACCTGCACGACATCTACCGGGACTGGCGCGCCGTCGCCGACTCCTACGGCACCGGACCCGCCGACGAACGCGTGCTCGTGGGGGAGGTGTGGCTGCCCGACCCCGAGCGGTTCGCGCTCTACCTGCGCCCCGACGAGATGCACACCGCGTTCAACTTCGACTTCATGACCCGTCCGTGGGACGCGAAAGAACTGCGCGAGTCGATCACGCGCACCCTGGACGCGCACGCCCCCGTCGGCGCGCCGGCCACCTGGGTCCTGTCCAACCACGACATCACCCGGCCGGTCACCCGCTACGGACGGGAGGACACCTCGTTCGACTTCGCGGCCAAGCGCTTCGGCACCCCGACCGACCTGGAGCTCGGCACCCGGCGCGCCCGCGCCGCGGCCCTGCTCACCGGCGCGCTGCCCGGCAGCCTGTACGTCTACCAGGGCGACGAGCTCGGCCTGCCCGAGGTGGACATCCCCCGCGACGCGATCCAGGACCCCATGCACTTCCGCTCCGGAGGCGTCGACCCGGGCCGTGACGGCTGCCGCGTCCCGCTGCCGTGGACCGCGGACGGACCCAGCCACGGGTTCGGGCCGGACGACGGCGCCCCGCCCTGGCTGCCCCAGCCCGACGGCTGGGGCGACCTCGCCGTCGAGCGCCAGGCCACCGACCCCGGCTCCATGCTCACCCTCTACCGCAGGATGATCGCCGCCCGCCGCACCGAACCCGGACTGCGCGACGACGCCTTCGCCTGGCTCGAGCTGCCAGGCACCCTGCCCGGCGACGACACCGACCTCCTCGCCTTCACCCGCGGTACCGGATTCGCCTGCGTGGTGAACCTCGGTACCGAACCCGTGGCGCTGCCCGACGACGCCACGGTCATCCTCACCAGCGCGCCCCTCACGGACGACGGACGCCTGGCCTCGGACACGGCGGCCTGGTGCCGCCTGTAGTACCCAGTGGCGCGACCCCCGCGCCGAACCAAGGAGTGATGATGAAGTCACGCATGATTGCCCCCCTCGCCGTCGTCGCGCTCACCGCGAGTCTTGCGGCCTGCTCGACCGGCGACGACGCCCTCACCCCGGCCGACGCCGACGCGCTCGCCGACGAGGAGGTGACCCTCCACGTCGCCATCGACGAGGGCCTGGAGGAGGAAGCGGTCGAGGCCTTCGAGACCCGCGCCGCCGAGTTCACCGAGGAACACCCCAACATCACCGTCGAGGCCCAGGAGTACACCTGGACCGGCACCACCTTCGCCGCCGACCTCGCCGGCGGCACCCTGCCCACCGTGTTCACCGTCCCCTTCACCGACGGGCGCGGCCTGATCGAACGGCAGCAGATCGCCGACATCTCGGCGCTCGTGGCCGAACTGCCGTACGCGGGCCAGTTCAACGAGACCGTCGCCGCCGCGGGCCAGTCCGCCGACGGCGCCCAGTGGGCCGTCCCGGTCGCCGCCTACGGGCAGGGCATCCACTACAACCGGGCACTCTTCGCCGAGGCCGGCCTGGACCCGGACGCCCCGCCCACCACCTGGGAGGAGGTCCGCGAGGCCGCCGACACGATCAGCGAGGAGACGGGCCAGACCGGCCTGGGGATGATGACGTCGTCGAACACGGGCGGCTGGATCCTCACCACCCTCGTGTACGCCATGGGCGGCCGTGCCGAGGCCGTCGAGGGCGACGAGGTCACGGCCACCATCGACACCCCCGAGTACCAGGAGGCCCTGGAGTACCTGCACGCCATGCGGTGGGAGGACGACTCCATGGGTGACGAGTTCCTCTACGACTGGGCCACGAGCCACGCGGACTTCGGCGCCGGGAAGATCGGCATGATGATCTCCGGCGGCGGCGACTACGGAAACCTCATCACGCAGAACGCGATGAACCCCGACGACTACGGCGTCACCGTGCTCCCGCTCGAGGGCGACGACGCCGCAGTGCTGGGCGGCGGCACGCTCGCCGCCGTCGACGCCAAGGCCACCCCCGCCGAGCAGGCGGCGGCCGTGGAGTGGATCGACTTCTACTACATGGGCAAGCTGACCACGCAGGAAGGAGCCGTCGCCGACGCCGAGGCCCTCACCGCGCAGGACCAGCCCGTCGGTGCTCCGATCCTGCCCGTGTTCGACCAGGAGACGTACGACCAGTCGCAGGAGTGGATCGCCGACCTGATCAACGTGCCGCTCGAGCAGTTCGCGCCGTACAGCGACCGGATCTACGACCAGCCGCTGGCCGCCGAGCCGCCCGCCGCCACGCAGGACCTGTACGCCACCCTCGACCCCGTGGTCCAGGCCGTGCTCACCGATGAGAGCGCCGACATCGACACGCTGCTGGCCGACGCCGAGCAGCAGGTCCAGACCCTGATCGACCGTGGCTGACACGACCGTCTCCCTCGCCGTCCGCTCGGCGCCGCCTGCCCCCTCGCAGGCGCCGCCGGGCGGGCCCCGCGGCGGCCGGGTGGCCGCGTGGATCCGCCGCGGAGGGCTGTCCACCCTCGTCATCGCCCTGCCGATGCTGCTGTGCTTCGGCCTGTTCTCCTGGTTCCCGATCGCCCGTGCGGTGGTCATGAGCTTCCAGTTCACCAACCTGGTCACCGCGCCCGAGTTCGTGGGCCTGGAGAACTTCACCTACGTGCTCTCCGACCCGCTGCTGCCCGTGGCCGTGCGCAACACGTTCTACTTCGCGGTGCTCGCGTTGCTGTTCGGGTACCCGATCCCCCTCCTGGCCGCCGTGGCGATGAGCGAGGTGCGCCGGGCGCGCGGGCTGTTCGCGGCGCTCGCGTACCTGCCCGTCGTCGTGCCGCCCGTGGTGGCCGTGCTGCTGTGGAAGACCTTCTACAGCGGAGCCGACACCGGCGTGTTCAACACCATCGCCGGCTGGTTCGGCGCCGGGCCGTTCCCCTGGCTGCAGCACCCGGACTGGGCGATGCCCTCCCTCGTGCTCGAGGCCACCTGGGCGGCGGCCGGCGGCACCGTGATCATCTACCTCGCCGCGCTGACCAGCGTCCCGCCCGAGCTGTACGACGCCGCCGAGGTGGACGGCGCAGGGATCTGGCGCAAGATCTGGCACGTCACCCTGCCCCAGCTGCGGCCCGTCCTGTTCATCACGCTGATCCTGCAGATCATCGGCACGTCGCAGGTGTTCACCGAGCCCTACCTGTTCACCGGGGGAGGCCCCGCGAACTCCACCACCACGATCCTGCTGATGATCTACAACTACGCCTTCGGCGGGCGCGGCGACTACGGCGCCGCCACCGCGCTCAGCCTCATGCTCGCCGTCGTCCTCGCGATCCTGTCGGCGATCTACTTCCGCACGACCAGACGCTGGAGCACGACATGAGCGGACCGACGACGGGCCGGGCCACCGGCCAGATGATCGACCGGGGCATCGTCTCCGACGCCGACCTGCGCCGGCCGGGCGTACGCCGCGGTGTACGGGCCGTGCACGCGGGGTTGCTGGTCGCGCTGGTCGTGGTGGGGCTCGGGCCCATCCTGTGGCTCGCCAAGGCCGCGATCACGCCGACACAGGACACGCTGCGCGCCCCCATCGAGGTGTTCCCGAACGGGACCGACTGGGCGAACCTGGCCGTCGCGTGGACCCGGTTCGACATCGACCTGCACTTCTTCAACACCCTCTGGCTGGCCCTCGGGTCCTGGGCGGTGCAGCTGCTCATCGCCGTCACGGGCGGGTACGTGCTGTCCGTGCTGCGGCCCGTGTACGCCCGCGTGCTCAGCGCGCTGGTGCTGTCCACGCTGTTCGTGCCCGCCGTCGTGCTGCTGGTGCCGCTGTACCTCACCGTGCTCGACGTGCCGGTCGCGAACGTGTCCCTGATCAACACGTTCTGGGCCGTGTGGCTGCCCGCCGGGGCCAACGCGTTCAACGTGCTGCTCGTGGCGCGGTTCTTCGACGGCCTGCCACGCGAGGTCTTCGAGGCCGCCAAGGTCGACGGCGCGGGCCCGTTCCGGCTCGGCTGGTCGATCGTGCTGCCCATGTCCCGGCCCATCATCGGAGTGGTGTCCGTCTTCGCCTTCATCACGGCGTGGAAGGACTTCCTGTGGCCGCTGCTCGTGCTGCGCGACCCGGCCGTGCAGCCGCTCTCCGTGCGGCTGCCCGCGCTGCAGGACTACGTCGAGCTCGACGTGCTGCTCGCGGCGCTGGCGATCAGCACGGTGATCCCCATCGCGATCTTCCTGGTGTTCCAGCGGCTGTTCCTGAGCGGGGCGGGGCTGTCGGGGGCGGTCAAGGGGTAGGCGAAAGCGTGCGACGACCACCGGGTTCGCACGAGGCGTCCCATGGGCCCTTATGTCTCCTTTCAGTAACGAAAAGAGCAAAGACGCCGTTCCAGGGTGATATTCACCCTGTGCGTTGGTTATGAGCAGGTATGTTCCGGTGCTCGGTGTGGTCGCCGCCCGGGCGGTCGCCGTGAGAGCGGGAGCGGGAATGGCACCGGAGGGACTGAGCGACCGGCAGCACGTGATGGCGCGTGTGGCGCGAGGGCTTCGCTCGAGATCGACGTTGCTCGTCTCGGGCGTCCTCGTGCTGGCTCTCGGGGCGGGTGCGGGGGCGGTGGTCGCGACGGACTCCCGGGACGCACTCCTCTCGGCGCTCGGCGTCGGCGGTGTGGCGGAGGAGCCGTGCGCGTCATCGGCACCCACGCTGGCCGCGGCATTCGAGATGGCCGTGCGGTGCGGTCACGAAGTGGCAGCCGAGGATTCCTACGATGCCTGGTCGGCCAAATGGGCCCAGCCGGACGGTGTCGCGGTTCGCTGGGAGTCCTCGGCCGCCCCTGTGCGCGCCGAGACCGACGGCGGGACGTGGACCGCCGTGGACCGGACGATCGAGACCGTCGACGTGGACGGCGACGGCCGTCTGAACGTCGCAGCGCCCGTGTACGACGTGTCGTTTGCGGCGCGCGACGACGAGCCGCTGGCACGGGTCGAGTCCGGAGAGCACTGGCTGGAGTTCGACGTACCGTTCGCCCTCACCGCTCCGGTGGTCGAGGGGGACCAGGTGACCTATCCGGGGATCCTGGACGACGACGGACTCGATTTGATTGTCTCCGCGGACGCACAGGGCACCGGTTTCGACGACGTGATCCGGGTCGCCGACGAGCAGGCCGCGCAGAACCCGGCGCTGAAAGAACTGACGTTCGGCGTGGAGGTCTCGGCGGGCCTGACACTTCAGGGGGAGGGAAACGGATTCGTCGCGGTCGACGAAGACGGTGAGGAGATCTTCACCTCACCGGTGCCCCTGATGTGGGGTGAGCCGGAGGGCGGCGGCGTGGCTGATCCAGCCGGCGGACCGGCGGCCGAGGAGTCCCCGGTAGTGGGCCTCGACGCTCAGCCGCGCTCCGCTGCTACCGGTGAGGACGGTGCTCCGGACGAAAGGAATGAGTCGTTCGACGGACCGATGGTGGAAGGCGGCGTGGCCGAGCTCCCGGCGGTCGTGGAACGGCGGGGCAGTTCGACGGCGACCGTGACGATCGTGCCCGATGCGGGGATGCTCGCCGGTGAAGGGGTGGACTTCCCGCTCGCGATCGACCCCTCGGTGTCCGGCGTCTCGCTGAACGAATGGGCGGGTGTGAAGTCCCGGTGGCCGGACTCGAACTCGGCGTACAAGTTCCAGGACCGCGAGGCCGGTGATCACGGAGTGGGCCTGTGCGACCCGTCCTCGGGCTACGGCGACGACTGCGGGCTGCGTTCCTATCACCGCGTGCTGTACGAGTTCAACGTGTCGAACGTCGGGAAGCTGAACTCCTCCGACATCACGGGTGCGGAGTTCTCCGTGTCGGGCGTCCACGCTGCGACGTGTTCCACGACGGCGACGGCCGTCTACCGGATCGGGGCCAACAAGGTTTCGTCGTCCACGACATGGAACACGAAGGGTTCGTGGGGGACCCGGGTGGCCTCCCAGGGCACGAACCATCGCGACGGCTGCACGGGACGCAAGGTCCGGATCGGCTACGCGGTGACGTCGTCCGCGAAGAAGGTCGCGTCGTCCGGATGGAACTACCTGACCCTCGGCCTGAAGGCGGACGAGTCGTCGATGAACGCCTGGAAGCGGTACGCGGGATCCCGGTACGGCAGCAACTACGACCACGGGGCGACGCTCTCGGTGACGTACAACCGCCCGCCCAACACACCGAAGTACCTGCACACCTACGAGGGCTCGGAGAACAAGTGGTGTGCATCCTCGGCAGGAGCGCCGTACCTGTCGACGGTGCGGCCGAAGTTGTCGGCGTACATCAAGGACCCGGACGCAACGCAGGTGCGAGGGCGGTTCCAGGTCTACCGCGTCTCGAACGGGACAAAGGTATGGGGCAAGTACTCCTCGTACAAGACCAGCGGGAGCCGGCACACCCTTCAGCTCCCTTCCGGTGAACTCTCCTCCAACGTGAAGTACCGCTGGCGGGTGGCGGCGCAGGACTCGTCGGGCAAGCAAGGCCCGTGGTCGGAGTGGTGCCACTTCATTCCCGACATCGTCGCGCCCAACACGCCGACCATCGAAGTCGTTCCGGGGCAGCCGGCCGAGTACCACCAGAACGTCGAGACCGGCGGGGCCGGTGTCACCGGCAAGTTCAAGCTCGGGCGCAACGGGTCGACGGACGTGTCCCGGTTCGAGTACTCGTTCGGGACGGACACGATGGGCAAGAAGGTCAGCGTCGGGTCCGACGGGTACGCGACGATCTCGTTCAACCCCTCGAAGCCGGGGCCGACGACGCTGTACGTGCGCTCCCGCGACAAGGCCGGGAACCCGTCGGTGGGGCGGAGAACCTGGAGCATCGACGTCGCCTATCCGCAGGCGAACGGCATCTGGATGCTGGACGAGGGAACGGGCACGGACGCTGCCGACTCGTCGGGTGTCCCCAATCCGGATCCCATGGAGTTCCGACCGGGAACGGACCCACCGCAGTGGGTGGCAGGCCCGCACGAACTGTTCGGCTCCCGCGACGGCGACCACGCACTGGAGTTCAACGGGGTGGACAACCGGATCTTCCGGTGGGCGCCGCTGGTCGACACCACGGGAAGCTTCGTGGTCAGCGCGCACGTGCGGCTGGCCGAACGGGGCGCCACGCAGGTCGCCGTCTCGCAGGACGCGGATCGGACCTCAGGCTTCAAGCTGGGGTACCGCGGTGACTGCGCGGGGACGCCTGCCGGAGACTGCTGGGGCTTCTGGATGTTCGAGTCGGACGTCGACTCCCCGGCGGCGGTCCACGCCATCAGCGGCGTGGAACCCGTCACGGGCGAGTGGGTCCACCTGACCGGCGCGTACAACGCGGTGTCCGACGAGATCTCGCTGTGGGTGTGCCCGGTCGGCACTCCGGAGGCCCCGAAGCCGGGTGAGCCGGTCCGCACGACGACGCCGTTCGCCAACCCGACGCCGTGGCAGGCCGATGGCCCGTTCGTGATCGGCCGGTCCAAGTACCGGGGCGAACAGAGGGACTTCTGGAACGGCGCCATCGACAACGTGCGCGTCTTCGACGGGCAGATCGTGGCCGAGGCAAAGATCCGCCGGTTGTGCCAGGGCGCGGAGGCACGCGCGTTCGAGGCAGGGCCGGAGGGCCTCGAGGACGGAAAGATCGCCCTGGACCCGACGATCAAGGACCCGGAGCAGTGACCCGGCGCGGGAGCGGCGGCGAGCCGCGAGCGTGGGGCAGGTCGACGACTCGTGGCGAGGCGGCGACGAACAGCGTGAGGCCGCCGACCGCGGCCGGGACGGGTGGGACGAGGATCGTGAAGCAGGCAGCGAGCCGGATGACCTCTGGCCTGAGCGCCATGGTGGGACGCGGGAAGCCGGTGGGGGTAGGGCTCGTCGCGGCGACGGTGGCGGTGACGCTGGGCGTGCAGCCGGCGCTCGCGGTGCCGGCGGCGGCCGGCGTGGAGTGCGTGACGGTCTCGGACGACCAGGCCACCGCGCTCAAGGTGGCGCACGCGTGTGAGCTGGAGGTCGAGGTCCGTACCGAGCGCACGTCGTGGACCACCGTGTATGCCACGCCGTCGGGCACTATGCGTGTGGAGGCAACGGCGCTGGCCGAGCGTGCGCTGGTGGACGGGGCATGGCTGCCGGTCGATCCTCGCGTGGTGGCCGGGGACTCGGGCGACGGGCGTCTGGAGGTCGCCGTCAGCCCGAACGAGCTGACGTTCTCGGACGGCACCGCGGGCCAGTCGCTGGCCTCGATGGTGCGCGACGGGCACGAACTGATCCTGGACGCCCCGTTCGACCTGACCACGCCGCGGTTCGAGGGCGATCAGGTCACCTACCCGGATGTCATCACCGACGGCGTGGACCTGGTGGTGACCGTGAACCCGGACGCGACCGGCTTCACGGAGACCTTGGTCTTCTCCTCGCGGGAGGCCGCCGAGCGCGCCGACAAAAAGGTCGGCATCGAGACGTTGACGTTTCCGCTGACGACATCGGCGGGGCTGCAGGTGACCCGTCAGGAGGGCGGACTCGTCGCGGCCGACATGTTCGGCCAGGAGATCTTCACCACCCCCGCGCCCCGGGCGTGGGACTCGACGTCACAGGACCTGACCGGGACGGCGGAGGCCGCCGGATCGTCCTGGCGGCTGCCAGGCCAGGAAGCGGTGGGCCCACTGCGGGCCCGCGGCCCCTCTGGGTGGGAGCACCTGGCGGGCGACGGCGTCGATCCAAACGACCGGTCGGTGCACGCGCGATCGGCTCTTCCGGGAGACCGGTCCACGGGAATCGGGGTGGATCTCGTTCCCGCCGCGCCGCGTCATCAGGACGCCGCGGTTGGCGCGGACGAGGCGGGGGACTCCGGTGGTTTCGGAGCTGACGATGTTCTGAACGGCATGACAGCGGGCGGGCAGGCGAGCCCGACCGGTCGCCTGACCGTCGGCGGTGCGCCCGCCGGGAGTGGTCCTGGTGTGGCGGGCGGAGCCGGAACTGTGGGCGAGCGCTCTACGGTCGGACTACGGCTCGGGCTGGACGCCGACTGGTTGTTCGATGACGCGACCCAGTTCCCCGTGTTCGCCGACCCGGCCTTCTCCGGCTCGCCGAACGCGTGGCTCATGGTGCACGAGCCAGCCGGTGGCGAGACCGCGCAGTACATGTTCGACGGCGACCAGGGCCTGGGCCTGTGCGACGTGGACGTCGCGGCCGGGTGCGTGGCCGACTCCCGGTTCCGGCTGGGCTGGCGGTTCGACGGCCTGGACCAGATCGGTCTGATGGATGCGGACCGGATCACGAGTGCGGAGTTCTCGGCCAGCGGCGAGCACTCGTGGGACTGCAACCCGCGCGGGGTTCAGCTGTGGCGTACGAGCCCGTTCGGCGCGGACTCCGACTGGGCGTCGTGGGGTGCGTCCGCCTTCGTGGAGGAACTGGACGAGCAGGTGGTGTCGCACAAGACGGCGTGTGACAACGTCAAGACGGTGACCTGGGACGCCACCGCCGCGGCCAAGCGCCTGGCCGACGTCGACGGCGGGTCCGTGTCGCTGGGGCTGCGTGCCACGAACGAGGAGGACATGACCCTCGGGTGGAAGAGGTATCACCACGCCGCGTCGCTGACGATCGAGTACGAGCCCGAACTCGACAACGGGGGCGAAGGTCAGGACCTGGCCGCCCGCAGCGACAACCTCGCACCCGTCATCGACGACGCCGACACCCCGGACACCGCGGCCCCGGCCGAGATCATCCCGGAGCCGCGCGGCGAGGAGCAGCCGCCCGATGCCGCCGCACCGGTCGAGGACCTGCCCGTCGGGGGTGTCGCGGAGGTTCCCGTGACCACGGAGCCCACACAGGTCGACGTCGGAGGGCTGGACCTCACCGTGGCCGCTCCGGCCGAGGGCGAGGCGCCCGACCAGGTCGTCGTGGATGTCGCGGACCAGGCCTCCACGGAGGCCGACGGCGTCACGGGCGTCGTCCTGGAGGTGACGGACAGCACGCCCGTCGGCACCGCGGCTGCGGGTGAGACTCGTGCGGTCGAGGCAACCGTCGACTACGGCGAGTTCACCGAGGCCGCCGGTGCGGACTGGGGTAGGCGCCTGCGGGTCATGCGTATCCCGGCGTGTGCCGAGGAGACCCCGGACGCACCGGAGTGCCAGCCCGAGCTGGTCGAGACCTCGAACGACGAGAACGCGCAGACGCTGACCGCGACGCTGGAGATTCCGGCCGCGGGCGCCGAGACCGTGGAGCAGGCCGCGTCGTCCGGATCGGACGAGCCGACCAAGACCGGCGAGCTCAGCGCCGAGAGCGAGACGACGGGCGTGAGCGCCCTGCAGGCCGAGCAGCCGATGACGGCGGCGGACGCCGAGACGGGGGACAAGTTCGCGGTCACGTCAGGCACGTCGTCGGCGTCGGGTGACTGGGCGGCCACGCCGATCAACCCGACCGGCGAGTGGTCGGTGTCGGGCGCGACCGGCGCGATGGGCTGGTCCTATCCGGTGACGGTGCCGTCCCCGGCGGCGGGTCCGGCTCCGCAGCTCGCGATCGGCTACTCGAGCTCGTCGCTGGCGGGTCGCGTGTCCGGGGCGAACAACCAGTCGTCGTGGGTCGGCGACGGCTGGGACCTCACCACGGGATTCATCGAGCGGTCGTACGTGCCGTGCGTGGCGGACCAGGACGCGGACGGCGGCGACACGCCGAACAATGCCACGCGGGACACCGCGGACCTGTGCTGGGACGGCGAGAACGCGGTCATGTCCCTGGGCGGGAAGACCACGAAGCTCGTCAAGAACACGGCGGCGTCGTCGAGTACGAAGGCGATCTGGGTGCCCGAGGCTGACGACGGCACACTGGTCGAGCAGATCCTGCCCGGCGGGCCGGACGCGACCGACCGCGGATCGAAGGAGTACTGGCGCGTCGTCACGGTCGACGGGTCGGTGCACACCTTCGGGCGGGACAACCGGTTCGAGGACGACAGCCTGAACCAGGACTCCCGATGGACCGTCCCGGTCTACGGCAACCATGCCGGCGAGCCGGGGCACGCCACGGCGTTTGCCGACTCCGAGCGTGTGCAGGCATGGCGGTTCAACCTGGACCACGTGACCGACACGCTCGGCAACACGATGACGTACACGTACAGCGCGGAGACCAACCGGTACGCCGCGGACGTGGGACGCGACGGCGACAAGACCTACACCCGCGGCGGCACGCTGAAGCGGATCGAGTACGGCACCCGCACCGGTGAGGCCGGGCACGCGAGCGCGCCCTACCGCGTGGAGTTCGACGTGGCCGAACGGTGCTTCGGTGGCTCGGCCGAGTGCCCGACCACGACCAAGCCCACCCGTTCCGAGATGAAGCGCTGGCGCGACACCCCGATGGACCTGATCTGTGTCTCGGGCGACGACTGCGAGTCGTACGCGCCGGCCTTCTTCTCGCGCAAGCGCCTGACCGGCATCACCACCCGGGCGCGCATCGACGGCGCCTACCGCGACATCGACACGTACGGCCTGCAGCAGAAGTTCCGCGACCCGGGCGACGGGACGGGCAAGCTGCTGTGGCTCCAGTCGATCACCCGTACACCGGGCGGCGACCCGAATGCTGCCGCCGTCGACCCGCTCAAGACGTGGTTCGCCGGAGAAGCCAAGCCCGCCCGGGTCAACCACGCGGACCTGACCGACGGGCTCCCGGCGATGAACCGGTTCCACGTGACCGACATCGTCAACGAGACCGGCGGCATGGTCTCGATCAGCTACGCGAATTCCGACTGCACCCCCGCCAACACGCAGGACACCTCCCTGGCGGCGCAGGAGGCGAACACGAAGAACTGCTTCCCGGTGCGATGGCACGTTGCCGGGGAGGACGAGGCACACACGGAGTGGTTCCACTCCTACCTCGTGACCTCGGTGACCCAGACCGCGGGTGGAGTGCGCGCGGGCGGCGAGTCCGGGCACGGTGACCCGGACCAGGTCACGTACTACGACTACGAGGGCGGCGCCGGCTGGGCGCGGCTCGACAGCCCGCGGCTGGACGAGCCGGTCGACCGCACGTGGTCGGACTTCCGTGGTTACGCGCAGGTCGTGATCCGCCAGGGTGAGGATGGTCCGTCCTCGCGGACCAGGTACTTGCGCGGCCTGGGGGGCACAGTGAGCGCCACGGCAGGGGACGTCACTCGTTCCGTGGAGGACCACGAGCACCTGGCCGGCTCGGTCCTGGTGTCCACCGGACTGAACGGCACCGATGCGAGCGGGAACGAGCGCGTCCTGTCGAAGACGGTGACCGATCCAGTCGTGGCCGAGGGCATCACGCACGACGGCCTGACGACGGCACGGACGTCGTCGATGACGACCGTCTCGGTGCTGCTGGGCGCGGACGGCGTCGTTGACCACACCACTCGGACGTCCAAGACGATGGACGAGTACGGCAACACCACGCAGGTCGACAACGAGGGAGACCTCGACGTCGGGGACGACCAGACCTGCACGCGCTCTGACTTTCACGACCCCGGGACGACCCACATCACCGGGGCGCTGAAGCAGACCATCACCCGTGCTGGGTCCTGTGACACCCAGGACGACGGCACTCCGGGCAAGCTCATCTCGGCGACGCGGGTCTCCTACGACCAGCAGGCCCACGGACAGGCCCCGACCGAGGGGTTGCTGACCGAGACGCGCAGCATCGATCCCGAGCGTGGCCCGGAAGTGGGGACGACGTTCGAGGCCGTGGGCTGGTCCAGCAGCGATTTGTACACGACGACGAGCTTCGACGTGCACGAGCCAGGGAGCTATCCCGGCGCGGTCGGCCGTCCGGTCGCGGTCACCGATGCCGCCGGACGGACCACGCGCACGGACTACACCCTGGCGGGCGGCATTCTCACGCAGACGACCTCCCGTACACCCGACCCTGACGGGACCGGTCCTCTGACCGCGCACACAGCAACGACGACGCTCTCCACATACCGGGGCGTACCGACGAAGGTGACCGACGCCAACGGTCGCGTCACGACCGCGGAGTACGACCGCGCGGGGCGCCTGACCCGCGTCTGGCTGCCGGACCGGCAGGGTAAGAGTGCGAGTCTGCGGTACGAGTACACGATCTCGTCATCCGGGATCAACGCGATCACGACGCGGACCCTGCGCGCCGACGGCGCGACCTACCAGAAGGCGACATCGCTGTTCGATGGCTTGGGCCGGGACATCCAGACCCAGACCGAGTCGGTGGACGCGGCCGATCCGGGCCGTGTCATCACGGACATCCAGTACGACGAAGCGGGTCGCGTCTACCAGGTGCAAGGTCCGTGGTTCGAGCCCGACACGTCACCCGGGACCACGATCGTCGGGACCGACGACGTCCCCGAGGCCACCACGAGGATGGTGTACGACGACGCGGGACGCACCACGGCGGAGATCTTCTACGACAACAACCCGGACAATCCGGACTATGAGCGGTGGCGTACCCGCACCGTGTACGACGGCGCCACCACGCTCTCGATCCCGCCGGCCGGTGCTGTGCCGACCGAGGCTACCGTGGACGCCCACGGCCGTACGATCGCCCTGACGCAGTACGTGAGGGACCAGGGCGATCCCGCCGCTGATGCGTATCCTGACACTGCGGGTGAGGTTCGAGATCTGCCCGCCCAGACGACGACCTACCGGTACGACCATGCCGGGCGCATGGACAAGGTCGAGGACCCGGAGGGCAACGCCTGGACATACGGGTACGACCTGGCGGGCCGGCAGACCGAAGCAGTCGACCCTGACCGGGGCACGACGTCCACGACGTACGACGAGACCGGCCAGCCCATCACGGTGACCGATGCCAAGGGCACGCTGGCCTACACCTATGACGCGCTCGGCCGGGTCACGTCGCTGCGTGACGACAGCCCGAGCGGTGCACTGCGTGCCACGTGGACCCACGACCGGTACGTCCACGGACCGAACGCGGGCCAGGCGATCAAGGGCCTGACGACTGCGGCGACCCGGTATGCGCCGGACGGGTCGGGCGACAGTGATACGGACGCGGACGAGTACGTCACGGCGGTCACCGAGGTTGACGCCGCCTACCGGACGATCGCCTCTCAGGTGATCCTGCCGGAGGGCAACGCAGATCTGGCCCTTCTGGGCTCGTCGGCAGAGGACCGCACGTTCGAGACGCGGTACTCGTACATGGCGGACGGGCAGGTCGAGTCGGTCACGTACCAGGGCGTGGGCAACCTCAAGCGTGAGACCGTCACGACGGGGTACACCGCCACGGGCATGCCCGAGTGGATGGCCGGCGGATTCGGGTGGGGTACATATGTGGCCGAGGCGCGGTTCAACGCCTACGGCGAGCTGCTGTACCAGGACCTCGGGAACACGTACGGCACCGTGGTCTCGTATCAGTACGAGCCCGGCACCCGCCGTCTGGAGCAGGTGTCCCTGGACCGCGAGCGGATCTCGGGCAAGGACCTGAACCTCAAGTATGCGTACGACCAGGCGGGAAACATCCTGTCGGCGAAGGACGTGCCCACGCATGAGGGGATGGCCGCGGACCGGCAGTGCTACACGTACGACGGGCTGAACCGCCTGACCGAGGCGTGGACTCCGGACAGCGGCGACTGTTCCGAGGCGCCGTCGGTCGCGGGCCTGAACAACGGCGTCGCGCCCTACTGGGAGTCGTTCGAGTACGACTCGCTGGGCAACCGCACCTCCCACACCCTTCGCATGCCCGACGGCAGCGATCCGGAGGCCGGCGGTTCGGGCGGTACGGAGATTGTCGAGGACTACCTGATCCCCGGCGGTGCCGGGGGTGCGGGAGACCCGGTGGCCGACGACTGCACGGCCGACGCGGAGGGCCCGCATCAGGCCGCGACGATCTCGACCCAGGCTGCGACCGGTGCGGCCTGTCAGACGATGACCTATGACGGTGTCGGAAACACGACCAGCCGTGTCACGGTCAGCGACTTGACCGACGTCGTGCAGGACCTGACGTGGGACCTCGAGGGTGAGCTCGTCGGCGTGTCCACGGCCACGACGGTCTACGAGGAGCCCGTGGACGAGGGCACCGACGAGGAGACCGACGAGGGCGGCAGCACTACCGGCGAGCGGGGCGTCGGCACCACGACCACGAGCAACGTCGCCATGATGTACACCGCTGATGGCGATCGAGTCCTGCGCAAGCAGGACGGAGTGGTCACGTTGTACGTCGGCGGAGGGCAGGAGGTCACCCTCGACGCGGCTGCGGCGACCGTCACCGCGACCCGCTACTACATGTTCGGTGGACAGACCGTCGCGGTGCGTACCGACCGCGGCATGGGAGGGGTCACCTCCCTGATCAACGACCCGCACGGGACCCCGCTGGCGAGTGTGCACAACACGGCGCTGCCGACGCAGGGCATCACCAAGCACTACACCCTGCCCTTCGGCGATGTTCGCGGTGACAGCGCCGCGCCACCGGGAGACCACCGGTTCCTGGGCGCGCCTCAGGACTCGACGGGGCTGCTCATGCTCGGGGCGCGCTATTACGATCCCGGTACGGGGCGGTTCCTGTCGGTCGACCCGGTCATGGACCTGACGAACCCTCAGCAGTGGAACGCGTACGGATATGGCAACGCCAATCCCAACACCTACTCTGATCCATCCGGGCTGTTCGGGATTCGGAATCCGATCCCCGGTGAACCGATCGTGGTGCCGCCACCCGGTGAGGACGAACCCGATCCTCAGGTAGACGTCGAGAGTGGTGTGAGCGATGTCTTGCCGGCGGGCACGCCTGACTGGGCGCTGGAATTCGCCGAGGGATTCATCGGGTATGGGGTCGAGGTCGTGACCGGGATCATCGACCTGGTCGAGATCGAGATGGAACAACTCAAGGCCTGTGCGCAGTCGATTCTCACGAACTGCGGCGGCTTCTACGAGCTGAACAAGCAGCTGTTCCTTGACGCCGTCGACCCCACCAAGATCCTCGAGGGCATCATCGCCGAGGCAACCAGCCTCTATGACGAGTTCGTCAACGGCTCCAAGGCCAAGGCCCTTGGGCGCCTCGCCGGCATGCTCGCCGAACAGCTCCTCACCCGAGGCGCCGGAGGCGCGGCGGCCGTCGCAATCAAACGGGCCATGAAGTCGGTCGATGGCCAACCTGGCACCAGTGTTGGTAGTGGAACTTCGCCGGACTGTAATAGCTTCGTATCTGGAACGCTTGTTCTTCTCGCTGACGGTACCCGGAAGGCGATTGAGGACATCGATCTTGGCGACGAGGTGCTTGCGGCCGATGAAGAGACTGGCGAGCGGACTGAAGGGCGTGAAGTTACCGCGCTGATTTCCGGTACCGGAGACAAGACCCTCGTTACGATTACGGTGACTGACGCCGAAGGCCACGACCAGCAGATCGTCGCTACCGACGCGCACCCGCTCTGGGAACAAGCGTCACAGGCTTGGGTCGATGCGATCGCCCTGACAGTCGGCGACCGGCTCCAAACTTCCGTCGGCACCTCGGTGCAAGTCACCGCGATCGACGTTCGGCATGAGCAAGCGACAGTACACAACCTGACAGTCGCGGATGACCACACGTATTATATTGCTGCTGATACGGATGCTGACGCGATCCTTGTTCACAACGATTCATGTCCAGTTACAGGAAATTCTCATGGGGACATGGGGGAGATGGCCGAACTGGACAAGCTGATCAGTAGTGGTTATACGGATATCTCGAGCGAAGTCACCTTGAAAGCTCCGGACGGCACCAAGTTTCGACCAGACTTCGTGGCGCGTGATCCGAACGGCGTGTTGAAGGCTATTGAAGTTAAGACCAACGGGGGAGGTCTCTCGCCGAACCAGTCGGTCGGATACCCACAGTTGCGCAACGGTGTAGAAGTTCGCACGGACAAGCTTGCTGGGATCGGGTATCCTCGCGGCTCTACGATCAGATTGGACCTGGAGGTATCGCTGTGGACGTGCCCGAGCTGCTAGATCTGACTTGGCGTCAAAGACTCAGTTCGGAGCTTGCGGGGCGCGGATGGCAGGTTATCGAGCTCGGTGACGTGACGGTCTACGAGAAGCCAGTCGTTGAGTGCCGTCGTCGATTCGTCGCCGACATTCTCCGCCAGAGTGGACGTATCGTAGTTCTACCGAAGGTTGGGATCCGATTCCCGGCGGTCAGTGACGTGGTTGGCAGATTGATGGGCGAAGAGCGTCCGGGAACATCAACGGTTGGAATCGATCTCATTCATTTGGTAAAGCGTGTTGATGGAGGTGCTGATGCAACGCGGTGGATGGTTTCCGGAATTGACCAAGTAAGCCCAGTTGTCGAAGGCTTGGTTGGCGACCTGGAGGATTTCGGAGAATTGTTCTATGGGGAATTCTCCTCGCTCGACTTACTGCTCACGAACTACCGTAGATATTCACTGACGGTGCCGCAACTTCTCGATCTCGCAGTAGGGTTCATGATTCGTGAAAGGTTGGATGAGGCATCCGAGGTGCTTGCGGCAGTGCTAGCAGATGACACGACAGTCGACGAGCGGATCAGGCGCACGATCGGAGCGCTTCAAGAGAAAATGCATAGTGAGGGCGGGTGACTCTGTCGGATACAGGAGCGCGGTCGGCGCTCCGCGAGAGTAGTGTCAGCCTCGGCCGTGCGTATAGTGACGCTTCTACGTTGGTCAGGCCGGGCGGTGATCTGATATTTCCAGCCGGTCTGCTTCTCGAACTCGGGTCAACTGCTTGAAGTCGCGTGCCGAAGGCCGGACCCTGCGGACGATGAGCCGCTGAGCGTCGGGCCAGCCGGGCCTGGTGGACAGGCCGGTAATCTCCGCGACCCCACCCGCGTCCGCGTCCAGCGGGTCCGAGTCCGAGGCGCAGGGACTCCTCGCCCTCGTGCTGCTCCAGCACGCCCGCCGCGACGCCCGCGTGGGGCCCGACGGCGTCATCCGTACCCTCGGCGAACAGGACCGCTCCCGGTGGCGGCGCCTGGAGATCGACGAGGGCATCGCCGTGCTCGACCACGTGCTGTCCGGGCGCCGGCCCGGCCCGTACCAGGTGCAGGCCGCGATCGCGACGCTGCACTCGGACCCGCCGTCGCCGTCCGAGACCGACTGGGCGGAGATCCTTGGGCTCTACGACGTGCTCGTCGACATGACCGGGTCACCCGTCGTGCGGCTGAACCGGGCCATCGCCCTCGCGGAGGTGGCCGGGCCGGAGGCGGCGTTCGCGGCGGTGGATGCGATCAACGACGCCACGCCCGGCGACCGGCGGAGTGCGGCGCGCAGGGGCGGTGCGCTCGGTGAGTACCACCTGCTGCCGGCGGTGCGCGCGGATCTCCTGCGCCGTCTCGGCCGGACCGACGAGGCGGCGTGCGAGTTACCGGCGGGCCCTGGAGTTCGTGGACCGGGAGGGCGACCGCACACTCCTGGAGCGGCGGCTGGCGGACCTGGCCTGACCGTGCGCCCGGCCTTCTTCGCCCGGCGCGTTCGCCGAGGGCATCCGCTCAACACGTCCGCTCAGCACGTCCGATCGGCGCTCTCCGCGAAATCCGGCACGGGTCGCGCCTCCGCCTCCTGGTCGGTCGTGGCCGCCCCGTTCTGCCGGATGTCCTCGATCAGCCATTCCATCTCCGAGATCTCCCGCCTCTGCGCCTCGCTGATCTCGACGGCGAGTTCGCACACGCGCACGTCGTCCAGGTGTGACCGTTCCGACCGGGTGATGGCCAGGGAGTGGTGCGGGATCATCGCGCTCATGAACGCGGTGTCGTGCACGGTGATCTGGCTGCGGTCCAGGAACGCCCCGCCGGCGAGCAGGAGGGCGCTGACGGCGACGACGGCGATGTTGGCCTTGACGCTGCGGTACATGTTCAGCATCCACGCGAGCATGACCAGGCCCATCGCGCCGCCCATCGTGAGCGCCATGAAGACGCGGCTCTCGCTGAAGCGCACGTGGCTCCACTCCCACGAGCCGACGAACATCGTGAAGTACATGACGACCATGCCGGTGAGGATCATCGCCGCGAACCGCAGATACATCATCCGGGAGTGCCCGGAGCCGCTCTGATGCCCGCCATCCCCGTGCCCGCCGTCGCGGTGGCCAGCGTTCCGATCTTCGGCGTGCGGGCTCGTGCCGTCCATCTTCCCGGCGTGGTGGTTCGCGGTGTCCGGGGGCTCGGCGCTCTGTCGGCGCGGGTGCTGTTCGCTCATGATGCCTTCCTCTGCTGGGTCGGGCCGGTGTCCCGGGCGACGTCGTTCCGGTACCCGCCGGCGAGCAGGCTATTCACCCCGGCCACCGCCGACGTCGTGCCCGGGCACGCCTCGCAACCGGACCCCAGACCGGACCCCAGACCGGACCCCGCGCAACCGGATCACGACCACGCCCCGCCAGACCCCACCAGCCCGCCCGCACCGCTGATGCGAGTGACCGGCCCGCTTCCTAACGTGAAGGGGACCCCGGCGGCGTGGCCCGGCGCCCCGCCGCTCGACCCCACGCGAGGAGCAGCGATGAAGACGACCACGATGATGGAGACCTATCCCAAGTCCATCAACCTCGACCGCACCCAGCTGGCGGGGGTGATCGACGCGATCGTCGAGTGCGCCCAGGCGTGCACGGCGTGCGCGGACGCCTGCCTCAGCGAGGACTCGGTGGCCGATCTGCGCAAGTGCGTCCGCACCAACCTCGACTGCGCCGACATCTGCGAGACCACGGCTCGCGTGCTGTCCCGGCACACGGGCTACGACGCGAACATCAGCCGGGCGCTGCTCGACGCCTGCATCACCGCGTGTCAGGCGTGCGGGGACGAGTGCGAGCAGCACGCCGGCATGCACGAGCACTGCCGCGTGTGCGCGGAGGCGTGCCGGGCCTGCGAGTCGGCCTGCCGGGAGCTGCTCACCACGATGAGCTGACGTCACGGCGCCGTCGTCACGGCCCGCGTCCGCCGGGCGGCCCGGCGCTGCTCGCGCGCGTCGGCCGCCGCCCAGCGGGTCGCGATCAGGAGGGCCAGCCCGAGCGCCGGCACCTCGCCGAGCGCCCACATGAGCGCCCCGGCGGCCTGCTGGTCCGTGACCGGGTCGGTGAGCCACTCCGGCCGCACCCGGGCCAGCACGTCGGCCGCGAGCAGTACCTGCGAGCTGGTGACCAGCACCAGCCCGAGCACCGTGTGGAACACCATCGCGGGCGCGAGCATGACCAGCCGCAGCGGGTACGGCGGCCGGTGCGGCACCGGGTCGGAACCGATCAGCAGGGTCGCGAAGGCGTATCCGGCGACGCTGAAGTGCAGCACCGCCGCGAGATGCACGACGCCGTTCGTCAGGCTCCGCTCGAAGAGGGGCGTCGCGTAGAACACCGCCATGCTCACCACGACGTTCGCGGTGGCCACCACGGGATGCAGGAGTACCCGCGCGACCGGGCCGTTCAGCACGGCGAGCAACCATTCGCGCGGTCCCGGCGGCTCGTCCGCCGCCCGCGGCAGCGCGCGCAGCGCGAGGGTGACCGGCGCCGCCAGCGCGGCCAGCACCGGCACCGCCGTCACGAGCACCATGTGCTGCACCATGTGGGCGCTGATCAGTACATGCCCGTAGGCGGCGGGACCGCCACCGGTGACCCACAGCAGCAGGAACATCGCGCCGGCCCAGGCGAGCACACGGCCGGCCGGCCACCGGTCGCCACGCCGTGCCAGCCGCGCCACCCAGCGCAGGTAGGTCACGAGCCCGGCGACGGCCAGCACGGCCATCACCGGTTCCGGGCTCCACCGGGTCAGCGCCGTCGCCACCGACAGGGGAGGCAGCGCCGCGTCCTGCGCGGCCGACGGCGGGGGCGCCACCCCGCTCAGCGCCACCCCGAGCCCGACGGCCACCGCGAGCACCACCACCTCGCCCACCGCGAGCCGGGCGAGCGGCCGCCCGCCGTGCAGCGCGGCACGGTCGATCACGACCCTCCGGTGCGCCCAGCCGGCCACGCCCAGAGCCCCGAGCAACACGGCCTTGACCACGAGCAGCAGCCCCCACGCGGTGGTGAACAGCTCGCCGGGGGAGACCGACATGGCCAGCACGGCGAGCACGCCCGACGCCGCCACGACGGCGTAGCACCAGCCCGCGACGCGCGAGAACCGGCGAACCGCGGCGACAGAGGCGGCCCCGCCCGCGAGCCCTGCTCCTCGCCTGGCTGACAGAGCCACCAGCACCAGGAGCCCGCCGGCCCACACCGTCACCGCGCCCAGGTGCAGCCAGAGCGCCGAGGCCGCACCGTGTCCCGGTCCGTGGCCCGTCGCGTGCCCGGCCGCCGCGACCGGAACCAGGGCGAGCAGCGCGACCCCGAGCGCGGCCGGGCGGCGCGCGGGCTCGGGCACGCCCAGCAGCACGCCCGCCACCGCGCCCGCCAGCCCGGTGGCCCAGAGCAAGGGGCCCGCCGGGGCCGTGCCGAGGAACACCAGCAGGGCGGGCGTGCCGTCGTCGGCCACCGGCGAGCCGACGACGGTCAGCGCGGTCAGGACCAGGCAGGCCGCCTGGGCGGCCACCCACACGAGCGCGGCGACCGTCGCCGCCCGGACCGCGGGCCGGGACCCGGCCGGCGGCAGGACGGTGACGGCGACCGCCAGCCCGCCGATCGTCACGGCGGCCGCCAGCCGCGCCACCACCTCGGCCAGGGGGAGGCCCCACCGCACGAGCTCGCCGGGGTCGCGCAGCACGGGATCGGCCGGCCC
>NZ_JAFMPK010000026.1:0-575 GCF_017349295.1 Myceligenerans salitolerans
AATCCCCCCAAACGAGAGGACCATCAAACTGGCATTAACTATCAAGCACACTGTTGAGTTCTCAAACAACCGACGCACACCGTCTCGGTCCAAGCCACTTGACTCGACCCGAACCCGGGGCAACCTCTTAAACTTACCACCACCGATTTCGCCTCGCAAATCCTCAGATCAGCGATCTAAGGTCTGGATCGAGGCGACACGATGTCGCTTGTCTCAGAGGAGATGTCCAACCCCGGCACGTCCAGCCGTTCACCGTGTGGTTCCTGGCTGTCCGTCTGCCCGTCGGGCTGACGTCGAGAACATTACACACGTGGGAGCCCGCGTGCCAACTCGCGGCGGGTGACTCCGGCCACACCACATCGCCGCAGGTAGGAGCATATTTTGAGGTCTTGTGAGGTCACGCGGACACTTCCTTGTGACAGGCGCCACCCGACCGGTCCCGGCATCGCCGCCCCATGACGGTCCGCCGACCTCGGGCACCCCTGACGCCGAAGGCGATTTTGGTCTTTCCGGGGGATTCCTGGCCTCGACCGGCTCCCCTCGTGCGGGCTGCCCCGATGTGGATGGGCCGCGCC
>NZ_JAFMPK010000026.1:620-115378 GCF_017349295.1 Myceligenerans salitolerans
CGCGGCCCGTTCCTCGCCCGGTCGGAAGACGCCCCGTCAGCACCTCGGGGCACGCAGGTCGAGCATGCGCTCGGCGCTGCGCGCCGCATTGCCCAGCGAGTCGAGCGGGTGCGGCGGTTCGGCCACCTGGGCGGCGTTGTCCTGCTCCCAGATGGGATGGTGTCGGCCGCTTCCCGCGAGCGCCCCGAGGAAGGCCTGGTAGTCGATGTCACCCGCCCCGAACTCGACGATGCCGTAGCCGGACTCCGTCTCCGGCTCCGCGCGGCCGTCCTTGATGTGGAACAGGGGGTAGCGGTGCCGGTTGGCGAGCACGTAGTCCACGGGCTCGAAGCCCGGGTACCGGTGTTTGCCGACGAAGGCCCAGTACACGTCCATCTCGAGGAAGACGTACCGCGGGTCGGTGTGCTCCAGGAACACGTCGTAGAGCCGCACGTCGGGGCGGTCGGTGGCGAACCCGAACTCGCCGTCGTGGTTGTGCTGGTAGAACTTCAGGCCCCGTGCGGCGGCGGCCTCGCCGAATCCGTTGAACTGCTCGGCAGCCGCGAGGTAGCCGTCCACGGTGCGGTCGCTCGTGGGTGCGTTGGCCGTGCCGAGGTGCGCCATGCCGAGTGTCTGGGCGATGTCGAGCTCCGCCTCCATGTTCGCCGCGAAGTCCCCGATCCCGCGGTGCGCGCCGATGGCGGTCAGTCCGTTGTCGTCCAGGAGCGTACGGATCTCCTCGGGGGTGATGGGCCCGGTGCCCTGGCTGTAGCCGGCGAACTCGATCTCCCGGTAACCCATCTCGGAGAGCCGCTCGAACACGGTGCGGAAGCCGAGGGACTGCACCTTGTCACGGATCGTGTAGAGCTGGATGCCCAGGTGCCCGGGCGGCACCAGCCTCCGGCCGTGGCCGCGGCCGGATGCCTGCGCCGCCGCCGCGGGCGCGGTGGTCGCGGCGGCGAGCGCGCCCGCGCCGATGGCGACGCTCGATGCCGCGAGCCGCATGAAGGTCCGACGCTTGACATCAGCGGATGTGGTCATGAGGTGCTCCTTCGCTCGGGCGTCTATTCCGTGCTGCTGCTGAACGCCGCGTCGAAGGCGGCGTCGGGGGCGTCGAAGGCGAGGCGGCGCACCAGTTCGAGCGCCTCGGGAGCGCCGACGAGGCGGTCCATGCCCGCGTCCTCCCATTCCACGGAGATCGGGCCGTCGTAGCCGATCGTGTTGAGCATCCGGAAGGCGTCCTCCCAGGGCACGTCGCCGTGCCCGGTGGAGATGAAGTCCCAGCCGCGACGGGGGTCGGCCCACGGCAGGTGGGACCCGAGGCGGCCGTTGCGCCCGTTGCTCATGCGCTTCTTGGTGTCCTTGCAGTCCACGTGATAGATGCGGTCGCGGAAGTCCCACAGGAACGAGACGGGGTCCAGGTCCTGCCACACCATGTGCGACGGGTCCCAGTTGAGGCCGAACGCCTCGCGGTGCCCGATGGCTTCGAGGGCGGCGACGGTGGTCCAGTAGTCGTAGGCGATCTCGCTGGGGTGCACCTCGTGCGCGAACCGCACGCCCACCTCGTCGAAGACATCGAGGATCGGGTTCCAGCGGTCCGCGAAGTCCTGGTAGCCGGCCTCGATCATGGCGGCCGAGGCCGGCGGGAACATGGCGACGTACTTCCAGATCGACGACCCGGTGAACCCGACGACGGTCTTCACGCCCAGCTTCGCGGCGAGCCGGGCGGTGCACTTCATCTCCTCCGCCGCGCGCTGCCGGACACCCTCGGGATCTCCGTCGCCCCACACGCGGTCGGAGAGGATGTCGCGGTGCCGCTGGTCGATGGGGTCGTCGCAGACGGCCTGTCCCTTGAGGTGGTTGCTGATCGCCCAGACCTTCAGCCCGTGGCGTTCCAGCAGCTCGAGCCGGCCGGCCACGTACTCGTCGTCGTCCCATCGCCACGGGTCGAGGTGGTCGCCCCAGCAGGCCAGCTCCAGGCCGTCGTAGCCCCAGCCCGCGGCGAGCCCGGCCACCTCCTCCAGAGGCAGGTCGGCCCACTGGCCCGTGAACAGCGTGATCGGTCGTGTCATCGTGCTTTCCTCCTGTTACGTGTCCTGCACGCGTCCCGCACGGGGCGCTCCGGCGTCGGCGGTTCGCCGTCGGTCTTCGGTCATGTCCTGCGCCTGCGGAGCACGGCGGCGGTCGTGATCACCCCGGCGACGACGAGCGCGCCCGCCGTCCAGCCGGCCACGCCCGGGCCTCGCACGGCCGTGCCGGTGGCCACGTCGGGTCGGCCGCCGGACGGGTCGGTCCCCGCCGTGCCGCCGGTGGCCGGGTCCGAGGAGGCCGTCGGCTCCGGTTCCGACGGTGCGGGCGCCGGTGGCGCCGCCACGTCGAGCTCCGTCTTCGCCGTCGCCTTCCTCGGTTCCTTCACGCGGGCCGTGACCGTCCAGTGCCCCTCGTCGAGCAGTGCGGTCTCCGAGCGGTACCAGCCGACGCCTTCCGACGCGGAGACGAGCGTGACCGGGCCGACTTCCTCCCCGGCGTCGGAGACCGCCCGCACCACCACGACGGCCGACTCCTCGACGGGATGTCCGTCACCCGCCCAGGTCACCGCCACGGAGAGGCCACCGGCCCCGTCCGTGCCGAGGTCGACGTCGATCGCGCCGCCGTGAGCGGCCACGGGAGCCGTGGCGGCGGGCCCGACGACGAGCCCGAGCGCGAGCCCGAGCGCCGCGCCGAGGCGTGTGAACCGTCGCATGTCCGTTCCTTCCCCACTCCACATCGTCGTACTTCTCCGGCCCGGCGGGAGCCGCCGAGCGCCCCGGACCTCGGCACGAGGCCGGAGCGCGTCCACCTCGTGCCGAGGCTGGGCCGGTGTCACCGACCCTGCCGCCGGGCCCCACCGCACCCCGTGACGACCCTGGGCCGAGGTCGCCGGCGGGGCGTCGAGCGCGATGGTGCCGACGGCGGTCGACGGGGTGTGCACCGGTGAGCCGGTGCACACCCCGGGTCTGTCAGTCGCACCTCTCCTCGACGGTCACGATCACCCGCGCCTTGCCGGACGGGCTGAGTTCCCAGTCCCCGGTCACGGTCAGGTCGGTGCGTGGCGCCGGGGAGGCGATCACGCGGTAGTCGCCCGGTGCGAGGTCGTCCAGGTCGCGCGGCTTGCCGCGAGGCGAGCCGTCGACCCAGCGGTGGACGACGTAGCTGCGGACGCCCGGCAGCTCCACCGGGTCGATCGATCCCCCGGCGTCACACGTCGCCGGAGTGACGACGACGTCCGGCGTCGCGGGGTCCGGGCACTCGGGTTCCTCGAGCGTCACGAAGAGCACCGCGAGCCCGTTGTCCCGGACCTTCCAGTCGCCCTCACCGACGAGGGCGTACCCCTCGGCGGGCCGGGCCGCGACCCGGTACTCCCCCGGGGCCAGGTCGTCCAGCTCGTACAGCCGGTCACCGGCCCCGCCGTCGGTCCACTCCCGCACCACGTAGGACCGCACGCCGGTGACCTCGGCCGGGACGAGCGCACCTCCCGTGACGACCTCGGACCCGGACGTGTCGTACGAGCACGTCGGCTGCACGACGTCGACCGCGGGTGTCGCCTCGGTGAGCGGCGGCTCGGCGATGGTGAACTCGAGGGTCTCCCCGACGACGGTCTCGCCGTCCGCCGACGCCCGTACCTGCACGGTGTGGGTGCCGGGCTCCGAGATCTCCAGCGGCGCCGTGTACTCGGCCCAGCCACCGCCGTCGACGTCGACCTCCCGGTACACCTGGGCGCCGTCCGGGCCGCCCGTGGTCTCCACCGTCACGGTGACCGGCCCGAGCCACTGCCCCTCGGGCCCGTCCGGGTCGGCGGGCGAGATCGTGCCGGCCACCTCGAGCGGCGCGGCGGTGCCCGCCACCCGGAAGTGGTCGAACGACGCCGTGGCGGCCGACTGCTGGGAGGCGCCGAGCGCGTACAGCCCGACCCGCGCGTCCTCCAGGCCGTCGTGCGTGACGGACTCCGCGAACGGCGTCCAGTCCTCACCGTCCGCGCTGTATTCGCCGGTGAAGGTCGACCCTTCCTTCGACAACCGCAGGTGCCACACGCCCGACGTGAGGTCGTTCACGTTCGGCTGCGGATCCTGTACGACGGCGTCGACCTCGCTGCGCAGTTCGAGGCGCTGCGCGACGGGGTCGCCCGCCGCGTTGTCGGTCACGAGGTCGAGCTTGACGTAGTTGTCGTCGTCGCCGTAGACGATCAGGCCGGCCTGCTGGTACTGCTGGTCGAAGTCCGACCCGTCGACCCGTGTCTCGACGGTCCAGTCCTCGTCCGGCAGGGCCTGGACGACGATGTTCGGCGTGTCCGTGTTGCTGCCGGTGTAGATGTCGGTGGGGGTCGTGTCGATCTCCAGGGCGCCACCGGTCACCCGGTACCCCTCCGGATCCTCGCGCACGACGTCCCAGCGGCACCCGTCGAGGGCGTCCCCGTCGAACTCGTCGTCGGGCCCGGGCGTCCCGGCCGTGTCGTCCGGGGTGATGTGGAACCAGTCGAACTGCGCGTCCACCACCTCCGCGGCCGAACCGGTGCCGGCGAGCGCGACGAGCCCGATCCGCGGGTCGTCGATGCCGGTGAGCGACTTCGTCTCCGGCATGGCCGTGAAGTCCACGCCGTCCGACGAGTACGACGCCGTCAGGTCCTCGCCGTCGCTGCTGGCCAGCCGCACGTACACCGTGTCCGGGTACGCCTCGCCGAGCGCCGCGGTGTTGGAGTCCCCGACCTCGTTCGGCGCGCCGTCCTCCTCACGGATGTACTGGAAGATGCGCGTGGCCGGGTCGGCGGGCGCCGAACGGCCCTGGATCACCATCTTCGCGTAGTTGTCCGCGTCGCCGTAGATCAGCAGGCCGGCCTGCTGGTACTGCGCGTAGGCAGGGATCGTGACCTTGGCCGTCGCGGTGAAGGGTCCGTCGGGCAGGTCCTGCAGGACGAGGTTCGGCACGGTGACGTTGCCCGTCCCGTAGAAGTCCGTGGCGGTCGCCGGGACCGTCAGCAGGCCGTCGGAGACCCGGAGGTCCTGGTTGCGGTCGAGCACGGTCCAGCGCTCGGGGTCGAGCTCGTCACCGAGGAAGTCGTCCGACCTGCCGGACAGGCAGGGCGTCGGCTCCGGCACCGTGCCGGTGACCTCGACCATGACGTACTCGACGGCGTAGGCGCCGCCCTCGTCGGTGACGCGCACCTGGAGACGGTAGGTGCCCGGCTCGTCGTAGGTGTGCTCGAACGCCGGGGTGCCGTCGACGAACCCGTCACCGAGACCGGCGTCCCAGGCGTAGGTCAGGTCACCGGACCCGTCCGGGTCGGTGGCCTCGGCGGTCGCGGTCACGGTCAGCGGGGCGTCGCCCGAGACCGGGTCGACCGACAGCTCGACCCGAGGCCGCTCGTTGTCGGTGACACCGCGGCCGTCGATCTCCATCCAGTTGACGTTGATGCCGCCGGAGAGCAGCACGAAGTGCAGCGAGCCGGAGCCCGACGGCACATCGGTCAGCTCGGTCGCGACGTCGGTGTACTCCTGCCAGTCACCGGTGCCGGGGACCGTGACACGACCGATCTCCGGGCCGTCCGGCGCGTCCCAGCGCAGCGACACCTCGCCGCCGGCGCCCGCCGAGGCGGCACGCAGCGAGATCGCGTCGACGGACGCGAGGCTCACCGGTTCGTGGGCCCAGTAGTCGCCCGGCTCGATGAAGCCGATGTTCTGGCCTCCGCCGGCGCTGTCGCCCGTCTCCTCGATCTGGACGCCCGGGTCGCCCGCGCCGTCACCGATGCCGTCGACCCGGCCCGTGCCGGTGAAGAACTCCGACTGGACCAGCTTCGGCTGCAGCACCTGCAGGTCGGTCGTGGTCAGCGGGACGCCGGCCGCGCCGCCGTCGTCGGTGTAGAACGCCTCGATGACCCAGAAGATGTTCGACTCGATGCCGTGGCCCTCGTCGCGGGCGGTCTGGATGACGCCCGAGCAGCCGGTCAGCTCGTCGAACGGGTGGGCGTGCGAGTCGTGTCCGAGCGACGTGAACAGGGAGACGTTGTCGCAGTTCACCTCACCGTCGGGGTCGTCGACGTCGATCTCGTAGCGGACCTGGTCGCCCCATTCGAAGAAGCCGCCGTTCTCCGGGAAGGTGATCGACACCTCCGGGGCGATGTTGCCGACCACGATCGTCACGTTGGCGACGCCGGTCTGGCCGGCGGCGTCCGTGGCGACGAGCTGGGCGGTGTAGCGGCCGTTCTCGGTGTAGGTGTGGGTCGGGTTCGCCTCGGTGCTCGGCTCGGAGCCGTCGCCGAAGGTCCACTGCAGCGAGATCGGCTCACCGGCCGGGTGCCGGGTGCCCTCGGAGGAGAACTGCACCGTCAGCGGGGCCAGGCCGTCGGTCACGTCGGCGGAGGCCCGGGCGATCGGCGCCGGGTCGCCCTCGACGTAGTTGACCTTGTACACGCCGGAGCTGTCGTTGTTGCCGCCGAACCCGGATCCCCAGTCCACGACGTACAGCGCGCCGTCCGGACCGAAGTCGAAGTCCATCGGACGGTCGAACCCGGCGTCCGGGTCGAAGATCCCGGGCAGGACACGGTTGATGTCCACCAGGTCGTCGCGCTGCTCGCCGGCGAGCTGGAAGGAGTACATCCGCCCCTGGTTCCACTCGCCGAACAGCGCCTTGCCGTCCCAGTAGGCGGGCCACTTAACGTCGGACTCCAGCTCCGGGTCGTAGGTGTAGACCGGGCCTCCCATGGGCGCACCACCGCCGCCGATCTCCGGGAACAGCGGGTTGGTCGCGTACCCGTACCAGACCTCGGCCTCCACGGCCGGCGGGAGCTGGGTGATGCCGGTGTTGTTCGGCGAGTCGTTCACCGGGCCGCCCGCGCAGTCGTACGCCGCGCCGGACTGGCCGGTGGCGAAGTCGTACTCGCGGTAGGCGTTGTTCGCGCCGGTGCAGTACGGCCAGCCGTAGAAGCCCGGCTCGCTGACGACGTTCCACTCGACCGTGCCGGCAGGACCGCGGTCCGGGTCGGCCGACCCCGCGTCCGGCCCGTAGTCGGCGACCAGGACGTTCCCGTTCGCCGGGTCGACACCGATCCGGAACGGGTTGCGGAAGCCCATCGCGTAGATCTCGGGCAGGGTGTCCGCCGTGCCGGGGGCGAACATGTTGCCCTCGGGGACGGTGTACGAGCCGTCGTCCTGCGGTGTGATCCGCAGGATCTTGCCCCGCAGGTCGTTGCTGTTGGCCGACGTGCGCTGGGAGTCGAAGTTCGCGCGGCCGTTCCGCTCGTCCAGCGGCGCGTAGCCCTGCGACTCGAACGGGTTCGTGTTGTCGCCGGTGGCCACGTAGAGGTTGCCGTCGGCGTCGAAGACCATGTCACCGCCCGCGTGGCAGCACGTCTCGCGCTGCGTCGGGATGACCAGCACGGTCTCCTCGGTGGCCGGGTCGATCGTGCCGGAGGCCGCGTCGTAGTCGAAGCGCGAGACGCGGTTGTGCGGGCCGTCGTCGCCGACGTCCTCCGGGGACCAGAACAGATAGATCCAGCCGTTGGCGGCGAAGTCCGGGTCGAGGACGACGCCGGTCAGCCCGTCCTCGTTGGACTGCGTGACCGACAGCGTCATCGCGGTGCTGGTGGTGTTCGACGCGGGGTCGATCACCTGGACGCGCCCGTCCCGCTCGACGTAGAAGACGGTGCCGTCGGGGGCCACGTCCAGCATCATCGGGTTGGCCGTGTCCTCGTCGAGGGAGACCATCTCGTAGCTGTCGCTCTGCGTCGCGGAGCAGTCGGAGTCGACGACGCCGGCCGCGGTCTGCAGGCCGCCCAGCAGGTGCTCGAGGAACTCCGGCTCGGAGTAGGACTCGTCGGTGTGCCCGCCGCCCGTGTACCAGGAGCGGCCGCCGTCGTACACCTGGCACCAGGCGATCGGGTGCTCGGCGCCCATCGCGCCCGTCCCGGCGTCGTAGGTGGACTCGTCCAGGGACGCCAGCACGTGCACCTCGTCGCGCGGGTTCTCGCGGTAGTTGTACCACTCGTCGAACCGCTCCCAGCGCTGCGGCAGGTGCTCGGTCGAGGCGTGGTCGTGGTCCTCGACCTTGATCGTGGCGTCCTGGTTCTGCGGGTGGGAGTTGAAGTAGGCCCCCACCAGCTCCCCGTACCACGGCCAGTCGTACTCCGTGTCGGACGCCGCGTGGATCCCGGCGTAGCCGCCGCCGTTCTGGATGTAGCGCTCGAACGCGGCCTGCTGCTCGTCGTCGAGGACGTCGCCGGTCGTGGAGAGCCACGCGACGACGTCGTAGTTCGCGAGGTTCTCGTCCGTGAACGCCGCGGCGTCCTCGGTGGCGTCCACGGTGAAACCGTGGTCGGCACCGAGCTGTTCGATGGCGGCGATCCCCGCGGGGATCGACCCGTGCCGGAATCCCGCCGTCTTGGAGAAGACGAGCACGGTGAACGGGTCGGCCTCGGCCGGTGCCGCCGCGAGTCGTCCGGTCGAGGGGGCAGCCTGCACGGCTGCCTGCGCCGGCGTCGCGCCGGCCAGTGTCATGGGAGCGGCGACCGCGATCGCTGCGGCGACGGCGATCAGCCACCGGCCCGCACGCGGTGCTCCCCAGAGCAAGTTTCTCACCAAGAACTCCTTCGTCGTCGAACGGTCCTGTCGCGCTCCGGGGTCCCGATCCGTCGGCCCTGACGGCATCGTCACCGGTGTGGTCGTGTCTGTCGGGCACCGTGCGTGCCCGCTCCTCCTCTCGTCGGACGGGTCGGAGCCGTCAGGACAGCTCCACCCAGCCGCTGCCCTGCTGCCAGCTCCGCTCGACGGCGTCGAGCACGCGCTGGACGGCCAGGCCGTCGGCGAACGACGGCCGCGGCTGGCGGGCGGCCGCGAGATCTCCGACCAGGTCCACCACCTGGTGGGTGAACCCGTGCTCGTAGCCGAGCCCGTGGCCGGGCGGCCACCAGGCCGCGATGTACGGGTGGTCCGGCTCGGTCACCATGATGCGGCGGAAGCCGGCCGTGCCGGCGTCCTCGCCGTCGTCGAAGAAGTGCAGCACGTTCATGTCCTCGAAGTCGAACGCCAGCGAGCCGCGCGACCCGTTGATCTCGAGCCGGATGGCGTTCTTGCGGCCCGCGGCGAACCGCGTGGCCTCGAAGCTCGCCAGGCCTCCGCCGGAAAGCCGACCGAAGAACAGCGCGGCGTCGTCCACGGTGACCGCGCCGGTGCCCTCGCCCGCCTGGCCGGACAGGCCGGACGACGACGACGCCACCGGGCGCTCACGGACGAACGTCTCGAGAAGTCCGCTGACCCCCACGACCGACTCACCGGTGATGAACTGGGCCAGGTCGACCACGTGCGCCCCGATGTCACCCAGGGCACCGGAGCCGGCCTTGTCCTTGTCCAGCCGCCACGAGAGCGGCGCCGCCGGGTCCGTCAGCCAGTCCTGCAGGTACTGCGCCCGCACGTGGCGCACCTCGCCGATGCGGCCGTCGGCCACCAGCCGGCGGGCCAGCTGGATGGCCGGGACCCGGCGATACGTGAAGCCGACCATCGCCAGGACCCCCCGCTCGGCCGCCCGCTCGGCCGCCGCGGCCATCTGCTCGGCCTCGGCGACCGTGTTGGCCAGCGGCTTCTCGCACAGCACGTGCTTGCCGGCCTCCAGGGCGGCGACGGCGATCTCGGCGTGCGTGTCACCCGGCGTGCAGATGTCGACCAGGTCGACGTCGTCGCGCTCGAGCAGGGTGCGCCACTGGGTGGTCGAGTCCTGCCAGCCGAGCCGGTCGGCGGCGGCTCGGACGCCGTCCGCGGATCGTCCGGCGACGACACGCATGTCGAGCCGCATCGGGAGGTCGAAGAAGCGCGGGGCGGTACGCCAGGCCTGGGAGTGAGCGGCGCCCATGAACGAGTAGCCGACCATGCCGACGCCTAGCTGATCGCGGGGCGCGTCACCCATGAGTGTGGTCCTTCCGTCGTCGGGACCGGCGGCCTTCGCGGCAGCCGGGAGGGCGGTGGCGAGGCTCTGGCCGCCTCGCCACCGTCGGTGGCGTCCGTCGTCAGGAACGGAAGCCGAGGTCCATGTACTGGTCGACGTTGTCGGCCGTCACCACCGGCGCGTGGAGCTGGATGGTGCGCGGCACGCCCGCGGAGACCAGGTCGGACATGCTCTTGTCCTGGGCGACCAGGCGGGCCAGCTTGATGCCGTCGGCCGCCTGGGTGGACGGGTAGACGACGGTCGCCTGCAGGACGGAGTCGCCGGCCTGGATGTGCTCCATCACGTCGAGCGAGCCGGCGCCGCCGACCATGAAGAACTCGTCACGGCCGGCGTTCTCGATGGCCGCCAGGACGCCGACGCCCTGGTCGTCGTCGTGGTTCCAGATGGCGTCGATCTCGGGCTCCGCCTGGAGGAGGTTCGACGTCGCCGTCTCCCCGCCCTGGATGGTGAAGTCGGCGGCCACCTGGGTGGAGACCTCCAGGCCGCAGTCGCTCAGGGCGTCGGCGAAGCCCTGGGACCGGTCCTGCGTCAGCGGGAGGTTGGCGATGCCCTGGATCTCGGCGACGACGGCGTCGGGCTGGTCGCCGAGCTGCTCGCAGATGTAGGTGCCGGCCGAGACGCCCATCCCGTAGTTGTCGCCGAGGATGGTGGCACGGGAGGCGAACGGGCTGGACAGCTCACGGTCCACGTTGATGACCGGGATCCCGGCCTCCATCGCGTCGAGGGCGACCTCGGTCAGCGCGTCGCCGTCGAACGGGAGGAGCACGATGGCGTCGACGCCGTCGTTGATGAACTGCTCGATGTGGCTGATCTGCATGTTGACGTCGTTGGTGGCCTCGGCCTGGCGCAGTTCGACGTCCTCGTACTGCTCGGCGGTGTCGAGCGCGGCCTGGGTGATGGCACCCATCCAGCCGTGGTCGGCCGCCGGGGCGGAGAACCCGATCGTCACGGTCTCTCCGGGCTCGTCGTTGGCGGTGCCGCCGGAGCCGTCGTCCTGGCTCACGGAGTCGTTCTCCTCCTCGGGCGGTTCGTTGCTGACACAACCGGCGACCAGCAGGGCGGAGGCGGCCAGCGCGGCGGGGATGCCCAGCATCCGGCGGAGGTTCTTCCTAGCGGACATGAGATCTTCCTCGATTCGGTCCGGTACTTGCGGGGGGGATGAGGTCAGGTTGCTGTGGGAGTGGGCCCCGTGGGGCCGGTCAGGTCGATTTCGACCGGTTGGCGAAACGCTGCTGCAGAAGGACGGCCGCCACGATGATGGCGCCCTTGGCGACGAGCTGCGCCGAGGTCGACATGTTGTTGATGGTGAACACGTTGGTCAGCACGGTGAAGATGAGCACGCCCACCACGGTGCCGACGATCGTGCCGCGGCCGCCGATGAGCAGGGTGCCGCCGACGACGACGGCGGCGATGGCCTCGAGCTCCCAGAGCATGCCGTGGGTGGAGGTGCCGGCGGTGGTACGGCCGAGCATCATCGCGCCGGCGATCCCGGCGGTCAGGCCGGCCAGGCCGTAGATGTACAGGGTGTGGCGCTGCACCTTGATGCCGGCGAGGCGCGACGCCTCCGCGTTGCCGCCGATCGCGACGGTCCGCCGCCCGAACGTGGTCCGGTTGAGCAGGAACCAGCCGGCCACCGACACGGCCGCGAAGATCCACACGAGGATCGGCACCCCGAGCGGCTCCAGCCGGAAGAACTCGATGAAGGCGTCGCTCTGGACCCGCTGGGTCTGCCGGTTCGAGATCATCTCCGCCAGCCCGCGGGCGCTCGCGAGCATCGCGAGCGTGGTGATGAACGGAACGACTCGCCCGTAGGCGATGATCGCCCCGTTCACGAGGCCCGCGACCGTACCGACGGCCATGGCCGTGAAGACCATCACCACCCAGTGGAGGTCGTCGGCCATGGCCTGCGTCGCCCACGTGGTGGCCCAGACGGTCGTCAGGCCCATGACGGAGCCGACCGAGAGGTCGATGCCTCCGGAGGTGATGACGAACGTCATCCCGATCGCGAGGACACCGATGACGGACGCCAGCCGCAGGACGACCATGAGGTTGTCGATGCTGGCGAACCGTTCACCGCCCGTGATGACGCCCACCACGCAGATCAGCGCCAGGGCGAGCACGAGCCCGACGTTGCGGCCGGCGGGGCCGGAGAGCAGCGACGGGAGCCGGGTCCTGCCCTCCTTCTTGGTCTCCATGTCGGCCGGCGGGACGGCCGTGGGTTCGGTCACGCGCTTGTTCCTTCCATGACGAGGTCGAGCACCTGGTGCTCGTCGATCTCCTGCGCGGGTGCGCTGTGCACGACCCGTCCGTCGGACACGACCAGAACCTGGTCCGCCAGTCCCAGCACCTCGGGGATCTCGCTCGAGACGACGAGGACGGCGGTCCCCGCGTCGGCAAGGCGACGGACGAGTGCGTAGATCTCCGACCGCGCGCCGACGTCGACGCCCCGGGTGGGCTCGTCGAGCAGCAGCACGTCGCAGCCGTGCACGAGCCAGCGGGCGAGCATCGCCTTCTGCTGGTTGCCTCCCGACAACGTACGGATCGAGCGCTCGACGTCGCGGGGGCGGAGGTCCAGAGCGGCGGCCTGCTCCTGCGAGGCCTTCCTCTCCGCACGCTCGTCGAGCCAGCCGGCCCGCGCCATGCGGGCGAAGCTGGCGAGGGTCACGTTGCGGTAGACGGGTTCGTCGAGCACCAGGCCCTGGCTCTTGCGCTCCTCCGGGGCGAGGCCGATCCCGGCGGAGACCGCTGCGGCCACGGATCCGCGGCGCAGGGTTCGCCCGTCGAGGGTGACCGTCCCCGCCGTGGCGCGGCGCGCGCCGTAGACCGTCTCGAGGATCTCCGAGCGGCCGGAACCCACGAGTCCGGCCAGGCCGACGATCTCGCCGGCCCGGACGGTCAGCGAGACGTCGCGGAAGGTGTCCCCGAGACCGAGCCCGTCCACCTCCAGCCGGACCGGGGCGTCCTGAGGGACACCTGGCCGCTCCGGGAACGCGTACTCGACGTCCTTACCGGTCATGAGCTTGATGAGCTCGTCCGTGGACGTCGAGGCGACCGGAAGGTTCCGGCCCACGGTCATGCCGTCCTTGAGCACCGTGATGCGGTCGCCGATGCGGCGGATCTCCTCGAGGCGGTGGGAGATGTAGATGATCGCGATGCCCTGGGCGGTGAGCTCCTCGACCACTCGGAAGAGGTTGTCCACCTCGCCGGAGTCCAGGACCGCCGACGGTTCGTCCATGACGATCACCCGCGCGTCGCGGGACAGGGCGCGGGCCATCGAGACGACCTGCTTGCCGGCCGCCGACAGCGCACCGACCTCCTGGTGGGGACCGATCTCCGGGTGCCCGAGTCGCTCCATCAGGCGGCGGGTACGGGCCGCGGCCTGTCGCCGCTGGGTGAAGCCCGCCGACGCGAGCTCGTGCCCGAGGTAGATGTTCTCGGCGACGGTGAGCCCGTCGACGACGTCGAGCTCCTGGTACATCGTCGCGATGCCGTGCTCGAGGGCCGCGACCGGGTGCGGGATCCGGATCTGCTCGCCGTCCAGCCGGATCGTGCCGGCGGTGGGCTGGTGGGCACCGGCGAGGACCTTGATGAGGGTCGACTTCCCGGCCCCGTTCTGACCGAGGAGGCAGTGCACCTCGCCGGGCACCACGTCGAGGTCGACGCCGTCGAGCGCCTTGGCGCCCGGGAAGTGCTTGACGATGCCTTGCATCTCCAGCAGCGGTGCTGTTGGGTCTCCAGTGACCATACGCCGACCCTAGGGGCGACTTCTGCGCACTGTCAATCATAAGTTCCGGTACTTTGGGAACGTTACCTTCCCGTGATCGGGATCAGCAGACGACAAAGTGGCGACGAAAGGTGGCATGGTTCACTGTGCTCATGGAAGGGCTGGCGAAATTCCCGCCGCGACCGACGGGAGCGGGTGACATGTTCCAACTGTTCCGGAACGGCGCACCGCGGACGCGTGCCTCACTCGTTGCCGAGACCGGGCAGTCACGGTCGACCGTCGCCGCGCGCATCGACGCGCTCCGGTCCGTCGGGCTGTTGGCACCCGCGGGTGAGGCGACCAGTACCGGAGGGCGGCCGCCGTCGACCTTCGCCTTCGACCCCGGGTCACGGATCGCGCTGGGCGTCGACCTGGGGGCGACGCACGCCCGCATCGCCGTCACGGATCTCGCCGCCGAGCCGCTCGCACAGGTCGACGAGCCGCTCGCGATCGCGGACGGCCCCGACCGCGTGCTGACCTGGGTCGCGGAGACCGGCAAGAAGCTCGTCACGCAGGCCGGGCGTCACATGGACGAGCTCGCCGGCGTCGGCATCGGACTGCCCGGCCCCGTCGACCACGGCACGGGCCGGCCCGTCAACCCGCCGATCATGCCGGGCTGGGGCGGTGCCGACGTCCCCGCCGAGCTGTACGCGCGGCTCGGGGCCCCGGTGATGGTGGACAACGACGTCAACATCATGGCGCTCGGCGAGCACCGCACGATGACGCCCGAGGCGGACGACCTGCTGTTCGTCAAGGTGGCGACCGGCATCGGGGCCGGCGTCATCATGGACGGCCACCTGCGCCGGGGAGCGCAGGGCGCCGCCGGTGACCTCGGGCACGTCACCGTACCCGGCGCGGGCGACATCCCCTGCCGGTGCGGCAACAGCGGCTGCCTCGAGGCGGTCGCCGGGGGCGCCGCCATCGTGACCCGGCTGCGCGACTCGGGCGCGGCCGTGGAGACCACCCAGGACATCGTCGACCTCGTCCGGTCCGGAGACGTCGCCGCGGGACAGGCGGTCCGCCAGGCAGGGCGCGACATCGGCAGCGTGCTGGCCGCGTCCGTCAGCCTGCTGAACCCCGCGCGGATCGTCGTCGGCGGCATCCTCGCCGGAGCCGGCGAGCATCTCATGGCCGGGATCCGGGAGGTCGTCTACCAGCGGTCGCTCCCACTGGCCACGCGAGACCTGCGGATCACGCCGTCCGAGGCGGGCGCGCAGGCCGGCGTCGTCGGAGCCGCGACCCTTGTCATCGAGCAGTACCTCGCGCCATCGTCGGTCGACACGCTCATCGCCGCCAAGGAGGTCTCGTGACCACGCGTACCGCACTCGTCGTCCGGGGAGGGTGGGACGGGCACGACCCCGTGGAAACCACCGACCTGTTCGTCCCGGTCCTCGAGGACGCCGGATTCGACGTCACCGTCGAGGACTCGCTCGAGATCTACGCCGACGAGGAGGCGATGGCCAGGACCGACCTCGTCGTCCAGTCCTGGACGATGGGCGACATCCTCGTCGAGGAGATGCACGGTCTGCGGATCGCGGTGGAGAACGGCACCGGCCTCGCCGGCTGGCACGGCGGCATCCTCGACGCCTTCCGCAACGCCACCGACTTCCAGCACATCGTCGGCGGCCAGTTCGTCGCCCACCCCGGCGACTTCGTCGACCACGAGATCGTCGTCCGTCCCGAGCGCGCCGGCCACCCGGTCGTCGAGGGCCTCGAGTCGCCGATCCGGCTGCACACCGAGCAGTACTGGGTGCAGCACGACCCGGCGTGCGACGTCCTCATGACGACCACGCACCGGCCCGGGCCGGACACGCCCTGGCACGAGCCCGTCACCGTCCCCGTGACGTGGACCAGGAACTGGGGCAAGGGGCGGGTCTTCGCCTGCACCGTCGGCCACTCGACCGCCGAGCTCGAGCATCCGTCGATCCGCCGGATCATCACGCGCGGGCTCCTCTGGGCGGCGCGTCCGGCACCGTAGCCGCTGCCGGCACCGCACGACGCGATGACGCCCGGGACGGCACGTCCCGGGCGTCATCTCGGCTCTGTCAGGCGTCAGGCGTCAGCCGGCGTCCGACAGGTCCTTCACCCGCACGTCGCGGTAGTAGATGGTCTCCCCACCCCCGTGGTTCTGGAGGCCCACGTACCCCTGAGCGAGGTCACGAGCGGGATCGGTGCTGACGAAGTCGTTCACCAGCACCCCGTTGAGGAACACCGTGATGGTCTGGCCGACGACGCGGATCTCGTAGGAGTTCCACGACCCCGGCGGGTTCAGCGCCTGGTCGACGGCGGCCTGGTCCGCACCCTGGAAGGTGTAGATCGACCCGGTCGTGCGGTCGGGCTCGTCGCTGGCGTCGATCTGGATCTCGTAGCCCTCGTTCACCGCGACCCACGGGTCGTTGCCGGGGTCGGGGAATCCGACGAAGACACCGCCGTTGTCGTCCTTCACCAGCTTCCAGTCGAGCTTGAGGCTGTACTCCCCCAGCTCCTCACCGGTGTGCCAGAGCAGGCCCATGCCCCCCGTGCTGCGGATCGAGCAGTCGCTCTGCCTGCCGAACGACCCGGCACCCGCCAGGCGCCAGCCGTCCAGCGACTCCAGGGTGCCGTCGAACAGGGCCTCGTACCCCTGCTTGTACCGTTCCGGGCGGCAGATGTCCGTGTGCCGGCCGACCGTGAGGACGTCGAGGTTGACGTTGCCGTCGTCCTCCTCGTCGTAACGCAGCGTGATGGTGTTGGTGCCTCGCTCCAGCGGCAGCTCGCGGGTCGCCGTCGCCCAGGTCTTCCAGTCACCGGTCGACTCGAGCGCCCATGGCTCGAGCTCTTCGCCGTTGACCAGTACCGAGACCGTCTTGGTGCCTTCGAACGGGTTGGGCCCGTTCGAGTAGCGCAGACTCACCGGCCACGTGCCGCCGTGACGAACGTCCGTGGTGAACGTCGCCGACGCGCCCACCTCCCCGAGCCCGTCCACGAACCCGGAACCGGAATAGCCGCTGTGCTCGGTGTCGACGTTCGCCGACCCCCGGAGCGTCGCCTCCTCCGCCTCGTGGTAGCCACGCTCGGCTGGCGCCCGGTAGCCCGGGACGGCGTTCAGCGTGTACCAGGCCTCCGTGTTCCACAGCTCCTGGCCCTCGGCGTCGGTGAAGGGGCGCGGGCTGCGCAGGTGCACCACACGTCCCGGTTCGAGGCCGTCGACGGTGAGCGACACCTTCGTGCCGTTCCGCGACACGCGGGCGTCCGAGACGAACAGCGGTCGCTCGTCGACCTTCGGCCCGCCGTAGGCGCGGGTGGGCACGTAGCGCCAGTGGTCCATGCGGAACGCCTGGTTCGGGTCCTCGGCGATCTTCGCCACCGTCTCCTCGGACAGCGGCTCGGTGTACTCGATCGTGAAGCCCTTCCTGGTGGCGCGCATCTCGGTCATGTCGAACGTGCCCTCGCCGTTCGGCATCAGCTTCTGCAGGCCGTACCGGAGCTTGCCCGGCTCGCTCCAGTTGCCGCCCTCACCGATGCCGCCGACGTACAACGCTCCGTCGGGCCCGACGACGGTGCGGTTCACACCGGCCTCCAGCCCGGCAGAGTGCCGGAACACGGCACCCTGGTACTCGCCGTCGACCTTCTCGAGGAAGCCGCGCTGCAGGCCGCCGTAGGTGACGTCGCCGAACACGAGCTGGCCCGCGTAGGGTCCCTCCTCGAGGCGCACCGGGGAACTCGGCGAGTTGCCGATCTCGTTCTGCGGCACCCACAGTGCGGGGGCGCTCACCGGCTGCTCGTCGAACGGACCCGCGGGGTTGGTGAAGTGGTTGAAGAACTTGCCCTCCTCGATGTGGACGAGCTTCGAGCTGGGCAGCCAGGCACCCTGGTTGTCCATCACGAACAGTTCCCCGTCCGGCCCCTCGACCATGCCGTTGGGCGTCCGCAGGCCGCCGGCCACGTACTCGACCTCGCCGGTCTCCCGGTCGACCCGCACGGTGGTACCGCGGTTCGGCGCGGGCTGCGGGTCGGTGGTGGCACCGCCGTTGTTGATGGCGACCGACAGGTTGACGTAGAAGTAGTCCTCGTCGTGCAGCAGGCCGAAGGCGAACTCGTGGAAGTTCTCGCCGAAGGGCCACTGCGCCACCGTACGGTGCTCGTCGTAGAAGCCGTCCCCGTCCGGGTCCGTCAGCTCCGTCAGGCGGTCACGCTCGGAGACGTAGATCGAGTCGCCGATCACCGCCACACCCATCGGGTTGAACAGGTCCGTGGCGACCTTCTCGACGGTGACCTGGTCCCGCGACGTCTCGCCGGTCACGTTGTCCAGCAGGAAGACCTCGCCGGGTTCCGGGTCCTCGACCCAGCCACCGGGGCTGACCGAACCCGACGTGGCCACGACGAGGCGGTCGTCGGCGGTCCAGTCGAGCGCCGCGACCATCGGTTCGAAGCCCTCCGGGCGCAGGTCCGTGAGCGTGTAACCGGGGTGGACGGAGTCCAGGCGCATACCGTCGCCCGCCGTGTCGTCCTGCCCCTCGCAGTACTTGGTGCCCGGCGCGGTCACGCGCACCACGCCCGCCTCCGTGCTGAGCGCGGTCGAGGGCACGACCTCGAAGCCGGTGGCCCCCGGCGGGCGCCACTCGAGCTTGAGGACCTGGTCGCCGGTGTTCTCGAAGTACTCCACCCGCAGGTCGTGGTAGCCGGAGGTGAGAGCGACCGAGCCGTCGGCGGGCTCCGCCCCGTGCAGGCCGTCGTGGTCGACGACAACGCTGTCGTCGATGACCAGGCGCGAGCCGTCGTCGCTCGTGAGCCGGAACTCGTAGGTACCGTCAGCCGGCACCGACAGGTTCGCCAGGGCGTGGGCGATGAAGCGGTCGCCCATCCCGAAGTCCGCCTCGGTGGCGTAGTCGATGGTCGGTTTGAGCTGGTCCACGTTCGGCGTCTGGCCCGAGCGGAGCGTGCACAGCTCGCTGATGTCCCGCGCCACGTCATAGGTTCTCAGGGTGACGCCGGGCTCCTGCGGGGGCAGGTCGTCGGCGGCCGCGGCGACGGGGACGGCCCCCGCGAGCACGGCGCCTGTCGTTGCGGTGGCGGCGACGAGCGCGACCGCCTGTCTGGTACGGGTAGTGGATCCTCGCGAGCGCATGCGCCCTCCTCGGTCGGCTTTGACCTTTCGGAGCCGAACCTATGAGGACTTCTGTCGATCGTCAAGCAGAAGACGTCAACTCATCGACATTACTCCGAGGGCAGCGCCGCCGGCCCTCCCTCCAGGAGCGCCTTGAAGCCGTCCTCGTCGAGGATGGGCAACCCGAGCTCCTCGGCCTTCGCCGCCTTCGACCCCGCCTTCTCGCCCACGACCACGTAGTCGGTCTTCTTCGACACGGACCCGGCGGACTTGCCTCCGGCGGCGATGACCGCCTCCTTGGCGCCGTCACGCGTGAAGTCCACCAGTGACCCGGTGACCACCACGGTGAGACCGGCCAGCGGACCCTCCGGCTCCACGCCCTCGGCGGCCTTCGCGGCCATCTCCGCCGGGCCCGGATGGCCCGGCGTGGCGAACCGGACACCGGCCGCGCTCCACGCCTCGACGATCTCCCGGTGCCACGGAACGTCGAACCAGGCGAGCAGCTCGTCGGCGATGACGGGGCCCACCCCGTCGACGGCGGCCAGCTCCTCGCGCGACGCGGCGCGGATCGCGTCCAGCGAGCCGAACCAGTCGGCGAGCGCACGGGCGGCGACGGGCCCGACGTGCCGGATGTTCAGCGCGACGACCTGGCGCCAGAGCTCCTTGGTCTTGGCCAGCTCGAGCTCGTCGAGGAGCTTGGTCGCCTGTGCGGACGGCTCCACGAGTTCGTGGTCCTTGCGGATGCCCGCGCGGCGGCGCTCCGCCGGGTCCATGTCCTCGGTCCCCGGCGGGTAGACCTTCGACGTCTTCTGGAAGGGCCTGCGCACCCGCGCCACGCCGTCGTCGTCCACCTTGGGTTCGCCGGTCTCGGCGTCGCGGACGACGACCTCGATGGGGACCAGGTCGTCGAGGGTGAGGGAGAACAGTCCCGCCTCGGTGCGCAGCGGTGGGGTGGCGGGCACGCGGGGCTGGGTGAGCGCGGCGGCGGTCACCTCGCCGAGCGCCTCGATGTCGAGGCCGCCGCGCGAACCGATGTGCTCGACGCGTCCCCGTACCTGGGCGGGACACGACTCGGCGTTGGGGCAGCGGAGGTCGACGTCCCCCTCCTTCATCGGGCGCAGCGGTGTGCCGCACTCGGGGCACTCGGCGGGCATGACGAAGTCCTCCCGCGGGTAGCCGTCGTCCGCGAGGGCCGTGACGGGACCGAGGATCTCCGGGATGACGTCTCCGGCCTTGCGCAGCACGACGACGTCGCCGATGCGGACTCCCTTGGCCCGTACCACGTCCTGGTTGTGCAGGGTGGCCTGGCGGACGGTGGAGCCGGCGACCGTGACCGGTTCCATCACCGCGTACGGCGTCGCCCGGCCGGTGCGCCCGACGCCGATCTGGATCGCGAGCAGGCGCGTGTTGACCTCCTCGGGCGGATACTTGTAGGCGATGGCCCAGCGCGGCGCGCGGCTGGTGGCGCCGAGGCTCCGCTGCTGCTCGCGGCTGTCCACCTTGATGACGATGCCGTCCAGTTCGTGCTCGATGTCGTGCCGGTGCTCGGCGAAGTAGGCGATCATCTCGCGCGCGCCGTCGAGGCCGTCGACCACGCGGTTGTGCGGGGACACCGGGATGCCCCACTGCTCGAAGAGGGTGTAGGCGTCCGACTGCCTGGCGAGTTCCGCGTGCTCGCCCGTGGTCCACTGCAGTGCGCCGATGCCGTGGGCGTACATCCGCAGCCCCTCCAGGCGGGCCAGCCCGGCCTCCAGGTTGAGGCCCTCCTTCTGGTCGAGGAGCTGGCGGAGCCCGCCCGCCGCCGCGTTGCGCGGGTTCGCGAACTGCGGGAACCGGCGCAACGCGGCGAGGCGTGCTCGGTCCTCGTCGAACGACCTGCCCACGGCGTGGCCCGCGCGTTGCCGTGCCTCCTCCACGACCCGTTCGCGGAACTGCTCCTGGAGCTCGTTGAGCCGGGCGAACGTGGCGACGGGGATGAAGACCTCGCCGCGCACCTCGACGAGGTCGGGATGGCCGTCGCCCGCGAGCCGCTGCGGGATGCCGGCGATGCGCAGGACGTTCCGTGTGACGTCCTCGCCCTCGCGGCCGTCCCCGCGGGTCACGCCACGGACGAGCCGGCCGTTCTCGTAGACCAGCGAGATGGCGAGCCCGTCGATCTTGACCTCGCACAGGTAGCTCGGCGCGACGTCCTCGGCCAGGCCGAGGTCGCGGTGCACCCGGGCCGCCCACTCGGCGAGCTCGTCGGTGCTGAAGACGTTGTCCAGCGACAGCATCCGCTCGACGTGCGGGACGGTGGCGAACCCCGCAGCGGCCGCACCACCGACGGTCTGCGTGGGTGACTCGGGCGTGACCAGCGACGGGAACTCGGCCTCGAGGGCGGTGAGCTCGCGCATCCAGCCGTCGTACTCGGCGTCGGACACCTCGGGCGCGTCGCGCGCGAAGTACGCCTCGCGCGCCGCCTCGACGAGTTCGGCGAGCTCCGCCCAGCGGCGCTGGGCGGCCACCTGCTCGTCGGCCGCGACCGCGGGGTCGGACGAGGTGTCGGCGGGCGCGTCCTCAAGGACGACGGACTGGGTGTTGGCGTTGCGCTCGGTCACGGGTCCATCATGACCCGGCTGTCTGACATCGACGAGAGGTGCAGCGCAGGGTGCGGGCCGAGGAACGAGGCACGCGCCCGCAGCGGAACCCGAGGAGCTGTCACCACCGGTCCGACATCGACGAGAGGTGCAGCGCAGGGTGCGGGCCGAGGAACGAGGCACGCGCCCGCAGCGGAACCGTCCCGCTAGGCGTCGACGGTGATCTCGCGGTTCGCGATCTTCTCCTTGAGCTTCGGGAGCAGGCCGGCGTAGTCACCGGGGTCCAGGGGCAGGAGCCACTGCTTGACCTTGGTGCCGCGGGAGACGTCGATGCCGATGTCGGCGAGCGTCTCGTCGATGTTGTGCAGCGAGAACGGGATGACGTTGGTGCCCCGGGCGTGCTTGCCCTTGGTGCGCTCCTTCATCCACCGCACCCGTTCGGCGACCGCGACGCGCCGCTCCTCGAGCGGCGGCAGCTCGAGCGCCCCCGCCAGGTAGGCGCCGATCCACAGCGCGCCGACCTCGGCCGACAGCGGGCTGAAGAGCGACGAGTTGTACCCGGCGAAGGTGAGGTTGGGGACGTCGTGCGGCAGGATCTGGTGCCAGAACTCGAAGTTGCCGTCCTCGTCCTGGAGCCGCTTGGCGATGGAGTCGTCCAGGAACGGGATCCGCTGGTGGAATCCCGTGCCGCACACGACGACGTCGGCCCGCACACTCGCGCCGTCGGTGAGCTCGGCGACCGGCTGCCCGTCGTCGGCGGTGACGAACCGGGCGATCTCGGTGTCCCGGTGGACGGTGATCGTGCCGGCGGCGACCTGCTCGTAGAAGCCGTCGGTCGACAGGGAGATGGTGCTGCTGGCGATGTCGGAGAACTCGCCGTGCGGCACGAGGCCGAGCTTCTTCAGGCCGAGCTGGGCGGTCACGAACTTCCCGAGCGAGTCGACCATGCCCTGCCGGACCGGGTTCCCGGGGCCGTGCAGGAACCGCTCCATGCGCGTCTCCTGCGTCTGGTACCGGAACAGGTTCTCGCCCAGCCGGTTGAGGAGAAGGTATTTCATGTTGAGCGTGCCGGCGATCTTCTTCGGCATCTTCCACAGCAGGTGGCGTGCGACGACCGTGGTGCTCGCGGCGACCTCGCCGATCTCGGCGGCGACGTCGCACGCCGACTTGCCGTACCCGACGACGACGACGTGCTTGCCGCGCACCGACTCGACGTCGTTCAGCTGGCTGGACGCGATGAGCCGCCCGCCGGCGCGCACGAGGTCGGGGTATCCGTCGTACCGGGGCAGGACAGGGTCGGAGAAGATGCCGTTGGCGACGACGAGGTGGTCGAAGCGCTCGGGCGCGCGCAGCGGCGCGCCCGAGGGGCGCGCGGTCACGAGCCAGCCGTCCTGCTCAGGAGTCGGCTCGGCGCGGACCACCTCGGTCGACAGCCGTAGCGCCGGCTTGAGGTCGAACGTGCGCACGTACTGCTCCAGGTAGGCCTGGACCTGCGTCCCCGTGGGCCACTCCGGGTACTCCTTGGGCATCGGCAGATCCGAGAACGCGTAGGAGTCGCGGTTGTTCTGCGTGCGCAGGCCCGTGTAGCGACGGGTCACGCTCCACACGCCGCCGACATCGGGTGCCTTCTCGTAGATCGTGACCTCGTGCCCCAGTTCCTTGAGCACCTTGGCGGTGGCGAGCCCCGCGAAACCGGCTCCGACGACGGCGATCCTCACTGTTTCCCCTGCTCCTTCGTCTGGAAAGAATTTTCCTTGTGGCAATCCGGTCGAATGCTAACGCCACATCACCTGTCGGGAACAGGGGGTATAGGAGAAATGTTCAACCTGCGGCGCGGGCCAGAGCGAGTACGTCCCGCGTCACCAGCGGCTGGCCTGGAGCGGCTCGGTGAACCGCACGGGCAGGGCCGCCGGATACCGGGTCCACAACGAGCGCGCCATGCGGATGTCCTCCGGCGCCACGTCGAGCCGCATCTGGGGGATACGGTGGACCACGGCGGAGATCGCCGTCCGCCCGATGATGGACGCCACCCGCTGCGCGGGGCAGCTGTGCGGCCCCACGCCCCAGGTCAGGTGGTACCGACCGCCCGCGTCGGACAGGGGGTCGTCGATGGCCAGCGCCGGGTCGGCGTTCGCCGCCGCGATCGCCGGGATCAGCGCGTCGCCCGCCGCCACCACGCGGCCCCCGAGCTCGCAGTCCTGACGCGCGAACCGCGGCAGGACGTTGACCACCGGCGGCCGGATCCGGGACGCCTCGTCCACCGCGCCCGTGACGTCGAGCCGCCCGCCGTACAACCGGGCGGCGAAGCGGTCGTCGGTGAGCAGCATGTGCAGCGCACCGGCCACCCAGGCGACCTCGGCGTCGTGGGCGATGACGAACATCTCGGCGAGCGTGGTCATCACCTCGACGTCGTTCTCCATCGCGGAGTGGTCGAGCATCGCCGTGGTCAGGTCTTCCCCCGGCTCCAGCCGGTGGGCGGCCACATGCTCCAGCATGATCTGCATGATCTCCTCCGACGCGGACACGGCCGCGTCGGTCGCCGCGTAGATGTCGCGGGTGAGAATGCTCATCCGCTGCGCGTCGGAGTGGCTCAGGCCCAGCAGTTCGGCGAGCAGGTGCACGCACAGCGGCACCGTGAAGTCGTGGATCAGGTCCGCCTCGCCCCGGTTGGCCAGTCCGTCGAGGATCGCGTCGCAGGCCACCTCCACCGACACCCGCAGGCGTGTCTCGTCGATCGTCGTGAACGCGTCGTCGATCGGGGCCCGCAGCCGGCGGTGGCGCGGCCCGTCCACGTAGTACGCGTTCTCCCGCGGCGCCATGACCGCGAGCAGCCCCGGAGGGAGCGCGCGCCGCCGCACGTACGTCCAGTTGCGAGGATCGCGCGAGAACATGATCTCGCTGCGCAGCATCGACGCCGCCTCCTCGTAACCCAGCACCAGCCAGGCCGGGACGCCGGAAACGATGTCCACGGGCGCGACGGGGCCCCACTTCTCGCGCAGGCGCTCGTAGTCGGAGTACGGGTCGAGCACGTCGTGCTCGCCGAGCAGCACCGGCCGGTAGGGCACGTTCTCCAGCCTGGTCCGGTCGGGGCCCACGTTCAGCCTCCTGGGTTGCATGTGCGGCTCCCGGCCGCCCGCGTCACGCGGGCGCCTTCTGGAAGGCAGGGAAGGTCAGGGCGTGCTCGACCAACTGGATCAGCGCCTGCGCCGACGACGTCCGGTTGCGCGCGTCGCACCGCACGATCGGCGTGGTCGGCAGCAGGTCGAGCGCGGCCCGGATGCGTTCCACCGGGTACTGCGGCGAGTCGGGGAACTGGTTGATCACCACGGCGAACGGCATCTTGGTGCGAAGTTCGAGCTGGTCCAGCACCTCGAACGAGGCCTCGATGCTGCGGGTGTCCACCATGACGAGCGCGCCCACGGCGCCGTCGGCCAGGCCGGCCCACAGGTCCCAGAAGCGCCGCTGTCCGGGCGTGCCGAACATGTACAGCGCGATCTCCTCCGAGACCGTGAGCCGCCCGAAGTCGAGCGCCACGGTCGTCGTCTGCTTCTCCGGATGGTTGGGGTCGATACCCACGCTCGCCGTCGTGATCTGCTCCTCGGTGCGCAGCGGCTCGATCTCGCTCACGGAGTCGATCAGGGTCGTCTTGCCCACGCCGAACGCGCCTACCACGAGCACCTTCACCGATCGCGCCACCGAAGGCGCGAGGTGCTGGCCTGCCGTCGGTTCAGATGTTGCGGAGTCCATCGAGCACCTTCTCCAGGATGTCCCGCCCGGGCAGGACGTGTGCCTGGTGGTTGGAACGGATCGTGAGATGGCCGGAGTCGACCAGGTCGGACACCAGCACCGCGACCAGACTGACCGGGAGGGCCAGGTAGGCGGCGACCTCGGCGAGCGCGAGCGTTCCCCGGCAGAGGCGCACCAGGTCCCGCTGCTGGCGGGTCGCCGTGGTCGGAGCGGGCCGACCGTCGACGGCGACCAGCAGCGTCTCCGGGCGCAGGGTGTTGCGGGTCGGGTGTGCGCGCCCGGACGTCAGAACATACGAACGGACCGGATGGTCCCGATATTCGTCCCCCTGTGACATATAGAGCTACCGCCTCTCCTCGATGAGGTCAGTTCTCCCTGGCCTCGGTACCCAGGGTGCGTTCCCCGATCATGAGCACCTGCGCCTGCATCTGCTGTGCGACCAGAGCCGGGTCGATGTTCGACTCGGTGATCACCGCGAGCCGCGAGCCGTCGCCGGCTCCGCGGACGAACAGGAAGCCGCCGTCGAACTCCACGACGATCTGGCGGATCGAGTCGCTCGTGCCGAACTCCCTGCTCATACCGATTCCCAGTGCGGCTAGTCCGGCGCAGGCGGCCGAGACCTTGTCCGCTACGTCCAGCGGAGTCTGGTCGGTCCGCACCTTCATCAGGCCGTCGGATGTGAGCACCACGACGTGGAGCACTCCACGTACGCCACTGATGAGCTCGAGCATCCAGCTGTTCTCGTCGGCCTGTGTCATGCCTTCGGCCTGCGTGGTCATCGGTCCTCCGAAGTCGCGCCGGCATCCGCCGACGGATCGCTGCTGTCAATTGCGTTCCCAGGCGTCTTGTCCACGCTGAAGAAGGCGCCCATCCACTGGCCGGCCTCCTCGGCCGTCTGCTGCCGGACGGACCTGGTGTGCTTGCCGTTGGACTCCCCGGACACCGTGGGAGCGATGGCTTCGGCCTCCTCACGACGGGAGCGCCGCTGCGGCAGGGCAATCGGCTCTGGGAACTCGTCGTCGTCCGGACCGCGGCGGGTCGGACGAGTCTCTGCGGCCGGGGAGCCCGGCGATGTGGTGGTGGTCGTGTCGGGCCCCTCCAGACGCTCGTGGCCGCGCGGCGGCCGGTCGGTGACGGTCGCCGACGGCGGCGTCGACGGGGATGACCATGGTTCGTCGCTCAGCGTGGACTCCTTCTCGTCGACGGCGTCCGCGAGCCCGGCGGGCTCCGCGAGGGAGCCGGTCCGCTCGCGCGGCGCCGCCTCCGGTGCGGCGGTGACCGCCGGCACCGCTCCCGAGAAGGGCGTGACCGGCTCCGTGGGCTCGGCCGCCTTCCGGCGGGGCTCCGCGGCCTCGGCCGGGTCGGAGAACTCGGCCGGGGCCGACACGTCCGCGATCGCGGTCGCCGCCGACGACGTCCCGCGCGTCGGCAGGCTGGGGGTGGTGGGCACGGACGGGACCCGCACGGCCTCACCGCCGCCGGAGCCACCGAGGTCGGACGGCGCGACGGGCTCCGTCAGCTCTCCCGGGATCATCACGATCGCGCGCAGACCACCGTAGACCGACTCGGTGATGTCGACGCGGAAGCCGTGCCGGCGCGCGTAGGTGCCCACGACGGCGAGGCCGGTCTGCGGGATCTCGCCGAGATCCGTGATGCTGACCTGCTTCTTGCCGGAGGCGATGTCGCGCGCCTGGTCGAGCTGCTTGGCGTCGAGCCCGACACCGCAGTCGTCGATCTCGATGACGGCGCCGCGCTGCACCTGCCGCAGCGCGACCAGCACCTGCGTGGTGGGCGGGGAGGACTGGGTGGCGTTCGCGAGCAGCTCGGCCACGAGGTGGATGAGCGGCTCGACGATCCGCGCGGACACGGCGACACCGGGGTCGCCCGAGACCTCGACACGGTGGAAGGCGGTGATGCGCCCGGCCGCGCCCTGTACGACGTCGGGCAGCGCCAGCGGCTCGTTCCACTGCTGCCCGGGCCACTCGCCGCACAGCGCGGCAAGGCTCTGGGCCTGGCGCGCCTGCTGCGCGGCGGCGTGGTCGACGCGCATCGACGTCTGCAGGATGTCCGGGTCGGTGGGGTGGCGCTGCACCATGCGCGACGCCTCCTCCTGGATGCGGTGCGCGGACGCCTGCACCTTGCGCCCCAGCGACACCACCGCCACCTGGACGGCGTCGCGCCGGGCGACGCGCTCCTCCTGGACCTGCGTCAGCGCGATCCCGGCTTCCTCCAGCCGCTTGAGCGACTGGTCGTCGTCGATCCGCGGGAGCGGCGGCACCGGGTCGTTCGCGAGGAATGCCGGCAGCTGCTGCGTCACGAGCGCGTCGAGGGCCGCGCGGCGCTCCTCGGCGATCTTCTCGAACACGCGCGCCCGGTGCACGTACATCCGGCTCTCGGCCACGTCGGTGGTGGCGCTGCGCTGCGCGACGATCGCGGCGACCACGGCGAGGAGGATCGCGGCGATCCCCACGATCCAGCCGAGGGTCTTGCCGCCCCACTGCGACGTGTAGAGAGCGGGCGCCACCAGGACGAAGGCGGCGACGCCGACGACACTGACCCAGGGCGCGACCTGGCGCAGCCTGCTCGGCGGAGTAGAAGACGTCGAGCTCACAGAGCCGGTCCCCCCATGTTGGAATTCATCGTCGGAGCCACGCGGCACGAGAAGGGCACTCCAGGGCCTTCCTCCTCGGCGCGGCGCGACGAGGGCGAGGAGCCCTCATCAGGGTCGAGTTCTACCACAGGAGGAAATCCGGCGGTACCCCTCAATCGTGGTGTGAACAGGAATTTTCCCCCGGAACGGCCATCTCCCGCCGCGCAGGCAAGCCCGGTCCACGTGTGAAAAGTTAGTGTTCCCTCATGACTGCCGTACCCAGCACTCCGCTCGCCCCGAGCGACGACCCGTACACCTGGCTCGAGGACGTGTCCGGCGACGACGCCCTGGGCTGGGTCCGCGACCGCAACGCGGACATGTCGGCCCGGCTCGGTGGCGAGCTGTTCGACGAGATCGAGAAGCAGGTGCGGGAGGTGCTCGACGCGGAGGACAAGATCCCGCACGTCTCCCAGATCGGCGAGTACTACTACAACTTCTGGCGCGACGCGCGGCACGTGCGCGGGGTGTGGCGGCGCACGACGCCGTCGTCGTACGTGACCGACCACCCCGAGTGGGAGACGGTCCTCGACCTGGACGCCCTGGCCGAGGAGGAAGGGGAGAGCTGGGTGTGGCACGGCGCCTCGGTGCTGCGGCCCGCTCCCGACCGGCTCGCCGCCGGGGAACCGTGGCGTCACGCGCTGGTGGACCTCTCCCCCGGCGGGTCCGACACGGACGTCACCCGGGAGTTCGACCTCGTCGACAAGCGGTTCGTGCCGGCCGCGGAGGGCGGGTTCGTCCGGTCGGCCGCCAAGGGCAGCCTGGGCTGGGTCGACGCCGACACGGTGTACCTGTCGACGGACTTCGGTGAGGGCACGACGACCACGTCCGGGTACCCCCGGATCGCGAAGCTGTGGCGCCGGGGGACACCGCCCGAGGAGGCGGTGACCGTGTTCGAGGGCGAGGCGACCGATGTGGCGGTGTCCGCGCGACGGTCCCGGACCCCGGGGTTCGAACGCGATCTCGTGGTCCGGGCGCCGTCCTTCTTCACGAGCGAGACCTGGCTGGTCCGCCACGTCGGCACACCGGAGCAGGAGCTGGTGCGGATCGACGTGCCGGGCTCGGCGAACGTCGGGCTGCATCGCGAGTGGCTGCTCGTACGGCTGCGCGAGGACTGGGAGGTCACCGGGGACGACGGACCGAGGACGTACCCGGCCGGATCTCTGCTCGCCGCACCCCTCGACGCGTTCCTGGCCGGCCGGCGGCGGATGACGGTACTGTTCGAGCCGACCCCCACGCGCTCCCTCGCCGGGACCACGTGGACCCGGCACCACCTGGTCGTCAACGTGCTCGACGACGTCACCAACCAGCCCTACGTCCTGACGCCGCCGGACGTGCCGGACGGCCCCGGCGCCGCCGACGTGCTGGGGAGGCCGTGGGCGCGGTCGGAGTTCCCGGTCGCGGGCGATCTGCTGTCCGTCGGCGTGAGCGCGGTCGACGCGGTCGACTCCGACGACGTCTGGGTGACGACGACGGGCTTCCTGACCCCGCCGACGCTCGCACGCGGGACCGTCGTCGGCCCCGGCGACGAACAGGCTCCGCCCGCGCCGCTCAAGTCGGCGCCGGACCGCTTCGACGCCGGAGGTCTCGCCGCACGGCAACGGTTCACCACGTCCGACGACGGCACCCGGGTGCCGTACTTCCTCGTGGGTCCGGCCGCCGTGCTCGACGGGGACGCGACGGCGCCGGCGCTGCTGTGGGGCTACGGCGGCTTCGAGATCGCGCTGCAGCCGGCCTACTCGGGGACGATCGGCCGGGCATGGCTCGAACGGGGCGGCGTGTACGCGGTCGCGAACATCCGTGGTGGCGGGGAGTACGGCCCGGCCTGGCATCAGGCCGCGCTCCGGGAGAAGCGGCACAGGGCGTACGAGGACTTCGCGGCCGTGGCGCGCGACATCGTCCGCACCGGGATCACCGAGCCCGGGCGCCTGGGCATGGAGGGCCGGTCGAACGGCGGCCTGCTCGCGGGGAACATGCTCACGCAGTACCCGGACCTGTTCGGCGCCGTGATCGTGGGCGTGCCGCTGCTCGACATGAAGCGGTACTCCCACCTGCTCGCCGGGGCCTCGTGGATGGCGGAGTACGGCGACCCCGACACGGACGACTGGGAGTTCCTCCAGGGCTTCTCCCCCTACCACCTGTTCTCGCAGGACCGGGACTATCCGCCCGTGCTGTTCACGACGTCGACCAAGGACGACCGCGTGCATCCGGGCCATGCCCGCAAGCTGGCGGCGCTCATGCTCGCGCACGGCAAGGACGTGACCTACTACGAGAACATCGAGGGAGGCCACGGCGGCGCCGCGGACAACGGCCAGGCGGCCTACATGGCGGCCACCCACTGGACGTTCCTCTGGAAGCGCCTGGGCGGCGCCTGACCGGCTGTCGGCCCTCTGCCGATTACGTCCTGGCGTGCCGACCACGCCGTCGCGTGCCGACCACGCCATGATGTGCCGACCACGCCATTCCTGCGGTGTGGTCACGCTTCCACGGCCCGAAACGGCGTGGTCGTGACGGGATGGCGTGGTGGTGACGGGATGGCGTGGTCGTGACGGGTGGCGTGGTCGTGAGGGGATGGCGTGGTCGGCGACCCGGGGAGGGGGTCAGGCGCGCCAGGCGGCGGCGACCGTGGCCTGGCCCAGGACCCGCGTGCCGCGGTAGGCGACGATCGACTGTCCCGCGGCGACGCCGCGCAACGGCTCACCGGTCAGCTCGATCTCCATGGCGCCGCCCGGTGCCGCTGCCGCGGCCGACGGTGCCGCTGCCGACGGCGGGGTGCCCGACGGCGAGTCGTCCGACCGCAGGGCGTCCGACCGCGGGACGTCCGACGGCGAGGCGGCCGACCGCGGGGCGTCCGACGGCGTCGCGGCCGACGACGTCCCGGCGGGAACCGGCCCGGCGGACGCCGGCAGGGCGCGAACCCGCGCGGGGACGGGGGTGCCGTGGGCCCGCACCTGAACCTCGGCGTCGAACCAGCCGCCGGCGTCGGTCGGCACGGCGGAGTCCGCCGAGGACGAGCCGCCCGGGGTGGTGGCCAGTACCCCGTCGAACCAGATGGCCTTCTCCCCCGCGATCCGGTTCACGCTCAACAGCTCGGCCGGTCCCACCACGACCGTGTTGGTCGAGGTCTGCACGTCGACGACGTAGCGGGCCCTCCCGTCCCCGGCGGGGCGGCCGAGGCCGAGGCCCTTGCGCTGGCCCACCGTGAACGCGTACGCGCCGTCGTGCTCGCCGACGACCTCGCCGTCCGTGTCGACGACGGCGCCCGGCCGGGAACCGAGCCGGTCGCGCAGGAAGCCGCGGGTGTCGCCGTCGGCGACGAAGCAGATGTCGTAGGAGTCCGGCTTGGCGGAGACGGACAGGCCGCGCTTCGCGGCCTCGGCGCGGACCTCGTCCTTGGACGCGAAGCCCCCGAGCGGGAACATGGCGCGCGCCAGGCGCTCGGGCCCCATCACCGCGAGGACGTAGGACTGGTCCTTCGCCGTGTTCGGGGAGCGGTGCAGCTCTCGGACCAGGAGGGCGGGGCTCGCGCCGGGCCCGTCGGGAGCGTGTGCGCCGGCGGGCCCGGGAACGCGGCCGCGGGTGTCGGCCGTGACCTCACGGGTCTCGATCCGCGCGTAGTGCCCCGTCGCGACGGCGTCGAAGCCGAGCGCCGTCGCCTTGTCGAGCAGGGCCTCGAACTTGATGTGCTCGTTGCAGCGCACGCAGGGGTTGGGCGTGCGGCCGGCCTCGTACTCGCTGAGGAAGTCGGCCACGACCGTCTCCTCGAACGTCTCCGACAGGTCCCACACGTAGTACGGGATGCCGAGCACGTCGGCGGCGCGTCGCGCGTCGCCCGCGTCCTCGATGGAGCAGCAGCCGCGCGAGCCGTTGCGGAACTGGTCGCGGTTGCGCGACAGGGCCATGTGCACGCCGACGACGTCGTGCCCCGCCTCCACCGCGAGAGCCGCGGCGACGGCGGAGTCGACGCCGCCGGACATCGCTGCGAGGACCTTCATGCGTGACCACCTCCGACGAGCCCGGCCGCCCGGGCGCGTTCGACCACCTGCGGGAGGGCGGCGGCGAGTCGTTCGACGTCGGCCGGTGTGGACGTGGCGCCGAGCGAGAACCGCAGGGCGCCGCGTGCGGCGGTCTCGGGAACTCCCATGGCGAGCAGGACGTGCGAGGGCTGGGGCACGCCGGCCTGGCAGGCGGAGCCGGTGGAGGCCTGGATGCCCGCGGAGTCCAGGAGGTAGAGCAGGGAGTCGCCCTCGGCGCCGGGGAACGCGAAGTGCGCGTTGCCGGGCAGGCGGCCGCCGGGATCGGTGCGCGGGTCGGGCCCGCAGAGCATGGCGTCGGGGACGACGTCGCGGACGTGGGCGACGAGGGAGTCGCGGAGGGCGGCGACGCGTGCGGCGTGGCTCTCCCGCCTGGCGACGGCGTCGCGCACGGCGACGGCGAACGAGGCGATCGCGGGCACGTCGAGCGTTCCGGAGCGGACGCCACGTTCCTGGCCGCCCCCGTGCAGGACCGCGTCGAGCGGGAGGTCGCGGCGGGCGAGCAGGGCGCCGACCCCTGCGGGGCCGCCGAGCTTGTGGCCGCTGACGGTCATGGCGTCCGCGCCGGACGCGGTGAAGTCCACGGGAAGCTGGCCGACGGCCTGGACGGCGTCGACGTGGACGGGGATGCCGTGGTGGCGGGCGATGCGGACGACGTCGTGGATCGGCTGAACGGTTCCGACCTCGTTGTTCGCCCACATGACCGACACGAGTGCGGTCTCGGCGTGGTGCGCGGCGAGTTCGGCGCGCAGGGCGTCGAGGTCGAGCCGGCCCTCGGTGTCGACCGGGAGGAGGACCACCTGGGCGCCGGCGTGCCCGGCCAGCCAGAAGGCGGGGTCGAGCACCGCGTGGTGTTCGACGGCGGACACCAGGATGCGGGTGCGGCGCCGGTCCTCGGCGCGGCGCCCCCAGAACATGCCCTTGATCGCGAGGTTGTCGGCCTCGGTGCCGCTCGCGGTGAAGATGATTTCGCTGGGGCGGGCGCCGAGGGCTCCGGCGACGATCTCGCGGGCCTCCTCGGCGGTGCGCCGGGCGGCCCGGCCGGCCGAGTGCAGGGAGGAGGCGTTGCCGGTGTGGCGGGCGTGCTCGACGAACGCCGCCAGGGCGGCCGAGGTCATCGGCGTGGTGGCGGCGTGGTCGAGGTAGGCACCGGCGTCCGGCGGCGGCTCGGGGCCGTCCGGGTGCCCGGTGACGGGCTCGGTCAGGGAGGCGGTCACGTCCATCAAGTCTACGAACCGCGAAGGAGTGCTTTTGCTTCCCGCGGCGGTGCCGGTCCCGGCGAGGAGGTCGGCCTGCCGGGCATCCGGCCGGACGGAGCGCGAGCCGGCGTCGTGGACGGGCCACGGCGCCGGCTCGCGCGAGGGTGGTGCCGGGTGGGTGCCGTGGCGGGACCTGTTCCCGCCACGGCACCGGCTCGGCGGACCCGCTGCCGGATGTCAGCGGCGGCCGCGCTTCTTGTAGACCTGCACGGTGGACGGGCGGGGACCGCGCCACGAGCCCACGGGCCCGCGTTCTCCGGCGTCGAGGTAGTCCGGGAACAGCGACGTCGGCTCGGCGAACGAGCCGTCGTCACCGGGGTGCTGGACGTTGACGTAGACCATCTCGTCACGCAGGTCGATCAGGGGGCCGCAGGCCTCCGCCGAGCGGGGCACCGAGAGGAACTGCTCCACGTTGCCGCGCTTGCGGCCCGTGAGGGTGACCCGGAAGATGCCGTCGCATCGCCCGATGGCCGAGGGCTGCCCGTCGGTGGAGATCCAGAGGTTGCCCTGCTGGTCGAACGCCACGTTGTCGGGGCAGGAGATGGGCGAGACCTTGTCGGCGGGGAAGCCCGAGAAGTACGTGGAGTCGTTCTGGCTCGGGTCGCCGGCGACGAGGAGCAGGTTCCAGCGGAAGTCGGTGGAGGTCTGGTCGCCCTCGACGATCTCCACGACGTGGCCGTCGCGGTTCTGGTTGCGCGGGTTCGGCTCGGTCGCGCCCTCCCGGCCGCTCGAACCGCGGCTCGAGTTGTTGGTGCAGGCGACGTAGACGTTCCCGGTGAACGGGTTGGGCTCCACGTCCTCCGGACGGTCCATCTTCGTGGCGCCGACGGTGTCCGCCGCGACGCGCGTGAAGAGGAGGACCTCCTCGACCGACATGCCGGGCACCGCCGAGGCACCGTCGACGACCAGCGGCAGCCACTCACCGGTGCCGTCGAACGCGCCGTCGGAGGGCAGGGCGCCGGTGCCGTCGATCTCCGCGGCCGGGGAGTCGCCCGTGAACTTCGCGACGTACAGGTCGCCCTCGCTCAGGAGGGTCTTGTTGTGGGCGCGCGCCCAGTGGCTGTGGCCGTTGCGCATCGCGTTCTTCGACACGAACTTGTACACGTAGTCGAACTGCTCGTCGTCGCCCATGTAGGCCACGACCCGCTTGTCCGGCGCGACGATGACGTTCGCGCCCTCGTGCTTGAACCGGCCGAGGGCGGTGTGCTTGACCGGGGCGGCCGTCGGGTCGTACGGGTCGATCTCGACCACCCAGCCGAAGCGGTGGTGCTCGTTCTCGTAGCCGGGGTTCGAGGTGTCGAAGCGCGGGTCGTCCAGCTCCCAGCCGTACCGGGTGGGGCTCGAGGAGAGGCCGTAGCGGGCGTCGCGGGGGTCGCCGCCGGCCACCTTGAAGTAGCCGTGCCAGTTCTCCTCGCCCGACAGCACGGTGCCCCACGGCGTCGTGCCGCCGGCGCAGTTGTTCAGGGTGCCGCGGACCGTCGTACCGGTGGGGTCCTCGACCGTCTTCATGAGGTCGTGGCCGGCCACCGGGCCGTCGATCGTGAACTCGGTGTCCATGTGGACACGGCGGTTCTTCGGGGCGACGCGCAGGTAGGTCCACGGATCGCCGGTGCGGCGGCGGACCACCTCTACCACGGACATGCCGTGGGCGGCGCGCTGCACCGCACGCTTGGTCGCCTCGTCGTAGGACTCGTCGAACATGATGTCCGGGTTGGTGTACTCGTGGTTCGTCACGAGCAGGCCGCGCCGGCCACGGCGGGTCTCGACCATCGACCGGATGTCGCGGGGGTGCTCGGGGAGGATGTCGAGGTAGTCGACGTTGTAGCCGAACTGCAGCTTCTGCTGCGCCTCGGACTGGGCGGTCACGTCGAAGGCGTGGCCGCCGGGCAGGATCGGGTCGCCCCAGCGGATGATCGTCGACCACTCGTAGCCCCGGGGGACGACGACATCGTCGACGAGCCGGTCCTGGGTCTCGATCGGGCCGAACGACAGGCCCTTGCCGTGTCCGTGCCCGTGTCCGCGGCCCGTGAGCGTGGCGGCCTGGGCCGGCTCCGCGCCCAGCGCCTCGGCGCCCACCACCACCGCGCCCGCCGCGACGGCCATGCCGCCGAGCATGACGCGGCGCGACAGGGCCCTGGAGGCGACGTCACGGAAGTACTCGTTGGCGCTCACGTTCGGCGCCGGGTGTGCGCACTGGTCGGCGCACTTCCAGTAGCAGGTGGCGGCGACGCGCTTGCCGCGGGCGTAGTGAGGTGTGGTCGCGACGGGCAGCAACGGGCGCGACTCGGGAGCGATCGTCATCGTGGTGACTCCGGTCTGGCGGGGAGGGGGGACGGTCGCCGCCGACGCTAGGAGCGGGCCGTGACCTCGTCCCGACCGGGCAGGGACGCTCAGGTGAACAGGAGGTGACCTGCGGGCGTGACGTCGCGCCAGCCCAGGTCGGTGAGCAACATGGCGGCGCCCCGTGACCGCAGGCCTTGCTCGCACACGACGACGATCGGGGCGTCGGGCGGGTGGTCGGCCAGCATCGTGGGCAGGTCCCCGGCGGCGAGCGCCTCCAGCCCTGCCCGGACGGCGGGGGTCCCGGCGGGGAGCCGAGCGGGCAGGCGTCCGACGTCGACGACGAGCACGCCGTCGGGCAGGCGCACGGCGGCGGCCGCCTCAGCGGTGCCGGCGCCGGTGGTAGCGGCCCCGGGCGGGCCGGGCCGGCCGGCGCCGGTGGCGGCAGGCGGACGGCCGTCGTCCGGCACGGATGCCGGTTCCGGCGCGAGAGCCGGTTCCGGCGCGGACGCCGGTCGGGGCCCGGATGCCGGTTCGGGCGCGGTGAGCGGGATCGTGTCCCAGCCGGACGTGCGCGCGTCGTACACGAGGATGCGCCCGAGGGCGACGTCGCCCGTACCGGTGAGAAGTTTGACCGCCTCGACCGCCATGGCCGAGCCGACCGCGCCGCACGCCGGGCCGAGCACGCCGACCGTCTCGCAGGACTCGCCCTCGGGTGGCTGCGGCCCGAACACGTCGGGGTAGGTGATGGCGCGGCCGTCCGGCGCGGCGGACCACCAGACCGCGACCTGGCCGTCCCAACCCAGCACCGTCCCCCACACGACGGGCATGCCGAGCGCGGCGGCGGCGTCGGACACGGCGTACCGGGTGGCGAACGTGTCGGAGCCGTCCACGACCAGGTCGTAGCCGGCCAGGAGCTCGCGCGCGTTCGCCTCGTCGAGGCGCAGCCGGTGCTCGGTGACCTTCAGGCCGGGTCCGCGCAGCACGCGCAGGGCGTCGGCGGCCGAGGTCGTCTTGGGGCGGTCCGCGTCGCCGTCCCCGTGCAGCACCTGGCGTTGCAGGTTCGACGGCGCGACCACGTCGTCGTCCACGATCCCCAGCGTGCCGACGCCGGCGGCGGCCAGGTACTGGAGCACGGGCGACCCCAGCCCGCCGGCACCGATCACGACGACGCGTGCCCCCGCGAGCCGGGCCTGCGCATCGGGCCCGAAACCGTCCAGGAGCAGGTGCCGGGCGGCGCGGCGGCGCTCCTCGGGCGGCAACGGACCCCGGAGGGGCACCAGCGGCGGCAGGGACGTCATGGCTCCATTCTGCGCGCCCGCGGCGCCCGCCGTGCCGCTCGGTTTCTCGGTTCGATCACGAACGTGCCCGCCCGTGGCCTCAGCCCTGCTTCGTGCGCAGCAACGAGCCGCGTGCGGGCAGGTCCACCGAGGCCAGGAGGTCCAGCTTGTCCGCGGCATCCGATGCGGGGTCCGGGTGGAAGACGACGAGGTTCAGGCTCTCGGCCCCGCCGACGCTCAGCCGCTCCCTGTTGAGAGTGAGTTCTCCGACCCGCGGGTGATCGAGCCGGATCGGCGTCCCGCTCTGCCCGCGGACCTCATGGCGGGCCCAGAGTCGGCGGAACAGAGGGCTCGCCAGCGAAAGCTCTCCGACCAGCTCGACGAAGCGGGCATCGTCGGTGTCCTTGCCGACCGCCTGCCGCAGGTTGGCGACGAGGCACTCCGTGACGTTCTCCCACTCCGGGTACAGCCCCTGTTGTCCAGTGTCCAGGAACATGTCCCTCAGCTGGTTGCGGCCCACGACGAGACCGGGATCGAGAGCCCTGGCGAGCGTGTTCGAGGCAAGGACGTCGAAGTACCTCCCTTCGACGAAGGCAGGCTGCACGAGGGAGTCAAGAAGCGTGAGCACGCCGGATGGCACGGTCTCCTTGCGCGGTCGGCGCCTGCGCCGACGGGGCACGTCCGACACCAAGGTCAGCAGGTGGGCGAAATGATCCTCGTCGAGCTGCAGCACGCGCGCGATCGACTCGAGCACCTGCACCGACGGCTTTCGATCGCGCCCGCGCTCCAGCCGCAGGTAGTAGTCGGCGCTGATGCCGGCGAGCATGGCGACCTCCTCCCTCCGCAGGCCAGGCACCCGCCGCACGCCGTGGTCGGGGATGCCTGCCTGTTCGGGCGTCACCAGCTCGCGCCGGGCGCGCAGGTACGTGCCGAGGGCGTTCGGCTTCTCGCTCATGCGACGAGCGTAGGTCGCCGTGACGCCGGCAGGGAGGGTCCTGCCGGACCCCCGGCTCGACAGGGCTCTGGGAGCACAGGACGGCCCGGCCTAGCGTCACCATCGGCCGCTCGGCCCAGACACCGAGGAAGGGAAAACCATGACCGTCACACTGATCACCGGAGCCAACAAGGGCATCGGTCTCGAGACCGCCAAGCAGTTGCTCGAGCTGGGGCACGTCGTCTACGTCGGCGCGCGCGACGTCGGGCGCGGGAGGTCGGCGGCGGCAGCGATCGGCGCGCGGTTCGTACACCTCGACGTGACCGACGACGCGTCGGTGAACGACGCGCTGGCGACGATCGGTGCGGCCGAGGGCCGCTTGGACGTGTTGGTGAACAACGCGGGGATCCTGCCGGCCGGAGACATCGACGGCCCGTCGGCGCTGCGCGCCTTCGACACCAACGCGGTGGGGATCGTGCGAGTCACGGAGGCGGCGCTCCCCCTGCTGCGCCGTTCCGCGAACCCCACCGTCGTCAACGTCTCGAGCAGCGCCGGGTCGTTCTGGGCGGTGACCAACCCCGACCGGCCGGAGTTCCACCTGCCCATCACCCTCTACGCCGCGTCCAAGGCGGCCGCCACCATGCTCACGGTGCAGTACGCCAAGGCCCATCCGGGCATCACGTTCAACGCGCTGGAGCCCGGCACCACCGCCACGGACATGACCGCGGGCCTCGGGATCGGGAGGCCGCCCGAGGTGAGCGCGAGGACCGTCGTGGGCCTGGCGACCCGAGGCGCGGACGGGCCGACCGGAACCCTCCAGGACGAGCACGGGGTGATGCCCTGGTAGCCGTGCCGGAATTCCGGGCGAGGCCGCCCGGCCGCGGATCGACGACGCGTGGATGACCGTCCGCGGCCTCGCCGAAGGCCCCGGGCCGCTCCGGTGCTCAGCCCTTGTGCCTGCGGATCTCTTCCGCCGCCTGGGGAAGGACGTCCGCCAGCTCGCCGATGACCGCGAAGTCGCAGATCTCGAAGATCGGTGCCTCCGGGTCGCTGTTCACCGCGACGATGTGCTGCGACGCCTGCATGCCGCCCCGGTGGTGCGGCGCTCCGGAGATGCCGGCGCCGATGTAGACCCGCGGTGCGACGGTGACGCCGGTCTGCCCCACGTAGGTGTCCCACCAGCCCTCGAAGACCGCGTCGCGGGACGCGCCGACGGCCGCGCCGAGTGCGTCGGCCAGGTCCACCACGGGCGCGAAGTCGCCGTCGGTCCCCCGCCCGCCCGCGACGACGATCGCCGCCTCCTCCAGCGGGGGACGGTCGCCCGAGCGAGCCTTCACCTCCCGCGACGCGAGCGTCACGCCCAGCTCCGGCACCTCGACGGGCAGCGGTTCGGTCTGCGTGTTCACGGGCGCCGCGGCGGGGGCGGGGACGACGGCGTTGGCGCGCACGGTCAGCACCGCGACGTCGGTGGTCACCTCGCACGACGTGTCCCACGACCCGGCGAAGACGCGCTTCGACCCCACGATGCGGCCGTCGTCGCCCTCGGACACCCCGGCGGCGTCGATGATCAGGCCCGCGTCCAGCGCGCGGGCGGTCAGTGCCGCGGCTTCCTTCGCCGCGAAGCTGCTCGGGAGCAGCACGACGTCGGCGTCCGCGCGGCGCACGGCCGCGGCCAGGGCCGCCGCGACGACGGCGGGCAGGTGGCGCTCGTCACCTGTCACCACGTGACCGGCGGCGTCGGAGAACTCCGCCTGGTGCACGGACTCGACGCCGTACGCCTCGAGCTGGGCGAGCACCTCGACGCCTACGCCCTCCAGGGCGACCGCCTCGACGGTGCCGAGGGCACGGGCGATCGTGAAGAGTTCCAGGGCACTGGTGCGGATCTCGGTGGCCGGGTCGAGCAGGACCAGGACCGTGCGGTTCGTCATCTCGGGTCCCCTCTCAGACCAGGTCGTTCGTGATCAGGTACGCGGCCAGGGCCTTGCCGCCCTCGCCCTTGTCCGTGACGAGCTCCGCCTCGGGCCGCTCGGGGCGCGGAGCGGCGTTCAGCGCCCGGGTACGCACGGCGGGTGCGGAGTCCAGCCCGATGTCCGACGCCGTCCACGCCTCGACCTGCTTGCCGCGCGCGGCCATGATGCGCTTGAAGTTGGGCAGCCGAGGCTGGTTCGCGGTGTCCGTCACCGACAGCACCGCGGGCAGCGGCGCGGAGAGCTCCTCGGTGACGTCGTCGTGCTCGCGGGTCACGGACAGGACGCCGTCGGACACGCCGACCTTCTTGGCGAGCGTGAGCGCGGGGCGGCCGAGTTCTGCCCCGAGCAGCGTGGGGACCACGGAGCCGAGGCCGTCGAGCGCTGCCATGCCGGTGATCACCAGGTCGACGGGGCCCTCGGACTCGAGCTTCCGGACGGCGGCGGCCAGGGCCGCGGCGGTCGCGAAGTAGTCGGCGCCGGCAAGGATGTCGTCGGACACCCGGACGCCGCGGTCGACGCCGAGCTGGAACGCCTTGCGCAGCGCGGGGTCGCCGTCGGGCGGCGCCACCGTCAGGGCGACGACCTCGCCGGAGCCTGCCGCCTCGACGATCTGCAGGGCGGCCTCGACGGCGTTCTCGTCGAGCTCGTTGAGGGTGCCCTCGTCGGGCGTGCGGCGGACGCGACAGTCCTCGAAGCCCCGGTCCGTGTTGATGTCGGGGACGTACTTGACCGTGACGACGATGCGCATGGCAGAACCCTAACCGGGCGGACCGGACGGCATGCGCCCGGTGTCGCCAGTCGGGACGCACCGGCGGAGCGGACGCCGAGCGGTCGGTCCGATGTCGAGCGGTCGGTCCCCCGAGCGACCGACCGCACGGACAGGGGACCGACCGCTCGACGACCGACCGACCGCATCCGCGACGGCGTGCGGGCCGTCCTGCGGAGGAGTCAGGACCGTGCGGCGAGGAACACCTGGACGCTCAGCGCGTCGAGCGTCGTCGTGGCGTCGCAGTGGCGTTCCTCCTCGTCCGGGGGTTCGGGGCGGTCCCAGGCGGAGTCCCAGACCCGGTCCCAGCACTTCTCCCGGACGGCTTCCGAGCCGGCCCCCTCCTCGCCGGCGGCCTTCGACGCGCCGGGGACCGGCGGCAGGGTCACGTCGACGTCGGACAGGCCCCCGTTGATCACCAGCAGGACGTCCGCGTCGTCGTCACCCGGGCCCGATCGAAGCATCTGCAGCACACGCCGGCCCGGTGTGTCCCAGGCGGCCACGTCCATGAGCCGACCGCTCTCGGCGAACCACAGCAGGTCGGGTTCGGGCTCGTGGGGCCGCGGGGTGCCGAGGAAGAACGAGTCGGCGCGCAGGGCGGGGTGCTCCTGGCGCAGGTTCGCCAGGAAGCGTGTGGTCGCGAGGAGGTCCTCGCTCGCGGCGTCCAGCTTCCATGACACCCAGGACACCTCGTTGTCCTGCACGTACGCGTTGTTGTTCCCTGCCTGCGAGCGCCCGGACTCGTCGCCGGCGGTGATCATGGGCGTGCCCGCCCCGAGCAGGAGCATCGCGAGCAGGTTCCGCTGCGAGCGCCGCCGCAGCGGCACGATCGCCTCCCAGTGCTCGGTGGTGGCGTCGTCGCCCCGCGGCGAGTGGCCTTCGAGGCCGTGGTTCCACGAGAGGTTGTTGTCGGTGCCGTCGCGGTTGTCCTCGCCGTTGGCGTGGTTGCGTTTGTGCTCGTAGGCGACCAGGTCGGCGAGGGTGAAGCCGTCATGGGCGGTGACGTAGTTCACCGAGGCCACCGGGCCCCGCACCAGCGGCGGGTCGCCGGGGCCGAACAGGTCGGCCGACCCTGCCAGGCGTGTCGCGAGTTCCCGCAGACCGCTCATCGGGCCGCCGTGCGAGCCGTGCTTGGGGGCGTCCAGCCAGAACCCGCGGACGGCGTCGCGGAACCGGTCGTTCCACTCGGCGAGCGGCGGGGGGAACTGCCCGGTCTGCCAGCCTCCGGGGCCCACGTCCCACGGCTCGGCGACGAGCTTGAGCCCCGACAGGACGGGATCGGTCTGCAGTGCGACGAGGAAGGGGTGGTCCGGGTCGAACCCGAAGGAGCCGCGGGCGAGGGTCACCGCCAGGTCGAACCGGAACCCGTCCACGCCGATGGTCTGCGCCCAGTAGCGCAGGGAGTCGAGGGCCAGCTGGATGACACGCGGCCGCCGGAAGTCGAGCGAGTTGCCGGTGCCGGTGACGTCGGCGAGCGCGGCCGGGGAGGCGCCGTCGTGCAGGTAGTAGACGGGGTTGTCGAGGCCGCGCCAGGACAGGTGGAGGCCGTCGTCGCCGCCTTCGCAGGTGTGGTTGTAGACGACGTCGAGCAGCACCTCGATGCCGGCGGCGTGCAGGAGGTGGACCATGCCGCGCACCTCGTCGAGCACCGCCTCGGCGCCGCGCTCCTGTGCGGCGCGGGTGGCGTAGGAGCTGTTGGGGGCGAAGAAGCCGAGCGTGTTGTAGCCCCAGTAGTTGGTCAGGCCCTGCGTGGCGAGGCGGGCCTCGGTGGCGGAGGCGTGGATCGGCAGGAGTTCCAGGGTGGTGACGCCGAGCGAGGTGAGGTGCTCGATGGTGGCGGGGTGGGCGAGCCCGGCGTAGGTGCCGCGCAGGTCCTCGGGGATCCGTTCGTCGAGGAGGGTCAGGCCGCGTACGTGGGCCTCGTAGATGACGGTGTCGGCCCAGGGCACCCGTGGCCGGGTGAGCGGCTGGGGCGGGGTCAGCGGTCCGACGACGACGCCGTGCGGTACGTGCGGCATCGAGTCGCGGTCGTCGGGTGGGCCGTAGGGGTCTGCCCGGAGGGTGCCGTCGTCGCCGACCTGTGGTGATCCGAGCACCTCGGGCACGTGGTGGAGTTCTCCGACCAGACCGCGGGCGTAGGGGTCCACGAGGAGCTTGGCCGGGTTGTGGCGGAGTCCGGCCCGGGGGTCCCAGGGCCCGTACGCGCGGAAGCCGTAGCGCTGGCCCGGGGCGACGTCGGGTACGTGGGTGTGCCAGACGCCGTAGACGGGCCCTTCGAGCTCGATGCGGCGTTCCCGGAAACCGCCGGAGCCGTCGGCGTCGATGAGGCAGAGGTCCATGGCCGTGGCGTGGGACGCGAGGACGGCGACGTCGATGCCTCCGTCGGGGGTGGGGTGGACGCCGAGCGGCGGCACGTGGCTGCGGTGCCGGGTGGGCTGTTTCAGGGGCCGGACGACCGGCCGCGGCTCGGGGTCTCCGGGGACGCGCTGCGGAGTCACGGTCATGGCCCCATCGTGGCACGTCTACCGCTACGCTTCCGTCATGTCTGACGCCGTCTCCAACAACGGTCCCGCGATCAGCGACGACGCGGTCGCCACGGACGTCATCGTGGTCGGCGGGGGCCTGTCCGGCCTGGTCACGGCAACGGAGCTGGCCGCGGCCGGGAAACGGGTGGTCGTCGTCGACCAGGAGCCGGCCCGCTCGCTGGGCGGCCAGGCGTGGTGGTCGTTCGGCGGCCTGTTCCTCGTCGGTTCCCCGGAGCAGCGGCGTGTCGGCGTGCGCGACGACGCCGATCTCGCGTTCGCCGACTGGCTCGGTTCGGCGCGGTTCACCCCTGGTGCGGACCGTGGCGAGGGCCCCGACCGGCACGGCTACGCCTGGGCGAAGGGTTTCGTCGAGTTCGCGGCGGGCGAGATGCGTCCGTGGCTGCACGGCAAGGGCGTGCGCTGGTTCCCGCTCGTGCAGTGGGCCGAGCGCGGCGGCTATCCCGTGACGGGCGGGGGCGACGGGGGCGTCGAGCACGGCAACTCCGTCCCTCGCTTCCACGTCACGTGGGGCACGGGGCCTGGCCTTCTGGAACCGTTCGTGCGTGCCGCCCGTGAGGCGGTGCGCGCCGGTCTGCTCGACCTGAGGTTCCGTCACCGTGTCGTCGAGGTGCTGCGCTCCGGTGGTGTCGTGACCGGGGTGCGCGCGGAGGTGCTGGCCGACGACGGCGCCCCGGCCGGGGCGCCGTTCTCGGGGCGGGGCACGCCGTCGTCGCGCGACGTCACGGGTGAGGTGGAGCTGCACGCCCAGGCCGTCGTGATCGCCTCGGGCGGCATCGGCGCCAACCACGACCTCGCCCGTGCCCGCTGGCCCCGGGAGGCGGGCACCCTGCCCGCACGCATGCTGTCCGGTGTGCCCGACTCGACGGACGGGCTCATGCTGGGCGTCGCGCGCGAGGCCGGGGCGGCGCTGGTCCACGAGGACCGCATGTGGCACTACCCGGAGGGCATCGCGAACCACTCCCCCGTCTGGACCGACCACGGCATCCGGATCCTGCCGGGCCCGTCGTCGCTCTGGCTCGACGCCGACGGCGGGCGCCTGCCCGCGCCGCTCTACCCGGGATTCGACGCGCTGGGCGCGCTGCGGCACCTCACGAGCCGCGGCGACGACCACTCCTGGTTCGTGCTGAACACGACGATCATGGAGAAGGAGTTCGCGCTGTCGGGCTCCGAGCAGAACCCGGACCTGACGGGGAAGTCGGTGCCGCAGCTCATCGAGCGCGTGCGCGGCAAGGCGGTACCGGTGCGGACGTTCGCGGAGCAGTCCCCCGAGTTCGTCTGGGGCGCGACGCCGGCCGAGCTCGCCGCCGGCATGAACGCCCTCACCGAGGCGACGCCGGGCTCGACGGGCCACATCGACGCCGCCGCGCTCGCGCGGGTCGTCGCGGCCCGGGACGCGCAGGTGCTGTCCGGCCTCGGGAAGGACCCGCAGGTCGTGGCGACCCGGGCCGCGCGGTCGTTCTGGGTGGACCGGCGCATCCGCGTCGCACCGGCGCGTGCGCTCACCGACCCGGCCGACGGCCCCATGCTCGCCGTGCGGCTGAGCGTGCTGACCCGCAAGACGCTGGGCGGCCTCTGGTGCGACCCGGCGGGGAGGGTCCTCGACCCGGCGGGTGAGGTGGTCGAGGGGCTGTGGGCGGTCGGCGAGGCGGCGGGCTTCGGCGGCGGCGGCGTGCACGGCCATCGCGCGCTGGAGGGCACGTTCCTGGGCGGGTGCGTGTTCACCGGGCGGACCACCGGACGGGCGGTGGCGGGACAGCTCGCGTGAGTGGTGGCCGTGCTCGTCCGAGCGCTGCCGACCGGCGGACAGATGACGCGAAAGCCCGCCCGGCGCAGTAGGTTCGGTGCCATGCTGGGACGCGACGAACGAGAGTCCTCCGCGCACGCGCTGCTCGCGGCGCGCGCGCAGGGGTGGTCCACCGAACCCGTCGAACTGCTGGACCTGGGTACCACGGCCGACACGCTGGCCACCGTCGCGAGCATCGCCGACCTCGCGGCGGTCGTGCACCTCGGCCACCCGGAACAGCCCTCGCCGGGGCTGGAACGCGCGCTGCTGGAGGGCTCCCCGTCGCTCGTCGTGACCGCGGCCGTGCCGGTCGAGCCGCAGTGGGTCTGGGTGGGCGCCGGCGGCAGCTCCGGCGGCCAGGTCGTGGTCGACGAGGCCGGGCTGCGTGACTGCGCCGCCGTCCTGCGCGGGCTGGGCGTGCACCCGCGCCTGGTTCCCACCCGTACCCCGGTGGCCGAGCGCGTCGCACTCGCCGGGCCGGACGGCTCGCTCGTCGTGGAGAGGTCCCGCGTGCCCGCGGGCTTCACCGAGCTGCCGGACAGCGCCGTCCTCGCCGACCGGGGACCGGTCTGGTACGGCCTGCTCCGGGCGCGCGACGTCGTGCCCGCGTTCACCGCGCCCGCCCAGGTGTGGCTGGCGTTCGGCCCGTACGACGACCACCGCGGATCTCTCCAGCCCACGCTCGCCGTCATCGCCGACGCCGGGATCGACCTGCAGCACCTGCGCAGCCAGGCGTCCCTCACCGGGCCGCACGTGTTCTTCACGTCGTTCTCCTGCCCGACGTCGGCGGTGCTGTCCGCTCTCGTCGACGAGCTCGACACCCGCGGGATCGCGCACCGTACCCTCGCCGTCCTGCCGGGTGCGACGTTCGAGCCCGGCCCCGACCGCGCCGCGCCGCAGTGGGCGGGCGAGCTGTGAGCGGCGCGCTGCGCGCCGCGTACCTCGGCCCGGAGGGCACGTTCACGCACCAGGCGGTCCGTGAGTGGCTCGCGCTCCGCGCCAAGGGGGACGACGGAGGGCTCGTGTCCGCCGCGTCGGGCACTGCGGCGGCCGGCGGGCGGTCCGATGCGGCCCAGCCGCGCACCACGGTGGCGGACGTGCACGACGCGGTCTCGGCGCGCACCGCCGACGTCGGCGTCGTCGCCATCGAGAGCTCGGTCGAGGGCTACGTGGTGCCGTCACTGGACGCGCTGATCGGAAGCCCCGACGTCGTGGCCGTCGACGAGGTCGTGCTGGACGTCTCGTTCGACGCGTTCGTGCGCCCGGACCACGCCGAGCTGCGTGAGGTGAGCGCCCACCCCCACGGACTGGCGCAGTGCTCGCGGTTCGTCGCGGACAGCGGGCTGCGTCCGACACCGTCGTCGTCCAACGCGGCCGCCTGCCGCGACGCCGGCCCGCACACCGTCGCCCTCGGCCCGCCCCTCTGCGGCGAGCTGTACGGGCTGGACACTCATGCCCGCGCCGTCGAGGACTTCCGGGGCGGGCGCACGCGCTTCCTCGTGCTCGCCCCGCGGGACGCCGCCCGGGGACACCTGGACTCGGCGCTCGCCCGGGGTACCTCGGCGTGGCGCACGATGCTCGCGGTCACGCCCCACCTGGTGGGCCCGGGCGTGCTCGCGCGGATCACCGAGACGTTCGCCCGTGCGGGCGTCAACATGTCCAGCCTGATCACCCGCCCGCTGAAGGCGCGGCAGGGCCAGTACGTCTTCGTCATCACGCTGGACGAGGCGGCCTGGGAGTCCGGCGCGCGCACCGTGCTGAGCGATCTCCTGGCTGCGGGCGACGCGCTCAAGACCCTCGGCGTGTTCCCCGCGCCGGACCTCGACGTCGACGGCACGCTCGACCCCGACCACGTCCCGGTCGGCTCGGTGACCGTGGACGCGGGCACCGACGAGATCAGCCGGGGACTGCTGTGGTGACCTCGGTGGGCGTCGTCGGCCTCGGCCTGATCGGCGGGTCGCTCGCCCGGGCCCTCGTGGGAGCCGGTGTCCCGGTGATCGCCACCGACCCGTCCGACGGCGCGCGCTCGGCGGCCCGGTCGGCCGGCATGCAGATCGCCGACGACGTCGCGACGCTGTGCGGAAACCGTCCGGAGACGGTCGTGCTGGCCGTGCCGCTACGGGCCATGCGGGCGGTCGCCGGCGAGGTGGCCGAGGCGCTCGGCCGGGAGCCGGGCTGGGACCCCACCGTCGTCGACGTCGGCTCGGTGAAGGGCCCGGTGCGCGAGGCGATCCGGGACGCCGGACTGGCCGGGCACTACGTCGGAGCGCACCCGATGGCGGGAACCGAGCACAGCGGCTTCGACGCCTCGTTCCCGGACCTGCTGCGCGGTATCCGGTGGGCGGTGACCGTCGACATGACCGCGGAGCCGGCCGCCGTCCGGCCCGGGAACGACGGGCCGGTGCCGGTCACCGTGACCGACCCCGACCGGCTGGCGGGCGTGCTGCGCCTGATCACCGCGCAGCTCGGCGGCACGGCCGCCGTCCTGACCGACGACGCCCACGACGAGGCCGCGGCGCTCGTGTCCCACGTGCCGCACGTGCTGGCGGGCGAACTGCTCGGCCTGGTGGCCGGCGCGCCGGTGCGCGACGTGGCGCTCGGCCTCGCGGCAGGGTCGTTCCGCGACGGGACGCGCGTGGCCTACGGCGACCCCCGGCGCACGGAGGCGATGGTGACGCAGAACGCGGCATGGGTGGGACCCGCGCTGCGGCTCGCGGCACGGGACCTGGAGATGCTGGCCGACGCGCTCGACTCGAACGCGCCCACGGGCTGGTTCTTCGACCGGCCCGAGCCGTTGCGCGGCCGGCGCGCCGGGCACGTGCCCGGCCGGGGCGCGAACGGCGTGGCCGAGATCCCGCTCCGCGAGACCGACCCGCCACCCGAGCAGCGTGTCCCGCTGGAGGGCGACTGGCCGGCGGTGCTGGTGGACCGGTGCGCGGCGGGCGCCGTCGTCGTCCTGATGGAGCCGACGACGGCGGTCCTCACCTGACAGGCGTCAGCCGCCGTTCCCGCCCCCGCCCGTGCACTCGACCGGGTTGTCGGGCTTGTAGGTCCACGTGTACGTCTCGTCCTTCACGAGGTCCCCGTCCAGGTAGACCTTGCGGTAGTTCGAGATCGTGAACCCGTCCTCACCGCCGGGGTAGGCCACGCACTCGGAGTCGTTGCTCTTCACCGTGGAGGTCTCCACGACGTTCTGGTGACCGCTGTCGCTGGTCTCGACCTCGTAGTGCTTGGTGCTCCAGATGCGGACGGTCAGCTGGCCGTTGCTGACGAACGACTGCAGGACGGCCCCGTACGGGGTGTCGTTCTTGAACTTCATGTCGAGCGCGCCGACGTAGATCGTCGCCTCACGTCCCGCCGGGTAGCGGGGGAACCAGAAGCTGTGCTGACGGTGCTCGACGTCGTCGTACCCCGCGAAGTAGCCGGCGTTGTAGCTGGTCGTGGCCATCTGGGAAAGACCGCCCCCGACGCCCTCGACGTGCTGGCCGTTGCTCACGATGCCCGACGCCACGTACCCGTTGGCCTCGGTGATCGGTGAGAGGGCGTCGATCAGCGAGAACGTCTCACCGGGCTTGACCAGCTCGCCCGTGACCATCTCCGCGCCGCGGACCAGGTTCTGCGTACGGACGTTGTCGGCGGTGAGCGGCGTCGAGAACTCCGAGACGATCTCCTTGACGCCGAGCTGCTGGAGCGCCTCCTTGGTGTTCTCCGGGTCCTGTTCGTGCAGCTCCACCGACGCGACCCGGTCGTCGCCCCGTGCCGCGGCGTTGACCGCCTCACCGACCTCCTTGGGCCGCAGCGTCGTCCCCGGGCCTCCGCCGACCACCTGCGGCCGGCCGTCCTGGAACACGAAGTGCGCGTCCTCCGGGATGGTGAGGAGGTTCGCGGTGCGCTCGACGATCGTGTTCACGAGGCCCTCGCGGTCCAACCGGAGGGCGAGCGCACCGTCGTGCCGCTCGAAACTCGCGAAGGTCGCGAGGTCCGCCGGGGTGAGCTCGACGCTCTGTCCCCCGACCTCGACCGTCACGGGAGCGGACACCACCGTGTTCGCCGTGTCCATCGCGGCGTCGACCTCGGCCTGGGTGACCTCCGGCTCGATCTCTCGTGTCGGGAGCGTGAACGGCGGTTCGGAGCGCAACCAGCTGGAGGTGATGACGGCTCGCGCGCCTGCCGTGTCCACCGTCGAGCCGCGCCTGGCGTCCGTGGCCTTCGGTGCGCCGTCCTGGAACGCGACCGCGCCGTTCGCCGCCTTGACCGCCATCGACTCCTCGAGGCCGTCGACGGCGCTGCCGAGCTTCTTCTCGTCGACGTCGAGGACGAGTTCCGCCTCCGCGCCGCCGAAGAAGTGCTCCCACATGCGTGTGGGGTCGAGAGAGAACCCGGTGAGGGCGTCGACGGTCGCCTCGGCGTCGTACGCCAGGCCGGCCTTGGCCGGCTTGAGCGTGGACTCCGCCTGGCCTGCGACCAGTGCCACGGGCTTCTCCGCCCGCGGCGCGAGCGCCTCGTCGAGCGTGGCGACCGCCTCGTCGCGCGACTGGCCGCCGAGGTCGACCCCGGCCACCTCGACGCCGTTCGGCACGGCGCCTGCCTGGACGCCCGCGATGATCGCGAAGAGACCGAGGAGGGCCACGACGGCCGCACCGACACCCAGCGCGAGCCTGCGGCCCCGGCGGGGTGCGCGGTCGTCCTGGATGCCCAGGGTCCACGAGCCGCCCTCCGGCGGAGGCGGGAACTGACCCGATCCGCCCGGCCCCCCGGGCGCGGGCGGCCAGCTCGACCCGAGTCCGCCCGGCCGCGCGGACGGACCGGACGCGTCGGACGCGTCCGGTCCGCCGGGTCCCGCGACACTGCCGAGCGGTACCTGGCCCGGGCGTGTGCCGCCGCCGTCAGGAGAGCCGGGAGAGCCCTGTGGGGTGTCGTTCGCCGCCGCGGCACCCACCGGAACGGTGCGGCCGGGGTGGCCGGGACCCGCGGGCGGGACGGCGCCACCGGGAGGCATCGTGCCGGTGCCGGCGGGCGGGACGGTACCCGCGGGCGGGACCGGGCCGACGGGCGGGACCGCGTCCGCCGGCGGAACGTTCCCCGCCGGCTGAGCCTGCCCCGCGAGCGGGACGGCGTCGACCGGGGGAACACCACCGGCGGGAGGGGTCTCGCCGGCGAGCGGGACGCCGCCGGCCGGCGGGACCGCCACGGTCGGCGGGGTCGCGGGCGGTGGGGTCGCGGGCGGCGGGGTCGCGGGGCCGTCGGGGTGCCGCACGGCGTGGGGATTCACGACTCGCGCGATCGCACCCGTCAGCGGCTTGAGCTTCGGGATCATGCCGGTGATCGGCCGGATGAACGGGTTGTCGCTGCCCCGGCCCGCGGGAGCGGCGCCCTCGCCCGGGGCCGCACCCTCGCCCGGCGAGCCGGCAGCCGCGCCCTTGCCCGGCCGCGGCTTCTTGGCCGGCCGCTCGAACGCGAAGACACGAGGCGTGTACCCCACCTGCTTGGTGGGGCTCGCCGGACGTTCCGGAGTCAGGTTGTCGACCACCGACTGCAGGACCGCGGCCTGGTCGCCGTCCGCGTCCGCCCCGGAAGCCGCGGCGGACGCCGCCGCCCCGGCCCGCGCCGCGGCCGACGACGAGCCACCCGGCACGGTGGGCCCGGACTGCGCGGCGGGAACCGACGACGAGGCCGTGCCCGACGACGAACCGGATGACGTGGCCGAACCGGATGACGTGGCGGGACCGGGCGACGTGGCCGAACCGGACGACGTGGCGGGACCGGACGACGACGACGCGCGCGGCGCGGCGGGTTCCGGCGCGGCGGCGCCGGACCGTGGCGCGGCGGAGCCTGACGGGCGGGCGGGCACCTGCGGCGCGGCCGGCCCTGCCGGTTCGGCGGAGGACCGCGGCCCGTCGGGTTGCGGTCCGGCCGGTCCGGACGGCTGAGCGGGAGCCTGCGAGGACGTAGAAGACGATGGCTGCCGGGCCGGCACCGGGGCACCCTGCGCCGGAACGGACGGCGGGGTGCCCGGCGCCGGAGCCGGCGGAGTGGCGGGTGCCGGCCCGGCGCCGGCGGAGGTCGCCGAGGCCGCGGAGGGCGGCGTGCCGTCCGCGGCACCCTCGGATGCCGCGGACAGAGCCTTGGCACCAGGAGTCACTGCCGGCTCGGGCGTCGATCGCGGAGCGGGAGTGGTCGCGGGTGAGGGCGAATGGGGCGAGGTCCCGCCGTCGCCGGAGGTCCCACCCTGGCCTGAGGTCCCGCCTTGGCCTGGGGTCCCACCCTGGCCCGAGGTCCCGCCCTGGCCGGGGACACCGTCCTGGCCCGGCACAGGAGGCCGCGTCGGTCCGTCGGACCGGCCCGGTGCGGGGGCGGGAGCACCGCTCTGCCCGGACGGAGGAACCGGCACGGCTGACGAAGGAGCAGGGCCGGAGGCGTCGCTCTGCCCTGACGAGGGAACGGGAGCGCCCCCCGGGGCCTGTGCGGAGCCGGGCGCGGGCGCCGAACCTGGAACGGGTGGCGCGGGAGCCCGCGGAGGGGTGTTCACCGGGGCGCCGCCGGGCCTCCGGCCGGCGTCGTCCTCGGGGGAACGCCTGGTCGCCGGGTCCACGGGCGTCGCGCCGGGCTCGTTCGCCGGCGGGACGTCAGGGCGCGCCGGCCCGCCACCCGGACCGGGTCGGCTGGACGAGAGCGGCGGCATCGGCTGCCGAGCGTCGTTCGCATCGTTCTGACCGGTCGGCTCTGACGGCTTGTCGTTGTCGGTCGGCTGGCCCATTCACATTGCTCCGTGCAACCTGTCGCGGCGCGGGCTCTCCGCACCGCCAGACACCGTCGCGCACGCACGCGCGGCCGTCCCCGAAGCGCATCCTACTGGCCGGTCAGTGCGCTCCGGACCGGGATTCACCCGGCTCCGAGTGGAGGTTCTGTGCTGGTCACAGACGTACCGGCCACCGGGGCGGCCGACTCCTCCGCCGATCGCCGCAGCGGCTCCTCACGGAACCACGAGGCCGGCAGGAACGCTGCCACGCCCAGGGTCACGACACCGGCATACGTCCAGACGAGCCCGAGCGTCCCCGCCGGGACGAGGACGTCCCCGCCAGAGCCGCGCAACGACATCAGCTGCACCGCCACGATCCAGCCACCCGCGAACGCGAGGAGCGCCCCGTACCCGGACCAGGCCCGGCACATGACCGCGGCCGCCCCGGTGAGCGCGACCGCGAGGGCAGCCCCGGCGTACCAGGACTCGTCGCCGTACCGGTGCACCGCGGTGCCGAGCGCGCCGATGACGAGCCCGAGGGCGACCGCGAGCAGCACCCGGACGACGACGGAGCCCAGGCGCGGACGGTTCGGGTGACGCTCGTGCTGTTCTGTCACCCGCCCATCATCGCGCACTTTGCTGGGTGGTACCTCGATGGTGTGCCAGACTCCGGACGCGAAGCGCGTCGGCCCTTCACGAAGCGGCGCCCGGAACGGAAGGCAACCATGAACGCCCAGACCCTTCAGTCGCAGACCACGCTGTACATCCGGCAGCGCGTGCGGCTCATGGTCAACCAGTACGCCGTGCACGCCGCACGGCCCGACGGCTCGGAAGGCGAGCTCCTCGCCTTCGCCCAGCAGAAGCGCATGGCGATGCGCGAGCAGGTCACGCTGTACACGGACGACACGAAGTCCGTTCCCGTGCTCGGGTTCAAGGCCCGCCAGGTGATGGACCTCGGCGCCACCTACGACGTCACCGACGCCTCCGGTACGCCGATCGGCCTGTTCCGCAAGGACTTCGGCAAGTCGTTCCTCCGCAGCACGTGGTACCTGGAGCAGCCGGGGCTCGGTGAGGCGACCGGACAGGAGCGGAGCATGTGGGTGTCGGTGCTCCGCCGGCTCGTGGAGAGCCTGGACTGGCTGCCCTACCACTTCGACTTCACCATCGGCGGACAGCCGGCGTTCTCGGTCGAGAAGCAGTGGGCGCTCCGCGACAGGTACACGGTGCAGATCCACGATCCGAACCTGGACCGTCGCCTGGTCGTCGCCATGGCGGTCGCCCTGGACGCGCTCCAGGGGCGCTGACCGGCCCGGCCCGATCCGGCCCGGGCGTTCAGGCGCGCGGTGCCACCAGGTAGGTCTCCCGCTCCGGGACGGGCGCGAGCACGCCGTTGCTCAGGGCGTAGAACCCCAGGATGCCCGCTCCCCGGGCGCGGGTGACGTACTGGATCTGCGTGGCGTGCGCGCGCATCGCCGTGAGGACACGGTCGAGCACGGGCGCCACGTCGACACGCTCCGTCGTCCCGGGCAGGTTCTCCTTGGCGAACGGCGGCAAGGGTTCTCCGGGATCGGGCAGGGTCAGTCCGTGTCCGGCGGCGGCCGCGCGGGCCTCCCGGCTCGCGCGGAGGGCCCGCCGGGCGGCTCGGACCTCGTCCGCGGGCGCGACCGCCTGCCACAGCTCGGGAACCGCGGGCGCTCCGCCGGCGGCGAGCAGCGCCAACGCGCGGACCGTGACCTCGTGCGCGCGGACGTGGTCCGGGTGCCCGTACCCGCCGCCTGGCTCGTAGGTCGCCACCACCGCCGGCCGGAGCCTCTCGACGAGACCCGCCAGCCGCAGGGCGGGTCCGTCGAGCGCCACCCGGGCGAACGCCGTCGGCGGTGAGTCGGCGGACGGTCCGGCCACTCCCGGCCGGACCCATTCCATCCCGGAGTCCTCGTACCGCCGCGCGCCCGGCGCGCCAGGAGCATCGCGCACGGCACCATCGGCCGCCGCGGGCATGACCTGGTCCAGGAACACCTGGTCCGCCCCGAGGGCCGCCGTCGCCCGCGCGAGCTCGCGCTCACGCCGGGCGGCCAGCGCCGGACCGTCGCCCTCGAGCGCTGCCAGGCCCTCCGACGTCGTACCGGGGAGCGCGATCACCTCGCCGCGTTCCCCCCGGGTACACGTCACGACCGTGACGGGCCGCCCGGCCGCCGCCCAGGTGGCGACGAGCGCACCGGTGGACAGCGTCTCGTCGTCCGGGTGTGCGTGGACCACCACGAGTCCGCCCTCACCGCCGGACGGCGGGAGCGCGGTGCCGGTCGCGTCCTCCGCGGCCGTGGCCGTCCTGTACCCCCGCCTCACGCGTGGAACCGGGGAACCCGTTCAGGCCCGCTTCGCGCGCGCCGCCGCGCGGGCGCGCTCCGTCTGGTTCAGGACGACCTTGCGGATGCGGACGAACTCCGGCGTCACCTCGACGCACTCGTCCTCCTGCGCGAACTCCAGGGACTCCTCGAGCGTGAGCTTGCGCGGCGGGATCAGGTTCTCGAAGCTGTCCGCGGTCGCCGACCGCATGTTCGTCAGCTTCTTCTCCTTGGTGATGTTGACGTCCATGTCCTCGTTGCGGGAGTTCTCGCCGACGATCATGCCCTCGTAGACCTCCTGCGTGGGGTCGACGAAGAACGACCCGCGCTCCTGCAGGTTGATCATCGCGAACGGCGTCACCTTGCCGGCGCGGTCGGCCACGAGGGATCCGGTCGCGCGCGACTCGATGGGGCCGTGCCACGGCTCGTAACCCTCCGAGATGGACGCGGCGATGCCGGTGCCGCGGGTCTCGGTGAGGAAGCGGGTACGGAACCCGATGAGGCCGCGTGCCGGGACCATGAACTCCATGCGCACCCAGCCGGTGCCGTGGTTCGTCATGGTGTCCATCCGGCCCTTGCGCGCCGCGAGCAGCTGCGTGACGGCGCCCAGGTACTCCTCGGGCACGTCGATGGTCATGCGCTCCATCGGCTCGTGCCGCTTGCCGTCGATCTCCTTGGTGACCACCTGAGGCTTGCCGACGGTGAGCTCGAAGCCCTCGCGGCGCATCTGCTCGACCAGGATGGCCAGCGCCAGCTCACCGCGGCCCTGTACCTCCCACGCGTCGGGACGCTCGGTCGGCAGCACGCGGAGCGAGACGTTGCCGATCAGCTCGGCGTCGAGCCGGTCCTTGACCTGACGCGCGGTGACCTTGTGGCCCTTGCCACCCTTGCCCGCGAGCGGCGAGGTGTTGATCCCGATGGTCATGGAGATCGCCGGGTCGTCCACGGTGATCACCGGAAGCGGACGGGGGTCGTCGATGTCGGTCAGCGTCTCGCCGATCATGATGTCGGCGATGCCCGCCACGGCGACGATGTCTCCCGGGCCCGCCTTCTCGGCCGGGACCCGGTCGAGCGCCTTCGTCTCGAGCAGCTCGGTGATCTTCACGGTCTCGACGGTGCCGTCGTGTCGCGCCCAGGCGACCTGCGCGCCCTTGCGCAGCTCGCCGTTGTGGATGCGCAGCAGCGCGAGGCGGCCGAGGAACGGCGAGGCGTCGAGGTTCGTGACGTGTGCCTGCAAGGGCATGTCCTCGGCATAGGTGGGGGCCGGGATCTTGCCCAGGATGGTGGCGAACAGCGGCTCGAGGTCCTCGTTGGCGGGCAGGGCGCCGTCGGCGGGCTGCTCCGTGTCCGCGCGACCCGCCTTCGCGGAGGCGTAGACGACGGGCACGTCGAGGATCGCGTCCAGGTCGAGGTCGGGGACCTCGTCCGAAAGATCGGAGGCGAGCCCGAGCAGAAGATCCGTGGTCTCCCCGACGACCTCCTCGATGCGGGAGTCGGGACGGTCGACCTTGTTCACCACGACGATCACGGGCAGCTTCGCTGCCAGCGCCTTGCGCAGCACGAACCGGGTCTGGGGCAGCGGGCCCTCGGACGCGTCCACCAGCAGGACCACGCCGTCGACCATCGACAGGCCGCGTTCGACCTCGCCGCCGAAGTCGGCGTGGCCCGGGGTGTCGATCACGTTGATGGTGACGCCGTCCGGCTCGCCGGCGGCCGCCGCGGCGGGACCGGCGTACCGGATCGCCGTGTTCTTCGCGAGGATCGTGATGCCCTTCTCACGCTCCAGGTCACCCGAGTCCATGACCCGGTCGTCGACCTGCTGATGCGCGTCGAAGGCACCGGCCTGCCGGAGCATGGCGTCGACCAGGGTGGTCTTGCCGTGGTCGACGTGGGCGACGATCGCCACGTTGCGCAGGTCGGAGCGGACGGCAAGGGACGTCGCAGCGGAGTTGGGCACGGCTGAACTCATTTCCGAAAAGTCGAGGTGGGGGCGCGGACGCAACACCGTCGACGCGCCGGCACCATTCTACCCGTGCCCGACGGAGCCCGGCCTTCGCCGGGCCCCGTCGTCAGACCTATGCCGCGCCGATCTCCAGGCTTCCGCCCGGGATCGCCGCGAGCAGCTCCTTCGTGTAGTCCTGCTGCGGGTCGTCGAACACCTCGTCGGTGGTGGCGTGCTCCACGATCCGCCCGTCCTTCATGACCGCGACCAGGTCGGCGATCTGCCGCACGACCGCGAGGTCGTGCGTGATGAACAGGTAGGACAGTCCCAGCTCGCCCTGCAGGTCACCGAGCAGCTGCAGGATCTGCGCCTGCACCAGCACGTCGAGCGCGGACACGGCCTCGTCCAGGACGATGACCTCGGGCTCGAGCGCCAGCGCGCGGGCGACGGCGATACGCTGCCGCTGTCCGCCGGACAGCTCGTTCGGGAAGCGCCGCATGGTCGACGCCGGCAGCGCCACCATCTCGAGCAGGTCACGGACGCGCTGTTCACGCTGCTTCCTGGTGCCCACCTTGTGCAGCCGCAGGGGTTCCTCGATGGAGTTGAACACCGAGTACATGGGGTCCAGCGACCCGTACGGGTTCTGGAACACGGGCTGCACCCGGCGCCGCATCGCGAACTGCTCGCGGCCGGAGAGGGTGGCGGTGTCCTGGCCGTCGAACACCACGGACCCCGATGTCGGCTCCAGCAGCCCCAGCACCATGTTGGCGGCGGTGGACTTGCCGGATCCCGACTCCCCCACGAGGGCCAGCGTCTTGCCGCGCGGCAGCACGAAGTCGATGCCGTCCACCGCGGTGAAGTTGGTGTGGCTGCCCGGCCGGGCGCCGCGGATCCGGAACACCTTGGTGAGGTCCTTGGCGACGACGACGTCCTTCGGCGCGGCGCCGTCGACCTTGACCTCGTGACCGGCGATCTGCTCCTCCGCCGACCGGCCCGCCTCGTGGGCGGACTGGATACGGCGCGACGCCAGCGACGGCGCCGAGGCCACCAGGCGCCTCGTGTACTCGTGCTGCGGGTTCTTGAGGATGTCCAGCGCGGGGCCCGACTCCACGACCTTGCCCTTGTACATCACCACGAGGTGCTCGGCACGCTCGGCGGCCAGGCCCAGGTCGTGGGTGATGAACAGGACGGCCGTGCCGAGTTCGCTCGTGAGGCCCTCGAGGTGGTCGAGGATCTTCTTCTGCACGGTGACGTCGAGGGCCGACGTCGGCTCGTCGGCGATCAGCAGCTTCGGCCGCGACGCCAGGCCGATCGCGATCAGCGCGCGCTGGCGCATGCCGCCCGAGAACTCGTGCGGGTACTGCAGGGCCCGCCGGTCGCCGTCGGGCAGGCCCGCCTCACCGAGCAGCTCGGTGACCCGTGCCCTGCGCTCGGCCTTGGTGCCCTGGAAGCCGTTGGCGACCAGGGCCTCCTCGATCTGCGTGCCGATCCGCCACACCGGGTTGAGGTTCGACATCGGGTCCTGGGGAACCAGGCCGATGTCACGCCCGCGCAGGTACTCGGTCGCCTTGCGGTCCAGTCCGACGAGCTCGCGCCCGTCGAAGGTGATGGAGCCGGCGGTCACCTTGCCGGTTCCGGGCAGCAGGTCGATGACCGCGTGCGCGGTGGTGGACTTGCCGGACCCGGACTCACCCACGATCGCCACGGACTGTCCCGGATACACGGTCAGATCGACACCGCGGACGGCCTCCACGAGGCCGGCGCCCGTGGTGAACGAGATCTTCAGGTCCTTGATCTCGAGCAGCGGCGCGTTGTCGTCGCGCTTGGGGGCGCCCTCCGGCGCCTTCTCGGTCAGGTTGATCGTCGTCGTCATCGCTTACGTGCCTTCGGGTCGAGGGCGTCGCGCACGACGTCGCCCATCATGATGAAGCCGAGCACCGTCGTGCCGAGCGCCACGGCCGGGTAGATCAGGACCTCGGGGGCCTGGCGGATGATCGTCCGGCCGAGGGAGAGGTCACCACCCCACGAGACGGTGGAGCCGGGAAGACCGATACCGAGGAACGTCAGGGTCGCCTCCGCGACCACGAACGTGCCCAGCGCGACCGTGGCGTACACGATGATCGGGGCGGCCGCGTTCGGCAGGGCGTGCTTCACGAGGATGCCGATGCGGCTCATGCCGAGCGCCTTGGCGGCCGTGACGAACTCGTTGTTCTTCACGCTGAGCACCGAGCCGCGGGTGATGCGCGCGATCGAGGTCCAGCCGAAGCTCGCGAGCACGACCGCCACGGCGAACGCGTTGCGGTCCGGCAGCAGGCTCAGGATCACGAGCGCGGCGAGGAAGAACGGGATCGCGAAGAAGATGTCCGTGATCCGCGACAGGATGGTGTCGATCCAGCCACCGAAGTAGCCGGCGATCGCTCCGACGGTACCGCCGAGGACGACGACGAACGACGTGGCGAGAACGCCGACCGTGACCGAGGGACGCGCGCCGTGGATCACGCGCGAGTAGATGTCGCAGCCGTCCTTGGTGGTACCGAAGAAGTGCTCGCCCGACGGCGGGAGGAGCGACTCGGACAGGTCGCACGTCCGAGGGCCTTGGGTGGCGAAGATGCCGGGGAAGAGAGCGACGACGATCGCGGCGACCATGATCGTGAGTGCCACCCAGAACATCGGACGGCGGCGCATCTCACGCCACGCGTCCTGCCACATGCTCGACGGCGCCTCGTCCTCGGCGATCGCGTCGACGACGCCCACCGAGACCGCCTCCGCGGGTGCCACGTAGCGATCCTGGCCCGGGCGCGGGCCCTTGTCATAGCGGTTCTCAGGCATAGCGGATCCTCGGGTCCAGGACCGCGTACAGCAGGTCCACGAGCAGGTTGGCGGCGATGTAGACGAGCACGAGGATGGTCGCGATGGCGACCACGGTGACGTTCTCGCCGCGGATGATGGATTCGAAGAGCGTTCCGCCGACCCCGTTGATGTTGAAGATGCCCTCGGTGACGATCGACCCGGCCATCAGGTTGCCCAGGTCCGCACCGATGAAGGTCACGACGGGGATCAGAGAGTTGCGCAGCACGTGCCGGTTGGTGACCTGGCTCCGCGAGAGGCCCTTCGCACGTGCCGTGCGGACGTGGTCCGCCGTGAGGTTCTCCGCGACCGACGTACGGGTCAGACGCAGGATGTATGCCATCGACGTGCCCGCCAGCACCATTGCCGGCATCAGCAGACTCTCGAAGTCGGGGTCACGGCCCGCGGTGACGGGGAACCACCCGAGCTGGACGCCGAAGACGATCTGCGCCACGAAGCCGAGCACGAAGGTGGGCACGGCGATCAGCAGCAGGGTCCACACCAGCACGGTGGAGTCGAAGAACTTGCCCTTGCGCATCCCGGCGATCAGGCCGAAGCCGATTCCGAAGATCGTTTCGATGGCGAGTGCCATGAGGGCCAGCTGGAACGTCACCGGAAAGGCGTTCGCGATGGTCTCGGCAACCGGCCGCCCGGAGAAGTCGGGCCCGAGGTCGAACGTGAAGATGCCCTTGAGGAAGTACAGGTACTGCACGAAGAACGGATCGTTCAGGTGGAACTGTTCCCGGATCTGGTCCTGCACGGCTTCGGGCAGGCCACGCTCGCCACCGAGCGCGGCGACCGGATCGCCGGGGCGCAGGAACACCATCCCGTAGATGAGCAGGGTGGCGCCGAGGAACACAGGGATCACCTGCAACAGCCGGCGTCCGATGTACCAGAGCATTGTGGTCTCCTTGTCAATTTCCGCCGCTCATTCTCCACGATCTCGCCCGGAGTTCATGTCGCGGCACAGGGGGAGGCGGGGCACGCACGATCGCGTACCCCGCCTCTCACCTGGAGGGATGCGGTCAGTCCGGCGAACCGGACGTGATCACGCTCACTCCGACTTGGTCACCTCGGTCAGGATCGGGTCGCTGTCCCAGCCGAACGCCACGTTGTCGACGGTCTCGGCATAGCCGGCCGTGACGTTGTAGTACCACAGCGGGATGCCCGGCATGTCCTGGAACAGGATCTCCTGGGCCTCCTTGTACAGCTCGGTGGCCTCCTCCGGCGTCTCCGCGGCGTTGCCCTCGGCCATCTTCGCGTCGAACTCCTCGGACGAGTAGTCCATGTCGTTCGAGCCCGCGCCCGTGCCGTAGATCGGCCCGAGGAAGTTGCTCATGGCCGGGTAGTCGGCCTGCCAGCCGCCACGGAACAGCCCCTTGATCTCACGCGCGTCGCGCGCCTCGAGGAACTCGTCGAACACCGGGTACTGGTCGAACTCGCACTCGATCTCCAGCGCCTCACGGATGGTGTTGCACGCCGGGTCGATCCACGACTGGTGGTCCGAGTCGGCGTTCGAGGCGATGAACAGGGTGTAGTCGTCGCCCAGCGGGTCCATCTCCTCGGCTTCCTGCCAGAGAGCCGCGGCCTCCTCCGGGTTGTACTCGAGCACCTCGCTGCCCGGGATGTCGTCGCTCCAGCCGTTGATCACCGGGTTGGTGAAGTCGCTGGCGGGGGTACGGGCGCCGTCGTACACCGTCGAGGTGATGCCCTCGCGGTCGATGGCCATGGAGATCGCCTTGCGGCGCAGCACGCCCGCCTCGCCCTGGAAGTCCTCGACGTACTCGGGCACGTTGATGACCTGGGTGACGGCCGCGGGCTGGTTCACCGCACGGTCACCCAGCTCCTCCTCGAACGTCGAGAAGGCCGAGGCCGGGACGTTGGTGACGATGTCCAGGTTGTTGGCGAGGAGGTCGTTGTACGCCGAGTCCTCGTCGGTGTAGGCGACGAACTCGACCCCGCCGTTCTGCGGCACGCGGTCGCCGGCGTAGTCCGGGTTCGGCTCGACCGTGATGGCGGAGTCGTGCTCCCACTCGGTCAGCGTGTACGGGCCGTTGCTCACCGGGTTCTCGCCGAACGCCTCGGGGTCCTCGTAGAACGCCTCGGGCAGCGGGAAGAACGCCGCGTAGCCCAGCCGGACCGGGAAGTCGGACTCGGGCTGCTTCAGCGTCGCCGTGAACTCGGTGTCGCTGACGACCTCCAGACCGCCCTCGTCGATGAGCGACGTGTTCTCCTCGAAGGAGAAGCCCACGAACGGCTCGTAGAAGTAGGAGAGGTTGGTCGCGTTGTCGAGCTGGGCGCTCCAGTCCCATGCCTTCACGAAGCTCTCGGCGGTCACGGGCGTCCCGTCGGTGAACGTCCAGCCGTCCTCGATCGTGATGGTCCACGTCACGTTGTCTTCGGACTCGATCGACTCGGCAATCTCGTTCTGTACCGCGCCGTTCTCGTCGTAGTACACGAGGCCGGCGAAGATGTTCCGCACGACGAGGCCGCCGAAGACTTCGTTGGTCATCGCCGGGATGAGCGGGTTCTGGGGCTCACCGCTGCCGACGGTGATGATCGCTTCCGAGTCGCCCTCAGCCGGGTCCTCACCGCCGCCGCCGCACGCTGACAGGACCAGGGAGCCGGCCAGCACGGCCGCCCCGACTCCCATGAGTCGCTTACGAGGTGTCACGTGTCCTCCTGGTTCGATGGTCGCGCCGCTTCGCGGATCGCTGGCGACGCTCGAGCGGGCGCAGCGTCGCGCCCGGTTGTGGGGCGCCACATTACCCGCCCTCGAGACCCCGTCGAGAGTCGCTCACACGAACGTGCCTGCAGTCGTGACCTTTTCGGTATGCCTTCGTAACACCATGTAACACGGTCCCCCAGGGATTCTCCCGTCCAATGGTGGTTCGTCACCCGAACGTGATCGGCGCACGGCGGCAACCCGCCAACCGCCGTGGCGGCTACCCGCCAGCCGCCAGCGTCCCGTCGTGGAGCTCGACGACGCGGTCGGCGCGTTCCATGAGGATCGGATCGTGGGTCGAGACCACGGCGGCGACGCCACGCTCGTGCACGACGTCACGGATCAGGTCCATGACGACCGCCGCCGTCGCGGAGTCCAGCTGTCCGGTCGGCTCGTCGGCGATGAGCACCTCGGGCTCGGCCACCAGGGCCCGCGCGATCCCGACACGCTGCTGCTGCCCGCCCGACAGCTCGTACGGTCGCTGCCTCGCGTGGCCGGCGAGCCCGACGGCTTCGAGCGCCGCGCGCACACGCTCGCCGCGCTCGGCCGCGGGCGTCCTGCGCAGCCGCAGCGGGACCTCGACGTTCTCCGCCGCCGACAGCACGGGCACGAGTCCGAACGACTGGAAGACGTACCCGATGCGCCGTTGCCGCGCCGCCAGGACCTCCCGCTCACGCATCGCGGTCACCTCCGCCTCGCTTAGCCAGACCCGTCCCGACGTCGGGTGGTCGAGGCCGCCGAGCAGGTTGAGCAGCGTCGTCTTGCCGGATCCGGACGGACCCCGCACGACGAGCAGTTCACCCGGGGCCACCGTGAGGTCGACGCCCTTCAGCGCGTGCACCTGGCCGGCACCCGTGCCGAACACCCGCGTGAGGCCCTCGGCCCGCAGGATCGCGGTGCCGGCGTCCGCATCCGGACCCGTCTGCGAGACCACGCTCATCGTTCACTCCTTCCGGAACCGCCGGAACCGGCCGAGCCCGTGTCCCGTCCCGTCTCCGCCGCACGCGACGGCGTGTCGGGCCACACCCCGACGTGGTCGGGTTCCAGCGCCAGACGCACCCGGTCGCGCAGTCCGAGCGACGCCATGAAGTCCTCGGGAAGCTGGAGCCGCCCCACCCTGTCGAGGACCGCGAACTCCTCCGAGACGTGCCGTGCCTGCCCGTGCTCGTCGGTCTCCGTGCGCCGCAGCGTCTCGGTCGAGGTCCGCCCGTCCCGGATCTGCACCGTACGCGCCACGTGCTCCGACACCGTCGGGTCATGGGTCACGACCAGCGTGGTGACGCCGGTCTCACGGTTCACCCCGCGCATCGCCTCCAGCACCTCGGCGCTCGTGGCCTCGTCGAGCTCGCCTGTCGGCTCGTCGGCCAGCAGCACACGCGGGGAGTTCGCCATCGCGACCGCGATCGCGACCCGCTGCTGCTGTCCGCCGGACATCTCCGCCGGCCTGCGTTCTGCCACATGGCCGACCTCCAGCAGGTCCAGGAGGTCGTCGACACGGCGGGCCCGTGCCGCACGTTCGCGGCGGGAGGGCGCCGCCAGCTCCAGGGGCATCAGGACGTTCTCCCGGGCGGTCAGGTAGGGCAGCAGGTTGCGGGAGGTCTGCTGCCACACGAAGCCGACCGTGTGGCGCTGGTACGCGACCCGCGCCTTCGGCCCCATCGCCAGCAGGTCCGTCCCGGCCACGGTGGCGGTGCCACCCGTGGGCGTGTCCAGCCCGGAGAGGATGGTCAGGAGCGTCGACTTGCCGGATCCCGACGCCCCCACCACCGCGACGATCTCGCCGGGCTCCACCGTGAGGTTCAGTCCTTGCAGTGCCTGTACCTCGACGCCGTCGGTCGCGAAGATGCGCACGAGGTCCCGGCACAGGATCTCGCCCCCGCCCCGCCCGGAACCACCCTCCGGGCCGCCTCGCCACGAACCCGCGGGCGCTCGGCCGTCGTCCAGGTCGATCACCGTCGTCATGTCATCGCTCCTCACCGATTCGAAGCTGCCCCGCGATCCCGTGGCGTCGTCCGAGGGCAGCGGCCAGGCCGACCGCCGCCGCGGCCACGACGACGAGACCGGCCGCCAGCCCCGCCGTCAGGGCCGGGTCCCAGCGCACCGCTGGTGGTTCCGTACCGCCGGTCAGGGCGGTCAGGTCCACCGCCGCGCGGAGCACCACGGGAACGATGCCCCCCAGTGCCGCCCCCGCGGCCACGGCGACCGCGATCCACGGCCCGATCTCCCATCCGACGAGCCCGCGCCCTTGTCGCGGCGACAGGCCGAGCGTCCGCAGCACCGCGAGGAGCCGCGCCCGCGCGGGCGCGGCCAGCATGAGCGTCATCACCAGGACGGTTCCCGCCAGCAGTCCGGCGAGTCCGACGGCCACGACGAACGCGGTGACCAGCCCCGTGGACGCCGGCGATCGGAGGATCTCCCGGGCCTGGGCGGCGGGATCGTCCACGACGGCGTTCGGCAGCACCTCGCGGACGCCGTTCACGACGGCGGTCGCGGGCGCGCCCCTCTCACCGATGCCCTGCCCGCCGGCGTCGTCGAGCGCCAGGAGGGCGACCCTGGTGGGCGGGGCGGGCAGTACCGGCTCCTCGCCGGACGGCGCCTCGTCCGCCTCCTGCGCCTGACGTGCGGCGGCGACCAGCCGGGCGTCGTCGGCCAGGACCAGGACCTCACCGCCCGGGAGTCCGGCGACCTGGTCGGCCACCTCGACGACCCGGGCGGGCACGACCACGTCCGGCAGCCGGAGCTCGACCTCCTGGCCGACGTCGTACCCCGTCGTCCGGGTGACGATCAGGGGCACGGGTCCGGAAGCCGGCTCACCCGGGCCGCCGAGGACGCCCGTGCGGGCAGGAGCGCCCGCGACGTCCTCCTGAGCACGTGCGAGCGCGGCCGCGTCGGTCGTGAACAGGGTGGCGCGCACGCCGTTGCCCTCCGGCCCGGCGACGACGATCCGGTCGCGGTCGGTCACCGGTGCGACCGCGGCGACGCCGTCGAGCGCTCTCAGCTCCTCGGCGACCTCCGGCGTGACGGCCGGCCCGGACACACGCAGGTCGGCACCCACGTCGTGCCACGCCTCGCGTGCCACTCCCCCGGTCACGGTGGAGTACAGCACGGCCGCGGTGGCGGCCACGGACACGCACAGGACGAGTGCGATCGCGGGCACCACACCGCCCGCCGGGTCGCGGGTCGCGCGCGCGGCACCGAGGAACGGCACGAGGTCCCGTCGCCGGGCGAGCACTCGCTCCACGGCGAGAGTGACCAGGGGGAACAACCGGACGGCCAGCAGGGTGACGGCCAGGGAGAGCAGCAGTGGCGCGGCAGCGAGCAGCGGGTCCACGCCGGCGGCGGGCAGAGCGCCGACGGTTTCGCGGCCGTCGCCGTCGGCACCGGCGCCCGAGCCGGCCACCACACCCCGCTGCAGCAACAACGCGGTACTCACCACGGCGCCCGCCAGCACGAGCACCTCGAGGATCCAGCGCGCCCGCCCCCGCGCGCGGCTCAGGTCCGACCGCCCGCCGCGCAGCCCGCGCGAACCGGCCGCCAGGGCGAGCGCGACGCCCGGGCCGAGCCCGGCGGCCGTCGCGAGCGCGACCTGGACGGCGGTGACCTCCCCGGGCACGGCCCACAGGCCGAGGGCGAACCCCACGGCAGCGGCCGCGAGTCCCACGGTCGCTCCTTCGAGGCCCGCGAGGGCACGCAGCTGCGTCCCGGAGGCCCCGCGCGCGTGCAGCAGGGTGAGCGCCGGCCGTCTCCGGTCGACGACCAGGCGGGCGCCGAGGGCCAGCACCGCGAGCGCCGCGCCGAGGGGGCCGGTGGCGAGGACGGCGACGATCGCGTCCACGCCCGCGCGCTGGGCGAGGAGGGTGGCGAGCACGTCGGTGAGGCGGGTGTCGAGGTCGAGGGTGAAGGCCGTGGCGCCGCCGTCGTCCACGAGGGTCTGCTGGGCGTCGAGGCCGCGGAGCTGGGCGAGCAGGTCGGGGACCTGGTCGGCGCGCAGGCCGTCGCCGTCGACGGGGATCCAGGTGGTCGTGCCCGCGCCGTCCCCGGACAGGGCGGGAATCATGGCCGGGGCGACGTACGCGGCGGCCTCGGCGTTGAGCCCGGTGTTGGGGTTCTGGACGACGTTGGGTGTACCGCCGACGGGATTCTGCCGCCACCAGGAGCCCTGCGGGTCGCCGTCCTGCTCGTAGATGCCGGTCACGACGAGCGGGCCCCAGCCCACGCCGGCGCGTGAGCTCAGCGGGACCATGCTGGAGCCGGTGGACCGGAGCTCGTACTCGTGTCCGGCCTCCCAGCCGAAGCGTTCGGCGGCCTGCCGTGAGACCGCGACCTCGTAGGGGTACCGCCCCTCGCCGCGTACGGCGGCGCCGGCGAACTCGTCCGCCGGTCCCGCGGTCGCCTCCGGCCAGCGGCCCTCGAGGAGGGTGGCGTGCTCGTCGAGGTGCGGGGTGGCGCGGAGGATGAGGGCGATGCTGAACAGGTCGCTGTCGGGCAGCGGCGTGACGGACTCGCGGTCGGACGCGCTGACCTGGAAGTCGGGTGCGCCGAGCAGTCCGCGCAGCGGCTCCGGCTGGTCGTCGCGCAGGTCCGTCAGGCCGGCCAGGTAGGCGTCCCAGTCCTCGGGGGTGCGCTGGCCGGTCACCGCGATGAGGTCCCGCGTGAGGGGTGTCGTCTCGCCGACCGTCCAGGCGGCGTGGTCGCCGTGCATGCCGGCGACGGCGCGAGGGGCGGCCGAGAGGACGAGCGCGGTGACGAGGGCGACGACCGCGAGTGAGAGCACCGCGCCCCAGGAGGCGGCGAGCTGCCGCCGCGCGTACCGGAACATCAGCGAACCTCTTCGCGGTAGGTGGTGTCACGGGCCTGGGCGGCGACGCGGGAACCGACGAGTACGGCCACGGCGACGAGCCCGGCGAGTGCCGCGCCGAGCACGGCGGTGACGCCGGCGCCCTCCACGACGAACCGCGTGGGAACGTCCGCGTCGATGCCGGTCAGCGTGGCCTGCGCCAGGCCGCCGACGGCGAACCGTGCGACCGCCCAGCCCGCCGCCGCACCGAGCACGACGGCGGACGCCCCCACGGCCAGGAGTTCTGCCGCCCGCGCCCGGGCCTGTGCCGCGGGCCCGAGTCCCACGGCTCGCAGCACGACGACCTCGGCCCGGCGCTGCCGGAGCATCGCGACCGCGGCGACGAGCACGCCGACGAGGGCGAGGGTCGTCGCGCCGACGGCGGTGAGCCAGTAGGCGACGCGTACCGGTGCGGCGGCGTCGACGGTGACCGCGTAGCCGGGTGTGCTGACGGTGGCGTGGTCGCCGTCGTCACCGCGGAGCTCGGCGACGGCCTGGCGCACGGTGGCGGCGACCGCGTCGAGGTCCCGTGCCGGCGCCGTCCCCGCCCCGGAGGACGGGGCCGGGGCGGGCCGGTCGCCGGCGGCGACCCAGATCTCGTCCGCGGGGACCGGGTCGGCGGTGTCGCCGAGTCGCCACGCGGCCAGGGCGGCCGCGTCGGCGAGCACCACGTCCGGTTCGAGGACTCCGGGGACGACGTCGGTGGTGGCCACGATCTCGACGTCGGCCGCCGCACCGTGGTGGGACAGCTCGAACACGTCACCGACGCCGAGGCTCAGTGCGCGGGCGAGGTGCCCGGTGACCACGGCGGGCAGCGGGCTCGGGGAGTCGCCGGGCACGATCCGGAACGGGAGGTCACGATCCCCGCCGGTCAGCTCCACCGTGACGGTCGGCCCGGCGGCTCGCTCGTCGCCTCCGGAGGTCTCGGCCGCGGCCCGGATCTCACCGGTGTGGTCCAGGACGTGCCACTCGTCCGGCAGGCGGAGCGGGACACCGTCGGCGGCCAGACCTTCGACGACGATCTCGTTGCGCGTCTCCAGGCTCCAGTCGGTCGGCACCGCCACGTCGACGACGGCCACCGACCAGGGCCCCGCCTCCGGCGCGGGAGGCACCCGGGCGGCCAGCTCGTACGCCACGGTGTCGGAGCCCACGGGATTGGTCCCGTCGCCGTCGCCGTCCAGGTCGAGGTCCATCGACGGCAGCTCGACCTGTGCGGTGGAGCCGTCCGGCGCGACGAGCCGGAGGGAGATCCGGTACGCCATCCCCTCCTCGAGCCGGCGGCGCGCTTCGGACTCACCAGGGACCTCGTCCCCGGGCCGGGCGATCTCCGGGAAGACGGTGGACTCCATGGACGCGGTCACGTCGAGGCCCACCGTCCGCGCGTCGCCGGGCAGGGGAACCGCCGCCTGCTCCGGGGCGGTGGCAGCGGCCAGGCTGCCGACGTCCGCCACGCCCTCCGGTGCGCGCATCACCTCTGCCAGGTCCGCCGCGGGGGCGGCGACGAGCGTGAGCGGGACCTCGCCCGCCTGTGCCTCGTCGGTGAGCACCGGCATCGCGGCCGCCACGCCGTCGCTCCGGGTCAGTGCCGCGACGGTCCCGGTGCCGGCGTCCCGTCCCGGAGGGATCACCACCCGCACGTCGGTCCCGTTGCGCAGTACGGCGACGTCCTCGGACAGGGCGCGCGCGGTACCCGCGTACGCCCCGGCGAGCGTCGCCGCACCGCCCGAGAGGGCCAGCAGGACGACCGGCACGACGTAGACCACGAGCCGGCGCGCCACCTGCCGTGCGGCCAGCACCCCGCCCGCGCCCCGGCCGCGAGCGGCCAGGCCGGCCCACACCCGGGTGGCCGGGCCGAGCACCGCCATCGCCGCGACGGCGAGCGCGGCCAGCAGCAGGGCCGGCGCCGCTGCCGCCAGGGGGTCGGTGCGCGTGCCCGACGGGGTGGTGACGAGCGGTGAACCGTATCGGACGAGCGACTGCGCGCACACGGCCGCGGCCGCGAGGGTGAGGACGACCGTGCCCACGGCGGCGGCCTGCCGGACGCGGCCCGAGCGGTCCGTGATGCGCCGCCGGACCGCGGCACGAGCCTGCGAGCCGGCGACGACGGCGGGCACCGCCGTGGCGGCCAGGGCGACCGCCGCCGCCGTCACGAGCAGCACGGACCACCGCCACGCCCCTGGTTCGAGCGCCTGGAGCACGAACGCGGCGGCGACGGCTCCCACCGCCGACGCCGTCGCCGCCAGCACGGCGGCCTCCGCGGTCGCGGCCGCCCGGACCGTGCCGGGGTCGGCCCCGCGCGAGACGAGGAGCGCCACCTCGGAGTCCCGCACGGCGGCGAGGAGCCGCGCGACCTGGACGAGCGCCACGAGACCTGTCAGGGAGAGCAGCACGAGCGCCACGAGCGCCACGGCATCCGCGGCGCGGATCGCGGTGAGGGTCGTCCGTGCGGTGTCGCCGAGGGTGCCGAGCGCCTGGAACCCGCGGATCGCGACGGCGTCGTCGTCGGCGAGGGCGGTGTCGAGGTCGTCGGCGAGGGTGACGGTCCGTTGCAGGTCCGCGGGTGTCACCCGGTTCGCGTCCGGGACCACGAGCCAGCGGGCGAACGGCGTGGTGCCGAGCTCCGCCAGGGCGCCGTCGGCGATGAGGATCGGGCCGGCGACGGTGCCGTCGCCGCCGGTCGTGGTGACGGGGTCGCCGAACCACCGGGACGCGTCCGCCCCGGTGGAGACCTGCCACAGGCCCGAGACGACGACGGGGGTCCCGGTGCCGTCGGGATCCTCCTCGTCCGCGCCGAGCAGCAGGGTGTCGCCCACCTCGATGCCGGCGGCGTCGGCGGCGTCCGCCTGGACCGCCGCCTGCGGCGGCTCACCCTCCGGGGTCTGCTCGGGCCAGGTTCCGGCCGTGGTGTCGGCGATCCCGCGGTCCACGGCCGGCCATCCGCCCGCGGCGGGGCCGCCGGCGTCGTCGTCCGTACCGGCTCCGAGGAGAGCCGGTGTCGAGACGACCCAGCGCTGCTCCAGCAGCGCCCCGTGCCTGGCGACCGGTAGACCTTCCGTGCGCGTCTCCCGGTAGAGGGCGTACGGCGTGCCGGCGAGGCGCGCGTCGAGCGCGTCCATGACTCCCGCGTGCTGCGCGGCCGCGGACTCCTCGTCCGCGGCCAGCCGGGTCATCAGGAGCAGCCCGCGTCCGGTGGGCGGGGCGGCGGCCAGCCCGGTGCGGGCGTCGTCGACGCCGGCGGCGCGCACGTACCCGACGGTCACGCCCAGGCTGGCGGCCAGTCCGGCGACCAGCAGCCACACCAGCAGAAGCAGCCCGCGATGGGCTACGGACCGGCGGGCGAGGAGGGTGGCGCGACTCACGCCCGAGAGATTAGCCCAGGTCTGGGACACCCCGGCGCACACTTCCCCGGCCCAGGAGCGCCGCGGCGCGGGAGCGCCGGCCCGGCCGACGGCACCCGGCGCCCGCGGACGGCGACGTCAGCGCCGGGAGACCGGGACGAAGGCGCGTTCCGTGGCGCCGGTGTAGACCTGGCGCGGCCGGCCGATCTTCGTGGCGGGGTCGTTCACCATCTCCCGCCACTGGGCGATCCAGCCCGGCATGCGGCCCAGCGCGAACAGCGGCGTGAACATGGCGGGGTCGAAGCCCATGGCCTTGTAGATGAGGCCGGTGTAGAAGTCGACGTTCGGGTAGAGCTTGCGCTCCACGAAGTAGTCGTCGCTGAGAGCGATCTGCTCCAGGCCCTGGGCGATCTCCAGCAGCTCGTCCTTGGCCCCGAGCTTCTCCAGCACCTCGTCGGCGGACTTCTTCACGATGGCGGCGCGCGGGTCGTAGGACTTGTACACCCGGTGGCCGAAGCCCATCAGGCGCACGCCGTCGGCCTTGTTCTTGACCTTGTCCATGAAGGTCTCGACCGTGTCGCTGCCGGAGCGGATCTTCTCCAGCATGACGAGCACGGCCTCGTTGGCGCCGCCGTGCGCGGGGCCGGACAGCGCGTTCACACCGGCGGCCACGGAGGCGAACAGCGTCGCGTTCGAGGACCCCACCACCCGCACCGTCGAGGTCGAGCAGTTCTGCTCGTGGTCGGCGTGCAGGATGAGGAGCTTCTCGAGGGCGTCGACGATCGCCGGCTCCGCCGCGTACTCCCCGCCCTCGGAACCGAACGTCTGGCGCAGGAAGTCGGCGACGTAGCCGTTCGACGCGTCGGGCGCCACGAGAGCCTGCCCCGTCCGGCGGCGGTGCAGCGCGGCCGTGATCGTCGCGGTCTTCGCGAGCAGCATCGCCGTGGCGGAGTCCACCTGGGCGGTGTCGCGCGGGTCGACCACCTCGGGGTACCACGCGGCCAGGGCGTTGACGGCAGCGGCCAGCGTCGCCATCGGGTGCCCGTCCGCCGGGAGCGCTGTCAGGAAGGCTCCGAACCCGTCGGGCAGGCCGACGTTCTTGCCCACCTTCTCCTCGAAGGCCGCCAGCGCCTCGGCGTCGGGCAGTTCCCCGTCGATGAGGAGGGCGGCCACCTCCAGGAAGCTCGCCCCCTCCGCAATCTGCTCGATCGGGTATCCGCGGTACCGCAGGATGCCCTGATCGCCGTCGATGTAGGTGATCGCGGACTCGCATGACGCCGTGTTCGTGAACCCGGGGTCGAGCGTCACCAGCCCCGTGTCTCTGAGCAGGGTGTTGACCTTGAATCCGCTGGCGCCCTCACTGGCGCCGACGACGGACAGCGGTCGAGCAGTGCCGTCGACGACGAGTTCGACGGTGGACTTGGCGTTCGCCGGCGTGGTGGACGTCATGACTTCCTTCCTCGAAGCACGCGGTTGCGCTACCCCTTGTCAGGGGGATCAGGGCAGCGTCGACCTGGAGCAGAACCGTACCGTGTCAAGGCTTTGTCATTCCAACCCGAGGGTCAAGAATTTGTGAGTCGCAACACAACTTCGGCGATCTGCGCGTCCGTCGCGGTGAGCGCTATCCGCACGTGGTCGTCACCGGCGGGACCGTAGAGCCCGCCTGGCGCGACGAGAACGCCGCGCTCGGCGAACCACGCGGCGTCCGCCCGCACCCAGAGGTAAAGGCCGGCTTCGGAGTGGTCCACGGTGAGGCCCGCGGCCTCCAGCGCACCGGCCAGCGACCGTCGCCGGGCCCCGTAGATCCGCCGTTGCGCGACGACGTGCGCGTCGTCGCCGAGCGCGGCGACCATCGCGGCCTGCACCGGCGCGGGCACGATGAGTCCCAGGTGCTTGCGCCGCGCCAGCAGCTGCCCGACCAGCGCCCGGTCCCCCGCGACGAAGGCCGCGCGATAGCCCGCGAGATTCGACTGCTTGGACAGCGAGTACGCCGCCAGGAGCCCGTCGTGGGAATTGTCACAAACACGCGGGTCGAGGATGCTCGGCACCCCTCCCCGGTCCTCGCCCGGTCGCTCGCCGCCGGGCGCCCAGCGCCCCCACCCCAGCTCGGCGTAGCACTCGTCGGACACGACGACGGCACCGATCTCCCGCGCGGCCGACACCACCCGGCGCAGCTCGGCCACGTCCAGCACGCGCCCGTGCGGGTTGGCGGGGCTGTTCACCCAGACCAGGCGCACGTCGTCGCGCCCGGCCCAGGCGTCGACGTCGTCGGTGGCCAGGGCCGTCGCCCCGGCGGCGGCGGCGCCGACGGCATAAGTCGGGTACGCGATCTCCGGATGGACGACGACGTCGCCGGGACCCACCCCGAGCAGCGACGGCAGCAGGCCGACCAGTTCCTTGGAGCCCACCGTGGGAAGCACCTGGTCCGGCTCGAGACCACGCACGCCCCGCCGGCGGCCGAACCACTCGGCGACCGACTCGCGCAGCAGGGGCGTGCCCGCCGTCGTCGGGTACCCGGGGGCGTCCGCGGCGCCGGCGAGCGCCTCGCGCACGAACGCGGGCGTCGGATCGACGGGCGTACCCATCGAGAGGTCGATCATGCCGCCCGGATGCGCCCGCGCGGCGGCCTGGAGCTCGGCGAGGGTGTCCCAGGGGAACGTGATCCCGGAGAGGTCGGCGAGGCCCATGCCGGGGCCAGCCGTCAGGCCTGCGGCGGGAGGGCCGCGATCATCGGGTCGTCCTTGTCGATCTCACCCATCTTCGCGGCGCCGCCCGGCGAGCCGATGTCGTCGAAGAACTCCACGTTGGCGCGGTAGTAGTCCTTCCACTCCTCGGGGACGTCGTCCTCGTAGTAGATCGCCTCGACCGGGCAGACCGGCTCGCAGGCGCCGCAGTCGACGCACTCGTCCGGGTGGATGTAGAGGGAGCGGCTGCCCTCGTAGATGCAGTCCACGGGACACTCCTCGATGCACGCCTTGTCCTTGACGTCGACGCACGGCTGAGCGATCACGTAGGTCACTGCGGGAGCCTTCCTCGGGATGTACTCGGGTCGGACCGTCGGCGCGGGTGGCGCCCGGTCCGCCCCTAGTATTCCAGGAGCGACGTCCCCGTCGCGCCCACCGTCTCACTCCTCGGCGAAGGCAGTCCGTGAACTCCGACACATCCCGGCCCGTGCCGCCGGCCGGTCCGCCCTGGTCGCGGCTCGTCCCGGGTGCGCGCGTCGTCGTCCGCCGCCGGCTCACGGCCGCGGAGAGGGCCGCGGCACGGGCGGAGCGCCGGGGCGCGGTCTGGACCGATGTCCTCGGGTTCGTGCTCACGGCGTCCGACGACGGCGTGCGCGTGCGCACCGATCCGCGCCCCGGGCGGGGCGAGCCGGAGGAGGTCTGGGTTTCGGCGCACCTCGTGGTGTCGGTGAAGCCGGTCCCGCCACGGCCGGAGCGGCGGCGGTAGCGGGCGCCGGGGCGCAACACACCTCGGCAGGTGTGTCGCGGCCCACAAGTGCGTAGGGTTCGACGCGTGAGAGCGATCCGCCGATTCACGGTCCGTACGGTCCTTCCGGAGCCCCTCGCGGCACTCGACGAACTGTCCCACAACCTGCGCTGGTCCTGGCACGCGCCCACGCGTGAGCTCTTCGCCGAGGTCGACCCCGAGCTGTGGGCCGACGTGAAGGGCGATCCGGTGGCGTTCCTCGCGGCACTCGGCTCCGAGCGCCTCGCCGCCCTGGCGGCGGACGAGGGCTTCGTGGGCCGCACCCGGGCCGCCGCGAGCGAACTGCACCGTTACCTGCACGAACCGCTCTGGTACCAGGCGCAGCGGTCGGCCTCCGGGGCCGAGCTGCCGCGCAGCATCGCGTACTTCTCGCCGGAGTTCGGCATCACGTCGGTGCTGCCGCAGTACTCCGGGGGTCTGGGCATCCTGGCGGGTGACCACCTGAAGTCGGCGTCGGACCTCGGCGTACCGATCGTCGGCGTGGGCCTGCTGTACGGCGCGGGATACTTCAGGCAGTCCCTCACCCGCGACGGCTGGCAGCTGGAGACCTATCCCCTCCTGGACCCCGACGAGCTGCCGTTGACGGTCCTGCGCGAGGACGACGGCACGCCCGCCCAGGTCTCGCTCGGGCTCCCGGGCGGCCGTCGCCTGTACGCGCACATCTGGGTGGCCGCCGTGGGCCGCGTCCCGCTGCTCCTCCTGGACTCCAACGTCCCCGAGAACGACGAGTCGGTACGCACCGTCACCGACCGGCTGTACGGCGGAGGTGGCGAGCACCGCCTGCAGCAGGAGCTGCTGCTCGGCGTGGGCGGTGTCCGCGCCCTGCGGGTGTGGTCCCGGCTGACCGGCGCACCGCGGCCGGAGGTCTACCACACCAACGAGGGGCACGCGGGGTTCCTCGGGGTGGAGCGCATCCGCGAGCTGGTCGCCGAGGGTCTCGGCATCGACGACGCCCTCGAGGCCGTCCGAGCCGCCACGGTGTTCACGACGCACACCCCCGTGCCGGCCGGGATCGACCGGTTCAGCCGAGAGCTGGTCAGCGGCTACTTCTCCGGTGACAACCAGATGGACGGCATCCCGGTCGAACGGGTCCTGGCGCTCGGCGCCGAGGACTACGAGGGCGGCGACCCCACCGTGTTCAACATGGCCGTCATGGGCCTGCGGCTCGGCGGGCGGGCGAACGGCGTCTCGCTCCTGCACGGCCAGGTCTCCCGCGAGATGTTCGAGGGCCTGTGGCCGGGGTTCGACGCGCGCGAGGTGCCCATCACCTCGGTCACCAACGGGGTGCACTCGCCCACCTGGGTCGCACCGCGCCTGGCACGGCTGCAGGCGGAGCGACTCGGGCTGGACCAGCTGACCGCACCCCAGGCGTCGAGCGGCTGGCTGGACCCCGGCATCGTCTCCGACGGCGACCTGTGGGCCGCGCGTGCCGAGATGCGGGGCGAGCTCGTGGCGGAGGTACGGCGGCGCGTGCGCAAGTCCTGGCGCGAGCGCGGGGCCTCGCCGGCCGAGCTGGGCTGGGTCGACGACGTGTTCTCGCCCGACGTGCTGACCATCGGCTTCGCCCGCCGCGTGCCCACCTACAAGCGGCTGACGCTGATGCTGCGGGACCCCGCCCGGCTCCGCTCCCTCCTGCTGCACCCGGAGCGCCCCGTGCAGCTGGTGGTGGCGGGCAAGTCGCACCCGGCGGACGAGCAGGGCAAGCGCCTGATCCAGCAGTTCGTGCGCTTCGCCGACGACCCGGCGGTCCGCCACCGGATCGTGTTCCTGCCGAACTACGACATCGCGATGGCACAGTCCCTCTACCCGGGCTGCGACGTCTGGCTCAACAACCCGCTGCGGCCCCTGGAGGCGTCCGGTACCTCCGGCATGAAGTCCGCCCTGAACGGCGGCCTCAACCTGTCGATCGAGGACGGCTGGTGGGCCGAGTGGTACGACGGCGAGAACGGCTGGGGCATCCCGACCGCCGACGGCGTCGAGGACACCGACCGCCGCGACGACCTCGAGGCCGCGGCCCTGTACGACCTCGTCGAGTCGCAGGTCGCCCCGCTCTTCTACGACCGGACCGCCGACGGCGTTCCCGGCCGGTGGCTGGAGATGGTGCGTCACACCCTGGCGACGCTCGGCCCGAAGGTCCAGGCGACGCGGATGGTCGGCGAGTACGTGCACGGCCTGTACGCGCCCGCGGCCGAGTCCGGGCGGGTGCTCGCCGCCGGCGACCACGGCGGGGCCCGCGACCTGGCCGCCTGGAAGGCACGGGTGCGCGCGAGCTGGCCACAGGTCCGCGTCGATCACGTGGAGTCCGCCGGGATCGCCGACGCCGCGCGGGTCGGCGACCGGCTCACGGTCCGGGCCTACGTCTCGCTGGGCTCGCTCACCCCGGAGGACGTCGAGGTGCAGATCGTGCACGGGCGCGTCTCCGAGAGCGACCTCATCGAGGACTTCGACACCGCCCCGCTGGCGCTGACCGACTCCTACGAGGCGGGCCGGCACGCGTTCGCCGGCGAGGTCGCCCTCGGGGCCTCGGGACCGTTCGGGTACACGGTGCGCATCGTCCCCCGGCACCCGGGCCAGCCGAACGTGGCCGACCTCGGCCTGGTGGCGAACGCGTAGCACCGGGACGGGCCTGCCGGCGTGCGGCGGGCCCGTCCCCGGGCGCCCGCTGGTGCCGTGACCCGCGACCGTCCGATGGACGACGAGTGAACCTTGCGCGAGCCGTTGGCGTGCCCCCGTGCACGGGGCGACCCGGGATCGATAGCGTGGCGGTGTGAGCAGCGTGCGCAACTCGGCAGGCGGCCCCGGCCGCACGAGTACCGGCGGCATCGGCCGCATTCCCGTCATCCAGGTGTCCCCGGTGGTCGAAGGGGGTCGCTGGCCGGCCAAGGCCGCCGTCGGCGAGGTGGTACCGGTCACCGCCACCGTGTTCCGGGAGGGGCACGACGCCGTCGGCGCGACGGCCGTGCTCGTCGCGCCGGACGGGACGGACCACTCGTGGGCGACGATGACCGACGTCGCGCCGGGCCTGGACCACTTCCGCGGCTTCCTGCAGCCCGACGCCCGTGGCGAGTGGGCGTTCCGCGTCGAGGCGTGGAGCGACCCGTACGCGACCTGGGCGCACGACGCCACGATCAAGATCGAGGCGGGTATCGACGTCGACCTCATGCTCGCGGAGGGAGCGCGGCTGTTCCGCCGTGTCCTGCGCCCTGCCCGGCGCGACGTGCTGATCGCGCCGTACCGTACGGCGGCCGACTCCGAGCTGCTCGCCGCCACGCTGACGGCGCTGGAGGACGACTCCCGGCCGGCAGCCGCCCGGCTGGCCGCGGCGACGTCGCCCGAGGTGCGCGACGCCCTGGCGCGAGCGCCGCACCGGGAGATGGTCTCGGCGTCCGACACGTACCCGCTGCGGGTCTCGCGGCCGCTCGCGCTGGCCGGGGCGTGGTACGAGATGTTCCCGCGCTCCGAAGGCGCCTACCGGAAGCCGGACGGCACCTGGGTCTCGGGCACGTTCGCCACCGCGGCGAAGCGGCTGCCCGCGATCGCCTCCATGGGCTTCGACGTCGTCTACCTCACTCCCGTCTCCCCGATCGGCACCACGTTCCGCAAGGGGCGCAACAACACGCTCGCGGCCGAGCCCGGCGACCCGGGCAGCCCGTACGCGATCGGGTCGCCGGACGGCGGGCACGACGCGATCCATCCCGAACTGGGGACGGAGCAGGACTTCGTGGCGTTCGTCCGGGCGGCCCGCGACACGGGTCTCGAGGTGGCGCTCGACATCGCCCTGCAGTGCTCCCCGGACCATCCGTGGGTCGCGGAGCATGCCGAGTGGTTCGTGGTGCGCGCGGACGGGTCGATCGCGTACGCGGAGAACCCGCCGAAGAAGTACCAGGACATCTACCCGCTCAGCTTCGACACCGACCCGGAGGGCCTGCGTGCGGCCGTGCTGGACGTGATCCGCACCTGGATCGACCGCGGCGTGACCCTGTTCCGCGTCGACAACCCGCACACCAAGCCCCTGGACTTCTGGGAGTGGCTGCTCGCCGAGGTGCACGCCACGAACCCCGAGGTGATCTTCCTCAGCGAGGCCTTCACGCGGCCGGCGATGATGCAGACCCTCGCACGGATCGGGTTCCACCAGTCGTACACGTACTTCACGTGGCGCAACACCAAGGAGGAGATCGAGGAGTACCTGGCGGAGGTGTCCGGCCCGCTCGGCTCGGTCATGCGGCCGAACTTCTGGCCCACCACCCACGACATCCTGACGCCCTACGTCCAGCACGGCGGCGTCGCCGGGCACGCGGTACGCGCGGTGCTGGCCGCGACGGGCTCGCCGTCGTGGGGGATGTACTCCGGCTACGAGCTGGTGGAGAACACACCCCGCCCCGGCGTCGAGGAGCACATCGACAACGAGAAATACGAGTACCGGCCGCGGGAGTGGGAACGCGCCACCGAGTACGGGATCGCGGCACTGGTCACACGCCTCAACACGCTGCGCCGGGAGCATCCGGCGCTGCGTCAGCTGCGCAACCTGACCGTGCATCCTACGACGAACGACCAGGTAGTGGCGTTCTCACGACGAATCGGCGCAGAATTCCTCTCCGACGCGCGAAGCGGTTCGAAGGGCAGCACCATGGTGCCAGGGGGCAGCACGGTCGATCGACGCGGCGCCGACGTGGGCGCCGCGACCGTCACCACCCCCGCACACGACGACGTGATCGTGGTCGTGGTGAATCTTGATCCCTGGAACTCTCAGGAGTCGCTCGTGCACCTGGACCTGAAGGCCCTCGGCCTCACACCGCCGGAGGGTGACCCCGACGCCGCGTTCTACGTGGCGCACGACCTGCTCTCGAACGAGACCTACGGCTGGGGCGCGACGCCGTACGTGCGGCTCGACCCCGCCCATCGCGTGGCGCACGTCCTGCACGTGACTCCCGCGGGGACCGACCGCGGCGGCACCGGAGGCATCTCATGACCACATTCGGGCCGGGAGGCCCGGCCGAGCAGCCCGATCGCGGGACGGGGCGGCCCCAGCCGTCGCCCGGCACCGCTCGCGACGTGCCGCGGCCCGTGACCGCCCCGATTCCCGTCCAGGCCCTGCCGCCCCGGCGGCAGCCCCAGGTCGAGGCGCGCCGCCCCGGACTGTCCGACGATCCCGAGTGGTACAAGAAGGCGGTCTTCTACGAGGTGCTCGTCCGGGCGTTCTCGGACCCGGGCGACTCCGGGATCGGTGACCTGCGCGGGCTCGTCGACCGGCTGGACTACCTCGAGTGGCTCGGGGTGGACGCCCTGTGGATCCCTCCGATCTACCCCTCCCCGCTGCGGGACGGCGGGTACGACGTCGCGGACTTCACCGCGATCGCGCCGCAGTACGGCTCCGTCGACGACTTCCGCGACCTGGTCGCCGCGGCCCACGAACGCGGCATGCGCGTGGTGATCGACCTGGTCATGAACCATACGAGCGACCAGCACCCATGGTTCCAGGCGTCGCGGTCCGACCCCGACGGGCCCTACGGCGACTTCTACGTGTGGAGCGACCACCCCGAGCGGTACCAGGACGCCCGCATCATCTTCGTGGACACCGAGACCTCGAACTGGACCTTCGACCCGGTGCGGCGTCAGTACTTCTGGCACCGGTTCTTCAGCCACCAGCCGGACCTGAACTTCGACAACCCGGACGTGGCGGAGGCGATGCTGGACGTGGCGCGCTTCTGGCTGCGGCTCGGCGTGGACGGCTTCCGGCTCGACGCCGTTCCCTACCTGTTCGAGGCCGAGGGGACCAACTGCGAGAACCTGCCCGAGACGCACCGCTTCCTGCGGCGCGTGCGCAAGATGGTCGACGCCGAGTTCCCCGGCCGCATCCTTCTCGCGGAGGCGAACCAGTGGCCGCAGGACGTGGTCGAGTACTTCGGCACCGAGGACGAGCCCGAGTGCCACATGTGCTTCCACTTCCCGGTGATGCCGCGGATCTTCTACGCCATCCGGGACCAGCGGGCGAACCGGCTGAAGGAGATCCTGGCGGATACCCCGGCCATCCCGGCGGGCGCGCAGTGGTCCACGTTCCTGCGGAACCACGACGAGCTCACCCTCGAGATGGTCTCCACCGAGGAACGCGCCGCGATGTACGGGTGGTACGCGCCCGACCCGCGGATGCGCGCGAACGTCGGGATCCGTCGCCGGCTCGCGCCGCTGCTGGAGAACTCGCGCAAGGAGATCGAGCTGGCGCACGCGCTCCTGCTGTCCATCCCCGGCTCGCCGTGCCTCTACTACGGCGACGAGATCGGTATGGGCGACAACATCTGGCTGCCCGACCGGGACTCGTCGCGCACCCCGATGCAGTGGACCCCGGACCGCAACGCGGGCTTCTCCCACGCGGACCCGGGCAAGCTGTACCTGCCGCTCGTGCAGTCGCTGGTGCACCACTACCAGCACGTCAACGTCGAGGCCCAGCTCGCGCAGCCCACCTCCCTGCTGCACTGGGTGCACGGCATGCTCGCCGTGCGGCGCCTGCACCCGGCGTTCGGCACCGGCGCCTACCAGCAGGTCGACTGTGACGACGAGGCGATCATCGCCTTCACCCTCACGAACGACACCGAGACGGTCCTGGTCGCGGCCAACCTGTCCGCGACGGCGCGCTCCGCGACCCTGAAGCTGCCCCGGTACACCGGCTGGACGCTGACGGACGTGTTCGGCGGCGCCGGGTTCCCCGACGTGACCGACGGCGGCACCGTCACGATGACCTGGGGCGCGCGCGACTTCTACTGGCTGGTGCTCGCACAAGGGGCGGCGCCGGCTCATCCGGGAGGGGCGTGACGATCATCGACGAGGCGCGGAGCGTCATCGTGCACGAGGGGGCGGGCCCCCTGCCCGACGGCGTCCTGCGCCTGCTGGACGCCTGGCTCCCCGGCCGGCGGTGGTACCCCGTACCGGGTGACGGCGTGCGCCACGTGCCGTGGCTGACCGTGGAACTGCCCGCGGGAGCGCCGGGCCAGAGCTCGGGCGGACCTCGGCCGCCCGGCGTCGTCGTGCCGCTGCTGCACCTCGCGGGGCCCGGCCTCGCCGGGGACGACGGGGCCCTCGTGATCCAGGTGCCCCTCGTCCTGCACCACGTGGAGGCCGAGCCGGCCGGCAGCGGATCCGCGGGCCGGGGTGCCGGCCGCCCACCGCCGGCCGGTACCGGCGCGCCGATCGGGGTCGTCGACACGGACGACGGGCCCGTCGCGGTGTACGACGGCGGCACGCACCCGGCGGCCTGGCGCGCCTATCTGGAGGCCGCCCTCACCGCCGGCCATCCTCTCGCCGCGGACCCCCCGCGGGCCGACCCGCGCGATCAGGGCTGGCTCGAGGACGCCCGCCCGCTCGGCGGCGAGCAGTCCAACACCTCCGTGCTCGTGCCCGAGCTCCGGGTGGAGGTCCCCGGGGGCGACGGGGAACGGGTACACGGCGTGATCCTGAAGATCCTGCGCACCGTCCCGCTGGGCCCGCACCCCGACGTCGTCATCCCGGAGGCGCTCACGCGGGCCGGCTGGGACGGCGTCCCACGCTATCTCGGCTCGATCGAGCTGCCCCGGGTCCCGGGGGCCGTGCCCGCGGGAGCGCCCGCCCCGCCCGCGTCCGAACCGCGGGACGCCCACGGCGTCCACGCTCATCTCGCCGTCGTCTCCGAGCTGGTGACGGGCGCCGACGACGGTTTCGAGCTCGCCTGTGCCCACGCCCAGGAGGGTCTCGGGTTCGACGAACGGGCCGCCGAGCTCGGCGCCGTCGTCGCGCGCATGCACACGGTGCTGGCCGTCGCCCGTCCCACGGGCACGACCCTGGACCCGAGCGCCTTCATGGGGGTGCTCCGCCGTCGGGCCGCCGAGGCGATCGCGGACGTCCCCGGGCTCGCGCCCTACCGCGCCGGTATCACCGCCTTCTACGACGAGGTCAGCGAGCACCTCGCCCGGGTGACGGAGGACCACCCGGTGCCGCTCCAGGCCATCCACGGCGACCTGCACCTGGGACAGGTCCTGCATGCCCGCTCGGGATGGAAGGTCCTGGACTTCGAGGGTGAGCCGCAGCGGCCGGTCGCCGAGCGCACCGCCCCGGACCTGCCCCTGCGGGACGTCGCGGGGCTGCTGCGCTCCTTCGACTACGCGGCCGCCGTCGGCGAGGCGGCCGACCCGGAGTGGTCGTCCCGGGCACAGCTCTCGTTCCTGGAGGGATACCGTCAGGCCCTCGGCGGCCCCGGTGGCCGGCACGGGTCACCGCGGGACCACGGCGGCGCGGTACCGGGCGCAGCGGTGCCCGGCGGAGCGCTCGACGTCACGACGGCGGAGCTCCTCCTGCGCGCGCTCACCCTCGACAAGGCGCTGTACGAGGCCGTGTACGAGGCGCGCCACCGCCCCGCGTGGCTGTACATCCCGCTGCGGGCGGTGGCCCGCGTCCTCGACCGCTGACGCGGCAGGCCACGAAGGGCCAGGGTGCCCCGGGACCGCGTCGGCCCCGGGGCGTCCGGTCAGCGGAACGTCCCCTGGGCGACCGAGCCCTGCAGCCGCCGCTGGAAGAACACGTACACCACGAGGACCGGGATCACGGTCATGACGACGCCCGCGTACAGCGCACCGAAGTCCACCGCGTATCCCGCCTGCGAGGCGAACTGCGCCATGCCCTGCGTCAGCACGTAGTTGTCCGTCTCCGTGTTGAGCGCGACGGGCAGCAGGAACTGGTTCCACAGGCCCAGGAAGTTGAAGATCGCCACGGACGCCATGCCCGGCCGCGCCATGGGCAGCATGATCTGGAAGAACGTACGCCACTCGCCCGCACCGTCGACCTGCGCCGCCTCCGCCACCTCGTGCGGCAGACTCCGGAAGAACGAGTACAGGAAGAAGACGGTGAACGGGAACGCGAACGCCACGTACGTGACGATCAGCCCCGGCAGGGTGTTGAGCAGGCCCGCGTTCCGCAGCACGAAGAACAGCGGCACGATCGCGAGGAACACCGGGAAGGTCAGTCCCGCCAGCATGAGGTTGTAGATCACGGTGTTGCCGGGGAACCGGAACCGCGCCAGCACGTAGGCCGTCAGCGCGCCCAGCAGCATGACGAAGAACAGTGCGCACCCGACCACGACGATCGTGTTGAGGAAGTACCGCCCGATGCCCGCGTCGGTCCACGCGTTGACGTAGTTGTCGAGGCTCGGGTCGGCCGGCAGGGAGAACGGCGAGGCCAGGATCTCCTGCGTCGTCTTGAACGACGACAGGAACACCCACACGAACGGCACGACGACCAGCACCGCGCCGAATGCCAGCAGCACGTGGCTCGTGGCGACCGCCGTGCGGTCGCCCACCGTGCCCGACGGCGTCCGCCGCGGCGTGGCCGCGGACGGCCCGCCGAGGTCTCCGCGCGCCGGGTTGCCGGTCTGCTCCGCCACGGCGCTCATACGACTCCTCCTCGTGCCACGCAGCGGCCACGTACTCCGCTCCTGGGCCGGTACCCTCCGCGAACGACCCCGGTGTTCATGCGTGCCCCCTCACGTCGTCGCGACCGCCCGTGATCCGGTCCACGAGGAACACCGCACCGGCGAACACCAGCGTCACGAGCGCCAGGACGACGCCCATCGCCGTCGCGTAACCGAACTGCCCCTTGCTGAACGCCGTCTGGTACAGGTCCTGGCTGATGACGAACGTCGAGTAGCCGGGACCGCCGCCGGGATTCATCGCCTGCATGTAGACGAACGAGTCGATGGCGGCGATGCCCAGGTAGATCCATGCCGTGCGCACGTTGTCGCGGATGAGGGGCACGGTGATCGAGACCGCCGTGCGGAACCGGCCCGCGCCGTCGAGACGTGCGGCCTCGTAGATCTCACCGGGGACACCCTTGATGGCGGCCACGAACAGCACGGTGTAGAAGCCGACGAAGCTCCAGACGATGACGAACATCGAGGCGCCCATGGCCGTCCGGGTGTCGCCGAGCCAGGGGAAGTCGGCCATGCCGTCGAGCCCGATGCCGGTCAGCACACCGTTCAGCAGGCCTCGGGACGGGTCGTAGACCTGTGCCCACACGAGGCCGATGACGATCGCGGGCACGCAGTACGGGAAGAAGGAGACGACACGGTAGAAGCCCGCGCCCCGCACACCGCGCACCCCGCCCGTCGTGGCACCGCCGACGGTCACCATGGTGGCCACCGCGATCGCGATCACGATCGTCACCGTCGGCACGACGACCGCGAGCAGGGCGCTGTTCATGGCGGCGCGCAGGAACTTGTCGTCGCCCAGGAGACGGGCGAAGTTGTCGAGGCCGACGAACGCCATGTCGGCGGTGAACCCGCTCCAGTCCGTCATCGAGAAGTAGACCGCCTGAGCGAACGGTGAGATCACGAAGACCACGTACACGGCGAGCGGCAGGAACAGGGCGACGGCGAAGAAGCTCGCCTTGTCGAAGGAGATCTGGCGGCGGCGCCGACGCCGGGCCGGCCCGGATCCGTTCCCGGGCCGGCGCGCCGTGGCCGGCGGCATGGCGTCGCTCGGAGCCGCCGAGGTTGACGCGGACATCGGCTCAGCTGACCTCGATCTTCTCGACCGAGTCGTCCGCGGCGACGTCGTCGCTGATCTTCTGCAGTCCGTCGGTGACGCCCTTGACGTCCAGGTCGCCCGACAGGAAGGCGTTCCACACGACGAGCTGGTCGGCGTTCAGGCCGTAGTAGTCGACGAACTGGTAGTTGAAGATGTTCTCGCCCGCGGCGTCGAGCATCCCGGTCTGGGACACGAGCGCGGTGGACCCGAAGCCGTCCTCCGGCACGATGCCCCGGACGATGGTGGGAGCGAGCCGGGTCTCGGAGAAGTTCGTCGCGGCCTCCGCCGAGAGCATGGCGCGCAGGATCTCCTTGCCGCCCGCCGGGTTGGCACCCTGGCTCGGCACGATGAACGGTTCCCCCGCGCCCGCACGGATCGCCTCGTACGGGAAGGCGGGGCTGTCCGAGACGGTGGGCGTCGGGAAGCCGGTCATCCGGAAGTCCGCGGCGGTGGCGTCCTTCATCTCGTTCTCGATCCAGCCGCCCGACGGGTACAGCAGCGCGTCCTGGTCGTTGCTCCAGCGCGCCTGCGCGGCGGTGAACTGCGTGCCGGCGCCGCCCGGCACGAAGTACCCCTTCTGCACGATCTCGTGCAGGGCCTCCAGCACGCCCTGCATCGCGTCGTGCGACCAGGCGTTCGGCTCCAGGTTCTCCAGGGCGAGGCGGACCTCGTCGCCGCCCTCCTTGATGGCCGAGTCGAGCGCCATGGTCTGGTAGTAGGTCGCGGCCTCCTTGCCCCAGACGAAGAGCTTCTTGCCGGCGCTCTCCGCCTCGGCGCCGAGGTCGATGGCCTCCTGCCAGGTGGCGGGTGCCGTCCAGCCGTTCTGGTCGAACAGCGAGGCCGAGTACCACACGGCGTACACGGTCATCACGTAGTTCAGGGCCACGAACCGGCCGTTGTAGGTGCCGGGGTCCTTGACCGACGGATACAGCGTGTCGGCGATGGTGGTGCCCTCGTAGTTGGGTGCGTCGAAGACGTCGTCGAGTTCCTCGAGCTGGTCGGCGATCGTGTTGAAGCCGATGGAGCCCGCACCGGAGTTGTCGATGAGGTCCGGCGGGTTGCCGCCGACGAAGCGGGGCTGCAGCTCCTGCGCGATCTGCGTGGAGGGCGAGACCTCGAAGGTGACGTCGGGGAACTGCTTCTTGGCCTCGTCCGCGGCGAACTCGACGTAGTCGAACCCGTACCCGCCGTTGAAGATGACGGCCTCGACGTCGGCGTCCTCGACCAAGCCGAACGGGTTGTCGGCGCTCATCTCACCGGCGGCGGTCTCGCCACCGCCGCTGCCGCCGCTGGGGACCGCGCACCCGGCGAGCGCACCACCGAGCGGAGCGAGCAGAGCGGTGGCGACGGCCCCGCGCACGAAGGTCCTGCGATCCAGTGCGGCCTGCGCCAGCCGACCTTCGGTGAACTTGTTCGTGGACATGCAAGTCTCCTCTTGTCGATCCCGGTCGCACGGCTCTGTGCCAGGTGCGCGTGACGGCCGTGTCACCCCGGCAGGACGAATATGTTAGCCGTCCTACCACTTAGGGTGAACCTAGTCACACACCATGCCGCATGGCAAGCGTGGCACCGTCACGTCTCGGTAACGCACCGTTCAGGAGCCGGTGGCACTCCGCGGAACCGACCTGCCCGCACCGGGCCGGCGTTCGGCGGCCGGCGGGCCGCATCACCCGCCCGCGCGGCGACTACGAGGCACCGACGAGCTGGTTGAGGGAGCGCAGGACGCGGGGAGCCGTCAGGACGGCCGGATCCGGCGCACCGGTCCCGGCCCGACCGGTCCCGGGGTACGCGAGAGGTCCGCGGTCCGTGCCGGTCCCGGCGTCCGCGGTGACGTCGCCACCCGGCCACGCCCCGAACGTCACCCCGAACGTCGTCGTCTCCCCCGGCAGCAGCGTGACCAGCGCCCGGTCCGCGACCGCGTCGGGGCGCGCCTTGTCCGCCAGCAGGGTGAGGTCGCGGACCAGGTTGCGTGCGGCGACCCGGACGACGAGCCGTCCCTCGCCCGCCGGCTCGACCCTCGTGTCGAGCTCCGGTGCCGCGAGCGCCGAGTCCCGTGGTTCCGTGAAGAACCAGGTCCCCCGGACGTCGCCCACGCTCGCGACGATCAGTTCGCCCCCCGCCTTCGCGGGCGTCGCGACCGCCGCCGGGATCGGCACGGTCGTGGTGCCCCGCGGCGTGGCCGCGAAGGACGACCGCGCCGCCGCGAGTTCCGTCCCGTCGTAGGCGAGGCGCCGCAGCACCAGTTCACCGGCCCACGGTTCGTCCCGGTCGTTGACGACGACGGCGGCCACACCGGCCGCGGGCCTCGGCTGGATCGTCACCAGCCGGTCCGCGTGAGCCTGCGCCAGCGCGTACAGCAGGGGTTTGGGCCGCTCGTCCCCGTCGACCGCCGCCCACGACGTCACCGGCCAGCAGTCGTTCAGCTGCCAGACGACCGACCCCGTGCACCGCGGCGCCCACGAGCGCAGGTGCTCGACGGCGGTCCGTACGGCCGTGGCCTGGTTCCACTGCATCGCCCAGTGCCAGTCCTCCATGTCGTCCGGCAGGGGAACGTGCGGCACGAGACCTGCCGTGAGCTTCTTGTTGCCCTCCATCGCCTTCTGGTGCACCTGCATGCCGGGCGACTCCGGCGTGAGCGGGGTGTCACCCACGGAGCGCCGCAAGGTGGTCCAGGCGGGCGGTGCCTGCCACCCGAACTCCGCCATGAACCGGGGCACCGTGTCGCGGTAGTGCGGCCAGTCGAGCTGGTTCCACAGGTCCCACGAGTGCATGGAGCCGTGGTCCGGGTCGTTGGGGTGCCGTCCGAGGCTGCCCGACCACGGGCTCGAGGGTGTGTACGGCCGCGTGCCGTCCAGTTCGGCGACGATCCCGGGCAGCAGGTCCGTGTAGTACCCGAGGCCCCACGTCCTGCCGTCGAGACGCAGCTGCCAGCCCCAGTCGTGGTAGCCCCAGATGTTCTCGTTGCTGCCGTTCCACAGCACGAGGCTCGGGTGGGGGGCAAGCCTGGTGACCGCCTCCCGTGCCTCCGCCTCGACCTCGCCGCGCAGCGGCTCACCCTCGCTGTAGGCGGCGCAGGCGAACGCGAAGTCCTGCCAGACCAGGATGCCGCGCTCGTCGCACTCGGCGTAGAAGTCGCCGGACTCGTAGAGCCCGCCTCCCCACACCCGCAGGAGGTTGAGGTTGGCGAACTCCGCCTGGTCGAGCCGCCGCGCGTACCGCGCGCGGTCCACGCGATGGAAGAAGGCGTCGTCCGGGATCCAGTTGGCGCCCTTGACCCAGACGGGCCTGCCGTTCACGACGATGGTGAACGGCGTCCCGTCGTCGTCGGGCGTCATATCGAGCGTCACGTCGCGGAAGCCGGTGCGACCGGTCCAGCGGTCGAGCGGCAGCCCGGGCGGTGTGTCCGACGGCGGCCGTGCGGCGGTCAGCGTCACCTCGACGTCGTACAGAGGCTGGTCGCCGTACCCCCGCGGCCACCACAGCGCGACGTCGTCCAGCCGCAGGTGGACGACGGCGGACGTCCGGCCCGGCTCGACGGTCACGGTGGCACGCCCGCCCGGCAGCGGGCCGCCACCCGGGCCGCGGACGTCCACGGCTGCCTCGAGGGCGGTGCGGGCGCCGTGCCGCTCGACGTCGAGGTGCACGTCGAGGACTCCGGCCGTCGCCGGGCCCGACGTGTCGGTGGTGGCGAGTGGCCGTACGGCCGCGAGCCGGGCCACGGGCCACGACTCCAGGCGCACGGGACGCCAGAGGCCTGCCGTCGCCGCGTCGATGCCCCAGTCCCAGCCGAAGTTGCAGGCCGCCTTCCGGATCGCGTTGAACGGGTGATGGTTGACCTGCGGACGCTGCCCGAGTGCGAGGCTCTGCGCGTCGGCGTAGCGCACCGGCGACTCGAAACGCACGACGAGCTCGTTGTCGCCCTCGCGCAGGGCGTCCGTCACGTCGAACCGGTAGCCGCGGTGCTGGTTCGCGGTCCGGCCGATCACGGCTCCGTTCAGGATGACCACCGAGACGGTGTCGAGTCCCTCGAAGACCAGGTCCTGGCGCGTCGCCGGCCGTTCCGGCGCCGCACCGCCGCCGGCCGGCCACGCGAACACCGCGCGGTACTCCCAGTCGCACCGGCCGATCCAGGCGAGGAGGCGTTCGTTGTCGTCCAGGTACGGGTCGGGGATGAGCCCCGCCGCGAGGAGATCCGTGTGCACGGTGCCCGGCACGGTCGCCGGCAGGCCCGGGCCGTCGGCGGCGAGCGCCTGGGCGAGGTGTGCGGGAACGGGCCCCCCGGCGCACCGCACGGTCCAGCCGTCATGCAGGTCACGGACGTGCCGGGAGCTCCGGCCGTCGGGAGCGGTGCCGCCCGCGGCGTCGTGCGGCGGGGCGCCGCCCGGAGCGGGTGCGTGGGGAGGGGTGGTGCGGGTGAGGGCGTGGGTCACTTGGTGGCTCCGGAGGTCAGTCCGCTGTAGATCTGCCGCTGCAGCAGGAGGAACGCGATGAGGGTCGGGATGATGACCAGCACCGCGCCGGCGGAGATGATCTCCCACTGCGCGCCGAACGGTCCCATGAAGCGGAACAGCGACGTGGAGACCACGCCGAGGTCCCGCGAGGGCATGTAGAGGAACGGGATGTAGTACTCGTTGTAGATCGCGATGCCCTTGATGATCACGACGGTGGCGATCGCCGGACGCAGCAACGGCACGACGATGCGGGCGTAGATGGTCAGGCGGTTCGCCCCGTCGAGCATCGCGGCCTCGTCGAGGGATCGTGGGATGGACCGCATGAACTGCAGGAAGATGTAGATCGACACGATGTCGGTGCCCATGAACAGCACGATGGCGGCCCAGCGGGTGTTGAACAGGCCGAGGCCGTTCACCACCTGGAAGGTGGCGACCTGGGTGGTGACCGCGGGCACGAGCGTGGCGAGCAGGAAGGCGCTCATCACGAGCCGGCGGCCCCGGAAGTCGAAGCGGTCGACGGCGTAGGCCGTCATGGTCCCGACGAGGATCGTGCCCACGAGGGAGACCGCCAGGATGATCGTCGTGTTCGCGAACCCCTGCAGCATCCCGCCGCGGGTGAACGCGACGACGAAGTTCTCGAGGTTGAACCAGTCGGCCGGCGGGGCGAGCGGGTCCGACGTCGCGAACTCCTCACGGCTCTTGAAGGCTGCCATGAACACGGTGGCCAGCGGGATCAGCGCGCAGGCGACGGCGATCAGGAGGCTGGTGTACTTCAGGGCGATACCGAGTGGTGTCGTCAGCGGACGCAGGGCGCGCCAGCGGCGCGCGAGGCCGCCGCGGGCGAGGTGCGGACGGGCGGCCGGGCCGGCCGTCGGGTCACTCGCCGGGCCGGCCGTCGCACCCGTCGCCCGGCCGGTGGTGTGGTCGGTCATGTCAGGTCCACCCTCTCGTCGGGGAAAAGCCTGCGCTGGATCCAGGTGACGAGCAGGACGACGAGCAGCAGCACGACGGCCATGGCCGAGGCCAGGCCGAACTTGTTGAACTGGAAGGCCTGCTGCACCGTCTGGATCACGAAGGTGGTGGAGCCGTTGGCGCCTCCCGTCATGATCCACGGGATCTCGAACACCGACAGCGACCCGGAGATCGCCAGGATCGTGGTCAGGCCGATGATCGGGCGGATCGCGGGCGCGATGACGTACCGGAACTTCTGCCAGCTCGTGGCTCCGTCGAGGTCCGCGGCCTCGTACAGCTCGCCCGGGATCGACTGGATCGCGCCCAGGAACAGCACGAAGTTCAGTCCCAGGTACCGCCACACGCTCGTGGCGGCGAGCGACACGTTCACGAGCGACGGGTCGCCGAGCCACTGCGGCGGCTCCGCCACACCCAGGAGGCCGAGCATCGCGTCGAGCGTGCCGCCGGGACGCAGGAAGAACAGGAACACCAGGCCGATCGCGACGCCGTTGATCAGGTAGGGGAAGAAGATCACGCCCTTGAAGACGTTCCGGAACCACGTGGTGAAGCTCAGGATCGTGGCGAAGTAGAGGGCCAGGACGAGCTGCACGGCGGCACCCGCCAGGTAGTAGAGGCTTACGAAGAAGACCTCGAACATGCGCGGGTCCGTGAAGATCCGTGCGTAGTTGTCGAGACCCACCGGCTCCTTGACCGGGTCGAGGCCGTCCCAGGACGTGAAGCCGTACCAGACCATGTTGGCGACCGGGACGTAGGTGAACAGGACGAGCAGGCCGAGCGGCACCACCAGGAAGAGCCACGGCGTGACCGGCAGGCCGTGGCCCGGGCCGCGACCGGACCGGGAGCGCCGGGCACCGTCCGGGCGCCCGGCGCTCCCGCCGCGCACCCGGACGTGCCAGGCACCACCGCCCCTGCCGCCGGCGCGGCGCGCCGGACGGGATTCGGTGAGGGAGGTCATCGCGGGGCTACTCCCCCACGGCCGCGCGGCCGTCGGCCCAGCGCTGGTTCAGGTCGGCGAAGAAGGACTCCTTGTCGCCGTCCTGCGCCCCGCGCGCGATGTCGACGAGCTGCTGCCGGTAGATGTTGCCGTACAGGTCGATCTCGGCGGCCGCGACGACGTCGGCCTCGTACGACTCCCGGCCCGGCGGCGCGGGCTCCATCTCGACGTACTCCACACCTGCCTCCTCGAAGTCGCCCAGGGTCTCGGGCTCCGGGCCGTCGACGAGCGGTGAGATACCGCCCTCGTCGTACGCGTAGCCGGACTCCGCCGCGAACCAGTCGATCCACGCGCGGGCCGCCGCCTTGTGCTCGCTGTGGACGTTGATCGCGTTCTTGTAGTCGCCCGCGATCTGCGCGTGGAACGTCCCGTCCACCTGGTACGGGAAGGGCATGTAGCCGATGTCGTCGGCCGAGCCGCCGGCGTCCTCGGCGGCCTGCTGCATCTGGGTGATCGCCCAGGAGCCGAGCAGCATGGTCGCCACCTGACCGGTTCCGAGGAGGGTCTTGGACTCCTCCCAGTTCGTCGTGGTGGGATCCTCCTCGGCGAGCCCCTCGGCGACGATGTCGTAGAGCAGACCGTCGGCGATGCCGTGCCACTCGTCCTCGGCCCACGGGGTGTCGCTGTAGGCGACGTTCGTGTTCTGGTAGGCCGGGTCGCCCATCACGCCGCGGTTGCCGTCCCACTGGCTCAGCGGCCAGCCGTCGGCGTAGTTGGTGTAGTAGGGGACCGCGTCGGTCGTGTCGCGGATGGCGCGCAGGTCGTCGAGGAACTCCTCGGGAGTGGTGGGCAGGTCGGTGATCCCGGCGTCCGCCCAGACCTTCTTGTTGTAGACGAGGCCCTGGGTGTTCACCGTGATGGAGACGCCGTAGACCTGACCGTCATAGGCCTTCTCCTCGACGAGCCGGTAGTCCTGGCTCATCTCCTCGACCGAGCCGAGCGGTTCGAAGAAGGTGGCGAACTGGTCCGGCTTGACGCTGTTGGGGATGAGCAGGACGTCGCCGTAGTCGTCCGTGTTCATGCGCACGGCGATCTCGCCCTCGTAGTCGGTGATGGCCTCGAAGTTGACGGTGACGTCCGGGTGCGCGGCCTCGAACTCGGCCTTGTACTCCTGGAACACCGTGTCGACGATGTCCGTGCGCTGGGTGATCACCGTGATCTCCCCGGCGATCTCGCCGCCGCCCGACGTGTCGCCGGCCTGGGCGGAGCATGCCGACAGCGTCAGCACCACGGCGGCGAGCGGGGCGCCGCCCCGCAGATGGTTCCTCGACCTCATTGTTGTCTCGATCCGTCGTCGTTGACTGGTGGACGGCCTGGACATTAAGCGGTTAAGTTCTCGTAAGTCAACACCTTGTCCCTCATGGCGGACGACCGCGCCGTGCCGCGGGTGGAAACCCTTCCACGACCGGGTCGGCAGGGGCGGGCCGCGGCGGACCCCCGGGCGGCCGCCGGGCCGTGGCCTACGGCGCGGCCTGTGGCGGCCGTGGCCTACGGCGCGGCCGGCGGTGCCGTGGAGCCGCGGACCTGGAGCTCGGGGGTCGAGTCGCGGTACGACGCCGGAGGATCGCCGGCCATGGACTCGAAGAGCCTGCGCGCCACGTGGGCGCCGTAGCCGGCCACGTCATGGCTCAGTGCGGTCAGCTGCGGGTACGCCGCCCGGCACACCGGCGAGTCGTCCCAGGCCACCAGGGACACGTCGTCGGGCACCCGCACACCGGCCTCGTGCGCCGCGCCGAGCCCGGCGAGCGCCATCGCGTCGTTGTCGTAGACGATCGCGGTGACGCCGCCCTGCCGGAGCAGGTCCCGCGTGGCCGCGGCGCCGGCGTCCGGGGTGTAGTCGCCCCGCCGCACCCCGGCCGTGAGGGACCGTGCCGCGGCCTCGCGGGCGAACGCCTCGTCACGGATGTGGGTGTGCCCGAACTCCGGCGTCCCGGTCACGTGCCCGACGGCGGTGTGCCCCAGCCCGGCGAGATACTCCACGCACGACCGCATCGCCGCCGCGTCGTCGGTGTAGACGCTCGTCAGCCCACCGGACAGGCTCGGATCGCCGACGACGACCGCCGGCAGGGCGTCGGGACCCACGAGCAGGTCGAGCCGCGGATCGGGCACCCGGGGATCCACCATGACCACGCCGTCCACCCTCCGGGCGGCACGCCACTTGCGATAGGCCCGCAGCTCGGCGTCGATGTCCGGGACGACCTGGAGAAGCAGGCCGTAGTCCCGCTCGGACAGCACCGACTCGATGCCGGCCACGAACTGCATGTAGAAGGACTCGAAACCCAGGGTCTCCGGTGCTCGCGCCAGCACCAGGCCGACGGTCTCGGTGTGCGCCCCCGACAGGGAGCGCGCCGCCGAGCTCGGCGCCCAGCCGAGGTCGGCGGCGATCTGGAGCACGTGCTCGCGCGTCGCGTCGGAGACCCCCGGCCGCCCGTTGAGCGCATACGAGACGGCGGCGGTCGAGACGCCGGCCCTGCGCGCGATGTCGGCAATGGTGATCCGCCCCATGCGGGACATCATCTCAACCAGGCGCTGAAATCGGTTTCTGTCCCGGGTGGCGCGTACTCGGCGCCCCAGGTGTCGCGCCCTGCACCCCCGACGTGGAAAGGTGTGGACATGGCCGACCTGCCTCCCGCCGACCTCGAGGCGCTGACCGCCGTCGCACAGGGCTCCCACCACGACCCGCACTCCGTGCTCGGACCGCACCCGCTCGACGAGGGCGGCCCGTTCGCCGTCGTCCGGGCGCTGCGCCCGCTCGCCGACGAGGTCTCGATCCTCACCGACGACGGCGAGCACGCCTGCGAGCACCAGGGCGCCGGCGTCTGGGCCGCCGTCGTCCCCGCCTCGACCGGGGACGGGGGCTGGTCGGCACCCGAGTACCGCGTGCGGACCCGCTACGGCACCACCGAGCAGGAGGCCGACGACCCGTATCGCTTCCTGCCCACCCTGGGCGAGATCGACCTGCACCTCATCGGCGAGGGGCGGCACGAGGAGCTCTGGAAGGTGCTCGGCGCCACGGTCCGGAGATATCCGAGCGCGTCCGGCGACATCAGTGGCGCGAGCTTCGCCGTGTGGGCGCCGAACGCACGCGGCGTGCGGCTGCTGGGCGACCACAACCTGTGGACACCGGTCCATCCCATGCGTTCGCTCGGCTCGTCCGGGGTGTGGGAGCTGTTCGTGCCCGGCATCACCTCCGGCACGCACTACAAGTTCGAGGTGCTCGGGGCCGACGGCGTTTGGCGCGCGAAGGCCGACCCCATGGCCCGCGCGACCGAGCGGCCACCCGGTACGGCGAGCATCGTCACCGAGTCGGAGTACGAGTGGGGCGACGACGCGTGGCTGGCCGCCCGGGCCTCGTCCGACCCGCACTCCGGGCCGATGAGCGTCTACGAGGTGCACCTGGGTTCGTGGCGGCCCGGCCTGTCCTACCGCGAGCTCGCGGACGCCCTCACCACGTACGTCACCGAGCAGGGCTTCACGCACGTGGAGTTCCTCCCGGTGGCGGAGCACCCCTTCGGGGGCTCGTGGGGCTACCAGGTCACCTCGTACTACGCCCCGACCTCACGGTTCGGCTCGCCCGACGACTTCCGGCACCTCGTGGACCGGCTCCACCAGGCGGGGATCGGCGTCATCCTCGACTGGGTGCCGGCGCACTTCCCGCGGGACGAGTTCGCCCTCGCCCGGTTCGACGGCACCCCCCTGTACGAGCACCCCGATCCGACCCGCGGCGAGCACCAGGACTGGGGCACCTACATCTTCGACTTCGGCCGCCGCGAGGTGCGCAACTTCCTCGTCGCCAACGCCACGTACTGGTTCGAGGAGTTCCATGCCGACGGGCTGCGGGTGGACGCCGTGGCGTCGATGCTCTATCTCGACTACTCGCGGGAGCCGGGTGAGTGGCACCCGAACGTGCACGGCGGGCGGGAGAACCTCGAGGCGATCGCGTTCCTGCAGGAGGCGAACGCCACCGCCTACCGGCGCACGCCGGGCGTGATGCTCATCGCCGAGGAGTCGACGTCGTACCCGGGTGTCACCCGGCCGACATCGTCCGGCGGGCTCGGCTTCGGCCTGAAGTGGAACATGGGCTGGATGAACGACACCCTCCGCTACCTCGCCGAGGACCCGGTCAACCGGCGGTACCACCACCACGAGCTCACGTTCTCGATGGTCTACGCGTTCTCCGAGCAGTTCGTGCTGCCGATCAGCCATGACGAGGTCGTCCACGGCAAGGGGTCCCTGCTGCGCAAGATGCCCGGCGACCGGTGGCAGCAGATGGCCGGGGTGCGGGCCTTCCTCGCGTACCAGTGGACGCATCCGGGCAAGCAGCTGCTGTTCATGGGCTGCGAGATCGCGCAGGACACGGAGTGGTCCGAGGGCGAGGGGCTGCGCTGGGAGGTGCTGGCGGACGGCCGGCACGCGGGGGTACAGCGACTCGTGCGGGACCTCAACGCGCTCTACCGGGCCACCCCTGCGTTGTGGGAGCGAGACTTCGACGGTTCCGGCTTCGAGTGGCTGGACGCCGACGACGCCGACCGCAACCTCCTGGCGTACGTGCGGCGGTCGGCGGCGGGAGATCCCGTGGTCGTCGTCGTGAACTTCGCGGGGGTGCCCCACGAGGGGTACCGGCTGCCGCTGCCCGGCGTTCCGGGGCACGGGCACGACGCCGCCGGGAGCAGTCGTGCCTCCGGCCCCGAGGCCGGAGCCACCGGTCGTGCTCCAGCGGCCCGGGCGGCGGGGCCGGTCTGGCGCGAGGCCCTGAACACGGACGCCGAGGCCTACGGCGGCTCAGGTGTGGGCAACCTGGGCCGGGTCACGGCGGAGGCGGTTCCTCACTACGGCCGCGACTGGTCGGCGAGCATCCGTGTTCCCCCGCTGGGCGCGTTGATCCTGGTTCCCGAGGCGACCGCCGACCCCGCCCAGGCGACCGCCGACCCCGCCGAGGCGACGCGGTCGGCCGCGCGCTGAGCGACCACCGGGGCGGTCGGTCGGTCTGCCAGCGACCGGCCGATCGAACCGCCGGTCATCCGGCGAGAGACCGACCGCGTCGGCGCCGGCCGCGCCCCACCGGCGGGGCGCGGCCGGCGCCGTGTCAGTACAGGCTGATGGCGAGGCGCTGGCGAGCCTTGTTGACCCGCGGGTCGGCGACGCCGACCACCTCGAAGTACTCGAGCAGGCGGACACGGACGGCTTCCTTGTCGTCGCCGTCGAGTCCGGGGAGCAGGTCCAGCAGCCGGCCGAACGCGTCCTCGACCTTTCCGCCGAGCACGTCCATGTCCGCCACGGCGAGCTGCGCCGTCACGTCCGACGGCGCGTCGGCGGCCGCCGCGCGCACGGCGGCCAGATCGGCGTCGCGGGTACGTCGCATGAGGCGCACCTGGGCCAGGCCGGCCGACGCGTCGGTGTCCTTCGGGTCCTGCTTGATGGCCGTGGTGTAGGCCTCCTCGGCGGCGGCGAGATCGTCCCGCTCGATGGCGTCGTACGCCTCCTGGTGGAGGGGCGGCAGCGGCTTCTCGGGCTCGGGCTCCGGCTCCGGGGTCTCCCCGGAGTCGCCCCCGGCCGACGGCGCCCGTCCGGTCACCCCGTTCTGCTCGGCGGCGGCGAGCACCTGGTCGAGCACCTGGCGGACCTGCTCCGCGGAGGCGTTGCCCGCGAAGAGCGGCAGAGGCTGGCCCTGTAGCACCGCCACGACGGCCGGCACGCCCTGCACCTGGAACGCGGCGGCGATCTGCGGGTACGTCTGCGCGTCCACGCGGCCCAGCAGGAACCTGCCGTCGTACTCGGTGGCAAGGTCCGCCAGGGTGGTGGCGAGCTCCGCGTTCGCGGCGTCGGTGGGTGCCCACAGCAGGATCACCACCGGGTACGTGGCGGAGTCACGCACCACCTGCTCGAAGTTCGTGTCGGTCAGGTCCAGCACGTACCCGCCGGCCTCGGGCGCGCCGCCCGGCTCCCCCGGGGGCGGCGCCTGCGGGCGCGTCAGGGCGGACAGGTCGACGGCACCGCGCGCGGCGGCGAAATTCAGCTGTGCCGGGGTCGGCTGGTCGGACGTGGTCATGGCCCTCATCCTACGAAAACGCGAGACGCCACGGGGACCGTGCGGACACCCGCGGCCAGGTCCGGGACGCCGCGCGACCCGGGGCGGCCTCGCCGGCCGGGAATCATCCGCAGCCCGACAGGTCTCCGGTGGACTCGACATCCACGGCCACGTGCTCCACACCGACGAGCCGAACCTGCTCCTCGGAACCCGCGGCCGGTACGTACAGTGCGACGACGTCCAGGAACGTGGTTCTCAGGACGTTGCTCTCCCGCTGTTCGCCGTGCAGCGCGCGCTGGGTCTCGGTGAGGCTGCGCCTCTCGATCGTGGCGCACTCCTGGAGCTCGATCAGCTGCGACGAGTCGATCGCGCCCATGACGATCGCGCCGCCGTCGACCACGCGCATCGCTCGCGGCGCCGCGTCCCGGTCCGGCCGGGCGCTGAAGGAGTACCTGCCGTCGGAGGCCCTCCAGTCGTCGGTCTCCCGCTGCGCGGCCTCCTGCTCGCGCAGCAGGACGCGGAACTCGTCGTCCTGGATCCGGTCGGCGAAGGCGGAGTCCGCCCCTTCGGACAGGACGTCCGCGTACGCGGCGACAGCTTGGGCCGGCGACATCGTGAGCGACTCCTCGTCGTCGGCCGGCACCCGCGCGGCGCCCGCTTCCGACGAGGCGAACCGCGGCAGGGTCTCACCTCGCAGCAGCTTCGCCCATGCCCACAGCTTGTAGTCGCCGCGGGCGAGTCGCTGCTCGAAGGCGTACAGCACGGGCGCCGCACCGCGGCCCGGCGACGTACTCACCGCCAGGCTGGTGCGGGGCCACCCGGGTTCCGCGGGCAGCACCACGGACTGCATGGTCATGGGGAGGTCCGTCACGCGGTCGTCGTCGGCGAGCAGCCTGGCCACCTCGAGCTGGCTGGCGCGCAGTTCCCGGGCCGGGCCGGTGGTTCGCGCCTCCAGTGCGGCGGGGTCGCGCTCGGCGGTGGCCTTCTCCAGCGACGCGGCCACCCGGCCGATGATCGTCCGCTCCTGCTCCTCGGTCACCACGGCGCCGACCACCGCCGGTCCGGGATCGGGTGCGGGAGGGCCCGGGGCGCATCCCGTCAGGGCGAGGGACAGGAGCCCCGCGAGCAGCGCCGCGACCGGCGGCGCGCTGCTCGGTCCCCTCACGCGTTGGTCGCCGCGACGGCGATGTGCTCGAAGCCGACCAGCCGCACCTTCTCCTCGGAGCCCGAGGGCGGCACGTACAGCGCGACCACGTCGACGTACTTCGTACGCAGCACGTTCGTCACCTCCTGGTCCCCGAACAGGGCCTTCTGGGTCACGAAGCCGTTCGACGGCGGCGCCTCGGCCTTCTCCTGGAGCTGGATCACCTGCGACGAGTTGATCGCGCCCATGACGATCGCACCGCCGTCGACGGTGCGCATCGCCTGGACCCCCGCGTCCTCGTCGGGCCGGGCGCTGAAGGAGTACTTCCCCTCGGACTTCTTCCAGCCGTCGGCCTTCACCTGCGCGGACTCCTGCTTGCGCAGGAAGTCACGGAAGTCGTCGTCCTCGAAGTTCTTGGCGAACTTCGAGTCCTTCTCCTCGGAGAGGATGTCCGCGTACGCCGCGACCGACTTCGACGGTGACATCGTGAGCGACTCGCCGTCATCGGGCGCGACCTCCTCGGCCCCCGCGTCGGTCGAGGCGAACTGCGGCAGGGTGACACCGGGCAGCAGGTCCGCCCAGCCCCACAGCTTGTAGTCCGAGCGGGCGGAGGTCTGCTCGAACGCGTAGAGCGTCGGCGGCGTGAGGTCCGTCGGCTGCGTGCTGACAGCGAGGCTCACGCGCGGCCACTCGGGGTCCGACGGAAGCGTCACGGACTGCATGGTCATGAGCAGGTCCGTGACCTGCTCGTCGCTCTTGAGCTTCTTGGCCACCTCGATCTGGCTCGTGCGCAGCTTCTTGGCGGGCCCCGTCATGCGGTCGCCGAGCGCGTCCGCGTCCCTCTCCTTGGTGGCCGTCTCCACCGACTCGGCCACCCGGCTGATGATCGTCTTCTCCTGCTCCTCCGTGACCACGGCGCCGACCACGGCCGGCTGCGACTCGGGCACCGGAAGCTCCTGCGCGCATCCGGCCAGCAGGCCGACCGCGAGCAGGAGGGCGGCCGCTGCGGACGCGCGGCGCGCCGGCGTGCTGCGGTAGGTCATGAGTTCTCTCCGTCCTTGATCCCCCAGGCCTCGCGCCAGGCGGCCGCACGGCTGGAGGGCGCGGGCGTATCCGGCTGGGGCGGCTCCGGCTGGGGCGGCTCGGGCTGCTGCGGTGCCACGGCGGGCTGCATGCCCGTGTTCCCGCGGCGGGCGGCCTGTTCGGCCAGGCGCCGCTCGCGGCGCGTCATCAGCTTGCCCGGTGTTCCTGGGGATGCGCTGGACGCGGGAGACGCCGGCTGCGAGGGGGCGGCGACCGGCGGCGGTGCGGGAGCCACGGGAGTGCGCGGGGCGGACGGTGCAGGCATCGGCGCGGCCGACGGCGCGCCGGGCTGGTCCGGGGCGCCACGGCGGCCACGACGACGGCGCAGGCTGCCCGGCGCGGGCGGACCGGCCGGTGGCTGGTGGCCGGGAAGCTCGGCCGGGCCGGACGGCAAAGCCGTCGGCCGGGACCCGGCGGTGCTCCATGCTCCGGCAGCGGGCACCGCGGGCGCGGGGCGTGGCACGGTGTCGCCGTCGGGTTCGGACGGCGCGCCGTACGGCGGCGGTGTGGGCGCGGAGCCCCAGGCCGGCGCCGCCGCAGGCGGGAAGTCCGGGCTGCCCTGGTCGTCGTCGGTCAACGGGAAGGGAGACTTCTCGGCGGGACCGGGCGGGAACGGGGAGTCGGGCTTCTCGCCCGGCGCGAGCGAGAACGGTGACTCGTCGGCCGCCCCGGGCTGTGCCGGGTCGTCACGGCGCTCGAGCGGCTCGCGGACGGTCCTGGCCGGCTTCCGGCCCTTGCCGCTCCCCCGGCCGCTGCGCGCGCCTGGCTTCCCTCGGACGCCCACGAGCAGGAAGACGCCGACCAGGAGAAGGAGTCCTCCACCGATGACACTCGGCCACAGGAACGGCGTGGTGGCCGGACGAGGCCAGGTCAGCTCCACCGTCGGCGCCTCGGCCCCCTTGCCGACCCCGGCCGCGAGGAGGACGTAGGGACCGGGCTGATCGGTGTACCGCAGGGTGACGCTGGTCTCACCGCTCACCTCGGAGATCCACATGTCGGATCCGGCCGGGTCGGGCCCCGTGGACGGCTTCTCCGCCGACCCGGAGGCACCCTCGCCGTCGGCAGAGCCCTCCTCCTCGGCCTCGTCCCCGGTGACACCCGCGCCCGGCACGACCGAGAGCTCCGTCCAGTCCGCCATCCCGGTCACCGAGTCGTAGGGGTCGTCGCCGACCCAGCCGAGGACGTCCGTCTCGGTGCCGACGGCGAGAGTGACCTTCTGCCCCTCAGGGACCGACGCCCGCACGGTGACGCTCTCGTCCACCATTCCCAGCACCCCGGGAACGGTGACCACCATCGTCCCGTCCCCGCTCGGCGTCGCCGTGGCGACCACCGTGTCGGACCCGCGCAGGACCGTCGCCGTCGCGACTCCGTACCCCGCCGCGCCGAGACCGGCGAGAATGAGGAGGATCGCCAGAAAGCGTTGCACCACCCGTTCCCTTCGTAGGTGCCAACTACCGACGGTCCAGCATAGGGTGGTCGGCTGTACGGTCGTCCAGCGGGAGGCACGGCCGCGGATCATCACCGTTCTTTCACCCGCTGTCTTCACGCCCCACCCCCGAATACCACGAAAGCCATATTTCAAGCGGCTACACATCGGGCGACGCGGCGCGTATCCTGGGCGCCGGACGAGCCGCGAATCTGCGGCATCCCTGGCCGGGGAACCACGGTCTTGCCACGGAGGTCTGCACGTGTCAGACGAGCGATCGCTCTTCCCGACAGTCATGCGCGGTTACGACCGCGACCAGGTGCACAGCCACCTCGACCGGCTCAACGCCGCGCTGGAGGAGGCACGGCGACAGGTCGAGTCGTCCGATTCACGCGCCTCGAAGCTCCAGGCCGACCTCAGCGACGCCCAGCAGCGGCTCAAGGAGAGCGACAAGCCGTCGTACGCGGGCCTCGGTTCGCGCATCGAGATGCTGCTGCGCTCGGCGGAGGAGCAGTCCTCGGACATCCTCACCCAGGCGAACCAGCAGGCGGCGGACATCATGGCGCGCGCCAAGCTCTCGGCCGGCCAGGTCCGCTCCCGGGCCGAGTCGGAGGCGGCCGAGATGCTCGCCAGCGCCCGTCGCGAGGCCGAGGAGATCCGCACGACGATGGCTGCCGAAGCCGACGGCCACCTCGTCGCGGCGCAGCGGCGCGCCGAGGAACTCGTCGGCTCGGCAGAGCGCGAGGCCGCCCTGATCACCTCCGGCATCGCCACCGAGGAGTCGGAGCGCCGCGCCAGCCTGGAGCGGGAGCTCGGCACGCTGCGCTCGACGGTCGAGCGCGAGACCACCGAACTCCGGGTCAACACGGAGCGGGACGCCGCCCAGCTGCGCGCCAAGGTCGCCGCCGAGACGGCCGCCCAGCGCGAGAGCGCCGAGAAGGAGTCCACGGAGCTCCTGGAGCGCGCCCGGCGCGAGGCGGAGCAGCTCGTGGCCGACGCCAAGCGCGAAGCCTCCGAGGCGGCGAACGCGGTCAGCTCGGACCTGGAGGACCTGCGCGAACAGGCGCGGAGCGCGCTCGCCGAGGCGGATCTGGACATCGCCACCCGCAAGGAACAGGTCGAGGCCGAACTCGCCGAGCGTCACGCCAAGGCCAAGGAGGAGACGGACAAGCTCGTCAAGGCCGCCGAGGAGCACGCGGCCGAGGCGGAGAAGCGCGTGGCCGTGGCGCTCGAGCAGGCCGAGAAGGTCCGCTCGGAGTCCGACGTCTACGTCAAGGACCTCGTCGCGGACTCGCGGCGGACGGCGGACCGGATCGTCGCGGAGGCGCGCGAGTTCGCCGAGCAGACCATCGCGGACGCCCGTGCCGAGGCGGAACAGCAGCGCACGGCGGCCCAGAACCAGCTCGAGGACCTCACCCGCCAGCACGACTCGATCAACGGCTACCTCGACGAGCTGCGCGGCATGCTCGGCGGCCCGCAGCAGGGCGGCAAGGACGGATCGGCGGCGCTCGCCACGGCCACCGGCGGCAGCCCTCTGACCCCGGCCCAGCAGGCCCGTTTCGGTGGTGTCGGCAAGGGCGCGAAGGACGAGGACTCGTCCGGCAAGCCTCCGGCCGCGATCCCGCCCCGCTCACCCAACCCCGCACCGTCGGCGGACGAGGTCAGCTCGGCCACCGTGGTGATCCCGCAGGTCGACGGCGGCGAGGACGAGACGGAGAACGGCAAGTCGGAGAGCAAGGCCGAGGCGAACGCCTGAGGCCCTGCCGGCCGCGTGGCAGCTCGCCACGTCACCCGACACGACGTGCCCCGGCCGCCGGACGATCGTTCGTCCGGCGGCCGGGGTTCTTTTCGTGCGCCTGACCCGGGTACCTCGGGGCCGCCTCAGGTGTCCCGTACCCGACGACGCAGATCCGCCAGGGCACGGGCGACCGTCTGAGGATCCTCGACCGGAGCCATGTGGCCGGCGTCGGGCACCTCGGTCAAGGTGACGTCGCCGCCCGCGGTCCTCGCCGCGGCCGCCATGTGTTCCGCCTCCGCGGGCGGCGCGAGCTTGTCCTGTGCGCCCACGACGACGGCGACGGGGGCCTCGTACTTCTCGAGCACCCGGGTCCGGTCGGGCCGCGCGGCCATCGCCCGCTGCGTCCACGCCACGCCCGCCGGTGACTGGGAACGGATCCAGCTCTCCAGGACCGGGAAGAGATGACGCCGCTCGGTGGCACTGATGTCGGACAGCAGGGCTGCCGGCATGCCGAGCACCGCGTCGACCGTCTGTGCCTCCTCGACCGCGTTCGCGATCCGGCGACGGTTCGCTCGCGCCTCATCGGTGTCCGCCACCGATTTCGTGTCGACGAGCCCCAGCCCCGCGACGAACCCCGGGTACAGGTCGGCGAGCGCCAGGGCCACGTATCCGCCCATCGACAGCCCGACGACGATGGCGTTGCCGACGCCCGCCTCGCGCAGCGTGTCGTGCACGCGTTCGGCGCTGTGCTCGAGCGAGGGCCGAGCACCGTCCAGGTCGGAGTGCCCGGCTCCGGGCAGGTCGACGCCGATCGCCCGGGTGCCGGCCGGGAGCACCGCGGCGCAGGCGGCCCACATGCGCAGGTCCAGGGGAAAGCCGTGCAGCAGGACGAGCGGGAGGCCGCCGCCCACGCGCAGGTCGATCGTGTTCAACGGAGTCGTCCGAGTCATTGCCGCGCCTCCTTCTGGGCGACCACGCCCCTCGCTCTGCGGGGCGTCCCCCGCCCCTCCCCCAGGTTATGCCCGGTAGGGCGGTCGCGAGGAGGGGAGCCGGAACTACGCCTCCGGGAGGGAGCCCTCCCAGTGCGTCGGCAGGGGGAGCGGATGACCCGGAAGCACGTGGCCGACGATCTCGTCCAGGACCCGGCGCACGGCCGACTCGCCCACCCAGAGGTGCTTGGCGCCGTCGACGCCGATCACCTCGGCCTGCGGAACGCGGGCGAACCTGCGACGCGCCTCCTCGGGACGCAGGTAGTCGTCGAGCTCGGGGACGAGCACCACGAGCGGCTTGCCGAACTCGGCCCAGCGGTCGAGGTCGACGTCGGTCGCGCGGTGCAGGGGCGGCGAGAGCAGGATGGCGCCCTCGATACTCGGGTCCGCGCCGTGCTTCAGGACCAGTTCGGTACCGAACGACCAGCCGACGAGCCAGCGGCTCGGCAGCTCGCGGAACTCGGCCAGCTCGATGGCGGCGGCGACGTCGTACCGCTCGGCCTCACCGCCGTCGAACTCGCCCTCGCTGGTGCCGCGGGGCGAGCTGGTGCCGCGCGTGTTGAAGCGCAGCACGGCGAGGTTCGCCAGCGCGGGGAGCCGCCACGCGGCCTTGCGGTACACGTGCGAGTCCATGAAGCCGCCGTGCGTCGGCAGCGGATGGAAGGTGACCAGGGTGGCCGACGGCGTGCGCGGGGCACCGTCGGTCCCGGCCGGGAGCGCGAGCTCGCCCACGAGCGTCAGGCCGTCCGCGGTGTGGAGGTCGACGTTCTCGCGATGGGCGGGAAGGACCGTCGTGGAGCGGATCTGGTGCGAGGTGTGGGTAGTCATCGGGACCATTCTCTCCCGGTCCCGGGTCGCCGGGCGTCAGCGCAGGTTGGTCCGGCGGCGCCAGCAGTTGCTGTGCCAGTGGCGGCGCTGTTCGAGCCCGGCGTCGGGGCCGCCGATGGCGTCCGACCGCCAGGCGACGACGTGCGCCGTGCCGGGCGGCACGTCCTGCCGGCAGGTCGGGCAGACGTAGGTCTTCTCGGACGACCGGACGTGCTGGACCACCCACTCGCCGTCGGACGCGGACTCGCTGCGGCGGCCGCCCGTGGCCCGGTCGACGTCGAGCGGCCGGTGCTCGGCTCCGTACGGTCGCTTGCTGGATCGGCGCTTGGACGGCATGCCGCCATTGTTCCAAAACCGGTCGGACGACGGCGGGGCCCGCCAGTTCCGACGTTACCGGGCATTTCACCACGGTCCAGGTCTCTCCCGGCTCAGACCGTTACAGTGTGCCGGTCTGGCACTACCTCACCTATCGAAGGACACAACGTGAAGCACCGCACCACAGCCGGCCTGGCGGCGTTCGCCCTGGGCTCCGCCCTCGTGCTCACCGGATGCGGCGACGGCGACAGTTCCGACAGCGCCGACGCCTCGGCGAGCCCGTCCGCGAGCGAGTCGGGTGCGAGCGCGGCACCGGTCGTCGCGGGCGGTGTCTGCGAGCCGGAGGCCGCTCCGGAGCCGTCGGAGGCTCCGGAGGCCAGCGAGGCCGACCAGAACGCCGTCGACGCCGTCGAGGTCACCGGCGAGAGCGGCAAGAAGCCCGAGAAGGTCGAGTTCGAGACACCGCTCGCCGTCGAGGGTCTCGCCGTCAACGTGCTCGACGAGGGCGACGGTGCCGAACTCGTCGAGGGCGACAAGATCACGTTCCACGACTACATCGTCAACGGTGCCGACGGCGAGCAGACGAACCCGTCGACCTGGGACGAGGGGCAGGCCCCGCAGACGTTCACCCTCGGTGACCCGAGCTACCAGGTTCTCAACGAGCCGCTCACCGGTCTGCACGTCGGGGCGCGCCTGACGATCGCCATGCAGGGCATGGACGGCACCACCCAGGTGCACGTGCTCGACGTGATGGAGTCGGAGACGCTGCCCCAGCGCGCCGAGGGCGCCGCCGTGGAGCCCGAGGAGGGCCTGCCGGCGGTCGAGCTCGACGGCGACGGCGTGCCCACGGTGACGATCGCGGACGGCTACGAGGACCCGACCGAGCTCGTCGTGCAGCCCCTCATCGAGGGCGACGGCGCCGAGGTCACCAAGGAGGACGAGGTCACCGTGCAGTACCTCGGCTGCCTCCTCGACGGTACGTCGTTCGACTCCTCCTGGAGCCGCTCGGCTCCGACGTCGTTCCCGCTCAACGGCGTGATTCCCGCCTGGACCGACGGCCTCGCCGGGCAGAAGGTCGGTAGCCAGGTCCTGCTCGTCGCTCCGGCCGCGGAGGCCTACGGCGAGGACGCGAGCGCCCACGAGCTGGGCGGCAAGACGCTCGTGTTCGTGGTCGACATCCTGGCGGCCGAGCCTGCCGCCTGACCCTGCGCAGGAAGGCCCGGGAATCGCGTGATCGTGCGGTTCCCGGGCGTGGTCGGCTCACTCCCGCAACAGGTGGCTGACGGCATCCGGGACGGGTGTGTCTCCTGAGGTGAGCTCCAGGATCTTCCGGTGAATCTCGGGGGTGTGGACGAGCTCGGCGAGGACCGCTGCGACATCGTCGCGGGTGACCTCGGTGTGGATCAGTGCCGGCGCGAGAGCGACCCTCCCCGCCCCGGGGTCGTCGAGCAGCGCGGCCGGACGGACGATCAACCAGTCAAGGTCCTCGGTGGCGACGAGTTCGACCTCGGCTCGCTTCTTGACCTCGATGTAGTGCTCGAACGTGTCGGACACCGCGCGGCCACGCCACGCGTCGGGGAAGACGGACACGAGCACCAACCGGGTGACGCCGGCCGACCGGGCGGCGGTGATGGCGGTGGTCAGGCCGTCGCCGTCGATCGCGGTGGTCCCTGCGTTTCCCCCTTCTCCGCCCGCGCCCGCGGAGAAGACGAGGACGTCGGAGCCGCGGATCATGTGCGCGAGCGCTGTGGGATCGAGCGAGCTCAGGTCGCCCCGGGTGGCGTTGATTCCGTCCGCGGCGAGTGCCACGCCTTGTTCCGGCCGACGGTAGAGGCCGTCGACCTCGTCGCCGTGGTCGTGCAGCAGGCGGGCGAGCCTGCCGCCGACCCCTCCGGCGATCCCGATGATGAAGGTCTTCATCTTCACTGCTCCTTGTCCTCGTCCCGGGTTTCAGCCCGAGAGAGCGATGTTCTGGTGGTCGAGGTAGTCAGTCGAGGCCCGGCACGATCAGAACGCGATAGTCGGACGCAGCCTGGGCGGAGCGGCAAAGCGTCCTGATATGCCCGGCTGTGGTACCAGGTCTGAGCGTCTGCGACGGTCGGGAATCAAGCATGACGACATAGGCGCTCATGCCTTGAGCCTGGCGATCAGTGCGTCGGCCGCGGCCGACGACGAGGCGGGGTTCTGACCGGTGATGAGCAGCCCGTCCTCGACCACGTAGGACCCCCAGTCGGCGCCCTTGGAGTAGTCACCGCCGAGCTTGATCAGCTCGTCCTCGACCAGGAACGGGACGACGTCGACCAGCTCGACCGCGGCCTCCTCGGTGTTGGTGAAGCCGGTGACCTTCCTGCCCTGCACCAGCGGGGTGCCGTCCTCGTTGGTGACGTGCCGCAGCACGCCCGGAGCGTGGCAGACGAGCGCGACCGGCTTGCCGGAGCGCAGCGTGGTCTCGATCAGACGCGCCGAGCTGGGGTCCTCGGCGAGGTCCCACAGCGGGCCGTGCCCGCCCGGGTAGAAGACGGTGTCGTAGTCGTCGGCGGAGACCGAGTCCAGGCGCACCGTGCTCGCCAGGGCAGCGGTCGCCTCGGGGTCGGCTTCGAAACGGCGGGTCTGGTCGGTCTGGAACTGCGGCTCGTTGCTCTTCGGGTCCAGCGGCGGCTGTCCGCCCTTCGGGGAGGCGAGCGTGATGTCGTAACCCGTGTCCTTGAAGCGGTAGTACGGCGCAGCGAGCTCCTCGAGCCAGAACCCGGTCTTCTTGCCGGTGCTGCCGAGCTCGTCGTGCGAGGTGAGGACGATGAGAACCTTCATGTGCTCCTCCTTGGAGTAGACCGGTCGTCTTTCGACGATCAGTAGGGGCCCGCACCGTTGGACGAGATGCGGGAAACTGGTTACGCGAGGTGGAGGACCTGCCGGGTGAGCGCCAGCGCGCCGTCCATCGGCGCGGGGTCGCGGTGGATCTTCGCCAGCACGCTGGCGCCCAGCCACAGGTCGTAGAGCGTCTGCGCCACGACGTGGGCATCACCCACGACCGACAAGGAACCGTCTGCCGTGCCGGCCACGATCATGCGCTCCACACGGCCAATGATCGCAGTCGTGCCGTCCTTCAGCGCCAGGCGCATCGGCTCCGAGAGATCGGCGACCTCCGCGCCGAGCTTGACCGCGAGGCACTTGCCTCGACAGTCCTCCAGCCCTTGCGTCGCGCGCCAGTTCTCCCAGTAGGCCATGAGCCTCGCCGCCGCCGACACCTTCGGCCGCGCGAAGATCTCATCCATCTCGGCGAGGTACTCGGTGAAGTAGCTCTGCATCATCGCCTCGCCGAAGGCGTCCTTGGAGCTGAACCAGTGATAGAACGAACCCTTCGGCACGCCCGCGACACCCAGCACCTCGTTGATGCCCACGACGGCCCAGCCCTTGTGCGCTATGACGGCCTGGGCGGCATCAAGGATCTTCTGGCGGGTATCGATCGTCGCGGGCACGCGAGAACCATACCAGTGAGTAGACCAGTCGTCTACTAATTCAAGTACGGTCGAGGACGACGACCGCAGCATCGGCGAAGCGACGCTTGAGCCCTTCGTGGTGGTCGAGCACGAACGCGATGGACACCGTACTCGGCGGCGCCCCGACGAGCGGGAGCGCCAGCGCGCTGATCTCGGCGGCGCTGTTCGGCGGAACCTTCGTCGGGATCAGTTCGCTGGCCCTCGCACTGGGTGAGCACCTGCGGCTGCCCCGAGCCGTGGCGCTGCTGACCACGGGCTACGCGAGCGGCCAGATCGCGGGCCCGCGGCTGTCCCGACCCCTGCTGGACACGGGGTTCGAGGGACCTCTTCTGCTGGGCGCGGCCGTCATCGCGGCAGTGGCCGTCGCCGCCGCGCTGGTCCGCTTCCGCTTCCCGCACCACGTCGGACACCTGGTCGGACCCTCGGGTGAGAGCTCAGGTGCGTAGGTGGGAGGCGCCGTTGAGGTCGAGAATGGCGCCAGAGGCCCAGACCGCCCCCGGGGAGGTCAGGTACAGCACGGCGTGCGCGACCTCCTGTGGCGTCCCCACCCGCCCGAACGGGCTCTCCGACCGCACGGCGTCACCCGCCGGGCTCCCCAGTTTCTCCGCCTGCCGCTCAGAGCTGACGAATCCGGGGGCGACCGACGCCACCGCGATGCCGTGCGGCGCGAGAGCGACGGCCATCGACTGCCCGAAGGCGTGCAGCGCGGCTTTGGCAGCCCCGTACGCGGGGAACTCCGGCTCGCCGCGGAACGCACCCCGGGAGCCGACGTTCACGATGGTCCCACCGGTTCCGCGGGCGATGATCTGCCGCGCGACGAGATACGTCACGTTTGCCGCAGCGATGAGGTCCACGTCGATCATCTCCCGCCAGATCCGCTGCCAATCCGCGTAGTCCACGGTCTCGATCGGATGATGACGGCGCGCGCTGGGAGCGATCGCCGCGTTGTTGACGAGGACGTCGACTCCCCCGAGCGCCTCTGTCGCCGCCGCGACGATGCGCTCGCCGCTCTCAGGTCTGCTCAGATCCCCATCCACCACCGTGTGCCCCCTGCCGCTCAGCAGCTCGAGCGTCTCCTCGGCCGCCCTCCGGTCGGAGCCGTAGTGGACAGCGACCCGGTCACCACGGCCGGCAAGGGCCACCGCGATCGCGCGCCCGATCCCCCGGGACGCACCCGTCACCAGAACGTTGGCCATCAGACCTACCTCCACAGTTTCGCCAGGATGCACCTCGGGCAAGTGAACCACCTTGGACACCGCCACCTGTCGAGCGGGTCGACCGCTCTCAGGCGGCGATGCCGTGGAACACGGTTGTCGACCAGCGTGTCGGCAAAGGCGGTGTCCAGCGGTTCGTCCGGCAGCAGCAGCCGGTGGTACAGGAGCCCCAGAGCTGGTCGACCACCGATCCGCAGTCGGGGCCGGCACGGAGCTGGCCGGCCTCGATCGCCGTCTCAAGTCCGCGCAAGGCCAGGTCGCGCCGCGTCGCGAGTAGGCATGCAGGCACGCCTCGCGTAGCGCGGAGTCGGTCTGGGCCTGACCGATCAGCTCGACGATGACCCCGCCCGTGCCGTCAGCGCTACTCCAAACGCAGACGAACCGTCTGCTACTGACATCGACGGGTTGGCCCGCTGCGTGCTCCCGGTGACCGAGCGCCGGTTCATCACGGACCCGTGTCCCGGGATGTCGGCACGCAGAAAGGCCCGGAACCGCGGGATGCTGCGGTTCCGGGTTTCTGGTCAGCCGCTACGGGCGCCGAGCTCCGATCAGACGATCAGAAGTCCCAGTCGTCGTCCTCGGTCTCGACGGCCTTGCCGATGACGTAGCTCGAACCCGATCCGCTGAAGAAGTCGTGGTTCTCGTCCGCGTTCGGGCTCAGCGCCGCGAGGATGGCGGGGTTGACGTCGGTGTCCTCCTTGGGGAACAGCGCCTCGTAACCCAGGTTCATCAGGGCCTTGTTCGCGTTGTACCGAAGGAACGCCTTGACGTCGTCGACCAGGCCGAGTTCGGCGTACAGCGACTCGGTGTACTCGGCCTCGTTCTCGTACAGCTCGAAGAGCAGCTCGAACGTGTAGGCCTTGAGATCGTCCTGCTCGGGCTGCGTCAGCTGTGCCAGACCCTTCTGGTACTTGTAGCCGATGTAGTACCCGTGCACGGCCTCGTCGCGGATGATGAGGCGGATCAGGTCGGCGGTGTTGGTGAGCTTGGCCCGGCTCGACCAGTACATCGGCGCGTAGAAGCCGGAGTAGAACAGGAACGACTCCAGCATCGTGGAGGCGACCTTGCGCTTCAGCGGCTCGTCGCCCCGGTAGTACTCGAGGACGATCTCCGCCTTCTTCTGCAGGTGCGGGTTGCTCTCGGACCAGGCGAAGGCGTCGTCGATCTCCCGCGTCGACAGCAGCGTCGAGAAGATCGACGAGTAGCTCTTCGCGTGTACCGACTCCATGAACGCGATGTTCGTGTACACCGCCTCCTCGTGCGGCGTGAGCGCGTCCGGGATCAGCGACACCGCGCCGACGGTGCCCTGGATCGTGTCCAGCAGGGTCAGGCCCGTGAACACGCGGGTGGTCATGACCTTCTCGGGCTCCGACAGCGTGTGCCACGACTGGATGTCGTTCGACACCGGCACCTTCTCGGGAAGCCAGAAGTTCCCGACCAGACGGTCCCAGACCTCGAGGTCCTTCTCGTCCTCCAGGCGGTTCCAGTTGATCGCGCTCACGCGATCGATGAGCTTGAGCTTCCCTGTGGGCGACATCTTCGTTCTTCTTCCGATGTACGACGGCCGCGGCGCCGTCGAGGGGCGACGGCGGCGGCCGGGCTGTTCATGGTCGGTACTGGTGCGCCCGCTGTGACGCGGGCGCACCGTCCACGCGCGTCAGAGCATGCAGCTGACGCAGTTCTCCACCTCGGTACCCTCCAGCGCCATCTGACGCAGGCGGATGTAGTACAGCGTCTTGATGCCCTTCTTCCAGGCGTAGATCTGCGCCTTGTTCACGTCGCGCGTGGTGACCGTGTCGGGGAAGAACAGCGTCAGGCTGAGGCCCTGGTCCACGTGCTGCGTCGCCGCCGCGTACGTGTCGATGATCTTCTCGTACCCGATCTCGTACGCGTCCTGGTAGTACTCCAGGTTGTCGTTCGTCATGTACGGCGCCGGGTAGTAGACGCGACCGAGCTTGCCTTCCTTGCGGATCTCGATCTTGGCCGGCACCGGGTGGATGGACGACGTGGAGTTGTTGATGTAGCTGATCGAGCCCGTCGGCGGGACCGCCTGCAGGTTCTGGTTGTAGATGCCGTGCTCCATCACCGACGCCTTGAGGGCCTTCCAGTCCTCCTGCGTCGGGATCTGCACCCCGGCGTCGGCGAACAGGCGTGACACCCGCTCGGTCGCCGGCTTCCACTCCTGGTCGGTGTACTTGTCGAAGTACTCCCCCGTGGCGTACTGCGACTCCTCGAACCCACCGAACTTCTTCCCGCGTTCCATCGCGAGGCGGTTGGACGCTGCGATCGCGTGGTAGGCGACCGTGTAGAAGTAGATGTTCGTGAAGTCGACGCCCTCGTCGGAGCCGTAGTAGATCCGCTCGCGCGCCAGATAGCCGTGCAGGTTCATCTGCCCCAGCCCGATGGCGTGCCCCAGCTCGTTGGCGTGCCGTACCGACGGCACCGAGTCGATGCTCGTCTGGTCGCTCACGGCCGTCAGCGCCCGGATCGCGGTGTCGATCGTCGCGCCGAAATCGGGCGAGTCCATCGCCTTGGCGATGTTCAGGGAGCCGAGGTTGCACGAGATGTCGCGGCCGACGTGGCTGTACGACAGGTCCTCGTTGAACGTGGACGGCGTCGAGACCTGGAGGATCTCGGAGCACAGGTTCGAGTGGGTGATGCGGCCCGCGATCGGGTTCGCCTTGTTCACCGTGTCCTCGAACATGATGTACGGGTAGCCCGACTCGAACTGCAGCTCCGCGAGCGTCTGGAAGAAGTCGCGGGCGTTGATCGTGGTCTTGCGGATGCGGTCGTCCGCGACGAGCTCGTCGTACTTCTCGGAGATCGAGACGTCCGCGAACGGCTTGCCGTGGACGCGCTCGACGTCGTACGGGCTGAACAGGTGCATGTCCGCGTTCTTCTTGGCCAGCTCGAACGTGATGTCCGGGATGACGACGCCGAGGGAGAGGGTCTTGATGCGGATCTTCTCGTCCGCGTTCTCTCGCTTGGTGTCGAGGAACCGCATGATGTCCGGGTGGTGCGCGTGCAGGTAGACCGCGCCCGCGCCCTGCCGCGCCCCGAGCTGGTTCGCGTACGAGAAGGAGTCCTCGAGCAGCTTCATCACCGGGATGACACCGGACGACTGGTTCTGGATGTGCTTGATCGGTGCGCCGTGCTCGCGGACGTTGCTCAGCAGGAGCGCCACGCCGCCGCCGCGCTTGGAGAGCTGCAGCGCGGAGTTGATGCCGCGCGCGATGGACTCCATGTTGTCCTCGATGCGCAGGAGGAAGCACGACACCGGCTCACCCCGCTGCGCCTTGCCCACGTTGAGGAACGTCGGCGTCGCCGGCTGGAAGCGCCCGGCGATCACCTCGTCGACGATGCGCTCGGCAAGGGCCTCGTCGCCGTCGGCCAGACCGAGGGCGACCATGGAGACACGGTCCTCGAAGCGTTCGAGGTACTTCGTCCCGTCGAACGTCTTGAGCGTGTAGGACGTGTAGTACTTGAAGGCACCGAGGAACGTCTCGAACCGGAATTCCTTGGCGTAGGCGCGCTGGAACAAGGTCTTCACGAACGCGCGGGAGTACTTCCCGAGCACCTCGGGGTCGTAGTACTTGTTCTCGACGAGGTGATCGAGCTTCGCTTCCAGCGTCTCGAACTGGACCGTGTTCGGCAGGACGTGCTGCAGGAAGTACTGGCGGGCCGCCTCACGGTCCTTGTCGAACTGGATCTTCCCGTCCGCGCCGTACAGGTTCAGCATCGCGTTGAGCGCGTGGAAGTCCGGCTGAAGGTCCTCCGACGCGACCGCGCTCACGCCGAGAGCGGTACCTGCCGGGGCTGCTGCTGTGGTTGCTGTTGCCAAAATCGTGCCAATCCGTTGCGGACGCGCGTGACGTCCTGCGCTGTGCCCAGGAGCTCGAAGGCGTACAGGTATGGGACGTCGCACTTGGCCGCGATGATGTCCCCGGCGATGCAGTACGCAGCCCCGAAGTTGGTGTTGCCTGCGGCGATCACGCCGCGGATGAACGACCGGTTGTGCTCGTCGTTCAGGAACTTACGGACCTGACGCGGGACCGAGCCGCCCTCGTTCCCCCCGCCGTAGGTGGGGACCATGAGGACGTACGGTTCGTCGACCCGCAGGAATCCGTCGGCCGGGCGGAGGGGGATCCGTCGCACCGGGATGTCCAGCGACCCGAGGTCGAGGCGCTGCACGAATCGATGCGTGTTCTCCGAGACGCTGGAGAAGTAGACCAGGGATCCCATGTCTCCGACCCTGCCTCCACGAGCTGTCAGGCGACCACCGTCTGCGTGGCGGCGAGTTCCATGATCCGGTCCGGGCGGAAGCCCGACCAGTGTGCGTCGCCCGCCACCACGACGGGCGCCTGGAGGTACCCGAGGCCGCGGACCATCTCGAGCGCGTCGGTGTCCTGTGTGATGTCGACGACCGAGTACTCGATGCCCTTGCGGTCGAGTGCGCGGTACGTTGCGTCGCACTGGACGCACGCCGGCTTGCTGTAGACGGTGACGCTCATGTCCGCCCCTCCCCTTGGATGCCGTTGACCTCGAAGAACATCGGTGGAACTACACCGATGTGGTTTGCGCGAGGCCATGCCTGCCCCGCTACGGAAAACACTACACCTAGTGTCTGACGCTCGCCCGACAACGACATCTTGTGGTTGACGCCGGCCAGGAACCCGTGCGAGGTGTACACCCGATCGCCGGTTTCCGCCCGCCGACCATGCTGCCACGTACCTCCCGAACCGGCTCGGAGGCACGTCCCGGACAGCGCACGAGGCGCTCGTCCGCGCCCGTCACGCACCCTCGGCGACCGACGCGGCGAGTCTCGCCACGACCTTCCCCACCCCCGCGCGACCACCCGTCGCGCAGCCCGCGCGACACCGGGGACACCTTCGCAAATAGGACGTACCGACCCGGCAACGCCGGACGATCACCGGGTGAACTCACGGCGTGTCGCACCCTCTTGGGCGTGTCTCACGGAGGTCCACGTCACAGCCCACCACCGGCGGCGGCCACCACCACCCCGACGGCCTGGACACCCGAACGCCGAGAGCCCCGGAACGAGGCCGAGAGCCCCCGGAACGCACCGCAGCCGGGTTCCGCCGCACGGCGGAACCCGGCTCGTCCCCGCTCCCCGGCCGCTCCAGGCCCGGGGGTTCCGGTCAGACCCGCTCCCGCCGGGTCAGGTCGGCGCCCCGCACCCCGAGACCGCCCCGGCACCCCCCACGGCGCCAGCCACGGGCCGCGGCCCGATCAGGCGGGGTCGATTTCGGTGATGGCGGGGAGTGTCCGGCTGGTTGTGAGGCGGCGGTACCAGTGGGCGGAGTCTTTCCAGGTGCGTTCCTGGGTGGTGTAGTCGACTCGGATGATGCCGAAGCGGCGGTCGTATCCGTAGGCCCATTCGAAGTTGTCCAGCAGGGACCAGGCGAAGTAGCCGCGCACGTCCGCGCCTTTGTCGCGGGCCTGGGCGAGTGCTTCGATGTGGTCGTGCAGGTACTGCACCCGGCGAGGGTCGTGCACGCGGGCGACGCCGCCGGTGAGGGTGACCTCGTCGTCGAACGCGGCGCCGTTCTCGGTGACCATCAGTGGCAGGTGCGGGTAGCGTTCGTGCAGTTCCATGAGCAGGTCGGTCAGGCCGGCGGGTTCGATGTTCCAGCCCATCGCGGTCCAGGGGCCCGGCTGGGGCAGGAACTCCACGTCCTCGGCCCCGATCCACGGGTTGCCCGCGGAGTCCTTGTGCCCGTCGGCCTGCTGCCGTTGCCCCTGGCCCGACCACGCCCGCACGCGAGCGGTCGAGTAGTAGTTCACCCCGAGCACGGTCAGCGGCTGCCGGGTCAGGTCCAGGTCCCCGTCGTGCACGAACGACCAGTCGGTGAGCTCGGCCGTACGCTCGAGCAGGCCCGCGGGATAGGCGCCCTCCAGCAGCGGGCCGAGGAAGGAGTCGTTGGCGATCTGGTCGGCCTTGCGCTTGGCGTCCAGGTCGAGGTCCGAGGCCGGGTCGTCGGGCCGCACGACGTGGAGGTTCAGCGTGATCGAGACCTTCGCGTCCGCGCCCAGGACGTCACGGATCTCCCGCACGGCCAGCCCGTGGGCCAGGTTCAGGTGGTGGATCGCGGTCAGAGCGGCCACGGGGTCGCTGATCCCCGGGGCGTGGACACCCGAGCCGTAGCCCAGCAGGGCCGTGCACCAGGGCTCGTTCAACGTCGTCCAGACATCCACCCGGTCACCGAACTCCTCGGCCATACGGCGGGCGTAGACCGCGAACGCCTCCGCGGTCGCACGGTTCGTCCAGCCACCGGCATCCTGCAACTCCTGCGGAAGATCCCAGTGGTACAGCGTGACCACAGGCTTGACACCCACAGCCAGCAGCGCATCAAGGAGATCGGAGTAGAACCCGATCCCCTCCGCATTGAACTCACCACCCCCACCCGGCTGCACCCTGGGCCACGCGATCGAGAACCGGTAGGCATCCAGACCCAGGTCCGCGATATGCCCCACATCCTCCCGCCACCGGTGGAAATGATCATCAGCCACATCCCCCGTATCCCCATTCAACGTCTTACCCGGCGTATGCGAGAACGTGTCCCAGATCGACAAGCCACGCCCACCCTCGCTCACGCCCCCCTCAATCTGATAAGACGCCGTCGCCGACCCCCAGACGAA
>NZ_JAFMPK010000027.1:0-216828 GCF_017349295.1 Myceligenerans salitolerans
CGGCGTCAGCGGTCGACGCGGGCGCTGCCGCCGCGGGCGAGTTTGGTGACTTCGGGCAGGGTGGCGGTGGTGGTGTCTCCGGGAGTGGTCATGGCCAGGGCGCCGTGCGCGGCGCCGTACTGGACGGCCTGTTCCAGGGTGTCCAGTTCCATCAGCCCGTACGCCAGCCCCGAGGCGAACGAGTCACCCCCACCCACCCGGTCGAAGATCTCCAGACCCGGCCGGTGGGTCGCCTCGGCGAACCCCTCGAGACGCGACCACGCGATCGCACCCCAGTCGTTCACCGTCGCGGTCCGCACCCCCCGCAACGTGGTCGCCACGACCTGGAAGTTGTCGTACTCGCCCGAGGCCCGCTCGATCATGGCCCGGAACGCGCCCGTGTCCAGATCCGTCAGATCCTGCGACACGCCCTCCACCTCGAACCCGAGACAGGCCGTGAAGTCCTCCTCGTTCCCGATCATCACATCCACATGCCGCGCCAGCCTGCGGTTGACCTCCCGCGCCCGGGCCACCCCACCGATCCCCTTCCACAACGAAGGCCGATAGTTCAGGTCATAGGACACGACCGTGCCGTGGCGGCGGGCGGCCGCCATCGCCGCCTCGGCCACATCCGCGGCCGACTCCGACAACGCCGCGAAGATCCCACCCGTGTGCAGCCACCGCACCCCCGAGGAGAACAACGCCTCCCAGTCCACATCCTCCGGCCGCATCTGCGAGACCGCGGTATGCCCCCGGTCACTCACCCCCAACGCCCCACGCACCCCGAACCCCCGCTCGGTGAAGTTCAACCCGTTACGCACCCGCCGCCCGATCCCGTCGAACTCCCGCCACCGCACCCACGACGTGTCCAACCCGCCCCCCAGCATCAGATCCTCCACCAGCCGGCCCACATCGTTGTCCGCCAACGCCGTCACGATCGCGCCCCGCAACCCGAAACACCGCCGCAACCCCCGAGCCACGTTGTACTCACCACCCCCCTCCCACACATCGAACCGGCGCGCGTTACGCACACGCCGCTCACCCGGATCCAGACGAAGCATGACCTCCCCGAGCGCGACAACGTCATACCGGCACTCGGCCGCGGGACGGACAGACAACGAAGCATTCATCATCGAACTCCTTCACGAGAACAAGGCCACCAAGGCCACCGGACACCGCCAGACACACCAGACACGCCAGGCACAGGCACGCCAGGAGCAACAGGACACAGGCACGACACCTCAGGCACGCGACCCCGCCACGATCGACACAGCCCGCGCCGTACGACGAGTGATCTCCGCGAAATCACCCGCCACCACCAAGCCCCTGTCCACCATCCACGACCCACCCACCGCCAGCACCGACGGCAGACCGAGGTAGTCCGGCAGGTTCCCGGCACCCACCCCACCGGTCGGCACGAACCGCACCTGCCCGAACGGCCCCGACAGCGCCTTGATCACGGCAGGCCCACCCACGACACCGGCCGGGAACAACTTGACGGTCGAGATACCAAGCTCCAGCGCGGCCATCACCTCCGACGCCGTGGCCACACCCGGCACAACCGGCACACCCGCCTCCTGCGCCGCACGGACCACCGACACACTCAACCCCGGCGACACCACGAACGAAGCACCAGCCGCCACCGCCTCGTCCACCTGACGCGCATCCACCACCGTCCCAGCACCCACCAACATGCCCGGATGCCGGTCAACGATCGCCTCGATGACAGCCCCCGCACCAGCCCTACGAAAAGTAACCTCAGCCACCGGCAAACCACCCTCATCCAACGCCCCCGCCACACCAAGCCCCTGCCCGACATCATCGACAACAACAACAGGAACCACCCCCGCGCGCCCGAGACGTTCGAGGACGGACTTGCCCGGGTCGGATGCGCCGGTTTCCACTGGGGCCGATGACTTCGCTGACACCGTGATGCTCCCAACTTCGTCGTTGACGGGGTACGGACCGCAGCTTAGGGGATCCCCGCAGGAATATGGAATGCGCTTACCGAGTGTCTCGCGGCACACCGCCGGCGGGAGCGGCCTGGGGCACCGACGTCCGAGGAGGGCGGCGCCCGGAACCCCTGCGCGAAGTTTCCGGACACGCCATGGTCAGGTAGGTTTTTTTGAAGGAGCCGGCGGTTCCCGGAAGCCCCGCCAGGAGGTACCGATGAAGCACGCCCTGACGGCGACGATCGCCGGCGTCGCCCTGACCGCCTCGCTCGCGGCAGTCGCACCGGCGGCCGCATCCGCGCCCGCGACCGCCGTCGGGCGGATGCCCGACTCATCGTCCGCGGCCCCCACCGGCACGCCTTCCGGGCTCACGCCCGCGGCCGCCGTCGGCCCTGCCGGTACACCCCACGACGAGGACGGTTCCGCCGTGCCCGAGCAGTGGCGATCACTCTGGGTGGACGCGTTCAACGAGGGCGTCTACACGCCCGAGCAGGTCCAGGAGCTGGTCGACGAGGCGACGGCGATGAACGTCAACGCCCTGATCGTGCAGACCGCCCGCCGGTACGACTGCTTCTGCAACCGGGCTCTCTACCCGCGCACCGACGCCGCGATCGCCCCGGTCCCCTACGACCCGCTCGACGAGATCATCGACCGCGCCCACGACGCCGGCATCGAGGTGCACGCCTGGGTCACGGTGAACACCATGTGGCACGTACCGGACGGCCCGCCCGGTTCGCCCGACCACATCTACACCACGCACGGGCCCGACGCCGAGGGCCGCGACCGCTGGATCGGCAGGATGGCCGACGGCCGCGAGATCGTGGACAACCGCGTCTACCTCGACCCGGGCCACCCGGACGCCGCCGCCTACGTCACGGAAGCGGTCTCCAGCATCGCCAGGGAGTACGACGTCGACGGCATCAACCTCGACTACATCCGCTATCCGGACCACAGCTCGACCTCGCGGTACAGCGAGTGGGGCTACAACGACGTCGCCGTCGCCCGCTTCCAGGAGGCGACCGGCCGCACCGGCGTCCCCGCGCCCGACGACGAGGAGTGGAGCCAGTGGCGCCGCGACCAGGTGACCGGCCTGGTGCGCCGGATCTACCTGTCCCTGTGGGAGATCGACCCCTCCCTGCGGCTGTCCATGGACGCGATCACGTACGGCAACGGACCCGGCGCGGTGGGTGGCTGGACGAACACCCGCACCTACGCGGAGGTCCTGCAGGACTGGGCGGGCTGGCTCGACGAGGGGATCATGGACACGGCCGTGACCATGAACTACAAGCGGGACCACGATCCGGCCCAGCAGGTCATGTTCGACGAGTGGTCCGCGTTCCTCGCCGACCACCAGGGCGAACGGCAGGCGGTGAACGGCCCGGCGCTGTACCTGAACTCGATCCAGGACAGCGTGGCACAGGCGGAGCGGTCCGTGGCGCCGACCGAGGCGGGGCACACGGCGGCGGGATGGAGCGGCTACTCGTACGCCAACCCGAGCCAGGAGGTCATCACCGACCCGGCGCTGCGCGACGCCCAGCAGGCCGCCCTGGCCGAGGCGCTGGCCGGGCCGGGCGGAATCTTCGAGGACGACGCCGTGGTCCCGGACATGCCGTGGAAGTCCGCGCCCGACGACGGCCACGTCACGGGCACCCTCGTCGACGAGAACGGCGCGCCACTGGACGGCGTGGCCGTGACCCTGCGGCCGCTCGGGTCCGGACCCGGCTACGAACGGCGGACGGACGGAAACGGCTGGTTCGGCTTCGCGCACGTGCCACCGGGCAGGTACCTCGTGTGGGCCGACGCGGACGGGAGCGACGGCCGGGCGACGCGCGGCGAGGACCTCGGCGGGACCGTCATGGGGATCGTCGGCGTCAAGGAGGGCAGGATCACGCAGGCGCGCCTGCGCTGAGTGCGCGCCCGCGCGTGTCGCCTGCGCCGCGGTCCCGCGAACCGGGCGGCCTGCGCGGAGGCACGAAGGTGCGCGGGCCCGCCGTACGAGCGGCTCGCGCCGCCCCGATGTGAGAGAGTTCGACTGCGGCATGTCCCAGCTCTCATGAGCCGCGTCCCGGAGGTGTTCAGAGGAATGACGGTCCTCGTGGCGTACAACGCGTCGCCCCAGGGCGAGTCCGCACTGCGAGCCGCCACCGCCGAGGCGGAGCGACGGCGGCAGGATCTGTCCGTTCTGGTCCTGACCCCGCAGGAGAGCCCGGACGTCCCTTCCCACCTGGCGCACCTGCTGGACAGCGTCCCGCCGTCGGTCACGGTCAAGCCGGTCGTGTACCGGACGGAGTCCGAGGAGGTCGCGGAGTCGATCATCGAGGCGGCGGAACGTGTCGCCGCATCGCTCGTGGTGATCGGGGCACGCAAGCACTCGACCGTCGGAACGTTCCTGGTCGGGTCGACCACGCAGCAGGTGCTGCTGGACTCGCCGGCGCCGGTGCTGGTGGTCAAGGCGGGATACGCCTGATCGTCCGCAGGCCGTAACCTGGAACGCCTGCCATGCGGCACGGGCGGCCGGTTAGTCTCGTGAGATGGCAGCCGTCTCGCTCGGGATTCCCACGATGCGGCGCGTACCGCGTCCGGAGAACCTGCCGTCGCGTCCCGCGGACGTGCGGCTGGTGGACCGGTACGGGCGCATCGCGCGAGATCTGCGCGTCTCTCTCACCACCGCCTGCAACCTGCGCTGCACCTATTGCATGCCCGCCGAGGGACTCCCGCTGATCCCCCGCGACGAGCTCCTCACGCCCGGCGAGATCGCGCGGCTGGTGGGCATCGGTGTGCACCTCGGCATCCGGGACGTCCGCTTCACGGGTGGCGAGCCGCTGATGCGGCGAGACCTGGAGACGATCCTGACGGCGTCACGGGAGGCGGCCGACGCGGCGCTGCACGAGATCGCGCGGGCGACGCCGGACACCACAGCGACGCCGGACACCACCGGGGCGCCGGGCACCGTGCGCTTCGCCATCACGACCAACGCCCTGGGCCTCGACAAGCGCGCGGACGCGCTCGTCGCCGCGGGGCTGGATCGCGTCAACGTCAGCCTGGACACGGTGGACCACGCGGCGTTCGCCGCGCTCACCCGGCGGGACCGGCTCGACGACGTGCTCACCGGCATCCGCGGCGCGATCTCCGCCGGGCTGTCGCCGGTGAAGATCAACGCGGTACTGCTCCCCGAGGTCCTCGAGGGTGCCCCCGATCTCCTCGCCTGGGCGCTGGAGCACGGCTGCCGCCTGAGGTTCATCGAGGAGATGCCGCTCGACGCGGACGGAAACTGGACCAGGGACGACGTCGTCTCCGCCGCCGACCTGCTCGAACGCCTCGGGACCCGCTTCACGCTCACGCCGGCGGGCCGCGAGGACCCGTCCGCCCCGGCCGAGGAGTGGCTGGTCGACGACGGCCCCGGCACGGTCGGGATCATCGCCTCGGTGACGCGCTCCTTCTGCCGTACGTGCGACCGCACCCGGCTGACGGCCGAGGGAACGGTTCGCTCGTGCCTGTTCGGCGACGAGGAGACGGACCTTCGGGCCCTGCTCCGTTCAGGCGCCTCGGACGACGAGGTCGCCGACGCCTGGCGGACCGCCATGTGGGCCAAGCCCCGTGCCCACGGCTCCGACTCACCGGAGCTGGCCGGTGACGCCTTCGCGGAGACGGCGCGTTCGATGGGCGCCATCGGCGGCTGAGCGGCGCACGGCGGGCCCTACAACCCCACCCATTCCGACTCTCCGTCGGTGAACTGCTGCTTCTTCCAGATCGGCACCTCCGCCTTGATGCGCTCGACCAGCAGGGAGCATGCCTCGAACGCCTCCTCGCGGTGGCCGGCGGAAGCCGTCGCGACGAGCGCGACGTCCCCCACCCCGAGGTGGCCGTACCGGTGCACCGCGGCGACCCGCAGCCCGGTCTCGTCCGACACCGCCTGGCACACTTTTCGCAGGACGGTGGTGGCGTCGGGGTGCGCCTCGTAGTCGAGGCCGGTCACGGAGCGCCCGCCGTCGTCGTCCCGGACGACCCCGCGGAACGTGACGACCGCCCCGCACTCGGGCGCGGCGACGGCTTCCTCGACGGCGCGGGTCAGGTTCTCGCCGAGGACGGCGTCGGTCACGGTGCTCACGTCGCTCACCCGACCACCCTATGCAACGGACCGGCCCGAGGAACGACCCGGCCGGGAGCCGGCCCGGCGTCACAGGGGCAGAACCGTCACCGCGTCGCCCGCGCACAGCTCCGTGACGTCGGCAGGCACGTCGATCAGCACGTCGGCCGCCGCCATCGAGGCGACCAGGTGGGATCCGGGGCCGCCGACGACCTCGACGACCGGGTACGCCGCGACGTCCCGGATGCCCGCGTCCCGGAGGCGACCCCGCAGGAACTGCCTCCTGCCCGCGGGAGACACGAGGGCGCCGTCCGGCAGGCCGTCCCGTCCGAGGACCGCACGCCGCTCACCGACCGGCGGCAGCCCGCCGGCCCTGCGCAGCACGTCCCGCAGGAACACGACGAACGACACCTGCGTGCTCACCGGGTTCCCGGGGAACGTCAGCACCGGCGTCCCCCCGAGCCGCCCGAACCCCTGAGGGCCGCCCGGCTGCATGCCGACCGCCCGGAACACCAGGTCCGCCAGGACGTCCTTGACCACCTCGTGCGCCCCTTGGCTGACGCCGCCGGACGTGATCAGCAGGTCTGCGGAGGCTGCCGCCCGGTGCAGCGTCACGCGTGCGGCCTCGTCGTCGTCCCCGACCCGCTCCGTACCGGCGACCTCGGCGCCCGCCTCCCGCACCGCCGCCGCGAGCGCCACGGCGTTGGCGTCCCAGATCTGCCCGGGCCCGGCGGGTGCGCCGGGTGGGACGAGCTCGCTGCCGGTCGACACGATCGCGACCCGGACCCGGCGGCGCACGGGCAGCCCCCCGATGCCGCAGGCCGCGGCGGCGGCGAGGTGGTGCGGCGCGAGCACGGTGCCGGCGGGCAGCACGAGGTCACCGGCACCGACGTCGGACCCGGGCTCCCGCAGGAAGTCGCCGGCCGTTCTCGGCACGCGGATCCGCACGGTGTCGGCCGGGGGCGGGTTGCCGCGATCGCCCGCCGGCGTCGTCGGCCGCCGGCCGGGCGCGACGGACGACGGCGCACCGGTCTCGTCGGCGCCGCGGCCCGGCGCCGGGCGGTTGAAGGTGCCGACGTCGGTGTCCTCCACGGGGACGACGGCGTCGGCCCCGTCGGGAACGGGCGCACCGGTCATGATCCGTACGGCGGAGCCGGGGGTGAGCGGCGCCGGCCGCCCGGGCCGCGCGGCGACCTCACCGGCCACGGGCAGCGCGACGGGCCTGTCGGGCGAGGCGGCGGTGACGTCCGCGGCTCGTACGGCGAAGCCGTCCATCTGGGAGTTGCGGAACCGGGGCAGCGGTTCGGGTGCGAGGACGTCCGCGGCGAGGACGCGGCCGAGCGCCTCGCCGACGTGGAGCCGTTCCGCGGTCCGCCCGTGCCCGTCGGTGCGGCCGGTGCCGGGCTCGGGCGTCAGTTCCGCCAGCAGTGACTCGACGTCGGCTCGATGCTGCTCCACACTCACCCGGCTGCCCACCCGACGAACGTACCTGACGGTCTCCCGAGACCGCGGCGTGCCACGGGGGCCATCCTCCGCCTTCCTCCGGGACCTCCCCCGGCCTCGCCAGGGGTTCCCCGGGAATTCCGCGGTCCGTGCCCGCACGGCCCCGCGGGATGACTAGGCTCGCGGCGATGGCACGCCAAGGAGAAGACACGACGCGGGTGTTCGTCGACTGCCGGTACGTCCGGCTGGGACGACACGACGGGATCAGCCGCTACACGGCCGGGGTCGTGGGTGAGCTCGCGCGGCTGATGCCCGTGGAGCTGCTGATCCACGACGAGCGGCAGCTCGTCCACCTGCCGGACCTGCCGTGGCACCGGATCAGCGCGCCGACGAGCTGGCGCGAGCCGTTCGTCGCGTGGCAGGTGCGGCGGCTGCGGCCGGACGTCGTGTTCAGCCCCATGCAGACCATGGGGTCCTGGGGCCGGAACTACCGGCTGGTGCTCACGCTGCACGATCTCATCTACTACCGGAACCCGACGCCGCCCCGTGACCTGCCGTGGCCGGTGCGCCTCCTGTGGCGGCTGTTCCACCTGGCGTGGTGGCCCCAGCGGGTGCTGCTGAACCGGGCGGACGCCGTCGTCACGGTGTCGGCGACGACGGCGGGCCTCATCGCCGAGAAGCGGCTGACGCGCCGGCCGGTCACGGTGGTGCCGAACGCGGCCGAACCCGTGCCGGCGGACGAGGCGGACGTCGGGCGCGAGCCCCGGACGGGCACGCTCGTGTACATGGGCTCGTTCATGCCGTACAAGAACGTGGAGACGCTGGCGCGGGCGGCGGCCCTGCTGCCCGACCACGAGCTGCACCTGTTGTCCCGCGCCCCGGCAGGCGCGCGCGAGCGCCTCACCGGCCTGGCGGGGAACGGCCGGCTCGTGTTCCACGACGGCGTGTCCGACGAGGAGTACCGGCGCCTGCTCCGGCGTGCGACGGCTCTGGTGTCGGCCTCGCGGGACGAGGGTTTCGGGATCCCGCTGGTGGAGGCGATGTTGCTCGGCACCCCGGTGGTGGTGAGCGACATCCCGGTGTTCCGCGAGGTCGCGGGGGAAGCGGGGGCCTTCGTACCGCCGGAGGACGCCGAGGGGTTCGCGGACGCGGTCCGTGCGCTCGAGGAGCCGGGCGTCTGGGAGAAGCGCTCGGCGGCGGCCGTGGAGAGGGCGTCCCGCTTCGGCTGGCCGCGTTCGGCGGAGACCCTCGCGGCACTCCTCCGGTCCCTGTGACCGTGCCGGCCGCGTACCGCGGCCCTTCGCGCCGCCCGAGGCGGCCGGCCGGTTCCGTGCCGCCTCGGGCATCGCGTCAGGCGTGCACGTGCGCCCGGTGGCCCACGGCCGCCGACACGTCGTCCTCCGCCACCGCGAGCAGGCGGTCCGCGAGCCGCCGTAGTGCGCGGGCGGCCGCGATCTCGTCACCGATCTGAGGTACCTCGGGGTCCTCGGGCGCCTTGCGGGCGTGCCCGACGGCACGCACCTCGGGCAGGCCGCGGACGGTCGCCTCCGCGGTGGTGCTCCCGGAGGACTCGTTGAGCGTGATCTCCACCTGCCACGTGAGGGTGCGGGCCCCGCCGGCGTCCTCGGCGTCGTCGGCCACGAACACGGGTTCGGAACGATCGACGATCGTGTCGGGTCCGGGGAAGACGAGCGTCTCCTCCCCGGTGTCGCTCCAGCGCACGCGGTACGGCGGCGAGCCGTCGCCGTGCGGGCACTCGACGACGACGCCGTCCCGTGTGGCACCCCCCACGGTTCCCGAGGCGGTGACGATCCGGTCTCCCACTGCTGCCCTCATGGTTCCCTCCTCGTCGAGCGGTCCTCCCATCCATCATGCGCCCGACGCGGTGATCGCCGCACCCTCGCGGGGTCGCCCCGCCCCCGGCTCAGACGGCGACCGGGACGACGCCCATGACCTTCTCGTAGAGGGCCTCGAAGACGCCGAGGGTCGCGCCCATGGTGTGGGCCTGGATCAGCTCGCGGCTCGCGGCGCCGTACCGCTCACGCAGGGCGGCGTCGGCCAGGAGCGTCCGCAGGTGGCCGGCCAGTTCGTCGATGTCACCCGGCTGGAACAGCTCGCCGTTGGAGCCGGGGCGCACGAGGTGCGGGAGCGCCATCGCGTCGGCGGCGATCACGGGCAGCCGGGCCGCCATGGCCTCCATCGTGACGATGCTCTGCAGCTCGGCGATGCCCGGCATGCAGAACAGGTCGGCCGACGCGTAGGCGGTCAGCAGCTCGTCGTCGGACAGGAAGCCGCGGAAGCGGATGCGGCCCGACATGCCGAGCTCCTCGGCGAGGGCCTCCCACGTGGCGCGCCGCTCGCCGTCGCCCACGACGTCGAGCCGGCCGGGCACGTCCGGGGCCACGCGCGCGAACGCGCGGATCAGTTCGTCGACCCGCTTCTCCTGGTCGAGCCGTCCGACGAACAGCACCGTCGGCTCGTAGAGCGCGGTCGGTCCGGTGGGCGCGCCGCGGCGCGCGGCGACGGCGGCACGCGCTTCCTCGTAGGCGTCGGCGTCGATGCCGTTGGACACGGGGAACGCGGCGGTCAGGCCCGCGCGGCGGGTGATGAGGTCGACGGCGCTCGGGGTGGGCGCGGTCACCGCGTCGGCCCGTGCGTAGACGCGGCCGAGGTCGCGGTACATCCAGCCGGCGAACGCCTCGTGCATCGAGGCCGGGATCGGCAGGTAGCCCACGATGTTCTCGGGCATGAGGTGGTTGGTGGCCACGAGAGGGACCCCGGTCCGCTTCGCGGTGTTCACGACGGCGCGGCCCAGCGACAGGTGCCCGTTGGTGTGCACGACGTCGGGCCGCACGCGCTCGTAGACGTCACGCACCTCGGACGCCGCCTCCCACGGGAGACAGACACGCATCGCGTCGAACCCGGGCATGCGGCGGGACGACACCCGGTGCACGACGACGCCGTCGCGCACCTCGACACCCGGCTCCCCGGCCGGGGACGGGGCGACCACGTGGACTTCGTGGCCGCGTGCCGCAAGTCCGGCGGAGAGGCGGTCGGCGAATCGTGCGGCACCGTTGACGTCCGGGGCGAACGTCTCGGCGCCGACGAGGATCCGGAGCATGTTCACTGTGGGTTCTCCTGTGGTACAGCCCCATACGGGGCGTTGACCTGCATTGTCACCTGCACCCGTCTAAGACGGACAGGACGGGCATTTGGTTGTGGACGATTCGATCAAGTTCTGGCCACGATCTGTTCCTGCCCGGCGCGCGCGGCAACGGCGTCGGGATGGTGGTGCGCCAGGGTGAAGACGCCGGCGGTCGCGGTCACCGCGGCCGCGCCGAGCAGCACCCAGGCACCGATCGGCGTCGTCGACCCCTCACCGAGCAGGACCGCACCCAGGACGACGGCGACCAGCGGGTCGCCGACCGTCAGACAGGCGATCACGATCTCGGGCGCGCCGGCGTGGAAGGCGTGCTGCACGAGCCAGGCGCCGACGAGGAACGCGACGAGCGCGCCGGCCACGCACCCCAGCACGAAGGGTGACAGGACGCCCTCGGTCGCGGCCGCCTGGGCGGCCACCCGGACGAGCGCGGACAGCAGCCCGTAGGCCGCCGCCACCGCCCCGGCGAGCGCCAGGCAGCGGAGCGGGCCCCGCCCCTGCCGCGCCATCCCGGCGAAGCCGAGCAGGGCGACCGTCGCGCCGATCACGATCCCGGCCGTGAGCGTCGCCCCGGCCGACGGCGTGGCGGTGGTGGCCGAACCCGCGGACGCGGCGACGAACACCACGACCCCGGCGACCGTGAGCGCGGCGCCGACGAGCACGCCCCGGGAAGGCATGGTCCGGGACTTCCACGCGGACATCAGCACCGCCAGGGGAACGGCGAGCACACCGACCGGCTGCACCACGCGCAGCGGGGCGAGCAGCAGCGCCACCGCGTGCACGAGCGACCCCGCCCCCGCGAGACCCGCCCCCTGCAGCCAGCGCCGTCGCCGCACGATCGCCAGGAGATGGCGGCCGTTCAGGTGGCGCACCGGTTCGACGACCGACGCCGTCGTCGGTGAGGGCTCGACGCGGTCACGGGCGTCCGGGTGCTCGGTGGTGGTCACCGCGTGGTGCTGGAGCACCGACGCCGCCGCGAAGCACACGGCGCCGAGGAGCGTCAGGCCGACGGCGATCAATGTCATGCGCCCATACTGTATGCCCCCAGGCGTCCCAACCATGGGGGTCTCCCCCTATTCATCGGGGGTTCACCCCCAACTTGGCCCGGGGTTCCCCACAGGTCCCACGATGCTCACCACACCGGCGCGCGAGGTGGCTAGGCTTCGGCAGGATGGCACACGAACCGCTCCCCTCCCCCTACGCGGCGCTGATCGCGGCAACGCCGGTGGAACGTTCCGCTCTCACCGTCCGCGGTGGCCGCACGCACCTGTGGCACTACGGGGCGGGGGACGCGAGCGAGCACATGGTGCTCCTGCACGGTTTCCGCGGCGATCACCACGGACTCGAGCCGATCGTCGCCCATCTCCTGCGGCTCCGCCCTCGCCTCCGGGTGACCGTGCCGGACCTGCCGGGGTTCGGCGCGTCGCCACCGCTGCCGGGCGGGCGGCACGACGTCGCCGGCTACGCGGCCTGGGCCCGCGCGCTGCTCCGGAAGGTCGCCCCCACGGGCGACGTCGTGCTGGGCGGCCACTCGTTCGGCTCCGTCGTCGCGGCGGCGACGACGGCGTCGTGCGAGGGAGCGCCGGTGCCGCTCACCCGGCGCCTCGTGCTGGTCAACCCGATCCCGCGGCGCCCGCTGAGCGGGCGGGACACGCTCTCCGTCGGCGCGACCGCCGTGCTGCACGGGCTGGCCGGGATCCTCCCCGAGGAGACCGGCACCTCGCTGCTGCGGCATCCCGCGCTCACGCGGGTGGCGAGCGTCGCCATGGTGCGTACCGGGGACCGGGCGCTGCGCCGCTGGATCCACGAGGAGCACGGCCGGTACTTCGCCGGGTTCGCGACCCGGGCGTCGCTGCTGGAGGCCTTCCACGCCTCGATCACGGCCAGCGTCCGGGACTCCGCCGCGGCGGTCGACGTCCCGACGCTGCTGATCGGCGGCACGCGGGACGACCTCGCGCGGGTGGCGGACCAGCGCGCCCTGGCGGCCCGGTTCCGGGACGCCCGTCTGGGACTCGTCCCCGACGTGGGCCACCTGACGCACTACGAGACCCCGGCGGAGGTCGCCTCGCAGATCGCGCCGTTCCTCGCGGAGAAGGGCGTCCCGGCCGCGGCGGCCTGAGGACCGCGGGGTCAGAGCCGCTCGATCACCGACAGCGGGTCCTCGACCGCGCTCGTCACCGCGCGGAGGAACGCCGCCGCCTCCACGCCGTCGCAGACGCGGTGGTCGAAGACGAAGCTGACCTGAGCGATCTTGCGCGGCCGCACCGAACCGTCCACCACCCACGGCCGGTCGATGATCCGGCCGACACCCAGCATCGCCACCTGGGGGTGGTTGATGATCGGCGCGCTGCCGTCGACCCCGAGACCGCCGTAGTTGTTCAGCGTGAACGTGCCGGCGGTGAGTTCCTCGTCCGTGGCCCGGCCCTCCCGGGCCCGGGCGACCAGGTCACGGATCGCGGCGTCGAGGTGCGCGGTCGTCATCCGCTCCGCTCCGAGCACCGCGGGGGCGACGAGACCGCGGGCGCCCTGGACCGCGAGCCCGAGGTGCACCCGGTCGAGCCGCACGATCTCGTCCCGCCCGGCGTCGACGCGCGCGTTCAGCACGGGGTGCCCGGCGAGCGCCGCCGTCGTGAACCGTGCCAGGTACGCGAGCAGGCCGGGCCCGTCGGGCCGGGACGCACGCAGCTCGGTCAGGGGGGTGAAGTCGACGTCCACCCAGATCGTCGCCTCGGGGATCTCGGCCCGGCTCCGCGCCATCGCGGTCGCCGCGGCCTTCTGGAAGCCGGTCATCGGGACCCGGGTCCCGTCGTCGGACCGGAAGCCGCCGGGGCCGGCCGCCCCGGGCCGGGGCGCGCCCCGTGCGAGCCGGCCCGGGTCCCGGGGACGACGGCGGCGCCGCGGCCCCGTCCCCTCCGGAACGCCGTCCCGGGTCCCGTACCCGACAAGCACGTTCCCGGACCCGGCCCGTTCCTCCTCGCGATACGTCTCGTCCTGCGGAGCGGCCGCGGATCCCGCCGCCCCGCCGCCGGAAGGCTCCGCCCTGCCGCCGGAGGGCTTCGCCTGGTCGCCGGAAGGTTCCGCCCGGTCGCCGGAGGGCTCCGCCTGCTCGCCGACCTCGAGCAGCGGGAGCCCCACCTCGAGCGTCTCGCCCTCGCCCGCGCACAGCCGTTCCACGACGCCCGCGTACGGCGTCGGCACCTCCACCACCGACTTGGCGGTCTCCACCTCCGCGACCGCCTGGTCGACGACGACCACGTCGCCCTCGGCGACCAGCCAGGCCACGATCTCCGCCTCCGTCAGCCCCTCGCCCAGGTCGGGCAGCGTGAACGTCCTGGTCATGCGCTCTCCTCCGTCGTCCGGGACACCCGTCGGCGCGCCCGCCGCCGTCGGGCTCCCGCCCTCGCCGATCATTCGCCCCGCTCCCATCGCAGGTCGTCGACGGCGTCGAGGACGCGGTCGACGTCGGGCAGGTGCAGATGCTCGAGCCTGGGGGGCGGGTACGGGATGTCGAGCCCCGTCACGCGCCCCACGGGCGCGGCGAGCGCGTCCCAGCAGCGCTCGGTCACGCGCGCCGCGATCTCGGAGGCGACACTCACGAATCCGGGCGCCTCCGCCACGACGACGGCTCGCCCGGTGGAGCGGACCGCCCGGCAGACGGTGTCGTCGTCGAACGGCTGGAGCGACCGCACGTCCACGACCTGGAGGCTCCGTCCCTCGACGGCTGCCGCCGCGGCCGCGTCCAGCGCGACCGGGACGCTCGGGCCGTACGCGATCAGCGTCGCGTCGGTCCCGGGCCGCCGCACCACGGCTCGACCGATCGGGGGAACGGGAAGGTCGAGGTCCACCTCGTCCGCGCCGAAGTAGAGCTTCTTCGGCTCGAGGAACACGACCGGGTCGTCCGATGCGACCGCCGCCCGCAGCAGGCCGTAGGCATCGGCCGGGTCGGACGGCGTGACCACGTGGAGGCCCGGGGTGTGCGCGAAGTACGCCTCCGACGAGTCGCTGTGGTGTTCCACGCCGCCGATCCCGCCCGCGTACGGCACGCGGATCACCATCGGCAGCGCCACCTGCCCGCGGGTACGGTTGCGCATCTTGGCGACATGGCTGGTGATCTGCTCGAACGCGGGGTAGGCGAACGCGTCGAACTGCATCTCGACCACGGGCCGCATGCCGTTCATCGCCATGCCGACCGCGACGCCGACGATGCCCGCCTCCGCCAGGGGCGTGTCGAAGCAGCGGTCCTCGCCGAACTCGGCGGCGAGGCCGTCGGTGATGCGGAACACGCCGCCCAGCCGGCCGACGTCCTCCCCGAACACCGACACGCTCCCGTCCGCGGCCATCGCGTCGCGCAGGGCCCGGTTGAGCGCCTGCGCCATCGTGAGCTTCTCGGTCATCGGGAACCTCCGGCCGGTGTGTCGCGCGTGGCCTCGTCCCGCAGCATCGCCAGCTGCTCGCGCAGCTGCGGCGTCGGGGTCGCGTACACGTGCTCGAACAGTTCGGACGGGTCGTGGCGGAGGTCGGCCGCGAGCTCGTCACGGAGCCGGGCCGCCAGACGTTCGGCGTCATCGGCGAAGGCGGCCAGGCGTGCCTCGTCGACGTCGCCGCGACGGGTGAGGAACGTCCGCAGCCGCTCGACGGGGTCTCGCCGGGACCAGACGGCGACCTCGTCGTCGTCGCGGTAGCGGGTGGCGTCGTCCGCGTTGGTGTGGGCCTGCATGCGATAGGTGTGCGCCTCGACGAGTTGTGGCCCGCCGCCCGTGCGTGCGGCGTCCACCGCCGCACCGAGCACGGCGAGCAGGGCCGCGACGTCGTTCCCGTCCACGCGCTGCCCGGGGATGCCATACCCGGCGCCCTTGTGCGCCAGCGACGGGGCGGCCGTCTGCCGGGACAGGGGCACGGAGATGGCGAAGGTGTTGTTCTGCACCAGGAACACGACGGGCGCGCGCAGGACGGCCGCGAAGTTCAGCGCCTCGTGGAAGTCGCCCTCGCTGGTGCCGCCGTCGCCGCACAGGGCGAGGACCACGGTGTCCTCGCCGCGCAGCCGGGCGGCGTGGGCGACGCCTACGGCGTGCGGGAGCTGGGTCGCGAGCGGTGTCGTCAGCGGCGCGACACGGTGGGTGGCGACGTCCCAGCCGTGGTGCCACTCGCCGGACAGGAGGGTCAGCGTCTGTCCCGGGTCGACCCCGCGCGCCACGACGGCGGCGGTGTCACGGTAGGTGGGAAACAGCCAGTCGCCGTCGGACAGCACCCGGGCGGCCGCGACCTGACACGCCTCCTGCCCGTGGGAGGACGGGTAGACGGCGAGCCGGCCCTGGCGGACCAGGGCGTAGGCCTGGTCGTTGAACCGGCGGGCGGTGATCATCGCGCCCAGGGCCGCGACGAGCTCGGAAGCGGGCGGGACGGCGGCGCGCGCGGGGGTGACCGGAGCGCCGTCGCTGTCGATCAGGGTCACCGGCTCCGTCGCCGGCAGCAGACCCTCAGGATCAGGTCTCATGGTCCGATTCTGGATCCGCGAGCCATCTGGTTGCCATGAACCGGCAAAGGTCGAGAAGATGTGTCGTGACGCGGGCGATCCGGGAGCCGAACGTCCAGACCGCACCCACGCGACGAGGCGGAGGCGAGACAGGTGGCACTCGACGGCACGGACGAACGCATCCTGGACGCCCTGCGCCACGACGGGCGCATGTCGATGCGCGCCCTGGCGGAGGCGCTGCACATCTCCCGGGCGAACGCGTACGCGCGAACCCGGCGGCTGCGGAGCGAGGGGGTGATCCGCGGATTCCACGCGGACATCGATCCGGTCGCGGCAGGTCTGGCGACATCGGCCTACGTGACGCTCAACCTGGTGCAGACCGAGTGGCGCAACATCCGCGCCCGGCTGGAGGCGATGCCCGGGGTGGCGCACTTCGCGCTGGTGGGCGGGGAGTTCGACGTCGTCATGCTCGTACGGGCCCGCGACAACGCCGACCTGCGGCGCATCGTGCTCGACGAGATCCAGGGCATGGACGGCGTGCTGAGCACGCGAACCCTGCTGGTCTTCGAGGAGACCGAGCCGCAGTACGGCGAGCCCGGGACACTGGGGTGAGGCCCGCCCCCAACGCCTGGGGTGCCGAGCAGTGGGGTGACCGCTTCAACACGACGTTCTGGCGTGAACGGGACGAACAACTGGCGCGTGACGATCACGACCGGCTCGGGCCAGACACTCCAGAACTCGTGGAACGCCTCGGTGAACGGTACCTCCGGCACGCTCGTCGCCACCCCGAACGGCAACGGCAACACCTTCGGCATCACGTTGTACTCGAACGGCAACACCACTTCACCCACCGCGTCCTGTTCCACCACCTGAGGCCCGGGGCGGGAGCCCGTGCCGGCGCTCCCGCCCCGCACCGCGCCGGGGCGCCTCGGCCGCGGTGCGGCGGCTCGCGGCGGCGCCACCACGGCAGCGCCGCTTTTCTTCACCCACAATCTCGACATTTCATCTGAGCTTCAGGAAAGCAGGTCACATCCGCACAGGACTGCGGCGTTCCGGATTCATGGACAACCGTCCAACTCCGGTACTCTCGCCCGCAGCAGCCTGTGGAGGAGTGGAGCCTTGCCGAACGAGAACACTGGGTCCCGGGGTCCCGAAACGTCCGGTCGTTCGCTCACGGAGCGGCTCGCCGGAGCACTGGCGGAGCTGTCCGACGACGAGTACTACGTGCTGCGAAGCCGCGCTCTCGCCCGGCGGCCGACGCCGTACGAGAGCCTCGCGGGCGAGCTGGGGATCGGCGACGCCGACGTCGTCCACCTCGAACGGCGGGCCGCGACCCGTATCGCCGGCGCGTCCCGCGGGCCGGACCACGACGCGCTCACCGAGGCGATGAGTCAGCAGAACAGCACCGTCGCCCTCGCCACGCTGCTGCCGCAGCATCCCGTGCTCACCGAGACCGTGCCGCGTACCAACCTGCCCGTGTGGGCGTTCCTGGTGCAGACCCTCGGGCTCGATGGCGCGTCGAACGGGACGACGGGCCTCGCGGCCTCGAACCACTCCCCCGCCACGGGGACCACGGCCGGCGGCGACACACCGCCGAACGGAACACCGTCCGGCACCGCGCGGCGGAGCTCGGCGCGCGCGGTCCAGGCCGCGGCGCACACGGCCGCACGCGCCCCGCGGCCTCGTCCCGCGCAGCCCGCACGGCCACGGACGGGCGGTGCCGTCCGGCCGGCGTGGACGGCCTGGTTCCCGTGGCTGATCACGCTCGGCCTCGCGGGAGACGGCCGCAAGACGTCGTCCTGGGACTTCGAGCCACAGGTGCGGGGCCGGCTCCGGCACCAGGTGAACGCGTTGACCAGCATTGTCATCGAACAGCTGCCTGCCGCGCCGGTGGGCGTCATGTTCCCCGCGATCGCGCTCACGGACAGCATGGCGGACCTCGAGATCCCCGCGAGCCACGCGGAGCGCTTCCGCGAGAAGGGCATCACGAGCTTCGCAGACCTCACCGACCGCACGATCGCCGAGCTGCGTTTCCTCCCGCACTACGGGGCCAAGACGCTGAGCGCTCTCGTGCAGCGGATGGTGTACCGCTCCCTCCAGCACCCCGCGCCGACCGGGTCGCCCACGCCGCCCGCCCCGCGCGACCTGGAGCGCCCGCTCGACGAGCGCATCACTTCGACTCTCGGCTACCTGGACGAGCGTGCCCGGACGATCCTCGTCGCACGCCGGTTCGCCGATCCGCAGGCGAAACTGCCGGAGCTGGCCGAACGGTTCGAGATCTCGCACATGCACGCGCAGCAGATCGACAGCCGCTCCGCGTCGCTCGTGCGCAGCACGCTGATCAGCCCGTCACTCCTCGCCGCCGTGGACGAGCAGCTTCCGGCTCCGGACGGGACGATGCGCATCGAGGATCTCGTGGCCCGGATCCCCGTGCTCGGCGCCGTGGTCCCCGCCGCGGAGAACCAGCCGGCGTGGCGTGTGCTCGACGGACTGGGCGGGCTCTTCGAGGTCACGGACGGCGAGGCACGCCGGGCCTCCTCCAACCGCAAGCGCTCGGCCAACCCGCCGGTCCCCGGACGACGGACGGCGTAGTCCCCCGCCGCGGCCGACCCCATCCGGCGGCGCGGCCGCACCCCCGCCGCGGCGGAAGGACCGGGACGAACGCGGCTTCCGGTCGAGACCGGGGCATACTGGGACCGTGCCGACCCTCGCCCAGCTTGCCGCGTTCACGGTCGCCTCGATCGTGCTGATCGAGATTCCTGGCCCCAGCCTGCTGTTCGCCCTCGGACGGGCCCTGACCGTGGGGCGCCGCGACGCGCTGCTGTCCGTGGTGGGCAACGCCTCCGGTGTACTGGTGCAGGGCGTCGCAGCGGCGGTCGGTCTCGGCGCGCTCGTGGCGGCCTCGACGACGGCGTTCACGGTGCTCAAGCTGGTGGGCGCGGCGTATGTGGTCTACCTGGGCATCCAGGCGATCCGGCACCGCGCCGACGCGCGGGCGGCGCTGGAGCAAGACGCCGTGCATCGGACGACGAGCGGGCTCGGCGCCGTCCGGACCGGCTTCGTCGTCGGAGTCACCAACCCGAAGACCGTCGTGTTCCTCATGGCGTTCCTGCCGCAGTTCATCGCCGGCGGCGCGCCGGCAGCGCCGCAGCTGCTCCTGCTCGGTGCGCTGTTCGCCGTCCTGGCCTGCGTGTCGGACGTGGTGTGGGTGCTCGCCGCGAGCCAGGCGAGGAGCTGGTTCGCCCGCCGCCCCGAACGGCTCGACGGCCTGGGCCTGACGGGCGGGGTGATGATGATCGGCGTCGGCGGGTTCCTGGCCACGAGCCACAACGCCTGACCGCCCCCGCCGGGCGGCCCGGCGCCCCGGTGTCCCACCTGTTGCGACGCCGCACGCCGCACCGGCATGCTGGGGCCGCCGCAGCCGCTGACACGGTGCACCACGAGGAGCCGCCGATGCCTTCACCCCGCCGTTCCACCCGGTCCACGCCCGCCGTCCGGCCACGCGGCCCGGCCGGCGCGCACCGTGCGGCCGGAACGGTCGCCGTGATGGTGGCCGTGGCGCTCACGGGCTGCACCTCGGGGCCCTCCGTGCCGGCAGGCGAGGCGGGCAGCGCCGCACCGGCCCGGGTCACACCTTCCGCCGGGGTCCCGGAGCTCGTTCCCGTGGCGTACGACGCCCCGCGAGACCTCACGGCGACCGAGGAGCTGATGCTGTACGAGCCGGGGCCCTACGCGGGCGAGGCGTTCGACGAGGACGCCGTCGTCGACGCCGTGCTGGCGATGCGACCGGGCACGGCCGAGGAGTGGCAGCGCGCCGTACTCGGGCAGATCCACGGCGACTACGCCGAGGCGCTGGCGGCGAGCGTCGAGTTCGAGTACGCGATCGACGATCCCGCGGCCGGCCCCGACCAGGAGCCGGTCGAGGGGACGGCCGTCGGCACCAACCACTTCGCGCTCGTGCTGGACGCGAGCGGCTCGATGGCGAAACGCGCCGGTGACGGCACGCGCATGGACGAGGCCAAGGCGGCGTTGCGGCGGTTCGTGGAACGGCTTCCCGACGACTCCACGGTGTCCTTGCGGGTGTACGGCGACGCGGGCGACGCCACCGCGGACGGCAAGCGGGAGTCGTGCGCGTCGAGCGACGTCGTCTACGACGACGAGGCGGACGCGCAGCGGTTCGCGCACGCGCTCGACGACGTCGGCCCGGGTGGCTGGACTCCGCTGGCGCGTGCCGTCCGGGCGGCGAGACAGGACGTGCCGGGCGACGCCACCGACGCGATCGTCTACGTCGTCACCGACGGCCTGGAGACCTGCGGCGGCGATCCCGTCGCCGCAGCTCGCGAGCTCGCGGACAGCGGGGTGGACCCGATCGTCAACGTGATCGGGTTCCGGGTGGGTCACGCGGACCACGAAGGGCTGCGCGCGATCGCCGACGCCGGCGGAGGCTCGTACACCGACGCGAGCACCCGGACCGAGCTGGAGCGCCATCTCGACGAGGAGTACTCCCGCCTGATGGACGCCTGGAACGCCTGGCGACGCGCCGAGCTGGACCGGATCGACGAGGCAGGCCGGGCCAACATGGCCGAGGCGGAGAGACACGGCCGCACGCTCATGGAGACGGCCGAGTCCGAGGGGCGTGCCGGGATGGACATCGCGCGCGAGCTCGGGGACCGCGGCGTCCTGGACCGGGCCACCGAGCACGCCGTCTGGCAGTACTTCTCCGGACGGAAGAACCAGCTCTGGCGCTACGGCTACGAGACCAAGGCCGCCAACTGGGGGAACGCCTATCGGGAGAAGGTTCGCGACTGGGGCGAGGTGTACGGCACCGCGACCTCGAGGTGGAGCGAGCTGTACCGCGAGCGGTACGACGGCTGAGACCCGTGCGGGCCGACGACGCCCGGCCGGGACGTCGTGACGGCCCGGCACCGCCAAAACCGCCGGGTGGGGGTAACGTTCCTGGCTGTGGAGAGGATCGCGATCATCGGCTGTGGTGGGTCGGGCAAGACGTACCTCGCCAACCAGCTGGCGGGCGTCCTCGATCTCCCGCTGACCCACCTGGACAGCGTCTACTACGACGGCGACTGGAACCCCCTGCCGAGAGAAGAGTTCGCAGCGGTCCAGCGCACGCTGGTGGCCCGGCCCCGGTGGCTCGTGGAGGGCAACTACACGGACACGCTCCTGATCCGGCTCGCCGCCGCCGACACCGTGATCTTCCTCGATCTCGACGCACTCACCTGCCTGTCGGGCGTCTTGCGGCGCAGGCTGCGCTACCACGGGGGCCAGCACACCGAGGACGGGGTCTACGACCGCATCAGCTGGAGCTTCGTGCGCTACATCTGGGGCTACCGCAGGACGATGCGCCCCCGGGTCCATCGGTTGATCGCCGAGCACGCCGCACACGCCGAGCTGATCACGATCACCAGCCGCCGCCAGTCCGCCGCCCTGGTCGCCCAGCTCCGGGCCGTGCGGAGCTGGTCCTTCCGGTAGCGGCGACGGCCACGGGAGCTCCGGTCAGCGCACTGCCGCGTCGAGCAGGGTCTCGGCGGCGGCGCGGGCCTGGTGGGCGGCGTCCGGTGTGCCCGCGATCGCCGCGGTGGTCTGGGCGCCTTCGGCGAGGATCGCGAGCTGTGGCGCGAGGCGGGGCGGAGCACCCAGCTCGTCGACCAGCCGCGCGACATAGGCCTGGAACGCTGTCTTCTGCACGCGGACCGCATCGGCCACGGCCGAGGAGTTCGCGCCCAGCTCGCCGTGCGTGTTGATGAACGCACACCCCCGGAAGTCCGGCTGCCGGAACCAGGCATCGAGGAAGTCGAAGATGGAGAGGATGCGTTCGCGCGCGGTCGTCGCCCGCTCGGCCGCCGAGGCCAGGCCGGCGTCCCAGATCTCGGTACGGTGGCGGAGCACGGCGATGATCAGCTCGTCCTTCGAGGCGAACAACGCGTAGATGCGCTTCAGCGACACCCCCGCGGCAGCCCGTACCGCGTCCATACCGACGGCCTGCACGCCCCGCGCGTAGAACAGTTCGTCCGCGGCTCGTACGACGCGCTCCCGCGCGCTCGTCTCGTCGATCATCCCGCCCCTTCCGTCGCGGCCTCGCGGCCCTGGCTGCACTCCACTTGCGCGGAGAACGATCGTTCTCTACGATAGCAGGCACGCGGAGAACGATCGTTCTCCGCGGCTCAGGAACCCGAAGGGAACCGGATCATGGGATACGTCAGCGTCGGCACCGAGAACAGCACCACCACCGAGATCTACTACGAGGACCACGGCACGGGGCAGCCGGTCGTCCTCATCCACGGCTACCCGCTGGACGGCAACAGCTGGGAGCTGCAGTCGCGCGAGCTGATCGCCGCCGGCTACCGCGTCATCACCTACGACCGCCGCGGCTTCGGGCAGTCGAGCAAGGTCGGCACGGGCTACGACTACGACACCTTCGCGGCAGACCTGAACACCCTGCTGGAGACCCTCGACCTGCGCGACGTCATCCTGGTCGGGTTCTCGATGGGCACCGGCGAGCTGGCCCGGTACGTGAGGAACCACGGTCACGAGCGCGTCGCGAAGCTGGCGTTCCTCGCCTCCCTCGAGCCGTTCCTCCTGGCCGGTGACGACAACCCGACCGGCGTGCCGCAGTCCGTCTTCGACGGCATCGCCGAGGCGGCCCGCGCCGACCGGTACGCCTGGTACACGCAGTTCTTCAGCGACTTCTACAACCTCGACGAGACGCTGGGCTCACGCATCAGCCAGGAGGCGGTCACCGCCAGCTGGAACACCGCCACGCGCAGCGCGCCGCTGGCCGCCTACGCGGTGGTTCCCACCTGGATCGAGGACTTCCGGGACGACGTCGCGGCCGTGCGCGCGTCGGGCAAGCCCGCCCTGATCCTGCACGGGACCAAGGACAACATCCTGCCCATCGACGCGACCGGGCGCCCGTTCCACGAGGCGCTTCCCGACGCCGAGTACGTCGAGATCGAGGGTGCGCCGCACGGCCTCCTGTGGACCCACGCCACCGAGGTCAACGAGGCGCTCCTGGGCTTCGTCCGGCGCTGAGGCCCCGGCACCCACGCCGGCCGTCCACCGAGCCCGCAGGACGTGCCGGACTCGCGGCCCGGCCACCGAGTGGCCGGGCCGCGGTGCGTCCCGGCTCCCCTACGGCCCGGGACGCCGCTTCTCCGGCGCCAGGAGGCCGAGCTGGATCGCGTGTGCCGTGTCGACGGCTCGCGCGAAGGACCTCAGGGCGGCCGCGATGGACCTCAGCAGGTGCATCATCCGTTCTCCTTTCCTCGGTGAGGTACTCGTCGGAGCGCTCCGCATGCCCAGCACCGCCGCCAGCGCGACCGCGAAACCGGCGGCAGCCGCCCACGACAGGGCGTCGCCGAACATCAGCAGACCCCAGGCGGCGCTGACGGCGGGAGTGAGGTAGAGCCACGCGCTCACCGCGACGGCACCGGAGGTTCGCAGCACCCAGAGGTAGGCGCCGTACCCGCCGGCGAACGAGAGCACGACGAGCCAGACGACGGCCACCCAGAACGACGGCGCCGGCGGCGGCAGGGCGCGCCCCGAGGCCACGGCGAGCAGCCCGAAGGCCACGAGCGCGACGACACTCTGAACGGCGAGGGAGTCGAGCACGTCGTGGTCGGCGGCTGGCGGCCACCTCTCGGCAAGGAGGGTGGCCGCGGCGAGCGACAGCATGCCGGCGGCCGCCCAGCCGAGCGCCGACGGGCTCGTACCGACGCTCATGCCGGCGCCGTCGCCGCCCACCGCGAGCACCACCCCGGCGAAACCCGCGGTCAGGGCGAGCCACCGGCGCCGCCGGACGGATCGGGAGAGCCGGCTCGGCACGCCCCCGCGCCGCTTCCCGGCCGCGGGCAGAGCCGCGAGGACGACGGCGACCAGAGCGGGCTGAAGCGACGCGACCAGCGCCGTCGTACCGGCGGGCAGACCGGCGTCCGCCGCACGGAACACGCCGTACAGGTAGCCCGCCTGGCCCAGGGCACCGAGCACGGCCTCGCGCCGCAGGTACTTCCAGGAGTACCGCCGGCCGAGCACGGCGACGACCAGAACCATCGGCGGTGCCGCGACCGCGTACCGCCACAGGAGCGTGGTCTCGGCGGGCGCCGAGCGGGCGGCCAGGGTGGCACCGACGAAGCCGGAGCTCCACAGGACCACGAGCAGAGCGGGTGCGAGGCGAGCCATGCGGCGATATAACCACACCGGTCGGTATACTCGCAGTGCACCCACTCGCCGGAGGGTGGGACAGTCAGCACCGACGCACCACGCCGACAGGAGGCGACATGCCGCGTGTCACCGCACGCCCCCGCAGAGAACCCAACCCGGCCACGCCGGCCGGGGAGAAGGTGCTCGCCGTGGCCGCCGAGTTGTTCTACGCGAACGGGATTCGCGCCGTGGGGGTCGACCGCATCGCCGACGAGGCCGGGGTCACCAAGAAGACCCTCTACGACCGGTTCGGCTCGAAGGACGCCCTGGTGGCCGCCTATCTCCGCCGACGAGAGGCGATCTGGCGGAAGCATCTGCACGAGCGTCTGGAGGCATCGGGCACCACCGGACGCGAACGCCTCCTGACGGTGCTCGACATCGCGGCAGACTGGGCCGAGCGCAACCGGCGCGGATGCGCCTTCGTGAACGCGCACGCCGAGATCGGCGGGACGGACCATCCCGGGAACGCCGTGATCCGGGAGGACAAGGCGTACATGCTGCGGCTGTTCGTGGACCTGGCCGAGAAGACCCTGGGTGACGGCACCGGGCCGGTCGACGGCCGACAGGATCCGGCAACCATCGGCAGGCAGATCCACCTGATGTACGAGGGCGCGCTCACCGCGCACACCACCGGGGTCCAGCCCGAGGCGTTCCTCACGGCACGGGCGGCGGCGGCCGCGCTCCTGGCACGTTGAGTCCGGGCGGGCAGCCCCGCTGGTCGCCGTTCCGGATGCACGATGCCCGTCCCGCTCCCCGGGGCCGGCCGTCACCTGCAGCGCGGAACAGGCGCGCTCCAGGTCGTGTCGGAGCGGTTGGAGACGTAGTAGTCGCTGACCCAGCGTCCGTCACGCAGCTTGTTCCACACGGAGGTGGTGCCGACCCTGCTGCCCGACTTCTGGCACATCACGGAGGCCAGTGCGCCGCGGCTCAGCGGCCTGCCGGTCGTCGGGTAGGACACGCCGGGGCCGGTGCGGGCGTTGAGCGAACCCGTCGTCACCTGTCCGGGATAGACACATCGCGGCAGGCCAGGGCTGAACCCGGTGCTCGACGGGGTCGAGACGAAGTAGTCGCTGACCCAGGCGCCCGTGGCCAGCCGGTCCCACACCGTCGTCGTGCCGACCCTCTGCCCCGTGGCCTGGCACACGACCCGTAGCGAGGCGCCCGGCTCGTAGGTGCGCACGACGGACGTCGTCGTCGACGGGCCGGTGCGGGCCCTGAGCGCCGCCGAGCCGGTGACCGAGTGGCGCCACGCGACGCTCGCCACGGGTGCCCTGATGACGTCGGAGTCGATGTTGATCGTCACCCCGCCCCAGGTCTCGTGGTGGTCGCCCTCGTACTGCTTGGCACGCTGGAACGCGGACCACTGCGCGTTCGGCGCGGTGGGCCAGCCGGTCAGCGACGGCGAACCGTCCCAGCGAGCCATCCACACCGCGTCGGGCCGGGCGTACGTGGCCGAGTCGTACGAGTCCGAGAGATCCCGCAGCCCGGAGTTCTGGTGCACGTACACGCCCGCCAGGTAGCCCGCCGCGTGGAGCTTCTTCGTCCAGGCGGAGACGTACCGGCGCACCGCGGTGCGGCAGGCGGCGTCACCACGGTCGTAGTGCTCGACGTCGGCGTACAGCGCGCTTCCCGGCAGGAGGCCCAGCGCCTCTGCCCGCGCGACCGCGTCGGTGGCATCCGCCGTTCCACGCGAGGTCGCGGTGCTCGCACCGTACCGGTGCTCCTTGGTGCCGAACATGCAGTACGGCTGATGGCCGAAGTAGGTCGGCAGGATCCTCCAGCCGGACGCGTTGGCGTCGCGCACCCACGCCTTCGTCAGCTCGGGCTGCCGGCAGCCCCGGTTGTCGCCCCCGAAGTAGATGTTCACCGCCGTGTACGGCGACGTTCCCCGCCATGCCCGCAGCGCCGCGAGGGACGGGGCGGTACACGTGTCGAACCCGAGACGGTCCGCCCGTGTCACGGTCGATCCGGGAGGGTAGGACACCGGGGTCTCCGGTTCGGCGGCCGCCGGCCCGACCAGCCCGACGAGAAGAAGTGACAGGGCGCCGCCGAGGACCACCAGCCGCCGGATGACCTCACGCTCAGGGACCATCACGCACCTCCGGGTCACGCGTCCCGACTCCACGAGGTGCTGTCCGCCGCGCCGACGCCGCACCGTCAGAGCCCATGGTCCCGCGGTTTCCGCCCTGGCGCGCCCGGTGAGGACACGCCGACGCGGCCTGGCCCGGTCCCCGGACCGCCAGTTCCGGAGATAACAGAGGCCCTCATCAGCATTTCTGCTGATGAGGGCCTCATCTGGTAGCGGGGGGAGGATTTGAACCTCCGACCTCTGGGTTATGAGCCCAGCGAGCTACCGAGCTGCTCCACCCCGCGTCGGTGATCCCTACATTACGCGACGACAGACCCGGACGCAAACCCGATCGGGCGCTGGAGACGCAGGTCACACGTGTTCGAACCGTTACGACGTGCCAAGCTCCTGCCCATGCCCTCCTGGGACGACAGCCGTGACCTGCTCTACCGTCCGCTCTCCGACCCTGCCGACGCCGTCGTCGCACGGCTCGTCCGGCTCGCCGACGAACTCGCCGCCCTCGACTCCCTCGTACCCGGTCCCGTCGTGAACCGCCTGTTCTCCGCCGTGGTCCGGACCGTCACCACCACGCTCGGTCCGGTCGCGCACCAGGTCCGTGCCCACCCCGAGGTCTGCGCACGTGTCGACCGGCTCCGCGACCTGAGCGCCCGCGGGGAGTGCGCGCTCGAGACCCACTGGTCCGGCCGGGTCGCCTCCGCCGCCGACCCGGCCGCCGAGCTCGGCCACTTCCCGTATCGCGACAACTACCGTGACCTCGTCGCCATGGAGCTGCGCCTGCTGCGACGGCACCTGGCCCACCGGGCGCCACGCTCCGTCGTCGTCCTCGGGTGCGGCCCGCTGCCCCTGACCGCCACCGGGTACGCGCACGGGCTCGGCGTACGGGCGGTCGGCGTCGAGCGCGATCCCGCCGCCGTCGTCGCCGCTCGCCGGTTCCTCGAGGCAACGGGCGAACCGCTGACGACCGTCGTGCACGACGACGCGGCCACGTTCCCGTTGGCCGGGCACGACGTCGTCGTCCTCGCGGCACTCGTGGGTGCGACGCCGGCCGCGAAGTCGGCGATGCTGCGGTCGCTCGCCGAGCGGATGCGACCGGGTGCGCTCCTGCTGGCGCGCAGCGCGCGCGGCCTGCGCGCGCTTCTCTACCCGGAGATCGACCCGGGCACGATGACCGGGTTCGACGTCCTCGCCGTGAAACACCCGGCGGGCGACGTCATCAACTCGATGATCGTCGCCCGCCGGGTGTGACCGGAGCCTGCTCTACTCGGCAGCCGCCTGCTCCGCGGCGAGCGCGTCCTCGATGGCCTGCTGGAGGTCCTCCTGCGCCTCGCCGTAGGCCGTCCAGTCACCGTCACGCTGCGCCTGCTCGGCGGCCTCCATCGCGTCGGCCGCGCGCTGCAGCGCCTCCTCGAGGTCCCCGGTCGGTGCCGCGGGCTCCTCACCCGTGTCCGCCGTGGGCTCCGCGTCGGGCTCCTCGGTCGCGGGATCCTCGGGGATCTCGGGCTCCTCACCGTCGACGGGTGCCTCCGGCGCCTCGCCCTCGGTCGATCCCTCGGCGTCGCCCGCCTCGGCGCCGGCGTCACCGCCGAAGACCTGGTCGAGCGCCTCGGTGAGGGTGTCGGCGTAACCGACCTCGTCCCCGAACGCCACCATCACCTTGTGCAGCAGCGGGATGCTCGTGCCCTCGGCGGACTGGATGTACACCGGCTGCACGTACACGAGACCGCCACCCACCGGGAGCGTGAGCTGGTTGCCGAGCAGCACCGTCGACCGGCCCTGCTCCAGGATGCGCAACTGCTCACCGGCCACCGGGTCGGAGTTGAAGATGTTCTGCACCTGTCCCGGGCCCGGCACCGTGGTGTCCCGCGGTAGCTCGAGGAGGCGCAGTGTGCCGTAATCCTCGTCCTTCTGGCCCGCCGTCGACCCCGCGTCCGCATCCGCCGCCAGAAAGCCGGTCAGGATCTGCCGCGGCGTGTTACCGCCCGGGATGAACGTCGACGTCAGCGAGAACGCCGACTCCTCCTGCCCGGGCATCTGCAGCGTGAGGTAGTACGGCGGCTGCAGCGGGCTCACCGTGGCGTCCGACGTCGGGTCCTCCGGGTTGTTCCAGAAGTCGTTGCCCGAGAAGAAGTCGCTCGCGTCGGTGACGTGGTACTCGGTGAGCAGGCTGCGCTGCACCTTGAACATGTCCTCCGGGTAGCGCACGTGGCTCATCAGCTCGCCCGAGATCTCCTCGAGCGGCTTCACCGATCCCGGGAACACGTTCTCCCAGGTCTGGAGCACCGGGTCCTCGGGCTCCCACGCGTACAGGTCCACCGAGCCGTCGTAGGCGTCGACCGTGGCCTTGACCGAGTTGCGAATGTAGTTCACCTCGGCCGGCAGGTTCACGGGCGCCCCCTCCTGCTGCAGGGTGAGCGTGTCCGTGGTGGCCTCCTGCATCTGCATGTAGGCCGAGTACGGGTACTGGTTCGTCGTCGTGTAGGCGTCGACGATCCACTTCACGCGCCCGTCGACGACGGCCGGGTAGACCCGGTTGTCGAGCGTCAGCCACGGGGCCACCTTCGCCACACGCTGCTGCGGGTCGCGGTCGTACAGGATCTGCGACTCCTCGGTCACACGGTCCGAGAGCAGCAGCTGCTCCTCCCCGAACTTCAGCGCGTAGAGCAACTTGCTGCCGAACGAGCCGATGCTCGGACCGCCGTCGCCCTCGAACGTCGTCTTGACCTGGTCCCCGCCGTCGGCGTCGTCGGCCGGGTAGTCGAGTTCCCACGGCTCGCGGCCGTCGTCCGGCTTGCCCACCACCGAGTAGTTCACGGTGGACGGCGAGAAGTAGATGCGCGGCTCGTAGTCACCCTCGAGCTCGGTGATCGCGCCCTCCGACGGGATCCCGCCCTCGAAGAACGCCGGCTGACCGCCCGGGCCGAGCTGGTTGCCGTAGGCGGCCACCACGCCGTAGCCGTGCGTGTACACGGTGTGGTCGTTCACCCAGTTGCGCTGGTCGCTGCCGAGACCGTCCTGGTTGAGCTCCCGCACGGCGATGACGGTGTCGCGGCTCTCCCCGTCGATCTCGTACCGGTCCACGGACAGCGAGTCGCTGAAGTTGTAGTACTGCTTGTTCTGCTGCAGCTGCCGGAACGACGGCGACACGATCTCCGGGTCGAGCAGGCGGATCGACGCGGTCGTGTCGGCGTCCTCGCGGAGCGCGCCCTCCTCGGCCTCGGTCGTCGCGTTGTAGTTCTGCGTCTCGATGTCCTTGATGTCGAACGCGGCGAGCGTCGCGTCGATGTTGCGCTGGATGTACGGCTGCTCCAGCTCCTGCGCGTTCGGGGTGACCTGGAACCGCTGCACGACGGCCGGGTAGATACCGCCGATCACGATCGCGGACACCACCATGAGGCCGACGCCGATCGCCGGCAGCTGCCAGTTACCGCGGAACGCGGCCGCCAGGAACAGGACCGCGACCAGCAGGGCCACGACCGCGAGGATCCCCTTGGCCGGGATCACGGCATGGATGTCGGAGTAGGACGCGCCGTCGAAGCGGTCGCCCGCGCTCGCGAGGATCGAGTAGCGGTCGAGCCAGTAGTTCGCGGCGAACAGCAGCATGAGCACCGTGCCGATGACGGCGATGTGGATGCGTGCGGCCTTCGTCGTGCGCGGGATGTTGCCCTGCGCCGGCCCCACACGCAGGCCGCCGTACAGGTAGTGGGTCACGACACCTGCGATGCCGGAGATGATGACCACGGCCATGAGGAAGCCGACGATGCTGCGCAGCGCCGGGAGCAGGAACACGAAGAACGAGATGTCCATCCCGAACTCCGGGTCGGTCTCGCCGAACGGCTCGGCGTTCATGGCCATCAGGACGGTCTGCCACTGGGCCGACGCCGCGATACCGGCGAAGAAACCGACCAGCACCGGGGCCGCGAACGTCACGACCTTGCGCAGAGGCTCGATCGCCTCGCGGTACTGCTCGAGCGTCGCCTGCTCGGCGCTGGGGACGTACATCGGGCGCGACCGGTACGCGACGGCGAACGACGCGAACACTGCGCCGCCCATCACGAGGAACCCGAGCGCGAACAGGACACCACGGGTGATCCACTCGGTCCAGATCACCCGGGAGAACCCGATCTGGTCGAACCAGAGGATCTCGGTCCAGAACTGGGCCATCAACAGGAGGGCGACCACCACGACAGCGACCGCGACGATCGCCGCCCCAAGCGGACTCCGTCGGCGAGCGGGGGGAGCGCCACCCTGCCGGGGACGCGGTACGGCGAAGGACACGGCGTTGTTACCTCACTGCTCTCGTCGGACTGTCGGTACCTACCCAGGGGCAACGGGCGAGGCGATCACAAGGTTCCCACATCTACGACGACGCCGGGCAGGTGGGGAGACTCTCGCCGTCACCGGCACCGATCCTCTCCATCGCCTCGCGGGCGTCGCGCAGGGTCTCGACCCGGACCACGCGGAGCCCGTCGGGTTCGTTGCCCACCACCTCCGGGCAGTTGGCCGCGGGTGCGAGGAACCAGGTGGCGCCGTCGCGCACCGCCCCGTACAGCTTCTGCTCGATGCCGCCGATCGGCCCGACGACCCCCTCCGGGCTCATCGTTCCCGTCCCGGCGATGACCTCTCCGTCCGCCTCGTCCTCGGCGGTGAGCTTGTCGATGATGCCGAGCGCGAACATCATCCCGGCACTCGGACCGCCGATGTCCTCGATCTGGATCGACACCTCGACGGGGAAGTCGTAACGGGGATCGATGTAGACGCCCATCACGGCACGGTCCTCGCCCTCGGCGCCGCCCGTGGTGATCGTCAGATCCCGCGTCTCGCCGTCGCGCCGTACGCCCAGGACGACGTCCGAGCCGGGCTCCGTCTGCGCGAGGCCGTCGATGAGCTCGGCGTACGTGTCCACCGGAGCACCCTGGAAGGAGACGATCACGTCGCCCTCGGCCACGACGCCCTCCGCCCCCGTGCCGGGCTCGGCCCCCGCCACCTCCAGGGTGGCCGGCACGTCCTCACCGAGCTCCGTGAGGGCCGCCGCGGTGGCCGACTCCTGGGAGCTGACCATCTCCGCCTGGCTCACCTCCTGCTGCTCCTCGGCGCTCGTCTCCTCGGGGAAGATCGCCTCGACCGGGACCACCGAACGCGTGGGGTCCAGCCATGCCTGCACGACCTGCCCGGCGCTCACCGGGTAGCCCGGCCCACCGGAGACGGAGACCGTCGTGAGCCGCAGTTCCCCCGTCGACTCGTACGTGCGCGTGCCGTCGATCTCGATGAGCGGTGTCTCGTCCTGTTCGCCCAGCGTGTTCTCGGTGGGGCCCGGCGCACGCACCGCGTACGGAGCGGGCAGCACCAGGGCGACGGCGGCCAGCGCCGCGGTCAGCAGCAGGGTGACACCCAGCGTGACGGTACGGCGGGTGACGGGTGGTGCGTCCGGGTACCCGACGACGTGCCGGGAGGCCTCCCCGTCCGCGGCGGGGCCGCCGGAAGAGGTCGCTGAGCCGGCGCCGGACATGGACGCCCGCCCGGACGGCGTGGGGTTCTCGAGGTCGCTCGACGTCACCGCTTCATCATCCCTCATCCGCCTGGAGGATCCCTGCGAGCCGGCCCCGTCCGTGTGCTTGTGCGCCGAGAGCGAAGTCGGGAACCCGCTCCGTGGTCCCCGGAGTTGGCCACACGTGGATACGGTGGCCACCGGGGACGTCCCCAGCGGCCCCAGGGAGGCCCGCGGGCGTCCCGCCGAACGAACGAGGAGCGACATGACCGACAACCCCAGCCGCGGCGACCAGCCGTGGGAGGAAATGCTCCGTTCCATGCTCGGTGACGGTGCCGACGAGGTGCTCGCCGAGATGCGGGCGCGCGGCTTCGACCCCTCGACGATGTCCGGTGCCCAGGACCCGATGATGATGCAGTTCGCGCTCTCGCAGGTGCAGCGGATGCTGGCCGAGCCCGGGACGGGACCGGTGAACTCCGACGTCGCGCACGACGTGGCGCGCCAGGTCGCCGTCGCCGAGGGCGACCCCTCGCTCACCGGTAGCCAGGCCAAGGCCGCCACCGACGCCCTGTCCGTCGCGGAGCTGTGGCTGGACGCCGTCACCGACCTGCCGCCGTCGGTGGGGACGGCGCGTGCGTGGTCCCGTTCGGAGTGGGTCGAGGCGACGCTACCCGCCTGGAACAAGCTTGCCGCACCCGTCGCGGCGTCGGTCGCCGACGCCCTCGCCACGGTGCTCGCCGACCAGCTCCCGGACGGCGTGGACGACGGCGTGGCGATGCCCGGCATGCCGGCCGGCGCCCTGGCGGGCCTGGGCATGGACCCCGCACAGATGATGCGCCGGCTGGGTTCCGCCGTCTTCGGGATGCAGGTCGGCCAGGCAGCCGGGACGTTGTCGCGAGAGGTGTTCGGCGCCACGGACATCGGCCTGCCGCTGCTCGACGACACGCACACCGTGCTCCTGCCCACCAACGTCGAGAAGTTCGCCGAGGGCCTCGACGCCCCGCCGGACGAGGTGCGGCACTTCCTCGCCCTGCGGGAAGCGGCGCACACCCGCCTGTTCACGCACGTCACATGGCTGCGGGGGCACCTGCTGGGGATCGTGGAGCAGTACGCCCGCGGCATCACCATCGACCTGGACGTGCTCGAGTCCCAGGTGCGCGACATCGACATGTCGGACCCGAACGCGCTGCGCGGCGCGCTCTCCGGCGGTGTGTTCGGCCTGCAGAACACCGACGAGCAGAAGGCGGTACTGCTCCGGCTGGAGACCACGCTCGCGCTGGTGGAGGGCTGGGTCGACGAGGTCGCGGCGGCCGCGGCGCTTCCGCATCTGCCGCACTCCGTGGCACTGCGGGAGATGATCCGCCGGCGTCGTGCCGCCGGCGGCCCCGCCGAGCACACCTTCGCCACGCTCGTCGGGCTGGAGCTCCGGCCACGCCGCTCGCGCGACGCCGCCCGCCTCTTCACCGTCCTGACGAACGACGGCGGCCAGGCGGCGCGCGACAGCGTGTGGGACCACCCCGACCTGCTCCCGGTCACCGAGGACCTGGACGACCCGGCGGGCTACCCGGCCCGGCGGGCGTCCACTGCCGAGGAGCACGCGGATGTCGACGCCGCGCTGCGGGAGATTCTCGGCGACGAGAGCTGAGGCGCGGCCGCCGCACACCTGCCACGCACCCCCGCGCGGCGTCACGGCCTCACGGCCGTCAGTCCTCCTCGTCGGAGGTGGGGGACGCCACGTCGTCCTGCGCGAACGACGCCCCCTCCAGGAAGCCGCGGGCCCGCTCGGTCTTCGGGTACGCCTCGAGGATCTTCCAGAAGTTGGGGCCGTGGCCCGCATGCAACAGGTGGGCCAGCTCGTGCAGGAGCACGTAGTCGAGCACCCAGCCGGGCATGCCCTGCACGCGGGTCGAGATCCTTATCGATCCGTCCAGCAGCGTGCAGGAACCCCATCGCCGTCCCTGGTTCGACGCCCAGCGGACGCTCGACGGCGTGGCGCGCCCCTCGAGGTACTTCGCGGAGAGGAACTCCGCCCGCGACAGGAGTTCGTCGTCGGACGGCTTGCGGCGGCGTTCCTTGTCCTCGAGCCGGGCGAGCATCTTGGCCACCCACTCCCGTTCCTGAGCCCGCGAGAAGCGCGCCGGAATCGCGACGATGGTTCGGTCACCGTCGCGATACGCGCTCACCGTGGCGGTACGACGGCGGCTCCGGCGCACCTCCACGGACGTCGGATCGTCGTGGGCCACACCAAGACGGTAGCGGTTATCGGCGTTGACGGGTCAAGAACACGCCCTGCAACGGGAAAGTCAGATTGCGGTCCGAGGTCCGGGAACCCGTGGGTCCTGTGGACAGGCGGCGGAGTGCCGCACGTCCTGGCACGGTGAAGTCCCGTCCCCGCGCACCGCCCCAGGAGTACGCCCATGAGCACGTCCCGCACCGGCCGGCCCGCGTCGCTCCCGTCCCCGCGTGCCGCTCTGCGCCTGCGCCCGGGTACACCGGTGGTCATGCGTTCGGACGGCGCGGTGCAGTGCGGTGCCGACCCGCGCTGGGCGCTGGTGCTCGACGGGCTCTCCCCGGCCGAGACCTCGTGGCTGCGCGACCTGTCGGATCGCCGGCACGTGACGCCCGAGCAGTCCGCGACCCGTCGCGGCGTCGCCCCGGCCCGGCGGGAACTCATTCTCGACGTGCTCGCCCGAGCGGGAATGCTCGTGCCGCCCGCGCCGGCCCGGCGGACCTCCCTCGCGCCGGGCGAAGCGGCGGCCGACGCCCGGGTCCTCGGCACGCTGCGGACGGACGGGGCAGGCCTCGCGACCCTCGCCGGCCGGGGTGCCGCCACGGTCGCACTGGCCGGGCTCGGCCGCATCGGCGCGGCGATCGCTCTCCTGGTCGCCGCGGCGGGCGTCGGCCGCCTCGTCCTGCACGACCCGCAACCCGTGCAGACGACCGACGTGGGGCTCGGCGCCTACGGCGAGCAGGACGTGGGTGACCCCCGGGACGTCGCTCTCGCGCGGCTGCTGAACCGGCGGTCGCCGCCGCCGGACATCCAGGTGAACGGTGACGCCGAGCCCGACGTCGCCGTCGTGGTGGAGTCCCGCGCGGCGCTGCCTGCCCGTTTCACCCGCCTGATGAGCGCCGCCGTGCCGCACCTGTCCGTCGTCGCACGCGAGGCGGACGTCGCCGTCGGGCCGCTCGTGCGGCCGGGCCGCAGCGCCTGCGTCGCCTGCCTGGACGCGGAGCGCGCCGATCAGGACCGGGACTGGCCCCTGGTCGCGGCCCAGTTGCGGCAGGGGCCGGAGCAGCTGCAGGAGTCCTCGCTCACGGCCTTGGCAGCGGCGACGGCCGCCGGCCAGGTGCTCGCCCAGCTGGACGGGCACCGGCCGACGGCCGTCGGCACCTGCCTGGAGATCGCGCTGCCGGACTGCCTGCCTCGCGTCCGGAAGCTCGATCCGCACCCACGGTGCGGGTGTCTCGCCATCGCCCCCTGACCCGTGCGGATCACGCGGCCGCCGGAGTCCCGGCGGCCGCGGTCTCCGACTTCCGGGGCCGGCCGCGGCCGCGCTTGCGCGCCACGACGGTGCCGTCGACGAAGACCTCACCGCCCCAGACGCCCCACGGCTCGCGCCGCTCGAGGGCGCCTGCCAGGCAGCCGTCGATCAGCGGGCACTCGCGGCAGAGCGTCTTGGCGCGCTCCACCTCGGCGGAGTGCTCGGCGAACCAGAGCTCGGGGTCGTTGGTACGGCACGGGAGCAGCGAGTCCATGATCCGGTTGAACTCGCGGGCATCAGAGCCGCTCGTGGCAGCACTGGCGGGGATGCCGGTCGAAGGGTTCCAGGGGCCGGATCCGCCCTGGGGGAGGGTGTCAAGGAGCGCAGTGAGGCGCACGGTTGTCTCCTGTGATCCTGTTACGTGAACGTCATCGGTGAACGTCGGGTGATGCAGGACCCAGGTCTGGCGTTCCTCCAGCCGGCCGGATGAGGCCGGAATCTGCCTGGAAAAACCTCAGGCCGCGGGTCCCGGGTGGACTCCGCGGCCTGAATGCGCCGGTCGATCTAGACCGGATGCACTCCTGGAACGGAGTCGGGGGCGAGGGTGGCGTTCGGGAAGCCTCCGCCTTCGCCGCGCAGACGCGGCGTGTGGACAGAGATATCCGCGCGCGCAGAGACGGGCCGGTTCGCGTACGACGGCACACCCGTGCCACACAGCGAATCCGTCCACGTCTGGACCTGCTTCATGATCTCCATCAGGCTTCCCACCTCCTCGCGCACTCGGGGCTCGGCCTTCTCGGCTCCGCCCGCTCTTTCAAGGACAACATGCACACTATGACGCCCGCCTCGCGGACTCCAACTCTTTTTCCAACTTTTTTTGCTGACAGTTTCCCGGGATTCGTCAACCGCCGGTGAAAGCGCTGTCCGGCTGAGGGCCCAGGGCTGGTCACCCGCCCGGTGCGCTGCGCACGATCGCCAGGATCGTCGGTCCGTAGCGGTCGATCTTCCCCGGCCCGACCCCGTTGACGCGCGCGAGCTCGGCCACCGACCCGGGGCGCGCCTCGGCGATCTCGGCGAGGCTCGCGTCGGTGAGGATCGTGTAGGCGGGCTTGTCCACCTCCTGGGCCACCTCCACGCGCCACTCACGCAGCGCGTCGAACAGGGCGACGTCGTCCGCACGGGTCAGCAGCGTCCGCGCCTTCCCCTGGCCGCCACGTGTCCGGCGCGGTCCGCGCGACTCCTCCGGCCAGATGCCGTCCAGGAAGCGTGTGCGCTTCCTCGTGGCCCGCCCCCCGGGGTTGCGACTGCGCGCGAACGACACCTCCAGCCGCTCCCGCGCACGTGTGATCCCCACGTAGAGCAGACGGCGTTCCTCGTGCACGGCCTCGTCCGTCTCCGCCAGCGAGATCGGCATGAGCCCCTCGCTCATGCCGGCGAGGAACACCGCGTCCCACTCGAGCCCCTTCGCAGCGTGCAGCGACGCCAGCGTCACACCCTCGACCGTCGGCGCGTGCTGCGCCTTCGCCCGTTCGGTGAGCTCGTCCACGAGCGTGCCGATGGTGGCGGGCGCCTCCGCGCTCGCCGCCGCGGCCAGATCGTCCGCGAGCGCCACGAGCGCCTGCATCGAGTCCCAGCGTTCCCGGGCCGCGCCTCGGGCGGCGGGTGGCTCGGCCGCCCATCCGGCGGCGGCGAGGACGTCCCGCACCTGCGCGGGCATCGGCTGCCCGGGGTCGGCGGAACGTGCGGCGCCGCGGAGCAGGACGATGGCGTCGCGCACCTCCTTGCGCTGGAAGAAGCGTTCGCCCCCGCGCACGAGGTACCCGACGCCGGCGTCGGCGAAGGCGGCCTCGAAAGCTTCCGACTGGGCGTTGGTGCGGTACAGGACGGCGATCTCGCTCGCGGGGACGCCGGAATCGATGAGGCGGGCGGCCCGGGTGGCGATGGCCGCGGCCTCCGCCTCGTCGTCGTCGTGGGCGGTGAACGTGACGGGAGGTCCGGGCTCGCGCTGCGCGACGAGTTCGAGCGCCTGCGCGGCCCCGTGCCCGGCACGGCGCAGGAGGTCGTTGGCGAGCCCGACGACCTGCGGCGTCGAGCGGTAGTCGCGGACGAGCCGGACCTCTGCGGCGTTCCGGAAGCGGCGCCGGAAGTCGAGGAGGTACCGGGGGGTGGCGCCGGTGAAGGAATAGATCGTCTGGGACGGGTCGCCGACGACACACAGCTCCTCGCGGCCGCCGAGCCACTGGTCGAGCAGGAACTGCTGCAGGGGCGAGACGTCCTGGTACTCGTCGACGACGAAGTGCCGGTACTGGCCGCGCACCTCATCGGCGATCGCCCGATGACTGTTCAGCATGTCGGAGAGCATGAGCAGGACGTCCTCGAAGTCGATGGCGTCGCGCTCGGTCTTCACCTCCTCGTACATGGTGATGAGGCGGGCGATCGTCTGGTGGTCGTAGCCGGACGGTGCGTCGCGGCCGCGAGCGGCGGCGACGCGCTCGTAGTCGTCGGCGGTGACGAGGCTGACCTTGGACCACTCGACCTCGGAGGACAGGTCGCGGACGGCGACCCGGTCGACCGAGAGCCCCAGGCGGCGCGCGGACTCGGCGACGAACTGCGCCTTGTGCTCGACCAGCCGCGGGGGCGCTCCCCCGACGACGCGTGGCCAGAAGTAGGCCAGCTGACGCAGGGCGGCGGCGTGGAAGGTCCGTGCCTGCACGCCGAGCACCCCCAGGCCGCGAAGCCGGGTGCGCATCTCTCCGGCGGCGCGGGCGGTGAAGGTGACGGCCAGGACGCTGTTCGGCTTGTAGACGCCGGTGCGTACGCCGTAGGCGATGCGGTGGGTGATGGCGCGGGTCTTCCCGGTACCGGCTCCGGCGAGCACGCACACCGGACCTCGGAGGGCCAGGGCCACGTCCCGCTGCTCGGGATCGAGCGCGTCGAGGATCGCGTCGGGATGGACCGGGCCGGTGGCGGAGTTGGAGAGTGCAGGCGCGTGCGTCACCATGGCGGAGATTCTGTCAGGCGACACCGACATCGACGAGGGACGCGGTACGGGGCACGGCATGAGAAGTGCGCCGGCGCGGGGTCCGGGAGGATACCCACGACCGCGACGATCGACGCGAGATCGCCTCGCGCACGCTGGAGGAGACGAAGAGATGACCGAGACCACCACGCCGGTCCCCGCCCCGGGGACCGTCCTCATGTACTCGACCGCATGGTGCGGGTACTGCCGGCGGCTGCGGACGCAGCTCGACTCCGAGGGCATCGGCTACGAGGTGATCGACATCGAGGAGCGGCCGGAGACGGCCGCGTTCGTCGAGCAGGTCAACGGCGGCAACCGCACCGTTCCGACCGTGGTCTACCCGAGTGGCGCGGCGGCCACGAACCCGTCGTTGGCAGAGGTCAAGGCGGCACTCGCGAACTGAGAGCCGGTGGCCGTGCCGTCTGGCGGGTGCGGGCCGCCACCCGGTCGGCCGGTCAGTCGCCGATCCGGCCGCCGAACCATTCCTCGATCAGGGATCGCGCGATGGAGGCGCGGCCGGAGAGACGAAGGCTGCCGTCCGCACGAGCGGCCGACAGTTCCTCCCGGGTGAACCAGCGCAGTTCGCTCACCTCGTCCCCGTCGGGACGCAGCTCGGTGGTCTCGGCATGTGCCCGGAAGCCGAGCATGAGCGACGCCGGCATCGGCCACGGCTGGCTCGCCCGGTACTCGATGCGGGCGACGGCCACGCCCGCCTCCTCCATCGCCTCCCGGGCCACCGCGTACTCGGCGCTCTCGCCCGGCTCCACGAAGCCGGCCAGGACCGACATGCTGCCGGGAGGCCAGGACGGACCGCGGCCGAGCAGCAACCGGTCGTCGTCGTCCACGATCGACATGATGACGGCAGGGTCGGTGCGCGGGTAGTGCTCCAGGTCGTCGCCCGCGCACCGGCGGACCCAGCCGGCGGCGGCGACCTGGGTGGGCTCGCCGCACCGCGGACAGCGAGCCGCCCGGTCGTGCCAGTTGGCGAGCGCGACGGCCTCGACGGCGAGGCCCGTGGCCAGCGGGTCGCCGGAGTCGGCGAGATCTCGTGGGGTGATCCACGCCAGGCCCGCGGGCAGTGCCGCCGGCTCGCCGTCGGCCACGCCGGGTACCGGCCGCGCCAGGTACGCCACGTCGTCCGCCTCGCCGAGGAAGTAGTGCTCGCTCCCCTGGCCGACGACGGCCTCGTGCGCCGGGAGCAGCGCAGGGGTGTGGCCGGCCGCCGCAACCCGTCCGGAACTGACGAGCAGCACCCGGGTCTCCCGCACGGCGAGCAGGTCGTCGACCAGGCCGGGCTTGCTGCGCCGGTGCGCGGCACGATCGTGGGCGACGTGCGCGAGGGGTAGATCCAGCATGGACCGACCGTATCGGGCGACACCGCGGGACGCCCCGTCCGGCGCGGGTGGCACACCGGAGGCGCCGGGCGCAATACCGTAAGGGGGTGCCACGTACTCCCCTTGCGCTCGCCGCCCTGTCCACGGCGGCCGTCCCCGGTCTGGAGGCCGCGTCGGTCCGGACCGACACCATGCCCGGCGACTACGACACCGCGATCGTGACCAGCCAGGACGACCAGGAATGGGTGGTCCGTGCGCCACGGAGCACCGTCGCGGGTGCCGCGCTCGAGGCCGAGATGGAACTGCTCGAGTCACTGAAGCTGTACGTGGACACGGGCGTCCTGCCGTTCGTCGTGCCGCAGATCGCCGGCTACGCGCTGCTGCCCGAGGGTGGACGCGCGGTGGTGCACCGGAGGATCGTCGGCGAGTGGCTCGACGTCGAGACGCTCGCCCCGGGTCCCGGACTGGCCGCCGACCTCGGCCGCGCGATCGGCGCGATCCACGAGCTGCCCGCCTCGGTGGTGGAAGGGTGCGGGCTGCCGAGCTACGCGGCGGCCGACTACCGCGACCGCCGCATGTCGGAGATCGACGAGGCGGCGAAGACCGGGCGTATCCCACCGAACCTGCTGCACCGCTGGGAGGCGGCGCTGGAGGACGTGTCACTGTGGAAGTTCCAGCCGGTGGTGGTGCACGGAGATCTGGCGGCCGATCAGATGCTCGTGGATCGCGGCCGGGTCGTGGCGATCTCCGGCTGGTCCGAGGCGAAGGTCGCCGACCCGGCTGACGACCTCGCCTGGCTGCTGGTGGCGGCACCCGTCGAGGCCGCGGACTCGATCATGGAGGCCTACCAGCTGCGCCGCACCGAGCTGAGCGACCCGCGGCTGCAGGACCGTGCGCTGCTGGTGGGTGAACTCGCGCTGGCGCGCTGGCTGCTGCACGGCGTCCGGCACAAGCTTCCCGAGGTGATCCAGGACGCCACGGCGATGCTCCACGACCTCGACGAGGCGACCCGTGAGGAGGGGTGAGCCGGTGAGGAGGGGCGAGCCGGCCGGGCCGGTTCCGGCGGGCCGTCTCGTCGGTCAGGCGGGCGTCGGCGCGTCCCCGTCACCGCGGATGAGCGCCACCAGTTCCGCCTCGCCGAGCAGCCGTTCCGGGCGGACCGTCGTGTCGGAGCCGAGGTAGCAGAAGGCCGCACTGACCTTGTCCAGGGGCAGCCCGGTCCACCGGGACCACGCCAGGCGGTACACCGCGAGCTGGACCTCGCGCGCCGCACGTGCGACGGGGTCGTGCGGTTCGCGGCCCGTCTTCCAGTCCACGACGACGACGCTCCCCGGCTCCCCGTCGGGATCGGGGAAGACCGCGTCCATCCGGCAGCGCAGCATGACTCCTGCCACCGGGGTCTCGACGTCCGCCTCCACCGCTATCGGCGTGCGTGACGCCCACTCCGAACGCAGGAAGGTCTCCCGCAGCTTGGCGAGGTCACCGTCCGCGGGCAGGTCCTCGCCCTCGGCACCGGGCAGGTCGTCGACATCCAGCAGGGAAGCCGACCGGTAGAACTGCTCGACCCAGGCGTGCAGCTGGGTGCCGCGCCGCGCGTGCACGGTCGGCTGTGTCGGGACGGGACGCCGGAGCTGCAGCGTGAAGTCGTCACGGTCGGCCGCGAGCCGTACCAGCCCCGACGCCGACACGTGCGCGGGGAACTCGACCAGGCCCTCGTCACGCTCGGCGCGTTCCGCCAGCAGCATCGCGGCGAGCTCGACGAGGTCGTGTCCCGCGGCGTCGCGGAGCAGCCCGGCGGGAGCCGTCAGGCCGGCCGACGTCGGCCGTCCCCCGGTGGCCGTCGTCCCGTCGGCCCGCGCGGCTTCCTCACCACCGACCAGGGCGGCCGTGGCACGCAGCACCTCCCGTGCCGACGGCGCCGACGCCGGGGCACCGGCGTCGGCCGCCGGCCAGACGGCCGTGTCGGTGACCAGGTCGCGCGGGTTCTCGGCGTCCGGATCCGGCGGCGCCACCCAGCCCTCGGTGGACACGAGCCCGGCGTCCGCCAGTTCCTCCAGGAACACCGACGCCTCGCGTGGACGCGTGGCGGTCCCCCACCACGAACCGGTCAGCAGCAGCTCCCTGCGTGCTCGGGTGAGAGCGACGTAGGCGAGCCGCCGCTCCTCCGCCAGCCGGTGAGCACCGCAGTCCTCCTTGAACTCCTCGCGCAGTGCCACGAGGTCCTTCGTGTCCGACGCCGCCTCCCACCGGAACGCCGGCAGATCCTCCGCGTCACCGCGCAGGTGGTAGGGCAGCTCGCCGAGGCCGCTCAGCCAGCCGCTCGACTTCTCTCCGGACCGTGAGCCCCGGTCCCAGGCCGGGAAGACGCCACCGACCATCCCGGGCACCGCCACCACGTCCCATTCGAGGCCCTTGGCGGCGTGCGCCGTGATGATCTGGACCGCGTCCGGGTCCGGCTCCCGTACCGGCATGTCGAGTCCGTTCTCCCGGGTGCTCGCCACGCCCAGCCAGGCAAGGAAGGCACCGAGCGTGGCCACGTCCGCCGACTGGGCGAACGACGCGGCGACGTCGCGGAAGGCATCCAGGTGCTCACGGCCGCGGTCACTCACCGCTCCCGTGGCTCCCGCGCCGGTGAGCGCGGCCGCCGTGACGGCCTCCACGTCGAGCCCCAGCGCCCGCTCCGCCTGGACCACCAGCTCCGGCAGCGACAGATACGTCAGACCGCGCATCCCGCGCAGCACCTCCGCGAGGGCCGTCAGCCGGGCATGCCCCTGCGGGGTGAGGAACCGCCCGTCCCGTGCGGGCCGGCCCGGTTCCGGGAGGTCGTCGAGCGCATCGATGATGGAACGGTGGTCGACGACGTCACCCTCGACCACCGTCACGTCGTCGGGACCGGGCAGGCCGGTGCCGTGATCCGCCACGGCGGCGTCCGGCCCTTCCGGCGGATCGCCGCCGGTGGCACGTTCGCCGGCACGGCGAGGGTCGTCCTCGCGGGCGAGGTCCGCGGCCCACGATCCGAGGGCGTGCAGGTCCGCGGCACCGAGGTGGACGCGCGGCCCGGTGAGGAGGCGCAGCAACGAGTCGCCGCGGGAGGGGTCGTGCGCGGCTTCCAGGAGCGCCACCACGTCGACCACCTCGGGGGTGGTGAGAAGTCCTCCGAGGCCGACGACCTCGACCGGGAGGCCGGCTGAGCGGAGCGCGACCTCGACCGCGGTGAACTGGGACCGTGCCCGGCACAGGACGGCGGCCGTGACCCGCCCGCCCGGGGCGGTCCCGGGACGCCAGCGCGCGGCCACCCATTCGGCGACGGCGGCGGCCTCCTCCTCGACGGTGGCGGCGACGTGCGCGTCCACGCGACCGTGCCCGGCGCCGGGACGCAGGTCGAGCGGCGGCACGTGCACACCACGTCCCGCCGTCGTACCCGATCCGCCGGCCGCCCGGAGCGGGCCGGCCACGACGTTGGCCGCGGCGAGCACGGCGGCGTCGTTCCGCCATGAGGTGGACAGGTAGTGGACGCGGGCGGCGACGCCGTCGTCACGCCGGAACCGCTCGGGGAAGCGTGCCAGGCCCGAGGCGGACGCCCCACGCCAGCCGTAGATCGACTGGTGCGGGTCGCCGACCGCGATCACCGGGTGGCCGCCGCCGAACAGGCCCGCCAGAAGCTCCACCTGCGCGTACGAGGTGTCCTGGTACTCGTCGAGCAGCACGACCGCGAACCGCGAGCGTTCGGCCGCACCGACGGCGGGAACCGAGCGTGCCAGTTCGGCGGCGAAGGCGACCTGGTCGCCGAAGTCGAGGGTCTCGGTGATCCGCTTGCGGCGGCGGTACTCCACGACGAGATCGACGAGGCGGGCCCGTTCGGCCACCGAACCGATGAGCTGCTCCACGTCCTTGGTGCGTTTGCGCTGCTTCTCGCCGAGGGGTATCGACTCCAGGTGTTCGGCCATGGCGTCGAGGCGGGCACGGGCGTCGGCCGGGTCGAGCAGGTGCTCACCCAGCGCTCCCGACAACGCGACCACTGCCGCGGTCACCGTGCTGACCGCCTTGTCGGTGCCGAGATCCTCCGACCACGACTCCACGACCTGCGACGCGAGTTGCCACTGTTCCGCCTCGCCGAGCAGGCGCGCGCCGGGTTCGACGCCCAGCCGCAGCCCGTGGTCCCCCACGAGCCCGGCCGCGTACGCGTTGTATGTGGCGATGGTGGGCCGGTCGATCGCGAGGTCCGCCGCGCCGGGCAGCGCCTCGCCGGACTCCGCGCCGAGGGCCCGGGCGAGCTGTGCCAGCCGTGTCTGGACACGCTGGGAGAGCTCCCCGGCTGCCTTGCGGGTGAAGGTGAGGCCGAGCACCTCCTCGGGTGAGACCAGGCGGTTCGCGATGAGCCAGACCACGCGTGCCGCCATCGTCTCCGTCTTTCCGGAGCCGGCGCCGGCGACCACGAGCGCGGGTTCGAGAGGGGCCTCGATCACGGCGGCCTGCTCGTCGGTGGGCTCGGGCCTGCCGAGCAGCCGTGCGATGGCGCGCGCGGAGAGTCTCGGGCGACCGGCCTCCGACAGCGCCCGGTCCTGGAGCTGCCGCAGGTCACCGGCCGCGTCGGGGCCGGCCGTCAGGTAGTCGTCGTGGATGACGAAGTCGTCACCGAACAGGGCGTCCTGGCTCACTCGACCACCTTGCGCCCTTCGGGCTGCAACGGGCAGGAGCGACGCACCGAGCACATCTCACAGAGCTTGTTGCGCTGGGCCGCGAAGCTGTCCGAGGCCATCGTGTCCGCCGCCGTCTCCACGACGTCCCGCGCCCAGGACTCGCCGTCGGGCCCGGGAGCGAGCGCCGGCTGGTCCCGGACGGTCGCACCCGCGGACGGCGTGCCGACGTAGACCAGGCTCGCGCCCTTGCTGACCGTGCCCTCGGGAAGGTCCAACGCGTTCTGCTCCACCGCGAGCTGGTAGGCGCCGAGCTGAGGATTCTCGGCGGCCTCGGCCTTCGACTGCGCCGACTTGCCGGTCTTCAGGTCCGCGACCCGGACCGCGCCGTCACCGGCGTCCTCGACCCGGTCGACCTGGCCACGCAGCCGCGCCCGCCCCACGCGCACGTCGAAGTCCGCCTCCACCAGCAGCGGCTCGCCGGAGCCTGCCAGGTAGGCCGCGAGCCGCTCGACCATCTGCTCGGCCCGCCCGCGCAGCTGCCGCGAGGGCCAGCCTTCCGGCAGGGCGAGTTCCGGCCACCGCCGGTCCAGCTCGGCCTTCAGCTCGTGCAGGGAACCCCGCGGCATGTCCTGGGCGATGGAGTGCAGCAGCGTACCGAGGCTCTGGTGGGTGGCGTCGGGCGCCGTTCCCCCGGCCGCCTCGAACACCCAGCGCAGGGCACACGTGGTAACCGTCTCCACCTTCGACGGCGAGACCGTCACGGTCTGACGCGGACCCCACAGCGGTGCGTCGCTCGACGGTCCCGCCACGCCGTACCACGTCGTGGGATCCGCCTCGGCGACACCCGCGGCCGCCAGGTCCGCCAGCAGCCGGGCGGCGGCCCGCGCGGACTCGCCGACTCCGGCGGACGCCGGATCGGCCGACGTGACGGCCCTGACCAGCTCGGCCCGTGCGGCGGCCACGACGCCGCGCAGATCGAGCGGCGGGCCGACCACGGCGCGGCGCGGGTCAGGACCTCCACCGTCGTCGTCCCGCGGCGAGATCAGGTCGCAGAAGACGCTCGGAGCGTCCTCGGCGTCCTCGACGGCGGTCACCAGCAGCCGGCGACGAGCGCGTGAGACCGCCACCGCGAAGGCGCGCAGTTCGTCGGCGAGCACCTGCCGGCGGGCTTCGGCGCCGTGCACCCGCGCGTCGTCGGCACGCCCCGCGTAGAGCTCGACCAGCGCCTGGGAGCCGAGCAGCGAGTCACGAAGGCGCAGGTCGGGCCAGACGCCGTCCTGCACCCCGGCCACCACGACGACGTCCCACTCGCGGCCCGCCGCGCCCGCCGGGGTCAGCGCCTCGACCGCGCCCGCGCCCGAGCCGGACGCCGCGAGCGAGTCGGCCGGCAGGTCCTGCGACTCCAGGTAGTCCACGAATGCCGACACCGGCGCCCCCGGCATCCGGTCCACGAACGTCTCCGCCGCGCGGAACAGCGCGAGCACCGCGTCGAGATCCCGGTCGGCACGCAGGGCGCCCGGACCACCACCCAGCGCGTACCTGCGCCAGCGCTCGGCGAGGCCCGTGGCCTCCCAGACCGCCCACAGCACGGTCTGGGCCGTGGCACCCGGCTCGGCGGCCGCCGCACGGCCCGCCGCGAGCACGGACGCCACCCGGACGGGTGCCTGCCGCACCGGCTCGGGGAGCAGCCCGGCCCGGGCCGGGTCCCCGAGCACCTCCACGAGCAACGCGTCGGAGGTGCGCCCCCCGCCCTCGGCCAGTTCCTCCGACCGCAGCGCTCGCCGTAGCCGGCGCAGCGCCACGGCGTCGAGTCCGCCGATCGGGGAGGTGAGCAGAAGGGCGGCCGTCCCCGGGTCCAGGGCGCCGGTCTCCGCGCCGTCGATCTCGGCGGCGATGAGAGCCTCCAGGCTGCCGCGCGGCGCCCCGGCGGCGACCCGGGCGGCCGCGAGCAGCGGGGCCACCGCGGGCTCGTCCCGAAGCGGCAGGTCCGAGCCGAGCAGGGCCACCGGGACCGAGGCCGAGGCCAGTTCCCTGCGCAGGGCCGCCAGCCGGGTCCCGCTCCTCGCGATCACCGCCATGTGCTCCCAGGGTGTGCCGTGCAAGAGGTGTTCCGCCCGCAGCTCGCGTGCGATCCAGGCGGCCTCCTGCGCGGCGCCCGGCAGCACCGCCACGCGTACCGCCTCGGCCGCGCCGGCCTCGGAGGTGCCGCCCTCCGCGCCGTCCCCGGCGGGGCCGCGACCGTCCGGCTCACCGCCGTCGCGCCCGGCTCCGGGGCGAGCCGCCGCGCGACGGTGGAGTGCGCTCGCCAGAACGGGGATCCGTCCGGTCACGGCGCGCGTCACCCCACGCAGCTCGGCCCCCTGCCGCCACGCCGTGCCGAGGACCACCGTCACGGCATCGAACGCCCCCACGGGGCCCGGACTCGCGGCCGCACGGCCCACCAGGCCCGGCGCGGCGCCCCGGAAGCCCTGGACGGCACTGTCGGGATCCCCCAGGAGCACCAGGCGAGCTCCGTCCTCGCGCAGCACGTGCAGGAACCGGGCGGTGGCCGCCGTCGCCTCCTGGTAGTCGTCCACGACCACCAGGTCCCACGTGAGACGTGGCAGCCCGGGAAGGTCCTGTTCCCAGGACCGCAGCGCGTGCGTCGCCTCGTCCACCACGACGGCGGGGTCGTAGCGCGCTCCCGTGTCGGGGGTACCCGACCGCAACGTCATGACGTCGAGGTACTCCTCGTACAGCCGGGCCGCCATGACCCATTCCGGACGGCCGTGCTCCCTGCCCAGACGGTGCAGTTCCACCGGCCCCAGACCGCGTTCGGCGGCACGCATCAGCAGGTCACGGAGTTCCTGGCGAAGTCCGCGCAGCGACAGGGAGTCCGCCGGCAGACCCGGCGGCAGCTCCAGGCCCGCGCCGCTGCCGTCGGCGTGCCCGGCCAGCAGCTCCGCCAGGATCAGGTCCTGCTCCGGCCCGGACACCAGGGTGGGCGGCGGTGCGTCGAGGGCCAGCTCACGGGTGCGCAGGATCGAGAAGGCCGCGGACGCGGCCGTACGCACCATCGGCGCCCCGACGGTCCGGCCCGCCCGGGTCGCGACGTCGTCCCGCATCCGGGCGGCCGAGCGCCGTGACGCCGCCAGGACCAGCACACGCTCCGGCGGCGCGCCCGCTCGCAACGCCTGGACGGCCACCTGTGCCGCCACCGTCGTCTTGCCCGTGCCCGGCGCGCCGGCGACAAGGGTGACCGGCCGGGACAGAGCAACCTCCACCGCCTCCGCCTGGGTGTCGTCCAAAGGGCGCACAGCGGTGTCGCGCCGGTCCGGCCCGGGCGGCACGAGCCGGAGTCTCGGGAGTGCTGTCGTCACGCGGAGCATCCCATCACGAGACACTGACACCGTCCCTCCACCACAGTCCGCACGGCGTGTACGCACCGCCCGGCGCGGGTGGCCGTCGGAGCAGCGGCCCAGGAGCCGTCAGCGCCTGCCGGGCGCCGGCCACGGCTCCGGCCGGCAACCCTGGGTCGACAGCGTCTGCTGAAGCATCACGGTGCCCCGCTTCCCCCGGCCGGCGCACTCGTCGTGCGGATGGCCGAGCACGTGGCCCACCTCGTGGTTCACCAGGTACTGGCGGTAGCGCGCGTCGCTCTCCCAGGCGTCGGAGCCGTGGACCCAGCGCCGGAAGTTCAGGACGGCGGTCCCGATGACCCCGCAGGAGAGCGTCCCGCCGGTGTCGAGCGGATGGCACAGCTCGTCGGTGGTCCGCGGGCTGGCCAGCACGACGCGGAAGTCGTGGTCGTCGGTGTCCGTCCGCGCGAACGTCACGCCGTCCACCGACGACCAGCCACGGCGGTCGTTCAGCGTCGTCATGACGGCGTCCGCGAAGACACCGTGGTCGACGGGAAGTCCTCGCTCGACGGCCACCCGCACCCGCAGCACCTCGCCGTCCCCGGGCGCGCCCTCCCGCCCCGGCACGGTGCGCAGCTTTCCGGACGCCCGCCCCGGCACCTCGGCGTCCTCCAGCAGCCCCGAGCCGGGGTCCGGCACGGGGCTCGGAGCGGGGGCCCGGCGTGCCGCCCGCCTCGGAGCCGGGCCCTCCGGCTCCCGTGCGGTCTCCGACGACATCTCCGGCGACCGCAGGCCGGACGAGGGTGGCCGCGCGGCATCGATCAGGCTCCCGTCCTCGTGGCGGACCTCGGCGCCCTGCCCCGCCACACGGTCGAGCATCGCCCGCACGGCGTCCCGCGACTCCGCGGGGCGCTGGTACGCCGTCGCAGCGGCACCCGCGCCCACACCCACCACGAGCACGAGCAGCAGTGCCAGGGCGGATCGGCCGGAGCGGGGAGCCTTCTGCACGAAGAACATCGTGCCACGAGGTCACGGACCGGTCACGCGGGTGTACCACGGGTTCGCGCCGAGATGTTCCCGCATCGGCCCTCGGCGAAACCGCGCGATCCGCGGAGCTCGCCGTGGTTAGGATCGCGACGAGCCGGGATCCTCCGGCGCCCCGCCGCCCGTCCGGGCACGTGAAGGAGTGAACGTGGAAGTCACCATCGGTGTGCAGCACCTGCCGCGCGAGGTCGTCGTCGAGACCGAGGAGGCGGCCGACGCGATCGCCGCCGCGGTGCGGAAGGCACTGCCCGACGGCGTCCTGGAACTCACCGACACCCGCGGCCGCCGCGTCGTCGTTCCCGCTCAGCACATCGGCTACGTCGAGATCGGTACCGAGGAACCGCGCAAGGTGGGCTTCGGCTCCCTCTGACCGGCCCGGGGCCGCCGCAACGACCCGGAGACCTGGCTCGGCGTCCCGCCACGCCTCGGACGCACACAGCCGGTCCCGGGCCCGCAGAGGTCGCGGGAACCCCGGCGCGAGGCACAGCCCTCACGGGGCCGAGCCCGGCGGCCCCGGAGAACACCCGAAACCTCGACCGCGTACCATGAGCCACGTAATCGGTTGCCCGGTCGTCCTGTTCACGACTTCCGACTCCGCGCTCCGGCCGCCCGGCCGCCCCGCGGAACTCGCAGCCCGGAGCGCCACGACGGCGCCGGGCCAGCGACGAATCTTCACGATCGGCTGCCGCACGAACGGCGCGTGCCGATCGCCCGCAGGGGGCAGTTGCCGCGCCGACGAGAGATGAAGGCGCCAGTGACCACCACCGACAGCCAGGCCGCGAGTACGGCCGAGACCGTTTCCGATTCCCCCGACTACAGCACGCCCTCCGCGATCCAGGCCCAGAACGTGACGTTCGCGGACTTCGGAGTCCGCGAGGAGATCGTCGACGCCCTCCGCGACTCGGGCATCACGCACCCCTTCCCGATCCAGGCGATGACGCTACCGGTCGCGATGAGCGGCCACGACATCATCGGCCAGGCGAAGACCGGGACCGGCAAGACCCTGGGCTTCGGTGTCCCGCTGCTGCACCGCATCGTCGCCCCCGGCGAGGAGGGCTACGACCAGCTCGTCGCGCCGGGCAAGCCGCAGGCCGTGGTCGTCGTCCCGACCCGCGAGCTCGCGGTGCAGGTCGCGAACGACCTGGCCACCGCCTCGGCGAAGCGTTCCGTACGCATCGTGCAGGTGTACGGCGGCAGGGCGTACGAGCCGCAGATCGAGGCCCTGCGCAAGGGTGTCGACGTCGTCGTCGGCACGCCGGGCCGCATGATCGACCTGATGAACCAGGGACACCTGACCCTGCTGCGGGCCGGCACCGTGGTGCTGGACGAGGCCGACGAGATGCTCGACCTCGGCTTCCTGCCCGACGTCGAGAAGATCCTCTCCCGCACCCCCGCGCAGCGGCACACCATGCTGTTCAGCGCCACGATGCCGGGCGCCGTGGTGAGCATGGCCCGCCGGTACATGAAGCAGCCCACGCACATCCGTGCCGCGGACCCGGACGAGGGTTTCACGGTCAAGAACATCGCGCAGGTCGTGTACCGCGCGCACGCGCTGGACAAGGTCGAGGTCCTGGCGCGCATCCTCCAGGCCGAGGGTCGGGGCCGGACCATCGTGTTCGCACGTACCAAGCGCACCGCCGCCAAGGTCGCCGACGACCTGCGCGAGCGCGGGTTCGCCGCCGGCGCCATCCACGGCGACCTCGGTCAGGGTGCTCGTGAGCAGGCGCTGCGCGCGTTCCGCAACGAGAAGATCGACGTCCTCGTCGCCACCGACGTCGCCGCCCGCGGCATCGACGTCGACGACGTCACCCACGTCGTGAACTACCAGTGTCCGGAGGACGAGCGCACGTACCTGCACCGCACCGGCCGCACGGGCCGGGCGGGCAACAAGGGCACGGCCGTCACGTTCGTGGACTGGGACGACGTCCCGCGCTGGAAGCTCATCGACAAAGCCCTGGAGCTCGGCATCCCGGAGCCGGTCGAGACCTACTCGACGTCCCCGCACCTGTTCTCCGAGCTCGGCATCCCCGAGGGCACCAAGGGCCGCCTGCCTCAGAGCAAGCGCGTGCTCGAGGGCCTCGAGGGCGAGCGGCTCGAGGATCTCGGGGAGACCGGCAAGCGCGCCGGCTCGGCCGGCCGTAGCCGGAGCGGGAACCGCAGCCGGGGTGGTGCGGCGTCGGACGGCAGCCCGACACCGGACCGGGGCACGGGAGGAACGCCCGAGCGCGACGGCACCTCGAACCGCCGTCGTACCCGGAACCGGCGCCGTACCCGGGGCGGCCGCCCCGCCACCCCGCCGTCGGAGAACTGACGCACCGCCCGTACGCTCCGGCCCCGCGACCGGCCGCCTCCGCGAGGCCGGAGCGTACGATCCACCCGTGCGTGCATCGTTCAGCGCTCCGCTGTGGCAGTGGGAGGCCCGGTCGGAGGCCTGGTGGTTCGTCACCGTACCGGCCGACGTCTCCGACGACCTGGCCGACCTTCCCCTGCCGCCACGTGGCTTCGGATCCATCCGCGTCGAGGTCACCGTGGGGTCGACCACCTGGCGCACCTCGGTCTTTCCGTCGGACCGGGAGGGGGGCTACGTGCTGCCGATGAAGAAGGCGGTACGCACCAAGGAGCACCTCACGGCCCACGATCCGGTCTCCGTCACGCTGGAGACGGTCGACCACTGACGACGGTCAGTGCCCTGTCAGGATCTCGGGGTCGGTGACGAACTGGGTCACCGCCGTCGCGATCATCTGCACCGCGATCGCGGCCAGCAGCACACCCGCGATCCGGGTCACCAGCGTCACGCCGTCGTCCCGGAGGACGCGCTGGATGATGTTCGCGAACCGCATCGACAGCCACACGCAGACGTGCACCGCCACGACCCCGGCGCCGATCACGGCCCAGGACGCGAGCTCGGCGTGCTCCTCGACGAACACCATGGTGGCGACGATGGTGCCCGGCCCGGCGAGCAGCGGGGTACCCAGCGGCACCATCGCGACGTTGGTGTTGGCTGACGCCGACGGCTCCTCGGCCTTGCCCGTCAGCAGTTCCATCGCCACGAACAACAGCAGCAGACCGCCCGCCGCGCGCAGGGCCGGCAGGGAGATGCCCATGTAGGCCAGCACGTACTTGCCGAACACCGCGAAGATGACGACCACCAGGAACGACACCAGGATCGCCTGCCGTGCGGCGCGGTTGCGCCGTTTGTGGTCCATGCTGCTGGTCAGGCCGAGGAACACGGGCACCGTGCCCGGCGGATCCATGATCACGAACAGCGTCACGAAGACGGTCGCGAAGAGCGCCAGGAGCTCGTTCATGCGTGGTTCCCCGCCTCCGGCCGGAGCACCTCGCGTGCCCCCTGCCGCTCGATCTCGGCCAGCACCTGCGGTGTGGTCGTGTTCTCCCCGATCCGGTTCGCCTTCCCGCGCCCGTGGTAGTCGCTCGAACCGGTGACCAGCAGGCCCAGTGCGTCCGCGAGCACGACCAGCCGGTGCCTCGCCCGGGCGTCGTGGTCGCGGTGATGGACCTCGAGCCCGGCGAGGCCGGCGCCCGCGAGGTCGGCGATCGTCTCGTCCGGCACGATCCGCCCCCGACGGTCCGCTCCGGGGTGAGCGAACACGGGGACGCCGCCGGCGTCGCGGACGAGGCGGACGACCTCCACGGCGTCGGGCGCGTAGTGCGGTGCGTAGTACGGGCTTCCCGTGTGGAGCATCGTGGCGAACGCCTCGTCGCGGTCGACGACCGCTCCGGCGGCGACCAGGGCGTCGGCGAGGTGAGGGCGGCCGATCGTCGTGCCCGGTTCGGTCTGCGCCAGAACGTCCTCCCAGGTGATCGGATAGTCCTCGGCGAGCAGCCCGACCATCCGCTCCGCCCGGGTCGCCCGCGACTCGCGCGTCCTTCGCAGTTCGGCCAGCAGCCCGGGGTGTCCGGGATCGTGCAGGTAGGCGAGGACGTGGACACCCACGGGACGGGCGCCCACGAGCGCGTGCGCCGAGATCTCGATACCGCGGACGAGAGCTGGTCCTTCGCCGGCCGCGGCGGCGGCCGCCTCGTCCCAGCCGGCGGTCGTGTCGTGGTCGGTCAGCGCGACGGCCGTGAGCCCGGCGGCGGCAGCGACCTTCACCACCTGCGCCGGGCTGTCGGTGCCGTCCGACGCCGTGGAGTGGGTGTGGAGGTCGATCACGGACCGAGTCTAGAGTTTCCGCGCCCGGCACGGCTCCGCGCCGGGCGTGACGTCCGGCACGCGGCGGCCGGGTGCGGTCACACGGGCGGGGGCGAGGCCGGCTACCGGGTGCGTGCGTGCGAGTGCGAGACTGGTCGCATGAGCGAGAACACCACCTCGTCCGACCAGTCCATCGAGGAGCGGGGATCCAACCGCTCGCAGCGTCCTGCGTCCCGGGCCTTCAAGAACTTCGTGATGTCGCAGTGGGCACCGCGGGCGGACCTGGGTGTCAGCGCTTCCCGCGCGGTGCCGTTCACGGCCACCCGCAGGGCCGCCCTCTCCACCCGGCTGCCCGGAGCCCGTCTGGTGATCCCTGCCGGCCCGCTGCGCACCCGGTCCAACGACACGGACTACCGGTTCCGCCCGCACTCGGCGTTCGCCCACCTCACGGGTCTGGGTACGGACCAGGAGCCCGACGCGGTGCTCGTGCTGGAGCCGGTCGAGGAGGGAACCGGTGATCCCGCGGCCGACGGGACGCCGTCGAACCATCACGCCGTGCTGTACGTGCGGCCTCTCGCGCCGCGCGACAACGAGGAGTTCTTCGCGGACGCCCGCTACGGCGAGTTCTGGGTGGGGGCCCGGCCGACCCTGGCCGACGTCGAGACGCTCACGGGCATCGAGGCCCGGCACGTCGACGAGCTGAAGGACGCGCTGGCCAAGGACGTCGGGGACGGTGGCGTCGTGCTGCTCGTCATGACGGGTGCCGACGAGGAGATCGAGACACTGGTCGACGCGATCCGCGCCGAGGCCGGTCTCGACCTGGCCGAGCGTGCCGAGGCGGAGGCGTCCGCGGAGGCCGCGGAGCGGGCGTCGGACGTCCTGGACGACGCCGCACTCGTCGAGGCGGCCTCGGAGATCCGGCTGCTCAAGGACGAGCTGGAGATCGAGCACCTGCGCGAGGCCGTGGCCCGGACGATCGAGGGCTTCGAGGCCGTGGTCCGTGCGCTCCCCCGCGCGGTGGCCCACCGGCGTGGCGAGCGCGTCATCGAGACGACGTTCGACGCGAACGCGCGCCTCGAGGGCAACGCCGTGGGCTACGAGACGATCGCGGCCGCCGGCGACCATGCGACGACACTGCACTGGATCCGCAACGACGGCGAGGTGCGTGAGGGCGACCTGGTGCTGCTCGACGGCGGCGTCGAGGTGGACTCGCTGTACACGGCGGACGTGACGCGCACGCTGCCGGTGGGTGGCGAGTACAGCGACGTGCAGCGACGGATCTACCGGGCCGTGCTGGACGCCGCGGACGCGGCGTTCGCGGTCGCCCGGCCCGGCGCGCGATTCCGAGACCTGCACGACGCGGCGATGGAGGTGATCGCGGCGCGGCTCGAGGAGTGGGGCCTGCTGCCCGACGGCGTGACCGCGGCGGAGGCTCTCGGCCAGGACGGGCAGCAGCACCGGCGGTGGATGGTGCACGGCACGAGCCACCATCTGGGCCTGGACGTGCACGACTGCGCGCAGGCGCGACGCGAGATGTACCTGGACGGCGAACTGACCCCCGGCATGGTGTTCACCATCGAGCCGGGCCTGTACTTCAAGGCCGACGACCTCGCCGTCCCCGAGGAGTACCGCGGCATCGGGGTGCGCATCGAGGACGACGTACTGATCACCGCCGACGGCAACGAGAACCTCTCGGCGGCGCTGCCGCGCGAGCCGGAGGCCGTCGAGGCGTGGATGGCGGGCCTGCGCGGCTGACCCGCCGGCCCGCCGCCCGCCTCAGGAGTCGTCCTTGCGGGCCTCCTGGTCGTCCCCGGAGGGCGCCGCGCCGTCGGCCCCGGAGTTCGGCGTGTCCTCCTCGGGGCGCATCGCGCCGTACCGAGGCTTGCCCTCCGGGGTGACGAAGCGCGGGTCCGGCTTGCGGACCGGTGGCGTCTCGCCCGCCGCGCCCTGCCCGGTGGGCGCGGTGCCGGCACCCGGGACCGCGCCGGTACCGCCGTCGGACATCCCCGGGTGCGTGGTGCCGAAGGGCCCGCGCCCGGCCGCCGGGAGCGCGCTCCCCGACGGCCGCCCCACGCCGCTCGGGGAATCCAGCAGCATGGCTCGCGCGTCGCTCGCGTGGTCGTGCGCGCAGAGGATGGCGTACGTCGCCGCCACGATCTGGGACGACGACGTGAAGTCGCGCCGTCCGCCCGTGAACGCGTACGACAGCACGCTGAAGAGCAGCCCGAACCCGGCACCGAGCCCGATACCGACGAACAGCACCCCGCCTCCGCCGTCGCCGGCGAAGAGCGTGAGCAGCAGGCCGACGAAGAGGCCGAACCAGGCACCGGACAGAACACCGGCGAGCGCCACCCGGCCGTACGTGAGCCGTCCCGTGACGCGTTCGACCATGCGCAGGTCGGTGCCGACGATGGTGACGTTCTCGACGGGGAACTTGTGGTCGGACAGGTAGTCGACGGCCTGCTGCGCCTGGAGGTAGGTCGGGTATGCGGCGACCTCGTCTCCGGCGGGCAGAGTGGGAACCTTGGGGATCGCGCCCGGGCGGGACATGCTCATCTGCACAGTCTCCCGTACTTCCCTGGGGATCGCGAGAAACCGGCGGCCGGTCCGGCGTAGCCTGGCGACCATGAGCTCCACCACTTCCCCGGTGTTTGTGGCGCGCCTGGCCGGTACGGCGGTCTTCGACCCGATCGGGGACCAGGTGGGACGGGTGCGTGACGTGGTCGTGCTCATGCGCTCGAACCGGCCTCCGCGGGCGGTCGGCCTGGTCGTGGAGGTTCCGGGACGACGGCGGGTGTTCCTCCCCCTCACCCGCGTCACCAGCATCGGCCCGGGCCAGGTGATCAGCACCGGTCTGGTGAACATGCGCCGGTTCGAGCAGCGGGCGATGGAGTCGCTGGTGCTGGGGGAACTGCTCGACCGCCGTGTGCGGCTCACGGACGGGTCGGGCGAGGCGACGGTGGAGGACGTCGCCATCACGAGGCAGCGCACGGGTGACTGGCTGGTGGACCAGTTGTTCGTACGGCGGCGGCCCGAACGGGTGGCGCCGTTGTCGCTGCGTCGCCGAGGATCGACGCTGACGGTTCCGGTCGACGGCGTGACCGGGCTGGCGCGCACCGACGTCGACCAGGGCGCGGCACGTCTGCTGGAGGCGTACGAGAACATGCGTGCCGCCGACCTCGCCGACGCGCTCCACGAGCTCGGGCCCGTGCGGCGCATCGAGGTGGCCCGGGCGCTCGACGACGAGCGCCTCGCCGACGTCCTGGAGGAGATGCCGGAGGACGACCAGGTGGCGATCCTCACCGAGCTGGACGCCGGACGTGCCGCGGACGTGCTCGAGGCGATGGAGCCCGACGACGCGGCGGACCTCCTGGGCGAGCTGCCGGACGCGCAGGCGGACGACCTGCTGGCGCTCATGGAACCCGAGGAGGCGGCGGACGTCCGGCGTCTGCTGGAGTACGGCGAGGACACGGCGGGCGGTCTCATGACGACGGAGCCGGTCATCCTGGGCGCGGACGACACGATCGCGATGGCCCTGGCGCAGCTGAGGCGCAAGGAGCTGCCGCCCGCGCTGGCCGCCATGGTGTTCGTGGCACGGCCGCCGACGGAGACCCCGACGGGCCGGTTCCTCGGGGTGGCGCACTTCCAGCGGCTGCTGCGCGAGCCCCCGCACGCCGCGGTCGCGTCGGTGCTGGACTCGGACACGCAGGCGTGGCTGACACCGGACGCGCCGGTGGGGCGGGTGACACGGATGATGGCCGCCTACGACTTCCTCGCGCTGCCGGTGCTGGACCCGGAGCGTCGTCTGCTGGGGGTGGTGACCGTGGACGACGTGCTCGACCACATCCTGCCGGACGACTGGCGCGAGTCCCACGACGAAGGGGCCGTCGAGCCGCCCGACGGCGGAGCGAGCCCGGGTTCGGGCGACGAGCGGAAGGCAGCTCATGGCTGATCGTCTCGACCGCCCGAAGGCCGCCGGTTTCCGCCGGCCCCGTCTCGACCCGGATCTCGTGGGCAAGGGCGCGGAGACGTTCGCACGGTTCATGGGGACGGGCCAGTTCCTCATGTGGATGACGCTCTTCGTCATCCTCTGGGTGACGCTCAACGTGGTCGCGCTGTGGGGCCTGAGGTGGGATCCCTACCCGTTCATCCTGCTCAACCTCTTCTTCTCGGTGCAGGCCTCCTATGCTGCGCCGCTGATCCTCCTGGCGCAGAACCGCCAGGACGACCGCGACCGCGTCCTCGCGGAGCAGGACCGCCGGCGCGGCGAGCGCAATCTCGCGGACACCGAGTACTTGGCACGTGAGATGGCCTCGCTCCGCATGCTCCTGAGCGAGGTCGCGACCCGCGACTACGTCCGCTCGGAGCTCCGCACGCTCCTGGAAGAGCTGGACGAGCGGAGTGAGCGGAACGGCGAGAGCCGTCCAGATCACTGATCGCAGCGCTTCTCTTTCGGAATCTTGGATCCGCAGAGATAGAACTCCCAGTCATCCACCACCTCGTACTGCCTACCGTCCGGTGTGGAGTAGGCAAACGATATATTCTTGATGTTCGCGCCTGATGGCCCGCTCTGGAGAACGAAGACCACTTCTTCTTCGACCCCTTTTACCCAAGCTTCGTCTTCGCTGCCGCACGGTTTCGTGACTTCGAGGCCCTCGATACCCTCACGGATCTCGGCCGTATCGAACAGGTCCTCGTCGGAAGGGTTCACGAGGTCGTGCGGCGTCCCTAATGCGCTACCAAGCCAGTCATCCTTGCGGCTATCGAATGTCCTCACGTAAACGTCGACCGAGATCGGACGAGTTTCGGGGTCGCTGTCCCACGTCACGCCAGTGATCTCGACAGGTACGCCGTCATCATTCAGGCACGGAATGTGCTCTCCGAACATCCCTGCCCACGATCCATCAGGGCCGGTTTCATCAGGCAAGTATATTCCATTACCACCTGACCCAGGACGGACCGAGAGCGGGTGCGATCCGTCGTCCGCGTGGCGCTCGATCCGATCCACTCCCGACAAGGAGCTGCATCCCATCAGGATCACACTTGACAACACGGCAACACCAAAGCGCAAGGTCACCCGAACCATGCCCACCATCCCTTTCTCAGCCAGCCCGACACGACTGGCTGTGGAGGGCCGGTACAGCAGCACCAGCTCTCCACAGCCGCCGGAAGACTTATCGGTAGCGCAGCATCTGGAGCCTTGACAAGGCAGGCGCCCGATTGTTTCCGCAGATCTTCTTGTCGTTCCCCTTGATGTCGTACTCGTACTTCTTGAACGACGCATACTGGCTCTTCGACTTCAGGTTAATGCCGATGACGCCCTTGATATTGACACCACCACTGTTCTCGTAAGCTGACCCGCTGGACGATGTTCTGTACCAGGGCCCGGCAGTCTGGGGACTACAATTCGTATATACCTTGGGGCGGCTGATGTCTTTAGCGATTGCGCCGCCAGTCTCCCAGCGAGGACGCCACTTGAATCCGTACCGCTCCTCGACAAAATAGTTACAGTCGCGGATATAACGATACTTTTGCATAAACTTCCCGTACCTCAACTCGATCCGGTAGGACTTGTAGCCCTTGCTCGCGGCAAAGCTCTTGCCCCAATCGGCTCCGATGGTTTTGGTGCCCTCCGCACTCCAGTTAACGTTCTCGAGAGATACACCAATACCTGAAGTAGTGTGATGTTCCCGACCAGCGCTGTAAGTCATATGCGCCCTGGAGTTCCTATCATCCGTCTTCAGAGCGAACGTCGCCCCCGTCCGAGCCCAGACATTCTTGTCCGCGACCCTCCGGGTACCGGGGAGCCATTGTATGCAATCGCCAGCAGCTAGGTTCGACGGCGGCCCTGTTGTGGTAGCCGAGATCTCCGGCTCGCAGTCTTCGACGATGACTTCCGAGTCCTCGCACTCGTCAGACATCTCGGCATTTTCCACCAGGTCGACAGTCGGCGCCGAGACCACGTCAGCGCCGAGCGTCGACAGATCGTCGGCCGTGTACAACGGGTCGATCCATGTCGCTCCGGTTGCCTGCTCGACGGCGCGTGAGGTTGTCGCTGTAGATCGGGTCCATCCTGCTTGGAAGTTGAGTACCTGGACCTCGAAGTCGACCATGCCGGTCTCACCGATGTAGGCCGCCGGAAGCGTTACGGGGTCAACATGCACCGCCATCTGGGACCCGTCGAGCGACGTTGTCGCGGCCACCTTCCGCAAGTCGAAGTCCTCGTCGAGTTCGAGTTGCTCGTCGACCTCTTGAGACGGCCAGGCCATCACCTCCACCTCGGTGTTGTCGGTGACGCTCGCGCTGAGAGTGGAAGGAATGTTGACCGTGAAGGCGATCGGTGCTTCCCCTTCGCTCGCGGCGCGCGCCTCGGTCGCATCTGCCGTCGGGACGCCGACTAGAGCTCCCAGCCCGACGCTGAGCCCAAGCAGCGCCGCAATCGCCACGGCCGTTCTGCGTCTGAGGTTTCCCCTCAGACGAGGGTATACATCTGCAGACATCACGTCTTCCCTTCGCTCGACTCGATGCAAGAGACGTTATTGGGCCGGCATGGGAGCTGAAAGAGCGTGACCTCGATGTTCCGGGATACCCGGAAGATCTCCTCAGGATGTATCAAACGGGTCGCCCGGCCCTCGCGACATGTCCGGCTTCTCGCGACTGACGATTCTGTTACTGTCAGGGCCCCTGACATACTTCGAGTGCTTCACCACTCGCCTCACCTCCAGGAGGCTCCGTTGCCCACGATCACGGAGATGCGGTCCTTCATCGCCCTCATCGACCATCGAACCCAGCGGGCTGCTGCAGCCTTCCTCGGGGTTGGCCGAAGCACGATCTCTGACCACATCATTGCGCTCGAGACCAAAGCCGGAGGTCGGCTCTTCGATCGGGTCAACAAGGTCTGGCGAGCCACTCCTGGTGGGCGCCGCGCCGAGGCGGCGGTCCGCGCGGCAGTACACGCCTACGATGCCGCAGCCCTCGCGATCGTGGCCGCTCCGGGGATCGACGACGCACTCGCCGAAGAGGCTGCGCTGAACACGACGCCGGGTTCGTCAAAGAAAGTTCGTCCGATGCCGTCGTAGCTCCGCTCCATTAAGGGATCTACGCTCGCGGTGTGGACAGTATGGAAACGCCCAGTACGGGCAGCTCTCACCGCGGAGTTCGTTCAATCCCGACGGGACCCTGCGGTTCACCGTGCAGGGGAACGCCATGACATCCAACATGGTCCCGCCCCTGCTCACGATCGATGGGCACCAAGCGCCGTCCCGGATGAGCGGGACGGTGGACATCCCGATCGAGTCGGGCCGGCATCACCTGGAGGCGTCGTCCCAGTGGCTACGGCGGTACGGGCAGACCGCGCTGGACGTCGACATCGCGTAGGGACAGACGGTCGAGGTGTTCTACGCGCCGGTGCACCAGTTCACGACCGGCGAGATGGGGCTGACCCCGCAGAAGCGCAAGGGCGCCGGGCTGATGTGGGGCGTCTTCGGCGCGCTCGCCCTGTTCGTCGCCCTGGTCGTCGTGGTGCCGGTCGTCGCGTCGCTCCGACGGCTTCGGTCACCCCGCGAGCAGCGGTACCACCTCGGAGACCGTGTCGACCAGGTGGAGGTGGGCGGACATGTCGCGGTCGGCGGCGAGGGCACGCAGCAGGTCCCACGCCGGCAGTGCCCGGGTCCAGAAGTCCTTGCCGACCAGGACCATCGGGGCCACCGACGACGCGTCGGCGTAGTAGTTCTCGCACGCGTCCTGGAAGACCTCCTGCACCGTCCCGGCGGCGCCGGGCAGGAACACGATCCCACCGCTCGCGCACTCCAGCAGCACCGCCTCGCGGATCGCGTTGCTGAAGTACTTCGCGATCCGGGTGGCGAAGGGGTTGGGCGGCTCGTGACCGTAGTGCCAGGTGGGGATGCCCAGGCTGTCGGCGCCCTCGGGCCACGTGTCGAGCACTTCGAGCGCGGCGCCCACCCAGTGCCGGACCGACGGCGTGAACGACGGCGCCTGGGCCAGCATCGCGAGCGCCTTGTCGAGGTCCGCCGGTGAGTGCGGGGCCAGGTAGGCGCCCAGGTTCGCCGCCTCCATCGCGCCGGGTCCGCCGCCGGTGGCGACGGTGAGTTCCACGCGGGTGAGTTCGTACGCGAGGCGTGCGGCGTCGGCGTACGGGGCCGAGCCGCGCGTCAGCGAGTGTCCGCCCATGACGCCCACCACCTTTCGGCCGGTCCGTGCGGCCGCGAGCGCGTCGTCGACGGCGTGGTCGTGCAGTGCCTGCGCAAGCGTCAGGTCGCGTGAGCGCGGCTGCCGGGACCAGGCGTAGGCGCGGGCGTCCAACGTGGTCTCGTACCCGTCCTGGATTCCGTCGTACAGTTCGCGCGGGGTGTACAGCCCCGGCCGGTAGGAGTCGACGGGGCTCCCCGGCACCTGCGGGAACACGAGCGCCCCGCGTTCGCGGACCGATTCCTCGTCCGGCTTGTTCAACGTGCAGCCGAGGAACAACGCCCCCGCGACGTCGAGCGCGCGGATGGCCGCGGTCTGGCCGGTCAGGTCGAGGGACTGCAGGTGCCATCCGTACATCGACCGGGCTCCGGCGGCGACGCGGGCGGTGAAGTCGTGGAGGGACTCGACGTCGACGGTCTGGCCGTGATGGGCGCGCATGTCCGGAACGCTACCCGGTCACACCAGCTCGGCGTCGTGCACCATGATCGCGACCTGGACGCGGTTCTCGGCGTCCAGTTTTGTCAGGATGCGGCCCACGTGGGTCTTCACGGTCGACTCGCTCATGTACAGATCGGCGGCGATCTGGGCGTTGGACAGTCCTCTTCCGATGGCGACCGCGACGTCCCTCTCGCGTTCCGTGAGCGCCGCGAGGCGGGCGGCGGCCCGTTCCGCGCGATCGTCCCGGGGGCGCGCCACCGAGGCGATGAGCTGTGCGGTGACGCTTGGTGACAGGGTCGGCTGCCCCGCGGCCGCCGCCCGCACCGCCTCGACGAGCTTCTCCGGCGGCGTGTCCTTGAGGAGGAATCCGGCCGCACCGGCCCGAAGCGCGTCCAGCACGAGTTCGTCGGTGTCGAACGTGGTCAGGACGATGACCCGCGGCGACGGTCCCGCGGCGACGAGCGTGCGTGTCGCGGTCAGCCCGTCCATGCGCGGCATACGGATGTCCATGAGCACCACGTCGGGGCGGAGCCGGCGCACGAGCTCCAGCCCGGCGGCGCCGTCGGACGCCTCGCCGACGACCTCGACGTCGGACGCACCACCGAGGATCAGCTTGAGCCCGGCGCGGACCAGGGTCTCGTCGTCGACGAGGAGGACCTTGATCCGGGACGACGGCGGGCCGGGGGTGGGCCGGCCGGCGCCGGCACCTGCTGGTCGGAACTCGGTCGCGTCGCTCGTCATGATGCCGCCCACGGTAGCCAGGCCCGCACCACGAAGCGACCACCGTCCGGCCCGTACCGCAGGTGCCCGCCGGCGAGCTCGGTGCGCTCGGTCAGGCCCATGAGGCCCAGGCCCGACGCGGGGAGCTCGTCCCGCGTGCCCTGCACCCGGGGATTCGCGACCGTCAGGTCGAGGCCGTCGCCGGGCATGCCGGCGATCGTCACGACAACCGGCTTGCCGGGGGCGTGCTTGCGCGCGTTGGTCAGCCCTTCCTGCACGATCCGGTACGCCGTGCGCGAGACCGCCTCGGCCAGGCTCTCGCCCGGCCCGCGACCGCCGGCCTCGGTGTCACCGGTCGCCCGGTCGTCGTGGAACGTGACGTCCACACCCGCCGACCGGCATTCGTCCAGCAGCGCCGGCAGTTCCTCCAGCGTGGGCTGCGGCCGGTGCACGTCGTCGCCCTCCGTGCCGAGCACCGCACCGCCTTCGGGCAGGTCGCGGAGGACACCCAGGATCTCCCGCAGCTCCTTCATCGCGGCGTGCGCGGAGTCGCGGATGGTCTCGGCGGTGCGCGTCACCTCCTGGCGCGGCAGGTCCTTGCGGTAGGCGAGCCCGCCGGCGTGCATCGCGACCAGGGAGATGCGATGCGCGAGGACGTCGTGCATCTCACGGGCGATCCGTGCCCGCTCGTTGGCACGGGCCTGCGCCACGCGGCCCGCCTGCTCGCGTTCCGCCGTCTCGGCACGCAGCACCAGGGAACGGACGTGGTCGCGGCGCAGCCCGATGTACGCGCCGATGGTGACGAGCAGGACGTAGTACATGACGCCGCCGACACCGACGTCGAACACGCCGTTCCACACCGGGTCGGTGACGTAGGGGGACACTTTCAGGTACGCCGTGTAGGCGGCGACGTGCACCACGCCGACGACCCCGATCGCCGTCCAGCGCCGGGTGGTCGCCAGCGAGACGATCACCATCGCCGCGGCGCCCGTGGCTGAGGTGGACGCCGCCGTGAAGCACGTCAGCACGAGGGCGACGGTGAACGGCCACCTGCGCCGCAGGTGCATGAGGCCGAGGGAGAGCAGTCCGAGGAAGAGGTCCAGCGCCGCCAGCCCGCCGGACTGGACGGCACGGTCCCCCAGTTCCTCCTGCCAGGCGATGGCGGCTATTCCGAGGAACCCGAAGCACGCGGCGACCACCGTGCGCCAGATCGCGCCCCAGACGCGTCGCCCCCGGCTCTGCACCAGCGGTGCCCCGGCCCGGACGGCCGGGCGGGCGTCGGCACCCGGCGGGCTCGCGGCGACCGCGGTCACTGCAGCCGCCCGAACGCGTCCGCGGCGAGCAGGAAGCCCACGATGCCGAGCGTCCACGCCAGCAGGTCGCCGCTGCGCCTGCCGAACCACTCGTTGATGCGGCCGAGCGCCGGTTCGATCGCCCGGGCCGCCCCCACCCGGAGGGCGAGCAGGAGCAGCGCGGGGGCCACCATCACCGCGCAGTAGGCCACGAGCACGAGCGCGCCCGCGACCACGCCGATCCCGTTCGCCGTCAGGATGCCGATCGCGGCGAGGTACGGCAGCATCGAGGCCGCCTCGACCAGCCCGGCACCCAGCGCGGTGGCGACCACGGTGCCGGCGGACGCCTCCGCGCCCACGAGCCGGCCCTTCCAGCGCTCCATGGCCGACACCCGGCCCGACCGCTCACGACGTTCCTTCCGCCACCTGCCCACGGGACCGTCGAACAAGAAGCTCGCCAGGAAGAGCGCCACGCCGAGGACGAGCTGGATCCGGTCCAGCACGCGGGCGTCGTCCCTGCTCTCCAGGAACTGCAGGGCGCTGTCGGCGCCGGCGTGCAGGGCGACACCCAGCACCCAGTAGAAGAGGGCGATGGCCCCCAGATAGGCCAGTACGGCGGCCGGCCTGATCCTCGGTTGCGCCAGCATGAACACCGGCAGGCCCAGCGTGCCGATGCTCGTGCTGTCCACGAGTGCGAGCCCGGCCAGTACCGCCAGCAGCGGCCCGGCAAGGGTCAGGCCTTCCATCGCGTCTCTCCGCTCTTCGTGTCCGCAGGTCGTCATGAAACTACCCGGGCCGCCGCCGTCGGACATCGTCCGAAAGGGCGACGTCGCGCGGCCGATCGGAGGACCGTCGCCGAGCCTTCCGGCCGACCAGGTCGCGAGCCTTCGGCCGATGTGCCGGCGGCACCCGGCACGGGACCGTGGAGCCATGATCACCGCAGACCACCTCACCAGGAGATACGGCGACGTCACCGCCGTCGGCAACGTGACCTTCGAGGCCCGCCCGGGCCTCGTCACCGGGTTCCTCGGACCCAACGGAGCGGGGAAGTCCACCACGATGCGCATGCTGTGCGGGCTCACACCGGTCACCTCCGGCACGGCGCACGTGCTGGGCGTCCCGTTCCGCGAACTCTCCAATCCGGGACGCCGGGTCGGCGTGCTGCTCGACGCCGCGGCCCAGCACTCCGGCCGTACGGGCCGTGAGGCGCTCACGCTCTCGGCGATGCTCATGGGAGTCGGCCGGCGCCGCGTCACCGAGGTCCTCGAGCTCGTGGGTCTCACGGCCAAGGAGGCCGACCGCCGCGTCAAGGGCTACTCGCTCGGGATGCGGCAGCGGCTCGGGATCGCGAACGCCCTTCTGGGCGAGCCCGAGGTGCTCATCCTCGACGAGCCCGCCAACGGCCTCGATCCCGCCGGCATCCGCTGGATGCGGGACCTGCTGCGCGACTTCGCCCGGTCCGGCGGCACCGTCCTGCTCTCCTCCCACCTGTTGCACGAGGTCGAGCGGGTCGCCGACGAGATCGTCGTGATCGGCAACGGGCGGATCGTCGCCCAGGGATCCACCGAGGTCCTGCTGTCCCACTCGCAGAGGTCCCTGGAGGACCTGTTCCTCGACCTGACCGCGGACGTCTCCCGTGACGGAACGGACCCCGCAGCTGCTGCCACCGACTCCGCCAGGGAGGACGCCCGATGACCGCCATCCCCTTCGCCCGCCTGACGCTCGTCGAGTGGCGCAAGCAGCTCGACACCAGCGCCGGCCTCTGGCTGCTGATCTCGATCGCCCTCGTCACCGCGGCGGTACTGGCGGTGATGGCGTTCATCGGCGAGGGAGCCACGAGCTTCGAGGCGCTCTACTTCGGCACCTCCACCCCGATGGCCCTGCTGCTGCCGATCGTGGGCATCCTCGCCGCCACCTCGGAGTGGTCCCAGCGCACCGGGCTGATCACGTTCACGCTCGAACCACGGCGCACACGTGTCGGCCTCGCGAAGCTCGTGAGTGCTCTGGGTTCCGGCATCGTGTTCTTCGGCGTGGCGGTGTTCCTGGCCGCCACCTTCCACCTCGCCGTGGTCACCTTCACGGACGCGACGGCGGCGTGGGAGATTCCCGCCGGCGCGCTGTGGGGCGGCCTGCTCCTGACCGCCGTCTACATGGCCCAGGGCGTCGCGTTCGGTGCCCTCATCCAGAACACGGCAGGCGCGATCGTGGCGTTCTTCGCGCTTCCCACCGCGTTCACGCTCATCGGCTCCCTCGTCGGAGCCGTCCGGGACGCGATGCCCTGGATCGACCTGACCACGGCCACCGAGCCGCTCCTCCTCGACGCCGGTGCGATGACGGGAGAGCAGTGGGCCCACGTCGCGACGGCATCGGCGATCTGGCTGCTGCTCCCGCTGGCCCTGGGTCTCGTCCGGATCGCACGCTCGGAGATCAAGTCCTCCTGAGCCCGGCCTCGGCGGGTAGGCGGGCGCGACCGGAAACGGTCGGGCCCGCCTTCAGGGCTCCATGTCGTCGTGGAGCACGACGCGGGAGAGCTCGTAGCCGCCTCCCGGGAGACGCCAGTAGTGCATCCGGCGGGCGGACGGCGTATTGACCTGCAAGGACACACGCCAGCACGCCGCGCCGTCGTCCCTGACCCGCTGGGGATCGTCACCGCCGAGACCCGAGCGCAGCGGGTGCACCTGGAGGCCGTTCATCTCCGGCGCCCGGCCGGTCACCACGTGCACGACCGTCCGCAGCACCTTGTCGCGCGAGATCCCCTCGACGGTCTCCAGCGACTCGAGGAACCGCGACCCGAGCGCGTACTCCTCGAGCGGCCAGCGGTCCTTCTCCCCGGCCGGGACGATCTGCGCCCACGTCTGGGTCACCTCGAACCGGAACTGCTCGGCCGGGTCGGCGAAGTACCGCTCCGTCGTCACCTCGACGTCCCGGCCGAGCTCCCGCCGGTACGCGGCCGACTTCGACTTCTCCGCCCGCAGCTGCGCCCGCGAGCGTTCGAGCTGCTGGTCGCGCCGGTCCACCTGGTCACGGAGATCGGCCACGTACCGGCGCAGTTCGTCGAGCTCCACCTCGGCGCGGCGCTTCTCGACCTTGACGTGGATCAGGTCCTTCTCCAGCCGCGTCACCTGGGCCTTCTCCGCGTCGAGCGCGAGGCTGAGGTCCCGGACCGCCTTCTTGCTCCCGGAGGAGCCGTGCGCCCCGTTCCCCCGGGTGGCGGCTCCCCTGCTGTCGTCCGGTGGCGCCGGCAGGGGGGCCGCGGCGTCCCCCGCGATCCGCGCGGCGATGTCACCGGGTGTCGGACGGCGCCTGGCCTCGTCCGGTGGCGCGCCGACGCCGCGGTCCTGCGGTTCCCCGCCCCGGCCGTTCGCCACCTCCGCCGGCGTCGGGATGCGGATCGGCCCGCTCCCCGGTTCCGGCTCCCGGAGCGACGTGTCCGGCGGGAGCAGCCACGGCGGCCCCCCGTCCAGGAGCGACAGGGCGGGCAGCGGCTCGTCGGACTCGTCCACGTCGTCGAGCCGGAGCGTGATGCCGTCACCGGGCGCCTGCATGACGCGCGCGAGCACCACCTCACCGGGGGTGAACAGGTCGTCGAGCGCGTCGAGCGCGTTGCCCGTCACCCGCTCACGAGGCACCCTGACGTGAACGGCCGGCGCCACCGCGATCGTCACGGCGGCCTCGGTCACCGACTCCACCCGACCGAGAATTACTTTACCTACCCTGTAGGTATTTTTGACAGCACGGCGTTGCGCCGCGTCGTCGGGAAGCATGCCGCGCGTGTCGAGCGTCCCACGACCGGCGTCGTGGCGCCCGCGGACCTTCATGCCGCGCCGGAAGATGCTCTGCAACGGCACCCCGGGAAGAGTGAGTTCCTCGGCGACGGAGGCCTGCCCGCCGTCGTCCAGCTCGATCAGGGCGCGGGAACCCAGCACGCCCTGCACCGTCCCGCGGGCCTCGGCGGCCCCGGAGCCCGGACCGCCCGCGGCCGCCCCGGCGGCACCCGCGAGGCCGGCCCGCACCGCGGCCGACAGCGCGTCGCTCACGAGGCGGTCGCGCACCTTCGGCCCGTCGGCCAGGGAGTAGGCGAAGTGCAGAGGAGATCGGCGCAGGTCGTGGACCCAGTCGAGCCCGGTGGGGTAGACCCGCGACGCACCGCCGTACACCTGCGTGTACTCGGGCATGCCGCGCGAGAACGCCCAGGACACGTCCCCGGTCGGGATGACCACGACCTCGGCGAGCCCGGCGACGTCGTCGAGCACGCGCTGCGGGTCGACATACGGCGTGGTGCGGCCGGCGGGCGTGGAGATGACCACCACGGGCCAGGCCCGGTTCGGGACCTGGAGGAAACGGGCGAAGTCGCGCGCCTCGTCCTCGCCGGCGATCCTGTGCAGGCCGGTGGGCACCGAGATGTTCACCGCCCCGTTCGCCATGCCACACCTCCCTGTCTGCGTTACTTCACCCTATCGTTCGTTACTGAGTATTTGCCTGACGCACGCCAGATCCGCACGGTGTCGTGTCCTGATCCGTCACGCGCCACCTCGCGGACCCCCGCCGCGATCACCTCTACGATCGAAGGGTGACTCCCACCAGCTCCACGACCATCGAGACCCGCGTCCGCGAGGCGCTCACGCGCGTCCTCGACCCCGAGATCCGCCGGCCCATCACGGAACTGGACATGGTGCGCTCCGTCAGCGCGTCGGACGACGGAGCGGCCGGCGCGCACGTCACCGTCGGCGTGGACCTCACCGTCGCCGGGTGTCCCATGAAGTCGACGCTCGTGGCCGACGTGACGGCGGCGGCGAGCGCCGTCGACGGCGTGGCCGGGGTGGACGTGGACCTGGGGGTGATGACGCCCGATCAGCGTGCCGCCCTGCGGACCAGGCTGCGCGGGGGCACCGGCGAGCCGGTGATCCCGTTCGCCCAGCCGGGCTCGCTGACGAAGGTGTACGCGGTCGCGTCGGGCAAGGGCGGCGTCGGCAAGTCCTCCGTGACGGCGAACCTGGCCGTGGCGATGGCCGCGGACGGCTTGAACGTGGGCGTGATCGACGCGGACATCTACGGTTTCTCGATCCCGCGGATGCTGGGCGTCGACCGCCAGCCGACGCGGGTGGACAACATGCTGCTGCCCCCGGTGGCCCACGGGGTCAAGGTCGTGTCGATCGGCATGTTCGTGCCGGACGGGCAGCCGGTGGTGTGGCGCGGGCCGATGCTGCACCGGGCACTGGAGCAGTTCCTGGCGGACGTCTACTGGGGCGACCTCGACGTGCTGCTGCTGGACCTGCCGCCCGGGACCGGCGACATCGCCATCTCGGTGGCGCAGCTGCTGCCGCGCTCCGAGGTGCTGGTCGTGACCACGCCGCAGGCCGCGGCGGCCGAGGTCGCCGAACGGGCCGGATCGGTCGCCACGCAGACGTCGCAGAGCGTCGTGGGGGTGGTGGAGAACATGTCCTGGCTCACGCAGCCGGACGGGTCACGCCTCCACCTGTTCGGTGAGGGCGGCGGTGCTCACGTCTCGGCGCGGCTGGGCGACCTCCTCGGCACGGAGGTGCCGCTGCTCGGCCAGATCCCGCTCGACGTCGCGGTCCGCGAGGGCGGGGACCAGGGAACGCCCGTGGCGCTGGCGGCCCCGGAGTCCCCGGCGGCCGTCGTCCTGGGCGAGGTGGCCCGCACGCTTGCCGCACGGAAGCGGGGACTGGCGGGAATGCAGCTCGGCGTGACGCCCGCGTGACGTCCGGGCGCGGATCCCCCTGAGGAGTCGGGGCGCCACGGTCGACCCGAACATCACGGTCATGATGACCGGCGAGCCCTGCGCGGACCTCATCACGCGAGACAGGGCCTGACGGCGCGTGACCGCCACATAGGATCTGGCCCATGCCTTCCACGCCGCAGTGGCTCGAGTCCTGGACGCCCGCCGGAGGCGCCCGACGCGTCCGTACCGTGTTCTCCCGCGCCTTCGACGGCGGCGCCCCGGACGGCGTCTGGTTCGCCCCGGGCCGCGTCAACCTGATCGGCGAGCACACCGACTACAACGCCGGCCTCTGCCTGCCGACCGCGCTGCCCCACCGCACCTACGTGGCGCTGCGGGCCCGCGAGGACGACGTCGTCCGGCTGGTGTCCGCGCAGGCCCCGGACGAGCCGTGGGAGACGAAGCTCTCGGAGGTCGCCCCCGGGTCGGTCGGCGGCTGGGGCTCCTACGTGGCGGGCGTGGCCTGGGCACTCGCCGAGGCCGGGCACACCGTGCACGGCTTCGACGCGGCCGTGGACTCCTGTGTGCCGTTCGGCGCGGGGCTGAGTTCGTCGGCGTCCCTGGAGTGCGCCTTCGCCGTGGCGATCGACGACGTGAGCGCCTTGGGGCTCGCCGACGACGACGCCGGGCGCACCGAGCTGGTCGACGCCTGCCGCCGGGCCGAGAACGAGATCGCCGGGGCGCCCACCGGAGGCCTCGACCAGTCCGCGTCCCTGCGGTGCGCCGAGGGACGGGCCCTCCTGCTGGACTTCCGGCCGGGGCTGTCCGCCGTCGAGTCGGGCCGGGAGGTCCCGTTCGACCCGGCGTCGGCCGGGCTGGAGCTCCTGGTGGTCGACACCCGGGCCCCGCACGCGCTGGTCGACGGCCAGTACGGTGCCCGGCGAGCGGCCTGCGAGAGAGCCGCCGCGTTGCTGGGCCTGGCGAACCTGCGCGAGATCGCCCCCGACGGGCTGGACGCGGCGCTGGCCGAGCTCGCACCGCACGACGGCGACGGTGTCCTTGCCCGCCGGGTACGCCATGTCGTGACGGAGACGGAGCGCACGGCACGGTTCGTGGAGCTCGTCTCACGTGGCCTCGTGGCCGAGGTGGGTCCGCTCATGACGGCGTCGCACGCCTCGCTCCGGGACGACTACGAGGTGTCCTGCCGTGAGCTCGACCTCGTGGTCGACACGGCGATGGCCGCCGGTGCGGTGGGCGCCCGGATGACCGGTGGCGGCTTCGGTGGTTCGGCCATCGCCCTCGTCCCACGGGACGACGTCGAGCGGGTGGCCACGACCGTGGACCAGGCGTTCGCCGACGCCGGGCTGGCGGCACCCGCATTCCTCGCGGCGCCTCCGTCGGCCGGCGCGGGAGCCGTGTAGCGGGATTTCGGGGTCGCCGAACGGGTCCGCTACTTTGGGGCCACGCGGTGTCGCGGGGGCGCTGCGAGTGCACCTCGGTGCACGACACGAGGGGATGGAACCTGTGCCACGGAGTGCACCGGTCACGAAGGACAGGGCCGCGCCTGCGGTCATCGGCGCGATCCTGGCCGTGCTCGTCGCCGCCGTCCTGACGGGCTGCGGGCTCGGGGGCGCGGGATCGAGCGGCGGATTCGCCGCGGGCGAGGAGTTCTCCTACATGGTGGAGATCACGGACGCGGACGGCGGCGTGTCCCGGTTCGCGCTGATCGCGGGCACCGTCTCCTCCGCCGGCGACATCGCCGGGGAACGTCGGCTCGTCATCGTCGAGAACGGCATGACGAGCACCGACACGACCGAGTTCACGGGCGAGGCGAACGAGGACGGCACGGCGACGTTCCACGGCCTCGGTCCGGACGGCGCCGACGTGACCGCGACGCTGGAGGACTCCAAGTCGGTCATGGTCACGGACCTGGAGCCCGGTGTCGCGGCCACCTCGTGGAACCGTGCGTCGCTCCCGGCCTTCAACAACGCGGTGCAGGACGCCGTGCGCGGCTAGGTGTGATGCCTTGGGCGGCCCGGCCGGGCTCAGAGCTCGTAGACCGCCACGACCGGCGCGTGGTCGCTCCAGCGCTCCGCGTACGACGGCGCCCGGTCGACCTCGACCTTCCGGCACGCCGGCGCCAGGGCCGGGTTGGCGTACTGGTAGTCGATCCGCCAGCCGGCGTCGTTGTCGAACGCCTTTCCCCGCCACGACCACCAGGTGTAGGGCCCGGGACCGTCGCCGCCGTGCGCGCGCCCCAGGTCGGTCCAGCCGAGCGCGGACCAGCGGTCGAGGTACGCACGCTCCGCCGGCAGGAAGCCGGCGCTGTTCAGGTTGCCCTTCCAGTTCTTGATGTCTGCGCGGGTGTGAGCGATGTTGACGTCGCCGGCGACGACGGCGGGGGTCCCGGCGGTGGCGAGTTCCGCCAGGCGGGCCGTGGTCCGCTCGAGGTAGGCGTACTTCGCCTCCATCGTCGCCTCCTCACCGGGCTTGGTGGACCCGGAGTGCTGGTAGGTGGAGACGGCGGTGAGCGTGCCGGCGTCGCCGGGCAGCGCGATGTCGGCCTCGATCCAGCGCCCCGTGTGCACGGCGGCCTCCGGGCCGTCACCGGCCCACGGCAGGCCGCGCCGCACGTCCACGACGGGGTGGCGGGAGGCGACGAGCACGCCGGCCCGGCCCTTGAGCTCGCTGCCGAGGTTCGCCACGTGCCAGCCGTCGAGATGCTGCTCGACCACCGCCTGCGGCGCACGGACCTCCTGCAGGAGCAGGACGTCCGGTTTGCGGGTGGTGACCCAGGCGTCCATGCCGCGGCGGAAGGCGGCGCGGATCCCGTTGACGTTGGCGGTGGCGACGGTCAGTTCAGGCACGCGGGTAACTCTACGTGGGTGCCGCACGTGCCGGTCCTGAGGCGTGCTGAGGTACCTCAGGGGCCGCCCCGGGCTGGCTGAGGCGCTCGTCTGAGGTGGGTCGGGACGGCAGGACTGGGCGGTCGACCGATGTGGCAGGTGGCGGCTCACGACGAGTGTCTTCCGTGTCGCACCGGACGGGCAGCGGGCCCGCCGGGCAGGATCATCGGAGGACATCATGTCGCTGTGGGGCACCGCGATCGACGCGGAGGTGCGGTACCGCCAGGAGGAGCTCAAGAAGGCGTGGGGCGGCCGGCCGAGGAAGGCGCCGAAGGACGAGAAGCGGGGGGCGCAGATCCGCCGGGGACTGTCGGGCATGCGCCCGCAGCCGGCGCACCGTGGCCTGTTCGCATGACCGGCGGGACGGCGACGGCTGTCCCGCCGGTCGCCGGCGGAGGGAATGTCGGTGGCGGGTGGCACGATGTCCCCGTGCGGCGTTCCACCACCATTCCCCTGGTCTCCCGGCAGGAGCAGGTCGACTCCCTCCTGCGGGCGGTCGAGCGCGCGTCGGCCGGGCGGCCGGGGCTGGCCCTGGTCGGGGGCGACGCCGGGGTGGGCAAGACCCGGCTCGTCAGCCATGTCGCGCACGCCGCCGAGGGATCGGGCGCGAGCGCCGTCGTGGTGCACTGCGTGGATCTGGGGCAGGTGGGCATCCCCTACCTGCCGTTCACCGACGCCCTGGCCCAGCTCCAGGCCGGCGCGGCCGGCCCCGAGGCCGCGGCACGGGTCGCCGCGCTGGTCGCCGAGCGGCCCGCGCTGTGGCGCCTGCTGGAGCCCGGCGGAGGAGGTGGCGCCGATCACGACGAGCGCCTCCAGCTCTTCGAGGGCATCGCGCGCAGTCTCGGCGAGGCCGGCGAACCGCACCGGCCGCTGCTGCTCGTGGTCGAGGACGTCCACTGGGCCGATGCCTCGACGCGCGACGTCCTGCGGTTCCTTGCCGCCCGGGCGCGGGCGGAGAACCTTCTGGTGGTGGTGACCTACCGCTCCGACGACGTCGACCGGCGCCATCCGCTCCGTCCCCTGCTCGCGGAGCTCTCCAGGTTGGAGCACGTGGAGCGGATCGATCTCGAGCCGTTCGACGAGGCGGAGCTGCGCGAGTTCACGACGGCGCTGGCGGGCGGCCCGCTCAGCCCGGTGGAGTTCGCGAGCGTGCTGGACCGGTCCGAGGGCAACGCGTTCTTCGCCGAGGAGCTGCTCGACGCCGGGCCCGAGCCCGGCGCCCTGCCGTGGACCCTCACCGAGGTCCTGCGGACACGGCTGGAGCAGCTCGATCCTCCCGTGCAGCAGACGGTGCGTCTCGCGTCCGTGGCGGGCCGGCGTGTCCGTGAGGAACTTCTGCGCGCGGCCGCCGCGCAGCGTGGCCTCGGCCCCGGTATCGACGCCGCGCTCCGCGAGGCGGTCACCCAGCAGGTCCTCATGGTCTCGGGCGGGCACCTGGAGTTCCGGCACGCGCTGCTCGCCGAGGTCCTGTACAACGACCTGCTTCCCGGCGAACGGTCCGAGTCGCACCGCGCCTACCTCGCCGCGCTGGCCCAGGAAGGAGCTGACGGCGCGCCCCTGGGCGGCGCGGCCGAGCGAGCTCACCACGCCTTCGAGGCACACGACCTGCCGGCGGCACTGCAGGCCTCGCACGAGGCAGCCCTCGCGGCACGTGGCCTGCTGGCTCCCGAGGAAGAACTGCGCCACCGCGAGCAGGTCCTGGCACTGTGGGAATCCGTCCCCGGGGCGGCGTCACTGCTCGGCATGGACCGGGTGGCCGTCGCCGTCGCGGCGGGTGAGGCGGCGGCCAAGGCCGGGCATCCTGCCCGCGCGGTCCGCCTGACCCGGCGCGCCGTCGACGACCTGGCCGGCGACGTCGAGCGTCGCGCGGCGCTTCAGCACGTCCTCGTGCGGCGCCAGCTCGACCTCCCCGACTGGGGCGAGCATCCCGAGGACAGCGCCCAGGAAATGCGCTCGGCACTGGACATCCTGCCCACGGCCAGCCCCGACCGTGTCTGGAGCGACGCCCTGCTCGCGCGGATCGCGATGGAGATGGACCTCGACGACGAGGCCCGGGAGCAGGCGGAGCGCGCCGCCGAGGGTGCGCGCGCCCTGGGCGAGCCCGGCGCTCTCGCCGAGGCTCTCGCGACCCTCGCGGTGCTCGACGTCGGCGACGCGGACAAGGCGGCTCGTCTCCTGGACGAGGCCTGCGCGGCCGCCGTCCGGGCCGGCGACGTCCTCACGGAGATGCGCTGTCTCTACAACGTGGCGGCCAACCGCTTCTACGCGGGCCACCTGACCGACGCGGAGCGGAAGGTTCGCCACGGCCTCGCCCGTGCCGAGGAACTGGGCCTGGCCTGGAGCAGCTACCCGGTGAACCTCCGGATCCTCCAGGAGATCATGGCGTACTTCCGCGGTGACCTCGCTCCCCGGCCGGTCGGGGACGTGCCGCCGACGTCGGTGCAGGTGCTGAACTCCGCCACCATGTACGCGGCGGTCGCGCGCGGCGACGGCGACGTGCTCGCACGCGGGGAGGCCTTGCTGGCGCACTGGCACGACGACGGGATGATCGCGCTCCTCGGCGGCGGCTGTCTCGTCGACGCCCTCACCTGGGCGGGTCGGCACGACGAGGCGTTCGCGCTCGCCGAGCGGGTCACGCAGCACCTCGTCGGCGTGTGGAACGAGCTCTTCCTCGGCGGGATCTGGCTGTCCGCCCTCGCGATCGCCGCCCTGGCCGACGCGGCGGAGACGGACCGGTCCGCAGGCCGGGCGGGACCGGGCGGCGCGGCGCGGGAACGGACCGCGGCGCAGCGGCTGGAGCGCGGTGACGCGCTCCTCGACCTCGCCCGCACCACGGCGCGGCGCGGACGTCCGCGCGGTGGCGTCCTCGGGCCGGAGGGCACCGCGTGGTTGCAGCGCGCGGCGGCCGAGAACGCGCGCCTGCACGCCGTGGTCGGGTCCTCGGCAGCACGGCACGGCGTCGAGGCCCCCGGCACCGGCGGGAGCACACCGGAGGCCCTGTGGCGCGATGCCGCCGACGCCTGGCAGGAGACCGTCGAGCTGTTCGACTTCGGGTACCGGTACGAGGTCGCGCGCTCGCGCTACCGCTGGGCGGAGGCCTTGCTCGGTGCGGGCGAGAAGGGCGCGGCCGAGGGCGCAGCCGCGGAGGCCCTGGCGGAAGCGGACGCGATGGGCGCGGTGCCGCTCGCCGAGGCGGTGCGCGCGCTCGGCAGGCGCGCCCGGCTGGACCTGCCCGGGGTGCGCCGTGCGACGTCGTCGACCCTCACCGAGCGGGAGGAGGAGGTCCTGACCCTGGTGGCGCAGGGGCTCTCCAACCGGCAGATCGGTGAGCGCCTCTACATCTCGACGAAGACGGTGAGCGTGCACGTGTCGAACGTGATGGCGAAGCTCGGCGCGTCAGGGCGGGCGGAGGCGGTGAGCCTGGCACACCGCCGCGGCCTGCTGAAGGTCTGACGGGCTCACCGCACGACGCGGCCCGGGCTCAGGACGACGCCGGCGAGGGCGCCGCCTCGCCGGCGTACGCGGCCTCGAGGGCTGCGACGTCGATCTTGCCCATCGTGAGCATCGCGTTCATCGCCCGCAGGTTGGCCTCGGTCGTGTAGTCGCCGCACAGTTCGGCGAGCCGCTTCGGCAGCACCTGCCACGAGACGCCGAACCTGTCCTTGCACCAGCCGCACGGGCCCGGCTGGCCGCCGTCGCGGGTGAGCGCCTCCCACAGATCGTCCACCTCCTCCTGCGTGTCGAGCTCGACGAGGATGGAGAACGCCTCGTCCAGGTGGAACTCCGGACCGGCGTTGAGGGCGGTGAACTGCTGGCCGCCCACGGTGAACTCGACGATGAACGGCGAGCCGGCCTCGACTCCGGGGACGCCCTCGGGGGCGGTGAGAACCTTGTCGACGCTGCTGCCGGGGACGTGCTCCGCGTAGTAGGTCGCGGCCTCGTGAGCGCGGTTGTTTCCGAACCACAGGTGGGAACGTACGGTCGTCATGGCGATCTCCTCGGACGGTGGACCCTCCCGGTGAGGATCCGTCATGAGGGAGGACGACGCGGGACGACGTCACTCATCGGCGATCGCGAACTTTTCCTGGCCGAGCACGGCGAGCAGGCGGATCTTCTCCTCGGCCTCGCTGCCGGGGGCGGGGGTCAGCACCAGCAACGCCTGCGCCTGGTCCTGGGTGAAGAGCGCCTGGCAGTCGACGTCGATCCGGCCCACCGCGGGATGGACGAGCGTCTTGTGGTCCTCGAAGCGCCGCGCCACCTCGTGCCGCTCCCACAGGGCCCGGAACTCGGCCGACTCCGCGAGGAGGACCCGCGCCAGGTCGCCGGCGCGTGAGCTCTCCCCCGCCGCTCCGTGGGCGGCACGCAGCCCGGACACGAGGCTGCGCGCCTGACGGTCGTGGTCCTCCGGCGGGTAGACGGCACGCGACGCCGGGTCGGTGAACCAGCGGTACACGTCGCTGCGGGCCCACCCGGTCGCCGACGACCGGTCACCGAAGACGGTCGTCGCGAGCCGGTTCGCCACGAGCACCTCGCTGAGCGCGTTCAGGATCAGGGCCGGCGTGTCCTCCAGCCGGTCCAGCACCCGCATCAGCGCGGGTGCCACGTGCGTGTCGACGGGGCTGCGACGGGGCACGTTGTGACCGGCGAGCCGGTACAGGTGGTCGCGTTCGTCCACCGTCAGTCGCAGCGCACGGCTCAGCGCCCCGAGCATCTGCTCCGACGGCTGCGGCCCGCGCTGCTGCTCCAGGCGCACGTAGTAGTCCGCGGACATCCCGGTGAGCGCCGCGACCTCCTCGCGACGCAGCCCGGGTGTCCGACGGCGTGGCCCGGGCACGAGCCCGACGTCGGACGGACGCAGCGCCTCGCGCCTGCGGCGCAGGAAGTCGGCCAGGGCGGGTCGGTTCATGCCCCCATGGTGCGCCGCTCCTGCGGCCGCAGCCAGGGACCGCCGGTCCCCCGATCGCGAGGTCTCTCCCGCCCGGCCGGCGGTTCGCCGAGGGTGGAGGCATGAACACAGCAGGCAACACGATCTTCGTCCCCGGCGCGACGTCCGGTATCGGGCTCGCGCTCGCGCAGCGGCTCCAGGCCGCGGGCAACACCGTCGTGATCGGCGGTCGCCGCACGGAGCTCCTCGACGAGCTCGCCGCCGAGCACGGGTTCGGCACCGTGCGCATCGACGTCGCCGATCCCGGGTCGATCACCACGGCCACGGCCGACGTCGTCACGCGGTACCCCGACCTGAACGTCCTGATCGCGATGGCGGGCATCATGCGGGTCGAGGACTGGACCACGCCGGGCTTCCTGCCCGATGCCGAAGCGGTGATCACCACGAACGTACTCGGACCCGTCCGGCTGATCGCCGCCCTCACCGAGCACCTCAGGACCCGCCCCGGTGCCACGGTCCTGACCGTGTCGTCCGGCCTGGCGCACGTGCCGCTGCGCCCCACGCCGTCGTACAACGCGAGCAAGGCCGCGATCCACCTGCTGAGCGAGTCGATCCGGCTCCAGCTGGAGCCGGAGGGCGTGCGGGTCGTGGAGCTGGTCCCGCCGGCGGTGCGTACCACGCTGCTGCCCGGCCCGGAGTTCTTCGAGTTCGCCATGCCGCTCGACGAGTTCGCGGACGAGGTGATGGAGCTGCTGGCGCGGCGGCCCGAGGCGCACGAGATCCTCGTGGAGCGAGTCGGCTTCCTTCGGCACGCCGAGACTCGCGGCGACTACGACCAGGTGGTCGCCACGCTGAACGGGGCCGACCCGCACGCGGCCGGGGACTGAGGAAGACCGGCCGTCCGGCGCTGCTACGCTTTCCACGTCGCGACTGGCGCCATCCCAGCGGGCCTCCGAGCAGGCTCGTGGGGCGAGGTGGAGCAACCACCGGGGAGCGACGTACTGTGCCGACGACGGGTCGTTCGCCTGGGCCCGGGGTCACCTCGTGAGAAGGTGTGCACCCCGCCGGGCCACCGGTCGCGGCGGTGCGGACCCGACACGAGACCGTCGATGTCAGTATCCGATCCGACATGTCCTCGGGTTCCGGCTCTCCCCTCGCCCACCCGTCGTCGATGTCAGTCCAGCCAGAGGAGGCGCAATGAGCGCTCAGACTCCCGACCTTCCCGCCGACGTGATGAACGCGCCGCTCGCGCAGGTGGATCCCGAGATCGCCGCCGTGCTCGACGGTGAGCTGACCCGCCAGCGCGACACGCTCGAGATGATCGCCTCGGAGAACTTCGTCCCGGCCGCCGTGCTCGAGGCGCAGGGCTCCGTCCTGACGAACAAGTACGCCGAGGGCTACCCCGGCAAGCGGTACTACGGCGGCTGCGAGCAGGTCGACATCGCCGAGAACCTCGCGAAGGACCGCGCCCGGGCGCTGTTCGGTGCCGAGCACGTCAACGTCCAGCCGCACTCGGGCGCGCAGGCCAACGCGGCCGTGCTGCACGCCCTGATCCGGCCGGGCGACAGGATCCTGGGCCTGGAGCTCGCGCACGGCGGCCACCTCACGCACGGCATGAAGATCAACTTCTCCGGCCGGCTGTACGACGTCGCCGGGTACGGCGTCGACCCCACCACGTACCGCATCGACATGGAAGCGGTCCGCAAGGCGGCCCTGGAGCACCGGCCGGACGTCATCATCGCCGGCTGGTCCGCCTACCCCCGCCAGCTCGACTTCCCCGCTTTCCGCGAGATCGCGGACGAGGTGGGCGCGAAGCTGTGGGTCGACATGGCGCACTTCGCGGGCCTGGTGGCCGCCGGTCTGCACCCGTCGCCGGTGCCGCACGCGGACGTGACGTCGTCGACCGTGCACAAGACCATCGGCGGCCCGCGTTCCGGCTTCATCCTCACGCGCGAGGAGTACGCGAAGAAGATCGACTCCGCGGTGTTCCCGGGCCAGCAGGGCGGCCCGCTCATGCACGTCGTCGCGGCCAAGGCCGTCGCGTTCAAGATCGCGGCCTCCGAGGGCTTCAAGGAGCGGCAGGAGCGCACGGTGCGGGGCGCGAGGATCATCGCGGACCGGCTCGCGCAGGCGGACGTGGCCGATGCCGGCATCTCCGTGCTGACGGGCGGCACCGACGTGCACCTCACGCTGGTGGACCTGCGCGACTCCCAGCTCGACGGCCAGCAGGCCGAGGACCTGCTGCACGACGCCGGGATCACCGTGAACCGCAACGCCGTGCCGTTCGACCCGCGCCCGCCGCGCGTCACCTCCGGCCTCCGGATCGGCACGCCGGCGCTGGCCACGCGCGGGTTCGGCGACGCGGAGTTCACCGAGGTGGCGGACATCATCGCCACGGCGCTCAAGGACGGCGCGACGGCCGATGTCGACGCGCTGGCCGCCCGTGTCGCGAAGCTCACGGCGGACTTCCCGCTCTACCCCAACCTCTGAGGAACGCCCATGGCACAGATTCTTGACGGGAAGGCCACCGCCGCCGAGATCAAGGCGGAACTGCGCGAGCGCGTCACGGCGCTGTCCGCGCGGGGCACGGCGCCCGGCCTCGGCACGCTGCTCGTCGGCGACGACCCCGGGTCCCGGTGGTACGTGAACGGCAAGCACAAGGACTGCGCGGAGGTGGGCATCTCCTCGATCCGCGAGGACCTGCCCGCCGACGCCACCCAGGAGGAGATCGAGGCGGCCGTCCGCCGCCTGAACGAGGATCCCGCCTGCACGGGATACATCGTGCAGCTTCCGCTGCCGAAGGGCATCGACACCAACCGGATCCTGGAGCTCGTCGACCCCGACAAGGACGCCGACGGGCTGCACCCGACCAACCTGGGACGTCTCGTGCTGCGGGTCAACGAGGAGATCACCTCGCCGTTGCCGTGCACGCCGCGCGGGATCATCGACCTGATGCTGCGGCACGACGTCGACCTGAAGGGCAAGGAGGTCGTCGTGCTGGGCCGCGGGGTGACCGTGGGCCGGCCGATCGGGCTGCTGCTCACGCGGCGCTCGGTCAACGCGACCGTGACGCTGACCCACACGGGCACGCGGGATCTCGAGGGCCTGGTGCGCCGGGCCGACGTCGTCGTCGCGGCGGCCGGGGTCAAGGACATCGTGTCGGCCGACATGGTCAAGCTCGGCGCCGTGCTCGTCGACGTGGGCGTCTCCCGCGAGACGGACCCCACGACGGGCAAGTCCCGGGTGGTGGGGGACGTCTCGGCCGAAGCCCGCGAGAAGGCGTCGTGGTACTCCCCCAACCCGGGCGGCGTCGGACCGATGACCCGGGCGATGCTGCTGGCCAACGTCGTCGAGATGGCGGAGCGTTCGGCCTGACGGACCCATGAGGCGATCCCGGCGCAGGCGAACTCACGCCTGCGCCGGGAACCTCATGCCGCGGTCTGGTCAGCCGGGCTGCGCAGCGCGAAGCGTGCCGCTCCCCAGGCTGCGAAGAGGAGCGGCGCCGCCGCGAAGCCCAGGCCGACAGCCGGCCGTGTCGTGACGATCGATGCCAGGAGCGCGAGTACGAGGACGATGCCCGCGCTCAGGTACCAGCGCCGGGCGCCGAGGAACAGACCGGCGCGCAGCAGGTCACGCAGGCGGGCTGTGGGCTGCTCCGGAGTCAGGGCGAGTGCCAGGAATGCGGTCACCACGGTCCCGGCCGTGAGTGTCGCGAACACCGGGATGACGACGGCGCCTGCCGTCCGGCCCCAGAAGAACACGATGTCCACGACGAGCACGACCGCGACGCCCGTCGCCAGTGCGCCGAGGGCAAGCCCCCGGCGCAGGTGCCGGCGCCACGCCCGGGCGAAGGTGCGCACGGGCGTCGTCGTGCCGCCGGCACTGAACTCCCCGAAGACCGCGAAGGCGGCCGCCAGCGCCGGGCCGGCCAGGGGCGCCGTCACCACGAGCGCGGGCCATGTCCTAGCGATGTCGGTCGCCACCAGCAGGAACGCCGTGGGGAGGCAGGCGATCGCGAGCAGCATGTTCGTCGCCAGCCCCGTGTAGAGCGTGCCGAAGACCATCTCGTAGGTCTCCGGTCCGATCAGGCGTCGTCGGCGCGTGCCGGTGACGCCCGCCCGGCGGTCCACCGTCCCCGACGTCACGCCCACGGCGCTCATCCCTTGACGCCCGTGGTCGCGATGCCCTGGACGAAGTACCGCTGCCCGAGCAGGAACACGATGGCGATCGGCAGCACGGACAGCACCGAACCGGTCATGATCAGCGCATGCTCGGCGTTGTAGTCGCCGACGAAGCGCTGGAGGCCGAGCTGGATGGTCCACAGCTCCCGGTCGCGCAGGTAGATCAGCGGGCCGAGGTAGTCGTTCCAGGTGGTGACGAACGTGATGATCGTGAGGGACGCGAGCGCCGGCACGGACAGCGGCAGCATGATGCGCCACCAGATGCCGTACTCGGACAGCCCGTCGATGCGGGCGGCCTCGCACAGCGAGTCGGGGATCGACTCGTAGTACTGCTTCATGAGGAACACACCGAACGCCCCGAACGCCTGCAGCAGCATGATGGAGTAGAGGGTGTTCGCCAGCCCCCAGCTCGAGAGCATCTGGAACTGCGGGATCATGTACGACGCCCAGGGCACCGCGATCGTGCCGATGTACAGCAGGAACAGCGCGTCACGCCCGGGGAAGCGCGTCTTGGCGAAGCCGTAGGCGGCGAAGCTTCCGGTCACCACCTGGAGCAGGGTCACCACGACGGAGACGGTCATGGTGTTGCGCACCCAGGTGACCATGTCGCCCTTGATCCAGATGTCGACGTAGTTGCGCCACCGGAACGGGTCGGGGATCCATTCGATGGGCGCGGTGAAGACCTGGTTGTTGGTCTTGAGCGAGGAGATGACCATCCAGGCGAAGGGCAGCAGGATCCCTGCGGCGGCGACGATCATCGCCAGGTACAGCAGGACGCGACCGGTCTTCCGGAGCGCGCTCGGACGGGTGGCCATCACGCATCCCTCCGCTTGTTGTACAGGAACTGCACGACGGTCACGCCGATGCAGATGAGGAACAGGACGACGGCGACGGACGAGGCGTACCCGAGCTCGAACTGCTCGAAGCCCTTCTGCCAGATGTACTGGCTCAGCACGAGGGTGGCCTGTCCCGGCCCGCCCTCGGTCATGACGAGGATCAGGTCGAAGACCTTGAAGCTCTCGATGGTCACCATGACGGTGACCAGGAACATGGTGGGCCGCAGGCACGGCAGGGTCACGTTCCAGAACCGCTGCCACACGCCGGCGCCGTCGATCCGGGCCGCCTCGTGCAGCTCGGTCGGGACGGTCTGCAGCCCGGCGAGGAACAGCAGCATGTAGTAGCCCATGTAGCGCCAGGTGCCCACGATGATGACGGCGGGCATGGCCCAGTCCTTGGAGACGGTCCAGCCCGGCAGCTCCCCGCCGACGAACATGCCGATGAACTGGTTGATCGGCCCGAACTCCGGGCTGAACAGCATGTTCCACACGACGGCGACCGCGACGATCGACGTGACGTACGGGAAGAACGCCACCGTGCGGAAGAACGCCGCGCCGCGCAGCTTCTGGTTGAGCAGGAGCGCGAGGCCCAGGGAGGCCGCGATCGTCAGCGGGATGTGGAAGGCGGCGTAGTAGAAGGTGTTGCCGAGGGCGATGTGGAAGCTCTGGTCCGCGAGCAGCCGCCGGTAGTTCTCGAGCCCCACCCAGTCCGCGTTGCCGAAGATGTTCCAGCTCGTCAGCGAGTAGTAGAACAGCAGGAGCACGGGAATCAGGGTGAGCACCGCGAACCCGGCGAAGTTCGGCAGGACGAACGTCCAGCCGACCAGTGCGTTGCGGAGCTTGAGCGACGTCCTGGGCGCGCGCCGCCGCGGGGGGTCGGGGTACGGCAGCCCGAGGGCTCCCTGGTTGTCGACGACGGGTGTCGCCATGGGTCGTTCTCCTCGTCGAGGGGCTGGTGGGGCGGTGCCCGCCGCGCGACGGCGCGGCCGTCGCGCGGCGGGCGGTCAGCGGTCGGCGGTCAGCCGACCTCGTTGGCGACGCGCTCCTGCGCGTTCGCGATGGCGTCGTCGACCGTCTCCGACTCCGACATGACCGCCGAGTGGAGGTCGCCGAGGATCGTCTGGATCGCCGCCGTGTTCACGCCCACCGGGTTCTCCGGCAGGGTCTCGTGGGTCGTGTACGCGAACCGCGACAGGTCGTCCTGCGGGACGCCGTCGAGCGCGAAGACCGTGTCGGCCACGGCGTCGTCGATGAGGGCCGGCGTGATACCGATCTCGGCGAGCGCTGCCGCGCCCTCCGGGCCCGCGGCGAACTTCAGGAAGTCCTTCGCGGCGTCGGCCTCGGCCTCGTCGATGCCCGCGTTGATGCCCATCGTCGTGGGGTCACCGAAGGTCACCGGGGTGTTGTCGGTTCCGGTGGTGGACTCGTCGAACTGCGGGGCGGGAGCCAGGCCCCACTCGAACTCGTCCGCGTCACCCGACGCCTGCTCCGCCACCAGCGTCCCGATGTACCACGAGCCCATCACGGTCATCGCGGCCTTCTGGGTGCCGAACTGCGACTGGTAGGCGAGTTCGTTGGTGGTGACGGTGGCATAGCTGGGCTGCGAACCCTCGTCCTGCATCGCCAGCTGCCGCTCGTAGTAGGGCGCGAGGAAGCTGAAGTCGCCGCTGTCCAGCGATGCCCCCTCGGTCTGCGCGAGGGCGAAACCCTGGACCGTGGACTGCCAGCCGTGCAGGTAGGCGCCCGTCACGTCCTTCTCGCCGATTCCCTCGGTGAGCTCGGCCGCGGCGTCGGCGTAGTCGTCCCACGTCCACGAGCCGTCCGGGTACTCCACGCCGGCCTGGTCGAACAGTTCCTTGTTGTAGTACAGCAGCCACGAGTCCTGGCGGTAGGGCACGGCGTACGTCGCCCCGTCGACCGCCATGGGCTCGAGACCACCGGTGGCGGGATCGAGCTCGGCGGCCACGTCGGAGATGTCCAGCAGGGTGCCGCCCTCCTGGAACGTGACGTAGTTCTTCAGGTTCTTGACGATGAAGACGTCGGGCGCGGTGCCGGCCGCCAGGTCGGCCGTCAGCGCGGTGTCGTACTCCTCGCCGGCCGGGTACTCCTTGAGCTCCACCGTGACGTCGGGGTTCTGCTCCTCGTACGCCGTGGCCAGCGTCTCGAACTCGGGCGTGGAGGCGAAGTCCCATCCGGCCAGGCTGATGGTCACCTCGCCGTCCGAGCCCTCGCCGCCGGAGGACGCGTCGCCTCCGCCGCAGCCGGCCAGGACGAGGGACGCCGCCGCGGCGGCTCCCACTGTGGTGATGATCTTGCGGTTCATTGCGTACTCTCCTTCGAGTAGGGATCGTCCCCGCATCGGCGGGGGACGACGGTCTTCAGGTCGCGTCGGACCGTGGTTCGGGTGGCGGGAGGACGACGGCGGTCCGCGTGCCGTCGGGCCAGTGCACGACCGCACCGTCACCGGCGGCGTGCGGAAGGTCGAGCCGGGGTGCCGCCCCGGGCGAGGCGGTGGCCGTCGGCCCGGTGCCGCCGGCGAGTTCGACCGCGACGGCGAGCCAGGTCCCGATCGGGACCGTGGCGTCCGGGTCCAGGTGCCCGAAGGGCACGGCGGACCGCGGTCCCAGCGGTGTCGCGTCCGCCGCCTCCCGGGTGCCGGCCCGCAGCGCGCCGCTGAGCGGGACCACCCGGGACCGCATCCCGCCCGCCACCACGTGACCGGACGCGCCGTGGGAGATCTCGCTCCCGCTCACCGCCCAGCCGCTGATCTCCAGCGACCGGGCCGACGGAGTGCCGTCGTCGCCGGTGGCGAGGGCATCGACACGGACGCACCGTACCTCCCACGCCCCGCGGACCACCGAGACGGTCGTGACGGTCCCGGCCCTCGCCGCGGTACCGGGCCGGCCCGAGCCGTGATCGGGTGCGGTGGGATCGGCGTCGAGCCAGTGCGCCTCCGCGACGGAGGCGAGCACGGCGCACGTCCCGTCGACCAGCTCCGTACCCAGGGTCCGGAACCCGGTGCGGTGGGTCGCCCGGCCGGCGCCGTCGAGCAGCACCACCGACTGGTCCCCGGGGCGTGTCCACGCCGGCGTGTCCAGGAGCGGCGACGTCGCGGTCGAGTAGCCGAGCCGGGCGTACAACGGCGAGTCGCCCACGCGGTCGCCCTCACGAGCGTGGTCCGTACCGTGGTTGACCACCCGAACGACACCGTCGGCGGCTGTCGCCGACACGGCCCAGCCGGGTGCGCGGAAGAGGCTCACCGTGTCCTCCCGCTCGACCGGGAGCGGTTCCGCCGGCGCGGTCCACACCGGGTGGTCCGCGGACAGCGCGAGCCCGACCAGGCCCTTGGCCGCCCAGTACGGCGAGCCCGTGCCGCTGTACCGTTGCGCGATGGACCTCCAGGGGTGGTGCCAGCCGAGTGTCAGCAGACCGTCCGGTCCGGGTACGCCGTGATCGGCGAAGTGGCCCACCACACGTGTGGCGGCCTGGCGCAGCAGGCCCGGCGACGTGCCCGGGACGCCCGCGATCGCGCCGGCCCAGAACGGCGCGGCGGCCGCGAACCGGTAGGTGAGCGACCGGCCCTGGACGAGTGGCCCGCCGTCGGCACCGATCAGCCCGACCGCGCCGGTCAGGAACGTGTCCAGGTGCGCGGCGTCGCGCTCGCGGCGGGTCAGGGACGGCATCCCGGCGTCACCGGCGGGCGCGTCCGCCTCGACCGCGCCCGACATCCGCGCCCAGAGCACCGGGTACAGGTGCAGGGCCCACCCGGCGTAGTGGTCGTAGGACCGTTCGTCGCCGTCCGCGAACCAGCCGTCGGCCCGGAGGAACGAGTCGTGGGCGGCGAGATCGGCCGCGATGTCGTCGCCGGACCACGGCCCGCCGACGGACCGGAGGAACGTCTCCACGACGATCCGGAACCACACCCAGTTGCAGTGCGGGTAGGTGTCGTCACCCACCACGGCACTCAGGTAGTCGACCACCTGCTCCTGCACCAGCGGGGTGAGGCGGTCCCAGATCCACGGTCGTGTCATGTCCAGGATCAGGGCGATCGAGGCGGCCTCGACCTTCGCCTGCGGGTGCTCGACCGGCGTCACCCAGCGCTCGGGGTGGTCCGGGTCGGTACCGGCAGCCAGTCCCGCGGCATACCGCTCGGCGAGGTTCAGCGGGTCCGTGCCGCCCTCGCCGGCCAGACGGAACCCGGCGGCCAGGAACGTGCGGGCATAGCCCTCGAGCCCGTCGACCCGGGTGCCGTAGCCTCCCGGCTCACCCGGCAGGGTGATCAGGCTGCCCGACGCCGACGCGTGCCCGAGCGCGGCGGTCAGAAGTCCGTCGGCGAACGCCGCGAGCTCGTCGCGCGTCATCCCGTCCCGCCCGTAGGCGCTCATGCGCTGGTCTCCAGGCTCTCGCGGGTGACCGGCGACGCCGGCGCCTCACCGCGCACGTACAGCTCCAGCTCGTCCAGCGCCGCGGCGGTCATCCGGCGTGTCTCCGTTCCCAGCGATCCCGCGATGTGGGGCGTGATCATGACGTTCGGCAGGTCGTACAGCACCGAGTCGGCGGGTAGCGGCTCGGGGTCGGTCACGTCGAGGATCGCGAAGAGCCGTCCCGTCCGGCACTCGGCCTCGAGCGCCGATGTGTCCACGACCATGCCCCGGGCGGTGTTGATCAGGGTGGCATGGTCGGGCATGAGGGCGAGTTCGCGTGCGCCGATCAGGTGGCGGGTGCTCGGCAGGGCCGGCGCGTGCAGGGAGGTGATGTCGCTCGTGGTCAGGACCTCGTCGAGCCCGGCGAGCCGAGCGCCCGCGGCCTTGACCTCGTCCCGGTCGGCGTACGGGTCGGAGACGAGCACCTCGCGCACGTCGAGCGCGGCCAGGCGCTCCACGACGCGGCGCCCGGTGCGGGAGAACCCGACGATCCCGATGGTCCTGCCCCGGTTGGACAGGTCCCCGATGCCGTCGACCGACCAGTCGTCCCGGGCCGTGCGGGCACGGGCGGCCAGGAACGGCGCGCGCTTGCCCGCCATGACGATGGCGGCGAAGGTGAACTCGGCGACGGGGACGGCGTTGGCGTCCACCGCGTTGGTCACCAGCAGGTCCCGCTCCCAGACGCCGTCGGACACGACGGGCTTCACGGTGCCCGCGCAGTGGATCACGGCCCGCAGGCGGGGGGCGGCGGCCAGGACGTCGGCGGTCAGGCGCGGAGCGCCCCAGGAGGTGAGCAGCACCTCGACGCCGGCCAGCCGCTCGCGTGCCCCCGGCTCGTCCAGGCTCGCCACCTGCACCGGTTCGCCGAGCGCGGCCAACTCTGCCAGCCGGGCCCGCTCGGCGGCACCGAACTGGGCGCGGTACGTGGCATGAGACATGGCCAGCAGCACCTCGGGTCGGTTCACCTGCACGCCCTCCATAAGCTATCTCCGTTGATCGCCGATCGGTCAGCTTCGATCACTGACGATCGATGCCGGACAGTCAACCTCAGACAAGTCCGGATGCGCAAGTGCAGAACGACACAGTAGGATGACAGAAGTGATCAGTTCCGATCATCGCTCCGGTCCCGACGACGTGCGGCCGGGCGGTTCGACCACGACGAAGGAGGTCAGGCGATGACCACCGAGCCTGCGGCACTTCTGCCGGCAGAACGACGCGCGCGTCTCGTGCAGCGCCTGCACGACGACGGATGGGCGCGCGTCGCCGACCTGGCCGCGGCGCTCGGCGTCACGCCGGTGACGGTACGCCGCGACATCGCCCAGCTCGCCGAGGAAGGGGTGCTCGAACGGGTGCACGGCGGGGCGCGGCTCGTGGCCGGGCCCGGGCGCCCGGAGGCCCAGGACGGCGCCGGTGCCGCCGCGCGCACGGCCGCCCCCGACCGCTCGCTCGCCCGCAAGCCGCCCGGGCAGGCGGAGTCCCGGACCCTCACCGTGGGCATGGTCGTGCCGAGTCTCGACTACTACTATCCCGAGGTGATCCGCGGAGCGCGCGTCGCCGCCGCGAACGCCGACGTCCGGATCATCCTGCGCAACGGCTCGTACGACGCCGCGGAGGTGCGCCGCCAGGTCGCCGCGCTGGCGGCGTCCACCGACGGACTGCTCGTCAGCCCTCCCGTGGACGCCCCGGAGGTGGCCGAGTGGCTCACCACGCTCGGGGTGCCGGTCGTTCTGGTCGAGCGCCACGGCCAGGCCGGACCGTTCCACGAGCCGCTGGAGTCGGCGGTGACGGACCACGCCCTGGGCGCTGCCATGGGCGTACGACACCTCGCGGCGGAGGGCCACACCCGGATCGGCCTGGTGACGTCCCGGACCAGTCCGACCAGCCGCGGCGTGCGCGCGGGGTGGCGTGCGGCCGTCGGCGAGCTCGGGCTGGGCGACGGGTGCCTCGACCTGGACACGGTCTCCCACCGGGATCCCGGCTGGCACGACGACGCGGGACGTGTCCTGGACGCCTGCGCGGAGTCGGGGACGACGGCGCTGCTGGTGCACTCCGACCCGGAGGCGATCAGCCTGGTGGAACGGGCTCACGACCGCGATCTTCGCGTTCCCGCGGACCTTGCCGTCGTCGCGTACGACGACGAGGTGGCCGGCCTCGCCGATCCGCCGATCACCGGCATCCGGCCGCCGAAAGCGGCGCTCGGCGCGGCGGCTCTCGATCTCCTGGTGCGCCGCATCGCCGACCCCGGGCGTCCGGTCCACCGGGTCCAGCTCGGGCCGCAGCTGATCGTCCGGGCGTCGAGCAGCGGCGCGGGGTAGGGGCCACCGCCGGGTGCGGTGGCCGCACCCGGCGGCAGAGCCTTTCTAGCCGCGTTCCCACTGCTGGTTGTGCTGGCCGTTGCACGCGTAGGTGATGATCTGCGCGCCGGAGCCGGTACCCGCGCCACTGACGTCCAGGCACTCGCCCGTGTTCCTGGCCCGGATGGTCAGGTAGCCGCCCGAGGACTGGCTCGACCACTGCTGGTCGGTGCCGCCGTCGCAGGTCTGCTGGGTGATCGTGGTGGCGTTCTCCTGGAGGCACAGGTTCGAGTGCCGCGCCACGATCGTGACGTGGCCGCTGCCCGCGTCGCGGAACCAGAACCGCTGGTTGCCCTGCCCGTTGCAGGTGTAGGTCTTCAGCTGCTCACCCGCCGTCACGTTGTTGTTCGTGACGTCGGCGCAGGTGCTCGCGTGGCGCGGTTCGAGCGTGAGGAACGGCCCACCCTGACCGGTGACCGTGCCCGCCTCGGTGTCGACGACCAGCTCGGGGAAGTAGTCGATCTCCATGGTGGTGCTGTTCGGGAACTCGATCGGCGCCCACACGTACCGGGAGTCGTTGACGATGCCGCCGAACGAGTTGCCCCACCGGTCGCCCAGGTACAGGTAGTCGGTGCCCTGACTGCCCTGGACCGGCAGCACGAAGGCCGTCTGCGAGCCGTACATGGTCGAGTCGCCGACGTCACGCATGGCGGTCCAGGGGCCGGTCACACTCGGCGCGGTGGCGTACTGCTGCTGGTTCGGCGACCACCCGGTCGCGCCCGAGGTGAGCATGAAGTAGGTGCCGCCCCGCTTGAACAGGGCGGGGGCCTCGCGGTGACCGCCGTGCCACGGGTCGGCGACGAGCGCGTCGATGGCCGTGTAGTCGTCGGTGAGACGGTAGATGTGCAGGTCGTAGTTCTCCCGGGCTGCGGAGTACATGTACCCGGTGCCGTCGTCGTCCACGAACACGCCGATGTCGCGCGACATGTGGCCGAGCGGGCGGAAACTGCCCAGGTAGTCGTAGCTTCCGCAGGGCTGGTTCGTCGTGGAGACGGCGACGGCGGCCCTCGCCTCGCCGTAGTCGACGCCGTTCTCCTTGTGCGCCCAGATCACGTAGCGGTCCGTGGACTCGTTGTACATGATCTTGGGGCGCTCGATGTTGGCCTGCTGCAGCTCCGGATCGCTGGCCTGGGTCAGGACGTTGTCGACGAACTCCCAGTGCGCCAGGTCGCTCGACCGGTAACAGCTGACGTACCGAAATCCGTTGTTGTCCGGCTGCCGGTTCTCGCCGATCCAGTAGTAGTAGCTCCCCGACTTCACGACGCCGCCGCCGTGGGCGTGGACGGGGCTGCCGTCCGTCGTCGTGAACTGGGTCGCGTTGGGCACGGTGACCTCGTCGGCGCCGGCCGGCAGGCCGAACGCCAGGGTCGAGGCGACCGCGCAGCACAGGGCCGCGAGGACCCCGTAGATGCGTCGCATGACGAACCACACTCCTTCATCGCAGTGCACTTCGGCCACCGGCCGCTGCGGCTCGGTGCCGCTCCCGAGGCTATGGCAACGTTAACATCGGGTCAACACTCCATTGACGACAAAAAGCCTCTCTCAGGCGCCGCGCACGGGGTCCAGCACGACCACCGGCGTCTCGACGGGACGTCCCGCCGCGAACCCCTCGATGTCTCCCCAGCCCTCGGTGGCGCCGAGCCTGCGCCAGAGCTCCTCGCGCTCGGCGCCGACGGCCTCACGGGCACGCACCCGGACGATGCCCTCGACGGTCTGCGCGGTCGCCTCGGGGTTCGCCCGCAGGTTGAGCCACCACAGCGGTGGCGTCTCGCCCCACCCGTTCATCGCGAGGGTCACGAGGCGGTCACCGTCCTGCACGTAGGCCAGGATCACCGCGCGCTCGGCCCCGGTCCGGCGTCCGGTGACCACCAGACGCAGCATGCCGCCCTTGCCCGGGGCCGCCTCCCGCAGGAACCTCGTGCCGCCGAGCCGGTACAGGAACCGGTGGACGCGCCAGGCGGTCCTGATGAACCACCGCGGCGGGAGCCACGGGGCCTTGCCTTCGGTATTCGTCATCTCAACCTCGGGAACGCCTGCCCGCGAGCGATCGCGGTGCCCTGAACGGTGCCACGCCGGGCCTCACCCTATTGCCCTCCCGCGCACGAGGGAACACCCCTGCCCGCGAGTCCGGGTCGGCCGCGCTCACTCCTCCTCGGGTCCGAGCTCCGGCTCGGCCACGAAGCTCACCTTCGCCGAGGCCGCCCCGTGCAGTTCCAGGACCACGAGCTCGTTCTGCTCGCGCACCACGGGACCGGGCACGTACATCGTCCCGGTGGGGCCGTGGCTCCAGTAGCGGCCCAGGGGCCAGCCGTTCACCCACGCCAGACCCTTGGTCCAGCCGTCGAGCCGCAGGAAGTGGTCCGCACCGGGCTCGCTCCCGAACTCCGCACGGCAGAGCACGGGACCGGCCACCGGGGTGTCCGTTCCACCGTCGTCACGGCCCGGCGACAGCCGCGCGTTCCCGGTGAAGACGTCCCGGACGGCCGAGGCGAGCAGCCCGTCCGGCCCGTCCAGCTCCAGCGGCGTCACCGACCAGTCCGTCACCTCCCTCACGGCCGTCCGAGCCGGGCCGATCAGCCCCTTCGCCTCGCCGATGCGCGGCCCGTAGTTGACCCGGCCCTGGTCCTCGACCAACAGCGTCAGCTCGCCGTCCAGTGCGGGCAGCGGCAGCGTCCGCTCCCCCAGGGTCCGGCTCAGCGTGCCGACGGGTGTCCCGTCGACGAACGCGATCGCCCGGTCACGGATCTCGGCGAAGGTGATCGCGCCGTCGTCGGCCCGGACGCGGGTCGTGTAGACGCTCAGCCCCGACCAGTGCCCGACGTCGTCGTGCGTCGGCAGGCCCTCGTGCGACCCGGTACGCCCGAGAGCCCCGGCCACGTCGGCGAGCGGCACCGTGTCCCCCAGCGCGACCGTGAGGGTGGGAGCCGGGCGCGCCGCCGCGGGGGTCTCGTCGGGCACCTCCCGGTATCGCGCGACCACGTCGCGCATGGCGAAGTACTTCGGCGTAGGAGCGCCGTGCTCCGACAGCGGGGCGTCGTAGTCGTAGGACGTCGCGATGGGCAGGTAGGTGCCCTTGTCGTTGGCGCCGTTGGTCAGCCCGAAGTTCGTCCCGCCGTGGAACATGTACAGGTTCACGGACGCGCCGGCCGCGAGCAGGTCGCCGAGGTCCCGGGCGTTCGCGTCCGGTGCGGCCACGTGGTGGTGCCGGCCCCAGGAGTCGAACCAGCCGTTCCAGAACTCCATGCACATCAGTGGCCCCGCCGGCTGGTGGCGGCGCAGCACCTCCAGGCGCTCCGCGGCCCGCGACCCGAAGGACGCCATCCGGTGCAACTCGGGCAGGCCGCCGCGGGACTGGTGGTGGTCGTTCGCCTGGTCGACCGTGAACAGGGGCACGTCCAGGTGCTCCCGCAGCATCTCCACGAGAGCCCGCAGGTACACCTCACGACGCTCGGGCGGATCGTCCCCGTAGGCCCCGTACTCGTTCTCCACCTGCACCGCCAGTACCGGCCCGCCCGCGGTGACCTGTCGTTTCGCGACGATCGGCAGCAGCGCGCCGAAGTACTCGCCGATCGCGGCGAGGAAGCCCGGGTCCGCACACCGCACGGCGGCCGCGCCGCGGCCGCCGTCGGCGGCGAACAGCCATGCCGGCAGCCCGCCGCCGTCCCACTCCGCGCAGATGTACGGCCCGGGCCGCACGATCGCGTGCAGGCCCTCGGCCGCGACCAGGTCGAGAAAGCGTCCCAGGTCGTACCGCCCGGTGGTGCGGAACTCCCCCCGTGACGGCGCGTGGAAGTTCCACGGCACGTACGTCTCGATCGCGTTCAGTCCCATGAGCCGCGCCTTGCGGATCCGGTCGCCCCACAGGTCGGGATGCACCCGGAAGTAGTGCAGCGCGCCGCTGACGAGCTGCACGGGCTCACCGTCGAGCAGGAAGTCCCGCTCACCGATCTCGAACGTCGTCATGTCTTCCTTCCTCGGCCCGGCCGGCGGCTCCACTCAGTCGGCGACCGTGAAGCCCTGGTCGGTGCCGTACTTCTCGTTCTCGGCCTGCCACGCCGCCAGGCCGTCCGCCAGGCTCGTCTCACCGAGCCACGCCTGGCCCGCCGTGTCGGCGAAGATGTCGTTGGCGTAGGACTGCCACGGCAGGTACTGCCAGCCCTCGACGACGCCGTCCGCGCCGCCCGCGAGCACCTCGTTGATCGCCTGGCCGCCGAAGTACTCGGACTCGTACCCGAGGAACTCCTCGGACTCGAGCTGCTTCACGGTGGCGGGGAACCCACCGGTCTCCATGAACGCCTCGATCGACTCGTCGCTCGAGTTGAGCCACTTGAGGAAGCCGACACCGAGCAGCTTGTTCGGCGCGTCGGCGGGCACGACCTCGGCCGAGCCGCCGTTCTCGGCGTTCACCGGGGTGCCGTCGTAGGTCAGCATGGGGGCGACCCGCCAGTCGCCGGCGCCGTCGGGCACGCCGGACTCGAGGATGCCCGGCCCCCAGGCGCCGAACGTGATCGAGGCGATGGTGCCGTCGTTGAGGGCCGCGTACCACTCGTCGGTCCACCCGGGGATGTCGCAGAGGATGTCGGCGTCGATGACCTCCTGGTACATGTCGGCCCACCGCATCGTGCCCTCGTCGGCGAGGTCGATCGTGACCTCCTCACCCTCCGTGCGGAACGGCTGTCCGCCGGCCTGCCAGATGAGGCTCGTGGTGAGGCCCGGGTCGCCGGTGTCGTTGCCGATGCAGACATCGGGGTCGGCCGCCCTCAGCTCCTTGCCGGCCTCGAGGTACTCGTCCCACGTGGTGGGGACGTCCACACCGTGCTCGGTGAACACCGCGTCGTTGTAGAAGAACGCCATGGGCCCGCTGTCCTGGGGCAGGCCCCAGATCCCGTCGTTCTGGGAGACGGCGCCCCAGGTCGACGGCGTGTACAGGTCCTCGAGCTCACCGAACCCGTACGCGGTCAGGTCCGTGAGCTGACCGGGGAGCTGGTACTGGAGCAGCGACTGGTACTCGAGCTGCACGACGTCCGGCACCCCGTCACCGGCCGCCAGCGCGTTCTGCAGCTGCTGGTTGTTGTCGGCGGCGCCCGACGTGTCGACCAGGTTCACGGTCACGTTCGGGTAGGCGGTCTCGAAGGCCTCGATCTGCTTCTCGGCCTGCGGTGTCCACGTCCAGTAGGTCAGTTCGCCGCCCTCCTCGAGCGCGGCCTCGATCTCCTCGGCCGTGGCGCCCTCGCCGGCTTCGCCCGTGCCCTCGGAGGAACCCCCGCAGGCGGCGAGGGTGCCGGCCAGGGCCAGCCCGGCGCCGGCGGCCAGCACCCGGCGCATCGTGTGGTTCTTCATGACATTCTCCGCATCGTTGTCGTGAGTGGTGTCAGTGGGTGGTGTCGGTCGATGGCGCGCCCGGCGGCCTCGCCCGTCACTGCTTGACCGATCCCGTGCTCAGCCCGGACTGCCAGTAGCGCTGCAGCACGAGGAACACGACGACGATCGGCACGATCGTGAGGAAGGCTCCCGTGATCACCAGGTGGAACACGGGCGCGGCGCCGATACCGGACGCGTCCGCGAGCCATCGGTACAGGCCGAGGGTGAGGGGGTAGAGGTTGGGGTCGTTGAGCATGATCAGCGGCAGGAAGTAGTTGTTCCAGGTCGCGACGATCGCGAACAGCGCGACCGTGACGATCCCCGGGACCAGGAGGCGCAGGGAGATCGTGAAGAACGTCCGCAGCTCGCTCGCGCCGTCGACCCGGGCCGCCTCGAGGAGCTCCGTGGGGACGGCCTCCGCGGCGAACACCCACATGAGGTAGAGGCCGAACGGCGACACCAGGGAGGGCAGGATGATCGCCCACATGGTGTTCGTCAGCCCGAGCTGGCTGAACAACAGGAACGTGGGGACCGCCAGCGCCGTGCCGGGGACGGCGATCGCCCCGAGGACGACGGCGAACACCGCGTTGCGGCCGCGGAACCGGTACTTGGCCAGACCGTAGCCTCCCGCTGTGGCGAGCAGCGTGGCACCGCCCGCGCCCACCACGACGTAGACCAGGGTGTTGAGGAACCAGCGGGAGAAGATCCCGCCGTCGTACGTGAACACCTGGCCCAGGTTGTCGAACAGCGCGAAGCCCTCGCCGAACCACAGGCCGAACGACCCGAGCAGGTCCGGCTGGTCCTTGGTGATGCTGAACAGCAGCCAGGTCAGCGGCAGCACCGAGTAGACCAGCAGGAAGCCGAGCAGCACGGTGAGCGTGATCGACCGGCGGGGGCGGGAGTAGGAGTATCCGGCCATCAGCTGTCCCTCCGCATGCCGCGCAGCTGCACGAGGTAGGCGATGCCCGCCGTGATGACGCCCATGACGATCGCGACCGTTGCCGCGTAGCTCACCTGGTTGCCCTGGAAGCTCAGCGTGTAGGCGTAGATGTTGGGCGTGTACGACGTCGGGATGAGGTTCGGCACCAGCCCCTTGAGGATCTGCGGCTCGTTGAACAGCTGGAAGCTGCCGATGATCGAGAAGACCGTGGCGATGACCAGCGCGCCTCGCACGGCGGGCAGCTTGATGTGGCGGACGATGCGGAACTGGCCGGCACCGTCGATGGCGGCCGCTTCGTACGTCTCGGCGGGCACCGTCTTCAGCGCGGAGTACAGGATCAGCATGTTGTAGCCGACGAACTCCCACGTGACGATGTTTCCGATCGACACCAGGAGCCACTGCTTCGTGTAGGGGACGAGCAGCTCGAACCCCGCGAGGTCGTTCAGCGAGCCGGTCAGGCCCACGCGGTCGGAGTACATGAAGCCCCACATCATCGCCGCGACGACGCCGGGCACCGCGTACGGCAGGAAGAGCCCGATCCGGAAGAGCCTGCGCCCGTGCAGGCGACCGGAGTCGATGGCGAGCGCCGCCACGAGGGCGATCGCCAGCATGACCGGCACCTGGACCGCGAGGAACAGCATGACGCGCAGGGCGCCGTCCCAGAACTTGGGGTCCACGAACACGGCCGCGTAGTTGTCGAGCCCCACGAACCGTGTGCCGCCGACGAGCTGGGTACGGAACAGGCTGAGATACAGGGAGTAGGCCAGCGGGGCGACGAAGACCAGCGCGAACGCGACCAGGAACGGCGTCACGAAGCCGGCTCCGGCGCGGGACACGCGGGCACTGAGCCGGCCGCCACGGCGCGGCCGGGGTATCGGTGGTGCTGCGGACATCCTCGTCCTCTCGCCTCGGTTGTCGGGCATCGCGATTGTTGCGCACGGGGCACTGTTAACGCAAACATCGCGGGCGGGAACTCCTCCGCGGATCGAGCCCGCGCCCAGTATGGTCAAGGCATGAACGAGTCCCGTGGCAGTTCAGAGGCCCGCCGGCGGCGGCCGGCACCTCCCGGTCCGTCGATGACCGACGTCGCCGCGCTCGCCGGGGTCTCGGCCCAGACGGTCTCCCGGGTCGCGCGGGACGAGCCCACGGTGCGGCACGAGACCGCGTCACGGGTGCGGGCCGCGATGGCGCAGCTCGGCTACACCCCAAACCGCGCGGCACGGGCCCTGCGGTACGGGCACTACGGAACGGTCGGGATGATCGCGCACCGGCTGGCCCGTACGGGCGAGTCGCGCACGGTCGAGGCGGTGGTCGAGGCGGCCCAGGCCGAGGGGTACACGGTGACGTTGGTCGACATCGCCTCCCCCGCGCCGCACGACGTCTCCGCGGCCGTCGCGCGACTGTCCCACCAGGACATCGACGGGCTGATCATCGTCCGGGCGGAGAGCGCGACCCCGGACACGCTGGCGCTGCCGCCGCACCTGCCGGTGGTCGTGTCCGACTCGCGGTTCGTGGGGCACCATCCCGCCGTCGCGGCCGACCAGGCCGGCGGGGCGCGGGCCGCCGTCGGGCACCTGCTGGAGCTCGGACACCGCACCGTGCATCATCTGGCCGGGCCGCAGGACTCGACACCGGCCCGGCAGCGGGAGGAGGCCTGGCGGGCCGCGCTCGCCGAGGCCGGCGCGGCGGTGGTGCCCGCCGTGCGCGGCGACTGGAGCGCCGCCTCCGGCTACGACGCCGGAACCGTGCTGGCCGCCGACCCGGAGGTCACCGCGGTGTTCGCGGCCAACGACCAGATGGCGGCGGGCCTGGTGCGCGCCCTGCACGAGGCAGGACGTGCCGTCCCGGGAGACGTGTCCGTGGTCGGGTTCGACGGGATCGAGCTGTCCGCACAGCTCTGGCCACCGCTGACCACGGTCGAGCAGGACTTCGGGGAGATCGGGCGGCGGCTGGTCGACCTGCTGCTGCGTCAGGTCCGCGACGGCGAGAACCTGGCGGACACCCACGCGGTGGTCCCGGTCCGCCTGGTGGAACGCGAGTCGACGGCCCCGCCCCCGGCCGGCTGAGCCGGCCGGGGGGCCGGCGCGTCAGGCGTAGGCCCGCCGACGCTTGCTGACGACGTCGAGGGCGACCGCCAGGAGCAGGACCAGGCCCTTGATGGTCTGCTGCCAGGCGGAGTCGACCGCCAGGATGGACAGGCCCATGTTGAGCACGCCCATGATGAGTGCGCCGATCATGGCGCCCGAGATCTTGCCCACGCCGCCACGCACGGCGGAGCCCCCGATGAAGCAGGCGGCGATGGCGTCAAGCTCGTAGAGCTGACCGGCCGCGGCCAGGCCGGCGCCCGCGCGCGCCGTGGTCACGACGGCGGCCACGGCGGCCAGGAGACCCATGTTGACGAAGATCATGAAGTCGGTGACCCGCGTCCGGACGCCGGACAGCTGCGCCGCGTGCCGGTTGCCACCCACGGCGTAGATGTGCCGCCCGAACACGGTCCGGTTCAGCACGAACGTGAAGATCATGATGAGGCCGCCGACGATGAGCAGCACGATCGGCGTGGCCCGCAGCGCGAGCCAGTAGGCCACGACGCCGATGAGCCCGACGACTACGACGTTCTTCACCAGGAAGATCCCCATCGGCTCGACCGCGAGGTCGTGCTTGATCAGCCCGCGGCGGGCACGCCACTGCGAGAGGACGAACGCGGCCATGCCGATCACCCCGATGAGGAGTGTCACGCCGTCCAGGTTCCCCAGGAACCCGAGCCACGAGGGCAGCTCGCCGCCGGCGATCGCGTTGAACGCGTCCGGCAGGCCCGCTCGGGTCTCGCTCACCAGGACGATCGCGAGCCCTCGGAAGATGAGCATGCCGGCCAGCGTCACGATGAACGCGGGGATCCCCACATAGGCGACCCAGAAGCCCTGCCAGCAGCCGACGAGGAGGCCGAGCACCAGGGCGAGCGCGACGGCGACCGGCCACGACCAGCCCCAGTCGGCCATCATGATCGCCGCCGCCCCGCCGATGAACGCGACCACGGAGCCGACCGACAGGTCGATGTGGCCGGCGACGATCACCATCACCATGCCGATGGCGAGGATCATGACGTAGGCGTTCTGCTGGATCAGGCTCACGACGTTGCTGGGGTCGAGCAGGCGTCCCCCGGTGAGCACCTGGAACAGGGCCACGATCGCGAGCAGGGCGATGACGATCCCGTACTGCCGGGCGTTGCGACCCAGGTATTCCGTGATCTCGTTCATCGGGTCTTCTCCATGGTCATGTAGCGCATGAGTTCTTCCTGTGTCGCCCGCTCACGCGGGACCTCGCCGGTGATCCGGCCCTGCGACATCGCGTAGATGCGGTCGCACACACCGATCAGCTCGGGCAGCTCGGAGGAGATCACGATCACTGCCTTGCCCGCCTCGGCGAGCTGGTTGACGAGGGTGTAGATCTCGTACTTCGCGCCGACGTCGATGCCGCGCGTCGGCTCGTCGAGGATGAGCACGTCGGGGTCGCTGAAGACCCACTTGGACAGCACCACCTTCTGCTGGTTGCCGCCCGAGAGCTGGCCCACGACCGACTCGACGGTCGGGGCCTTGATGCCGAAGTCCCGCCGGTAGCGCTCGGCGACCGCGGCCTCCCGCTCGCCGCGGATCACACCCATCCAGTCCATGAGCTTGCCCAGTGCCGAGGACGAGATGTTCTCGCGGATGGTCTGGATGAGGTTGAGCCCCAGGCTCTTGCGGTCCTCGGTGGTGTACGCGAGGCCGTGGCGGATGGCGTCGGACACCGTGCGGATGCGGATCTCCTCGCCGTTCTTGTAGACACGCCCGGAGATGCCGGTGCCCCACGACCGGCCGAACAGGGACATGGCGAGCTCGGTCCGGCCGGCGCCCATCAGGCCGGCGAGGCCGACCACCTCACCAGCCCGCACGTCGAGGTTCGCGGAGTCCACGATCACCCGGTCGGTGTCCACCGGATGGTGGACGGTCCAGTCCTCGATCCGCAGCACCTCGTCACCGATCGTCGCCTTCCGCGCGGGGAACCGGTGCTCGAGCGAACGCCCCACCATGCCGCGGATGATCCTGTCCTCGGTCACGGGCTCGGCACCGTGCAGGTCGAGGGTCTCGATGGTCTGCCCGTCGCGGATGACGGTGACCCGGTCGGCGACCGAGGTGATCTCGCCCAGCTTGTGGCTGATGATGATGCACGTCATGCCCTGGTCGCGGAACTCGCGCAGAAGGCCCAGCAGGTGCTCGGAGTCGTCGTCGTTCAGCGCGGCGGTCGGCTCGTCGAGGATCAGCACGTCCACCTTCTTGGACAGCGCCTTCGCGATCTCCACGAGCTGCTGCTTGCCGACGCCGATCTCCGACGGCGTGATCTCCGGGTTCTCGGCCAGCCCCACACGGGAGAGCAGGTCCGCCGCCGCGCGGTGGGTGCGGTTCCAGTCGAGCACGCCGGCTCCGGCCTTCTCGTTGCCGAGGAAGATGTTCTCGGCGATCGATATCTGCGGGATGAGCGCGAGCTCCTGGTGGATGATGACGATCCCCCGGTCCTCGCTGTCCCGGATGCCGCGGAAGGCGACGGGCTCGCCGTCGAACACGATCTCGCCGTCGTACGAGCCGTGCGGGTAGACGCCGGAGAGCACCTTCATCAGTGTCGACTTCCCGGCTCCGTTCTCGCCGCAGATCGCGTGGATCTCGCCGCGCCGCACCCGCAGGTTCACGTCCTGCAGGGCCTTCACGCCGGGGAACTCCTTGGTGATCCCCAGCATCTCGAGGACGACGTCCTCGTCTTTCTCAGTCATCCGAATCTCCTGTGCCCGACGGCGGTCGTGGGTGGGGGTCCCGGCGGGGCGCGCGGCCCCGCCGGGACCTCCCGGCGTCACAGACCCAGGTCGGACGCCTCGTAGAAGCCGGACCCGACGAGGACGTCCTCGATCTCGTCCTTCGTCACGACCTGCGGCTCGAGGAGGTAGGACGGCACCACCTTGACGCCGTTGTCGTACGTCTCGGTGTCGTTGACCTCGACCTCCTCGCCCGCCACGATCTGGTCGATCATCGTGGCGACCTGGTCACCGAGCGTGCGGGTGTCCTTCCAGACCGTCATGGCCTGCTTGTCCTCCAGCATGTTCTTCACGTTGGCCTCGTCGGCGTCCTGGCCGGTGATCAGCGGCCAGTCACCGCCCGGCTCGTAGCCGGCGCCCTCGAGCGCCTGCTGGATGCCGAGTGCGAGCGAGTCGTTCGGGGACAGGACGACGTCGACCTTCTCGTTGCCCTCGTAGAACGAGTTGAGGCGGTTCTCCATCTCGGACTGGGCCCGGGAGGACTCCCAGCCCTGGATGCCGATGCTCGTCCACTCGTCGACGCTCGCGGGCGCCTTGCCCGACGGAACCTCCAGCACACCCTCCTCGACGTACGGGGAGAGCACGTCCCAGGCGCCCTTGAAGAAGAACCGGGCGTTGTTGTCGTCCGGCGAACCGGCGAACGGTTCGAGGGTGAACGGCCCTTCCTCGCCGTCCTCGAGCCCGAGCTCCTCCACGATGAACTCGCCCTGGAGGGTTCCCACGAGCTCGTTGTCGAACGTGGCGTAGTAGTCCACGTTCTCCGACTCGTTGATCAGACGGTCGTACGCGATGACCGTGATGTCGTTCTCGGCGGCGTCCTGCAGCACGGGGGCGAGGGCGGTGCCGTCGATCGACGCGATCACGAGGATGTCGGCGCCCTCGTTGATCATGTTCTGCAACTGGGTGATCTGCTCGTCGACCTGGTTGTCGGCGTACTGGAGACTGGTCTCGTACCCGGCGTCCTGCAGCAGTTCGTCCAGGTGCGCCCCGTCGTTGTTCCACCGCTCCAGCGAGCGGGTGGGCATCGCGATGCCGACCAGGGTGTCCTCCGGGCTCCCGCCCGAGGCCTCTTCCTCCCCACCGGCGCGCTCGGCGCTGCACGCACCCAGGGCCCCGACGGTGAGCGTGGTGGCGGCCAGGGCCGCGGTGATGCGTCCGAAACGGCGCAGTGACATCGTCGTCTCTCTTTCCTCGTCGAAATGAGTCGAGCGGGACGCTAGCACGATGCGTTAGGCGATCAACCCCATCGACCGGGATCGTGACCTTTTTGTGTTCGAGTCCCTAACTCAAGCGCGTTCCGGGTTAGAGTCCGAACGTGCAGAGGAGCCCCACGCCCGGCTCGGCGACCTCCATGCGGGAGGCCAACCGGGCGCGCATCGTCGACGCGGTGAAGCGGTACGGCGGGCTGACCCAGGTCGAGCTCGCGGCAGCCACCGGCGTCTCGACGGCGACCGTGTCCACGATCGTGCGCGAGCTCCTGGCCGCCGGTGTCGTCGAGACCCACTCGACCTCCCGGTCCGGTCGCCGCGCGACCCGGGTGACGATGGCCCGTCAGCTCGGTCTCGTGGCAGGCGTGCAGGTGGGCCCCCGGGCCCTGCGCGTCGCCCTGAGCGACCTCGCGCTCGACGTGGTGGCGGACCAGTTCCTGCCCCTGCCACCGGACCACCGGGTCGACACCACCCTGGACCGCGCCGCGCTGCTCGTCATGGACCTGCTGGACCAGGTGGGAGCCGACGTCGAGGAACTGCTCGCCCTCGGCCTGGCACTCCCGGCGCCGGTCGAGGCCGCCACCGCCGAGCTGACCGTGCGGGGTGCCATGCGCGGCTGGGAGGACGCGGAACTCGCGCCGGTCCTGTCCCGCCGGATCTCCCGGCCGGTCCACGGGGACAAGGACGCCAACCTCGGCGCGATCGCCGAGCACGACCTCGGCGCCGCGCGCGGGCTGCGCGACGTCGTGTACGTCCGCATCGGCCACACCACCAGCGCGGGCCTGCTGATCGGCGGACACGTCCATCGCGGCCGGGCCGGTACCGCCGGCGAGATCGGGCACGTCCAGGTCGACCCTGCCGGCCCCGTCTGCCGGTGCGGCAACCGGGGCTGCCTCGACACGGTGGTCAGCGCGCCGGCCCTGCTCGGCATGCTCCGCGCCAGCCACGGTGATCTCACCGTGCACGACCTCCTGTCCCACGCGGCCGACGGCGATCCCGGGTGCCGCCGTATCCTGGCCGACGCCGGCCGTGCCGTCGGCCAGGCGGTCGGCGACCTCGTCACGGCGCTCGGTCCGGAGTCGGTGGTCGTGGGCGGCGAGCTGGCGGCGGCCGGCGGCGTCCTACTCGACCCGCTGCGCGAGGCCGTCACCGCCCGGGCGGTCCCGACCGTGCGGGGCGCCGTGCCGGTGGTCCCTGGTGAGCTGGGCGACCGAGCCGACATACTGGGCGCGCTCGCCCTGGCACGCCGCAAGACCCAGATCGAACTGGCCTGAAGGAGGCACGACGACGTGATCCGCTCCCAGCCCGTGCTCTCCGCACGTGCCGTGCACAAGTCCTTCGGCCCCGTCCAGGCACTCGACGGCGTCGACCTGGACGTCCACGCGCACGAAGTCGTCGCCCTGGTCGGTGACAACGCGGCCGGGAAGTCGACGCTCGCCAAGGTCGTCGCGGGCGTCCTCACGCCCGACGCCGGCACCGTCACCGTGGACGGCAATCCGGTGCCCCCCGGTTCCCCTGCCTCGGCGCGCGCTCTCGGCGTGGCGACCGTCTTCCAGGACCTCGCCCTCGCGGAGAACCTCGACGTGGTGCAGAACCTGTTCCTGGGACAGGAGATCTCCGGCAAGGGTGGGCTCGGCCTGGACGAGGCGGCCATGGAGAACCGGGCCCGCGAGATCCTCGAGTCGCTCACCTCGCGTATCCCGTCGGTGCGCACCCCGCTGTCCGCGCTCTCCGCCGGCCAGCGGCAGACGGTGGCCATCGCCCGCACCCAGCTCGGCTCCCCGAAGGTGGTGGTGCTCGACGAGCCGACCGCGTCCCTGTCCGTGGCTCAGACGGCAGAGGTCCTCACGCACATCCAGTCCCTGCGGGACCTCGGCCACGGCGTGATCCTCATCAGCCACAGCCTGTCCGACGTGCTCGCCGTCGCCGACCGCGTGGAGGTCCTGCGGCACGGCCGGAACAACGGCTCGTTCGCCGCGGGGGAAGCCAGCCACGAGGCAGTCGTGGCCGCGATCACCGGTGCGACGCGGTTGCCGCGCCGCGCTACGCCGTCGTCTCGTCCTTGACCTCGACGGATCCCAGCACGCGCCGCAGGTAGGTGTAGGTGAGGTCGCCGGCGGCCTGGTCGTACTGCTCCTCGTAGCCGTGCTTCGTGTAGAGGGACAGGTTCTGCTTCGAGTCCTTGCCGGTGAACACCCAGATCTCCGTGATCTCCGGCGGCAGGTACGGCGCGACGCCGACGAGCATCTGCGTGCCGATCCCGCGGCCCTGCTTGTCCGGTGCGACGGCGAGCCGGCCGAGCGTCGCCTTCTGCCCCTCCAGCTCCACGCGGATCGAGCCGATGAGGCGGTTGCCCTCCCACGCACCGACGGTGACGATGTCGTCCCGGGCCATGTCCTCCCGCAGTTCGTGGAGGGTCTGGGTGAGCGGCGGGATGTTCGGGTCGTCGTAGAGCTGCGCCTCGGTGACGAACGCGGCTCGGCGGAGGGTGAGAAGCTCGCCCGCGTGGTCGTCGTCGACCAGGGCGATCGTCGTGGGTGCGTCGCTCATGGGGCCATGGTGGCAGAGTTGCGTCGCCGACGCGCCCATGGCCGCCGAGTGGGACGTGCGCGCGGACGACCGGCGTCGGACATACGCTTCCCGGGTGACCCCGCAGACCGCACCGACCCACTGGATCCTCACGCTCTCCTGCCCCGACGGCCCCGGCATCGTGCACGCCGTCGCGGGGATGCTCGCCGAGCGCGGCGGCAACATCACGGAGTCGCAACAGTTCGGAGACCCCTACTCGGGACGGTTCTTCATGCGGGTCCAGGTCGAGTCCGCGGCGTCGCGACGGGACCTGACGTCGGCCGTCACGGACCTGGCGGCACGGTTCGACATGACGTGGAACCTGGACACCGCCGGGCGCCCGATGCGCACGCTCGTGCTGGTCTCGAAGGCGGCGCACTGCCTGGTGGACCTGCTGTACCGGGAACGGTCGCAGCACCTGCCGATCGACGTCGTCGGCGTGGTGGGCAACCACCGAGACCTGGAGGACATCGCGCAGTTCTACCGCAAGCCCTTCCACCACGTGCCCGTCACGAAGGACACCAAGCCGGAGTCCGAGGCGGCGCTGCGGGGCCTCATCACCGAGACCGGCGCGGAGCTGGTGGTACTGGCCCGCTACATGCAGATCCTGTCGGACGAGATGTGCCGCGACCACGCCGGGCGCATCATCAACATCCACCACTCGTTCCTGCCGTCCTTCAAGGGCGCGGGCCCGTACCGGCAGGCGCACGACCGCGGCGTCAAGATCATCGGTGCCACCAGCCACTACGTCACGGGCGACCTCGACGAGGGCCCCATCATCGAACAGGACGTGGAGCGGGTGGACCACACGCACACCATCGACGACCTCGTCCGTATCGGCGAGGACACCGAGCGCCGCACCCTGGCCCGTGCCGTCCGCTGGCACGCGGAGCACCGGGTGCTGCTGGACGGGCACCGCACGGTGGTCTTCCGCTGAGCCGGGCTCAGCGGAAGACCGAGCCGGATCAGCTGCAGGTGTACGTCACGCCGTCGACGACGTGCTCACCCGGGCCCAAGCTACCGCAGACCTGCTCCATCGCTTCCGTGCCCACGTTGATGGCCAGCACGATGCCGATGACCGCGGCGACGATCCCGAGCACCATCAGCACGATGCTGACGATGATGCCGCCCTTGGCCAGGCCGTTCTGGAAACCGGCCTCCTTGGACTTGTTGCGCGCGATGATCGACACGATCAGGCCGATCAGCGGGAACAGGATCGCCAGGACCAGGCCGACGACGCCGAGCGTCTTACCGGGATCCTCGGCACCGGCCACCGCCTGCTGACCGTAGGGCTCGGGCGGCTGGGGAGCGTGCGTCATGATTTCCTCTCGTCTTACGCCAGTACTGTGCGCCAGGAGCCTGCCACAGGAACGGTCCCGTGGCTACGACCACCACGGATGAACGCCCCGGGGTGGGGAGTTCTCCCCATCCAGCAGCACCGCCACCGTACGGGCGGGCACGGTCGCCGTCCCCGTCCCGGCGTCCCACGCGGTTCGCCGCACGACGTCGTCCACGCCGTCCGCCTGGACCGGCGAGAGGCGGTAGTCACGGCCGGCCAGTTCGGGCAGCTCGACCGTCGCGTCGTCGGGCGACGCGTTGAACACGACCAGCGCGCCGTCCAGGGCGGGGTCGGCGTCGACCTGCCCGGCCAGGTCGTCGACCGACATCGCGATCACGCCCGGCAGGTCCTCCGCGCCGGCTCCCGCGGCCGTCCCCGGGAACGTCACCTTCTCCTGGATCAGGTCCGCGGAGCCGAGCCGCAGCAGGTCGGTCGACCCGCGCAGCTCGAGCAGTTCACGGGCCTGCGCGGAAGCCAGCGCGATGTCCTCGGGTGACGGCTTGAGGTCCGCGTCCGCGAGAAGCGGTGCCTGGTAGGGCCACTTGTCCTCGTTGTCGGCCGCCATCGGGAGCCCGCGGCCGAACCCGTTGTCCTGCCCGGACCAGTCGATGGCGTTGAACCAGTCGCCGGAGTCGTACGAGTTCCGGTCCAGCGACTTGGAGCGCAGCAGGTCCGTCCCGGCGTGCCAGAACGAGGGCGTCTGCGCCAGCGCCGTCGTCGACAGGTTCACGGTGTTCATCCGCACCCGCTCGTCCATCGGCGTGTCCGCGGGCAGCTTGAGCGCCAGGAGGTCGAACAGCGTCTCGTTGTCGTGCGCGTCGACGTAGGTGACGACCTCCTCGGGCGAGTCCGCGTAGCCCGCGGGCGAGCCCCGGTAGTCGATCTCGTCGCCGCGCCGGACCTCGCCGTCGGACGTCACGAACTCGAAGCCGCGCAGGTTCCCCGCGAGCCCCAGCTTCACGAGGTCCGTCTGGTGCGCGAGGTCGTCGGCCTCGTCGGCACCGCCGTCGTTCACGGACCCGGCGTCGCCCAGCCGTGCCTCGCGCCCGTTCGGGTCGGTGAACAGACCGGTCCCGACGCCCTGCTGGAACAGCGTGGACCCGTCGACCGGCGAGCCGCCGTGCATCGCGTCGCGCAGGCGGTCGCTGAACGTGCCGATGCCCGTGCCGCCGAGGTTGCCCTGCGTGGCCTGCTCGAAGCGGGCGCCGCCCGCGACCTCGCCGAAGTCCCAGCCCTCGCCGTACAGGTACACGGCCGAGCCGTCGACGCCGTCGTCCTCGATCGTGAGGGCGTCCAGCGCCGCGCGGACCGCGAGCATGTTCTCCCTCGAGTGGTGCCCCATGAGGTCGAACCGGAAGCCGTCCACGCGGTAGTCGCGGGCCCAGGTCACCACGGAGTCGACCATGAGCTTCTCGCCCATCGCGTGCTCGGTGGCGAGGTTCTGGCAGCAGGTCGAGGTCTCGACGTCGCCCGACACCGCGTTCTGCCGGTGGTAGTAGCCCGGCACCACGCGGTCCAGCACCGACGTGTCCGCCTGGCCCGACGCCGTGGTGTGGTTGAACACCTGGTCCAGGATCACCTGGAGCCCGGCGTCGTGCAGCGCCCCGACCATGCCGCGGAACTCGGCGATCCGCGCTCCCCCGTCTGCCCGGCGCGCGTACGAGCCCTCGGGCGTCGTGAAGTGGTACGGGTCGTAGCCCCAGTTGAAGCCGTCGTCGGCCGAGATCTCCGCGACCGCCGCCTGCTGTTCCTCGCCGTCGGGCGCGAAGCCGGACAGGTCGCCCGTCGTCGCCTGTGCGTCCCGGTTCTCCGGGATCGTCGCGATGTCGAACGTCGGCAGCAGGTGGACGCCGGTGATCCCGGCACCGGCCAGCTCGCGCAGGTGGGTCATGCCGTCCGAGCCCTTCACCCCGAACGCTCCGTAGGTGCCGCGCAGGTGCTCCGGCACGGTCTCGTCGGCGATCGAGAAGTCCCGCACGTGCAGCTCGTAGATCGTCTGGTCGACCGCGCGCTCCACGACGGGCGCGGGCGTGGTGCGCCACTCACGCGGCTGGTACCGCTTGTCGTCCAGGGACACGACGACCGAGTGCGTCGAGTCGAGCGTCAGTCCGAGCGAGTACGGGTCGGTCACGACGTTGGTCTCGACCTGCCCGGTCTCCGGCACGTACACCTCGACCGCGTACCGGTAGCGCGCTCCGTACCAGGGATAGCGCTTGTCGGTGCGCTTGCCGTCCACCGTCCACGCGCCGTCGCGCTGCCGCTCGGCGTCGAACCGGTCGGGTTCGGCGGCGAGGTCGCGGCCGCGGGGCCAGACCAGCAGGTCGACGTCGCGCGCCGTCGGTGCCCACAGGGCGAACGAGGCCCACTTGCGGTTGGGGTGGACGACCGCGCCGAGCTCGCGGTCCGTGGCGAACAGGTCGTCGAGCACGCCCGGGACCTGCACGCCCGTGACGGCGGTGGGCTCGCCAGGGGTCTCGCCGCCGGCGTCGTACCGTTCGACGCGCAGGGCACCCCGCAGGGCCACGGCCGCCGCGTCGGTGTCCATGCCCTCTATCACGAGCGCCTGGTACCCGGTCAGGTGCGGGAAGTCCTCGGCGACATCCGCGGGCAGGTCGCCCGGCCTCAGGGCGTACGACGACGCCGCGTCGCCGTCCCCGGCGATCAGGCGCCAGTCGTCGCCCTGGCCGAAGCCCTCGGAGGGCACCAGGACAAGACCCGCGCGCACCCAGTGCGCCGCCATCTGGCCCTCGCCGGGCGTGCCGGGCTCGCCGGCCTCGACGGCGGGGATCTTGGTGACCGGGTCCCAGGTGAACGTCACCGCGCCGCCGCCCGTGCCGTACGGGACGTTGGCGCCGTCCCGCTCGCCGTCTGCGCCGTAGTTCTCCGCCCAGGTGCCGTTGACGGCGATCTTGAACTCGTAGCTGCCGGCCGGGATCTCGAAGGTGCCCGCGTACGTGCCGTCCTCCTGGAGAGTGAGGCGCGCGGCCTCGCAGTCGGGCGTCCAGTCGCCGGCGCAGCCCATCTCCGAGTTGTGGCTGCCGGGCACGGTGACCATGTCGTACGTGTCGCCGGGGCCCTCGTCGTCCACCACGCCGCTGACGTCGACGCCCACCGACCCGTACGACGACGCCGCCGCGCGGTCGCCGTCGGCGTCCCGTGTCACGGCGCGGTACTCGACGAGCGTGCCCTCGGGCAGGTCGGCGACGTCGTGGAAGACGCGCGGACCGGTGTCCTCGGCGGTGCCGAGCGCGTGCCACTCGTCGGTGCCGACCGCACGCCACGCGAAGGACGTCTCGGCCCAGGCGTCGTCGATGGCGGCCGCGACGGGGGCGGTGCCCGTCACGGCGGCACCGGCCCGGCGGGTCTCGCCGGGCTCGACGGTGATCGCGCCGGTGGTCCCGGAGGCGACCTCACGGTCCGCGACCAGCACGACGGCGGACCGCGCCGGGACGGTGAGGGTGACCTCGCCGTTCGCGTCGGCGGAGACAGGCGGCACGCCCGCGCCGTCGTCGTACAGCACGCTGTACGAGGCCCCGGGCGTCAGCGTGCTGAACGACGCCGTGGCCTCCTGCGCCGCGTTGTTCAGTGTGACCAGGTGCTCGACCTTCTCGGTGCGGTCCACGCGGGAGAAGGCGTAGACGCCCGCACCGTCCTCGGCGAAGCGTTCGATCTGGGCACCCGTGGCGAGAGCGGGGTGTTCCTCCCGGAGCGCGGCGAGGGCCGCGATGTGCTCGTACAGGGGCGCGTCCGTGTCGTAGCGGTCCTGGCTGCCGGCCTGCTCGCCGGTGACGAGAGCCTGGTTCGCGTACTCGTCCACCTGGGTGGCGAAGAGCGTCTGCCGGGCGTCCTTGTCCCCGCCCGTGCCGGCGAAGCCCTGCTCGTCGCCGTAGTAGACCACCGGCTGGCCGCGCGTCAGGTACATCAGCTCGTGGGCGAGCTCGTCGCGCTGCAACGGCTCGTCGGTGCCCGCGAGCATGTAGCCGACGCGGCCCATGTCGTGGTTGCCGAGGAACGTCGGCAGCGCCGTGGCCGAGGAGTCCGGCGTGGTGTACAGGTCGTCGCTCGCGAAGTGCCCGGCGAGGCGCTGCGCGCTGTTGCCGCTCGCGTAGCTCGTGGCCGCGGACTGGAACGCGAAGTCCAGCACGGACGACATGGCGGTCTCACGTACGTAGGGCGAGGTCTTGGCGGCGTCGGCGTCGTACACCTCACCGAACGTGAAGAACTCGTCCTTGCCCTGGGCGTGGGCGTGCTGCTCGATCTCGCTCGACCACTCCTCCCAGAACTCGAAGTTGACGTGCTTGGCCGTGTCGATACGGAAGCCGTCGATGCCGAGGTCGATCCACGCCTTGTAGATCTCCTCCATGCCGTTCACGACGGTCGGGTGTTCCGTCATGAGGTCGTCGAGCCCGGAGAAGTCACCGTAGGTCACCGACTCGCCCTCCCACGTCGAGTTGCCCCGGTTGTGGTAGAGCGTCGGGTCGTTGAGCCAGGCGGGGACCTTGAGGTCGGCGTCCTCGGGCGCGATCCGCGGGGTGTACGGGAAGCTCGTGGCCGGGTCGAGCGCCGGGAAGTCGCCCGTGCCGGCGAGGTCGGCCGGGTCGAAGGCGTTGCCGTCGGCGTCGAGGTAGGGGCGGGTGGCCTGGTCGACGTAGTCGTAGGTGCCCTCGGCGTAGTCGACGACGTCGGCGGTGTGGTTCGTGATGATGTCGAAGTAGACCTTGATGCCGCGCGCGTGGGCGTCGTCGATCAGGGCCGCGAGCTCCTCGTTCGTGCCCAGGTGCGGGTCGATGCGCGTGAAGTCGGTGATCCAGTAGCCGTGGTAGCCGGCACTGACGTCGTCGCCCTCGCCTTGCACGGGACGGTTGAGGAAGCTGGGGGTGAGCCAGATCGCCGTTGTGCCGAGGCCCTCGATGTAGTCGAGGTTCTGCGCCAGGCCCGCGAGGTCACCGCCCTGGTAGAAGCCCTTGTTCGTGGGGTCGAAGCCGGTGTCGAGCGGGCCGCCGTCGAGGCCGCCGTCGTCGTTGGACGGGTCGCCGTTGGCGAAGCGGTCCGTCATGACGAAGTAGAAGCGCTCGTCGGAGCCGGGCTGCCGGACGGGCGGGGCCACGAGGGCGTCGTCGGCCTCGGTGTAGCCACCGGCGAGGTCGAGCGGGGTGACGGCGATGCGGTGGGTGGCGTCGTCGTAGGTGACGCGGACCGTCGTCGCGCCCTCCAGGTTGAGGGGCACGTTCTCGGAACCGCCGTCGCGCCCGTACGACTCGTCCCAGGCCCCGTCGAGAGCGACCTTGTACTCGTAGGTGCCGGCGGGGAGCTCGAACTCGGCGGTGAACGTGCCGTCACCCGCCGGGTCGAGGCTCGTGGCCTGGCAGGTGGGGTGCCAGTTCTCGGCACAGCCCAGGGCGGTCTGGAGGTCGCCGACGAGCGTGGCGGACTCGGCAGCGGTCGCGTCGGCGTCGGCCGCGGAAGCGGTGGCGGGGCCGGTGGCGAGACCCGCGGCAAGGAGCGAACCGACGGCGAGGAGTGCTGCCGGGCGACGCAAGGTGCGCCCCGGACGGGGCACGCGGACAGGGGGTGCGGCGGGCATGGAGACTCCTTCGTCGTCCTCGGGGGATCCCACGCGTCAGGCTGGGCCTCGCCGACTGTAACGCTTGCAAGAACTTGCAGCAACCCGTTCACCGCGAGAACTCACGACGTCAGCCGGCCAGGTGCGACCACTTCGGAGCGAGCTCGCGCCACGGGCCGACCGCGGCCACCTCACCCTCCTCCAGGACCACCACGCGATCGGCCCGCGCCAGGGCCGCCCGCTTCGACGTCGCACCGATCACCGTCGTGCCCCGCTCGCGCAGCGCCGCCCAGAGCTCGATCTCGGTCGTGGCGTCCAGGGCGGACGACACGTCGTCGGCGAGCAGCAGCTCGGCGTCGGCGGCCAGGGCCCGGGCCAGCGCGAGACGCTGGACCTGGCCCCCGGAAAGGCGCACACCACGATGGCCGACCAGGGAGTGGGGGCCGCCGGCGTCGGCGATGTCCGGCGCGAGCCGGGCCGCCTCGACGGGGCCGTCGAGGTCCCGCTCGTGGTCCAGCCGCACGTTGTCCGCGAACGTGCCTGACAGCACGCGGGGGATCTGCGCGACGTAGGCGACCTGGCCCGGCCGCAGGAACGTCTGGGCGTCGGCCACCTCGGCGCCGTTCCAGCGGATCTCGCCGGTGTGCTCCATGAGTCCGGCCATGGACGAGAGCAGGCTCGACTTGCCGGAGCCCACCTGGCCGAGCAGCAGCACCAGCTCGCCCCGGCGCACCGTGAGGTCGACCCCGGACACGCCGATCGTCCCGTCGTCGTGGACGGCGGTGAGATCGCGAAGCTCGAGCCGGTCCAAGGGCTCGCGCGGGCCCGGAGCGGGCTGGGGTGCGGTTCCCGTGGGGAGGTCGACGCCTTCCGGCTGGTCGACGAGGTCGACCCCACCGGCGAACCGCGCGGTCGCCTTCTGCCAGTTCCGGGTACCCGGCGCCTCGGTGATCACCATGCCCGCGACCATGCCGAACCAGCCGAACCCGGCGACCGCGCCGGCCACCATCAACGTCGTCGCAAGGCTCCAGGTGCCTTGCAGAAGCAGCGCCCAGGCGACGACCACGCCGCTCTGCAGCACGACCCCGGGGACGCCCTCGAGGACCGCCTGGACCCGGTGCTCGAAGATCGCCGCCTTGACGCGCCCTCCGTCGACCCGGCGCAGGTGCGCATGCACCTCCGGCGTCCGGGCGGCGAGCTTCACCGTCCGGGCCGAGTCGAGGGCGGAGACCAGCGCGCGCCCGAACCTCGCCCGCGCCGCCGAGGACCTCGTCGCCGAACGCCCGGCGATCGGGCGCCCGATCGCCGACGCCGCGGCAGAGATCGCCATGACGCTCAGCAACACCGCGCCCACCAGCCAGGAGCGGCCGACCAGCGTCGCGACCGAGACGACGATCAGGCCGTTCACGAAGTCGATCCAGCGGTCGGTGTAGTTCACGAAGCGATCGGCGTCCATCGCACGGGCGACGATCTCGCCCGGTGGCGTGGCCGGCAGGCGCCGCTGCCTCGTCTGCCCGGCCATCACCGACATGCGGACCCGGAGCAGGATGTCGATCCACCACTTCGGGTACACGTAGATGGCGTGGGCGAGCATGATCGGCGATGCGATGAGCAGGACGGGGATCCCGATGAACTCGGCCAGCGGGATACCCTCGCCCGAGTCGATCCCCTCCACGATGCGGCCCCACAGGAACGTGGTGAGCACGCCCGCGGCGTTGATCATGCTGAACAGCAGGAAGAGCACGACGCCGAACACGCCCCAGGCGGGACGGACGAAGACCGCGTGCACGACGGTGCGCGCCAGGCTCGGCCCGTCTCCCGGGTCGTGGACCTCCGGCGGGGTTCCGCGGCGCCGCTTCGTGCCGACGCCCCCGCCTCCGGTCGCCGCGGTCCCGGGCGTCGTGGCCCCGACGCCGGGGACCCGGACGACGTCACCCGACGACGGCGATGCGGCCGCTCCGGCGGCAGCAAGCTCCGCCCCCCTGACCGGCGGGACCGTCTCCGACGCGATACCCGCGGCCGACACCACGCCGGTCGTCTCCGCCGCTCCCGGCTCCTCCTCCAGCAGGCCGTCCTCGGCGGCGTGCGAGGCACTCGCCGCCAGAAGGTCCCGGAAGGGGCCGGGTGCCGTGACGAGTTCGGCCCGCCGTCCCTGCTGGACGACCCTGCCGTGGTCGAGCACGGCCACCTGACCGGCCCGTTCGATCGTGGTGAGCCGGTGTGCGATGAGAACGCCGGTGCGCCCGGTCAGCAGCCGATCGGCGGCGGCCACGACTCGGGCCTCGGTGAGAGGGTCCATGCGTGCCGTCGCCTCGTCGAGCACGACGACCTGCACGTGGCGCACCAGCAGCCGCGCGAACGCGACGAGCTGTTCCTCTCCCGCCGACAGCCGCGTGCCGCCCGGCCCGAGCAGGGTGTCCAGCCCGTCGGGGAGTCCGTCCGCCCAGTCGGCCAGCCCGAGCTCGGCCACGGCCGCCTCGATCTGCTCCCGGGACACGTCGGCGAACAGGGCGATGTTCTCCGCGAGGGTTCCCGCCAGGATCTCGGTCCGCTGGGTCACCACGCCGACCGAGGCACGCAGTGCCTGCAGGTCGAGGTCCCGCACGTCCACGCCGCCCAGGAACACCGCACCACGCGGCGGCTCGACGGCGCGGGACAGCAGGCCTGCGAGGGTGGACTTCCCGGAACCGGTGCGTCCGACCAGGGCGACCGTCTCGCCCGCGGGCACCGCGAGGTCGACGCCCTGCAGCGCGAACGTCCCCTCGCTGTACGAGAAGTGCAGATCACGAAGCTCGAGGTCCAGCGGGGGCTCCGGGACGGGCTCGCCACCCTCCGGCTCCGGCGCGACGCCGAGCATCTGCTTGATCCTCGTGAGCGCGCCCAGCCCCTCCTGGATGTCCGGGAGGTGGTGGATCAGCATGTCGGTCTGGGCCACGAAGCCCGCTGTGACCAGGAAGAGCGTGACGAGTTGGTCGATGCCCAGGGCCCCGTCGGCGGCCAGCGCGGCGGCGACCACGGCGACCCCGGCGAGCAGGGCGTGCAGGGTGACGCCGGCGCGGCGCAGCATCCGTGACTCGACCTTGACGACGGCCTCGAGCCGGCGATGCACCTCGGCGGACAGCCCCGCGAGGCGCCGGATCGCGAACGCGCGGCCGAGGCTTGTCCGCAGGTCGTCCCGGGCGGCCACCGCCTCCTCGAAGGCCGCCGCGTGGTCCGTCCAGGCCGCCTCCTCCACGACCTTGAGCTTCACGATCCGGCTCAGCAGCCCGCGGATGAGCAGCCAGGTGAGCGCGACGAGGACGGGGAACAGGAACCAGGCGGGCCACCACTGCAGCCCGGCGATGATCCACATCGGCACGCAGCCGACCACGGAGCGCGCGGCGCCCCACATCTGCCGCCGCACGAGCTGTCCGACGGCGTGCGTGTCGTCGTCGACGCGGTCGAGGATCTCCCCGACAGCCTGCTCGTTGAGGGTGTCCAGAGGCTGATGCATGGCGGCGCGCAGCAGGTCGCCGCGCAGCCTGCCCTCGGCACGGTCCGTGACCCCGGCCCACGCCACCTGACCCGCACTGTCCAGGAACGCCCCACCGACGAGACACGCCGCCAGCAGCACGACGCCCGCGAGCGTGGCGCCTTCCGCGAGCCGCCCGGCGACCACCGCGCCGTAAGCCTGCGCGGTGACCGCGATCACCAGCGCGATCAGCGAGGTCGCCGCGACCGGACCACGCAGCCGTCGCAGGTCGAGGGTGCGCGAGGGGTCACCGGCCACGCGCTCGTCCCGGGTTTCGGTGGCGCGTCGCGGGGGAGAAATCGTTGCCTGGACCATCACCGCTCACGCTACGTCGGCACACTGACATCACCCTCCTCTTTTTTCGCCGGGCAGACGGGCCGCGTCGTCCACGTCTCGTACCTCAGAACGGCGGCTCCCCGGCGTCAGGAGGCGAGGCGGTGGGCTGTTCAGGAATCGCCGGCTTCCGGGGCCGGCGCGCGAGGGTGAGCCCCGGTGGCGCGCTCGGCCCCGGATCTGCCTCGATACCGGTGATCCGGGCGTACCGAACCACCGGGTCGACCGGCTCCGGCCGGTAGACCTCGGTGTGACCGGTGGGACTCGTCCAGGTCTCCGCTCCGGTGACGGGGTCGCGTTCGACGTGCCAGCCGGCGTGGGTCTTGAGGTTGTGATGACGTCGGCACAGGGCGTGCAGGTTGCCCGCACGGGTCTGCCCCGGCTCGCCCGGGACGGGTCCGCGATCAGGATCGAACGGTTCGACATGGTCCAGGTCGCAGCGTGCGGCGGGGCGGTCGCAGCCCGTGCTCATGCACGTGCGGTCGCGGACCTGAACCGCTCGGCGGAGGCGGTCCGGAGGCTGGTACGTCGTGGTCGAGTAATCGGTCAGAACCCCCGTGACCGGATCCGTCACGAGGCGGTGCCAGACGCCTTCGCCCGCGATCTCGCGAGCGACGCCGGCGGGGATGGGGCCGAGCAGGTCCAGGATGCCGGGGGTGGCGTCGTCCGGGCCGGCGAGCACGCCGGCGGGGACGGTGACGTTGATCGTGGCGGGCACCTCGACGGCACGCACCACCACGCCCGCCTCGACGGGCGCGGGCACGGTGGACAGCACGCCGTCGTCCTCGGCCGGGACCGGCACCAGGTCGGTGTCCCGTACGGGCACCACGAGCACACCCGGGTCCGTGACCGGGACGCGCAGGGATCCCTCGACGCCTTCCTCGATCACGTGCGGCACCATCCGCCCGGTGACGAGCGACGTGAGTGCCGCGGCGCGAGCTTGCCCGCGTCGCCGGCCGGGCCGCCGCATGAGCTGGTCCGCGCCGGCCTGCACGGCGTTGAACACCCGGGCGGCGTCCTTCGCGGGCATCAGAGCGGTCAGCAGTGCCATACCGGGCGCGGCCGTCTCCAGCCACACGTTCGAGCCCGCCGCGGCCTCCTCGAGTTCCTCCCCGCTGCCGTGCAGTCGGTTCGCCAACGCGTTCAGCTGATCGGACAACCACTTCCACGTGCGGGTCGGTGCCTCGGGCAGCAAGACCTCGATCGCCGCGGCACGCTCGTCGTCCGTCAGTTCGGCCCCCGCGCCCAGCAGGGTGTCGGCCTTACGCTCGTCGATCCGCCCCGCCTCCAGAGCGGACAGCACCTGCGGGAACCGAGCACACCGGTCCCCACGACGCACGACGGCCCCTCCTTCCCTGGCCGTCACGCGCAGGCGATCCTTGATCACCGTCTCGGCCTGGTCCGCCGCCAGCACACCGACCTGGGCCTCGACGAGGGCACCGGCGGCGCGCGCCTGCAGCCCCTGCGCCCAGGAGGCCAGCCGACCGGCACCCTCGACCAGAGCCGCCAGTTCCACGGCGTCCAGCCGATCGAGGACGCCGCCGTGGCGTTCCGGCGCCACGAGCGCACCGAGCACGCTCGCCAGCCATGGTCCGGGCTCCGAGGAAACCTGGGCCAGCAGCGTCGTCAGAGCTGCTTCGTCGATCGAACGTTCCGGCTCCCCGAGGGCCGGACCGCCCCACGGCGCCTCGGGCAGCACCAACTCGATCCGCGTAGCGCCGGGATGCGGTTGCGCCTGGTCACACGTTGTCCCGGTCACGTCCATGACACCCCCTTCGCTCTGGGCCCCGACTGACGCCTGCGTTCGATCCTATCTAGGTAACGCTGAAAACGCCGCCTGAGTCCCCAACATGTGCACAAAGACCGTGATCCACAGGATCGAGTACACGAAGAGCCCGGACGCTGCCGCCGCGAGCGACGACCCCCGCACCGGGCTGCGCGCCGTGAGGTCCCTGCGCGAGCTGGCCGACCGCCTCGAGACCCTCCAGGTCACGCGTGCCCGGACCCTCGGCTGGTCGTGGCAGGAGATCGCCGACGCGCTCGGCGTCAGCCGCCAGGCGGTCCACAAGAAGCACCGGTCACCCAGGAGGCTCTGACATGTTCGAACGGTTCACCCGCGAGGCACGCGCCGTCGTCACCGACGCGCAGATCGTGGCGCGCGGCCTGTACTCCCCTACCATCGACACACGGCACGTCGTCGTCGCGCTCGCGGAGGCCGGCGGCCCTGCGGCCAGGGCGCTGGCCTCGGCCGGCCTCGACCGCGCGGCGCTCGCCTCGCTCGGCATCGACCTCGACGCGGTCCGGGACAGCACCGACGCCACCTTCGGCGAGGGTGCGTTCGACACCGCGGCACGCCGGCGCGGACCGAAGGGACACATCCCGTTCACGAGGGACGCCAAGAAGTCCCTGGAACTCGCGCTGCGTGAAGCCGTGCGCCTGCGCAGCAAGGACATCGCCGACACCCACCTGCTGCTCGGCGTCCTGCGCGACGACCACGCCCCCGGTGCACGCGCTCTTCGTGATGCAGGCACGGATGTACCCACCCTGCGCGCGGCCCTCGAGACGACCGGCTGAGACGGGACGCTGATCAGAACGACGACGGCGGTCGTGGCGGCCTTCCGTACGGAACGCCACCACGACCGCCGTCGTGCACGAAGAACGCGTCAGAGCGACGCGAGCGCCTCGTTGAAGATGGCGCTCGGGCGCATCACCGCGCTCGCCTTCTCGTCGTCCGGCTGGTAATAGCCGCCGATGTCGGCGGGCTTGCCCTGGACGGCGACGAGCTCGGCGACGATCGCCTCCTCCTCGGCGCCGAGCTTCTCGGCCAGGGGCGCGAAGGCGGCGGCGAGCTCGGCGTCCTCGGTCTGCGCGGCGAGTTCCCGCGCCCAGTACAGGGCGAGGTAGAAGTGCGAGCCGCGGTTGTCGATGGTGCCCAGCTTGCGGCCGGGGGAACGGTCCTCGTTGAGGAACGTCCCGGTGGCGGCGTCGAGCGTGTCTCCGAGGACCTGGGCACGAGCGTTTCCGGTGAACTTCGCCAGGTGCTCGAAGGACGCCGCCAGGGCGAAGAACTCCCCGAGCGAGTCCCAGCGCAGGTAGTCCTCCTCGACGAGCTGCTGCACGTGCTTCGGCGCGGAGCCGCCGGCGCCCGTCTCGAAGAGGCCGCCACCGTTCATGAGCGGCACGATCGAGAGCATCTTCGCCGACGTGCCCACCTCGAGGATCGGGAACAGGTCGGTGTTGTAGTCGCGGAGCACGTTCCCGGTGACCGAGATCGTGTCCTCGCCCTTGCGGATGCGCTCGAGGGAGTACTTGGTGGCGTCCGCGGGCGCCATGATCTCGAGGGTCAGCCCACCGAGCTCACCGGCGGAGCCGTCGTCGAGGTACTCGCGCACCTTCTCGATGAGGCGGGCGTCGTGGGCGCGGTTCTGGTCGAGCCAGAACACGGCCGGCACGCCGGTGGCGCGGGCCCGCGTGACGGCCAGCTTGACCCAGTCGCGGATGGCGACGTCCTTGGTCTGGCAGGCGCGCCAGATGTCCCCGGCGGCGACGGCGTGCTCCATGACGGTGGCACCTGCGCCGTCGACGATGCGGACGGTGCCGTCGGTCCGGATCTCGAAGGTCTTGTCGTGCGACCCGTACTCCTCGGCCTTCTTGGCCATCAGCCCGACGTTCGGGACGGAGCCCATGGTGGCCGGGTCGAGCGCGCCGTTGGCCTTGCAGTCGTCGATGACGGCCTGGTAGACGCCGGCGTACGACGAGTCGGGGATGACGGCGAGGGCGTCCGCCTCGTTGCCGTCCGGCCCCCACATGTGGCCGCCGCCGCGGATCATGGCCGGCATCGAGGCGTCGACGATGACGTCCGACGGGACGTGCAGGTTCGTGATGCCCTTGTCGGAGTTCACCATCGCGAGCTCGGGGCCGTCGGCGAGCGCGGCGTCGAACGCGGCGCGGATCTCGGCACCGTTGGGCAGGTTCTTCAGTCCGGCGAAGATGGAGCCCAGACCGTCGTTGGGGGAGAGCCCGGCGGCCGCCAGGTCCGCGCCGTACCTCTCGAAGACGTCCGTGAAGAAGGCCTTCACCACATGGCCGAAGATGATCGGGTCGGAGACCTTCATCATGGTGGCCTTGAGGTGCACGGAGAAGAGCACGCCCTGCTCCTTGGCCCTGCGGACCTCCTCGACGAGGAAAGCGTCGAGCGCGGCGGCCGACATGAAGGTGCCGTCGAGCACCTCGCCGGCTTCGACCTCCAGACCGTCCTTGAGCACCGTGACGGTGCCGTCGGCGGCGACGTGCTCGATCCGCAGGGTGTCGGCGGCGGGAAGGACGACGGACTTCTCGTTGGAGAAGAAGTCGTCGTGGCCCATCGTCGCGACGGCGGTCTTCGAGTCGGCGCTCCAGGCGCCCATGCGGTGCGGATGGGCCTTGGCGTAGTTCTTGACGGACGCCGGGGCGCGTCGGTCGGAGTTGCCCTCACGGAGCACCGGGTTGACCGCCGAGCCCTTGACCTTGTCGTAGCGGGCGCGGACGTCGCGCTCCTCGTCCGTGGACGGTTCCTCCGGGTAGTCCGGCAGGTCGTAGCCCTTGCCCTGGAGCTCGGCGATCGCGGCCTTCAGCTGAGGCACCGACGCGGAGATGTTCGGCAGCTTGATGATGTTCGCGTCCGGCCGCGTGGCGAGCTCGCCGAGCTCCGCCAGCGCGTCCGGCTGGGCCTGCTCCGGCGTGAGGCGCTCCGGGAACTGCGCCACGATGCGGCCGGCCAGCGAGATGTCGCGGGTCTCGACGTCCACGCCCGCCTTGGCCGCGTAGGCCGAGACGATCGGGAGGAAGGAATAGGTCGCCAGCAGCGGCGCCTCGTCCGTATGGGTGTAGATGATCTTGGCCATGGGCTTCAGCAGGCTCCTGGATCAGTTGGCAGACGATTTCTTGATGTCAAGATACCGCGCCGAAACCTGGATCGAGACATCGGGTAAGGAGCCTCACATCCGGCGCCCCGGGTGATCGCTAGATCAGGCCAAGGGACCTCACCGCGTCGCGCTCCGACGCGAGCTCGGCCACGGACGCGTCGATCCGCTCCCGGGAGAACGGGTCGATCTCCAGCCCTTCGACGATCTGCCAGTCTCCGCCGGCGGACGTCACCGGGAACGAGGACACCAGACCCTCCGGCACGCCGTACTCGCCGTGGCTGCACACGCCCGCGCTCGTCCAGTCGCCCTCCCGGGTGCCGAGCGTCCAGTCCCGCACGTGCTCGATCGCCGCGTTGGCCGCGGACGCCGCCGACGACGCCCCGCGGGCCTCGATGATCGCCGCACCACGCTTGGCGACCGTCGGGATGAACGTGCCGGTCAGCCACTCGCGGTCGGCGGCCACCTCGGATCCTGGCGTGTCGCCCACGGTGGCGTGGAACAGGTCCGGGTACTGCGTCGCGGAGTGGTTGCCCCAGATCGTCAGCCCGCTGATCCTGCTGACCGGCGTGCCGGTACGAGCGGCCACCTGGGAGAGCGCGCGGTTGTGGTCGAGCCGGGTCATCGCGGTGAACCGCTCCGCCGGCACGTCGGGAGCGTGCGCGGACGCGATGAGCGCGTTCGTGTTCGCGGGGTTCCCGACCACGAGCACCTTGACGTCCGAGGCCGCTCCGTCGTTGATCGCCCGGCCCTGCGGACCGAAGATCCCGCCGTTGGCCTCGAGCAGGTCGGCCCGCTCCATGCCGGCTCCCCGCGGCCTGGCCCCGACCAGGAGGGCGACGTTCGCCCCTTCGAACGCCTTGACCGGGTCATCGAAGATGTCGACGCCGGCCAGTGTGCCGAAGGCGCAGTCGTCCAGCTCCATCGCCGTCCCCTCGGCCGCCTTGACCGCGGCGGGGATCTCCAGGAGGCGGAGCCGGACCGGTACGTCCGCGCCGAGCATCTCCCCCGCGGCGATGCGGAAGAGGAGCGCGTACCCGATCTGGCCAGCGGCTCCGGTGACGGTGACGTTCACGGGTTCAGTCATGGGCCCACTCTCGCATCGAACCGACGGCCGTGCCCAGTACCCACGCGAAATTCTTCGCAAAGTCGTGACCATGGCCCGAACTCGCCGCGTTCAGGTCATCTTCAGGTGATTGCTGGCAAGATGCTCCCCGGAAACCCGGCACGCACCCGCGTGCGCCACCCGAAAGGATCATCTCTCATGGCCAACGCGTACGCCGTGCCCGACGGCGCGCTCGACGCCCCCGCCGAGACCTCCGGCTCCGGGACCCTCTCCCGCGTGCTCGCCGAGGCGTTCGGCTCCTTCGTCCTCGTCCTCGGTGTGCTGAGCATCGGCGTGTACAGCTTCCTCAACCAGTCGGGCGCCATCGGCGTCGCGTTGACCGGTGGCCTCGCGTACGCGGCGGCGCTGATCGCGGTCGGCCACGTGTCCGGCGGCTGGTTCAACCCGGCGATCACGCTCGCCCAGGCCATCGCCGGCCGGGTGCGCTGGGCCGAGGTCCCGCTGTACTGGATCGCACAGCTCGTCGGCGGCTTCGCCGCGGGCGGCCTGCTCTTCGGGACGCTTCCCGACAAGCTCTACGAGCTGCTCGGCAAGGAGGACAACTACGGCCTCTACGCCCAGGGCGCCAACGGCTGGGGAGACTTCTCGCCCCTGTACACGCTCTCGCAGGGCGGCGCGACGTTCGAGATGCTCCAGGCGGGCATCGTCGAGCTTCTCGCGTCCGCCGCGCTGGCCGGTATCGCCCTGGCCGTCGGCACGAGGAACCGCGCCGCCATGGCGGCGGCCGGCGGTTTCGGCCTGGCGGCCCTCACCGTCGTCGCCTACCCCGTGACCGGCGCGGGCCTGAACCCCGTGCGCTCGACGGTCGCGGCCGTCTTCGCGAACGACTGGGGCGGCGTGAGCGGCCAGGTCTGGCTGTTCTGGGTCGCTCCGCTCGTGGGGGCCGCGATCGCCGCCCTCTTCGCGGTCGCCTTCGGCCCGCAGGAGTCCCCGGAGGACGCCGCCTACGACGAGTCCGATGACGCGGACGACGACGTGGACGACGACGTGGACGACGACCGCACGGGCACCGCGGACGACGACGACACCGCCGCCGCGGACAAGAAGTCGGACTGAAGCTCTCCCCCCGAGGCAGCGGATCCCAGCGGATCCGCTGCCTCGGCCGTTCCCACGGTGTCCGTCCGAGGTGACTTGCCAGGCCATGCCGATACCATCTCGCGTCGTGGCCCAGAAACCCCCCATCGAGCCCGAGGAAGCCGGCGACGCCGGGACCGACGACACGGAATCCGCCGACGCCCATGTCTCCGCCCGAACCGGCTGGGTGGTCGCGGCCTTCCTCCTGTTCTGGCCGCTGGCCGTACCGGCGCTGGTCCAGGCGGTCCGCGCCGCACGACACGCGGCGACGAGCCGCCTCGAGGCGGCACGACGTGCCTCCCGTCGCGCCCTCGGCTTCGCCGTGGCCGCCATCTGCACCGGTACCGTGCTGCTGGCGGGCTCGGCCACGGCGGTCGTCATGGCTCCCGCCTGGCTCCCCGTCGACGCGTCGGCGTACGTCCCGCCCGCTCTCGCGCAGGCGGCCGGGATCACGCCGCCGGCCCCGGAGCGTTCGGGGGCGACGGACCCGGGTGCCCCGTCGGCACCCTCCGGATCTCCGCCGGCCGTGCTCCCGACGCCCGGTACCACCGAGGGCGAGGGCATCGCGGAATGGTGGGCGACGGAGGGACAGGCGACGACGGAGGACCCGTCGCGGACCAGGCCCGTCGACCTGGACAGCGGGGACTGCCTGGACACCGAGGAGATCGACGGCGTCTCGATCCTCTACTGGATCCCCGTGGTGTCGTGCGAGGAGCCGCACCACGGCGAGGTCTTCGGCGTGACGTGGCTGGACGACTCCGTGGGCGGCGACGCGCAGGAGGGGTCGCGCGACGCACCGACCCAGTCACAGCTCTGGGAGGCCGCCGACGCGTACTGCTACCCGAAGTTCGACGAGTTCGTCGGCGAGGCGTGGGCGGCGTCCGAGCTGACCTACTGGCCCGTCGCGCCGTCCCAGGAGAGCTGGGAGGAAGGGGACCGCAAGGTCGCGTGCATCGTGGAGTCGGATGATCCGGTGACCGGAAGCCTGGAGGGCGCCGACCGGTGACGGCGGGTCCGACGTCAGTCGATCGGCGCCACGACCGCCAGGACGCCGATCATCACGGCCGCGGTCATGTACATGACGACGTCGAGACTCCGGGTGCGGATCGCCAGGCCGGCCGGGCCCGGACCACGCAGCACCGCGCGGAAGGTTCCGGCGACCGCGAGCGTCACCGCGATCCCGAGGGAACCCGCTCGCCCGCCGACCACGAGACCGAGCAGGAGGGAGAGCACGACGCCGGCGAGCAGCCACCAGACCGCGCGGGTACTCCTGCGCGACGGGTGGTCGGCGTCCAATGGATCCTCCTCGGCCGGACGGTGCCCGGCACGCGCCGGCGTGCCGTCGTTCCAGCCTGCCTCGTCCACGGCCGACTGCCAGTCAGGCGCGACGAGGGTCGCGGTGCCTCCTCCGGTCTGCCCGGGGTGGGACTCGCTGCCTGCCGGGGTGCTGCTGAGGTCCACGCCGGAGAGCTTACCGGCGAATCGGACAGGTCTGGACCGGCGTGATCAGGCTGCAACCAGCCTGGCCGACGCTTTGCCCGGGAGACGACGTCGATGGGAACCCCTGTGCCCGGACATCGCCGACACCATGAAGTCAACAGAGGGTTGTCAGAGCGATACGGTGAGTCCATGCCGTCGTCCATGCCCCGGTCCATCGCGATCATCGGTGCCGGTCTGGCCGGCGCGCAGACCGCCGCCGCGCTCCGCTCGCACGGCTTCACCGGACATCTGACCGTCCTGGGCGCGGAGGGCGTGCCACCCTACGACCGCCCGCCGCTGTCCAAGGAGCTGCTGAGCCGCACCGAGCCGCTCTGGATCTCGGACGACCTCGGGATCGACCTCTCCGCACTGGCCGACGACGTGCGGTGGGACGACCCTGCCACCCGCCTGGCGGTCTCCCGGGACGGCGTCGTCACCGAGGTGGCCTCGTCGGACACGGTGTCCTCCGACGCCGTCGTTCTGGCCTGCGGTGCCGAGCCGGTCGTACCACCTGGCTGGGAGGCGGCCACCGTGCTGCACACCTTCCGGGACGCGGAGGCGCTCCGGGCGGCGATCGGCCCCGGCATGCGCGTCGTGATCGTCGGAGCCGGCTGGATCGGCGCCGAGGTGGCCGGCGTCGCCGCCGGAGCCGGCGCCGAGGTGACCGTCGTGGAGGCGGGCGCCGCACCCCTCGAGCGACAGCTGGGCGGCACGGTCGGTGCGCACCTCGTGCCGTGGTACGACGCGGCGGGAGTACGGCTGGTGACGGATGCCCCGGTCGAGAAGGTGTCCGACGACGGCGTCCGCACGGCCTCGGGCGAGCACCTCGGCGCGGATCTGGTGCTCGCCGCGGTCGGTGCCCGGCCCGCGTCGCACTGGCTGCGCGGGTCGCTCCCGCTCGACGCCCGGGGCGGTCTCCGGGTGAACCGCGCGGGCCGTTTCCTCGGGATCTCGATGCCGGGCGACCCGGCGGGCCGGCTGCACGCGGACGCGCTGGAACGGGTCTGGGCGGTCGGCGACATCGCGACGCGCGACCACCCGGTGTTCGGCCCGGTACCCGGCGGTCACTGGTCCGCGGCACTGCACGACCCCGAGCCCACGGCACGGGCCCTGCTCGGTGTCGACGAACGCCCCGCCGACCCCGAGCCCGTGCGCGCGCGGCTCGGCCTCGCCCCCCTGCGCTCCCACGCGCCGTACGTGTTCAGCCGGCAGCTCGGCCACGACCTGGCACTCTTCGGCGTGCCGTCACCGTTCGAGGAGGTGGCCCTCCGGGGTGACCCCTCGGGCGACGAACGCTGGGCGGCCTTCTACGTCGAGCACAGCCTGCACCGGAACCCGAAGGTGACCGACCAGGGGCACCACGTCGCACACGTGCGCGCCGTGCTGCTCGTGGACTCGCCACGGGAGGTCGGCCAGGTCCGCAAGCTCATGAACCGGCCGGAACCGCTGGTCGTCGATCTGGAGAAGATCGTCGACCCGGCGGTGCGGCTCCGGGACGCGGTCCTCTGAGGCTGCCCCGTCCCCTCAGTGGGCGAAGTGGCGGGTGCCCGTGAAGTACATCGTGATACCGGCCGCCTTCGCCGCCTCGACGACGTCCGCGTCACGGACCGACCCGCCGGGCTGCACCACGGCACGCACACCGGCGTCGAGCAGCACCTGGAGACCGTCGGCGAACGGGAAGAAGGCGTCGGACGCGGCGACGGCACCCCGCGCCCGCTCCGCTCCCCCGGCGAGCGTGTTGGCCCGCTCCACCGCGAGACGGCAGGAGTCGACGCGGTTCACCTGCCCCATGCCGATACCGACCGCGGCGCCGTCGGCCGCGAGCAGGACCGCGTTCGACTTGGCGGCCCGCACGGCCCGCCAGGCGAACTCGAGGTCGGCGAGCGTCGCCTCGTCGGCGGCCGCCCCCGCGGCGAGCGTCCAGGAGGCCACGTCGTCGCCGTCCGCCTGGAAGGTGTCGCGCAGCTGCACGAGCAGCCCGCCACTGATCTGCCGCGTCTCGGCGGGCAGCTCGCCACCGGGTCGGTCGGCGACGAGGATGCGGAGGTTCTTCTTGCGGGCGAGCACCTCGACGGCCCCGTCCTCGTACCCGGGAGCCACGATGACCTCGGTGAACACGTCGGCCACCTGCTCAGCCATCGCGACCGAGACCGGCCGGTTCGCGGCGATCACACCGCCGTACGCGGAGACCGGGTCGGTGGCGTGCGCCCGCGCGTGCGCCTGCGCGATGTCACCGCCGACCGCGAGACCGCACGGGTTCGCGTGCTTGATGATCGCGACCGCCGGCTCCGTGAAGTCGTACGCGGCGCGGCGTGCGGCGTCCGTGTCGACGTAGTTGTTGTACGACATCTCCTTGCCGTGCAGCTGCTCGGCCGCGGCGAGCCCGACCCCGCGGCCGTCGGAGTACAGCGCGGCCTCCTGGTGCGGGTTCTCGCCGTAGCGCAGGACGGCCTGCTTGGTCCAGGCCCCGCCGGTGAAGTCGGGCCAGCCGTCCTCGGTCCCGGCGTACGCGGTCGCGAACCAGTTGGCGACCGCGACGTCGTACTCCGCGGTGTGGGCGAACGCGGCGGCCGCGAGCCCCTTGCGCTGGGCGAAGGTGAAGCCGCCCGCCGCGACCGCGGCGACGACGTCATCGTATCGTGACGGGTCGACGACGACGGCGACGCTGGGGTGGTTCTTCGCCGCCGCACGGACCATGGACGGCCCGCCGATGTCGATCTGCTCGACGACGGCGTCCGGCTCCGCGCCCGAGGCCACGGTCTCCGCGAACGGGTAGAGGTTCACGACGACGAGCTCGAACGGCGCGATGTCCAGGTCCGCGAGCTGGTCGAGGTGGTCCTGCTTGCGGGTGTCGGCGAGGATGCCGGCGTGCACGCGGGGGTGAAGCGTCTTGACGCGTCCCTCGAGGCACTCGGGGAAGCCGGTGAGCTGTTCGACCGGGGTCACGGGAACGCCGGCGTCGGCGATGTGCCGTGCCGTGGAACCGGTGGAGACGAGTTCGACGCCCTCGCCGTGGAGCGCGGTGGCGAGCTCCACCAGGCCGGTCTTGTCGTACACGCTCAGCAGCGCCCGGCGGACCGGGCGCTGCGAGTCGTCGGCGAGCTGGGCATCGGGAGCGGTCGGGACGCCGGACATGGAAGGTCTCCTCGTAATGTGGCTTCGCGGAAAACCCTGGCACCCAGGCGGGCGGTGCGCATCACGGGTCGGTGGCCGTCGACGGCCGGGCCGCTCCCCGGTGGTACCCCACCCTCGCCAGTCACGACCACCACGAACCCTACCGCCCCGACGGCGGGAGGCAGTCGGGGCGGTAGGGCGGCCGCTACCTGCCCCTGCCCTTGTTCCGGGCCTTGGCCCTGCCGCCGTTCTCGAGGTCGTAGATGTCCTTCGCGATCTGGCCGGCGTACCAGCGCCGCTGTTCACGCTCACGGAGCTTGTTCTCCCGCAGGAGAGCCCTCGCGGTGGCGAAGCACATCATCAGCATCACGATGCTGAACGGCAGCGCCAGCAGGATCGCCATCGTCTGCAACGCGCCGAGGGGACTGACGTCGAGGCCGGCCTCCGCCGCCCTGAGCCCGACCCAGAGCAGGACGGCGGCGATCGCACCCTCCATCGCGGCCCAGAACGCCCGGCTCCACACGGGCGGGTTCGGGTCGCCGCCGGAGGCCAGCATGTCGACCACGAACGATCCCGAGTCGGAGCTCGTGACGAAGAAGACCACGATGAGGATCACCGCGACGGTGCTCGTCACCGCGGCGAGCGGGAAACCGTCCAGCAGCTGGAACAGCGCGGTGTTCGAGTTCACCAGGCCGTCGGCGTCGACGATGCCGCCCTCGCCGAACAGCTCACGGTAGAGGCCGCTGCCGCCGAGCACGGAGAACCACAGGAACGTGACGATGGTCGGCACCAGCAGCACGCCGAACACGAACTCGCGGACGGTACGGCCCTTGGAGATGCGCGCGATGAACACGCCCACGAAGGGTGCCCAGCTCATCCACCAGCCCCAGTAGTACGTCGTCCAGCCGCCCAGCCACTCCTTGCCACCCTCGGTGAACGGGCGCGCGTTGAACGTCAGCGCGAAGAAGTTCGTCAGGTACGAACCGATCTGCGTGAGGAAGTCGCTGAGGATGAACACCGTGGGGCCGACCACCAGGATGAAGACCACGAGCGCGATCGCCAGGCCCATGTTGATGTTCGACAGCCACTTGATGCCCTTGTCCACGCCCGTGACGACGGACACGAGCGCGATCGCCGTGATGACGATGATCAGGCCGATCAGCAGCCAGCTGGCCGGGTTGCCGGCGTCGTCCAGCTCGACCACGCCGAGGTAGCCGAGGCCCGCGCCGATCTGGCTGACGCCGATGCCGAGCGACGTCGCGACACCGAAGAGGGTGCCGAGGATGGCGATCACGTCGATGACGTCACCCCAGAAGCCCCGGATCCGGTCGCCGAGCAGCGGGTACAGAGCCCAGCGGATGGAGATCGGGTTGCCCCGCCGGTGCACCGAGTACGCGACGGCGAGACCGACGACGACGTAGATGGCCCAGGCGTGCAGGCCCCAGTGCAGGAAGGTGACGTTCATGGCGGACTTCGCCGCGAGCGCCGCGGTGGCGCCGGCCTCTCCCGGTGGGACCGAGGCGTAGTGGCTCAAGGGCTCCGCCACGCCCCAGTAGACGAGACCGATGCCCATGCCGGCCGCGAAGAGCATCGCGAACCAGGAGCCGAGGGAGAAATCCGGTTCGTCATCGTTGTCCCGGGCCAGCACGATGGCGCCCATCGGTGACACGGCGAGCCAGATCGAGAAGAAGACGAAGAACGCGACGACCCCGATGTACCACCAGCCCAGCTCGGCGACGACGCTCGAGTTCGCCACGCTGATCCAGCTTCCCATCCATTCGGGGAAGATCGCCGTGGCGAGCACGAACAGCAGGAGTAGCCCGGCTGCCGGATAGAAGACCCTGGGTGCCGAGATGAGTCTCCTTCGCCCGGGCACCTCCTGCTCGTCGGATGCGGTTGCCTGCTGGTCGACAGCCATACGACCTTTCCTCGCTCTCGGGGGCACTCTGACCAATCGGTCCCTCACGCTAACGACAACTCCCGTCGGCACGGCGCGTCCGACGAGCGCCTGGGGCAATCTTGATCAAGACGTGACCCAGATCGGGTCCGGGCGCTCATCCCCCGATCGTCGCGTGCCTTCCGGCGACGTACAGACCCTCGCGTGCGATCCGGCCCACCGTCTCCACCAGCAGGGCCCGCTCGGCGCTCTTGATGCGCTCGTGCAGGGTGGGCTCGTCGTCGCCGTCGTGCACCGGGACGGCGGCCTGGGCGAGGATCGGGCCGGTGTCGACGCCGTCGTCCACGAGGTGCACGGTGCAGCCGGTGATGCGGACCCCGTGTGCGAGCGCGTCGCGGACACCGTGCGCACCGGGGAAGGAGGGCAACAGCGCCGGGTGGGTGTTGAGGATCCGCCCCTCGAAGCGGCGGACGAACTGCGGTGCGAGGACGCGCATGAACCCGGCCAGCACCACCCAGTCCGGCCGGAAGACTCGTACGGCCTGCGCGACTCCCTCGTTCCACGCGGCGCGGTCGTCGAAGTCCTTCATCGCCACCACGGCGGACGGGACGCCCGCGGCGTGCGCCAGGTCGAGCGCGCCGGCGCCGGGCCGGTCGGTCACCACCCCGACGACCCGCGCTCCGTAGGCGGGGTCGTCGTGCGCCGCGAGCAGCGCCGCGAGGTTGGATCCCCCGCCGGAGGCGAGAACGACGAGCCGCGAGGCGGAGGTGGCGTCTATCGCGTGGCCGGACGGAGTCTGCACAGCGTGATCCTACGTTCCTGCCCGGGGCCGGCTCGCGAGGTGCCGAGGCAGGAGTACCGCGGTCGCGCCCACGAGCAGTTCGCCCGCGATCAGCAGCGCGGTCAGCCAGGGCGTCGCACCGACGTCGGACAGCCGGTCCGTGCCCGCCGCGCCCGATGCCGCCCCCTGCAGCATGCCCACCAGCGACGCCGCCGTCGCCGCGAGACCGCCGAGGGCGAGCGCGACGTCGCGGAGACGGGGCTCACCGGGCTCCAGGCCCCGCCACGCGAACCAGCCGCCCACCGCTCCGCAGGCCACGACGACCAGTGGTGCCGTCCAGCCGAATCCGCCGGTCCAGTCCTGGCCCGGCAGTGCCGCGAGCAGCGGTACCGCGGGCAACGGACCGGCATCCACACCGAACGGCGTGAAGCTCGTTCCCGTCCCGACGGCGAATCCGGAGCCGCCGAGCCAGGACATCGCCCACAGGACCAGATCGGGCAGCAGCGCGAGCTGTGCGACCGCGAGCACGATCCCGCCCGCCCAGCCCGGGTCGAGCGCGCGGATGATGTCCGACGACGTCGCCCGGCCGGCCACCGCCCACACGCCGACGAGGAGGGCGGCCGCACCACCCAGCGATGCCACGGCCACGACGCCGGCCCGCGCGCCGAGGCGAAACGTCGGCGGGCACCAGCCGCGCACGAGGCGGTCGAGACCCGCTCCCAGCTCGGCCGGCGACGGCAGGCCGCCGCGGGCGAGCGTTCCCCCGCCGAACCCGAGACCGCCGACGACGGCACCGGCCACCGGGGCCGCGAGCACCGACCAGACGGTGGCACCCGGGGCGGCCACGGCGACCACGGTGGTGGCCACGGCGTAGCAGCCCGTCGCGAACGCCCACGTGCGTGCCGACGCCCGCACCGCGTGACGCGTGGTGGCGTAGCAGGTGAACAGCGCGAGCACGGTGAGGCCGAGCGGGACGAGCGTGACGGTCGCGCCCGACGCCGTCACCGGGACACCGTGCCCCAGCAGCCAGATGCCCGAGGCGATCCCGACCGGGGTGCGCCAGTCCTGGCCGTCCGGGGCGGCACCGGACGCCGCGGCGGCGAGATAGGCGACGAGCGCGGGAAGGACGATGACGGCGAGCGAGAGAGCGGCGGCCTGGACGGCGACGAGGAGCCCGGAGACCGCGTCCGCGACACGGCCGGCGAGCGGGGAGGCCGGCGGGCCGGCAGGGTCGACCGTCCGCGGGCGGGCCTCCGGACGCGGACGGGAGGCGGGACGGGACCGGGACACGGTTCGACCCCGGGTTGGTGCACTCACCCCGCCATACTCACCCGTGGCGGAGCGCCGCCGGGGGCAACCGCGCCCGGCGCGTCGGCGCCGCACGGTGAGACGTCGGGCACATACCGCCCGTGGGAGGCGAAACCGTGCCGGGCCGGTCGGTCACCACAGGACGGACCAGCCCGGCACGCGGGCAGGGAAGCGCGGGGCTCAGAGGGCCCGCAGGATCTCCCGCATGAGGTCGGCGGTCTCGGACGGGGTCTTGCCGACCTTGACGCCCACCGCCTCGAGCGCCTCCTTCTTGGCGGCCGCGGTGCCGGCGGAGCCGGACACGATGGCGCCCGCGTGGCCCATGGTCTTGCCCTCGGGGGCGGTGAAGCCCGCGACATAGCCGACCACCGGCTTGGTGACGTGCTCCTTGATGTACGCGGCGGCGCGCTCCTCGGCGTCGCCGCCGATCTCCCCGATCATCACGATCGCCTTGGTCTCCGGGTCGTTCTCGAAGGCCTCGAGCGCGTCGATGTGCGTGGTGCCGATGACCGGGTCGCCGCCGATGCCGATGGCGGTGGAGAACCCGAAGTCCTTCAGCTCGTACATCATCTGGTAGGTCAGCGTGCCGGACTTCGACACGAGACCGATCGGGCCCTTGCCCGTGATGGTGTGCGGGGTGATGCCGGCGAGCGACTCGCCCGGCGTGATGATGCCCGGGCAGTTCGGGCCGATCATCCGGGTGCCCTTGCCCTGCAGGTAGGCGAAGACCTCGGCCGAGTCCTGCACGGGCACGCCCTCGGTGATGACCACGATCAGCGGCATGCCCGCGTCGATCGCCTCGATGGCGGCGTCCTTGGTGAACGCCGGCGGCACGAACAGCACCGACACGTCGGCACCGGTCTCGGCCATGGCTTCCTTGACCGTGCCGAACACCGGAAGGGTGACGTCGTTGCCCTCGTGGTCCTTGTGCTGCACCGTCGTGCCGGCCTTGCGGGCGTTCACGCCGCCCACGATCTGCGCGCCGGAGTCGAGCATCAGGGCGGTGTGCTTGGCACCCATGCCGCCGGTGATGCCCTGGACGATGATCTTGCTGTCCTTGTTCAGGTAGATGGACATGTCAGTCAGTCTCTGCTCTCTGTGGCGTCGTCGCGGGGCTCAGGCGGCCGGGGAGGCAGCCTTGGCAGCGGCCAGATCGGCGCCGCCGTCCATGGTGTCGGCCAGGGTGACCAGCGGGTGGTTGCGCGTGGCGAGGATCTCGCGGCCCAGGTCCACGTTGTTGCCGTCGAGGCGAACCACGAGCGGCTTGGTCGCGTGGTCGCCCAGCAGGTCGAGCGCGCCGACGATGCCCTTGGCGACCTCGTCGCAGGCGGTGATGCCGCCGAAGACGTTCACGAACACGGCCTTGACCTGCTCGTCGCCGAGGATGACGTCCAGGCCGTTGGCCATGACCTCGGCGTTCGCGCCGCCGCCGATGTCGAGGAAGTTCGCCGGCTTGACGCCGCCGTGCTTCTCGCCGGCGTAGGCCACGACGTCGAGCGTCGACATGACCAGGCCCGCGCCGTTGCCGATGATGCCGACCTCGCCGTCGAGCTTGACGTAGTTGAGGTTGTTCGCCTTGGCCTTGGCCTCGAGCGGGTCGGTGGCGGCCTTGTCCTCGAGCTCGGCGTGGTCGGGGTGGCGCACCTCCGACGCGTTCTCGTCGAGCGTGACCTTGCCGTCCAGCGCGACGATCGCGCCGTCCTCGGTCTTGACCAGCGGGTTCACCTCGACGAGCGTCGCGTCCTCGTTCGTGAAGACGGTCCACAGCGTCTGGATCGTCTCGGCGACCTTGCCCTTGACATCGTCGGCGAAGCCGGCGGCGTCCACGATCTCGGCGGCCTTGGCCTCGTCGATCCCGGTCAGCGGGTCGACGGCGACCTTGGCGAGCGCCTCGGGCCGCTCGACGGCGAGCTGCTCGATCTCCACGCCGCCCTCGACGGAGCACATGGCCAGGTAGTTGCGGTTCGCGCGGTCCAGCAGGATCGAGAAGTAGTACTCCTCCGCGATCTTCGCGCCGGCCGCGATCATCACACGGTGGACCGTGTGCCCCTTGATGTCCATGCCGAGGATCTCGGCGGCCTTGGCCTCCGCCTCCTGCGGCGAGTGGGCCAGCTTCACGCCGCCGGCCTTGCCCCGACCTCCGGTCTTCACCTGGGCCTTGACGACGACGGTGCCTCCGCCGAGCTTCTCAGCGCCTTCGCGAGCTTCCTGCGGCGTCGTCGCGACGACACCGCCCAGCACGGGTACACCGTGCTTCTCGAAGATGTCGCGCGCCTGGTATTCGAACAGGTCCACCCTGCTGCGTCCTTCCATCGGTCTCGCCCCCGCGCGCGCTCCACGATCGCAGGGGCCTGCTAGGCAGATGTCCCTGGTCGAGTGGAAAACGCAGCGGATGACCGACGGCGTGTGCCTCACGGTCGAGGGCCGCTCGTCGATACCGGCCAGTGTCTCGACGTCAAGACATCGCGTACAGCGTAGCCCTGTTGGCGGCCCCGCATAAGTTCAGGGTGTGGGAATCGCGTCACATCGCACGCAGCGCCGCCGCGAGCGTGGGCGCGAGCGGCAGCCGGGGGATCAGGGTCACCTGGAAGGCGTGGTAGACGTCCGGCTTGCCGGGCCACACCGTGGCGGCGGGCCGGTTGTCCGCGTCCAGCTCGTGGTGCCACGAGCCCCGGCGGCGGTCGATGAGGTGGTGCTCGGCGTAGTCCCACCACCGGGCGTACCAGCGCGCGAAGCGTGCGTCGCCGGTCCGCGCGTGCAGCGCGGCCGCCGCGCCGATCGCCTCGGCCAGCACCCAGTGCATGCGGGTGCGCACCACCGGCTCGCCGTCCCAGTCCGTGGTGTAGACGAAGCCGTCGGCGCCGTCCGTCGCCCACGCGTCCTCGACCGCGCGGTCGAACAGCGTGGTCGCCGTGTCCACCAGGCCCGCGTCCGGCCCGGTCGCCGCCTCCAGATGGAGGATCAGCCGGGCCCACTCCAGTCCGTGTCCCGGTGTGGCGCCGTACGGCTTGAACCGGTCGTCGGGCCGGTCGCGGTTCAGCCCGAGGTCCGGCGTCCAGTCGGGCCCGAAGTGCTCGGGCAGCCGCCCGTCGAACCGGGCCGCCAGCTCCGTCACGAAGGCGACGGCACGTGCCGCCCGCTCACGCCACGCGGCGCCGTCGCCCTGTTCGAGAAGAGCCGCCGCGGCCGGCGTGGCGGGATCGGCCGTGAGCGCGTCCACCGCGTCGGCGACCGCGAGCATCGCCTCCACGGAGTGCATCGTCGCGTTGAGGCCCCGGTACCGGTCGCACACCGTGAACGCGACGTCCCAGGTGTCGACCGGCCGGCCGGCGTCCTCGTCCCAGAACTTCCGCAGGTACACGCCGGTCGCCTCGGCCAGCAGGTCCGTCCCGCCGGGCCGTCCCGCCAGCGCGGCCGAGGACGCCGCGAGCATCACGAAGGCGTGGTCGTAGCACGACTTGCCACCGTCGGCGTCGGGCGTGCCGCCGGCGTCCAGAGCGCGGTACCAGCCACCGTGGACGGTGTCACGCAGCGGGCCGGTGAGCCCGGCCAGGGCCGCGTCGGCCACGGCACCGCATCCCGGGACACCGAGCAGGGCGCCCAGGGAGAAGACGTGAACGGTCCGGCACGTGATCCAGGTCTGCACGCCGTGCGCGGGATCCGGGATCCCGTCGTCGTCCAGGTACGCGGCTCCGCCGCCGGGCAGCCCCGCTCCCAGGCCGAAGGAGAGCAGGCGCCGGCACTCTGCGTCGAGCCAGGCGCGGTGGGAAGGCAGGTCGGTCCACGGAGTCACAAGTGTGAACCTACTATGCTGGGAGGCGTCTACGACAACGCTGTCATAGATCCGCCACGGAGATAATGAACCCGATGACTCTCACCACCCTCCGGCGCGACGGCGTCGCCGTCGTCCTCGAGCACCCGGCCACCGGCCTGCCGTCGGTCCTGCACTGGGGTGCCGACCTGGGACCGCTCACCGCCTCCGACCACGCGGCCCTCGACGCCGCCACCGATCCCCGGACCCCACCGGGCACGCTCGACGCCGGCCGGCGCGTCCCCCTGCTCCCGCAGGAGTCGGACGGCTGGTCGGGACGTCCCGGAGTCCTCCTGCTGCGCGACGGCGGCCCCGTGTTCCCCCGCTGGACGGTGACCGGGTGCACCGGCGACGACGCCACACTGCGGCTCACCGCGACGTCGGACGGCCTCGAACTGCGCACCGAGCTCGCCGTCGCACAGGGCGGCCTGGTGACGCTGCGGCACGCCCTCACGAACACCGGCACCGGCGCCGTGACCGTGGAGCAGCTCGACGCCGTCCTTCCCGTGCCCCGCGCCGCCGGCCACCTGACCGGTTTCACCGGCCGCTGGGCCCGGGAGAAGACGCCGGCCACCACCACGATGCCGTCCGGCGCCGCCACCGTGACGAGCCGGCGGGGACGTGGCGGGCACGACGCGCCATGGGTGAGCATCGCCTCTGCCGGCCCGCCACGGAACCGGAGCGGCGAGGCGTGGGCGGTACATCTGGGATGGTCGGCCGACGTCGTGCACCGGACGGACCGGATGACCGACCACGAGACCCAGCTCGGCGCCGGCGAGCTGCTCCGGCCCGGCGAGATCCGCCTGGCCCCCGGGCAGACCCACGAGACGCCCACCGCCTACTTCGCCTGGTCGGACAGCGGTCTGGACGGGCTCTCCCGCAGGTTCCACACCTGGCTCCGAGCCCGGGAGCAGCACCCGGCCGGTGTCCGGCCGCTCGTGCTGAACACCTGGGAGGCCGTGTACTTCGACCACGACCCGGAGCGTGTCGCGGCGCTCGCCCGGGCGGCCGCCGCCGTCGGCGTCGAACGGTTCGTGCTCGACGACGGCTGGTTCCACGACCGGCGGGACGACACCCGGGGACTCGGTGACTGGGTGGTGGATCCCGCGGTGTGGCCGGACGGGCTGAAGCCGCTGGCGGACCTGGTCCAGGAGCTCGGCATGCAGTTCGGGCTCTGGTTCGAGCCGGAGATGGTGAATCTCGACTCGGACCTCGCGCGCGCCCACCCGGAGTGGGTCCTCGGGAACGCCGCGTCCGTCCCCTCGCCGGACGGGCTCTCGTTCCGCAACCAGTACGTGCTCGACCTGGCCCACCCCGAGGCATGGGACCACGTGCGCGGACAGATGTCCGCGCTCATCGACGCGCTCGGTATCGCGTTCGTGAAATGGGACCACAACCGGGATCTCGTGGAGCCCGTGCACGTCGAGGGCGGCACACCCCGCCCCGGCACCCACGCCCAGACACTCGCGGCCTACCGTCTCATGGACCGTCTGAAGGCGGACCATCCGGGGCTGGAGATCGAGTCCTGCTCGTCCGGTGGGGCACGCACCGACCTGGGCGTGCTTGCGCGGACCGACCGCGTGTGGGCGTCCGACTCGAACGACCCGGCGGAGCGGCAGGACATCCAGCGCTGGACCGAGCTCGTCCTGCCGCCGGAGCTGATCGGGGCGCACGTCGGGCCGTCGCCGGCGCACTCGTCCGGGCGCGCCACCGACCTCTCCTACCGGGTGGCGACCGCCCTCCAGGGACACGCCGGCTTCGAGTGGGACATTCTCGGCTGCACACCCGAGGAGACCGAGGCGATCGGCGCGTACGCCGCGCTCTACAAGGAGCTGCGCGGGCTGCTGCACTCCGGGACCGTCGTGCACGGTGATCCCGCCGACCCCGCGCTGCGGGTACGCGGCGTCGTGGCACCGGACGCGACCGAGGCCGTGTTCACGGTGGCGACCGTCGGCTCCCTGGCCGACGCGCGGCCCGAACGGGTCGTCCTGCCGGGCCTCGACCCGGACCGGCGCTACACCGTGCGGCTGCGGGACGAGGCGGGGCCGGCGAAGTGGTTCGGCGGGACGCCGCGGTGGCTGGGCAAGGAGACCGGCGACGTCCCGGGGACGGTCCTGGACCGGGTGGGGCTCCAGATCCCGAACCTGTGGCCGATGCAGGCCCTCGTCCTGCACCTGCGCGCGGTCTGAGGCGCCGCGGTCGCGGAACGTCCGGTAACGTCCGGGTGTGGCCGATGTGACCACCACTTCCTGGACCGCGGCGTCACGCCCCGGCCCCCGGATCCGCGGGCTCGACGGTCTGCGTGCGCTCGCCGTGGCCGCCGTCGTCGCCTACCACCTCGAACCCGGGTGGGTTCCGGGCGGGTTCGTCGGCGTCGACATGTTCTTCGTCGTCAGCGGGTTCCTCATCACCACGCTGCTGCTCCGCGAGATCAGCACCACGAGCTGGGTCGACCTGCCCCGCTTCTGGACGCGGCGTGCCCGCCGGCTGCTCCCCGCCCTGCTGCTCGTGCTGCTCGTCTCGATTCCCGTGGCGCGACTGGTCGAGTCCGACCTCACCGTCGGGATCGGGCGCCAGCTGCTCGGCGCGGTGACGTTCGGCACCAACTGGCTGGAGATCTCCGCCGGCTCCGACTACTTCGACGAGACCGCTCCGGAGCTGCTGCGTCCCCTGTGGTCCCTGGCCATCGAGGAGCAGTTCTACCTCGCCTGGCCGGTGCTCCTCGTGGCCCTGCTGCTCGCCGTGCGGTCCGCGCGCCGGCGCACGCCGATCCTCGTCACCGCGGCCGTCGCCTCCGCGGCAGCGATGGCGTTGCTCCACACCGGCGACGACCCCACCCGGGTCTACTACGGCACCGACACCCACGCGTTCGGCCTGCTGCTCGGCGCGGCTCTCGCACTGCGCCCGCCCGCGACCGGGACGCAGTTCGGCGGCATCGGGGCACGTCTGGTGCCACCGCTCGCCCTCGGCGGTCTGATCGCGCTCTGGGCCCTGCTGCGCGACGACAGCGCCCTGACCTACCCGCTCGGGCTCGCGCTCGCCTCGCTGCTGACGGTCGTGCTCGTGCTGGCGTGCGCCTCCGAGGTGCGGTGGCTGACCGTCGTCATGGAACTGGCGCCGCTGCGCTGGATCGGTGAGCGGTCGTACGGGATCTACCTGTGGCACTGGCCCGTGCTGCTCGTGGTCGGGGCCGTGATACGGCAGGGGTGGGCCGTCGGCGGGACGGTGGTCGTCGCGACACTGGCCCTGGCCGCGGCGTCGTACCGGTTCGTGGAGATGCCGGTGCGGCGGCTCGGCTTCCGGGGCGCGTTCCGTGCGCTGTGGGCGCAGGTCGCGGCCCGGGTCCCGAACACACGCGTCTGGGCGGCCCGGGTCGCCGTCGGCGTCACCGTCCTGGCTCTCGCGGGGACGACGACGGCGGTCGCCACCGCACCTCGGGTCTCGGGTGCGCAGCAGGCGGTCGAGGCAGGGCTGGCCGTTCAGTCCGCCGCGGACCGCGACGGCGATGACGAGGGCGGGACGGGGACGGCCGGTTCCACCGCCGGTCCGGAGAGCGGCCTCGACCGGGCGGCAGCACCCGGAGCGGGCAGCGGCAGGCATGTCGTCGGGTTCGGCGACTCGGTACTGTCGGCCGCGGCGCCGGCGCTGATCGACCGCTGGCCCCGCTCCGACATCGACGCCGTGCCCAACCGCAAGTGGACCGACGCGCCGGGAATCGTTCGCGACGCGAAGAAGAAGGGCACGCTGCGCGACGTCGTCGTCCTCAACTTCGGTACCAACGCCGGGTTCCAGGAGGACGGGTCCGTCGCGGCGGCGGAGAAGACACTGGACCTCATCGGCCCGGAGCGGCTGGTGGTGCTGGTGAACACGGTCGGGATCTCGTACTGGGTGCCGGACGCGAACGCCCGGCTCGAGAAGATTGCGGAAGGCCGGGCGAACGTCGTGGTCGTGGACTGGAACGCCGTGTGCGCGAAACGGCCCGAGCTGCTGCACGCGGACGCGACCCACCCCACCATGGAGGGCATCGCGGTGTACACGGACCAGATCCAGGAGGCCTTCGACGAGCTGGAGGAACGCTCGGCCTGAGAGCGCGCGCGGGGCTGCGTTGCCGTGCACGATGCCCCTCGACCGGGTCGAGCTGGTCGACGTCGCGCGACGCTGGGCGGGCCTCATCTGATCCCGGGTCTCGAGGTCAGAGCTTGGTGACCTTGGTGTACTTGAGGGCGATGCGCTTGCTTCCGTCGCTGCCGAAGTCGATCTTGACCACGTCGTTCTTCTCGACACCGATCACCGTGCCGAGGCCGTAGGTGTCGTGGGTGACCTTGTCGCCCACGTCCAGGGACGGGACGGACTTCTGCACGTTGACCGAACCGAACCCGGGGACCTTGCCCGACGACGGTCCTGCCGCGCCCCGGCCGTTCGCGGCACGATCCGAGCGCGAGCGTGAGCCGCCCCACGAGGTGTCCACCCGGGAGCCGGAGGCTCCACCACGACGACCGTCACCCGAGCCGTAGCTGCCCGCCCCCCAGCCGCCGTACCCGCCGCGGATCGCCTGCGTCGAGGACTCGCGCCGCTTCCAGTCCCAGAGCTCCTCCGGGATCTCGTCGAGGAAACGGCTCGGCGGGAACTCGTTGGACATCCCGAACGCCGACCGGACGGCCGACCGGGAGATGTACAGCCGCTCGCGCGCCCGCGTGATGCCCACGTAGGCGAGCCGGCGTTCCTCGGCGAGCTCGACGTCGTCGTTCATGGAGCGCATGTGCGGGAACGTGCCGTCCTCCATGCCCGTGAGGAACACGACCGGGAACTCCAGGCCCTTCGCGGTGTGCAGGGTCATGAGGGTGACGACGCCGCGGTCGGCCGACTCGTCCTTGGCCTCCTCGGCGGCGCCGTCCGCCACGTCCTCGTCCGGGATCTGGTCCGCGTCCGCGACGAGCGACACCCGCTCCAGGAAGTCGGCGAGGTCACCCTCGGGCTCCAGCTCGCTGAACTCCGTCGCCACGGCGTGCAGCTCGGCGAGGTTCTCCACGCGGGAGGCATCCTGCGGGTCGTCCGACGCCCGGAGCTCCGCCAGGTAGCCCGTCCGGTCCAGCACGGCCGACAGGATCTCGGCCGGCCCGGCGCCGTCGTCGACCAGCTCGCGGAGGCCGGTCATGAGCTCGGCGAACGCCCGCAGCGGCTTCAGGGACCGGGTCGTCATGCCCGGGATCTCCTCGACCCGGTCGAGGGCCGCGCCGAACGAGATCCGCTCCCGCTCCGCGAAGTCCGCGACCAGCGACTCGGCCCGCGCCCCCAGCCCGCGCTTGGGGACGTTGACGATACGGCGCAGGTTCACGTCGTCGTCCGCGTTGGCGAGCGCGCGCAGGTAGGCGACCGCGTCCTTGACCTCCTTGCGCTCGTAGAAGCGCGTGCCGCCCACCACCTTGTACGGCAGGCCGACGCGGATCAGCACCTCCTCCAGCGCGCGCGACTGGGCGTTGGTGCGGTAGAAGATCGCGACGTCGCCCGGGCGCACGCCGTCCTCGTCGCCCAGCCGGTCGATCTCCTGGGCGACGTACCGTGCCTCCGCGTGCTCGTCGTCGGCGACGTAGCCGGTGATCCTGGCGCCCGATCCGGCGTCCGTCCACAGCCGCTTCGGCTTGCGGCCGGCGTTGCGGGAGATGACGGCGTTCGCTGCGCTGAGGATGTTCTGCGTGGAGCGGTAGTTCTGCTCCAGCAGCAGGGTCGTCGCGTTCGGGTAGTCGGCCTCGAACTCCTCGATGTTGCGGATCGTGGCGCCACGGAACGCGTAGATCGACTGGTCGGCATCGCCGACGACGGTCAGCTCGGCCGGGTCGAGGGCGACCGCCCCACCGTCTCCCGCCGCGCCTGTCGCTTCCTCCGGCACTCCCGCGAGCTCACGCACCAGGACGTACTGCGCGTGGTTCGTGTCCTGGTACTCGTCCACGAGGATGTGCCGGAACCGGCGGCGGTAGTGCTCGGCGACGTTCGGGAACGCCTGGAGCAGGTTCACCGTGGTCATGATGATGTCGTCGAAGTCCAGGGCGTGCGCCTGGGAGAGGCGCTGCTGGTAGCGCGTGTAGACGTCGGCGAGCACCTGGTCGAAGCGCTGCTTGTCCCGCGCGGCGGCCCAGCCGACACCCGCGGGTACCTCCTCCTCGGAGCCCGCCTGACGCGCGTACGTGTCCGGATCGATCAGCTCGTTCTTCAGGTCGCTGATCCGGTTCGCCAGGGAGCGCGCCGGGTACTTCTTCAGGTCCAGGTTCTGCTCGCGCGCCACCAGCTCGATCAGGCGACGGCTGTCGGCGGCGTCGTAGATGGAGAAGGACGACTTGAGCCCCAGCGTCTTGGCCTCACGGCGCAGGATCCGCACGCACGCGCTGTGGAACGTGGAGACCCACATCCGGCCCGCGGCCGGGCCCACCAGGTGCTCGACCCGCTCGCGCATCTCGGCGGCGGCCTTGTTGGTGAACGTGATCGCCAGGATCTCCCCCGCCCGGGCGCGGCCCGTCGCCAGAAGGTAGGCGATGCGATGGGTGAGCACACGGGTCTTGCCCGAGCCGGCCCCCGCCACGATGAGCAGCTGCCCGCCCTCGTGCACGACGGCGGCCCGCTGCTGCGGGTTCAACCCCTCCAGCAGTTCCTGCGGATCGAGGTGCGCGTACGCTCCCCCGGCCCGCGGCGCCTCCGCCTCGTGCGGCAAGCCGGCCAGCCACTCGGGCTCGGCCGGGACCGCCGAGTCACCCGCACCGTCGTCGTCCCATCGGGGCGCCACGCTCGGCAGGCGCGACGTACCGCCCGGCTCGGCCTCGGGGCCGCCGGGAAAGCCAGGAAGATGCAGGGAGTCGAAGAGGGAGGTCATCGAGGCCAAGCCTATGCGGGCTCACTGACATCGACGAAGGCGCCGGTATGGCGCCGGCCGCGGATCGTCACGGGAGATCGGCTCGAGCGATCGGGCCAGTTCCTTGAACGTCTCCAGGTCCGCGTCGGCGTCGGACAGCATGTACGACACGTCGTCCTCGACCCAACGGAACACGCCCGCTGCAAGCCCGGTGGAGGGCCTGTAGAGCGCCACACCGCTGTCGAACGGCACCACCTCGGCACCATCAAGACTTCTGAGGTGTTCTTCGACAGGTCCGGACGGCCAGGTAACTTCCTGCAAGCACGGTTCCGCACCGGGCGGAACGGGCCGTCGTCGCCCTCGCACACCGCGCCCTGCCTTCGCCTCGTGGGCCAGCAGGCTCGCGCCCGTCGCACGCTCAAGCGGTGCCGGCGTCCTGGGCGGCACCTGCCTTCCCCGCGGGCTCGGACTCGCCGCTCACCGCGTCCGCCCAGCGGGGCAGGAGCACCGCCACCGCCAGGATCAGCATCGGCACCGAGGCGTAGATCGGGCTGAAGAACAGGTTCCACGCGGTGAGGATCGCGACGTAGACGAGCAGCGCGTCCGCCATCCCGCGCACCGTCCTCCGCACCAGTGCGACCACGACGAGCAGCAGGAGGAACAGCCAGAGCAGGACACCGGCCGGCCCGTGGACCGCCCAGAAGTCACCGAACAGGGAGTGCAGCTCGATGCCCCGGCCGAACATGTAGTCGTAGACGTAGTTGTTCTCGGGGTCGTAGCCGAGCAAAGACATCCCGTGCTTGGCCACCGCCAGGTCCTCGCTGTTGACCGGCACGCCGGGCCCGAAGCCGAGCGGCCGGTGCGCGATCAGCGCCGCCGTCGCCCCCATCTCGGGACGCCCGGCCGCGAGCAGGTTGCCGCTCAGCTCGAGCTGCGCCGCCGTGCGCTGCGCCATCGCCGTCCCGAACGCGCCGTCCAGGATCAGGGCCCGCGCACCGCCGTACGCCGCGAGACCCGCCGCGACCACGGCCCCGACCGTGACCCATGCCGACCGGCGGAGCGACCGCTTGTCCATCCGCACCTGCCAGAGCACCACCGCCGCGGTCAGCAGCAGCATCGCGAACGCGGACCGCCCGTTGTCCACCGCGAACAGCACCCCCAGGCACACGCACGCGATCGCCTGCGCCGTGCGCGGGATACGCCGCCACACGTCCCTGCCCGGACGCAGGCCGGGCGTGAGCCACCCGAGCACGATCACCGTCACCGCGAGACCCGCGCCGAACTTGAAACTCGGCTCGCCGCGCTGGACGACGTCGATCAGCATCCCCGTGCCGTAGGCGACCGCCAGCCATCGCACGCCGAGGTGCAGCCGGGCCCACAGCAACGCGCCGGCACCGAGCACCAGCTCGGCGAGCCGCACGTAGTTCTCGCGCAGCAGCAGCGGGTCGACGACGTGGGCCGGTTCGGCCAGTGTGGTGAGGACCGGCCCCGTGACCGCGCAGAGCGCGCCCAGCGCCAGGAACGTCCGGGCCCAGCGGTACTTGGCCGCCGCCGAGAGCCACACCGGCGCGAGCGCCACCGCGAGCAGCGTACCGACCGACACGCCCGCGGCGACGACGAGCCGCGAGCCGACCGCGGCGGTCAGGATCAGTGCGACGACGACGGCGGCGCTCTCCCACTCCCGCACCGGAGCCGGGCCACGCCGGCGACGCGGAACGGCGTCCTCGGCCCCGGCCGCGGGACCGGCGGCCACCGCGGCGACAGGGATGGGCTCGGTCACGGCGGCACGGGCCGCCGCGCGAGCACGTGCCCCGCTGTCGTTCGTCACGCTGCCACCCGTCGGTACACCTCGGCGTGGGCCGTTCCGATCTCCGGCCACGTCCGGCCCCGGAACCGTACCGGATCGGCGGGCAGCGGCTCGGCCAGCGCGGCCGCGAGCGCCGGGCCGTCGAGTTCTCCCTCGTACGTCCGCACCCATCCGGGGCCGGTCTCCTCGGCGAGATCGCGGTTGACGGGGTTGTCGGGCACGAGCACGGGCCGTCCGAGGGAGAGGGCCAGGAGCGCCGCGCCGGAGTTGTGCATCCGCCGGTAGGGCAGCACGACGAGGTGCGCCTCGCCGATCTCGCGGACCAGGGCGTCGTCGGGCACGAAGCCGGGGCGCAGCACGATCCGGTCGTCCCCGGCGGCCAGGGCCCGCACCTCGTCGAGCACGCCGGGGTCCTTCGCCGGGCCGATCACGTGGAGTGCGGCGCCGTCGTCGGCGAGCGTCCGGAACGCCCGCACGAGCGTGTCGATGCCCTTGTACGGGCGGATCAGGCCGAAGTGCAGGGCACGTCCGGGTTTCCCGGCGGGGACGGCGAAGCGGGCGTAGGTCGAGGCGTGCTCGCCGAGCGGGATCACGGTGCCGGTGAGGTCGCGACCGAACCGGGTGTGCGGGTTGAGCAGGATCAGCTCGTCGGTCCACCGGTCCATGAGCCGCAGCAGCCATCCCTCGAGGCCGGTGGGGGCCTCGTGCGGCGACTCATTGTGCACGGTCCGCACGGTCCGCACGCCTCGTACGCGCATCGCGGCCAGGCAGACCACGAGCAGCGCGGCGGCCACGGCCGTCCGCAGCGGGCTCCGGCGCCGGAACAGGGTCTCGGGCCAGTGCACGTGCAGGACGTCGACCGGCCCGAGGAGGGCGCGGCGGCGGGAGAAGGTCACGGCCTCCACGTCGTCGGGCAGGGACGCCATGAGCTCCGTGAGGTAGGGGTTGGTGGTGGTCCGTATCGCCTCGGCGGAGAACATCACGACGGTCGCGCCGGACCGCCGTGCGGTGGCGGTCACGACGGCACCCCGACGGGGTGTTGCCGGCTGGGTGCCGCCCGTGAGTACTCGGTGTACACGACACCGACCGCGCCCGTGATCATCCCCGCGCCGCGGGCCGAGGTCCGGATCCCACGCGCCGAGCCCCGGCCGGTGACCGTGCCGGCGGCGGCGCGGGCGAGCCCGCCGATCACCCGCGTCACGCCGGCCCCCACGCCGCGTGCCCGGGCGGCGAGGCGGGCGGGCGTGCTCTCGGCGATCTGGACCTCGGCCCGCGCCGTGCAGTTCCCGACCCGGTAGGCACGGCGCACCACCCAGCTGCGCGTGAACCGCTTGGCCGGGACGGGGTCCTCGACGACGGCCTCGTCGCACCAGTACAGCGCGCCGCCCCGGGCGGTGATCCGGAGGGTGAGCATGGTGTCCGATCCCCCGGTGAGCCCGAACTCCTCGTCGAACCGGAGGTCGTGCCGGGCGAGCCAGCCGACGTCGAGCAGCAGGTTGTTGCTGGCGGCCACGCCGACGCGGGTGCCGCTGGGATGCCGCGGGCGGGCGAAGAACCCGCCGGACTCGATCCACGGGTCGCGTCCCGGCAGGCGGGGGACGGCGGGCCCGGCGACGCCCGTCCCGCCGTAGCGTTCGTGAGCGGCGAGGAGGGTGGCGAGCCAGGCCTCCCCCGGGGTCTCGTCGTCGTCCACGAACACGACCAGTTCCGATCCGGAGGCCGCGACCTCGTCGAGGGCGCGGTTGCGCGCGGCGGCGATGCCCGGGGTGGGTTCGTGGACGTACCGGACGTCCTCCCGGCCGGCGGTGACGCGCTCGAAGACCGGCCGGGCCGACTCCGTGACGTCGTTGTCGACGACCAGCAGACTCGCCCCGGTGGCGGACACGTGCGGCAGGAGCGCCCGCAGCGCCGTGGCGAGCCGCTCGGGACGCCGGTACGTGAGGACCGCTACCGTGGCAGGTCGCGCGGTCATCCCCCGTTCACCGCGACGTCGGCCCACTGCGACCAGGCGGCGTTCCCCCACGGGTCGCGGGCCACGACGATGTACCGCTCGGTCGTGCCGGGCCTGGCCCCGGTGTCGGTGAACGACATGGTCTCGCCCTGCCAGAAGCTGCCGGTGCGCTCCCGGACCTCGATCGGTTCGTTCGACGTGGTCCCGCGGTACAGCGAGTAGGTGAGGGTGCCGTCGTCCCGGTCGTGGTTCGAGGGCCAGGTCGCCTTGACGGTGCCCCGCTGGGTCGACACCAGGCTCAGGCGGAACTTCGCGCCGCCGAGACGTGGTCCGTCGGCGTTGGGGGCGACGTCCCGCACGGCGAACCGCACGAGGCCCTGCTGCGGCCGGTTGTTCACCTTCGTGAACTCGCCGCCGTAGAGGAGGTAGTCGCCCGCGGCCGTGACGTCCCACGGGCCCTGGTTCTGTCCGGTGTAGGCGCCCGGTGTGAAGTCCGGGTACCAGTTGAGGATCTCGGGCCGGGGTGTGCCGGGGCTGTCGGGGTAGCTCTGGTCGTCGTCGGCGATGTTCTCGCCCTCGACGGTCCGCGTGGTGGCCGTACCGTGATGGAAGCTGCGCGGGTCGGTGTCCGGGAAGCCGCCGCTGGTGCTGCAGTCGTGCTTGTGGCTGGCCATGAAGACGGAGCCCCGGAACGGCACGACCGAGTAGGTGTCGCCGTGGCAGTCCTCCAGCCACACGAGCCGGCCGGTCTCCCAGCTGGCGGCGAACGTCCCCTCCGTGGAGCCCTTCTTGTTCCAGTGGTAGCCCGTGCCGTAGAAGTACTCGCCGTCGCCGGCGAGGGACAGGATCGCGGAGTACTGGCCCGCGTTCCGCACCACCTGGTTCACGGGCATCGGCAGCATCGCGCCGGTGGTGGCGTCGAGCCGGGCCAGGCCGTAGCCGGGGTTCTGCGAGCCGTTCACCGCGGTGAAGTTCCCTGCGATGACCACCGTGCCGCGGTCGGGCGAGATGAGGAGGTCCTGTACCGAGCGGTCGGCGACGTCGGCCCTGAAGGCCCGCGTGGTCGTGCCCGAGGAGTTGTCGACGGCGGCGACCCGCACGCGCTTCTGCTTGTTCACCGAGGTGAAGCTGCCGCCGAGGTAGACGTTGCCGCCGGCCACGTCCACGGTGTTGACCGCCGCGTTCACCGCCGGCCGGAAGCCGGTGAGCGCACCCGTGGAGGTGTTGAAGGCGGCCGCGCGGTAGCGGGTGGTGCCGCCCACGGACGTGAACCGTCCGACGGCGTACAGCCGCTTCCCGTCCGGCGACACCGCCAGATCCTTGACCTCGCCGTTCACCCGGGGTGCCCAGCCCTGGACCAGTTCTCCGCTGTTCAGGTCGTAGGCCAGGAGGTTGCTGCGCGCCACCTCCTGGGTCCCGGGTGCGGCACCCGCCGGGCGGGCCGCCGTGAAGGAGCCGCCCACGTAGACGACGTCGCCGACGACCTGCTGCGCCCACACGACGCCGTCGATCTGCACGGTGGGCAGGACGTCGGTGCTGACGGGCGCGGCCGGCACGCCGTCAGGGCCGGCGGGGGCGGCGGTGGTCCCGTTCCGTCCGGACTTGGACGACAGGCCCAGGTCGTCCAAGGCCGACCGCAGTCCCACCCCCGACTTCGAGACCGGGTCCTCGTCCGTGTCCGCGGCCGCGGACGGGCCGGCTCCCAGGGAGGCGGCGAGGAGAGCTCCGGCCGCGACGGCGGCCAGGGCGGCGGGTGCGATTCTCATGGACTTGACTCCCCCTCGAACAGTGCGACGTGCAGCTGCGGGTCGACGTCGATCTCGACGAGCACCCGTCCGGGCCGGTCCTCGGGGACCGCGAACTCGTAGGTTCCGGTCACGGTCTGCCCGGCCGGCACGGAATCCGGGAGGTCCTCCTGCCCGGAACCGGAGAGCGAGCTCGCCGGTATGCGGTCGGGACCGTAGTACAGGTTCACGACGCTCGCACCAAGAGGGTGATATGTGCCGCCGGAGTTGATCACCGCTACCTCGACCCGAACGGCCGGCCCCGCGATCTCGCCCGGCATGGAGGGTTTCGTCTCCGTCCACTCGACGGCGGCCAGCTTCACGGACAGGTCGTGCTCCGGGGCCTCGCCGATCGGGACCGCCTTCGAGGTGAGCGGGACGACGCCGGTCGTGGCGCGTCCCGCGACGACGATGTCGCCCACCTCACCGGAGTCGGACGACGCCCCGGCGTCCTTCTCGCCCTCCGTCGCGTCACCGTCGGCGGCGGGTGAGGCGGTTCCACGGCGTCCCGGCTCCGACGTCGCCGAGGAGGAGGCGCCGGCGGACGGGTGCACGCCGACGGCCCGGTTCTCCGCGGACCCGCACGCCGACAACGCGGTCGACAGCACGAACGAGACCGCGAGAACCGCGGTGGTGTTCCGGGTGACCGCCCCCGTCCGGATTCTCTGCCGTGAGCCTCTCGTCCGGCTGAAGGATGTCATGCGAGAAAGGTTATGGGTATGTGGCCGGATATTCTCGCCGGTGTCGCCATTTCACCCGAGCCAGCACTCGCCCTCGCCCCGCCGTTCCGGCAGGATGCACTGGTGCCCACCACCCCCAGACCGGCTGTCGTCGTCGTGAACTACGGGTCGGTACACCTCGCCACCGCCGCGCTGCGACCGTTCGCGGGCACGTCCTGGACCCGGGTACTCGTGGACTGCTGGAGTTCGCCGGCCGAGCGGGCCCGTGTCGTCGCGGCAGGCTCCGCGCAGGACTGGACGCTCGTCCTGCCCGGGAAGAACCTCGGGTTCGGCGGCGGCGCCGACGCCGGGATCCGCGCCGCGCGCGACGCGGGTTGCGACGTGAGCCTGGTCCTGAACCCCGACGCGAGCCTCGGCCTCGACGCCGCGGACGCCCTGGTGGCCGACGTCGCCGACGACGCCCGGCTTCTCGTGGCCCCGGCCGTCCGTACCCCTCAGGGCCGTGACTGGTTCACCGGGGCCGTCGTCGACATGCGCCGGGGCCGCACCAGGAGAGGCACGCCCACCGGCCCGGACGACGTGCCCTGGGTCTCGGGCGCCTGCTTCGCCGCGTCGACCGAACGGCTCCTCGACGTCGGCGGGTTCGGCCCGGAGTACTTCCTGTACTGGGAGGACGTCGACCTCAGCGTGCGCTGGACGCGCTCCGGCGGACGCCTGGCCCTGCGGGACGACCTCACCTGCGTCCACGACGCCGGCGGCACGCAGGAGGGCACCGCACGAGGCACGGGGCACGGCAGGGGCAAGTCGCCGCAGTACCACTACTACAACACGCGCAACCGCCTGCTCTTCGCGTCGCGGCACGTGGCGCGGGAACGCTGGGGCGGCTGGCTGCGCGCCACACCGGGCCACACGCGCGAGGTCCTGCTCCGGGGCGGCCGCCGCGCCGTCGTCCGGCATCCGCTGCGGACGCTGTGGCCCGCGCTGCGCGGCACCGCGGCCGGTCTGCGATGCCTGGCGACCGCCCGCCGCACCGAGCCCGCCGCCGCGGCTATCATGCCCGCGACCGCCGATCGGAAAGGCCTGATGGATGGAGCTCGCTGACTACGTCGCCGCCCTGCGCAAGCGGTGGGTGGTCCTCGTCGTGGCCATGCTGGCCGGCGGCCTCGCGGGTCTCGGCTTCGCGCAGACCGTCCCGCCCCAGTACCGCGCCACCACCAGCGTCTTCGTCAGCCTCGAACGCGGCGACACCGTCTCGGAGCTCATGCAGGGGGCGACCTACACGCAGAACCTGGTGACCTCGTACGCGTCGCTCGCCACGATGCCCGCGGTGCTGAACCCCGTGATCACGGAGCTCGGACTGAACACGACGCCGCGCGACCTGTCCGAGCAGATCGAGGCCGTGGTCCCGCTGGAGACCGCGATCATCGAGATCTCCGCCGAGGCCGAGGGCCCCTGGCAGGCCGCCGAGGTCGCGAACTCCGTGGCCCGCCACCTGTCCGAGACGGTGTCCGAGGTGTCGCCGTCGAACGCCGACGGGCGCAGCGCCGTCCGGCTGACCGTCGTCGCGACGGCCGAGGCGCCCGAGTACCCCTTCGCCCCCAACACGCGGCTCCTCACGGCCGGCGGCGCGGCGGCGGGCCTCGGCGTCGGCGTGCTCGTCGCCATCGGCCTGGCGCTGTTCGACACGCGCATCCGGACCGCGAAGGACCTCCCGGCCGGCGACGACCTCGCCGTGCTCGGCACCGTGCCCCAGGTCCGCAAGGGCACGGCCGAGCCGCAGCTGCTGGCCGAGTCGTACCGCCGGATCCGGACCAACCTGCAGTTCCTGGACGTCGGCGCGCCGGTCCGGTCGTTCGTCGTCACGTCGTCCGTCCCGGACGAGGGCAAGACGACGACGGCGATCGGCCTGGCCCACGCGCTGGCCGAACGCGGGTCCCGGGTACTGCTCATCGACGCCGACCTGCGCCGCCCGTCGCTGGCGGACCGGCTCGGGCTCGAGGGCACGGCGGGCCTGTCGACCGTCCTCATCGGCCGCGCCGACCTGGACGACGTGGTGCAGCAGGTGGGGCCGCCACGGTTCGCGGTCCTGACGGCCGGGGACCTCCCGCCCAACCCGGGCCGGCTCATCGAGGCCGAGTCGATGGACCAGCTCGTGCGGCAGGCCCGCACGAGCTACGACGTCGTCATCTTCGACGTCCCCCCGCTGCTCCCGGTGACGGACGCCGCGCTTCTGGCACGCCGTACCCAGGGTGCCGTCGTCGTCGCGCGGGCGCGGAAGGTCCGCCGTGCCCAGCTGCACGACGCCATCGCGTCCCTGGACGCGATCGGCGCGACCTGCCTCGGGCTCATCGCCACCGGTGTCTCGCGCAAGGACCACGACTTCGACACGTACGCCGCCTACGGCGACGGGGACGCCGGAAGTCTCCGGCACCGGTGGCGCCGGACGTGACCGAGCACGACGTGGCGGAGGAGGGCGGGACACGGCAGAGCCTCGGGCGCCGTGCCGCACGGGGCGCCACGGTCACCGCCGCGTCCCAGGGCGCGCGCATCCTGCTCCAGGTCGCGGCGGTCGCGGTACTCGCCCGGCTGGTGCCGCCCGCCGAGTACGGGCTCGTGGCCATGGTCGCCGCCGTCGTCGGGATCGGGGAGATCCTGCGTGACGCCGGCCTGTCGTCCGCGGCGATGCGCGCCCCCGGCCTGACCCGGCAGCAGCGCGACAACCTCTTCTGGGTCAACGTCGCGATCGGCGCGGTCCTGTGCGTCGCGTGCTTCGCCGCGGCGCCACTGATCGCGCGCCTGTTCGACGAGCCCGCGTTGACGGGGATCTGCCGTGCGCTGGCCTTCGTCTTCCTCGTCAACGGGCTCGCCACCCAGCACAAGGCCGGACTCGTCCGGGAGATGCGTTTCCGGACCCTCGCCGTGGTGGAGGTGGCCGCGCCCGTGGTCGCCCTGGGTGCCGCGATCGCCGTCGGCGTCGCGACGCACGACCACCGCGCCGTCGTCGTCCAGCAGGTCGCGACGGCGGCCGTCACGCTCGCGGGCGTCTGGGTGGCGGGCCGGTGGCTTCCCGCCCGGCCACGGCGCGGCGCGGGTACCCGCGGCTTCTTCCGGTTCGGCGGTGGGTTGCTCGGCTCGCAGCTCGTCGGCTACGGGGCTGACAACCTGGCCACGTTCGTCATCGGGCTCTCCCTCGGCCCCGGCCCGCTGGGCCTCTACAACCGGGCGTACCACCTGCTCATGCGGCCTCTGACCCAGCTGCGCCAGCCGTCCACGACGGTGGCGCTGCCGGTGCTCGCCCGCCTCGCGGACGAGCCCGCCCGGTTCGACCGCATGCTGCTGCGCGGCCAGCAGGTGCTGGCCCTCCCGGTGGTCCTGGTGCTCGCGGTGGTCGTCGGGGCGTCCGACGTCGTGGTGGGGGTGTTCCTCGGGCCGGGCTGGGAGTCGGCGGCACCCCTCCTCGCGGCCTTCGCCGTGGCCGGCGGCTGCCAGACGCTCGCCTACGTCGGCTACTGGACGTACCTGGCGCGCGGGCTGAGCGGCACGCTGCTGGCCTACTCCCTGGTGACGGCCGTGCTCAAGATCGCCGGGGTGCTGATCGGCAGCTTCTGGGGAGTGAACGGTATCGCCGCCGGTTTCGCCGCGTCGGCACTGCTCGAGTGGCCGTTGTCGTTCTGGTGGCTGTCCCGCGTCACGTCGTATCCGGGCGGGCGGCTGGCCCTGGGCGGCCTGCGGATCCTGGCGCAGGCGCTGCCCGTCGGGCTCGCGGCGTGGCTCGCCGCGTCGCTGCCGGCGGCGGGCGCGGCGGGCTCGCCGGTGACCGGCCTGCTCCTCGCGATCGCGAGCGCGGTGCTGGTGTGGGCCCTGTGCCTGCTGGTGGCACCCCCGCTGCGGCGCGATGCCGTGCTCCTGGTCGAGGTGCTGCGCGCGGTCAGGAGCAGGGCCCGATGACGGGGCGCGGTCCGCGGCACCCCAGGTCGAGGGCGCGACTGGGCACGGGCGCGACGGCGTCCGGCCGGGCGAGCCTCGTCCGGCCCGCCATGGGGACGCGGAACGTCCTGGTTCCCGCCGGCTCCCGGCGCGGCGCGGCCGCCGGAATCTCGCTGATCACACGGTCACGCTGGTACGCCGTCACGTCGCAGTGGGCGCTGTGGGGAGCGGCCACGCTGCTCGGCCCGCGCGCGGTACCGGGCGAGCGGGTCCTGTGGGAGGCGCCCGGCGGTCCCGGCCTGTGGACGGCGCTGCGGGCTTCCCTGCCGGCGTTCGACGAGCTCGCGGTCTACTCGCGTCCGCAGGCGTCGCGGACGGGCATGGCGGTGCTCCTGCTGCGCGCCTCCCGGCCGGTCGGGTTCCTCAAGCTGCGCGAGGACCCGGCCGAGCTCGACCGCGAGCAACGCGCGCTGTCCGCGTTCCCGGACGGGACGGCGGAGACCTTCCGGGTTCCTCGGGTGCTCGACCGGGGGGAGGTCGCCGGCCTGCACTGGTTGCTGATCACGGCGATGCCGCCGCGCCCCGCCGCCCCGGCGTGGCGCACCCCGGTCGGTCCGCTGCTGGCCGACGTACGGAACCACCTGGGCCGGGTGCTGGACCGGCCCGCAGGGACTCCCGAGCACTGGGAGCCGATGCACGGCGACCTCACCGCCTGGAACCTGCGGCGCAACGGCCGGGGCCTTCCCTGGCTGATCGACTGGGAGGACGCCTCGTGGGCACCGCCCGGAGCCGACCTGTCCTACTACCGGGCGTCGAGCGTGGCCGCCTTCGGCCGCCCGCCGCGCGGAGCGGCGATGGGCGGCACGACGGCGGGCGAGGCAGCGCCCGGCCACACCGAGGCCGCCTCGTTCTGGCTGGACCGGTTGCGCGTCCGGTCGGACGCCGACCACGACGCGGCGTTCACGGCTCGGCTCGTCGAGGAGTTCCGCCGGATCGCCGGCGTCACCACGGAAGGTCCCGGTTCAGGAGCTGGGCCAGCTCCTCGTTGAACGGGGCGTAGTGCCGGGTCAGTTCCTCCCGGGTGGCCGGGAGCAGGGTGCTGCTCGGAGCGGCGTTCCGCGGAGTGCGCGCCTCGGCCGACAGCGGTGCCGGGTCGAGCCCCAGGAAAGCGGCGACACCGTCGCAGGCGCGCTGCGGATCGGCGTAGAACTCCTCGGCGACCAGGACGTGCACGCGCTCGGCCGGGTAGTGCTTCAGCCAGCGGCGCAGATGGGGCGCGTACTCCCCCTGCGCCCGGTACGACAGCTGCTCGTGCGCGTAGCTGCGGTAGCCCGGATCGGAGACGATCCGCTCCTCCTCCCCGGCGAGCCGTCCGGCCTCGGCCGCGAGCGCCTCCTCGAAGGTCTCGAGCGGCTCGGCGTGCTCCCGGCGACGCTCCCGGTAGTGGGAGAAGGCGCGCTCCACGGGGTCGCGCACGACGAGCAGGATCCGGGCGTCCGGCGCCTCCCGGGCCGCGCGTTCCGCGGCGAGCGGGTGGAAGAGGTAGTAGGGCGACCCTTCGCCGACGACCTTGCCGCCACGACGCGACGAGGCCGGGAAGTGCGACCGGTACCAGGCGCTTCCCCGGTCGTGGTGGGAGTCGAAGTAGTGCACGCCCTTGGTGTGGTTGTCCTTCGGGAGCCACCGGGCGCTGGGGAACAGGGGCATGACCCGCGGGTGGTCGAGCAGGGCGAAGTACAGGGAGGTGGAGCCGGCTCGCTTGCCGCCGATGAGCAGGAAGTCCGGGCCGCCGCGGAGTCTCGACGTCGCCATCCCGTAGCCGCGGATCGTGGCGCGTCCCGCGTCGATCACGGGACGGGGCAGCGCGGAGCTGGTCAGTCTCACGGCTGGAACACCCGCCTGCGCCGCCGCCGGGCGAACGGGCGGGGGCCGGGGGTGGTTCGCGCGGCCAGATCGCGCGCGAGCTGTTCGTAGCCGTCGACGACCACGTCCCAGTCGTAGTCCTTCGCCCGCCGGGCGAGGGCGGTGGCACGCGCTGCGGTGTCCTCCGGGTTGGCCTCGGCGGTGAGGACCTGTTCGGCCAGGTCCACCGGTGTGCGGAAGTACCGGCCGGCCTCCCGCAGCACCTCACGGTTGAACGGCACGTCGTACGCGATGGTGGAGGTGCCGCCGCCGATCGCGCGCAGCAGCGACGGGTTGGTGCCGCCCACGGAGTGGCCGTGCAGGTAGGTGAAGGCGTTGGCGTAGAGCTGGTCGAGCAGTTCCTGGTCCCACACGCCTCCGAGCAGCCGCACGCGGGGGTCGCCGTCGGCGAGGTCCTGGATGCGCCGCGTGTACTCCTCGGAGTACGGGGCGGAGCCGACGACGACGAGCGGGAGCTCGGCGTCGTTCGCCACGTAGCCCTCGACGACGACGTCGACGTGGTTCTCCGGTTCGAACCTGGCGACGACGAGGTGGTAGCCGCCGGGTGTCAGGTCCAGCTCGGCGAGGCGGTCGCTGCCGGCCGCGGAGAGGTCGGGGGCCCCGTACGTGAGGAGGCGGCTTCCGACGTCGTACTGGGTGGCGTAGTAGTCGGCGATGCCCTGGGCGTCGGCGATGAGGGCGTCGGAGAGGCGGACGGACGCCGTCTCCATCTCCCGGTAGTAGCGCTTGCCCACCAGCCCCCACTTGGCGCGCCGCCACTCGAGGCCGTCGACGTGCGTGGCGACCGGGACGCGGGCGGCGCGCAGCACGGGGAGCAGGGGCGCGTTGGCCGCGTTGAACACGATGGCGGCGTCGGTGCGGTGGGCGACGAGGTGGGCCACCGACAGGGCGGTGTGGCTCAGCGTCTCCAGGGAGCGGCGGCGCATCGCGGGGAGGACGACGCGTTCCATGCCCAGGTAGGTCGGGGGGTCGGACACCTGCTGCTCGGCGGGGCGGCGGCAGTACACGCGCACCTGGTGGCCGCGGTCCGCGAGCCGCGACCCGATCTCCTCGACGGCCGTCTCGAAGCCCCCGTACCGCGCGGGCACACCTCGGGTTCCGATCATCGCGATGCGCAGGGGTTCCATCGGCATGAGCTCCAGAGTAGAGACCCTGAGCCGGGCGGCATATCACACGAGCGGGTGAATCCGGCGGTGAGTGGTGGTGCTCACAGGTCGATGACCGTCTTGATGTCGTGCGGCCTGTTCTCGAACGCCTCGCCCGCCCGCTCCAGGGGCACCCGCCGGGTGACGAGCCGGCTCAGCCAGTCGAGGTCCGCCCGGCCGAGCGCCTCGGCCGCGGCGCGGTAGTGGGCGAGGTTCGCGTTGACGGAGCCGACGACGGCGTCGTTCTCCAGGACGATCTCGCGGTTCAGGGCGCCGGCGTCGACCTTCACGCGCCGCCCGGCCGGTGACACGCCCGTGAGGCAGACGACGCCGTAGTGCGCGGTCCCGCCCATGACCTCCAGGACGACGCTGCTGGCACCGGTCGCCTCGACGACGACGTCGGGACGCAGCTCTCGCATCACGTCGCCCACGTCCTCCGTGTGGTACTCGGCGCCGAGGTCACGGACGACGCCCGGTTTCGGACCGTCGGTGACCCGGTCGAGCAGGTGGACGTCGAGTCCCCGCTGCGTGCCGAGCAACGCGGCGAGGAGGCCGATGGGCCCCGCACCGGTGACCAGGACCGTGCGAGGTTCGAACCACGACCGGCGTCCGACGCTCTCGATCTGGTCCCAGGCCTTGGCCACCACGGACGTGGGTTCCAGCAGCATGCCGACGTCGGCGAGCCGCGCGTCGAGCCGCACGGCGTAGTCGGGCTCGACGCGCCAGCGCTGCGCGCCGTAGCCGTCGAGCTCCTTGATCCCTCGTTCCGTGTACCGCCCGTTGCGGCACATGTCGAACTCGCCGACGGCGCACGCACCGCACGGGACCGGGTCGGGCCGGCGTACGACGCCCACGACCAGGTCCCCGCGGGAGAGGCCCGAACCGTCAGGGGCCTCCAGGACGCGTCCGAGCGACTCGTGCCCGAGGACCAGGTGGTCCTGCCCTGCCGGGGCGGAGCCGTACTCACCGGCGGCGATCTCGCGGTCGGTACCGCAGACGCCGAGGGCGACTCCCTCGACGAGGACCGAACCGTGCGTCGCCGCCGGCTCCGGGACGTCCGTCACCGCGAGGGAGTCCGTCCGTGCGGGATGGATGGTCAGGGCCCTCATGGGTGCTGCTCCTCGCCGGGTCCGGAGGTTCCTCCGCGCGGGGTCTCCGCGGTGGTGGTCGGCGCCCCGCTGAGCCGGCGGGCGGCGTTGACCAGGGCGAAGTGGCTGAACGCCTGCGGGGTGTTGCCGAGCTGCCGGCGCAGGCCGGTGTGGTACTGCTCGCTGAGCAGGCCCAGGTCGTTGCGCAGGTCGAGGAGTCGTTCGAACACCTCGACCGCCTCCTCGTGGCGCCCGATGCCGTGGAGCGCGTCGGCGAGCCACGCCGTGCACGCGAGGAAGACGCCCTCGTCGCCGGGCAGACCGTCCACCCGGCCGTCGGCCTCGGGGCGGTACCGGAGCAGGAATCCGTCCTCGGACAGTTCTCTCTGCACCGCCTCGACGGTGCCGACCACGCGCGGGTCGTGCCAGGGCAGGAACCCCACCCGGGGGATCAGCAGGAGCGCCGCGTCGAGGCCCTCGGAACCGTAGAACTGGGTGAACGTTCCGCGGCGTTCGTCGAAGCCGCGGGCGAGCACGTCGGCACGGATCCGGTCCCGCAGGGCGCGCCAGCGTTCGACCGGCCCTTCGAGGCCGTGCTCCTCCACCGCCCGGACCGCGCGGTCCACGCCGGCCCAGGCCATCACCTTGGAGTGGACGAAGTGCCGCCGCGGCCCGCGGACCTCCCACAGCCCGTTGTCCGGCTGGTCCCAGGCGCCCTCGAGGAAGTCCAGGAGCGCCCGTTGCAGTTCCCACGCCTCCGTCATGGGCGCGATCCCGGACTCCCGTGCGACGTGCAGGCAGTCCAGCACCTCGCCCCAGACGTCGAGCTGGTACTGGCCGGCCGCGGCGTTGCCCACCCGCACGGGCCGGGAGTTCTCGTAGCCGGCCAGCCAGGGAAGCTCGTACTCGCCGAGGCGCCGGGTCCCGTCCAGGCCGTACATGATCTGCAGGTCGGCCGGGTCGCCCGCGACCGCCCGCAGCAGCCAGTCCCGCCAGGCCCGGGCCTCGTCGACGAACCCGGTCGAGACGAGGGCCTGCAGCGTGAACGCCGCGTCACGCAGCCAGCAGTACCGGTAGTCCCAGTTCCGCACGCCCCCGAGGTTCTCGGGCAGCGACGTCGTCGCCGCGGCCGCGATACCTCCCGTCGGCGCGTAGGTGAGCGCCTTCAGGACGATCAGCGAGCGCACCACCGCGTCGCGCCACCTGCCGTCGTAGTCGGCCTGCTCGACCCAGCGCGCCCAGAAGTCCTCTGTGTCGTGCAGCGCACGGTCGGGGTCCGCGGGCCGGGGAGCGGGCAGGTGAGAGGGGTGATAGGTCAGCACGAAGGCACAGGACTCCCCGGCCGACACCTCCACCTCGGCGGACACGTCACCGTCGCGGATCCGCAGCGGGACGTCGGCCGACAGCTGTACGGCGTCGGGCCCCGCCACGCCGGTCACGGACCGTTCGTGCGCGGTGAGCCACGGGTCCACGTGGCCGTAGTCGAACCGCAGGCGCAGGTCGCTGCGCATCCGGACCCGTCCGCTCACGCCTCGCACCACGCGCACCAGGTCGGCGGCGTCGCCGCGGGGCGGCATCGCGTCCACGACCTGGACCGTCCCGTCGGGCGTTTCCCAGGTGGTCTCCAGCACGAGCGTCTCGCCCCGGTACCGGCGCGAGCTCGCGGTTGCCGCGTCCACGGGAGCGATCCGCCACCGGCCGGCGTTCTCGTCGCCGAGCAGGGCCGCGAAGCACGCGGGCGAGTCGAACCGTGGCAGGCAGAGCCAGTCGACCGAGCCGTCCCGGCCGATCAGCGCGCCCGTCTGGAGATCACCGATGAAGCCGTAGTCCTCGATCGCCGCCGGCACAGGCATCCTCTCGTCGACATCGCGTACCGCGTCCCATCCTGCGCGCGACGGCGGCCGTTGGCCAGCGGGAATCACTGAGCGCCGGTCCCGCCGCCGATGGGCCTTCGGTGCGGCGGGAGCCGGCGCTCAGCTGTCTGTGGGGCCGGCTCAGCCGGCCGGCCGGTCGTGCCAGGCGGGCGCGAGGCGGACGACGTCGCCGACGACGACGACTGCGGGTGGGCGGACCTCCGCTTGCGCGGCCCGGTCCGCGATGTCGGCGAGGGTGCCCACGGTGACGCGCTGGCGAGGACCGTAGCCGTCCTCGACGACCGCCACCGGGGTGTCGGCGCGGCGCTCGCCCGTGACGAGCGCCGCGGCGGTCTCGGCGAGGCGTGAGACTCCCATGAGCAGGACCAGGGTGTGGTCGGGGCCGCCGGCCACACCGGCGCCGTCGGCGGCCGGACCTTTCGCCTGGAGGGCGTCGTGCCCGGTGAGCACACTGAAACCGCGGGCGACGCCCCGGTGCGTGAGGGGGATGCCGACGGCCGCGGGCACCGAGACGGCGCTCGTCACGCCCGGCACCACCTCGGTCTCGATCCCGGCGTCGAGGCACGCGGCCAGTTCCTCGCCGCCCCGCCCGAAGACGTAGGGATCGCCTCCCTTGAGCCGCACCACGTTCCGCCCGGCGGTGGCGTGCTGCACGAGGATCCGGTTGATCTCGTCCTGCGGCACGGGATGGTTGCCCGCGGTCTTCCCGACCTCGACCACCTGCACGTCGGGCGCCAGTTCGTCGAGCAGCGACCGCGGCCCGAGCCGGTCGGCCACGACGACGTCGGCCCGGGCGAGCAGCGACCGTCCGCGGACACTGATCAGCCCGGCCTCACCCGGGCCGCCGCCGACGAGCGCCACCCGGCCCGGACGGACGGTGGCGCCGGCCGACGCCACCGGCCTGCGACGGCGGATCGGGAGCTCGCCCGACTCCAGCTGGGCCTGCACCTCGGAACGGATCGCCTGGGCGCGCCGCGGGTCGCGGCCCGCGTGCACGGCGACGGTGATCTCCTCCGTCAGGCCGGCGCCGTGGAGCCGGACCCGCGCGACGGCCGGGGTCCAGGCGGTCCCGGCCCCGGCGTCACCGGCCGTGACGCAGAAGACGCGGAGTGCCTCGGCGTCGTCGGCCACCTGGCGGTCCGTGGACCGGTCACCGGTCGCGGTGTGGGCCAGCCAGGCCTCGGCCAGGTCGCCCGTGCGGTACTCGCGCCGCACCCACTCGGCGGCACCGTCGGCCGGCCCGGTCTCGGCGCCCGCGACCAGCGCCGCCAGGTCCTCGCAGAGCTCCGGAGCGATCACCCGCACCCGCGCGCCCGCGTCGACCAGGCCCCGCGCGCGCCGCGCGGCCACGGGCCCGCCGCCGACCACGACGACGAGCCTGCCCGCCACGCGCAGGCCCAGCGGGTACGGGAAGCCGTCCGGCCCGGAGGTCTCAGCCATGGAGACCGCACTCCACCTTGTCGCGCCCCGCCCAGCGGCCGGAGCGCTTGTCCGCACCCGCCGCCACGCGCTGGGTGCAGGGAGCGCACCCGATCGACGGGTAGCCGTCGCCGAGCAGCGGGTTGACGACCAGCCCGTGCTCCTGCGCGTACTCGTCGACCTGCTCGTCCGTCCAGCCGGCGAGCGGGTTGATCTTCACCACCTGGTTCTTCTCGTCCCAGGTGATCAGCGGCGCGTTCCGGCGGGTCGAGGCCTCGCCCCGGCGCAGACCGGTGGCCCATGCCTCGTAGCCGCGCAGTGCCTGGCGCATCGGTGCCACCTTGCGCAGCGCGCAGCACTTCTCGGGGTCACGCTCGTACAGGCGCGGACCGTGGGTCGCGTCCTGCTCCCCGACGGTCCGTTCCGGGCGCACGTCCACGATGTTCACGTCCAGCGACAGCTCGGCCGCGTCCCTCGTGCCGATCGTCTCGGCGAAGTGGTAGCCGGTGTCGCCGAACAGCACGTCGACCCACGGCAGCTGCTTCGCGACGAGGTGCGCCAGCACGGTGTCCTGCATCGACGACGCCACCGCGAGCCAGGGACCGAACTCTCGCACCGCCCAGGCGATGACGGCCTCGGCCGACGCCTCACGATGCGTGTCCGGCCCTCCCGGAAGCGAGGTCCCGTGCAGGAGGGCCTGCCCGCGCTCGACGACGTTCTTCAGCTCCTCGGGGGTACGACGGCGGCGCACGCCCCCCGCCCGGATGTGCGCGTGCGCCTCGCGTGCGGCCGCCCGGGCGCGTTCGCGGGCCTTCGCGCGGGCGCGGATCTGCTCGAGTCGCGGCAGGCTGCCGCCGAGGCTGGTGGCCGTCCCGTCCGCGACCGGCGCGATCACCGACGTCGCCGCAGAGGAAGGCTCCTCGGAGCCGGCGGCCACGCCCGTGACCGTCGTCGAGCCGGAATGAGGACCGCTCATCGAAGTGCCTCCTCGTCCGCGCGGTGTGCCCACTGCGCGAAGGTCTCGTCACCCTCGCGCTCCTTCTCGAACTGGCGCGTGACGCGCTCCACGTAGTCCGCGATGCCGTCGGCGGTCACCTTGAGGCCGCGCACCGTCCGGCCCAGGCCGGCCTCGTCGCGCTCCTTCGAGGCGAGCCCACCGCCCAGGTGCACCTGGTAGCCGGGCACCTGGTTGCCGTCGTCGTCCATCACGAGCTGGCCCTTGAGGCCGATGTCCGCCGTCTGGATGCGCGCGCACGAGTTGGGGCAGCCGTTGATGTTCAGACTGATCGGCTTCAGCCGCGACATGTCCCCGAGCCGCTCCTCGAGCTGGTCGATGGCGATCGCCGCGTTCTGCTTCGTCTCGACGATCGCCAGCTTGCAGTACTCGATGCCGGTGCACGCGATCGTACGGCGGCGGAACTCGCTGGGTCGCGTGTGCAGGCCGATCTCGCGCAGTTCCTTGGCCAGCGCCTTGACCTCCTCGCCCGGCACGTCCAGCACCAGGAGCTTCTGGTGCGGGGTGAGCCGGACGCGCTCACTGCCGTGCGCCTCGGCGAGGTCCGCGACGCGGGCGAGGATGTCACCCGACACGCGCCCCACCGTCGGCGCGACCCCGATGAAGAACGTGCCGCCCTTCTGCGGGTGCACGCCGACGTGGTCGTTGTCCGACGACGGCGCGGGCGGCTCGACGCCGTCCGGCAGCTCGTACCCGAGGTACTCGTCCTGCAGCACCTGGCGGAACTTCTCCGTGCCCCAGTCCTTGAGCAGGAACTTCAGGCGGGCCTTGTTGCGCAGGCGGCGGTAGCCGTAGTCACGGAAGATCCGCACCACGCCGTGCCACACGTCCGGGGCCTGCTCCTCGGTGACGAAGACACCGAGGCGCTCCGCGAGCCGCGGGGCGGTCGAGAGGCCGCCGCCCACCCACAGGTCGTAGCCGATGCCGAGCTCGGGGTGCTCGACCGCGACGAACGAGATGTCGTTGATCTCGTGCACCACGTCCTGGCTGGGATGACCGGTGATGGCCGACTTGAACTTGCGTGGCAGGTTCGCCAGCGACGGGTCGCCGATGAAGCGCTCCTGGATCCGCTCGATCACCGGCGTCGGGTCGATGAGCTCGTCCGTGGCGATGCCGGCCACCGGGCTGCCGAGGATGACGCGGGGGCAGTCGCCGCACGCCTCGGTGGTGGACAGGCCCACGGACTCCAGGCGGCGCCAGATCTCCGGGACGTTCTCCACCTCCACCCAGTGCAGCTGGATGTTCTGCCGGTCGGTGATGTCGGCCGAGCCGCGGCCGAAGTCCTTGCTGATCTGAGCGATGGTGCGCAGCTGGGTGGTGCTGAGGGCGCCGCCGTCGACCCGCACGCGGAGCATGAAGTAGCGGTCCTCGAGCTCGTGCGGCTCCAGGGTGGCGGTCCTGCCGCCGTCGATCCCGGGCTTGCGCTGGGTGTACAGACCCCACCAGCGGAAGCGTCCGTGCAGGTCGTCGTCGGTGATGGCGTCGAAGCCCTCGCGGGCGTAGACCTGCTCGATGCGCTCGCGCACCTGGAGCGGCGCCGACTCCTGCTTGAACTCCTCGTTGTGGTTCAGCGGCGTGGTGCCGTCGATCTTCCACTGACCGTTGGGGCGGGCCTTGCGGGCCGGACGGGCGGTACCGGTGGCCGCGTCCGAGGGGGTCGGCCGCGCGGAGGCGTGCTCGGGTGCCTGAGTCATGTGAAGGTGATCCTTGTCCGTCGTTCGCTGGTCGGTCGGGGCGGCGTACGACGGCAGGAGGATCAGCCGTCCCGAGAGGGGCGTCGATCGCCGGCGTACGCCAGTGGACACGGGCACATTCGCGTGCCGCGCATCTCCTCGGGGCGCATCGACCGGATCACGTCACCGACAGTAACCAGCCGGGATGGTGTGCGTAATCCCCTTCTCACATCGTGGATACCGATGTGAGCCATCGATCATGTCGATGTCTCGTGCATCGCGCCCGGAACGGCGGGGATAAGCTGCCGGACATGGAGTTTCTCTACGACGTCTTCGTGTTCGTGCACTTCGCGAGCTGGGCCCTGGTGTTCGGCGGCACCATCGCATCGATGCGCAGCAAGGCGCTCTACAGGGCGGTCTCGCACGGAGCCTGGGGCGCCCTGGTGGCCGGCGTCGTCATGGTCGGCATCGACGAGATGGCGGACCTGGGCCACACCGAAGGGCTGATGGCCAAGATCGGCGTGAAGCTGGTCGTCGCGCTCGCCGTCGCGGTCGTCGCCCAGCTCGCGGTGCGCAAGGGCGAGAACGTCTCCCAGGGCCTCAAGGGCGCGATCCTCGGTCTGACCCTGGTCAACATCCTGGTCGCGGTCTTCTGGCACTGAGGACGCCCGCGCGCCCTGTCAGCAGGTCGCCAGCAGCATCGGCGTCAGGAGCACGCCGAGGTCGTACAACGGGGCCTCGCCGCCGCTAATGTCGCGGGCGTTGACGCCCAGGGTGATCTGGCGCTCGCCGTCGAGCGAGGACCAGTTGATGCTCACCGTCCCGTACGCGGCGCCGTCGTGCCCGTACAGGAACTCGCCCGGCTCGCAGGGGTCGGGGACGCGGTAGACGCCGAGCCCGTACTCGATGGTGCCGCCGAACAGGGTGCCGCGTGGCGTGACCATGTCCTCGACCGTCTCCGACGACACCAGCCGCCCCGAGAACAGCGCCTCGTTCAGCCGGTTCAGGTCCCGCGTCCCGGCCGTGGCCGCACCCGCGGCGGCGAACATCGTCGGGTCCCACTCGTCCAGCGACTCCCAGCCGCCTTCCTCGCCGGCGTACGCCGCACCCACCATGAAGGGGCCGCGGACACCGGGCTCCTCCGGGTAGCCGGCGTGCCACATCCCGGCCGGGAGGAAGACGCGCCACGTCAGCAGCTTGTCGAGCGGCCACCCGGTCTCCTCCTCGAGCATCAGCCCGAGCAGCACGTAGCCCGCGTTCGAGTAGGCCCCGTCCGTTCCGGGCTCGAAGTCCCACGGCAGGTTCCCGATCGTGGTCAGGTGGTCGTCGATCGTGTACCGCTGCTCGAGCGCGTCGAGGAAGTCCTCCCACGACTCCAGGTCGGAGACGCGATCGATGATCATCTGCTGGATGTGCAGCGCCGGCGCACCCGAACGGTGGCTCATCAGCTGCTCGACGGTCACGACACCGGCGATCTCGGCCGGGAGCACTCCCGGCAGCACGTCCTCGACGGTGGTGTCGAGGGTCCACCGGCCGCGCTCCACCTCCTGCATCACCAGCGTGGCCACCATGGTCTTGGTGTTGCTCGCCACGCGGAAACGGTCGTACGCCCTCGCCGGGGCGTTCCCGCCGAGCTCGCGCAGCCCGGCAGCACCCGTCCAGCGCACGCCCGGCGCCTCCACGCGGGCGGTGGCACCCAGGGCGCCGTCGGCCACCACGGCCGCGACCGCGTCGTCGAGCGCCTCGTCCACGTCGTCCGACGCGGGGCCGGGCTCGGCGCCACGGGTCCGCGGCCCGGCCGTCCGGGCGTCCTGGATCCGCTTCGCCTCGGCGACCGCGTCGTCGATCTCGGCGACGAGCCGTTCCCGTCCGTCCGGCTCCGGAGCCGACGGCGCCGGCGCTGCCGCGGCCACGCCCGCGGCCGGGACCGTCACCGCGAGCAGCGCGCCCGCGAGAATCCGCACGCCCCGGCGGGAGCGGGACATCCTTGCTGTTCGGGTCATGTTCTCCTCCTTCGCTCGCGACCATCGTCACGGCGGACGACGGCGTGACGGATCCGCCGCCGGGAGGACATCACCGGGAGGCGGTCTCCTCCCCGGGACGGAGGCCGAGGACCACACGTGCCATCCGGGCACGGTACTGCTCCACGCCGAAGCGCTCCTGGGCGTCCTTGCGGCCGGCCGCGGCGAGCGCGGCGGCCCGCTCCGGGTCGTCGAGCAGTTCCGCGACCGCCCGCGCGAGAGCGGCGGGGTCGCCGGGCGGGACACCGATCCCGGTCTCGCCGTCGCGCACGATCTCCGCCAGGCCCTGTGTGCGGCTCGCGACGAGGGGCCGTTCGGCGCTCAGCGCCTGGACCGCGACGTTCCCGAAGGGCTCGACGCGCGAGGGCACCACGACGACGTCGGCCCGGGCGAACCACTCCCACGGGTCGGCGTAGCCGACGAAGTCGACGGCGCCGGCGAGGTCGGGACGTGCCGCCCGCGACCGGAGCTCGTCCTCGAACCACTCGTAGCCCGTGAACGCCGTACCGCACAGGGTCAGCCGGACGTCGCGGCCGCCCTCCCGCAGCCTGCCCACGGCGTCCAGCGCGACGTCCGTCCCCTTGCGAGGGCTGAGCCGCCCGACGAGGACGACCCGCGCGGGCCGGGACGCCGAACCGTCCGCGGGCGCATCGGCCCTGCCGGTACGGTCGGGCACGGGCACGCCGTTGTAGATCACCTGGGTCCGGCGCCGGAGCAGGGGCACGGCACCGACGACGACGTCGCGGGCCGACGCCGAGTTCACCACCACGTCCCGGGCGAGCAGCAGCGGCGCGTTGAGGCCGATCCGCAGGGGAAGCGCGGCGTCCGCCTCCGCCTCGTGCACGTGACACACGGGTGCGACCCGGGCCCACCGCGCGGCGACGAGCCAGGCGGGAATGGTCACGGTGTTCACCACCACCGTGTGTGGCCGATGACGTCGGACGATGCGTACCATGCGCGGGGCCGCCCGCAGGGTGTGCGCGAGGAGTCCGACGATCCCGCGAGGGCTCAGGACGGCCTTGCGCAGCACCGGCATGTCGACGATCTCGACGCCGGCGCCCGCGCCCAGCAGTTCCTTGACGAGCGGCCCTTCGTGCGGAAGCGCGACGACGACTTCCGCTCCGGCCTCCCTGAGGGCTGTCGCGGTCTCGACCAGCTGCAGGTCGGACCCGTACAACTCGGCGGACGCGTGGGCAAGAAGGACCGTCGTCATGCCTGAACTGTGCCATCCCGCCGCGGCTGCGCGCCCCTCAGGCCGGGCCGGAGGCCTCCGCCGGGGGCTCGACACGCCAATCACGAAACGCGGTATATCGGATGAAATCACGGGTGAACTTGCGATGAACGACGAGCAAGAGGGCACTTTCCGATTTACCGTGATCAGTGCCCCGCCTCCGCCGGGGCACTCCACCTCGCCCGGAACACCATGACCGGCACCGCTCACCGATGAATCTGAGGGGAAATCGCGCGTGACGACAGAGGCCGTGATGGCCGGGGCCCCAGCCGTATCCGCCGGCAGCACGACAACCCAGCACGAGGCCGCCCCCGGCTCCCTGCCCGCAGCCGCCGCCGACCTCCGGTCCGTACCGGTCCGGTGGTGGTCGCGGCATCGCGTGCTGGTCCGGCTGACCGACGCCCTCGTCGTGGTCGGCGCGGCGCTCGTCGCCTCACTGGTGCACCTCGCGCGCCCGGTCGGCGAGGCGCACCCCATGACCGCGCCGGTGCTCCTGTCGACGGTGGTCGCCTGGCTGGTCGCGCTGGAGTGGGGCAAGTCCTACGACTGGCACCTCTTCGGCGGGGGCATGGCCGAGTACCGACGGGTGCTCGGTGCCACCGGGAAGACGTTCGGCGTCGTGGCGGTCGCCGCCTGGCTCACCGGGCTCACGGACGCGCGGGCCGTGGTGCTCGTGACGTTCGTGCTCGGCGTGGCCGGCCTCCTGGCGGCACGGTTCTCCTGGCGCCGCCGGATCCTCCGCCTGCGGGAGCAGCGCGCGGCCTGCGTCACGGACGTCGTCGCCGTGGGGCACCCGGCGCAGGTGTCCCGGTTCGTCGAGCGGGTCACCGCCGCACCGCACCACGGACTCCGCGTGGTCGGGGCGTGCGTCCCCGCCGGAGAGGCCGACGCCGGCGACCTGATCGACGGCGTCCCGGTGCTCGGCGTCCCGGACGAGGCGGGTGAGGCCGCGGAACGGGCCGGCGCCAGTGCCGTGGTCGTGAGCGGGTCCCACGAGGTCACCTCCGACGTCGTCCGCCGCCTCGGCTGGGCGCTCGAGGAACGCGGCGTCAGCCTGATGCTCACGACCGAGCTCACGGACATCGCTCCCCCGCGCATCAGCGTGTCCCGGGTTCCGGGGATGTCGCTGCTGCACGTCGACCTCCCGCGGTTCACGGGGCCCAAGTACGTCGTGAAGCAGGTGATGGACGGCGTGCTGGCTCTCGTCCTGGCCGTGATCGCCGCGCCGCTGATCGGAGTTCTCGCCCTCGCCGTCGCCCTGACGAGCCGCGGGTCGCCGTTCTACGTCTCCGAGCGCGTGGGGCGGGACGGCCGCATCTTCTCCATGGTCAAGCTCCGGACGATGCACCAGGACGCCGACCGCCTCGTCCCCATGCTGTCCGCCGTCGACGACGGCGCGGGCGTCCTGTTCAAGATGCGCGAGGACCCGCGTGTCACGTCGATCGGGCGGGTGCTGCGCCGCTACTCGCTCGACGAGCTGCCGCAGCTCTTCAACGTCCTCGCCGGCCACATGAGCCTGGTCGGCCCGCGCCCGCCGCTCCCGCACGAGGCCGCCGAGTACGAGGAACGGATGCGCCGCCGCCTGCTGGTCAAGCCGGGCATGACCGGCCTGTGGCAGGTTCGCGGCCGCTCGGACCTGTCCTGGGAGGAGACCGTCCGGTGCGACGTGTACTACGCCGAGAACTGGACGCCTCAGCTCGACCTGCTCATCCTCGCGGACACGGCCCGAGCGGTGATCAGCGCGAAGGGCGCCTACTGACGTCCGCTCACGTACGGCCTCAGGACCGGCGCAGACGCATCGGGGTGTGCGGGATGCCGTCCTCGAGGAACTCCTCGCCGTCCGGGGCGAACCCGAACGTGGCGTACCAGCCCACGAGCGGGGACTGCGCGTCCAGCACGACGTCCCGGCCGTCACCCGCCTCGTCGATGTGCGCGAGCGCGGCACGCATGACCTGATCGGCGAGGCGCTTGCCACGGGCCGTGCGGTCCAGGCAGACCCGGCCGACCCGCCAGAGCGCGTCGTCGTCCAGGACACGCGCCGCGCCGAGGACCCGGCGGCCGGCGTCGTCCGCGGGGGCGAGCAGGGCCACGTGCGCGGTCGTCGGTTCCGTGTCGCGGCCGTCGAGGTCCGGGTACGGACAGTCCTGCTCGACCACGAACACGTCCTGACGCAACCGCCACAGGCCGTAGGCGACGGCGGGCTCCAGCTTGTCGAACGGTGCGACGAGAATCTCCATGCGCCTATTCTCGGGCCGGAGCGGAGTCGCTCAGACCAGGAAGAGGCCGACGATCCACGTCGTCGCGGCGGCCAGCGCGCCCAGGAGCTGGATGCCGATCGTCATGGCGCTCGCCTGCAGGGCGGCGACGGTCGCACGCCAGGCCGTCACCCGGTCACGCCGCCGGATCAGCTCGACCGCGAACACCGCCGCGGCGAAGAACAGGAACAGGCCCACCACGGGCACCACGAAGAAGCCCACCACCCCGGCGACACCGCCGATCACGATGGTCGACGTCGGCACCTCGGACCGCTTCATGTGCCCGCCGGCCACGACGTACTGCAGCACCTCGGCGATCACGAGGAAGGCCGCCGCGACCGCGAAGACCGTCCACGCCACGGGGCCACCGGTGAGGAACGCCCACACCAGGATCGCGGCACCGACCAAGATGCTCCCGGGGAGCACCGGGACCACGATCCCGATGAGCCCCACCAGGATGGCGAGCCCGACGAGGGTCTCGGTGATGCCGTCGAAGTTGACGTCCACGGTTCGGTACTTCCTGTCCGTCGGGGAGGGTGACGGGCTTGAGCGTACCGTCAGTTTTGTCCGGAGCTTTGCTCTCCGGAGCCACACGCACCGGCGTCACAGGAGCCGGCGTGCGGCGGCCCAGCGGGTCAGCTCGTACCGCGACGAGAGCTGCAGCTTCCGCAGCACCGCCGACACGTGGGTCTCGACCGTCTTGATCGAGATGAACAGCTCGCTCGCGACCTCGCGGTAGGAGTATCCGCGGGCGATCAGCCGCATCACCTCCTGCTCGCGCTTGGAGAGGCGGTCCAGCTCGTCGTCGGCGACCGCGATGTCGGCGGCGCCCGTCCCGAACGCGTCCAGCACGAACCCGGCGAGCCGGGGCGAGAACACCGCGTCGCCGCCCGCGACGCGGACCACCGCCGCCGACAGCTCCGGCCCCGAGATGTTCTTCGTGACGTAGCCGCGAGCGCCCGCCCGGATCACGGCGACGACGTCCTCGGCGGCGTCGGAGACGGACAGGGCGAGGAACCTCACGGCGGGCCCGCTGCCGTTCGGGCGCGCCAGGTCGGCGCAGCGCCCGACCACCTCCGCTCCCCCGCCGCCGTTCCCGCCGGGCAGGTGGACGTCGAGCAGGACGACGGGCGGGCGCTTCTCGTGCACGACCGCGACGGCGGAGTCGACGTCGTCCGCCTCGCCGACGACGGCGACCCGCTCGTCGAGGGAGGCGCGTACGCCGGTGCGGAACATGTGGTGGTCGTCGACGAGCACCACGGGTACGCGCGAGCGGGGCTGTGCGTCGGCGGTCATGCGTTCTCCTCGGTCTTCGTCCCGTTGGTCTTCGTCCTGCCGGCGTTCCCGCCGTTGGCCTTCGTCCTGTCCGACGGCGGTTCCTCGCGGGGCACCCGCATCCGCACCTCGGTGCCCCATCCGGGCCGACTCTGCACCTCGGCGACGCCGTCACGCCGTCGGACACGCCCGAGGATGGATTCCCGGACGCCGAACCGGTCGGGTGCGATCTCCTCGAGGTCGAAGCCGTCGCCTCGGTCGCGGACGAACGTCTCCACGGTGTCGTCACCCACCTCCAGGTAGACGGAGACGGGCGGGCGCCCGTGGGTGGCGGCGTTGACGAGAGCCTCGCGCGTGGCCTGGAGCAGGGCGGCCGTGGTGGGGCCGGGTACGCAGTCGCCCACCGCGACGGTGTCGACGGTCAGGGGAGCGAACGCGTCCTCGACCTGGCCGACGAGGTCCCGGAGCTCGGCGGCGAGGGACTCGCCGGGTGAGGGCCGGTCGTCGTAGAGCCACTCGCGCAGTTCGCGTTCCTGGGCGCGGGCCATGCGGGAGACGAACTCGGAGTCCTCGGCGCGGGCGCGGATGAGGGCGAGCGTCTGGAGCACGGAGTCGTGCAGGTGGGCGGCGATGTCGGCGCGTTCGGCCTCGCGGGCGCGGGCGGCGCGCTCGTCGCCGAGTTCCCGCACGAGCTTCAGCCACCACGGTGCGAGCACGAGGATGACGCCGGCCACCACGGCGACGGAGGCGACGGTGGCCTGCACCATGGTGTTGAGCGAGGCTTCCTGGCCCACGAGCATGAGCACGCCGACCATCGTCAGCAGGATGCCCCCGACGAGGCGCAGCACGCCGGCGCGCGTGCGCGGGCTGCCGCCCAGCCAACGGCCGCGTGACGTCCCGTCGAGCTGGCTCCAGGCCAGAGCGATACCGCCGAGGACGATGAGGGCGGGAAGCAGCCAGGAGGCCCACAGCTGCCAGCCCGCCTGGACCGCGAGGAGGAGCGCGGCGCCGCTGAGCAGGACCACACCGATGGTGATGTCGCGCGTGTCGAGCCGGGTGACCGGGCCGGAGAGGCGCAGGCGGTCGGTGAGCGACCGCGCCGTCGCCTCCTCGCGGTTGTCGTCCGTGCCGGCCAGCCGCGGTGCGAGCCGCTGCCGTGCGGGGTCGCCGGGCGTGGCGGGTTCCGGACGGCCGAACGGGACGGTCACCCACCAGAACAGGTAAACGACGGCGCCGGCGCCGTTCAGGAGCGTCGCCAGGACGAACAGCGCCCGCACCAGCCAGACGGGCACGCTCAGGTGCGCCGCGAGGCCCGCGGCCACGCCGGCGATCCAGCGCCCCTCGCGGGGGCGCCGCAGGGTGAGGCGAGCGGGGGCCGAGGGCGCGTCGTCGCCGGGACCGGCGGGCAGACCGCTCTCCGTCGGCGGTGCTGGTTTCGTCACACCATGATCGTGGCACGTCATGCGGGCCCTGAGGAGCGGCGGGCGCGGATCTCAGGGTGCCGGGGACACCGAACCAGGGTCGGTTCAGGGCAGCACCCGATCCATATCGCGCCTGCCGTGGACGAGCATGGAGACATGACCACAGACCCGACCGCAGGCGAGGGGCCGACGCCATCGGGCGAACCCGCGCCGAGCGCACAGCAGACCTCGTTCGAGGAGCAGGCCCCGCCGCGGCCGCAGCAACCGCCGGTGGCGCCGCCGCGTCCGGCCGGCTCCGGCTTCTTCGACTCGATCCGCCGCAGCGGCCTCTACCGCGCCGATCAACGATGGGTGGGAGGCGTCGCGTCCGGTGTGGCCGCTCGGCTGGGCTGGGATCCGCTGCTGGTGCGGGGGCTCTTTCTCATCACCTTCTTCCTGGGCGGGATCGGCCTCATCGCGTACGGCCTCGGCTGGGCGCTGCTGCCGGAGCAGTCCGACGGCCGCATCCACCTCGAGCAGGCGGTCCGCGGCACGTTCGACGTCGCCCTCCTGGGAGCGGCCGTGTTGTTCCTGTCGGGGTTCGCCTGGGGCGGCCCGTGGGACTGGTGGGACGTGAACGGGGGCTGGATCTCCACGGTGTTCTGGCTCGCGGTCATCAGCGGGATCGTGTACCTGCTGGTCCAAGCGGTCCGACGCCGGCCCTCCACGGAGGGTGAACCGCACGCGCAGCCGTACCCCGGCACGACGTCGGCCCCCGTGGCGCCCGGTCACCCGGCACCGCCGGCGGCCAACGGGGTCGTCGGGCTCGACGACCGGTCGGCGACCGCCGTACGACCGGGCGACGTCCCGTCCGGCCACATGCCCTCGGGCGGCGGGCCGCAGCCCCCGTACACGGCCACGGCCGTACCGCCCGGGGCCGCCCCGTACCCGCCGGCCACCCCCTACACGCCGGCGACCCCGCCGCGGCCGCCGCGTCGCAAGGGCGGCGGGATCGGGATCGTCTTCGGGCTGATGCTCCTTGCCGGGGCGCTGCTCCTGCTCGACCGTCTCGTCCTGGGCGGCGTGGCGCCCTCCCTGTCCACGGACGGGGAGATGGGCCTCTGGGGCGCCTGGCTGGGCATCTCCCTGGTGATCATCGGCGTCGCGATCGTCGTGGCCGGGCTCCGGGGGCGGACCAGCGGAGGTCTGGGGGCGCTGGCGATCGTCGGCCTGATCCTGGGTCTCCCGACGCTCGCGTGGCTGCAGGCGGACGTCTCCGCCCGGATCGACGACGGCCGCGCGGTCGTCGGCGAGGTGCTCGAGTTCGACGGCCGGGTCGACGGCTACGAGCCGGGCGCGCCCGTCAGCGAGGGCACGTTCTCACCGAACCGGATCTCCGAGGCCGAGAACGGCTACTCGGTCAGCTGGGGAGATCCCACGATCGATCTGACGGATCTCGACCTGTCCACGGTCGGCCCGGACGATCCGGTCGAGGTACCGATCGCCGTCGGCGCGGGCTCGGCGACCGTCATCGTGCCCGAGGACGCCGCGGTCGAGGTCGACGGACGCATCTCCGCCGGAGCGTTGCAGTGGTTCGCGGACGGCGACGACCGGACCTACAGCGGCGTCAACGACCAACGGGTCGAGATCGCCGGCGACGAGGTCGGCGACGACGGGGCCGAGCTCCGGCTGCTCGTCGAGATCGCCGCGGGCGAACTCATCATCGAGGAGGAACAGTGAGCGAGAACAAGCACGAGCCCGATGAGGCCCGGGAACGGACGTCACCGCACGACGACGCGGCGGAGCGGGCCGGCGTCCCGGGGACGGCGGATCCGACCGAGACGATCGAGGGCCCTCCCGCCCCGTCGCCGAACCACGATCCGCTCCCCACCGCGGTGCAGACCGTGCCCCACCCGAACGCCGGCGCCCGGCCGGCGCCGTCCCAGGGTCCACGCGTCGGGACGGTCGTCTGGGGCCTGGTGGTCCTGGCGATCGGGCTGGGCGTCCTCGCCGCCGCGGCGGGCGCCCGCATCGACGTCAGCCTGGCGGCGATCCTGCTGCTGGGCGGCGCCGGCATCGCCCTGGTGGCCGGCTCGATCGTCTCGAGCTTCCGCCGCCGCGGCGAACCGTGACGACCGCGGCGACCACGTCGCCGTGTGCCGTGGGTGTCGCCACGGCGCACGGCGACGTGGTCGCCGCAGGTTCACGGCGCGTCAGGACGCGAGGCGCTCCCACGTGAGGGCCACCACCACCCCGAGGAGCATGAACGGGCCGAACGGGATGTACGACTTGCGGCCGGCCAGCCGGAACAGCAGGAGCGCGACGGCGACGACACCGCCCACGACGTACGGCGCCACCGCCGCGACGAGGAACGCGTCCCAGCCCCACCAGGCGGTGACCGCCCCGAGGACACCGGCCAGTTTCACGTCCCCCAGGCCCACCCCGCCCTTGAAGACCAGCCACATCAGCAGGTAGAAGCCCGCGTGGGCGGCGAACCCCAGCGTCGCCCGCCAGAGCGCCTCCCAGGACGGCCCCCCGGTGACCGCCCCGGCCACCGCGGCGAGCGCGAGGAGAACCGGCACCACCGCCGTCGTCGGGTACACGATCGCGTTCGGCAGGCGATGCGTCCGCGCGTCGATCACCCCCAGTGCCGCCCCCGCCACCGCGAGGACGACGACGGCCGGCGTCGCCCACGAAGGGCCGCTCGCCCAGACCGCCCAGACGACGGCCAGGGCGGCGGTCGCGAGCGTGGACCGCGCGAACGGCCGCACCTCGCCGAGGATTCTGGTGGACAGCGAACCGGCCGGGATCGCCGGTCGGGTTTCGGACTCGGTCACGGGACGAGCGTAGACAGGTCGTCCCGAACCGCACAGTCGTTCCGGACCCGGTGCCTTCAGGACCTGTCGGTCAGTTCCGCCGCCCGGGCGTACGCCTTCTCGGTCTGCGCGAGGACACCGGGCCAGTCGTAGGCCGACAGGCGGGCCGCGTCCCGGGAACGGTCCAGCAGTCCCCGCAGCAGGCCGGGCTCGGTCGCGAGCCGCACGAGGGCGTGCGCGAGGCCGTCGTCGTCGGGCACGACCAGGCCGTCGATGCCGTCCGCGACCCGCTCCGCGACCCCCGACCCGGCCCGCGTCAGGACCGCGAGACCGGCCGCCTGCGCCTCGAGCGCGGCGATCCCGAACGCCTCCGCCACGGCCGGCGCGACGAACACGTCGGCGCCGGCATGGAGCGCACGGAGCTCGCCGGCATCGAGGGGGCCGGGAAGCGAGACCACGCCGGACAGCCCGTGGTCGGCGACGAACCGGCGAGCTCGCCCGAGCTCGGCCCCGTCGCCGGCGAGCGTCACACGGAGTCGGCCGTGGCCACGGTTCCCGCCGCGACCGGCCCTCGACAACGCCTCGTGCGCCCGCAGGACCGCGGCCAGCAGCGGGAGCATCCGCTTGCGTGGCGCGAATCGCGCCGCGGAGACCACGTGCACCCCGGCGCCGGAGTCCTGCGCCCGTGTCCCGGTCGGCACGGCCTCCGCCGTGGTGCCGCCGTCCGGACCCGCCGCCCCGGTGCTCCACTCCGCCAGGTCCAGCCCGTTCGGCAGGACCATCACCTCACCGCGCGTCCCGACGATGCGCCGCAGCGGCGCCGCGGTCAGCTCGCTCACCGCCGACCACAGCACGGGCCACCGCGACCACCCGGTGACCAGGTCGGCGGCGGCGAACGCGCGCCATGCGGAGCCCCACACGCTGTGCACGGTCAGCACGGTGGGCAGGCCGAGCCGGGTGACCGGCCGCAGTGCGGCCTGGACCGTGGGCGCGAGCACCCCCAGGTGCAGATGGACGACGTCGGGCCGCGCCCCACGTGCCGCCGGCTCGCGCAACCGCCGTATCACGTGTGCCGTCGACCGCGGATGGACCGGCCAGCCCCCAGGAACCCGCGCGGCGATGCGGTGCACCGTCACGTCGGGTGCCGCGACGGCGCCGGGCCTGGAGGGCCCCAGGCGCTCGACGGCCGTGGTCACCCCGCTTTCGCCGGGTGCCCGCGGTGTCGTGGTGACGACCTCGACGTCGTGCCCGGACGCGGCCTGCCGCGCGGCGAGCCGCGCCACCTGCGTCTCGATCCCGCCCATCAGGGGCGCGAAGGTGTCGGAGACGTGCACGATCCGCATCGGGGGCGCCTCCGGCCTGCTGTTTCTCGGCCGGGCACTCACTCCCACTCGATGGTCCCGGGCGGCTTGCTCGTCACGTCGAGCGTCACCCGGTTGACCTCGCGCACCTCGTTGGTGATGCGCGTGGAGATGACCGACAGGACGTCGTACGGGAGCCGCGTCCAGTCGGCCGTCATGGCGTCCTCGGAGCTCACCGGGCGCAGCACGATCGGGTGCCCGTAGGTACGGCCGTCGCCCTGCACGCCCACGGACCGCACGTCCGCGAGCAGCACCACGGGGCACTGCCAGATCTCGCCGTCGAGCCCCGCCCGGGTCAGCTCCTCCCGCGCGATCGCGTCGGCGCGGCGCAGGATCTCCAGGTTGCGCTCGGTCACCTCGCCCACGATCCGGATACCCAGGCCCGGCCCCGGGAACGGCTGACGCGAGACGATCTCCTCCGGCACGCCGAGCTCGCGTCCCACGGCGCGCACCTCGTCCTTGAACAGCGTCCGCAGTGGCTCGACCAGGGAGAACGTGAGGTCGTCCGGCAGCCCGCCCACGTTGTGGTGCGACTTGATGTTGGCCGCTCCCTCGCCGCCGCCCGACTCGACGACATCGGGGTACAGGGTGCCCTGCACCAGGAACCTCACCTCCTCGCCGTGCGCGCCGGCCTCGGCGACGATGTCCCGCTGCGCGTCCTCGAACACGCGGATGAACTCGCGCCCGATGATCTTGCGCTTCTGCTCGGGGTCGGTCACGCCGGCGAGCGCCGCCAGGAACCGTTCCTTCTCGTGCCGGATGACCAGGTTCACGCCCGTCGCGGCGACGAAGTCACGCTCGATCTGCTCCACCTCGCCGGCCCGCATCAGGCCGTGGTCCACGTGCACGCAGGTGAGCTGGTCCCCCACGGCCTTCTGCACGAGCGCGGCCGCGACGGCCGAGTCGACCCCGCCGGACAGCGCGCAGATCACGCGCGCGTCCCCGATCTGGGCGCGGATGGCCTCGACCTGCTCGGCCACGACGTTGTCGGCCGTCCAGTCGGGAGCCAGCCCCGCGCCGTCGTACAGGAAGTGCTCGAGGACGGCCTGGCCGTGCGCGGAGTGCTTGACCTCCGGGTGCCACTGCACGCCGTAGAGGCGCCGCTCGCGGTCCTCGAAGGCCGCGACGGGGGCGCCGGCGCTGGTGGCGAGCACCTCGAAGCCGGGGGGCGCGGACCGCACCGCGTCGCCGTGGCTCATCCAGGCGGTCTGGTGCTCAGGGGTGCCGGCGAGCAGGACGCCCGCGGCGCACACGTCGATGCCGGTCCCGCCGAACTCACTGAGCCCGGTCCGGGCGACCTCGCCGCCGAGCGCCTGCGCCATGGCCTGGAAGCCGTAGCAGATGCCCATCACGGGAACGCCGGCGTCGAACAGCTTGGGGTCGACGCCGGGCGCCCCCTCGGCGTAGACCGACGACGGCCCGCCCGACAGGATGATCGCCGCGGGGTCCTTGGCGAGCATCTCGTCGACGGTGGCCGTGTGCGGCACGATCTCCGAGTACACCTTCGCCTCGCGCACGCGGCGCGCGATGAGCTGGGCGTACTGGGCGCCGAAGTCCACCACCAGCACCGGGCGGTGCTGGTGCGGTTCGGCGAGGGGCTGGTTCGCGGCGGGCGTCGTCACCCCAAGATTCTAAGTGTCCGACGGCGGTGCGCGGGTGCCCGGCCGGCGAAGCACCGGCGTCGGCCCACTAGGCTCGCGGTGTGAGCACCGCCGAGCCCGAGAGCCCGTCCGTTCCCTCCTCCGAGACCGCCGCCACCGCGATCCGCAAGGCGCGCGGCGCGCTCTCGCGATATCGCGTCCTGGCGCTGGTGACCGGCGTGATGCTGCTGGTCCTGGTGGTCGAGATGGGCATCAAGTACGTCCTCGGGGCCGTCGTCGACGTCGACCCCGTCATGCCGTTCATCGCATGGGTACCGTTCGCGCACGGGTGGATCTACGTCGTCTACCTCGTCACGGTGGCCGACCTGTGGTCGAAGATGCGCTGGGGTTTCGGGCGCCTGGTGACGATGGTGCTGGCGGGGGTCGTGCCGGTGATGTCGTTCGTGCTGGAGCGCAAGGTCCACGGCGAGGCGGAGGCCAAGCTGGCCGCGCTCGAGGAGCGCTTCGGCGTCTGAGGACCGGACACATCCGTTGCGTCCGTCACTTCCCTCTGATTTCCATCTCAACAGCGTAACGATCATTGACCCCAATCGCCAAGGTTTGGAAAGATAGTTCCACGTAGAACTTCACCCGGAATCAGGGGGCGGTTATGGGTGAGACGACTTTCCTCCATCTGGCCGTCGCGACCGCCGTCCTGGCGATCCCCGCGGTCGTCCTGGTCTCGATCGCGACCGTGGCGTCAAGCTTCTCCGGCCTCCTCAGACTCGGCTTCGGGGCACTCCGGGCAGGTCTGGTCCCTGAGCACCGATACGTCCGTGACCACGGCATAGACCACCTTTCGGCAGTTCGGGGAATCGTCGGCGTCCTGCTGCTGCTCACGGCGGAACTGATGCGGTCGCGCGCCGTGCCGACCACGCTGCCGGGCCCGGTCCCGGACACCGGCCTGCCGTCCTGGATCGGCATCCTGGCCCACGGGACCCTCTGGGCGGTGAGCTCTCTGGCAGCCGTCGCCCTTTTCATTTCTCTTGGTTCGCTCTTGATGTACAAGCGACGAGTTCGTTACCCACCACCCGTCACTCCCGAGGACGGGCGCGCGCGGTCGGTCCTCTCCCCCTTCCTCCCCCTGCGCGTCCCCGCCACGCTCGCGGTCATCGGCGTCCTGACCGTCGCCTACGTGATGGTCCTTCCTCCGCTCTGGCCGGAGGGCGGCGCCGAGCTTCCCGAGGCGCGGCCTCCGGACGTCGGAACGCTGGCCCTGCTGGCCGGGCTCATGATCCTGGGCATCATCGGGCTCATCCTGCTCGTCGGCGTCGTCGCCGTCGGGCTGCCGCTGGCCATCACGTTCCACTCGCGCGGCGCCGACGGCCACCCCACGCTCCCCGCACTCTGGTCGCTCGCGCTCGCCGGCCTCTACGTGACCCAGCGCGGCCCGGAGTGGTTCGCCGTGGCGTCCGACGCCGTGGCGGGCCGCGCCTCGGGCACGCTGCCCGGCGGCGCCACGGGCGAGCACCTCGTCACCGCGGGCATGGCCGGCCTCACCGGAACCCTGATCGTCGTCGTGATCTCGGTGTGGGAACTGGCGCGCCTGCACGCGGTGCACGGGATCGACCCGTGGACGCCGACGGCCGTCCTGCTTCCGGCGCACGCCACCGAGGCCGACAACCCGCTCGTCGAGCCGCACGCCGTTCCGGGCCTGCGTTCCGACAACCCGCGCAAGACCGCGGCGGCGCGCATCCCGCGCTACCTCAAGAGCAAGCTGGGGCAGGTCGGCCAGACGGTGAAGGGGTGACCGGGCCACGTCCCGAACACCCTGTCGTGCCGGGCCGGCGCTTTGGTTGAATGCCTTCGTGACCACGCACCCGTTCGACGCCATCACCGCCGAGCAGCTCCGCGACGCGGGCAGCATGAAGTGGACCGCCTTTCCGGGCACCATCGGAGCCTGGGTGGCCGAGATGGACTTCGGCACCTCACCCGAGGTCACGGCCGCCCTGCACGCCGCCGTGGACCGCGCCGTGTTCGGCTACCTGCCCCAGGCTCTGGTCACGGAGATGTCCGGGTCCTACGCGCGGTTCGCCGCCGACCGGTACGGCTGGGACGTGGACCCTGCGCGGGTCCGGCCCGTGTCCGACGTGCTCACCGCCCTCGAGGTGGTCATCGCCCACTACTCACGGCCTGGTTCGCCCGTCATCCTGCCCACCCCGGCCTACATGCCGTTCCTCACCCTGCCGGGCACGCTGGGACGCGACGTCATCCAGGTGCCGATGGCGGTCGCCGAGGGACCCGACGGCCCGCGGTACACCTACGACCTCGACGCGCTGGACGCCGCGTTCGCCGCGGGCGGCCACCTGCTGGTGCTGTGCAACCCGCACAACCCGATCGGCCGGGTGCTCACGCCGGACGAGCTGCGCGCGATCTCCGAGGTCGTGGACCGGCACGGCGGCCGGGTGTTCGCCGACGAGATCCACGCGCCGCTGACCTTCGCCCCGCACCGTCACGTGCCCTACGCCTCGCTCTCCGCGACGGCGGCCGGTCACACGGTCACGGCGACGTCGGCGTCCAAGGCGTGGAACCTGCCGGGGCTGAAGTGCGCCCAGCTCGTGCTGTCGAACGACGCGGACGTCACGACCTGGAAGGCGGTGGGCCACCACGCGGAGATGCAGGCCGCGACGCTCGGCCTGGTCGCGGCCGCGGCCGCCTACGACCACTCCCGTGACTGGCTCGACGACACCGTCGCCTACCTCGCCGGGAACGTCCGCGCACTGGCCGACGAGGTCGCGCGCCACGTCCCGGACGTGGCCGTCACCCCGCTGGAGGGCACCTACCTGTCCTGGCTGGACTGCCGCAAGCTGGACCTGGGCGACGCGTCGTCCCCGGCGGCGTACTTCCGTGAGCACGCGGGGGTCGCGCTGACGGACGGCGCGCTCTGCGGCGAGGCGGGCCGAGGCTTCGTCCGCCTCAACCTCGCCACCCCTCGCCCCGTCCTGCGTGAGGCCCTGACCCGCATGGCGGGCTCACTGGGATGACCGCCCGGCCCGCGCACCGACGCCGTCGTCGCGTGCCGGGGACACCGGCCGGCTGCCGGTGCAGCCTCATGCCGCCGGCAGCCCCGCGATTCCCGTCCCGGGGTCGGTGGCGTTGCCGCCACGCCTGCCGCCCGCCATCTCGTCGCGGACCAGCCGGATCCACAGCGCCACCGCGAAGCCGCCGAAAACCCACCACTGCAACGCGTAGAACGCGTTCTGCAGGTTGACGCCGGTACCCCCGTCGATCATCGGGCGGGGCAGCTGCTCCAGACCGGTCCCCTCGGTCTCCGAGTCCACGACGTACGCCGAGTAGATCGGCCCGCCCCATTCCTGGACCAGGGCACCGAGTGCGATCCCGTGCACGACCGGCCAGGGCGAGCCCTCGCCCCCGCCGCCGTCACCGGTGGCCACGTCGGCCGCCACGCCCTCGCTCGCCGCCTCTCCCGCCTGCAGCCAGCCCGTCACGCTCACGGTGCCCGACGGCGGATCGTCCGCGGCCGCCGGGTCCGCCACCCAGCCGCGCACGACGGCGAGCACAGGGGCCCCGGACAGGTCGGACCAGGACCGGCCACCGGTGCCGTCGTCGGACACCCGGAGCGGGGCGAGCACCAGGTAGCCGACCTCGCCCGAACGTCCGACCCGGCCCGCGACCAGCGACTGCCTGCCGGGTTCGAACTCACCGGTGACCTCGACCTGCCGGCCCACGAGTTCGCCCGGGAACGACGCCTGCGGCTCCAGAACCTCTCCCAGCCCGGCCGGGCCGGCGCTCGCCTGCTCCCGCGCCTCCTGCTCGGCCGCGAGTTCCGCCCGCTCGAAGGCGCGATCGAGCTGCCACTTGCCGAGCCAGCCGCACCCGCCGGCGGCCAGCAGGAACACCAGCAGCAGCGCGATCATGCGCGGCCGCCGCGCCACCGCCCAGAAACTCACGCCCCCACGCTACCCGCACCCCCGGCGCGCCTCGGAATCGCGCACGGAAAGGAGGTGGAGATCACGCCTCGGGACGCCCGCCCCGGCGCGGGCGGGCACCGTGCCGGTTCTTTCCGGAATGTCAAGGGGCGTCGGGCCCGGAGGCCCGTGACGTCCACCCCTGGCGAGCCACCGCGTCCTGCGGTCGAATGAGAGACGCGGCCCGTCGGACCGCATCCGACGTCAGGACTCCAGCGGAACCAAGGAGCGTGTGATGACGACCCTCCCGGCAACGACCTCCCCAGCCACCGCACCGCCGTCGTCCGCGGACGGCGACCGGCCCGGACCGGCCGCCAGCTCCCCCACCTGCCCGGTCCCGGGCGCCACACCCTGGACGGCGTCCGCCACGAACCGCCCGGATGACGAGGAGCTCGCCCGCCTGGACGCCTGGTGGCGCGCGTCCAACTACCTGTCGGTGGGCCAGATCTACCTGCTCGGGAACCCGCTGCTGCGCGAGCCCCTCACCCACGACCACGTCAAGCCCCGCCTGCTGGGCCACTGGGGCACGACCCCGGGGCTGAACTTCCTGTACGCGCACCTGAACCGCGCGATCCGGGAACGCCGGCAGCCCACCCTGTACCTCACGGGTCCGGGACACGGCGGGCCGGGACTGGTCGCGTCCGCGTACCTGGACGGCACCTACTCCGAGGTCTACTCCGACATCACGCAGGACACCGAGGGGGTGCGGAGGCTGTTCCGGCAGTTCAGCTTCCCCGGTGGGATCCCGAGCCATGTCGCGCCGGAGACGCCCGGCTCGATCCACGAGGGCGGCGAGCTCGGCTACGCCCTGAGCCACGCCTACGGCGCGGTCTTCGACAACCCCGACCTGCTCGTGGCGGCCGTGGTGGGCGACGGTGAGGCCGAGACCGGTCCGCTGGCCACCTCCTGGCACTCGAACAAGTTCCTCAACCCCGCCCGTGACGGCGTGGTCCTGCCGATCCTGCACCTGAACGGCTACAAGATCGCGAACCCGACGGTGCTGGCCCGCATCGGCCAGGAGGAACTCGGCGCGCTGCTCACCGGGTACGGCCACAAGCCGTACTTCTTCGAGGTGCCCGACGGCTCGGACGAGCCCCCTGAGGTGACGCACCGCCGGTTCGCGGGGCTGCTCGACGAGGTCCTGGACGACATCGCCGCGATCAAGGCGCGTGCCGCCGACGGTGACGTCACCCGGCCGGTCTGGCCGATGATCGTGTTCCGCACCCCGAAGGGCTGGACGGGACCGGCAGAGATCGACGGGAAGAAGACCACCGGCTCGTGGCGCGCGCACCAGGTGCCGCTCGCGAACGCCCGCGACACCGACGACCACCTGCGCGTCCTGGAGCAGTGGCTGCGGTCGTACCGTCCCGAGGAGCTGTTCGACGACGACGGCGCGGTGCGGGCCGAGATCACGGCCCTGGCGCCGCCCGGTGAGCTGCGGATGAGTGCCACGCCGTACGCCAACGGAGGGCTCCTGCTCCGCGACCTGCGGCTGCCCGACTTCCGGGAGTTCGCGGTGGACGTGCCCACGCCGGGCGGATCCACGGCGGAGGCGACGCGGGTGCTGGGCCAGTGGCTCACCGACGTCGTGCGGCACAACCCCGACAACTTCCGGATCTTCGGGCCGGACGAGGTGGCGTCCAACCGCCTGCAGGCCGTGTACGAGGTCACGGACAAGCAGTGGGACGCCGAGTTCTACGGCCCCGACGTGGACGAGCACCTGGCCCGTGCCGGACGGGTGATGGAGATGCTCAGCGAGCACCAGTGCCAGGGCTGGCTGGAGGGCTACCTGCTGACGGGACGGCACGGCCTGTTCACCAGCTACGAGGCCTTCATCCACATCGTCGACTCGATGGTCAACCAGCACGCGAAGTGGCTCAAGGTCACCAACCACATCCCGTGGCGGCGCCCGATCGCGTCCCTCAACTACCTGCTCTCGAGTCACGTCTGGCGCCAGGACCACAACGGGTTCAGCCACCAGGACCCGGGCTTCATCGACCACATGATGAACAAGAAGGCGGAGATCGTGCGCGTCTACCTGCCGCCGGACGCCAACACGCTCCTGTCCACCTACGACCACTGCCTCCGCGGCCGGCAGTACATCAACGTCGTGGTGGCGGGCAAGCAGCCCGCCCCCAACTGGCTGCCCATGGACCGGGCCATCGAGCACTGCACGCGTGGCCTGGGCATCTGGGACTGGGCCGGGACGGAGGAGCCGGGCACGAAGCCCGACGTCGTGCTCGCCGCCGCCGGCGACATCCCCACGCTGGAGGTCCTGGCCGCCGCCGACATCCTGCGCCACGAGCTGCCCGACCTGAAGGTACGGGTGATCAACGTCGTGGACCTGATGCGGCTGCAGGACGCGGCCGAGCACCCGCACGGGCTCACCCACCCGCAGTTCGACGGCCTGTTCACCCCCGACCGGCCGATCATCTTCGCCTACCACGGCTACCCCTGGCTCATCCACCGCCTCACCTACCGCCGCACCGGCCACGGCAACCTGCACGTGCGCGGCTACAAGGAGGAGGGCACGACGACCACCCCGTTCGACATGGTCATGCTCAACGACCTGGACCGGTACCACCTCGTCATCGACGTCATCGACCGCGTGCCGTCCCTCGGCTCGGCCCAGGCCGGCCTCCGGCAGCGGATGCAGGACGCCCGCCTGCGCGCTCGCGCCTGGACCCGGGAGCACGGAGAGGACATTCCCGACGTGCGCGACTGGGTCTGGCCGGGCTCCGAGAAGGCGGCGGCGCCGGCGACCGCCGACACGGGAGGTGACAACGAGTAGCCGTCGATGTCACACCGCGAGCGCCCCGGCACGCCACGCGCGGCCGCTAGGTTGGGGACAGACGACCCGAGACCGTCCCTGAGGAGCAGCACGTGACCGGCGCGACCCGCAGCATCGTCATCGCGTCACCGGAGGGTGAGAGCGGCAAGTCCACGGTGGCGCTCGGCGTCCTCGACCTGCTCGTACGGCAGGCCCAGCGGGTCGGCGTCTACCGGCCCGTCTCCCGGGTCACCGGCACCGGCACCGAGCCGGCACGGGACTACGTGCTCGAGATGCTCCTCGAGCACGACGGCGTCGACCTCCCCTACGAGGACGCCGTCGGCGTCACCTACGCGGATCTGCACCTCGACCCCGACGACGCCATGGCACGGATCGTGTCCCGCTTCCACGCGATGGCGGAGCGCTGTGACGCCGTCGTCGTGCTCGGCACCGACTACACGGACGTCGCCGGCGTCAACGAGCTCGCGTTCAACGCCAAGATCGCGGCCAACCTCGGCGCGCCCGTGCTCCTCGTGACCTCCGGCCGCGAGCGCACGCCCGAGGAGGTCGTCACGCTCACCGACGCCGCGCTCGCCGAGCTCGGCGCGTACTACGCGCACGCGGTCGGGCTGGTGGTGAACCGGTGCGACACGCTCAACGCGGCCGACGTCCGCAAGGCCGTGTCGTCGGCGCACCCGGACGTGCCCGTCTGGACGATCCCCGAGGAGCCCTTCCTGTCCGCGCCGACCGTGGGCCAGCTGCTGGAGGCCGTGGACGGCGAACTCGCGCTCGGGGACGCCGAGCTGCTGGGCCGTGAGGCGCTGGACGTCCTCGTCGGCGCGATGAGCTTCGAGCACCTGCTGGCGCGCCTCTCCGACGGCGCCGTCGTCATCACGCCGGGCGACCGCACCGACGTCCTCACCGGGCTGCTCGCCGCCCACGCCGCACCGTCGTTCCCGTCACTGGCGGGGATCGTGCTCAACGGCGGGTTCTTCCCCGAGGGCCCGGCGCGAGAGCTGCTGGAGGCGCTCACGCCCCGGGTACCCGTCATCCGCACCGACCTCGACACGTACGTCACCGCGCGTCTGGCGTCCCACGTCCGCGGACGTGTCACCCGTGACTCCCAGCGCAAGATCGACGTCGCCCGCGCCCTGTTCGAGCGCTTCGTGGACGCGGAGACCCTCGCCGAACGGCTGGACCTGCCCCGTCCCGACGTCGTCACCCCGCTCATGTTCGAGCACCAGCTCATCGAACGCGCCCGCACGCAGCGACGGCACGTCGTCCTCCCCGAGGGCGACGACGACCGCATCCTGCGCGCGGCCTCCACCGTGCTGGCCCGGGGGATCGCGGACCTGACGATCCTGGGCGACGAGACCGCGATCCGCGGCCGCGCCGCCGAGCTCGGCCTGAACCTGGACGCCGCCCGCGTCCTGTCACCGACGGGCGCCACGCCCGAGAGCGCCGAGCTCGTGGAACGGTTCGCGCTCGAGTACACCCGGTTGCGCGCGCACAAGGGCATGACGACCGAACGCGCGCGCGAGGTGGTCACCGACGTCTCCTACTTCGGCACGCTCATGGTGCACCTCGGCCTGGCCGACGGCATGGTCTCCGGCGCCGCCCACTCCACCGCCCACACCATCAGGCCGTCGTTCGAGATCATCAGGACCCGCCCCGACACGTCGTCGGTCTCGTCGGTGTTCTTCATGTGCCTCACCGACCGCGTGCTCGTGTACGGCGACTGCGCCGTCATCCCGGATCCGACGTCGGACGAGCTCGCCGACATCGCCGTCTCGTCGGCCGCCACCGCCGCGCAGTTCGGCGTCGAACCACGCGTCGCGATGCTCTCCTACTCCACCGGCACGTCGGGCTCCGGCGCCGACGTCGACAAGGTGCGCGCCGCCACCGAGGCGGTGAAGCAGCGCGCGCCCGGCCTCGTCGTCGAGGGCCCCATCCAGTACGACGCCGCCGTCGACGCCTCGGTCGCCGCGTCCAAGCTGCCCGGTTCCGACGTCGCCGGCCGCGCCACCGTGTTCGTGTTCCCCGACCTCAACACCGGCAACAACACCTACAAGGCGGTGCAGCGCTCCGCCGGTGCCGTCGCCGTCGGCCCCGTCCTGCAGGGTCTCAACAAGCCGGTCAACGACCTCTCCCGGGGCGCGCTCGTGCAGGACATCGTCAACACGGTCGCGATCACCGCCATCCAGGCCCAGACCGCACCCGGCGCCTAGCCGCGACCCGACCCACCAGGAGACCATCCGGCCATGCCCACCGTCCTCGTCCTGAACTCCGGCTCGTCCTCGCTCAAGTACCAGCTCGTCGACCCGGGCTCCGGCGAGGTGCTCGCGGGAGGCGTCGTGGAACGCATCGGTGAGGGAACCGGCCGGGTCGCGCACGAGGTCGCCGGGGAGGAGGTGAGCCGCGAGCAGCCGGTGGCCGACCACGGCGCCGCCCTGCGGCTGGTCCTCGACCTGTTCGAGGAGGCGGGTCCGTCGCTGCGCGAGGCGGGGATCGCCGCCGTCGGGCACCGTGTGGTGCACGGCGGGACGTCGTTCACGGCGCCCGTGGTGGTGGACGACGACGTCGTGGAGGCGGTCCGCGGCCTCGTGCCGCTCGCCCCGCTGCACAACCCGGCCAACGTCACCGGGATCGAGGTGGCGCGTGAGCTGCTCGACGTGCCGCACGTGGCGGTGTTCGACACGGCGTTCTTCACCGATCTGCCGCCCGCTGCCGCCACGTACGCGATCGACGCCGGGACGGCGGCGGAGCACGGCGTGCGGCGGTACGGGTTCCACGGCACGTCGCACCAGTTCGTGTCGTCGGCGGTGGCCGAGCACCCGGCCGTCACGGCCATGCTCGCCGCCGCGGGACGGGAGCCGGGCACCCTGCGGCAGGTGGTGCTGCACCTGGGCAACGGCGCGTCGGCGTCGGCGGTGCTCGGGGAACGCGCCGTGGAGACGTCGATGGGGCTGACACCGCTCGAGGGCCTCGTCATGGGGACCCGGTCGGGAGACCTCGACCCGGGGATCATCTTCCATCTGGTGCGGTCGGCGCACCTGTCGGTGGACGACGTCGACACGCTCCTGAACAAGCGCTCCGGACTCCTCGGTCTCAGCGGGGTCAACGACATGCGCGAGCTCACCCGGCTCGTCGGGGACGGCGACCCGGACGCCCGGCTGGCCCTCGACGTGTACCTGCACCGGCTGCGCAAGTACGTGGGCGCCTACGCGGCCGTGCTGGGCGGGATCGACGTTCTGGCGTTCACGGCCGGCGTGGGCGAGAACGCCGCCCACGTGCGTGCGGGCGTGGTGGAAGGGCTGGAGTTCCTCGGCCTGGCGGTGGACCGGGAGCGCAACGAGGCCGGGTCCCGTGCTTCCCGGGTGATCTCCCCGGCGGCGGGGACGCCGTTGGTCATGGTCGTCCCCACCAACGAGGAACTGGCCATCGCCCGCCAGACGATCGCGCTGGTCGCTCCGTGACCGTCCTCATCGATCCGCCGGCGTGGCCGGCGCACGGCACGCTGTTCTCCCACCTGGTGTCGGACGCCTCCCTGATCGAGCTGCGCGGCTTCGCGCGCGCCGCCGGGGTCCCGGACCGTGCCTTCGACCTGGACCACTACGACGTCCCGGAATCCCGTTACGGGGCTCTCGTCGCGGCGGGCGCGGTCCCGGTGCCGGGCGGCGAGCTGGCCCGCCGCCTGGCCTCCTCCGGCCTGCGCGTCCCCGGGGTCGAACGCGCCGGCAGCAAGGCGGGAACGCTGCTGTCCCGCTGGGGTGCGCTCCACCCGGCGGCGTCGGCGGTGCCGCGCGACGCCTGGCGCGGCGTGGGTGAGGAGCTGATCGCGCGATGGCGGGAACCGCACCGGACGTACCACACGACCTTCCACCTCTCCTCGGCGCTGGACGCTCTCGACGTGCTCCTCGCCGATGCCGGTGCGGCGGGGGACCCGGTACCGCCGCGGACCGCGTGGCGGGCCCGGGTCGCCCTGTGGTTCCACGACGCCGTGCACGACGGTGCCACGCCGGCCGACGAGCGCGCGTCCGCGGCGCTGGTCCACGACCTCCTGGGCGCGGTGGCACCGCCGGGGCGGGCCGACCGTGACGAGATCGCCCGCCTGGTCCTGGTGACCGCCGACCATGCCCCGGACCCCGACGACCTGGCCGGCTGCCTCGTCAGCGACGCGGACCTGGCCGTGCTCGGCGGCGCCCCCGCCGCCTACGTCCGCTACACCCATCAGGTGCGCGCCGAGTACGCCCGGGTCCCCGGTCCGCTCTTCCGCCGCGGCCGTGCCCGGGTGCTGCGCGGCCTGCTCGGTGACGGCGACCTCTTCCGCACCGGCTGGGGCCGGGCCCGCTGGGAGGCGTCGGCGGCGGCGAACCTGGCCGCGGAGCTGCGCTCGCTGGGCTCCGGGTGACACGCGGAGCGACACGCGGGCGCGCGTGTGATCGGCGGTGTCCGGCACCGGGCGGTAGGTTGCCCCCGTGGCCATCCCCGTGAACCCCCGTCTGAGATTCCTGCGGCGGGTGTTCGACGTCGTCGCCATCGCCGTGGGCGTGGTCACGCTGCCGGTCGCGTTGCCGGTCTTCTGGGTCCAGGCCGTGGGCCACTCCCGCGTGGTGAGTGCCGCCGACGCGCCCGAGGCGGACGCCGTCGTCGTGCTCGGCGCCGGGCTGCGGGCGGACGGGACGCCGTCCACCTACCTGCGCCGGCGTGTCGAGGCGGGAGCCGCGCTGTACCGGTCGGGCCGGGCCGACCAGGTCATCCTCTCCGGCGATGCCCACGCCCTGCCGGGCGGAGGGCTCTACGACGAACCGGGCTCGATGCGCGCCTACATCCTCACGCTCGGCGTACCCGACGACGCGCTGGTCCTCGACCGCGAGGGGTTCGACACGGACGCGACCTGCCGCCGGGCCCGCGACGAGTACGGCGTCCGGACGGCCGTCGTCGTCACGCAGGACTACCACCTGCGCAGGGCGCTGTTCACCTGCCGGTACGCCGGCCTGGACGCGCTCGGCGTCGGTGTGAGCAGCGAGAGCGTGACCCCGGTCAAGGCGCTCCTCGCATGGAAGCTGCGCGAGATCCCCGCGAGCTGGAAGGCGGCGCTGGAGTCGGTGCTCCACCGGCGGTCGGCGGACCACACGGACTCGCCCGTGGGCGGGAGCCGCTGAGCCCCGGGGCCGGCCCGGCCTCTCAGAGGTCGATCAGGCCCGCCTGGTAGGCACGGACCACCGCCTGGGTGCGGTCGCGGGCACCCAGCTTCGCGAGCGCCGACGAGACATGGGTACGGACCGTCTCCACCCCCACCACGAGCGACGCGGCGATCTCCGCGTTGGTCAGACCGTCGGCGACCAGGATGAGCACCTCACGCTCCCGGGCGGTCAGGCGCACGCCCGCCCCGGCCCCGCGGGGCCGTGACCGGACCAGGCGACGGACAGCGTCCGGGAACAGCAGACTCTGCCCGCCGGCCACGGTGCGCACCGCCTGCACCATCTCGTCGGCGCCGGCGCGCTTGAGCAGGAACCCCGACGCGCCGGCCTGCAGCGCGTCCAGCACGTGGTCGTCGTGCTCGAAGGTGGTCACGACGAGAACGCGGGGCGGCGTGGGCAGCCGCAGCACCAGCTCGGTCGCGCGGATCCCGTCCACGCCGGGCATACGTACGTCCATGCAGACCACGTCCGGCCGTACGTCCCGGGCGAGAGAGACCGCCTCGGCACCGTCGCCGGCCTCGGCGACGACCTCCAGGTCCGGCTCGCCGTCCAGGATCAGCCGTATGCCGCCCCGTACCAGGGGCTCGTCGTCGGCGAGCAGCACCCGCACGTGGTCAACCATTCCGTTCCTCTCCTCCGGCCGCTCCGGGCGGCCGCGGTTCCCGGGCCGTGGCGGTGGCCGACGACGCGGTGAGGTGCGGCAGGCGGACGGACAGCAGCCAGCGTCCGGCCTCGTCCTCCGGTCCGTCGGCGTGTGCCACGACCCCTGCCTCCGCGCTCCCGCCGAAGAGCGAAGCCCGTTCCCGGATGCCCGCCAGCCCGCGACCGCCGTCCCGCGTGGCCGCCCCGGGTGCCACGGCGTTGCTCACCCGCACGACCACCTCCTGCTCCGTGTGCCCGACGGCGAGCTTCACCTCGCCGGGCGCCCCGTGCCGCCGCGCGTTCGTCAGCCCTTCGGTCACGACGCGGACCACCGTACGGTGCAGCAGCGGCGGGAGGCCCGGGGGCAGGTCGACGTCGGCCACGAGGTCGAGCCCGGAACGGCGGTGCTGCTCGACGACGTCGGCCACACCGCCGGCCGGTGACGGCTGCCGGTCGTCCCGGAGCATCCCGAGGAGGGCGTCCAGCTCTGCCAGTGCACCGCGAGAGACCTCCTCGATCGCGGCGAACGCGGCGGCGGCCCGCTCGGGCCGCGTGGCCGCGACCCGCCGGCCGGCCGCCGCCTGGACCGAGACGACGGTCAGCGCGTGGCCGATGCCGTCGTGCAGCTCGCGCGCGAGGAGCGTGTGCTCGGCCTCCTGCCGCTGCCGCGCGAGGGCGACCTCCAGGCGGTCGGCCGCCGTCGGCCCGAGGAACCGGCCGACCAGGCGCTGGGCCAGCGCGCCGGCCGGCCAGGCCGCGGCGAGCAGCACGAGCCCGGCGACCAGGCAGCCGAGCACGACGGCGAGCCGGGCCGCCGGCCCGTCCGCGACGGGCACGGGTGAGCCGACCGACCGCCCGAGCGCCGACTCGAGGCCGACCACGACGGTCGCCGGAACCAGACCGAACAGGCAGAAGGCGACGACGAGTCCGGCCAGCAGGTGGAACGCCGTCCAGCAGCCCGTCCGGAACCGGTGGACCCAGGTGGTCCTGCCCGGGATCACGAGGTCGCCCCCGTGACCCAGCAGGCTCCGGGCCGCGGTCATCTCGAGTTCCCGCGCACCCGGGACCAGCCCCAGGGCGAAGGCCACCGCGACGCTCACCGCACCGACGAGCACGTCGGGCGCGTAGGCGGCGTCCGCGGCGAACAACGTTCCGACGAGCGCGGCCCGGAGCACGTAGAACACGACCAGCACGACGGCCAGGCCGATCGCGGCGCCGAGCATCGCCCAGGCGAAACGCCGCACGAAGATCATGAACACTCCGCCATCCTCCCCCGGACGGTCCCGGGGATCAGGCCGTCGCCCCGCGGCGGTGCGCCACGTAGCCCCAGACGGCGAGCGCCAGGGCCGGTCCCCAGTACCAGCACGGGAAGGCGACGGCGCTCAGGAGCAACTCGTCGGCCCCGCGCCCCCTGAACGCGAGCAGCATGGGAAGTGCGGCGCAGGTGAGCGTGGCGGCGACGAAGCCGCCCGGGACGGCGGCCGCCGCGATCGGCACGGGCTTCCCGGCGAGCCCCGGGACCCAGCGAGGGAACACCTCGCCCCACGGGAGGATCAGGCCCAGCGTGAGCACGAACCCGATCCAGGCGCCGCCCGACAGCAGGAGCCCCCACACGCGGGAGCTCATGTCGAGGTCCTCGACGGACAGCACGGGCCAGGGCGTCAGCCAGGTGAGCCTCATCAGCGCGTACGGGAGCGGTCCGGTCGCGGCCACGACGGTGATGGCCTTGCGGTGGCGCAGGACCCAGGCGGTGGCGCGCCGTGTCCCGCCGTCCGCCGCGAACGCGCGGACGGCGACCGCGCCCCAGGCGGTGGCGATCGCCAGGAGCAGCAGGACGACGCCCACGGTCCCGGCCATCCCTGCTACCGCCCGGCCCGAGGCGGCGAGGGCTCCGGTGATCGCCGGACCCGCGACGACCACTGCGGCGGTGACCAGGGCGAGTGCCGGGATCCCCACCGTCCACCGGCCTCGCGGGTACTTGCGGACCACCTGGACGAGCAGGACGACGACAACGACGGGGACGGAGAAGGCGACCAGGTAGCCGACGACGGACAACGTCCCCATGCTGCCCATGCCGAGGCCGAGCACCGCGACCTGCAGCGCCCCCGCCGCGACGAGCGCGGGGCGGTTCAGCGCGCCGGCGAGGCCCGCGATCCCGGACGCGACACCGATCAGGGCGACCACGGTGTGCAGCACGGTGGCGAACCCCGCGCCGGCCAGGTCGGCGATCAGGGCGTATCCGGGATGGGTGTAGTAGCCGGGGACCAGCTCCGCGAGCCAGGCACCGCCGAGCAGCGCGGCGACGCCGCTCAGGGCGGTGGCGCCGGCCAGGGTGCGGCCGGAGCGGGACGGGACGGCCGGGCGGTCGCCGTTCCCCGTGGCCCCGTCGGGGGACCCGGCGGCGCCGGTCGTCAGTTCGGTTCGTGACATGGCGTTCCTCCGATCTGGAAGGTGTACGCCTCCACGTTCCCCGTTCCCGGGCCGGGCGCCCTCCCCCGATCAGGGGATCCGACGACGGCGGCCGGGGGATCTCGCCGGGCCGGTCACGGGATCCGCAGCCTGCGCATGCCTTCCAGCGCGGCGCTGAGGATGCGGCTCGGCGCCGCGCCCTCGAGTGCGAACACGGCGTCGATACCGAGCCCTCGCCCGGCGCCCCGCGCCGTCACGACCGTCCGGGTCTGGGTCATCGCCTCGACGGACGACCTCCCGTGCCGGCGTCCCAGCCCGGACGCCTTCCAGCCGCCGGTGGGCGCGCCGACGGACCCCCAGGTCAGCATGTATCCGTCGTTGATCGAGACGGACCCGGCCTCGATCTGGTCGGCGACCTTCCGGGCGCGTGCGGTGTCCCCGGACCACACGGACATGTGGAGGCCGTACTCGGAGTCGTTCATCACGGCGACGGCCTCGTCGTCGGATCGGACGCGGGTCACCGAGACGACCGGGCCGAACGTCTCCTCGCGGGCGACGAGCGCGTCGGAGGGGACGTCGTCGAGCACCGTGGGCGCGTAGAAGTAGGGGCCGATGTCGGAGCGGTGCACGCCCCCTGCCAGTACGACGGCGCCGCGGGCGATGGCGTCGTCGACGTGGGCGGTCACCTTGGCGAGCTGTGCGTCGGAGGTGAGCGAGCCGACGTCGGCCGTGTAGTCGAGGCCCGCACCGAGCCGGAGGTTGCGCACGTCGCGCACGAGCTTGGCGACGAACTCGTCCGCGACGGCCTCGTGCACGACGATCCGCTCGGCCGACAGGCACAGCTGGCCGGTGCTCGCGAAGCAGGCGCGCACCACGCCGGGCAGTGCCGTGTCGACGTCGACGTCGTCCGCGATGTAGATGGCGTTCTTGCCGCCGAGCTCCAGCGTCGCTCCGACGAGGCGTTCGCCGGCGCGGGCGGCGACCTTGCGCCCGACCGCGGTGGAGCCGGTGAAGGCGACATGGTCCGCGACGTCGACGAGCGCCTCGCCGGTCTCGCGTCCGCCCGCCACGACCTGGAACAACCCGGCGGGCAGGCCCGCCTCCTCGAGCACCTCGGCCGCCCACAGCGCGGTCAGCGTGGTCTGCGGGTCCGGCTTGACGACGACGGCGTTCCCGGCGACCAGGGCCGGCAGCGCCTCCGACAGGACCAGGGTGAGCGGGTAGTTCCACGGCGCGATCGCTCCGACCACCCCGACGGGACGACGCTGGACGCGCACCCCCGTGACGAGCGGGATCATGCCCGCGGGACGGTCGGTGGCCAGATAGCGGCGGGACCTCACGGCGTAGTGGCGGGCGACCTGCGCGACGTCACCGACCTCTTCGAAGGCGGACCGGCGGGCCTTGCCGGTCTCGAGCTGGATCAGGTCGAGCGCCTCGGACTGGCGCACGAGAACGATTCGAGCGAGGTTGTCGAGCACCCGGCTCCGGACCGCGAGGTCCGTCCGCGCCCAGATGCGCTGGGCGAGCCGCCCGCGTTCGACGGCGGTGGCGACGTCGGAGGGTGACGACACCGGGATCGTGGCGAGCGGCGCGCCGGTGAAGGGGCAGGTGGACCGGTGCGTCCCGGCGCCCTGCGACGACGCGACGCGCGCGACGAGCGGTGCGACGAGCTCGGGTTCGAGCACGTACGTGGCCTCGGGACTCTCGGGGTCGAAGACGGATCCGACAGCAGCTTCACCCGGTGTCTCCTCGATCATGCGGGCCACCATACGCGTAAAACGAGCCAGCACCCAGGGGCGGGGCGATGAAAACTTCTGTCAGGAATTCACCCGCCGGACGCCTGACCCCGCGACACGCCGTGGGCCGCGCGCCGAGGGCCGGCGGCCCCGAGACGCCTCTCCCGACGGAGGGAGGGCAGGTAGCAGAGCGCCCCCAGCACGCTCACCGCTCCGCCGATCACCATGGCCGTCTGGGTCGTCGCCGCGTCGGCCAGACGCCCCAGGACGAGCGCCCCGAGGGAGAACGCGCCGAACGCGACCATCGAGTTCATGGAGAGGACGGTGGCGCGATTGCGCGCCTCCGCCTCGCGATGCAGGAGCGCGGCGTGCATCGGCCCGGCACCGCCGTGCAGGCCGTACGTCACCAGGTAGGCGGCGACCAGCGCCACCGGCCCTGCCACGAGGCCCATCGCCACGGCACCGGCCCCGTTGAGCACCCGCAGGAGGACGGCGGTACGGACCACGCCCAGCCGTCCCGAGACCATCCCGGCCAGCGCCGCACCACAGGCGAAGACCGCCCAGCCCACGGCCGTGACGGGACCGTTCACGGCACCGGCGGCCTCCTCGCTCCCGAGCAGCTCGGCGAGCCGGATCGGCTGGAAGGTCTCGAACACCACCATGGCGAACGACCAGAACACCTCGACGAGCACGAGACCGAGCAGGACGCGGTTCGTGCCGAGCAGTCCCAGACCCTCCCGGACGACGCCGGGGGCGTCCCGGACGCCGTCGAGCACGACGCGGAGGGAAGCCCGCACGCGCGGGGCACCCCGTGGCGCGGTCACGGCGGCGGCACGGGGCTCCCGCATCAGGACCGCCACGGCGGCCAGATGCAGGCAGGCCAGCGCGGCGTACGTCACGTACGGGAGCGTCAGCGCGTTCCACGCGGTCACCGGGTGCCACCAGATCAGCCCGCCGCCGGCGAGCGCGCCCGCGGCGATCGACCCGCCGAGGACGGTGCCCGCGGCAGCCAGGGTCCGGTCGACGTCCGCTCCCGGGGTGGTGCGGTGGACGGTGTCGACGTACCAGGCCTCCAGCGGGCCGGAGTCGAGCGCGCGGAACACCCCGAAGGCCGCCGCCGCGACGAGGAACCCCCAGAACGTCTGCGCCGTCACGAACAGGACCGCCGCGGCGATCTGCGCCACCGCTGCCGCGAGGTAGACCGGACGGCGCCCGAAGGCGTCCGCGAACCCGCTGGTGGGCAGCTCGAGCGCGAAGACGACGAGGCCACCGAGGGCGGCGGTGGTCAACGTGTCGGCGACGCCGAGCCCGCGTTCGATCGGCAGCAGGGTCGTGACCCCGACGACGAGCCCTACCGGGAACCAACGGGTGACGCCGAGGGTGAGCAGCACCCGGCGGGCCGCCGCCGGGGTCATGGCCGGTCCCCGGGATCCGCGCCGTCGTCGAGGCCGGGCACGTCGTCGGCGTCCATGGGGTACGCGAAGTTCCACAGGTGGATACGGCGGGCGCGCGGATCCCCCGGGTCCGCGTGACGGTAGCGGCGCACGAGCTCCTCGATCTCCTCGTTGAGCTCGACGAGGCGCTCCGGGGTCACCTCGACCCAGGCGTCGCTCGACCCCGCGGCGTCCTGCCACGCACGGGGCCACGCGTCCGAGACGTCGAGCCAGTGGCCGTACTCCGCGTCGAACAACCGGTGGTAGTCGCGCACGAGCCAGCCGATCGCGGTGGCGGCGTCCTCGTCGTCGGCGAGCTCCGACCTGGTCCAGCCGTGGCTCCCGGTCGACGCGCGCCACAGGCGCCTCTTGCCCGCGCCCTCGCCGGTGTCCTCGACGAGACCCACGGATTCCAGCCGGCGCAGGTGGTAGCTGGTCGCCCCCGTGTTGGACCGCAGCCGCCCGGCCAGGTCGGTCGCGGTCGCGGGCCCACCGCGGCGCAGCGCGGTCAGCAGCCGGGAACGGAGGGGATGCGCGAGCACCTTGACGGCTTCGGCGGTCAGGTGCAGATGCGTGGTCTCGCCGGGGCCGGGGTCCGGCGCGGGATGCGGTTCGGTGCGTGCCATACGTGCACAGTAACTGTGCACAGATAGTTTGCACAATAGTTGTGTACGTCGCGGACAGGCGTCCGCCGACCGGCGGCACCGCCCGTCACAGCAGGTGGCAGACCGCACCACCCGTCACAGCAGGTGGCAGACGGGGACGTACGGGGACGGGCGCACGACGAAGGGGGCACGCCCCGGCAGGCGTGCCCCCTCGGCCGGCCCTCTCACGGGCCGGATGGATCAGCGAGGCTGGTACGGCGAGACGACGACCTCGACCCGCTGGAACTCCTTGAGGTCGCTGTAGCCGGTGGTCGCCATCGCACGGCGCAGGGCGCCGACCAGGTTCAGGGTGCCGTCGGCCTGGCGGCCGGGGCCGAACAGGATCTCCTCCAGCGTGCCCACCGTCCCGACCTCGACCCGCTCGCCGCGCGGCAGCTGCGCGTGGTGCGCCTCCGGGCCCCAGTGCCACCCGCGGCCCGGTGCGTCGCTGGAGCGGGCGAGCGCCGCGCCCAGCATGACGGCGTCCGCCCCGCAGGCGACCGCCTTGACGATGTCGCCCGAGTGGCCCACGCCGCCGTCGGCGATGACGTGGACGTACCGCCCTCCGGACTCGTCGAGGTAGTCCCGGCGCGCGGCGGCGACGTCGGCCACCGCGGTGGCCATGGGCGCGTGGATCCCGAGCGAGACGCGGGTGGTGTGGGCGGCGCCGCCGCCGAACCCGACCAGCACACCGGCCGCGCCGGTACGCATGAGGTGCAGGGCCGCGGTGTAGGTGGACGCGCCGCCGACGACGACGGGCACGTCCAGCTCGTAGATGAACCGCTTGAGGTTGAGCGGCTCGGCGTTGCCCGACACGTGCTCGGCCGACACCGTGGTCCCGCGGATGACGAACAGGTCGACCCCGGCGTCGACCACGGTCTTGGAGTACTCCTGCGTGCGCTGCGGGGACAGCGCGCCCGCCACGGTGACACCGGCACGGCGGATCTCCCGCAGGCGCTCGGTGATGAGGTCCGGCTTGATCGGCTCGGCGTAGATCTCCTGCATCCGCGCGGTGGCGCGCTCCGCCGGAAGCGTCGCGATCTCCGCCAGGAGCGCCTCGGGCTCCTCGTAGCGGGTCCACAGGCCCTCGAGGTCGAGCACGCCGAGACCGCCGCGCTCGCCCAGGGCGACCGCGGAGTCGGGGCTCATCACCGAGTCCATCGGAGCGGCCACGATGGGCAGGTCGAAATGGTATGCGTCGATCTGCCAGCCGACGGACACGTCCTCCGGGTCGCGCGTACGGCGGGAGGGCACCACGGCGACGTCGTCGAAGGAGAACGCGCGCCGCCCTCGCTTGCCGCGTCCGATCTCGATCTCGTTGCTCACTCCGGCAGCCTACTCAACCGCGTCGGCGCCAGGCCCCCCGCAACCGTCATGTGGCAGGGACGCGGCAGTGCGATATGCAACACTTCTCCGGGTTCCGGCGTGGCGGCCGAGTGCGGCGGGATCGAACGTTCCCGGCGTCCGGTGCCCGCCGTCTGCGCGTCGTTCGGCGGCGGTGTCAGTCACCAGTGGCATGGTTCGTGATGGACCTGGAACGCACGAGTGGAGGGAGCGCACCATGGACATCGGACCTGGCTGGATCCGCCGGCCGCTGCTCGGTTTCGACACGGAGACCACCGGTGTCGACGTGACGGGTGACCGTGTCGTCACCGCCGCCCTCGTGCATCGCGTGCCCGGGGTGAGCACGGACGTGCGCACCTGGCTCATCGACCCGGGCGTCGAGATCCCCGAGGAGGCGTCCGCGATCCACGGCATCACGACCGAACACGCCCGGGAGCACGGCCGGCAGCCGGCCGAGGCCCTGGAGGAGGTCGCCGCCGAACTGGCCGCGCATCTGGCCCGGGGCGTCCCCGTCGTCGCGTACAACGCCGCGTTCGACCTGTCCCTGCTCGACCACGAGCTCGTGCGACACGGCCTGCCGACACTGCCCGAACGGCTCGGGCACTCCGTGGGCCCGGTCATCGACCCGCTCGTCCTCGATCGCTGGAAGGACCGGTTCCGGCCCGGGAAGCGCCGGCTCGGAGACCTGTCGGAGGTGTACGGCATCACGTCCGACGGCGAACTGCACACCGCCGAGGTGGACGTCCTGGCCACCCTCGACCTCCTGGCGGCCCTGGTGGCCCGTTATCCGGAGCTCGACGAGACGCACCTCGTCGACCTGCACCAGTCCCAGGCCGGAGCCCACGCCGCCTGGGCGGACGGGTTCAACTCCTGGCGCGCGGAGCAGGGCATGGACGGCCCGGACGCGTCGCGCGTCTGGCCGGTCCAGGCCGCGAGCTGACGGACGGGGACCCGTTGCCCGGCCAGGTGCGGACCACCACCGCGATCGCCGCCCGCACCGCCGAGCCTCCGTCACGGGCGTGTCCGCACGCCGCTCGCCCGGCGAGCACCCGCCCCGCCGCTCGTCCGCCGCGCGTACGATCCGGCGCATGAGCCGGACCGATGTTGCAGCGCAGTTCACCGAGATCACGGACGACGACGTCGAGGGCGTCGTCGCGCTGTGGCACACCTGCGGTCTGACGCGCCCCTGGAACGACCCGCGCGTCGATGTCGCCGACGCGCGGAGCGGCCCGACGTCGACGATCCTGGTGACGCGCGACGACGGGCCCGCGACCGGCGACCGGAGGGCGGCGCGCGTCGTCGCCTCCGTCATGGCCGGGCTCGACGGCCATCGCGGATGGCTGTACTACGTCGCGGTCGCGCCGGACCGCCAGGGCGACGGCCTGGGCCGGGCGGCCGTGGCCGCCGGCGAGGACTGGCTCCGCGCGGCGGGTGCACGGAAGGTCCAGCTCATGGTGCGCGGCACGAACTCCGCCGTCGTCGGCTTCTACGAGAGGCTCGGCTACGCCGACCAGGAGACCACGGTCCTCGGCCGCTGGTTCTGACCCGGCCGGCGGCGGTGCCGGCCGGTCTCAGCGACCCGCGTAGTTGGGCGCTTCCACCGTCATCTGCACGTCGTGCGGGTGGCTCTCCTGCAGGGAGGCCGACGTGATCCGCACGAACCGGCCCTTGGCCTGCAGCTCCGGCACGGTGCGCGCGCCGGTGTAGAACATCGTCTGGTGCAGGCCCCCGACGAGCTGGTGCGCCACGGTGGCGAGGGTGCCCTTGTACGGCACGCGCCCCTCGATGCCCTCCGGCACGATCATGTCGTCACTGGTGACCTCGGCCTGGAAGTACCGGTCCTTCGAGTAGGACTTCCTTCCGCGCGAGGACATCGCCCCCATGGACCCCATGCCGCGGTACGACTTGAACTGCTTGCCGTTGACGAGGATCGTCTCGCCCGGAGCCTCCTCGGTGCCGGCCAGCATCGAGCCGAGCATCACGGCCTCCGCCCCGGCCACGATCGCCTTGCCGATCTCGCCGGAGTGCCGCATCCCGCCGTCGGCGATGACGGGCACACCCGCCTCGCGGGCGGCCAGCGACGCCTCGTACACGGCGGTGACCTGCGGCACGCCCACACCGGTGACGACCCGGGTGGTGCAGATCGAGCCGGGCCCCACGCCGACCTTCACCGCGTCGGCCCCGGCCTCCACGAACGACCGGGCGCCCTCCCGCGTCGCCACGTTGCCGCCGATGACCTGCACGCCCTTCGTGGCGGGATCCGCCTTGAGCCGCTTGGCCATGTCGAGCAGCATCCGGACGTTCCCGTGCGCGGTGTCCGCCACCAGCACGTCCACACCGGCATCGATCAGCGTGGTGGCACGCGTCCACGCGTCGCCGAAGTACCCGATCGCGGCACCCACGAGCAGGCGGCCCTGACCGTCCTTCGACGCACGGGGGAACTGCTCGGACTTCACGAAGTCCTTCACGGTGATGAGACCGGTGAGCCGGCCGTCGCCGTCCACCAGCGGCAGGCGCTCCACCTTGTTCTGCCGCAGCAGCGCCGTGGCGTCCTCGCGCGTGATGCCCTCGGGCCCGGTGATCAGGCCGCTGGAGGTCATGACCTCGTTCACCTTGGTCGTGCCCCACTCCGCGACCGGCGTGAACCGGAGGTCACGGTTCGTGACGATGCCGATGAGCCGGTTGCCGGCGTCCACCACGGGGAAGCCGGAGATCCGGTACTCCCCCGCGAGCTGGTCGAGTTCCTCGAGCGTCGCGTCCGGACCGATGGTGACCGGATTGGAGATGATGCCGGTCTGCGTCCGCTTCACCATGTCGACCTGGAGAGCCTGGTCCTCGATGGACAGGTTGCGGTGCAGCACCCCGATGCCGCCCTGCCGCGCCATCGCGATCGCCATGCGCGATTCGGTGACGGTGTCCATCGCCGCCGAGACCAGCGGCACGCGAAGGGAGATCTCCCGCGTCAGGCGGGACGTGGTGTCGATGTCCGACGGGGCCAGGTCGGAATGGCCGGGAAGCAGCAACACGTCGTCGTACGTGAGGCCGAGGAAACCGAACGGGTCGTGCGCTTGGGGTGCGGTGGGCTCCATGTCACGAGTCTACGTGGCGGGCCCCCGGGATATTCCGTGGCCGGTGATCCGGGGGACGTCGCCTCCGTCACCCCGCTCGCCGTACCGCGCCCTGCCTGCGCGTTCGCGCCCACTGGTCACTTGAGGACGGCGAGCACCTCGTGCAGCAGGCCGTTGAACGAGCGGACCCGCTGAACGGTGGGGCCGAAGGGCACGTCGACGGCGGCGGCGTCCGCCCGCATCCCGACGAGGAGCGGCAGGTCCGGGTACGCCTCGTGCACCGCGTGCACGACGTCGAGCGCCGGCCGTGTCTGCGTGGTCGCGAGGACGACGGCGGCCGGCCGGACCATCGTCACCAGTTCCACCGACCGGTGGGTGCTCGCGGGGCCGGTCACGATCCGGGCCATCGTCCCCTTCGCCGCGAGCGACGCCGCCAGGGCGTGCGCGGGAAGCGGCACCAGTTCGTCCGGGGCGGCGAACACGAGCACGATCTTGCGCATCCGGCTCGGATGGTTGGCGGGCGGCCCGCCGGCCTCCACGACCTCTCGCTCGAACTCCTCGGTGTAGTCGCGGAGGCTGGCCAGCGCCGCCGCGGCGAGCACCATCTCCGGCACCTCGCCCGGGCCGGCGAGCACGGTGCGCACCGCGACCTGGTCGAACGCCGGCTCGACGAGTTCCGTCCACCACACGGACGGGTCGTCCTCGGGGCTGAGTCGCAGAAGCGCGTCACACGCGGTACGGCTGTACTTGATCGCGGCGTCCACCAGGGCCGAGACCCTGCTCGACCACGAGGTGCCGCCCATCGCGCGGGACCGCCCCGCGTCGCGCTGCGTTCCGCCGCCGCCGGGCAGGGCGCGCAGATGGCCACGGCGAGATCCCTCCTGCTCGGCACGCCCGGCCGTGTGAGGGCTCGCCCCGGCTCCGCGCGAGGACGGCTCGTCCCCGTCCACGCCGTCCGTGACGTCCCGCTCCGGTTCCTCGTCGGGACCACCGCCGTCCTCGTCGGGATCCGGCGGCGCCCCGCCGTCCCGCCGGGCGAGCTGCGCCGACTCGTCCGACTGGACGGTGGCGAGTTCGTCCTCGCTCGCCTCGATCGCGGCGCGAGCCGCGTCGCCCGGCGCGTGCCCCTCCAGGGTGAGACGCCGCATGACCAGGAGTCTTGCCACGTCATCGGGCGTGTACCGGCGGTGTGAGCCCGCCGTGCGACCTGACGGGCCCAGCCCGTAGCGACGGTCCCAGGTGCGCAGGGTCGCGGGTGCGACCCCGAGGCGTTTGGCCACCGCTGCGACGGCCAGCCCGGGGCTCGACGGGCGGGGCCCGCCCTGACTCTGAGCAGGCCGCGTCGATGTCATGGACCTGATTCTGCCGAGCCCGGCAAACGTTCGCCACCGATCCGCCCGGTGTGCCGCTTATCTCCGCATGTTTCAGGGCGATCTCGGTCAAACCTTGCCAGCCATGGCGCGGTTCGTCGTGAATCGAATCGTTAGCGCTGGCGCAAAAACGCCCCTTGAACAAGTTCTGCACAACTTGTAGGTTGTTCGCCATGACGGAGATCTCGAGACTTCCCGGCCCGGTGATGGAGCTGTGGGAGTGGCAGTACCAGGGGGCATGCCGCGACGCGGACGACACGCTGTTCTTCCACCCGGAGGGAGAGCGCGGGTCCACGCGCCGACGTCGAGCCGAAGCAGCCAAGGCCATCTGCCGGTCGTGCCCGGTGATGATGCAGTGCCGCGAGCAATCGCTGCGCGTGCGTGAGCCGTACGGGGTGTGGGGAGGTCTGAGCGAGGACGAACGGTCCGCCATCCTCGCGGGCAAGACACACTCTGCCTGACGCGTCTCGTTGCCTGACGCGTCTCGTTGCGGGGCAGCGGCGGCACCACCGTCGCGTCGCCGCCCGCGCACGTCCCGAGCGGGCGGTTGCCGTTGCGATCCGTCACGGCAGCCGTACCGCTCCCGGCCGCAGGGGAGCGGCCGATCATCAGGGGGAGGGAACGTGCCGGCGGGCGACGCGGTCGCCGGCACGTTCCCCGCATCACGAAGGGCCCCGCACACCAGGTGTGCGGGGCCCTTCGTGTCGCGGCGGGGTTGTTCAGCCCGCGACCACGGCGAGGATGTCGCGCGAGGAGAGGACCAGGTAGTCCTCACCCGCGTACTTCACCTCGGTGCCGCCGTACTTCGAGTACAGGACCTTGTCGCCCACGGCGACGTCCACCGGCACGCGGTTGCCGTTGTCGGAGACGCGGCCCGGGCCCACCGCCAGGACCTCGCCCTCCTGGGGCTTCTCCTTGGCGGTGTCCGGGATGACCAGGCCGGAAGCGGTCGTGGTCTCAGCCTCGAGGGCCTTGACGACGATCCGGTCCTCGAGCGGCTTGATGGGGACCGACACGTCGGACCTCCTCTTTCTGCGAGCAGATCAAAGATCAGCTACGTTGACGGGTTTGCTCGAGTGTTCGGCGGGCCGCCGTCGTCGCGGGTGCCGGCGGGCACGGAACATCTCGTGGCACCGCCGCGCCGACCCGTGAGCCGTGCGGCGATGACACCCCCAAATCTAGGTCGGGGCTAGCACTCGGTCAAGGCGAGTGCTAGATCGGCGATGCGCGCCCGGACAGGAGGGAGGGGCCGGTGTATCCCGTGAAGAAGCAGTGGAAAATGCGCAATAGAGAAAATTCTTCGCCAGACTCTCGCCATGAACAGGCGATACGTGGAAAGATCTGCCCATGGATGCGGCGATTCTGAGCAAACTTCTCAGCCCCGATGGCCGGGCGCTGCTTGGTGCACTCCCGCCCTACGACGAGCGATCCGCCATGCGCACCTCCACGAAACTCCGTGAGCAAGGTGTCGCACCCGACCTCGCGGCGGCCGCTCTCACCCAGTCCCGCCTGCGCAGCAGGGCACGGACCAAGTTCGGCGAGCTCGCCGGGCAGATGTTGTTCACCGCCGACGGCCTCGAACAGGCCACCCGTCTGCGCGTGGCGTCCCTGCACGCCGATCGGTTCACCGACGCGGGCGTCACACATGTCGCGGACCTGACGAGCGGCATCGGCGCCGACGCCATGGCATTCGCCGGAGCCGGGCTCCGTGTCCTGGCCACGGACATCGACGAGGTCACGGCGCGGATCGCCGCCTGGAACCTCCGGCAGTTCCCCGAGGCCGAAGCTCGTCATGCCGACGGTCTCGCCCTCGACCTCGGGGCCGAACGCGCCGACGGCGTCTACGCCGACCCGGCTCGCCGCACGCGCGGGCCGGGCGGCAGCCGCCGCGTCTTCGACCCGCGTGGCTACGAGCCGGCGCTGGACAGGGTGTTCGCCCTGCGCGACGCCGTACCCGCCCTGGGTGTCAAGGTGGGTCCGGGCATTCCGCACGAGGGCCTGCCCCACGACGCCGAGGCGCAGTGGGTCTCCGTCGACAACGACGTCGTCGAGGCCGGGCTGTGGTTCGGCCCGCTCGCCGCCGGGGGGCCCGGCCGCAGCGCGCTCGTGGTGCGCACCACCGTCGACCGCGACGGCAAGGAACACACCCGCACCCGCGTGCTGCGCGCGTCGGACCACCCGGACGGTGTGGCCCTCGAGGCACCCACCGGCGAGGTCGGCCAGTACCTCTACGAGCCCGACGGCGCCGTCATCCGGGCCGGTCTCGTCGCCCATGCCGCCGTCGAGCTGAACGGCCGGCTGGTCGACCCGACGATCGCCTACATCACGACGGACTCCCCCGCGCCGGCACCCTCCCCGGACCGGGTCGCGCCACCCGGCGCCCCGCCCGGTGGCGCTGGTCCCGCCGGCGAGCCGGCGCTCGACCTGGCGGGTCCCGCTCCGATCGCCACCGGGTACCGGGTGCTGGACACGCTCCCGTTCGGGCTCAAGCGCCTCAAGGGATACCTGCGCGAACGGAACGTCGGGCAGCTCACGATCAAGAAGCGGGGCACCGCCGTGGTGCCCGAACAGCTGCGCAAGCAGCTCGTGCTGACCGGGACGGAGGCGGCGACCATCGTGCTCACGCGCGTCGCCGGCACCCAGACGGTCCTGCTGGTCGAACCGCTGCGGAGCGGGACATGACCGGCCCCGCGCCCGTGCCGTTCGGCACGTCACGGCGGTCCAGCATCGGCCTCGAGTGGGAGATCGGGCTGGTCGACGTCGGTTCCGGTGCGATGGCGCAGGTCGCACCGCAGGTGATCGAGGACCTGTCGCCCGAGGGCGCCGACCCGCGCGTCAAGGCGGAGCTGATGCGGAACACGGTGGAGATCGCCACGGGAGTGTGCGACGACGTCGGCGCGGTGGGCGCCGAACTCGACGAGCTCCTCGACCGCGTGGCGATCTCGGCCGGCCGGCACGGCGCCGCGGTGATCGGCGGCGCCATGCACCCGCTCGCGCGCTGGGAGGACCAGCTCGTCACGGACAAGGAGCGCTACGCCCGGCTCGTGGACCGCATCCAGGTGTTCGTGCGGCAGCTCGTCACGTGGGGGCTGCACGTCCACGTCGGGGTGGAGCACCGCGACAAGGTCCTCGCCCTCGTGCAGGGCGTGGTCACGTACGCGCCGCATCTGCAGGCCCTGTCCGCCTCGTCACCCTACTGGGGCGGTGTCGACACCGGCTACGCCTCCACGCGGGCCATGCTGTTCCAGCAGATCCCGACGGCAGGGCTGCCGCACCCGTTCACCCAGTGGCACGAGGTGGAGTCGTACGCGCAGGACATGCGCCGTGTGGGGGTGGCCCAGGAGTTCAACGAGATCCACTGGGACGTCCGTCCGTCACCGGCGTACGGGACCATCGAGGTTCGCATCTGCGACGGCCCCACGAACGTCACCGAGGCGATGGCCCTGGGCGCACTGACGCACTGCCTGGTGGAACATCTGTCCACCGAGCTCGATCACGGCCGGGAGCTACCGGTCCTGCCGCCGTGGTTCGCCAAGGAGAACAAGTGGCGGGCGGCGCGGTACGGCATGGACGCGACGATCATCACCTCGGCCGACGGGGACCAGCTCCCGGTCTCCGACGCCATCGCGAAGGTCCTGGTCGAGCTGGAGCCGACAGCGGAGCGCCTGGGATGCGCCGAGCACCTCGCCGCCGTCGCCGACATCGCCCGCACCGGCTCGTCCTACCAGCGCCAGCGCGCCGTGGCCGATGCCTCCGGGGGCGATCTGGACGCCGTGGTCCGCGCGATGCTGGCCGAGATGGAGACCGGGCGTCCCCTCCCGCACTTCCCGAACCGGACCTGACCGGGCCGGCCGTGGTGAGGGCCCGGGCGCTCCGGCTCAGAGCGCCTGGGCGACCTCGTCCAGGGTCAGGCGGGGCAGGCGGGGGTGCCCGGTGCCCTCGCCCGCGGTCACGCCCGCGGCGATCATCATGAACGACTTGTAGCCGCTGTCGGCGAAGAACTCGGCGTCGACCCCGTCGAAGTCCATCCCGTTCATCGGACGCACGGACAGACCGACGGAGCGCAGGGCGACGATCAGGTAGCCGGCCTGGATGAGGGCGTTGGTGCGTGCCATGCCGTCGCGCACGTCGGGGGCGGGGGCGAGCTGCTCCTTGATGCCCGGGTAGACCGGGAAGAGGCGCGGCAGGTGCTCGTGGAACTCCGGGTCGTGCGCGAGGACGAGGGTCGCGGGAGCGGACTCGACCTTCGGCCGGTTGCCGTCGGGCAGATGCGCGAGCAACCGCGCCTTCGCCTCGTCCGAGCGGACGACCACGAAGCGCAGCGGCAGCGTGTTCATCGCCGTCGGCCCGAACTTCGCCAGGTCCCAGGCGGCTCGGAGGTGGGCGTCGGTCACCTCGGCGTCGGTCCACTCCGTGACGGAGCGCGCGGTGCGGAACAGGCGGTCGGCGGCGGCGTCGTCGATGGCGAGCGGTGCGGCGGCCTCGAGTGTCTCGGTCATGTCCGGCGCAACACCGTCGCGGGCGCAGATAGTTCAATTTTCAATCGTGATCCCGCGCACACCAGCGTGTCAGAACCTCCGCCCCGGCGCCGGGAAGCAGACCCGCGGACTAGCCTTGCCCCATGACCTCTTCCGGCGACCCCCTCGTCCTCGGCATCGAGTCGTCCTGCGACGAGACCGGCGTGGCCCTCGTCCGCGGCAACGACCTGCTGTTCGACGCCGTCGCCTCCTCGATGGAGGAGCACGCGCGCTTCGGCGGGATCATCCCCGAGGTCGCGAGCCGCGCCCACCTCGAAGCGATGATCCCCACGATCGAGCGCGCGCTCGCTGAGGCCGACGTCGACCTCACCGAGGTCGACGCCATCGCCGTCACCGCGGGGCCCGGTCTGGTGGGCCCGCTGACGGTCGGGACCTCCGCGGCGAAGGCGCTGTCGATCGGCCTCGGCAAACCGCTGTACGGAGTGAACCACGTCATCGGCCACGCGTGCGTGGACCAGCTCGTCGACGGCGCGTTCCCCGACCGGGTGATGGCGCTGGTGGTCTCGGGCGGGCATTCCTCCCTGCTGCTCGTGGACGACGTCGCCACCGATGTCACGGAACTCGGCTCCACGCTCGACGACGCGGCCGGCGAGGCCTTCGACAAGGTGGGCCGGCTGCTCGGCCTCCCCTACCCCGGCGGCCCCCACGTCGACCGGCTGGCCCGGGAGGGTGACCCGACGGCGATCCGCTTCCCGCGCGGGCTCACGGCGCGCAAGGACCAGGAACGCCACGCGCACGACTTCAGCTTCTCCGGCCTCAAGACCGCGGTCGCACGCTGGGTCGAGGCCCGCACCGACGCCGGGCAGGCCATCCCGGTCGAGGACGTGTGCGCGTCGTTCGCCGAAGCGGTGGCCGACGTGCTCACGGCGAAGACCATCGCGGCCTGCCGGCGGCACGACGTCGACACGCTCGTCATCGGCGGCGGTTTCTCCGCGAACTCGCAGCTTCGGGAGATGGCCGCGAAGCGATGCGCCGAGGCCGGGATCGACCTACGGATCCCACCGATCCGCTACTGCACGGACAACGGGGCGATGATCGCCGCTCTGGGGTCCGCGGTGGTCCGCGCGGGCGTCGCCCCCAGCGCGCTCGACATCCCGGTGGACTCGTCGATGCCGCTGGAGACGATCACGGTCTGACGGTCGGGCGCCGGAGCGGCCACGTCAACGGCGTGCACTCCCCGTCGCGACCTCGCGGGCGGGGTCGTGGGACCACTGGGACCAGGAGCCCGGATAGAGTGCGGCCTGCTTTCCTGCCGCCGCCAGCGCCGCGACCTGGTGGGCAGCCGTGACTCCGGAGCCGCAGTACACGCCCACCGGTTCCGTCGCGCGGACGCCGAGCCCGGCGAACCGGGTGCGAAGTTCCGCGGTCGAGAGGAACTCGCCGTCCTCCCCGAGGTTCTCCGTGGTCGGCGCCGACACCGCGCCCGGGATGTGCCCCGCCTGCGGGTCCACCGGCTCCACCTCGCCCCGGTACCGCTCCCCGGCGCGCGCGTCCAGGAGCACACCGGCACCGTTCGCCAGGTCGGCGGCGTCGTCGGCGTCGAGCACGGGCATCCCGCCGGGGCGCGCGACGAAGTCCCCGGGCGTGGCGGCCACGCCGCCGACCTCGAGCGCGTGGCCGGCCGCGACCCAGGCGTCGATCCCGCCGTCGAGGATGCGGACGTCGTCGAGCCCGAAGTAGCGCAGCAGCCACCAGGCGCGGGCCGCGGAGGTGCCGCCGACGCCGTCGTACACGACGACGCGGGAGCCCTGCCGTACGCCCCACCGGCGGGCGGCCTCCTGGAACGCGGCGGCCGACGGCAACGGATGCCGCCCGGCGGCCGGCGAACCGGGTGCGGCCAGCTCGGCCTCCAGATCCACGTACACCGCTGCGGGAAGATGCCCGGCGCGATACCGCTCGGCACCGTCGGTCATCCCGAGTGCCCACCGCACGTCCAGCAGGACGGGTGTCCCCGCCTCGGGGTCCACGTGCCTCCCGCCCGTGACCTGAAGATCCGCCGCCAGCCGAGTGGCGTCAACCAGCACCCGTTCCCTCACGTCCCGATTTCCTTCCTCACCGCCGGCCACGAACCAACGCCTGACACGATCCCACGGCCCGCGGTCGCTGCCAAGACGTGTCGACCGTCACGGGCGGCCGCGCCGCCACGGACGACGGCGACGGACGGTCAGGCGGCGTCGCCGTCGTCCGTGGCGGCGTCCCCGTCCTCGCTCGCCGTGCGCGACCCGGCCCGCAGGTCCAGGCGCATCGTGTAGGCGTCCTTGTCCTCGGGCTGGTAGTAGCGCTTGCGCACGGCGAGCACCTCGAAACCGGAGCGGCGGTACATGGCAAGGGCCGGCTCGTTGTCGATCCGCACCTCCAGCAGCACGGCCTGCGCCTTCAGCTTCCTGGCGTGTGCGATCAGCGCCTCCAGCAGCAGCCTGCCGACGCCGCAGCGCTGGTAGTCCTTGGCCACGCCGATGGTCATGATCTGCGCGTCGTCACCGTCGAACCAGAGCCCGGCGTACCCGACCACGGGGTCCGGACCGATCGTGCCGGGCTCGTCCACGGTAGCGACGATGTACCAGCGGCCGAGCGCAGCGAGCTCGTCGGCGAGCATTCCGTAGGTCCAGGCACCGGACCCGAACAGATCGCGCTCCAGCCACAGCACGCGGTCGAAGTCGGAGCTGCGCAACGGACGACAATGGAACTCGGGCATATCACCAGCCTAAGCGGGGCTATCCCAGTGCGGGAGATTTTCGCGCGGCGGGTTCCTGCACATCGGGGCGGCGCAGGTACAGCGGTTCGGTGGGCAGGTCGGCGCCCGCGCCACGGCGCGCGAGTGCGAGGCGCGCGAGCACGGTCGCGTCGGGAAGGATCGGGGCGTCCTCGTCGAGCGGCAGCGCGTCGGCATACAGGGCGGCCCCCTCGCCGACGACGACGGTGCGGGGGGCACCCGGTCCCGAGGGCGATCCCGGTGCGCCGAACTGCGCGGCCGCGACCGCCGCCGGACGGCCGACGTCGGGCCCCGCGACCGTCTCGACCACCGGCACGCCGTGCGGCCCCTCGTGCGCGACGACGCGGTACCGCGCCCAGTAGACCTCCTTGCGGCGGGCATCCGAGGCGACGAGCACCTCGTCGCCGGGGTCCAGCCCCAGATCGCTCACCGCCTGTGCCGCGAGCGCGTCGATGCTCGGCACGCCGAGCACCGGGACACCGAGCGCGAGCGCCAGGGTCCGTGCGGTGACGAGCCCGACCCGCAGCCCGGTGAACGGCGCGGGCCCGGTCCCCGCGACGACGGCGGTCAGCGCGGTCCGCTCGATGCCCGCGTGGTCCAGCACCTGGGTGATCAGCGGCGCGAGGGACTCGGCGTGCCGGCGGCGTTCGTCGGAGGAACGGGCGGCGAGCCGTCCGCCGTTCTCGCTCACGAGAGCGACGGTGACGGCGGCGGAGGTGTCGATGGCGAGGACGGGCACGGACCCCAGCGTAGTTCGGCGGCGGCCGCGCCGTCGTGCCCGGCCCTTAGAAGCCGTCCGGCGTGCGGATGCGGTCGCGGATCCAGAGGCCGGCTTCCTTGAGGTTGCCGGTCCCGTACGTCCCGGCGGCGCAGCTTCCGGGGGTGAGGACCGCTCCGGAGCGATGGTCGTCGGAGAAGTTCCAGTTCACCCAGCTGATCTTCTTCGACGCCGCCAGGTCGAGGTAGCGCTGCGCCATGGCGAAGTCGTTGGCCCCTTCGCCGGCGGAGTTCTGGGTCCCGAACTCGGTGATGAACATCGGGATCCGGTCGGCGGCGCGGGACAGCGTGCCCAGGTAGTCGTCGCGGTGCGTGGCGGCGTAGAAGTGGAACGTGTACATGACGTTCGAGGCGTCGACAGGGTCGTTCACGACCTCGGACTCGTCCGATCCCTCGGACTCGCCCAGCGAGGACCAGCCACGGGTTCCCAGCAGCACGACGGCGTCCGGGTCCTGCGCGCGGATCACCGGGACGATCTCCTCGTGGTAGCTCTTGATGGTCTGCCACGACACGCCGTGGGGCTCGTTGGCCACCTCGTAGATGATGTTGTTCTTGCCGCTGTGCCGTTCGGCGACGGCGGTGAAGAACGTCTTGGCACGCTCCAGGTTCACGTGCGGGTCGCCCGGCTCGAGCATGTGCCAGTCGACGATCGCGTACATGCCGCGCGCGGTCAGCATGTCGATGTACCGGTGCACCAGGTCGGTGAACCGCTCCGGGTCGGTCTCGTAGCCGCCCTCCTGCACGTAGGTCGAGATCCGCACGACGTCGGCGTTCCAGTCGTACGCGAGCGTGTCGAGCGACTCGTCGTTCACGCACTGGGAGTACCACTGGGTGCCGTGCGTGCTCATGCCGCGCAGCTGGATCCGCGTGCCGTCCTCGTTGCACAGGTTGACGCCGCACACATGGAGCTGGCCGTTGGCCGCGACGGGGGTACCGGGGTCCGGTTCGGGTTCGGTCGGTGTCGGGTCGGGCGTCGGGTCGCCGGTGGGTTCGTCGGTCGGCTCCGGCTCGGGTCCGCCGTCGCACGTGCCGTCGTGTGTCCAGAGCGCCGGTGTGGACGCCGGGTCCCAGCCCGTGCCGGGGTACGCCGTGTGGGTCGTCGTCGCGGTGTAGCCGCTGCCCTCGTAGGTGACCTGGTCGCCGGCGCCGTAGCTCGTGCCTTCCGCCCAGGCGGGTGCGGAGCAGTTCACCGCGAACGCCGGGACCACCAGGCCGGGGACGACGGCCGTCCCCAGCGCCAGCGTCACGGCGGCTGCGACCGCGACGAGTATCGAGCTGCGACGGATGACCATGGAAACCACCTCGGTTCGTGTCCGGAGCCGGAACGGGGCACGACTGCGCTGCCTGCCGGTCGTCGGACGCTAGCAAGGCAGGTGGCCCGCTGCACATGAGGGATTGCCACACGGAAGGCCTGCGGCCGCCTCTCAGAGCGGCAGGCGGGCCCAGCGCTCGCCGACCGCGCGGATCGTCGCGCGGCGCACGCCGGAATCGGGGTCGTCCGGGTCCGGTTCGCCGCCGCGGGGACGGACCAGGTCGATCTCCAGCCGGTCCTCGGTCAGCGCCTCCGCGAGCCCGCGGCCCCACTCGACGACGGTCACGGACTCGTCCAGCGACGAGTCGAGGTCCAGCGCGTCGAGCTCGTCCAGGCCGCCGAGCCGGTAGGCGTCCACGTGCACGAGAGCGGGACCCCGCGTGCCGTCCTCTCGCGGCAGCGGCGGGTGCTCACGAGCGATGATGAACGTGGGCGACGCGACCTGGCCGCGCACGTGCAGACCGCTCCCCAGCCCCTGTGTGAGGGTCGTCTTGCCCGCACCGAGGTCCCCGGTGAGGATCACCAGGTCCCCGGCCCGCACCAGCCCGGCGAGCTGCGCGCCGAACGCGCGTGTCGCCCCGGCGTCGGGCAGTTCCAGGGTGACCGGCCCGGCGCCCGTCCCGACGGCCCGGATCGCCTCCCTGACCGCGGCAGCCACGCCCTCGTCCTGTGTCGTTCCGTTCATCGGCCCACCGCTCATGACCACGCTCCCCGGGCGGTGAGCGCGCTGAGGCCCGCGGCGTCCGCCCCGACTTCCTGTGTTCCGGTGTACACCCGCGGCATCCGGGCGGCGACGCGGGTGACGATCTCGTAGCTGATGGTTCCGGCGGCCTGTGCCCAGTCCTCAGCGCTGGGCGCGCCGGCGTGCTCGACGCCGTCGGCCTGGCCGAACAGCGTGACGATGTCACCCGCCTGTTCGGTCGCGTACGGGCCGAGGTCGACCATGACCTGGTCCATGCACACCCTGCCCGCCACCCGTACGACACGGGCGGAGCCGGGCCCCGCCTCGGGGGACGACACGTCGCCGACACCGCCGCCGACCAGGACGGGACCGCCCGGCCCGAGGGCCCCACCGCTGGCGTGGCGCGGGATCCCGTCGGCGTACCCGAGCGGGATCACGCCGAGGACGGTGTCCTGCGAGGTCGTGTAGTGCAGCCCGTAGGAGACTCCGCTGCCGGCCGGGACGCGTTTCACCGTCGCGAGCCGCGCCTCGACGGTCATCGCGGGCCGCAGCCCGTAGGTGCTGGGGACGCTGCTCTGCGGCACGGGCGTCAGACCGTACATCGCGATGCCGGTGCGCACGAGGTCCCAGGCCGTGTCGGGCCGGGTGAGGGTCGCGGCGGAGTTGGCCAGATGCCGCACCTCGGGCGTGAACCCCGCGCGTTCGACGGCGGACACCGTGTCCTCGAACGCCTTCGCCTGCGCATCGATGCTGGGATGGCCGGGCTCGTCGGCACAGGCGAAGTGCGACATGACGCCGGTGACCTCGACCAGGCCGCGCAGTTCGGCGGCGCGACGCAGCACGCCGGGAAGGTCGTCCAGGGTGATGCCGTTGCGTCCGAGCCCCGTGTCCACCTTCAGGTGCACGCGCGCGGGACGCCCGGCGGAGCGCGCGGCGTCGGCCGCCGCGTCCATCCCCCAGGGCGCCGCCACGCCGAGGTCGATGTCCGCGAGCAGCACCTCCTCCAGCGGAGCGCCCGGAGCGTAGAGCCAGGTGAGGATGCGTGCGTCCGCAGGCGTGACGCCGCCCTGCCGCAGCCGCAGCGCCTCGCCGACCTGCGCCGCCCCGAGCCAGGTCGCACCGCCCGCGAGCGCCGCGCGTGCCACGGGCAGCAGCCCGTGCCCGTAGGCGTCGCCCTTCACCACGGCCATGAGCGCGGCAGCCGGGGCGGCGCGGCGCAGCGCCACGACGTTGTCGCGGATGGCGGTCAGGTCGACGACGGCGCGCGCGGGGTACTCGGGATCGAACCCGGGCAGGACGCCGAGGGGAGGGGTGGTGCTCACAGCAGCGATTCTCCCACTCGCGGCGCGAGTCGCGACCACACCGGGCGCCGGCCGGGCCGTCGTCCGCGGCGGGAGCGGCCGTGCGACGGCAGGGCGGGACCGGCTTGCCACGGCGCGTTAGCGTGAGGCGTGCTCCCACCTCTGCCCGTGCGCGACGGGCTGAATCCGACCCGGCTCGTGCTGCCGCACGACGAGGCGACCGTCGCCCGCTGTCCGACGGCGTACTCGTGGCTCCTCGAGCGGTTCCCCGGTGACGCCACCCGCCTACGGGAGAAGGTCGCCGCCGGGGAGGTGGTCACCGGGCGGGGGACGCCGATCACGCCGGAAACGCCCTACGAGCCGCGCGGATTCCTCTTCCTGTACCGCGACCCGCCGTCGGACGAGCCGGAGATCCCCTTCGAGCCGGAGATCCTGCACCGCGACGACGACCTGCTCGTCGTCGACAAACCGCACTTCCTCGCCACGATGCCGCGTGGGCGCTGGATCCGGAACACCGTGCTGGTGCGTCTGCGGGCAGCGCTCGACCTCCCCGAGCTCAGTCCCGCGCACCGCCTCGACCGGCCCACGGCCGGGGTGCTCGTGCTGACGGTCCGTCGAGAGGTACGTGGCGCGTACCAGACGCTCTTCCAGGAGCGGAGGGTGCGGAAGGTCTACGAGGCGGTGGCACCGCTGCCGGGACACGCCTCGACGTCCGTGGACGACGACGGTCGTGGCGCGGCCGGCCACGAGCGCGCGGTCACCCCGGGCCACGGCTCGCCGTGGTCCGCCACGGACCTGATCGGCCGGCTCGCGGACGGGCGGGCGGTCACGGTGCGCTCGCGCATCGTGAAGCGTCGCGGGACGGCGCCCGCGCAGGAGGTCCCGGGCGAGCCGAACGCGGAGTCGCGGATCACCCTCGTCGCCCGCGACGAGGCGCGCGGCCTGGGTCTGTACCGGCTGGAGCCGCACACCGGGAAGACGCACCAGCTGCGCCTGCACCTGGCGTCGCTCGGCGTCCCGATCCTGCACGACCCGTTCTGGCCGGTGCTCCGCGAGGACGTCCCGGACGACTTCGCGCGGCCTCTCCAGCTCCTGGCGAGGTCGGTGGAGTTCCGCGACCCGCTGAGCGGAGCTCCTCGCCGCTTCGGGTCTCGTCGCTCCCTCGACATCGACGGGTCGCTGCCGGGCGGTCGCGTGGGGCGATGATCGCCGTGTCAGTCCAGGAGGTGGCGGTGGTAGACGTCGGGGTTGTCGAGGTAGGTGCGCCAGTGGTTGACGAGGTCGAGGTCGTGCCAGGTGGTGGGGTGGATGCCGGCGTCGTCGAGTTCGAGGATCTGTGCGCCAGGAGTGGCGGCGACGACCGGGGAGTGGGTGGCGCAGATGACTTGCGCTCCGGAGTCGGTGGCGGCGCGCAGCCCGGCGACGAGCTGGAGACCGGCGGTGAAGGAGAGTGCGGCTTCGGGCTCGTCGAGCAGGTAGAGGCCGGGACGGGAGAAGATCTCGCGGAACACGGCGAGATAACCCTCGCCGTGGGAGAGGGCGCGCAGGTCTTCCTGCGGGTAGCCGGGGACGATGAGGTTGAACGAGGAGACGAACTCCAGTAGGTCGAGTGCGGCCTCGGCGCGCAGGAAGAATGACTGGGAGCGGTTCCTGGGCGTGCGGAAGCGGCGGCCCGTGGGGGTGAGGTCGAAGTCGATGTCGGCCGCGAGGGTGCCCGGTTCGGGCCGGCGGTCCGCCTTGCCGCGTCCGCCACGCGGGTTGATGCCCCATGCGGCGGCGATCGCCTCCACGAGGGTGGACTTGCCCGAGCCGTTCTCCCCGACCAGGAACGTCAGCGGACTGGTCAGCTCCAGTCCCGTCTCGATGATCTGCCGCACGGCGGGGACGGTGTAGGGCCAGCCGGTGGCGTCGGCGGTGCGGGGGTCGATGTCGATGCGTTCGATCAGCACGGTTCAGCGTCCGTGACTCCGCTCGCCGTGGTCAAGACTGCTGCCGGCGACGAGGATCTCCCCCGCCGCCACCTTGCCGGACGCGTCGGTGGACATTCTCGCGGTCTTCGGCTTCCCACCGGTCGTGACGAAAATGATCACTATCGATCACAGTGTTGACCGGAACAGTCACGTCTGCCTATTTTCTGATCGGGAGAGCAGCACGATCCCCGGAACTCGATCAGGAACGATCATCGATGATCGTCGCTCTCCGCGCCAGACCAGTCAATGACGACGGAGAGCACTCATGTCACGACCCTCTCGCCGCGGGGGCGCACCTGCCGCCGCGGTCGCAGTCCTCACCCTCGCCGCGGGCGGCCTCCTGTCCCCCTCGGCCGCCGCCACGCAGAACGCGACCACCGTGACGCCGTCGGCCGTCACGGCCGTCGGCAACGGCCACGGCGGCGACATCGGCCCCGCCCTCGACCTCGACGACCCGTCCATCGACTGGCGCGAACTCGTCGTCGACGGCGACGACGTCGAGCGCCGCGCGGACGGCACGCCCTACAACGTGTTCGGCGGATTCGGCTCGGTGTCGTGCAACAACACCGGCAAGCTGCTCCTCGACTACAAGGAGGAGAACCCGGACGCCTACTGGTCCATCATGCGCCTGCTCTTCGACCCGGTCGACGGCGCGGGCCTGGCCCACATCAAGGTCGAGCTGGGCGCCGACTCCAACACGTCGTCGGGCGCGGAACCGGCGACCAAGCGGAGCGCGGACGAGCCGGCCAACGTGCTGCGCGGTGCGGGCTTCCACTTCATCGCCGACGCGCTGTCGATCAACCCCGACATCGAGACCGAGATCCTGCGCTGGGCCGAGCCGTCGTGGACGGGCAACGACTGGACCAAGCGCTACCAGTGGTACAAGGAGACGATCGACGCCGCGTACGACACCTACGGCGTCGAGCTCGACTGGGTGAGCCCGTCGCAGAACGAGGTACGCCGCGACACCTACCAGGACGCCGAGCTCGACTGGACCGTCCAGTTCGCGAAGTGGCTCGAACGCGACGCACTCGCGGACGACGCGCGCTTCGACTACTCGACGATCAAGATCGTCGCCCTCGACTCCTACCGCGAGGGCGACCGGATCGCCGGCAAGATCCTCGCCGACCCCGAGGCGCTCGAGCAGGTCGACGCGCTCGGCTACCACTACGACATCGAGGGCGGGCCCAACGTCACGCGGCTCAACAAGGAGTTCGGCAAGCCGATCCTGTACTCCGAGGCCGTCGCGCCGATGATCGACCCGCAGTACCGCGTGAACGCGGAGCCCGAGCGCGGCGGGATCGGCGGCACGGTCGGCGCCGCCGACATCGCCGACCGCTTCATCAACGCCTACCGGTGGAGCGGGGCGGGCGACCACCCGGCGCACATGACCACCTTCCTGTTCCAGCCCGCCGTCAGCGCGATGTACGAGGGCCAGCAGTACTCGCCCAAGCACCTGATCCGCGCGTCGGACCCCTGGTCGGGCTACTGGGAGGGCGACATCGGCATCTCCACGGTGCGCCACTTCCACCAGTTCGCGGAGCACGGCTGGGAGTACGTCGAGGGCGCGACCGGCGGCGACGGGACCAAGGGCGACGGCGGCACCAACGTCGACACCTCGACGCGCACGGTCATGACGCTGCGCTCGCCGGAGGGCGAGGCCGGCGAGCCCGAGCTGACGCAGGTGCACGCCAACAACACGGCGACCGCGCGGTACTTCGAGGTCAAGGTCGCGGACCTCGGCCGGAGCGGCCGGCCGCTCCACGCGTGGGAGACGACGGGCCCGGAGGCCGGCGAGAGGTACGACGCCGACTACTTCCAGAACATCGGCCACTACGCGCCCGTGCGCACCGAGACCATCGACGGGACCGAGCACGACGTCTACCGCGTGAAGGTCGAGCCGTACTCGATCCTGACCCTGTCCACGCTGCCGCGCGGGGTCGACGGCACCACACGGGAGTACACGCCGGGCGACTACGCGTCCGAGGCGGAGGACGAGATCCTCGGGCTGCCGTACCGCGACGACTTCGAGTACGACGACTACCGGAAGACCGTCGTCGGCGGGGAGCGGATGTCGTACGTGGAACGCCGTGGCGGGATGCCGCGGTACACCGCCGACCAGGACGGGGCGTTCGAGGTCGTCGAAACGGGCGAACGCAGGCGCGGCAACGTCCTGCGGCAGCAGATCCACGCCGAGAACCGCGGCTTCACGTGGAACGTCTGGGGCGACGGCCGGCAGGACGTCCTGCAGTCCGCCGCGCCGTCGACGGTGCTCGGCGACCACCGGTGGGCCGACTACACCGCGACGATCGACTTCCGGCTGGACGACGTCGTGCGCGACGCGAGCCTGCCGAACTTCGCGGGGCTGGGTGTGCGGCAGGTGTACGCGCGCGGCGGCGACCAGGCCACGTACGCCACGCGCGTCCACGCGGACGGCCGGTGGGAACTGCGCAAGCTCGACACCGTGGTCGCGTCGGGCACGGTCGACGGATTCGACGCCGAGGCATGGCACACGCTGTCCGTCGAGGCCCGCGAGAACGTCATCACCGCGAGGCTCGACGGTGAACTGCTGAAGCAGTGGGTCGACCCGGCGGCCAACCCGGTGCTGGCGGGCCGCGTCTCGCTCGTCAGCGGCTTCTACAACACGCAGTACGACAAGCTCGCGATCACACCGATCAAGGGCCAGGCGTGGAAGTCCGAGAAACTCGACGACTCCGACGCGCGCGTGTCCTATCCCGACGGCGCGCGCTTCGCGCAGTCGAGCTTCACCCACTTCAACCGCACCCTCCACGTGCTCACGGCGGGCCAGTCGGTCGAGCTCGACTTCACCGGCACCGGCCTGAACCTGTTCGGTGCCACGGACGCGGCGACGGTCGAGGTCGAGATCGACGGGCGTGCACCACGCACGGAGCGGGTGGGCGCCTCCGGCACGCGGGAGACCTCGTACTGGCTGCGCGGCCTGCAGCAGAAGCGGCACACCGTCACCGTCCGGGTGGTCAGCGGGACGTTCACGCTCGACGGCGTCGACGTCCTGGCGGGCGGGGCCAAGGTCCGCAAGGTCGCGCCGGAGGACCGCCCCGTCGCACCGGTCGAGCAGATCTCCCGCGCGGCGGCAGCCGTCGGACAGGCACCCGATCTCCCCGCGACGCTGGCGGCGACGTCGGAGGCCGGGACGACGATCGACGCCGCCGTCGACTGGTTCCTTCCCGCCGGCGCGTTCGACGAGCCGTACTCGATGGTCCGCGTCGACGGCACGTTCACGAACGACCCGTCCCTGCGGGTCTCGACGATCGTCGAAGTGGTGCCCGACGGGCTCGCCTACTTCATCGACGCCAACGCACCGGCAGTCGGTGGTGGCGCGACGTACCCCGCCGTCCGGGCCTTCGCCGACGCGCACGGCGAAGGGCTCCGCAACGACACCCCCGACGCCCTGTGGTCCGACGACGCCGGCTGGGGCCGGGCCGCGCCCTACTCCGGCAAGGGTCCGCTCGGCACCAACCCCTACGACAAGACGCGCGAGACCGGCTACTACACCTCGGGCACGGCACAGCCGCTCGACTACCGGCTCAGCCTCCCGGCCGGCGAGTACACGGTGTCGTCCGGGCACACCGAATGGTGGAACCCGGGCAACGGGCGGTCGCGCCGCATGGCGACCTCGGTCTCGTGGACCGGATCCGACGGCGCGGCACACTCCGTGCCGCTGGGATCGGTGGCGTTCCCGAACGGCAGCAGCGGTCGCACCGAAGTGCTGACGGGCAGCTTCACGCTCTCCGAGGAGACCGTCGTGACGTTCCGCGTCGCCGACGACGGCGGCACGGAGGCACCGGTGCTGAGCTGGCTCGCCGTGGCCACCGGCTGACGCCGCACCGGCGCGCCGCGGGACCCGGGTC
>NZ_JAFMPK010000027.1:216838-375291 GCF_017349295.1 Myceligenerans salitolerans
CCCGCGGCGCGCCGGCCGCACGTCGCCGGCACGGCCGGCCCTACCGCAGGCCAGGTTCCGGAGCCGTGCCCGCCGGTGCCAGGATGGACGCATGAGCCTCTACGACATTCCCTTCCGGCGGATGGACGGCAGCGAGACCACGCTCGCCGACCACGCCGACGACGTCGTCCTCGTCGTCAACGTGGCGTCCCGCTGCGGTCTGACGCCGCAGTACACGGCGCTCGAGCAGCTCCAGAAGACGTACTCCGCACGGGGCTTCACCGTGATCGGGTTCCCGAGCAACCAGTTCTTCCAGGAGCTGGGCAGCAACGAGAAGATCGCGGAGTTCTGCTCGGCCACCTACGGCGTGACGTTCCCCGTGGTGGACCGGGTGAAGGTGAACGGGCGCAACACCCATCCGCTGTACGCCGAGCTGAAGAAGACCGCCGACGCGGACGGACACTCCGGCCGGGTGCGCTGGAACTTCGAGAAGTTCCTCGTCCTGCCGGGCGGCACGGTACGCCGCTTCGACCCGCGCACGGTTCCCGACGCCCCCGAGGTGATCGAGCAGATCGAGGCTCACCTCCCCCGCTGAGCGAGGCCCGCGCTATCCGGCGGGCGGCGGGCTGCCGTTGACGGACTCGTGCCCCGGCGGCACGTCCGGCCTGGTCGCCGTGACGTCCCGGGGAATCATCGTGAAGCCCTGCCAGTGGGACTCCATCGGACTCTGGTCCTCGTCCCGCGGCACGTGGTGGAAGCCGACCGCCACCCAGGCCACGACGTCGTCGAGCACCTCGCGGTCCGACACGTAGTCCGGTACGCCGCGGCCGCAGTGGCCGTCGCGGTTCGCCGTCGCGAACAGCTGGCAGTCCGTCGCCTCGGTGAACGCGATGTCGTAGCCCCCGTGCTCGTGCCCGTCGTCACGGGTGAACGTGAACGACGACGACGCTCCCAGACCGATCTCGTAGCTGACGGGGTGCCCGTCCTCGTTCAGACGAGCGGGGTTCAGCACGCGCCACCAGCGACGGTTTCCCATCTCGCGGGTGCCCTCACGCTCGATCGCCTGCAGGCTTCCGGCCACGACGCGGGACTTCGGCCCCATCTCGTCCGTGTCCCGGGCGTCGTACTGCTCGACGCGCTGCCCGCCGCGCCCGCCGAGTGCCCAGTGCACCTTCCACACCGCGTTGTGCGAGTGGCTCGCGGCGTGGTGGTGATCGCCCTCCCCGACAGCCCAGCCGTGCGCCTTGTCGGTGTAGTCCGCGGGTGACAGGTCCCCGGTGGCACCCAGCTCCGGGGTGATCGATCCGTCCGCGCCGAACGTGTACTGCGTGACGTACTCGTACCAGCCGACCTTCGACACGGTCGACAGCCGCAGGTCCGTCCGGCGTTCCACCACCGCCTCCGCTCCCGGCGTGTCGGCGGTCGCGTGGTACGCGATGCCGCCGTCGACGGTCTCCCGGCACAGCACCTCACGCGTCTCGACGCCGCCCACGCTGCCGTCCCCGACCAGGGGCACGTCCGCCGTGACGCGCTCCCCGCCGCACGACTTCTCGCCGAGCGTGAGCATCGACCGCCCGCCGAACCCCTGGGCCGTGATGTCCTCGGTGGTGCGCACACCCGTGTCGTACGGCACCTCGAGCTGTCCGATCGTCAGCGAGGCCAGGACCTGCATCTGCTTGTGCCCGGCGGGCGCGAACGTCACGTCCTCCAGCACGAGCCCGGTGTTGTGATCGACGCGCCAGCACATCGTCCAGGCCGAACCGCTGCTGAGGACCTGGGTGATCGGCGCGTTCTCGGCGCACTCCGGCTCCTCCACCGCCGCCGACGACACCGCTCCCGCCCGGGGCGCTCGCTCGCCCCCCGTGGTCGCACCGGCCGACACCACCAGCAGCGTGATCGCCACCGCGGCGATGGCGGCCAGGCAGACCACCATGACCGCCACCATCCCTCTCTGACCCGGCCACGACCGCCGTCGTGCGCCGCTCTGTTCCGGCACCCTTCTACCCCCTGAAAGATCGCTACGGGCCCCCTGCCCTCACCGATCTTGAGGCACGGACCGGCCCGGCGCGACTCACGTCACACCGGGCCGGCATCTCTCCCGTGGTGGCCCGGGCCGCCGACCGCCGTGCGGTCAGCGGCCCGGACGGTCCGTCACCGGCGGCTCATCACCTGCCGCCGCCGGACCAGCACCGCACCAGCTGCGAGCAGCAGGAACGACAGCGCCGCGAGCATCGACGCGTCCGAGCCGGTCGCGGCGAGGTGACCCCCGCCGTTGCCGCTGCCCGAGGTGCCGTTGCCCGAGGTGCCGTTGCCGTCGGTGCCGTTGCCGTCGCCCGCGCCGTTGCCGTCGTCGCCGGAGCCGTTGCCGTCCCCGTCGCCGTCGTCGCACTCGCAGTCGCCGTTCCCGTCACCGTTGCCGTTGTCGTCGTGGACGACGACGTCGAAGCCGGCGATGGCGTGGTCACCGTGGACGGTGCTCGTCGCGATGCCCACGTGCGGACCTGCGGCGAAGTCGGCGGGAACCGTGAAGGTCCAGCTGACGACGCCCTCCTCGTCCGCCGCCGTGCCCTGCAGGGCGATCGGCGACGAGTGGATGAGTCCGACGACGACCTCGCCCGGCTCGAAGCCCGACGCGTAGAACGTCTGGCTGTCACCCGGCTCGACCGTGCCGTGCTCGAACCACGCGTCCAGGGCACGGGCCACGCCTTCCGGACCGCAGACCGCGATCGGCACCGAGGCGCCGTCACCGCCGTCCTCCGGCGTGGCGATGATCTCGTGCAGACCCGGGTCCGAGCCTTCCGGCACCGTGATCGTCACCTGGAAACCGCACTGCTCGTTCACGGTGACCATGACCGGGTCGCCCAAGGGCTCCCCGTCCGGGCCGTAGAGCTGCACCTCGACCTCGGCGCCGGCCTCGAAGCCCATACCGGTGACGAGCACGTCGTCGCCGACCGTCACGACCTCGGTCGTGGCGAACAGGGCCGGGTCGGAGCAGACGTCGCCGCCCCCGTCGCCGGGCGTCACGTAGATCATCGTGGTGGCCTCGAGACCAGTGGTCTCGTCGACCCCGACGACCGTGTACGGACCGGTCTCGGCATCCGCCGGCACGTTCAGCGGCATGACGAACGTTCCGTCGTCCTCCGCCTCGAACGGCTCCGGCTCACCGAGCACGTTCCCGTCCTGGTCCATCAGGTACAGGGTCACCATGCCGTTCGGCGTGTAGCCCGTACCGGTGATCTCCGTGGAGTCGCCGGGAGCGACCTCGACCGGGTCGGCCGTGATGGCCGGGTCGACGTCACCGGAACCGCCGTCACCGTCGGTCACCGTCAGCGGTGCTTCCGCCGGGGTTCCCGTGGTGTCGTCGGTACCGACGACCGTGTGGTCGCCTGGCTCGGCGTCCTCCGGAACGGTCAGCGACACGGTGAACATGCCGTTCTCGTCCGTCGGAACATCCTCGACCGGGTCACCCACGGGGTTGCCGTCGGCGTCGACCAGCTGCACGGTCACCGTGCTGTCCGGCGTGTACCCCTCACCGGTCACCTCCGTGGACTCACCCGCGGCAACCTCCGACGGGTCCACCGACAGCGTCGGGTCGATCCCGTCCACCGGCGTCACCGTCAACGGCGTGTCCGCCGCGATCCCGGTGGTGTCGTCCGTGCCGATCACGGTGTACTCGCCCGGCTCGGTCTCCTCCATGATCACGGCGGGAAGCACGAAGCTGCCCGTCTCGTCCGTGGCGGCGGTCACCGGGTCACCGACGGGGTTGCCGTCGGGGTCGACGAGCTGGATCGTCACCGTGCTGTCGGGGGTGTACCCGTCACCGATGATGTCCGTGGTGTCGCCGGGCGCCACCACGTCCGGGTCGGCGACGATCGTCGGGCTGATGTCGCCCTCCGGGTTCACCGTCAGCGGGGTCTCCGCGGGCGTGCCGGTCTCGTCGTCCGTGCCGATCACCGTGTAGTCACCCGGCTCGGCGTCCTCCGGAACACACAGGTCCACGGTGAACGCACCGGTCTCGTCGGTCTCGGCCGTGACCGGGTCACCCACCGGGTTGCCGTCGGCATCCGTCAGCTGCACCGTCACCGTCGAGTTCGGCGTGTAGCCCTCACCCGACACCACGGTGCACTCACCGGGGTCGACCACGGTCGGGTCCACCGAGATCGACGGCGTGATGCCGTCGACCGGCGTCACCGTCAGCGGAGCCTCCGCCGGGGTGCCCGTGGTGTCGTCGGTACCGACCACCGTGTAGTCGCCCGGCTCGGCGTCCTCAGGCACGCACAGGTCCGCGGTGAACGCACCCGTCTCGTCCGTCGGGGCGGTGACCGGGTCACCCACCGGGTTGCCGTCGGCGTCGGTGAGCTGGATCGTCACCGTGCTGTCCGGCGTGTACCCCTCACCGGTCACCACGGTGCACTCACCGGGGGCGACCTCGGTCGGGTCGACGGCGATCGTCGGCTCGACGGGGGCCGGCGTCACGGTCAGCGGGGTCTCCGCGGGCGTACCGGTCTCGTCGTCCGTGCCGATCACCGTGTACTCGCCCGGCGCCGTGTCCTCCGGCACGCACAGGTCCACGGTGAACGCACCCGTGTCGTCGGTCTCGGCCGTGACCGGGTCACCGATGGGGTTGCCGTCGGCATCCGTCAGCTGCACCGTCACCGTCGAGTTCGGCGTGTATCCCTCACCCGACACCACGGTGCACTCACCGGGGGCGACCTCGGTCGGGTCCACCGTGATCGTCGGCGTGATCGCGTCCACCGGCGTCACGGTCAGCGGGGTCTCCGCGGGCGTACCGGTCTCGTCGTCCGTGCCGATCACCGTGTAGTCGCCCGGCTCGGCGTCCTCCGGAACACACAGGTCCACGGTGAACGCACCCGTCTCGTCCGTCTCGGCCGTGACCGGGTCACCCACCGGGTTGCCGTCGGCGTCCGTCAGCTGCACCGTCACCGTCGAGTTCGGCGTGTAGCCCTCACCCGACACCACGGTGCACTCACCCGGAGCGACCACGGTCGGGTCGACCGTGATCGACGGCGTGATCGCGTCCACCGGCTGGATCACGACAGGCGTCTCGGCCGGGGTCCCGGTCTCGTCGTCCGTGCCGATGATCGTGTAGTCGCCGGGCGGAGTGTCCGGAGTCGTGCAGAGATCGATCGTGAACGCGCCGTCCGCGTCCGTCTCCGCCGTGATCGGGTCGCCCACGGGGTTGCCGTCGGCGTCGGTGAGCTGCACCGTCACGGTGCTGTCTGGGGTGTACCCCTCACCGGACACCACCGTGCACTCACCCGCCGGGAACTCCGTCGGGTCGGCAGTGATGACCGGCTCGATGGCGGCCAGTCCGCAGGCGTCGATCCGGACACCGGAGTTGCCCAGCCCGATGCTCCCCAACTCGCCCTGCATGAGGCCCAGCCAGAGGGCCGACACCTCGAGCGACGCGAGCGCTTCCTCACCCGTGTCGGTCGTACAGGTCGCGGTCTCCTGGTGGTTGATCTGCAGGGAGATGAACTGCGTGATCACGTCGAACACCGGCGACAGCGCGGTGCCGATGGTCTCGGTCACGAGTCCGGTCTTGATGTCGGTGATCAACAGCTCGAACACCTGGGCGCCCTCATCGCTGATGAGGAAGTCGTACACCGTTGCGAAGATCGGCGTCAGCAGCGCGCCCGAGGTGTTGATCGTCGTGGCCAGCAGCTGGCACGTGACGGCGGCGGTACCGCTGCAGTTCTGCTCGACCGGCGGGAAGTCGCCGCTGGCCGCGTCCGCGAGGTTGACCGTCCACGACACGTCGAACACGTCGCCGGGAAGCGGGCCCGTCCCGAGGAACTGGCAGCTGATCGAGACGGCGCTCAGCGACTCCTCGATGGCGGTCGTCATGATCTGCACGGCCTCCTCCATCAGCTCGTGCACGCCCTCGGCGATCTGCGGGTACGTCTGGTCGTCGATGACCTCGTAGTTGGGCGCGAGGCCGTTCATACCGGCGTCGTCACCACCCGCCCAGGGGTCGTTGCCCTCGACCAGGTGCTCCAGGTGGATCTCCGCCTGGCCCGTCGAGAAGTCGATCGTCACCAGCTGGTTCGCCGACGTGAGCGGCTCCCCCACCACGGCGTTGACGATCGTCTCCTGCATGTTCGAGTCGACGGAGCACTCCGGGGTCGGAACGCCCGGGAGGTCGAGCGCACCGACGAGTGCGGTGACGTCGAACACCTGGTTGACCAGGTCCTCGGCCGTCGTGTCCACCAGGGCGCCCAGGTCGTAGATCTGCGCGGCGGCGTCCTCGATCAGCGGGGAGTGCATCAGCAGCGATGCGTCACCCAGGACGTACTGCCCCGGGCCGGTCACCCCGCCGTCCGGGTCGAGGAAGACGCCGTCCTCCGCGATCACCTCGGAACCCAGCGCACCGAGCTGGAGGTCGAGCTGGTCGACCGCGAGGTCGGTGATCCCGCCCACGCCGGCAGTGTCCGCGAGCGCGAGCAGGTCGAGCGTCGTCGTCCCCCAGTCGCCCTCGGCGGTGCCGTCGATGGTCACGCCGCCGTCGGGACCGATCACGCCGGTCGCTGCCCGGGCGTCGGTCGGCGAACTGGCCTCGCTCGTGCTGGCGAGTGCCCCGAGCTGTCCCAGATCCATGAACTGGTCGACCGGGATCGCGATGTCTCCCAGCGAGAGCAGCTGGGATCCGAGCAGGTCGACGTCCAGGTTCTCGGTGTTGGGTCCCGGGTCGGTGTCCCAGCCCGCGACCGAGGTGGCGGCGCCGAGGAGCTCTTGTTCCATGAGCTCCGAGTTCAGGACACTGGCCCCGGCCTCAGCGGGGTCGTCGGGGTAGGTGTCGAGCGCCGCCTGTGCGGGGACGCTCAAGCCGGCGACCAGCAGCGCGGCGCCAGCGCCGATTGCGACCGGGCGCTGCCATCTGGCGCGACCTCGCAATCTGTGTCGTCGTGGAGACAACGGTGTTCGCCTCAAAGGAACTCACTCCTCACAGGTTGCGCCGTCTGGGCGGCGGCGGAATGACGGTGGGACCAGGACCACGAAAAAGTCACAGGAGACCCACGTTCAGCGAACACAAGATCCAGGGGATTTGCATGCCCTGTCATCAGATATGCCCCAGCGCACGCTAAGGCAACATGGCGCACTCAAGCCATAGGAGGCGAGCTATGGGGAAATAGACCGATCTTTCCCCGGCATTTCCCACGACGGAAAGTACTGCAGAAAAGAATTTCACCCGTCGCGGGATGCGGCAAGCCCGGGCCTCCCCGGCCGGGGCGGTCCGGGCCTGCGCACTACACCTCGGCGGACGCCCACCTCGGCGGGCATTCCTCCGCGAGGCGGATGAGGTCCCTCCGGTCGCGGATGCCCAGTCGGTGGTACACCTGCCGCAGCCGGTTGACGACGGTCCGCTCGGACACGAACACGGACTCGGCGATCTTCGAGTTCGTGGCGCCCTTCAGGGCGAGCCGCACCATGGTGCGCTCGTCCCGGCGGAGCCCCTCCCACCGGTTGCTCGCCACCGCGCCTCCCGAAGCGGTCTGCGCCGTGTCGATCCCGCGGGTCCATCCCGCCAGCCCGGCCAGCTGCGCGAGGGTCCGTGCGCGGTCGAAGGCGGCCACCGCGACACCGGCGTCCCCTCGTCCCGCGCGGAAGCGCCCGTAGGCCACGAGCGTCCGCACGTGCTGGCGGATCGAGGCCGGAGGGGTCGAGGCCCGAACCGCCTCGTCGAAGGCGACGAGCGCCCGGTCGCCGTCCGCGAGCAACGCGGCACCGCGCGCGCCGGCGGCCCGGAGGTCCGCCGACAGGGCGCCGCACTCGGTGACCCCGGCACCGCCGGTGACGGCGGGAACCGCCTGCACGTCACCCGCGGCCACCGCCGCGTCCACCAGATCGGCACGGACCATGACGGGGCACTGGTACGGCCATCGGCACTGCTCGACGGAGACGGCCAGGAGCGACACGGCTTCTCGCGCACGCCCCAGGAGCAGATGGGCGGCCCCGACGTCGGCGGCGAACTCCGCCGCGGCGCGCGCGGACCAGTTGCCGAGAACCTCGGGGACGCCGACGTCCGGGACGCGTCCGTCGATGGCCGCGTCGGCGAGGGCCGTCAGTCCCCGGAGCACCAGCCACCCGTCGCAGCCGGGGCGCAGCCGGCGGACCGCGTCGAGATGACGGCGCACATCATGGAACTGTCCCTCGACCGCCGCGACCATGGCGGCGCTGAGACTTCGCGCGACCTGCTCGGCCGCGCCCCGGGCGTCGTCGTCCACGTGCGCCGCCACCAGTGCCCGCGCGCCGGACACGTCACCGAGCATGAGCCGCATCCGTGTCTGCAGGTGCAGTCCCAGCCAGTGCTGGCCGGAGGTCTCGCCGATGGTTTCCAGGTCGGCACGCAGCTGATCCGGGTCCTGCACCACGCCCTCGGCCTCGACCGCCAGTGCGGCGGCTGCCAGGCGGCCGGACGCGGCGCGCACCGCCTCACCGAGCCCCGGGGTCGCGCGCCACCAGACGTGGTCGGCCCACTCCCGGCAGTCGGTGACACCCGCCGACCCGCCCCGCGGGATACCCCATGTCTGCCCTGTCAGCACCGACATGGTGAATGCCAGGGCACGGTTGTTCGGGCATTCCACCGACAGGGGCCCTGCCCGCAGCACGGGGTTGAGCTCCTGCATGTGCAGCCCGCGCAGCATCGCCTCGCTCCTGCGCTCCGCCGTCGGCACGGCCGGCCGCCCGATCCCGCTCCGCTCCGCGCAAAGCACCGCGGCCAGCGGATGGCGCAGGAACCAGGTGCCGGCGCGCAGCTCGACAAGACCCCGCTCGGCAAGCCGGCCGAGAGTCGGGTCGTCGCCGAGGCCCTCGGCGCCGTCCCACGGCTCCTCGCCGAGCCCGGACCCGGACTGGCGCATCACGAGCGAGGCCAGGAGGTCAGCCCCCGGCTCGTCGATGCCCTCGAGCGCGTGGCGATAAGTGCGGCGCGCCGCGGAGCCAGCACTGTCGGGACCGTGCCAGAGCGCCCCACCGCGCAGCTGCGCCACGGACAGGTCCTGGGCCAGCTCCAGGGCGAGCCGGGGGTTGCCCGCACTCCACCAGGTGATCCGCTCCACGACATCCGCCGCGATGGACAGGCCGAGCGCGTCGGTGAGGAACTGACGCAGTGCGGGTGGGGCGAGCGGGCCGAGGCGCAGGACGTCGAGCTCGTCCGGGAGTGCGCCGGGCGCGAGCTCCTCCGCGGCGACGACCAACCGGCAGTCCAGCGCGAACGCCTCGTCGGCCAGGTGCTGCAGCCATGCGAGCCGCTCCTCGGTCAGCACTCCGGCGTCGTCGACGAACACCACGCGCGGGACCGCTGCGCCGAGGTTCGCCGTCAAGCTCTCGAAGAACCCGGTCGCGGCGCTGACATCGGCGCCGGACGGCACGACGGTGAGTTCGGAGCGCTCCGTGTCACCGAGAAATCGTGCGTGCGGGCGACGGGACCAGATCCTCTGCACGCGGAGCACGGGGATGTCCGGGCCCAGCGCGCGCAGCGCGTGCATGACCGTCGCGGTCTTCCCGGATCCGCTCGGCCCGACCACCATCAATGTCCGGGGATCGATCTCCGATGCGACCCCGGCAATGGTCCGCATTTCTCGGTCTCGTCCGTGAAGTCCGTATTCGCGCACGTTCTCCGTCGTCATGCCGGCGATCTGTCGAGGCTCACCATCGAGCACCCGAGGTGATACCGTCCGTGTCCTCACGCGCACCCACCCCCTTTTGTGGCAGCGGTTACTTTTCCTGGGGGTGCGATGCGAGTGTATGACGAAATTGAGATCTTGCTTGGTCCATACAAGTGGTGCAGGTGGGATTAATGGGCCCTTGCCGGAATTGTGCTCGGCATTCACGGTGCCGAGCGCGTCCCGCTCAGCGGTCCGTCACCAGCGTCAGCTGGACCGAGACCGGCAACAGCCGCGACGCCGCGGGCAGCCACCCGCACCACGTCCGGCTCAGGTCCAACGGTGACCGCGGCCCCGGGGCAAGACGGTGGCGTACCGCGAGCCGTTTCGCGGCCCCCTCGTCGTTCAGCGTCACGTACACGGTCAGCCCCTGGATCCGTATCGGCTCGCTCTGCTCGTCGCCGGGGGACACCTCCACCAGCTCCGGCTGGACGCGCAGGGCGAGGCTGTCCAGGCGCGCGAAACTGTCGATGACCTCGTGGAACCGGAACTCCGCGTCGATGCTCATGCACCCCAGACGCGGAAGCGCCGGAGATGTCACAGCACTCGGGGAAAATTCCTGAGGCAGCTTCCAGCAAGGAGCGGACGGCGGTCCTCCTGACCGCCTCAGCCCGCCAGGACGTCGGCGATCACCCGGGGGACGGCGTCCGCCACCTCCGAGGCGGACACCGGGCCTCCACCGCTGGCCAGCGCGGCCGCCCGGCCGTGCAGCACGACGGCGGCCGCCGCGATCCGGCTCGTCAGCGTGGGATCCGCGAGTACGTCGTCCGCCCGGGAGGCGAGGAGCGTGCCGAGCAGGCCCGCCAGCACGTCGCCCGCACCCGCCGTGGCGAGCCAGGCAGGCGCGTCGGCCTGTGCGAACGTCGCACCGGAGCCGACGATCACGGTCACCGCACCCTTCAGCAGGACCGTCGCACCGGTCGCGCGCTGCGCCGCGCGCGCCCAGCGGACGGGCTCCGCCTCGATGTCCGCCCGGTCCACCTCGTGTCCCAGCCCCCGCATGAGCTCGGCGAGCTCCCGGGCGTGGGGGGTGAGGACGGCGATCTCCGGGAGCCGGTGCTCGAGCATCGCCATCGCGCCGGCGTCGATGACCGCCGGCACCACGCCGCCGGTGACCTCGGCGTCGAGCACCCCGGTCACGGCGGCCAGCGCACCGTAGACCCGGCGGTCCTGCCCGGCGTCCGAGCCGTCCGACGGGATGCCCGGGCCGAGCACCCACGACTGGACACGGCCTCCCGCGGTGACCACCTCGGGATGCCGTGTCAGGATCCGGTCGGTGACCGTCGTGGGTCCGAGCGCGCGCACCATACCCGCGCCGGCGCGGACCGCACCCGCCGTCACGAGAACTCCCGCCCCCGGGTACTTCTCCGTGCCCGCCACGACGCCCACGACACCCCGCGTGTACTTGTGGTCGCGCACGCCGGGAACGCGCAACACCTCCGCGACGTCGGAGGCTTCGAGACGCACGGTCCCGGGGACCTGCTGCCCGTGGGCCGCGCCGAGTCCGACGTCGACGACCTGCACGGCACCGGCGAGGTGGGCGGCGGGCGGCAGGAGCAGGCCCGGCTTGCGAGCCCCGAACGTCACGGTCCGGTCGGCGGGAAGCACCGGGCCGGGAACGGACCCGTCGTCGACCCCGATACCGCTGGGGACGTCGACGGCGATCACCCACGGCCACGGGTTCCCGGCCGCCTCGGCCACCGCCCGCGACTCCACGAGCGCCCGGACGATCCCGCCGGAGGGAGGCCGGAGCGCACCACGGGAACCGATTCCGACGAGGCCGTCGAGAACCACGTCCGCTGCGGCGACCCGTTCGACGACGGCGGGAACACGCAGCTCCGAACGGGCGATCACCTCGCCACCGGCGGCCTCGAGCGCGGCGAGGCCCTCGCCGTGCACCGCACTCGCCACGAGGAACGCCGTGACGTGGACGCCGGACCGCGCCAGGTGGGCACCGGCGAAGAGCGTGTCCCCGCCGTTGTTCCCCGCGCCGACGAGCAGCACCGCCCGCCCGCCGTGGGCGGCGTTCCTGGCGACGCCTCGGCGGGGAGGCCGGACGTGACCCGGGCCGGACAGGCCGTCGGAACCGACGGCGCCCGCGAGCCGGAGCCGGCGACCACCACCGCCGGACCGCCGGCGGGCGATGTCCGCGAGCGCCGTCCGAGCGAGCGCGCGGGCGGCACGGTCCATGAGGGGTGCGCCCGCGTCGAGCAGCGGCTTCTCCACCGCGCGAATCTCATCTGCCGTCCATGCCTCGATCACGCGCCCTATGATGCCCGCTTTTTGTCACGGTCCGGTACGTGGGGTGCGCGGTGGACCGGCAACGGCCTCCGTCCGGGACTTCGGGCGCCCGCGGACAAGGGGCGACACGTGCCCGCGCGACCTCCTAGGCTCAGGGCATGCGATTCGGACTCTTCATCCCACAGGGCTGGCGCCTGGACCTCGTGGACATCGCTCCCGAGGACCATTGGTCGACGATGCTGTCACTGCTGCACCGGGCCGAGAACCAGGCGGCGGGTGAGGCCGTCCCCGGCGGTGCGTTCGCCTGGGAGTCGGCCTGGGTCTACGACCACTTCCACACCGTGCCGGTGCCCACGAGTGAGGCGACGCACGAGGCCTGGACGCTGATGGCGGCGTTCGCGGCGGCCTCGCAGCGGGTGCGCCTGGGGCAGATGTGCACGTGCATGGCCTACCGGGAGCCGACCTATCTCGCGAAGGTGGCCTCGACGACGGACGTGATCTCCGGCGGGCGTGTCGAGATGGGGATCGGTGCGGGCTGGTACGAGCACGAGTGGCGCGCCTACGGCTACGGGTTCCCGACGGCCGGCGAGCGCCTGCGCGCGTTGGACGAGGGTGTGCAGATCATGGCGAACATGTGGCGCACCGGCTCGTCCGGCCGGTTCGAGGGCAGGCGGTACCAGGTCGACGGCGCCCGCTGCCACCCGCAGCCGTTGCAGCAGCTGCCGGTGGGCGACGGCGGCGCCGAGGTGCCGAGCATCCCGCTGTGGATCGCGGGTGGGGGCGAGAAGAAGACCCTCCGCATCGCCGCGCAGCACGCGCAGTACACGAACTTCGCCGGGGACCCGGAGGGTTTCGCGCACAAGTCGTCGGTGCTCCAGGGGCACTGCGAGGCCGTGGGCCGTGACTTCGGGGAGATCACGCGGTCGGCCAACTACAACGTGGTGATCGGGGCGACCGAGAAGGAGGTCTCGGACCGGCTGGCGTGGATCGAGGCCCACCTGCGCCGGTGGGCACCGGAGCGCGCCGACCACGAGATCGGCGTGTGGCGGGGCGCGTATCTGGCCGGCACCCCGGAGCAGATCGTCGAGAAGCTACGGGCGGTCGAGAAGCTCGGCATGACGTACGCCATCACCTACTTCCTGGAGGCCGCCTACGACCAGTCCGGTATCGAGCTGTTCGAGAAGCAGGTCGTCCCGGAGCTGCGGTGATCATCGGGGTGGGGATCGACGTGGTCGACGTCGACCGGTTCATGGCGGCGCTGGAGCGCACGCCCCGGCTCCGCGAGAAGCTGTTCACCCCCGCCGAGCGGGACCTGCCGCCGTCGTCGCTGGCCGCCCGGTTCGCCGCGAAGGAGGCGATCGCCAAGGCGCTGGGCGCCCCTGACGGCCTGCGCTGGCACGACGCGACCGTCCATCGCGTCGTCGGCGGCCCGCCCGAGGTCGAGCTCGTCGGGACGGTCGCCGCACGTGCGGACGAGCTCGGCGTGCGGCACTGGCACCTGACGATCTCCCACGACGCGGGCATCAGCTCGGCGATGGTCATCGCCGAGGGGTGAAGCGCCGCGGCCCGGGGCGGACCGGTCCGCTCACTCCACCGTGACCGACTTCGCGAGGTTGCGCGGCTGGTCGACGTCGAGCCCCTTGGCCGTGGCCAGGGCCATGGCGAAGATCTGCAGGGGGACGACGGCGAGCAGGGGCTGCAGCAGCGTCGGCGCCTTGGGGATCCAGAACACCTCGTCGGCGTAGTCGCGCACCTCGTCGTCGCCGTCCTCGGCGATGACCAGGGTCCGGGCGCCACGCGCCCGGATCTCCTGGATGTTCGAGACCACCTTGGAGTGCAACGAGTCCCGCCCGCGCGGCGAGGGAACGACGACGAACACCGGCTGGCCCTCGTCGATCAGAGCGATCGGGCCATGCTTGAGCTCGCCCGCGGCAAAGCCCTCGGCGTGGATGTAGGCCAGCTCCTTGAGCTTGAGCGCGCCCTCCAGCGCGACGGGGAAACCGACATGCCGGCCGAGGAACAGCACCTTGTCGCTCGAACTCATCGAGCGGGCGGTGGCGCGCACGTACTCTCCGCGCTCGATCACGGTCTGGATCTTGCGCGGCATGTCGCGCAGGTCGTCCAGCAGCGCCGCGATCTCGTCGGGGAACTTGTTCCCGCGCAGCTGCGCCAGGTACAGCCCGAGCAGATACGCCGCCGTGATCTGTGCCAGGAACGCCTTGGTGGAGGCGACGGCGATCTCCGGCCCCGCGTGGGTGTAGAGCACGGCGTCGGACTCCCGCGGGATGGTGGAGCCGTGGGTGTTGACGATGGAGACGACCTTGGCACCCTGCTCCCGCGCGTGCCGGACCGCCATCAGCGTGTCCATGGTCTCGCCGGACTGCGTCACGGCGACGACGAGCGTCCTCTCGTCCACGATGGGGTCCCGGTAGCGGAACTCGTGCGCGAGCTCCACCTCGACCGGGATCCGGCACCAGTGTTCGATCGCGTACTTCGCCACGTGACCGGAGTACGCGGCGGTCCCGCAGGCGACCACGATGATCTTGTTCACGGCGCGGAGCACGGACTCGTCGATCCTGAGGTCGTCCAGGACGAGGCGTCCGGCCGCGTCGGTCCGGCCGAGCAGCGTGTCGGCGACGGCGTGCGGCTGGTCGTGGATCTCCTTGTCCATGAACGAGTCGAATCCGCCCTTCTCGGCGGCCGCGGCGTCCCAGTCGACCGTGTAGCGCTTCGCCTCGGCCGGGTTCCCGGCGAAGTCCGTCACCTCGACCGACGACGGGGTGATCGTCACCACCTGGTCCTGGCCCAGTTCCATCGCCTCGTTCGTGTGCGCGATGAACGCCGCGACGTCCGACCCCAGGAAGTTCTCGCCGTCGCCGATACCGACGACGAGCGGCGAGTCGTGCCGCGCCCCCACCACCGTGCGGGGGTGGTCCGCGTGGACGGCGAGCAGCGTGAAGGTGCCCTGGAGGCGCGTGGCCGCGGTGGCCATGGCACGGGTCAGGTCCTTGGTCGCGCGGTACTCGCGCGCGACGAGGTGGGCCGCCACCTCGGTGTCGGTCTCGGACCGGAACTGCACCCCTCCGGCGGCGAGCTCGGTCCGCAGCTCACCGAAGTTCTCGATGATCCCGTTGTGGATCACGGCGAGACGGTCGCCGTCGGCGAGGTGCGGGTGGGCGTTCGTGTCCGTCGGCCCGCCGTGCGTCGCCCAGCGCGTGTGGCCGATGGCCGACGTCGCCGCCGGGAGCGGCCGCAGGCCGAGCTCTTCCACGAGGTTGGCGAGCTTTCCGGCCTTCTTCGCGGTGGCCACGCCGTCGATCCCGGGGCCGACGAGCGCCACGCCCGCGGAGTCGTAGCCGCGGTACTCCAGCCGCCGCAGCCCTTCGAGCGCGACCGCCAGCGGAGTGGCCGACCCGGCGGCCTCCTGGCCGCCCTCGTCGCTCCGCCCTTCCGCGCCGCCGCCGCTGAGACCCGTGTACCCGACGATTCCGCACATGGTCGCGAGTCTACCCGCGCCGCCATACCATAAGTTCACGGCCCTTACAAGGTGCCGGACGGGCTTTCACCCGCGCGCCACCGGGGCACGACCACGGCGGCGGGTGGTGCAGAATCGTGCGAGTGGCACATCAGTCATCGACCACGATCCCCGAGCACCTGCTGTCGCTGGCGCCGGCATCGCCCTACGTGGACCTCGACCGCGCGGCCTGGAGCCGTCTGTCCGCCTCGACGCCCCTCCCGCTGACCGACGACGACGTCGACCGGCTCCGGGGGCTCGGTGACCCGATCGACCTGGACGAGGTCGACGCCGTCTACCGTCCGCTCTCCCGCCTCCTCAACCTCTACGTGAACGCGGTGACCGGCCTGCACGGCGCCACGGCCGCGTTCCTGCACGAGCAGCCGCCGCGCACCCCGTACGTCATCGGCGTCGCCGGCTCGGTCGCCGTGGGGAAGTCGACCACGGCCCGGATCCTGCGCGAGATGCTGGCCCGCTGGCCCTCCACCCCCCGGGTCGAACTGCTCACGACGGACGGGTTCCTGTACCCCAACGCCGAGCTCGCACGGCGCGGTCTCATGGAGCGCAAGGGCTTCCCCGAGGCGTACGACCGGCGGGCCCTGATCCGCTTCCTGTCGCGCATCAAGGCCGGGCAGGAGGAGGTGCGGGCCCCGCGCTACTCCCACACGATCTACGACATCGTCCCCGGCGAGGAGGTCGTCATCCGCAAACCGGACGTCCTCATCGTCGAAGGCCTCAACGTGCTGCAGCCGGCCCGGCCCTCCGCGGTCGACGAGTCGACCGTCGCGGTCAGCGACTACTTCGACTTCTCCATCTACGTCGACGCCCGCACCCGCAACATCCGCCAGTGGTACGTCGACCGGTTCCTGCAGCTGCGACGCACGGCCTTCCAGCGTCCGGAGTCCTACTTCCGCAAGTACGCCGACCTCTCCGACGACGAGGCGGTGACTCGTGCGCTGAGCATCTGGGAGTCCATCAACGCGCCGAACCTGGAGCAGAACATCCTGCCCACACGGGGCCGCGCCACCCTGGTCCTCACCAAGGGTGCGGACCACAAGGTCCAGCGGGTCCGCCTGCGCAAGCTCTGACAGCGGCCTCCGGAGCCGCCGGGCACGGGTGCTACGCCGCCGCGCGTTCGCCGGACGTCTCGCCGGCGCGGTCCTGTTCCTCGTCCTCCGCGTCCGGACGGCGGCGCTGGAACCACATCACGACCTTGTCGATCAGGAAGCCCGCCGTGACGCCGAAGACGATCCCGACACCGATCGCCAGAAGCGGTTCGTGGCCGAGCCACGCCGCCGCCAGGATCCCGATGCCCGCCGAGTACAGCGACCACATCACCGAGGCGATCGCCGCGATGACCATGAACCGGCGCCGCGGGTAGTGCACGGCTCCCGCCGTCATGTTCACCGCCACCCGGCCGATCGGGACGTACCGCGCCGCCAGGATGAACGACGCACCCCGCCGCGCGAGGACGTTCTCCGCTCGCGCCACCATCCGCCGGCCGCGCTCGGAACGCAGGAACGGTACTCGCTCGGTTCCGATCGCACGTCCGATGTGGTAGGCGATCTGGTCCCCGGTCCAGGCCCCGAGCGCACCCATCACGAGGACCAGCGGCAGCCAGGGGACTCCGCCGCTGTGCGCCGCCACGGCCAGCGTGATGAGAACCGACTCGCTCGGCAGCGGCGGGAAGAACCCGTCCACGGTCGCGAATCCGAACATGGCGGGATAGACCCAGGGCGACGCCGCGAGGTCGAGGACCCAGAGCTCCAGGGCTTCCAGGAAGGCATAGATCGGTTCCAGCACGCGCTAAGCGTAAGCAGGCGGACACCCTGATTGTCACCAGGGTTCGCCCCTGATTCGCGCCCCTGACCCAGGGTCCCTCCGGTACGTCCCCAACCGGGGCGCCGACCCGGACACGGCGTCACCCGTCCGGCCGGCCGCCTGCCCGGCGGGTCGCCCGCCCGGTCAGAGCGCGAGATGCTCCCGCACTGCCGACGCCAGGTGTTCCGCCTCCGCCTCGGCCTGGTCCTGCGTCGCCGCCTCGACCATAACCCTGACCACGGGCTCCGTCCCGCTCGGGCGCAGGAGTACCCGCCCGGTGGCACCGAGCCGCTCCTCCGCCGCGACCACGGCCGCCTTGACACCGTCGTGGCTCCCGGCGCGCGACTTGTCCACGCCCTTCACGTTCACGAGGATCTGCGGCAGCCGCCGGATGTCCGCCCCCAGGTCGGCGAGCCGACGTCCGGCCGTCTTCACCCGTGCGGCCAGGTGCAGCGCGGTCAGGACGCCGTCGCCGGTGGTGGCATGGTCGGCGAGGATGATGTGACCGGACTGCTCACCGCCCAGCCCGTAGCCCTTCGCTCGCATCTCCTCCAGCACGTACCGGTCCCCGACCGCGGTCTGCACGGTGTTGATCCCGGCCTCACGCATCGCGAGGATCAGGCCGAGGTTCGACATCACGGTGACGACCAGCGTGCTGTCCGGCAGCCGCCCCTCGTCCTTCAGCGCGGAGGCCAGGATGCCGAGGATCTGGTCGCCGTCGACGATGTCCCCCGCGTGGCTCACCGCGATGCACCGGTCGGCATCGCCGTCGAACGCCACCCCGAAGTCCGCCTCGGAGGCCACGACCACCGCCTGCAGCTGCTCGGGGTGGGTGGACCCGCACTTCTCGTTGATGTTGCGCCCGTCGGGGCTGGCGTTGATGACGACGACGTCGGCCCCCGCGTCCCGCAACGCCTGCGGCCCCACCTCACTGGCCGCACCGTTCGCGCAGTCCAGCGCGATCCGCAGTCCCTCCAGCGGGCGGTGCTCCAGGGTGGTCCCGATGCTCTCGGTCAGATGCTTCACGTACTTCGCGGCGGCGAGCCCCGGGTCCAGACGGATACGGCCGACGTCGGCGCCGACCGGACGTTCCCATTCGTCGTCCAGCACCGCGGCGACGGCGTCCTCGACGGCGTCGTCCAGCTTGAGTCCCCCTCGCTGGAAGAACTTGATGCCGTTGTCCGGCATCGCGTTGTGGGACGCCGAGATCATGACGCCGAGGTCCGTGTCCAGCTCGCTGACGAGGTAGGCGAGGGCCGGGGTCGGGAGGACGCCGAGGTCGATCACGTCGACCCCTGCCGAGGCCAGCCCGGCCGCCACGGCACCGGAGAGGAGTTCGCCCGACGCCCGCGGGTCCCGCCCGACGACCGCTCGGGGACGCGGGCCCAGGATCTCGCCCTGGGCGGTCAGCACCCGGGCCGCCGCGCTTCCCAGCGAGAGCGCCAGCTCCGCCGTGATGTCGCGATTGGCGAGCCCTCGCACGCCGTCGGTGCCGAACAGCCTGCCCATGTGTGGTGTCCTTCCGTGCCGAAAGATGTGCGCCCAAGATTAATGGGCTCACGAAGAGGGTGAGAAGCGCAGTGGCCCCGCACGGCAGTGCCGTGCGGGGCCACCGGGAACGTGCCTGGGCCCGTACCCTGCGCTGCGCCCTTCGTCAGCGCACCGTCCGCCAGAGCGCTTTCTCGGGTTCCGCGCGCGGCACGTGACTCGTACCTCGGCCCGTACCGCGCGCCGCGCCCTTCGTCAGCGCTTGCTGTACTGCGGCGCCTTGCGGGCCTTCTTGAGACCGGCCTTCTTGCGCTCGACCGCACGGTCGTCACGCGTGAGGAAGCCGGCCTTCTTCAGGGCCGGGCGGTTCGACTCGGCGTCGATGGCGTTCAGCGCCCGGGCGATGCCCAGGCGCAGCGCGCCGGCCTGGCCGGAGCTGCCGCCGCCGTTGATGCGCGCGATCACGTCGAAGCGGCCCTCGACCTCGACCAGCTTCAGCGGGTCGTTGACCAGCTGCTGGTGCACCTTGTTCGGGAAGTACTCCTCGAGGGTGCGGCCGTTGATCTTCCACTGACCGGTGCCGGGGACCAGACGCACACGCGCCACGGCCTCCTTGCGGCGCCCGACGGCCTGGCCGGGTGCGGTGAGGGACGAGCCGCCCGTTGCGGGGGCGACCGTCTCGCTGGTGTAGGTGCTGGGCGTCGTCTCGTCCAGCTCGGTGTCGACGGTGGTCTCAGCCACTGTGTAGTCCTCGCGTCCTTCGCGTTGCGATCCTGCAGCGGCCTCAGGCCTGCTGCGAAACCTGGGTGATCTCGAACGGCTTCGGCTGCTGCGCCGCGTGCGGGTGCTCGGCACCCGCGTAGACCTTGAGCTTCTTGATCTGCTCGCGGCCGAGCGTCGTCTTCGGGAGCATCCCGCGGACGGCCTTCTCGATGGCCTTGCGCGGGCTCTTCTCGATCAGCTCGCCGTACGGCGTGGCGGTCAGACCACCCGGGTAGCCGGAGTGGCGGTACGCCATCTTGTTCTCGCGCTTGTTGCCGCTGAGGGCGACCTTCTCCGCGTTGATGACGATGACGAAGTCGCCGCCGTCGACGTGCGGAGCGAAGGTCGGCTTGTGCTTCCCGCGCAGCAGCGTGGCGACCTGGGAGGCCAGGCGGCCCAGGACGACGTCGGTCGCGTCGACGACGTGCCAGTCACGCTGGACGTCGCCGGGCTTGGGGGTGTACGTACGCACGGTTCGTAACCTTCTGTTCTCGGTGTCGTCGGGCGAGAAGCGGCGCCCGATGAGTCAGGGTCATTGTGCGCGGGAGCTCACGGTGACGTCCGGGCCAGACATCGGCGTGCGAGTGGGGCGCTGCCGGTGCAGGACGTCGGAGACATAGCACAACGACGACCCAGAATACCCGTGCGTTCCGAGCAGGGTCAAAGCGAGCGAGGTGGACCACCCACGTGGCGTTCGACACGCCCTCGCCCCGAGGCCACGAGTATGTCACCGTAGATCCATGAGCGGCGATACGACCGCCACGTCGCCGGATCCTGAGTACGGCGCCGAGGGCGACACGAACCAGTTGCAGCAGTCCGACACCTTGCTCGATCGGGGAACCCAGGACGTGCTCGACGAAGGCTATTCCCCGCCGGACTACCCCCGGAAGAACCACTGGGGGGAGACGGCGTGGGAGGAGTCCCACGGCGAGCCCCTCGACCGGCGGCTGGCCGAGGAGGAACCCGAGAGCTGGGACGGCGATCCGCTGGCCCGCCCGGACACCTCGCGGGCAGGACGCCTCGTCGAGGACGACGACGCCGATCCCGGCGAGTCCGGCAGTCGTGAGAACGACCTGTACGGGGACGACGCCGGCATCGACGGCGCCGGGGCGAGCGCCGAGGAGGCGGCGGTCCACTGGGTCGAGGAACCCTGATCGACCCTCGTCCGGCTGCTCGCCGGCCCGCTACGAGCCAGGGCGGTACGAACCCGGCCGAGCCGTGTCCGTCCAGACCTCCTCGTCCATCCGCCTGGCTCGGATGCGGTCGGCCCGCTCGGCGAGCTCGCCGTCGGCCGGGTAGGTGACCTCCTCCAGCACGAGGCCCTGCGGCGGCACGACCGCCGCGCCCGCGGTCCGTGCCCGGCTCGCGAGCAGTTCGGCGGGCCATTCGACGGGACGGCGCCCCTCCCCGACCGCGATCGAGGCGCCCACGATCGCCCGCACCATGTTGTGGCAGAACGCGTCGGCGACGATCCGGGCGACGACGAGCCCCGCGTCGGCCCCCGGTCCAGTGCGCTCCCAGCCCACGTCGAGCAGTTCGCGGATCGTCGTCGCCCCGGGGCGCGGCTTGCAGTAGGCGGCGAAGTCGTGCAGTCCCACGAGCGGCCTGACGGCCGCGTCCATCGCGGGGACGTCGAGCGGCCGGCGATTGAACAGCACGTGCGTGCGGCGCAGCGGATCCCGGTACGTGAGGTCGTCGGCGATGCGGTACGAGTACCGGCGGTGCAGCGCGGAGAAGCGGGCGTCGAACCCCTCCGGCGCGGGAGAGGCCCGTTGCACGACGACGTCCGCCGGGAGCACCCCGGCCAGGCGCGTCACCATCGCCTCCCCCGGCGAGCGATCGGATCGTCCGGGCATCTGCTCCCAGCGACTCACCGGGACGTCCACGTGGGCGACCTGCCCGCGCGCGTGCACGCCGGCGTCCGTGCGCCCCGCGACAGTGAGCCGCGGCGCGGGAAGCCCGAGCGGCTTAGTGCGCAGGATCGTCGCGAGCCCGTCCTCCAGGACACCCTGCACGGTGCGTTCCGTGGGCTGGCGCGCCCAGCCGGCGAACTTGGTGCCGTCGTAGGCGAGATCGAGCCTGATCCGGATGAGATCGTCCACGACGACATTCTCCCCTCCCGGCGGACCAGCCGGCTGAGCCCGAGGTCCAGCGCGCCCTCCCCCTGCCGACGGACCGGCCGGCGGGTCGATGTCGCGCCGCACCGGCGCACAAGCCCTCCCCGCCCCCCGGCCGCGGCCGCCGTCGCCCCGCCGCAGTGCGTACCGTGGGGGCGTGAACGACGTGCTGACGCTGGCCGTGGACTGCGGCGGGAGCGGGATCAAGGCCGCCGTGCTGGACGCCGCCGGAACCGCCCACGCCCAGCCCGTGCGCGTCCCGACACCGTACCCGCTCGCCCCGGAACTCCTGGTCGACGTGATCGCGAGGATTGCCGCCGACCTCCCGGGCGCGCAGCGGGTGACGGTGGGGATGCCGGGGATGATCCGTAGTGGCGTCGTCGTGCACACGCCGCACTACGTCACGCGATCCGGGCCCCGCTCGCGCGTCGACCCGGCGCTGGCCGCCGCCTGGGCGAACTTCGACATGCAGGCTGCCGTGGCGGACCGGCTGGGCATGGCCGCCCTGGTCCTGAACGACGCCGAGGTGCACGGTGCGGGGGTGATCGCGGCCTCCGGCCTCGAACTGGTCCTGACGCTCGGGACCGGCCTCGGGTCGGCACACTTCCACGGCGGCCGGCTGGCGCCGCACCTGGAGTGGTCCCGGGCCCCGATTCGCCGCAGCCTCACCTACGACGAGTACATCGGCGAACCGGAACGCCGTCGGCTCGGGGACGGACTCTGGTCACGGCGTGTGGTGAACGTCGTGGAGGGACTCCGGCCCGTCTTCCACTGGGACCGGCTGTACCTGGGCGGGGGCAACTCGCGCAACATCACGCCGTCGGCGCTGGCCCGCCTGGGCGACGACGTCGTCGTCGTACCGAACTCCGCGGGCCTGGTCGGCGGCGCCCGCGCCTGGGACCTCCCGCCGCAATAACACGCCGGGCACGACGCCCGGCAGCGTCAGGCAACAGCCCCAGCCATTCGGTCCCCTCGTGAGTGATCGGCAGTTCGAACGACCGACGGCTCACGAACGGACCGATCAGCGCGATCGCCGGGCCGCGCCGACGAACAGCGGAGCCCCGCCGCATCCTGGTGCGCGGCAGGGCTCCGTCGTGGAAGAGGTGTGGACGCGTCAGGCGTCCTTCTTCTCCGCCGGCTCCTCGGCAGGGGCCTCGGCGCTCTCGGCGGCGGGAGCCTCGGTGGCCTCCTCGGCCTGCGGCTCGGCCGGAGCCGCCTTCTCCGTGGCCTTGGTCGCTTCCTTGACCACGGCCTGCTTCGGGCTCACCGGCTCGGTGACGAGCTCGATGACCGCCATCGGCGCGTTGTCGCCCTTGCGGGCGCCGATCTTGGTGATGCGCGTGTAGCCACCGTCACGCTCGGCCATGGTCGGCGCGATCTCGGTGAACAGCGTGTGGACCACGCCCTTGTCACGGACGACGCGAAGGACCCGGCGCCGTGCGTGCAGGTCGCCCTTCTTCGCGAAGGTGATCAGCTTCTCGGCCAGCGGGCGCAGGCGCTTCGCCTTCGTCTCGGTGGTCGTGATGCGGCCGTGCTCGAACAGCGCGGTGGAGAGGTTCGCGAGGATCAGACGCTCGTGAGCCGGGCTACCGCCGAGGCGCGCACCCTTGGTAGGGGTAGGCATTGCATGTGCTCCTTAGGGATGTACCGCCGCCGCGGGCGCGCTCCCGGATGGCCGGGACGCGCCCGCGGCGCGGGTGTCAGTACGACTGCTCGTCGCCGCCGCTGTAGCTGGGCGCCGCGTCGTCACCGCTGAAGTAGTTCGCCCCGGAGTCGAAGTCCAGGGGCGAGTCCTTCAGGCTCAGGTTCAGCTCGGCGAGCTTCTCCTTCACCTCGCTGATGGACTTGGCGCCGAAGTTGCGGATGTCGAGCAGATCCGCCTCGCTGCGCGCGACGAGCTCACCGACCTGGTGGATGCCCTCGCGCTTGAGGCAGTTGTACGACCGGATGGTGAGGTTGAGCTCTTCGATCGGCAGCGCCAGGTCCGCGGCGAGCGCGGTGTCCGTGGGCGACGGACCGATCTCGATACCCTCAGCCTCGACGTTCAGCTCACGGGCAAGGCCGAACAGCTCGACGAGCGTCTTGCCGGCCGAGGCGAGCGCGTCACGCGGCGCGATGGCCGACTTGGTCTCGACGTCGACGATGAGCTTGTCGAAGTCGGTGCGCTGCTCGACTCGGGTGGCCTCGACCTTGTACGTGACCTTGAGAACGGGCGAGTAGATCGAGTCGACCGGGATGCGGCCGATCTCCGCGTCGAACGACTTGTTCTGCGCGGCGGACACGTACCCACGGCCCCGCTCGACGGTCAGCTCGATCTCGAGCTTGCCCTTCTCGTTGAGCGTGGCGATGTGCAGATCGGGGTTGTGCACCTCGACCCCCGCCGGCGGCACGATGTCCGCGGCGGTGACCACACCGGCGCCCTGCTTGCGCAGGTACATCACGACGGGCTCGTCGTTCTCCGAGGAGACGACGAGGTTCTTGATGTTGAGGATGATCTCGGTCACGTCCTCCTTCACGCCCGCCACCGTGCTGAACTCGTGCAGCACGTTGTCGATGCGGATGGACGTCACGGCCGCGCCCGGGATGGACGACAGCAGCGTACGACGCAGCGAGTTGCCGAGCGTGTAGCCGAAGCCGGGCTCGAGCGGCTCGATGGAGAACCGCGAACGGTACTCCGAGATGACCTCTTCGGTCAGCGTGGGGCGCTGTGCGATGAGCACTGTGGGTGTCCTTTCAGCGTGCGTCCGCTATATGACGCATCACGGATCGCGATCTCTCGCGGCCCGGCGAGACTCTGTCCGCTCGCCGGGCGAAGGTGCTCACCGTGTGGGGTGAGCGGGTGTCGCGTTCGCGGAGTGCCCCGACCCGAGCGGGCGGAGGCGCGCCACGCGCGACGGGGTCAGACGCGGCGACGCTTCGGGGGGCGGCAGCCGTTGTGCGCCTGCGGCGTCACGTCCTGGATCGAGCCCACCTCGAGGCCCGTCGCCTGCAGGGAGCGGATGGCGGTCTCACGACCGGAGCCCGGGCCCTTGACGAAGACGTCGACCTTCTTCACGCCGTGCTCCTGGGCACGGCGTGCGGCCGACTCGGCGGCGAGCTGCGCGGCGTACGGCGTGGACTTGCGGGAGCCCTTGAAGCCGACGTGGCCGGCGGACGCCCACGAGACCACGGCACCCGAGGGGTCCGTGATCGAGATGATGGTGTTGTTGAACGTGCTCTTGATGTGCGCCTGGCCGAGCGGGACGTTCTTCTTGTCCTTGCGACGCGGCTTGCGGGTCTTGGGAGGCATTGGTGCTCTCTATCTCCTGGTCTGGTCGGACCGGGGCGGGCGCTTCCCCGAAGGGCGCTGCCCGCACCTCGGACTGCTTGTCAGCGGGCCTTCTTCTTGCCGGCGACGGTGCGCTTCGGACCCTTGCGGGTACGCGCGTTGGTCTTGGTGCGCTGACCGCGCACCGGCAGCCCGCGACGGTGACGCAGACCCTGGTAGGTACCGATCTCCACCTTGCGGCGGATGTCGGACGCGACCTCGCGGCGGAGGTCACCCTCGAGCTGGTAGCTCGACTCGAGGTGGTCGCGGAGCGCGACGAGCTCGGCGTCGCCGAGGTCCTTCACGCGGGTGTCGGGGTTGATCCCGGTCGCGGCAAGGGTCTCCTTGGCGCGGGTCCGGCCGACCCCGAAGATGTAGGTGAGCGCGATCTCGACCCGCTTCTCGCGAGGGAGGTCGACGCCGATAAGACGTGCCATGTGCCTGACGGCTCCTGTACTTCTCGTCCGGAGGTCTGCCGCACCGCCATCCCGCGAGATCCGCGGGCCCCGGCCTCCGGGCCGAGGGTTCCCCCGCCTGCGCGGCGGGTTCGAGGTGGTGCGCTGGTGGTGGCCGTGGCCACCGGCCCGGGGTTGCCCCGGGAGGTGATCAGCCCTGGCGCTGCTTGTGGCGCAGGTTGTCGCAGATCACCATGACGCGACCGTGCCGGCGAATCACCTTGCACTTGTCGCAGATCTTCTTGACGCTCGGCTTGACCTTCATGGTTTCCTCTGACTACTTGTAGCGGTAGACGATCCGGCCGCGGGACAGGTCGTACGGGCTGAGCTCGACCACGACCCGGTCCTCGGGAAGGATTCGGATGTAGTTCTGGCGCATCTTGCCCGAGATGTGGGCGAGCACCTTGTGACCGTTCTCCAGCTCCACGCGGAACGTCGCGTTCGGCAGAGCCTCGACCACGCTGCCCTCGATCTCGATGACACCGTCCTTCTTAGCCATATCCTCCGCTAACTCTCGTCGGCCTGTTCCTCGAGCCTGCTCCGGGGCACGCGAGAAGCATGCCGCCGTCAGGACGAGGATGTCGCGTGCAGCCGCAGACGCCGGCCCGATGGCGGACCAGCACCCGGCCAAGGCCGAACCGTCAGCGATCGACCTGCCGAAACACCGCTGGAGGCCGAACCTGATGGGACTACGTCCTTCGGCGCCGGAAGCGCGGACTACACCCAACGGCCCATCTTATCAGAGGTCGTACTCGACTCCGGGCGGGCCGATCATCGTGTGCGGGAGCGCACCGACGAACAGGACGAGCATGGGCACCCAGCCCAGCAGGACGCCCACCGACACCGCGACCAGCTCCGTGCGGCGCCCGCGGCGCCACAGCCACACGCCGGCGGCCCAGCCCACGACGGCGAGCAGCAGGACCGACTCCCACAACCGCAGCGAGGTCCCGAAGCCGACGACGAGGCCCACCCAGAACCAGACGCCGAGGACCAGACGCCGCGCCCAGCGGCCGGACCACCGGCCGAGCCGCGCGAACCTCCCGCCGAGAACCGCCGTAGCACGCCGGAGCAGCGGGACGCCGGGGTCGGCGGGTGTCCGGATCGGCGGGCCGGGCCGGACGGCATGAGCGTCATCGGTCATGCCACGGGAGCATAGACCAACTGACTCCAGCTAAGTAAGCCTCCGCGAGGAACCGTCAGGATCGGCCGAGCGGCCGCACGTCCACGCCGAGGTCGCCCAGGCGCTCCGCTCCCCCGTCCGGCGCGGTCAGCACCCAGATGCCGTCCTCGAGAATCGCCACGGTGTGCTCCCAGTGCGCGGCACGTGAACCGTCGGCGGTGACCACCGTCCACTCGTCGTCGAGCACGTGCGTGTCGCCGGTACCCAGCGTGACCATCGGCTCGATCGCCAGGCACATCCCCGGCCGCAGCCGTGGCCCGGCCTCCCGGACCCGGAAGTTCACCACGTCCGGCGGCTGGTGCATCGCGCTCCCGATGCCGTGGCCGACGTACTCCTCGACGATCCCGTACTCGACACCGATCAGCTCACCGGCCAGCTCGACACTCGCCTCGACCGCGCGGCCCACGTCGTTCAGCCGCCGGCCGCCGGCCAGAGCGGCGATGCCCGCCCACATCGCGGCCTCCGTGGCTCGCACGAGCTGGGCATGGGCGACGGAGCCGCCCACGGCCTCCACGGCGTCGTCCGGCGCGTCCACCGCCACGGCGCCGTCCGCTCCGAGCACGAACGAGATCGCGGAGTCCCCGTGCCAGCCGTCGACGATCGCCCCGCAGTCCACGGAGACGAGGTCACCGACGCCCAGCACCCGGCCGCCGGGAATGCCGTGGATCACCTCGTCGCCGACCGATACGCAGATCGTGGCCGGGAACCCCTCGTAGCCGAGGAACGACGGCGTCGCGCCGGCGCCACGAATGGCGTCCGACGCGACGGAGTCGAGGTCCGCGGTGGTCATGCCCGGGCGGGCGGCGTCCCGGACGGCGTGGAGCGTGTCGGCTACCACGAGGCCGGCACGCCGCATGAGGCGCACCTGTTCCGGAGTCTTGTGCTCGATGCGCTCCCGGCCGAGTCCGAGCACGCGATCAGGCCTGCCCCGACGTCTTCTCGGGATCCCGCGGAGGGTGAGCGCCGCGTTCCTCGGCGCCCGCCCTCGGCTCACCCGTCGCCGACGTCATCCGAGTTGTGCCGCGAGGGACGTCACGATCCGGTCGGTGACGTCGGGGATGGGCCCGACGCCGTCGACCTTGGCCAGCAGCCCTCGCTCGGCGTAGGCCTCCGTGAGCGGAGCGGTCTGCGCGTCGTAGATCTCCAGGCGCTTCCTGATGCCCTCCGGGGTGTCGTCGGTGCGCCCCTCGTCCTCGGCCCGCTTCGCGAGACGCGCCAGGAGCTCGTCCCGGTCGGCCGTGAGCTCGATGACGCCGTCCAGCTCCCAGCCGAGATCCGACAGGATGTGGTCCAGCTCGGCCACCTGGGCGGCGTTGCGGGGGTACCCGTCGAGCAGGAAGCCGTCCACGACGTCGGGCCGGCTCAGGCGGTCACGCACCATGGCGTTCGTGACCTCGTCCGGCACGAGCTCGCCCTTCTCGGTGTAGGCCTTCGCCGTGCGGCCGAGCTCGGTGTCGCCCTCGATGTTCGCGCGGAAGATGTCTCCCGTGGAGATCGTCACGATCCCGAAGGTCTCGGCGAGCCGTGCGGCCTGCGTGCCCTTCCCGACGCCCTGCGGGCCCATGATGACGAGTCGCGTGATGCGACCCTCCGGGCCCTCGTGGACGTGCAGGTCGCTGCGAGAAGTGGTGGGAGTCTGGCTCAACGGAGGAATCCTTCGTAGTGACGCTGCTGGAGCTGGGAGTCGATCTGCTTGACCGTCTCGAGCCCGACGCCGACCACGATGAGGATCGAGCTGCCGCCGAACGGCAGGTTGGTGGTGACGCCCAGGAAGACGAGCACCAGCGTCGGGATCAGCGCCACCAGCGCGAGGTACAGGGAACCGGCGGAGGTGATCCGGGTGATCACGTAGTCGAGGTACTCCGCGGTGGGCCGGCCCGCCCGGATGCCCGGGATGAAGCCGCCGTACTTCTTCATGTTGTCCGCGACCTCGTCCGGGTTGAACGTGATCGACGTGTAGAAGAAGCAGAAGAAGATGATCATCAGCGTGTAGAGCGCGATGTACAGCGGCTCCGACGGCTGGACCAGGTTGTTCGAGATCCAGATGACCCAGTCGGACTGCTGGTCCCCGAACTGGGCGATCAGGCCGGGCAGCGCGAGGATCGACGCCGCGAAGATGACCGGGATGACACCGGACATGTTGATCTTGATCGGGATGTAGGTGCTCGTGCCGCCGTACATGCGACGGCCGACCATACGCTTCGCGTACTGCACCGGGATCCGGCGCTGCGACTGCTCGACGAACACGACCAGGCCGACCACCAGGACGATGACCACGATCATGATCGTGAAGTTCAGGACGCCGTTGGCGCCACCGGCGATGGACCAGAGCGCCGTCGGGAAGCTCGCCGCGATCGACGTGAAGATCAGCAGCGACATGCCGTTGCCGACACCCCGCTCGGTGATGAGTTCGCCGAGCCACATGACCAGGCCCGTACCAGCGGTCATGGTGATGACCATGAGGACCGCGGTGAGCACGGTGTCGTCGGCGATCACGGCCAGGTCGCAGCCCGGGAAGAGGAGACCCTGGCGCGCGGTCGTGATGACCGTCGTCGACTGCAGGATCGCCAGCGCGATCGTCAGGTAGCGGGTGTACTGCGTGAGCTTCGTCTGGCCCGACTGCCCCTCCTTGTGGAGGGCCTCGAACCGCGGGATCACCACGCGCAGGAGCTGGACGATGATGCTCGCCGTGATGTAGGGCATGATCCCGAGCGCGAACACCGACAGCTGCAGGAGCGCCCCGCCGCTGAACACGTTGATCAGCCCGAGCAGCGAGTTGTCCTGCTGACCTTCGATGCACTGCTGGACGTTCCCATAGTCCACGCCTGGGGTCGGGATGAACGACCCGACGCGGAACAGCGACATGATCGCGATCGTGAACAGCAGCTTGCGCCGCAGGTCTGGCGTCCGGAAAGCCCGGCCGAATGCGCTGAGCACCCTGTCCTCCTGGCCCGCGTGCGCGGGGTCTCGTGTCGCCGGATCTCCCCGGCGAGATGTCGTCGTCGCCCGTTGCCGTTCTTCGTCGACGTACGGGACCTGTCGGATTCTACGTTGCCTGCGGAGTCCGTCGGACCACGCACGGGCCTAGTCTGCCCGACTTCGGGCGCGACACCACCATGGGACGCGCCCGCCACGCCGTCATCGGCCCTGGTAGACGACACGGGACCGGCCGCGCTGACGCGCTGCCGGTCCCGTGCGACCTGCTCAGTTCTCCGTGGGCTCGGCCACGGAGCCACCGGCGGCCAGGATCTTCTCCCGGGCCGACGCCGAGACGCGGTCCACCGCGATCTCGAGCTTGACGGTGACGTCTCCGTTGCCGAGCACCTTCACCGGCTGGTTCTTGCGAACCGCGCCCTTGGCGACGAGGTCCTCGACGGTGACCGAGCCACCGGCGGGGTACAGCTCCGAGAGCTTGTCCAGGTTCACGACCTGGTACTCGACGCGGAACGGGTTCTTGAACCCACGCAGCTTCGGAAGACGCATCTGCAGGGGAACCTGCCCGCCCTCGAAGCCCGCGGGAACCTGGTAGCGGGCCTTCGTGCCCTTGGTACCACGGCCCGCCGTCTTACCCTTCGACGCCTCACCACGACCCACGCGGGTCCTGGCGGTCTTGGCGCCCGGGGCCGGACGGAGGTGGTGGACCTTCAGCGGCTTGCTGTCCGCCATGATCACTCGACCTCCTCGACGGTGACAAGGTGCGACACCGTCTTGACCATGCCGCGGACCTCCGGACGGTCCTCCTTCACGGCGGTGTCGCCGATCCGCTTGAGGCCGAGGGTCCGCAGCGTCTCACGCTGCTTGAACTTGCCACCGATGGTGGACTTCACCTGGGTGACCTTCAGTCGAGCCATCACGCACCCGCCTTCGCCTCGGCGGCCGCCGCGATACCGGCGGCCTGCGCCCGCAGGAGTGCGGCCGGGGCCACGTCCTCCAGCGGCAGACCACGACGCGCGGCGACGGCCTCGGGCTGCTCGAGCCCGCGGAGCGCCGCCACCGTGGCGTGCACGATGTTGATCGCGTTGGACGAACCGAGCGACTTGCTCAGCACGTCGTGGATGCCGGCGCACTCCAGCACGGCGCGGACCGGACCACCGGCGATCACACCGGTACCCGGCGACGCCGGACGGAGGAACACAACACCGGCGGCCTCCTCACCCTGGATGGGGTGCGGGATGGTGCCCTGGATGCGCGGGACGCGGAAGAAGTTCTTCTTCGCCTCCTCGACACCCTTGGCGATCGCCGAGGGCACCTCCTTGGCCTTGCCGTAGCCGACGCCGACCGTGCCGTCGCCGTCGCCCACCACGACGAGCGCGGTGAAGCTGAAGCGGCGACCGCCCTTGACGACCTTGGCGACACGGTTGATGGTCACCACGCGCTCGACGAAGGCGCTCTTCTCCTCGCCGCGGCCGCCGCCACCGCGGCGGTCGTCACGGCGACCCGAACGACGGCCGTCGTTCTTCTTCTCGTTCCCGTTGGCGGCACCCTGGGGGGCGCCGCTGCGCTGCCCTGCAGCCATCAGAGAGTCCTCTTCTTCCGTGCGTCGGTCGTCACAGGGTCAGCCCGCCTTCGCGGGCCCCGTCGGCGACTGCCGCCACCCGACCGTGGTACTTGTTGCCACCGCGGTCGAACACCACGGTCTCGACGCCGGCGGCCTTGGCGCGCTCGGCGACCAGCTCGCCCACCTTGCGGGCCTTGGCCGTCTTGTCGCCGTCGAACGCACGCAGGTCCGCCTCCAGCGTGGAGGCCGACACGACGGTCTTGCCGACGGTGTCATCCACGACCTGCGCGACCATGTGGCGCGAGGAACGCGTCACGACCAGGCGAGGCCGGACGGCGGTGCCGGTGACCTTCTTGCGGGCACGCGCGTGACGGCGCTTGCGGGCAACGATCTTGCCCTTGCCAAGAATCTTGATGGCCATCGTCACTTACCAGCCTTTCCGACCTTGCGCCGGACGTGCTCGTCGGCGTAGCGCACGCCCTTGCCCTTGTACGGCTCGGGCTTGCGGATCTTGCGGATGTTGGCCGCGACCTCGCCGACCTGCTGCTTGTCGATGCCGGACACGGAGAACTTCGTCGCGCCGTCGACCTTGAACGTGATGCCCTCGGGCGCCTCCACGACGACCGGGTGCGAGAAGCCGAGCGCGAACTCGAGGTTGGAGCCCTTCGCGAGCACGCGGTAACCCGTGCCCACGATCTCCATCTTCTTCTCGTAGCCGTCCGTGACGCCGGTGATCATGTTCGCCAGCAGCGTGCGGGTCAGGCCGTGCAGCGACTTCGAGAGCCGCTCGTCGTTCGGGCGGGACACCGTGATGGCGCCGTCGTCCAGAGCGACCGTGATGGGTGCGGCGACCGTGTGGTCCAGGGTCCCCTTCGGGCCCTTGACGGTCACGAGCGCACCACTGATGGTGACGTCCACGCCGGCCGGGACCGGAACGGGGAGCTTGCCGATACGAGACATGCTTCTTTCTCCCTTCCGATTACCAGACGTAGGCGAGCACTTCGCCGCCGACGCCCTTGGACTCGGCCTGCCGGTCCGTCAGGAGGCCGGAGGACGTGGACAGGATCGCCACGCCGAGGCCACCCAGAACCTTGGGCAGGTTGGTGGACTTCGCGTAGACGCGCAGACCGGGCTTCGACACGCGGCGCACGCCCGAGAGGGCGCGCTCACGGTTCTGGCCGTACTTCAGCTGCAGCGTCAGGACCTTGCCCACCTGGGCGTCCTCGACGTTCCAGCTGGTGATGTAGCCCTCGGCCTGGAGGATCTTCGCGATGTTCGACTTCAGCTTCGACGACGGCATGGAAACCGTGTCGTGGTGAGCCGAGTTCGCGTTCCGCAGACGGGTCAGCATGTCTGCGATCGGGTCGGTCATAGTCATCGGGCTCTAGCCCTTCCTCGCCGGGGTATCCGCACCGTGCCGGGCACGGCGCGGACCTACGGCGTAGTTGTTACCAGCTGCTCTTGGTGACGCCGGGGAGCTCGCCGCGGTGGGCCATCTCCCGCAAGCAGATCCGGCACAGGCCGAACTTGCGGTACACGGAGTGCGGGCGACCGCACCGCTGGCACCGGGTGTAGGCGCGCACGGCGAACTTGGGCTTGGCGTTCGCCTTGTTGATCAGGGCCTTCTTCGCCATGTCAGTTCTCCTTGAAGGGGAAGCCGAGACGGCGCAGGAGGGAGCGGCCCTCGTCGTCCGTCGTCGCCGTGGTCACGATCGTGATGTCCATACCCCGGACACGGTCGATCTTGTCCTGGTCGATCTCGTGGAACATCGACTGCTCCGTGAGACCGAACGTGTAGTTCCCGTTGCCGTCGAACTGCTTCGGCGACAGACCGCGGAAGTCGCGGATGCGCGGCAGCGCGATCGCCAGCAGGCGGTCGAGGAACTCCCACATCCGGTCGCCACGGAGCGTCGCGTGCGCCCCGATCGGCATGCCCTCGCGCAGCTTGAACTGCGCGATCGACTTCTTGGCGCGCGCGACCTGCGGCTTCTGACCGGTGATGGCGGTCAGGTCGCGGATCGCGCCCTCGATCAGCTTCGAGTCCTTGGCGGCGTCACCGACACCCATGTTGACGACGATCTTCGTCAGACCGCCGGCCTGGTGGATGTTCTGGTGGCCGAACTCCTCGACCAGCGCCGGGAGGATCTCCTCGCGGTACTTCTGCTTGAGGCGCGGCTGGGCCGGGGCCTCGATCGTGGTCTCGCTCATCAGTCGATGTCCTTCCCGGAGCGCTTCGCCACGCGGACGCGCACGGTCTTGGTGCGGCCGTCGCGGTCGACCTCCTCGAGGCGGTACCCGACGCGGGTGCCCTTCTTGGTCTCCGGGTCGACGACCATCACGTTGCTCACGTGGATCGACGCCTCGACCGTCTCGATGCCACCGGTACGGGTGCCGCGCTGCGACTGGCCCATCTTGGTGTGCTTGGTGACGCGCTGGACACCCTCGACCACGACGCGGTCGCGGCCGGTGATGACCTCGAGCACGCGACCGGTCTTGCCCTTGTCCTTGCCCGAGATGACGAGGACCTGGTCGCCCTTCTTGATCTTCGCCATGGTCAGAGCACCTCCGGAGCCAGCGAGATGATCTTCATGAAACGCTTGTCGCGCAGCTCGCGGCCCACGGGGCCGAAGATGCGGGTACCGCGCGGCTCGCCGTCGCTCTTGAGGATGACGGCGGCGTTCTCGTCGAACTTGATGTAGGAACCGTCCGGACGACGGCGCTCCTTGGCGGTGCGGACGACGACGGCCTTGACGACCTCGCCCTTCTTGACGTTCCCGCCCGGGATCGCGTCCTTGACGGTGGCGACGAACGTGTCGCCGATACCGGCGTAGCGACGGCCGGAGCCACCGAGAACGCGGATGCACAGGATCTCCTTGGCACCCGTGTTGTCGGCGACCCGAAGTCGCGACTCCTGCTGGATCATTTGAGTGATCTCCTTGCGTCGTGCTGGTTCTCACCCGTGCGGGTGAGCCTTGCCGAACGGATAAGTACTGTGTGGCTCCTTCGGTGGGCCGGAGGCGGCGGGACTCGCACCCCGCCGCCGCGACCTCGCGAAGGTGTTACTTGGCCTTCTCCAGGATCGACACCAGCCGCCACCGCTTGGTCGCGGACAGGGGTCGCGTCTCCATGATCTCGACCAGGTCGCCGATGCCGGCGGTGTTCTCCTCGTCGTGCGCCTTCACCTTGTTGGTGGTGCGCAGGACCTTGCCGTAGAGGGGGTGCTTCTTGCGGTCCTCGACCTCGACGACGATGGTCTTGGCCATCTTGTCGCTGACGACGTACCCGCGGCGCACCTTGCGCGTGTTGCGCTCTGTGGTCGCCTGGACCTCGGTGTTCTCGCTCATCCTTGCCTCACTCACTCACGCTCGGAGCCGTACGGATGCCGAGCTCACGCTCGCGCAGGATCGTGTAGATCCGCGCGATGTCGCGGCGCACGGCCTTGAGACGACCGTGGCTCTCCAGCTGGCCCGTGGCCGACTGGAAGCGGAGGTTGAAGAGCTCCTCCTTCGACTCCTTCAGCTTGGCGACGAGGGTCTCGTCGTCCATACCGTCGAGGTCGACGGGCTGCAGGCCCTTGGTACCGATCACCATCAGATCGCACCCCCCTCGCGCACCACGAAACGGCACTTCATCGGGAGCTTGTGCATCGCGCGACGCATGGCCTCACGTGCCAGCTCCTCATCGACACCGGCCAGCTCGAAGACGACGCGGCCGGGCTTGACATTGGCGACCCACCACTCGGGCGAGCCCTTACCGGAACCCATGCGGACCTCGGCGGGCTTCTTGGTCAGCGGGCGGTCCGGGTAGATGTTGATCCAGACCTTTCCGCCACGCTTGATGTGACGGGTCATCGCGATACGCGCCGCCTCGATCTGGCGGTTGGTGACGTAGGCCGGCTCGAGAGCCTGGATCCCGAAGTCACCGAAGGCGATCTGCGTACCGCCCTTGGCGGCACCACCGCGCTTGGGGTGGTGCTGCTTGCGGTGCTTGACCTTGCGCGGGATCAGCATGGTCAGGCCTCCGTTCCGGACTCTGCGGCCGGCGCGGCCGGAGCCTCCGCCGCGGCAGCGGCGGGAGCGGCCTCGGGCTTGCGCTCGGCCGAACGCTCGTTGCGGCGGCCACCACGACGGTCACGGTCGCCACGCTCACCCCGGCCACGACCCTGACGGGGCGCGGCGGCGGCCTGCTGCGCGGCGAACTCCTTCTCGGTGGTGTCGCCCTTGTAGATCCACACCTTCACGCCGATGCGGCCGAAGGTCGTACGCGCCTCGAAGAAGCCGTAGTCGATGTACGCGCGGAGCGTGTGCAGCGGCACGCGCCCCTCGCGGTAGAACTCCGAACGGCTCATCTCGGCACCGCCCAGGCGGCCGGAGACCTGCACGCGGATACCCTTCGCCCCGGCGCGCTGCGCGGACTGGATGCCCTTGCGCATGGCGCGACGGAACGAGACGCGGCTCGCGAGCTGCTCGGCGATACCCTGCGCGACGAGCTGGGCCTCGATCTCGGCGTTCTTGACCTCGAGGATGTTGAGCTGCACCTGCTTGCCCGTGAGCTTCTCGAGCTCGCCGCGGATGCGGTCGGCCTCGGCGCCACGGCGTCCGATCACGATGCCGGGACGCGCCGTGTGGATGTCCACGCGGACGCGGTCACGCGTGCGCTCGATCTCGACCTTGGCGATACCGGCCCGTTCGAGGCCGGTGCTCATGAGCTTGCGGATCGCCACGTCCTCACGGACGTAGTCGCGGTACCGCTGACCGGGCTTCGTGCTGTCCGCGAACCACCGCGACTTGTGGTCGGTGGTGATGCCCAGGCGGTACCCGTGCGGGTGTACCTTCTGACCCACTGTCAGGCCCCTTCCTTGTCGGCGAGCACCACGGTGATGTGGCTCGTGCGCTTGAGGATCCGGTTCGCACGGCCCTGCGCCCGCGGCCGGAACCGCTTGAGCGTCGGGCCCTCGTCCACGTACGCCTCCTTGACGACCAGTTCGTCCTCGACGAACCGGACACTGTCCCGGTCGGCCTTCACACGCGCGTTGGCGATGGCGCTCTCGACGACCTTCCGGATCGGCTCGGCAGGCGACTGCGGCGCGAACTTCAGCACCGCAACGGCCTCCTGGGCCTGCTTGCCACGGATGAGGTCGATGACGCGCCGGGCCTTCTGGGGCGTGACACGGACGAACCGCGCCTGCGCCTTGGCTTCCATTGCTGTCCTGCTTCCTTTTCTCAGACAGTCAGGGCTGTCGCTTCGCTGTGCGAGGGGCTCGCGCCCTCCGCTCAGCGGCGACGGCCCTTCTTGTCGTCCTTCACGTGGCCGCGGAAGGTCCGCGTGGGGGCGAACTCGCCGAGCTTGTGGCCGACCATCGCCTCGGTGATGAACACCGGGACGTGCTTCCGGCCGTCGTGCACGGCAAATGTGTGGCCCAGGAAGTCGGGCGTGATGACCGACCGACGGGACCAGGTCTTGATGACGTTCTTGGTCCCCTTCTCGTTCTGGGCGTCCACCTTCTTCTGCAGGTGGTCGTCGACGAAGGGGCCCTTCTTCAGGCTACGAGGCATCAGTCAGGCTCCTATCAGCGCTTCTTGCCGGTACGGCGACGGCGGACGATCAGCTTGTCGCTCGCCTTCTTCGGGCGGCGGGTGCGGCCCTCGGGCTTGCCCCAGGGGCTCACCGGGTGACGGCCACCGGAGGTCTTGCCCTCACCACCACCGTGCGGGTGGTCGATCGGGTTCATGACCACACCGCGGACGGTCGGGCGCTTGCCCCTCCAGCGGTTACGGCCGGCCTTGCCCCAGTTGATGTTCGACTGCTCGGCGTTGCCCACCTCGCCGACCGTCGCGCGGCAGCGCAGGTCGACGTTCCGGATCTCGCCGGACGGCATGCGCAGCTGCGCGTACGGGCCGTCCTTCGCGACGAGCTGCACGGAGGCACCGGCCGAGCGGGCGATCTTCGCGCCGCCACCGGGCCGCAGCTCGACGGCGTGGATGACCGTACCCGTCGGGATGTTGCGCATCGGCAGGTTGTTGCCGGGCTTGATGTCGGCACCGGCACCGGCCTCGACGACGTCGCCCTGGCTCAGCTTGTTCGGCGCGACGATGTAGCGCTTCTCGCCGTCCGCGTAGTGCAGCAGCGCGATGCGAGCCGTGCGGTTGGGGTCGTACTCGATGTGAGCGACCTTGGCCGGCACCCCGTCCTTGTCGTGACGGCGGAAGTCGATGACGCGGTACGCGCGCTTGTGACCGCCGCCCTTGTGACGCGTCGTGATGCGGCCGGAGTTGTTGCGACCACCCGTCTTGGACAGCGGGCGGAGCAGCGACTTCTCCGGCTGCGAGCGCGTGATCTCGACGAAGTCGGCGACGCTCGCGCCGCGGCGGCCCGGCGTCGTCGGCTTGTACTTACGGATTCCCATGGAAACCTGTCCTCAATCTGCTCTCGTCCGGCTCAGCCGACCGGCCCGCCGAAGATGTCGATCGACCCCTCGCGGAGGGTGACGATCGCACGCTTGGTGTCCTTGCGCTTGCCAAGGCCGTAACGCGTGCGCCGCGTCTTGCCCTTGCGGTTGATCGTGTTCACCGAGGCGACCTTCACGTCGAAGACCTTCTCGATGGCGATCTTGATCTCGGTCTTGTTGGCCCTCGGGTCCACGACGAAGGTGTACTTGCCCTCGTCGAGGAGGTTGTAGCTCTTCTCGGAGACGACCGGCGCGATCAGGATGTCGCGCGGGTCCTTCTGCACGGTGGTCACTTGGCGTCCTCCTCGGCGGAGAGGTTGTCCTGGAACTCGGCCAGGCCGTCCTCGTCACCGTCGGCCAGGAACTGGGCCTGCTTGGCGAAGTTGCCGGCACTCGACGGGACCTTGACGCCGGCCTCGGTCAGCGCGGCGCGGATCTCGTCCTCGGTGGCCGCGGCGAGCTTGGCCCACGTGGTGTAGCCGGCGCCCGTGAGCGCGGCGGCGATCTTCGGGCCGATGCCCTCGAGCCGCTTCAGGTCCACCGGGGCGGACTCGTCGGCGGAAGCAGCCTGCGCGGCCGGGGCCGCAACGGCCTCGGACTCGGTGGCGACGGCCTTCGCGCCCTTGCCCGCGGCGGGACCCGCGAGGAACGCGGAGAGCGCGGACTCGGTGAAGATGACGTCGTCGGCGACGAGCACGTCGTAGGTGTTCAGCTGGTCGGCGACCAGGACGTGCACCTCGGGCGCGTTGCGCAGCGACTTGTGCGACACCTCGTCCGAACGCTCCAGCACGACGAGCACGTGCTCGCGGGGAGTCAGGGACTTGATGGTGGCCAGCGCCTTCTTCGTGGAGGGCGTGCCCTCGATGCCGAAGCCGGACACGACGTGGACGCGACCGGCACGAGCGCGGTCGGACAGGGCGCCGCGGAGAGCGGCGGCCTTCATCTTCTTCGGGGTGCGCTGGTCGTACGAGCGCGGCTGCGGGCCGTGGACGGTGCCACCACCGGCGAACTGCGGGGCGCGTGTCGAACCCTGACGGGCGCGACCGGTGCCCTTCTGCTTGTACGGCTTCCTGCCACCGCCGCGGACCTCGCCGCGGGTCTTGGTGGCGTGCGTGCCCTGGCGGGCCGCCGCGCGCTGGGCGACGACGACCTGGTGGATCAGCGGGACGTTCACGGCGACGTCGAAGACCTCGGCGGGGAGCTCCGCCGTGCCCGACTTCTTGCCGGAGGCGTCAAGGACGTCCACCGACAGTGCGGTCTGAGCAGACATGGTGGCGTCACGCTCCCTTCGCGGCGGTACGGACGAGGACGACGCCACCCTTGTTACCGGGAACCGCGCCCTTGACGAGCAGCAGACCCTTCTCGGCGTCGACCGCGTGAACGGTCAGGTTCTGGACGGTCTTGCGGGCGTTACCCATGCGACCGGCCATGCGCAGGCCCTTGAACACGCGCGACGGCGTCGAGGCGCCACCGATCGAGCCGGGCTTGCGGTGGTTGCGGTGCGAACCGTGCGAGGCGCCGACACCGGCGAAGCCGTGGCGCTTCATGACACCCGCGGTGCCCTTGCCCTTGGTCGTGCCGGTCACGTCGACCACGGCACCGGCCTCGAAGGCCTCGGCGGTGATCTCCTGACCGAGCGAGAACTCCGCGGAGTTCTCGGTGCGCACCTCGGCCACGTGACGGCGCGGCGTCACGCCGGCCTTGTCGAAGTGGCCCTTCATCGGCTTGGTGACCTTGCGCGGGTCGATCTGGCCGTACGCGAGCTGGACGGCGGCGTAGCCGTCCGTCTCCTCGGTACGGATCTGGGTCACGACATTCGTGCCCACCGACACGACCGTCACCGGCACGAGGCGGCCGGCCTCGTCCCAGGTCTGGGTCATGCCGAGCTTGGTCCCGAGCACCGCGGTCACGTTCTTCTGCTGGTTGGTCATGATGATGTCCTCCAGCCTCAGAGCTTGATCTCGATGTTCACGTCCGCAGGCAGGTCGAGACGCATGAGCGAATCGACGGCCTTGGGCGTCGGGTCGACGATGTCGATGAGCCGCTTGTGCGTACGCATCTCGAAGTGCTCGCGGCTGTCCTTGTACTTGTGAGGCGACCGGATGACGGTGAAGACATTCTTCTCCGTCGGCAGCGGCACCGGGCCCACGACCGTCGCACCAGCGCGAGTGACCGTGTCGACGATCTTGCGCGCCGAGCTGTCGATCACCTCGTGGTCGTAGGACTTGAGCCGGATGCGGATCTTCTGTCCCGCCATGGCGTCGTCTGACTCTCTCTCTCGAACCGCTACTGTCCGACCCCCGCGCTCGGGCGTGTCGCGCTGTGCGGCGCACCCGTGCACACGCACCTACCCGGTGCGGGGCCGTTGGGAAGTGATCTCCTGCGAGGCATCTCGCTCGGACCACGACGTTTGCCGAGCCTGCTCGGAACAGTGCCGTCGGTGACAACCGTCGGCGTGTGCTCCGCGGGGCACATTTCTGGCGTCGATACTCAGACGCAAAACCCCGCAGCCTCTCCGGGGGAGAGGACCGCCCAGCCAACATGGCGGCTGCGGCTTCGCACACTGTTCGACACAAGAAAGAGCGCGCCCGTAACAGGCAACTGCTCAAGTCTGCCATACGATTCCGCGGAACTCCAAGCGGGACCGGTGTGATATGGCACGCGCACGACGAAGGGCCCGGACGCCGAGACGTCCGGGCCCCCGTCGAAAGGGCGTCAGGCCGAGATCACTTGAGGATCTTGGTGACGCGGCCGGAACCGACCGTGCGACCACCCTCGCGGATGGCGAAGCCGAGGCCCTCTTCCATGGCGATCGGCTGGATCAGCTCGACCGTCATCTCGGTGTTGTCGCCCGGCATGACCATCTCGGTGCCCTCGGGCAGCGTGATGACGCCGGTGACGTCCGTGGTGCGGAAGTAGAACTGCGGGCGGTAGTTCGAGAAGAACGGGTTGTGGCGGCCACCCTCGTTCTTGCCCAGGATGTAAACCTGCGCCTCGAAGTTGGTGTGCGGCGTGATCGAACCCGGCTTCACGACGACCTGGCCGCGCTCGACGTCCTCGCGCTTGGTACCGCGCAGCAGCAGACCGGTGTTGTCGCCGGCCTGCGCCTGGTCCATCTGCTTGTGGAACGTCTCGATACCGGTGACCGTGGTCTTCTGCGGCTCGCGGATACCCACGATCTCGACCTCGGAGTTGATGTCGAGCGCGCCGCGCTCCACCTTGCCGGTGACGACGGTGCCACGACCGGTGATCGTGAAGACGTCCTCGATCGGCATGAGGAACGGCTTGTCCAGGTCGCGCTGCGGCTCCGGGACGTTCTCGTCGACGGCCTCCATGAGCTCGACGACCTTGGCCGTCCACTCGGGGTCACCCTCGAGGGCCTTGAGGCCGGAGACGCGGACCACCGGGACGTCGTCGCCGGGGAACTCCTGCGACGACAGCAGCTCGCGGACCTCCATCTCGACGAGCTCGAGGAGCTCCTCGTCCTCGACCATGTCGGCCTTGTTGAGCGCGACCAGCAGGTAGGGCACGCCCACCTGGCGGGCGAGCAGCACGTGCTCACGCGTCTGCGCCATCGGACCGTCGGTCGCGGCGACCACCAGGATCGCGCCGTCCATCTGGGCGGCACCGGTGATCATGTTCTTGATGTAGTCGGCGTGACCGGGGGCGTCAACGTGCGCGTAGTGGCGCTTCGGCGTCTCGTACTCGATGTGCGCGATGTTGATCGTGATACCGCGCTGCTTCTCCTCCGGCGCGGCGTCGATCTCGTCGAAGTTGCGCTGCGTGTTCGCCGGCAGGTCCGGGTACTTGTCGGCGAGCGTCTTCGAGATCGCGGCGGTCAGCGTCGTCTTACCGTGGTCGACGTGACCGATCGTGCCGATGTTGACGTGCGGCTTGGTCCGCTCGAACTTGGCCTTAGCCACTTGGGTCCTCCTGGGACTTGGGTAGATGTTCCGAACGTTGCGGGTGTCGGCGAGAGAGCCTACAACCGCGGGGCGTCGGGCTTCCTACAGGTTGGTTGTACGGTTCGACCTGTGGGGACTCACTCGCCCCGGGTCTTCTTGATGATCTCGTCGGCAACCGCCTTGGGAACCTCGGCATAGCTGTCGAACTGCATCGAGTACACGGCGCGCCCCTGCGTCTTGGACCGAAGGTCACCGATGTACCCGAACATCTCGCTCAACGGTACGGCGGCACGAACGACCTTGACACCGGTGGCGTCCTCCATGGACTGGATCATCCCACGACGCGAGTTCAGGTCGCCGATCACGTCGCCCATGTACTCCTCGGGCGTGCGGACCTCGACGGCCATGACGGGCTCGAGCAGCACCGGGTCGGCCCGCTTCACGCCCTCCTTGAACACCATCGAGCCGGCGATCTTGAACGCCATCTCCGAGGAGTCGACGTCGTGGTACGCGCCGTCGAGCAGCGTCGCCTTGACACCGACCACCGGGAATCCGGCCAGCACGCCCTGCTCCATGGCGGACTGGATACCCGCGTCCACCGACGGGATGTACTCGCGCGGGATACGCCCACCGGTCACCTCGTTGGCGAACTCGTAGAGCTCGCCCTCCGTGGTCTCCAGCGGCTCGAAGGTCACCTGGACCTTCGCGAACTGGCCCGAGCCACCCGTCTGCTTCTTGTGGGTGTAGTCGATCTTCTCCGCCTTGCGACGGATCGTCTCGCGGTACGCCACCTGCGGCTTACCGACATTGGCCTCGACCTTGAACTCGCGGCGCATGCGGTCCACGAGGATGTCGAGGTGGAGCTCGCCCATACCGCCGACGACGGTCTGACCGGTCTCCTCGTCCAGGGAGATGCGATACGTCGGGTCCTCGTCGAGGAGCTTCTGGATCGCCGTGGACATCTTCTCCTGGTCGGCCTTCGTCTTCGGCTCGATCGCCACGTCGATGACGGGCTCCGGGAAGGACATCGACTCGAGGATCACCTGGTCGTTCGGGTCGCTCAGGGTGTCACCGGTGGTGACGTCCTTGAGGCCGATGAACGCGTAGATGTGGCCCGCCTGGGCCTCCTCGACCGGGTTCTCCTTGTTGGAGTGCATCTGGAACAGCTTGCCGATGCGCTCCCGCTTGCCCTTGGTGGTGTTGTACACCTGGGCACCCTGCGAGACCTTGCCGGAGTACACGCGCACGTAGGTGAGCTTGCCGAAGAACGGGTGCGTCGCGACCTTGAACGCCAGACCCGAGAAAGGCTCCGTCGCGTCGGCGTGACGCTCGACGACCTTCTCGGCGTCCTTGACGTCGTGCCCCTCGATCGAGGGCACGTCGAGCGGGGACGGCAGGTAGTCGATCACCGCGTCGAGCATGGGCTGGACGCCCTTGTTCTTGTACGCGGAGCCGCACAGCACCGGGAACGCCTCGGACGCGATGACCAGCTTGCGGATACCCGCCTTGATCTCGTCCTTGGTCAGCGCCTCGCCGCCGAGGTACTTCTCCATCAGTTCGTCGTCCGCCTCGGCGACGGCCTCGACGAGCTCCTCGCGGTACTGGTCGGCCTTCTCCTGCAGGTCGGCCGGGATGTCCTCGACCTCGTACTCCTCGCCCATCTTCGTGTCGCCACGCCAGGTGAGCGCCTTCATCTCGACGAGGTCGACGACGCCCTCGAAGTCGTTCTCCGCGCCGATCGGCAGCTGGATCACGAGGGGCTTCGCCTTGAGGCGCTCCACGATGGTCTTCACCGTGAAGTAGAAGTCCGCACCCAGCTTGTCCATCTTGTTGACGAAGCAGATGCGCGGGACGTCGTACTTGTCGGCCTGGCGCCACACCGTCTCGGACTGCGGCTCCACGCCCTCCTTGCCGTCGAACACCGCGACGGCGCCGTCGAGCACGCGGAGCGAGCGCTCCACCTCGACCGTGAAGTCGACGTGGCCGGGCGTGTCGATGATGTTGATCTGGTTGTCGTTCCAGTAGCACGTCGTCGCGGCGGACGTGATCGTGATGCCGCGCTCCTGCTCCTGGGCCATCCAGTCCATCGTCGAGGCGCCGTCGTGCGTCTCACCGATCTTGTAGTTCACACCCGTGTAGAACAGGATGCGCTCGGTCGTAGTGGTCTTGCCGGCATCGATGTGGGCCATGATGCCGATGTTGCGGACCTTCTTCAGGTCGGTCAGCACGTCGAGTGCCACGGTCTCTTACCCCTCTGTGGGTCTGGTCCGGGATCCGGATCCACCGAAGGCCCCGGTGGTGACCGGGGCCGTCGGAGCAATTATTACCAGCGGTAGTGCGCGAAGGCCTTGTTGGACTCGGCCATCTTGTGCATGTCCTCGCGGCGCTTGACCGCCGCACCGAGACCGTTCGACGCGTCGAGGATCTCGTTCATCAGACGCTCGGTCATCGTCTTCTCGCGGCGGGCCCGGGAGAAGTCGGTGAGCCAGCGCAGTGCCAGCGTCGTCGAGCGCGACGGGCGCACCTCGACCGGCACCTGGTACGTGGCGCCACCGACACGGCGGGAACGCACCTCGAGCGCGGGGCGGACGTTGTCCAGCGCGCGCTTCAGCACGACGACCGGATCCTGGTCCGTCTTCCCGCGGACACCCTCGAGCGCGCCGTACACGATCGCCTCGGCGGTGGACTTCTTCCCGTCGAGCAGCACCTTGTTGATCAGCTGCGTGACGACCGGGGACCCGTACACCGGGTCGACGATGAGCGGCCGCTTCGGGGCCGGTCCCTTGCGGGGCATCAGCTCTTCTCCTTCTTGGCGCCGTAGCGGGAGCGCGCCTGCTGGCGGCCCTTCACGCCCTGCGTGTCGAGGGCGCCGCGGATGATCTTGTAACGAACACCCGGGAGGTCCTTCACACGGCCGCCACGCACGAGCACGATGGAGTGCTCCTGCAGGTTGTGGCCGACACCGGGAATGTACGCGGTGACCTCGATGCCGGTGGAGAGCTTCACGCGCGCGACCTTCCGGAGCGCGGAGTTCGGCTTCTTGGGGGTGGTGGTGTACACACGGGTGCACACGCCGCGCCGCTGGGGGGAACCCTTGAGGGCCGGGGTCTTCGACTTCCCGGCCTTGGAGCTCCGGCCCTTGCGGACGAGCTGCTGGATCGTAGGCACTACGTCTCCGTCGTCTCTCGAGCTGGTGGTGCCGGCGGGTGCCGCCGACGCCCTTCGTTGGTCTGTGGCTGGTGCGTGCCGATCGCACGCGGCACCCGCGGCCCTTACGGGTCCGCAACGCCACCTACCACCGGCTCGATGGCCCGGTCGATCTCACCTGCAACGCAGAACCCTGCGGGAGATTTCTCCGGGATGCCTGCGCACTCACGTCAGCCGCTCCCGCCGGATCACGAGGAGGCGATCCGCAGAATTGTGCGGCCAGACGGCGCTGGCACGTTGAACAAGGCTACCCGCGGCCTCGCGGGCGGTCAAAACGAAATGACTGTGAGGTCCATGACCTCAGATGCCCGACGGCGGCCGGGTTCACGTTCCGGAAGAACGCGGCCCCGACCGCCGTCGGACGGTGACACCTGTCAGCGGAAGTCGCCGAAGTCCAGGTCCTCCAGCGGGATCGCCTCGCCCGAGCCCATACCGAGCGTCGGGAAGTCGATGTCGTCGTACCCGAAGCTCGGGTACAGCTCCGCCTTGGCCTGCTCCGTCGGCTCGACCTCCACGTTCCGGTAGCGGGCCAGGCCCGTGCCGGAGGGGATGAGCTTACCGATGATGACGTTCTCCTTGAGGCCGAGCAGCGGGTCACGCCGGCCGCTCATCGCCGCCTCCGTGAGCACGCGGGTGGTCTCCTGGAAGGAGGCCGCCGAGAGCCACGAGTCGGTGGCGAGCGACGCCTTGGTGATACCCATCAGCTCCGGACGTCCGGCAGCCGGCTGGCCACCCTCCGCCACGGCCTTGCGGTTCGCGTCCTCGAAGCGGATGCGCTCCGCGAGCTCACCCGGCAGGAGGTCGGAGTCACCCGAGTCGAGCACGGTCACCCGGCGCAGCATCTGCCGCACGATGACCTCGATGTGCTTGTCGTGGATGTCCACGCCCTGCGAACGGTACGTCTCCTGGACCTGCTCCACCAGGTGGCTCTGCGTCGCACGCGGTCCGAGGATGCGCAGCACCTTCTTCGGGTCGACGGCGCCCTTGACGAACTGGGTGCCGACCGCCACGTGGTCGCCGTCGTGCACGAGCAGCGTCGCGCGCTTGGTGACCGGGTACTTGATCTCCTCGGCGCCGTCGTCCGGCTTGAGGACGATGTGCCGCGTCCGCTCCGTGTCCTCGATCGAGACCGTGCCGGTGAACTCCGCGATCGGCGCCTCACCCTTGGGGGTGCGGGCCTCGAAGAGCTCGGTGACACGCGGCAGACCCTGGGTGATGTCCTCGGCCGCCGCCACACCGCCGGTGTGGAACGTGCGCATCGTGAGCTGGGTACCCGGCTCACCGATCGACTGCGCCGCGATGATGCCGACGGCCTCGCCGATGTCCACGAGCTTGCCCGTGGCCAGGGAGCGGCCGTAGCACTTGGCGCAGGCGCCCACGCGCGACTCGCAGGTGAGCACCGAGCGGACCTTGACGTCGGCGACGCCCGCCGCGACGACGGCCGCGATGGCCACGTCGCCGCAGTCCTCGCCGGCGCCGGCCACGACGTTGCCGTCCGCGTCGACCACATCGGTGGCGAACGTGCGGCCGTAGACGCTCGTCTCCACCAGCGGGTGCGGGATCAGCGAACCGTCGTCGAGCTTCTCGGCGACCGGGTGGGTGAGACCACGCTGGGTGCCGCAGTCCTCCTCACGGATGATCACGTCCTGCGAGACGTCCACCAGGCGACGGGTCAGGTAACCCGAGTCCGCCGTACGCAGGGCCGTGTCCGCGAGACCCTTTCGCGCACCGTGGGTGGCGATGAAGTACTCGAGGACGGACAGGCCCTCGCGGTAGTTGGACTTGATCGGGCGGGGGATGATCTCGCCCTTCGGGTTGGCCACGAGACCACGCATACCGGCGATCTGGCGCACCTGCATCCAGTTACCACGCGCACCGGAACCCACCATGCGCAGCACCGTGTTGCGCGAGTCGGACTCCAGGTTGTCGCGCATGACCTGCGCGACCTTGTCCGTCGCCTGCGTCCACAGCTCGATGAGCTCCTGACGGCGCTCGTCGTCGGTGATAAGACCGCGCTCGAACTGCTGCTGCACCTTGAGGGCGCGCGCCTCGTGCTCGTCGAGGATCTGGGACTTCTCCACCGGTGCGGCCACGTCGCTGATCGCGATCGTGACGCCCGAGCGGGTGGCCCAGTAGTAGCCGGCGTCCTTCAGCGCGTCCAGCGCCGCGGCGACCTCGACCTTCGGGTACCGCTCCGCCAGGTCGTTCACGATCGCGGAGAGGCGCTTCTTGTCGGCGACACCGTTCTCGTACGGGTAGTCGACGGGGAGCGTCTCGTTGAACAGGTAACGGCCGAGCGTCGTCTCGAACAGGATCGGCTGACCCTCTTCCCAGCCCTCCGGGGTCTCGAAGCCCTTCGGCGGGACCAGGTCGTCGATGCGCAGCCGGATCTTGGCGTTGATGTCCAGCTCGTGGCGGTCGAACGCCATGAGAGCCTCGGCCACCGACGCGAACGCCCGGCCCTCGCCGTCGGCGCCCGGACGGTCGCTCGTCAGGTGGTGCAGGCCGATGATCATGTCCTGCGAGGGCATGGTCACCGGGCGGCCGTCCGACGGCTTGAGGATGTTGTTGCTCGAGAGCATGAGGATGCGGGCCTCGGCCTGCGCCTCGGCGCTCAGGGGCAGGTGGACCGCCATCTGGTCACCGTCGAAGTCGGCGTTGAACGCCGCGCACACGAGCGGGTGCAGGTGGATGGCCTTGCCCTCGACGAGCTGCGGCTCGAACGCCTGGATACCGAGGCGGTGCAGCGTCGGCGCACGGTTCAGCAGGACCGGGTGCTCGGTGATGACCTCCTCCAGCACGTCCCACACGACCGGGCGAGTCCGCTCGACCATGCGCTTCGCCGACTTGATGTTCTGCGCGTGGTTCAGCTCGACCAGACGCTTCATCACGAACGGCTTGAACAGTTCGAGCGCCATCTGCTTGGGCAGACCGCACTGGTGCAGCTTGAGCTGCGGACCGACCACGATGACCGAACGGCCCGAGTAGTCGACGCGCTTGCCGAGCAGGTTCTGGCGGAACCGGCCCTGCTTGCCCTTGAGCATGTCGGAGATCGACTTCAGCGGGCGGTTGCCCGGGCCCGTGACGGGCCGGCCACGACGGCCGTTGTCGAACAGCGAGTCCACGGCCTCCTGGAGCATCCGCTTCTCGTTGTTGACGATGATCTCTGGCGCGCCCAGGTCGAGCAGCCGCTTGAGGCGGTTGTTCCGGTTGATCACGCGGCGGTACAGGTCGTTCAGGTCCGACGTCGCGAACCGGCCACCGTCGAGCTGCACCATCGGGCGCAGGTCCGGCGGGATGACCGGGACGGCGTCGAGCACCATCGCCGTCGGCGAGTTCGTCGTGGTGAGGAACGCGTTGACGACCTTGAGGCGCTTGAGGGCACGCGTCTTGCGCTGGCCCTTGCCGGTGCGGATGGTCTCCTTCAGCGACTCCGCCTCGGCCTCCAGGTCGAAGGTCTCCAGGCGCTTCTGGATCGCGGCCGCGCCCATGGCGCCCTCGAAGTACGTGCCGTAGCGGTCCTGCAGGGCGCGGTACAGCAGCTCGTCGCCCTCGAGGTCCGCGACCTTGAGGTTCTTGAACCGGTCCCAGACCTGCTCCAGCCGGTCCAGCTCCTGGTCCGCACGCTTGCGCAGCTGAGCCATCTCGCGCTCGGCCGAGTCACGGACCTTGCGGCGCGCGTCCGCCTTGGCGCCCTCGGCCTCCAGCTCGGCGAGATCCTGCTCGAGCTTGGTCGCCCGGGAGTTGATCTCGTTGTCCCTGCGGTCCGTGATCTCCTTCTTCTCGAGGTCGATCTCGTTCTGCAGGTTGGGCAGGTCCTCCTGGCGCGCCTCCTCGTCGACCGAGGTGATCATGTACGCGGCGAAGTAGATGACCTTCTCCAGGTCCTTCGGCGCGAGGTCCAGCAGGTAGCCCAGGCGCGAGGGCACGCCCTTGAAGAACCAGATGTGCGTGACCGGGGCGGCCAGCTCGATGTGGGCCATGCGCTCACGGCGAACCTTGGAGCGCGTGACCTCCACACCGCAGCGCTCGCAGATGATGCCCTTGAAGCGCACGCGCTTGTACTTGCCGCAGTAGCACTCCCAGTCGCGGGTCGGGCCGAAGATCTTCTCGCAGAAGAGCCCGTCCTTCTCCGGCTTCAGGGTGCGGTAGTTGATGGTCTCGGGCTTCTTGACCTCGCCGTGCGACCAGGCGCGGATGTTGTCGGCCGTGGCGAGGCCGATGCGCAGCTCGTCGAAGATGTTGACGTCGAGCAAGGTGTCCTACTTCCTCAAAGCGTTCTCGAAAAATCCTGGTGTTCCGGGCATGCCCGGTTTCAGATCTCGTCGACGGTGGACGCCGAGTTGGGCCGGCGGGACAGGTCGATCCCGAGCTCCTCCGCGGCGCGGTACACCTCGTCGTCGGACTCCTTCATCTCGATGGCGGCGCCGTCGCTGGACAGCACCTCCACGTTCAGACAGAGCGACTGCATCTCCTTCAGGAGCACCTTGAAGGACTCCGGGATACCCGAGTCGGGGATGTTCTCGCCCTTGACGATGGCCTCGTAGACCTTGACACGGCCGGGGACGTCGTCGGACTTGATGGTGAGCAGCTCCTGCAGCGTGTAGGCGGCGCCGTACGCCTCCAGGGCCCACACCTCCATCTCGCCGAACCGCTGACCACCGAACTGGGCCTTACCACCCAGCGGCTGCTGCGTGATCATCGAGTACGGACCGGTCGAACGGGCGTGGATCTTGTCGTCCACCAGGTGGTGGAGCTTCAGGATGTACATGTAGCCCGTCGAGATCGGCTCCGGGAACGGTTCGCCGGAGCGGCCGTCGAAGAGGCGTGCCTTCCCGTCCAGACCGACCATGCGCTGCCCGTCACGGTTCGGCAGGGTGGTCGTGATGAGGCCGCGCAGTGCGTCCTCCTGCAGACCGTCGAACACCGGCGTGGCGACCGGGTCGCCCGGCTTGCTCGACCGCGCGATCTCCGGCACGTTCTCCAGCCACGCGGCGTTCGGGTCCTCGGCCGCGGAGACGTCCCAGCCCTGCTTGGCGACCCACCCGAGGTGCGTCTCCAGGACCTGACCCACGTTCATCCGGCCGGGCACGCCCAGCGGGTTCAGGATGACGTCGACCGGGGTGCCGTCCTCGAGGAACGGCATGTCCTCGACCGGCAGGATCTTCGAGATGACGCCCTTGTTGCCGTGGCGGCCCGCCAGCTTGTCGCCCACGGTGATCTTGCGGCGGTTCGCGATGTAGACGCGCACCAGCTGGTTCACCCCGGCGGGCAGCTCGTCGCCGTCCTCCCGGTTGAACTCGCGCACCGCGATGACCGTGCCCGACTCGCCGTGGGGCACCTTCAGCGAGGTGTCGCGCACCTCACGCGCCTTCTCACCGAAGATCGCGCGGAGCAGGCGCTCCTCGGGGGTCAGCTCCGTCTCGCCCTTGGGGGTGACCTTGCCGACCAGGATGTCGCCCGCGCCGACCTCGGCACCGATCCGGACGATGCCGCGCTCGTCGAGGTCGCCCAAAACCTCCTCGGAGACGTTCGGGATGTCCCGCGTGATCTCCTCGGGGCCGAGCTTCGTGTCGCGCGCGTCGACCTCGTGCTCCTCGATGTGGATCGAGGAGAGCACGTCGTCCTCCACGAGCCGCTGGCTCAGGATGATCGCGTCCTCGTAGTTGTGGCCCTCCCACGACATGAACGCCACGAGCAGGTTCTTGCCCAGGGCGAGCTCGCCCTCGTCGGTGGCCGGACCGTCCGCCAGGACCGAGCCGACCTCGACGCGCTGCCCCTCGTCCACGAGCACCCGCTGGTTGTAGCTGGTGCCCTGGTTCGACCGGATGAACTTGTGCACGCGGTAGGAACCGGTGGTGCCGTCGTCGTTCGCGACCAGCACCAGGTCCGCGGACACCTCGGTGACGACACCGGGCTTGGTCGCCACGATGACGTCGCCCGCGTCGATCGCGGCGCGACGCTCCATGCCCGTACCGACCACCGGCATCTCGGAGCGGACCAGCGGCACCGCCTGGCGCTGCATGTTCGCGCCCATGAGCGCGCGGTTCGCGTCGTCGTGCTCGAGGAACGGGATGAGCGCGGTCGCGACCGACACCATCTGCCGCGGCGAGACGTCCATGTAGTCGACCTCGGTGGCCGGGACGTCGTTCGTCTCGCCGCCCTTGGTACGGACCAGGACACGGTCCGTCTCGAAGGCGCCGTCCGCGGTGAGCGCCGTGTTCGCCTGCGCGATGACGTGGCGGTCCTCGTCGTCGGAGGTGAGGTACTCGACCTGGTCGGTGACCCGGCCGTTCACCACCTTGCGGTACGGCGTCTCGATGAAGCCGAACGGGTTGATCCGCCCGAACGACGCGAGCGAACCGATCAGACCGATGTTCGGGCCTTCCGGCGTCTCGATCGGGCACATCCGGCCGTAGTGCGACGGGTGGACGTCACGGACCTCCATGCCGGCGCGGTCACGCGAGAGACCGCCCGGGCCGAGCGCCGACAGGCGGCGCTTGTGCGTCAGCCCGGCCAGCGGGTTGTTCTGGTCCATGAACTGCGACAGCTGCGAGGTACCGAAGAACTCGCGGATCGACGCCACGACCGGTCGGATGTTGATCAGCGTCTGCGGGGTGATCGCCTCCACGTCCTGCGTGGTCATGCGCTCGCGCACGACACGCTCCATCCGCGACAGGCCCGTACGGACCTGGTTCTGGATGAGCTCACCCACGGCGCGGATGCGGCGGTTGCCGAAGTGGTCGATGTCGTCCGTCTCGACGCGGACGTCGACCGGCTCGCCGTTGCGCGTGCCGGGGATGGTGTCCACGTCGGCGTGCAGGGCGGCGAGGTACTTGATGGTCGCGACGATGTCGCTCACGGAGAGGGTCGACTCCGTCAGCGGCGCGTCCGTGCCGACCTTCTTGCCCAGCTTGTAGCGACCGACCTTCGCCAGGTCGTACCGCTTGGGGTTGAAGTAGAAGTTCTCCAGCAGCGTGCGGCCGGCCTCGACCGTCGGCGGCTCGCCCGGGCGGATCTTGCGGTACAGGTCGACGAGAGCCTCGTCCTCGGTGTGGACGTGGTCCTTCTCCAGGGTGTCGAGCACCGACGGGAAGTCCGCGAACTCCTCCCGGATCTGGGCCTCGGTCAGGCCGAGTGCCTTGAGCAGCACCGTGACCGGCTGCTTGCGCTTGCGGTCGACGCGGACGCCGACGGCGTCGCGCTTGTCGATCTCGAACTCCAGCCACGCACCGCGCGACGGGATCACCTTCGCGGAGAAGACGTCCTTGTCGCTGGTCTTGTCCGGCGTACGCTCGAAGTAGACACCCGGGCTGCGCACCAGCTGCGAGACGACGACACGCTCGGTGCCGTTGATGATGAAGGTGCCGCGCTCGGTCATGAGCGGGAAGTCACCCATGAACACGGTCTGGCTCTTGATCTCACCGGTCGTGTAGTTCACGAACTCCGCGGTCACGAACAGCGGGGCGGCGAACGTGAAGTCCTTCTCCTTGCACTCGTCGGCCGAGTACTTCGGCGGCTCGAAACGGTGGTTGGAGAACGACAGGGACATCGACTGGCCGAAGTCCTCGATCGGCGAGATCTCCTCGAAGATCTCTTCCAGACCGGAGGCCTCGGGAACGTCGTTCCGGCCACCGGCCTTCGCTGCCTCGACCCGGGCCTGCCAGTCGGCATTACCCAGCAGCCAGTCGAAGCTCTCGGTCTGCAGACCGAGCAGGTCGGGAACTTCGAGCGGTTCGTGGATCTTGGCGAAGGAGACGCGGCGGGAGGCGGTACGGTTCGCGATGGCGTCGGCGGACGGTGCTGAAGGGGTGCGCGAGGCAGCCAAGAGGGGTCCTTCCCTGCAGTACGGGGTGAACGCTGTACGCTCGGGTGCGGCAGGAAGCTCGGCCGGCTTCACCGATGGTCCGTGGACACCCCGTCCAAGGGTTTGACCAGGTCGTTCGGGAAGCGGTGTGGCGGCGTCGAGGGCACACGCGGGCGCAAAGCGCTAGCATACCTATTCACTTCAAGTATGTCTACTCGTCGCCTGTCGCGCACGCCGAATCGAGGTTGATCCGGAAATTGGTGCGCATCCGCACCGACACGACAAGACGGGACGAGGCCCGCACTCCCGGGAGTCCGGGTGTGCGGGCCTCGTGTCTCATGGTGACCACCCGACGACGGCGCGGGCCGCGCCGGGCGATCACCTGCCCGAGGCGGGCAGAGGTCACACGACCTCGTGGCTCACTTGAGCTCGACGGTGGCGCCGGCGCCCTCGAGGGCAGCCTTGGCCTTCTCCGCGTCTTCCTTGCTGGCACCCTCGAGGACCGGCTTCGGAGCGCCGTCCACCAGGTCCTTGGCCTCCTTCAGGCCGAGGGACGTGAGGGCGCGCACCTCCTTGATGACGCCGATCTTCTTGTCGCCGGCCGCCGTGAGGATGACGTCGAACTCCGACTTCTCCTCCTCGGCGGGGGCGCCGGCGTCGCCGCCGACCGGGGCGGCAACGGCCACGGCGGCCGGGGCGGCCGCGGTGACGTCGAACTTCTCCTCGAAGGCCTTCACGAACTCGGAGAGCTCGATGAGCGTGAGCTCCTCGAAGGCGGACAGGAGCTCGTCGGTGCTGAGCTTCGCCATGATGGCGTTCCTTTCACTTCAGCGCTTCGCGGGCGTGCGCCCGCCAGAAGCAGGGGGTTGTGTTCGCAGTACCACCGCGGGTCACGCGGCGGCACCCTCCGATTCCTGCTTCTGACGCAGGGCATCGATGATGCGGGCGACCTGGGTCGGCTTGGCGGTGAACGCGTACGCCGCACGGGTCAGCGTGGCCTTCAGGCCGCCGGCCACCTTGGCCAGCAGGACCTCGCGGGACTCGAGGTCCGCGAGCTTCGTGATCTCCGCGGCGGTCAGGGCGTTCCCGTCGAGGACACCGCCCTTGATGACCAGCGCGGGGTTCGCCTTGGCGAAGTCACGCAGACCCTTCGCAGCCTCGACCGGGTCCCCGGTCACGAATGCGATGGCGGACGGGCCCTTCAGGTCGGCGTCGAGACCCTCGACACCGGCCTCCTTGGCCGCGATCCCCGTCAGCGTGTTCTTCACCACGGCGTAGGTTGCGTTGCCGCTGAGCGACCGGCGCAGATCCTTGAGCTGCGCGACGGTGAGCCCGCGGTACTCGGTCAGCACGGCCGCGTTGGACTCGCGGAGCTTGTCCGCGATCTCCGCGACGGCGGCTGCCTTGTCCGGCCTCGCCATGGCAATCCTTCCGGTGGTGGTACCGCCGTTTCCTCGGGCACGGGGCCCGGGACGATCCCCACCGACACAAAAGAGCCCCGGCGCAGGCGCACGGGGCTCGGAACACATACGGCCGGAGGGCCGCACGGATCGTCGTCGTTCACCTGCGCAGGCCTCCGCGTGTCAGCGGGACTTCGGCCCTCTGCTCCCCGTTTCCGGGCAACGTCGGACGACCGGCGGTCTGTGGTTACCGCACAAGAGTACACGAGACGCGCGACGCCGGCGGTCGGCGGCCGCGTGCGCCTCACCACACCCGGCCGCCCGGGGCGAGTGCGGCCCCGCGGGAGCGACGCCGTCGTACCGGCACGACATCGCTCCGCACCTCGCTCCCCGCACCGTCACAGCGATTCCAGGGCGGCGAAGCAGACCAGCGGGACCGGTTGGTCCGCCTCCGCGCAGGCTGCCGCGAGCGCGGCCTCCGGGTCGTCGGTGGCCCGGAGGTGGGCGTGGAAGCGGGGCATGACCCGGGCGGCGAGGGCGTCGGGCAGGGGTGCCACCGCCGCGACGACCGCCCGCGCGCCGAGCCGGAGCAGGACCGACGTGAGTCCCAGGACCTCTCCCCCGACCACCTCCGAGGAGCCGCCGACCTCGCACGCCGCGAGCACCACCACGGAGGCCGGCAGCCGCATCCCGTCGAGCTCGTGGGCGAACAGAGGGCCGTCGGCCAGTTCGATCGAGGCGAAGAGGGGGTTGTCGGCGTCGTGCCGGCCGTGGGCGGCGAGGTGGACGACGTCGTGCGTGGCGAACGCCTCACGGACCGCCGCGGTGGTCGCGGCCCGTCCGGTGAGCACCGTCGCGCCCGGCCATTGCCGGCCCACCGCGTCCGCCTCGCCGGCTCCGTGCGCGACGCCGGGCCCGGACGCGGCGAGCAGGCGACGGCGGGTACCGGGACGGGCGTCGCGACGGCCGCGTGCCACGTGCGAGTTGACGGACGTGCGCTGCCCGCGCCGGGACGGCAGCGCCGCCCACGGAATGCCCAGCAGGGGTTCGCGCGCCACGACGTGCAGGTCCTCGTCCGCCCCCAGGGGTGCCAGGACGGCGTCGTCCAGCTTCTTGAGGGACCGGTCGAGAGAGGCCCGAGCCGCGGCGCGCAGGGGTGGGGGGATGTGTTCGTTGGCGGCCACGGCGATGTCGGCGCGGACGCGGCGTACCCGTTCCTCGACGCCGGAGGGTTCGCCGAGGTCCAGGAGGGCGGCACCGTGGCCGTCGAGCCGGACGGCGCGCAGGCGACCGCCGAAGACCGCGAAGTTGGCGACCACGGCACCGGCGCCGAGAGCGCGCACCGTCTCGCGGGCGGTGACGGGCTGGTCGACCTCGGCGTCCCCGGCGTGCAACCAGGAACGCTCGCGCACCTGGTTCTGGAGCAAGCCGGCACGGCGGGTGAGCTCCTCGCGCTCGGCGGCGTGGACGCCGTCGGCGGGCAGCTCCCGGGCGCGGCCGAGGAGGCCCCGCGCCTCGGCGAGAAGTTCGGCGGCGGCCGGGTCGTCGGGCGGTGTGACGCGGCCCGCGCCTGCGAAGGTCGAGCGGCCTCGTTCGAGCGCGTCGAACAAGGCGTGCGGCCGTCCTGTCGTCAGGGCCGCCCCGACGTCGACGAGCTGGAGGTCCACCCCATGCACGGCGGCTGCCGTCACGGACTCGACGGCGCCGAGCCGTGACCGGTGCTCGCGGAGCAGCCGGAACCCCTGGCGCACCGCGCGAAGCCCCCGGGCGCGGTTGTGCTCGGCGAAGGCCAGTTGCGCCGCCACGACCAGGCGCTGGATACGGAAGGTGAGCGGGGTACCGGGGCTGTCCCTCCCGACGACGTCGAACTCCCGGCGGGCTCGGAGGATGTCCCCGGCGAGCACGAGCCAGCGTGCGGCGACGAGCCTGGCGGCGTGGCCCGGGTGGTAGCCCAGGAACGCGCCGGTTCCGTCGCCCTCTCGCGCCACCTCCAGCGCCGACTCCGCCCGACGCCGGGCGACCGCCGAGGTCGGCGCCTCGAACCGGGTGGCTCCCAGCTCTGCCTCGAGTTCCAGGACCTGCGCGAGCGCCGCCATCGACGGATTGCCGGCGTCGGCGAACCGCCGGCTCGCGCGCCGGGCCGTCCGGCGAGCCGCGTCGTACTGGCGGAGCCCGAGCAGGCACCGGGCGTGGAACCACTCGGCCTCGGCGTGGTCCGCCCGCCATCCCACCGTGGCGAGCTGTTCGACGGCCGTCCGCAGGAGGCGTTCGGCGTCCTCGAGCAGTCCGCTGTCGAAGAGCACCTCGGCGCGCGCCAGAAGCGGGATGCCGTCGTCCCGGTCCGGCGTCAGATCGTGGGATCGCTCCATCGACGCGAGCGCCCCGGGCAGGTCTCCCATGGCGTACAGGGCATAGCCGATGTTGCCCAGCGCGAACGAGGTGGACATGACGTTGCCGGACTGTGCCGCGTGCTCGTAGGACTCCTGGTAGTCCCGCAGGGCGGCGTCGAACATGCCGAGCTCGCTGTGGGCGTTGCCCCGGTTCAGGAGCAGGATCGCCCGTTCCTCGTCCTCGAGCATCTCGGCGTTCTCGCAGGCCTGGGAGAAGTGGTCGAGCGCGGCACGTGTACTGCCGGTGCGGATCAGAAGAACTCCGCGTTGCAGCTGGACCAAGGTCGCGAGCGACGTGTCCGACGACGCCTGGGCGAGCTTCTCGGCCTGGAAGCACAGCTCCATGGCGTCGTCGAGCGAGTCGGTCCGCATGAGCACCGAGTTCGAGAGGCCCAGGTGGCCCCGCACGGCGAGGCCGTCCCACACGCGTCGTCGCGCGTCCGGGAGCCGCTCGACGTCGATCGCCTCGATCTCGTCGAGCACGCGGCGGAACGCCGCCTCCCCGGCGGCCCAGCGCGCCCGCTTGTTCAGCTCCCGCGCCTCCTTGAGCCGGGAGGCGAGCGACTCCAGCCGTGAGTCGTCCACCGTCATGGCCCCGGCCTCATCGTGCGGCGACAGGTTCCGGCATACCCGTGACGGCCTCCACCGCCCGCCATGCCATCCTCACCCGGTGCCCCTCCTCGCCTCCGTACCGCTGGTCGAGAAGCTGCTGTGCGAGTTCTCCGGCGAGGACGGGTGCCGCGAAGGAGGTTCCGCTCCACTGCGCGAAGCCCCCGGTGTAGTCGTCGGGGTCGGTCGACTCGCGGACCGGGTCACCACCGAGGAACTGCGGTTGCAGGGGACCGTCGGCCGTGACCGGCATGGTGCTGACGACTTCGCGTCCGTGCCGCACGCAGGTGACCCAGGGGCCGTCGTTGCTGAAGTCGGCGAGCGTGCCGTTCGGGTTCGACGCGGCGACCGACAGGATCGGCGGGTAGTCGGGATGCAGGTCGCGGACGTCCAACGGCTCCGCACGGTCATCGAGCCGCCGGACGTGCGGCGCCCAGGCCGCGGGGAAGATCTCGCGGTCGTCCCCGTCGTTGCCGGCCGACACCACGACGAGCACGCCGGCGCGGCGGAGATCCCGCAGCGCGCCGCGGAGCACGCCTTCGTAGTCGTCGTCCTCCACGATCTCGGGGCGGAACCCCATGGCGAGCACGAGGACGTCCACCGGCGCGCAACGGGGATCGCCCGCGAGTCCGCGCAGGTGGTACTCCAGCAGACGTTCCATGGTGCGGATGAGGTCCCATTCGCGGACCAGGCCGTCCGTCGACATGGCCCGCACGGGCAGGATCGCGGCGTCCGGGCACGTCTGGTGCACGACGCCCGCGATGAACGTGCCGTGGCCGGCGAACGGAGTGAGACCGTCGGGCGTGGTGTCCGGCTCGTCCTCCGTGTAGGTGCCGAGAGGGCGTCCGTCGACCTCCGCGTCACGGATCACCAGCCGGTCTCCGTCCAGCCACGGATGTTCCCCGATCCCCGTGTCGACGACCGCCACGACGGGACGGTGCATCCCGTGCTCGGTGCGCCACGGCACGGGGCCGTCGCCGAACAGACGGCGCGGCGCGGGACCGATCCGGTGCGCGGGCTCCCGGTCCCCCGGCACCGGGAGCCCGCCCCCGTTCCGGTGCCCCACGAGAACGTGGTCGAGTCCGATGCGCTTGCGCTCATCGGGATCGACGGCGGACGCGATGTCGTCCAGCAGGTCCCAGACGTCGCCGTCGTCCCCCGCGAGGTGCACGGCGAGGCCGGGCTGCGGCGCGCCTCCGCGTGACCCGGCACGCTCCAGGCGTTCCTCCGCGAGTTCCAGGCTCCGTTCCGCGGCGCGTTCCCGGAGCAGGTCCAGCAACGGATCCGGGTCGTCGCCCGGGGTGGTCCGGAGGATCAGGCGGTCCGCGACGTAGCGTGTGGGCGCCAGCGGGACCTGCCTACGGCAGTGCGCCGATTCCGGGTCCAGGTCGCGGACCGGGCGCCATCCTCCGGTGTGGTCGCGTACACGCGGGGTCTCGGGGAAAGAACTCACAGGGGTCACCTCTCGTTCGTCGGATGCGGGCGCCTCGCCGATGCGGCCTCCCCCAGGGACCGCACGACGGGCGATCTCCCCCCAGGCCACGATGTTCTCCGCGGGCGCCTCACTACAGTTCGATCACAGGTGTGCTCACCGCTCCGCCGTCGGCCTGCGGGCGGCGGACGATCAGGCTCGCGGCACCGGATGCCACCGCGGGGAACGAGAACCGCCCGTCCTCGTCGGCCTCCGTCGTCTCCGGCGCCACGCCGGGTCGGTGCAGTTCGACCGTGCACGACGGCGTCGGCACCGCGATCCAGCCGTCGACACGGATCCGGCCCGCTCGCTCGGCCGAGAGCTGGATCATGAGCGTGAGGTCACCGTGCGTGAAGGAGATCGTCCGCGCCTCGGTCGGCACACCGTCTGCAGGCACCGTCGCCGAACGTACTCCCGCCAGTGGCTCCGACACGTGCACGGCCTGCATCATCTCCGCCTCCAGCCCCGCCAGCGTCGCGGCGAACAGCGATCGCTCGACGAGGTCGTCGGGCATCGGATCGAGCCGTCCCGCCACCTCGGAGAGGTGGGTCAGGACGGCACGATCGGCATCGTCCAGGGGCTCGGCCGGCGAGAGCGTGAGCTCGTCGTCCCGGACCTCCGGCAGTTCGTCCCCGTTCAGATCCATGCGCCACCACCCATCCGGTCCAGCTCGGTCCTGAGCTTGGCCAGGCAGCGGCCACGCGTCGCCCCGATGCTCCCGACCGGCATGCCGACCGCGGCGGAGATCATCCGGTAGTCCGGCCGATCGGCGAGTGCGACCAGGTGCAGCAGTTCACGACAGCGCTCGGACAAGGTCGCGAACGCCTTCCACAGGATCCGGTCCCGCTCCTTCGTCAGGACCTGGGCGTCCGGCTGCGGCGCGGCATCGTGCAGTGCCGCGTGCTGCCTGTGGTCCTCGGGCAGGTCCGTCCGGCGTGCGGCCACGGCCCGCTCGTTGCGGGCCGCGTCCCATGCCGCACGCCGGGCCGTGGTGAGCAGCCACTTCAGGACGGCACGAGGCTCCTCGATCCGGTCCGCGTGCTTCACGAGCTGCACCCACGTGTTCTGCACGATGTCGGCCGCCTCGTCACGCCCCACACCCTGGGCCCGCACCGTCGCCCACAGCAGCGGTGTCACCTCGCGGACGACGGCGTCCAGTCGGTCCGTGCGGCCCTCCCGATACGCGAGCAGCGCATGCGCGGCGCGCTCCCCGAGCGTGGAGCCGGGAGCGTCGTGGGACTCTCGTGCGGACGGAGCGTCGCAGCGTCTTGTCATCGCCTCGATGCGGGGTCTCGACGTCCGCGGGCGCAGACGTATCGGTTCTGGACCCTGCAAATATACGGGGGCACTCGGACACGCACGACGCGCCCGAGCCCTCCTCACCGGAACGTGCACCCGGCACCCACCCCTCTGGGACGAAGCGACGATCGGAGTCCCCCGGGGACGGGCACGACGCCCGGCCCCGAGATCTCCTGCTCTCACCAGTAGAGAGGGTGGACGACGGAGTTTGATACACGACAGGAACGACGCCGGCCCGCGTCCCCTCGAGGGGCGCGGGCCGGCGTCGTCGGCTCGGGTTCCGGCTCAGGCGGCCGCGGCCTCCGCCAGGAGGTTCGACGTGCGCGACTGGTCGAGCGGAATGCCCGGGCCCATGGTCGTCGTCATCGTCGCCTTGGTGATGTAGCGGCCCTTCGAGGAGGACGGCTTGAGACGCAGCACCTCGTCGAGCGCCGCACCGTAGTTCTCCACCAGCTGCTCGTCCGGGAAGGACACCTTGCCGATGATGAAGTGCAGGTTCGCGTGCTTGTCGACACGGAACTCGATCTTGCCGCCCTTGATGTCGGTCACGGCCTTGGTCACGTCCATCGTCACGGTGCCGGTCTTCGGGTTCGGCATGAGGCCGCGGGGGCCCAGCACCTTACCGAGGCGGCCGACCTTGCCCATCAGGTCCGGCGTGGCCACCGCGGCGTCGAAGTCGGTGTAACCGCCGGCGACCTTCTCGATCAGCTCGTCGCCACCGACCTCGTCGGCACCCGCGGCGCGGGCCTCCTCGGCCTTCGCGGCGTTGGCGAAGACGATGACCTTGGCGGTCTTACCCGTGCCGTGCGGCAGGTTCACCGTGCCGCGGACCATCTGGTCCGCCTGACGCGGGTCCACACCGAGACGGAACACGACCTCGACGGTCGAGTCGTACTTGGTGGTCGCCGTTTCCTTGGCGAGGCGGACGGCCTCGAGCGGCGCGTAGAGGTGGTCGCGGTCGACCTTCGCGAACGCGCTGCGGTACTTCTTGCTCTGCTTGGCCATTTCTGTGCCCTTCCTTCGTGGTCGTAGCGGGCCTGGCGGCCCTGCCACAGTGGCGTCCGACGACGGTCGCCGGCGCCCGGTTCGCTCGCACGCCGGGATCGCGGAGTCCGCGAGCCCGGTGACGGCGTCACTCGCTGACGGTGATCCCCATCGAACGGGCGGTGCCCGCGATGATCTTGGCGGCCGCGTCGATGTCGTTCGCGTTGAGATCCGGCATCTTGGTCTGCGCGATCTCCTTGACCTGGTCCATCGTGAGGTTCGCGACCTTGGTGGTGTGCGGCGTGCCCGAGCCCTTCTGGACGCCCGCCGCCTTCTTGATGAGCTCCGCGGCCGGCGGCGTCTTCGTGATGAAGGTGAAGGAGCGGTCCTCGTAGACCGTGATCTCCACCGGGATCACGTTGCCGCGCTGCGACTCGGTCGCCGCGTTGTAGGCCTTGCAGAACTCCATGATGTTCACACCGTGCTGACCCAGCGCGGGGCCGATCGGCGGGGCGGGGTTCGCCGCACCGGCCTGGATCTGGAGCTTGATGAGGCCGGCGACCTTCTTCTTGGGGGGCATGCTCTGCGCTGCTTTCTGTTGGTGGGCCGACGCCGTGGGCGATGACCCGGTTGCAATGGGAGACGGGGTGGATCAGATCTTGGCGACCTGGTCGAACCCCAGCTCGACCGGGGTCTCCCGGCCGAAGATCGAAACGAGCACGTGAAGCTTCTGCGACTCCACGTTGATCTCGGAGATGGTGGCGGGCAACGTGTCGAACGGACCGTCCGTGACGGTGACCGACTCGCCGACCTCGAAGTCCACGTGCACGGCGGACTTGGCCGACGCACCGGAGGCGGTGGACTCGGCGGCGGGCTTCCCGGCGGCCGGCTGCGCCTCGACGGTCGGGGCGAGCATCGAGTAGATCTCGTCGAACGTGAGGGGCACCGGCTGGTGGGTGTGGCCCACGAAGCCCGTCACACCCGGTGTGTGGCGCACGGCGCCCCACGACTCGTCGGTGAGATCCATGCGCACGAGCACGTACCCCGGGATGCGGACCCGGCGCACGATCTTCTTCTGCGCGTTCTTGATCTCGGCCACCTCTTCCATGGGGACCTCGATCTGGAAGATGTAGTCCTCCATGTTCAGGCTCTGGATGCGGTTCTCCAGGTTGGCCTTCACACGGTTCTCGTAGCCCGCGTAGGAATGGATGACGTACCAGTCGCCCGGCTGCGAGCGGAGCATGCTCTTGAACTCCGCGACCTCGTCGACGACCTCGTCGGCGTCCTCGGCCGGGGCGTCCTGGTCCGCCGGAGCCGCCTCCTCGGCGGGAACCGCCTCGTCGTCGGCAGCGTCCGCAGGCGCGTCGGCGTTCTCGGTGTCCGCGGTCACGTCACCGGCCACCTCGGCGCTCTCGGCGTCGGGCAGTTCGACGTTCTCCGTCTGGTCCAGAGAATCCTGGGACACGTACGAACCTGCTTTCTTCTCCTGGCCGGGAAGGACCCGGCACAACTTGCGAACCCGGTGGCTCGGATGCGGCCTTCGGAACACGACACCACACCCGGCTCCCATTGTCGCGCAGTGTGCGCGGTGAGGAGCGACCGATCGCGCTCCGGCGTCGTGTGCCGTGCGACACGGCACCCGCGACGAACCGGTGGGACCGAGGGCTCAGCGAACTCGCGTCACGAACCGAAGACCAGGAAGGCGAGCTTGCCGATCCCGAAGTCGAGCGCCGTCACGAACAGCATCACCACGACCAGGAACACCAGGACGACCCAGGTGTAGTTGAGCAGCTCCGAGCGCGTGGGCGTGACGACCTTCTTGAGCTCGCCGATCACCTGGCGCACGAAGAGTGCGATCCGCGCGAAGATGTTGCGGCGACCCTCGCTGGGACGTTCCGCAGTGCTCTTCATCACCTCGGTGTCGCTCACTGCTAACCCCACTCCTGTGGCATCTGCCCCGCCACGGGGGCGGGACGTTCTGGCCCGGCGCCACTCACGTGGCCCCGCTCTGCGTGATCCCGGCGGGACCGACGCTGGCAGGGTAGACAGGACTCGAACCTGCAACCTGCGGTTTTGGAGACCGCTGCGCTACCAATTGCGCCACTACCCTTCGGCTCCGCCCCGTCGACACCGGGTCACGGCCCCACCAGGGGCGCGCTCCAGCATGGCGACGAGCCAATCACCGGTGCACAACTGTACGGCACGGGAGGCGGTGGGTCGAACCCGATCCGATCCGGGCCCGCGGCCCGGTCGCCGCCCCGGCCCGCAGACCGTCAGCCGCCGGCCTCCCCGGCACCGCCGCCGGAGCCGCCGCTGCCGCCACCCGCACCGTCCTCGCCGGTACCACCGCCCGACCCGTCGTCCGGTGGCGGGGTCGTCGCGGAGTCGTCGGGCGGCTCGGACACACCGCCGGTGGGCTCGCCCGTCGGCTCGCCGCTGGGCTCCTCGCTCGGCTCCTCCGTGGGTTCCTCGCTCGGCTCCTCGGTGGGCCCGGTCGGGGTCGACGACGGCGTCGACGACGGAGTCGAGGACGGCGCCGGGTCCGGTGTCGTGGGGTCCGTCTCCGGGACCAAGGGCACCGTGGGGTCCGTGGAGGACACGGTGGGCGACGGCGACGGCTTCGGCCGCTTGGAGGACTCCCGGGTGATCTCGCTGGCCGGGGTCCGGGCCCAGTCGCTGTTCAGCAGACTTGTCAGCGCGAGCCCTCCGGCTCCGAACATGAGCACCGTCGCCACCACGAGAGCGACGACACGTCCGCGCCGCGGAGGCGGCCCCGGCTCGGCGACGACCGGCCCGGAGCCGGCCGGCTGCCGCTCCCCTGCGGCGTCGAACACGGCCGGCGGAAGCACCTCCGTCGACGCCGCATCGGTCTCCGGGACGTAGGCGCCCACCACGGTGGTGCGCGAGTCGCCGCCCGCACCGTCGGACAACTGGCCGACCCGGAGGGTTCCCCCGCCGACCTGGTCGAGCTTCTCCGTCGGGTCGCTGCCGATCTGGGCGAGGTCGACGGTCGGCTCGCCCGGTGGTGCGGCGACGATCGCCCGCGTGCCGGGACCGTCGAACCCCTTCAGCAGGGACCGGACCGCGGCCGCCATCGCACCGGCGTCCGGGTAGCGCCGCACGGGGTTCTTCGCCATGGCGCGGGCGACGATCCGGTCGACCGCCGCCGGCACCGTGGGCCTGCGCGCCGACACCGCGGGCACCGGCGCCTCGACGTGCGCCCGTAGGACGTCCTTGGCCGCCGCGCGTTCGAACGGGGCATGTCCGGTGATCGCGTAGTAGGTCAGGGCACCGACCGAGTAGAGATCGCTGCGCGCGTCGAGCGGCTGGCCCTTGGCCTGTTCCGGCGACATGCCGATGATCGAGCCGGAGACGGTCTCGCCGTCCCCGGAACCTCCGGCCGGCGCCGTGAGCCCCAGGTCGAGCAGGCCGACGCCGTACGATCCGTCCTCACGCCGGTCGACCATGACGTTGCGCGGCGCGACGTCACGGTGGACCAGCCCGGCGGCGTGCACGGCGGCGAGCCCGTCCAGCACGTCGGCGACGATGTGCAGCGCGCCCTGCCAGGGCAGCCCGCCCCCCGCTGCCGTGTCCGAGAGCAGGGAACCCGGGAACCGGCGCATGACGGTCCACGGCACGACGGCGCCCGCCACGTCGTCCTGCCCCGTCGCCAGCACGGAGACCACTCCGGGATGGTCGACCTGCGCCGACGCGGTGACCTCGCGCTGCAGGGCCGCACGCGAGAACTCGTCGTCGACCAGGTGGGGATGCAGAACCTTGACCACCAGCGGCCACGAGTCGCCGGGACCGCTCGCGTCGATCTCCCGCGCCTCGTAGACCGTGAAGGTGGCGCCCGTGCCCAGCACGTCACCGAGCTCGTACCGTCCGCCCAGGACGACGCGGCCGCCGTGGCGCTCGGGCTCGGCCGGCATCCCGTCCAGGTCGGGCTGGGTGGGCTCGCCGTCGGGTCCGGGTGCGACGCCACCGGACGCCTCGGCCCGATCCTCCTCGCCACCACGGCCGCTCGCGGCGCCGGTGTCGTCGTGCTCGCCTTCGGCCTCGCCGTCGTGCTTGGCGGGGTCGGTATCGGCGGGGTCGGTATCGGCGACCTCGGGCACCTCGGCCCCGGGTCGGGCAGCGGCGGCGCCGGTGGGGTCGCCGGTGTCGACGACGCCGGGCCGGGCGCCGTCGGCGTCGTCTCCGTCGGCAGCGGCGTCAGCGTCGACGTCGGCAGCGCCATCGCCATCGGCGTCGGCGGGGTCGTCGGAGTCAGCCACCTCGGTGTCAGGGTCGGCGGCGTCGGTGGAGGCGTCCGGCTCGGAGCCGTCGTCTGCGCGGACGGCGTCAGCGGGCTCCGGGACCGCAGCGCCGGGCGCGTCCTCGGAACCAGCGGTCGCGGGCTCGGGCCCGGGCTCGAGGTCGTGGTCGTCGGGCACGCCCTCGCCAGGCGTTTTCGGTGTACTGGTCATTTCTCCCGGGAGCTCCGGCGAACGACGCCAGGCCGCTCTCTCGAATGTCAGAATCGTGGAAACAATCACGGACGGCGCATGCCGCGCCCAGCCCGCTTTGCCAGACTACGCAGATGCGAGACCTGGCGCTCCTTCCGAAGGCCCACCTACACCTCCATTTCACGGGATCCATGCGAGTCGGAACGCTCGTCGACCTGGCCGCCAAGTACCGGGTCAAGCTTCCCGGAGCGCTGACCGACGGCGACCCGTTGCAGCTCCCCGCGACCGAACGCGGCTGGTTCCGCTTCCAGCGCCTCTACGACGCCGCACGCAAGTGCGTGCGCTCCGAGGAGGACATGCGCCGGATCGTCGACGAGGCAGCCGCCGACGACGCCGCCGAGGGCTCCGGGCGGCTGGAGATCCAGGTGGATCCGACGTCGTACGCCCCGTTCACGGGCGGGATCACCCCTGCCGTGGAGATCGTGACCGATGCCGCGCGCCGTGCGAGCGACGACCACGGCATCGAGGTGGGCGTGATCGTGGCCGCGTCACGGATGAAACACCCGCTCGATGCCCGGACGCTCGCCCGGCTCGCCGCGCGCTACGCGGGTGACGGCGTCGGGGACGTCGTCGGGTTCGGGCTGTCCAACGACGAGCGACGCGGGGACACGACCGGATTCGCCCGTGCCTTCGAGATTGCCCGCCGCGCGGGTCTCGCGGCCGTGCCGCACGGTGGCGAGCTGCTCGGCCCCGACCACATCGCCGTCGTGCTGCGCGACCTGGAGCCCAACCGGCTGGGGCACGGCGTACGCGCCGCCGAGAGCGACCGGCTGCTCGAACGGATCGTCGAACGGGAGGTCGCCCTGGAGGTGTGCCCCGCGTCCAACGTGAGCCTGGGTGTCTACCACGACGCCACGGAGGTGCCGCTGCGTCGGCTGGTGGACGCCGGAGCCCGGATCGCGCTGGGCGCCGACGACCCACTGCTCTTCGGCTCCCGGCTGCTGGCTCAGTACGAGACCGCGCGGGAGGTGCACGGGTTCTCCGACCGGGAACTCGCCGAGCTGGCGCGGTCGTCGATCCGGGCGAGCCGGGCGTCGTCGTCCACGAAGCGACGGTTGCTCACCGGGGTCGACACCTGGCTGACGGCGCCCGATCCCGGAAACAGCGCAGGTGAGGGTACATTTGGCAACAATCAAGGCGAGCCGGTCACGGTTGTGTGACGATCTCTTGGGGCAACGAATGTCGACGCTGGCGCGTCAGCCCTCGGTGACGCACACTCGCGGAGAGTGCTGCGGCACTTCTCAAGAGGTCGCGCCGGCGCGGCCTCCCAGCCGGCAGGCACCCCGACCGGGTGGCCTCACGAGGGGAACGACATGCTCAGGACACACGGCGCACGCCACACCCGACACGGGGTGGCGGTGCTCACGGGCCTTCTGCTGTGCGGCACGGTGCTGGCCGGGTGCTCCACGGAGAGCGATCCGGAGGCCGGCGGTACAGCGCCCTCCGACACCGCTTCGGCGTCCGCTCCGGTATCGCCCGGTGCGGACGGCGAGCAGACCACGGAGGCGAGCCCGACGCCCTCCGAGGAGCCGAGCGGCACCGGCGAGCCGGAGAGCCCGGATCCGGAGGGGTCGGAGCAGCCGACCGACGACGCGGAGGGCCAGGAAGGCGACGGCGCCGGGAACGAGGGCGACGAGAACGACGACGGCAGCACCGACGACGGCAGTGACGAGAACGGCACGGACGAGGACGCGGAAGCCGGGCAGGACGAGGAGCCCGAGCTGCCCGAGTACATCGCGTTCGGCGAGGACAGCGAACGCGTCGCGGACGTCCAGGAGCGGCTGCGGGATCTCGGCTACCACATCACCTCGGTCGACGGCGCCTACGGCGGAGAGACCCAGCAGGCGCTGTGGGCGTTGCAGAAGGCGGCCGGCCTGTACCGGGACGGTGTCGTCGGGCCGGACACGCGGAGCGCGCTCGACCGCGGGGTCGTGCCGCAGCCGAAGAGCTCCTCGGGGAAGGTGATCGAGATCGACATCGCCCGGCAGCTCGTCCTGGCCGTCGAGAACGGCCGGGTCGTCAGGGTCATCAACGCGGCGTCCGGCAACGGGGAGCGGTTCGAGGCGAGGGGGAGGACCTACACGGCGTCGACGCCGCGGGGCGACTTCACCGTGTACAACCAGATCGACGGGATGCACTCCTCGACCCTCGAGCTGGGCGACATGTGGCGTCCCAAGTATTTCAACGGTGCGATCGCCCTGCACGGGTCGAGCTCGGTGCCGCCGTTCCCGGCGTCCCACGGCTGTGTCCGCGTGTCGAACGCCGCGATGAACTGGATCTGGGACACCTGGGGGGCGCCGCCCGGGACCCGCGTGCTGGTGTACTGAGGAGGCGCGTGGTCAGGCGTCCGTTCCTCAGGCGTCCGTTCCTCAGGTGTCCGTGCGGCACTCCCCGCGGCCGGCCAGCGCGAGACCCTGCCGGTCGCCGTCGCCCAGTTCCCGGACGTCGAGCGAGCCTTCCGGATACATGACCTGAGTGGGATCGTCGACGTGCTCGAGTCCGAGGGCGTGGCCCAGCTCGTGCACCGCCACCGTCTCGATGTAGTCCCGTCCGCCCGGCGCGTACAACCAGCGTTCGAGCACGTCCTCGTTCAGGGTCACGGCACCCGTCACCAGCCGGGACTCACCGCCGACGGTCACCATGGTCGCGCCGCCGAGCCCCGCCACGTCACGGTCGAGGGCGGCCAGTTCGTCGCCGCCGGCCCAGGCGATCAGCAACGGGGCCCACCGGTCCCCGTACCTGTCCGGCTGGATCGGCCTCCGGCGCTCGGACGGTCCCTCCCGTGTGGCCCCGTCCTCCTCGAAGCGAAGGCCGCTGGCCTCCTCCACCCGCTCGACGGCGTCGCGGATCTCGGCCAGCACGGCCGCCGGCATCCCTTCGGTCCGTACCACGTAGTGCAGCGGCCGGCACGGGTCGTGCCGCACGGGGGCGCCGTCGTCGGCCACGTGCTCGAAGGCGTGGGCACCGCCGGGACCCGGGTCGACGGCGGGGAGGAGGCGTTCCGGGCGCGCGTCCTCGGGGACGGGCGGGATCGGGACACCGTCGATGCGCGGGCGCGGCCCGCCGGCACCGTCGGCGTCGGGGCGCCAGACGAAGGGCTCCATCGAGGCCTGCTGGTCCAGGTGAAGGACCTGCCGCAGCTGGGGCAGACCGACCGTGACCAGCAGCGTGGCCACCACGACGAAGACGGCCAGGGTGAGCAGCGTGCGGGCGACTCGTGGCATGGTCACCTCCCGCCACCAGAATGGACTACCAGGGAGACACGCACGAGACGTCCTGATGGTTCCCACGAAATCGACGGACTTCACCCGCGGCATGTCGAAGATGTGCACAATCTCCGCGCCCTGTGTAGATAGGCTTGCAGGGTGACCGCAGACCAGGACGTGCTCCCCCACAGCGCCGTCGTCCCGAGTCTCGCCGACCTCACCACGCTGAGGGTCGGCGGGCCTGTCGCCGCCTACGTCGAGGCGACGACCGAGCAGGAGTTCCTCGACGCCGTGCGCACGGCGGACGAGACCGGTACCCCGCTCCTCGTGGTCGGTGGCGGTTCGAACCTGCTCGTCGCCGACGAAGGTTTCGACGGGGTGGTGGTCCGTGACGTCCGCAGCGGGCTCGAGGTGGCGTCGGCGGACGCGTGCGGTGGGGCCGTCGTGTCCGCACCCGCCGGCCAGAACTGGGACGGGCTCGTGCGGGAAGCGGTCGACGCCGGCTGGTACGGGGTGGAGGCGCTGTCCGGCATCCCGGGCACCGTCGGCGCCGCGCCGGTGCAGAACATCGGGGCCTACGGGCAAGAGGTCGCCTCGACGCTGGCCAGCATCCGCGTGTGGGACCGGGCGCAGGCGCGGGTACGGACGCTCACCAACAGCGAACTGGGCTTCGGTTACCGCACCTCGGTCCTGAAGCGGTCCATGCACGCCGCCGGGCGTCAGGAAGGGAACGACCCGCTGGCCCCGTGGTATCCGACGCCGCGCTACGTGGTGCTGGACGTGACGTTCCAGATGCGGCTCGGCACGCTGTCCGCCCCCATCGGGTACGCCCAGCTCGCGGCCCGGCTCGGCGCCCAGCAGGGGGACCGTGTGCCCTCCGTGGACGTGCGCGAGGCGGTGCTGGAACTGCGCAGCAGCAAGGGGATGGTGCTCGACCACCCCGACGCACCGGACCACGACCGGTGGAGTGCGGGATCGTTCTTCACCAACCCGATCGTGCCGATCGAGCTCGCCGAACGGCTGCCCGCGCCGGCACCGCGCTTCCCGGTCCGGAGGGTGGCCGAGCCGGGACAGGAGGCCGGGGTCGACCCGACGTGCGTGAAGACGTCCGCCGCGTGGCTCATCCAGCACGCCGGCTTCGCGCCGGGGTTCGGCCTCATCGGCGAGCACAGCCCGGCACGGCTGTCCACCAAGCACACGCTCGCGCTCACCAACCGGGGCGGGGCCCGCTCGGAGGACCTGGTCGCGCTTGCCCGGGCGGTCCGTGACGGCGTGCGGGACCGTTTCGGGATCACCCTGGTACCGGAACCCGTCCTGGTGGGCCTCGCGCTCTGACGTCCGGGCCCGTCACGGGCCAGAACGCCGGCGGCGGGCCGGCCGCGACGGACGCGTGACGGTGTGCTGCCGCTCAGAGCTCCGGGACCGGTCCCGTCGTCGTACCCTCCTGGAACGTCGTGCCCAGGACCACGTCCTCCGGGGAGTCGCCGGCGAGCACCGCGGCCACCGCGGTGCCGAGCAGGCGCCCCTTCTCGACGAGCGGCTGGCTGACCGACGTCAGCACGTCCGGCGACAGCCACGGCAGGTCGAGCCCGTCGAAGCCCGCCACCGAGACGTCCTCGGGAACACGCAGGCCCAGCTCGCGAGCCGCGATCACCGCACCGGCGGCCAGCAGGTCGGAGTGTGCCACGATCGCCGTCGGACGTTCGTTCGCCGGGGCCCACTCCCCCAGGATCTCCGTGGCCGCGTCCCGGCCGTGCTCCACGAGAGAGGCCGGTGTCTCCCAGGACATCACCGGCTCGATCACGTCGCGTACTCCCGCCAGGCGGTTGCGGGTGGGTGTCCGGTCGGCCTGCTCGAGACGCTCGACGTCGACCGGCCCGGAACGCTCGCCACGGCCGAACGGCATGGTGATCTCCGCGATGCGCGTGTGTCCGAGGTCCACCAGGTGCCGCACGACCTCCGCCGTGCCGGTCCGGTCGTCGATCGCCACGACCGGCACGTCGTCGACCTTCGCGCCCTCGCCGATGACGATCGGTACGCCACGCCGCTGCAGGGCGGAGATGTTCGGGTCGTCCGTGAGGGCGCCCCAGACGAGCACGGCGACGTCCATCGCGGCCGTCTCCACCAGCGGATCGACGGCGATCGTGGCCTCCGGCGCGTCCCCCAGCCCGCCGACGGCCGGCGCCTTGGCGCCCTGCGGCTCACCGGGGATCAGCAGCACGCCCATGCCCTGCTCGCCGATCGAGGAGACCAGGCCGTGCATCACCTGCACCGCCACCGGGTCGCGGAACGAGCGCCCGAGCTGGTCGCCGATGACCACGCCCACGATGCCCGAGCGCCCCTGGCGCAGCTGGCGGCCCAGCGGGTTGGGCCCGGAGTAGTCGAGCTCCTTCGCCGCCGCCAGGACGCGGTCCCGGGTCTGCGGCGTGATCGGCCCCGAACCGGAGAACGCGAGCGATGCCGTCGACACCGACACCCCCGCGCGCTCGGCGACCTTCGCCAGGGTCGGCTTGTTGCCGGACTGCCGGCTCATGGACTGCTCCTTCGCGCGTGTAAATCGATTCTCGGACCGTATCGTTTCGCGGGACAATATCTTGTGCTCTACCTCAACGCAGCGTCCCGCGCCGTCTTCGTCGTATTCGCCGCCAGCGGCTTCGCCTTCGCGAGCTGGGCGGCCCGCCTCCCCGCCGTCCGCGACCATCTCGGCCTGTCCGAGTACCAGATGGGTTTCCTCCTGCTGACCGCGGCCGTCGGTTCGGTCGCCGCGATCCCGTTGTCGGGTCTCATCGTCCAGCGGATCGGCACCGCGCGCACGGTGCTCACGTTCGCCGTGGTCATGACGTCGGGCGTCGCACTGGCCGGGTTCGGCGCGTACTGGGGCCAGGACCTCACCGTCCGCGGCGGGATGATCCTCATGGGCGTCGGCGCGGGGGTGTGGGACGCGGCGATGAACCTCGAGGGCGCGGCCGTCGAGAAGCAGCTCGGCAGGTCGATCATGCCGACCTACCACGCGGGCTTCTCCTTCGGCACCGTGCTCGGAGCCGGCGTCGGTGCGGGAGTCGCCTTCCTCGGGGTGCCGCTGCAGTGGCACCTGGTGGGGACGGGTGTGGTGGCGCTGGGCTCCGTGATCCTCTCCGCGCGGTACTTCCTCCCGGAGTCTGCCGTGTCCGACGCCGGTGTCCCGGGCGAGGGCACCGCGGACCACCCGGACATGTACGCCGATCCCGCCTCCAGCACACCCTCGGACGCCGCCCACACCGGGCTGCGCGGCATGCTCGGGGCGTGGCGTGAACCCCGCACGCTCGCCATCGGACTCGTCGTCCTGGCCGCGGCCCTGACCGAAGGCGTGGCGAACGACTGGGTGGGGCTCGCCGTCGTGGACGGGTTCGGCGTCACGAACGGCACCGGCGCCGTGGGACTGGCCGTGTTCCTCGTGTTCATGACGGTCATGCGGCTGGCCGGGACCCGCGCGATCGACCGGTTCGGCCGGGTGACGATGCTACGGGTGACGATGGTGCTCGCCATCGTAGGCGTCGCGATCTTCGCGCTGGTGCCGTGGCTGTGGCTCGCGCTGGTGGGCGTGGCGCTGTGGGGCATGGGCGCGGCGCTCGGCTTCCCGATGGGGATGTCGGCGTCGTCGGACGACCCGGAACGCGCGCCGATGCGGCTGGCCGCGGCGTCGACCATCGGCTACGGCGCGTTCTTCATCGGTCCGCCCCTGATCGGCTTCCTGGCGGACCACACGGGCTACCGCCTGGCGGTCCTCGTCCTCGCGGTCCCGACGATCCTGGGGCTGGCGGTCTCGGCGGCGATCCGGGAGCCTGCGGCGGAGCCCGCCACGTCGCGTTGAACCCCGGGTCCGCCCGAGGCATACGCGGCTCTCACCAGTTGGGAGTGGCGCCCGGGACGTTCGGCGGAAGCTTCACCTCCCGGGGGTGAAGGACGTAGGTGAGGCCGTCGGTGGAGGTCTGCCACACCCGCTCGAAGTTCTCGCGCGTGTAGACGCTCCGGACCTGCTCGTTGGTGTCCTTGTTCGGGTCGTTCACCACCGGGTCGCCGTCCTCCGTGAAGCCGACGATCGTCAGCAGGTGCCCGTCGGTGCCGTACCCGGCTTCCGGCATCTCCTCCTCCGTGAAGTTGACCGAGACCACCAGCGGGATCCCCGCCGCGACGAACTTCTCGGCCTCGGCCAGCGAGCGCAGCCGGGTCACGAACGACTCCAGACCGAACCGGTGGGCGTACGCCGTGTTGAAGGGCCAGTTCCCCGCTCCCTCGTAGGCGTAGTCCCAGGCGTTGATGGCGGCGTAGGCGACCTGAGGGTCGCCGGCGGGCGCCTCGATGTCGTCGAGCAGCTCCTCCGGGACCTCGTGCTTCCTCCCGTAGGAGTACATGACCATCGTGGTGGACGTCGGCGAGCACCACACCTGCCCGCCGCCGCCGAACTCCGGGTACTCGCCGATGTGCGTGAGCTGGCTGTACGGCGGCACGTCCAGCTCGACCGCCCGGTCGAGGGTGAACTCGCTGGTGCCCTCGTAGCGGCCGTCCGGCAGGTACTCGTTGGTCAGGGTGGAGACGGAGGAGAGCCTCGGCGTGACCCGGGAGCCGGCCGGCCGGTACAGGGTGACACGGGTCTGGAACGCGGTGGGCTCGTGGCCGGTCCGGGCCACGTACGTGTCGGTGAACAGGTAGGCGTCGTCGTCGTGCTGACCGTCGACCGAGGTGCGGTGGATGTCTCCGACCGTCCCGTCGTCCGGCGTGTGGTCGCTGCCGCTCGCCCACCGGCCCATGACGAACCACTTGGTCCACGTACCGTCGTCCTTGCGGCCCCGGAACTCCACCTCGACCCACGTCCCGGTCGGGGTGGTGGCGTTCCACGACGTCACCGACTCGTCGACCCGGTACCCGGGCTCGACCACCGGCGAGGTCCAGGTGCCGGTCTCGTACCGGACCGGGTCACCGTTCCCGTGCGGATCGGTGTACTCGACCACCGGTCCGGCGCCATGGATGCGGAGGGAGCCGCCCTTGCCGGGCCGCAGGTTCTCCTTCGTCCCCTCGGCGAGACCCTTCGTTCCCGACCAGTGCGTCGTGGTGATCCGGTCGTCGTCGCCGGGGTCACCGTCACCGTCCCCTGGAGTGTCGGCCGCCTCGTGCAGTTCGACGTCGTCCGCGCTCACGAAGAACTGCCGGTGGGCCAGCCAGACCTGGTAGTAGCGCGACTCGCCCCGCACGTCGGTGCGGTCGTCCTGGCCGGTGCCGTCGAAGGTGGTGGCCCGGTAGTAGTCGGTCACGACGTCGTCGTCGGAGACCGCGTAGCGCTGGCCGACGCCGATCTCGTACTCGAGGGCACCGATCGTCTGCACCGGGATGCCGGGGTACGAGGTGTAGGCCTCGGGTTCGGGATAGGCCCGGCCGTAGACGGGAGCCGGCGTGTCGTCCGCGACGGTGACGGTCTGCGCCGTCGTGGGCACCACGACGGGCCGTGACGCCGGGTTGTGCAACCATGCCTTCGCCCCCGCCCACCACACGCCGAGCCACTCACCGTCGACCTCGTCCACGACGAGCTTGTGGCCGGACTGCACGCGAGCGCTGATGTCGCTGGCGTAGGTGGTGCCGTCCGTACCGTCCGGCTTCCAGCCCGGGTCGCGGGCCAGGGGAGCGCCCGACGACGGCGCCTGGCGCAGGTACAGGAAGTTCGTTCCGGCACCCTCCGCGCACGGCCCGCTGCCCGGGGATGCCACGCCGCAGCCGGTGACCTCCTGCGGGTTGTCGGCGTAGCCGGTGCGCACCTCGACGACGTCGCCCGGGGAGACGTCCGTGGTCGCCGGCCGGTCGCCACCGATCGGCGCGCCGAGCAGCTCGAAGTAGTGGTCCCAGTCCCAGTACGGACCCGGGTCCCAGTGCACGTTCTGGGTGTAGCCCTCGAGGATGCCGGGGATCTGGTCGTGGCCGATGACGTGCGCGCGGTCGAGGGGGATGTCGTACCGCTGTGCCAGATACTTCACGAGCTCCGCCGACGACCGGTACATCGCCTCGGTGTACCAGCCCGCCGTGCCGGCGAATCCCTCGTGCTCGATCCCGATCGAGTGCATGTTCATGTACCAGTTGCCCGCGTGCCAGCCCACGTCCGCGTTGTCGACGTGGTGCGCGACGTGGCCGTCCTCGGAGCGGATCGTGTAGTGCCAGCCCAGGTACTCCGGGTCGAGCACGAGGTTCACCGAGCTCTGGTACGAACCTTCGGTGTCGTGGATGACGATGTAGTCCAGGCTCGGGCCGTCGGCACCGGTACGTTCTGCCTGGTCGTGGTTGCCGTAGTCGGTGGTGTCGCCGGGAGCGTCGGGATCGTGCTTCTCGTACGGGGCGGGCAGCCACTCGCAGTCCACGGTGTCGGGGCAGTCGGGCTCGACGGCGGGCGCCGTGGTACTGCCAGACATCCGTTTCCCGGCCGCTGAGTCCGTGGAATCCGTTTCGGGGACGACGACGGACGGGTCGCCCTCCAGGATCACCGTCTCCCCGTCCGGGGTGACCTCGGCGGCGCCGGAGCGCAGCACGTCGTACACCTGATCGGAGAATGTCTCGGAGTCGTTCATGCGTGAGACGGCGACCTCCCACTCGGCGACGGCGGCGGCCGGTGGGCCCTGCGTCGTTCGGTGTGCCTCGTGCCCCGGGCGAGGCATCGACTCGGGGGCGGCGACACCGTCGTCGACCGCCTGGATCTGGTAGGAAGCGAGCAGTGTCGCACCGGCGCAGAGGTTGGCGCGCTGGTCCCGCTGCACGTCCGCGACGGGGATCCCGGCGAGCGACGCGGCCCGCGCCAGTTCGCTGCCGAGGGCGACGGCGCCGCCCAGAGGGCTTCCTCCGGGCGTGACGGCGGTGGTGTGGTGCGGGGTGCCGGGCGGCGGCGCGGCGTGTCTCTCGCCGGGGGCACCGTGGCCGGTCGGCGTGTGGTCTCCGGGGAGACCGTCACGGGCGGCCGCGCGGTGGTCCGTGACGGATCCGCCCGCGGTGGGGCCGCCCGACGCCGGCGGGTTCGCCGGGTAGCCCGCGGCGTTCAGGTTGAAGAGCCCGTAGCCACCCTCGACGCTCGGACGGCCACCGTGCTGGTCCCAACGGGACTCCAGGTAGGAGACGGCCTTGAGCAGCGTCGACGGGACGCCGGTGAGATCGCCCGCGGCGTCGAACGCCTCGTCGAGCGAACTCGCGGCAGCCACGGGCGCGCACGCGGCGTCGCCGTCGTCCCGGCCCGCTCCCTCGGCGGACGCCGCCACGAACGGCGCCGTGGTGGTCGTGAGCGCGGCTGCCACGAGCACAGCGGTGGTGCGTCGTCGGACATGTTTCACGAAACATTCCCCTCGTCGACCGGGCAGGACGGAAAGGTCCGAGAGCATCAGATCGCGAGACGAATCTATACGGAAGGGGGAGAACGAACCATCGCATGACGGTGCGGGTCAGCACCGGCGAGGAACGACGCTCACCGTCGCGAGCCGCGAGGAGCAGCGCCGGCCGTCCGAGCACGAGGGCGACCGCCCACGCGAGGGGGTCGCCCTGCGGTCAGGGCGCGAGACGCACGACGGCCTGGGTCTTCATGAGCACCCTGGCGCCCTCGAAGGTGACCGTCAGGTCGACGCGTGCCGTGCCGGCCTCCGCGTCGAGGGTGGCGATCTTCCCGGCGACCTCGACGACCGCCGTACCCTGCGCGGGTACGGGGACCGGCCGGGAGAAGCGGGTCGTGTAGTCGACGACGGCACCCGGGTCGCCCGCCCACTCCGTGACGAGACCGGCGACGCTGCCCATCGTCAGCATCCCGTGGGCGATCACTCCCGGGAGACCGACGCGCTCGGCGAAGTCCTGGTCCCAGTGGATGCGGTTGAAGTCGCCGCTCGCGCCGGCGTAGCGGACCAGCCGCGGCCGGTCGAACTCGATCGTACGGGTGCCGATCGAGTCTCCGACGGCGAGGTCGGCGAGTCGCGGCCGTGTGCCCGTATCCACTGTCCCGGTCCTGTCGGCCTGGGCTGTCATGCGTCCTCCCCGCGAATGGCGAGCGTCGAGGTCACCGTGGCGACCGGCGTTCCCGGACGGTCGCTCCCGGCGTCGACGCCCCCCGGGGCGGGCGACCCGTTCTCGGCGCCGGTACCAGGGGCGGCGAAGATCTCGCAGCGGGTCGTCACCATCGAGAGCGGACCGCGGCTCGTGACCGAGTCGACGTGCAGCACCGTGACGAGCTCGTCACCGGCGACGATCGGACGATGGTGCGTGAAACGCTCGTCGGCGTGCACCACGCGGGAGAAGTCGATCCCGGCCGCCGGGTCGGTGACGTACTGACCCTCGGAGCGTTGTGCGATCACGACGGCGAAGGTAGGCGGCGCGACGAGGTCCGGATAGCCCAGACCCCGCGCGGCCACGAGATCGTGGTGCGCGGGGTCGGTGGCTCCGACGGCCTCGGCGAACTCGCGGATCTTCTCGCGCCCTACGGCATAGGGAACGGTGGCCGGGTACTCACGGCCCTGGAAGTCGGGGTTCGCCACGTGACAGCTCCGTCGGTGGAATTCTGCGGCGTGATGTCAGCGCGTCTCGCGGTGCGACGTGTGCTTGCCGCAACGCGGGCAGAACTTCGCCATCTCGAGCCGGTCCGGGTTGTTCCGGCGGTTCTTCTTCGTGATGTAGTTCCGCTCCTTGCAGTCCACGCAGGCCATCGTGATCTTGGGGCGGACGTCAGCACTCTTGCTGGCCATGGCTCTCACCTCTCGCGCCTCGACGGAGGCGCCATGTGTGCGGATGATGTGTTGCGGATTCCGCCCGGCGACCGGCGCCGGGCGGAGGCGGTAGCGAGGGCGGGGATCGAACCCGCGACCTCACGATTATGAGTCGTGCGCTCTGACCATCTGAGCTACCCCGCCGCACGTGACCGAACGCGAGGCCACCCCTCCGTATTCCGGTGGGCGACCCCGCGCCGATTCACAGAGCCCCGAAAGGGAATCGAACCCTTGACCTTCTCCTTACCATGGAGACGCTCTGCCGACTGAGCTATCGGGGCAGCGAGGAAGACTCTACATGCCCTCGGGCCTGGAGCGAAATCGAATCGGATGTGACATGAGCCGCTCCACCTCCCGCCGATCACGAGGCCGTCCGGGGCGGAGCCTCCGAGCTCCGCGCCCCGGCAACGGGGCTCCGCCTCCGCGGGAAACACCGAAGGCGACGCGGCTCTCGAAGAGAGCACGCGCCGCCTGTCGCCTGGCGTGGCGGGTGAGGGATTCGAACCCCCGTAGGCAGTGCCAGCTGATTTACAGTCAGCCCCCTTTGGCCGCTCGGGTAACCCGCCGTGGTGCGGGAGCAACACTAGCCTGTCGGACGGCCGCACGGGAAATCGAAAGTGGCGTCCGTGCCGGTGATCACCCTCACAGCTCCGTCGGGCCGGCGAGCCCGCCGCGCGCCCTATCGTGACCGGGTGAGCACGACCGCCCCGGGCGGGGCACCCACCGAACGGCGCCGGACCGCCGGGACGGACCGGTCGCCGTCGGACACCGCCGGCCGTGACGGCGAGCACGCCCCGGACCGCTGGGGTCTTCCGCTCGGAGTCGCCGCGTTCCTCTTCTGGGGCGTCGGCATGCCGTTGTTCTTCCCGCTGCTCGAGCCCGCAGGCGCGATCGAGATCATCGCGCAGCGGATCCTGTGGAGCCTGGTCTTCTGCGTACTGGCGCTGGTCGCGACACGGACGCTGGGCGAGCTCCGGCCGATCCTCGCCAGTCCGCGCATGCTCATGACCCTCGGCGTCGCGTCAGTCCTGATCGTCGTGAACTGGACGGTGTACGTGTACGGCGTGCTGACCGAACGCGTGCTCGACGCCGCGCTCGGATATTTCCTCAACCCGGTGGTGACGGTGCTGCTCGCGGTCCTCGCGCTCCGTGAGCGCCTGCGCCCCGCTCAGTGGGTGGCCGTGGGCCTGGGCCTCGGGGCGGTCGTGGTGATCGCGACGGGGATGAGGGGGCTGCCGTGGATCGCCGTCTGCCTCGCCCTGTCGTTCTCAGTGTACGGGCTGGTGAAGAACCGGACCGGGCGGTCGGTGGGCGCGCTGCCGGGGCTGACGGTGGAGACGATGCTGGCGGCTCCGCCGGCGGCGGGCTATCTGATCTGGCTGGGCGAGGCGAACACGTTCGCGGATCACGGGGCCGGGCACGCGGCGCTGCTCGTGTCCGCCGGGATCATCACGGCACTGCCGTTGCTGTTGTTCGGGGCCGCCGCCCGCCGGCTGCCGTTGTCGGTGGTGGGGGCCCTGCAGTACCTCGGTCCGATGCTCCAGTTCCTCGTGGCGGTGCTGATCCTCGGCGAGCAGATGCCCCCGGCTCGCTGGGTGGGCTTCGGCCTGGTGTGGTCGGCCATCACGGTACTGACGTGGGACGGTTTGCGCGCGGTTCGCCGGCTGGTGTAGGGACCCGCGTCCGGCGTCGTGCCCGTTCAGCCCTCCGCCAGGAGCTTCTCCAGGGTGACCGCCACACCGTCCTCGTCGTTCGAACCGACGACGTCGTCCGCGCACTGCAGGACGTCGTCGTGCGCGTTGGCGACGGCGACGCCTCGTCCGGCCCAGCGCAGCATCGGCAGGTCCACGGGCATGTCGCCGAACGCCCAGACGTCCCGTGCGGCGACTCCGAGCCGTGCGCACCAGCGTTCGAGCGTGGCCGACTTCGTGACGTCCAACGGGTTCAGTTCGGCGAGGCCGATCGCGCCCGAGTAGGCGAGGTTGGCTCGGCCCCGGGCGATCCGCCCGACGACGTCCTGCAGCACGTCCGGCTCGGTGATCGGAGACTGCGCGATCAACTTGAGGACGGGGTCCAGGCCCAGGGTCTCCTCCACGCGTACCGCGCGGTGGGCCGCCGTGATCCCGGGCTCGACGAAGTTCGGCGAGGACACGAAGGCGGGGTCGTAGGCGGGGCCGCTGACGCGTTCGGCGACCATGGCGACGTCGGGCAGCGTGGTCCGCAGTTCGGCGACGAGCGAGCCGACGACGTCGTCCACGAAGCCCCACGACTCGATCACCTCACCGCCCGCGAGGTCCCAGACGGCTCCGCCGCCGAAGCAGATCACGTGCCCGTGCCCGCCGACCAGGTCGGCCAGATGCCCGAGCGCCCGCGCGGGCCGGGCGGTGACGAACACGACCTCGATGCCCTCGGCCTCCACCGCGGCGAGCGCCTCGCGGGACCGGTCGGACACGGTGCCGCCGGATCGCAGCAGGGTGCCGTCGAGGTCGGTCGCGATGACGCGGGGCCGGGTCGGGGGCTGGGAACGGGGAGGGAGGACGCTCACCTCGTTACGGTACTGCGACGGCGCGGGTACGGGGCCCACGGTCGAGGGTTCGGCGGAATGGGTCGTTACTTTTCTTGTCAGCTCAAACCTGGACGTATTGACTGTCCTCGGGGAGGCGCATCACCCGTCAGGCTCCCCGCCTCCGTATGAAGGGGTTCGCGATGTTGCGCTTCATCTTCACTCCGGAAGACCTCTCCCGAGTCCGGTTCGCGCCGGGCCCCGACCCGTTGTGGGAGACGATGCTCGGCGCCCACCTCGTGCGTGAGCTCGACGGTGCGCGGGTCTTCGGTCACTGGCACCGGCAGGTGGTGCCGGACATGCCGCGCGCAGCTCTTCCGTACCTGACTCTGACGCCACCGGTCGGCTATTCGCCCGATTTCCTGACGCCGGAGGGCGGCACCACCGACTTCGCGGTGGGGGCGGAGAACATGCTGTACACGGCGCCGGCACGGATCGCGGCGGAGCTCGCCGTCCTGATGCGTGGGAGGAGGCCGCCGGCATGGGTGGACGACCTGGCCGCCGGATCGCCGCGCGCTCTGCGCAGTCTTCGGGCGTCGATGACGGCGTTCCATGCCCATGCCGTCCAGCCGGTCTGGCCCCGGGTACGGCGAGTCGTCGACGCGGACCGGTCGGCGCGCACCCAGGTGCTCGCCGCCTCGGGCGTCGAGGCGATCCTGTCGACCCTGCATCCGGCGACGACCTGGTCCGGGAGCGTCCTCACCGTGCACAGCCGCATGATGGATCGCGACGTGCACCTCGCCGGGCGCGGGTTGACGCTGCTCCCCTCCTACTTCTGCTGGCGGATGCCCATCACGCTCGCGGATCCCGAGCTGGCACCGGTGCTCGTGTTCCCGGTCGCGCACGAGCAGCACCTGGTCGACGATCCCGGCGGTGAGGGGGCGCTCGCCGCGCTTCTGGGCCGTACGCGGGCGCGGGCGCTGCGGGAGATCGCCGGGTCGGCCTCGACGACCCTGCTGGCCCAGCGGATGGACATCTCGCCCGCGTCGGCGTCCGAGCACACGACGGTGCTGCGCCGTGCCGGGCTGGTGGCATCGCAGCGCGACGGGCGGCGCGTGGTGCATGTCCTGACGGAGCTGGGCCAGGGGCTGCTGGAGGGGACGAGGTAGCCGTTCGTCCCCGCGGCCGGGGCCTCGCTTGACGCCGGGTCGCCCTCGCGTCCTACCTTCGGGGGCATGGAGACGAGCGAACCGCACCGGCGGGAGTCCCGGCTGCCCGAGCCCGACCTGGTGACCGTCGACGGCGCGCGCGTCGCGACCTACGTCCTGGCTCCGGAGCATCGTGAGCCGGTGGAGGACGTGGTGTTCTGCCACGGCACCCCGTGGTCGGCCGAGGTGTGGTCGGAGGTCGCCCGGCAGGTGGTCGGCGGCCGCCGGGTGTTCCTGTGGGACATGCCCGGCTACGGGCGGTCGATGGAGGACCCGGAGGCTCCTGTGGACCTCGCCTCCCAGATGTCACGGTTCGCCGCTCTGCTCGGGTACTGGGGCCTGAACCGGCCGCATGTCGTGGCGCACGACATCGGAGGAGCCGTCGCGCTGGGGGCTCATCTGCTGCACGACCAGGAGTACGCCGGCCTCTTCCTCTGGGACGTGGTCACCCTGGAACCGTGGGGTTCCCCGTTCTTCCGGCTCGTGGCGGAGCACGCCGCGGTGTTCGACCAGCTCCCGGCCGCTCTCCATGCGGCCCTGGTCAGGGAGTACGTCCGCGGCGCCGCACGCCAGAAGCTGACCGACGCCTGGCTCGACACCCTGAGCCGGCCGTGGACGGGGGCGCGGGGCCAGAGCGCCTTCTACCGCCAGATCGCCGCGCTGCGGCCCGAGCACACGCGGCCCGTCGCGGCACGGTTGGGGCAGGCCCGTTGTCCGGTGGCGGTCGGCTGGGGCGCGCAGGACCCATGGATCCCCGTCGACCAGGCGCAACGACTCCGCGATCTGCTGCCCGGGCACGCTTCCGTGCTCACGTTGGACGAGGTCGGCCATCTCGGGCCCGTCGAGGCACCGTCGCGGGTGAGCCGTGCGGTTTCCGACTGGCTCGCCCGCACCGGCACCGACGACGGCGCCCGCACGCGGTAGCGGTACAGGGCCTCCAGCGGCATGGAGGTCGCCGGGAGTACCGCGAATGAAAGATGTGCCACCAGGCCCCGCCGTGCGCTCCATCGGTGTACGGACTCCCGGTGGACAACAGCACCCGCTCATGAGGCCAGTCCGGGCTGGCGACGTCTACCGACCACCCCGCGGCGCCGGCGTGCAGACCGCCGCCGGCCAGCCCTGCCATCAGCACGCGACGCTGCGCGATCGGCCCGATCCCCTGGCACGTCAAGTCGTTGTCGTCCGGCCACCCCGAATCAGCCTCGCGGTCGCGGGCCAGGCGTTCACCGGTGACGGTGTCGAACAGCCCGAGCCCACTCGTGGACGCCACCAACAGCAGGTCGCGGCCTCTGTCGGGATCGCTGGCGAATCCGACACCAAGCAGCCCGCCGACAGCGACCACGTGACAGTCGGCCGGACGCCACGGTGGAGGTGCCGGCACCGTCGCCGCGGCCAGGATCCTCGCCCGCAGGTCCCGTTGGTCATCGGTGAGCGAGAGATCCTCCGGGATCCCGGGAGGATACAGGAGCCGAATACAGCGAGCGCTGTCAGCGGTAGTTGGTGAATCGTAGTTCGGACACTCGGGGCGGTGTGGTGGGGGCGGGGAGCGGCTGGGATCGTTGGAATTGCAACGACCCCAGCCGTTGGCGCGTGGGGGGTCCGACGGCGGAACGCGGACGTCTTGCGGACTGGCTGCGGCCTGCCTGGGCGCTGCGCCTCCAGAGGCGAGGTCGCCCGATGGGTAGTGAGCGCCCTGTCGATTGGCTAACCGCCCGACGCGAGACAGACCGAGGGCTACTGCGGACCACGCTCCGCCGTCTCCCCGCAGGGGCTACCGCTACAGCCCGACTCGACCAAGCATTTCGGGAATCAAAAAGAAGACCATCGCCAGAGTAGCCCAGGCAGCCACTACAGAAGCGGCCGCGAGCACCCACGGGCGGCGACGACCGACAATGCCTGTAACCAAGGCGATCGTGAGACCGAGCAAGGGTAGGTACAAGACAGAAATCCCCGCAAACGCAAGCAGCGCAGCGTAAGTCGGCGTGATTCCCACTGGTGCCGTCTCACCACCATCTTCGATTGACATAATTTCTCCGAAATCTTTAGTAAGAGCAGATTTACGCAGGATCCCACCTCTCACGCGTTTCAACAGGGAATGCGGACTTTATAAGGCGCACCCAGCGAGGTCAACTCGCCCACTGTGCGGTGGGATGTGAGGAATCTTGCAATACGCAACATCGTCCAACCGCCAGCAATGTGGTAAGAGGCGGCTTCGCCGAAGGCAGTCAGCGACAGCCCGGCTAAGGGTCGCGCGAGCCGGGCCTCGGACGCCCACAAGCAGGTCCTACCGCGCGTCGCCCACCACACCGTCTGACGGTGAACGACATACTCGGCGAGCCAGGAAGCGGACGGGCCAGCTCGTACGCCGGGTTCTCCCGGTGGGTGGAGGTATGTCTCGCGGTGTCCGACGGGTTGGTTGGGCACCGCGAGAACGTTGGAGTTCTGCCGTTCCTCCATGACCCAGGTCCGTTGGTGAGGCTGACACCGGATGGTCTGAGACGGTGCTCATGTGTGCCCGATGTGCACCCCCGGCCGAAGCGTTCCACGATGGCGCCGAGTGCGACGGCGCGGTCTCAGGGTCATGACCGGGCCTCGTGGCAGTCTCCGCGGGCGAAGTCGAGCAAGTCCTCGAACGCCGTCGACAGATCAACGCCAGGACACCCACAGGGTCGGTCGTAAGCAGGAGTCAGACCGCCGCGGCCGGGACTACCCGATCCTTGCGGGATCCGGTGGGAAGAGACTGCCAGCGGTACGCGACCACGTCATGCCGTAGGAGGTCCAGTACGCGTCCGCGCCACCCAACTCACGAACCGTCGTCCGGGCGCGTCAACGAACCATCTGCACCGTCAGTCCCGTCGTCCATGCCTTCTCGTACCGCTCGCTTCTCCGCCCGACGCGCGAAGAAGACGCCCTTCGTGCCACGCGCCTCAGGCACAATGAAAAGTCCCGGCCAGGCAAACCAGCGCTCTATCACGGCCCACAGCCACATGAATGCGATTACCGCAATCCACCAACCCGCAAGGTCGCTGTCCAGCACCCGCCTTCCAAGAACGGATGCCCAGATCATGAACCCTCCGGTCAGAGCGGCACCGAATCCGAACTGAAACAGGGTTCTGAGTGGTGCAGCGGCTTCAGCGATGTCATTCCAGTAGCGCGCGGCCCGCTCCTCAAGATCGTATGCCTCACCTCGGCCGGCGAGGCGCGTCGCAAGCCGAAAAAGTACATATAACCCCATGGCGAGGAAAAACAGGCCGGAGACGAAAGCGCCAACTAGGAATATCAGGTTGTCAAGAAGCCTCATTTTCCTAACCCAACGATCCTTTTCGCCCGCAGCCCCGAACTCGGACTGTGCTGTGAGTTCATTGGTTGTCTGAGTGACGGCCAGTCAAAAAGCACCGTCGCTCACGAGGCTGCCGTCCGAGATCCCTCTCAGACAGTCTTCCGAACCCGGCGCCGCCTGCCCACAGTAGTCGGCGAAAGTTGACCTGCACCGTCAGCGGTAGTTGGTGAACTGCAGTGCCACGTCCAGGTCCGCGCCCTTGAGGAGCGCGATGACCTCCTGGAGCTGGTCGCGGGACTTCGACGTCACGCGGACCTCGTCACCGGTGACCTGGGTCTTGACGCCCTTGGGGCCCTCGTCCCGGATGATCTTGGTGATCTTCTTCGCGTTCTCGCCGGCCAGGCCCTCCTTGAGAGAACCGACCAGGCGGTACTCCTTGCCCGACGCCTGCGGTTCCTTGTCCCCCGTGTCGAACGACTTGAGGGACACGCCGCGCTTGATGAGCTTCGTCTGGAACACGTCGAGCAGTGCGAGCACGCGCTCGGCGGAGTTGGCCACCATGACGATGTTGTCCTGGCCGCTCCACGAGATCGACGCACCCACGCCCCGGAAGTCGTACCGCTGCGAAACCTCCTTGGACGCCTGGTTGAGGGCGTTGTCGACCTCCTGGCGGTCCACCTTGCTGACGATGTCGAACGACGAGTCGGCCACGACCGTGCTCCTTCTTCCTGGTGAGGTTGAATCCTGGGTCAACCGTAGTCGGCCCGGTCACCGGGTAGCACCTGTTGCGGCCGCGAGCCACCACCGGCCCGGCCCGGCCGGCGCCGGTGGGTCCTCCGATACAGTGACGAACCATGCTCCGGAGTCTCGACCTGACCACCTGGCGGCGGCGCACCGAGTGGCCCCTCGTCACGGTCGCCGTGCTCTTCCTCGTCGCCTACGGGCTGCCGATCGCGGTCGAAGGTCTCCCCCCGGCGGCGAAAACCGCCTGCGACACGTTCATGACCATCGCGTGGCTGGTGTTCGCCGCCGACTACATGGTGCGGCTGCATCTGTCCGGGTACACGTGGGAGTTCGTCCGGAGGAACTGGATCGATCTCCTGGTCGTCGCACTCCCTCTCCTGCGCCCGCTCCGGCTGCTCCTGCTGATCAAGGTGATCCAGCGGTTCAGCCGCACCGGGGTGCAGCGGCTGCGCGGCCGGGTCGTCACCTACGCCACGGGCGGAACGGCGCTGCTGATCCTCACCAGCGCTCTGGCGATCACCGACACCGAACGTCACGCGGAGGGCTCGAACATCACGAACCTCGGTGAGGGGTTCTGGTGGGCGATCGTCACGATGACCACGGTGGGATACGGCGACTTCTACCCCGTCACGGTCACGGGCCGCTTCATCGCCGCGGGCCTGATGCTGGGCGGAATCGCCCTGCTCGGTGTGGTCACGGCGACGCTCGCCTCGTGGATGGTGCAGACCGTCGAGGAGGCCAACGAGCAGGAGGAGGCCGCCACCCGCCGCCAGGTCGACATCCTGGCGGAGGAGGTCCGCACGCTCCGCGCCGAGCGGGCCGAGGAGGTGCGCACGCTCCGCGCGGAACTCGCGGCGGCCCGCAGCAAACTGGACGACGACGGCGCTTCGGGCCCTCTCACCCTGCGCGAGGAGAACTGACGGGCGCCGCCCGTGGACGCGGCCGGCGCCGTCGTCAGAAGCCGCCGAAGCCGCTCGGGCCGTACTGGTTGCCGTAGGAGCCGCCCGGGCCACCCGCCATGCGCTCGAGGCGTGCGATGCGGTCCTTCATCGGCGGGTGCGTCGCGAACATGCGAGCCATGCCGGCCCCGCGGAACGGGTTCGCGATCATCACGTGGGAGACGTTCGTCAGCTCACGGTCTTGCGGCAGCGGGGCGAGCTGGGTTCCGCGCTCCAGCTTGCGCAGGGCCGACGCGAGGGCGAGCGGGTCGCCGGTGAGCCTGGCGCCGTCCTCGTCGGCGTCGTACTCGCGCGTGCGGGAGATGGCGAACTGGATCATCGTCGCCGCGATCGGTGCCAGCAGGGCCGTCGCGAGCGCCGCGAGCGGGTTCCCGCCCTCGCGGTTTCCGCCGAACCACATCATCGCCGTGGCGACCGACGTGATCACACCCGCCATCGCCGACGCCACGGACGACGTGAGGATGTCGCGGTTGTACACATGCATCAGCTCGTGTCCCAGGACGCCGCGCAGCTCGCGCTCGTCGAGCAGGGTGAGGATGCCCTCGGTGCAGCAGACGGCCGCGTTCTGCGGGTTACGGCCCGTGGCGAACGCGTTGGGGGCCTTCGTCGGCGAGATGTAGAGGCGGGGCATGGGCTTGCGGGCCTGGGTCGACAGCTCGCGCACGATCCGGTGCATCTCGGGTGCCTGGAGTTCCGTGACCGGGTAGGCGTGCATGGCGCGGATGGCGAGCTTGTCGGAGTTCCAGTAGCTGTACGCCGTCGTTCCCAGACCGACGAGCACGAAGATCCACAGCCACGTCTGCCGTCCGCCCATGAGGATCCAGATCCCGAGGAGAACGGCCCACATCGCGCCGAACATCGCTGCGGTCTTCAGACCGTTGTAGTGCCGATGCATCGCTACTTCCTTTCCACCCACCCGGCTGAACGGCTCGTGACGGCGAACGGTTCCCGAGCCGGGCCGCCGTGCGCGGCCTCGCGCGGACGGTTGCCCGGTGTCCGTTCACCGCATCTTCGCCAACCCTCGACCCTCACGCATGGACAGAGATGAGGGCTGCCTTACATGGTCGGTAGAATCGCTCCTGGCCTTCGATTGTGTACAGTCCCTCGACCGGAAGGCGCCTCTTCGTGAGCACCCGACCTTTGCGCGTCGCCGTCGTCGGTGCCGGACCCGCCGGCATCTACGCGAGCGACATCCTGTCCAAGACCGACCTCGACGTCTCGATCGACCTGTTCGAGCGCCTCCCGGCGCCGTTCGGGCTGGTCAGGTACGGCGTCGCGCCGGATCACCCGCGCATCAAGCAGATCATCGTGGCGCTTCACAAGGTCCTCTCCCGCGGTGACATCCGCCTGCTGGCGAACGTGGACTTCGGCACGGACGTCAAGCTCGAGGACCTGCGGCAGTTCTACGACGCCGTGATCTTCTCCACCGGCGCCATCAAGGACGCCGAGCTGAACATCCCGGGCATCGAGCTGGACGGCTCCTACGGGGCCGCGGACTTCGTGTCCTGGTACGACGGGCACCCCGACGTGCCCCGTACGTGGCCGCTCGAGGCGCGCGAGATCGCCGTCGTCGGCGCCGGGAACGTCGCCCTCGACGTGGCCCGCATCCTGGCCAAGCACCCCAAGGACCTGCTGCCCACCGAGGTCCCGGCGAACGTGTACGAGGGCCTGCAGGCCTCGCCCGTGACGGACGTGCACGTGTTCGCCCGCCGCGGTCCGGCGCAGGTGAAGTTCTCGCCCCTGGAGCTGCGCGAGCTCGGTCATGTCCCGGACGTGGACATCATCGTGTACCCGGAGGACTACGACTTCGACGAGGGCTCCGAGGCCGCGATCAACTCGTCGAACCAGACCAAGCAGGTCGTCAAGACCCTCACCGACTGGGCGCTCGACGACCCGTCGACCAAGACGGCCTCCCGCCGTATCCACCTGCACTTCCTGCACCAGCCCGCCGAGGTGCTCGGCGAGGACGGCAAGGTGACCGGCTTCCGCACGGAGCGCACCGCGCTGCAGGGCGACGGCACCGTCAAGGGCACGGGCGAGTTCCACGACTTCCCCGTCCAGGCCGTGTACCGGGCGGTCGGCTACTTCGGTTCGCCGCTCAGCGAGATCCCGTTCGACGACCTCAAGGGTGTGATCTCCAACCGTGAGGGCCGCGTCGTCGACATGGACGGCGAGCACGTTCCGGGTGTCTACGCCACCGGCTGGATCAAGCGTGGCCCGGTCGGCCTGATCGGACACACCAAGTCGGACGCGTCCGAGACCGTGAAGCACCTGGTCGAGGACGTGGTCGGCGTTGCCGACGGCGCCGACGTGTCGGAGGGGAACCTGGACGGTGGCCGCACCGCCCCGCAGGGCGCCCCCGAGGCCATCACGGCGTTCCTCGCCGACAAGGGCGTGCAGGTCATCGAGTGGTCCGGCTGGGAACTGCTCGACGCTCACGAGCGTGCGCTCGGTGAGGCCGAGGGCCGCGAACGGGTCAAGGTCGTTCCCCGCGAGGAGATGATCGCGATCAGCCAGAGCGTCAAGCAGGCCTGACGCCGACCACCGGACGTCGAGGGAGCCGGTTCCCCGTGGACCCGGACCCGGCTGCCTCGACGTCTCCCGCTTGTGGCGGTACGACCGCGAGTCTGGGCGCTACGGCGACCGGCGCACCGGCGACCGCCTCGGCGAAGACCGGTGCCGCGGCGTCAGTCGGCGGACGCGCCTTCGTCCGGGTCGATCATCCTGATGGCACCGTCCTGCGCTTCGAGCACGACGTCGGCGCCGTACCTTCCGTCGCCGAGTGCGGCGAGCTGGCCGAGGCTGACCATGCGAGAGACCTCGTCGTCGCGCAGGAAGACGAGCAGGTTGCCGTCCTGGACGTAGTCGCCACCGTAGGTGCCGTCTCCCGCCACCTCGACCGGGAGCCCGAGTTCCCGTTCGATCCGCGCCCCGGACGCCGGACCGGTCAGGACATGGACGGCGGTCCAGTCGCCGGGCGCGAGCTCCCGCAACGGCCGGGACCCACCGGAGCCGGCCAGATCGACGACGGCGTTCTTGAGATCGTGGTCGAACTCCACGCTTCCTCCGGATGACGGGCCGCACCCCGCAAGCAGCGCGGCGAGTAGAAGGGTGAGCAGTGCCGCGGACGCGCGCATGATCAGTACTCCGGGCGGGCCGACGGGTCGCCCGGATCGTGATGGCCATTGCGCTCCGTGGTCACTACGGGCCACGCGAGATCCTCTTCGCGAGTCTTGCGGGCCTCGCTCGGATCCAGCTCGTCGGACCGCCACAGCATGTCGTTCTCGTCGATGACCACCATGTCGCCGTCCGTCACGGCCTGCTGGACGATATCAGCCAGCTCCTCGGGACCGGCGTCGGGGTTCCGCAGTGCGATCTCCCGGCCGATCTCGTTGTTGTGCAGGTCCATCGCGACCGGCACGGGATGGCTCGTGGGACCACGTTCGTGCGCGGTGGCGAACTCGCTCACCCATTCCTCACCGAAGCGCTGGGTCATCAGCGCGTTCCAGTACGCGTGCCGGAAGGCGTCGCCGTGTCCGTCGGTCAGGCCCTCGTCGTACCTGCTCTCCGCGACATGCAGGGCGTCCTGACGCAGGTCCATGACGTCCATGACCGCACCCGGCCCCTGACGCCGCAGGAGGTCGTCGAGCATCTGCGCCTCGGCCTCGGTGACCTCTTCCCGGTTGGGGACGGGGAGACGCTCCCCGGTCAGGTCGTTGAGACGGCCTGCCTGGTCGACCAGCCAGCCGCCCGCACCAGCGGGCCACATCGTCGTGTCGTCCGGCGCGACCTGGTACTCCTCCAGCAGCTCGCGGTGCAGTCGCTCGTCCGCGCCCGCCGGCCCGGCGACACCGGCAGCGCCCGTGGCAGCGGCCCCGGCGAAAGCGGCAGCGCCGCCACCGAGAGGGGCAGCGGCAGCGGCGCCGTCCAGGTTCTCGGAGGTGCCCTCCTGGTCATCGGCGTTCTCGCGCACCGTCGCCGCCACATCGTTCAAGGCGGCCGCCGTCTCACGCAGCGCGGCGGCGTGGACGTGGTTCCACTCCTCCCGGAACTGCTCGCTGTCCGGACCGCTCCACTGTTCCGGTGCCGGCATGGCGGCCTCCACCATCTGCACGACACCGCCCAGCGCCTCGCCCCCGCGGGCGATCCCGTCGGCGAGCTGTCGCAACGCCTCGATGTCGGCCCCGTACAGGTTGCCGGCCACGCGCCACCTCCTCTTCGAACCTGAGACGATTTTATCTTATTTGCGCGCTTTAACCTATATGCGAACTCCAGCGAATCACGCTTCCGGACCGGCCACGCGCGCGGCGCAGCGTGGTGGCATCAGGTCCGCCTGACGTCCGCCAGCAGAGCGAGCGTCGTGTACGGCATCGTCACCGTGCCGCCCAGGGCGTCGATCACCTCGGCGTTGCCCCGCAGGACGCGTTCCAGTGCGTCCGGTGACAGGCGCTCGTGCCAGGCCAGGGTGGGTACCTGGTCGACCCACGCGTCGCGGGTGAACTCCACCTGCCAAGGGATCTCGTGCCTGGTCACCGCACCGAAGGCGCGTGAGCCCCAGATGCCCGCGGTCGCGGCGCCGGCGAGCTTGCCGTAGCCGTCCAGCGGGGACCGCTCCCACGGCACGAAGTCCAGACCCATGTCGACGCCGCGGTAGACGTCGGCGAGCGCCGCCGCCACCGCCGGCTCGGGTACGCAGACGTTCCAGAACACGGCGAGCCGTCCCCCCGGTCGGAGCACCTCGGCCGCCTTGACGGCCCCGGCGCGCTGTTTCACCCAGTGCCACGCCTGCCCGGAGACGACGGCGTCGTAGCGCCGCCGCGCCGCGTCCCAGTCGTCGAATGACGCGATCTCGACCGGGAAGCCCGCGCGACGTGCGACGACGGCCATCCGTTCGTCGGGTTCCACGCCGGTGACCTCGCATCCGGCCTGGCGGAACAGGGAAGCGGCAGAACCCGTGCCGATGCCGACGTCCAGCACCGTGGGCCGCCCTCGCCGAGGTGGTGCGGTGTGCGGGGAGGGCACCACCCCGGCCTCGTCGGCCAGCACCAGGTCGGCCAGCGCGGCCGGGTAGCCCGGCCGCGTGCGGTGGTAACGCTCCGCGTCCTCGCCGAACGAGACGGCGACCTCACGCAGCGAGGGCGGCCGGGCGGCCACGGAAGCGATCAGCCCTGCCAGTCGCCGGTGAGATCGAGCGACTGGTCCACCTGCGAGACGAAGTCCTGCGTCATGATCGTCTCGGCGCCGGAGAGCTGAATGAGCGAGGGGGCACCTTGGCTGTCGGTGATGCCCCAGACCACGGCCACGTACACCTCGCCGCCGGACTGATAGGTGTACGACGTGTTCGCCCGCTGTCCGTCCGTGCGCAGCGTGTTGACGGGCGCGAAGTTGTCATCGGTCGACCCGTTGTCCTCGACCTGGCTGATGAACCAGTCCACCGATTCCTGGGCGCCCATCGCCTCGCCGCCCGGCATGAACGCGATCCGGCCGGCGACACCGCCCTGGTCGTTCGGCTTCTGGTGGATGTACTTCCACGGGTCCTCGTCCGCGGAGGGTGCCCAGTCGGCGGGAACCTGGGCCGTGATGTGGGAGGCCTGGATCGTCTGCATCCCCTCGGCCGTCGCGTCGCCACCTGTCGTGGACTCGTCGGTCGCCAGGGACTCGGCGGCGTCCGGGGACTCGGCGGTCTCCGTGCCGGCCGTGGTCGAGTCACCGCCGACCTCCTCGAGCTCACCCACCGAGAACGAACAGGCGGACAAGGTCGACGCGAGCACCCCGGCCGCCAGGGCGGCCGTCAGGGAACGTCGGGTACGCATGTGAATCACTCACTTCCTCTTCGGGCTACTTCTCGAACAATCGCGCGCCGAACCAGTCGAGACGCGGGCGCCAGCCGTTGTTGCGCAGCACGGTGAACACCGGGATCTTGGCATCGGCCGGGCGGATCATCGCGACGCCCTCCCAGGAGGTTCGCGGGCCGTCCGCGCCGTGCACGGTGACCTGCCCGTCCGCACCTTCGACGAAGGTGCCCGAACTCTGACCGGCCGTCTTTCCCCGGGTCCACGTCCAGTTGGCGTGGACGAACCCGCCGCCGGGGCTGAGCGCCGACCGGACCGACGCCGATCCGGAGTACTCGACGAACTTGTAGGTCGCGCGGGCCGGGTCCAGGTCGACCTCCATGCGCCACGCGTACGCCTGCTTGCCCCGCACGAACAGGGTCTGCCAGCGCACCTCCTCGACCTTCCAGCGCACGTCCACGCGCGCGCCCTGCGCCGTCCGCGTCGCCTCGATGAGGTACGGCAGCCCGTCGCTGTTCATGCCCAGGAGGTCGGCGACCACGCGGTCGACCGGTGTCGGAGCGGCCGGCGTGCCGCCGGCCGACTCCGGGACCTGTGCCTTCTCCCGTTCGGAGACTGCCTTCAGACCGCGCCGCATCGTCCACATCCCGCGTGCGAGCACCGCGATACCGGTGAGCACGAGCAGGACGACGCCCAGGGCCACGTTCCCCTGGAGGATGGCCCAGACCCCTCCCGCCGCGAGGACCAGCCCGACGAGGAAGACGATCCTGCGACTCTGCACCGCGAACCGAGCAGCGCGGTCCTCCGTCACTGCTCGGCCAGCTTGACGCTGTCCTGGATCTCGCGGACCTGCGGCCAGATCTCGGCGGCCTGCGGGCCCGCGCAGGTTCCCGTGACCTCGACCATGTCACGGACGCCGTCGTGCTCGACCACGGCGATCCGCAGGGCCTGCGCGATCGTGCCGGCCTGCTGGGTGGTCCAGGCGCCCTCGATCCGCACGGCGGGCAGTCCGCCGAACGTCGTGTCCATGCGGCCCACCTCCTCGTACCCCGGCGTCGCCTGGAACTTCGTCACGGCCTGCTCGATCACGGCCTCGACACTCTGCTCCGGGGCCATCCGCTGGATCACGACGACGACGTTCGGACGGAACTCGCCCTCGGGACGCTGCTGCACGATGGCCATCTGCGCCTGCGGGACCGCGTGCGGGGCCCAGCCCTCGGGGCAGTCCATGACCACGGCGGGGAAACCGGGGAAGGTCTCGCTCGGGTAGGTGACTGTACTCATGTCTCCATCCAATCAGGTTGTGCCGCGGCCATGTCAGAGACCACCGATGAAGTCGCCCACGCCGTCCACGATGTCGCCACCGACGTCGGTGATGGCATCGACGGTGTCGGCGGGCGACCAGTCGAGCGAGACCGAGACCCCGGCGCCGATGCCGAGTGCGGCCCCGAGCTCGAAGTCCACGCTCACGTTGTCGAACCCGACGTTCACATCCGCGTTGGCCTTGACACCCACACCCGCGTACACCGAGCCCTCCGCGCCGGCGGTCACGCCGGCCACCGTCGCGGATCCGTTGGCGGATGCCTCGGCACCCGCGAACGCCTCACCGCCCACGCTCGCACCCAGCCCGTCCGGACCGATCGACACACCGCCGGTCGCCTCGGCGCGAGCGCCCGCGAACGCGTCGACCGAGCCCTCGGCCCCGAGGTGGTCGCCGTACCCGACCTGGCCCTCGGCACTCGCGCTGACCCCGGCGTTGGCACCGACCTGCCCCTCGGCCACGAGGCCGTTCTCGGACAGGCTGACCTCGCCGGACGCGTCGTACCCGGCACCGGCCGCGACCCCGGCCGAGCCGGAGCCGTGCGCGCCGTCCTCGTCGCCGAACTCGCCGTCGATGCCGGCCTCGGCCCCGACGAACCCGCCGGTCTCCCCCTCGGCGAGGGTGTGGTGGATGTCGCCCTTCTCCGACGTGCTGGCGACGTCCGCCTGCTCACCGTCGGTGCGGGTCCAGGTGCCGTCCTCGTTCTGGGTGTAGCCGGCCGCGTTGTTGTGCTGGGGACCGAGGCCGTGGACGCTGCCCGACGTCGGGTCGTTCGGGTCGTTCTGCGCCGTCGGGTCGGACCCCGCGGTCGCCAGAGGGTTGCCACCCTCGTCCTCGGACCCGCCACCGCCGGAACCTCCGCCCGACCCGCCGGTCCCGCCGCCGCCCCCGCCCGACAGCTCGTCCGACGTCTCCTGCTGGTCGTCGGCGTTCTCCCGGACCTTCCCCGCGACCTCGTTCAGCGCGCTCGCCGTCTCCCGCAGCCGGACCGCGTGGACGTCGGTCCACTCGGCGCGGAACTCCTCGCCGTCCGGGCCGCTCCACTCGTCGATGGCCGGCATCGCCGACTCGACGACGGCGACGACGTTGGTGAGCGCATCACCGCCCTGGGCGACGCGGTCGGCGAACGACCGCAGCGCCTCGATATCGGCGCCGTAAAGCCCTCCGCTCATGGTTTCTCCTCACATCCCTCCGCGCCCCGGCGGCAGGGTTCGTCCCTCGATCGACAGCGCCGATGACGGACCGTCGAATGCACCTGTCGCGCGGCCCCACCCGAGCCGACCTCGCCGCGACGACGTTCCCCGGCTCAGAGCGAGCTCGAGGTGCCTTCCTGCTCCGCGGCGTTGGCCTCCGCGGTCCCGGCGAAGTTCTCGAGCGCCGAGGCGATCTCGTTCAGCTTCGCGGCGTGAGTGTTCGTCCACTCGTCCTCGAACTGGTCCGCGTCCGGCCCCATCCACTCGGTCTCGCTCAGTTGCGCGGTGATGTCCTGCACCGTCGAACGGACTTCCTCGGCCTGCTGACGCAGGACGTTCGCCATCTCCCGGACCGCCTCGATGTCGAGGCCGAGCATGTCTCCGACCATGTCCCTCTCCTTCGTTCCGGGCCGCCTCGGGGTCGAGCGGCCTCGCCTGGATCACCACGACACGCTCATCCGGCCCGATGCCGGATGTCGTCTCCTGACCGGTGCCCCCGTGACGCGCGATGGGTGCGGCACCGGACCGGCACCGCACCCATCGTGTTCACGCCGCGAGGACGAACGCGTCACAGCGCGTTCGAGGTGCCCTCCTGCTCGCTGGCGTTGCGCTCGGCGGTCTGGCCGTGCTCCACCATGCGCTCGGCGATCTGCTGCAGCTGCGTAAAGAGCTCGGCGTCCCACTGCTCCTCGTACTGGGAGGCGTCGGAGCCGTTCCACTCGGTCTGCTGCATCTGCGCGTTGACCTGCTCGCCGGCCTGCTTGATCTGGTCAGCCGACTGCTGCAGAACCTGCGAGAGCTGCCGGACTGCCTCGACGTCGAGACCCGAGACGTTCTGAGCGCTGTGCTGAAGCGGCATGTGTTACTCCTTCGTCTGCGGCCACCCCTGCTGGGAAGCCTCACTTGATTTCGACACCACGCACTCAACCAGAGTGCGCGGCGGGGTGGAATGGGGAGAGTTCCCCATCCCGCGTCGCACCGCCCGGGACGTCACCCGGGCTGCGCGACGTGGATCTTGGCGGCCCGGCCCGCGGCGATGAGGAAGCCGCGCCCCGGCGGGAAGTCCTGGCGCCGCAGCCGGCCCAGGGGGGTGTTCAGGAGGGTGTCGCCCTCCATGTCGCCCGGGGTCATGAGAATGCCGTTACGGCCGGACTTGAACGGCCCGGCCAACGCGAACGCCTTCGACCAGGTCGACGACTCCGCCTCGCCGATCACCATGATCTCCTTGCGCACCGCGGCCTTGACGAACGCCTCCAACGGCTTCTCCGCCGGCGTGCCGGTCAGCTCCGTGTAGTTCTCGATCATGACCGTGAGGCTGCCGGGAGCGAACTTGTCCGCCTGGACCGCCTCGGTGAGCTCCTTGACGACCTCCTGGACGTCCTCGGGCGTCTGGGCCACCTTGTCCCACAGGTCCATCGAACCGACGCTCGTGCGCCGCGACGAGAGGTACACGAGCCGTGTCCTCGTGGCGCGCCGCAGCGAGGTGGCGATCGTCACGAACGTCGTCGTACGGCCCGATCCCGGCGGGCCCGAGAGCATGAGCGGCGACCGCTCGGGCAGTCCGATCGGCGAGATGTCGAGGTCCCGCAGGCCGATCGTCGGCCGGTTGCCCACGGTCGGCGGCAGGGCGGTGAGCGTGAAGTCGTCGGGCAGGCGTTCGATCCCGGGTGCCTTGAGCGTTCCCGCCCGCTCCATGGCCTGCTCCAGCTTGCTCATCTCGCGCGACTGCACGACACCGTTCGAGTCGCCGCCGAGGACGGCGATCTGCGCCTCCTGCCCGAACATGATCGCCCGGCCCGGCGCCGACGTCGGGTTCAGGACGTCCTTGGGCACGTTCAGCATCATGTAGTCGTCCTCCCGCGCCATGCGGTGCACGATGCGCTTCTGCACCGTGGAGGCCAGCGACGGAGGGATGTTCGTGGCCCGGTCACCGGTCATCACGATGTGGATGCCGACCGGGCGGCCGTCCGTGGCGAGCTGGGTGAACGCGCCGAAGATCGAGAACCCGCGCGCGACGCTGATCTCGTACGAGTCCCGGAACGCGCCGAAGCCGTCCACCAGCACGAAGATGCGCGGCTCGTGGGGCTTGTTCGCGATCTTCCGGTACTCGACGATGCTGCCGGCGCGTACCTCGGCGTAGCGGGCGGAGCGCTCCTCGAGTTCCTGGGTCAGCCGCCGCAGGAGGCGAGTCACCCGCTCCTCGTCCTCGCCGTCGATGATCGCACCGACGTGCGGCATGTTCTCCAGCATCGTCAGACCGCCGGAACCACAGTCGATGCCGTACACCTGGGTCGGCCCGCCGCGCACCGTGAGCCCGGCGGAGATCGCGATCGTCCGCAGCGTGGTGCTCTTCCCCGCGCCACCGGTGCCGTAGACGGCCATGTTCCCGTCCGTGTCCGGCTCGTAGTGCACGGTGGGCTGCGCCTGCCCGTGCGGATCGTCGAGCACGCCGAGCAGGAGCTTGGCGTCGGTCCGGGGGTTGGGCAGCAGGGCGAGGTCGTAGGTCTGGGCGAGCTCCGGCAGCCACGGCTTGCGGGGCTCGGGCACGCCGGCGACGGTGGCCGCCTCCCGCATGGTCCGGACCATGCGGGAGATGTCGTTCGGACCGGGGTCGCCGCCGTCGTCCGACGACGACTCCCGCGCCGGCATCTCCCACTTGCGGGCGACGCCGAAGTCCAGCTCCTCGACGTCGATCTGTGTCGGCTCCGGCTCGTCGGAGGTCCAGCCGCCGGCGTAGCCGGTCTGGAAGGTGGTGATGCGGCCGGGCCCGGTCTTCGCGGCACCCCGGCCCGGGATCGACGCCGCGAAGTGCGCCGCCATCGCGTCCCCGAGCACGTCCTTCGAGTCGGACTCGTCCGCCATGCGCAGCGCGATCCGCAGGTTCGTGTTGGCGCGCAGGTTGTCCTTGATCACGCCGGCGGGACGCTGGGTGGCCAGGATCAGGTGCAGTCCGAGCGACCGGCCACGCTGGGCGACGTCGACGACGCCGTCCACGAACTCGGGGACCTCCCCGACCAGGGCGGCGAACTCGTCGACCACGATGATGAGGCTCGGCGGCGCGTCCGGGTCGCCGGTCTTCTCGAGCGACGCGAGGTCCTTCGCCTTCTTCCGGTTCAGGAGGTGCTCGCGGTAGTGCAGCTCGGCCCGCAAGGACGACAGGGCCCTGCGCACCAGGTGCTGCGACAGGTCGGTGACCAGACCGACGGTGTGCGGCAGGTGCACGCAGTCGGCGAACGCCGCGCCGCCCTTGTAGTCCACGAACAGGAACGTCACACGGTCCGGACTGTGCGCCGCCGCCATGCCCATCACCCAGGACTGCAGGAACTCCGACTTGCCCGCACCGGTGGTGCCGCCGACGAGCGCGTGCGGACCCTGGGTGCGCAGGTCGAGGTAGAACGGCTCGATGCCGTTGTGCCCCACCAGGCCGCGCAGGTTCGTCGGGTTCTTGCGGCGCACGGGTGGTGACCCGTCGCGCGGGGTGAGCGACAGGTTCTCCTTCCACCGGTCGATGATGCTGTGGGGCTCCGAGGCGACCTCCGTGCCGGCGAGTGCCAGGTACGACACCGAGCGGGGCAGGTCCGTCTCGTCGCTGACGGGCGCGCCGACGTCGACCACGGGCGACAGGATGCGGGCGATCTCGTGGGCGGTGGCCAGATCGACGGTCTCGCAGCGGACGGGGAAGGACAGCAGGCCGTAGTGCACCTGACCGGACGTGGCGCTGTCGGCCCCGGCCTCGTGGTCGAGCACGACGAACGTGCGGCACGCGGCAGGCAGCTGCTCGACGGTGGGAGCCACCCACACGACGTGCACGTTGACGGAGGGCCCGCGCTCGACGAGCCGGACCAGGCGGGAGCGCTCGAGCGGGACGTCGTCCTCGACGAGCACGACGACGGACGGAAGGATGGGCTTGGGCGGCTGCTCCTGCCGGTCCTTCTCGACGTCGCGCTCACCCTCGAGGGGCGGTGGGCCGTCGAGCTTCATGCCCCGGGCCTCGATGAGCTCCTCGAGCCGCGTGAGCAGGGCCGCGCCCTGTCCCGGGTCCGCCGCGAGGTGGTCGCCGGCGCCCAGCGGGCTGTGCGGGGAACCCGTGTGCGGCGCCCACTGCAGCCACTCCCAGTCCTGGCGTGACCGGTTGGAGGTGAGCGCGGTGATGACCACCTCGGCGGGCGAGTGCAGCGCGATCATCTGCAGGATGACGGAGCGCGCCACGCCCTCGACGGCTCCGGAGCGGCCGGCGATGCCGACGCTGCCCCCGAACCGCAGGGCCGCCGTGGACGGCACGTCCTCGATGAACACGCACTGCTGCTTGAGCTCCAGGACCTTCTCCCAGTGCTCGGGAAGCGCGTTGTTCTCCCGGGGCTCGGCGAACGTGGTCCGGGCGGGCGCGCGGCCGACCCCCAGGCGAACCGTGAGGAAACCCCGGTGCTCCGGCCGGTGTGTCCACATCAGGCCGCCGAGCCGGCGGACGTTGTCGACGGCCTCGGCCAGCGACGGGGTCTCGGCGATCCGGACAGCACGTTCGACGGCGTGGGTACGGCGGATCCGTTCCTTGGTGTACTCGATCGCCTCGAGGAACTGCTCGGACGCCTTCTCGTACTCCTTCTTCGACTGGGTCTTGCGGTCCCACCACATGCCGATCATGAACATGGGCCCCATGAACATGAACAGGAGCATGCGCGGGTTCTGGAAGACGAGGAACACCACGAGGCCCATCACGATCGGGACCAGCATGACGAGCCAGGGCAGCGGGCGGGGCTTCGGCGGCTCCGGCGGCTTCGGCGCCTTGATCTCGTGCTCGCCGAACCGGGTGACGACCCTCGGCGACCGGTTGAACTCGACGGCGGGACTGGTGGGCGCGATGCTGGTGGTCCGGTGCAGGGCGATCACCGAGACGACGTCGTTCCCGATGGTGATCATGTCGGAACTGGTCACCGTCGCCCGGGTGACCGCCTGACCGCCCATGACGAGGCCGTTGGCCGAGTCGAGGTCGTGGATCTCGATCGACTCGCCGACCACGATGCGCGCGTGCCGCTTGGACACCTGCTTGTCGGAGAGCCGGACGTCCATGTCCCGGCCCCGCCCGATGTAGGAGGTACCCACGGGAAGGGGGAACTCCCGGCCGGCGTCGGGGCCCTCCATGACACGAAGCGTCGCGACGGCGGCGCCACGGTCGGCTCCGGGGACCAGGAACTGGTCCGATACCCGCACGATCTCCACGGTCGAGCCGGAGCGCAGGCCGGCCTGCGTGAGGTCGTTGTCCGGCCGCAGCACCCGGCTGTCGGCGCCGCCCCCGCCGGACTCGCCGCGGACCTGGAGGGTGAGGTTCTCCGGTGCCGCGGCACCGTTACGGGTGGGGTCCGCCGAGAACAGGGTCTCCGCGACGTCCCGCACGGTGGCCGTCGCGTCGGCCGTGACCGCCACGTTCGCGGAGGTCTGGTCGGGGCGGTTGAGTGTCAGCTTGATCCGCACGTCAGGCGTCGTCCTTCAAATCGAGCAGGGGGAGGTCGTCGGCGGTCACCAGACGTGAGGCGACGGCGTACTCGACGAGGCGCGCCCTGCGGTTGGTGGCCTGGGATCCGGAGTCGCCGCGCAGGCCCTTGACCCCGATCCGGTCGAGCTTCTCGCACACGTTGTCGAGCTTGCGGTTGAAGCGCGTGGTGGCCCAGCCGAGCCGCCGGGCCGCGGCGGCGGAGCTGGGGATCTCGCTCAGTCCGCTGCCCTCACGGCGCAGCATCGGCTCGGCGAGCGACACGATGAGCTGGCGCTGGCTCGTGGTGAACCGGATGGCGCCGATGGTCGTGGCCCCGGTCCCCGCGTCGTCGTCGGACGAGATCTCGTGGTACGGCGCGTCCTCGAGGTGCAGGCTGAGCTCGTAGGTGGTGGGGCCGGCCGTGAACACCACGGAGGTGCTGGGGAAGACGATGGGCAGGCGGTTGCCCGGGGGCAGCCAGGACTGGACGCCGCCACCGGCGTCGCACACCGTGGCGGAGATCAGCGAGCCCACGTTCGACAGCCACCAGATCCCGTCCTCGTGCGACACCCGCAGGAAGCGGCGATGGAGGTACGGGTTGTCGTCGACGGTGAGGTCGCCCTCGCGGCCGATGTCGAAGGTGTCGCTGTCGCCCTCCGGGCGGAACCACTCGCCGCAGAACTCGATCGACAGCGAGCTCATCCGTCGGCCCCCGCGGGGGCGACGCAGTCCTCCGCCGGGTCGGACACCTGGTTGTCACGCATCATCACGACGTGGACGCACGTGTCGCCGGGCTCCCGCGGCACGGTGACCGTGGTCTTGTTCCCGACGGACTCGTAGATCGGCGTCTCCTCGGACAGGCTCCGCACCAGGTACCCGAACTCGTCGCCCTCCTCGAAGGCCTCCGGGCGCTCCCAGGTCACGACGACCTGGTCGCCGTCCGGCTCCGCCGTCACCCGGAGCGGAGGCGCCAGATAGTTGGGCACGATGTCCTCGCCGAACTCCCCGACGCCCGTCTCGGCGACCGCCGGCCCGCCGTCGTCGTCCTGGCCTTCCCAGGGCCTCAGCAGGAACACGAGGATCCCGATCCCGACGAGCGCGACGGCTCCCAGGATCGGCGCCACGAGCCGCCACGGGCTCGGCTTCGGCTCCTCCTCCTGAGGCGCGGGTGCGACGTACTCCTGCGCGCCCTGTTGCCCGGCGGGCAGCGACGTGCGCGCGACCGTCTCCTCGACGGTTCCGACGCCGGAACGGTCACCAGCGACGAACGGCAGGTCGGGCGCCGAAGGGCGGCCCATGGACGACGACGGCGCCCCGGCGTACGGCGGAGCCCCGGCACCCGTCGCAGCGGGCGGGCCGAAACCGCCCGCGGGCGGGGCGCTCGGCACGAAGCCGGGCGATGCGCCCGGCCCTGCCGGCGGGGCCTGCGCGGGACGCGGCCCCGGCGGTGCCTGCTGCCCCGGGTCGATCGAGACGACGTTGCGGAACCGCGTGCCGTCCTGCTCGTCGTCCTCCTCCTGGTGCATCTGGCCGGACTCGTCGAGGATGTCGATCGTCGTCATGTCGCGCGACATCTCGACCTGGACCTGCTGCAGTGCCCGGGCGAAGGCCAGCGCCGTCGGGTACCGCGACGCGGGCCGCTTGCTCATGGCCGTGGCCAGCACCCGCTCCAGGGAGGGCGGTACGTCGGAACGCCCGAGCGCCGGCAGCGAGCCGGTCTCGATGCGCGCGATGAGGTCCGCCGAGCGGTTCGAGCCACCCGGGACCTCGAACGGGGTCCGGCCGGCCAGCAGGGTGTAGCAGGTGGCGGCGAGGCCCCACACGTCCGTCGCGATCCCGCTGACCGGCGGGTCCTGGAACGACTCCGGCGGCGACCACGGGATCGACATTCCCTCGGCGGCCGACGCCTCGTCGACGGTGGAGGCGATGCCGAAGTCGGTCAGCACGGGATGCCCGAACTGGGTGACCAGGATGTTCGCCGGCTTGATGTCCCGGTGCAGGATGCCCAGACGGTGTGCGGTCTCGACCGCGCCCGCGATCTGGATCGTCGTGCGCAACGCCTCCGCCACGGAGAACCGTTCGCTGCGGTACCGCGCGCCGAGGTTCGGGCGGGAACAGAACTCCATCGCCAGGTAGGGGCGGCCGTCCCCAGCCGTCGCCGCCTCGTACATGGTCACGATGGACGGGTGGTTGCCGAGCGTGGCCATGAGGTCGGCCTCGGCGTCGAACGTCTCCCGCTGGGTGGCGCTCGACCACTCCTTGAGCAGCACCTTGATCGCCACCTGGCGACGCGGGCGGCGCTGCTCGTAGAGGAACACGTCCGCGAAGCCGCCCGAACCGATGACCCTCTTGAACTCGTAGCCATCGATCTGGGGCGGCGCGGACGGCGCTCGCTTGCTGCTCACCTGGTTCCTTTCGTGTCTGCTCTTCGTCGAGTGGACGGTGCCTGCGGGCTCTGGGGCGTGAACCCCACAGATACCGTGCGCTCAGCGGGGAATCCGGAGATTCACCAGATCCCCTCGAACTTGAGGGTCACACCGTCGCCCAGGTCGACCACGTCGCCGTCCGCCACGATCTCCTTCTCGTTCGGGTGGAGACGGCGCGGCGGCTGCCCCGGGCGGATCAGCGTCGTACCGTTCGTCGTCGCCATGTCCGCCACCAGGACGTGCCACTCCTCGAGCGACACCTCCAGATGCGAACGCGAGATGTCCTGGTTGGGGCTCGAAACGGTCACGAGCCGGGGGATCTCCGACGCGGAGGTGGTGGAGGTCCGTGGTCGGCGTCCCACGATGACTCCGCGATCGAGCTGGATGATCTGCTCTCCGCGGGCACCGGCGGCGCCCGCCTGCGCGGACCCGGCCGTCACCACGAGCCGGCCCAGTGGCGGGCGTGCCGCGGTCGACGGCTCGCCCGACAGTCCCTCGCCGCAGGTGCGGCACGTCGGCCGCGCGGGCGGGTTCGCGTGGCCGTTCGGGCACGTGACGGCGAGGATCTGGACGCCCCCCGAGAGCGGCTGCGGCTCGGCGGCAGGAGCGGGTGCCGCCAGGCCGGCAGAGCCACGCAGGGCGGCGAGGTCGGACTGCATCACCGTGTGCCCGTCGTGGTCGTCCGGTTCCTCCGCCTCGGGCGCGTCCACCGCCGCGGCGCGGTGGGCGGCGGCGGGCGTCTCACCGGGCACCGCGGGCGAGGAGCCCGGGAAACCACCCGGGATCGCGGAGATCAGGCTCGGCGCTTCCCAGGCCGCACCCGGTTCGTCCGCGGTCTCCGTCGCGGTGTGCGCTCCGGCTCCCGCGGGCTCGGCGGCAGGCGCCGGCTCGACCACGGGCACGGCGGTGGCGGCGGGCCCGGCCGCGGCCGGGCCCTCGGCGTCGTCCTCGTCCTCCTCCGGCGCACGCACCGCGGCGTCCTCGACACTGCGCATGATCGTCTCGCCGAACAGGTGCTCGTACTCGTCGTCGCCACCGATCTGCGTGGCCTCGGGCACCGGGCTGTCCGGCCCCGCCGACGTCGGCGGCGCGAACGACGGCCCCGGGCCGGCGTCCGCGCTCTCGGCGGGCTCGGGCGTTCCCGGGTCCGGAGCCGGCGGTGGCGGCGGGACGGGCGGCGTGCTCGCCACGCCGGGGATTCGCGCGAAGACCGACGCCTCGTCGGGCTCCGCCGCGGCGGCGGGGTCCGCCGACGAGCGCGACGCCGGCGGACCCGTGAGGGCGCCCTCCGAGGCCTCCCGCACGAGTATCCGGCGGACGGACGCCACCGGAACCACCGCGGACTCCACCGGCAGCCCGCCCTCGAGGGACGGCTCTGCCCCCCGGCCCGTCGCGACCGCCGCCACGAACGACGTCGGCTCCTCGATGACCTGCTCCGACCAGGACACGACGTTCTGCCCGGTGACCTGGACCGGACCCGCGGCCGTGGCCACGGTGACGTCGGCTCCCGAGCCGCGCACGGCCACGTGCGCGGCCCCCGTGGACTGCACGGCCACCACGGCGAACGGCGGCACGGCGCGCAGGCCTCCCGGAACCGACGTGAGCACGCCGAGGGCGGCCGCGACACCGTCGGACGCGCCGTCCAGTTCGGTCCACAGCTCGGTCAGCAAGGCGTCGTCGGCCTCGTCGGGGAGGACCACCACGGTCTCCCCCCGGATCACCGCGCGGGCGGGTCCCTCGGTGTAGTGCACAGTCATCTCGGTCCCTCCGGCGTCTCGGTCAGCCGCCGCTTCGTGGTTGCGTGTCTTCCATCACTCGTCTGCCGCCCGGCACGACGTCGTGGTCGCGCTCGGCGGTGACACCGTTCGTGTCGTGGGGAACCCCCGTCACATCCACGACGAGCACCGTCACGTTGTCACGACCACCCGCCTCGAGGGCGGAGTCGACCAGTTCCTGGGCAGCGTTGCCCGGGTCGGGCACCGCGAGCAGGATCTCGCGGATCTGCTCGTCGTCAAGCTCGGCCGTCAGGCCGTCCGAACACACGAGGATCCGCTCGTGTGCCTCGACCGGAACATACCGGAAGTCCGCATCGGGCTCGTCGGGCCCTCCGAGGGCCCTGGTGATGACGTTGCGCCGGGGGTGGTGGCGTGCCTCCTCGGCCGTGAGCATGCCGGCGTCGATCAGTTCCTGGACCTCGGAGTGGTCCACGCTCATCTGCTCGAGCTCACCGTTGGAGAGCAGGTACGTCCGTGAGTCGCCGACGTTCACGATGAGCCAGTACGGAACCCCGTCGACGTACGCCAGCACGGCCCCCGTGAGCGTGGTGCCGGCGCCGCGCCCCTTCGGCCCCGTCTCGATCGCTCGCACCTCCTTCTGGGCGACGTCCACCAGGACGTCGACCAGCTCGGGCTCGATCGTGTCGGCCTCGAGGAGGAAGCTCAGCGCCCCCAGGGCGGTCGCGCTGGCGATGTCCCCGGCGTCGTGCCCGCCCATCCCGTCCGCCACGAGGAAGACGCCGTTCTCGGCGAGGTACGCGTCCTCGTTGATCTTCCGGCGCCGGCCACGGTCGGATGCGGCTCCCCACATCAACGACGGCCGGTTGTCGGAGTTCACCCCTCCGCCCCTGCGTGGACGACGACACGCCGGTCACCGAAGTGGATCGTCGACCCGACGGGCACGCGCACGCGCGCGCCGGCCTCGGCGACCCGCGGGGGCAGGCCCGGCACCGAGACCACGGTGCCGTTGGTCGAGGCCCGGTCCGTGAGCCAGAGTCCCGCCGAGTCCACGCCGAGCTCGGCGTGGTTCTTCGACACCGAACGCGTCGGGTCGGGGAGCTGGACCAGGCGCACGCCCGAGCTGCCCGGTGCCTGCGGGTTCCGTCCCACGAGAGTGGGGCCGTCGACGCGGACCATCTCGCCGGACTCCAGTTCCAGGACCGCACCGACGACCGGCGGCGGATCCATGGCACCGGTCGAGCCGGTCGGCATCTGCATGATCGTCTCGTCCGGCAGCTGCTCGGCGCCGGTCGCCTCCGGGGTGGGCGGTGCCGCGTGCTGGCCGCGGGAGCCCTGACCGTAGGTGCCGCCCTGCCGCTGCCCCGGGCCGTCGATGCTGACGGCCCGCGTCGGCTGCGAGTCACGCCGCTGCGGCTGCGAGATCGGCGGATACGGCGACGTCTCGAGCAGCGGATGATCCGGGATCGTGTTGGCGGCGGTGATCGGGCGCGGCGAGTTCGGCGTCGCCGGGGGCGACGGCGTGGACGCCGTCGTGGGCGGTGCGGCCTCGGGCGGGGACGACGGCGGCGCGCCGGGCAGCATCGGCTGCTGCGGTGCGGAAGGAGCTTGCTGGCCGGGCCACTGCTGGGACGACGGCTCCTGACCCGGCTGACCGGACCGCACGGGCGGGAAGGCCGGACCCGCCGGGACGTCCGTGATCAGCCCGTCACCGGGCGGCGGTGCCGAGGCCTTGGGGAACGACCAGGGATCCGGCTGCGCCGGGGCGCGCGAGCCGTCGGGCGTGAAGGACGCCGCGGCCGGCTGACCCGACTGCCGCGCCGGGTCGAACGTGGGCGCCTGGCCCGCGGACGACGCGGCCGAGTGCGCCTGTCCCGCCGCACGCAGTGCGCCCGGGCTGGCCTGACCGCCCGAGACCGCCGGTGCACCGGGGGCGGGCGTCCCCGGGGCCGGTGTGGCAGGGCCCTGGACGCTTCGTCCCGCACCGCCCTGGCCGGAGGTGACCCTACCGGGGGCGCGTGGCCGGGAGTCCGGGTCGAAACCCTCCACCACGGGCGCGGGCTTCTTCTTGGCGTCGATCACGACGGCGCCGGCCGCCTTGTCGTGCCAGCCCTGCTTGCGTCCGCTCTTGTCCCACAGCGGGCTGAGCAGCACGACCCAGGCACCGATGCCGCACACCAGACTTCCGGCACCGACGACGAGCACGCGCAGGACGATGCGCCAGAAACCGACCGGCTCCTGGCCCGCGGCCGACACCGTGCGGATCCCGAGCGCCAGGTTGCCGAGCGTCTTGCCGGACCTGCCCTCCCAGATCCACAGGGACAGGCCCCACAGGAACATGAGGCCGAGGCCGCCCCAGAGGCCCGCGACCAGTGTGGTGAGCATGGCGCGCTGCTCGTTCTCGTCGATGGCGATCACGCCCTCGGGCGGCTGCGCCATGACGAGGGCGATCCCGTACACGACGCCGAAGAGCACACTGCCCACGGCGCCGTCGAGCAGAAGCGCGACGATCCGCTTGCCGACGTGTGCGTACACGGGCTCGGGCTCGGCGGGCATCGGCCCCGGGTCCCGGACCGGGACGAACGTCCCGGTGTGGAACTCCTCGTCGATGCGGGACCCACCGTGGTGGTACGGGAGTTCCTGCCCGCCCTGGGACGTGCCGTAGCCGCCGCCCGCCATCTGCTGGACAGCACTCTGCGGCCCGGGCTGCTGCTCGACCACGGGCCTGCCGGTACGCGGGAACTCACGTCCGCACACCCCGCAGTACTGCGTCCCCGCGGCCTGGCGCGACAGGCAGCCGCTGCACACCACGTCCGTCATCGGTTCTCCTTCGAGCCTCGCTTCACCAAGTCCTGCAGGACCCCCCGCATGCCGCGTCCCCCCGCCATCCGCGCGCGAACGCTGCGCAACGACAGCGCTGCGGCGATCCTCTGCCGGGTGCCCACGGAAGAGCGTAGGCCGCCGAGGACCGTGTCCACCTCCTCCCAGAAGGAGTCGACCTCGGCCTGCGTCGGTTGCCTTCCGCTGAAGACCGTGGCGTCGGCCCGATGGGCAAGCATAAGCGTGCCTGGCGCCTCGTGCTTTGTCGCGATAAGTCCCGCGCCCTCGCGCCGTGTCGCCGACCGGGGCACCGAGGTTCCCATGTCGGTGACCGCGTCGACGACCTCGTGCCAGCCACCGCTGAACCGGTCCGCGAGCTCCTCCGCGGTCCGCCGCCGGGTTCGGCGGCGGGCCTTGTGCGCGAGGATGAGCAGGATCGGGAGCAGCACCAGGGCGAGCGGGATGGCCACCGCCAGCACGATGGTCAGAAGCATGGCCCAGTCGAAGCCCTCGTTGTCGGCCTCGTCCTGCTCCTCGTCCTCGACACTGCCGGCCTTGTTCTGCTCCGGCTCCTCCGGCGGCTCCGGCTCCTGGAGCACCGGGGGCTTGGGCACCTCCTGGGTCTGCGGTTCCGGCTGGATCTTCGTGTCCTCGTCGGGGTCCACGTCGATCGGCACCCAGCCGTACCCCTCGAACGGCACCTCGATCCACGCGCTCACGTTCTCGCCCCGGACGAGCCACTCCTCGCCGGCGGCACGATCGGACTCCTCGTCCTCCTCGAAGCCCATGACGACCCGTGCGGGAATGCCCGTCTGGCGGGCGAGGAGGGCGAACGCGACGGCGAACTGCTCCTCGTCGCCGATCATGTCGTCCTGCTCGAGCAGGTTGTCGATGCGCTCGGCGGCATGGCCGGGGCGCGACGGCGGCTGCCCCTCCAGGCCGCTCGACAGGATGCCGCCCGCTTCCAGCGCGTCCCGGATGAAGAACAGCTTGGCGGCGGGATCGGTCTCCTCACCGATGTACTGCGCGACCTTGGAGGAGACGTTCGCCGGGAGCGACCGCTTCTCGGTGTCCGGGAGCTCGACCTCGGACACCGTGGCGTCCGCGAGCTCCTCCTCCGAGGGGTACGTCGTGAGCAGGGTGTCGAGCTGGTACGTGTCCCCCGGCTTCACTCCGGCCAGGGTCACGGCGGTCTCGGTCTCGCTGTTGTAGTAGGTGCCGACGCCCTGGTCCGCCGCGCGTGAACCGGTCCAGGTCACTCCCGTGAGGGCGCCGACCTCCGGCACCCACACGTCGTCGTACGCGAGCGAGGTCACCTGGATCGTGGCGGGGTCGCCCTGTGCCGCGGTGACGATCTCCTGGCCCACGCGCGTGAAGACGCCCGTGGCCCCGCCGCTGCCGGCCGCGTCGTACACCACGCCGTCGTACTCGTCGAGCGTGGCCAGGCGGATGCGTGCGTTCTCGGGCAGGCCGGAGACCCGGAGGATCTCGGTCTCCTTCTCGTCCTTGGCGTAGTGCCGGAAGGTGGCGAGCGGCGTCGAGAAGTCGTGGAGGTCCTTCGGCGGAACGATCTCCTCGCGCAGCACCGTGCGCGGGCTGTCCGGCAGGAGCGCCGGCCCCGCGAATCCCGCGGCGACGGCCGCCGCGCCGAGGATGACCGCACCCGTGCGGACGCGGTACCAGACCAGACGGCGCGTGGCCTCGCGGCTCTGCTCGGTGCTGATGGAGTGGGTGCCGACCCGGGCCCCCATCGCCCGGACGCCACCCCACAGCAGCCCGACGACGGCGATCACGAGACCCTGCACGACCGGCAGCGCGGTCTCCAGGGTGCCCAGCAGGATGACGCCGGCGAGACCGACCATGATCGGCAGGAGCGCCCAGGAAGCGTGCCGCACACGGAGCGCGATCGACGCGGCGACGAGCGCCACGAGCAGCATCATCAGATACGGCACGATCGCCAGGTCGGGGAAGGAGTACAAGGGCGGGACGGTCGTGACGAAGGCCTTCCAGCCCTGGATCGCACCCAGCAGGAGGTCCTGCAGGGTGGTCAGGCTCGGCACGACGCCGCCGAACGCGTCACGAGGCAGCGCGAGCACCGCGCCGAACAGCAGGTAACCGACGATGGCGAGCGCGGCCACCGTCACGGCGGGCCAGCGGCGCCACGCGCACAACCACGCGATGGACAGGCCGAGCACGGTGCCGCCCACCGCGGGCAGCAGATATCCCGGCGTTCCCCAGACCGGACCGAAGCCGACGACGATCGCCCCGCACATGACGGTGAGGGCACCGAGGTCGAACCAGGCGCCCTTCTTCAGCGCGCGCGGGCGCGCCGCGTCGGCACGCCGGGTGGTGCCGCTGCCCCTCGTGCTCGATCCGGTGAGGCCGGACGGACGGCGGGCATCCGGGTTGATCCCGCGGCGCGCGCCGCCGCGGGTGGTCTCGTCGTGGCTCATCCCTCACTCATCTTTCGCAGCGCGAGCGGCAGATCGCCGAGCTTGCCGAGCGTCAGCACGCCGAGCTCCGCGATGGCGTGCCGGGACAGCGAGGCCCCCGGAACGCACTGGATCGCCATCACCTGCACGCCGACGGGCAGCCGTGCGGAGGCGGAGCGCAACTCGGTCGGGGTGACGAGGCTGCCGGTGATGAAGGACATCACCGACGCGTCGTTGATCGTGGTGCCCGCGATCCTGGCCAGGTCGGCGAGCGTGGTCCGCGTGGACGTCAGCTCGATCCTCGACAGGTCGTCGAGCAGCCGGGTGCGGTGGTCCCCACGCAGGTTGCCGGCGTCGTTCACCATCACCGTGACGCCGCGGTCCTCCCGGATCGCCTGAAGGCCCAGGGAACCGCAGACACTGACGGCGAGCTCGAACTCCTCCTCGCTCGCGTAGTCCTCGGCCCGCGTGCTCAGCAGCACCGCGAGGTGCGAGCGCCGGGTCTCCTCGAACTGACGGACCATGAGCTGCCCGGTGCGTGCGGTGGTCTTCCAGTGGATGTGCCGGCGGTCGTCACCGGGCACGTAGTCGCGCAGCGCGTGGAAGGACACGTCCGAGTTGGAGATGTCCTGGGTGACCCGGCCCTCGAGGTCCTTGAAGAACCCGGTGTTGGATCCCATCAGGTTCTTCACCTGCGGGTGCACGAACAGTTCCTCCGGCTCCGTCCACGTGACCTCGCGGCGCAGCAGGCCGAGCGGGTCGGCACGCACGGACTTCACGGGGCCGACCACGATGACGCTGCGGCGCCTCGTCGGGATCGTGAAGATCTCCTCGTGCGCTCCCCCGCCCCGCAGGCGGGGCACCGGGAAGGCGGCGGTCCCCGTACCGACCGGCAGCTCCATCACCGAGGGCAGCACCGGCCGCCGCGCCTCGTTGCGCACGTCGAGGCGTCCGACCGCGCGATCGCCGACGGTGACCCGGCGCTGGGCCAGGTCGAGCACCACGGTGTACCGGAACCTGCCGAGCACGAACGCGGTCGCCGCGATCAGCGTGACGGTGAGCACCACCGCGGCGACCAGTACCTCGACCCAGGACAGCACGAGGCCCGCCACCCACGCCGCCACGGCCGTGACCAGAACGGCCAGGCCGAACCCGCTGAACGCCTCCGTGAGCGGTCGGAACCGTTCCCGCACCGCGGAGAGTCCTCGCCCGGCCGCGCCGGAGAACGTCACCCAGCCGCGACGGACGGCACGGCGTGCGTCGGCGGCTCGCGCCCCGGGGCCGCGTGAGGCCTCCGGGCGCTTCCCGTATCCCGGCCGCGACGTCGCACTCGTGGTGACGGGCGGCCGGGTCGCCGTCGTCGTCATGCCGACACACGCTCCTGCGGAGCGGCGACGTCGGACAGGATGCGGCCCAGGATGATGTCCGGCTGCGCGCCGGCGAACTCCGCCTCGGGGTCGAGCACGAAGCGGTGCGCCCAGACCGGCTGCGCCAGGTCCTTGACGTCGTCGGGCAGCACGTAGTTGCGGCCGTGTGCGGCCGCCCACACCTTGGTGCAGCGCACCAGGGCGAGGGCACCTCGGACGGAGACGCCGATGCGTGCCTCGGGAGCGTTGCGGGTCTCCTCCGCGAGACGGGAGACGTACTCCAGGACGGCCGTGTCGGTGTAGACGGTGTGCGCCAGCGCCGACATCTCCGTCACCGCCTTGGTGGTGATCAGCGGCTGCAAGGCCTTGCTGCGGTCCTTCACCGAGGAGCCCGACAGGATCTCGACGGTGGAGGCGTGGTCGGGGTAGCCCACCGAGGTCTTCATGAGGAAGCGGTCGAGCTGGGCTTCGGGCAGACGGTAGGTACCGGCCTGCTCGATCGGGTTCTGCGTCGCGATGACCATGAACGGGTTGCCGACGCCGTGCCGCACGCCGTCGACGGTGACCTGGCCCTCTTCCATGACCTCGAGCAGGGCGGACTGGGTCTTCGGCGAGGCACGGTTGATCTCGTCGGCCAGCACGATCGACGCGAAGATCGGGCCCTGGTGGAAGTCGAACTTGCCGGTGTTCTGGTCGTAGATCGTCACGCCGGTGACGTCGGACGGCAGCAGGTCCGGGGTGAACTGGATGCGGTTGTGCGTGCCCTGGACGGACGCCGCGATCGCTCGGGCCATGGCCGTCTTGCCCGTACCCGGGGCATCCTCCAGCAGGAGGTGCCCCTCGGCGAGCATGCACGTCAGCGCCAGTCGGATGACCTGGGACTTACCCAGCACCGCCTGCCCGACGTTGCCGACCAGACGGTCGAAGGTCTGCGCGAACCACGCCGCCTGTTCCGGTGTCATCGTGCTGGTGCTCATGTGTCCTTACTTCCTCGTTTCATGGGAGATCGTGTCGTGTCCTGCTCGTCGTGTCGGGGCGGCTTCGCTCACCACGTCGTCCTGGCGTACGCCTGGCCGTCGATCACCACACCGACCCGGGTACCGGGGTAGCCGTAGAAGCACCTCAGCTCGATCGAACCGGACCCGCCGAAGGTCCGGGTCTCTCCGGCGCCACCCGGCCGGGTGCTCCCGTCGATGATGTTGTGCCAGCCCGGGGTGTCCGGGTTGGTCTCCGACCAGCACTCGACCCGGTGACTGCCACTGGGGAAGTCGCTGTAGTTCACCTTGTAGTACGCGCACGACGAGTGGGTGCAGTCGCCGTTGCTGACCCTGGAGCCGTGCACCACCGTGGCCTGGGGGTCGGGGGCGGACACGGTCGTACCCGTGGCCGACGCCCAGCTACCGCAGCCGGCCGCGTTGCAGGCACGCGCCTGGAGCCGGTAGGTCCTGTCGTAGCCGTTGTTGCCGACGGTGATATTGGTCGGCCAGCCACCCTGCTGGATCGTGCCCGAGTTCGACCACGAGCCCGAAGCCTGCCACTCGATCCGCTGCACCGCACGCCCACCGTCCGAGCCCGGGCCCCGCACCGTGAAGTAGCCGCCCTGGCCGTTGCCGGACCGGTGCCACGTGACCCCCGGGGTGCCGGGCACCGTGTACGGGGTGACGGCCGGGCTGGACTCGCCGGACCAGGCGGAGCACGCTCCCTGGGCGTTGCACGCCCGTACGCTGAACGTGTAGGCGGTGCCGTTCGAAAGGCCCTGGTACGTGTAGGACGTACCGGTGATCGGGCCCTTGGGGTTCGCCTGGTTCGCGCGCACCTCGTAGTACCCGCCGGTGCCGCGGAAGTCACCGATGCCGCCCCAGCTCACGTCGGCCTGCCCATTGGTGTTGCCGCCGAGCCGGGCACTCGGCGCACCGGGACGGTCCGGCGTGCCGTGCGGCAGGACGGCGTTGGACTGCGGGCTGGTCTCGGACTCGCCGGCCTTGTTCTCGGCCGTCACCTGGAACGTGTAGCTCTTGTCGGTGTCCAGGTTCTCCACCGTCTGACTGGTGGCGGCGATGTCCGGGAGCGTCTCGACCACCGAGCCCCCCTGCAGGATGTCGAGGTCGTAGCTCTTGATCGCGTCGCCGTTGTTCGCCGGTGCCGTCCAGCTGACCTCGACCTGGCCGCCCAGGTTGGTGTTGACGCGTGTCGCGGTCGGGGCGGCCGGCTGCTCCGGCGGGCCGGCCGGAACCTCAGGAGCCGACGGGTCCGACCACTCCGAGGGATCCGGCGCCTGGTTCTCAGCTTGCACGCGCACCGTGTACGCGGTGCCGTTCTCCAGACCCTCCCAGGTCGTGCTGGTTCCCTGGAGGCACTCCTTCTGGATGGCACCGCCCGGTGGTGCGGGTGAGATCTCCAGGTTGACGCAGTCGATCGGCGAGCGGTCCGTATAGGTCTTGTTGACCCAGGAGACCTCCAGGGACTGGTCACCGAACTCCAGCTCGGGGGGAGCAGGCTGATCCGGCTTCTCGTCCGGACGCGCCTCCTGCGACGCCGGCGACGCCTCACCCAGCCCCACCTCGTTCTCCGCCTGCACCGTGAACGTATACGTCACATTGTTCGTCAATCCCGTCACCGTGCACGTCGTCGTCGGACACCGCTGCTCATCACCCTGCGACGACGTCACCGTGTAACTCTCGATCGGCGCACCGTTGTTGTTCGGCTCGTCCCACGTCAACACCACGGTCTGCGACCGCACCTCCTCCACCCGAGGTGCCCGCGGCGCCTCCGGCTTACCGAGCACCGTCAGGTTGATCACCCCGTCGACGTGCCGGTCCGGGTCCTTGGTGGCGTCCTGCACGGTGTACTTGACCCGCATCGCGCCGTGGAAACCTTCGTCGGGGGTCACCACGACCTGGTCGCCGCTGTAGCTCGCCGTTCCGCTACCCGTTTCCACCACGGGCACGCCGAACAGCTCGAGCGGTGTCTCCGGGAACGGGTTGGTGTCGTTGGCCAGGACGTCGATGTTCTCCGCGACGCCCTCGTGCGCACCCTCGACGACATCCTCACCCGTGACCGCCAGCGGTCGCGTCGAGGCGACCACCTGGACCGTCAGCGACCCTTCGACGGGATCGGTGTGACCGTCGGTCACCGTGAAGGGGATGGTCTGCGAGGCACCCTTGGTGACCGACGGCTCGGCCTGGGCCGTGACCGTGCTGCCCTGCACCGAGGCGGCCACACCGTCACCACTGTCCTTCACCTCGAACGTCAGCTTGTCGTTCTCCGGGTCCCGGACGTACGCACCCAGGTCGACCGCGCCCTCGTCACCGGCGGGTACCTCCAGCACCGGCGATCCCTTGATCTCCGGCGGCTGGTTCTCGGTGGCCCGGACCTCGATCGGCAGCGTGAGGGTGGCCTTGCGCCCTTCAGGATCCTCGGGGCTCTCGCGGTCGGTCACCTCGAAGCTCACCGACGCCGGACCGATGTAGTCCTCCTTCGAGACGTAGACCAGGTTCTCACGGTCCTCCACCTCGACCGAGCCCTCGACGGCGCTGACGGTGGACTCCTCCGTGATCCGTGGCTTCAGCCCTTCCTCGACCACCACGTACTCGGTCAGGTCGATCTGCAGCGGCTCGCCGCTGATCGCCTCGAGCGGCTCCAGACCCGGCTTCAGATGCGGGGTCAGCGAATCGCCGGGCACCCGGATGAACGCACTCGACTCCAGCCCGTCCATATCCGTCACCGTGTACGTCACGATCTGGAGGTCCGGGGTCAGGGGAACCGTGACCTTGCCGTCCTCCGACAACGTGGCGGCGCCCGCGTCGGTTCCCAGGCTCACCTCCAGGTCGGCAGCGACGCCGTCGGGGTCGACGTCGTTCGCCAGGACGTCCACCGTGACCGAGTCCTTCCCCACGACATCCGGGACGGACAGCACGTCGTCGTTCGCCACCGGAGGCAGGAGCGGCGCGTCGCGGGAGACCTTCACGGTGATCGCGCCCTGCGCCCGCGCCTTGTACGTGTCCTGGATGCCGTAGTAGAAGGGGTGTTCTCCGGCTTCGGAGGGAGCCGTCACGACGACCTGGTCGACGACGACGGCCGGCTCCAGGTCCCCGGTGCTGCCGAACAGGGACTCGACCAGACCGATCTCGTCACCATCCGGATCGGTGTCGTTCGCCATCGCATCGATCGCCACCGTCCGCTCCGGACGCACCAACGTCTCGTCATCCTGGGCGACAGGCTTCTGATTGGTTTCCGGCAACGGGGCGATGCCGACCCGGACGGTACCGATCCCCACCGCGCCACGCGTGTCCGTCGCACTGTAGGTGAAAGTATCGGTACCCACCGCATCAGGCGACGCCTCGAAGTCGATGAAACCGTCCGTGATCCGCGCACGACCCATCGTCGGAGCACCCGAGATATCCGACAGCATCACATAATCACCATCCGGATCAATCCCGTCCAACGGCACATCCACCCGCACCGTCCCACCCGACAACACCCGAGCAGTCACATCCGGCAACTGCGGCGCCGCATTCTCCTCGTCATCACGCACATTGATCGTGATCTGCGCCGAATCACGCTGCCCATTCGGATCACTCACCTCATAGACCGCATGAGCCACCCCCGCCTCATCACCCGCCTTGAAACGCACCACCTCCTCGGAGACGAACGCCTCCCCCATGTCGGCGCCCGGCTCCTCGACCAGCTCTCGGGTGAGTTCGATCGGCAACCCGTCCGGGTGGGAGTCGTTCTTCAGCACCGGGATCGTCACCGTGTCGCCCACGTGCACATCCACCTCGTCCGCACCGGCCTCCGGCGGACGCAGACGGTCCGACGTCGGGATCGGCACGACGTGCACCTCGCCGTCGGCGGCCGCTTCGCCGTTCGACACGGTGTAGCCGATCGTCACCGTGGACTCGAGGCGACGGTTCTCGGTGATCTTGAGCACCTGATGATCCAGCACCGCCACCGTGAGACCGGAATCCTCAGGAACATCGATCTCCTGCACGACAAGCACCCCACCCGCCGGATCGGTGTCGTTCGCCAGCACGTCCACCAGACCCTCACCACCCTTGGGCAGGAGCACCTGATCCGACACCACCACCGGCTTGCCCGCGTCACTCGGCGGCTCGAGAACGTCGACCCGCACCAGGCCCGTCACCGTGGGGTTGGGGCCGTCGCTGACGTAGTAGGGGATGTCGTACGAGCCGGGCTTCTCACTGACGAACCGGAAGGTGCCGGCCGTGTGGTTGGGCGTGATCTCCACCGACTCGGCGTTGCCCACCTCGACCAGCCGGAGCCGGTCCTCATCCGGGTCGGAGTCGTTCGCCAGGGGGCGCACCGTGACCGGTTCACCCACCAGCGTCGTGACATGGTCCTGCACCGGGATCGGCGGCTGGTTGTCCGCCTCGACCTGCACGTTGACGACGCCCTTGGTCACCGCTCCCTCACCGTCCGACACGGTGATGTCGACGATCTTGCGCCCGGTCGCGCCGCCGCCGTCCAGGAACTCGAGCGTCCCGTCCGGACGGGAACGCACCTCGTCGTTCGGGTCCTTCGTCGTGGCCGTCGACAAGAACAGGTCGTCCCCGTCCGGGTCGCGGAAGTACGGCAGCACGTTGATCTTCGCCGTCCCGCCCTGGGCCGCCTTGAGCACGGGCCCGGAGACGTCGTCGGCCATGAGGGCGGGAGCCTCGTTCTCCTCCGCCGGCCGGACCGTCAGGGTGACGTCGGCCTCGGCGGTACCGTTCTCCCGGCCGTCGTCCACCTGGTACGTGAACGTGATCGTGCCCGTCGCGTCCGCCGGCACGTTCGCCTGCAGGGCGGCGCCGTCGAGCACGCGATCCACGGTGACGCCCGAGCTTCCCTCCGGCCCCTCCAGGACGGAGGCGGTCATGACGTCGCCGTCCGGATCGACGTCGTTTCCCAGCACGTTGAGCACCGTGGTGCGTCCGGCACGCACGCCCAGGTCGTCGTCCTCGGGCTGTGGTGCCTTGTTCGGCTTGTCGCGGTCGGCGACCGTCTGGTCCACCTGCTCGAAGACGGTCTCCTGAGAGTCCGTCTCCTCGCCCTCGTCGTCCTCGTTGTCCTTCAGGTCCCAGTCGTCGACCTTCCGGTACTGCTCGGTGGGCAACCAGAGATTGCCCCCGATCACGTCGTTGAGAATGATCCGGTCGCGATTCGTCCGGTACTGCAGGACCGCACCCGGCGCGAGGCCTTCGAGTGTCTGGCGGTCGTCCGAGTCGGTCCCCGGGCAGTCGCGGATCACGTCGCCGGTGGTCGACCAGGCGCCGTAGGTGCAGCCCCCCACCTGGACGGGAGCGGCGGGAGAACCGGACGCCGGCTGCTTGAGCGCGTCACTGCCGTCCAAAGGCTGGCTGACCAGGGAATCGGGGGTGGCGACAGCCGCCGTGTCCGACTCACCGGACGGCTGCTGGAGCTGCGCCTCGCCGAAACCCTCGACGCGGATCCGGTCGCCGCCCGGGATGATCAAGGTCTCGGCCGTACGGTCGAGCACCACGGGCCGGTCACCGACCGCGGAGACCTGCAGGTCCGCGCCCTCCTGGACGCTGATGCGCTCGGTTCCGACCTCGCCCGGAGTGCCCCTGCCGCTCGTCGGGACGACCGTCAGCTGCCCCCCTTCGGCCGTCGTGGCCACATAGACGGTGCCGTCCGTGCCCACCGCGAGGGCGCCGCCCGTGCCGATCTCGGCGGTCGGATCGAGCTTCTCCTCGTCGAACGCCTGGGCACCGTCGAACGGCAGCACCCACAGACGGCCCGACTCGCCGTCGTAGACCGCCGACGTCGCACCACCGGAGGCAACCTGCGCGCCCGCCGGCAGCGCCAGCGTGCCGTCGAGCTGAAGATGCGCCGGATCGACCGGGCTAGCCTCCGAGGCGCCGTCGTCGTCCAGAAGGACACGACCGCCGTCCTGCGAGACGTCGAACGTCGTGGAGTTCGTCGCCATGATGCCGTCGATCGAACCGGCCTCGAAGTTGTACCGGCCCAGCTCACCATGACTCACCCGGGTCACCCAGATCCCCGAGTCGTTCAGCACCACATCAGCGGTGGCCTCACCGTCATACCAGAGCGCCAGCGCGACCAGGGCGCCGGAGAAAACAGCGACCACACCCGCCGACGCGACCGCACGCTTGTTCTCCATGAGACGCGACACCAGGGACACGAGTCTCCTCCTCGACTACAACGTTGTGGTGGCCGACCTGGGCACGGGCTCCGCACCCCGCGCTGCCCCGTCCCGGCCTGTCCGAATCATCTGGTTTAATCCGCCCAGATTCCGGAGATCACCCTACAAGCAGCCACTGACACGCGGACAGGGAAGGGCACGGGGAGATCTCCCCATCCGCAGGATCTACACAGTCCTGGGGTCATTCCGGGGCGATGACCGCCGCCGATTCGGCCCTGCCCGAAACGACCGACTACTCGTCAGAACTCTCGATCACGCCCCAGGAGCCTCACCCGGCTGCCCGCTCCCAGGCCCCACCGCGCGAAGCTGCCGGCCGGCGCCTCCAGGACAGCCCGCACGCCCCGTCGTGTCGCCGAGAAGCCCCAGGGCCGCAGCACCTGCGCGTGCAGCACCTCGCCGTCCCGGTCCAGCAGTGCCACGTCGAGCGGCACACTCATCCAGGCACCATGGACGGACGAGCACGGCCGCAGGACGAGCGCCTCGGGCAGTTCGCGCCGGAACAGCAGGCCGCGCGCCCGGGTCAGTACCGTGTCGGCAACCTCTGCCTCGGCGACAGGGTCGCCGTCCACCACAAGCGTGGACCGTTTCATCGCGTCCCCTTCCGTTCACGGACCCTTGGTCCACGCAGAATCTTTCACACCGCTTTCTCGATGACTGGTGGGGATTTCTACCACGCACGACCGGCGCGACATAAGTGTCGTCCGCGCGACAGCCTTGCGTCAGGTTTTCCTCTCGTCCCGAAAGCCCGTTCGCCGATGACCGATCGGGCATCCGCGGTGTGCACTTCGTGACTGGTTCGCACGACGCCCTTTCCGGACACCACGGGCGTCGACCCCTTTACTTCCGGGCTCGCCATCGTTTTCGACCGCCCGAGGTCGGCCACGCCCCCTGCCCGGTTCCGCGGAAACGATGACCGTTCGGCCACGGGCATCCTTGACGGTCAGCAACTCGCCCGCCAACATCCACCTTGGGACCGCTGAAATGGCCTCTGTCACAGTTCCCCACTCACCGGGAGCGAGCGGCGGGAGCCAGGACGACGGCGCCCCGGAACACGCAGCCCATACATCTGGAAAAGCCCGGGACCGATTTGTTAGTTCCACTCACAAGCGGTCCGGCACATGGAGGGGGACATCGTGCTCGTCGTCGCGATCGGTGCGCCGGATGGCGTCCACGCCGCCGTCCACCGCGCCGATCCGACGCTGGAGTCCGTGGTGGCTGCCATCCGCCGCCTGCCCGTGGACGACATCGTCGTCGCCACGCGTGACGAGGAGGCGCGCAAGGTCGCACGGGCCGCTCGTCTGGTGCTGGGATCCGAGCGGCTCGCCCTGCTGCACCTCGACGTCCACCTCACTGCCTGGGCCCTCGTGCTCGCCGGCCTGACCACCCCCGCCCTCCCGGCGGCATCGGCACGGGCGGTGGCGGACGACGTCCTCGCCCACGTGTCGACCCGGGCCATCGTCTCGACCGTCACGTCCCTGGAGAAGCCCGCGCCGACGTTCCGCCAGCACGCCGGCAGCCTTCTGCCCACCTCGGCGTTCGTGGTGGACCCTCGCCGCGGGACCGTCGGGCGGTTCCTCGGTCACCTCGGGATACCGGACGGGGAGACGATCGCCGTCGCTCACTCGCCACGGCCCGTCGTGCCGGAGGCGCACGACCTGCTTCCCCACCCGGCCGACGTCGAGCTGGGCGGGCCGCAGGGCCTGAAGGCCGCCGAGTGGCCCGCACCACGGTGGTTCGAGGCATCGAGCCTCGATGCTCCGCTCACCTCCACCATCACCAACGTGGCCTCGGGGTTCTTCCGCTGGCCGGCCTGTGACGTCTGCGGCCGGGCGGCCCCGGAGTCGTGCCTCTTCTGCGATGTCGCCGCGCGACCCGCCCGGACCGGGCCGCGCGGCGGCATCGCAGGACCTACCCCCCACACCGAGCCCTTGGAGGCGGTCAATTGAACCCCCGGCAGCGACGCGGAGTGTTCCTTCTCGTCGTCACCTCCGTTCTCGCGGTCGCCGTGTTCGCCGGCGTCCTGTACTACGTGCGCACCGTGAGCACCCAGGTCGGCCCGATGACCACCGTGCTGCAGCTGAACCGCGCGGTGGAGGCCCAGGAGCCCATCGAGCCGGCGATGCTGGAGGAGGTCGAGATCCCGGAGCGCTGGGCGCCCGACTCCGCCCTGCACGACAAGGCCGACGTGGAGGGCCTCGTCGCAGCCACCGCCTACCGGCGGGGCGCGATGATCCAGACGGGCATGCTCGTCGAGCGCCCGATCGTGGAGCCCGGATTCCGCGAGGTCGCCGTGATCGTGGACGCCGAGACGGGTGTCGCCGGCAAGGTGAAGCCGGGCGACCGGGTCGACGTCATCGCGACGATGCGGGCGAACGGGGACTCGAAGAACCTCGCCCGCGTGTGGGTGTCGAACGTGCTCGTCGTCGAGGTCGGGATCCCGACCACGGTCGAGGAACCCGACGACATCGCCCCGAGCAGGGGTCTGCCGGTGACGTTCGCGCTGAGTACCGAGGACGCGCTGACCCTGGCCTACATCGAGACGTTCTCCGAGAAGATGCGCATCGCCCTGCGCGGCGCGGGTGACGACGAGGAGATCCCGTTCGATGAGCGGACCTTCAACGGCACCGTGTCCAAGAAGAAGCAGGAGGGCTGAAGGTGGCCACCAAGGTCCTGCTCGTCACGGCGTCGTACGAGGTCCGGGATCACCTGGGGCACGTGCTCTCCGAGTCCGACGGCTTCGAGCTGGCCGCCTCGGTCCCCGACAGCCCCGGCGTCATGACCGCGCTGGACCGCCATCCCGACGTCGGGCTCATCGTGATCGACGAGGCCGCCGACGACGGCCGTGGCCACGCCCTGACCCGGAGCGTCGGCATGGCGGTCCCCCTGATCGGCATCGTCATGGTCGTCGAGGCGCACAACCCGGCCGAGATGAGCACCGCGATGGCCGCCGCCATGGACGTCGGTGCCCGCTCGGTGATCGCCCGCAACGCCGGACTGGAGGAGGTGCTCAGCCGGTTCGAGGCCGTGGCGGCGTGGTCGGCCGTGGCACAGGCCGCCGTCTCGGCGGAACGCAGCGGCGGGCGCAGCGGACGGGTCGTCGCCGTGGCCGGCGCCAAGGGCGGTGTGGGTACCTCGGTGCTGGCCCTTCTGCTGGCCCGCGCCGGCCGCACCGGCGACACCACGCTCGTCGACCTCGACGTCGGCGCCGGTGACCTCACCGCGTACTCCGGGGTGCGAACCCGCCGCTCGATCGTCGACCTGGCCGGGGTGGAGGGCGAGATCACCGGGCGCATGCTCCGGGAGACGACGTACGAGGTGCCGGGCGGCATCCGGTTGCTCCCCGCACCTGCCGACGGGGAACGGGGGGAGGAGATCACGGCGGCCGCCGTCCGGTCGGTCCTCTCGGGCCTCCGCTTCGAGTCGGACCTCGCGGTGCTCGACGTCGGGACACATCTCGACGAGGCACGAGCCACCGCCCTCGAGTTCGCCGACCGCGTGCTGCTCGTCAGCACCCCCGACCTTCCCTCCCTGCGGTCCGCACGTCGCGCCCTCGCGCAGTGGGAACGTCTGGCCATCCGGCAGTCGGCGTCGGTGGAGCTCGTGCTCAACCGTCGTACCCCGAAGGACGAGATCACGCCGCAGCTCGCCGAACGCATCGTGGAACGTCCGGTCGCGTTCACCGTGCCCGACGGCGGCGCCCCGTTCGCCGCGGCGATCAACACCGCGACGCTGCTGGAGTCCCCGACACCGGTGCACAAGGCCGTCGCGGAGGTGGGCGCGGCCGCGATCCGTGAGGAGGCAGGTGCCACCCCGTCGGACACGCCGGACGGACCGACGGAGGTGGAGACCCTCGTGGCCGCCTCGTCCCGGCGGGCGGGTCGCCGCGACCGCAAGACCGGGGAGCGGGCGGAGCCGGCCGAAAAGGGACGCAAGGACCGCCCGGCCACCCGCTCCGGTGCACGGGACGCCGGCCAGGCGACGGTCGAGATGCCTGTCTTCATCACCATCGCGCTCCTGACGATCCTGCTGTGCGTGCAGGGCATCGGCTGGGCCTCCGGCCTGCTGGCTGCTCGCGCCGCCGCACAGGAGGGCGCCCGGACCGTCGGCGTCGCCGGCTACCCCGAGGGCGACGCGGGCGCCGACGAGCGCGTCGCCCAGGTGGAGCGGCGAGTCCGGGACGACGTGCGGGACCGCCTGCCCGACGCCATGCGGGACACGGTCCGTGACTCCGACATCACGATCTCGTCCGACGAGGTGAGCGTGCGGGTCACCGTCCGGACCATCCTTCCCGGCGTGGACCTGTCCGCGTCCTCGACCGCCCCTGTGTACTCGGAGCGCTGAGATGACTGTCCTCACCCCAGAACGTGATGCCGTGGACCCGGCGGGCCCACGAGCCCGGCCCCTGGACGGCGCCGGAAGGCCGGCGCGGCAGTGGCCCGCCACCGAAGACCGGGGCCAGGCGGCGGTCGAGCTCGTCGGCGTCGTGTTCGTCGTCCTGCTGGTGGCACTGCTCGCGATCCAGGGCATCACCGTCGCCCAGACGGCGTCGATCACCCAGGAGGCCGCCCGGAACGGCGCCCGCGCCCTGAGCCAGGGCGGCGACTGGCTCTCCGTGGTCGAGAACCAGATCCCGGACGGCCTGCGGCTCGAGGACGCGGAGGCGGCGACCGACGACGGCACCGCCCGCGTCCGGGTGACCGTGTCCGCACCGTTGGGCCTGGGCGAGATGACGGTCACCGACGTCGCCCTCACCCGTTCGGCCGAGTTCCCGATGGAGGGATGACATGGCCCTTCGCGACCGGCTTGCCGCTGACGAACGCCACGACGACGACAACGATCTCGCCAAGGTCTACCGCGAGCGCCTGCTCGAGGAGATCGATGTCGACGAGCTCTCCCGCCTTGCTCCGTCGCAGCGGCGGGTCCGCCTCGAGCGGGTGCTGTCGCGCATGTTGTCGGTCGACGGTCCGGTGCTGTCGGCCCGTGAACGCAGCGCGCTGGTGCAGCGGATCGTCGACGACGCGCTGGGGCTGGGTGTGCTGGAGCCGCTGCTGGCGGACGAGTCCATCACGGAGATCATGGTGAACGGGCCGCAGGACGTGTTCGTCGAGCGGTACGGGAAGGTGGAGCGGGTGCCGACGCGGTTCCCGTCGTCGGACCAGCTGTATCAGACGATCGACCGCATCGTGTCGCAGGTGAACCGTCGCGTGGACGAGTCCTCTCCGATGGTGGACGCCCGTCTGCCGAGCGGTGAGCGCGTGAACGTCATCATCCCGCCGTTGGCGCTGGACGGTCCGACGCTGACGATCCGGCGGTTCCCGACGCCGTTCCGGATGAGCGAGCTGGTGGACCGGGGAACGCTCGACCGGCGGACGGCGGCGTTGCTCGGTGCGTGCGTGCGTGCACGGCTCAACATGGTGGTCTCGGGTGGTACGGGCTCGGGGAAGACGACGTTCCTGAACGCGCTGTCGGGCATGATCCCGGAGCACGAGCGCATCGTGACGATCGAGGACGCCGCGGAGCTGTCCCTGCAGCAGGGGCATGTGGTGCGGCTGGAGAGCCGCCCGGCGAACGTGGAGGGACGCGGTGCGGTCGTCATCCGTGACCTGGTGCGCAACGCCCTGCGAATGCGGCCGGACCGGATCATCGTCGGGGAGGTCCGGGGCGGTGAGACGCTCGACATGCTCCAGGCGATGAACACCGGTCATGACGGCTCGATCGCGACGGTGCACGCCAACACCGCGCAGGACGCGCTGGGGCGTCTGGAGACGCTCGCGTCGATGAGCGAGGTGGAGCTTCCGGTGTCGACGCTGCGCGACCAGATCAACTCGGCGATCGACGTGATCGTGCATCTGGAGCGCTCGCAGGACGGCTCGCGCCGGGTGACGGAGGTGCAGGCCGTGACGTCGCGGCGCCGGGAGGACTACGCGCTGACGCCGCTGGTCGAGTTCGTTCCCGATCCGCTCGGCCCGGATCGTGTGGTGACGGGCAGCTTCGTCCCGTCACAGCCGCCGGGTGAACTGGTCGAACGGCTGCGTCGCGCCGGTGAGACCGTGCAGGGAGGTGACCCGCGATGATCCTGCTTCTCGTGGCGGCGGGTCTGGTCGTGACGTTGCTGATGGCGGCCGCGACCGTAGCGACTCTCGCGAACAACGCGGAGATCGAGCGGCGGATCGTGGAGTCGGCCGAACTGGACGGCAAGCAGCGTGTCGGTGTGTTCGTCCGCCTCGACGAGCGCCTGCACCGGCTCCGGTGGGGGCAGCGGCTCGAGGCACTGCTCGCCGGTTCCGGCCTGCCGACCTGGTCGCCCTCGATGTTCCTCACCGCGACTGCCACCGCGTCCCTCGCCGCCGGGCTGGTCGTCCTCCCGTTGTTCGGCCGGGCGACGGCGGCGCTGGCGATGCTGATCGTCGTGGTGGCGGTACGGAGCTGGCTGGAGCGGCGTCGCAAGCAGCGTGTGGACCGCTTCGTGGCGCAGCTGCCCGAACTCGCACGGCTGCTCGCGAACGGTGCGTCGGCAGGTCTGGCGGTGCGGCGCTCGCTGGAGATGACGGCCGAGGAGATGGCGGAGCCCGCGAGGTCCGAGGTGGCGCAGGTGAGCGCGGAGATGGCGCTGGGCCGTTCCTTGCAGCAGGCGCTCGGCGCCCTGAGCGACCGTCTTCCGTCGCGCGAGTTGTCGGTCCTGGTGCAGACGCTTTCCATCCAGGGGCGTGCGGGCGGGGCGCTGGTGACCGCGTTGTCGGGGATCGGGAGCACGTTGGAGGAGCGGCGGCGGCTTCGTCGTGAGGTCGCCACGTCCACGCTCGGTGCGCAGGTCTCCGGGTACACGGTGATCTTCCTGGCGTTCGGTGCGGTCGCGCTGATGAACGTGTTCAGCCCGGGCGTCGTCGACGAGATGCTCACCAACCTGATCGGCCAGGTGGTGCTGCTGATCGCGACCAGCCTGTTCGTGCTGGGCTACGTACTGGTCCGCCGCCTGGCGAAGGTGGAGGTGTGACGAAGGGCGCAGTGGACGGTGCGAGCCGAGGAACGAGGCACGCGCCGGGAACGAAGTCCGAGGAGTACCGACCTGGAGGAGGGGAGGTGTGACGTGTTCGGCTTGTTGATCGCGTGTGCCGCCGCCGGGGTGGCGGTCCTGGGGATGACCGGCTACCGCCTGGTGACCAGTACCGGCCTGGAGGATGTCGAGGCGGAGTACGCGCCCGAGGAGGTGAAGCGGGCGCGGGGGTTCGCCGCGCTGCTCGACGTGCTGGGCGCGCCGCTGCAACGCACCGCCGTGCGGCTGCGTGGCCGCGCACGCCTCCAGCGGCTGGACACCCTGCTGCGCCGTGCGGGCCGCCCCGACGGCGTCACGCTGACGATGTTCGTACGCCGGGAGGCCGCACTCGTCCTGCTGGGCGTCGCCTTCTGCCTGCTCTTCGCGTTGCAGGGGTTCTGGCAGGTCGGCCTGGTGCTGCTCGTGGCGCTGAGCACCTGGATGAGGCTGTGGCTGCAGCTGGAGGCCGGCAAGCGCCAGCAGCAGATCGACCAGGAGCTGCCCGACTTCCTCGATGTGCTCGCCGTGACCGTCACCGCCGGTCTGGGCTTCCGCCAGGCGCTGGAACGGGTGTGCGAGTTCCACGGCGGTGCCCTGGCGGCGGAGATGCGCACCGCCCTGCGGGAGATGAACATGGGGTCGGCCCGGCGTCAGGTCTTCGAGGCGCTGCGGGAACGCAACAAGTCCCGTGCCGTCGGCACGTTCGTGACGGCCCTCCTCCAGGCCGAGGAGCTGGGTGTGCCACTGGCGGAGGCGCTCACCTCGATCGCCTCCGACGTGCGCCGCGAGCACGCGGAGAACGTCCGCCAGCGAGCCGCCCGGGCGACGCCGATGGTCTCGCTCGCGGTCACCGTGACGATCCTGCCCGGAGCGCTGATCCTCATCGTCTCCGCGGTCCTCATCGCCAACGCGGGGGTGCTCGGTGGGCTCTTCTGAGCGGTCGTCCCCGGGCCGCGGGCCGCGGCGCGGGATGGACGTGACAACGCAGCGCGCGATCGGGCCGGTCGTGCGCCTGCTGTGCCAGGTGCGGCTCGTGGTCCTCGCGTTCTCGCTCGTCCTGGCGACGCTCAACGGCACCGGCTGGCCGGGTGTGGCCCTCGTGGTGCTCGCTGCGCCGTTCTCCTTCGTCCCTGCCCTCAACTGGGAGACCCGCGGCCGGGTCTACGCCCGGAACGGCATCCTGCTCGCGTGCGACATCGTCGTCGCGGTCGTCGCGCTCATCCCGCTCGCGGGTTCGCCCCTCATGGCCGTGTACGCGGCCGCGACCGCCGCGCTCTGGGGCCTCTTCGCAGGTCTGCGGCTGGGTCTCGTCATGGCTGTTCCGCTCTGCCTGTTCCAGCTGACGGCATACGAGCCGTCCTGGCAGGGATTCGTCACCGGGATCGCCGGTGCCGCCCTCACGACCGTGATGACGTGGACGGGCACCATGCTCGGGCGCCGGCTGCGGAAGCAGGCGGTTCTCTCGGCGGAGCTGGCCGCCACTCGTGAGCACCAGGCCGTGCTGGCCGAGCGGCTGCGCCTCGCCCGCGACCTGCACGACACCGTCGCCGGGGATCTGGCGGGACTCTCCCTGACCACCCGCGGGCTCGCCGACCGCCTGCAGCGGGAGGGGGCGGCGCCGGGCACCGTCGAGGTCGCCCGGCACCTGAGCGACGCCGTCCAGGCCGCACACCGGCACACCCGCAGCGCTCTGGGAGAGCTCCGCGACGACTCCCACGGTGTCACCGGCCCCGTCACCGACCTCACTCGGCGCTGGACCGACCGCACCGGTGTCCCGGCCCACGTCACCGTACGCGCGGGCACGGACGAGATCATCGGCCCGGCACGGGCACGCCACATCCGGGCGATCGTCACCGAGCTCCTGGAGAACATCCGCAAGCACGCCGCCGCCTCGCGGGTGGAGGTCGTGGTGACCACGAACGGGCCGGCGGCCGAGGTCCTGGTCACGGACGACGGTCGTGGCCTCCCCGACGACGTGCCGGCGACGAGCGGCTACGGGCTCCGCGGCATCCGCGAGCGGGCCGCGTTGTGCGGGGGCGACGTGATCTGGGCGCCCGCGCCCGACGGCGGGACGGCCGTGCGCGTGTTCCTGCCCGCCGAACCGGACGAACCGGCCGACGAACCGGACGGCGTGTCCGACGTCGTCCCCCATCGAACGCCGCGGCTGCCCGACGCCCGCCGTGGCCGGACCGCGGAGGTGGCCTGATGCGAATCCTCGCCGTGGACGACAACCCGATCATCCGGATGGGCCTGAGAACCCTGCTGGAAGGCACCGAGGGGGTCACGTCGGTGATCGACACCGGCGACCCCGAGGAGGCCGTGGCCCATGTGCTGGCCGGCTGGGTCGACGTCGTCCTCCTGGACGTACGGATGCCCGCGATGAGCGGGCTGGAACTCCTGCCCCGCCTGGCGGGCGGGGCGACCGTGGTGATGCTGACACACACCGACGACCCGGCGACCGTGTCCGAGGCCATCGCCGCCGGGGCGTCCGGGTACCTCGTGCACGGGGCGCTCGAACCTCGCGCCATGGTGGACGCGATGCGGCTGTGCCGGGGTGGGAGCCAGGTGGTCTCCGGCGTCGCCGTCGGCGCTCCCCCGGCCGGCCACCACCCGCCCGCCGGTCCGGACCCGGCGGTACGTGCGCTGCTCTCCCCGCGGGAGGCGGAGGTGATGGACCTGGTCGCCGACGGCCTGTCGAACCGGGAGGTGGCGCGGCAGCTGTTCGTCTCGGAGAAGACCGTGAAGAACCACGTCAACAGCCTGTTCGCGAAGCTCGGCGTGACGACGCGGAGCCAGGCCATCGTGATGTGGCTCCGGCAGGGCCACGGCCCCGCTGCCGATGGGCCCGAAGGCCCAGGCAGGACAGGCCCTGACTTGGGACCTCGCACCCTGGGAACGAGCCCCGTCCGTCCATAGATTCGTCACCGTGCTGCGGCGCAGTCCCGCAGCAGGAACGAGAACCGCACACGTGGAGGACGTCATGAACATGCTCACGCAGAAGGTCGTCGCCGCCCAGGTGGCGCTCAAGGCTCACGCCGACCGCCTCACCAGCCGCGCGAACGACGACGAGGCCGGCCAGGGGACCGTCGAGTATGTCGGCGCCATCCTGCTGGTCGTGGCCATCGTCGGCGTCGTCGTCGCCGCGAGCAACGACGTCGGCAAGGCGATCGTCACCCAGCTCACCAACGCCGTGAACGACATCGGCGGCGAGGGCGGCGGGGAGTAACACCCGCTTCGGACAAACTACGGAGGAAGTCGATGCGTCGGACCGCACTCACCATGCTCACCGTCACCGTGGTGGGCCTGTCGGCAGGCTGCGGGATCCTCGGCCCCGAGGAACCCGTCCCCGACGGAGGGGCGTCGTCCGGCACCTCGGCCACGGCGACCCCGTCCGAAGGCTCCGCGCCTTCGGACGGGGTCGCTGCCGTGGGCACGCTGGACAGGTCCTGGGTCTCCGGTACACAGGTGCGCTTCGACGTGTACCCGATCGAGACCGACGGTGAGCACGCGCTCCTGAGGTACGACTTCACCGCGACGCCCGACGACCCGTCGGAGGCCCAGCTCTGGTCCACGCTCGCCCTGAGCCTCGGCGGCCTCGGCAACACCACCACCGACGGCCGCGGGGTTCGCCTGTTCGACACCGACGCAGGCCTCGTCCACCCGGCCGGCGAGAACGCCGGCGGTCCCGCGTCCACGATCGAGCGCGTCCGCGAGGAGACCGACGCGGAGACCGGCATCCTGCGTGGCGAGGCCACGACCGTCTTCGCGGCGCCCCGGGGAGCCACGGTCGACGTGCTGATCCCCCGGTTCGGCGCCGTCCTCGACGTACCCGTGGTCGACGCCGGCGACGACTTCGACGACGCCCTCGACCGGGTCGGCGGCGCACCCGACACCGAGACACGAGAGCTTCGCGCCTTCACCCGTTCGTACGACGAGGAGTCCGTGACCTCCGCCGAGGAGGACCAGGTGACCGTCACCCTCGCGTCCGACGTCCTCTTCGCCTCCGACCGGCACACGCTGTCGAAGAAGGCCCGGGGAGTCGTGGACGGGGCCGCCCGCTCCATCCAGGAGCAGGCCGACGGCGGCGAGGTGCACGTCGTCGGGCACACCGACGACGTCGACTCCGACTCCTACAACCAGTCGCTGTCCGAGCGGCGCGCGGCATCGGTCGCCGACAGGCTGAGAGCCCAGCTCGGCGGCGGGTACACCGTCAGCGAGGAGGGGCGGGGCGAGTCCCAGCCGATCGCGGAGGGAACGAGCGACACGGCACGCGCGGCGAACCGCCGCGTCGAGATCGAGTTCCAGGGCCATCTCGTGGTGGAGAACGACGACGCCGGCACCGACATCCCCGACACCGACGCCCCCACGGTCGAGAACGAGCCCGTCGAGATCAGCACGAAGGCCGGCGACTACACGATCGAGGTCGACGCGATGGTGCGCCGGCCGGGAGCGATCGTCGGAACCCTCACGGCGACACGGACCGGCGGCGACGCCGTCGACCCCGCCTGGTTCCTTCCCTCCTATCTCAAGCTGGTGGGAGACCGGAACTTCGGGACGCTCGCCGAGTCCGCCGGCCCACACAACCTCGCGCTGCTCGGCACCGCCGAACGCGTCCTCCCGTTCGACTACAAGGCATACCGGACACCGACCGGATTCCAGATGCGCCGGCTCCTGGGGGACGAGGACGTCACCACCCTCGGCGACGGCGACACCACCACGATCACCCTGGTCTGGCCCGACACCGGCCAGGACACCGTGACCGTCGACGCCCCGGACCGGTTCCGGATCACCGGCGTACCGGTGACCGACGGGACAGGAGACTGAGATGACGCACGGACGCGAGCGCTCCCCCGCCGCCGAGCCGGCCTCGCCCGTCACGCAGGGCATGGAACGCACCGACGACGGCGAACGCGGATCCCTCCACGTCATGACCATCCCGACCGCGGTCGCCTTCGTGACGGGTGCCGTCCTGGTCATCGCGATGGTCGGGTCCGCCACCGACGACCGCCGCGCGACCGGCACGGCCGCCGACGCCGCGGCGCTCGCGGCGGCGCAGGAATGGGACGACCACCTGGGGATCCTGAGCGGGCTGCACCTCGGCGCGCTCGACTTCCTCTCGTTCTGGGGCATCCTCGACGCGCCGCTGCTCACGGAGGACGTCCGGGGGGAGATGTACCAGGCGGCCGAGGAGTACGCCGAACGCAACGGCGCCGAGCTGACCGATCTCCACATCGACGCGGCGAACCTGCGGGTCACGGCGCAGGTGCGGCACGAGGACGAGATCCCCGTCGCGGAGGTGCGCTCGGAGGCGTCGGCGACGGCGCAGATCCGGCTGACCGGCGGCCTGTGCCTGGGCGAGACCGGCCTGGGCTGGCGGATCGACGGCGACTGCGCGACCGAGCCGCAGGAGGGTGACGGCGACGGCGACCTCCCGGAACTCGGGGACGTGCCCGACGACCGCGGGGAGATGAGCCGGTATCTGGCCGCGAAGTACGCCAGGGACCACCCGGACAAGAACATCATCGTCGTCCACGAGGACATCGGCGTCGACTTCGGCTCCGACGTGCAAGGGCTGGAGCGGCTCGCGGCGGAGGGCGACTTCGACGTGTTCGCCCTCGACGAGGGCACGGTCACCCGCAGGGGCGACGGCGGATACATCAACTGGGCCTTCTACGGCCGCTTCGAGAGGGACGACAACGTGGTGCGGTTCATGCCGCGCGGCGACGACGCGCTGACGCTCCCCGAGGTGGCCGGGTTCGGCAGTGAGGTCGTCCTGGTCGACTGAGGCCGGGCGCACATCGCGCGGCACGTCCGCGCGGACCCCAAGAACTGGGTGGTCGGAAGGGTTGATGAGGGTCCCCTTCCGGCCACCCATTGCTCCCCGAGGGCCGCCGCGAACCGTAGCCCGGAACGGCCGTCACGACCGGTATGTCAGCCGGCGCAGGAGAACCTCCGCCGGCCCGGGGCGGCCCCGGTTCTCCTGCCCGACGGCGAACAGCACGGTGAGCCCCCACACCGCGACGGCGTACAGGAACATGGTGAACGACGTCAGGTGCTGCCCCAGTCCGAACCCCCACGCGGCGAGCACCGGTGCGCACAACACCGACTGCAGCAGGTAGCAGGTCAGTGACCGCCTGCCCACCGCCTGGAGCGCCCCGGCCACGAGCCCGTCGGCGGCGAGTACGCCACCGGCCCGGGCCGCGCGCGATGCCGGCCGTCCGGCCGTGAGCAGGCGTGACCGTCGTCGCGTGACGGCATGTCCCGCCAGCCCCCACAACGCGACGTACCCCAGACCGCCGAAGAACCCGGTGAGCAGCTGCACGAAGAGGAAGAAGCCCTCGGCGTGCGAGGGAACGCCCAGCACGCCGACATGGTCCAGGGCGTTCGGCAGGCCGCCGAGCACACCGAGGGGGACGCAGACCGCCGCGACACGGCGCAGCAACGGCAGGTGGTCGCCCGGGTTCTCGAGGACGCGGCGGCGGCCGGCCCAGAAGGCGAGCAGGATCATCATCGGCACCACCAGGTCCGCGACGCCCTGGCCGAGCGTGGTGTACACCCACTGGCCGAGCCGGTCGGGGACGGAGGCCAGGTACGAGGTCAGGGAGATCGACGGATCGACGAAGGAGCCGGTGTCCGGTGCCGCCCCGGCCGTCCGGGTCCGGGCCGCGACGTACGAGCCGGCGGCGGAGACGGCCGTGCCGAGCAGGAGCAGTCCGAGCAGAGCGGCGGTCCACGCGAGGAGCGTCCCGTCCGCGCGCCGGAAGAACATCCACACGAGCAGGAGCCCGGCCACACCGTACGCACCGAGCACGTCACCCATCCAGAGCAGGGCCGCGTGCGCGAACCCGAGGGCGAGGAGCCAGAGGTTCCGCACCTGCAGCAGGCGCCGGGCCCTGGCCGGCGACGTGCCGGCCGCGACCTGCCGCGAGTACAGCTGCACCATCCCGTAGCCGAACAGGAACGCGAACATCGGGTAGACCCGCATGTCGACCGCCGCGATCAGCACGGCATCGGTCGCCTTGTCGAGCCAGGAGCCGTCGACCGGTCGGCCGCTGCCCACGGCGTGCTCGCGACCCCACAGGTACCAGACGGTGTTCGCCATGGCGATCAGCAACAGCATGCAGCCGCGGGCGAGGTCCGGAGCGGGTGAACGCTCGGAGACACGCACGGGTCCCCGGGTCAGCGTCGTCGACACCGAGAACTCACTCCTCGCCACGCTTCGACCGGGATGTCCGTACGCAGGCGCTGCGTGGCGGCGCGTGCGGTGCCGAGGCTGACCACCGGTCCACCCTAGGGAACGACCCGCTCGCTCACGACGGCCCTCCGACCCACCTCGCACTGGGCCCTCGGGCCCAGCGGCCGGGAAGCCATGGGCCCAGGTCACAGTGGGTCCGCAGTAGGTCTCTGGCCTGTCGCAGCGACATCGCGCCCCTCCCTAGGTTGGGGTGCGTGTCCCGTCGCGAATCCCTCCCGCCGCTCTCGGTGCGTCGCCGCCCGCGCCCGTACGATCCGGAGGCCGGGCAGGGTCTGACCGAGTACGTCGGCATCGTCGGCATCGTCCTCCTGGTCGTCATTCTGGTCGTCGGTCTGGCGACACCCGTCGGAGCCGACATCGGCCGGCAGCTCGTGTGCGCGGTGCAGTCGATCGGCAGCTCCGACGGTTTCCAGGAGTGCGTGGCGGCGGGCGACGGGCCCGACGGGGAGAACGATCCGGGCGACGGCGGCGACGGTCCCGGCAACGACGACGACTCCGACGACGGCCCGTGCGAGGGGACGATCACGACGGACGTCGTGGAGATCGACATCGACACCGACAACGACGGTGAGAAGGAGCGGAAGACCCCCGCGGTGATCCAGATCGGCTGCGTCTGGTATCCGGTGCCGTGGAGTTGCGTCGACGAGGGCGGGGATGCTCTGTTCGGCGACGAGGAGACGGTCTACCAGCGCGAGGAGCTCGAGGAGCTCGCCAACTGCGTCACCAATGGCTGGGGCGACCCGAGCGACGATCCCGATGACGAGAGCTGCAAGAAGACCAAGCCGTCGAGCGAGGAGGTCAGCCTCGATCCGCCGAAGGTCCGGATCGGCTGCACGTGGCGCCCCATCCCCGAGGAGGTGTGCGACGGCGCGTGGGAGGCGTACAAGAACGCCGAGCCCGGACGCGAGCGAGCCGCGGCGGCAGGGCCCCTCAACCAGTGCGTCCGCACCGCCTACGACAACATGGAGCCGGACTGCTACATCGAGATCAACACCCACACCGAGACGGAGACGACGTCGTTCCTCTTCTTCCGGTTCAGCTCGACAGAGGCCGTGCTGATCGAGAAGCTCGGCGACGGCCGCGTCCGGGTGCACATTCTGGAGGGCTCCGGCTTCGGCGGTGGCATCTCCGCCGACAACCTCTTCGGCTCACCGATCTCGTTCGGCGTGGCCGCGATCGAGGGCGTCACGAACGACACGACCTACGAGTTCGTGAACATGGAGGACGCCCAGCGGTGGATCGACTGGAAGGAGGAGTACGACAAGGTCTACAGGTCGTCGCCGAGCTGCTCGGGTGCGATGCAGCAGTGGGCCGGGGGCTGCCTGGACGACGGCGGTCGAGCGGACAAGCTCGAAGAACTGGAGGGGCAGGAGCCCGACCACCACGTCGTCCACGACGCCAACCAGCACACGAAGACCGTCACGTTCAACGGCGGGCTCGACGGTGCCGTCGGGGGCCTCGGCGGAAGCGTCGAGGGCGGTTACGAAGGTGAGGTGGTTGTCGAGGACCGGCTCTGGGACAACGGCCTCTACGAGGTCAGCTACACGTCGACCGACGTCGGCGGATTCCTCATCGGTGGAATGCTCGGCGGCGGCAAGTCCTTCGGCAAGGGAGGCAAGAGCGGGGGCGGTTCGATCGAGGGAAGCGCCAAGGTCGGCGGCGAGTGGAAGGGGTCGACCAAGACGACGGTGTACTGGGGCGAGGACGGCGACGATCCCGACGACCGCGGCGACCTCGTACAGATCTACATCACCATCGACGACCAAGCTCTCAGGACCCTGTACCAGGCCGGCATCGACATCGAGGCCGAGCTTCCGTACGGGTTCACGATCGGCGGCGGCTACAGCAAGAACGAGCAGGAAGGCAAGTCCTCGGTCCAGGAGTTCATCATCGACTTCAACCAGTACCCGGACCTGCGGGAGAAGTTCGAGCCGATCGTCGACAAGCTCTTCCCCCGCGACACCAACGGCAGGCTGAAGAAGGACGACATCGAGATCGAACCGTCCGACCAGAATCCGGGCGGCGACTTCCGGGACGCGCTGGAGAAGTACGGCAACGTCCGCGAGCTCACCTACGACGACTCGAAGACCACCGAGTCCGGCGAGTTCGGGATCGGCTGGCAGGGCATCGACCTGTTCAAGAACGAGTGGATCACCTCCGACGAGGTGCGGACCCTCAACAGCTCCACGTTCGAGATCACCGACGTCGACGGCAACAGGGTTGTCATCGACCCTGCGCCACGGTGCGCGCACGAGAGGTTCGAGCCGGACGACGACTACTACACCAACGGCAAGGACAAGACGGGGGCCGGCGGAGACTGGGACAACCCGCGCTACACCGAGGACGACGGCGGGCCCTACCCGGGCACCGGCTTCGACGGCGACGCGCCGGGCGACCGCGGCGAGAAGAGCAAGTCCCTGGCCGCCGAGTACGCCAAGGCGTTCCCGGACAAGAACATCATCGTCGTGCACGAGGACATCGGCCTCGAGTTCGGCCCGGACGTCAAGGGAAAGCAGCACCTCGCGACGGTGGGTGACTTCCGCGTGGTCGGCATCGACTCCGGCACCGTCACCCGCAAGGGCGACGGCGGCTACATCAACTGGGCGTTCTACGGCATCTTCGACCGGCCCGGCGAAGACAACGTGGTGCACTTCAAGCCGATCACCGAGGACGAGGAACGCGACGAGAGGTTCCTGGACGAGTAGCCAGGCCGTGCCCCGCGGCCACGGCGACCCGAGCCCGGCCTGGGTCCGCGGGCCCAGCGCCCAGAGGCCGTAGACCCAGGTCATGGTGGGTCCCTGGTCGGTCGCACCGGCGCCCTCCGGCTCCGTAGGTTGGAGCGCGTGTCTTGTCGTGTCCCTCCCGGCCTCCCGCTGCTGTCGGTCCGTCGCCGGCCGCGTCCGCGCGATCCCGAGGCAGGGCAGGGCCTGACCGAGTACGTCGGTGTCGTCGGTGTCGTTCTCCTGGTCGTCATCGTGGTCGTCGGCCTGGCGACACCCGTGGGAGCGGACGTCGGCCGGCAGCTCGTGTGCGCGGTCCAGTCGATCGGTGATCCGGACGGGCACGAGGAGTGCGTGGACGGGGCCGGAGACGGGGAGGACGATCCCGGCGGCGACGGGCCCGGCTCCGATGACGAGGGCGACGGGCCGGACGGGCCGTGCGAGGAGACGATCACGACCGACGTCGTCGAGATCGAGCTCGACGGGGAGGACGAGGCGAAGACCCCGGCGGTGATCCAGATCGACTGCGTCTGGTACCCGGTGCCGGAGAGCTGCGTCGACGACGACGTCCGCGACCTGTTCGGCGACGAGGAGACGGCCTACCAGCGGGAAGAACTGGAAGAGCTCGCCGGCTGCATCACCAGGGGCTGGGGCGACCCGAGCGACGACCCGGACGACGAGAGCTGCAACAGGACCAAGCCGTCCAGCGAGGACGTGAGCCTGGACCCACCGAAGGTCCGGATCGGCTGCAAGTGGCTCCCCGTGCCGGAGGACGTGTGCGACGCGGAGTGGGAGGCGTACACGAACGCCGAGCCGGGACGGGACCGGGCGGGAGCCGCGGGAATCCTCGACAAGTGCGTCACCGAGGCGTACGACAACATGGAGCCGGACTGCTACATCCAGATCAACACGCACATGGAGGAGAAGAGCAGCCAGTTCCTCTTCTTCAGGTTCAGCTCCTCCGAGGGTGTGATGATCGAGGAGCTCGGTGACGGACGGGTGCGCGTCCACATGCTGACGGGCGACAGCCTCGGGTTCGGCGCCTCGGCCGACGAGATCTTCAACTCACCGATTTCCTTCGGCGTCTCGGCGCTGGAGGGAGACGTGCAGGACACCACCTACGAGTTCGTCAACCGGCAGGACGCCCAGGACTGGATCGACTGGAAGGAACAGGAGTCCGGCATGGAGCGCAAGCGGGACTCCGCGTGCAGCACCAGGATGGGCGCCGGCTGCCACCAGGCGAACGAGGACTACGACGAGTTCATCGAGGACGAGCCGGACCACCACATCGTCACCGAGGCCGACTCCGAGACGAAGAAGGTCACCTTCAACGGCGGCATCACGCTCAACGGCGACAACGGCAACGGCCCGCTCAGCGGCGGCATCGAGGGCGGCTACGAGGGCGAGGTGATGGTCGAGGACCGCATGTGGGACAACGGCCTGTACGAGGTGAGCTACACCTCGACCGACATCGGCGGGTTCCTCATCGGCGGAGCCCTCGGCGGCGGGAAGTCCTTCGGGAAGGGCAACAAGTCGGGCGGCGGCAGCGGCGGCGCGAACGCGGGCGCCGGAGGGGAGTGGAAGGGCTCCACGAAGACGACCGTGTACTTCGGCAACGAGGACGAGGACGGCGACGGGCTCGGCGACATCGTGCAGATGTACATCACCATCGACCAGCAGGCCCTGCAGACCCTCTACCAGGCCGGCGTCGACGTCGAGGCGGAACTCCCGTACGGGTTCACCGTCGGCGGCGGCGGCTCCCACTCGGAGAAGGAGGGGAACTCGACGGTCCAGGAGTTCATCCTCGACTTCAACCAGTACCCCGAGCTGCGCGAGACGTTCGCCCCGATGGTCGACGAACTGTTCCCGCGCGACGAGACCGGGGAGCTCGAGAAGGGCGACATCGAGATCCACGAGAAGGACTCGGTGGACGACGACATCGAGAACGCACTCGCGGACCACGGAAACGTCCGGGAGCTCACGTACGAGGACACGAAGGTCGAGGACTTCGGCGAGGTGAACATCGGCTGGCAGGGGATCGACCTGTTCAGCAGCGAGTGGATCACCGTGGACGAGGAGCGGGTCCTGAAGGAGTCCTCCTTCGAGATCACCGACGTTAACGGCGACAGGCAGGTCGTGAAGCCCGCCCCGCGCTGCAAGCACGAGGAATTCGTGCCGGACGACGACTACTACACCAACGGCAAGCAGAAGACGGGTGCCGGGGGCGACGAGGGCAACCCGGTGTACGACGAGGACGACGGCGACGGCCCGTACCCGGGCACGGACTTCGACGGTGACGTACCCGGCGAGCGCGGAGACATCAGCAAGTCCCTCGTGACGGAGTACCGCAAGGCGTTCCCGGACAAGAACATCATCGTCTACCACCGGGACATCGACCTGGAGTTCGCACCCGACGTGAAGGGCAGGGAATACCTGGCCGAGGTGGAGAACTTCTACGTGGTCGCCCTCGACTCGGGCAAGGTGACCCGCAAGGGCGACGGCGGCTACATCAACTGGTCCTTCGACGGCAACTACAGCCGGCCGGGCGACGGGAACGTGGTCCGGTTCGAGCCGATCCACGAGGAGGAGGATCGCGACGAGACGTTCCTGGACGAGTAGCCGGGCAACTCGAGATCGGATGACACCGTGATGAAGTCGAAAGGATCGTTCATGTCCCCACTCCCGTTCCGCCGCACCGCGGCGACCGCGGTGACCGCCGTCGCGCTCCTGCTCGCCGGTTGCACCGGCCAGCCCGACCAGGAGGACGACGACGCGGCGCCGCCGGCCGCGGCGGACACGGTCACGCTCGTCACGCACGACTCCTTCACCCTGGGCGACGACGTCCTCGAACGGTTCGAGCAGGAGTCCGGGCTCACCGTCGAGGTGAAGACCGTGGGCGACGCCGGTGCGCTCGCGGACCAGCTCGTGCCGCCGGCGGAGACGCCACCCGGGGACGTCGTGCTCGGCGTGGACAACACGTTCATGTCGCGCGTGGTGGACGCGGGCGCGACCGAGGTCAACTACCTGTGGCAGGTCGGCGAGGCGGACGTCTGCGTCAATGCGGACAAGGCGTGGTTCACCGAGCAGCACCTCCCGGTGCCCCGGACGCTCGACGACCTGATCGATCCCCCCTACCAGGGACTGCTCGTGGTGCCCGATCCGGCGTCCTCGTCGGTAGGGCTCGCGTTTCTGCTTGCCGCGGTCGACGAGTACGGCGACACGGGGGTCGGGGACTACTGGACCGGCCTGCGGGCGAACGACGTCGAGATCGCCGGCTCCTGGGACGAGGCCTACGGATCCGGCTTCACCGGCGCAGGAGGCGGCGGTGACCGTCCGCTCGTCGTGTCGTACTCGACGTCACCGGCGGACACGGTGGAGGACGACGGCGAGCCCGTCACGACAGCCCTGCCGGAGACCTGCTTCCGGCACGAGGAGTACGCCGGCCTGCTGGCCGGCGCGCCGAACCGGGAGGGCGGCAAGGAGCTCCTGTGGTACCTGACGTCGGACGCGGTCCAGCGGGACCTCCCGGCGTCGATGTCCCTGTACCCGGCGGACGAGGACGCGAGGCTGCCGGCCGCGTGGGCGGAGCACGCGCCCCGGGTGGAGGACCCGCACGAGCTCGACCCCGAGGACATCGCGGAGAACCGCGAGGCATGGATCGAGGCGTGGGCGGCGACCACGAGCGAGTGAGCCCCCAGGCCCGAGGGCGAACGGCGGGACGGCCCCGCGCACACCATGTGCTCCGGCAGGGCCCGTGCGGCCCGGTGAGGGGAAGGGCCCGCTACACCGTGCGGTTGGCCACCGCGGCGGCGAACTCCGTGAGTGCGTCCTTCACCGGGCCCTCCGGGAGCGGGGCCAGCTCGTCGGCCGCCTCCTGCGCCCAGGTGCGCGCCAGCTCGCGCGTCTCCGCGAGGACCTCGTGCTCCCGCAGCCGCCGCACGACGTCGGCCAGTGCCCGGTCGGAGGACAGGTCACCCTCCAGGTCGGCGAGCAGCGCCGCGTCGGCCGTCGTACCGGGCCCCGGTGCGGCCGGCACGGCCGGTGCGTCGTCCTCGCGTCCGCCGACGGCCGGGTCACCGGGTCCGGGGGTCCGGCCGTCGCCGTCCGCGAGGCCCTGGGCGTCCGCGACGCGCTTGCGCAGCAGGAGCGCCGGCATCGTCGGCACGTGCTCACGCAGGTCCGTGCCGGGGGTCTTGCCCGAGACCGAACCGTCGGACGCGATGTCGAGCACGTCGTCGGCCAACTGGAACGCGACGCCCACCTTCTCGCCGTACGCGGCCACGGCCTCGACCTGCTCGGTGGGCGCGCCGCCGAACATCGCACCCAGCCGGGCCGACGTCGCCAGGAGGCTGGCCGTCTTGTCGCTGAGCACCTTCAGGTAGTGCGAGACCGCGTCCTCGCCCTTGTCGGGACCGGTGGTCTCGTGCAGCTGGCCGAGGCACATCCGCTCGAACGTCCGGGACTGGATGAGCACGGCCTCCGGCCCGAGCTCGGCGACCAGCTGTGACGCACGGGCGAACAGCATGTCGCCCACGAGGATCGCCACCGAGTTGCCCCACACCGAGTGCACCGACGGGGCGCCGCGCCGCACGGGAGCGGAGTCCATGACGTCGTCGTGGTACAGGGAGGCGACCTGCGTCAGCTCGACGACGATCGCCGCGTCGATCAGTTCACTGCGCGTCCCGTCGCCCAGCTCGCCGCACAGGAGCGTGAGCAGCGGGCGGAACCGCTTGCCTCCCGCGTCGACGAGGTGCCGCGAGACGTCGTCGGCCAGTGCGTCGGCCTGGGAGACGGCGGCGTCGAGGGCGCGGTCCACCTCCGTGAGCCGGTCGGCGAGCCGGTTCGCGAGCTCGGTGTCCTGCACGGGAAAGCCCAGCGCCGGGGCGGCCGCGGCGGAATCGTGCAGGGCTGCCGCCGCGGCGTCGGTCTCGTGGGGTGCAGAAGTCACGGGACGAACTTACTTCGTACCGGCCCGGTTCGGTGAACCGACCCATCGCACGACCGACGTGGCCTCAGCCACACCCGACGCGCCTCCCGCCCGGCGCCGACCACGACACCCTGGTGGGTGGGAACGCGGCCGGCGCTCGGGACGGCGTGGCCGCGCGGGCGGGAGGGCGACGGGCGGGCGGGGGCCGGACGGATCATGGGACGTAGCGGGTGGCTTGCTCGGCCAGGTCGAGGAGCAGCGAGGGGAACAGGCCGAGCACGAGCGTGGCCGCGGCACACAGGGCGATCGCCACGGCGGCCGGTCCCCGCGAGCCGACGACGACGGCATCGCTCGCGGGCGTTTCGGCCGCCTCCTCGTGCTCCTCCCCGAAGACGGTGAGGGTGGCGAGGCCACCTTCCGGTGCGGTGGCTTCCACCGCACCGCTCCCACGGGAGTCGTCGGCCGGGATCGGCGCCTTCCCGGCGACGCCACCGGTGGAGGCGACGTCCTCGGCAGGCTCCAGGTCCTGGGCGTTCTCGGTGCCCTCGGTGGCGGTCGTGTCCCCGCCGGCCGCGACCTCGGCGGCCGTGTCCGCGTTGCTCGGGGTCATCACCATGACGACGATGACCCGGACGTAGAACGCCACCGCGACCACGGAGGCCAGCACGCCCACGACGGCGAGCCACCAGTACCCGGCGGAGACGGCGGCCGAGAACACACCGAACTTCGCCACGAACCCCGCCGTGAGCGGGATACCGGCCATCGACAGCAGGAACAGCGCGAACGCGGCGGTGAGCCACGGGGCGCGGCGTCCCAGCCCGCGCCAGGCGGCCAGGTCGGTGGCCTCGCCGAGGACGACGCCGTCGGCCGACCGCTCGCGCACCAGCGTGACGACGCCGAACGCTCCGACGGTCGCCACCCCGTAGGCCACCAGGTAGAAGAGGATGCCCTGGATGACCTCGCCCGCGTAGGAGTTGCCCTCGACCGTCTGGGTGACGGAGACGACGGCGCCGCCGTCCACCAGTGTCGCGAACCCGACCACGCCCGTGACGAGGAACCCGGCGTGCGCGATCGAGGAGTAGGCGAGCAGGCGCTTCACGTCGGTCTGCACGGCGCCCACCACGGTGCCGACCGCCATGGTCAGCACGGCGATGACAACCACCGCCAACTGCAGCTGCTCGATCACCTGGGGCGGCATGCCAAAGCTCGCCCGCCACAGCACCTGAACCAGTGCCACCACGGCGGCGGCCTTGGTGGCCGCGGCCATGAAGCCGGTGATCGGCGTGGGCGCCCCGGTGTAGACGTCGGGGGTCCAGGCGTGGAACGGCACGGCGCCGACCTTGAACAGCAGGCCCACCACGACGAGCACGACGCCGGCCAGGTAGAGCGTGGACATTCCCTCGGGAAGACCGCCGGTCTGGGCGACCTGCTGCGCCGCGGTGGAGATGTCGGCGAGCCGCACGCCCACCGGCCGGTCGCCGACCGGGCCCGGCCCGGTCTGCTGCGACAGCATCCCCAGCACCGTCCCGCCGAACCCGTAGATCAGCGCCACGCCGAAGATGAACAGCGCGGAGGCGAACGCCCCCAGGAGGAAGTACTTCGCCGCGGCCTCCTGCGACAGGAGCCGGCGCCGGCGCGCGGTCGCGCACAGCACGTAGAGCGGGAGCGACAGCACCTCGAGCGCGATGAACATGACGATGAGGTCATCCGTCGAGGCGAACAGCATCATGCCGCCCGCCGCGAAGAGCAGCAGCGGGTAGATCTCGGTCTGCCGCAGCCTGGCCTCGCGGGCGAGGTCCTCGTAGTGCGTCCCGGGAACCGCGGCGGCGGTCGGGGCGAAGGCGTCCTCACCGGTCGACGTGCGGTCGGCCACCACGAGCACACCGAGGAACGCGAGGACCACGACGATGCCCTGCGCCCCGAGCGCGAACGGGGTGAGGAACAGCGTGCCGCCGAGCACCTCCGGGTTGAGCGCGGCCTCCTGGTCGACCGCTCCGGTCAGGGTCTGCTGGAGCCTCACCCACAGCACGCCGACGGCGGCCAGCGCCCCGGCGAGTGCCACGAGGGTGAGCACGATCTGCGTCGTACGGCGGGCACGGTCCGGCACGAACGCCTCGACCAGCACGCCGATGACGCCGGTGCCCAGCACGATCAGGAGCGGCGCGAGTGCGGCCCACTCGATCTCGGGACCCGCGAACGCGGTGATATCAACCATCACTCATTCCCTTCCGCGGAGGCGCCGGTGTCGTCCGCACCCGCGGCGCCGTCGTCGGCCCCGCCGTCGGCCACGGCCTCGATGGCGGCGACCGCCTCGGTGGCCGGCGCGTCCACGTAGTCGAGCGCGAGCTGCGGCACGAGGCCGAGCACGAGCAGCCCGAGGACCAGCGGCGCGGCGACGAGCCGTTCGCGCCGGCCGATGTCGGGCATCCGGTCCAGCCCCTCGGCGACATCGCCGGTGAACATCTTCTGGTAGGTGAGCAGGATGTAGAGCGCGGCGAGCACGACGCCCGGCACGGCCGCCAGCGTCCACCCGGGCGCGTCGCCGAAGGCCCCGACGAGCACCATGATCTCCGAGGCGAACGTCGCCAGTCCGGGCAGCGACAGTGTCGCGAGCCCGGCCACGAGGAACGTCCCGGCGAGTACCGGCGTGACCGTACGAAGCCCGCTGTAGTCGCTGATGACCTGCGACTTCTCGGGGTGCCGCGCGATCAGGAAGCCCGCGGTGAGGAACAGCGCGCCGGTCGCCAGCCCGTGGTTGAGCATCATGAACGCCGAGCCGGCCGTGCCGAGCTCGGTGAACGTGAAGATGCCCAGGATGATGAAGCCGAAGTGGCTCACCGACGTCCAGCCCACCAGGCGCAGCAGGTCGGTCTGGCCGATCGCCGCGATCGCGCCGTACAGCACGGACACCACCGCGAGGCCGATCACCAGAGGCGCGGCCCAGCGGGACGCCTCCGGGAACAGCGGCAGGCAGAGGGTCAGCATCCCGAAGGTACCGATCTTGTCCAGCACGCAGATCAGCAGGGTCGACGTGCCGGGCGTCGCGTTGCCGGCGACGTCCGGCAGCCACGTGTGCACCGGCACCATCGGCGCCTTGATCGCGAAGGCGATGAAGAACCCGGCGAACATCAGCCGGCCGGCGACCGTGTCGAGCTCGAGCCCGGTGAGGTTGGCGGTGAGGAAGGCGTCCTCCGGGCGCAGGCCGGTTTCCGGGTCCACCGGCACCTGGAAGTACAGCGCGATCACCGCGGCCAGCATGATGAGGCCGCCGGCGAGCGAGAACATCAGGAACCGCACGGCGGCACGGCGCCGCCGCGGGCCCTGCCCGAAACCGCCGATGAGGAAGTACGCCGGGATCAGGACCGCCTCGAACAGCACGTAGAAGAGGAACACGTCGCGCGCCGCGAAGACCGCCACCATGAGGGCCTCGAGGATCAGCACGAGCGCCGTGTACCGGCGCAGGTGCAGGCCGTTGTCGCCCTGCTCGCGCCAGGCCGCGGCCAGCACGAGCGGCACCAGCACGACCGCCAGCGCGATCAGCAGAAGGCTCACGCCGTCGACCCCGAGCGCGTACGAGGCGCCGATCTGGGGGATCCACGCGTAGGTCTCCGAGAGCTGGTACTCGGCGGCGGTCGCCGTGTCGAACTCGACGAACGCGCCGATCAGCAGGAGCACCTCGACGAGCGCGGCGCCGAGCGCCGTCGTCTTGGCCAGGGTCGCGCCGCCGGCGCTGCCGCGCCGTGTCCGCACGAGCCCGGGTAGCCACACGGCAGCGGCGGCGACCAGCGGGAACACGACGAGCGTGGTCAGCCAGGGAAAGGTCATCTCGATGTCTCCTTACGCTCCGGCCGTCGGCCCGAGGGTCGCGACGAGCACGATCACCGCGCCGATGATCAGCACGCCCGCAGCCATGGAGGCGGCGTAGGCGCGCACGTACCCCGTCTGTGCCCGGCGCAGCCAGGCGCCGAGGCCCGCGAGGCCGACGGCGAGGACGCCCCAGCCGCGCGCGACGACGCCCGTGTCGGCGGTGACGAGCACGGCGGTGACGCCCTGTCCGGGCTTCATGACGAGGCCCTCGTTGACCGTGTCCTGGAAGAGGTCGCGGCGCGCGGCGCGGGTCAGCACCGACCCGCGTGGGGCCTCCGCGGGCACGTCGCGCCGGTACATCAGGTACCCGACCAGCGCCCCGACGACGACGACGGCGATAGTGGCGCCCATCAGGACCGGGACGGACAGCACCGGCTCGTGGTGCTCGACATGCCCCACGCTGGGCTCCAGCCAGGTGGTGAAGACGTCGCCGAACGCGAGCACACCACCCAGCGCGATCGAGCCGACCGCGAGGATCACCTGCGGCCAGACCATCAACGCCGGCGACTCGTGCGGGTGGTACTCGGGCTCGGTCCAGCGCGGCCGCCCCCAGAACGTCATGGTCATGAGGCGGGTCATGTAGAACGCGGTGATCCCGGCACCGATCAGGGCGGCCCCACCGAACACCCAGGGCTGCCAGCCCTCGCCGGTGAACGCGGCCTCGATGATCTTGTCCTTGCTCCAGAACCCGGAGAACGGCGGGATACCGAGGATCGCGAGCCAGCCGAAGAACATCGACCACGCGGTCAGCGGCATGACGCGGCGCAGCGCGCCGAAGCCGCGCATGTTCACCTCGTCCTTCATGCCGTGCATCACCGAGCCGGCGCCGAGGAACAGGCCCGCCTTGAAGAAGCCGTGCGTGAGCAGGTGGAAGATCGCGAAGGCGTAGCCCACCGGACCGAGACCGGCCGCGAGCATCATGTAGCCGATCTGCGACATCGTCGAGGCGGCCAGCGCCTTCTTGATGTCGTCCTTGGCGCAGCCGATGATCGCCCCGAAAATGAGGGTCACCGTCCCGACGATCACGATCACGAGCTGCGCGGTGGGCGCGGCGTCCAGGATCGGGCCGGAGCGCACCAGCAGGTAGACCCCGGCGGTGACCATCGTGGCGGCGTGGATGAGGGCGGAGACCGGCGTCGGGCCGGCCATCGCGTCGCCGAGCCACGCCTGCAGCGGGAACTGCGCGGACTTGCCGCAGGCGGCCAGCAGCAGCGCCAGCCCGACGGCGGTGGCGGTGCCCTGGTCGAGCGTGCTCACCGCGCCGGTGGCCTCGGCCAGCCCTTCGCCCGCGCCCGCGTCACCCGCGTCGAACAGCGTCCCGAAGTCGAGCGCGCCCGTGTGCGCGAACAGCAGCGCCATGGCGACGATCAGGCCCATGTCGCCCACCCGGTTCATCACGAACGCCTTCTTCGCGGCGACCGCGTTGGGCCGCTTGTGGTCCCAGAAGCCGATGAGCAGGTAGGACGCCAGGCCCACACCCTCCCAGCCGACGAACAGCACCAGATAGGAGTCGGCGAGCACCAGCACCAGCATCGCGGCGATGAACAGGTTCAGGTAGGCGAAGAACCGGCGCCGGTGCGGGTCGTGCGCCATGTACTCCACGGAGTAGAAGTGGATGAGCGTGCCCACGAAGGTCACCAGCATCACGAACGTCATCGACAGCGGGTCGAGGCGCAGCCCGAGGTCCACGTCCAGGCCTCCCGCGGACATCCACGTCCACAGGCGCTGGTCGGCGACCCGTTCGGCCGGGTCCGCGCCGATCATCCGGAACAGCAGCCAGCCACCCAGCAGTGCGGAGGCGCTGGAGGCGAGTACGCCGATCCAGTGGCCCCACTTGTCCAGCGCACGCCCGCCCAGCAGCAGGACCGCCGCGCCGACCAGGGGGAAGCCCACCAGCCAGGGGGCATACCCGATCACGTCGTTCACTTTCCCAGTCCCCCCTCAGAAGGCTGAAGATGGTTGAGTCGCCGGTTCCGCTGCGCGTGCCGTCGACGGCGGAGTACCTCGGCCCTCACCCTCCGCTGCATCTCCGCCTCACCCATGGAGCAGGTTGACGTCGTCGACCGAGGCCGAGCGGCGGGTACGGAAGATCGTCACGATGATCGCCAGGCCCACCACGACCTCGGCGGCTGCCACGACCATGACGAAGAACGCGAGCACCTGCCCCGTGAGGTCGCCGTGGATCCTGGCGAACGTCACGAAGACGAGGTTGGTCGCGTTGAGCATGAGCTCGACGCCCATGAAGACCACGATGGCGTTGCGACGCAGCAGCACCGTCGTCGCGCCGATCGCGAAGAGGATGCACGCCAGGACGACGTAGTTGGTGATGTCCATCAGGCGTCCTCCCCGCCGTCGGTGCCGGTCCGGACCGTCGAGACCTCGCCCGCGGGCCCCGTCTCGACCAGGGACGCCGGAGCCGCCTTCTCCTGACCACGGATCCGCAGCACCCGCGAGACCGAGTGCTCCAGCGGACGCCCGTCCGGGCCGAGCGCCGGCACATCCATCGCGTTGGTCTGCGCGTACACGCCCGGTGCGGGCAGCGGCGTGAGCGTGCCTCCCTCGGGCAGCGCCTTGACCCGCTGCTCGGCGACGTACCGCTGCGTGCGCTTCGGCTCCAGCCGGCGTCGGTGGGTCAGCATGAGAGCGCCCATCGCCGCGGTCACCAGCAGCACGCCGACGGTCTCCATCGCGAGCACGTAGTCACCGAACAGGACCCGCGCCAGCCCGACCGGGTTCGCGACCTGGTCCTCGGTCAGCGGCGTGCCGGGCCGGAACGCGGCCTGCGAGACCACCCCGATCAGCACGACCGCCAGCCCCAGCCCGAGCAGCAGCCCGATCCAGCGCTGCCCGCGGATGGTCTCCGTGAGCGAGTCGGACGCGTCGACACCGACCAGCATCAGCACGAACAGGAACAGCATCATCACCGCGCCCGTGTACACCACCACCTGGACGACGCCGAGGAACGGCGCCGACGAGGCGATGTACATGATGGCGAGGCTCACCATGACGAACACGATGCACAGCGCGGCGTGCACGGCGCGGCGGACGAACAGCAGCCCGAGCGCGGCGAGCACCATGAGCGGCGCGAGCACCCAGAAGAGGAACGCCTCACCACCGGAGGTCGTCATCCCGGCCATGTCGGGGGTCATCGCACTCCCCTTCCAGCGTCGCCGCCCGGCTCGGCCGTCCCCGGCGTCGCCGCTCGCACCACGGGCGCCGTCGCACCGGCTCCCGCGGCCTCCGGCGAGTGAACGGAGCCGACGGCGGCCGCGCCGGCGGCCTTCTCCGCCTCACCCGGCCCGGCGTCGGGCCGCAACTCGTGCTGCCGGGACGCGGGCCCGGCCTGCTTCCCGGCGGCCACGGCCTCCGCGGCCGCCAGTGTCTCGTCGTCGGGCCGCCGCTCGCGGACCCAGTCGACCTGGGCCTGCGTCGCGCCGAGCACGTCGCCCCGGTAGTAGTCGGTGTCGGTGGTGCCCTCGGCCATGGGATGGGGAGCGGCGAGCATGCCCTCGCTGAGCGGTGCCAGCAGGTCCTGCTTCTCGTAGATCATGCCCTCGCGCGAGTTCCCGGCGAGCTCGTAGTCGTTCGACATCGTCAGGGCCCGCGTGGGGCAGGCCTCGATGCACAGCCCGCAGAAGATGCAGCGCAGGTAGTTGATCTGGTAGACGCGGCCGTAGCGCTCGCCGGGGCTGATGTGCGCGCCCTCCGGCGAGTCGGCCGCGAGCGCGCCCTGCGGGGCGTCGGCGTTCTCCGGGAGATCCGCGTTGGACGCCCCCTCCACGTAGATCGCGTCCGCCGGGCACGCCCAGGCGCACAGCTCGCAGCCGATGCACTTCTCCAGCCCGTCGGCGTACCGGTTGAGCTGGTGACGGCCGTGGTAGCGCCGCTGGGGCGCCACCTTCTTGCGCGGGTAGTCCTCGGTCACCGCCGGCTTGAACATCGAGGCGAACGTGACCCCGAAGCCCGCGACGGGCGCGAGGAACTCGCCCAGGCCCTTCGCCTGGGGACGTAGCGGCTGGTAGCCGGTCTCGTCGTGAATGTCATTGGTCACTGCCGGCAACCTCCTTTCCGAACCGCTCGGAGGCGGGGAGCTTCTGCCCGGGCAGCGGCGGCACCGGGTAGCCGCCGGCGAAGGCGTCGATGGTCTCGGGCTCGGCCGGTTCGGGCCGACGGCGCTTCTCCGGCCAGAACATCATGGGAAGCAGGACGAGCACGACCACGCCGAGCGCGGCGAACAGGAATGTCGAGCGCGGCAGCTCGGCGACGGTGAGGGCCCACTGCACGCCGCCCAGCACCACGACCCAGCCGAGAGCGACCGGGATGAGCACCTTCCAGCCGAAGATCATGAACTGGTCGTAGCGCAGGCGCAGCAGCGTGCCGCGCACCCACACGAAGAAGAACATGACGGCCCACACCTTGACGAGGAACCAGACGATCGGCAGCCAGCCCGTGTTCAGGGCGTCACCCAGGAACCCGTCCGGCACCGGCGCCCGCCAGCCGCCGAGGAACAGCGTCACCGCCACGGCCGAGACGTTGAGCATGTTGATGTACTCGGCCAGGAAGAACCAGGCGAACTTCATCGACGAGTACTCGGTCATGTAGCCGGACACGAGTTCGCCCTCGGCCTCCGGCAGGTCGAACGGCAGCCGGTTGGTCTCCCCCACCATGGAGATGACGTAGACGACGAACGCGGGCGCCAACGGGATGAACCACCAGATCTGCGCCTGGCTGTTCACGATCTGCGACGTCGACATCGACCCCGCCATGATGAACACGCTGACCAGGCTCAGGCCCATGGCCAGCTCGTAGCTGATCACCTGCGCGGTGGACCGCACCGCACCGAGGAGCGGGTACGTCGAGCCGGACGCCCAGCCGCCGAGCACGATGCCGTACACGCCCACGCTCGCCGCCGCGAGGATGTACAGCACCGCGACGGGGAAGTCGGTGAGCTGCGCCGGCGTGGAGAAGTCCGTGAACGGGATCGTCACGGTGGGCCCGAACGGGATCACCGCGAACACGAGCAGCGAGGCCGACACCGACAGCATCGGCGCCAGCAGGTAGACCACCCGGTCCGCCCGTGTGACGTTGACGTCCTCCTTGAGCAGCAGCTTCATCGCGTCGGCCAGCGACTGGAGCAGGCCCTTCGGCCCGTGCCAGTTCGGGCCGGGACGCAGCTGCATCTTCGCCACGACCTTGCGCTCGAACCAGATCGCGAACAGCACCGACGTCAGCAGGAAGACGACGATCAGCACCGCCTTGACCACCGAGGCGAGCACCGGCTCGGCCGAGAAGTCCGCGGCCACGCCGCCCTCGGCGGCGAGGATCACCCCGTTCATGACTGCTCCTTCCCGGGCCACCGGGCTCCGTCGTCCTCGGCAGCCGTCTGCCGCTGACCCGCCGTCTCGACCCGCCGCACGCGGACGACGTCGCCCGGTGTCGCACCGAGCGTGTCGTGCACCCGGCTCCCGACGCTCGCGAGCGGCAGCCAGACGACACCGTCGACCATGCCGGCCGTCACCGACACCGGGAGCGTGATGCTCCCCCGCGCGGTAGCGACCTCCGCGCGATCACCCTCGGACAGCCCCAGCTCGGCGGCCGTCGCCGGGGCGACCCGGGTGACCGGCCGCTTGGCCGTGCCCGCGAGGTGCCGCTCACCGTCCTGGCCGCGCCCGGCGTCGAGCAGCAGGCGCCACGACGCGAGGACGGCCGTCCCCGCGGATCCGGATGCCGCCGGCCCGCCGCCGGGCTCCGCCGCGAACGTTCGTGCCTCGCGCCCGGCCGGCACCGCTCCGTCGGCGGAGGTCGCCTTCGCCGTGGTGACGTCCCCGACCGCCCCGGCCCGCTCGCCCGACCAGGCGCCCAGCGCCGCGACGGCGAGATGTGCCTCGGCGGGCGTACCTGCGCGCAGGTCACTGCCCATCTGGGTGGCGAGGGCGTGCAGCGCCCGATGGTCCGGCAGCGCCGTCGAGTCGAGCGCGGCGCCGAAGGACCGCACGCGACCCTCCCAGTTCCAGTACGAGCCGGCGCGCTCCACGGGCGGTGCGACCGGCAGGACGACGTCCGCCAGGTCCGTCACCTCCGACCGGCGCACCTCCAGCGACACCACGAACCCCGCGGCGGCCAGCGCCGTGCGGGCATGGGCCGGGTCCGGAAGGTCCGCGACCTCCACCCCGCCGACGACCACGCCCGACAGGTGCCCGACGCTGAGAGCGTCGATGATGCCCGCCGTGTCCAGGCCGGGCGCGGCGGGAAGCTGCGCGGCGTCGGTCAGGCCCCAGGCGGCGGCGACCTCGGAACGCGCCGCCGGGTCCGTCACCGGACGGCCACCCGGCAGCAGGTTCGGCAGCAGCCCTGCCTCGACCCCGCCACGCTCGCCGGCGCGGCGCGGGATCCAGGCCAGCCGCGCCCCCGTGGCCTCGGCCAGGGCCAGCGCCGCGGAGTAGGCACCGGGCGAGGCGGCGAGACGCTCGCCCACCAGGATCACGGCACCCTCCTCACGCAGGGCGGCGGCCGCCGAGGTCGTCAGCTCGCCGCCCGGCGTCGGATCGCCCGTGCCGGGGGACCCGCCGGTGACGGCGGCGTCCCGGAGCGAGGCGAGCACTCCGGCCTCCGCGCCGGGGACCGTCGGCAGCAGCGTCCCGGAGAGCTTGGTCAGCCCCCGTGAGGCGTACGGCGCGACGCCGAGGACCCGGGTGCCGCGCTTCGCGACGCCCTTGCGCAGCCTCAGGAAGGTGACACCCGCCTCGTCCTCCGCCTCGAGACCGACGAGCAGCACCGCCGGCGCCTTCTCGAGATCGGCGAAGGTGACGCCGATGCCGGTCCCGGCCACCGCGTGGGCCAGGAACTCGGCCTCCTCGGCGGAGTGGGCGCGGGCGCGCTGGTCGACGTCGTTCGTACCGAGCACCTGCCGGGCGAACCGCGACCACGCGTAGGCGTCCTCGACGGTGAGGCGGCCACCGGGAAGCATCCCGACGCCGCTCGCCGCACGCGCCTCGGCCAGGCCGCGAGCAGCGATCTCCAGGGCTTCCGCCCACGAGGCCGTGCGCAGGTCACCGCGGTTGCCGTGCTCGTCGCGGTCCCGCACCAGCGGCGTCGTGAGGCGATCCGGCGCGGACTGCCAGGCGAACGCGAACCGGTCCTTGTCGGTGATCCATTCCTCGTTCACCACCGGGTCCTCACCGGACAGACGGCGCATCACCTGGCCGCGGCGGTGGTCGATCCGGATCGCGGACCCGCACGAGTCGTGCTCCGCGATGCTCGACACGCTCACCAGGTCGAAGGGCCGTGCCCGGAACCGGTAGGAGGATCCGGTGAGTGCCCCCACGGGACAGATCTGGACGGTGTTGCCGGAGAAGTAGGACGAGAACGCCTGCCCGTTCGCGTCGGTCTCCACCGGAGCGGCGTCCGGGACCGAGGGCGGGGACACCTCGTCGGACTCGGCGCCGGCCTCCGCACCTCCGCAGCCGCCGTCACCGCACCCGCAGCCCGGGGACTCGAAGCCCAGTACCTTCTCGTCGAAGCGGCCGATCTGCTGCCGGGCCCCGCGCATCTGCAGGGCGATGAAGGCGTCGCCCGCGATCTCGTCGCTGAACCGGGTGCAGCGCTGGCAGAGCACGCAGCGCTCCCGGTCCAGCAGGATCTGCGCGCTCAGCGGCACCGGCTTGGTGAAGGTGCGCTTCACGTCGTCGAACCGGCTGTCGGCCCGGCCGTTGCTCATCGCCTGGTTCTGCAGGGGGCACTCGCCGCCCTTGTCGCACACCGGGCAGTCGAGCGGGTGGTTCATGAGCAGGAGCTCCATCACGCCCTGCTGCGCCTTGTCCGCGACCGGTGACGTGACCTGCGTCTTGATCACCATGCCGGGCGTGACCGTCATGGTGCACGACGCCTGTGGCTTCGGCATGGGCCGCACGTTGCCCTCGCGGTCCGGCATCGCGACCTCGACGAGGCACTGCCGGCAGGCGCCCGCGGGCGCGAGCAGCGGGTGGTCGCAGAACCGCGGGATCGCGATCCCGAGTTGCTCCGCCGCACGGATGATCAGCGTGCCCTCGGGAACCTGGGACTCGATCCCGTCGATGGTGAAGGTCACCATCTTCGGCTCGGTCACCTCGCCCTCGGGCCTCGATGTGGTGACGGTCATCAGTGACCTCCCGCGTCGGCGCCGGCAAGCTCACGACCAGCAGCGTCCGGCGTCCTTGTTCTTGGGGTGTACGGGAAGAGGGCCGACGCCGACGGGTCGAACGGGCAGCCGCGCCCGTCGATGTGCGCCTGGTACTCCTCGCGGAAGTGCTGGATGCTCGACGTGATCGGAGAGGTGGCGCCGTCGCCCAGCGCGCAGAACGACCGGCCGAGGATGTTGTCGCAGAGGTCGAGCAGCAGGTCGACGTCCTGGTCCTGCCCCTGCCCCTCCTCGATCCGGTGCAGGATCTGCTTGAGCCAGTACGTGCCCTCGCGGCACGGCGTGCACTTGCCGCACGACTCGTGCGCGTAGAAGTCCGTCCACCGGCTCACCGCGCGGACCACGCACACCGTGTCGTCGAAGAGCTGCAGCGCGCGCGTACCGAGCATCGACCCGGCCGCGCCCACCGACTCGTAGTCGAGCGGGGTGTCCAGGTGCTCGGCCGTGAACAACGGCGTCGACGACCCGCCCGGCGTCCAGAACTTCAAGGGCTTGCCGCCGCGCATGCCGCCGGCCTGGTCGAGGAGCTCGCGCAGCGTGATGCCGAGCGGCGCCTCGTACTGTCCCGGCCGCGTGACATGCCCGGACAGGGAGAACAGACCGTGCCCGGTCGACTTCTCCGTCCCCATCCCGGTGAACCAGTCGACCCCGCGTGCCACGATCCCGGGCACGCTCGCCACGGTCTCCACGTTGTTCACCACGGTCGGGCGGGCGTACAGGCCCGCCACGGCAGGGAACGGCGGCTTGAGGCGCGGCTGGCCCCGCAGGCCCTCGAGCGAGTCCAGCAGCGCCGTCTCCTCACCGCAGATGTAGGCGCCGGCGCCGGCGTGCACCGTGATCTCCAGGTCGAACCCGGAACCCAGGATGTCCGTGCCGAGGTAACCGACACGCCGGGCCTCGGCCACGGCCTCCAGCAGCCGCCGGTACACGTGCAGCACCTCCCCGCGCACGTAGATGAAGGCGTGGTTGCAGCCGATCGCGTACGACGTGATGATCACGCCCTCGATCAGGTGCTGCGGGCTCGCCATCATCAGCGGGATGTCCTTGCAGGTACCCGGCTCCGACTCGTCGGCGTTCACGACCAGGTACCTCGGCCCGCCGTCGTCCGGGGGCAGGAAGCCCCACTTCATGCCGGCCGGGAACCCCGCGCCGCCACGGCCGCGCAGCCCCGAGTCCTTGACCGCCTGGACCAGGTCGCCCGGCGTCATCGTCAGGGCCTTCTTGAGCCCGCCGTACCCGCCGTGCTTCTCGTACGTGGACAACCGCCACGACCGCGGGGCGTCCCAGGTCTCCGTCAGCACCGGAAGCAGCTCGGTCATCGCGCGTCCTCCCCCGGCTTCTTGTCCATACCCACCTCGGCGTCCGCGGGCGTCACAGGACGGCGGTCGGCGCTGGAACCGGGCTCGCCCGTGAGCGTCTCACGCTGCTCGGCGTCCGGGGCGGACGAGTCACCGGACGGCGCCCAGCCCTGCTCACGCGCGAGCCGCAGTCCGACGAGCGTCGGCTCACCCGCGCCCACGCCCTCGTGGGCGCGGCCGTCGGGGAACCCGGCCAGGACCCGGCTCATCTGCTTGAACGAGCACACGCTGTCGGCACCGCGGGTCGGGGCCACCTCCTCACCGGCGCGCAGCCGGTCGGTGACCTCGACCGCGGACTCCGGGGTCTGGTTGTCGAAGAACTCCCAGTTGACCATCATCACCGGCGCGTAGTCGCAGGCCGCGTTGCACTCGACCCGCTCCAGCGTGATCGCACCGTCCTCGGTCGTCTCGTCGTGCCCGACGCCGAGGCGCTCGCTGAGCTCGTCGAAGATCGCGTCGCCGCCCATCACCGCGCACAACGTGTTGGTGCACACGCCGACGGTGTACTTCCCGTTCGGCTTGCGCTTGTACTGCGTGTAGAACGTCGCCACGGCGCTCACCTCGGCGGCGGTGATCCCGAGCTGCTCGGCGCAGAACAGGATCCCGTCACGGCTCACATACCCGTCCACCGACTGCACGAGGTGCAGCATCGGCAGCAGACCCGAACGCGGGTCGGGGTAGCGGGCCATGATCTCGGCGGCATCGGTCGTCAGGGACGCGAGCGTCTCGGCGTCGTAGGAAGCCCTGGTCTGGGCCGGCTCGGCCGTCATCGGTCCACACCTCCCAGCACGGGGTCCAGGGACGCGACGGCGACGACGACGTCGGCCACCTGGCCGCCCTCGCACATCACCGACGTGGCCTGGAGGTTGTTGAACGAGGGGTCGCGGAAGTGCGCGCGGTAGGGGCGGGTCCCGCCGTCGGACACGGCGTGCACGCCGAGCTCGCCGCGCGGGTGCTCGACCGTCTGCCACGCCTGCCCGGCCGGGACCGGGAAGCCCTCCGTGACCAGCTTGAAGTGGTGGATCAGGGACTCCATCGATGTGCCCATGATCTTGCGGATGTGCTCCAGCGAGTTGCCCTGGCCGTCGCTCCCGATGGCCAGCTGGGCCGGCCAGGCGATCTTCTTGTCGGCCACGATGACGGGCTCGCCCTCACTGGCGTCCAGCCTGGTCAACGCCTGCTCGGCCAGGCCCAGCGACTGGTAGCACTCCTCCAGCCGGAGCACGGCGCGGTCGTAGCAGTCCGCGTTCTTCGAGACCGGGACGTCGAAGTCGTAGGTCTCGTAGCCGCAGTACGGAGCGGCCTTGCGCACGTCGTACGGCAGGCCGGTGGACCGCAGCACCGGGCCCGTCACGCCAAGGGCCATGCACCCAGCCAGGTTGAGCACACCGACGTCGGTGAGGCGGGACCGGAAGATCGGGTTCGCCAGCATCAGGTCGCCCAGGTCCTTGAGGTACCCGCGGACCTTCTTCAGCGCGTCGCGAGCCTGGGTGGTGAAACCCTCCGGCACGTCCAGCGCGACGCCGCCCGGGCGGATGTACGCGTGGTTCATCCGCAGCCCGGTGACCGCCTCGAAGAGGCGCAGGATCTCCTCGCGCGCGGTGAACGCCACGGTCATCACCGTCGTGGCGCCCATCTCGTTGCCACCCGTGCCGAGACAGATCAGGTGGGAGGTGATCCGGTTGAGCTCCATCATCAGCACCCGGATCACCGACGCTCGCTCGGGCACGTCGTCGGTCACGCCGAGCAGGCGTTCGGTGGCGAGGCAGAACGCCACCTCCTGGAAGAACGGCGCCACGTAGTCCATCCGGGTGCAGAACGTGGGGCCCTGCGTCCAGGTGCGGAACTCCATGTTCTTCTCGATGCCGGTGTGCAGGTAGCCGATGCCGGCCCGTGCCTCGGTCACCGTCTCGCCGTCGATCTCCAGCATCAGCCGGAGCACGCCGTGCGTCGACGGGTGCTGCGGGCCCATGTTGACGACGATGCGCTCCTCGCCGATGGCCTCACGGGCGATCTCGTCCCAGTCGCCGTCGCCGTAGGCCTCGAACCCGCGGATCGTGCGGGCGGTCTCGTCGTCGATCGGCCGGGTCGCGTGGGGGCCGCCGGCCCCGGCGCGCGGTTCTGCTGTGGCGGTCACGAGTAAGCCCTCCTCGTGTCGGGCGGGGGCACCGTGGCCCCCTTGTACTCGACCGGGATGCCGCCGAGCGGATAGTCCTTCCGCTGCGGGTGGCCCTCCCAGTCGTCCGGCATCTCGATGCGCGCCAGGCCGGGATGGCCGTCGAACACGATGCCGAAGAAGTCGTACGTCTCGCGCTCGTGCCAGTCGTTGGCCGGGTACACGGACGTGGTGGACGGGACGTGCGGGTCCTCGTCCGGAGCCGTCACCTCCAGGCGCAGGCGGCGGTTGTGCGTCACCGACACGAGGTGGTAGACGGCGTGCAGCTCGCGGCCGGTCTCGTGCGGGTAGTGCACGCCCGAGACGCCGAGCGAGAGCTCGAACCGCAGGTCCTGGTCGTCACGCAGCGCCTGGCACACGGGCAGGAGGTGCTCGCGCGTCACGTACAGCGTGAGCTCCGCCTGCGGCGCGTCCGCGGCCCGGGCGCCGTGCAGGTCGACGACCACCTTCTCGATCGCCGCGTCCGCGTCGACGCCTTCCTCACGCAGGACCTCGGTCAGCACGTCCACGACCCGGTCGAACCAGCTCCCGTAGGGGCGCGACGACGGCCCCGGCAGCGCCACGGGCCGCACCAGGCCGCCGTATCCCGAGGTGTCGCCCGAGTCGTGCGCGCCGAACATGCCGTGCCGCACCTCGACCACCTCGAGGGGCGAGGCGACGCGCTCCAGGTCCCCCGGTTCGCCACCGGCACCGGACCCGGACAGGCCGGTGCCCTGAGCCGCCTTGTCCTGGACGGCCCTGCCCTGAGCCGCCTTGTCCAGCGCCGCCTCGTCCTGGGTCGCCTTGTCCGGGGTCACCTTGTCCTTCTCGTCGCTCACCGCAGCAGCCCCTTCTGCTCGAAGGTGGGCGTCGCCTCCATGGCGGCGGCCTCCGCCGCTCGCGCCGCCTCGGCGCGGTTCGCGCCCAGCGGGGCGTTCTGGACCTGGTGGTGCAGCGCCAGGATCGCGTTGATCAGCATCTCCGGCCGCGGCGGGCAGCCGGGCAGGTAGATGTCGACCGGCACCACGTGGTCCACGCCCTGCACGATCGCGTAGTTGTTGAACATCCCGCCCGACGACGCGCACACACCCATCGAGAGCACCCACTTGGGCTCGCTCATCTGGTCGTAGACCTGACGCACCACCGGCGCCATCTTCTGGCTCACGCGCCCGGCCACGATCATCAGGTCCGCCTGGCGCGGCGACGCCCGGAAGACCTCCATGCCGAACCGCGACAGGTCGTAGCGCGGCGCGCCGGCGGCCATCATCTCGATGGCACAGCACGCCAGACCGAACGTCACCGGCCACATCGACGCCTTGCGCATGTAGCCGGCGAAGTCCTCGATCGTCGTCAGGAGGAATCCCGACGGCGCTTCCTCGACACCCATGTCTCCTCCTTCTCAGTGCCCCTGGCCGGCATTTCCCCGGGCTTGCTCCGGGCGGCCGCCCCGTACCTCCACGGCCGCCCGCGCCGCGCCGTTCGTCGATGTCATACCCAGTCGAACCCGCCGCGCCGCCACTCGTAGACGAACGGGACGGTGATGAGCGCCAAGAAGGCGAACATCGCGACCAGTCCGAACGTGGCGAGGGTGGTGAAGTCGACCGCCCACGGGTAGAGGAACACCACCTCGATGTCGAACACGATGAACGTCATCGCCACCAGGTAGTACTTGATCGGCAGCCGGCCACCGCCCAGCGCGTTCGGCGTCGGCTCGATGCCGCACTCGTACGCGTCGAGCTTGGCCCGGTTGTACCGCTTGGGGCCGATGACCGCGCTCGCGGCGACACCGCCCAGCGCGAGCACCGCCCCGATCCCCATGAGGATCAGGATGGGCAGGTACGGATTCATGCTGTTGCCTTCCGGATTTCCGTCACGAGCGTGGCACCACCTTCGTCAAGCCGGCGATGGTGCGGTCGATCCAGTCGCCGCCGCTCGGCTCGTAGCAGTCGGACAGGAGCTTGAGCACGAACTGCATCACCACCTTGCGCGGCAGTCCGTGTCTCACGCAGGCCCGCATGACCTGCGGGTGCTCGATGAGCCGCACGAACCAGCGGCCCAGGGTGTAGTAGCCGCCCAGGTCGGCGCGCATGCGGTCCGCGTACGTGGCCAGGGCCGCCTCACGCGCCGCGTCCGTGGACTTGTGGCGGGCGGCGGCGATCGCCTCGGCGGCGACCCGGCCTGCCTGCAGGCCGTAGGCGATGCCCTCGCCGTTGAACGGGGACACCATTCCCGCGGCGTCTCCCGCGAGCAGCAGACCGTCGGCGTACAGCGGGCCACGGTTGAAGCCCATGGGGAGCGCCGCGCCCCGGACCTTGCCGGTGGCGGCCTCGGGACCGATGTCCCAGCCCTCGGGGGCGGAGTGGGTGAGCCAGGTGTCCTGGAGCGCCCGGTAGTCGATCCCCGCCCGCGACTGCCGGGCAGGGGTGCTGTGCACGCTGCCGAGGCCGACGTTGGCGGTGCCGTCGCCGAGCGGGAACACCCACCCGTAGCCCGGCAGCAGATCGGAGCGGCCCGGCTCGCCGGACCACAGCTCGAGGTGCGACTCCATGAACGGGTCGGCGTGCCGGGGCGTCGTGTAGTAGGCGCGGACGGCGGTTCCCATGGGCCGGTCGTCGCGGCGCATCCGCCCGACACCGGTCGCCAGGCGCGAGCTCACGCCGTCGGACGCGACGACGACGGGCGCGCGGAACGTCCGTTCGGGTCCCTCGGCACGCCCCCGTCCGTCGAGCGGCTGGGCGGTGACGCCGGTGATCCGGCCGGTGCGCTCGTCGGTGACGGCGCCGGTCACCTTGGTGGCGGTGAGGAGCTTCGCGCCGCTCGCCTGCGCGTGCTGGGCGAGCGTCTGGTCCAGCGTCATGCGGGCGCGGGCCATGCCGTACCCGGGATACGCGGTGAGGTCGGGCCAGTCGAGCTCCCAGGAGCGACCCGTCGCGTGGACGCGCAGGCCGCGGTTGCGGATCCAGCCGTCGCGCTCGTCGGTGTCGACACCCATGCGCACCAGCTCCGAGACCGCGCGGGGTGTGAGCCCGTCACCGCAGATCTTGTCGCGGGGGAACTCGGCCTTCTCCAGGAGCAGCACGTCGAGACCCGCGGACGCGCACCAGTGCGCGGTGGACGAGCCGGCCGGGCCGGCGCCCACCACGATGACGTCAGCGTCGTCGTTCCGATGCTTCACGTGCTCACCCCCGATTGTGAACTCGCTGCTGGGTGTCATGAAAGGTCCTTGTGAACCCTGTCACAACACCGCCACCCTAGCCACACGAGACGGACATTGGGTAGCAAGGCGAACCTAACTTGGCACCCACGCCCCTCCCCAGCTCCATGGACATCCCTCGCCGGAACCCGAGGCCGCCCTCCGGGCCGCGAACCACATCGCCGACCACGCCATCCGTGGGGCATGGGAGGGCTCCCACGCCCACACATGGCGTGCTCGCCGGCCGGGTGGCGTGTCGCTGCCCGGCCGGGGGTGGGTGGGGGGTCGCTGGCCGGCCGGCCG
>NZ_JAFMPK010000027.1:375422-410741 GCF_017349295.1 Myceligenerans salitolerans
GGGGGTGCTATGCCGGGCGGGTGCCTCGGTGGAGGGCGACGACGCCGCCGCTCGCGTTGCGGTACTGGACCGGCTTCCAGCCGGCGTCGAGCATCAGGCGGGCCAGTGCCACCTGGTCGGGCCAGGAGCGGATCGACTCCGCGAGGTAGTCGTAGGAGCCGCGGTCCCGCGTGACCGCTCCCGCGACCACCGGCAGGGCGCGCATCAGGTACTCCTGGTAGAGCACGCGGAACGGCATCCAGGTGGGTGTGGAGAACTCGCAGATCACCACGCGCCCGCCGGGCCGGGTCACCCGGAACATCTCGCGCAGCGCCGCCGCGGTGTCCACCACGTTCCGCAATCCGAAGCTGATCGTCACCGCGTCGAACGCCTCGTCCGCGAACGGCAGGCGGGTCGCGTCACCGGCGACGAAGGGCAGGTCCGGCCGGCGTTCCTTGCCCACCCGCAGCATGCCGAGGCTGAAGTCCGAGGGCACCACCAGCGCGCCGTCGGCGTCGAACGGCTCGCTCGACGTCCCGGTCCCGGCGGCGAGGTCCAGCACCTTGTGCCCGGGCCCGGCGCCGACCGCCTCGCGCACGAGCTTCCGCCAGCGACGGTCCTGCCCCAGGGAGATCAGGTCGTTGGTGAGGTCGTAGCGCTTGGCGATCCCGTCGAACATCGACGCGACCTCAGCGGGCTGCTTCTCCAGACTGGCACGAGACATGGCCCCATCGTCCCACGCCACCAGGCGCGCCCCGGGCCGTCGGGGCCGGCCCGCTCCGCCCGGCCCGCTCCGCCCGGCCCGCTTCGACCGCGCCGCCGTGCCGGACCGCACCGGAACGGGCCGTCGGGGCCGGAGACGGACGACGACGTCGTGCCCGGCGCTCAGCCCTCGCCCAGGGCGTACCGCATGGGCTCCAGCTTGGCTTCCGACTCGGCCAGCTCCGCGACCGGGTCCGACGCCGCGACGATCCCGCAGCCCGCGAAGAGGCGCACGTGGCGGGGGTTCCGGTCGGAGATCTCGGCCGAACGCAGCGCGATGCCCCACTCGCCGTCGCCGTCGGCCCCCACCCAGCCGACCGGGCCCGCGTACCGCGCGCGGTCCATGCCCTCGATCTCCCGGATCAGGGACCGCGCGGCCACGGTGGGCGTACCGCACACCGCGGCACTCGGGTGCAGGGCCGCGGCCAGCGAGAGGGACGACGGCGGCCGTGGCGCACCCGGCTCGGACGCGCTGCCCGCGCCGGGGCCCCACGGCTCGTGGCCGCCACGCGATCCGCCCGACAGGTCGAGGACCGCGGTCACGTCCGTGGCCAGGTGCATGACGTTCGGCAGGTGCAGCACGAACGGCGTCTCCGGCACGTCCATCGCCGAGCAGAACGGCGCCAGCGCGGCGGCCACCGACCGCGCCGCGTACTGGTGCTCCTCCAGGTCCTTGGACGAGCCCGCGAGACGCGCGGCGGTCAGCCGGTCCGCTTCCTCGGCGTCGCGGGACTCCTGCTCCGGGCCTTCGACACGGGGGATCGTGCCCGCCAGGACGCGGGACGTCACGTGCCCTCGCTCACTGCGCACGAGCAGTTCCGGCGTCGCTCCGACCAGCCCGTCCACGCTGAACGTCCAGCACGCCTCGTACGCCCGGGCCAGACGCCGCAGGAGGTGGCGCGGGTCGACGGGATTCTCGGCGGTCGCGGCGACATCGCGCGCCAGCACGACCTTGTCGAGCTCCCGGGTCCTGATCCGGGAGACCCCCTCCGCGACGACGGCCTTCCAGTCCTCCGGGGAGACCGACCCCTCGGTGTAGTCCACGCGGCCGGGTGCGGCGACGGGGGTGCGCGGGTACGCGTCGGGCAGCACCTCGGGCGCGGGTGCGGCGCGGTCCCCCACCAGTTCGATCGTCGTCGTCCAGCACACACCGTCGCGGCGGCCCACCACGACACGAGGCACGAGCAGTGCCCCGCTCGCACGCGTGGGGTCCTCGGTCTCGTCGCCGGGCACGACGTCGTCGAACGCGAACGACCCGAACGCGATCGGACCGGTGCCCGGCAGGCGGACGTCGTCGTGCACCGACGCACCGACGAGGACCTGGTGCCAGGCGTGCTCGGCGTCGGCGAACCGGCCGGGTCCGAACGTCTCGAAGCGCAGGGCCTCGCCCCAGCCGACGACGCCGTCGCCGTGCCTCACCCACGCCAGCGGGCGGGCGTCGGGCAGGATGTCGACGAGTGCCGTGAGGTCGTCCGGCAGGTCGTCGGCGCGAGAGGTGCGCACCACGAGGCGTGGCGGCGCGAGCGGGGGTGCGGTGACGGTCATCGTTCCCAGAATAGGTCGGTTCGGCGTGACTCCCGGCCGCCTGCAACGGACATCACACCGGCCGTCGCCGAAGCCGCCCGCGCCGGGCCCCGTCGTGGGCGACCGCGGGCACGGCCGGCGGCCGCCACGCCACGGGGGGCACGGCTGCCGCCGGCGGAACCGGGTCCCGACGGGCGCGAGGGTTACGGGTCGCCCGCCTCCGGGCCCTCGCCGATCGGGTGCAGCGGGTCGCCCCAGACCTGCTCCCGGAAGCCCGACCAGACCTGCACGTCGGAGGTGGCACCCAGGAAGTCGAGCTGCGCGCCCGACAGCGCCAGCAGCCACGCGACGACCGACTCCGGCGGCTCGTCCGCGATCTCGTCGAAGTCGGGGCAGCCGAGGTTGATCCCGGAGATGTACATCGTCGCGTTGCCGTCCATGGAGACGTAGCCCGCGCTCGTGTCCGTCCCCGCCTCGACGGGCTCGCCGTGGGCGCCGGTGTCGTAGGCGTACGTCTTGAGCCAGAAGCCCGGCACCTTGACGTGGTCCGCGACGATGCGCAGCGCGTCACGCCGTTCCACCTCGTGGGTCACGGGAACCGAGACGAGCGCGATCGACCTGATCCCGCTGATCTCGAGGTCGCGCGTGCGCAGGTCGCCCGGCAGCGAGAACGTGTTCCGGTTGTCCTCGCCCGCCGAGATCATCGGGAGGGTGACGTTCCGCTTCTCCCCGTCGCAGACGTAGCCGACCGAGAGCCCTCGCTCGGACTCGTCCGTCGAGAAGATCTCGGCGGCGGCCTCGTCCGAGCTTCCGGACGGCTCGTCCTCCGCGGAGCCGCCGGAGCCCGTGCCTTCCGGGTCCTCGCCCGAGCCGCCGGTGACGCCGTCGACGGCGTCACCGACACCGTCCGTCACGTCGTCCACCACGTCGCCGACCGGGTCGTCGGTCCCGGAGGAACTCGGCGAGGACGACGCCGAGGGAGACTCGGACGGGTCCGCGTCGCCGTCCTCCTCGTCGCACGTGATGATCGGGATCCAGTCGACGGGATCCCAGCAGTCGTCCTCGGCCGTACGGAGGGCTGTCGGCTGCACACCACCCAGCACGAGCGCACCGGCCAGGACGACCGCCGCCGACCTGGCGGGCAGAGTGCTCCCGCCGCTCTCACCGGCCGGGAAGGTGCCCGGCGTGCGCGGGTCGTCGTCACCCGCCGGGCTGCCGGACGTGGGGTGGGCGGACGCCGGACCGCCCGACGCCGGGCTGCCGGACCGTCGCTCCTCGGACGCTCCGGAGGAACCGCCGTCGGACACCTCGAACACACCGCTGCCCGCGCCCGCCGAGGAGCCGGCCGGCGATGCCGCGGCCGAAGGGCCTTCCCCGGCCGCGGCCTCCGACGGCGCCCACGAGACGACGACGACACCGCCGACCGCGCCGAGGAGGAAGCCGACGATCCAGCCGCCCAGGTTGACGCCGGACAGCGTGTAGACCGAGATGGCGAGGATGAGCACGCCGTAGAAGATCCGGTGGACGGGCTGCGCCATGGACAGTACGCCCAGGAGGATCAGTGCGAGGGGGAGGATGGTCGCCTGGAAGCCCTCGATGCCCACGGCGAGCTGCATGTTCGGCACGCCCTGCGCACCGAGCAGATCGGCGAGCGCGCCCACGTCGATCGGGCCGGAGAGCAGAAGCTCCAGGCCGGCCAGGATCACGAGCACGCATCCGACGAACGGGCGCTTCCTGCGCCACGGGCCGAACGCCCGCCGTGCGGCGGCCAGCCGGTCCCGCAGCGCGGGGCCGCCGGCGCCGGCCCGACCATCCTTCCGGTTCAGAAGCACTCCTCGCCGTTCGTGAGCTGGAGCTTCAGGTCCGTCAGCTTGAACACGGCGGCCTGGGTGCTCCACGAGACCTGCTGCAGCCCGTCGATGTCGATCGCGTCGGAGTCCATGGCGAAGTCACCCTTGTGGCCCTTGTCGGCCGTGTTGACCTGGGAGGCGTCCACGCCGATGCGGATGTTCGTGAACGTCGCGGTGCCGGACAGGTCGGTCATGCCGATCTGCAGGTCGGTCGCCTCGGCGGGCTTCTCGCCCGTGCCGGCCGTGATCTTGAGGCCCACCTTGCCGAGCTTCGTGTCCTGCACCACCGTCTGGCACAGGTTGTGGAGCTTCGCGTCCTTGATGTTCGCGATGGCAGCCGGGTGCGGCGTCCCCTCGGCGTCGACCGCCTGACCCGCGTACTGCGAGAAACCCGTGCCGTCGAGCCGGTCGGCCGCGATCTTGAACGGGGTGCCCGCGATCGCGAACGAGACCGGGACCGCGCCCTGGGCCACGCCGCCGAGGAGCAGGCCGGCGACCGCGGCGACCGGGACGGTGGCGAGCGCCACGCGCCCCTTGCGCGACTTCGTCAGGTTGCTGAGCTTCATGTGATTCCCCTTTGGACACAGAGAGAGGCGACTCCTTCGTCGTCGAGCGTGACCGTAGCCGACTACTGACTACCAGTCAATTGTCTCGGTGTGGTCGCCGCCCGCACGGCGCGCGGTGCCGCGGCTCAGGGGCGCGGACCTCGGACGATTCACCCAGGCATCGCACAGGTCGGTCGATATGCTCGCAACATGGCAACCAGCCGAAGAACTCGACTCCGCCCGGAGGAACGCCGGGACCAGCTCGTGGCCCTCGGCGTGGCCACCCTGGCCAACCGACCGCTCTCCGAGGTCACCGTGGAGGAGATCGCCGCGGAGGCCGAGGTCTCGACAGGCCTCGTCTACTACTACTTCGGATCGAAGAACGGGCTGCACCACGAGATCGTGCTGCGTGCCCGCGACTCGATGCTGCACGCGAGCGAGCCCCGCGCCGAGCTGCCGCCGCTGGACCGCCTGCACGACACGCTCGAACGGCTCGTCACCTACGTGCGCGAGCACGGGCCGACCTTCTACTCGCTGGTGCGGGGCGCGGCGAGCGGGGACGAGGAGGTGCGGGAACTCATCGAGAGCGCGCGGCGCGAGCAGACCGAACGCGTCGTCGCGGCGGTCACGGAGATGGGCGTCCAGGACACGCCGATGCTCCGCATGGCCCTGCGGTCGTGGGTGGCGCTCGCGGAGCAGGCACTGGTCGACGGCGGGCTCAACACCGACATCCCGGCCGCCGACCTGATCGCGTACCTGGAGAGCAGCATGTTCGGCGTGGTGAGCGCCACGGGCGCACAGCTGGAGGCGGGGCCGTTGACGGCCTCGACCTGAGCACGCCCGCCGCCAGGCGCCCCGGCCACCGCCGGGTGCACCGTCCGGCCCGGGCAGCCGCCCGCCGTCAGAGCACCTTGGCCATCAGCAGGCAGGGGTTCTCGACCCACATGTCCGGGAATTCCTCGACCGGCAGGAAACCGACCGCCTCGTAGAAGGCCCGGGTACGGTCGAAACCCGGGTCCGGACGGGAGGGGCCGAACGTCTTGACCGTGAGGAGGCGAACGCCCCGGGCGCGCATGTCATCCTCGGCGCGACGCAGGAGGGCCCGCCCTATTCCGGTCCGGTGGTACTTGCGCCGCACCGCCAGGAGGTGGACCTCGGCGGTGCTGTCGTAGCGCGGGTCGAGGAGCAGGATTCCCGTCACGTCGTCGACGGGGATCCGGGAGCCGTCGACGGGGTCGCTCGCGAGCGCGTCCGCGGCGGCGATGTCCGCCCGGGCGAGACCCCCGCCGGAACTCACGGCGAGATAGTTGGGAAACTTCCGGGCAGCATCCTCGTATTCGTCCGTGAACTTCTCGAGACCGAACCATTCGGGAAGTTCGCCGAGAATGTCATGGGCCGCATCTGACCGGCCGCGCGTCCGCACAACGTCATAGGTCCCGATCACGGGCTTCAAGGTAGTACTCAATGGGGCTTTTCACTATGCACGATAGTGGTAATTCCCTAAAGACACCTTTGCCCCTTTGCGGCCCATTGACCGTCTTCCGCGGCATCCTGAAGGGCGGACACACTCCGCGAAGGGCCCGGGCCGAAGCCCCGGGGCCCGGCCGCAGCGGTAGCGCGGACGAGGGCCACCGGCCGGTACCGGTGGCCCTCGTCAGGGAACTCAGTTCCCGAACAGCTCACGCAGCCAGTCCGGGATGTTGCCCGGGTCCGTCGGGTCGGAGCCGCTCGAGCCGGAACCGTCCGAGCCCTCCTGGCCGGGCAGGCCGCCCTGCCCGGGCACGTTCTGGTCCTGCTCGGCGAGACCTTCGTCGTCCCGCACCGCGAGACCGGTGGTGACCTCCTGGGTCTCACCGTCGCGCACCACGGTCAGGGTGACCTCGTCGCCCGCCGCGTACTCGCGCACGAACGCGGTCAGGGACTCGGAACCGTCGACCGGGTCCTCGCCGATCGCGACGATCACGTCACCGACCTCGAGTCCCGCCTCCTCGGCCGGCGACCCCGCCACCACCTGTTCGACCCGGGCGCCGAGTCGCGTCACGCCGTCGGCGGTCGCCGTGCCGTCCGAGAGCGACACGCCCAGGAAGGCGTGCTCGGCCGAACCGTTCTCGATCAGCTGCTCGCTGACGCTCGACGCCAGGTTCGACGGGATCGCGAAGCCGAGCCCGATCGACCCGGACTGCTGGGTGGCGCTCGACAGCGTCAGGATGGACGAGTTGATGCCGATGACCTCACCCGACGCGTTGAACAGCGGTCCGCCCGAGTTCCCCGGGTTGACTGCGGCGTCCGTCTGCACCGCGTTCGTGACCACGACGTCGCCGCCGCTCTCCGACGAGGCCGACACCGGCCGGTCGAGCGCCGAGACGATGCCCGTGGTCGCGGTGTTCGCGAGGCCCAGCGGGTTGCCGACGGCCATCACCGCGTCACCCACGGAGACCGCCTCCGAGTCGCCGAGCGTCGCGGCCTCCAGGTCCTCCGGCGCGTCCGTGAGCTGCACGACGGCGAGGTCCGTCGTCGGGTCCGTGCCGACCACCTCGGCCTCGAAGAGCCGGCCGTCGGCCAGCGTCACCTGCACCTGCCGGGCGCCCGAGACCACGTGGTTGTTGGTGAGGACGTGACCGTCGGCGTCGATGACCACGCCGGAGCCCTCGCCCTCGCCCTGCTGCGTGGCCACCTGGATCGAGACGACGGAGTCCGAGACCGCCGCCGTGACGGCCTGCCAGTCGGGCGCGTCGCCGTTCGACGACACGGGTACCGCCTGCTGGTCCGACCGCCCGACGTCGGCCAGCGAGACCGTCTGCGTGTCGTCGTCCAGGAGTGCGACCGCCCCCGCCGTACCCGCACTGGCGAGCAGTGCGGCCACGGCCGCGGCGCTCACCACCGGCACCCAGCGACGGTCCTTGCGGTTCGCCGGCGCGCCGGCCGGGACGGCGTAGGGATTGCCGAAGGCCGTGCCCGACGACGTCCCGGCGCCGGCCGCGTGCGTCTCCTGCGGTCCGGCCCCGGCCGGCACGGCGGATCGTCCGGCCACGGGCTCCACCGTGGCCGGCTGCTCCCGGACGGGGAACTGCTGCGTGTGGCCCGCCTCCGGCGGGTGCGCCGGAGACGTCCGGCCGTCCGGCGCCTGAGCGGCCGGCAGCTGCGTCGTCGGCGCGTCGGTGGTCGGGACCTGAGCCGCCCGAGCCTCCGCGGCGGGGGTCGAGGCGGGGGTCTCCGGGTGCTGCGGCGCACCGGCGCCGGCCGCGGCGGTCGCCTCCGGCTCCTGGCCCTGCGGGGTAATGGGGTTCTGCTCGGTGTTCACGATGCCCTCCTTCATCCGTGAACCACTACACACCGGCACGCTGACGCGACCCTTGACCGCGCCTGTGAGTTACCTGCGTGTGGCGGCTCGTGCCGCCGGCGCCCGTCACACGACGCCGCGGACCGCCTCGGCCACGCGGTGGGCCAGGTCGCGCGTCTCGGCGTGCCGTGCCGCGCGCGGCACCCGCACCTCGATGACCTGGACACCACGGCTCGGAGCCTGGAGCGCGTGCCGGAGGGTCGGGATGTCCTTCACGAGCTGGTGGTCCACCCCGTAACCGGCGCACAGCTGCGCCAGGTTCGCGCCGTGCGGCGTGCCGAAGACCCGCTCGAACCGGGCGGCGGCCGCCTCCGACGTCGCCGCCAGCTCGCCGTGCTCCAGGGTGGCGAAGATGGAGCCCCCGTCGTCGTTCACCACGACGATCTCCAGGTCGACGGCGGGCTCACCCGGCCCTCGCAACAGGCCACCGACATCGTGCAGGAACGCCAGGTCACCCATCAGCGCGCGGGTGCGCCGGCCGGCCCGTCCCGCGGCGAGCGCGACGCCCGTGGCGGTCGAGACCGTGCCGTCGATACCCGCGAGCCCGCGGTTGGCGACCACGGCGGGAAGGCCACCGATGTCGTCCATACCGAGCACCAGGTCGAGGTCCCGGATCGGGTTCGACGAGCCGACGACGAGCACGTCGTCGTCCCCCAGCACCGTGGCCACGGCTCGGGCGACGGAGAGCGCCGTCGGGCCGTCGGCGACGGCGTCGTCGCAGGTCGTCTCATCGACGACGGCTTCCGCGGCACGTCCGGCGGCCTGCCACCGCCCGAGCCAGTCGTGGTCCGCGTCATCCTGCGGTTCGTACCACTGCGGCGCGAGGCCCGGGACGACCTGGGCGGCGTTGCGCACCGCGTCCGGCCAGGGCAGCCCGCCGGGTGCGACGACCGTGACCGTGACGTCGGGACGGGCGAGCATCCGCTGGACCGGGCGGGAAAGGGTGGGACGGCCCAGGACGACGGCGTGCTGGATCTCCCCCGCGGGCCCGTCCTCGCCGAGCACGAGTCGGTAGGCGGGGATCGTGTTCGGCCCGCCGCACGCGCCCGACGACGGCTCGGCCAGCAGCGGCCACCCCTGCGCCTCGGCAAGCCGGCGGGCACCGGGGCCGGCTCCGTCACCCGCGACGACCACCGTGCGCCCCGGGTGTCCCGGCAACGCCGGTGACGCGTAGTGCCGCACCAGGCCGGGAACGACGACCGTCACCGGACGGTCCACCCCCGCCTCGGACGGGGAGACGCGCGCCACCCGGTCCTCGACCGGTTCCCCGGGCGTTTCCGGCACGGGGTGCAGGGGATCACGGAAGGACAGGTTCAGGTGGACGGGACCGGGCGCGCCGTCGCGCATGCCGAGGGCGGCGGAGGCGGCGCGCGCCGCCAGGGCGGCGAGGTCGCGCGCCTCGGTCGCGCGAGTTGCGAGGTCCGTGCCGGACGGCGCCGGGACGTCGGCCTCGTAGCGCACGGCTCCCGTGAAGATGCCGGGCTGACGGGTGGTCTGGGACGCGCCGGTGCCGCGCAGCTCGTGCGGGCGGTCGGCCGTGAGGAGGATCAGCGGCACCCCGGTGTGGTGCGCCTCGAGGACGGCGGGGTGCAGGTTGGCGACGGCGGTCCCGGAGGTGGTGATCACGGCGACGGGAACGCCGGTGAGAGGGAAGGGCGCGTCGGACGAGTTCGGCACGGTCAACGCGCCACCGCGCGAAAGCCCGAGCGCCAGGAACCCCGCCGTGCGCTCGTCGATCCGCACGTGCAGGATCAGGCGTCCTGCCTCGGCCGCTTCCACGGCCGCATAGGCGAGCGGCGCGGACCGCGACCCGGGCGCCAGCACCACATCGCGCACCCCGTGCGCGACCAGCTCGGAGATCAGGCCGCGCGCGGCGCGGACAGAGGCGGGATTCTCAGGCATACGGCCAGGCTAGCGGCGCGATCGTCCGCACGCCGCACGCCGCGGCCGAGTCTGCGGTGCGGTGCCCGTCGCCCGGGCCGCGCCTCAGGACTCAGGCCCGGACGGAACGCTCCGGTCCCGACGCGTCCAGGATCCCGGCGAGGCGCGCGTACCGGGAGCGCCACCCGTCCACGAGCCCGGCCGGAGCGGTGGCCAGGGCTGGTGCGGCAGGATCCGGCGCCGGCCGCCGGACCGGGAGGCGTCCGTCGCGGGGCAGCAGCGGGTCGGTGACGACGTCGTGCTCGAGAAGCTGTGCCGTCGCGAGGCCGCACGCGTACGGGAGTTCCGGCAGCGCCGCCGCGAGCGCCACGCCCGCGGCCAGCCCGACGGAGGACTCCAGCGCCGAGGAGACCACTACGGGAAGTCCCACCTGTTCGGCGAGGTCGAGGCAGGCGCGCACCCCTCCGAGCGGCTGGACCTTGAGCACGACGATGTCGGCGGCTTCCCGCCGGACGACCCGCAGGGGGTCGTCGGCGCGGCGGATCGACTCGTCGGCCGCGACGGGGACGTGCTGGGCGCGGCGCACGGCGGCGAGGTCCTCGACGGACGCGCACGGCTGCTCGACGTACTCCAGTCCGCGGACGCTGCCGGACCGTCCGTCCCCGCCGGCCGTCCGGTCGAGCACGGGCAGCCTGTGCAACGCCTCGTCCAGGGTCCAGCCGCCGTTGGCGTCGACGCGGATCCGTGCGTCGTGGGTCGCGGCGGGGCCGTCGTCGGCTGCGGCGAACATCTCGTCGAGGGCCGACCGGACCGCCTCGACGCGGGCCTGCTCGGCGGCGAGTGGTTCGATGCCGCCGCCGGGGAGGCGCTGGGCGACCTTCACCTTGGCGGTCCGGCAGCCCCCGGAGGCGAGCACGATCGCGCGGGCCTGGTCCGGACCGACGGCCGGGACGGTCACGTTCACGGGGACGGCGTCGCGTACCGGTGCGGGCCAGCCGGTGTCGGCGGCCTCGCGGGCGGCTCGCAACCAGGTCGCGGACTCGGCGTCGTCGTAGTCCCAGAAGGGGGACAGCTCGCCCCAGCCGGCGTCGCCGCGGACGAGCATCCCGTCCCGCGTGTCGAGTCCTCGGAATCGCGTGCGCAGGGGCGTGGACCAGACCACGAGGCCGGCGGGTTCGGGCATGCGGCAAGGCTATAGCGGCCGGCCGCCGGCCGGCCGCGCGATGCCGCGCTCACGAACTACGCTGCCCTCGTGAGCAGCACCGACCGAGCCGAGTCCTCGCCCGCGCGACCGCGCCTCCCCCGTCGGGTCTCCGAGACCTTCGATCCGCAGCGGTGGCGGGAGGTCACGGGGTTCGAGGACCTCACCGACATGACGTACCACCGTGGGCACGACCACGTGACGGGACGTGACCTGCCCGTCGTGCGCGTCGCGTTCGACCGCCCCGAGGTCCGCAACGCCTTCCGCCCGCACACCGTGGACGAGCTGTACCGGGTGCTGGACCACGCCCGCATGACGCCCGACGTCGGCACCGTTCTGCTGACGGGCAACGGGCCCTCGCCCAAGGACGCCGGCTGGGCGTTCTGCAGCGGCGGTGACCAGCGCATCCGTGGCCGGTCGGGGTACCGGTACACGACCGCCCCCGACGGCGGCGGTGAGATCGCCACGGCCGACGCCGTGGACCCGGCGCGGGCGGGCCGGCTGCACATCCTGGAGGTGCAGCGCCTGATCCGGACGATGCCGAAGGTCGTGATCGCCGTCGTGGACGGCTGGGCGGCCGGGGGAGGCCACTCGCTGCACGTCGTCTGCGACCTGACGATCGCATGCCGGGATCACGGGAAGTTCAAGCAGACGGACGCGAACGTCGGCTCGTTCGACGGCGGCTACGGTTCGGCGTACCTGGCCCGTCAGGTGGGGCAGAAGCGGGCGCGGGAGATCTTCTTCCTCGCCCGGGAGTACTCCGCCGACGACGCCGAGCGCTGGGGCGCGGTCAACGAGGTCGCCGAGCACGCCGACGTGGAAGAACTGGCGATCGACTACGCCCGCACCGTCGCGACGAAGTCTCCGCAGGCGATCCGTATGCTCAAGTTCGCCTTCAACCTGCCGGACGACGGCATCAACGGTCAGCAGGTGTTCGCCGGGGAGGCGACCCGGCTCGCCTACATGACGGACGAGGCGGTCGAGGGCCGGGACGCCTTCCTGGAGCGCCGCGATCCGGACTGGAGCCGGTTCCCGTACTACTTCTGACCCCGGCTCCACCGCCGGGCTGCCCGCCGCGGGCTCGGCCCGGGCCGATCCCGCCGCACAGCCCTTCACCGTCGCCGTGGCACTGCTGAGCCGGCCATGGCGGCGGCCAGCGCCTCGGCCAGAGCGGAGCGGTCGGGTTTGCCCGGGCCGCGGAGCGGGACGGCGTCCGTGACGAAGACCCGGCGGGGAGCCGCCGCACGACCCAGTCGCCGTGTCACCAGCAGCCGCACCCGCTCGGTCAGCTCCGCGGAGGCGGGCGCCACCTCGATCGTGGATGCGGTCGGTCCGATGTCGAGCGGTCGGTCGGATGTCCGTGCGGTCGGTCGCCCGGGGGACCGACCGCTCGACTTCGGACCGACCGCTCGGCGTCCTGCCGGCGGGCGGGTCACGACAGCCGTGACGGACTGGCCCCATTCCGGGTCCGGGACACCCACCACGCAGACCTCTCCGAGCTCCGCGAGCGCCGCCTCCACCGCCGCCGGCGCGACGTTCACGCCACCGGTGACGACGACGTCGTCGGCGCGGCCCAGGACCGTGAGGCGACCGCCGGGGTCGAGGGTGCCGAGATCGGAGGTGCGGAACCAGCGGCTGCCGTCGGGGTCCGTGCGGAAGGCGGCCGCGGTGGCGTCCTCGTCCCCGAGATAGCCGGTGGCCAGGAAGGGCCCGGAGATCTCGATGACGCCGGGCGCCGAGCCTCGAGCCCGGTCCGAGGCGGTCGCCGGTGCACCGGGAGTGCCGGGCACGTCCCGCGCGAGGCGGACGTGGGCGCCGCTCAGGGGGACGCCGTCGTACACGCAGCCGCCGCAGGTCTCGGACATGCCGTACGTGGCGACGGCGCGGACGCCGGCGGCGCGCAGGCGTGTGCGGAGCGGGAGCGGGGTGGCGGCGCCGCCGAGGAGTACGGCGTCGAACCGGGCGAGCGTGTCGAGGCCGGCGGGGGCGCCGGCGTCGGCGGCCTCGACGAGCCGGTGGGCCTGGGTGGGCACGAGGGAGACGTAGGCGCGCGAGCCGCCGCCGTCGGCCAGGAACTTCCCGGCGTCGACGGCGAAGCCGTCGGCGGTGAACGGGCCTGCGGCTCCCCCGCCGGCTGCCGTGCCCGCGACGATCGAGCGTGAGACCACCTGGAGGCCCGCCACGTGCGTGGCGGGGAGGGCGAGGAACCACCGGCCGGGCCCGCCGAGACGCTCGTGCGTCGCGGCCGCGGAGGCGCGGAGCGCCCGGGCGGAGAGCGCCACCTCGCGTGGCGTCCCGGTCGAGCCGGAGGTACGGACGACGAGCGCGGTGCCCTCGGGCGGCGGCGCATCGGCCAGGAGCGGCTGCGGCGCATAGGGAGCACCGCCGTTCAGGGCCTCGCGGACCGCCGCGACCGCGACCTCCAGTTCGTCTCGCACCCGGTCAGCCTACGAGGCCGCGCGCGGGGCCTGCCGGGCCTCACCGGTCCGGCCTCTGCGCGGCACGGCCTCGTCGCGACACGAGCTCGGCGCGGCACGAGCCCGGCGCGGCGCGGCACGAGCTCGGCGCGGCACGGCACGGCCTCGACGGCGTAACCTGGGCGAACATGCTTCACCGCCGGCCGGGTGAAACCCGCTAGGGTGTGGCGCCAGTCCCCGAGGCGGCCGGGGACGAGCACCGAGCGCGGACCCGGAGGAGAGATGAGACGGACGCTGCGACAGCAGCGAGCGGCCGGGGTGGTCGCCGTGGTCATGACGGTGGCGATCACGATGAGCGCCTGCACCACGGCCTGGGGGCACGACCTGGCCTGGCCGTGGGACGAGCCGGAGCCGCTGCCCACACCCACCGCGACGATGGCGGCGGAGACGGTCGTCCGGAAGACCGATCCGCCGAAACCCGTTCCGAAGCCGGTGTACTGGCCGCTCACAGGGGTCGAGGGCAAGGAGGCGAAGATGCAGCGGCCGGCCGTCTCGGTCAAGATCGAGAACGCGCCGGAGGCACGGCCCACGCGCGGCCTGGAGCATGCGGACATCGTCTGGGAGGAGGTCGTCGAGGGCGGGATCACGCGCTTCGTCGCCACCTACCACTCGACCCTGCCGGATGCCGTGGAACCTGTGCGGTCGGTCCGGCCCATGGACGCGGCGATCGTCGCGCCGATGAAGGGCATCCTCGCGTACTCGGGCGGTCAGCTGCCGTTCATCGACAAGGTGAACCGGGTGTCCACGCAGTCCGTGATCATGGACGACGGGCACGCCGGTTTCTCCCGCGACCCGAGCCGCCCGGCACCGCACAACGTGATCGGCCGGCCGAAGGTGTTCCTGGCCCAGGAGCGGGAGGATCTGCGGCTGTTCTCCCCGCCACCGGCGCAGTTCGCCTACGCGCACGGGAAGGGCAAGGGTTCGGCGGTCGCGAAGGGACGCAAGGCGGGAACGCTCAAGGTGCGCCTGTCGAACCGGCAGACGAGCTACTGGTACTGGGACGGCGGGAGCCGCACCTACAAACGCAGCGAGGGCGGCGCCCCCTCCATGTCGATGTCGGGGGTGCGGCACGGTGCCCGCAACGTCGTCGCGATCGAGGTCGACGTGGTCATGACCCCGTACACGGATCCGAGCGGCGCCCACGTGCCGGAGACGAAGCTCGTCGGCTCGGGCGAGGGGTTCCTCGCGTCCGGGGGCAAGGTGGTGAAGGTGCGCTGGACGAAGGGCCGCGTCGGCGCGCCGATCCGGCTCGAGCTCGAGAACGGTGAGCCGGCGAAGCTGGTCCCCGGGAACACCTGGGTGGAGCTGGTCCCGCGGACGTCGGGCTCCTGGGCCGTTCCCTGAACGGACGGCCGACAGCTCCCGACCGAGGTCCGGGAGCGGGTCAGAGCGCCAGGCCGAGCCCCAGCAGAACGCCGTAGCCGAGCTCGAACAGGCCCGTCCCCGCGAGGACCGGGATGAGCAGCCTGCCGCGCGCACCGGCGACGACCGGCAGGGTGAGCAGCGCCGCCGGGCCGATGAGCAGCACCACCAGCAACGACCACGGGGACCAGAAGGCGCACGCCATGCCGAGCAGCACCGGGATCCACAGCAGTCCCAGGTAGGCGCGCCGAGCGCGGTAGTCCCCGATCCGTACCGCCAGGGTCTTCTTCCCGGCGAGCACGTCGCCCGGAATGTCTCGCAGGTTGTTCACCATGAGCAGGGCGCACGCGATCAGCCCCACGCCGACGGCGCCCAGCAGCGCGGGCCACGTCACGACGTCGGCCTGCGTGTACGTGGTGCCGAGCACCGCCACCAGGCCGAAGAACACGAAGACCGCGACCTCGCCGAACCCCGCGTACCCGTACGGCCGGCGTCCGCCCGTGTAGAACCAGCCGGCGAGCAGACACAGGACGCCGACGGCGAGCAGCCACCAGTGACCGCTCACCGCGCACAGGGCCACGCCGAGGACGCCCGCCACGCCGAACGCGCCGAACGCGGCGTACTTCACGGCTCGCGGGGTCGCGGCACCGGACGCCGTGAGCCGCATCGGCCCCACCCGGTCGACGTCCGTGCCCCGGACGCCGTCCGAGTAGTCGTTGGCGTAGTTCACCCCGACCTGCAACGCGAGGGCGACGCCCAGCGCGAGCAGGGCCGGGAGCCACGCGGACGAGTCCACCTGGGCCGCGGCGCCCGTGCCGACCATGACGGGCGCGGCAGCCGCGGGCAGCGTGCGGGGACGCGCCCCGGAGATCCACTCGGCGGCTGTCGCCATGCGTGCGCTCCTTCGTGTCTGTCTGACGAGGTCAACGAGCCCGCGCGGCGGGCAGTTCCGGAGCACCGCGGGCAGTTCCGGGGCGCCGCACGGCGACCGCACGCCCCGGCGGTCCGGGCCGCGGGGTCCAGCGGCTCAGCGCACGCCGCTCACTCGGTCGCACGGTCGACGACGGCGTCCTCATGGGCGGCGTCCGCATCCGCCGCCGCGCCCGCCGTCAGGCCGCGCCGCGCGCGCCGGTCCGCCAGCCATGTGGCGGCGGCGTCCCGGGGGCCTCTCAGCAGGACGTACGACAGGGCCGGCGCCGCGACGGCGGCGATCCCGACGAGCAGCCAGCTGCGCAGACCGGCGAGGTACAGCAGGCCGAGCGCACCGGCGAACAGGGCCAGGCGCAGCACGGTGTAGGTCACGAGGGGCACCACACCATGGTAGGTCTCCCGCCCGCCCCCGGGGACCGCGGCCCCGGACCGTACGTGGCGGGTTCACTCCGGGCGGACACACCGGAGGAGACTCGCGGCCCCGGAAGCGATTAGCCTCAGCGACGTGCGTCCCCTTCTGCTCGGAGTCCTCTACGTCGCCCTCGTCGTGTACACCCTGGTCGATGTCGCCCAGTCCGACGACGAGGAACGCCATGGCATCCCCAAGGCCCTGTGGGTCGGAGCGATCATCCTGCTGCCCCTGATCGGCTCGATCGCCTGGATCGTCCTGGCCTTCCTGGCACGCCGCCGCAAGGGGCGCCGGGCGGCGGCACCCTGGGAACGCGTGAGCGGCGACACAGCGGCACCGCCGCCCGCCGACGAGGTCCCCGCGGGCCCGGAGGACGACCCGGAGTACATGTGGCTCCTGGAGCAGGCCCGGCGCCGGAGGGAACGTGAGGAGCGTCGCCGTGCCGAGGAGCGGCACGACGACTCCGACGACGGGTCGCGCCCGGACCGCCCGCAGGACTCCTCCGACTGACATCCCCTCGGACCGGCGCCCGGCGCCGGACCGGCCCGGGTTCCCGCGGCGCTCCCGGAACCGGGGCATACGCTGGACGCATGTTGATCCGCGTAGGCCTCCCGATCCTCGCCGTGGGACTCCTCGTCTATGCGCTCGTGGACGTGCTCGGCGCACCGCCGCACGAGCGGGCGGGCCTCCCCCGGTGGGCCTGGGTGCTCATCGTGCTCGTCCCGGTGCTCGGCCCGGTGGCATGGATCTACGTCCGCACGGTCGTGCGCCACACGGGCCGTCTCGACCGCTGAGCCGGGCCCCGGCCGCGGGAACCGCTCACGGGCCCCGCGGCCGCCGGGCGCGTCCCGGCCCGCCGAGGGGCCCGGCAGGCCGTCAGCTCAGCCCTGAGTACGAGTGCAGCCCGTTGAAGATCAGGTTCACCCCGGTGAAGTTGAACAGGACGCACGCGTACCCCGCAACCACGAACCAGGCCGCCCGCCTGCCGGACCATCCGCGAGTCGTCCGGGCGTGCAGGTACGCGGCGTAGACCACCCACACCACGAACGACCAGACCTCCTTGGGATCCCAGCCCCAGTAGCGTCCCCACGCGTCCTCGGCCCAGATCGCTCCGCCGATGATGGTGAAGGTCCACAGGACGAACGCGACGGCGTTCAGCCGGAACGAGAGGGCTTCCATGGTTCCCGGCGACGGCGTGTGGTCCAGCCAGCCCCACCGGCCGAGCCACGGCGTGCCCTCGTCGCGGCTGTCCCGCAGGAGCTGCAGCACCGACGTCACGAACGCCACCGTCAAGATGCCGGTCGCGATGATCGCCACGCCGACGTGGATCACGAGCCAGTAGTTCTGCAGCGCCGGCTGCACGCCGGTCGCGGCCACGAAGAACGCGTTCTGCCCGAGCACGAGGAACACGGCACCCAGCCCGGTGACGAACGCCCCGAGGAACCGCGCCTCACGGACGAGGCAGACACCCACGAACACGGCCACGGCCACGAAGGTGCCCACGAGCGTGAACTCGTACATGTTGGCCCACGGGGTGCGCCCGGACGCGATGCCGCGCAGCACGATCGCGACCAGCAGCATGGCGGCGGCCAGCCAGGACAGGGACATCCCGATCCCGGCGCCCTTCCGGGACACGGCATCGCCTTCCGGCCCGTCGCCCGGCCCGCGGCCCGCCGTCGCGCCCGGCGCCGGTGCACCCCGGACCCGTCCCGCTCCGGCCCCGACCATCGCGCTCTCACGCGCGGTGTCGCGCTCCGCCACACGAGCGCCCGACAGGCGCGCCAGATCCGCCGCGAACGCGACCATCGCGATCGCGAGCGCCGTGGCGGCCGCCCACACGAGCAGCACGCTCAGGTTCGCCATCTCCATGTCTCAGTCCTTCGTCGTCTCGTCCCGGGCAGCGGATCCGGTGTCCGGCCCTGCCTCTCGCCCTGCTCCCCCGGCGTCGTCCGCCGGACCCGCCCTCGGTGGCTCGTCGGCCGCGTCGCTCACCGGGAGCACCGACAAGGCCCTGTCCACCTCGCCCTGGAGGCCGGTGTCGTCCCCGCGCGCCAGCCCCGCGGCCTCCACCACAGTAGTCCCGTCGTCGGACACGACGGCCCGCACCCACACCCGGCGCCGCGGCGTGAACAGGCTCAGCGCCAGTCCGCCGAGCGCGAGCAGGGCGAACGTCAGCACGAAGGCCAGCGACGGGTCGTGGCGCAGATCGAGCGCGACGTAGCGCGGCACGTCCTCGCCGAGCCGGACCGTACCGAGCCCGTCGGGCAGCTCCACGCTCTCGCCGGGGCGCACCAGGAGCTTGAGCCGGTCCCCGTTCTCGTCGACCGACGGCGTGAGCGACGCGGTGTCGAGCTGGTACACGTTTCGCGGCACGCCGTCGTCCAGCCCGAGGTCGCCCCGGTACACCTCGAGCACGAGCAGCGGGTCGAGCGGCTGGGGGAAGGTGGAGCGGGCGTTGCCGTCGTCGTCCACGACGGCCGTGGGCAGGAAGTACCCGATCAGACCGATCTGGTCACCGCCGGACACGTCGGGAACCTTCACGACGCCGCGCGAGGTGTACATCTGGTCCTCGGGCAGGAAGGGCACCCGCTGGGAGAAGGCGACCTCGCCGTCGGCGTCGGTCACGGTGATCTCGGGGGCGAAGCCGTTGCCCTGCAGGTAGATCTTGGCGCCGTCCGTGACGAGCGGATGGTTCACCTTGATCTGCTCGGCCCGCCGGGTGCCATCGGGCTCGGTGACCGTCACATGCGCCGTGAAGTCCCTGGCCTGCGCGAACGCCACGGTCTCGCTCGCGAACTCGGAGTCGAACGCGTCGAGCGTCATGGAGAACGGCACGAGTGACGAGGCCTGGAACCACGAGCCCTTGTCGAAGGTGTCGTAGTCGACGACGGCGTTCGCGAACCCGCGCCCCTCGGTGACGATCGCCTGCCCGCGGTAGTGCAACATCTGTCCCATCGCCACGGAGACGAGCAGGCCCAGGAGCGCGAGGTGGAAGAGCAGGTTGCCGGTCTCGCGCAGGTAGCCGCGTTCGGCGCTGACGGTGCGTGCGGCGGGCCGGCCCCCGCGTGCGGGCTCGCCGCGCCGGTCGACACGGAAGGTGGGCAGGAGGCGCGGCCCGCGCAGCTTCGTCGCGACGCGGTCGACGACGTCGCCGGGCGCGAGATCGGTGGTCACGCTCGCCTGGGCCGGGAAGCGCGCGAACCGCGAGGGAACGCGGGGCGGCCGGGCCCGCAGGGCCCGCCAGTGCGCCCCCGTCCGGGGCACGATGCAGCCCACCAGGGACACGAACAGGAGCAGGTAGACGGCAGAGAACCACACCGACGTGTACACGTCGAAGAAGCCGAACCGGTCGAGCCACTCGCCCAGGGTGGGGTTGTCGCCCAGGTACTCGGCCACCGCGCCGGCGTCCTGGTCCCGCTGCGGCAGGATCGACCCGGGCACGGCCGCGACCGCGAGCAGCATGAGCAGCATGAGGGCCACGCGCATCGACGTGAGCTGACGCCACGTCCACCGCAGCATCCCGGGCACGCCGATCCCGGGCAGGGCCGGCTCGCGTCCGCGCTCGCCGTCACCCGCCGTGCCCGACGGCGGGACGGTCGCCCCGGCGTCCTCGGCGAACTCGTCGTCGATGCCGTGGGGGACGTAACGGCCGGGTCGCGGCCGGGCCCGCGCCGTGAGGTCGGCACCCGGCTTCTGGTCGTCCGTCATCAGAGGATGGTCCACGTTCCGTTGATCCAGGACTGGAGGGAGGACGTGAGGACGCCCCACAGACCGGTCACCAGGGCCAGCCCGATCACCACGAGCAGGGCGCCGCCCGCGCGCATCACCGCGAGTCGGTGGCGCCGCAGGAAGCCCATCATCCGGTCCGACGCCGTCGCACCGAGCGCGACCAGCAGGAAGGGGACGCCGAGCCCCACGCAGTAGGCCACGCCGAGCAGTGCCCCGCGCCACACCGACGCCTCGTCGAGCGCGAGCGTCTGGACGGCGGCGAGCGTCGGCCCCATGCACGGCGTCCAGCCCAGCCCGAAGACGAAGCCCAGCACCGGTGCGCCCCAGAGCCCGGTGCGCGGTGCCACGTGCAGCCTCGCCTCGCGCTGCAGCCACGGCACGAGGCCCATGAACGACAGGCCCATCACGATCACCACCACACCGAGCACGCGGAACAGCACGTCCTCCCAGCGCACCAGGTAGACGCCCACGGCACCGGCGGCCGCCATCAGGGTGACGAACACCGCCGTGAACCCGCCGACGAACAGGGCGACCCCGGCCAGCACCCGGCCCCGCCCCGTCACGACCCGCTGCTCCGTGGCCGCGCCGCCCGCGATCGCCGTCGTCCCCGAACCGCCCGCGCCCCGCGCGGCCGCCGTCCCGGAAGCTCCCGCCGCGGCGGCCGACATGCCGCTCACGTAGCCCACGTAGCCCGGCACGAGGGGGAGGACGCACGGGGAGGCGAACGACACCAGCCCGGCGAGCACGGCCACGGGCACGGCGAGCAGCAGCGATCCGCTGAACGCGAGCGATCCGGCGTCCATCAGGCCTCCTCGCCGAGGGCTTCGTCGATCAGGGCCTCCAGGGTCGGGCGTTCGACCTCGCCGATGACGCGGGCGGCCACCATGCCCTCGCCGTCGAGAACCACCGTGGTGGGCACCGCCTGCAGCGGCACGACGCCGGACAGGTCCGCCACGACGCGGCCGTCACGGTCCTCGAGACTCGGGTACGGGGTGTCGAAGGTGCGCTCGAACGCCTGCGCGGTCGCGGCGTCGTCCTCGGTGTTGATGCCCAGGAAGCGGACGCCGTCATCCGCGTACTCGTTCGCGAGGTCGGTGAGGTCGGGCGCCTCGGCCCGGCACGGCGGGCAGCCCGCGTACCAGGTGTTGAGGACGACGACGTCGCCGGCCCAGTCGCTCGTGGCGAGCGTCTCACCCGTGAAGTCGGTCCCGGAGATCCGCACGGGGCCCCGGCGGTCGCCGGCGTCCCAGCTCTGCACCGAGCCGTCACCGGAGACGTAGCCCTGGCCGGCGACGTCGCCCGCGCCCGAGTCGGCCGCGGTACACGCGGCGAGTGTTCCCGCGCAGGTGGCGGCCACCGCGAGGGCGACGAGTCGCGCCGCCCTGCCACGGCCCCGGGGAGTCCGCGCGGTCCGGAGCCGACGACGGTCGGCGGGGCCGGCTCCCGGGGAAGTCTGCGCGCACCCCGCGGGTGCGGCCGGGGCGGAGAGCTCGTCCGCGGGGCGGACGGCGTCGGTCACGGGGTTCATGCGCCGGGCAGCTGCTGGACGCCGTCGTACAGGTCGGCCACCGGCTCGCTGTAGTGCAGGCTGGTGAACCGGTCGCCCTCGAACCGCAGGGAGGTGAGGGAGGCGAGGTTGCACTGGCGGTGCCGGGGGTTGTGCCAGAGACGACGGCCCTCCAGCGAGCAGCGGGTGAGCCAGACGGGGAGCTGGTGGCTGACCAGCACGGCCTCGTGCCCCTCGGCGGCCTGCCGGGCGGTCTCGATGGCGCCGTGCATCCGCCGCACCTGCTCCGTGTACGGCTCGCCCCAGGACGGCAGGAACGGGTTCCACAGGTGCCGCCAGTGTGCCGGCCGCCGGAGCGCACCGTCACCGACGCCGAACCGCTTGCCCTCGAAGTGGTTCTGCGCCTCGATCAGCCGATCGTCCGTGCCCAGTTCCAGGCCGAACGCCTCGGCGATCGGCGCGGCCGTCTCCTGTGCCCGCTGCATCGGCGAGGCGATCACCACGGTGACGTCGTGGCCCCGGCCGGACAGGTGCTTGGCGACGCGTGCGGCCATCTCCTGGCCGCGGTCCGAGAGACGGTAGCCGGGCAGGCGGCCGTACAGCACGCCCTCGGGATTGTGGACCTCGCCGTGACGGAGCAGGTGGACGGTGGTGGAGACCATGACCCTCAGTGTCCCATCGGATCCTGGGTGGTTCGCCACCCGGCGGTCGTGGTGTGAGCCACTGTCCGGTGATTTTCCCGGACTCGCCGGAAGCCCGGAATTTCGCGCCGCCCCGCCGCGCCGGCCGTAGCGTCCGAAGCGTCGATATCCCGCATTCATCGCCGTCACGGGAACCTTTCGGGTTCCCGGCGCATCCCTTCAGGAGGACACCATGAATGCCTCGTCGAGAACGTCGTCGTCGCCCGAGGCGACCCCGCCGATCGTCGCCCGGTCACCCGGCATGGTGGCCCGCCTCGCCGCCGAGTTCCTGGGGACGTTCATCCTCGTCTTCGGCGGTGTGGGGACGGCCCTGTTCGCCGCGAACTTCCCGGACCCGGAGAGCAACACCCTCGGCGTCGGGTTCCTCGGCGTCGCGCTCGCGTTCGGCCTCACCGTGGTGGTGGGCGCCTACTCGATGGGGCCGATCTCGGGCGGGCACTTCAATCCCGCCGTGACGCTCGGCGTCGCCGCCGCGGGCCGGTTCGCGTGGCGGGACACCGGCGGGTACATCGTCGCCCAACTGGTGGGCGGGCTCGTCGCCGCCAGCGCCTTGGCCGCGATCCTCGCGGGCGGCGACGGAGCCCTCGCGGCCGCCCGCGACGGCGGGTTCGCCTCGAACGGGTACGGCGAGCTGTCGCCCGGCGGGTACGGCATCGGCTCGGCGATCCTCGTCGAGACGATTCTCACGGCGGTCTTCCTGTTCGTCATCATCGGCGCCACGGCGAAGATCGCCGCCCCCGCCATGGCCGGACTGGCGATCGGTCTCACCCTCACCCTGATCCACCTCATCTCGATCCCGGTGACGAACACCTCCGTGAACCCGGCGCGCTCGCTCGCGTCGGCGGTCTACGGCGGTGGCGAGTGGCTGGGACAGGTCTGGCTGTTCCTCGTGTTCCCGGTTCTCGGCGCGCTCGTGGCCGGGTTCGCGTACAAGGGGCTGTTCGGCGCCACCGCCGCCGAGGGCTGAGGCTCCGGGCCCGCGCAGGCACGAGTGGCCGGGGATCACGGGGTCCCCGGCCACTCGTGCGTCCCGAGGCGCGGTGTCCTGGCGTCGGGACCGCGGAGCGGCGACCCCGGGCCGGGCATCAGCAGTCGCGCGCGGCCCCGGTCAGTTCGCTGCGGGCGGCCACGCCGATCTTGCCCATGATCCGGCCGAGAGCCTCGAGCTCGTCCGGCTCGAGGACGTCGACCAGCAGTCGCCGTACCGCTCGCACATGACCGGGCGCGGCCGCCACCAGGGCGGCGTGACCCAGGTCGGTCATGCGGCAGTTCACACCGCGCCGATCCCCGTCGGCCGGGCACCGGCTCACCAGGCCGCGGCCCTCCATGCGCGTCACGGTGTGCGTGAGTCGGCTCCGGGAGAGCACGAGACCGTCCGCGAGCGCCGACATGCGCTGGGTGCGGTCGGGTTGCTCCGAGAGCTGCACCAGCAAGGTGTACTCCCCCAGGCTCAGGTCGAGCTCGGCGTCGTGCGCGGCGCCGAGAGCCTCGAAGAACCTGGCGTTCCCCACGAGGAACGAGCGCCACGCGGTCTGCTGACCGTCGTCGAGCCAGTGCACACCGTTCGTCTCGCCCATACCGTCGTCGACCTCCTCGGATGCTGTCCCCCGCCTCATCACCGAGCGAATCACGCCCGGCCCTGGGAATACTTTACGGAGCGGAGTATGTTGGCCCCGTGTGATAGTTGAGATATCAACTATCTTTCCGGGGCTCCGAGCCCCGTCGCCGCAAGCACGACAACCGAGGAGAACAACCATGGCCACCCCGCTTCCCGCCGGCATCACCGCGGGCACCTACGAGCTCGACACCGCCCACTCCACCGCCGCCTTCTCCGTGCGGCACGCGGGGATCGCGAAGGTCCGCGGCACCATCGACATCACGTCGGGCACCATCACGGTCGGCGAGGACGTGGAGTCGTCGAACGTGACCGCCGAGCTCGACGCGAAGTCGGTCTCCACCGGCGACTCCGGCCGGGACCAGCACCTGGTCAGCAACGACTTCTGGGGTGCGGACGAGAACCCCTCCTGGACGTTCCGGTCCAGCAACGTGTCGCTGGACGGCACCGACATCGTCGTGACCGGCGATCTCACGATCAACGGCATCACCAAGGCCGTCGAGCTGGCCGGCGAGTTCACCGGTACGGCGAAGGACCCGTTCGGCAACGAGCGGGTGGGTTTCGAGGCGAGCACGGAGATCAACCGCAAGGACTTCGACATCACCTGGAACGCCGCGCTGGAGACCGGCGGCGTGCTGGTCGGCGACAAGGTGAAGATCACCCTCGACGTCTCGGCGATCGCGAAGGGCTGATCCCGCCGCAGGCGGCCCGGCCGCGGACCGCCCGGCCGCGGGCGGCAGGTGGCCGGGCCCTGGTGGACGGCCCGAGCCGGGCCGCACCGCCGGCCGGAGGCCGCCGCCGGCCAGGGGCCGGGCCGCCCGTTCAGTCCTGGGCCCCGGCTGCCCGGGCCGCGGCGTGGAACGCCAGGATCTGGAGCTCCCCGCCGACGTCCACCGAGCGCACCACCACGTCGTCGGGCACCTGGAGCGCCGTCGGCGCGAAGTTCAGGATCTCCCGCACGCCGGCCGCGACCACCTGCTCGGCCACGCCCTGCGCCACACCACCGGGCGTCGCGAGCACCACCATGGAGACCCGGCGCTGCGTGATCACCTGGGTGAGGTCGGCGATGTCGTCCACCCTGATCCCCGCCACCTCGGTTCCCACGACGTCGGGCGAGGCGTCCAGCAGCGCCGCGACCTGGAAGCCGCGCTGGGTGTAACCGGAGTAGTTCGCGAGCGCGTGACCGAGATTACCGATACCGACGATCGCCAGCCGATGCTCGGACTCGAGCCCCAGGGCGGCCTTGATGTAGTCCGCGAGCGACTGCACGTCGTAGCCGACCCCGCGGGTACCGAACGAACCGAGGAACGACAGGTCCTTGCGCAGCTGCGCCGAGCCCACGCCCGAACGTTCCGCCAGTTCCGACGACGACGTCAGAGGAACGCCCTCGTCCGCCAGGTCCCGCAGGGCGCGCAAGTAGTAGGGCAGACGACCGACGGTCGCCGCCGGGACAGCGTTCTCGCTGAGTTCGGCCACGCAGCTCGCTCCTTCCCCGGGACGACGACGTCCGCCGGGTTCGCTCCTTTGCTCGTCAGATCATGCCAGGAGACGGGCCAGTCGTGCCGGATCGATGCGCCAGAATCCCTGCTGCACACCGTCCACCTCCACGACCGGCACGTACTCCCCGTACTTCGCGGTCAGAGCGTCGGCGTCCGGGCCCTCGGAGATGTCCACCTCGCGCCAGCCCGCGCCCGCGTCCGCCGTGACGGTCTCGACGACGCCGCGGGCCGTGTCGCACAGGTGGCAGGACGGCCGGGTGTACAGGACGACGCGGGGTTCGGAGGTGGTCACGAGCAGAGCCTACGACGGCGGTCGCGGGCCGCGGCGGCGCGGACTGCCCCGTGGGCCTCCCGGAGCCGCTCCTCACGTGCGACTCCGCACGCCCGGGCGCCGATAGAGTGAGGCGCATGTCGTCGACGCAACCCGTACCCGCCACCGCGGCCTTCTTCGACGTCGACAACACGATCATCCGCGGGGCAAGCGCGTTCCACCTGGCGCGCGCCGCCTACCAGCGCGGCTTCTTCCGGACTCGTGACCTGCTGCGGTTCGGCCTCATCCAGGCGCGCTACCTCCTGTTCGGCGAGAACCGGGAGCAGATCGACGAGGTCCGCAACCGGGCGCTCGAACTGATCGCGGGTCGCACGGTCGCCGAGGTGACGACGCTCGGCGAGGAGGTCTACGACACGGTCCTCTCGCTGCGGATCTTCCCGGGCACGCGCCGGCTCCTGGAGGAACACCTCGCTGCGGGACACCAGGTGTGGCTCATCACGGCCACGCCCGTCGAGATCGCCGAGCTCATCGCACGACGTCTCGGCGCGACCGGTGCGCTCGGTACCGTCACCGCGCACGAGGACGGCTTCTACACCGGCCGGCTGGTCGGCGACCTCATGCACGGAGCGGCCAAGGCCGAGGCCGTCCGCGAACTCGCGGAGGCCGAGGGCATCGATCTGAAGGCCAGCTACGCGTACGGGGACTCGCTCAACGATCTGCCGATGATGGACGCCGTCGGGCACCCCTGCCCGATCAACCCCGACATCCGGCTGCGCCGGCACGCCCAGGACGTGGGCTGGCCCATCCGGGAGTTCCGGGGCCGCCCGCGGCGGCTCGTCGGCCGTGGCGTCCGCACGGCGTCGTGGGCCGGCGCGGCCTGGGTGTTCGGCCTGGTGATCCGAGCGCTGCGCCGCCGTATCCGGGGCCGCACCTTCTGAACCCGGCGCGGCACCGTGAGCCAGGTCCCGAGCTCTGCGGCGCGGGACTCCCGACTCAGGGTCGCGCCGCGAAACGCTCCAGGAGTTCCGCGTGACCCGAGCAGACCAGCAGGTCGTTCGCCGCGACGCGGGTCTCCGGCGTCGCGTACACGAAGTCCTGCCCCGGCGACTTCACGCCCATCACCGTGATCCCGTACTTCCGGCGGACGTTCGACTGCGCCAGCGTGAAACCCTGCATCTCCTTCGGCGGCCGCATCTTGACGATCGTGAAGCCGTCCTCGATCTCGATGTAGTCGATGAGCTTGCCGCTGACGAGGTGCGCCACCCGCGAACCGGCGTCGGACTCCGGAAAGACCACGTGGTGGGCGCCGATCCGGGTGAGGATGCGGCCGTGCTCCGCGGAGATCGCCTTGGCCCAGATCTGCGGCGTGCCCAGGTCCACGAGGTTGCCCGTGATCAGTACGGACGCCTCGAGCGAGGACCCGACCCCGACGACCGCCGCCCCGAAGTCCTTCGCCCCGAGCTGTTCGAGCGCCTCGGGGTTGGAGGCGTCGGCCTCCACGAGCGGGATACGGCCCGACCACTGCGCCACGAGCGTGGGATCCTTCTCCACCGCCAGTACGTCCTGGCCGAGCCGGTCCATCGTCGTCGCGAGCGACGAGCCGAACCTGCCCAGCCCGATGACCAGTACCCCGGCCTCGCGGTCGGGACCCTTCTTCTCCGCCACGGTGTTCCCTCTCCTGTTCCTCGCGCGTCGACCACGCGTACGACGGCCGGCACGACCCCTACGGCCGTCCCGTCCCGCCCCGGCCCTGCCGCCGCTGCCCGGTTCGCCGGGCAGAGCCCTCGGCTCACCCGATGATCGGCCGCTCCTCGGGGAAGCGTACGATGCGTCGCCGGTCCCGGAGCGCCAGCGCCGCGGCGAAGGTGATCCCTCCGGTGCGCCCGACGAACATCAGCGCACTCAGAAGATACTTCGCCGTGTCGGGCAGATGGGCGGTGATGCCCGTGGAAAGGCCCACGGTCGCGTACGCGGAGAGCGACTCGAACAGCACCCGGCTCAACGTGTAGTCGGTGATGTGCAGCAGCGTGACACTGGTGAGCAGCACGACCGTGGCCCCGAAGAACGTCACGCCGAGCGCGAGCCGCAGGACGTCCGAGGGGATCCGGCGTCCGTACGCGTCGATGTCACGGTCACCCCGCGCCTCGGCGACGATCGCGAGAAGGATCACGGCCAGGGCGGTCACCTTGATGCCGCCGGCCGTCGACGCCGACCCGCCGCCCACGAACATCAGCGCGTCGGTGACGAGCCACGTCGACTGTTCCATCCCGCCCACGTCGACGGTGTTGAAGCCGCCGGACCGCGGCATCACCCCGGCGAACAGCGCCGCGAGGATCTTGCTCGGCCAGTCCAGCGGCCCGAGCGTGTAGGGGTTGCGCCACTCCAGCATGCCGATCACCACCGAGCCCACCACCAGCAGGGCGAGGCTCGTGGTCAGCGTGAGCTTCGAGTGGAGCGTCAGCCGCAGGCCCCAGCGCCTCCCGAAACCGCGGCTGCGTCCCTCACGCAGTGCCCGGTACACGTTCAGGATCACCGGGAACCCGAGCGAGCCGAGGAACACCCCCAGGGCCACCGGGAGCACCAGGCCCCAGTCGCCCACGTGCGGCAGCAGCCCGTGCTCGGTCGGGATGAAGCCCGCGTTGTTGAACGCCGAGACCCCGTAGAAGACCGCGTGCCACGCCGCGCTGCCCACGTCCTGCTCGATCACCACGAACCGCGGGAAGAGCAGCAGCGCGATGGCGAGCTCGAGCGTCGTGGCCGTCACGATGATGGTGCGCACCAGCGACCCCACCTCGCCGAGCTTGCTGGTCTTCGTCTCCGACGCCGTCAGCAACCGCTGCGTCAGCCCGATCCTCCGCGAGACGACCATCCCGATGATCGAGGCGATCGTCATGATCCCCAGGCCGCCGACCTTGATCCCGACCAGGATGACGATCTGCCCGTACAGGGACCAGTAGGTGGCGGTGTCCTGCACGACGAGCCCCGTGATGCACACCGCCGAGACAGCGGTGAACAGCGCGTCGACGAACTCGGCCGACGTGCCCGACGCCGTCGCCCACGGCGCGAGCAACAACGCGGTGAACACCGCGATGACGGCGGCGAACACCACGATCGCGAGCCGGGCCGGGCTGTGCCGCGCGACCTCGTCGACCATCTCCCGGAGCGCGTACAGCCGCGCACGCAGCCACCTCATCGCCGTGCCTGTCCTCCTCGAGTCCTCGCGCGCCCGTGGCGCTCATCGGACCCTATCCCCGCCGCGGCCCGCGCGCGGCGCATCCGGCCCGGCGAGGTCCCGACGGCACCACCGAACACACCAGCGGACGGGTCGATGCGAGAACAACGATCTCGGCTACCGTGGAGGCGTGCACCGCGCCCGCCTCGCCTGGAGCCCGGAACTCCTGGAGTACGACTTCGGGCCCGGGCACCCCATGGCCCCCGTCCGGCTCGACCTGACGATGCGGCTGATCCACGCCCTCCGGCTGCCGGATCTGCCGACGCTCGAGGTCGCCGACGCCGAACCCGCCTCCGACGACGTGCTGCGCACCGTGCACGACGACGCCTACCTCGCCGCGGTCCGCCGCGCGTCGACCGAGCTCGAACCGGATCCGGTCCGGGGCCTCGGCACGGAGGACGACCCGCTGTTCCTCGGCATGCACGACGCCGCCGCACGCCAGGTCGGCGGATCGGTGGCACTCGCCGAAGCCGTCTGGCGCCACGAGATCGACCACGGTGTGAACGTCGCGGGCGGGATGCACCACGCACAGCGGGGAGCGGCGGCCGGCTTCTGCGTCTACAACGACGCCGCCGCCGCGATCCGGCGGCTGCTCGATCTCGGTGCCGACCGCGTCGCGTACGTCGATCTCGACGCCCACCACGGTGACGGCGTCGAGGCGGCCTTCTGGGAGGACCCACGGGTCCTCACGGTGTCCGTGCACCAGGACGGTCGCACGCTGTTCCCCGGCACCGGGTATCCCGGCGACGTCGGCGCCGGGCGCGGCGAGGGCACCGCGGTCAACGTCTCGCTGCCGCCCGGGACGCACGGCGCGGAGTGGCTGCGCGCCGTCGACGCCGTCGTGCCCGCCGTGGTCCGGGAGCACCGGCCCGACGTCATCGTGTCGCAGCACGGCTGCGACGCGCACGGCAACGACCCCCTCTCGCACCTCGACGTCGACGTCGACGCACAACGCACCGCGCAGCAGTGGGTGCACGCCCTGGCACACGAGCTCACCGGCGGACGCTGGCTCGCGCTCGGCGGCGGCGGATACGCCGTGGTCGACGTCGTTCCGCTCGTCTGGGCGTCACTCGTCGCCGAGGCCGCGCACGCGCCGCTCACGGCCGGGATGCCCCTGCCCGCGGACTGGCGGGCGGTCGCCCTCGAGGTCTCGGAGATCGAACCGGCCCGCACGCTCGGCTCGACCGAGCCGGTCGGGTGGCGGCCCTGGAAGGACGGCTGGGACCCGGCCGATCCTGTCGACCGCGCCGTCCAGGCCACCCGCAAGGCTGTCTTTCCCCTGCTGGGCCTGGACCCGCATCACGACTGAGACAGAGTTCTCCGCAGCCGCCGCAACCGGCCCTGCGGGCGTTCCCGGACGCCGCCGGGCTGGACCCTGCGGGCACTCCGGGGCGCCGCCGGCCGCTCCCGGGGCGCCGCCGGCGGGCTCGGCCTTGCGAGCGATCCTGCCTCGCCTCCTCGGTCTTCGCGACCGTCTCGGCGGCACGGGACCGGTGGGCCCCTCGCAGCTCACACGTGCCCGATTACTGGTGTGGTCGGATCTGCCGTTATCCTGACCGACAGACTCTTTCTCGTGTTGGTCGGCGTATGTCCGCGGGACCAACCGTGGATCACGTCAGCCGCGGCCCGGTGTCGGGCCGCCCGATCATCACAGACAAGTGAGGACCTCATGGGCTCCGTCATCAAGAAGCGCCGCAAGCGTATGGCCAAGAAGAAGCACCGCAAGCTGCTTCGCAAGACGCGCCACCAGCGCCGCAACAAGAAGTGACGCGCGAGGGCCCGGCCATCACGGCCGGGCCCTTCGTCGTTCCCGGCGCCGTCACGCGGTCCGGGTCACGCGCCGTCACGCGGTCCGGCGGCCTCAGGCGGTCCGGCGGCGAAGCGTCAGGACGCCCAGGACGACGGCGCCGACGATGAACGCCACGATCACGGCGACCGAACCCTGGATGCCCTCCCATTCCTCGCCGGCCGCCAGGTGCTGCATCGCGTCCACCGCGTAGGTGAGCGGCAGTACGCGGGACAGCCACTCCAGGACCTCGGGCATCTGATCGCGCGGCATGAGGAGCCCGCAGGTGATGAGCTGCGGCAGCACGATCGCGGGCATCATCTGCACGGCCTGGAACTCGGTCCGCGCCAGCGCCGACGCGGCGAGCCCGAGGGTGCAGCCCAGGATCGCGACCAGCACCGCCACCACGAACACCAGCCACAGCGGGCCCGCCACGTCCATCCCGAGCCAGACGGACCAGCCCACCACGACCACCGCCTGGAGCAGGGACAGCACCCCGAACGCGAACGCGTAGCCCGCCACGAAGTCGCCCTTGCGGATCGGGGTCGTCATCAGGCGCTCCAGCGTTCCCGACTGCCGCTCACGCAACGTCGCCACGCTCGTGACCAGGAACATCACGATGAGCGGGAAGATCCCCACGAGCACCGGGCCGAACCGGTCCAGCACCGTCGGCTCGTCCTCGAACATCCACGCGATCAGCCCGATGAGCAGGCACGGCAGCACGATGATCAGGGCGATCGTCCGCTTGTCGGCGCGAAGCTGAGCGAGGACGCGAGCGGCGGTCGCGAAGGTCAGGTTCATCGCCCGTCCTCCTCGCGTGCGCGACCGGTCGCCGCGGCGCCGGGTACGCCACCGGCGGCGGGACTGCTGCCGTCGGCCCCCACGGCGTTCGCCGCGTCGATCAGGGCGAGGAACGCCCGCTCCGCGTCGGGGGCGCCGGTCTCCTCCAGCAGGGCCCGCGGCGTGATGTCGGCGACCAGTACGCCCTCGCGCAGCAGCAGGAGGCGGTCGCACTGCGTCGCCTCGTCCATCACGTGCGAGGACACGAGCAGCGACTTCCCCGAGGCCGCGAGCCGACGGAACGTCTCCCACAGGTCGCGCCGCAGCACGGGATCCAGGCCGACGGTGGGCTCGTCCAGCACGAGCAGTTCGGGGTCCGCCACGAGCGCCGCCGCCAGCGACACGCGCGAACATTCCCCGCCGGAGAGTGTCCGGACGGGTTGCTTCTCGTGACCGCCGAGGTCGACGTCGGACATCGCCGCGGCGACGGCCGCCTTCCGCCCGCGCGACGGGATCCCGGCGAGCGCGGCGAAGTAGTCCAGGTTCTGCGCGACGGTCAGGTCCGTGTACACGCTCGCGTCCTGAGTGACGTAGCCCACGCGGCGCCGCAGGGACGGGGAACCCGCCGGCTCGCCCAGGACCTCGACCGTGCCGGAGACCTGGGCCTGCACGCCGACGACGGCGCGCAGGAGGGTCGTCTTGCCGGAGCCGGAGGGCCCGAGCAGTCCGACCACGGACCCGGCGGGCACCTCGACGTCCAGGCCCGGGATGACCGGCCGGCCGCCGCGCACGACACGCAGCCCCGCGACGCGGACGGCCGCGGGCCGCGCCTCGGACGGATTCTGCCTCACGTGAACAATTGTGCCCCCCGGTCCGGACCGAGATGCAGGAGGGGCGCTGAGTCCGGTGCGCAACGTCCCGGCGGCCCGAGCGACTCGAGCAGGTAGGCGCGCCGCCACGTCGAAGGGCGCCGGTACGGCCGGCGTACCAGCCGGGCGCTGGCGGAACGAGAAGAGCGGCCGGCCCGCGCCGACGTCACACGGATGTCGTCGCGGGCCGGCCACCGTCTCCCGAGGGCGTCAGGACGTACGCGCCCCAGCCCGCTTCTTGTTCCAGTAGTGGACGCTACGCCGCTGTGACCTGGTCATTCGCATCTTCGTCGGGCACGCGTTCCACACGGGTTACACGAAACATCTCGTCGACGGCTCGACGGGTCCGTTCGGCACTGCCCGGCATGAGGTGGGTGTACACGCGCAGCGTGAAGCCCGCTGACGAGTGCCCGAGGTACTCCGACAACGCCTTGATGGACTCGCCGTGATGCAGCAGCGTCGAGGCGTACACGTGACGGAGCATGTGGCATCCGTTCTCGCGACCTGGACGGATCTTCACGGCTGTGAGCGCGGGCGGCCAAAGGTCCCGCGTGACAACCGATCCGATCATCGCGTTGTGCCGCGAGTTCGTGAGGATCAGCCGCGCCGTCACCGGGTCTCCGTCAACGTCCTTCCACGGCAGCGTGACCGCGACCGGCGGATACTTCGCCATGTGCGCCTTCACTTCGCGCGCGACCTCGGCAGGTAGCGGCACCTCACGAGTCTTCTCATTCTTCGGAAGCGCGAAAACCCGAACACCCAGGAGCTTCACCTGACGCCGGACGGAGACCACCTTGCGCTTGAAGTCGAAATCCTCTACCGCGAGCCCGAAGATTTCCCCACGACGGAGCCCGAGCCCTACACCCAGTGTCACGAGGATCTTGTACCGATCGGGCAGCGCATCCCTGACGGCAAAGACCTGCTCGGGTGCCCACGGGACGATCTTCTTTTGCTGCGACCTGGGCTTGGTCACGGATTTGGCCTTGCACGGGTTCTTCCGGATCAGCTCGTCGTCAACCGCCGCCGAGAAGACCGCCGAGACCTGAACGAGAATCAGGGCTTTCGTATCGTCCGCTACCGACATCCCACGAATGAACGCCTGAATCATGAACGGCTTCACGGCGTTCAGTGCCCGATGCCCGAGCGCGGGATATGCATGGACCTTGAAGTAGCTCCCAACCTGTCGACGTGTCGTCGGGTTGAATGTCTGAGCGCCAAGCCACGCCTCTGCATACTCTTTGAACGTCACTTCCCCCGCCGTGGGAGAAACATAGTCACCGCGCAGAACGTCGCTTTCCATCTCCGTGACATGGTCCTCAGCGAGACCCTTTTTCGGGAATGACTTTGTAGCTTGACGCCCGGACGGTTCCCGCCATCGCGCGACATAGAAGGTCTTAGTTCTGCCATTTGCGAGCTTGCGCGTGCGCTTTTCGACGGAGCCCATCAGGCGGCTTCGTCCTGTTGGGCGCGCAACCAGGTGATGACGTCGACGCGGGCGTAGCGCAGGTGTCGGCCGATGCGGGCGGCTTTGGGTCCGTCGTTGTGGGTGCGCCACCGGTAGAGGGTGGCGACGGGGACGCGGAGGAACGCGGCGACCTCGTCGATAGTCCACAGCTCGTCGATGGCGACGACGGCGGGCGGGTTGTTGTGGGGGTTCTTGGTCTTGTTCCGGTAGTTCTTGCCTGCCATGACTGCCCCTTCCCTCATGCCGCGTACGCGGTTGCCGAACGGTTATCCACAGGCCCCGATGGAGGGCCCGAGCCTGGAGGCGAGGCCGCTTGTTTCGCGGCGTCGTACTGGGCACGGCGTGTCATGGCCTGCCGGAGCGAGGCCGCGATCACGTCGACGTAGGTGGTCTCGGCGATGTGGTCGGGTTCTCGCCACACGAACCGGGCCGTGCCGTCCGGGAGCGTCTTGGACGCGGCGAGCCGGTCGGCGTCTTCGGGAGTGATGCCCGCGGCTTGCAGGACCTCACGTACGACGGCGGCGCGGTCGGCCCGGTGCTGGGTGAGGGTCTTGCCCGACCACTGCCGCGAGACCAGCACACGCCGCCCGCCAAGGCCGAGGTTGTCCCGCTCGTGAGCGGGCGACAGGCAGCCAGCCGACAGGCCAGCGGTGGGGTGTTTGGGCTGGACGCCGTAGCGCAGCCAGTTGCCACACTCGGGCGAGCAGGGCAGCACGGAGGTGTGCGCGTGGAGCCGGTCTACGTGTGCCTCATAGTCGGCGGCGCGAGCCGCCTGGAGAGCTTCCCAGGCAGGGTCTGGCACCACGTCGTCGCCGTCGAGGGATTCGGCCGGCGTGTAGGTGCCCGCGATGGACTTGGTGAGGTACTTGCACAGGTACCGCACCGCCCGGTCACTGTCGGGGGTGCCACCCAGCAGGCCCTTGATGTCGATCTGCTTCCCGAGGGTTGCCACGTGTGCGGGCTTCGCGAGGTCGCGGGTCGCCTCATCCCAGGTGGGAAGGACTTCCCCGGTGCCGGGGTCGACGTAGCCGCCCAGCGCCGCATCCCATACGGGCATGCCTTCGGGGTCGTCGGGCGTGTAGACCTCCACGTCTACCGAAGGCCACCAGGCGGCGAAGTAGGTCCCAGCGGCAACGGCCTTGATGGTCGCCCGAGGGATCGCACCGCGCACGGCGGCGTGCAGGTGGGGGGCCAGGCGCTTCTGGGCTTCCACAGCAGCGAAGTACTGGACCTTGTATCCGGCACAGCGGCGCATGTTCTGCCAGAACCGGTCAACCAGCCGGGAGAACGTGAGCGCGTCCAGCGCGGCACGCCGGTAGTCGTACGAGGCCGGGTCGACGGGCACGCCGTCACGGATCTTGCCGTAGGAGCCGAGCGTCAGGGTGAGGAACATCGAGGGACGGTGCTCACGGCCGGTCTTCTCATCCACGAACACCGCCCCCGTGGTGCCCTGCCCCATGGCCTTCTTGGGCAGGTCGGGAAAGCCCTCCAGGTGGCGGGTAGAGCGTGAGACGGTGCGGCGGCGGATGCGGCGTGCGGGGGCCAGGTTGCCGCCGTCGTCGGCCCAGCGAGCTTCGTCGAGGTCGTGCGGGTGCGGGTCCGCGT
>NZ_JAFMPK010000028.1 GCF_017349295.1 Myceligenerans salitolerans
CGTCTCGGGCGCGCGGGGGTGGTTCCTGTTGTTGTTGTCGATGATGTCGGGCAGGGGCTTGGTGTGGCGGGGGCGTTGGATGAGGGTGGTTTGCCGGTGGCTGAGGTTACTTTTCGTAGGGCTGGTGCGGGGGCTGTCATCGAGGCGATCGTTGACCGGCATCCGGGCATGTTGGTGGGTGCTGGGACGGTGGTGGATGCGCGTCAGGTGGACGAGGCGGTGGCGGCTGGTGCTTCGTTCGTGGTGTCGCCGGGGTTGAGTGTGTCGGTGGTCCGTGCGGCGCAGGAGGCGGGTGTGCCGGTTGTGCCGGGTGTGGCCACGGCGTCGGAGGTGATGGCCGCGCTGGAGCTTGGTATCTCGACCGTCAAGTTGTTCCCGGCCGGTGTCGTGGGTGGGCCTGCCGTGATCAAGGCGCTGTCGGGGCCGTTCGGGCAGGTGCGGTTCGTGCCGACCGGTGGGGTGGGTGCCGGGAACCTGCCGGACTACCTCGGTCTGCCGTCGGTGCTGGCGGTGGGTGGGTCGTGGATGGTGGACAGGGGCTTGGTGGTGGCGGGTGATTTCGCGGAGATCACTCGTCGTACGGCGCGGGCTGTGTCGATCGTGGCGGGGTCGCGTGCCTGAGGTGTCGTGCCTGTGTCCTGTTGCTCCTGGCGTGCCTGTGCCTGGCGTGTCTGGTGTGTCTGGCGGTGTCCGGTGGCCTTGGTGGCCTTGTTCTCGTGAAGGAGTTCGATGATGAATGCTTCGTTGTCTGTCCGTCCCGCGGCCGAGTGCCGGTATGACGTTGTCGCGCTCGGGGAGGTCATGCTTCGTCTGGATCCGGGTGAGCGGCGTGTGCGTAACGCGCGCCGGTTCGATGTGTGGGAGGGGGGTGGTGAGTACAACGTGGCTCGGGGGTTGCGGCGGTGTTTCGGGTTGCGGGGCGCGATCGTGACGGCGTTGGCGGACAACGATGTGGGCCGGCTGGTGGAGGATCTGATGCTGGGGGGCGGGTTGGACACGTCGTGGGTGCGGTGGCGGGAGTTCGACGGGATCGGGCGGCGGGTGCGTAACGGGTTGAACTTCACCGAGCGGGGGTTCGGGGTGCGTGGGGCGTTGGGGGTGAGTGACCGGGGGCATACCGCGGTCTCGCAGATGCGGCCGGAGGATGTGGACTGGGAGGCGTTGTTCTCCTCGGGGGTGCGGTGGCTGCACACGGGTGGGATCTTCGCGGCGTTGTCGGAGTCGGCCGCGGATGTGGCCGAGGCGGCGATGGCGGCCGCCCGCCGCCACGGCACGGTCGTGTCCTATGACCTGAACTATCGGCCTTCGTTGTGGAAGGGGATCGGTGGGGTGGCCCGGGCGCGGGAGGTCAACCGCAGGCTGGCGCGGCATGTGGATGTGATGATCGGGAACGAGGAGGACTTCACGGCCTGTCTCGGGTTCGAGGTGGAGGGCGTGTCGCAGGATCTGACGGATCTGGACACGGGCGCGTTCCGGGCCATGATCGAGCGGGCCTCGGGCGAGTACGACAACTTCCAGGTCGTGGCGACCACGTTGCGGGGGGTGCGGACCGCGACGGTGAACGACTGGGGTGCGATCGCGTGGTCGCGTCTCGAGGGGTTCGCCGAGGCGACCCACCGGCCGGGTCTGGAGATCTTCGACCGGGTGGGTGGGGGTGACTCGTTCGCCTCGGGGCTGGCGTACGGGCTGATGGAACTGGACACCCTGGAACAGGCCGTCCAGTACGGCGCCGCGCACGGCGCCCTGGCCATGACCACTCCCGGAGACACCACCACCGCCACCCTGCCCGAAGTCACCAAACTCGCCCGCGGCGGCAGCGCCCGCGTCGACCGCTGACGCCGACGGCGAGCCGCGGAGGCTGTGTCGGCAGGTTGTCGAGCGGTCGGTCCTTTGTCAATGCGGTCGGTCCCTCAGGGAGCCGACCGCATTGACAAAGGACCGACCACTCGACGTCGGACCCGACGCCGCCGCCGGTGGTCAGCCCGAGCCGTTGAGATGGACCAGCACGACCACCGCGGCCACCACCGCCAGCGCCGCCGCCACCGCGCCGGCGATCTTCCACGCCGACCACGGACGCTCGCCGATGACCTCGCTGGTGCGGGCATTGATCAGGACCTGGTACGCCTTGCCGCCGTACAGGTACGTCGCGATCCAGACCGGCAGGAGCAGCAGCTTGAACGTGACGGCGGAGTACCGCGTGTCCATGTGGTGCACACGCTGCTCGTCGCCGCCGATGTCCTGCTCGCAGTCGCCGGTGATCACGCGTGCCATCTTCTGCTTCGCGACCTCGAGCCCGGCTCCGGGCTCGACGTCGTACCGCAGCGTCTCGTGCCCGGCGAGGAAGTCCGGCCGGTACGGCTCGGCGTCGGCGAGCGGCCACGGATCGAGCTTGGCCAGATGCTGCGGCATGACGCGGCCGGTCCCGGCGATCAGGACGTCGTCGAAGAACCGCGCGACCCGACCGCTCGCGTGGTACCAGCGGGTGCGGCGTTCCTGCCGGGTGGTGGTGCGGCCCTCCGAGTCCGTGCTCGTCACGGTCTCCCAGTAGTGCTCGCCGCGCTGGCCGGCGTAGTCGGTGGTGGTCTGTGCGTCGTAGGTCCAGTGGGGGAGGTACACGCTGTGCGCCCGCTCGACGGCGGTCACCTTCTTCAGGGCCGACGGCGCGAACCAGCGCGTGCGTGCCCAGCGTCGCAGCGCCGTCGTCATCGACGGGCGGTCCACGGCGAACGGCAGGACCGCCTCGGGTGTGACGAGGCCCAGGCCCTCGACCTCCGCGACCATCGCCGACCCGCAGAACCCGCAGTCCTGTGACAGCTTGTCACTCGTCGTGACCGCACCGCAGGTGCCGCACTCGTAGTCGTGGGAGTCGGGCGGGAGCTCGCGGTCCGACGCCAGAAGTGTCGCGAAGTCGTGCTCGCGCACGACGCGGTCCGTGGTCGCGACCTCTTGCGTGTGCCCGCAGTAGGGGCAGGTCAGCGCGCCCGTCCCCGCCGCATACCGGACACTCGCCCCGCACTGTGCGCACGGGTAGTCCCGGTGGGCCGGCGCGGACGGGTTCGTGGTCTCCGTCATGTCCGCCCGCGCCCTCAGCTCTGCTCCGGCAGCGGCGGGGGCGTGGCGCGCAGGTGCCGTGCGACGTCGGGCACGTCCGACGCCGGCACCCAGCCCGGCATGCCGTCCCGCCACACGAGAGTGCCGGGCGTGAGCGTGCCGGAGGATGCCTGGGCTGCCAGGCCGGCGTCGTCGAACGGGCCGGTCTGGTGGCCGTTCGAGCCGAGGAACCACTGGGTGCCCCCGGGCAGGGGTGGCGGGGTGCCGGGCCGCACGGGAGCGGGCTGTGCGGCGGGCGCCGTCGCGCCGGTGACGATGCTCCCGGTGGCCTGCCCCAGTCCCATGCCGACGACGGCCGCGGCGCCACCACCCGGGTTCTCGGCCGCGGCCTCGAGGGCCTCGGCGGCCTGGAACTTCGTGTACCGGTCGAGGTCGCCGACGATCCCCATCGAGGTGCGCTTGTCGAGCTTCTCCTCGACCTCGGGCGGCAGCGAGATGTTCTCGATGACGAACCTGGGGACCGAGATGCCGAGCTCCGGTCCGAGCTCGCCGGACAGCGTGGCGGCGAGCCGGTCGCCGAGCTCACCCTGGTGGGCCGCGAGATCCAGGACGGGGACGCCCGCGGTCGCCAGGGCGGTGCCGAGGCGGCTGACGACGTTCTGCCGCAGGTACTCGTGCACCTCGTCGGTGCGGAACTGCGGGTCGGTACCGACGAGTTCGCGCAGCAGGAGCGCCGGATCCGTCACTCGGGCGGTGAACGCGCCGAACGCACGCAGCCGCACGGCGCCGAACTCTGCGTCGCGCACGATCACCGGGTTCTTGGTGCCCCACTTGAGGTCCGTGAACTGCCGCGTGCTGACGAAGTACACCTCGGCCTTGAACGGCGACTCGAACCCGTGCCTCCAGCCCTTGAGGGTGCTGAGGATCGGCAGGTTCGCGGTCTGCAGCGTGTACATCCCGGGACCGAAGACGTCGGCGATCTGCCCCTCGTTGACGAACACCGCGGTCTGGGACTCCCGCACCGTGAGCCGTGCCCCGTTCTTGATCTCGTTGTCGTGGCGCGGGAAGCGCCACACGATGGTGTCGCGCGAGTCGTCGGTCCATTCGACGATGTCGATGAACTCGTCCTTGAATCTGTCCAGCAGGGACATCCGGGTGTTCCTCTCTGCACCGGGGTGGGCCGCCGCCCATCCAAGCGACACTTGCCGACCGCTGCAAGGAAATGAACCCGTGACCGCTCCGGTGGGCGCGGGGGAGCCCGGAACAATCGGCACACCCGGGTCGTTGTGTCCAGGCCGCCGACCAGAGGAGACCCGTGCCCCGGACCGCCGCGCCGCACGATGCCCGGACCGCCCAGACCGCCGTCGAACAGGAACGCGTCAGCGGCATGTACGCGCTGCTCGACGAGCAGGCCGTGACAGCCGGACGGGAACTGGCCCGCGTTCTGCGCGAGCGCCCGTCCGGCGCCGCCGAGGCCGCCGAGCGCGAGATCACGGCGTCCCGGCTGCGTGCCCGCATCCATGCGCTCGAGTCCGCCGCCCATGCCCTGTGCTTCGGCCGGATCGACCGCGCGGACGGCACGTGGGTGCACGTGGGGCGTATCGGCCTGCGGTCCGGTGCCTCCGACGAGCCGCTCCTGGTCGACTGGCGGGCCGATGCCGCCCGGCCTTTCTACGCCGCCACCGCGCTCGCTCCCGAAGGGCTGCGCCGGCGCCGTCATCTCAGGACCGACGGCCGCACCGTGACCGAGGTGAGCGACGAGATCCTGGACGGCTCCGAGCCCGGCCCCGACGACGTCGTCGGCGACGGGCCACTCGTCGAGGCGCTCACCGCCCGCCGCACCGGGCACATGCGTGCCGCGGTGTCCACGTTGCAGTCCGAGCAGGACCGGGTCGTGCGGTCGCCGCACCGGGGCGTCACCGTGGTGCAGGGCGGTCCCGGCACGGGCAAGACCGTGGTCGCCCTGCACCGAGCCGCCTATGTGCTCTACGCGCACGAGCGCGCGGCGGCGGAAGGCGTGCTGGTCCTCGGTTCCCGCGTCCGACGAGGACGCACGCGCCAAGGGCGAGGCCCGGATGGCCGTCGCGCTGGCCGAGGCGGTCCGACGGCGGCAGGCTCCCGGCGGGCCTCTGCGCACCCCGGGAGACCTGCCCGACCTCCCCGCCGGCGAGGTCGCGGCGGCCCGGGCTCGCGCCGTCGGCGACGGCTCGGCGCACAACCCGGCACGCGAGGTGTTCAAGGAACATGTGGTGGACGCGCTCACCGACGCCCTCGAACGTGAGGCGGTGACGGCCCTGGAACGTGTCGACCGTGAGGTCGCCGAGTCCATGGGCCGCGATGTCGCGTCGCTGGACCGGTCCGTGGCGGCCGATCTGACGAACCTCGGGTACGACGGCGCCGTCGGTGACGCCCATGACGAGTTCGACCCGGATACGGTGCGCGCCGAACTCGCCGCGGACCGCGGTCTCGACCGTGCGGTGGACACGTTGTGGCCGCGGCTGGACGCCGAAGACCTGGTTCGGGAGGTGCTTGCGGCGGGCCGGGCGCACGGTACGGGAGCGGCTCCGGGGCGCGCCTGGCGGCCGGACCCGGGGACGGGCGGGTGGACGGACGCGGACGTGCCGTTGCTCGACGAGGCGTCGGCGCTCGTCGACGGACCACCGGAGCGGACGTTCGGGCACGTCGTGGTGGACGAGGCGCAGGAGCTCACGCCCATGCAGTGGCGAATGGTGGCACGCCGCTGCCCGTCGCGGTCGATGACCGTGGTGGGCGACTTCGCCCAGGCCGGTCAGGTCTCGACGGTGCGGAGCTGGGACGAGGCTCTGACGGGGATCGCCGACGGCCGCACGCAGACCTGGACGCTCACGGTCTCCTACCGGACCACGGCCGAGATCCTCGGGGCGACGCGGGGTTTGCTCGCGCGCATCGCGCCCGACCAGGAGCTGAGCACCGCGGTGCGACACGGTGCGGCGCCGCGCACGCTGCTCCTGCCCGGGGGGCCCGGGCCCGTCGCGGCCGGTGATGCCGTCGTGGCCGCGGACGTGGCCCGCGTCGTGTCCGACGAGACCACGGCTCACCCCGGCGCGCAGGTCGCCGTGATCTGCGCCGAGCGGCGTGTCGCCGGTCTGGCGCGCGCCGTGGGGGAGGAGGCGCAGGTGCTTCCGGCGTCGGCGGTGCGCGGGCTGGAGTTCGACGCGGTGGTCGTCGTGGCACCCGATGAGATCGTCGCGGCCCGGCCCGGCGGGGAGCGCGATCTGTACGTCGCGCTGACCCGCCCGACGCACCGGCTGGTCGTGGCCGAGAAGTCCGGTGAACGGGCGGCTTGGTAAATGCATTTCACGAGGTCAGCGCCCATTTTCACGACTGTGATGGGCGGCTTTCCACAGATCACGGTCTGAGCGCGCGAGGGTGCTCCGGCCGCCCTAGTCTCAGGGAGTCGGCTCACCTCCTGGCATCTCAGGGCTGTCATGTCAAGGGGGCGCGGCCAGGAACGCACCATTCGCCGTCGGTTTCGTTCTCAGGGGGAGACGAATGACTTTGCAGACCGCCGTTCTGGAGCCTTCCGGTACCGAGACGCCATCGGAATCCATCGAGGCCGGCTCCGTCGCCGGTAGCGGTCCCGCCGACGTCGTCCCGGTCAGCCGTGGCGGCACTGCCGTCGGCCGGGTGCTGAGGCGATGCGCGGCCGCGGCCACGGTCCTCGCGATCGTGACGGCCGTGCTCGTCGGCTGGGTGAGCCAGGCCCGCGCGACGACCACCGACCGCCTGGAGGTGCTCAACGCCCGGATCGACGAGCGCGTCGTCGCCGGCCGGGCCACGGCGGAGCGCCTGGCCACGGTGATCGTCGTGGCGCGCAACGTCCGGTCGAACGCCACGCACGCCGATCCCGACGCTCGCGCCACGCTCGACGCCGCGATCCGGTCCGCGGAAGGCATCGTCGGTCAGCGGGTCACGACGCAGGAGCCGGACACGGTGCCCCAGGCCGAGATGCTGGTGCAGCAGGCCGCGCTCATGGAGCAGGCGCTCGCACTGGCGACGACCGACCTGCGAGCCGCCGTCGACGAGGTCCGCGTCAGCCGGGACGGCGTCCGGCCGGCGGCGTCCGGCCCGTCGGGCGAGCAGGATGAGGCCGGCATCCTCATGGCCGTTGCACGACCGTGACGCGGTAGGTGCAACGTCGTCGGAGGCCGTGACACAGACGGTGCGGGACCGAGACCGGTTCGTGCTGGTGAGGCCTCTGCCGCCGTCCGGACACCGGGCCCGCCCAGACCTCCGGACGAGAGGAAGTGTCATGCACCGCACCATCCACCCCCGGACCGCTGCCGCGTTGGCCACGACGGCCGTCGTCGCCGTGGTCCTGACAGCTTGCGGCGGTCAGGGCGACAGCCTCGTCGACGGCGGTGCGGAAGCCGCCGACGCCCAGCTGTACTCCGAGGGCGACGTTCCGCCGCACGCCGAGCCCCTGGCGCCCGACGACCGGCGGGGCGCGCCCCCGGAGGCCCAGGAGGAGTACGACGACGCTGTCGAGCAGCCGTTCCAGGACGTCACCACGAGCCCGCTGTCGACCTTCTCCGCCGACGTGGACACGGCGTCGTACAGCAACCTGCGCCGGCAGATCACCCAGGGGCAGGTGCCCGAGGGTGTGCGCATCGAGGAGCTCGTCAACTACTTCGACTACGAGCACCCCGCGCCCGGGCCGGACGACGACCAGCCGTTCGCGGTGACGACACAGGTGGCCGAGGCGCCATGGGCCCCGGATCACGACCTCGCGATGATCGGCGTCCAGGCGACGGAAGCCGTACCGACGCACGAGGGCAACAACATCGTGTTCCTCCTGGACGTGTCCGGCTCGATGGACGAGCCGAACAAGCTGCCCCTGCTGGCCGAGTCCTTCTCGCTGCTCGCGTCGAAGCTGGGCCCGGACGACGTCGTCTCGATCGTCACCTACGCGGGTGACAACCGGGTGCTTCTCGACTCGGTGCCGGGCTCCGAGGAGGGCGTCATCACGGACGCCCTGCGATCCCTGTCCGCGGGCGGGTCCACCGGGGGCGCCGCGGGGTTGGAGACGGCCTACGCGCTGGCCGGGAAGAACTATATCGACGGCGGCAACAACCGGGTCATCCTGGCGACGGACGGCGACTTCAACGTCGGTCCGTCGACGCCGGAGCAGCTGACGGAGCAGATCGAGGAGGCGCGTGAGTCCGGCGTCTACATCTCGGTGCTGGGCTTCGGGATGCACAACCTCAAGGACGACACGATGGAGGCGATCGCCGACCAGGGCAACGGCAACTACGCCTACATCGACACGATCGACGAGGCGCGCAAGGTGCTCGTGGACGAGTTCGACTCGACGATGTTCGTGGTCGCCCAGGACCTGAAGGTGCAGGTGGAACTCAACCCGGCGGTGGTGTCCGAGTACCGGCTCATCGGCTACGACAACCGCCGTCTGGACGACGAGGACTTCGCCGACGACGCCGTGGACGCCGGCGACGTCGGCGCCGGCCACTCGGTGACGGCCTTCTACGAGATCGTCCCGGCTTCCGAGGGTGCCGTCGACGACGGGCTGAGGTATCAGGACGCACGGGCGACGGGCTCGGACGACTTCATGACCGTGCACGTGCGGTGGAAGGAGCCCGGGGAGTCCCGGAGCACCGAGCAGGAGTACCCGGTGGGGGCCGGCGCGTTCACGGACGTGCCGTCCACGGACTTCCGGTTCGCCGCCGCGGTCGTCGAGGCGGGCCTCGTCGCCCGTGGTTCGCAGTACGCGGCGGGTGCGAGCCTGGAGTCCGCCCGCTCCCGTGCGGCCGGGGCCCTCGGCGCGGATCCCTACGGCCTCCGTGGCGAGTTCGTGTCGCTCCTGGACCGGTACCGGGAGCTGACCGCCTGACCGGGCCTCACCGGCGGCGCCGCGCGATCCGACGTCGTCCGCACGGCAGGGCCGCGAGGCGGTGCCCCGCGGCGGGCACCGGCTCGCGGCTCGAGTCGGACGGAGCGGTCAGGGCGCCAGGGTCGGTTCCGCCGGGACGCCCAGCGCGTGACGGGTCAGGGAGTCCAGGACGGTCAGGCCGTCGGCCGAGAGCACTGATTCCAGGTGGCCCTGCACGGAGGCGACCGCGGGGCCGCGGAGGGCCGTGAGCACGCCGTCCGCGTCGACCGACGGCTCCAGGGCGAGCCGTGCCACCGGGTTGTCGGCGTCGGCCGCGGCGATGGTGGTGAGCCGTGCCCCGAAGGTGTTGTAGTAGCCGACGGCGGCCGTGGTCCCGAACACGTCGGCGTCGAGCCGGATCCCCTGGCGTGGCGCGGACAGCCGGCGGAGGGGGAAGCCCGCGAGCTCGGCCAGCACCTGGTGGCTCAGGCAGACGGCGAGCAACGGCCGACCCGCGGTGACGCGTTCGTGGATCCGCCGGGTGATGGCGGCGATGCGGGGGTCCCCGTGGTCGCGAGGGTCGCCGGGGCCGGGGCCGAGGACGACCAGGTCGTCGCCGAGCACGTCGTCGACGGCGTCCCAGCGGACCACGCGGGCGTGCATGCCCAGGTGGCGGAACTGGTGGGCGAGCATGGTCGTGAACTGGTCCTCGTGGTCGATCACGAGGACGTCCTGCCCGCTCAGCGGTGAGGCCCCGGCCGGGTGGGGACCAGCGGCCGGGTGAGCGGTCACCGCGCCCTCCGGGGAGCCGGCCGGGCCGGTCGACGGGTCGCCGGCCGTCCCGGCACGAGCCGTCTCCTGCGGGCGGACCCAGAACTCGGCGAGCTGGCGGTTGCGGGCGGTGAGCGCCTCGGCGACTCCGGGCTGCGCGTTCAGGTCGACGACGGCGTCGGGCCCCGCGCCGCGCGGTACCAACCCCAGGGAGGCCAGTACGCCCGCGGCCTTCGCCCGGGTCTCCGCGACCTCGTTCTCCGGGACGGAATGGCGCACGAGAGTTGCTCCCGCCGGGACGGAGACCCGCCCCTCGTCGTGGAGGTACGCGGTGCGGATGAGGATGGGGGCGTCGAGCGAGTAGGTCGCGGACCCGGCCGCCGGCGCGTGGCCGGGTTCGAACAGGGCGAGGAACCCCGAGTAGTAGCCCCGGGGCCGGGTCTCGTGCCGGGAGATGACCGTGCACGCGTTCTCCATGGGAGATCCGGTCACGGTGGGCGCGAACATCGTCAGGCGGAGCGCCTCGCGTGGGTCGAGTGCGGTGCGGCCCTCCAGCAGGTACTCGGTGTGGCTGAGCCGGGCCATCTGCTTGAGGTAGGGGCCGACGATGCGCCCGCCGTCCGGGCAGATGACGCTCATCATCTTCATCTCCTCGTCGACGACCATGAAGAGCTCTTCGTTCTCCTTGGTGTCGCGCAGGAACTCGAGGACGCCGTCGCGCGTGGGCCCCGTCGCGGGGTGACGGTAGGTGCCGCTGATCGGGTTCATCCGGGCCACGCCGTCGTGCACCGTGAGGTGCCGCTCGGGCGTCGCGCCCGCGAGGGACAGCGGCCCGGCGGCCGAGGGCGCCGCGTCCGCCGGGGCCGGGGCGTGCACCGCGAAGGTCCAGTAGGAGCCGACCTCGTGCGTGAGGAGCGCGCGGAACCACGAGGCCAGGGCGGCGACCGGCGGCGCGTCGGTGCGAGCCTCGAAACTGCGCATCATGACGAAGTTGGCCCCTGCCCCGCGTCCGATCTCGTCGTCGATCACGCGGCGCGCGATGTGCGCGTACTCGTCGTCGGGGATGTCGAACCCGAGCGGCTCGGCGGCCACGGGCTCGGGCGGCAGGGCGGCCACGGCATCGGGCAGCGGGACGAGCTCCGCGTCGCGCACGACGAGGCAGCGCAGCGGCGCGCCGTCGTCGTGAACGGTGAAGCCCCGTTCGCGGGCCTGCCGGAACGGGACGACCGCGAGCACCGGCGCGCCGTCGAGCGGGACGTCCCGCAGGAGGTCGGCGTCGATCACCTCGCCGACCAGGACCTCGACCTCCGTGCCGCCGTGGCGGCGCAGGAGCGCGAAGGGCAGGGACCCGTCGGAGGCGAGCACCTGGTCGAGGAGCGGATGCCGGCTGGCGGAGGAAGCGGAGTTGCGGGACATCTGTGACCTCTCGGTTCGGGGTGCCGGCCCGGGACCGTGAGTCGTGCGGGAACACGAGACGACCGCCCCGGGGGAGGCGGTCGTGGACGTGTGGATGGATGCGTCGCGAGCCCGCCTAGTCGGCGGGCCACCAGTCAAGGCAGGTCAGGTGCGGCGTCATGCCGGGAACCGTAACCGGGTGCGCCGGGCGGTGTCCACAGGGAGTCCGACGAGCGAGACGAGCTGCGACGTACGACGGCGTCCCGGCGAGGGGACGGCGGCGGAGGGCGACCGGCGGTGCAGGTCGAGCCGGGCACCCGGCGAGCGCGCGTCCCGGCGCCGGCCTGATGGGAGTTCGGCGAGCGGAGTTGCGGCCCGCCGGTGAGGCCGTTTCCGCGATGAATGGAGGTTTTCCATGTCAAATGGCTTGGTAGGATCTCTTATCAAGTGGAAGAGAGCCTTCCGTTTGCTGATGAGCAGCCATGTCCGGATTGCCAATCGTGTCTTCGACGCCTGAGATGCCGGAGTGTGTCGTAGCCTCATCCCATGGCAAGAGAGACCCCGTATCAGCCGGGCCGGGAAATTTTGACCTGCTGGTTCGCCGGTCTCGCCACGCTGGACGTGATTCACCGCGCGGCACGGCCTGAGCGAGACCAGAAGGTGACCGCCGTCCGCCAGGACGTCGCCGCAGGCGGCCCGGCCGCGAACGCGGCGGTCACGGCCGCCGCCCTGGGTGTGCGGCCCGTCCTGGTCACCGCGCTCGGAACCAGCGCCGTCGGTACGGCCGCGCGTGCCGAGCTGGAGCGGCACGGGGTCGAGGTGCACGATGTCGCGCGGACCGGCCACGACCTCGCGGTCTCGGCGGTGCTGGTCGACGACGCCACGGGGGAGCGGTCGGTGGTCTCCGCCGACGGCGCGTTGACGCGGGTTCCGGGACCGCACCGGGAGGACCTGGCGGCCCTGCCCGCTCCCGACGTCGTGCTGCTCGACGGGCACCATCCCGAGATCGCGCGGGGCGTGCTCGCGCATGTCCGCTCCCTGCGCCGGCGGCCGCTGATCGTGCTCGACGCGGGCAGATGGCGTCCGGTGTTCGCCGACCTGCTGCCCGAGGCGGACGTCATCGCCTGCTCGGCGGCGTTCCGTGTTCCCGAGGGGCGCGAGGACTGGTACGCGGGCCTGGACGGGGCGACCGTGGTGACGCATGGGCCGGCGCCGGTCGACTGGCGGACGGCCGATGCCCGCGGAACGGTCGAGGTACCCGCCGTGCGTGCCGTCGACACGCTCGGTGCCGGGGATGCCTTTCACGGCGCACTCACGGTCGCGCTGGCCATGGGCGCCGAACTGCCCGAGGCCTGTGCGGAGGCGGTGCGCGTGGCCTCGTTGCGGGTGCAGCACCTGGGGCCTCGGGAATGGATGGAGCATCTGGAACGCGTCGTGCCGCCGTCCGACGTGGCCGAGGCGGCATCGGAGCCGGTGGCGCAGGCTGCCGTCGAGGATCAGCCGGCGGACGATCGCGTCACCGGCGACCACGAGCCCGCGACGGCGTGGTCCGCGGACGCCACCGCTCCCGCCGTCCCCGCGGAACTCGTCGACCGGGCTCGCCGTCTCGCGGACGACCCCACCCGGGCGGGCCGGGCCATCCTGGGTCTCACCGGACCACCGGGGGCCGGCAAGTCGACCCTCGCCGCGGGGCTCGCGGCGGCGCTCGGGCCGGACCTGGCAGTGGTGGTCGGGATGGACGGGTTCCACCTCGCGAACGCCGTGCTGGAGGCGCGCGGGAGCCGGGAACGCAAGGGCGCGATCGACACGTTCGACGACGCGGGCTACGCCGACCTGCTCGCGCGCATCGCCGCGGCACACCCTCACGGGGCTGCGGTCCTCGCTCCCGAGTTCCGGCGTGAGCTCGAGGAGCCGATCGCGGGCGCGGTGGTCGTGCCTCCGGACGTGCCGCTCGTGATCACCGAGGGGAACTACCTCCTGGCGGAGACGGGCAGGTGGCCGTGCGCGCGAGAGCACATGACCGAGGTCTGGTACGTCGACGTGCCGGACGACATCCGGTTGGAGCGCCTCACGGCACGGCACCACGCGCACGGGAAGACGCGCGAGGCGGCGCGGGCCTGGGCCTACGGCTCGGACCAGCGCAACGCCGAGCTCGTCGCGACGACACGCGACGGCGCCGACCTGCACGTCACGTTCGAGTGATCCACCGGCACGCGGCGGTCCGCCGCCGCGGCGCCGGTGGACGAAGAACGGCGTGGTCACAGCGTCCCTGCCGCGAGCGCCTCCTCCTGACCGCCCAGGGAGATCTCGATCCGGTCCATCTCGCTCAGGGGCACCGCGGAGGAGGCGTCCAGGCCCGTCGTGGTGCCTCCGGACCAGACCCAGGTCGCCGCGACGGTGCGGGCGCCGTCGCGGCCGACGACGACGAGTTCGTAGGTGATCGGTTCACGCGGTTCGTAGTTCGGTTCGTGGTCGGGGCCGGGTGGCTGCTCCGGTTCCGGTTCGGGCGGGTAGTGGCAGGACCACTGGAACTTCGTGCCCCAGGTGGTCGGTGTGACGACCACCTCGGCGCGCATGTCCGCGGTGCCGACGGGGCGCAGCTCGATGGTGCGGGCGTTCGTGGTGGGGACGGCGGGGTGTGTCGTGACCGAGGCGCCGAGGGGACCGCCGAGGGGATCGGAGAGGCTCGGATCGGCCAGTACGGAGCCGCTGACGGCGGCCGCCGCCACGAGTGCCGATGCGGCGACCGCTGTCAGTGTGCGACGCCGCCGGCGCGAGCGGCGTACCGCGCGGGCGAGGCGTTCGACCGGGAGGGCGGGTACCGGGGGGCCTCCGGTGCGGGTGGCCGGAGTGCTGTCGGGCGGGTCGGTGCTGCCGGGCGGGTCGGTGCTGCCGGGTGGGTCGGTGGCGAGCGACTCGGCGTGTGCCGGAGGCACGGTGCTCAGCAGGCCGGGCATGCCGGCGAGTTCCGTCACGGCGGTGCGGCAGGTGTCGCACTCGGTCAGGTGCCGCTCGTAGGTGCGACGGTCGGTCGGGCTCAGGGCGCCGAGCACGTAGGCCGCGTCCCAGTCGGCGTAGCGGTCGCCGCCGTTCCTGTCTGCCGGCCCCATCATGAGGTGACTCCTTTCTCCTGCAGTGCCAGGCGCAGGGCGCGTAACCCGTAGTGCAGGCGTGACTTCACCGTCCCGGGCGGGATGCCGTGTTCCGTGGCGAGTTCGGCCACCGAGCGGCCGCGGTAGTACGCGCCTACCACGACCGCTCGGTGGTCCGGGGAGAGCGCCAGCAGGGCGTCGGCGACGAGCCAGGAGTCGAGTACCGCGTGGGTTCTGTCGTGTTCCTGGCGGTCGGGCACGGAGGCGGTGCTGTGCTCGCGGTTGCGGCGTGCGCTGCGGAGGTGGTCGACGACCAGGTTCCGCGCGACCGTGAAGAGCCAGGAGCGCACGGACTCCTCGGACCGTTCGAGGACCTCGGGGTGCCGCCACGCGCGCAGCAGTGTCTCCTGCACGACGTCGCGAGCCTCCTCCTCGTCGCCCGTGCGGCGCACGACGTACCGGTACAGGGCGTCGGCGTGTGAGTCGTGTACCGCTTCGAGGAGCTCGTCCTCAGCGCCCACGGGCAGGTCCTCTCGTGGTCACGGTCGGTGTGGTCCTCCGCATCGATGCCGCCGGGTGTCTTTCGGTGTGGTGGCCGGCTCCTGCTCCTACTCCTGGGTCTCGAGCTGGAGCGAGAACTCGATGACGCCCTCGTCCTCGACGGAGACGAACCCCAGGTCGGGTGCCTCGACGCCGAAGTCGGTGAACGTGATCGGTACGCTTCCGATGACCTGGACGGGACCGCCGCCGGCCGCGTCTCCGGCGACCTCCGCCTCGACGGTGGCCGGCCGGGTGACGCCGTGGAGGGTGAGGTTACCCGTCAGTGCCACGGACGTGGCTCCGGTCTCGAGTTCGGCGGGATCGGTCAGTTCGAAGACGGCGGTCGGGTAGGTGTCCACCTCCATCGCCTGGTCCCGGAAGTACTCGTCGCGTCGTGCCTCGTCGGTCGCCACGCTGGTGACGTCGACCTCGACATCCGCCGCCGTGATGGCGCCGTCCGCGACGGTCACGGAACCGGTGACGTCCTCCGTCCGTCCGGTGACCGTGACGTCCGCGCCCTGGAGCACCTCGTCGACGCGATAGCCGGCGAACGAGCCCTCGCCGACGGTCCAGGTGCCCTCGACCGCCTCGGTGTCCGAGAGCGGTGCCATCGACGCCTGGAGCGTCGGCTCGTCGTCCGCCGCTTCGTTCGCCCGGTCGGCGTACAGGCCGGGCCCGTAGATCCCCGCCACCACACCCACCGCGACCACTGCCGCGCCGACGCCGATCGCTACCTTCATCCCTGTGCGCACGCTCGGACCCTTTCGCTCCTGGGCCGGCCCCATACCGGCCCTCGTCCTTGACTACGGGTGACGGGGCTCGACGGTTCAACCTGATCTGCCTCAGCCCAGTTCCAGGCAGGTCACCTTCCACGTGCCGCGTCTGCCTTCCAGCCGGACCGCCGCGGCGCGTACCCGCTCGCCGTCGTGCAGCACGACCGTGGCCTCGGCGGACGCGGCGCCGAGCCGGACGAGGCGTACCCGCCGGACACCGACCCGGGGCGAGGCGGACCGGGGACGTCGTGACCGGGTGCCGCTCAACAGGCGTTCCCGTGCCACGAGCTGGTCGTAGACCTGCGCCGAGGTCCATCGGGCGAGTTGGTTGGCGGGACGTTCTCCGCGCAGGACCTCGATCGCGGCGCGTGCGACACGGCAGACGAGCGCCGTGGGGTCGGGCAACTCGGGCTGGGGTTCCGGTGTCCGGTTGTCGTCGATCTGACTCAGCAGCTCGGTGGCGCGAGCGACGCTCGGGTCGGAGCCACCGAGCTGTACCTTGCGCAGGCTGCGACGTGGTTCCGGTGCGGCAGGTTCGACGGGAGGTCGAGGCCGCGGTACGGCGCGCGTGCGTACCGGCCTCGGCGGCTCGGCCACGGCGGTCACGGCGTGGCTCCGACGGGTGACGTGTCGGGGGCATGGAGCACCGTTCCCGGCCTGATGAGGTCCGGATCGGAGCCGATCGCGTCGCGGTTCACGGTGTGCCACGCGTCGACCTCGTCGGCGATGCGGGCGGCGTCGGGTGGCTCGGTGCCCGGCACCGGGTCGTCCGGCTCGAGGTGACCGGCGGCGATGGACCACAGGGTGTCGCCGTGGCGCACGATCACCGGCACGTCGTGCTCGCGTGGGCCGCCGTCGCGCAGCTTGCGGTCGACATGGGGCACGCGCTCCGGGTCCGGGATGCCGGAGCTGCCCGCGTCCGTGTCGCGGAAGCCCGGGGCGAGCGCACCCGGTCCTGCGAGACGGGCCGCAGGCGCGGCGATGTCGCCCCCGACGAGCCCGTCCTCCGACGTCGGGTGCCAGCCGAGATCGAGTACCACGTCCGGCCGCGCGGCTACCGGGTCCGTCTCGGGTCCGGGACCCGTCGTCGCGAACGCCGCCGGCGCGGTGAGACCGATCCCCACGCCGGCCGTCGCGACCACGCCGGCCAGCCGACGCACGAGACGTGGCGCGCAGCGGGAGAGGAAGATCCGTCCCGCGCGCCAGTCCCGCCCGGCCCGGCGAACGACCGTGAGCAGCAGACCGACGACGGCTCCGAACGCGATCCACCCGGCGCAGACCGTCGCCCCGGCCTCGACCACCAGCTCGACCCCCTGGTCGATCGTGGCCACGCCCTCCTGCCACACCTGTGAGGCGCGAGCCGCCAACGCTGTCGCGGCGGCCATCGCTCCGAGCGCGATCGCCGCCAGCGCGATCGGGCTCGTGCCCGGTCCTGACCGTGCACCGTCTCCTGTCAAAGCCATGAAGTACCCCCTGTCGCCCAGAGCATGCATCAAACAGTATATGAGGACGCTCTAAGTGTGTTTTGATGCTGGTATTCAACAGCAGGGCGGTTCTGGCGTCCACCGGTGGCCGGGGAGGCTGTGGATGACGGAGAGTGGTTGTGTGGACGCATCAGATACGCGCTGGTCGAACCTGGCCGCAGACCTCGACGCCCTCGCCGAGGCGCAGGAGGCTGCCGAGACGGATGCCGTGGTCGCCGAGCTGACCCGTGCGGAACACGCGGCGACCGGGCTGGCGAGCCGCCTGAGGGCCGCGATCGGCGTGGCGGTGGCAGTCGATCTCCCGGACGGCGAGCCGGTGCGCGGTGTGGTCGGTGACGCGGCCGGGACGTGGCTTCTCCTGGAGGCGGCGGCCCGGAGCCCCGAACGCCACCTGGTTCCCCTGGCGGCCATCGACGGTGTCTCGGGCCTGGGAGCGGGGTCGGTTCCCGCACCCCGTAGAGAGATCGCGATGACGACTCTGCTGCGCGACCTGCAGCGTGATCGCCGGACACTGCTGGTCCGGACGCGTGGGCAGGTGTACCGGGGGCGTATCGCCCGGGTCGGCGCCGACCATCTCGATCTCGACGTTCTGGACGGTCGCCACCGTGAGCAGCGGGTGGTCCCGTTCGCCGCGCTTCTCTGCGTGAGCGATGCGCCACCCGGCATGGGGCCCTGAGGTTCCGGGAGCCCGCCCGTACGACGGGAGGCGGCTCATCCCGATGGGATGGGCCGCCTCGCGGTGTTCCTGATGTCGGCTGAAGCTCAGCCCTCACCGGCCTTGAGGCGCTCACGGCTCTTGGCGTACTGCCGCTCGATGTAGGACTCGAGCTCGGCCGCCTCGATGCGCCAGACCTTCTTCGGACCCACCTGGATCGCGGGCAGATCACCCGTGCGGACGAGTGCGTAGCCCTGCGCCATGGAGATGTTCAAGGTCTCGACGACGTCAGCCAGAGAGAGAAACCGCTTATCCATGACACCACTATGGCACAGGTCCCGGACAGGAGCGCGGAAATTCACAGTTATCCACAGGAAGAGTTCATCGGATGCCAGATCCCAAAGGTTCGCTCACCATGTCTGGGGGACGTTCACCGCCGGGGACCCGTACATCGAGAGGGACTACATGATCGACGCACCAGCTGTACCGAGAGAGAGCCGAGTCGCCGTCAGGCTGCGTCCGCCCGGCTGGCGAGATCCACGGTTGCTGGCGGGGATCGTGCTCGTCGCGGTCTCCGTCGCTCTCGGCTCCTGGCTGGTCGCGTCCGCGGGCCGCACAGTACCCCTGTTCGTCGCCGACGGCGCGCTGACACCCGGCGAGCCCGTGACGAGGGATGCGCTCCGCGTCGTCGATGTCCGGCTGACCTCAGGGTCGGACCGGTATCTTCGCGCGGACGAGGACCTGCCGTCCGGGCTCGTCGCGCAGCGCGTGGTGGCCGACGGTGAACTCGTCCCACGGTCAGGTCTCGGGGACGGCAGCACGATGCGCTCGGTGGCGCTGCCGATCTCGGGCGGGGTGTCCGAGCGGATCAGGCCGGGCGCCGTCGCCGACCTCTGGTTCGTGCCCGACGGCGCGCCCGGGGTGGTCCCCGGGGGTTCGCAGGAGGCGCCGCGGGACGGTGCCGGCGCACGGCCCCAGGCACTCGCCGAGGGCGTCGTCGTCGAACAGGTCGAGGTGGCCGACGGGGCACTCGTGGTGGCCGGTTCCTCGACGCTGCACGTCCTGGTGGAGGAAGACACACTGCCGCGGGTGCTCGCGGCACTCGTCGAGCCGGGGAGACTCGCCGTCGTGCCGGTCGGGGGTGCGGTCCGGTGACCGGTCCGAGCGTCGTCCCGGTACTGTGCGCGGTGCTGGGGCCGGCGGAGGCGGACGTCGTGCGGAGCCTCGGTACGTCCGGCACGGGAACCACGGTGACGCGCCGCTGCGCCGATCTGCCGGAGCTGCTCGCCTCGGCCGAGGCGGGATCGGGTAGAGCCGCGGTCGTCTCGGCGACGCTCCCCGGTCTCGGGCGGGACGCGGTGGCGCGGATGCACGAGGCCGGCGTGCGCGTGATCGCCCTCGACGAGGCTCCCGAACCCAGTACCGACAGGCTTGCGGCGATCGGCGTCGACGGCGTGGCGCGCTCGGTGGAGGATCTCGTGTCCGTCGTCCGCGACGAGACCGCCCTGTCACCCGCGGCCGCGCGGGGCAAGGCCGCGAGCTCGGCCGGGGCGGGGAAGGGGAGGATCGTCGCGGTCTGGGGTCCGGTCGGAGCGCCCGGGCGGACCACGACCGCCATCGAGCTGGCCGTCGCGCTGGCCGCCGGCCCGCCGGTCACGGCCCGGCCCGGGGGAGTGGGCCGGAGCGCCCTTCCAGGACGGCGCGGCCTGTTCGGGCGAGCCGGCCGCCGTGGGCCCGGCCGAGGCGACGGGCTCCGCACGCCGCGCGGTGGCGCCCGGGAGCAGGTGGTGCTCGCCGACGCCGACACGTACGGGCCCTGCGTCGCGCCCCGCCTCGGGATGCTCGACGACTCGTCGGGACTGGCCGGTGCGGTTCGCGCGGTCGGTACGGGACCACTCGACGTCGAGACGCTCGCCCGTCACGCTCCCGTGGCTCTCCCGGGCGTTCGCGTTCTCGGCGGGATCGGACGTCCCGGACGCTGGGCGGAGCTGTCCGGCGCAGGGCTCGACGCGGTGTGGGAGTGCCTTCGCGACCTGGCGGACTGGACCGTGATCGACACCGGGCCGATCCTGGAGACGGACGAGGTCCTCTCGTACGACACGCGTGCGCCGCAGCGCAACGCAGCCACCCTCGGTGCTCTCGCCGCTGCCGACGTCGTGGTCGTCGTGGGCAGCGGGGACCCGATCGGCCTGCAGCGTCTCGTTCGTGGACTCGACGACCTGGCGGCCGTTCCCCACCCGGTCACGCCGGACCGGCTCGTCGTGGTGAACCGGCTCCGCGCCGCTGCGGTCGGGGCCAACCCGCGCAGCTCGGTGCGATCCGCGCTGACCAGGTTCGCCGGGGTCGACGCTCACCTGGTCCCCGATGACCCCGCCGGCCTGGACGCAGGCCTCCTGAGCGGCCGGGCTCTCTTCGAGTGCGCGCCGGGATCACCCGCCCGAGCGGCGTTCGGGCATCTCGCGGAGCAGGTGCGGCAGCTCGTTCATGTCCGCACCACGCCGCATGCCGACCGATCCCCGTGGGTCGGCGTGACCGGGTCGAGCCGTGCGTAGGGACCCGTCGGCACTACCCACCCGGGAACTCCGCCGTCCGGTGACTCCGCCGTCCGGTGACTCCGCCGTCCGGTGACTCCGCCGTCCGGTGGCACCGCCCTGCCAGTGACTCCGCCGCCCGGTGGCGCCGCCCCGCCGGTCCGAGCGATCACTGGGAAGTCCTCCGGCGCGGTCGTCACCGGGGGATGGTGCCCACCTCCGACCAGTCGTACCAGAGCAGATCGCGATCGGTGACGCTCTGCACGGCGTCGGCGAGCGCGTCGTCGTCGTCGGCCTCGGCGGCGGACCGGACGGCCGCCACGTCCACGGCGGCGCCTGGTTCGTCGGCGTGCACGCACACGATGGGCACCTCGGGGACGGAACCCGCCAGGCGGAGGGCGGAGGCGCCGGCATCCGCATCCTCGGTGGGCCCGAGGAGGTCGTCGGGCACCTCCAGGGTCACCACGGCCCGGAGCGGGGGCGCGTCGGGTCGCGAGGCCAGCAGCCCGAGCGACGCCGCGGCGGCGTCCAGGAATGCCGCGTACTCCAAGCCCTCGGCGTCCTCGTCGGGGAGCTCGGCGACGAGCCCACTCGTGACGCCGTGCACGAGGCGTGGTGTCGGTGACCAGCGGGCCGAGGCGCCGCCGGGCTCCACGGCGTCGAGCTCGTCGAGGGTGGCAGGCACGTAGATGCGCATGGGAAGAGTGTGCCTGCTCGGTGGGGCGGACTCACCCCAGCAGGCCGAGCACCTCGTCGTGCAACAGGCCGTTCGTCGCGAGACCGTTGTGTCCCCACGGCCCTCGCTTCCCGTCAAGCGACGTGAACCGGCCGCCCGCCTCCTCGACGATCGGCACGAGCGCCGCCATGTCGTACACCTCCAGCTCCGGCTCCGGTGCGATGTCCACGGCGCCCTCCGCCACCAGCATGTACGACCAGAAGTCGCCGTAGCCGCGGGTGCGGTAGCAGCGGCGGGTCAGGTCGAGGAACGCGTCCAGCTTGTTCCGCTGCTCCCAGCCGGTGAGCGATGCGAAGCTGAGCGAGGCGTCGCTCAGCGCGCGCACGCCCGACACGCTCATCCGGGTCGCCGCGTGCAGGCCCTTGCCCGTCCACGCGCCGGACCCTCGTGCCGCCCACCACCGGCGCCCGAGAGCGGGCGCGCTCACCAGGCCCACGACGACGTCCTCTCCGTCGGCCAATGCGATGAGCGTCGCCCACACGGGGACGCCGCGCACGAAGTTCTTCGTGCCGTCGATCGGGTCGACGATCCAGCGGCGTGCGCCGCTGCCCGCCGCTCCGTACTCCTCGCCGACGATGGCGTCCCGGGTGCGAGCCCGCTGCAGCTGCGCCCGGATCATCTCCTCGGCGGCCCGGTCGGCGTCGGAGACCGGCGTGTTGTCCGGTTTGGTCTCGACGTGCAGGTCGAGGGAGCGAAAGCGCGACATGGTGTGCGCATCCACCTGGTCGGCGATGACGTGGGCAAGGCGCAGGTCATCGTCATAGCTGGTCTTGGTCACGGCGGCCACGCCCGCCACCGTAGCGCTAAATCCGTATTCCACGCCGAGATGCCGCGCCGCGCGGACTCGCGGGTGTTCCCGGGCCTGCGCAGCCGACGTCATCGACCGAGCGGAACGATCCGGCCCGCGCTGACCGCCTCCGATAACCTCGGGGCATGACCGATGCCCCCACCGCACCGACCTGGGCCGCCCCGACCGCCGTCGGACCACTGGACGCGACCGTCGAGGTGCCGGGCAGCAAGTCCCTGACGAACCGCCTGCTGGTCCTCGCCGCGCTCGCCGACGGCCCCGGCACGCTGCGCGGCGCGCTGCGCAGCCGCGACGCCGACCTCATGATCGGCGGCCTGCGCGCCCTCGGTGCGGACGTCGTCGAGGGTGGCGACCCCGGTACCCTCCGTGTGACTCCCGGACGAACCCCTGTGCCCGGCGCCGAGATCGACTGCGGTCTCGCCGGCACCGTGATGCGCTTCCTGCCGTCCGTGGCGGCCCTCGCCGCGGGGCCGGTCCGCTTCGACGGCGATCCCGCCGCGCGCGTCCGCCCCATGGGCCCTGTCCTCACCGCCCTGCACGCCCTGGGCGTCACCGTGGCCGGGCCCGACGGCGGGATCCCGCAGCACCTCCCGTTCACGATCACCGGAACCGGCTCCGTCCGAGGCGGCTCGGTGGACGTCGACGCGTCGGCGTCCTCACAGTTCGTGTCGGGCCTGCTCCTCGCGGCACCGCGGTACGAGCAGGGCCTGACCCTGCGCCACATCGGCACCACGCTGCCGAGCCTGCCGCACATCGAGATGACCGTCGCCACTCTCCGCGACGTCGGGGTCACGGTCGACGACACCCGCGACGGGATGTGGCGTGTCGAGCCCGGACCGATCACGGCCCGCGACGTGCGCGTCGAGCCCGACCTGTCCAACGCCGCCCCGTTCCTTGCCGCCGCCCTGGTCGCGGGCGGCACCGTGCGCGTTCCGGGCTGGCCGGCCGAGACCACCCAGCCCGGCGCCCTGCTGCCCGACCTCCTCACTCGCATGGGCGGACGTGCGGAGATCTCCGGCGACGTCCTCTCGGTGACCGGCACGGGCGAGGTGCACGGCATCGACCTCGACCTGCGCGCCGCGGGCGAGCTCGCGCCGACGTTCGCCGTGCTGGCGGCGCTGGCGGACTCGCCCACGCGCCTGCGCGGTATCGCGCACCTGCGGGGGCACGAGACGGACCGGCTCGCTGCCCTGGCCCGTGAGATCACTCGTCTGGGCGGTCAGGCGGAGGAGACCCGTGACGGCCTGGTCATCACGCCGCGCCCCCTCCAGGCCGGGACGTTCCACACCTACGAGGACCACCGTATGGCCACGTCGGGCGCCCTGATCGGGCTGCGTGTGCCCGGCGTCGAGGTGGAGGACATCGCCACGACGGGCAAGACGATGCCGGAGTTCCCCGCCATGTGGCAGGGCATGCTCGGAGCGGACGCATGACGGGAGCCCGGCGCTGATGGCCCGCCGCGGTGCGCGTGACGAGTCGGAGTTCCGGTCCCGGCCGTCCAAGCGCGGCTCGCGGCCCCGCACCAAGCTCCGGCCGAGTCACGAGGACGCCGTCACGGCCATGGTCACGGGAGTGGACCGCGGCCGGTACACGCTCCTCGTACCGGACGGCGAGACGCCCGACGACGGTCGTGGTGCCCAGGTCGCGGACGGCGAGGGCTCGGGGGCGGTCCCGTCGTCCTCCGGGACGACCGTGCTGGCGATGAAGGCGCGCGAGCTCGTGCGCACACGGGTGGTCGTGGGCGACCAGGTCGACGTCGTCGGCGATGTCACCGGTGAGGACGGAACGCTGGCGCGTATCGTGCGGATCGCCGAGCGCAGCTCGGTGCTGCGCCGCACCGCGGACGACGACGACCCCTACGAGCGCATCGTCGTCGCGAACGCCGACCGGCTCGTGATCGTCACCGCGCTGGCGGACCCGCCGCCGCGGACCGGGATGATCGACCGTTGCGTGGTCGCCGCCTACGACGCGGGGATGGACGTGCTGCTCTGCCTCACCAAGGCGGACCTGGCCTCGCCGGACGAACTACGCGGCCTGTACGAACCGCTGGGCGTGCAGGTGGTGGTCACCCGGGCGGCGAGGGACGGTGGCGAGACCGCCCCCGCGCGCGGGCGGGCGGAGGAGCGGCTCCCGCTGGACCCGGCATCCGTCGAGGAAGTGCGGGGACTGCTCCGCGGGCGGATCTCCGTGCTGGTCGGCCACTCGGGCGTGGGCAAGTCGACGCTGATCAACGCTCTTGTCCCCACGGCGGGGCGTGCCACCGGAGGCGTTAACGACGTGACGGGCCGCGGCCGGCACACCTCGACGTCGGCCGTGGCTCTCGCGCTGCCGACCGGGCCGGACGCCGACGGTGCGGACGTCGACCACGACGGCTGGGTGATCGACACCCCGGGCGTGCGGTCCTTCGGGCTGGCGCACGTCGAGGTCGGGCACCTGCTGCACGCGTTCGACGACCTCGACGAGGCCGCGTCCGAATGCCCGCGCGGCTGCACCCACCAGGCGGACGCCCCGGACTGCGCCCTGGACGACTGGGTGGTGGCCGCGTCCGACGACGAGACCCGCGCGACGCGTGCCCTGAGGCTCGCCTCGTTCCGCCGGCTCCTGGCCAGCCGTACCGGCACGGTGCCCAGGGAGGGCTGAGCGCGGCCGCGTGGACCGGGTCAGCCTTCCTTCGCGGCTGCCTTCGCCGCCCGGGCGGTCGCGCGGGCGGCACGGGCCTGCTGCACCCGCCAGCCCAGACTCGGACGCCCCTCGGTGTCGGCCCCCGCGATCAGGGCGGCGCCGATGGCGCCGAGGTTGCCCACGAAGCGTTGGGCGCGCGCCTCACGGTCGCCGTCGGACGAGCCGAACGGCTGGTTCACGACCGCGAGCGGCACGGTCAGGAGGGCGAGCGCGACCGCCGCCGTGCGCGGTGCCTTGCCGAGCGCGAGCATCCCGCCCGCGGCCGCGACAGCCACGCCGTGCGCCCGCACGAGGGTTGTCACCTGCTTCTCGCTCAGCGGTTCGGCGCCGAGCGCCGTCGTCACGAGACCGGAGCCCTGTCTCGCCGCCTGGACGTGCTCGGCGGGCTTGCGCGCCGCCTGAACGCCCGACGCGACGAACCAGGAAGCCAGCAGGGGTCGAGCGATGTGTCGCAGCACCATGCGGTCCACCCTGTCAAAGGTCGGCCGTTCCGTCCACGCCAGGCGGCCGACGGTGTGTCGTGTGTCGTGTGTCGTGCCTCGGTCGCCGTCGGCGCTCAGCGCGTCTCGATCCGGATCTGCTCGTGGATCCTCAGCCGGAGGGTCTCCGGTGCCCGCTCCGCGCAGGACCGCTTCACGAGCTGCTTGACCAGATCCTCGACGCTCAGTTCCGCCAGGCACGGCGAGCAGTGCGCGACGTGCGCGCGCATCCGCTGCTCGTCCTCGGGCATCATCTCCGAATCCAGGTACTCGTACAGATGCTGGAGGGCGTGCTCGCACTCGGAGCCGGGGGTGTCGTGCGGGATCGGTTCCACGACCGGTTGGTCGCCCCGCTCTTGGTCCTTCACTTCGCGCCTCCGGGTGCCTCTGTCTTCACGAGTCCACGTTCCACCGCGTAGTCGGCGAGGAGCTCACGCAACTGCCGGCGGCCACGGTGCAGCCGCGACATCACCGTGCCGATCGGTGTTCCCATGATCTCCGCGATCTCCTTGTAGGGGAAGCCCTCCACGTCGGCGTAGTACACGACCATGCGCCGGTCCTCCGGCAGCTCGGCGAGGGCACGCTTCACGTCGCTGTCCGGCAGGCGGTCCAGCGCCTCGACCTCCGCCGAGCGCAGCCCCTGCGAGGTGTGCGAGGCGGCACGAGCGATCTGCCAGTCCTCGATCTCCTCCGCCTGCGACTGCTGTGGCTGCCGCTGCTTCTTGCGGTAGCTGTTGATGAACGTGTTCGTCAGGATCCGGTACAACCAGGCCTTGAGGTTGGTCCCCGGGCGGTACTGATGGAACGCCGCGAACGCCTTGGCGAACGTCTCCTGCACCAGGTCCTCCGCGTCGGCGGGGTTGCGGGTCATACGCAACGCGGCCGAGTAGAGCTGGTCGAGGTACTGCAGCGCGTCACGTTCGAAGCGCGCCGCACGCGCCGCGTCGTCCTCCCCGTCGGGAGTGCGGTTCGATGCCTCGTCGGGCATGGCTGTCTGCGGGTGATCCGTCATCAACGTCGAGCCTAGTTGGGTCACGCGATCCTTTCCTGTGGCGTCCGTCTCGTCGAGCCGCACCAGGACGCGCCGGGACCGCTCGGGCGCGCCGAGGAAGCCGGGAGCGGGGCGAGGCGGGCCGACGACGTCGGACACCGCGACAGGCGCATTCGGTGCGGTGGGACACGAGATCACGACTGCAGGAACGACCACCCGGGCTCATCCATTCCCACCGGGATACGTTGGGACCATGACTTCCACCACCGACGCCCCGCAGAACTCGGAGTTCTGGCGGCTGCTCGGCGAGCAGATCGGCCACGAGCTCTCCGCGCACCAGCAGTACATCGCCATCGCCGTCTGGTTCGACGGACACGACCTTCCGCAGCTCGCCGCCCACTTCTACCGGCAGGCGGTCGAGGAGCGGAACCACGCCATGATGATCGTGCAGTACCACCTGGACCGCGACGTGCCGGTCACGATCCCGGGCACCGGTGCCGTGCGCAACGACTTCGCCGACGTCACCGAACCACTACAGCTCGCGCTCGACCAGGAACGACAGGTCACGACGCAGATCGAGGAGATCTTCCGCGCCGCGCGGGCCGAGGCCGACATGCTCGGCGAACAGTTCCTGCTCTGGTTCCTCAAGGAGCAGGTCGAGGAGGTCGCCAGCGCGAACACACTGCTCACCGTCGCCCAGCGGGCCGAGGACAACCTGTTCGACCTGGAGAACTTCGTGGCGCGCGAGACCATCGGCGACGCCGGCGCGTCCCCTGACGCGCCGGAGGCGGCCGGCGGAGCGCTCTGACCCCGCAGGCACCACGAGCGCGCACATGACGAAGGGCCGGAACCTCGGGTTCCGGCCCTCTCGTGTCTCGCGCCGGTAGGTTTCGGGCCTTTCCGGCGCGTGCCTCGGCCCGGGGAGGGAACGCCCCGCGCGTCGGCCGTCCGCTCGGCGGCTCAGCCGCCGTTGGGGCGCTTGCCGTGGTTGGCGGACTTCTTCTTGCGGTCCTTGCGCTTGCGGCCACGCTTGCTCATAGCTGTCTCCTGACGGAAGGCGGATTGACTCGCCCCATGATCCCACGACAGGGCCCTTGCCCGCCGCGCGAACGCGATATATCGTGAGTGGCAACAACGCGATATATCGTGTTCCGACCGGACGGTGGCCGGGACGCACGACCCGTCGAAGTCCCGGAAGCGTCAGGAGGCAGGTATGACCGAGCAGAGCTGGACCGTCACAGGTCCGCAGACCATCGAGCTGGGCGGGGTCACCGCGGTGCACGCACATCTCGTCGACGGGCGGCTGGACGTCGTCGCGCGCGAGGACGCCGTCACCCGCGTGGAGGTGTACTCCGTCGACGGCCGCGCCATCGAGGTGACGTTCCGCGACGGGCAGCTCGTCGTCGGGCACGAGCCGAACACGTCGGGCGGCCTGGCCGGCTTCCTCAAGAGGTGGACGGATTTCGGAGGCAGCGCCCGCGCCGACATCCACATCGCCGTCCCCGCCCGCGTCGACACGAGGATCGGCACGGTCCGCGCGGAGGCGCTGGTGTCCGGCACCGAGGGCGAGGCCAAGATCTCCACGGCGTCGGGCAGCCTGCTCGTGTCGCGCACCAGCGGGCCGCTGACGCTGACCAACGTGTCGGGGGAAGCGACCGTCCGCGACCACGAGGGCCCGATCACCAGTACCACCGTCTCGGGCGACGTCGTGCTGAGCGGTGCCGTGGAGCACGTCACCTCGAGCACCGTGTCCGGTGACGTGACCATGGATCTGACCACCCAGCCCGACTGGATCAAGACGAATTCGGTCTCCGGCGACCTGCTGGTGCGCCTCCCGGACGCGGCCGGGGTCGAGGCGCACGCGTCGGCGATCAGCGGGCGCGTCACGGTCGGCGGCATGCAGGTCGGCGGGCGCGGCGGGGCCGTCGTCCGCCCGGCTCGTGCCGAGCGCACCCACCTGCGGGTCTCCACGGTCTCGGGGGACGTCACCGTCCTCGGCGCGTCCCGGCATGTGCCCGACGACGCTCCGGGGCCGGAAGGTCCCGGCGTGCACGGTGCCGGGGCGTCCGGCGCCGTGCCGGGCGTTTCCTGGATCGTCTGATGCCTCCCGTCTTCGCCCACGGCGAGCTGCGCCTGTACCTCCTGGCACTGCTCGTCGAGGGCGCCCGGCACGGCTACGAGCTCATGACCGAGCTCGCGGACCGCTTCGGCGGGACGTACAAGCCGAGCGCGGGAACGATCTACCCGCGCCTCGCGCGGCTGGAGGAGGAGGGACTCGTCCGTCGTGTCCCGGCGGGCGAGGCCGCCGGCCGCAAGGCGCCGTACGAGCTGACACCGGCGGGCCGCGCCGAGGTGGAGGCCCGCTGGTCCGACGTCGTCCGCCTCGAGTCCTCGGTGGCCGAGACCGTGCGGTCCCGGGCCGACGAACTCCGCGCCGACATCCAGGAGGCGATGCGTGGGGTGCGGGCGGAGCTCGCGGCGGCCGCCGCCGAGGTGCGGGCGCGGCCACGCGCCGCGCCGCACGCGGCCCCGGACCAGGGACGGGCGACGTCCAACGCGCTCCGGCACGAGGCGGAGGCGGCCCTGCAGCAGTTCCGTCGCGAGGTGCTCGCGGACCTGCGGGAGGCCGATGCCGCCGGTGCCGTGAGCCCTGTCACGGTCCAGACGCTGCGTACCGTCCTCGACGGCGCACGGGCCGCTGTGGCGGCCACTCTGCCCTCTGGCCCGAAATCGACCAGAATGACCCGAGGGCGCCCCGCGCCACCGACCGACCAGCCCCCGACCAGCACACCGACCGACGATCCCGCCACGACCCGCAGCCGAACGAACGGAGCATGACCATGACCACCGAGTCCTGGAGCGTCGCCGCCCCGCAGACCATCGAGGTCGCCGACACCACTTCCCTGACCGTCCGCCTGACCAACGGCCGGGCGGAGATCGTCGCCGACGCCGACCGGGCGTCCGGCGCGACCATCGAGGTGCTGGAGGTCTCCTCCCGGCCGTTGCAGGTCCTCGCCGAGCACGGAACCCTCCGCGTCGCCTACGACTTCCCGGGGATCGAGGGATTCGTGGACCGTTTCCGCGGTCTGCGTGACCAGGACACCGCCGTCGTGCGGATCACCGTGCCGGCGGCAGCGGAGGTCGACGTCGCGACCGTCGGCGCGGAGGCGAGCGTGACCGGCAGCCGGGCACGGGTGAACGTCAGGAGCGTCACCGGTGCGGTCGCCGTGACGGGGACGTCGGGGCCGCTGTCCGTGAAATCGGTGTCCGGAGCCATCGTCGTGAGCGAGCACACGGGAGACGTCACCGTGAACCAGGCGTCCGGTCCCGCGACCGTCTCCGGCGGTCTCGGCCGGGTGACGGTGAACGGCGTGTCGGGTCCGGTGGACGTGGCGTCGTCGGGCACCACGCCGCTGGTCTCCGCGAAGACGGTGGCCGGTGCCGTGACGATCAGGCTGGATGCCGGCACCCCGGTGAACCTCCGGGCGCGCAGCGTCACCGGCAAGGTTACGCTCGACGGCGAGCCGCTCACCTCCACGGCCCAGCGCACGGTCGTCGTCGACCACCCGGAAGCCGGTGCCACCTGCTATCTGTCGACGAACACGGTCTCCGGCACGACGGCCGTCGTCCGGGCCTGACCACGCCCGGCGGTTCCCACGGTCCAAACCCCTGGTGAGGCGGGTGACGCCGCTCGCCTCACCAGGAGGTCTCGCGGGTCACCATTTGTCGGCGACGTGCTCCTTGATGAGTTCCTCGTAGATCTCTCGCACTCCGGACGTGAAGAGGGGGCCGAGGGTCGTCGCGTCGCCCGCCGCGGCGTTCGCGCGTGCCTGGTCGGCGTTGCGCGCGCCCGGGATCACCGTGGACACGCCCGGCCGCTGCCACACCCAGGCGATCGCGGCCTGGGCCGGGGTGAGGCTGCCGTCGAAGCACGTGGCCGTCAGCTCGGTGAACCGGCCGGCTGCTTCCAGGCCCACCTCGTAGGGCACGCCAGAGAACGTTTCCCCCACGTCGAAGGCGCCGCCCTCACGGTTGAAGTTGCGGTGGTCGTTCTCGGCGAAGGTGGTGTCCGCGGAGTACTTGCCGGACAGCAGGCCCGATGCCAGCGGCACGCGGGCGATGATGCCGACGCCCGCCTCGGACGCCGCGGGCAGGACCTCGTCCAGCGGCTTGAGCCGGAAGGCGTTCAGGATGATCTGCACGGTGGCGACACCGGGGCGCGAGATCGCGGTGAGCGCCTCTGCCGTGGTCTCGACGCTCACGCCGTAGTTGGCCATGACGCCCTCCTCCACGAGGGTGTCGAGCGCGTCGTACACCTCGTCGGTGGAGTACACGGCCGTGGGCGGGCAGTGGAGCTGGACGAGGTCGAGCCGTTCCACGCCGAGGTTCCTGCGGGAGCGGTCCGCCCACTCGCGGAAGTTGGCGAGCACGTAGTTCTCCGGCACCTGGTCCGTCCGGCGTCCCATCTTGGTCGCCACGGTGATGCCGGCGTCCGCGTGGTCCTTCAGGAAGGCGCCGATCATCTGCTCGCTGCGCCCGTCGCCGTACACGTCGGCCGTGTCGTAGAACGTCACACCCGCCTCGAGGGAGGCTTCCAGGGCGTCACGGGCGTCCGTCTCGGAGACGTCGCCCCAGTCGGCCCCGAGCTGCCAGGTGCCCAGGCCAACGACCGACACGAGGCGGCCCGACCGTCCGAGTACCTGCTGTTCCATTGATCCTCCTGCTCATGTCGCGGGCGCCCAGGCACCCGCGTGGCCCGCCCTCGGGCCGTGTGGGGAACGCGGCGCACTCCGGGGGGCGCGCGCCACGTCGGTTGTTCTCTGTCCCACGCTATCCGCACGACACGGAAACTTCCCGGTTCCATGCAGCCTCTAAGGTGTGAGGGTGATGACAGACCCACAGACGGTACCCGCGCCGTCCGGCACACAACACAGCATTTCGTACGGCGAACAGCACGTCACCGTCACCGAGGTGGGCGCGGCCCTGCGCGAGTACACGGTGGGTGGCCGCGACGTCGTCGTCCCGTTCGGGGTCGACGAGGTCAATCCGGTGTTCAACGGTGCCGTCCTGCTCCCGTGGCCCAACCGGCTGCGCGACGGCGTCTACGAGCTCGACGGGGTCCGCTACACGCTGCCCGTGACCGAGCCGGCTCGCGGTACCGCGCTGCACGGTCTCGTCGCCTGGGAGCGGTGGGCACTCGTCGACCGCACGGACGTGTCCGTCACGCTCGGTCTCGACGTCGTCCCGCAGCCCGGATACCCCTTCCAGCTCAGTGCGCAGATCACGTACGCCCTGTCCGACGGCGGCCTGACCGTGACGCTGACCACGACGAACGTCGGCACCGGTACGGCGCCCTACGGCGCGGGCTTCCACCCGTGGTTGTCCACGGGCGGTGCGGACCTCGACGACTGCACCGTCCGGCTCGACGCCGCCACCAGGATCACGACGGACGCCCGTCTGCTGCCCACCGGCAAGGAGCCGGTCGCCGGCCCGTTCGACATGCGGGAGCCCGTCACCATGGCGGGTCGTGACCTGGACGACGCGTTCGTCGATGTGCTGCGGGACGATGACGGCCTGTCGTGGATCCGGCTCACCGGGACGGACGGCCGCACGGCCGCACTGTGGATGGACGGGTCGATGGACGTCTGGCAGGCGTGCACCGGCGACCACGTCGGGGAGGAGAACCACAGGATGGGTCTCGCGGCAGAGCCGATGACCTGCTATGCCGACGCCTTCCTCACGGGCGACCGGCTCGTCCGACTCGCCGCGGGCGACACGCATCGCGTGCGGTGGGGTGTCACGCTGCTGGACGAGCGGCGCGCCTGAGCGGGAAATCCCAGGTGGTCCATCCCGGTTGACCGACAATGGAGCCGGCCGGGACGACGTGCGAACCGGTCCACTGGCGCGACGAAGGGCGAAGTGCGGGGTGGGGCCGAGGAACGAGGCTCCCGCCCGGTACGGAGTCCGAGGAGCGTCACGATCAACACTGGCGCGACGAAGGGCGAAGTGCGGGGTGGGGCCGAGGAACGAGGCATCCGCGGAGCGCAGCCCGTGAAGCGGCAGGATGAGTGCTGAAGCAAGGAGAGGTCCGTGCAGGAACGCCAGGTGCGCATCTGTGTCGTCGGCGACGAGCTGGCCACCGGTGTCGGTGACGCGAGAGCGCTCGGCTGGACCGGTCGTGTCGTGGCGCGGACGAGCTTCGGCCGGCCCGCGATGATGTTCACCCTGGCCATTCCGGGCGAGACGTCGACGCAGCTCGGCGCCCGGTGGGAGGCCGAGACCGCGGCGCGCTTCGGCCCCGAGCACGAGGTGGACAACCGGCTCGTGGTCGCGCTGGGCCGCCATGACGTCGCCGCGGGCCTGTCGGTTGCGCGCTCGCGCCTGAACCTGGCGAACATCCTCGACGTCGCGGAGGCGAACCGGACGCCCGCGTTCGTCGTCGGCCCGCCGCCCGGCACGCCCGACCAGGGTGATCGGATCGCCGAGCTGTCCGACGCGTTCGCCGATGTCGCGAGCCGGCGCCGCGTGCCCTACGTGGACACGTACACGCCGCTCGCCTCCCACGAGCAGTGGCTGGCCGACCTGGCGCAGAACGGGACGACGTATCCGGGTCAGGCCGGCTACGGGCTCATGGCCTGGCTCGTGCTCCACACGGGCTGGCACTCGTGGCTGGGGCTTCCGCAGGACGACTGACGGCGACACGAGGAAGCCCACCGCCCGGACGAGCGGTGGGCTTCCTCGTGTCGCGGATCAGCGGGCGAAGGCCTGCTCGATGAGGTGCTTCTGCTGTGCCTGGTGGAGCTTGGCCGTGCCGGCCGCCGTGGAGGCGGATGCGTCGCGGCTGATCACCTTGACGTACGGCAGGTCCGTCGGCAGGGCCAGGTGGATGTACGACCACGCACCCTGGTTCTGCGGCTCGTCCTGCACCCAGACGATCTCGGCGCCCGGGTACTTCGCGATCTCCGCGCGGATCTGCTCCTCCGGGAACGGGTAGAGCTGCTCCAGACGGACGATCGCCACGCCCTCGTCCCCACGCTTGGCGCGCTCGGCGATCAGGTCGTAGTACACCCGGCCGGTGCACAGGATCAGCCGGCCCACCTTCGCCGGGTCGGCCGCGGTGTCGCCGAGCACCGGCTGGAACGTGCCGGACGTGAAGTCCTCGACGGCCGACGCCGCCGCCTTGAGCCGCAGCAGCTGCTTCGGCGTGAACACCACCAGCGGGCGGCGCGGGCGGGCGTAGGCCTGGCGGCGCAGCAGATGGAAGTACGACGCCGGAGTGCTGGGCTGCGCGATCGTCATGTTGTTCTCCGCGCCGAGCTGCAGGAAGCGCTCGATGCGGGCCGACGAGTGGTCCGGCCCCTGCCCCTCGTAACCGTGCGGGAGCAGCATGACCGCCGACGACGACTGGCCCCACTTCTGCTCCGCGGACGAGATGAACTCGTCGATCACGGTCTGGGCGCCGTTGACGAAGTCGCCGAACTGCGCCTCCCAGAGCACCAGCGCGTCGGGACGCTCCACCGAGTAGCCGTACTCGAACCCGAGGGCCGCGTACTCGCTGAGGGAGGAGTCGTACACCCAGAACTTCGCCTGGTCGGGCGTCAGGTACAGCAGGGGCGTCCACTCGGCGCCGGTCTCGCGGTCGTGCAGCACGGCGTGGCGCTGCACGAACGTGCCCCGGCGGGAGTCCTGGCCGGCGAGCCGTACCGGCGTGCCCTCGATGAGCAGCGAGCCGAACGCCACGAGCTCGCCGAAGCCCCAGTCGATGCCGCCGTCCTTGGACATGATCTCGCGCGTCTCGAGCAGCTTGGCCAGCTTCGGGTGGACGTTGAAGCCCTCCGGCGGCGCGGTGTGCACCGAGCCGATGCGCTGCAGCACGTCGTGGCTGATCGCCGTCTGCCAGCCGACCATCGTCCCGGCGTCCTCGAGCTGTGCCTCGGGGCGCTCCAGACCTGCGACGAGCTCGGACTGGGGCGCCGGCGTGAAGTCGGCCTTGGTCTCGGTGAAGACCCGCTCGAGCTGCTTCTGGTAGTCCTGCAGCGCGGCCTCGGCCTCCTCGACCGTGATGTCGCCCCGGGCGACGAGGTTCTCCGTGTACAGCTTGCGCACGGAGCGCTTCGCCTCGATGAGGTTGTACATCATGGGCTGCGTCATCGAGGGGTCGTCGCCCTCGTTGTGACCGCGGCGGCGGTAGCAGATCAGGTCGACGATGACGTCCTGGCCGAACTGCTCACGGAACGCGAAGGCGAGTTCCGCGACGCGGACGACGGCCTCGGGGTCGTCGCCGTTCACGTGGAAGACCGGGACCTGGTAGCCCTTCGCGACGTCGGTGGCGTACGTGGTCGACCGGGACGACTGCGGACCGGTGGTGAAGCCCACCTGGTTGTTCACGATGACGTGAATGGTGCCGCCCGTGCGGTACCCGCGCAGCTGGGCGAGGTTGAGCACCTCGGGCACCACGCCCTGACCGGCGAACGCGGCGTCGCCGTGCACCAGGATCGGCAGCACGGAGAAGCCGTCGGCGCCCAGGTCGATGCGGTCCTGCTTGGCGCGGACGATGCCCTCGAGCACCGGGTCCACCGCCTCCAGGTGCGATGGGTTGGCGGCCAGGTACACCTTGGTGGTCGCCCCCGACTCGGCGGTGAACGTGCCCTCGGTGCCCAGGTGGTACTTCACATCGCCCGAGCCCTGCACGGACTTCGGGTCGATCTGGCCCTCGAACTCCTTGAAGATCTGGGCGTAGCTCTTGCCGGCGATGTTCGCCAGCACGTTCAGGCGACCGCGGTGGGCCATGCCGAGCCCGACCTCGTCCAGCCCGCCCTCGGCGGCCCGGGACAGGATCGCGTCGAGCAGCGGGATGAGCGACTCGCCGCCCTCCAGCGAGAAGCGCTTCTGGCCGACGTACTTGGTCTGCAGGAACGTCTCGAACGCCTCCGCGGAGTTCAGCCGGCGCAGGATGCGCAGCTGGTCCTCGCGCGGGGTCTTGGCGTAGCCCGACTCCAGCCGTTCCTGGAGCCACTTGCGCTGCGCCACGTCGGCGATGTGCATGTACTCCACGCCGATGGAGCGGCAGTAGGAGTCGCGCAGCAGGCCGAGGATGTCGCGCAGCTTCATCTTGGGCTTCGGGCCGAAACCGGCCGTGGGGAAGACTCGGTCCAGGTCCCACAGCGTCATGCCGTGGTTCTGGATGTCGAGGTCCGGGTGCTTGCGCTGGCGGTAGGCGAGCGGGTCGGTGTCCGCCATGAGGTGCCCGCGGGAGCGGAACGCCTGGATGATCTCGGCGACCTTGGCCGGCTTGGCGGCCTCGACGTCGGCGTCGACGGTGTTGTCGCGCACCCAGCGCACCGGCTCGTAGGGGACGCGGAGTGCCGCGAAGACGCGGTCGTAGAAGCCGTCGAGGCCGAGGAGCTTCTCCGAGATGATCTTGAGGAACTCGCCGGACTGCGCGCCCTGGATGATGCGGTGGTCGTACGTCGAGGTGATCGTCATCACCTTGGAGATGCCCATGCGGGCGAGCTGTTCGTCCGACGCCCCCGCGAACTCGGCGGGGTAGTCCATGGCGCCGACGCCGACGATGGTGCCCTGGCCCTGCATGAGCCGCGGCACGGAGTGCACCGTCCCGATGCCGCCCGGGTTGGTCAGCGAGATCGTGGTGCCCTGGAAGTCCGGGACACCGAGCTTGCCGCCACGCGCCTTGCGGACGAGGTCCTCGTACGCGGCGACGAACTCCGCGAAGTCGAGCTCCTCGGCCTTCTTGATGCTGGGGACCAGGAGCTGGCGGGAGCCGTCGGGCTTGGCCAGGTCGATGGCGAGACCGAAGCCGACGTGGGCGGGCTGGTTGACGCCCGGCTTGCCGTCGACCAGCTCGTAGTGCGCGTTCATCACCGGCATGTCGCTCAGTGCCTCGACGAGCGCGTACCCGATCAGGTGGGTGAACGAGACCTTGCCGCCGCGTCCCCGCTTGAGGTGGTTGTTGATGACGATGCGGTTGTCCACCATGAGCTTGGCGGGTACCGCTCGCACCGACGTCGCCGTCGGGACCTCGAGGGAGGACTCCATGTTGGTCACGACGCGCGCGGCGGGGCCACGCAGCTTCTGCACGTCGTCGACGGCGTCGTCGTGGTGGGGCTTGGGCTGCAGCAGCGACTGGCCGTAGTCCTGGACCGCCGGGGTGGCGACGGGGGGTGCCGCCGCGGTGACCTTGGGGTCCGCCGGAATGACCTTCTCGGCGGGCTGCTGCGCCGCCTCGGCCGCGGCCGTGCCCTGGCTGCCCGACGGCGTCTTCGCCGGTGCGGGCTCAGTCTGTGCGGTGTCGGACGGCGCGGCATCGGCCGGCGCCGCGGACTGTGTGTCCGCCGCCTTGCGCGTGCTGTCCGGCGACGGCGTGTAGTCCTCGAAGAACTCCCACCACGCGGGGTCGACGGCGTTCTTGTCCTTCAGATATTGCTGGTAGAGCTCGTCGACGAGCCATTCATTGGCTCCGAACGACGAGCTCGCCACGCTGATCGACTCTGAACCAGCTTTAGGGGACACGCGCGGATCGCCCACCTTCACCCATAGATTCTGCGCTCTGTGAGGGTGCCGGCGCTGACCGGTCACGGCCTCAGTCCGACGGTTTCGGACAGCACAAGGGTATGCCTTACGAGCCCGGAAACGGGTGTGACGTCTGTGGGTTCACACGCCGGACGGGCGGTCATCGCCGATGCTTCGTCATGAACTCTGCTGCGCAGGCAAAAAGCGGGCAACATTCGTTCTCGAACCCGTCAACGCCACGTTTCCGCCGTGCGATGAGTGAAGACAATCCCTGGTTCGTGTGATGGAAATCACGGTCCGATGGGGTTGTCCTCCGCGTCCCATGTCTCTACGCGTTCCCCTTCGGGCGTGCACATCCGGGTGGTGCCGGCTCCCCGGCGTCACCATGCCTCTCCACTTCCTACTGGGCGCCCAGGCGCTCGGCGGCGACACCCGGCGCCGGATGCGCGCGCGCCGGGAGGGTGACCCGCATGGTCGCTCCCTCGGTGGAGTCGGCCACCTCGACGTGCCCGCCGTGCAATTCCACCGCCCAGCGGACGATGGCCAGGCCGATCCCCGTACCGCCGCTCGCCGGAGGCGTGACGCCCCCGGTGACGGGAGCGCCCTCCGTGCCGCTGCCCGCGCCCGCCGACGTCGGACTCGACGCCGTGCCGCGCGCGAACCGCTGGAAGATGCGTTCCCGGTCCTCCGGGGCGATACCCGGTCCCTGGTCGCTGATCTCCAGCACGACGGTCTCGCCGACCGGATAGGCGTCCATGCGGATGTCGCCGTCCCTCGGCGAGTGTCGGATCGCGTTCTGCAGCAGGTTGGTCAGGACCTGGTGCAGCCGCTCACGATCCGCCTCGATGGTGAGGTTCGGCGGCGTCACGTCGATGATGTAGTGCAGGTCCTTGGCGGCGTCCACCATCTGGAGGCCGTCCGCGCACTCCTCCATCAGGTCGCCGACGTCGAACTCCGACACGGACAGTGCCGACGCCCCGGCCTCGAGGCGCGACAGGTCCAGCAAGTAGGTGACGAGGCGTGTCAGCCGCTCCGTCTGCGCGTGGGCCTGCTCGAGCATGGCCGGCGTCGCGGGGACGACCCCGTCGACCATGTTCTCGAGCTGTGCCTGCAGCGCGGCCACGGGCGTGCGTAGCTCGTGCGACACGTTGGCGATGAGGTCGCGCCGTGTCTGTTCCACGGACGCCAGGTCCTCGGACATCTGGTTGAACGCGGCGGCGAGCTGGCCGACCTCGTCGTGGCTCGTCGCGCGCACGCGCGTGGTGTAGTCGCCGTCGGCCATCGCCTGCACGGCGTGCGTCATCTCGCGCAGCGGCGAGGTCATCCCCCGCGCCAGGAACTGGGTCAGGACCAGCGACAGGAGGATCGCCACGGGGAACGTGCGGCTCGGGCCCATCTCGAGCTGCAGGCCGACCCAGGTGATCATGACCGCGAGGGTCACCGTCGCGGCGACGAGGATGCCGAGCTTGATCTTGATGGAACTCAGGGGGTCCAGCGGGCGGACGTCGCGCAGGGTCCGCGCGACGCCGGGCAGCCTGCGACTCATCGCGTCACGCCGTCGGCGGTTCGAACGCGTACCCCACGCCGTGGACGGTCCGGATCAGGTCCGAACCCAGCTTCCTGCGCAGCGCCTTGATGTGGGAGTCGACGGTGCGGGTACCGCTCGCGTCCGCCCAGTCCCAGACCTCCGCCAGCAGCCGCTCGCGGGTGAGCACCGTCTTGGGGGAGGAGGCGAGCATGACGAGCAGCTCGAACTCGGTGGGAGTCAGGTGGATCTCCTCGTTGCCCCGGTAGACCCTGCGCTGGGCGCGGTCGACCGTGACGTCCCCCATCGCCATCGGCGGCTCCGACGGCGTGGAGGCGGCCGCCTGGGCGGCGCGGTCCACCCGCCGCAGCAGGGCCTTGAGCCGGGCCACGAGTTCACGCATGGAGAAGGGCTTGGTCATGTAGTCGTCCGCGCCGACACCCAGCCCCACGAGCATGTCCGTCTCGTCGTCGCGGGCCGTGAGCATGAGGATCGGCACCGGCTGCTCGGCCTGGATCCGCCGCGTCACCTCGAGCCCGTCGATCCCCGGCAGCATCACGTCGAGCACGATGGCGTCGGGACGCAGCCGCATGGCGGCGTCCACCCCCGACAGGCCGTCCCGCGCGACCTCGACCCGCCAGCCCTCGGCCGACAACCGCTGGGCGATCGCCGTGGCGATGGTCGGCTCGTCCTCCACGACGAGGATCGTGGCGCTCTGCTGGCCAGTACCGGTGGCGCCCGACGGGACGGGGTCGGGGCGGGCGGGGCTGCCCGGCTGCTGCGGCGTACCTGAAGACATGGGTCCATCTTGCACCCCCCAGCCTGAAAGGAAGCTGAACCCGGGCCGGAAGCCGCCCGGTCGTGTCACGAGCGCACGTGTTGCGCACGAGATCTCGGCACCTTGCGCACGGGATCTCGTCAGCGTCCCCCACCGGCGCTACGATCGGCTCACCATGATCGAACCGCGCCATCCCCGGAGCCCTCGATGACCGCCGACTGGATCATGGTCGCCGTCGGAGTGCTCCTCACCGCAGGAACCGCGATCTTCGTCGCAGGCGAGTTCTCTCTGGTCACCCTCGACCCCGCCGTCATCGGCGACGACGAGGAGGGTGACAGACCCGGCTCCTCCGCCGGCACCACCGCCCCCTCCCGCCCGGGACGCCGCGACCGCGCCGTCCGCACAGCGCTGAAGAGCCTCTCCACCGAACTCAGCTCCGCCCAGGTCGGCATCACCGTCACCACGATCCTGCTCGGCTACACGGCCCAGCCCGCCCTGGTGAACCTGCTGACCGCGGCGTTCGGGAACTTTCCCCTGTCCGGTGCCGTCGGCCTCGCCCTCGCGACCGTGCTCGCCCTGATCCTCGTGAACGGCTTCTCCATGCTGTTCGGCGAGCTCATCCCCAAGAACTTCGCCCTGTCGGTGCCACTCGGCTCCGCGCGCCTCGTCATCCCGCTGCAGCGCGTGTTCACCGTGCTCTTCAAGCCCGTGATCCTGCTGCTCAACGGCTCCGCCAACGCGCTGCTGCGCCGCGTCGGCGTCGAACCGCGCGAGGAGCTGTCCGGTGCCAGGTCCGCCACCGAGCTCGCCTCCCTGGTTCGTCGTTCGGCGGCCGAGGGCACGCTCGGGAAGTCCGTCGCGCAGCTCCTCACCAACTCGATCGAGCTCCATGAGCTGAGCGCCAACGACGTCATGACCGACCGCATGCGGATGATCGTGGTCGAACGGGACGCCACCGCCGCCGACGTCGTCCGGCTCGCCATGAACACCGGGCACTCGCGGTTCCCCGTGATCGGACAGGACCGGGACGACGTCATCGGCCTGGTGAACCTGCGGCGCGCCGTCGGTGTACCGCACGACCGACGGGCCGAGGTCCCGGCCACCGCGTTGATGGTCGACGCCCCGCGCGTGCCCGAGACCGTCGGGCTCGGGCCGCTGCTGGTCGAGCTGCGCGACCTCGGCCTGCAGATGGCCGTCGTGGTCGACGAGTACGGGGGGACCTCGGGAGTGGTCACCCTGGAGGACGTCGTCGAGGAACTGGTGGGAGAGGTCGCCGACGAGCACGACCGGCGCCGCGCCGGCGTCGTGCGCGCTCCGGGCGGCGAATGGGTGGTGCCCGCGGTCCTGCGGCCCGACGAGCTGCAGGAGAACACTCGCGTCGTCGTCCCCGACGGGGCCGCGTACGAGACGCTCGGCGGGCTCGTCATGGCCGAGCTCGGGCGCGTGCCCCGGGTCGGCGACGAGGTCACGGTGTCCGGCACCGTGCTCCGCGTCGAGGCGATGGACGGCAGACGCGTCGAGCGGCTCCGGGTGCGCCCCGCGCCCCCGGGCCCGGAGGCCGCCACGGTGGCCGACGTCGCCTCCGGGCAGCACCGTGTCACGAAGGAGGCACGCGGATGAGTACCACCACCGCGATCGTCGTCGCACTCGTGCTCCTGGCGGGCAATGCCTTCTTCGTCGGGGCGGAGTTCGCCGTGCTGTCGGCGAAGCGGTCCCAGATCGAGCCGCTCGCCGCGGCGGGCAACCGCCGTGCGCAGACCGTGCTCTGGGCCATGGAGCACGTGTCCCTCATGCTGGCGTGCGCGCAGCTCGGTGTGACCGTGTGCTCCACGGGACTCGGCATGGTGGCCGAGCCCGCGCTCGCCCACATGCTCGAGGTGCCGCTGCACGCGCTCGGCGCCGAGGCGCTGGCCCATCCCATCGCCATGGCGGCGGCGCTCGCGATCGTCGTCTACCTGCACGTGGTCCTCGGTGAGATGGTGCCGAAGAACCTGGCCGTGTCCACACCGGAAGGCGCGGTGCTGTGGTTCGGGCCGCCGCTGGTGGTCCTCGCCCGGGTGGTGCGGCCGGTGATCGTGGCGCTGAACTGGCTCGCCAACCATGCCGTCCGCCTGACGGGCGTCGAGCCGCGCGACGAGGTGGCGTCCGCGTTCACGGCGGAGGAGGTGCAGTCGATCGTCGAGCACTCCCAGGCCGAAGGCGTGCTCAAGGACGACCTGGGCCTCCTGTCCGGCGCGCTCGAGTTCTCCGAGAAGACGGCCGTCGACGTGATGGTTCCCGTGGGCTCGCTGGTGACGCTGACGGAGGGCGTGACACCCGACGACGTCGAGCGGCTCGTGGCGGAGCACGGCTTCTCACGGTTCCCGGTGCTGGCGGCCCCGGCTTCCGAGGGCGACGGTGCCGACGGCCTGGACGGTCGCGCGGCCGACGAGCGCCTGATCGGGTACCTGCACCTCAAGGACGTGCTGTATGCGACGGGTACGGCGCGGACCGAGCCCGTGGCGCTCTGGCGGGTGCGTGCGCTGGCGAGCGTGCGGCCCGGTGACGAGGTGGAGGACGCGCTGCGCGTGATGCAGCGTTCGGGCGCGCATCTGGCCCGGGTGGTCGGGGAGGGTGGCGAGCTGCGGGGAGTCGTGTTCCTGGAGGACATCCTCGAGGAACTGGTCGGCGAGGTCCGGGACGCGATGCAGCGCCGGTGAACTTCGGGCGGGTCGAGCGGGTGAGAACGGCATTTCGTGTATGCGCGTCCTGCCCCGGCTTGGCACCGATGCGAGCTACGGCTATGGTCGAGGCCGGATGACGACGGGGCCGCGTTGGGGGGTGCGGCAGCGAACTCGGAGGAGCAGTGGAGCCAGCGGTCGGCCCAGGCGCAGCGCCTGCGTACCCCACCCGCCGTGCCCGGCGCGAAGCCCTGGAGCGCAGCCAGGCTGCCCGCCGTGGCGGCCGACCGGTCCGCGGCGGCCGTGCCCGCCGCGAGGACCCGGCAGCCGGTGCGCGCACCGCACCCGCGCAGAAGTTCCTTTCCCGCACCGCGGTGCTCGGCACCCTCGCGGCCGCCACGATCGGGGTCCCGCTCGGCCAGCAGGCCGAACGGAGCGGTGAGTCGCCCTTCGAGGTCGCGGCCGATCCCACCGGACCTTCCCCGCTCGACCTGGTGACCGATCCCGCCACGGCGCCGCGCGCGTCGGAGAACGTCATGGCCGCGCCGAGGATCGAACGCGCCGAGACCCAGGCGGTCAGTCGTGACGCGGATCGCAGTCCGCTGCCCGGCTGCGACTACAACGCGCCGGTCGAGGGCGGCAACGGCCTCCTCTCCGACCATTCGCTGTGCGAGTTGTGGCAGGAGGACGAGCGGCTGAGGCCTGACGCCGCGGTCGCCCTGTCCGCGCTCAACGGGGCGTTCCGTGCCCAGTTCGGGCGGGACATGTGCCTGGTGGCCAGCTATCGGGACCTCGACACCCAGTACGCGGTGAAGGCGCAGCTCGGCTACTGGGCGGCGTCGCCGGGTACGTCGAACCACGGGTGGGGGCTGGCGATCGACATCTGCAAGCAGGAGACCAGCAACAGCGAGATCTACTCGTGGCTCTGGGCGAACGCACCCGCCTACGGCTGGCAGAACCCGGCGTGGGCGCAGGTGGGCGGGGAGAAGTACGAACCCTGGCACTGGGAGTACGTCGACGGCGTGCGGGAACTCGGGCTCTGGAACGGCTGAGCGGCGTCGCGGCGGCTGAGCCGGGCCGGTCAGCCTGTGCCGAGGCGTGAGTTGGGGCCGAAGTCCTGGCGAAAGCGCGGGCCCTCGGCGGCGAGTTCCGCGTCGAACGCCGCCGACCACGAGTCGTACGGCCGGACGGCGAGCGAGTCGTTCGAGAAGCGGGCGTCGTCCGTGATCTCGGTGATGCAGAAGTCCGGGATCTCGAGCCCGGTGACCGGGCGGGAGCGTTCGCACTCCGCGATGACCAGCGGATGGTTCGCGCCACCGAACACGTCGATCGACCAGCCGTCCGCTCCGAGCCACGCGGCATAGCGGGTCTTGACCACGGGATGTCCGCCGCGCCGGACCAGCTCCACGGCGATGCTCGGATCCACGGGGCGCTCGGCCTCGTAACGGGTCCCGCCGACGGCCGGTCCCTTGACCGTCACGGCGGCGAAGTCGATCTCGCCGGCGTGGTCCCCCAGCACGGTGGCCGGGTCCCCGCCTCGTTCCTGTGGTACCTCGACGTCGCTCGCCTGGACGCGGACGCGGAGCGCGTAGCCGTCGTCGGCCACGAAGTAGGACTGGACGATGAGTGCCGGCGCGTCCCGGAGCGTGCGGGGGAAGTCCCGCACGAAGAACCGCCGCTCGAACTCGAAGTCGCTGTAACCGGTGTCCGGGCCGACGTCGTGGCCGGCCTTGTCGACGTCGCTCATGGCAGGTCCCCTGTCGCCCGTGTCAGGTGCTGTGAGGAAGTCTACACAAGCAGGGGAAATCGTTGTCCAACCAGGTCCGTCATGCCTCGTTCCGGCGTCCGGCGTCCGGCGACCTACCTGGCGACGTGCGGCGTCAGGGCCGCCTTGATCTGTTCGGCGGAGGCGTCGATGCTGCCCGGTTTCAGGACGACGGGGGTCCCGGCGAGCCGCTGGTTCGTCGCCGCGGCCAGCCGGCGGACGGCGGTCCGCTGGCGTTCGGCGACGGCCTCGGGGTCGACGACGTCGACGGCGACCACCGCGCGGCCTGCGAGGCTCGCGTCCCGGATCCCGGTGACCTCGGACCACTCCACGCGTTCGGCACCGAGGTTGGGCAGCCAGTCGGTGAAACCGTCGTCGTCGACGATCAGCACCGGCCAGCGCGCCACGAGCATGCGACGTACCGCGATCAGCCCGGCGCCCAGCGCCATGAGGGTGCCGACCGCGCCCGTCGTGGTCACGACGAGCGCCGTGGGTGAGGGCTCGGCCTGCGCCGAGCCGAACCCGACGACGGCGGCAGCGCCGCAGACGACCGTCAGCACGAGCGCGGCGACCGCCAACGTGGTCACGTGCCCGCGTGACGGGAAGAACTCGACGACGTCGCCGGTGGTGAACGAGGTGGATGCCGTGGGGGTGCTTGCCGTGGCCTGGTCAGGTGCCATCGCGTCGGACATGTGGCGGACGATACCGGCAACCCGGTCATCGGTGTAAAACCGATCCGCCGACGTCTCCAACCGGCTACGTGGGACGGGAAGTCTGGCGGGGAGTACCGTCGTCGCCGTGGACGCCGAACGGCCCCTGACCGCCGTGCGGGCTGGTCAGAGGCCGTTTTTCTCGGGTGCGCCTGAAGGGATTCGAACCCCCGACCTTCTGCTCCGGAGGCAGACGCTCTATCCACTGAGCTACAGGCGCGGGACCGTGGATCGGGAGCGATGAATCGCTTCCGTAACGGCCGGAACGAGACTACCAGGTGACGGGCCGGGGGCGTGCATCGATAACTGTGACGAGCGTCAGCGGCGAGGCGGAATCCTGCAGCGCCCCGACGGCGGTCCCGGGAGCCGAGGAGTGCCTCCCGCCCGCCGCCGGTGGGTCATGGGTGCACACGGACCGTGCCTGCGATCTGGCGGAGCAGGCCGGCTCCGTCCTCGTCGTTCACCAGGGCCATGGAGATGGTGACGATCTCGCCGGAACTGAGTCGCACGTCCACCTGCCCGTCGATCACGGGCTGCTCGGACCATGGGTAGCGGGAGAGCTCCGATCTCACGAGGATCGCCTGCGCGCCGGACGTCTCGACGCGGTGCTGCGCCCGGTCGGTGGTCATCGGCCCCGGGGAGTCCAGCCTCCCGAAGGAGACGAACTCACCTGGAGGCCGGGACGCCGCGCCGTCGGAGACGTGCCAGTCACCCGGCACCGACAGGGTGACGGAGCCGTCACGCACCGTCCGCCAGCCGTCGGGGATCTCCTGGTCGGCATGCCGCCAGCGAGGGACCTCGGTCAGCGGCGTGGAACGGTGTGCCTTCTCGGTGAAGGTGAGGGTGCCGAGCAGCTTCACCAGGGTGTCCTGGTCGTCCAGCGCGTCGAGGCCCGTCGCGACGACGACGTAACCCCTGCCGCCGGCCGCGCGGACCTGGACCTCGGCCGAGTCGAGCGACATGCCGTCGTGGAACCAGCCCTGGAGGGATGCCAGGGCGAGATCCGACCCGTTCACGGGGAAGAGCGCTCTTGCTTCCTGCGTGAGCGCGTCACCCTGTGGCGGGTTCTCCGGCGTGAAGCTCTCGACCAAAGCCGACTCGGCCGCGATCACGCGGGCTCCGCCGGGGCCGGTGAAGCGGACCGTCCCGTCCTGCTCCCAGAGGTGTGCGTAGCGGCGGGCGTGGATCGGCTCCCCGGGATACGGCTTCTCCGGTACCTCGCTCCATCCGTCCGGCACCGCGAACCGCAGCCCGTTCACCTCGTGGGACACCCAGCCCTCGGGCACGACACCAGGCTGGACCCCGTCGAGCGTGGGAAGCCGGACCATCGTCGGGTCGTTCGCGAACGGGCCCGTTGTCGGCCTGTCCTCCGGCGTCGGGCTCACGGAAGGAGCGGGGTCCGCAGGGGCCGGCGTCGTCGCGGACGTCCCGTACCACCATGCGCCACCGGCTATCACGGCGGCCGCGAGGACGCCGCCCCCCGCCTGGAGCGCACGTCGTGTCCGGCCTCTCCGCACCGCCGTACGGGCCAGTGCGCGTGCGTCGAGATCGAGGGGCTGGGTCTGGGCGGCCGAGGCCCGGAGAAGGTCGACCAGAACGTCGTCGGAGTGCATCTGAGAGGTCATCGTGCCGTCCCCTTCCGCTGGGTCGTGCTCTCCGGGGAGGACTCGTCGCCGAGCACCGTGCGCAGGCGCGCCAGACCGCGGGACGCGGCGGACTTGACCGAGCCCGCGGACACGCCGAGCTCGGCTGCCGTGTCCGCTTCGCTGAGGTCGTACAGGTAGCGCAGCACGATCACGCGTCGCTGCGCGGGCGGCAGGGTCCGCAGCGCCCGGACCAGCTGGTCGCGGTGCAGCACCCCCGAGGTCTGGTCAGAGATCTGCGCATCCCACAGCTCGGCTGGGTCGGCCGGCGTCTCCCGGCGCCGCTTGCGCCAGCCGTCGATCCGCGCGTTCACGACGATCCGCCGCGCGTATGCCTCCGGGTTGCCGTCGGCCACGCGCCCCCAGGCGAGATAGGTGCGCTCCAGAGCCTGCTGGACGAGGTCGCGGGCGCGGTGCTCGTCGCCGGTGAGCAGGAACGCGAGACGGGACAGCGCCGGCGTCGTGCGCTCGGCGAAGGCCGTGAAGCGTGCCGCCTTACCGCCCGTCGTGCGGACGGCGACACGGGATGACGTCACGGCAGCGGTCTGGGGACTCATCCGGTGCACCGCCTGATTGTCGGGTGATCCATGGAGGGTAGACGGGTGGGCCCGTGGAAAGGTTGTCACGGTTCGAGGCCGGGTGTGCACGACGGCCACGCGCTCGCACCGTCCGTCGCTCGGTGTCCGGCCGGTACCGCACGTGACGGGCCGCGTGTTACCAGGCTGTGGAAACCGCGGGCCGCCCGCCGTGGCCCGCCCGTAGAATCGTCGGGTGACCCCCACCGAACTCTCCGGAGCACTCAGCGCTGCCCTTGCCGCGGCTGTGGCCGACGGCACCCTCCAGCTTCCCGCCGACGCGATCCCCGCGTCGGTGCATGTGGAGCGTCCCAGGCAGCGAGAGCACGGCGACTGGGCCACGAACGTCGCACTCCAGCTCGCCAAGAAGGCCGGTACCACGCCCCGGACCCTCGCGGAGGACCTGGCGGCTCGGCTGGGAGAGACCCGTGGCATCAAGTCGGTCGACGTCGCCGGCCCGGGCTTCCTCAACATCACGCTCGATGCCGGCGCCGCCGGCGAGCTGGCTCGCACCATCGTCGAGGCCGGCAGCGAGTACGGCCGGACGGGCACCCTCGCCGGCCAGGTCATCGACCTGGAGTACATCAGCGCCAACCCCACCGGCCCTCTGCACATCGGCCACACCCGCTGGGCGGCACTCGGTGACGCGATGGCCCGGATCCTGCGGGCCGCCGGCGCGGACGTCACCGCCGAGTACTACATCAACGACGCCGGTGCGCAGATGGACCGCTTCGGCGGCTCGATCCTGGCCCGCGCCACCGGAGGGGAGATCCCCGAGGGCGGCTACCACGGCGAGTACGTCAAAGAACTCGCGGTGAAGGTGCTGGAGAGGCGGCCGGACCTGCCGGAGCTTCCCCAGGACGAGGCGATCGCCGTGGCACGCGAGGAGGGCTACCAGCTCCAGCTCGCCGAGATCCGCGAGGTCCTGGAAGGCTTCGGCGTGCACTTCGACGTGTGGTTCTCCGAGCGGAGCCTGCACGAGTCCGGTGCCGTCGAGCAGGCGGTCGACCGGCTGCGCGAGCAGGGCCACGTGTTCGACTCCGACGGTGCCGTCTGGCTGCGCACCACCGATTTCACGGACGACAAGGACCGTGTGCTCATCCGCGCGAACGGTGAGCCCACGTACTTCGCCGCCGACGCCGCCTACTACCTGTCGAAGAAGGACCGCGGCTTCCCCGGCAAGATCTATCTGCTCGGCGCCGACCATCACGGCTACATCAACCGCCTCAAGGCCATCGCCGCCTGCGCGGGTGACGACCCGCAGCAGAACATCGAGGTGCTGATCGGCCAGCTCGTGAACGTCGGCGGGGCCAAGCTCTCCAAGCGGGCCGGAAACATCATCGAACTGCGGGATCTCGTCGAGTGGATCGGGCGCGACGCGGTGCGCTACTCGCTCTCGCGCTACCCGGCGGACACACCGCTGGAGCTGCAGGGCGAGGACATGCTCAAGCAGACCAACGACAACCCGGTGTTCTACGTGCAGTACGCGCACTCGCGGACGTGTGCGGTCGACCGGAACGCGGCCGAGCGCGGGGTGCGGCTGGAGGATGCGTTCGACCCGTCGCTGCTGAACCACGAGTCGGAGAGCGCGCTGCTGGGCCGGCTCACCGAGTACCCGCGGATCGTCGCCCAGGCGGCCGAGCTGCGTGAGCCGCACCGGGTGGCCCGCTACCTCGAGGCGCTCGCCGGCGACTACCACTCCTGGTACAACGACGACGCCAAGCTGCGCGCCAACCCGTACCCCGACGAGGACGTGACCGACGCGCACCGAACCCGCCTCTGGCTGAACGACGCCGTCCGTACCGTCCTGGCCAACGGGCTGGACCTGCTGGGCGTGAGCGCTCCGGAGCGGATGTGACGGGGGCCGGGCAGGCTCGGCCGGCTGCGCTTCCGGCCGGCTCGGCGGGTACGCCGTGGTCGAGCGGCGTGCGCCGAGCCGACGACGGCGCGCTGGAGGTCGCGGGGGTCGGCGTCGCCGAACTGGCGGCCGACCACGGCACGCCGTCGTACATCGTGGACGAGGCGGACTTCCGCGCCCGCGCCCGCGCCTACCGGATCGCGTTCGAGGCGGCGTTCGCGGCGGTCGGTACCGGGGTGGACGTGTACTACGCGGGCAAGGCGCTGCTCACCGTGGCGGTCGCGCGGTGGGCGCGCGAGGAGGGCCTTCGGGTGGACACCGCGTCGGGCGGCGAACTCGCCGTCGCCCTGCGGGCCGGAGTGCCGGGCTCGGAGATCGGGCTCCATGGCAACAACAAGTCGGACACGGAGATCGGCCGCGCCTTCGACAACGGCGTGGGGCGCATCATCGTCGACTCTCTCGCCGAGATCGACCGCATCGCGGACCTGGCGGTGGAGCGTGGCGTCGTCGCGCCGGTCATGGTGCGGGTCACCACGGGCGTGCACGCGGGCGGGCACGAGTACATCTCGACCGCGCACGAGGACCAGAAGTTCGGGCTGTCGGTCAACCTGGCGTCCGCGGTCCCGGATGCCGACAGCCCTGCGATGACCGCGCTGCTGAGGATTCTGGAGCGGCCGAGCCTGAAGCTGCTCGGTATCCACTCCCACATCGGTTCCCAGATCCTCGATCCGGACGGGTTCGAGGCCGCGGCGGCTGCCGTGCTGGAACTGCGCGCCGCACTGGCCGCGCGGACCGGTGTGCTCGTCGAGGAGGTCGACCTGGGCGGCGGGTACGGCATCGCCTACCTGCCGGGTGAGGTGGCGTTGGATCCGGAGCGCGTCGCGAAGGACATCGCCTCCTCGGTGGCGGACGTCGCCGCGCGACTCGGCACACCGCTGCCGCGATTCTCGATCGAGCCGGGTCGGGCGATCGTCGGCCCGGCCGGCATGACGCTGTACTCCGTCGGCACGGTGAAGCCGGTCACGGTGGGCGGGGACGGGGAGGAACCGTTCACCCGGCTGTACGTCTCGGTCGACGGCGGCATGAGCGACAACATCCGGCCCGCGCTGTACGGGGCGGACTACCACGCCGAGATCGTCGGCAGGAGTTCGGACGCGGCACCGGTGCTGGCGCGTGTGGTCGGCAAGCACTGCGAGTCGGGCGACATCGTGGTCCATCAGGTGATGCTGCCCGGCGACGTGCGCGCCGGTGACCTGCTCGCGGTCGCGGCGACCGGCGCGTACGGCCGGTCGATGGCGTCGAACTACAACCTGCTTCTCCGGCCGCCGGTAGTGGCGGTGCGCGACGGGGCGTCCCGCGTCCTGGTCCGTCGTGAGACCGAGGAGGATCTGCTGGGCCTCGACCAGGGGTGACGCTTGCCCGGAGCCGGAGCCGGAGCCGGAGCCGGAGCCGGAGCCGGGCGGCCGGGAGCTCGCCCGGCGAGCCGGCGGGAGACCCTACAGCTCGGCCCCGGGCTTCAGGTCGAGCACGTCGATGTGGTGGAGAAGACTGATGTAGTCCCCGAAGGACTCGGCGACCCGGGCCGGTGAGAGCCCGTACCGCGTGATGTCGTACCGGTGCGGGCGAGCGCCCGCGGGCCGGGCGATCACCCGGTCGAGACGCTCCGCGTCACTCGCCGTCCACGTCGCACCGAGTTGTGCGTACAGCTGGGGCACCTCGGTGTGCGGCGCGGCGCTCATCTTGTGGTACGGCACGTCGATGATGGCCGACGGCGGGAGCGTGAGCCGCGCCTCCAGGGCGCTGGTGAGCCACGACGACATCCAGTTCGTGACCACCCGGCCCACCTCCAGCGGGTCCGGGTCGTGCTGGTACATCGCCCACCCCGTCTCCACCAGGCTGCACGCGGACGCGACGACGGATGCCGGGTCCCGATGCGTCCACACGAACGTGGCGTCCGGGAAGACCTGTCGGATGGTCGTCATGTCGGCCAGGTGTCCGGGGTACTTCAGGATCCAGCGCCGGCGCTCCCGCCCGTGCTGCAGCACCTGCAGCGCCTGCTTCAGGAACTGGTAGTCGCCGGTCAGCTCGGCCGCGGAACGCCTCCCGTACCAGTCGAGGTAGGAGGGCAACGCGCCGTACATCCCCGCGTAGAACGTCCCGTGCGGCAGCAGCCAGAACGTCTCCTCCGGCATGGTGGCGCCGGTCGGATGCATGTTCTTCATCTGTGGCGCGAGCAGTGCTCCGGCGACCTTGCTGCCTCGGTCCAACGCCTTGATCGTGCGCTCGGCGGCCTCCGGGTTCTCCAGGTCCGTGTAGGACATCTCCCACAGCAGCGGACCACGATGGGCGGGCGACGACGCCAGGACCCGGTGCGTGAGCGTGGTCGCCGTGCGGGGCAGTCCGAGCACGAACACCGGGTCCTCGATCGGCTCCTGCGCGATCCGGGGATTCTCCGCCACGAGCCGTTGGATCCGAAGCCTGTTGGTGTACCTGCCCTTGGCGTCGGTGAGCGCGAGGATCCAGCCCAGCGGTGTGATCCGTGGTTCGGCGGCAACGCTCCGGAGCAGGACGCGGAAGTCGTCCGCAGCCGCGGCGTCGGAGGCTTCAGCCGCCTCATCGACCTGTCCGACGGCGTCGGCCCATGCCCCGTCGGGATCGTCCTTTCCCTTCACCACGGGGCTGAGAACGGCGTTCAGGATCCTGGAGGCTCGGGTCGTACGGGTACGGCTCACGGCGGTTCCTTCCGTCAGGCTCGGATACCGGGCAACCCTGCCGGATGCATCGCCAGGTGTCCACGATGTCCGTCCCGGCACCGCCGCCGGGAACCCACGCACGTCGTACCCGGTCAGCCAGACCTGTCGGCGGAGCCTGCCTCCAGCGGGGCCGGAATGCCGAGGTCGCCGGCGAGCCGGACGGCGACCTCGTCGTACCAGCGACCGGTGTCGCCGACGCTGCCGACGAGGTGGCCGAAGAGTTCGAACGACACCGTGCCGAACAGTTGGCTCCAGGCCATGAGCGTGCGGACCACCGACTCGGTCTCCAGTCCTCCCGGGGCCAGACCGCGCTCGACGACGAACGTCCGGGCTCCGGCGACAAGGTCACCGACGCCGGCATCGGCTCCGGTGCCGCCGGGCGCGGGGACCGGTCGCGCACCCGCCGCGTACGCGTCCCCGACGATCCCCGCCAGCACCCGGATGACGCGAGTGGCCGGTTCCACCGTGTCCCGCGGAGCGGCGTAGCCGGGGATCGGCGTGCCGTACAGCAGCGCGAAGTCTCCCGGCCGTGCCACGCACCAGGCGCGCAGCGCCCGGCATGCGGCGAGCCATCGGCCGCCGGTGTCCTCGCGCGCGAGCCGGGCCTCGGCCTGCTCGACGGCGTCGCCGAGTTCCTCGTAGGAGTCGATGAGCAGTCTGGTCAGCAGCGCGTCGCGGCTCGGGAAGTAGCGGTAGACGGCGGAGGACACCATGCCGACGTCCCGGGCGACGGCGCGCAGGGAGAGCGCCGCCGGGCCGTCGGAACGGAGTCGTGCGCGGGCGGCGTCGAGAATCTGCCGCGTCAACGTCTCCCGTGCGAGAGCGCGGGCCGTACGGGGTGTGCTGCTCATCGGTTCAGGGTGCCAGGGGAGAGCGATGCGCGCAAAACAGATCACCGCTCTTGATTCAGAGCGGCGATCATGCCATGCTGCTCCCTGAGTGAGAGCGGTGCTCTCGCATCGCGGTCGGGAACCACGGGAGCTCCCACCGTGGCCGCCCTCCGACCGAACCGCCCATCGACGCAGGAGTTCCCATGAACAGCACCGATCGCCATCTCGTCGTCGGTGCCGGCCCGGTCGGCCGGCACGTCGCACAGCAACTCACCGCTCGCGGGTCGCGCGTCGTGGTGGCCACCCGGTCCGGCCGGGACACCGGCATCGCGGGCGTCGAGCACGTCGCCGTGGACGCCGCCGACACGGACGCGCTCAGCTCCGTCGCCGACGGGGCCGCCGTGCTCTACAACTGCGTCAACCCGGGCGACTACACCCAGTGGGACCGGGCCTGGCCGCCGCTGGCCGCGTCGCTCCTGACCGCTGTCGAGCGGACGGGCGCCGTGTACGCGATCACCGGCAACCTGTACCCGTACGGGCCGGTGGACGGCCCGATGACGGAGGACCTGCCGGACGCCGCGACCGACCACAAGGGGCGCCTGCGGGCACGGCTCTGGGCGGACGCACTGGCCGCGCATCGTGCCCGGCGGATCCGGGCGGTCGAGGTGCGCGGGTCCGACTACGTCGGGCCGGGCATCGGTGGAAACGGCCACATCTCCCGCGTCGTCCCGGCTGCCCTGCGGGGACGCACCGTGACGATGATGGGCCGTACCGACCAGCCGCACACGTTCACGGATGTCCGGGACGTCGCCCGCACGCTCGTCGCGGCCGCCGACGACCCGGAGGCGCACGGGCGTACCTGGCACGTACCGAGCAACGCCCCGCGCACCCAGCGTGAGGCGCTGACCGACGTGCTCGCGGCGGCCGGTCAACCGCCGGTGCGTGTCCGGGAGCTGCGCGGCCCCGCGCTGGCCCTGCTCGGCTCGGTGTCCCCGATGATGCGCGAGCTGCGCGAGCTGATCTACCAGTTCGAGCGCCCCTACGTGCTCGACGACTCCGCCGCCAGGAAGCGGTTCGGCATCGAGCCGACACCGTGGGACGAGGTGTGCCGCCGCACGACACATCAGTGAGAGCGGCGCGTCACCGGCTCGTGGCGGTGGCGCGCCGGCCGGGTCCGTCCCACCACGCCGGAAGAGAGGGCTTCCGGAAGCGAGACCTCACGGGCCGGCAGTACGCGACGCAGCCCCGGACGGTCTCGGGGAAGGGGTGAGACCGTCCGGGGCTGCGGCTCGGCACCCTCGCGGCCGGTGCCGTGACGGGCGGCGCGGGTGGCGCCGGTCCGTACGGCCCGTGCGACGCGTTCTGTCTGCCTCAGAAATCCAGAGGGTGCCGCCTGGTGAACCTCACGGCTGATCCACCGCGGAGCCCACCAGGAACTGGGAGTACGCGCCCACGGTGAGGAACGACGGGAAGTCGTCCCCCAGCGCCACGGCGCGGAAGACGGCCGCGGCGTCGTCGACGCGGTGGCCGCGTGGGCGGGGCAGGTCCGCGAGGACGTCGAGGACGAGAGCCTCCACCCGGTCGCGTGTGACGGCCCGGCCGTCGTCCGCGGTTCGCGTGCCCGCCGCGACCCACTGCCACACCTGCGAGCGCGAGATCTCGGCGGTGGCGGCGTCCTCCATGAGGCTGTCGAGCGCCGCCGCACCCGTTCCGCGCAACCAGGAGTCGATGTAGCGGATCGCGACCGACACGTTGGCGCGCAGGCCCTCGGACGTCACGGTAGCGCCCGCGCGCCGGACGGAGGCGATGTCGAGCAGCTCGTTCCGGCCCACCCGGACGTCGTCTCGCAGCCGCGCGACCTGGTTCGGCGCGGCGCCGAGCACGGCATCGAACTCCGCCTTGGCGACCGGGATCAGGTCCGGGTGAGCCACCCAGGAACCGTCGAAGCCGTCGCGGGCCTCGCGGCGCTTGTCGGCCGAGACCTTCTCGAACGCACGGCGGGTGACCTCGGGGTCGCGGCGGTCCGGGATGAACGCGCTCATCCCGCCGATCGCGTGTGCGCCCCGCTTGTGGCAGGTGGCGACGAGCAGTTCGGTGTAGGCGCGCATGAACGGCGCGGTCATCGTGACCTGGGCGCGGTCGGGCAGCACGTACGACTCCCCGCGCGAGCGGAAGCACTTGATTACGCTGAACAGGTAGTCCCAGCGGCCGGCGTTCAAGCCGGCGCAGTGGTCGCGCAGCTCGTGGAGGATCTCTTCCATCTCGAACGCGGCCGGCAGCGTCTCGACGAGGACCGTCGCCCGGATCGTGCCCCGCGGGATGCCGAGTGCCTCCTGGGCGACCTCGAACACCTCGTTCCACAGCCGGGCCTCGCGGTAGCTCTCCAGCTTGGGCAGGTAGAAGTAGGGGCCGCGGCCCCGCGTGACCAGTTCGGTGGCGTTGTGGAAGAAGTAGAGGCCGAAGTCCACCAGCGCGCCCGAGGTGCACGTGGTGATCCCGTCGGTCCCCGTGTAGCGCAGGTGCTTCTCGACCAGGTGCCAGCCCCTCGGGCGGAACACGATCGTGGGCAGGTCGGTGAGGTGCGACGACCGCAGGGTGTAGTGCTTCCCCGCGGCGCTGGTGTGCTCGAGGGTGCCGCGGATCGCGTCGTGCAGGGCGAGCTGGCCCTCGACGACGTTGCGCCAGGTGGGGGAGGAGGCGTCCTCCGCGTCGGCCAGCCAGACCCTGGCGCCCGAGTTGAGGGCGTTGATCGTCATCTTCGGGTCGGTCGGCCCGGTGATCTCGACGCGGCGGTCCTCCAGGCCCGGGGCGCCCGTCGAGCCGGCGACCCGCCACGCCGGGTCGTCGCGCACGGGCCGCGTCGCGGCGCGGAAGTCGGGGTCGACGCCGGAGGAGATCTCCTCGCGCCGGTGCTCGCGCTCGGCGAGCAGGCGGTGGCGGCGTGCTCCGAACCGGTCGTGCAGCAGCGCCAGGAAGCCGAGCGCCTCGGGGGTGAGGATCTCGTCGTACCGCTCGCCGAGCGTGCCGGTCACGCGCACGGTGCCCCGGGGAACGACGTCGAGGGCGCCAGACGTCGCGACCATCTGCGCAGTCGCGGTGCGCGGGGTGGGAGTGTCGATCGTGCTGGTCATCTCGGTCCTCCAGTGCGTGAGGGCGGGCGGTCGTGCGGGGTGCCGAGACAGTCGCCCGTCGCTCGGAGCGACTGCCTCGGCCGTTGTTGGGCTGGGGGTGCGTGACTGTCGGAGCTGTCTGCCGACGCTCGTCGGGCGCCGCTTCGGGCGGGGTGCCCTTCGTCGCGTCAGAACTGTGCCGACTCCGTGGAGCCCGCCATCGCCGTCGTGGCCGAGTCCGGGTTCAGGGCCGTGGAGACGCGGTCGAAGTAGCCGGTGCCGACCTCGCGCTGGTGCTTGGTGGCGGTGTAGCCCCGCTCCTCGGCGGCGAACTCGCGCTCCTGCAGCTCCACGTACGCGGTCATCTGCTCGCGGGCGTAGCCGTGCGCCAGGTCGAACATCGAGTAGTTCAGCGCGTGGAAGCCGGCCAGGGTGATGAACTGGAACGTGAAGCCCATCGCGCCCAGCTCGCGCTGGAACTTCGCGATCGTGTCGTCGTCGAGGTGCTTCTTCCAGTTGAACGACGGCGAGCAGTTGTAGCTCAGCATCTGGTCCGGGAAGTCCGACTTCACGGCCTCGGCGAACTTGCGCGCGAGTTCGAGGTCCGGCGTGCCGGTCTCCATCCAGATCAGGTCGGAGTACGGGGCGTACGCCTTGGCGCGGGCGATGCACGGCTCGATGCCGTTCGTCACCTCGTAGAAGCCCTCGGCGGTGCGCTCGCCGGTGATGAACGGGCGGTCCCGCTCGTCGACGTCGGAGGTGATGAGAGTCGCTGCCTCGGCGTCGGTGCGGGCGATCACCACGGACGGCACGTCGGCGACGTCGGCCGCGAGGCGTGCGGCGTTCAGCGTGCGGATGTGCTGCTGGGTCGGGATGAGCACCTTGCCCCCGAGGTGGCCGCACTTCTTCTCCGAGGCGAGCTGGTCCTCCCAGTGCACCCCGGCCGCGCCGGCGGTGATCATGGACTTCATCAGCTCGTACGCGTTGAGCGGGCCGCCGAACCCGGCCTCCGCGTCGGCGACGATCGGGGCGAGCCAGTCGCGCGTGGCCGTCCCGTTCTCGGCGACGTCGATCTGGTCGGCGCGCAGCAGCGCGTTGTTGATCCGGCGCACCACCGCCGGCACGGAGTTCGCCGGGTAGAGCGACTGGTCGGGGTAGGTCTGGCCCGCGAGGTTCGCGTCACCGGCGACCTGCCAGCCCGAGAGATAGATCGCCTGGAGGCCGGCCTTCACCTGCTGCACGGCCTGGTTGCCGGTGAGCGCCCCGAGCGCGTTGACGAAGTCCTCCTCGTGGAGCTGCTTCCACAGGCGTTCGGCACCCCGCCGGGCCAAAGTGTGCTCCTCACCGACGGACCCGCGCAGCGCGACGACGTCCTCGGCGGTGAAGGTCCGCTCGATGCCGGCCCAGCGCGGGTCGCTCGCCCAGCTCTCCTCCAGGGCCGCCGCGGTGGTCACCTGGTCGCCCGGGCGACTGGCGGCCGGCGACGCGGCGGGGGAGCCGTCGGCGGCCTGAGGGCTCGCGGCCCCCGGAAGACTGCGGCGGGTCACGATGGTCGGAGCGGTCATGGCGGATACCTCCTGGTTTGCGTTCTCCGCTGTGGGACTGATTCGACCTTCTGCCATCGGGACGCTCCAGATCTACTGCAACCCGGGAGAAATTTCGCCAAACTTCTGCTGGACGGAACGATCGCGCTGTGTCACCCTCAGGTATGCCCACGACGACGTCGAAACACGGAACCGCGCGAAATGCTCTCGCCGGCCCGCCGGATGCGGAGCCCGACGCACTCACGATCGGCCGCCAGGTCCGCTTCCTGCGCACCCGGCAGGGGATGAAGCTGGAGGACCTCGCAGCGGCGATCGGGCGCGCGCCGTCACAGGTCAGCGCGCTGGAGAACGGAAAGCGCGAGCCCAAGTTCTCGCAGTTGCAGGCCCTCGCGAAGGCGCTGGGGGCCGGCGTGGACGACCTGCTCGACCCGACGCCGCCGTCGGAGCGTGACGCTCTCGAGATCGAGCTGGGCCGAGTCCAGCGTGGCCCCCTCTTCGCGGCCCTCGGCCTCGGCGGGGTGCGGATCGGCAAGTCGCTGCCCGACGACGCCCTGCGCACCATCCTCGGGCTGAACCGCGAACTCGAACGGCTGCACGCGGAGCGGGCGCTCACGCCGGAGGAAGCGCGGCGGGCCAACGCGGAACTACGGGCCGAGATGCGCGCGTCCGACAACTACATCCCCGAGCTCGAGGAGGTGGCCCGCGACCTGCTGGACGACGTCGGGCACACGAGCGGTCCGCTGCCGCAGCGGATCGCCGCGGAGATCGCGGAGAACCTCGGCTTCACGCTGCACTACGTGCCGGACCTGCCGCACTCCACCCGATCGGTGATCGACAACCGCAACCACCGCCTGTACCTACCGGCGAGCGGGCCCCGTGGCCGCTCGAACGCGCGGTCGGCGATGCTGCAGGCGCTCGCCTCGCACATCCTCGGGCACACCGAGCCGCAGAACTACGGTGATTTCCTGCGCCAGCGCGTCGAGGCGAACTACCTGGCCGCGGCGCTGCTCGTGCCCGAGAAGGCGGGAGTGCGATTCCTGCGCGACGCGAAGGACACCAAGACCATCGCGATCGAGGACCTGCGGGACGCGTTCGCCGTCTCCTTCGAGACCGCCGCCCACCGCTTCACCAACCTCGCCACCAAGCACCTCGGCATCCCGGTGCACTTCATGAAGGTGCACGAGTCGGGGATCCTGCACAAGGCGTACGAGAACGACGGCGTGAGCTTTCCGGCCGACCCGCTCGGCGCGGTCGAGGGCCAGCACGTGTGCCGCAAGTGGACCGCGCGGGTGGTCTTCGGGGTGGAGGACAAGTTCAACCCGTATGCGCAGTACACGGACACGCCGTCGGGCACCTACTGGTGCACCTCGCGCGTGGAGAACACGCAGGACGGCGCGTTCTCGGTGTCGGTCGGCGTACCGTTCGCGCACGTCAAGTGGTTTGCCGGGCGCGAGACCACGCACCGCGACGAGTCCCGCTGCCCCGACGAGTCCTGCTGCCGGCGGCCGCCGGCGGACCTGGCCGAGAAGTGGCAGGACCACGCGTGGCCCTCCGCACGCCCCCACGCCTCGATGCTCGCGGCGATGCCGGCGGGGGCTTTCCCCGGTGTCGAGACCCGCGAGGTCTACTCCTTCCTGGACCGCCACGCCCCGGCCTGACCGGATGAGGGCCCGGGACGGCGGCGTCGTCGGGCGGGGCCTTCTCACGGCGGCGATCCTGTGTGCAGGATGACTACCCCGGCGAGACCCGCCGGGAGGACAGGGAGAGGACGATGACCGGACTGGACAAGCAGGTCGCCACAGCGGCCGAGGCCGTGGCCGACATCCCCGACGGAGCCACACTCGCCGTCGGCGGTTTCGGACTGTGCGGTAACCCGATGGCACTCATCACCGCGCTCCTGGAGCAGGGCACCAGCGAGCTGTCGGTGGTGTCGAACAACTGCGGCGTGGACGACTGGGGGCTGGGCCTCCTGCTGGGGGCGAAGCGCATCCGGAAGATGACCTCCTCGTACGTGGGGGAGAACAAGGAGTTCGAGCGGCAGTTCCTCTCGGGCGAGCTCGAGGTGGAGCTCACTCCGCAGGGGACGCTGGCCGAGAAGCTGCGGGCCGGCGGCTCGGGGATCGCCGCCTTCTTCACCCGGACCGGCGTCGGGACGCAGATCGCCGAGGGCGGCCTCCCGATGAGGTACGACGGCGCCGGCGGCGTCGCGCACGCGAGCCCGCCCAAGGAGGTCCGCACCTTCGACGGTCCCGACGGCCCGGCCGAGTACGTGCTGGAGGAGGCCATCAGCTGCGACTTCGCCCTCGTCCACGCCCTGCGTGGCGACCGGCACGGCAACCTGGTGTTCAACAGGTCGGCGCGCAACTTCTCCCCGCAGGCGGCGATGGCCGGGAGGGTGTGCATCGCGCAGGTCGAGGAACTCGTCGAGCCGGGCGAGCTCGAGCCGGACCAGATCCACCTGCCCGGGGTGTTCGTGCACCGCGTCGTCGAGGTGGGCACCGACATCGAGAAGCGGATCGAGCGACGGACCGTCACCGAGGCGCCGTCGTCGGCCGGGGCGTCGGGCACGACCGGACAGGAGGGCTGAGGCATGGCACTGACACGTCAGCAGATGGCCGCGCGGGCCGCGCGCGAGCTCGGGGACGGCATGTACGTCAATCTCGGGATCGGCCTGCCCACCCTGGTGCCCAACTACGTGCCCGAAGGCCGGGAGCTGGTGCTCCAGTCCGAGAACGGCCTGCTCGGCGTCGGACCCTACCCGACCGAGGACGCCGTCGACCCGGACCTGATCAACGCGGGGAAGGAGACCGTCACGCTCTTGCCCGGCGCGTCCGTCTTCGACGCGGCGACCAGCTTCGGGATGATCCGCGGCGGCAAGATCGACGCCGCGATCCTGGGCGCCATGCAGGTCTCCGCCTCCGGGGACATCGCGAACTGGATGATTCCCGGAAAGATGGTCAAGGGCATGGGCGGTGGCATGGACCTCGTGCACGGTGCCCGGCGGGTGGTCGTCCTCATGGAGCACGTCGCCAAGAACGGCACCGCGAAGGTGGTGAACGAGTGCACGCTCCCGCTCACCGGCAAGGGTGTGGTGGACCGGATCATCACCGACCTCGCCGTGCTGGACGTGACGCCCGAGGGCCTGGTACTCAGGGAGCTGGCACCGGGAGTGAGCGCGGACGACGTACGCGCCGCCACCGAGCCCGAGGTTCTCGTGCCGGACGACGTGGTCACCGCCACCACGGCCTGAGCCACCTCGACCGGCGCACCGGACCGCTCACGAGGCGGCACGGTGCAGTGACGAAGGAGAAATCATGAGCAGTGACGACGTGGTCATCGTCTCGGCGGCACGGACGCCGCAGGGGCGGCTGAAGGGTGCGCTGGCGTCGCTCGGCGCGGTGGAGCTCGGAGCCGTGGCGGCACGGAAGGCCCTCGAGGGCGCCGGCACGCTGGCGGGTGACGTGGACCGGGTGATCTTCGGCCAGGTCGTGCAGGCCGGGGCGGGCCAGAACCCGGCGCGGCAGACGGCCGTGGCGGCAGGGGTCTCCTGGGACGTGCAGGCCGTGACGATCAACAAGGTGTGCCTGTCCGGTCTGACCGCGATCATCGACGGGGCGCGGATGCTGCGGACCGGCGAGGCGACCGTGGTGCTGGCGGGCGGGCAGGAGTCGATGACGAACGCCCCGCACCTGTTGCCGGGCTCACGCGCGGGATTCGCGTACGGGCCGGTGACGATGCAGGACTCGGTGGCGCACGACGCCCTGACCGATTCCTTCGACCGGGTGTCGATGGGAGAGTCGACCGAGGAGCACAACACCGGCGACGTGGCGGTGTCGCGGGAGGAGCAGGACGCGGTGGCGGCGGCGTCGCACCAGAGGGCCGCGGCCGCGTGGAAGGACGGCCTCTTCGAGGCCGAGATCGCGCCGGTGTCGGTGCCGCAGCGGCGCGGTGAGCCCGTCGAGGTGAGGACGGACGAGGGCGTCCGGCCCGACACGACCGCCGAGAGCCTGGCGAAGCTGCGCCCGGCGTTCACGAAGGACGGGACACTGACCGCGGGCAACTCCTCGCAGATCTCCGACGGCGCGGCGGCGCTGGTCCTGACCACGCGGGCGCACGCGGAAGCCGCCGGGGTGCCCGTGCTCGCGACCGTGCGGTCGTGGGGGCAGGTGGCAGGGCCGGACAACTCCCTCCACTCCCAGCCGGCGCGCGCGGTCGAGCGGGCCCTCGACCGCGAGGGCTGGTCCGTGGGCGACCTCGACGTGGTCGAGATCAACGAGGCGTTCGCCGTCGTGGCGGTGGTCTCCGCCCGGCGCCTCGGCCTATCGATGGAGCAGGTCAACGTCCATGGTGGGGGAATCTCCGTGGGCCACCCGGTCGGCGCGTCCGGTGCGCGGATCGCGGTCCACGCGGCCCACGAACTGGCCCGCCGGGGCGGCGGACGCGCGGTGGTCGCGCTGTGCGGCGGTGGCGGGCAGGGTGAGGCCCTGCTGCTGGAGGCGTAGCCGCCGGAGGACGGTGACGGCCGGGAGGTACGGCGCGGGCCCTGCCCGTCGTCGTACCTCCCGGCCGTTCGTTCTACGGGGGGGGCGTGGTGCCCCCGGCGCCCAGGCGCCGTCCCGGCCCTGGGGCGCCGTCGGGCGCGTCGTCGTCGGGCACGTGTCCCGTCAGCCGTGTTCGCGCACGTCCTTCTCGTCGCCGATGAAGTCGCGCACGTCGTCGGCGATGCCGTCGAGGTTCATGTCGGCGGTCCGGGCGCGCCGGGCGTCCCAGCGGAGCGTCACGGCACCGAGGAGCGCGGCGATCACCGATCCGATGAGGATCGCGATCTTCGCTCCGTCGGCATGTTCCGCATCACCGAACGACAACTCGCTGATCAGTAGCGACACGGTGAATCCGATGCCGGCCAGCAGGCCGACGGGCAGGAGGTCGCGGACGCCGATACCGCTGGCCAGGCGCAGCGGTGTCAGCCGGATGGCGAGCCAGGTGGTGCCCAGCACGCCGATGATCTTGCCGAGGACGAGACCGACCACGATCGCCGGGACGACGGGCTGACCCACCAGCGCGGCCGGGCCGGCGCCCTCGACCAGCGACACACCGGCCGAGAAGAAGGCGAAGATCGGCAGCGCCAGGCCGGACGACCACGGCCGGACATGGTGCTCGTAGGTGTGCGTCCGGGTGTCCGGCTCGCCGTGCCTCGCCATGGCGGGAACCATGAAGCCGCACAGCACTCCGGCCACCGTGGCGTGCACGCCCGACATGTGCATGAAGGCCCAGGCCAAGAACGCGAGCGGCAGCAGGATCCACCACCGTGGCTTCCCGCTGCGCACGTGCCAGCCGAACAGGGCCACGCACGCCAGGGCACCCAGCAGCGGCCACCAGTGGATCTCCGAGGTGTAGAAGACCGCGATGACGATGATCGCGAGCAGATCGTCCACGACGGCGAGCGTGAGCAGGAACGTGCGGATCGCGACGGGCAGGCCCTTGCCGAAGACGGCCAGCACCGCCAGGGCGAACGCGATGTCCGTCGCCGTCGGGATCGCCCAGCCGTGGATCAGGTCTCCCGCACCGAACGCGAAGATCATGCCGACATACAGCAGGGCGGGGAGCACCATGCCGCCGACGGCGGCCAGCATCGGAACCCCCGCCTCCTTGGGGCTGCGAAGACTGCCCGCGACGAACTCGTGCTTGAGTTCCACCCCGACGACGAAGAAGAACACGGCGAGCAAGCCGTCGGCCGCCCATTCGGCCAGGGTCAGGTCGAGGTGCACCGGCAGGCCGAACAGCTCCGCCGGGCCGAGGGTGATCGCGGCGAGTCCCTGGTACGACTCCAGCCACGGCGAGTTGGCCCACAGCAGGGCGATGACCGCCGCACCGATGAGCAGCCCACCGCCGGTCGTCTCACGGCTCACCCATCTACGGAGCTTCTGGACGGGTCCTGAGGCCTCGACGGCGGCGGATGTGGTCACGCAGGCTCCTTCGTTCCCCGGGGTGCGATCCAGCCCTACAACCCTACCTGTAACGTACCTTTGCCAGGACGGTCGTTCGCTCGGGGGTGAGCGTGGCATCCGTCACGAAAGGTCCTGGAGTATCTCGCGGATGCGGGTGATCGTGTTCCAGTTGCGAGCGGTCAGGGTGGTGCCGGCCGCCGTGTCGAGCGCGGAGGTCGTGAGCTTGGAACGGCCGATCCCGTCCACGTAGTGCACGTACACGACGCCGGCGGCCACGCCGATGTGCTCGCGACCGGGATGCCGGAGGTCCAGCCGGGCGATCCCCGCCTCGTCGACGGTGCCGAAGGGTACGTGCACCTGGAGCTGCGACGGGTCCTCGCGAGCTGCCGCGGCGAACGGGTTCTCCGCGGCGATCGTGCGGAGCCGGTCGGCGGTCAGCGCGATGGCGGGTACGTCGGCACCCACCCGTTCGGCGAGGTTGCCGGTGAGGAGACGGGCGACGTCGTCGGGCACTTCGGCGCCCGACGTGCCCGACGTGAGGACGACGTTGCCGCTGTTGAGGAGGGTGCGGACGGTGGCGAAGCCGGCGTCGAGAGCCGCGCCGCGCAGGTCGGCCGCGGGGACGCGGCGGTTCGGACCCAGGTTCACCCCCCGGAGCAGGACGACGAATGCAGCCATCCCGATATCTTGTCGGATCGATCCGAGGGGCGCCACCACCGGGTGCGGGACGGCATGCTCGACGTCGCTAGCCGGATGCTTGACTCTTCCTTGGCGATTGAGCCAAGAAGTTACCAAGATGTGAACAGTGTGTGACATCTCACGACGCGACCGGGTCAGGTACTGGCCAGAACTTCCATGGCGGCGTACGTTCACGAACAAGGACGGCACCCAGTCGTCCTTCGGGAGGCCACCTATGGAGTTACCGCTCCGTGGAGGGGGTCGATCCCGACCCTGTGCCGCGGTGTCGTGCGCCAGGGGCGGGCCGACCGCTCATCCACCAGCTTCGTGAACCACGACGCGGCTGCGAAGGCGCTTCGGCGCCGGAGGGAGCACATGCCATGACCCGAACCACCGCTGTCTCGAATGCAGAGCTTCCGGATCGTCACAGCGGGGCCACCGGCCCCAGGTCGGCTACCTCCCAGATCGACACGGCCGGAGACGGCTCCCCGGCCGGAGACGGCCGTCGCACCTTCGTCGTCGACACCTCGGTGCTCCTCAGCGATCCGCGCGCCATGTTCCGGTTCGCCGAGCACGACGTCGTCCTGCCCGTCGTGGTGATCACCGAGCTCGAGTCCAAGCGCCATCACGCCGAGCTCGGCTACTTCGCGCGCAGCGCCCTGCGCATGCTCGACGGGCTCCGTGTGGAGCACGGCCGCCTCGACGCCCCCGTCCCCGTCGGTGACGCGGGCGGGACGCTCCGCGTCGAGCTCAACCACATCGACCCGACCGTGCTGCCGGCCGGGTTCCGCCTCGGCGACAACGACACCCGGATCCTCTCGGTCGCCGCCAACCTCGCGGCCGAGGGCGCCGACGTCACCGTGGTGTCGAAGGACCTGCCGATGCGGGTGAAGGCGTCGGCGGTCGGGCTCGCCGCGGAGGAGTACCGGGCGCAGCTCGCCGTCGAGTCGGGCTGGACCGGCATGCGCGAGCTCGACGTGAGCGACGAGCAGATGTCCGAGCTCTGGGAGTCCGAGAGCCTCGACCTCGCCGCCCTCGATCCCACGACGGTGGACGCGGCCGGGCCGCTGGTGGTGCACACCGGAACCGTGGTCCACGCCCCCGGCGGATCTGCCCTCGGGCGGGTCACGGCGGACAAGCGGCTGCGGCTGGTGCGTGGCGACCAGGAGGTGTTCGGGGTGCACGGGCGTTCCGCCGAGCAGCGGATCGCCATCGACCTGCTGCTGGACGAGGAGATCGGCATCGTCTCACTCGGCGGGCGTGCCGGGACGGGCAAGTCCGCGCTGGCGTTGTGCGCGGGCCTGGAATCGGTGCTCGAGCGTCGCCAGCACCGCAAGGTCGTGGTGTTCCGGCCCGTCTACGCCGTGGGTGGGCAGGACCTCGGGTACCTGCCCGGCACGGAGGCCGAGAAGATGAACCCGTGGGGGCAGGCGGTGTACGACACCCTGGAGGCGCTGGTCTCGAAGGATGTCGTGGACGAGGTGATCAGCCGTGAGATGCTCGAGGTGCTGCCGCTGACGCATGTGCGCGGACGGTCCCTGCACGACGCGTTCGTCATCGTCGACGAAGCGCAGTCCCTGGAGCGGAACGTCCTGCTCACCGTGCTGTCGCGGATCGGGCAGAACGCGCGTGTGGTGCTCACGCACGACGTCGCCCAGCGGGACAACCTGCGCGTCGGTAGGCACGACGGCGTCGCGGCGGTGATCGAGGCGCTCAAGGGACACCCGCTCTTCGCGCACGTGATGCTGACCCGTTCCGAGCGCTCGCCGGTGGCCGCGCTGGTGACGGACATGCTGGAGAGGCTCGAGGTGTGAGCGGGTGCGCATCCGGCGTGAGGTGAGCACGGCGGTGGACTCACCGGTGTGAGCACGCGAAGAGGCGCACTCCCGGACGGAAGCCCCCCAGCCCCGCGAGTCCGGTAGTGCGCCTCTTCCGAGTGCGTCCTACGCGAGTGAGCGTAGCACCTTAGGTAAGGCTAACCAAACCTACGTTCACCTCGCCGGCAGACGCCGTCGCGGCGTGCCGTCAGGCCTGCGGCGGGCGGGTCATCTTCAGGACGTCGAGTGCCTCGTCGAGCTGCGCCTCGGTGATCTCGCCCCGTTCCACGAATCCCAGGTCGATCACGGCCTCCCGGACGGTGATCTTGTTCGCCACGGAGTGCTTGGCGATCTTCGCGGCCGCCTCGTAGCCGATCACGCGGTTCAGCGGCGTGACGATCGACGGGGACGAACCGGCCAGTGCGGCGGCGCGTTCGACGTTCGCCGTGATGCCCGAGACGGCCTTGTCGGCGAGTACGCGGGACGCGTTCGCCAGCAGGCGGATCGACTCCAGCACTCCCTGGGCGATGACCGGGATCTGCACGTTGAGCTCGAAGGTTCCCGACGCCCCGGCCCATGCCACGGTCGCGTCGTTGCCGACCACGCGAGCACCCACCATGAGCACGGCCTCGGGGATCACGGGGTTCACCTTGCCGGGCATGATCGACGACCCCGGCTGCAGATCGGGCAGCGCGATCTCGCCGAGACCGGTGTTGGGGCCGGAGCCCATCCAGCGCAGGTCGTTGCAGATCTTGGTGAGCGACACGGCGATGGTTCGCAGGGCACCACTCAGCTCGACCAGACCGTCCCGCGCGGACTGCGCCTCGAAGTGGTCGCGCGCCTCGGTGATCGGCAGGCCGGTGTCCTGCGCGAGCAGTTCGATGACTCGCTGCGGAAACCCTGCCGGCGTGTTGATGCCCGTCCCGACCGCCGTGCCACCCTGCGGAACCTCGGCGGCCCGGGGGAGCGCCGCCTCGACGCGCTCGATGCCGTAGCGGATCGCGGCCGCATAGCCGCCGAACTCCTGGCCGAGCGTCACGGGTGTGGCGTCCATGAGGTGGGTGCGGCCGGACTTGACGACCTCCGCGAACTCCTCGGACTTGGCGGTCAGCGCGTCCGAGAGGTGCTGCAGGGCGGGCACGAGGTCGTTCACGATGCCCGACGTCGCCGCCACGTGGACTGAGGTGGGGAACACGTCGTTCGACGACTGCGACGCGTTGACGTGGTCGTTCGGGTGGACGTCCTTGCCCAGGGACTGCGTGGCGAGGGTGGCCAGCACCTCGTTCGTGTTCATGTTCGACGACGTGCCCGAGCCGGTCTGGTACACGTCCACCGGGAAGTGCTCGTCGAACTCGCCGGCGGCGACACGGTCCGCGGCGGCGACGATCGCATCGGCGATGTCCTGGTCGAGCACGCCCAGCTCGGCGTTGGCCTGTGCCGCAGCCTTCTTGACGCGGGCGAGCGCCTCGATGTGCGCGCGTTCCAGGGGCGTGCCGGAGATCGGGAAATTCTCCACGGCGCGCTGCGTCTGCGCGCGGTACAAGGCGTTCTTCGGGACGCGGACCTCACCCATCGTGTCGTGCTCGATGCGGTACTCGGTCTCCTCGGCGGCGCCGGACGGCGCGGGGACGGCGGTGTCGGAACTCATGGCTCTATGGTGCCGCAGCCACGCGCCGACGACGCACCCGCGCACGTGACCCGTATCACCTCGTGGCCGTTCTCCCGGCTGTCACAGATCCGGGGTGCTTCCGGTCACGACTGCGACGAGCCGCACGGCTCGTGTCCGGAGAGAAGCGCGTCCCCGGACGCGCCGGCGAACGAAGGAGCACACCATGAAGATCGTGATCATCGGAGGCACCGGTCTTGTCGGCCGACAGGTCGTCGACCGGCTGAAGGGCGAGCACGAGGTGATCGCCGCCTCCCCGCAGACGGGTGTCGACACCGTGACCGGGGCGGGTCTGGAGGAGGTGCTCCACGGCGCCCAGGTGGTGGTCGACCTCAGCAACTCGCCGTCGTTTGCGGAGGAGGACGCGACGCGGTTCTTCCGGACGTCCACGACCAACCTCCTGCGCGCTGAGCAGCGGGCCGGCGTACTCCACCACGTGATCGTCTCGATCGTGGGCGCCGAAGGCATCGACGCCGGGTACATGCGGGCGAAGATCGTGCAGGAGGACCTGGTCAAGGGCTCCGCCGCGGGCTGGTCGATCGTGCGGTCCACCCAGTTCCTCGAGTTTCTCGCCGCGATCGCGGACTCGGCGATGGCGGACGGCGTCGTCCACATGGCGCCGGTCCGCTTCCAGCCGATCGCCTCGGCCGATGTCGCTCGAATCGTCGCGGAGGTGGCGGTCGGCACGCCTCTCGCCGGCACCATGGAGATCGCCGGGCCGAGGACGTTCGGCTTCGACGAGATCGTGCGGAGGTACCTCGCCGAGAACGGCGATCCGCGCGAGGTGCGTACCGACCCGGCGGCGACGTACTTCGGGGCGCCGCTGACGGACGGTGAACTGGTCCCCACCGGTCCCGCCCGCCTCGGCGAGATCAGCTATGAGGAGTGGAGGGCGCGCCAGGGCCGGTGATCCCCTCCGTGCCGGCCACCCCCGGGTGGCCGGCACGCGAGCGCCGGAGGGTGGTGAGCTTGGCGGCGTTCATCTGCCACATCAGTTCCTCGATGCCCTCGGCGGAGGAACGCACCACGAGGACGCCGATCAGGTCATCGGCACGCTCCAGTCCGAGTGCCGACATGCCGTTGACCTCGAGCGGGCGGACGGCGACCCCCTCCCAGAAGGTCTCGGCGAACGCCGACAGAACGCGCGCCACCTTGTGGCGGCCGGTGACCGCGACCCGGGCGACCTGCTTCACCGTCCCGTCGCTGTCGGCACGGCTGACCACGTCAGCGGCGAGAAGGCGTTCGAGACCTTCGACGTCACCTGCCCGGGCGGCTGTGACGAAGGCGGTCAGGAGCTCCCGCCGTGCCTCGCTGGTCACCGTCCCGGCGGTGGTTCGCGGTTCCGATACATGCTTGCGAGCGCGGCTGACGAGCTGCCGCGTGGCTGTCGGGGACGTGTCGAGGATCTCCGCGATCTCCGGGTACCCGTAGCCGAACGCTTCCCTCAGTACGTAGGCGGCCCGCTCGGGGGGTCGAAGACGTTCGAGCAGCACGAGCACGGCGACGTCGAGGGCTTCGGCGCGCTCTGCTCCGAGAGTCGGGTCCGCGCTGGTGTCCACGGGCTCCGGCAGCCACGGTCCGGTGTAGGTCTCGCGCCGGGTCCGGGCGCTCTGCAGCACGTTGATCGCCAGCCGTGTCGTCACTGTCGTGAGGAAACCCTGCGGGTTGGCGACGACGGACCGGTCCGTCGTCTGCCAACGCATCCAGGTGTCCTGGACCACGTCCTCCGCGTCGGCGGCTGACCCGAGGATCCGATACGCGATCCCGAACAGCCGCCGCCGAGCCGCGACGAATGTCGCCGCCGCATCCTGCAGTTCGTCGGAGGCCGGGCTGTCGTGCCCGGTCGTCGCTCGTGAGGTATCGGCGGCGTCGGCACCCATGGACCCATCGTGCCCTACTCATGTTCCCTCGCCCGACCGGGCTCCTGTCCGGTCAGCTGCCCGGCTGCTCCCCGACGTCACCCAGGGTGTGGATCAGGCGCGCCGCGCCGTCCGACAGGTCGTACTCGACGCCGACGACGGCACACCGGCGCTCCGCGACCGCGGAGGCCAGACTCGCGGAGTAGCCGTGCAGCATCTCGGCGGTGTGCTTCACGTGCTCCCGCCGCAGGACCTTCTGGTCGGACAGTGCGCTGACACCGGCGTGCGGATCGGCGGCGGTGATGTTCGCGATCGAAGGGATGACGCGGTCCACGACGGCACGGACGAACCCCCCTGGCTGTTCACCCGTGGCGAGGGTGTGCGCGGCCGCCGCCACGGCGCCGCACGAGTCGTGACCCAGGACCACCACCAGTGACGCGCCGAGCACCTCCACCCCGTACTCGATCGAGCCGATCACCGTCGTGTCCACGACGTGTCCCGCGGTGCGCACCACGAACACGTCCCCAAGGCCTTGGTCGAAGATGATCTCCGCGGCCACACGCGAGTCGGAACAGCCGAAGATCACTGTGTGCGGGTGCTGGGCCGACCTCACTTCCGCCCGGCGGGCGGCGTCCTGGGACGGGTGGGCGAGCATGTCGCCCACGAACCTGTCGTTGCCCTCTCGCAGGCGCTTCCAGGCTGCCTGGGGCGTCAGTCGTTCCGTCTCCGTCATGGATTCAACTCCTTGTCGTGCCTGCTGCTTCGTTGCTCGTGCGCCGCGACTACAGCTCCGCGCGTCGCGGCGGGTTCGCGCCCGCGCGGGACACCGTGATCGCCGCGACGGCCACGCACTGCTCCAGGATCGCGGTCACCACGTCGGGCTCGATCGCGTGCAGGGCCTCCCGGCGTCCGGCGCCCAGCAGGTCGTGACCCCACAGGCCGTCGACGAGGGCGCCCATGAACGAGTCTCCCGCTCCGACCGTGTCCACCACCCGCGCTGTCGGCGCCTTGACCTCGACCTCGCCCTGAGCAGTCAGTGCCACCGCGCCCTCGCCGCCCCTCGTCACCACGACGACCGCCGGCCCCGTGCGGCCGTCCGCGAGGTCACCGGTCGTGGAGACGCGCCAGGCGCGGGCCGCCTCGATCGGATCCTGGCCCGGGTACAACCATCCGAGGTCCTCGTCGCTGACCTTCACCACGTCGGCCAGCGCGACGAGCGACTCGATCCGCTCACGGGCCGTGTCGGCCGAGCCCATGATCACCGGCCGGGCGTTCGGGTCGTAGGTGATGGTCGACGTCGTACGCGCCGCCTCCACGAGTGCCCGGACCTGGTCGGCGCCCGGCTCCAGGACGGCCGCGATCGATCCGGTGTGCACGGCCACCGTGTCCGCACCGGCGGCTGCTCGCTTTGGTACCTGCCAGGTGAGATCGAACTCGTAGGTGGCCGAGCCGCCGTCGTCCAGCGTCGCGACCGCGACGCTCGTCCGCTCCGCCTCGTCGCTCCCGCCGGTGAGGGTGACGTCCGACTCGGCGAGCCAGGCACGCACCGCGTCACCACGCTCGTCGCGGCCCAGCCACGTCGCGAGCCGCACGTCCCGGCCCAGACGTCCCAGCGTCAGCGCGACGTTCGCGATGCTGCCGCCAGGATGCTCCGAGGCGGAACCGTCCGGGCGGTGGACCTCGTCGACCAGGGCCTCGCCCACGGCGAGAACATGGCTGCTCATTCGGTGACCTCGCTGTCGTTCGTCGGTGTCGTCGATGTGACGCTGCCTCCACCGGACGCCGCCTGGGCTGCTGCGAGACGCTCACGGGCGCCGTCGAGCCACTCCTGGCACCGTGCGGCCAGGGCCTCGCCCCGCTCCCAGAGCGCGAGCGAGTCCTCCAGCGGCTCTCCGCCGGCTTCCAGGCGCTGGACCACGCGGACGAGCTCGTCACGCGCCTGCTCGTAGGACAGGCCGGCGACATCGGGGATCTCGATGTTCTTGGCGTCGGTGTTCACGGGTAACAGTCAACAGCACGTCGCCGACATCCGAGCGACGTTGTCCACAGGCAGGAACTCTCGCGACCGCGGCCCGGGCAGCCGCGGACCTTCGCGGCCAAGGGCTGTCGGTCGCCGCAGCGGCGCCGGACACCTGAAATCCGCTTGGTCCAGGCGTGACGAGCGGCGACCATGGCCCCATGGGTCACCTCGAAGCCGCACATCTCGAGTACTACCTTCCCGACGGGCGGGCGCTGCTCGGCGACGTGTCGTTCCGGGTGGGGGAGGGGAGTGCCACCGCCCTGGTCGGCCCCAACGGTGCGGGCAAGACCACGCTGCTGCGCCTCCTCACCGGAGAGCTGGTCCCGGACGGCGGCTCCGTCACCGTCACCGGCGGCCTCGGCGTCATGCGGCAGTTCGTCGGATCCGTCCGGGACGAGAGCACCGTGCGGGACCTCCTCGCGTCGGTCTCCGCACCCCGGGTCCGGGATGCGGCCCGAGCCGTCGACGAGGCGGAGCACGCCATGCTGACGGCGGACGACGAGACCGACCAGACCCCGGCGCAGATGGCCTACGCACAGGCTCTCGCGGACTGGGGCGAGGCCGGCGGCTACGAGGCCGAGACCCTGTGGGACGTGTGCACGACGGCGGCACTCGGCGTTCCGTACGAGCGCGCGCAGTTTCGTGAGGTCCGTACGCTGTCGGGCGGGGAGCAGAAGCGGCTCGTCCTGGAGGCGCTGCTGCGGGGCACCGACGAGGTGCTCCTGCTCGACGAGCCGGACAACTACCTCGACGTCCCCGGCAAGCGCTGGCTCGAGGAACGGTTGCGCGAGACCCGAAAGACCGTGCTGTTCGTGTCCCACGACCGCGAGCTGCTCGCGCGTGCGGCGGACCGGATCGTGTCCCTCGAGCCCGGCCCGGCCGGCGCCGACGCGTGGGTGCACGGCGGGTCGTTCGAGACCTTCCACGACGCGCGGCGCGAGCGGTTCGCACGCTTCGAGGAACTACGGCGGCGGTGGGACGAGAAGCACGCGCAGCTCAAGAAACTCGTGCTCACCCTGCGGCAGCAGGCGGCGAACAGCCCGGACATGGCGTCGCGGTACCGGGCCGCGCAGACACGCCTGCGGAAGTTCGAGGAGGTGGGTCCACCACCGGAACCGCCGCGCGAGCAGGACATCACGATGCGGCTGCACGGCGGGCGCACGGGGCTGCGGGCCGTGACATGTGCCCGGCTGGAACTGACGGGCCTGATGAAGCCGTTCGATCTCGAGGTCTTCTTCGGGGAGCGTGTCGCCGTGCTGGGGTCCAACGGTTCGGGGAAGTCCCACTTCCTTCGGCTGCTGGCGGGTGAGCCGGTGGCGCACGAGGGCTCCTGGAAGCTCGGTGCGCGTGTCGTGCCGGGTCACTTCGCGCAGACCCACGCGCACCCCGAACTGGTCGGGCGGACCCTCCTCGACATCCTGTGGACGGAGCACGCCCAGGATCGGGGCAAGGCCATGTCGCGGCTGCGCCGCTACGAGCTGACCGCGGCCGCCGAGCGGCCGTTCGACCGGTTGTCCGGCGGGCAGCAGGCCCGCTTCCAGATCCTGCTGCTGGAGCTCGCCGGATGCACGGCCCTGCTGCTCGACGAGCCCACGGACAACCTCGACCTGGAGTCGGCCGAGGCGCTCCAGGAGGGGTTGGAGGCGTTCGAGGGAACGGTTCTCGCCGTGACCCACGACCGCTGGTTCGCCCGGACCTTCGACCGCTACCTGGTGTTCGGGGCCGACGGGGTCGTGCGCGAGACCCCCGAACCGGTCTGGGACGAGCGGCGTGTGGAGCGGGCGCGGTGAACGGCCCCGGCGGAGCGGCCGTGCCCGGGCACCGGCCCGCCAACGAGTTCGACCACCCGGTGGTGGCGGGCCTGTACGACGTCCTCGATCCGGATCGCGGCGACCTGGACCTGTACGTCGCCCTCGCCGCCGAGGTCGGCGCCCGCAAGGTGGTCGACATCGGCTGCGGCACCGGTGTCCTCGCACTGCGCCTGGCGGAACGTGGCATCGACGTGGTCGGTGTGGAACCGGCCGGGGAGATGCTCGTGGTCGCTCGGCGCAAGCGCGGGGCCGACGTCGTCCGCTGGGTGCACGGCGACGCCACGGCGCTGGCGCACGACGACGCGGACCTCGCGACGATGACCGCCAACGTCGCGCAGGTGTTCACCACGGACACCGCCTGGGAGGAGACGCTCACGGCCGTACGCGGCGCCCTGCGTCCCGGCGGGACACTCGCCTTCGAGACCCGCGTCCCGGAGCGCCGCGCCTGGGAGGCCTGGACCCCCGAGCGGACCTACGCCCGTACGGACATTCTGGGCACGGGGACGGTGGAGGAGTGGATCCGGCTCGACGAGGTCGCACTACCTCTTGTCACGTTCACCTCGACCACCCGGTTGCCCGACGGCGCGGAGGTGACCGCGGTGTCCACCCTGCGGTTCCGGGAGCGTGACGAGATCGAGGCCTCGCTGGAGACCTGCGGGTTCGGCCGTACCGAGGTCCGCGACCTGACGTACGCGCCGGGGAAGGGCTGGTTGTTCGTCGCCCGCGCGGTGTGAGGCCGGACACGGCGCGGTCTCAGCGCTCCCGGCAGGCCGGCCCCGGGAGAGGGCAGGACCTGCCGGGAGCCGAGAGCGCGGACGCTCCCGGCGTCGTCAGGAAACGCTCCGGACGAACGCGCGGATGTCGTCCGCGAGCAGCTTGGGCTCCTCCATCGCGGGGAAGTGGCCGCCCTGCGTGAACTCGCTCCAGTGGCCGATCGCGTTCGACGGGTCCATCACGCGGCGCAGCAGCGGGTGGGTGTCGAACACGGCCCAGCCGGCCGGCACGCTGGACGGGGCGATCCAGTTCAGTCCCGAGTGCTCGGACTCGTAGTAGAACTGCGCGCTCGAGGCGCCGCTGCGGGTGAACCAGTACAGGCTGATGTTCGTGAGGAGTTGGTCGCGGTCGACCGCCTCCTCCGGCGTCCGGTACGCGCCACTGGTCCACGTCTTGAACTTCTCGGCGATCCATGCGAGCTGACCGACGGGTGAGTCCACGAGGGCCGCGCCGATCGTGTCGGGGCGGTGGTTCTGCATCTCGTAGTACCCACGATCGGCCACGCCTCGGGCGCGCACCACCTCGATCTCGGCGATCTCGTCGTCGGACAGGCCGTCGGGGTAGGGGAACTTCTCGCCGACCAGGCTCATCATCTGACCGTCACAGCCGATGTGCGTACCGATGACCCGCTCCGGATACAGCGCTGCGAGCCGCCCGGTGGTACCCGCACCGATGTCGGTGCCGTGCGCCACGAACCGCTCGTACCCGAGCCGCGTCATGATCTCGGCATAGGCGTCCGTCGTCCGTCCCAGCTCCCAGCCGGTCCCGGACAACGGCGTCGAGAACCCGAAGCCCGGCAGCGACGGGATCACGATGTGGAACTCGTCGGTGAGCAGCGGGATCAGTTGCTGGTACTCGACGAAGGAACCCGGCCAGCCGTGATTCAGCAGGAGCGGGGTGGCGTCCGGGTTCGCCGAGCGCACGTGCACGACGTGGAACGTCTGCCCGTCGACCACGGTCGTGTACTGCTCGAGCTCGTTGAGTGCGGCCTCCTGGGCGCGCCAGTCGAACCCGTTGCGCCAGTGGTCCGCGAGTTCCTCGAGGTACGCGAGTGGGGTGCCGCGGCTGAAGTCGGTCCGTCCGTCACGACCGGGCACGGGGAGCGGCCAGCGCGTCTCCGTGAGCCGGCGATGCAGGTCGTCGATGTCGGCCTGCGGGATCTCGATGCGGAAGGGGATGAGTGCCGTGTTCTCGTTCATGACACCCACGCTTCCAGTCATTGCGGCAGATCAGCTTCCGCAATAGCTGAAATGATCGAGAGCATGTTGGAGACCTCGGCCCGCCTGCTCGAACTGCTCTCACTGCTCCAGGTCAGGCGCGACTGGACGAGTTCCGAGCTGGCCGGCCGGCTCGGCGTGAGCACGAGGACGGTGCGCGCCGACGTCGGCAAGCTGCGGTCCCAAAGTATTCTTTAACCATGAACACAGACCTCGTCTGGGGAGCGGTGAATAGCGGCTCCCACGAATGGCGGAACTGCCATTCGCACGACTTCCGGGCAGGGCGCCGGTGCCTTGGCTACTGGTCGATGTGGTTGTCGAGGTAGCTGCCCAGGTCGTAGGTAGTCACGCGTAGCCCAGAGGCGGTGCGCTCGATCAGGATCGCCGGTGCGGCAGTCATCTCCTGGTCGGTGACCACCACGGTGCCGCCTGTCCGGGCGGTCATCACCGCCACTATCGACTCAGCCCTGTCTAGCTCCTCGTGGAACTCCTGCCGGGTCGTGCTCCGGGCAGTGTCGTCCAGGCCAGGTTCGGCCTCGAACGCTCCGAGCAACCGGTGCTCGGCCTGGCGCAGGTCTTGCTGCTGGGAAGCCACGATCTGGAGCATGTGTGCGATTTGCTCACGACGCTGGTCGGGTTCGTGGGCTAGCAGCCATGCCGCGCCCTGCACCGCAGCCTCGTCCGCTTCGGGCCGGAGGCAGTCACGTGCGCGGGCCAGTCCCGACCGTAGCTGCTCGTCGGACAGGCGCTCCTGGACAGAGGCGGGCAGAGCGTTGCGTAGCTTCGAGACGTCCAACTCGACCCGGTCGTACTCGGTCTGACTCATTACTCCATGGTTTCATGCTGCCGTCTGCTGCGACATGTGTGGCTTGGGTGAACTTGCACGACGTCGGCGTATTGGTGAGTAATATCCGTTCGGGATTCGCGGCTACCTGCCCATCGGCGACGGGGGCCGGCCATGAACTTGGGTGTGCACGCCGTGCCGTGTGCTGGCGGCGTGACGCTTGACATCGCGTCGAAGCGCTTTGTCGACGGCTCATGGTCGGGATGTCGGTGGCTCATGGGAGGACTTGGTGTGGACTGGATCTGGCAACTGCGTTCCCACGATCCAGCCGCCGCCTAGGCTCAAGCGGAACCGCCCCTTGCCCGACAAGGTGAGCAAGGGGCGGATTGTCATGCTGTCGCGGGCGTCACGTGGGCTTGCCGGACCCGGGGCACGTAGCGGATCCGCTGCCCTTCTTCTGGTGCATGGCGATGGCCCCGTTGACGACCCCGACCCGCTGTCCGCAGGACGGGCACTTGGTGGACTTGCTCATCAGAACGCCTCCGAAATTTTGAATCTGGAATCTTCGGTCCGGCGCTGGCCGGACTGGAGCGTGTAGAAGGGCGTCGAGTACGTGCGTTCCAGGCTGTGCCAGTAGACGCAGAACCCGAACTGTGGCTGGTACATGGCTTCACGGGTCGAGAGCCGCTCGACGTGGTCCATCTCCTTGTTGCCTGCGTTGTTCAGGACCATCACCAGCCACTCCTCCAGGTCGGCCATCCGGATCCGGCCGTCCGCCGAGATCTTCAGGTCGATGGGTGCGACCGGTTCTGGGGGGTCGCCTTGGACGATCTGCTCTTCCTCGTCGAAGCTGTCTCCGCTGGTCTTGAAGTTGGCGTTGGTCACGCTCATGTACATCACGCCGCCCGCGGGTGAGCGCAGCACGATTCCGTCGGTGTGCTCTCCCATCCCGGGGTCCTTGCGGATGCCGGTCTCGCCCCAGTCCAGGCGTTCGACGCCCTCGGGCAGGTTCGCATCGATGACGGGCCACAACCATGGCTTGAAGCGGTTGAGTCGCATGAGCATGAGCCTACGGTGGGCTCTCTCCTCTCGGTCGGGTTGCGGGTCATGCCCGCTGGATCCATCGGATAGTGGGCAGGGGATCGAGAGGTGAGTCCCGACCCGCCTGCGTCCGTCTGGGGATGTCGGCTTACAACCGGGCGTCGTGTCTGGGAGGCGCACGAGCCTTGCGGCGTAGGTCAGACCCAAACATTCGAACTCGGTCAGGTGTGGAAGATGCCGGCAGGCGTGCGGCTGGGAACGTGGGGTCTGCTGGGCTGGAATGCGATCGGGAGGCGGGGTGCGGAGCGGGCGAATAGAGAAGGTGTGTAGCCGAGTTCGTCGGCGGGGACCGTCAGGCGCAGGTCGGGGAGCCGGATGAGGGCTTGTTCAACGGCGATCTTGATGATGATGCGGGAGATGTGGTCTGCGGGGCAGCGGTGCGGCCCTGCGCCGAAGGCGAGGTACGCCTGGCTGTCGGAGATCCCCCAGAGGTCCGCGTCGCGGTGTGCGGCGTCGGTTGCTTCGCCGACGGCGGTCAGGATTGCGTCTCCTTTGGTGATGGTGCGGCCGGCGATCTCGGTGTGGGTGGTGGTGAACCGGCAGGGCGTGTGGGCGGTCGGGGAGGCGCGTACGAGGACGGTGTTGAGGGCTTCGTCGACGCCGAGGCGGCCGCCGGTGACCCGGCCGTGGATGTCGCGGTTGCTGATTAGGTGTTGCAGGGTGGTGGTGCACCAGGCCACGGACATTTCGTGGCCTGCGGACATGATCATTTGGGCGGTGTCGAGTAGTTCGGTCGTGTTCAGGTTGGCGGGGTGGTGCACGATCGCGGACAGCAGGTCTGGGCTGGGGTGCTCGCGCCGGTGGGTGATGAGTTGGTCGAGCATGGTGTTCAGTTCGAGGAAGGCGGTGACGGCGCGTTCGGTGTTGGAGAAGATGTCTTGGGCGTAGGTCAGCATGCGGTTGCACATGGCGCGCATCTCGCGGGCCAGGAGGCGTTCGTCGATGCTCTCGAACCCGTCCTCGACCACAGCGCGGAGGCGGGTGTGGCGGTCGCCGTCGGTGTAGTAGGCGTTGGACCGGGGGCTGAAGAAGGCGTGTAGGCCGCTGCCGGGTGTGACTCGGCCGTCGTGGAAGGCGCGCCAGGCGGCGACGTCGCGGGTGAACGTGGTCGGGTCGCGTAGGACGCGGACGACGTTGCTGTAGTCCAGGACCAGCCATGCCGGGACGCCTTCATCCAGTTCGACCGGGACGACCGGTCCCCAGGTCTGGCGTAGGTGGGCGTAGATGGGGCGCGGGTCGGATGCCATGGTGATGGCGGCCAGTGGTGTCAGGCCGGTCAGGTCGTCCAGCCGGACGTGGGGCCGTGGGGTGGCGTGCACGTGTCTTGGTCCTCGAAAAGGGTCAGGGTGGCGGGGCATCTGGACAGGGGGCACCTGCCCAGGTGCTCGGTCAGGAGCGCCCGGGCAGGGCGTTGGGGGGGGTGCGTGCTCTTCGGGGGAGTAGGGCGGGTGAGTCAGCTCAGGCGGACGGGGACTCTCGCGTGGCCGTTGGTGATGAAGCCGGGGTTCGCCGGGATGGCCTCCGGGGCCTCGGCGAGCGTGAGGTCTCTGAAGCGGTCGAACAGGGCGGGCAGCGCGATCTTGGCTTCGAGGATGGCCAGGGGTGCGCCGAGGCAGCGGTGCGACCCATACCCGAAACCCAGGTGAGTCTTGCCCGTGCGGGTGGGATCGAACTTGTCGGGGTGTTCGTGGATTCGGGGGTCGCGGCCCGCGCCTGCGAAGGAGACCAGGATCGCTTCACCGCCGCGGATCGTGGTCCCGGCCAGTTCGATGTCTTCCACCGCGTACCGCAGGGGCAGGTTCGCGGCGGGTGACTGGTGTCGCAGGGTCTCGTCGATCACGTCGTCCCACGTGATGTGCCCGGCCTGGGCTGCGGCTAGGTGTTGTGGGTGAGTCAGGAGGGCGACGATGGCCTGGTCGAGCAGGTTCACGGTGGTCTCATAGCCGGCTACGACCACGACGCGGGCGGTCTCCAGGATCTCTTCATCGGAGTATCGGTCGCCGTGCTGGCGGGCGCGGATGAGCGCGCTGGTCAGATCGGTGCCGGGCCGGTGGCGTTTGCGCGTGACGAGTTCGGCGATGGCGGCGTTCAGCCCGGCGAACCTGCCCGCGAACTCCTCAGGCGTGACGGCGGTGTCGAACAGAGCGTTCGCGCCGGACTTGATGGCATCGAACAAGTCGTCATCGACACCGAGCAGAGCACCGATGGTCTTGATCGGGATGGGGAAGCAGAACTTCTCGCGCAGATCCACCGTCCGATCCTGGTCGAGGTGGGTGGTGACGTCGTCGAGGGTGTCGGCCACGATCTGCTCGATCATCGGGGCCAGCGCGCCCGTGCGGTGCCCGGTGAACGCCGGGGCGGCCAGGCGGCGCAGGCGGCGGTGCTCGGCCCCGCCAGCGGTGAACATGCCTGACCCCACCACCCACGGCATCAGCGGCCAGCCAGCCGGAACCTGCCCGGTGTTCATCGCCGCCCAGTGGCGCACGTCCTTGGACACGCGGTCATCGGTCAACAGGCCGATGATGGCGCGGTGGTCGGTCACCATCCACGCCAGCAGCCCACCGGGCAGCCTGACCGGCACGACGGGCCCGGCCTGGCGCACGGCGGCGATCTCGCCGTGCAGGTCCTGCCCGGTGGGATCCAGGGTCATCACATCGGGTGTAGCGGTCATCTCTGGGGTCACCTTCCGTTCTCTTTTCCGTGAGGTCACGCGGATTGCAGAGCCCTGCCAGCAGGCCAGGTCGAGGCCGCGTGCCGGGCACGGGTCGTGTTGGGGATGGCCAGCTCCAGGTCGAACCACGGCCCGGGTACGTCGCTGTCCAGGGGCGGGGGTGTGGGACGCCAGCGCGACCGGGGTGCTTGGCCGGGCGGCGGGAGGATGAAGCCCGCGTTCTGGACTGCCTGTTCGATCGAGTCCGTCCGCAGTTGCATCCCGGCCGACAGGCCGCACACCCGGCGCGGGTTGGGGTTGTGGCCGATCACGGCCCACAACTCGCACACGTCCAACCGCAGCCCGTCCCGCAGGCGCTGCACGCTCTTGCTGCCGGTGGGATGCACCCGGATTGTCGGGCGAGCGCCTGCCAGGTGGAGCCCGGTCGCTGCGACCCGCAGTTGCTCGTGCAGGTCCCCCACCTGGCGGGTCTCACGTCGGCTCAGCCTCATCAGCGCATCACGTCCAGCGTGTACGTCGTGCCCTGGTTGCGGTCCACGCGCCACTTCGGACGGTGCTCGGCGGTCAGCGGGAAGTGGAACCCAGCCGCGTTCACCGCCTGCGTCAACGCCTCCATCGACATACCGGCCACGTCGATGTCTGCCCGCGAGGTCCAGGCCGTGGACGGCGTGGCCGCCCACACCTGACACGAAGCCAGGACCGAGGATCGGTCGTCGAGCCGGACACGCACCGCGACGACACCCGAGACCTCGACCCACCTGCCCGCGACTTCCCGGAGCGCTTCGACCAGCCGCGTCCACCGGTCCGACGTCGCAGTCCCGCGAACCGGCCGGGACTCAGCCGCGAAGTCCGCCCTGTCCTTGCTGGTGCTCATCGCGCCCCTGCTCCAGTCCGGACCGGCAGCGCCCCGGACTCCCGCCGGGACAGCGTCAGGCAGTTCAGCGCCTCCGCGACACCGTGCTGATCGATCGCACCGACGACGTAATCGGCGGCGTCCTTGACCCTCTGGTCCGCATGCCCCATAGCGAAGGCGTGATGCACCTGGTGCAGCAGGGGAATGTCGTTGTGGCCGTCGCCGATCGCGGCAGTGTCGTCCGGGTGGATACCCCACCGCAGCCGCAGCGCGTCCGCCTCGGTCGCCTTGGACAGGCCACGCTTGGTCACATCCAGCCAGTCGGGGCCGTTCGGCGTCGCCGTGCACCCGGTGCCCTCGATCTGCGGCGCGTACCGCGCGATCCCCGGCGCATGCACCACAGCGCGGGTCACATGCTCGGACCACAACACCTTCTCGGCAACGACATGCTGGAGACCGTTCAACCGACCCTCCGGGAACGGCCGGTTCACCCGCCAACCGACCCCGACCTGCTCCACCGCCATCGACACCTGCGGCGCCACAGCCATCGCCACGGTGAACGCCGCCCACGGGTCGAACACCCGGGTGTGCAGAATCTCGAACGGGTGACGACGGTTCCCGGTCAGTTCCCCGGTAACCGCACCGTTCGAGGCGATGAAGAAACTGCCCCTGACCAGCCGCAACTGCTCCGCGATCGGAAGAACACCCACCACAGACCGGCCCGTGCACGGGACCACCAAGATGCCCTTCGCGAGGGTCGCCGCCACGGCCCGCCGCGCTGGCTCCGGCACGACGTCCTCCCCTTCGCGAACGAGCGTGCCATCAACATCGAGGAACGCCGCCTTCACCGGACGGGACGGAGGCGACATCGCCTGGCGGATAGTGGGATGCGTCTTGTTCATGCACTCCAACATCCCGCCCGGCCCCTGTCGGCGGGAACGCCACTCTGGTTGTCAACCTGAGTGTCAATCTGGGCCTGATTGGGTTGGGCAGCGGGACGGACGTGCGAAATAATCGGCCGCAGTCCACGAGGGGGATGACATGGGAGCGACGCCGAACGAGTTGCTGCGGAGAGCCCGGTTGCGCCGTCCGTCACCTGCGACTCCGGGCAGGCCGATGAGTCGAGCAGAACTCGTCGAGGCCGTCAACGAGTACATCTGGGAGTCGACCGGGGGACACTCGGCCCTATCCGAGTCCGCCTATTCGAAGTACGAACGTGGCGTTGTGCGATGGCCCGGCGCGACGTACCGGGTCGCACTCCGGCAGGTGCTGGGTTGTCAATCTGACGCCGATCTGGGCTTTTGGCCGACGCCGCGAGGCAGACACGCGAGTTTGGACCTGGACGCTCCGACAGTGCGTAATGAGGACGTGTTCAGCCTCCGCAACCTCGTCCCGCTCCCGTTGCAGTCAGAACAGGTCACGAGGCGCACGGCCCTTGGCGCCGCAGCAACCTCGATCTTGGCGCTGAGTGTCCCGGAAATCCTGGCCGGTAGGGACAACGCCAATGGCGAGCGCTACGGGATGAGTGATGTGGCCCGATTGCGTGGAGCGATAACCGGGTTCTCTCGTGGGGACCAGCGGCATGGAGGCGGCTACGGCCGCGAGATGGTCGCCCGGTACTTCCTCGATGACACACGGACGATGTTGAACGGAAGGTATGCGAACGACGCAACGCGCCGCGCAATGTTCTCGGCCGCGTCTGAACTCGCGTATCTGGTGGGTTGGATGGCATTCGATGACGCGGATCATGCCGTGGCCAGGAAGTACTTCACCGTGTCGGTTCAGCTCGCCGACGAAGCGCGCGACCCCGCGATGGCCGGGCACACCTTACGTGCCATGGCGCACCAGGCCGTCGAACTTGGTCAGACACGCGATGCCCTCGCCCTTGCCGAAGCCTCTGTCGAGGGTGATCGTTACCGGGCAGCGTGTCCCCGGGAACGATCCTTGTTCGGAGTCGTACATGGGCGAGCCCTGGCAGCAGCCGGGCTCGGCGGCGCTGCAGAGCCAGCCTGTTGCGGGCTGAGAACGACCTGAGCGGTGCCCGGACCGATGAGGACGAACCGGGACGGGTGTTCTTCTTCTCTGAAGCATCACTCGCCCACGAAACAGGCCGGGCCTTGTACGCCGGCGGCGACCTCAAGGGTGCCAAGGCAGCTCTGAATCACAGCGCGCGAGTACGCGCCAGGCAGCCCTTTGCAAGGACACATGCGGTCACGCTCGGCTACCTCAGCGAAGTGCAGGCCGCGACCGGCAATTTGGATCAGGCGTGCGCGACATGGTCCGATGCGCTGGATGCGATGGCCGGGGTCCGCTCGGCTCGGGCGCGCCAGACCGTCACTACGATGCGGAGTGTGCTGGCGCACGGCCGAGCTGCGAGCCCTGAGATGGCCGAGCTGGACCAGCGAGCTGCCGCGTACCTCGCGAAAGCCTGACGTGAGCTGAGGAGACTGATGGAACCGATCGAGATGATCCCCGTCGCACACGTGGTCGGCGGGCGGGTGGAACCGACCGACGACTTCTGGGGAGGGACCCGGTCGATCATTCGAATCGACGGCGACCAGTTCCCGACCGAAGCGACCAAGGGGCTGGAAGATTTCTCCCACCTTGAGATCGCATTCTCCTTCCACCTGACTGACAAGACTGATCTGCACCCCGGCGCGCGTCGTCCGCGTAACAACCCTGACTGGCCCGAGGTTGGGATTTTCGGTCATCGCAACATGCGCCGCCTCAACTGGCTCGGGGTGAGCAGATGCCGGCTCATCGCCGTTGACGGCCTCGATCTGCATGTCGAGGATCTGGACGCGGTTGATGGGACCCCGGTGCTGGACATCAAGCCGTGGTTCACCGAGTTCGGCCCGCGCGGACAGGTTCGGCAGGCGGCGTGGGTGGCGGAGATGCTCACCGACTACTTCGCCCAGGGCGCCGACGCGCCATCGCGGTGACCACGACATCAACGTTCGAGCTATTGCGGCGGGTTCCCTTCCGTAATGACTGGAATGATTGGGGGCATGCTGGAGACCTCCGCCCGCCTGCTCGAACTGCTCTCGCTGCTCCAGCTCAGGCGTGACTGGACGAGTGTCGAACTGGCCGACCGGCTCGGCGTGAGCACCAGGACGGTGCGCGCCGATGTCACCAGGCTTCGGTCGCTCGGCTATCCAGTCGATGCGCGTCCTGGCGTCGCGGGCGGGTATCGGCTGGCGGCCGGTACGGCGATGCCGCCGCTGTTGCTGGACGACGACGAGGCGGTGGCCGTCGCGGTCGGGTTGAGTACGGTCGCGACTCGCCGGCTGGGTGTGGAGGAGACCTCGCTGACGGCGCTGGCGAAGCTGGAGCAGGTGCTGCCTGCGCGGCTGCGTCGGCGTGTCGAGGCGGTGCGCGAGGCGACGAGTGTCGTTCCCGGGGCGGAGGCGGTGTTGGACCTCTCGGTGCTCGGTGTGGTCGCGGCCGCGGTCCGTGCCCATGAGCGGCTCCGGTTCGGGTACACGACGCACGGGGGCGCCGAATCGGTGCGCCTCACGGAGCCGCAGCGGTTGGTGAGCTGGGGGGCGCGCTGGTACCTGCTCGCGTGGGATCTGGACCGCGAGGACTGGCGTGTCTTTCGTGTCGACCGCATGGTTCCGCGTGCGCCGACGGGTGTGCGGTTCCGGCCGCGCGTGATCCCGGAGGACAAGGTCGTCGAGTACGTCGTCGGCCGGGTCACCAAGACGGCCTGGAGATATCGCGCCCGGCTGCTGGTGCATGCCCCCGCCGCGCACGTGGCCGCAAGGATTCATGCCCCGCTCGAGATCGAGGTGGTCGGCGAGTCCGCGTGCCGGGTCGAGCTGGGGTCGGACGATCCGGATCAGCTCGCGCTGTGGTTGACACAGCTCGGCGTGGACATCGAGGTCATCGAGGGGGACGAGCTCGCGGCGGCGTTCGACCGGCTCGCCGACAGATTCCGCCGCGCGGCGGGCAACGCGCCCGGGGACAGGCCGCCACCGGAGGGGCCGTGCTCTTGACCGGCTCGCTCAGTCCCCGACCGAGGTGACCGCGGCACCGAGGTTGCCGTCGGCCAGGCGGATGTGGACGTCGTCCCCCACCGCGACGTCGCCGGGAGTGCGAACTACGTGACCGGCCGTGCGCTGGACGACGGCGTAGCCCCGCTCCAGGGTCGACGCCGGTGACAGGGCGCGCACCTGCGCTTCGAGCCGGCCAATCTCGCCCGAGGCACCGAGCAGGAGCGCATTCAGCGCGTGACGTGCGTGCCCGACCGCTTGGACGACGTCGCGCTCGCGGGTCTCCAGCATGGTGTGCGGCGCGGCAAGGACGGGGCGGGAGCGGACACCGTCCAGCCCGTGCTGCTCCCGGTTCAGGATCGTCGTGATCGCGCCGCGGATCCGTTGTCGCGCCTGGGCCAGGCGTTGCCGTTCCTCCGAGACGTCGGGGACGATGCACTTGGCGGCGTCGGTGGGCGTCGAGGCTCGGACATCGGCGACCAGATCGAGCAGCGGGGAGTCCGTCTCGTGACCGATGGCGCTCACGAGCGGCGTACGGCAGGCAGCCGCCACGCGGACGAGCGCTTCGTTCGAGAAGGGGAGCAGATCCTCCACGGAGCCCCCGCCGCGGGCCACGACGACGACGTCGACGTCGTCGCGGGCGTCGAGCTCCTGGATCGCCCGGCTCACCTCCGGTACGGCGCCCACGCCCTGCACGGCAACCTCGCGGATCTCGAACCGTACCTGTGGCCACCGGGCGCGTGAGTTGACGACCACGTCATGCTCGGCCTTGGACTCACGACCACACACGAGTCCGACGACCCTTGGCAGAAACGGCAGCGGCCGCTTGCGGTCGAGGTCGAAAAGCCCTTCGGCGCCCAGGACGCGCTTGAGCTCCTCGATGCGGGCCAGCAGCTCGCCCACGCCCACGGCGCGGATGTCGTTGGCCTGCATCTGCAGGGTGCCACGCTTCGTCCAGAACGTCGGCTTGGCGTGCACCACGACGTGATCCCCCTCGGCAGGTGCCTTCGCGAGGCGTGCCATGGCGCTGGAGAAGATGGTGACGGGCAGGGACACGTCGCGATCGGCGTCCCGCAGGGTGAGGAACTGCATGCCCGAGCCGGGCCGGGGGTTGAACTGAACGACCTGCCCCTCAACCCATACCGGCGGCATCCGGTCGATGTAGCCCTTGATCTTGTCCGACAGGACACGCACCGGCCACGGGCGGCTCGCGCTCGTGTCGAGAGCCTTCTCGGGAAGCGGCAGCTGGGCGGCGGTCTGGTCGGTCACGAGACCATCCTGCACGCAGTGGCTGACACGGTGCCCATCCGTACGCTGGTCGTCCACAGGGCCGGCGGGACGGAGGTGGCGGTGGCGTGGGGCCGCCGTGCGCATCGTGAGAAGGGTCGACGACGTCACAGAGGTCCCCGCCCCGGACCCCGTCGGACGGCCCATAGACTGGCAGACGTGACTTCCGGAACGTCCACCCTGACCAAGCGCGTCCTCCTCGCAGCCCCCCGCGGGTACTGCGCGGGCGTCGACCGCGCCGTCGTCGCCGTCGAGAAGGCCCTGGAGACCTACGGGGCCCCGGTGTACGTGCGCAAGGAGATCGTGCACAACAAGTACGTGGTGGAGACCCTCAGCGAACGCGGGGCGATCTTCGTCAACGAGACCGACGAGGTGCCCGAGGGCGCCCGTCTGGTGTTCTCGGCCCACGGCGTCTCGCCGGCGGTGCGTGAGTCCGCGGCGGCTCGCAGCCTCGACACGATCGACGCCACCTGTCCCCTCGTGACCAAGGTGCACAAGGAGGCGGTTCGCTTTGCCAAGGACGACTACGACATCCTCCTGATCGGGCACACCGGCCACGAGGAGGTCGAGGGAACCGCCGGTGAGGCGCCCGACCACGTGCAGGTGGTCAACTCACCCGATGAGGTCGACCAGGTCACGGTCCGCGACCCGGACAAGGTCGTGTGGATCTCCCAGACCACCCTGTCCGTCGACGAGACCATGGAGACCGTTCGTCGGCTGCGAGAGAAGTTTCCTTCGTTGCAGGATCCGCCCAGCGACGACATCTGCTACGCCACGCAGAACCGTCAGGTCGCCGTGAAGAAGCTGTCGCCCGACTGCGACGTCGTGATCGTGGTGGGCTCGGCGAACTCGTCGAACTCCGTGCGGCTGGTCGAGGTCGCGCTTCAGGCGGGGGCGCGGTCCGCCTACCGCGTGGACCGGTCGACGGAGATCGACGAGGCGTGGCTGGAGGGAGCGACGACGATCGGCGTGACCTCTGGTGCCTCGGTCCCGGAGATCCTCGTGCGGGACGTCCTGACACTCCTGGAGCGGCGCGGGTTCGACGACGTGCAGGAGGTGCGGACCGCGACCGAGGACCTGATGTTCTCCCTTCCGCGCGAACTGCGGGCAGGTCTCAAGGCAGCGGGTACGGACGACAAGCGCCCGCGCAAGGAGTCGCGCAAGCAGCTTCCGCTCGCGTGACGGCGCGTCGGCCGTGAGGCGATACGCCGTCCGTCCGCTCAGGGGCGGCGCGATCGCAGTGCGGCCCATCCGGCCAGGAGCACGATCGTGAGCATGACGGTGTTGTGAAGGTACTTCGGGCCGGCCGCCACGTCCCCGAGCAGGGGAAAGTACGTGAACGCGAGACTTCCGCGGACCACGAGGAATGCCAGTGCGACCGCGGCGACGTGGCGGACGGTCCAGTCGTAGCGCCCGGCCGCGCAGAGGACGGCGAGTCCGGCCAGCACGATGGCGGCCACGCCGACGGCGAACCCCGCCCAGGTCTCCTCGGCGAGTCCGGCGGCGATCGCCGGTCCGAGGGCGACGATGAACGTCACCCGGACGGGAAGGTGCCGTCGGGTCCTGGTGGGGAGACCGCGACGACCCGCACGGCGTCCGACGGCGATCGCGGTGGCGACCAGTGCGGCCACGACCAGGGCTGAGACCGCGAGTTGGGTCGTGTCGGCCGACTGGGACTCCGGGTCGCTGATGATGAGTGCGGCGGCTGCGCCGTAGGCGAGGATCGCGGCCACCGTGCCGAACGGCCCCAGCCAGGGCTCGGTCGCCTTGTCGGGACGCCAGGCCTCGGCGAGTGCGACGGGTGCGCCGAAGCTGAAGATGATGTGCCCGGCGATGAAGTTGTAGGCGTTGTAGGCGCTCAGCCCGAGGCCGGGGACGAAGGTCGCTTCCCGGGTCTCCTCCCACCCCTCGTAGCCCTGGTAGTCGGTGGCGAAGAGAGCTTGGTCGATCAGGCAGGCCTCGGCGACGCCGAGCGCGGCGAACAGCAGCAGCATGGCGGGCCACCCGCCACTGGCGCGGCGGGCCAGGTCGCGCGCCAGGAGGGCGGGAGCCCCGTAGAGGGCGCCGAAGAAGACCAGCGCGAAAGCGATGCCACCGGGATCGCCGGTGTTGTCCCCGTAAGCGGCGAGAAGTTCGGCGCCGATCCCGCACAGGGCCAGCAGGCCGAGGACGCGGAGCGGCTTCGAACGGTCCCTGTCCGTGAGGACCGACTCGACGGATCGGTCCCTGGGCGTGGTGTCCACCTCAGCGGCCGGCCGCCCGGGACTGGTTCGTTCTCTCCGCCTCGGCCAGGGCACGCTGGTCGTTCACGGCGAGTTCGGTGACCTCGACCTGCTGGATCATCACGGTGTCGATCGCGTCCACGCCCGCAGGGCGATCCGGCTGCGCGGCGCCCGGGTGGCCAGCGGCGTCAGAGACCTTCCCGTCCGGACCGCCGCCGTCACGTGCCGACTCGATCGCCACGACGCCGCCCTCGTCAGCCACGAGCAGCTCCGACTTGGTGATCGGCCGCGGGAACTCCTCGATCTCGCGAGGCTCCGCGATCGCATCCTTCGGATCGACGACCTCGAGCGCGACCATCTTCCGCGCCGAGCTGAGCACATTGCGCTCCAGCGACCCGATGAGCTTGTTGTAGTCCTTCGTCGAGCTCTCGAGAGACCGGCCCATCTTGGTGATGTGGCCGGTCATCGTGACAAGCCGCGAATGCAGCTCCTTCCCGACCTGGTGCACCTTCGCCGCGTTCTCGGCCAGCGCTTCCTGTCGCCACGCGAAAGCGACGGTCCGCAGGAGCGCGATCAGCGTCATGGGTGTGGCGAGGATGACGTTCTTCCGCGCCGCGTACTCCAGCAGATCCGGCTGCTGCTCGACGGCGGCCGACAGAAACGCCTCGGCCGGGACGAACATGACCACGAACTCCGGCGCCGCGTCGAACTGGGCCCAGTACTTCTTGCTCGCCAGTTCGTCCACGTGCTTGCGCATGTGCTTCACGTGCGCGTCGAGGAGCTGCTCGCGGCGATGCACGTCGTCGGTCTGCTGCGCCTCGAGGTAGCGGATGAAGGCCACCTTCGAGTCCACGACCACGTTCTTCGCGCCGGCCAGGTGGATCACCATGTCCGGTCGAAGCACGCCGGTGTCCGACGTGAGTTCGGCCTGCTCGGTGAAGTCGACCCGGTTGAGCATGCCCGCGGCCTCCACCGTGCGGCGGAGCTGCAGCTCACCCCACGCACCGCGCACCTCCGACGTGCGTAGCGCCGCAACCAGGTCGCTCGTCCCGCTGCGCAGTTTCGCCGACTCCTCCGCGACCTGACGAAGCTGCTCGGTGAGCTGGCCGTGACCCTGGGCCCGCGCCTTCTCCGCCTCCTCGACCTGGGCACGCACCTTGTCCATCACCTGGGACAGCGGATCGACCAAATTCTTGACGGCCTGTTCACGTTGGGCGAGCTGCTCCTCGTTCTTCACGGTCGCGGTGGAGAGCCGCTGCTCCGCCAGGGTGAGGAACTGCTGCGTGTTCGCCTCCAGGGCCTCGCCCGCGAGCAGCTTGAACTGCTCGGCGGCCCGCTCCTGCTCGACGCGCGCGGCGGCGACCTGCTCGGCCGCACGATCCCGGGCCGCCTGGACGTCCGCCTCGGCACGCTCGCGGATCATGACCGCCTCACGCTCCGCCGCATCGGCGAGAGCATGGAGCCGGGCGGACTCCAGCTCGGCGTCCCGCACCACCGCGGACGTCCGGGTGGCATGCCAGAGCCGGCCGACGACCACGCCGGCGGCGAGAGTGACGAGCGCCAGAAGGATCGAGCCGATGTCCATGTCGCCAAGGCTGCCACGAGAGACCGACACGACCACGCCGACCCGCCAGCCAGGTTCGATCTCACGTCGGAACGAGGTCATCCCCGCGGCGGATGCCCGGTGTCCGCCACTGCGTCTACGTTGTCGTCATGACCCATCAGACCGGCCCCGGAGGCGGCCCCACCGATCACGCGCCGGCCGCACCGCCGGACACCGTGACGCCCGCGACGCGCCCGGCCTCGCCACCCGACCCCGCCGCCGCCCTGAGCCTGCGCGGCCTCTGGAAGCGGTTCGGCCAGAAGATCGCCGTCCAGGCACTGGACCTCGACGTGCCCGTCGGATCCTTCTACGGGCTGGTCGGGCCCAACGGCGCCGGAAAGACCACCACCCTCTCCATGGCCACCGGCCTGCTGCGACCCGACGGCGGTACCGTCCACGTCCGCGGCACCGACCTGTGGGCCCACCCCGACCAGGCCAAGGCCACCCTCGGCATCCTGCCCGACGGCGTGCGCCTGTTCGACCGGCTCACCGGACTTCAGCTCGTCACCTACGCGGGTCTCCTCCGCGGCATGGACCGTGACACCGTGGCCGAACGGGCCCGCAGCCTGCTGGCGGCGATGGACCTCGCCGCGGACGCCCACACCTACGTCGTCGACTACAGCGCCGGCATGACCAAGAAGATCGCTCTCGCCAGCGCCATGATCCACGCGCCCCGAACCCTCGTGCTCGACGAGCCGTTCGAGGCCGTCGACCCCGTCAGCGCGGCGAACATCCGCGACATCCTCGCCGACTACGTCACGGGAGGCGGCACCGTCATCGTCTCCAGCCATGTCATGGACCTGGTGCAGCGGATGTGCGACCACGTCGCCATCGTCGGTGCCGGCCAGGTGCTCGCCGCCGGCACCGTCGACGAGGTCCGCGGGGAGCAGACGCTCGAGGACCGGTTCGTCGACCTCGTCGGAGGCCGCACCCGAGCTGAGGGGCTCGAATGGTTGCGCACTTCCTGAGGCTCAAGCTCACGCTGCTCGGCAACACCCTCCGGCGCAGCGTGTGGCAGACCATCGGTCTCTGCATCGCGCTGCTCTACGCGCTCTTCGTCGTCGGGTCCCTCGTGGTCGCCGCCATCGCGGGCGGCGCCGCGGACCCGCTTCTCACCGGCCACGTCATCACGCTGGTCGGCACGATCACCGTCCTGTGCTGGTGGATCGTCCCCGTGTTCGTGTTCGGCGTCGACCAGACCCTCGACCCTCAGCGCTTCACCACGTTCGCCATTCCGCACCGTTCCCTCATCGCCGGGCTGGCCGTCGCCGGCCTCATCTCCGTGCCCGGCCTGGCGACAGCCCTCGCGGCAGGCGGATCGGCGCTCGCATGGTGGCGCGAACCATGGCTCATCCCCGTCGCCCTGCTCGGTTCGGCACTCGGCGTGGTGGCCTGCGTGGTGGGCTCGCGGGCCGTCACCACGGCGCTCGCGCCCCTGCTGGAGTCCCGGCGCTATCGCGAGGTCGTGGCGGTGACCGCGATCATTCCCCTGGTCCTGATCGGGCCGGCGATCGGCTGGGCGACCGAGGAGATCGGGGCACTCTCCCGGGAGACGAACGGCGGGTCCGTCACGGTGACGGGAGACGGGGCACTGCTCACGGCCGTGCTGGCGAGATTCGGCGAGCTGGCCGCGTGGACGCCGTTCGGGGCCCCGTGGTCACTGCCGGTCGCCGTGCACGACGGCGCGTGGGGCGTCGCCGCCGTCCGCCTCGTGATCGCCGTCGGAACCATTGCCCTGCTCTGGCTGGTGTGGACGCGTTCACTCGCGAAGGCTCTCGTCAACCCGCCGGTCGGGGGAGGCAAGGGCGCGAGGAGCAAGGGGCTGGGCTGGTTCGACCGCTTCCCGGCCACGCCGGTCGGTGCCGTGGCGGCGCGCTGCACGACCTACTGGATCCGCGATCCGCGTTATGCCGCGGGTATCGGTGTGATCTTCCTGATGCCGCTGATCCTGTGGCTGCCCGCGCGGTCCTCGGGCAACCTCGAACTGCTCCTCCTGGCCGGGCCTGTCGTCGCGTGGGTCCTCGCGTTCAGCGTCTCGAACGACGTGGGCTACGACTACACGGCGTTCGCCCTGCATGTCGCGACCGGGACGTCCGGTCGGGCCGACCGGTGGGGCAGGGCCCTACCCGTGCTGGTCTTCGGCGGCGTGGTGATCGTCCTCGTGGTGCTCCTCACGCTGGCGTTGTCGGGGCGGTGGGACCTGACCGCACCGCTGCTGGGTGTGTGTCTCGGCACCCTCGGGCTCACACTCGGCGTGTCGAGCGTCGTCTCCGCGGCGCTCGTCTACCCGGTCCCGAAGCCGGGGGAGAGCCCGCTCAAGTCGCCGCAGGGCGCGGCGATGGCGACCATGCTCGCGCAGCTGCTGGCGATGCTCGTCGTGATGCTGCTCGCACTGCCGTTGATCGTGCTGGGCATCTGGGCCTTGGCCTCCGGGAACCCCTTGGTCGGCTGGGCGACGCTGGTGGTCGGCGTCGTGGAAGGTGTGGCCCTGTTGGTGGTCGGTGTCCGGATGGGCGCGCGTACTTTCGACCGCCGCGCTCCGGAACTGCTCCAACAGGTGCAGGCATTCCCCTGACGGTTGCGGTCCCGTTCCTACCTCGCCGATCTGCGCGGTGAGGGGTTCCGCGAGACCGACCTGAGCGGCGTTCGCATGCGTGGTGTGATCCTCGAGGGCGCAGACATCGGCGGCGCGATCCATGGACTCTGGGTCAACGGGGTGGAGATCGCGCCGCTGGTGGAGGCAGAGCTGAACCGGCGGCATCCTAAGCGGGCGTTGCTCCGCGACCATTCCGTCGTCGGCCTGCGCGTGGCACACGCGGCCTACACGGCGATGTGGGAGCAGACCTACGAGCGGGTGGCGGGGATACCGCCGGAGACGGTCGATGTGCCCGTCGGTGGAGCTCGGGATCGACCTCGCCGCGGCGCCGTCGTACGACGACGTCCTGGCGGAGCGACGCGCTCGTACGCGGACCGGCGTGAGGCGCGGGGGAGCCACGTAGAATCTCCCGACGTGGCTCTCACTATCGGAATCGTCGGTCTGCCGAACGTCGGCAAGTCCACCCTCTTCAACGCGCTGACCCGCAACCAGGTCGTCGCGGCGAACTATCCCTTCGCCACGATCGAACCGAATATCGGGGTGGTCCCGCTGCCGGACGAGCGCCTCGGCAAGCTCGCCGAGATCTTCGGGAGTGAGCGCGAACTGCCGGCCACGGTCTCGTTCGTCGACATCGCGGGCATCGTCAAGGGCGCGTCCGAGGGTGAGGGCATGGGCAACGCGTTCCTCGCCAACATCCGCGAGGCGGACGCGATCTGCCAGGTGACCCGTGCGTTCGACGACACGGACGTCGTCCGTGTCGAAGGGTCCGTCGATGCTCCCGGCGACATGGAGACCGTCTCCACCGAGCTCATCCTGGCCGACCTCCAGACCCTCGAGAAGGCGCTCCCGAGGATGGAGAAGGAGGTCAAGATCAAGAAGGGCGACCCGGTCCTTCTCGAGGCCGCCAAGAAGGCTCAGGAGATCCTCGAGGCCGGTACCACCCTCTACCAGGGGGCCGCGGACGCCGGTCTCGACCTGGCTGACGTCGCCTCGCTGCACCTGATGACCGCCAAGCCGTTCATCTACGTGTTCAACACCGACGACGCCGGCCTCGCGGACGAAGCCTCACAGGAGGCGCTCCGCAAACTGGTCGCCCCCGCCCAGGCGGTCTTCCTGGACGCCAAGTTCGAGGCGGAGCTGACCGAGCTCGAACCGGAGGAAGCCGCCGAGATGCTCGCCGAGACCGGCCAGACGGAGTCGGGCCTCGACCAGCTTGCCCGCGTCGGGTTCGACACGCTCGGGCTCCAGACCTATCTCACCGCCGGTCCCAAGGAGTCGCGGGCCTGGACCATCAAGAAGGGTGCCACCGCTCCGCAGGCCGCGGGCGTCATCCACACCGACTTCGAGAAGGGCTTCATCAAGGCGGAGGTCATCTCGTACGAGGACCTGGTGGAGGCCGGATCGGTCCAGGCTGCCAAGGCGGCGGGCAAGGTCCGCATCGAGGGCAAGGACTACGTGATGGCCGACGGCGACGTGGTGGAGTTCCGCTTCAACGTGTGAACAGCTCGGGCCGGATGATCGCCGCGACGATGACGAGGCAGGAGATCAGGCCGAAGATGCCTAGGCCGACAACCCATGTGCGGAATGCGGGCCAGGGGAGGACAAGGAGTCTGAAGACACCACGGTCCGGCTGATGTAGGTCGCGGCGTTCTTGCCAAGGGCGACCGTGCTGACGGTAGCCCTGGGGGAGGGACGTCTCGTACTTCGCGAGCCACTGGGTATCGGTGATCTCCCCCTGCCGGTGCCGTGCCATCAGAGTCACTGACAGTGCCGTGATCACGATGGAGATCACGGCGCTCGTGATCCGTGCGGCGCTGGACGACTCAGGGCCAAGAGCGATCGTGTAGAGAAACGCTTGAGCCGTCAGACTGAGGACCGGGACCTGCCATACGAGGCTGTCCCACTGGAGGCGTCGAGCGGCGACCGTCGCGTAGATGAGGCGCCGCTCTTCGGGGTCGATTGTCGGCTGGTCGGGCACGCGGGTGAACCTAGCAGCAGCATGGTCACGACCGATCGGATCGGGCGGGTGAACCTTGAACATCTCGCCAGCGGGACTGCTGTACCGATCGGTGACAGGCGGTCTCAGGCGGCGAGTTCGACCTGAGTGGTCATGGTGGCTTCGTACTTGATCGGGGTCGGACGCAACTGAGGCGGTCCTGGCGTCGGCGGCGGGTGTAGGTCCGTTCCATGCAAGTCACGATCGCGATTCGTGTCTCGTCGTGGGTGGTCCCGCGGAGAGTGCTTGCGTGAGTGGGGCTGGGTCTTGTGTCGCAGGGAGGTCGCTGACCTGCCCGTCGCCGACCTCGATGACGCGCCAGACGCCGTCGGACCTCTGCGCGAGGTCCGTGGTCACGAACGGAGATCCCAGAGCGTGCACGCCCGAGCGCACGGCGTCGAGTATCGCGGCCGGGACATTCACCGTGGTTCCTGCGGGCGCGTCAGGGTGCGGGGTGATCAGCGCGAGCGAGCCCTCGACCCACCACGCGCGTGCTTCGCGGGTCCGTCCGGCGTCGTCGGGCAGGAAGGGCTCGAAGCGGCGTACGACGATCCCGCCGTTCAGGTCGGCGTCCTGGAGCTTGATCATTGTGGCGATGACGCGTGTCGCTGCTGGGGCGTCGGCGAGGTCGGGTATGAAGCATGCCTCGTGCCACTCGTGCTTGCGGGACTTCACGTAGTCCTTCACCAGGGCCGGGCCGCCGCCCAGCTTGCAGGCCCAGGCGGCAACGTCCGCATGCTTGGGTGTCCGGTTCGCTTCCCACGGCGACCAGATGCTGGTGGGGGTCAGGTCGGCGAATGCGTCGTACCACCCGGGTAGCTCGTGCGCGGCCTGGTACATGGTGGGGTCGGTGAGCAGCCGGGCTCCTCGGGTCTGGAGTCCGGTGGCGAGAAGTGCATAGGTGGGCGTGTGGATCATCCAGCCGCGGTACCAGGCTGTCCGTCCGACGTTGGATGTCGGAACCCGTCGAACCGCCGCCCGGATGTCCCCGGCGATGATCGCGTCGTGGTCCACCACTGCGACATCCATGCCCGCCTGCCTTGCGGCGTCGGCCTCACGCGCGAAGTGCGGGTCAGGGACTCGCGGGGCGAGAGGGTCGGACGGCACCAGGAGCAGCGGCAAGGCCATCCCGGCACCGTACCGACCGGTAGAAGCCAGCCGCCATGTCATTCCGGCGACGCAGACCGAAGCCGCAGTCAGCCTTCCGGGAGTCCGCACACAGTCCGCAAGAGGTCCACGAACCGCCGTCGGCCCTCAACCATGCCATCGGCCGGGAACGTTGGAATTCCAACGGTCCCGGCCGATGCCATGTCCAGCCGTGCCGCCGCGCCCCGGAGCGCCTCGTTCTCATACATCGCGTGGAGAGGTAGCGTCCTCGAAGTCATCCGGAGTCCATTAGCCCGTGAGCGGGCACTCTTGTCCATCCAGCCAGGCCAGAGCGGAACGCGTGTCAGCGACCGGCACCCAGGTCGTGTCCACCATCATGCCCATCCCTTCCACCGGCCGCGCAGCTTCTCGCGGGCCGCGTGGCGGATTCTCTTGGAGGAGCCGCTCTCGGCGACGTCGGACAGGACGAGGTCTGAGGTCGCGTGTTCGATGATGCGGCGCTGGCACCAGAGCGTGAGTTCGGGAAGTTCGATGGCGATCTTCCGTGGCCGGTCGGCGATCTCTCGGATGAGAGCCCACTCGCGCAGTCGCTGCTCCGCGAACGCCCGGTCGTGGTCGCTCTGAATCAGATCGACCCAGGTTCGTCCTTCGGCCTCGTCCACGTACTTGAGCGTTTCGACCACGATCTGGCGCACGCGATCTTCGCCCTCGCTGATCGCCTCCCGGATGAGTGGGCGCAGGTCTTCGTGAGAGATGGCAGTCCAGTACACCTGCCAGCGCTCGTGCTCGTCGTGAACGTCGGCGATGTGCGCGCCGACGGCATGGGCAATCTGCTCAAAGACCTCGGCACCTCGAGCGGTCAGGCCCGGTAGGTCGGAGCGTCGGGTCGTCAGCCGTAGCTGTTGGCTCCCGTTGTACCCGATCACGACGGCGCGGAGTCGATCTCCGATCGGCGGATAGTTCTCAGGGCTGCCGATCGGCTCGTCGCTGATCCCAGGCACGTTCACATGGCCGAACTGGTCGACGCCATCCACCCAGACGCCCAACCCGTACGGGTGGTGGCACACCACCGTCACGCCGACCAGAGTTCCTTCCGCGATCTCGTCGGCTGGGCGGGGTGAGTAGCGCCGGTCGTGCAGGTCGATGACCTTCCCGGTCGGGACGTCCTCCACGACCTGTTCGGAGTACCGTCTGCGGGCGTTCAGCACATGCAGCGCCGGAGCGGCGACCTGACTGATCCGCCATGGCCATCCAGAGGCGATCACCCCGTCCGCATCCAGGCCGGCGGCTTCGCCGCGGGAGATCATCAGCATCTTCTGCACCTCGGTGAGCATCCCGACGGGTCTGCTGCACGGATAGGTGACAGGTGGGGTTAGGCGGCCTGGGCCAGGTTTGCGGGGTAGATGGTCTCGAACTCGAT
>NZ_JAFMPK010000029.1:0-6907 GCF_017349295.1 Myceligenerans salitolerans
CACCAGCGCGCCGACCGCCACCGCGGCCAGACGCGTCACCATCCGTGATCCACGCATCCGTGAACCCACCATCCTCTCGTCGCACGGCTCACCGGGCGGAGCCCGGTGAGAGGGCCCGTCGAGGCCCGGTGCATAACGCCTATGACGGTATGAACCGCCGAGCGGCTCCTCAACGCCTTTCAGGTCTCGCCGAACGGTCGAACCCCAGGTACGGCCCCCGCGGCTGCCCGGCCCGAAACCCGCCCAGTTGTGAGTGGGGCTCCACCGCCTAAGTTGGAAGGAGGTCATGAAGCGGCCGCCCGGGTAGGACACGAGTCCGCCGCGGCACGTGTTCTCCCGCAGACCGCCCGGTCGTGAGCCGGGCGCGACGACGACAGGAGACCGACCATGAGCGAGACGGGAACCCCGTACGACGGAGGCTCCGGTTCGCACTTCTCCTCCACGTCCGGCAGCGACACGGGCGGGACAGGAACGGGTTCGACCGGAGTCAGGGAACGGGTGACGGACACGGCGGCGCAGGCGGCCGACGCCGGCCGCAGCATCGCCGACGACGCCAAGGACAAGGCGCGCGAGGTCGCCCACGAAGCGTCGGAACAGGCGCACGGGCTGCTCGACCGGACACGGTCGGAGCTCAGTTCCCAGGCGCAGTCCCAGCGCCAGTGGGCGGTGGACAGCCTGCACGCGATGGAGGACGAGCTGGGCCGGATGGCGAGCGCGTCCCGCGACCCCGGGTACGCGACGGACCTCGTGCGGCGAGCCGGTGACGCGACGGGGCAGGCCGCACGCTGGCTGGAGGACCGGGAGCCCGGCGCGATCCTCGGCGAGGTCGAGGACTTCGCCCGGCGCCGTCCCGGCATGTTCATCGCCCTCTCGGCCGGCGCAGGCCTGCTGGTGGGGCGGTTCCTGCGCGGGATGAAGGACGCGAACGGCTCATCGGACAGCGCGTCGGACCGGCCCGCGGCGGCCGGTGCGCCCGCCACCCGGGGCGAGGCCCAGGCCAGAAGGGCCGCCGGCGCGGTGCCGACCGCGCCGAGCGGTGTGCCGTCCGCCGGCTCGCAGGCTCCGCCGCCGGAGAGCGGGGCGGTACGGCCCGCGACCCCGCCGCCCGTTCCGCCGCCGGCACCCGGCGGCCCGGAGTACGGAGGTGGCACTCATGCCTGACACGTCCGATCCCCGCGGTGCGGCCGGTGCCGCACGGCCCGGCGCGCCCGGCCCGTGGGTCGAGGATGCCGGGCCCGCCGCCGACGGCGTCGCCTCCCGAGCCGGCACCACCGTGCCGCGCACGGGTGTCGCCGCGGCACCCGCCGGGGCACACGCGGCCGCGCCGGCCGATCCTGCGGCCACACGCACCGCGCCGTCCGCGGCTCACGCGACGCACGGTGACGACCGCAGCCTGGGCGAGCTCGTCGGCGAGATCAGCCGCGACCTGTCCACCCTTGTCCGCCAGGAGGCGGAGCTCGCGAAGGCGGAGATGAGACAGTCGGCCCGGCGCGCCGGGAAGGGCGCCGGCATGTTCGGCGGCGCGGGTGTCGCGGGCCATCTGGTCCTGCTGTTCCTGTCGCTGGCCCTGTGGTGGTGGCTCGGCACGCTCGTCGGCGGCGGCTGGTCCGCACTGATCGTCGCGGCGGTCTGGGCGGTCGTGGCCGCGGTGCTGGCGATGCGCGGGCGCAGCGAGCTGCGCGCCGTGGAAGGCATGCCGCAGACGGCCGACTCGGTCAAGAAGATCCCGCAGGCCCTCCGAGGACACGAGGAGAGGAACTCATGAGCACCAACGATCCCGAGGCGATCCGAGAGGACATCGAGCGGACGCGCGGCGAACTCAGCCACGACGTCGACGCGCTCGGCGACCGGGTCAACCCGAGCCACATGGCACGACGCCGCGTGGACCGGATGAAGTCCGGTGTGACCCACCTGAAGGAGCGTGTCATGGGCACCACCCACGACACGATGGACGCGGCACAGGGCACCGGCCACGAGTGGGCGGACAAGAGCCGTGAGGCAGCGGGGTCGGTCGCGGACCACGCGCGCGAGACGGCATCCTCCGTGGCGGAAACGGTCGGGTCGGCGCCGCGCGCGGTGCGGAACCAGACGCAGGGCAACCCGTTGGCGGTGGGCATGGTGGCCTTCGGGCTGGGGCTCGTCGTCGCCTCGCTCCTGCCGTCGAGCCGCGCCGAGCGGCGTGCCGCCGTCGCGGTCGAGGAGAACGCGGGGCCGATCGAGGACGTCAAGGCCAGCGCCACCGAAGCCGTGCACGATCTGCAGGAACCGGCGCGGGAGAGCGTGGAGGCCGTCCGGGACGCGGCGAGTGACGCTGCACGGTCCCTCGGCGAGCACGGCCGGGAGGCCGCCGACGACGTCCGGTCGCGGGCATCCGACCAGACCTGACCTCGCCGCCCGCCGCCCGCCGGCCGCCCACGGGCGGTCGGCGGCGGCCGTCGACCGAACCGTGGGGAGCCGACATGACCGACAACGACGCCACACACCGGCGGCCCGAGAGCCCGCCCGAGCTGCACCGCCGCACCTGGCTCTACACGCTGAGGTCCACGGTACGGGAGTTCTCGCGCGACCAGTGCCTCGATCTGGCCGCGGCCCTCACCTACTTCGCCGTACTCGCGGCGGCGCCAGCCCTCCTCGCGCTCGTCTCCGTGCTGGGCCTGGTCAGCGACGGTGAACAGGCCGTCGACCGCGTCGTCGGCACACTCGACGGCGTCGTGCCCGCGGACGTGCTGGCGGTGGTGCGACCACTCGTCGAGAACGTCACCGGGACCAGCGGGCGGGCCGGTATAGCCCTCGTGCTCGGTCTCGTCATCGCGCTGTGGTCCGCGTCCGGGTACATCAGCGCCTTCGGGCGCGCTATGAACCGGATCTACGGGATCGACGAGGGCCGACCCTTCTGGAAGCTGCGCCCCCTGCTGCTGCTGGTCACCGTGGCCACGGTGCTGATAGCGGCCACGATCGTGGCGGCGCTGGCGCTGAGTGGTCCCGTGGCGCGTGCGGTCGGCGACGCCGTCGGGCTGGGAGCGACCGCCGTGACGGTGTGGGACGTCGTCAAGTGGCCCGTGGTCCTGGCTCTGGTGGTCGTGCTGATCGCGATCCTCTACTACGTGACGCCGAACGTGCGCCAGCCCCGGATGCGCTGGATCAGCGTGGGAGCCTTCGTCGCGATCCTGCTCTGGGTGCTCGCGTCCGCCGCGTTCGGGTTCTACGTCGCGACGTTCTCCAACTACGACGCGACCTACGGGTCGCTCGCCGGAATCATCGTGTTCCTCCTGTGGCTGTGGATCACGAACCTCGCACTCCTCTTCGGTGCGGAGCTCGACGCCGAGCTGGAGCGCGGCCGCGAGCTCCAGAGCGGTATCCCGGCGGAGGAGTCGCTGCGGCTTCCGCCCAAGGACGTGCGCGCGATCGAGAAGCGTGAGGCGAAACGCCGCCGGGAGATCGATCGTGGACGGGAGCTTCGTGAGGCGGCCCGGCGCGGCGAGTGAGGCCCGGGGTAGGGAACCCGGAGAGGGTGGCGAAGGCGGCCGGGGCGACGAGGGGCCCTGGCCGCCTTTGCCCGTCCTCGACCGGCTCAGTTCCCGAGGTCGAAGGTTCCCAGCGCCCGTCCGTCCCGGAACGCGCGCTCTCCCGCGTACTCGTGGAACCTGTCGAGCAGCTCGATCTGGCTGCCCGCCCATCCGATCAGCTCGTCGAGCTGTCCCGGGTCCAGGCCCATGTCGTCGGCGTACCGGCGCAGTGTCTGCCAGCCACCGATCTTGGCCGTCACGGCCGCACGCATGAACTCGGCGTCCACGACCGCAGACATCGGTGAGCGCCGCACGATCCTGCCGTTCAGCTTCAGCCGGCCCGCCCGCTCGCCCAGCCATGCCGCCATCTGCCGATGCGGGCGCCGGGGCACCCCGAGGCGGTCCAGCAGATCCCGGTAGAGCTCGCGCTCGGCGCGGAGCTGCTCGGTCACCTCGGCGAGCTCGGCGTGGAACGGCGTGTCCCGGTAGCTGCGCGACATGAACTCCATGCGCTCGAGACCCGCGGTCGCCGCCGTGAAGTGGTCGGAGAGGTAGAGACCGAGCAGCTGAGCGTCGAGGGTCCGCGGGAGCCGGACCTTTCCCCGGTGCCGCAACGGCAGCACGGACGAGCCCGCGGGGCGCGCCGTCGCCGGATGCAGCGTGGCGGAACGCAGCCCCTGCCCCACGACCATGCCCGCGAGCAGTTCCTCGACGGCCTGCGCGGCGGTCCGGCGAGGTGCCCAGCCGAGCTCGGACCGGATGCGGGTGGTGTCCAGCACCGGCACGGTCATCGCCATGTCGAGCCAGCCCGGGTCCGCCCGGACCAGGTGCGCGTCGTACGCGGCTCCGAGGGCCGTACGGGCGACGGCCGGGGGCAGCTCGACGAGTCTGCCGTGGTCGACGATGCGCGCCAGGTCCCGGCCGCGCAGCACGTCGTCGGCCGCGACGTTGAACGCCCCGCGCGCCTGCTCCACGACGACGCGGCGGTACGCGTCCGCGACGTCGTCGGCGTGCACGGCCTGCGCGCGGATGCCGGCCGGCAACGGCAGCACCGGCAACCTGCCGTATCGCAGCAGCCGCACGGGTACCAGCGGTCCGAGGAAGTAGCGCACCACGGACTGGGCGGCATCGCCCTGGAAGATCAGGGCCGGCCGCAGCCGCGCCACGGCGAGATCGGGGTGCGCCGCCTCGATCTCGTCGAGCACCCGCTCCTGAGCGGCCTTGTCCACGCTGTAGTGCGACGTCGGGACGCCGTCCGTCGGCCGGCCCTCGTCGTGCGGCACGTCGTCGCTCACCGGCGAGTACGCCCCGACCGACGAGGCGACGACCAGGTGTGGCACACCGGCGCGAACGACCGCCTCGGCCACGCGGCGCGTGCCCTCGACGTGCGTGCGACGCAACAGGTTCCGCTCCCGGTTGGGCTGGACCAGCCAGGCGAGGTGCACGACGGCGTCCGCCCCGCGGAACTTCTCGGCGAGGGCCGCGATCACCGCCTCGTCCGTGTTCTCGGCCGCGATGTCGACCGGCGCCCACTCGGCGTGCCGGTACGGCGCGGCGTCCCGGTCCGGCAGCCGCCGTGCCATGCCCAGCACGGACGTGACCCGCGGCTCGCGATGCAGGGCGCGCAGCAGCGCGGTTCCGACATTCCCGGTGGCTCCGACCACGACGACGCGCATGGGTCCACCGTGACACCGGTGCCCATCGCTCGCACCCGATCACCCGGCGCCGGCCGGGAGATCAGGCGGGCAGCCCTCGCTCCCCCGCCCGGACCGTGACGATGCCCACCAGGATCAGCGCGCCGCCGACGAGTTGCACCGGGGCCGGGGCCTGGCCCAGCAGGAGCCACGCGGCCAGCACGGCGAACATCACCTCCGTCAGCCCGACGAACGACGCCAGCCGCGCACCCAGCCGACGGCTCGCCGCGATGCCCGCCGTGTAGGCGACGGCCGCCGTGACGACGCCCAGGCCGAGCACCGGCACCCACCAGGGAACGGTGAAGCCCTGGAACCGGACCGCCTCGGCCGCCACCCGCAACGGCACCAGTCCCACGAGGCCCGCCACCAGCAACGACACGCCGCCCGTGAGCAGTCCGCCCGAGGCCAGGGCGACGGGTGGCAGCCCCGTCGGCCGTGCCGACATCACGAAGTAGCCGGCCGCGCCGACCATGGCTCCCAGTGCCCAGAGCACTCCGGGCACGCTGATCCCGCCGTCGCCGGCGAGATCCAGCACCAGGACGAGCCCGCCGAGCGCCGCGACCCCGCCGATGCAGGTGAGCAGGCCCGGCCGCCGGCCGTGCCGTGCCCACATCCAGCCGACGACGGCCACCGGGGCGAGGAACTCGATGAGCAGCGCCACGCCGACGTCCAGGTACGACACCGCGTAGAAGAACGTCAGTTGTGTGCCCGCCACCGCGACCAGGCCGTAGACCACGAGCGACCAGACGTTCGCGCGCAGCAGGGCCCACCGGCCACGGAGTGCCAGGATCGCCGGGAGTGCGAGCACGGCGCCGCCGATGAGCACGCGAACGGTGACGGCCGCACCCGCCGTCCACCCGGCGTCCAGGAGGCCACGGGCGAACGGACCGGACAGGGAGAACGTCCCCGCGGCGACGAGAGCGAACACGATGCCGGCCGTCGCCCGTGCGCCGGGGCGCGGGGCGGCAGAGGCGGGCGTCGCCGTCGCGCCGACCGACGCGCTCGAGCCCGCCCCGGCGAGTGAACCGCCTCCCCGAGCACCGGGGGCAGCCATGTCATGAGCCATGTTCGCCATGACTCATGACAGTAGGGGTGCGCCAGCTAATGTGTCAACATGCTTTTCGAGCATGACACCGAACCCAACCTGCGGGCCGCGGTCGCGCTCGTGAACTCGGCCGAGCCGCCGCGCACGCTCGAGACGGTCGCCGAGCTGGACGCGTTCTACACGGCACACGGCTACACCGTCCGGCACGACGGGAACGAGGCCGAGCTCGCGGCCGTCCACGCGCTGCGCCCGCGCCTGCGCGAGCTGCTCACCGCCGACCGGGACACGGCCGCCGAGCTGGCCAACCGCATCCTGGCCGACGTCTCGGCCGTGCCTCGCCTCGTCCGCCACGGCGACACCGACTGGCACCTCCACTCCGTGCCCGACGACGCCCCGTTCGCCGATCACGTCGCAGCCGAAACGGCGCTCGCCATGACCGACCTGATCCGCGCCGACGAGATGTCGCGCCTGTCGGTCTGCGCCGATCCGGCCTGCGAGGGCCTGGTCCTCGACCTCTCCCGCAACCGCTCCCGCAAGTTCTGCAGCACGCGGTGCGGCAACCGCGCCGCCGTCGCCGCCTACCGCGACCGCCGGCGGGCCTGAAACCGCGCACACCATGCACCCCCGTCCACCTCACGGCCGGTCCCTTGTCGAGCGGTCGG
>NZ_JAFMPK010000029.1:6982-33389 GCF_017349295.1 Myceligenerans salitolerans
ACCGACCGCATCTCTGCGGCGGGGGGCGGGGGGTCAGGGTGTGGTGGCGATCGCCGGGAGGACCACTCGGTCCCAGCCGGGGGCGAGGGTGGGCTTGAAGAAGCCGAGGTGGCCTACCCGGTCGCCACCCAGTTCGGCGGGCGTCACCTCGCGGTGGGTCAGTTCCGCGCCGGAGTACCACCGCTCCATGGCCTCCGTGGTCCCCTGCGACACGAGTTCGTCGTCGGTCATGTGCAGGGAGACGATGGGCATCTCGACCTCGGCGTACGCGTCGGCGGCGTGCGGCACCTCGCCCAGGAGGTACTCGGGGTGCAGCGCCCAGCGCATCCACTGCCGCATCACCCCGGCGGGCACGTTGCCCATGAACCGCACGCGCTTGCCCGGGTAGTAGCCGTAGCTCCGGATCACGGCGGGCAGCAGCACCCGGAACGCGAACGGCGCCGCCCACGCCATGCGGGACCTGCTGATCTCGACGTGCGGGTTCCCACCGGCCACGAAGAGCGCCCGGTCGACGACGTCATGCCTCCCGAGGCCCAGGATCTGGCTGCCGAGGCTGTGCCCCACATAGGTGACGGGAACACCGTCGGCGCGTTCCGCCGCCCAGCCGACGACGTCGGCCGCGTCGCCGGCCCACGCGAGCAGGTCGGCATCGACGTCACGCAGGTGGCGGCCACCGGAGGAACTGGCGAAACCCCGGTAGTCGAAGGTGACGGCACGGATGCCGTGCCCCGCGAGCCAGCTACCGAACGCGGCGTAGAACGAGGCCGGCACGGCGAACGCGGGAACGATCACCGCCACCCCGCGAGTCTTGCCCTCGGGCTCGAACGTGCTGACGCCCAGTTCGTGACCGTCCCGCGCCCTGACAATCCGACGAACGCGCTCGGCTCCACCATCTTCGGTCGTCACGCGCCCACACTACCCCGAACCTGATACGCCGAGTATCAGCTACCGAGGCCGGGCAGCCGATTCGCGGGCCGGTCGTGTACTTCAGGCTCTACGGCGACAAGGACGGGAACGACCCGATCACCGACTGGTACCGGGACGACGGGCACGCCTGACGGCCGGACACCCGTCGCTCACAGCGCCTTGATGATGTCCTCCACGCGGTCCTTGGCGTCGCCGAAGAGCATCCCCGTGTTGTCCTTGAAGAACAGCGGGTTCTGCACACCCGCGTAGCCCGTTGCCATGGACCGCTTGAAGACGACGACGTCGCGCGCGTGCCACACCTCCAGCACCGGCATCCCCGCGATCGGCGACCCCGGGTCCTCCTGCGCGGCGGGGTTCACGGTGTCGTTGGCGCCGATGACGAGCACGACGTCGGTCCCGTCGAAGTCCCCGTTGATCTCGTCCATGCCCTCGACGATGTCGTACGGCACCTTGGCCTCGGCGAGCAGCACGTTCATGTGGCCGGGCAGCCGACCAGCCACGGGGTGGATCGCGAACCGCACGCGCACGCCGCGCTCGGCGAGCTTCGCCGCGAGGTCCGCCACCGGGTACTGCGCCTTGGCCACGGCCATGCCGTACCCGGGCGCGATGATCACGGACCGCGCGCCGACGAGCTGCGACGCGACGGCGTCGGGCGTGGTCTCGCGGTGGGTGCCGACCGGGCCGTCGGCGGCGGCCGCACCGGGCCCGGTGCCGAACCCGCCGAGGATGACGGACACGAACGACCGGTTCATCGCCCGGCACATGATGTAGCTGAGGATCGCACCGGAGGACCCGACCAGCGCGCCCGTGATGATCAGCAGGTCGTTGCCGAGCATGAACCCGGCCGCGGCCGCCGCCCAGCCGGAGTACGAGTTGAGCATGGAGACGACGACGGGCATGTCTCCCCCGCCGATCGCCGCGACCAGGTGCCAGCCCAGGGCCAGGGCGAGCACCGTCATGAGCAGCAGGGGCAGCACGGCGGTGCCACCTCCATCGGGCCCGGCCGCGGTCAGGTACCAGGCCAGCAGCGCCGCGCACGCCGCGACGACCGCGAGGTTCAGCCAGTTCCGTCCGGGCAGCGTCACCGGCGCCGACTTCAGCCGGCCCGACAGCTTCCCGAACGCCACGAGGGAACCCGTGAACGTCACGGCACCGATCAGCACGCCGAGGTAGATCTCGACCGCATGCACCGTGTCGCCGCCGTGGTCGGCGTTCGCGCCGGACGCCGCCGTCCCCCCGAGGAACGCCGTGAGGAACGACCCGTACCCCACCAGGACCGCCGCGAGCCCCACGAAAGAGTGCAGCAGCGCGATGAGCTCCGGCATCTGCGTCATCTCGACGCTGCGGGCCCGCCAGGTGCCCACGGTCGCGCCCACCACGAGCACGAGCAGGATCAGTGCCGCGGTGACCCCCACGGGGCGCTCGGAGCGCACCAGAGCGAGCGCGATCGTCGCGCCGAGCGCCAGCACCATGCCCGCCATGCCGAGATTCACGCCGCGCCTCGCGGTTTCCTGCCGGGACAGCCCCGCCAGGGACAGGATGAACAGCACCGCCGCCACGACGGAGGCCCCCTGGACCAGTCCGGTCGTCGTCATCGTGCGCTCCTCCCGGTCGTACCCGTCGCCCCGGCCGCGCCGGAGGGCCCCGCCCCGGTCTTCCCCGCGGCGCCGGCCGGCGCCGTCACCCGGCCCCCGGGACCGCCGCCGTCGTCGTCGGCCTTGCGGAACATCCGCAGCATCCGCCGCGTGACGAGGAACCCGCCGAACACGTTGATGCTGGCCACCGCCGCCGCGATCGTCGCCAGGACGGTCACCAGCAGCGACGACGAGCCGATCTGCAACAGCGCACCGACCAGGATGATGCCGGAGACGGCGTTCGTCTGGCTCATCAGCGGCGTGTGCAGGGCGTGCGTGACGGCGCGGATCACGTAGAACCCGACGACGACCGCGAGCGCCAGCACGGTGAAGTGCCCGACGGTCTCGTCGGGCGACGCGGCGACGGCCAGTCCGCCCACCACGGCGCCGGTGACGGCGAGGGCCCCGGCGAGCCAGGCGGGCCGGCGTCGGGCCGGTGTCCCGGGGCCGGCGGTCCCCGCACCCGCCCCGCCGTCCGTGCCGTCGGCGGCCCTGGCCGCGGGGGCGGGCGCCGCGCTGACCTGGACCGCGGGCGGCGGCCAGAGCACCTCGCCGCCGCGGGCGACGGTGATGCCGCGCTGCACGACGTCGTCCAGGTCGAGCTGGAGCTCACCGTCCTTGCCGGGGGTGAGCAGGGTGAGGAGATTGGCGACGGCGGTGCCGTACAGCTCGGAGGTGTGGCGCGGCATGCGGGCGGGCAGGTCGGTGTACCCGAGCACGACGACGCCGTTGCCGGACACCACCCGCTCCCCCGGGACCGTGAGCTCGCAGTTGCCGCCGCCGGGCGCGGCGAGGTCGACGATCACGGAGCCGGGCCGCATGGCCGCCACCGCCTCGGCGGTGAGGGTGGTGGGTGCGGTGCCGCGCACGAGCGCGGTGGTGACGACGACGTCGGCGGCGGCCGCCTCCCGCGTGTACAGGCGCAGGGCTGCGGCGAGCTGGTCGTCGGTGAGGGGTGCGGCGTAGCCGTCGGCGCTGACCTGTTGCTGCGCCTCGGGTTCGGAGACGAACTCGGCCCCCATGGACTCGATCTGCTCGGCGACCTCGGGCCGCACGTCGAACGCGCGCACGCGGGCGCCGAGTGCGGTGGCGGCGCCGAGCGCGGCGAGGCCGGCGACACCGGCGCCGATGACGAAGACGGTGGCGGGGCGGGTGCTGCCGGCGGCGGTGACCTGGCCGCCGAACATGCCGGAGTACTCGGCGGCGGCCTCCACCACGGCGCGGTAGCCGGCGACGTTGGACAGGACGGAGAGCACGTCGAGGGACTGCGCGCGGGAGATCCGGGGCACGGCGTCGAGCGCCAGTGCCGTGATCCCGCGCTCGGCGAGCGCGCGGATCCGGTCGGGATGGGCGGCGGGCGCGAGCCGTGACACGAGGGTCGTGCCCGGCCGCATCCGCAGCTGGACGTCGTCGGGCACCACCGTGCAGACCACCACGTCCGACTCCCACGCGACGGCGGGGTCGGACACGACGAGCGCCCCGGCGGCGCGGTAGTCGTCGTCGGGCAGCCCGGCGGCGGCGCCGGCACCCTCGGTGACGACGACGTCGTGGCCGAGGGCCGTCAGCCGGCCGACGGCCGACGGCGTCGCGGCGACCAGCGGACCCGCGTCGTCGGGGATACCGATCTGCATCTGTGCCTACCTCTCGTCGGGGTGGTCGCTCCGGCCCTCTTCGTCGGTCCGGCGGGGAACGGGGAAGGTGACCGGCAGCCGGGCGGGGTACCGGAGCCACGGGGACGGCGCCCATTCGAGGGCGGCGGGGTCGCCGTCGAACGACACGTGCAGGCGGCGCACCAGCGTTTCGGCGGCGATCCGCGCGATGACGCGCGCGAGCCGCGGGGCAGGGCACGCGTGCGGGCCGCCGCCGAACGAGAGGTGGGCACGGTTGCCGATCTCCTCCCACTCGTCGTCCGGGAGGATCGCCGGGTCGTGGTTGGCCGCGTGCACGGACATCACCACGGCGTCGCCCTTCTCGATGAGCTTGTCGTCGAGCAGGACGTCGCGCGTGGCGTAGCGCGGAACCATGTTGGGGTTGGGCGTCGAGCGCCACAGCACCTCGTCGAGGGCGTCGTCGATGTTCAGGCGTCCGCCGCGCAGACGGTTCGAGAAGCGTTCGTCCGTCAGGACCAGGGTGAGCGTCTGGGCCACCCAGGACAGCAGGGACGTGCTGGCGATCGAGGTGAGGGCGACGAGGGTCTGGGCGCGTTCGAGGTCGTCCTGGAAGGCCGGGTGCCGGGCCAGCACCCCCGCGATGTCCTGGGTGGGGCGCTGACGGCTGCGCGCGATGTGCGCGCGGATGATGCCGCCGAGTTCCTTGCGCAACTCGCGTCCGTCCGGGCCGCTCTGGAAGATCGCCTGGATGATCTCCTGCACGCGCTGGGCGTCCTCCGGGTCGTAGCCCGCCAGCTCGGACATGACGAGGAAGGGCACGGCGGACGCGTACTCGGCGACGAGGTCCGCCCGGCCGCGCCGCTCGAACCGCTGGATGAGCATCGTGCACAGGCGTCGCACGACGACGGCGGTGCGGATCTCGTCGACCTGTTCCAGCGCGTCGTCGATCGGCGCGCGCAGCCGCATGTGCTCGGCACCGTCCTGGTGGATCGCGGTGTGCTGGGGGGCGCGGGAGATGAGCGGGCGCAGCCCCGAGTGCGCGCCGAGGAGGGCGTCGTCGTGGCCGCGCCAGGTGGAGGGGTCCTTGACGAAGGTTCGGTCGTCGCGCATGACGGCGACCACTTCCGCGTGCCCGAGCACCAGCCAGGCCGGGACGCCGGGTTCCAGGTCGACGGGCGCGACGGCGCCCCAGCGCTTGCGCAGCCTCGAGTACACGTGGTCGGGGTTCTCGGCCGCGGTGGTCTCGGAGAGAAGAGGCCGGTCGGCGACGTCACCGAGTCGCAGCCGCCGCTGCTCGGGAGCGAGCCGCGGGCGGCGTCCGGGAGCATCCCCCGCGCCGGGCGGGGCACCGGGGCCGGCCGCTCCTCCGGCCGACGTCGTGCGCCCAGGTCCGGTCACGTGCCCGGATCCGGTCATCCGTCCGAGTTCGGTCATGGTCGTCCTCCGTCCCTCGGCAGGCACAGCATCAGGCTCCGGCGCTCGACGGCCACGGTGACGGGCAGCGGCCCCACCGGCTCGCCGTCGGCGTACATGACCAGGTCCTGGTCGGCCTCCACACGCACGCGAGCCGCGCGCAGCGCGCGGACGCCGGGGCGGCTCAGGTGCTCACCACGCCTGATCGGCCGGTCCAGGCCGATGAGGCCGAGCCGGCCCACCGCCTCGACGAGCGTGATGTCGAGCAGGCCGTCGCACGCGTCGGCGTCGGGAAGGATGGGGCGGCCGCCGCCGTAGTAGCGCGTGTTGCCGATCGCGAGCAGATGGCCGGGGACCTCTTCCGGAGCGGTCGGCCCGTCGTCCGTGCGGCCGGTCGCCCGGGGAGCCGGCTCCACGGCGATCTCCGACCGTCCGTTCGGCGACCGTCCGGCGGCGGAGGCCGGGGGGTCGAGCAGGATCCGGTACGTGAAGGTGCGCAGGCCGACGAGTTCCCGGTAGGTGCCCAGCGTGTAGCGGGCGGCGCCCCGGGGGCGGCGCATCCGGTTGATGCGTTCGTTGGCGCGCGAGTCGAAACCGGCGCACGCGATCGTCGCGAAGGGCGTCACGCTGCCGTCGTCGGCCGTGATCGTGCCGGTGTCGACGAGGCGGCGCTCGCCGTCGAGCACGACGTCGGCCGCCGCGCGCGGGTCGGGCGGGATGCCGTGCGTCCGCGCGAGGTCGTTGCCCGTCCCTCCTCCGACGACGGCGAGCGGCACGCCGGTGCCGGTCAGGTGCGGCAGCACGGCCGCGATCGTGCCGTCGCCCCCCACCACCGCGAGCACCCCGGGACCGGCCGCGACCGCCTCCTTCGCGAGGCGGGCGGTGTCCTCCCGGCCCGCTCCCTGATAGGTGCGGACCACGGCACCGCGCTCGGTGAGCCGGCGCACGACCGCACCGGCATGCTCGGCTCCCGCGCCGCGTCGCGACGCGGGATTGACGAGCACCGCGATGTGCCCGCTCTCGTCCATGCCGCTCCCTCCCGGGTGGATCCGCGTGGACCTGGTCTTGTGATGCCTCCCCCAAGAACCTGCGTGGATGCTAGCGGACAAGAACCAAATTCTGGTCGCACGCAAGTCACGATCCGGACATGATGCCGGGTCGTGACCCTTCCGGGCGGCGAGTCAGCGGCGCGAGCCGGCGGACAACCGGTCCCGCAGCCGCAGCGCCCAGGGCGCTCGCATCGGGACCGGGGAATCGCCGTGCAGGATCGCGACCGAGACGGCCAGCGCGAGCAGCCCCAGCACCCACCCGCCGGGCACGTCGCTGATCCAGTGGTAGTCGACCCGCACCATGATCCACCCGGAGAACGCCGTGACGAGGACGCACACCACCATCCACGGCCACAGCCAGGCCCGCCGCGGCCGCAGGCCGCGCTCGCCGATGAGCAGGATCCCGGCCATCGCCCAGGTGTAGGCGGCGTTCGCGGCGTGGCCGGACGGCCACGCGCGGCCGCCACCGTGCAGCACGTCCATGCCCGTGTACGGCATCGTGCGCCCCAGACCGAACTTCAGGGAGTAGCCGACGACCGCGATGATCGCGAGCCCGGCCACCACCGCGACGAGCGGGCGCCAGTCACGCCCGCGCAGCGCGAGCCAGCCGGCGAGCACACCGAGGACCGGAAGGGTGAACAGACGCTCGCCGGTCACGGTGGCGAAGGCATCGAGCAGCCACTTCGCCGCACCGGCCGGGAGGTTCGCGTCCGCCCACACGTGGTAGTCCCAGTCGGCCGCGACGAACGGCCCGGACACCACGACCTGCCATGTGCCGAGGGCGAGCAGGGTGGCGGACACGCCCCCGAGCCACGCCATCCCCGTCCGAACGTGCTTCACGCGCCCGATCCTACGGGCAGCCGGGGTGTCGCCGGGCGCGGGACCGGGCCCGAGCCGGCCCGGCGCCGTCGAGCCGGTGGACCGCCCGCCGCACGGGCCTCGTCACGTCCGGGTCAGGAGCGTGCCGGGGTTCATGATGCCCGCCGGGTCCAGTTCGTTCTTCATCGCCCGCAGGAGGCGCGCACCGTGCTCGCCGAGCTCGTGCCTCAGCCAGGGGGCGTGGTCCGTCCCCACACCGTGATGGTGGGAGATGGTGCCCCCCGCCGTCATGATCGCGTCGTTCACGCGCGCCTTGACCGGTTCCCACGCGGCCGCCAGGTCCCCGGTGAGGCCGGCGACGACGGTGAAGTAGAGGGACGCCCCCGTCGGGTAGACGTGCGACACGTGGCACAGGACCCGGTGCTTCGCACCGGCCGCGCCCAGGCCCGAGGCCAGCGCCTCGGTGACGGCCGTGCGGAGCACGTGCAGGTTGGACCACGTCGTCGCCGTCTCCAGGGTCTCGGCGAACACGCCGTGCTCCAGCAGCGTGTCGCGCAGGTAGGGGCCGTCGAACCGGCCGTGCTCCCACGACTCGGCCAGCGCGCGCGAGGCCGGGCGACCGCCTGCCGCGGTGAGCACGGCCGTGGTCGCCGCGCGCCGGGCTCGGGCCAGTTCGGCAGGCCCTTCGTGCAGCACGACCGCGGTACACCCCTTCGCCAGCGCCTTGCCGATGCTTCCCACCTGGGCGAGCGACACCGCGGTCTCCGCCTCGTCGGACAGCCTGATCACCGTCGGGCCGGTCCCGGCCTGCACGACGTGTCGCAGCGCGTCGGCCCCCGAGCGGAAGTCGGGGAACGTGAAGGCGTCGAGGAACCGCTCCGCGGGGAGCTCGTGGACCCGCAGTCGTACCTGCGTGATGACGCCGAACGCGCCCTCGGACCCGAGGAACAACCGCAGCAGGTCCGGTCCGGCCGCCGAGCCCGGCGCCCTGCCGAGGTCCAGCGTCCCGGTGGGCGTGACGACCCGGAGCCCGGTGACCATGGCGTCGAAACGCCCGTACCCGGCGGAGTTCTGACCCGACGAGCGCATCGCGGCGAACCCGCCGAGCGACGCGAACTCGAAGCTCTGCGGGAAGTGGCCCAGCTCGAACCCGTGCTCGGCGAGCGCCGCCTCGGCGGCGGGAGCCCTCGTGCCCGCCCAGAACGTCGCCTCGCCCGACACGTCGTCGAGCCGTTCCAGGCCCGCCAGCCGCCGCAGGTCGAGACTGATCGCTGCCCGGTGCTCCCCGGCGTCGGGCGCCAGTCCTCCCGTGACGGCGGTCCCCCCACCGAACGGGACGACGGCGAGCCCGCGCTCGGCCGCGACCCGGAGCACGGTGGCGACACCGGCCTCGCTGCCCGGCAGCACGACCGCGCCGGGCGCCGCCTGCGTCCGCGCCCGGCGTCGGGCGAGGTCCGGCGTCGACTTCCCGCCGGCGTGCAGCACACGGGCCTCGTGGTCGGTACGCACGTGCTCGGCCCCGACCGCGGCCGCGAGCGCCCGGACATCGGCGGCGTCGAGCGGCGGGGTGGTGAGCTCGACGTCGGCGAGCGCGATCTGTTCCGCGCGCCGGGGCCGGTGCCCGAGCACCGCGGTGAGCAGGAGCTTGACGCCGCCGGGCAGCTTCCCGGTGGCTTTCGCCGGGTCGCCCCAGCCGTCCCAGCGCATGTCGGGGACCCCACTGTTCTGCGTCATGAATTACAGTGTTACACATCATGTCAGTCCGTAACGCGCACCTCGCACCCGCCGGCACGGTGGCCGCCCCGCCCGCCGCACGCCCTCCGTCCGCCCCGGCAGTCGGCACGGCACCCGGCACGCCGAAGGAGCCCGCCCCCGACGCGATCGGCGAGCGGCTCCTCGACGCGGCCGGCCGCCTGGTCTCGACGCGCGGCCTGCACGGACTGACGATCGCCGAACTCGCACGCGAGGCCGAGGTCAGCCGTCCCACGGTCTACCGGCGGTTCGGCTCGTCCGACGACGTCGTGCGAGCCCTGCTCGGGCACCGCGCCCACCTGCTCGTCACCCGGGCGAGGCACAACGTCCTGAGCCGGACCCGGCACGACGGCGGCCCCCCGGCCGGCGCACGCGCGGACGCCCGCCAGTCCGGCACCGGCCGCACCGACGGGCAGGACGGCGGTCCGCCCGATCGCGCGGCCATCGTCGCCGGGGTGCTGGAGTTCGGCGACCTGTTCCGTGCCGACCCGGTCTTCCGGCGCCTGCTGCGGCGTGAGCCCGAGGTGTTCACCCGCTACACCCTGCAGCGCATCGGGCGGTCGCAGCGGGTCATCCACGAGTGGATCGCCGGCGCGCTCGCCCAGGCGCAGGCCGGCGGCACCGTGCGCGCCGGCGACCCGCACGACATGGCCCTGATGGTGCTGATCGTCTCCCAGGGAGCGCTGCTGTCCGGCCCGACCGTCGCCGACCTCGTGGACCCGGACGCCTGGCGCGCCGAACTGGCGCACGCCCTCGACGCGTACCTGCGCCCGTGACCCGCGACCCGACCGCCCTGAACGGCGCCCGGCGCGCCCGCGAGCTCGACGAGCTCGCGGGCGCCGAGGTCGACGTGCTCGTCGTGGGCGGTGGCGTCACGGGTGCGGGCGTGGCGCTCGACGCCGCCGCACGGGGCCTGTCCGTGGCACTCGTGGAGGCGCGTGACCTCGCCTGGGGCACGTCGCGGTTCAGCTCGAAGCTCGTGCACGGCGGGCTGCGGTACCTGGCGACCGGCGACCTCGCCGTGGCACGCGAGAGCGCCCGCGAACGCCACCTGCTCATGACACGGATCGCCCCGCACCTCGTCCGCCCCCTGGGCCAGCTCGTGCCGGTGCTCCCCGGGGTGTCCGCACGACAGGTCGCCGCCTCCGCGGCGGGCATGTCGCTCGGCGACCTGCTGCGCCGCGGCGCCCGGACACCGTCGTCGGCCCTTCCCCCCTGGCGGCCCACCGGCGCCGCCGAGACGCTCCGCCTCGCTCCCGCGCTCGCGCCCGCCCGGCTGCGCGGCGGGATCCTCGGCCATGACGGTCAGCTCGTCGACGACGCACGGCTCGTCATGGCGCTCGCCCGGACCGCCGCAGGGCTGGGCGCACGGGTGCTGACCCGCACGCGAGCCGTACGCATCCGGCCCGACGGCGCCGACCTCAGGTGCGCCGTCACCGGCGAGACGCTCAGCGTCCGCGCCCGCGCGGTCATCAGCGCGACCGGCGTCTGGACCGGCACGATCGACCCGTCGGTGCGGCTGCGACCCAGCCGGGGCACCCACGTCGTCCTCCCCGCCGCACGGCTCGGGAACCCGGGCGCCGGACTCATGGTGCCGCTGCCCGGATCGGTCAGCAGGTTCGTCTTCGCGCTCCCGCAGCAGCACGAACGGGTGTTCATCGGTCTCACGGACGAGGAGGCGCCCGGCCCGGTACCCGACGTCGCCGAGCCCACACCCGCCGAGATCGAGTTCCTGCTCGGCGCGGTCTCCCGCGTCCTGGGCGCGCCGCTCACCAGTGACGACGTCATCGGCGCGTACGCGGGACTGCGGCCCCTGGTCGACAGCCAGGCGCTCGCGGGCGGCGGACACGGCCACGCCGGGGGCGAGCGCACCACTGCCGACATGTCCCGGCGACACCTCGTCGCGATCTCGGAGAGCACCGGTGCCGTGAACGTCCTGGGCGGCAAGCTCACCACCTACCGGCAGATGGCGCAGGACGCGGTCGACCTCGCCGTCCGTCACGCCCGCCTGGAGGCGGCCCCCTGCCGCACGCACGCGCTGCCGCTGGCCGGGTCCCCCGGCTCTCCGTTCACCGGGCCCCGCGAGACCGGGTCGCCCGGCATGGCGGCCGGCCTGTGGGCCGCCGTGGTGGCACGGCACGGCGCGGAGGCCCGCCGGGTCGTCGAGGAGGCCCGCACGGGCCGGCCCGCCACGGCCGTCGGGCACCTGCGGATCGCCCGGGCCGAGATCGAGTGGGCCGTGACCCACGAGGGCGCCCTCGACGCCGACGACGTCCTGGACCGCCGCACCCGTATCGGCCTGGTCCCGGCCGACCGCGCCGCCCTGGCGGGCGAGGTCGAGGAGATCGTCGCGGAGACCACCGCCCCCGCGTAGGCGGGACGGCAGCGCGGTGGCCCGCGCCTCCGGGCCGCCCGCCCTCCGGATCAGCCGCGCCGGAGCAGATGGAGGTTCGGCTCACGAGCCGCGTCGGCGAGGTCGGGCACCTGGATGACGGTGCGCCCCGCACGCTCCAGGAGCTCCGCGCCCCGGGCCTCGACGAACAGGTCGGGCTCCGACCATGCGAACACGACGCGCGGGATGCCCGCGGCCAGGATGTGTTCCGTGCACGTCACCTCACGGGACGCCCGCCTCCCGCACGGTTCGAGCGACGTGTAGATCGTGGCGGCGCGCAGCCGGAGACGGTCCCCGCCGGACACGTCGGCGAGCGCCGCCTCCTCGGCGTGCTCGGTCGGGTCGTGCCGGCGCGACCAGCCTCGGCCGAGCACCGACCCGTCGTCGGCCACGATGACGGCACCGACGCTGAAGGCCGTGCGTGACGGCGGGGAGTGGTGCGCCAGAGCGATCGCCTCCAGGAGACGTTCCCGGTCGGCGGGCGAGGCGCTCTGCGGCGCGGCGCCGGTCATGCCACGACACCGGTCCCCGTCGCGCCGCCGGGCGCGCTCGCGGACACCGGGCCGCGCGGTCGCGGCTCCCGCGCCCCGCCGGCCGCACCTCCCGCGCCGCCCGCGGGCACCGGGGCGTAGCGCAGCAGGACGAGGTCTCCCATGGGACGGGCCTCGAGCAGTGTCAGGGGACGAGCGGGACCGTGCGGGAAGACACCCGGCCCGGTGAACCGGGGAGCGGCGGCGTCCCCGACGAAGAAGGGCGCGACCACGAGGTGCAGCTCGTCCACGAGGCCGGCGGTGAGGAACAGGGTGTGCACCGCCCCGCCTCCCTCGACCATCAGCCGTTCGATGCTGCGGGTGGTGAGATCGGCCAGCAGCACGGCCGGGTCGACCACCGGCCCGAGGGGCACGACGTCGGCCACGGAGCCGAGGCGGGTGCGCAGCCCACCGACCGCGGCGTCGGTGGTGTAGACGATCTTGTCCGTGTCACCGGTGAAGAACCGGGCTCCCGGGTCGAGGTCGCCACCTGCTGTGACGGTCACCTTGACCGGCGTGGCGGGCCGTGCGCCGGCGGAACGCCGCGCCCGGCGCTCGGCGGAGCGCACCTCCAGGCGAGGGTCGTCCGCGCGGATCGTGCCGGCTCCGACGAGGATCGCGTCCATACCCGCGCGCACGGCGTCGACGCGGTCGAGGTCCGCGTCGTCCGAGAGCAGGAGCCGCTCGGTGCCGACGTCGTCGATGTAGCCGTCGATCGACGCCGCGACCGACAGGAGGACGTGCGGGCGGGGCATGGCACCAGTTTCTCAAACCCGTTCGAGTGACCCGTCACACTTTTGCGAGCGGTAAAGATCACGGCGGCATAACCATTATCGAGCCCTTGTGAATCTCTCGTGCGACCCGGGCACAAGCCGGGACGAGCGGGTGAATTCGACCATAGGATCACCGGCGATGTTGCGAATTCAGGGGGCTCACGGTGCCGCGTACGGCGGCGCACCGGGACGGGGGCTGCCGGACACCGGCACGCTGCCCGCGAACCGGGCGCGGCTTCCGACGACTCCGCAGGTCCCCGAGCTCGCCGCCGGACGGCCCGTGAGCGACGTGGTCGGACGTGTCCGCGCCGATCTGCGAGCCGCGCGGAGCGGTGCCGTGGCGCAGCCGTGGATCACGCCGGCGACCGTGGGCGTGGTCCTCCTGCTCGCGTTCGTGTGGATGGTGCTCCAGGTGGTCTCGGCCGGGCCCTTCGTCGCCTGGGACTGGGCCGCCCGCGAGTGGGTGTACGCCCGGCGGGCACAGGGCGGGATGGCCACGTTCCTCGAGGTTCAGGCGTTCGTCACCGGCGAGCGCTGGGCGACGGTCCCGGTCGTCATGGGAGCGGGTGCGCTCGTCGCGCACCGGCGTGGGACCCTGCGGCCGCTGTACGCCGTGATGGCCGGCCTCGCCACGATCGCGGCGATCGGCTATCCGGTGAAGTTCGGCCTGGGACGTTCGAGCCCGGTGACCGGGGTCGACCTGCTGTTCGCCGGAGGGCAGGCGTTCCCCTCGGGACATGCCGCCAACACGGCCTTCACCGCCACGATGGTGGTGTTCCTGCTGTTCGGCTCGGCCGGGCTGCGCCCGGACCGCCGCCGCTTCCGCCGGGGCGTCGTCGTCGTGGTGGCCCTGCTCGCCGTCAGCGGCCCGCTCGTGGCCTGGATGGGCTACCACTGGCTCAGCGACATCCCCGCGGGTTGGCTGATGGGGTTCATCGCCCTGTGCGTCTCGCTCACCGTTCTGCACTGGCCGGAGCGCGCCGAGGCTGCCGTCCCGGACGAGGCGAGGACGGGTCACGAACCGCCGCCGGCGCCCTCACCGGTGCCGAGGAGGACGATCGTTCCCGGTACGGGGACGTAGCCGCGGGCTGCGGCGGTCCGGGCCGCGGGCCGTGCCACCGCGGCGAAGTACGGGCCGGGCCGGTCAGCCCGCCTCGGTGAGCAGGTCGCGCACGCCGTCGTGCAAGGTGGCACGCGCCTCGGCGGGGTCGCCGAGGTACCCGCCGACCATCGCGCCGTCGCGCAGCGCCATCCAGCGCCGGCCGGCCGCGGGCGGGTCGGGATGCCCGGCGGCGCGCAGCGCCTCGGTGACCGTGCCGAGCAGCCAGCCGCGGTGCGCGTCGACGGCCCGGCGCACGGGGCTCGACCGGTCCGGATACTCCGCGGCCGCGTTGATGAAGGCGCACCCCCGGAAGCCCGGCACGCACAACGTGTCCCCCACCACGTCGGTCACCGCGGCGAGCCATGCGCCGGCACTCTCCGGCGGAGCCGCCGGCGGCTCGCCCGCCCGTGCCCGCAGCGCGGCGTCGGTGGCCTCGATGTAGGCGACCACCAGGGCCTCCTTGCCGGCGAAGTGGCGGTAGAACGTCGCACGGGTCACCGAGGCCTCGGCGACGACCCGCTCCACGCCGACCCCGCGCACGCCCTCCGCGTAGAACAGCTCGGACGCCGTGCGCAGCAGTCGGTCGCGGGCGGCGGAGGGACGCCCCACGGTCGCGGTCCGCGTGCTCGACGTGCTCGACGATCCGGTGGTCATGCCCCCACGGTAGCCGCGTCTCCTTGACACGGGCCGCGTTCCGGGGTGTAGTGGGACACACAAGCAGAACGACCGTTCTTTCTACTTCCGTGGAGGACCTCATGCCCGCTCTCTACACCGCCTCGGCCACAGCGACCGGGGACGGCCGTGACGGCCGCACCGTCACGTCGGACGGCCTGCTCGACCTCGACCTCGCCGTGCAGAAGGAACTCGGCGGGGCGGGCGGCGCGACCAACCCGGAGCAGCTGTTCGCCGCCGGCTGGGCGGCCTGCTTCCACGGCGCGCTCAAGGCCGTGGCGCGTCAGGAGAAGACCCCGGTCAGGGACACGGCCGTCACCGCCGACGTCGGTATCGGCCCGAACGAGACGGGCGGCTTCGCCCTGGAAGCGGTGCTCACGGTCGAGATCGGCGGGGTGGACCAGCCGACCGCGGAGCGTCTCGTCGCCGCCGCCCACGAGGTGTGCCCGTACTCGAACGCGACGCGCGGCAACGTCCCCACGGACCTCAAGGTCGTCACGGCCTGACGGCGGGCGGGAGCCGTGTGCCGCATCCGGCGCACCGTTCCCGCCACGCCCGCACGGGCCGACGTCGTCCAGCCGGGTGGCGCGGCCGGCTGGACGACGTCGGCCCGTGCGGGCTCAGTACGTCGTGATCGCCGTCTCCTTGACGGACAGCCAGACGGGGCGGCCCGGTACCAGCCCCAGTTCCCGGGTCGCCGCGGGGGTGACGTCGGCGATCAGGTCCTGCTCGCCGTGCACCTGCAGGCGCACGGCGTCCCCGTGCGGTGCCGCGCCCCGGACGGTGCCGGGCCAGCGATGGCGGGTCGAGTCGTCGGGCGCGTGGACGGACACGGTCACGGCGGACGGCGAGAACGCCCGGAAGCGGTCGCCGTCGCGGATCACGTTGAGGCCGACCAGCCGCGCGACGTGCGCGCTCCGCGGCCGCGCCGCGACGTCGTGCGGCGTCCCGGTCTGGACCAAACGGCCGCCGTCGAGCACCGCGACCGTGGTGGCGAGTGTCAGGGCGTCGATCGCGTCATGGGTCACCAGCACGGTGACCCCGGTGTACTGGGCGAGGTGCCCCGCGAGCTCGACGCGCAGGGCGGCGGCGACGCCCACGTCGAGCCCGGTGAACGGCTCGTCCAGGAGCAGCAGGGCGGGGTCCGTGGCCAGCGCCCGGGCGATGGCCACCCGCTGCGCCTGGCCGCCGGACAGCTCGCCGGGCCGCCGGTCCGCCAGGGCTCCGACCCCGAGGCGGGCGAGCCGGTCCCGGGCCACACCACGTGCGGTGCGGGCCGCCACTCCCCGGGCCCGTGGCCCGAACGCCACGTTCTCCAGCGCACTGAGGTGCGGGAAGAGCCGCCGATCCTGGAACACGACACCGACGTGACGCTCCTGCGGAGGCATCCCGGTCAGCTCGTCGCCGGCCAGCCGGACCGTTCCCTCGGCCGGCTGGAGCCCCGCGAGCGCGTGGACGAGCGTGCTCTTCCCCGCGCCGTTGGGGCCGACGACGGCGACCACGTCCCCGGGCCCGGCCACGAGCTCCACGTCCAGGCGGCCGGGGACCGACAGCCGGGCCGTCAGGCCCGCCGCGACGCCGCTCACGCCGTCACCAGCCAGCGGTCGCGGAGCGCGACCAGCACCCCGACGGACACGAGGAGCATGACCAGGCTGAGCGCGAGGACCGCGTCGCCGTCGGCCTGCCGCTCGACGTAGATCAGCGTCGGCATGGTCTGGGTGACGCCGGGGTAGTTGCCGTTGAACGTGATGGTGGCGCCGAACTCGCCGAGCGACCGGGCCCAGCCGAGGACGAGGGCGGCCGCGATGCCGGGCAGGGCGAGCGGCACGGTGACACGGCGGAAGGTGAGCCAGCGCGATGCCCCGAGGGTCGCGGCGGCGGCGTCGTACAGCGGGCCGGCGGCGCGCAGGCCGCCTTCCATGCTGATGACGACGAACGGCAGCGCCACGAAGACGTGCGCGAGCACGACGCCCCAGGTGGTGTAGGGAAAGGCGAAGCCGGTGAGGTCGAGCAGCGGCCGCCCGAGGAGCCCGGAGCGCCCGAACGCCGTCCGCAGCGCGATACCGGCGACGACGGGCGGCAGCACCATCGGCACGATGACGAGCGAGCGCACCAGGCGGCGGCCGGGGAAGTCGACCCGGGCGAGGACCCAGGCGAGCGGTAGCCCGAGCACGAGGCAGATGACGATCGCGGCGGTCGAGGTGACGACCGAGAGCCACAGGGCGTGCCGCACGGCCTCCGAGCGGAGCGCCGCGGCCAGGCTCGCGGGGTCCGTGGCCACGACCATGGTGCCGAGCGGCACGGCCAGGAGGAGCACGGCCACGACGGCCGGGAGCACGAGAACGAGGGGGGCGCGGCCCAACGGGTCCCGGCGCGGTCGAACTCGGCGGAACCGGGTACCCGAGGGGGCCGCAGGGGCCGTGGGACCCGGCTCGGGGGTTTTGTGGCCCGGCCCGGCCGGACCGGCGGCGCCCGGGGCCGCGGGTGTCATGTCGCGGGCCCCGTCATGGCCGGGAGAACCCTGACTCCGTGAGGAGCGCCTGCCCGTCCGGGCCCGTGACGAAGTCGGTCCAGGCCCGCGCCAGGGCGGCGTCGCCCGCCTGGGCCAGGGGCGCGACCAGGTAGGGGTTGCGCTCGCGTTCCGCTCCGGGGATGTCGACGGTGGCGACGGCGTCACCCGCCGACGCGGCGTCGGTCGCGTAGACGAGCGCGGCGTCCGCTTCGCCCGTGACCACCTTGTCGAGGGTGGCGCGGACGTCCTCCTCGAGACTCGCGGGCCGGGCGGTGATCCCGGCGGCGTCCAGCACCGTCCGGGCCGCCCTGCCGCACGGCGCCTCGTCGGCGCAGCGCACCCACGTGGCGCCGGTGAGGTCGTCGAGGGACCGCACTTCCGCGGGGTTGTCGCGGGGCGTGACGACGACCAGGCTGTTGGCCGCGAAGACGGTCGGGTCGGTGACGACGCCGGCGGTCTCGGCGACCGCCATCGCGTCCTCGTCCGCGGTGGCCAGGACGTCGCCGGGAGCGCCGTCCGCGGCCTGCTCGGCGAGATCCGTGCTGGAGCCGAAGGAGAACTGGACGTCGACGCCGTCGTGCCGGGCCTCGAACTCGGTTCCCAGCTCGGTGAACACCTCGGTGAGTGACGCGGCGGCGAGGACCTGGAGGGTGGCGCCGCGGTCGGAGCCGGTGCCTGGGCCGCAGGCGGTGAGGGCGACGGCGACGGCGCACGCGACGGTCGTCGCTCGCGGCCTCATCGGGCACGCTCCACGACGACGTTCGTCGCCTTCACCGAGGCGATCGCCCGGACACCCGGCTCCAGGCCGAGCTCGGTGGCGGCCTCCGCACTCATCAGGGACACCATCCGGTAGGGCCCGCAGACCATCTCGACCTGAGCCATCACCGCGTCCTTGACGACACGCGTGACGAGCCCGGTCATCCGGTTGCGGGCGCTCACGGAACCGGCACGGGTGCGCGCGTGCTCGCCGCTGTCGACGAGCGTGGCGGCGAGCCGCGCGAGGCCGGCGCCAGGGATCACCGTGCGACCGTCCCGGACACCGGTCGTGACGCGTCCGGCGTCCGCCCAGCGACGCATCGTGTCGTCGCTCACCCCGAGCAGCTCGGCGGCTTCCGCGATTCGGTACTCCACCCCCACATCGTGCCGCATCTGCGGAGGAATATCCATGGAACATCCGTGGATGCGGACGCAGGCGCCACCTGCGCGGGCCGCAGGGGGTCGGCCGTCTCCCGGTCGCGGCACGGACCGGCGCGCTCCACCGGCACGGATCCGGTACCCGTGATTACCTGGCAGTACCGCGGAACGAGCGACGCGGCGGGGGGCGTGACCCGCCCGCCGGCAAGCACCTGACCGCACCGGTGAACGGAGATCGGACATGACCAGTCACAGCGGCAACGGACACCTCGTCGTCGGCGTCGACGACTCCCCCGACAGCGACGCCGCGCTCGACTGGGCCGCCACCGAGGCCCAGCTCCGGGGAACGCGTCTGCTCGTCCTGTACGGGCTCCATGTGTCCGTCACGGTGGGCCCGCTCGGGGAGACGACCGTCCTGCCGGCGATGGACAACCTCCGTGAGGCCGCCGAGAAGGTCCTGACCGCCGCGCGGCGACGGGCCGTGGACAGAGCCCCGGACCTGGAGGTGGAGACCGAGCTCGCGGTGCTCCCTCCCGCCGACGCCCTGCTGCAGGCGGCGCGCGACGGGGCGGGACTCGTCGTCGTGGGCACGCGAGGGCTCGGGGCAGCCGCGTCCCTCGCCCTGGGCTCGGTGAGCAGCCAGGTCGTGCCCCATGCGGCCTGCCCCACCGTCGTGGTGCCCTCGCCGGCCGACGCCGGGCCCGACGACGGTTCGGTCGTGGTCGGCGTGGACGGCTCGGACCACGGCGAGGCGGCCCTGCGCTTCGCCCTGCGGGAGGCCCGCCGACGGTCCGCCAGGCTCGTGGCCGTGCACGCCTATCGTGCGACGACGCCGACCCTGCCGTTCTTCGACCCCGGCCACACGGATGTCGCGGCAGAGGCCGACAACCGTCACGCCGAAGCGGTCGCGCGAGCCGAGTCGGCGGTCCGTCAGGTGGTCTCCCGGGCGGCAGAGGCCTCAGGAACCACCGGCGACGAACCGGAGATGACGGTACGGGTCGAGGAGGGTGGAGCCGGTGACGTCCTCACCGAGCTGTCCCGCGACGCGGCACTCGTCGTCGTCGGCACGCGCGGCAGGGGCGAGCTGCGCTCGGCGCTGCTCGGATCGGTCAGCCACGACGTGCTCTCCCACGCACGCCGTCCGGTCGCGGTCGTGCGGGCCGAGGCCGCCTGAGAGGCGCCGGCGCCACGTCGCGGGCGACGACGCGCCGGCGGTCACTCGGCGAGAGGGACGGCGAGCAGCCTGTCGTCGTCGGGCCCGGGAGTGCCCCGGCCGTCGGTGTTGTTCGTGAGGAACCACAGGTCCCCCGCGGGCGACACCGTGACGTCACGGAGACGCCCGTACTGCCCCGGCCAGAACTCGGCGGACCGGGACGGCTCGGCGACCGGCACCGCGCGCAGGACCGAGCCGCGCAGGTTGGCGACGAAGATCGTGCCGCCCGCGATCCCGAGACCGCTCGGGCTCGCCTCCCGCGGGCTCCACTGCTGCACCGGATCGACGTACCGGTCGTCGCCCGCCACGCCTTCGACGACCGGCCAGCCGTAGTTGCCGCCGGGCGTGATGACGTTCAGCTCGTCCCACGTGTTCTGTCCGAACTCGGACGCGAACATCGTGCCGTCACGGGCCCAGTCGATGCCCTGCGGGTTGCGGTGACCGTAGCTGTAGACGAAGGACCCGTCGAACGGGTTGTCCCCCGGCACCTCGCCGCCGGGCGTCATCCGCAGGATCTTGCCGGCGAGGCTGCCCAGGTCCTGCGCCGCGTCCCCGTCACCGGCGTCGCCCGTCGTGACGTACAGCATGCCGTCGGGCCCGAAGGCGATCCGTCCCCCGTCATGGAAACTCGCCGACGGGATGCCGTCGAGCACGGTCTCCCCCGGCCCGAGTCCGAGGGCACCCGGCTCGCCCGTGAGCTCGAACCGCTGGACGCGGTTGCCGTCCTCGCCCGTCGAGTACGCGAACAGACGGCCCTCGTCGTCGACGGCGAGCCCCAGCAGGCCGCCCTCGCCCTCGGCGCTGACGCCCTCGACGGTGCCCACCACCCGCGTGGTGCCGTCGCCCCGCAGCTCCAGCACGTCGGCGGAGTCTCGCTCGCTGATCAGCGGCGTCGACCCCAGGAACGCGATCGACCAGGGCGCCTCGAGCCCCGTCGCCACCGCCCGGGGCTCCCCGGCCGGGCCCCGCACCGCCGCCGAAGCGGCAGGCGACGACACCCCGGTGGACGCCCCCGCCCGCGACGGCGTTCCGGGCACAGCGGCCTCCTCGTCCGGGCCGGGAGTGCCACAGCCCGCGAGCGCGAGACAGACCACCGCGGATAGGGCGAGAGCGAGGGCGTGCGTCCGGGGTACGGGCATCGTTCTCCTCAGGAGGTCGTCGCAGTCCTGCCGTTCGAGGCGCCACGCTAACGCACCGGCCGGCCCGGGCACGGGAGGAACGCTCACCGCGTTCCGCGAGCGCCGTGCCCGGACCGTGGCCGCCTTGTCACCGGTCCGGCGGTGCCGAGCGGCCGTGCGCCGGCGCCTCCTCACCACCGAGCGTGTCGGCGGTGGCGACGACGAGCCCGCCGAGCATGAAGCTGGCGATGACCGCGACCAGCACTCCCGAGGAGAGGCTGGGGATGTAGCGCCGCACGCCGACGGCCTCGGCGGCACCGTGATGGTAGTGGTGCGTCAGCGCGTGGCCCTTGCCTCGCCGCAGCAGGTACCGGTTGACCGGGTAGGCCGCCACGAACGCCACGGCGAGCGCGACCGGCATCCCGATCCAGAACACGACGTTCACCAGGCCTGCCTCCATCGCGCCGGGGATCAGCGCCATGACGGCGTTGTCGACGACCTCCATCGTCGCGATGGACAGGGTGTCGGCCGCCAGGACGATACGCAGCCCCGCCCAGAACCCGAGCCCGGCCTTGAGCAGCGGAAGGGTCGACAGCGAGTAGCCGAACAGGAATGCCAGCGTCACCGCGAGCGCGACGGTCCACCCGACCGTCAACCCCACGGCGGTACCGATGACGAGGCCGAGGATCTCGCCGATGGCACAGCCGGTGAGGCAGTGCAGCGTGGCGCTGACCGCCATGGCGTTCAGCGAGCCGGCGTGCCCGTCTTCTCCGTGGTGGTGACCGTGGTCGTGCTGATGGCCGTGGTCGCCGTGCTGGTGACCGTGGTCGCCGTGGTCGTGCTGATGACTCGTCATGATCTCCCCTTTCGCGGAGACTTTCGCACGATCGAGCGACGACCGCAAGTACCCCTACGGGGTATCTGTCGCCGCGCTCCGGAGCCGGCGCAGCGTCCGGGCGTCCTGGAACCCGACGGTGCGGGCCGCCGACTCGACGGTCGCGCCGTGGCCGATGAGGTGTTCGGCGCGTTCCCGCCGCAGGATCTGCTGGTAACGCAGCGGCGTGAGTCCGGTCGCCCGGCGGAAGGATCTGGTCAGGGTCCGTTCGGCGACCCCGGCACGGGCCGCGAGTTCCGCGAGCGGCAGCGTGCGCGCGAAGTGCGCGTCGATGTGGTCCTGGACCCGGTGGACCGTGTCGTCGACGTGCGAACGGTGTCGCAGCATCGCGCTCGCCTGTGGTTCGGTGCCGTTCCGGCGGGCGTACACCACCATCTCGCGAGCCACCCGGGCGGCGAGCGCCGGTCCGTGGCGCACGGCGAGCAGGTGCAGCGTGAGGTCGATCCCGCTGGCGATGCCGGCGGAGGTGACGACGCCGTCGTCGGTGGTGAACAGCACGTCCCGCACGACACGGGCGCGGGGGTGGCGTGCCGCCAGCTGGTCCTGGATGGCGTGGTGGGTCGTACAGCGACGCCCGTCGAGCAGTCCCGCCTGTCCCAGCGCGTCGGAACCCGCGCAGACGCTGGCGACGGTGCCGCCCGCGGCGTGGTGAGCCGCGAGCCGCTCCCGCGTCGGCTCGCTGACGTGCGGCCAGGCGGCGGCACTCCCGACGCGCCATCCGGGCACGACGACGAGGTCGTCCGGACCCAGCTCCGGCCAGTCGGCGTCCACGAGCAGCGGGAGGCCTTGCGCCGAGGCCAACGCCCCGTCCTGACCGGCGGCTCCCGAGACGTAGCGCAGGGCGTAGTCGTGGCCGAGGTCTCCGGCCGTGAAGAAGGCCTGCGCGGGACCCGCCAGGTCGAGCAGATGGACCCCGGGCAGGAGGAGGAAGACGACGGTGGTCACCGGGGCGATGTTGCCGGCTCCGCCTCCGCCTCGAGCTCCGCGACGGTGGCGATCCGCGCGAAGCGGTCGCGGAGCACCGTCTCGGTGCGTTCGAGGATCTGCGCGGCGCTGAACGGCCCGAGGGGATCGGTGCTGGTGGCGTCGGCGACGAACGTCATGTCGTAGCCCAGGTCGGAGCCGACGCGCGTGGTGGTCTCCACGCACTGCTCGGCCCGGATGCCGCAGACGCGCAGCTCGGTGACGCCGCGGGCGGTGAGGATCTGCTGCAGGTTCGTGGTGGTGAAGGCGTTGTGCGAGGTCTTGCGCAGGACCGGCTCGTCGCCGAGGGGTTCGTCCAGTTCCTCGAACAGCCGCACGTGGCCGGTCTCGGGATCGAACGGGCCGCCGGTCCCGGGTTCGGTGTGCAGCACCCAGACCACCAGGTCACCGGCGGCACGAGCCAAGGAGACGAGCCGGTTCACAGGCTTGGCCACGTCGGGGTTGAGGGTCTCGGACCACAGGGGGCGGACCCGGAAGGACTCCTGGACGTCGATGACGATCAGCGCTCGGTTCATGGTCCCAGTCTGAGCCGGAACGGTCCGCCCGCGGGAGGCCGGATCAGGTCGCGGGGCGGACGGATCCGGTCAGCGGTGGTCGATCGGGTCCGCCGTGTAGGCGGCGGCATACTCGGCGGTGGCCGGAATCGGCTGGATGATGTCGAGCAGTACGCCGTCGGGCGCCGCGACGATGAAGTGTCGCTGCCCGAAGTCCTCATCGCGCAGTGGCAGGACAGGCGTGAGGCCGGGCTTGCCCGCCAGTCGCGCGTGGACGGCATCGACGTCGTCGACCTCGATGTTCACGATCACCCCGGCGGGCAACGCGCCGTACCCCTCGGGGATCGTGGGGTGATCGTGGGCCAGGATCGCCAGCTCGAACGCGCCCAGTCGCAGGCTGACGTACCAGTCGGAGTCGTAGGTGGTCTCGAACCCCAGATCCGTGCGGTAGAACGCGGCCGCGGCGGCGACGTCCCGCGACATGAGGACGGGATACACGGCGGTGGTGGTCATGGCTTCTCCTTACGTACACTGTGCATGTAAGACTCACGATACATACTCTGTGCACGTAAAGGAAGCTCGTATGCCTCGCGCCTCGGCGGCCGCCGCCGCCCGGACCGCCCAGCAGGTGTTGGACGCCGCCACCGACCTGTTCGCCGCACGCGGGTTCGCGGCGGTCTCGCTGGACGACGTCGCCCGGGCAGCCGGCGTGACCCGGGGTGCCGTCTACCACCACTACGGAAACAAGGCAGGACTGTTCCGTGCTGTCGCGGCGCGACTTCAGGCACGCGTGGCGGACTCCGTCGTGGAAGCGGCCGAGCACGCCGGCGCGGACCCGCGGGCACGGCTCGGCGCCGGGTCGCACGCATTCCTCGACGCCATCACGTCGGGCCCGGCCGTGCGCGTCCTGCTGGTCGATGCGCCCGCCGTGCTCGGCTGGCGCGAGTGGCGCGAGCTCGACGCGGAGAACTCCGGCACGCACCTGCGCGACGCCCTTCGCGCCATGGGCGTCGACGACGACCTGCTGGGCGCACTGACCGCCCAGCTCTCCGGGGCGATGAACGACGCCGCGCTCTGGATCGCCGAGCACGAGGACGGCACGAGGACGCGGCAACAGGCACACGCGGCACTGGATCGGCTGCTCGCCGCGGTCGCGCCGTGAGGCGACGGCCCCGGCACGCGGGGACGAGCACCGTGACGCGCTCGCTCCGCGACGACCGTCAACGCCACACGGGCCGGCCCTCGCGCCAGACGACGCCGCGGTTGCGGCAGAGGCAGAACGGGTGTCCTACCGGGTCCGTGTAGACCCGCCAGCCGTAGCCCTCCGGGCCGACGAAGTCTCGCTCCAGCGTCGCCCCGAGCGCGACGACGCGGCCCTGTTCGGCGTCGATCTCGTCCACCTCGAAGTCGAGGTGGTACTGCTTGGGATGCTCGTCGCTCGGCCAGACCGGAGGGCGGTAGTTCTCCACCCGCTGGAAGGCCAGCTCGATCTCACCGAAGATGATGCCGGCCCAGCTGTCGTCGCTGCCGTCCTTGATCGGACGGCCGGTCACCTCGGCGTAGAAGGACGCCAGCGACATCGGATCCGGGCAGTCGATGATGAAGTCGGTGAGTCTCAGCACCGGACGATCCTAGTTCTGGCCGAATTGTTCGCGCAGTTCTTTCTCAACGCGTTCGAGCACGTCTCGTGCGGCCGATACACCGGCACGACGAAAAAGCTGACGCGGGACATCGGTGAACGATGTCCCGCGTCATCACAGGGTGGAGCTGAGGGGACTCGAACCCCTGACCCCCTGCATGCCATGCAGGTGCGCTACCAGCTGCGCCACAGCCCCGACGCCCGTCTCGAGCGGGCCCCGCAAGCATACGCAGCGCCAGGCCCACCGGCCAAATCGAATCCGCGATCCGGTCCGTGGGACTCGTCACTGTGCACCGGGTGACCTCCACGGGTTCACCCCTCCGGCCCTCACCGTTCACCGGGCCCTGGTGGGGTGTGCGAGTTTTGTCGCCCCCAGGACCGGCGAACGGCGTTCTCACCGCAGGCCCCGTCAGCCAGCTCCTGACCGGCGCCGACCCAGCACGCCGCCTGATCCGGAGGACCGATGCAAATCCCGAAGCGACGATCGACCGCGGGCGGCCCCACGACGTCGTCCCACCTCCCGTAGTTGCCGCTCCGCGCCCGCACGCGCGTCCCGTCCCGCGCCCCGGCGCCGGACCTGGCGCGCGGCCTGATGCTCCTGTCCATCGCCGTCGCGCACTCGTGCCTGCTGCTGTACGCCGTGGACGAGGTCCGTGCCCCCGGACCCGGCGACCGCGTGGCCGTGTTCCTTGAGGACCTCTTCGTCAATCACCGGGCCCGGCCGATGTTCGTGCTCCTGTTCGGCTACGGGCTCACCCAGCTCGCGCTGCGCCGCCGAGGCCGAGGCGACGGCTGGCCCACGGTGCGCCGACTCGTACGGCGGCGTGGCCTGTGGCTGCTCGTCCTCGGCCTCACGCACGTCGCCCTGCTGTTCTACGACGTGCTGACCATGTACGGGATCGCAAGCCTGGTACTGGCCGGAACGCTCACGTGGTCCGACGCACGCCTGCTGCGAGCGGTCCGGCTCGGACTCGTCGGCGTGGCGATGGCGTTCGCGGTGTACGGCGCGCTGTCGGCGGCCGAGGGTTTCAGCCTGGACATCGGCCACGGCACCGCGGTCTTCTCACCGTCGGCTCGTGTCGTCGAGTGGCTGCGGATGGCGATGTTCATGACCTGGCAGGTACTACCCGGAGTGCTCCTGGGCATCTGGGCCGCACGACGACGGATCCTCGAGGAACCGCACCGGCACGCGGCCCTTCTGGCACGCACCGCGACGATCGGGCTCGGGGCCTCCGTACTGGGAGGCGTACCGTTCGCCCTGATGGGCTCGGGCTTCTGGGCCGGGCCGACGGCGCTCGCGGCCTGCGCCGCCGCGGTGGTGCACGGCGTCACGGGGTACGCCGGAGGCGTGGGCGCGGCGGCGCTCGTGGGACTCGTGGCCCTGCGCGTGCCCGTCCCCGCGCATCCTGTCGTCGTGGCCGTGCAGGCGCTCGGCCAGCGGTCGCTGACGTTCTACCTGTTCCAGTCGGTCGCGTTCGTCACCCTGATGGCGCCCTTCGCCCTCGGGCTGGGCGGCGAGGTCCGGTATGCGGGAGCAGCGGGAATCGCCTTCGGGACGTGGGCGGTCTCGTTGGCCGGTGCGTACTGGCTGCATCGGGCGGGACACCGCGGCCCGGCGGAGGTGCTGTTGCGGCGGCTCGGCGGCTGACGGGGGTGAGGCGGATCCGATTTGGCCGGTGGGCCTGGCGCTGCGTATGCTTGCGGGGCCCGCTCGAGACGGGCGTCGGGGCTGTGGCGCAGCTGGT
>NZ_JAFMPK010000030.1 GCF_017349295.1 Myceligenerans salitolerans
CCGCTCGACGACAGACCGACCGCTCGACGGCGGGCCGGCCGCACCCGGCCGGGTCGTCCGCGACCGGCCCGGGCGTCGCACGCCATCGTTGCGAGGCCGTGATCACCCGCACTTGACCATTCGGCGCCCTTCGTGCCACCGTTTCACCGTCGATCTCTTTCCATCGATGTAAAGCGCGTCGAGGCGGACGCGGGGACACTCGTCCCACCCCACGCCTCGACGGCGTACCAGGCAGACCCGAGAGGAAACCGTGATGAGGAAGTCACGACTGACCAGCGGCATGGTGGCCGCGTTGGTCCTGGCCGGAACCGCCGCGTGCAGCGCCGGCTCCAGCACCGACGACGACGGCAAGCTCACCTTCATGTTCCGCGGCGGTGAGGACGAGAAGGCCGCGTACCAGGAGGCGATCGACCGGTTCAGCGCGGACACCGGTGTCGAGGTCGAGGTCATCGTGACCGACGCCGACCAGTACGCCACCAAGCTCCAGGCCGCGATCTCGGGCAACAACGTCCCCGATGTCTTCTACATCGAGCAGCAGAGCCTGCAGTCGTACGTGACGTCCGGCGTGCTCCTCGACATCACGGACCTCGTCGACGAGTCCGGCGTCGACCTCGACAACATCTGGGAGTACGGCGTCGACTCCTACCGGTACGACGGCGAGCTCCAGGGCACACCCGACGGCGCCCTCTACGGCCTGCCCAAGGACGTGGGCCCGTTCGCCATGGGCTACAACAAGACCATGCTCGAGGAGGAGGGCATCGACCTCCCCGACGAGGACGAGCCGCTGGCCTGGGACGAGTGGCTCGACATCATGAAGCAGGTCACCAAGGACACCGATGGCGACGGCGAGGTCGACCAGTGGGGCACCGGCCTGAACGTCCAGTGGAACCTGCAGGCCCTGGCCTGGTCCAACGGCGCCGACTGGACCAACGAGGACAAGACCGAGGTCACCGTCGACACGCCGGAGATGGCCGAGGCGCTCCAGTACATCGCCGACATGACCACCGTCGAGGAGGTCACCCCGTCCTCCGAGCAGCAGGCCACGCTCGACACCTACCAGCGCTGGATGGAGGGTGAGCTCGCCTTCTTCCCCGTGGGCCCGTGGGACGTGAGCGTCTACAACGAGCTCGACTTCGAGTACGACCTCATCCCCTACCCCGCCGGCTCCACCGGTGAGCCCGCCACGTGGATCGGCTCGCTCGGCATCGGCGTCTCGGCCACCACGGCGATGCCTGAGGAGGCCGTCGAGCTCGTCACCTACCTGTCCGCCGACGAGACGGCGCAGCAGACGCTGGTCGACGCCGGCATCCAGGTCCCGAACCTCAAGGACATGGCGGCCGAGTGGGCCGGCGAGGAGAACGCCCAGCCGGCCAACCGTCAGGAGTTCCTGGACATCGTCGAGGACTACGGCCGTCCCATGCCGGCCGCGGTCACCTACGGCGCCGCGTGGTACGACGAGATGTGGACCAACATCCAGCCCGTTCTCGACGGCGAGCAGACCGCGGCGGAATACCTCGCGGAGGTGCAGCCGCGGATGCAGCAGCTCCTCGACGAGTCGAACATGCAGGCCGAGCAGGCCGCGGCGGCGAACGCGAGCGAGTGATGGCGCGTTCCTCGCGGCTGCACCAGGCCGAGCACCGGTGGGCGCTGGCGTTCGTCGCCGCGCCGGTGCTCGGCTACGTGCTCTTCACCGCCTATCCCGTCGGCTTCGCCCTCTACACCTCGATGACGCAGTGGAACGGGCTGGGCGCGATGCGCTTCATCGGCCTGGACAACTACGTCCGCCTCTTCGGGGACCAGTACTTCTGGCAGTCGATGGGCAACACCGTCTTCTACATGATCGGCATCCCGATCGGCCTGGCACTCTCCCTCGCGCTGGCGATCGGCATGAACCGCGCCATCCCGCTGCGCTCCATGCTCCGCACGGTCTACTACGTGCCGGTGATCTCGTCGCTCGCGGCGATCGCCATCCTCTGGCAGTGGGCGTACAACGGTGACTTCGGCCTCGTGAACCAGTTCCTCGCCTGGTTCGGCATCGAGGGTCCCAACTGGCTGGCGAGCACGGCCTGGGCCAAGCCCGCCATCGTCATCATGCTGATCTGGAAGGGCCTCGGGTACTCGATGATCCTGTACCTGGCCGCGATCCAGTCGGTGCCGCGCTCCCTGTACGAGGCGGCCGAACTCGACGGCGCGAACGGCTGGCAGAAGTTCCGGACCATCACCCTGCCGATGGTCCGCCCGGTGACGTTCTTCCTGGTGGTCACCCAGGTCATCGCCGGATCGCAGATCTTCACTGAGATCAACATCATGACGCCCACGGGCGGCCCGGAGTACAGCACGGCATCGTCCGTGTTCCACATCTGGCGCCAGGCGTTCCGCTACCAGGACATGGGTTACGGCACCGCCATGGCGATCATGCTCGGCATCCTCATCCTGATCATCACGCTCGTGCAGTTCCGCCTGAACCAGCGGAACAGCTTCGTGCTCGACTGAGAACCTGGAGAATCCATGACTGAGAAATCGGCCAGCTCCACGGCGTCGTCGGACACGACCGGCACGACGCCAGGCACCGGCACGACGCCGGACACGACCGGGACCACATCGAACCGGGCCGGCGCGGCACCGCCGCAGGCAGGCACGGCACGCGCCCGGACAGGCACGGCACCGGCCCGGGCCGAGACGGCACCGAACACCGAGGCGACACCGAGCACCGAGACGACAGCGAGCACCGAGACGACACCGAGCACCCGGACGACACCGGTCCGGACCGGCGAACGCGTGGCGGACACCACGCCGGGCGGTTCACCGACGGAAACATCCCCGTTGAACGGCGGACCGACGCGCGCCGTCGGACTGCCCGTGGCACGACGGCTGGGCCGCAAGGCGCAGGGCCGCATCGCGGACTGGATCACCTTTGCCGTCCTGGCGGTCGGCGGGGTCGCGATGGTCGCGCCCCTGGTCTGGATGTTCTCGACGTCGCTGAAGACCAAGACCGAGGTTTTCGCCCTGCCGCCGGTCTGGATCCCGGAGGTTCCGCAGTGGGAGACGTACGTGCGCATGTGGGAGAACTCCTACGTCCTCACGGGCTTCCAGAACAGCCTCGTCGTCGCCACGTCCGTCACGGTGCTCGGTACGATCACGTGCTCGCTGGCGGCGTTCGCGCTGGCCAAGATGCGCCTGCCGGGCCGGAACGCGATCTTCGTCGGACTCCTGACCGGCATCATGATCCCCTTCCCGACGCTGATGATCCCCCAGTTCGTGATGTTCTCGCGGATCGGCTGGGTGGACACGCTGCTCCCGCTCATCGTTCCCGCGATCTTCGGCAACGTCATCGTGATCTTCTTCCTCAAGCAGTACCTCGAGAACGTGCCGAACTCGATCATCGAGGCCGCGAAGATCGACGGTGCCAGCTACTGGCAGATCTTCTGGCGACTGATCTTCCCGATCATCCGTCCGGCCGTGTCGGCACAGTTCATCCTCTGGTTCATGATGGTCTGGAACGACTACCTCGCCCCGATCCTGTACCTCAACACCCCGGAGCGGCAGACCCTGCAGGTGGTGATCGCCAACATGAACGTCCAGTACGCGACCCAGCGCGACTACCCGCTGATCATGGCGGCGTCGTTCGTGGCGCTGCTGCCGATCCTGGCCGTGTTCCTGGTCTTCCAGCGGCAGATCATCGAGTCGGTCGCCCTGACGGGCACGAAGGGCTGACATGTCCAGCCCGCCACACGCGAGCCCGCCGGCCCGCGGCAGGCCGGAAGTATCCCGGCCCGTGCCGACCACGCCATTTCGCGCGACCACGCCATCTTGGGGTGGTGGGAACGCGACCACCACCCAGAATGGCGTGGTCGCTCCGAATGGCGTGGTCGCGCAAGGTGACGTGGTCGCGCAAGGTGGCGTGGTCGCGCAAGATGGCGTGGTCGCGGCGGGCCTGGGGCCCGCGGGCGGCAGCGGCGGGACCGTCAATGCCGACAGCGGGGCCGACGGCGGAGCGGATGGGCCGGGGTGGCGGGGCGACGAGGCTCCCGGGTGGACCGGGGGCGTCATGGCCGTACTGCGGTTTCTCACCCGGATGGTCGAGGTCAATCTGCTGGTGCTCGCCGGGGCCCTGGCGGGTGGCATCCTGCTCGGCCTCGGGCCGGCGCTCAAGGCAGGATCCGCCGTGCTGCACGATCCCGAGCTCGCGACGGAGCCGTGGCGCGGGTTCTGGCGCGAGTGGCGCACCGACTGGCGCCGGTCGAACCTCCTGTTCGCGCCCTTCTGGCCGGTGGGCGTGCTGCTCGCAGCGGACGCGGCCGTCGTCGGACAGGCGTCCGGCCCGGTCCACGCGGCCCTGCTGGCGGGCCTCACGCTCGCGTCCGCCTGGACCGCCGTCGTCCTCGCGTGGTGGCCGCGCATCGTGCTCGGGTACGACGACGCGGCGCCCGCCGTCTGGCGCTACCTGCTCCTGACGCCGCTGATGGCGCCGGGCGCGGCCCTGGCGATCCTGGTCACGCTCGCCGCGACGGCGGCCGTGGTCCTGGGCGTGCCCCTGGCCGCTCTCGTCGCGGGCGCCTCGTTCCCCCTCTGGGCCACGGGCAAGGTGGTCGCCGGCACGCGGCGCCGCGGCGATCCCGCCGGCTCCGCCGACTCCGCGCACCGGCCTTCGGCGTCCTGAGTTCAGATCGCCACGGGCTCGGTCAGCGGCTGGGCCGGTTCGGTACCGCCCTCCTGGACCGCCACGGGCCTGCCCTCGCCGCCCTCCGGGACGTCGCCCGTGGACTCGCGGCCGATGATGCGGGAGTCGGGGACCACGCGGCGGAACGGGCCCGTCTCCGTCCCGGTGATCCGTGCGACGAGGAGGTCCACGGCGGTCTGTGCGATCTGCTCCCGGCCCGGGTCCACGGAGGAGAGCGTGGGGACGGAGTAGCGGGCGTCGTCGATGTCGTCGAAGCCGATCACGGCGACGTCGCCGGGAACATCGAGCCGCCGGGTGTGGAGCGCGTGCAGCGCGCCGAGGGCGAGGGCGTCGTTGAGGGCGAAGACGCCGTCCACCTCGACGCCGTCGTCGAGCAACCTGCCCATGGCCTCGGCGCCCGTGGAGCGGTGCCAGAGCCCCGCCTCGGCGACCAGCGCCGGATCGTAGGGCAGCCCCGCCTCGTCCAGGCCCTGCCGGTAGCCGGTGGTCCGCAGCGCGGCGGAACCCACCTGCTCGCCCTCGTGCCCGCCGACGACCGCGATCCGCTTCCGCCCGAGCGACGCCAGATGCACCGTGGCCGCCTTCGCTGCGGCCACGTTGTTCATCGTGACGTGGTCCGCGGGCGCCCCGAAGACGCGCTCGCCGAGCACCACGAGCGGGAAGTCGACGTCGAACAGCGCCAGGTCCTCGGGGCCGAGCTCGAGCGGCGAGAAGATGAGACCGTCCGTCATGTTCCGGCGCTTCCCGGTGAGGACGTCCACCTCGCGCTCCCGTCCGTGGCTGGTCTGCTCGATCAGCACGGTGAGCCCTCGGTCGTCGGCCGCCTGGATCACGGAGTCGGCGAGCTCGGCGAAGTACGGCAGGGACAGTTCGGGAACGGCGAGCGTGATCATGTCGGTACGGCGCGTGCGCAGGCTGCGCGCGGTCTCGTTGATCCGGTAACCGAGGTGGTCGATGGCCTCCTCGACGCGCTCCCGTGTCGCCGGGCGGATGTGCGGGTAGCCGTTGACCACGTTCGACACCGTCTTGATCGAGACGCCGGCCCGAGCCGCAACGTCCTGCATGGTCACAGCCACGAAATACTCCTCCCGGCGCCGACTTCCGCGCCGGCGTGCCCAACAGCGTATGCCACGGCGTCCAGCCCTGGAGCACGCCCTCGGCCCGGGCCGCGCGTCGGTTAGCCTACAACGTTGGAAAGCAACGCGCGAAGGAGCCCCGCATGTCTGACCTCGCACTCGACGCCGTCGTCGACCTCGACGTTCCCGGCCCGACCATCAACCGGCACCTCTACGGCCAGTTCGCCGAGCACCTCGGCCGCTGCGTCTACGAAGGGTTCTGGGTCGGCGAGGACTCTCCCGTCCCGCACGAGGGCGGTATCCGCCTCGACGTGGTCGAGGCGCTCCGGGAGCTCAGGGTCCCGAACCTGCGCTGGCCGGGAGGCTGCTTCGCGGACTCCTACCACTGGCGCGACGGCGTCGGCCCGCGCGAGGACCGGCCGCGGATCGCGAACGTGCACTGGGGCGACGTCGTCGAGGACAACGCCTTCGGCACCCACGAGTTCCTCGCCCTGTGCGAGCTGCTCCGCACCGAGCCGTACGTCTCGGCGAACGTCGGCTCGGGCACCGTGCAGGAGACGGCGGACTGGGTCGAGTACCTCACCCGCGACGACGACGCCCCGATGGCCCGCCTGCGCCGGGAGCACGGGCGCGGCGAGCCGTGGCCCGTGACGTTCTTCGGTCTCGGGAACGAGCCGTGGGGCTGCGGCGGCAACCTGCGCGCCGACCAGTACGCCTCGCTCGCCCGCCTGCACTCCACGTACGCACGTGACCTGTCCGGGAACACGCTCCAGCGCGTGGCCGCCGGGGCGAACGAGGACGACTACGCCTGGACCGAGACACTGATGAAGCAGGTCAGCCAGCGCCTCGGGGACGAGGAACCGGCACCGCTCTTCCAGGCCGTCTCCTTCCACTACTACACGATCCCGGGCACCTGGGGAGCCAAGGGCTCCGCCACGGACTTCGACCACGACACGTACTGGACCACCATGCGCAAGGCCCACCGCGTACGGGCCCTGATCCGCGGCCACTCGGCCGTCATGGACGCCTACGACCCGAACGCCCGGGTCGCGCTCGCCCTCGACGAGTGGGGCACGTGGTTCGACGTCGAGCCCGGCACCGAGCCCGGCTTCCTGTACCAGCAGAACACGATGCGCGACGCCCTGGTCGCGGCCGTGCACTTCGACGCGTTCCACGACAACGCGCGCCGCCTGCGTCTCGCCAACGTCGCCCAGGTGGTCAACGTGCTGCAGGCGATGGTGCTCACGGAGGGCGCCTGCATGCTGCGCACGCCCACGTTCCACGCGTTCGCGATGTCGGCGGGCCACCAGGACGCGTCGGCGCTGGCCGTGCACGACGTCGCCTCCCGCGGCACGCGCGCGGTGGACGGCACGGACCTGCCGACGGTGTCGACGTCGGCCTCCGTCAAGGACGGTTCCGTGCTGGTGTCGCTGACCAACCTGGACCCGGCCGCGCCGGCGCGCGTCCGTGTCGCGCTCCGCGGCGGCTCGGTCATGCCCGACGGCGCGACGGTGCTGGCCGCCCCGGAGGGTGCGGGGTCCGACGACGCCGTCCGGGCGCACAACACGTTCGACGCGCCGGACGCGGTGGCCCCCAGAGAGCTCACCACGGTCTCGCTCACGACGACGGGCGCCCAGAGCACCCTGGAGGCCACGCTCCCGCCGGCGTCCTTCGCGACCGTCCGCCTGGCCCTGACCTGACAGAACCCCGCCGGGCAACAGCCACCGCCGACACAGCACCGCACCGGCCCGCGACCATGTCACCTCGGATCCCGGGCCGGTCTGCCCGGTGCTGGTCGGCGCCCACCGCGCGGCGGTCCGACGAGGCTCGGCCGGGGGCAGCGGAGTCAACCGGCTGCCCCCGGCGAGGTCAGTTCTCCGTCAGGCGGAGGAACGTGATCGAGTGCGGCGGGAAGTCGTACGTGAACCCGCCCGGTCCGGCGTCGTCGGGCAGCGTCCACGTCCGTTCCGTCGGGACCACGCGTTCCGGCCGCGTCTTCGTGTTGACCGCCGCCGGGTCGCCCGACATCTCGATCACCTCGGCCTGGCCGGCCACCTCGAACCCGGCCACGGCCACGTCCGTCCGCGCGATGTCGCCGCCCGGGTTGACGACCTTGACCAGCAGGTCGCCGGTCTCGTCGTCGGTGGTGACCACCTGGTACAGGGACTGCGTCACCGGCTCGGTGTACGTCATCTGGAGCTCGCCGTCGAGGTACATCTCGATGGTGCGGCCGCTCACGACGACCTTGAGGTCGTAGTCGCGCCCGGTCTCCAGCGAGTGGCCCTCGACGGCCGCGACCTCGCCCTGCCGGCCGCCGTCGGCCCGTTCGAGCGCCTGGCGCGAGTTGCCCCAGCCCCCGAGGTTCCACCAGTAGAAGCGGTCGGGCGCCCCGGCCGCGAAGCCGACGAGGAAGCCCTCGCCGCCCCCGAGCTTCCGGGCGCTCAGCTCCAGGGTGTAGTCGCTCCAGTCCTGCCCGTAGGCGTCGGGGATGATCGAGCGGGCATCCTCGACGCCGGCCGCGGACTGCACGTACTCGCCGTCGACGACGTCCCAGGTACCGGCCTGGCCGTCCCAGGTCTCCTCGCCGGAGAAGTCGTCCCAGAACAGGACGTCGCCGGTCTCGTTGTCGGTCACCACGACGTCGTCGTACGCGGCCTGCGTGAGCCACGTGGACAGGAAGACCCCACCCGACAGGGGCGGCGGCGTCGCCTCGGGACCCGTGTGCTCGGAGGCGACCACCTCGTCACCGGTGTTCGTCATGAACATCTGCTGTGTCCAGTACGACGTCGAGCCCCACGACTCGTCGTTGTCGAACCACATCATGTCCGGCGACCACTGCACGTAGTCCTCGTTGGCGAACATCGGCGCGTACGACGCCAGCTCCACCAGATCGGAGTTGCGCTCGATACCCGTCATGTACGCCGCCTCGGCCAGCGCGTTGCGCCACTGGTTGCCCCGCGAGGCGTACTCGCCCAGGAACACGTGCGGGCCGTTGCGGTCGTAGGAGTCGTACCGGTCGTCGTTGGCGAGGAACCAGGCCGGGTCGTTGTAGTAGTGCTCGTCGACCATCTCGACGCCCTGCTCCCGGTTGAACGCCCAGAGCTCGTCGAAGCGCGCGCCGGCGTCGTCCGGTCCCGAGTTCGAGATGACGGTGACGTCCGGGTAGCGCTCCTCGATCGCGTCGCGGAAGCGCGGGAAGTTCGCCTCGAACGTGCGGGTGTTCTCCTCGTTGCCCAGGCCGATGTACTCCAGCCCGAACGGCTCCGGGTGCCCGAGCTCGGCGCGCACGGCGCCCCACTCGGTGTCGACGTCGCCGTTGGCGAACTCGATGAGGTCCACCGTGTCCTGGACCCAGCGGTCGATGCGCTCGTCGTCGGTCATCTCCGGGATCTGCGAGCCGCAGCCGTTGGCGCCCACGGACAGCACGGGCAGCGGCGTCGCGCCGAGGTCCTCGGCGAACTCGAAGTACTCGAGGTAGCCCAGGCCGTAGGACTGGTTGTAGCCCCAGAAGTTCCAGTTGGTCGGCCGCTCCTCGACCGGCCCGATCGTCTCCTTCCACTGATAGGTACGACGGCGGTCCTGGCCGTCGGACTCGAGGTACGTGTCGAAGGTGCCGACGTTGGTGACGCACCCGCCCGGGAAGCGCAGGAACGACGGCTCCAGGTCGGCGACGAGCTGCGCCAGGTCCTCGCGCAGCACGGACCGGCCGTTCACCGGGCCCACCCAGGTGTCACGCGGGAACAGGGAGACCATGTCGAGCCGGAGCGTCCCGGCGGCGCCGCCGGTCACGACCAGGCGGGCGTCGTCCACCGTCGCGTTCGCGCGCAGCTTCGTCCGGACCTCGCGCCACCTGTCCCGGTCGTTCACCCGGATGGTCTTCTCGGCGTACGTCGTCGTGCCGTCGGCCGACTCCAGGCTCACCGTCAGCCGCTGGCGCGCGTCGGACCGCACGAACATCGAGAAGTCGTACCTGCCGCCCTTCTCGATCGCGAACCCGGAGTTGTACCCCTCGTTGCGCACCCCCACGCCGGGCCCGTCGGCCTCGATCTGCAGGTAGGCCCGGTTGGAGTCGTTGAGCCACTCGTCCCGCTCGGACGCGACCTCGACCGTGCCGCCGGCGCCCTCGACCACGTCCCAGGCCGTCATGCCGGTGAAGCTCGCGTTGTCCGTGGGGGCGAACTCGAACGACCGGTTGCGGACCAGCTCGGCGTACAGGCCGCCGTCGGCCGCGTAGTTGATGTCCTCGTAGAAGACGCCGTAGAGGTCGTCGCTCATCTCGGTGCGCGGGGCGTCGGCGTCGATCGTCAGCGTGTGCTCGGTGACCGCCGGGGAGGCCGGCGGGTAGGCGGCGAGCAGCCCGTCGCGCTCCTCGGCGGTGATCGGGATGACGCTGCCGTGCCGCGGGCTCGCGGGCAGTTCGGCGTCCAGGTTGGCCCTCCACTCGCCGCTGCCCAGGTCGTCCGTCTCGAACAGCATGTAGCCCTGGCCGCCGTGGTACGAGGGCTGGTCCTGGAGCAGGAACCAGCGGTCGTCCGTGAGCGACGGGAACATCGTGGGGCCCTCACCGCCGGTGAACTCGCCGCCCCAGGGGTTGGGCTCGCCGAAGCCGATGCGCTCGGCGGTGAGGTCCCAGCCGTCGCCGTCGGACACGCCCTGCGTGAGCCGCAGGTCCGTGGACGACTCCTGCCGCATCCCCATGTACGACTCGTCCTTGGTGAGGCGGTGGTAGACGCCGTCCTCCTCCGCGATGGTCGAGTCGATCATGCCGAGGCCGTCGCCGCGCCGCTCGTCGATCCACACCCGCGGCTCGGAGAAGGTCACGAAGTCCGTGGTGGTCGCGTACAGCATGCGCTGGTAGGACGTGCGGATGTCGCGGTCGGAGGGGGCGACGTCGTCCGGGTAGAGCGCCGAGGCCCAGTACACGACGTACTCGCCGGCGTCCGCGTCGTAGAAGGCCTCGGGAGCCCAGAGGTTGCCGGCGTTCTCGGGCGCGAGCACGACCTCGCGCTGCTCGGACCAGTTCACCAGGTCCGGCGACTCCCAAATCATGATCGACCGGCTCCCGGTCTCCTGGGCGTCGCCGAAGTTGCCGCCGCCGTGGATCTTCAGGTCGGTGGCGAGCACCACGAACCCGGAGCCGTCGGCCTTGCGGATCACGAACGGGTCGCGCAGGCCCTCGGTGCCGAGGTCGCTGGTGAGCACGGGGGCGTCGTCGTTGAGCGTGGTCCAGTCGAGCGGGTCGGGCCCGTTGCTCACCGCGAAGGAGACGGTCTCGCCGTCGGCGGTGGACTCCCCGGTGAAGTACGGGAAGAAGTAGCCGGCGTGGTCGCCGTCGGCCGCGGCCGGAGCCGTCCCCGCCGCACCGTCGGGTGCCGCGACGGCCACCGCCGCGGCCGGGGCGACGAGCCCCAGGGTGAGGGCGGCGGCGAGCACGACCCGCCGTGATCGCCCGGGTGGTTGTCTGTACATCGATGTACTCCTTCTCGTCGGTGCCTGGTGGATTCACCGGGCTGAGGTTCGGGGAGGCAGGCGATCGCCCGGAAGGGCGCTCGCCGAGGAGAGCGTGTGGTCGGTCCTGCGGTGGGTGCCCGGCAGCTCGACCGGGCACCCACCGGCAGCCGACCGCGGCGCCGGTCGGCCGGTGCGTGACCGACCGGCGCCCGGGATCAGCTCACGACGCCGGGTGCAGGGTCCACTTCTGGACGGCGTTGCCGTTGTCGGTGTACTGCGAGATGCGGGCGCCCGGGTCGGTCGCGAAGTCGTAGAGGTCCAGCGCCTTGCCCGAGTTGCGGTTGAGGAAGGTCACCGTCCCGTCGCCGTTGGCGCGTACCCGGAACTGCTGGTTCGTCGCTCCCGTGGCGGTCCATTGCACGACGTCGGCCCCGTTGGCCGTACTCGCGCCCGACACGTCGAGCACCAGGCCCGAGTGCCGTGCCTCGATCGTGTGGTAGCCGTTGCCGAGGTCGGCGAAGCGGAACTGCTGGTTCGTGCCGCCCCACGAGCTCCACTGCGTCAGCAGCGCGCCCGGCTCGGTGGACTGGCCCGCGATGTCCCACACGAGGCCCGAGTGCGCGGACTCGACCGAGTACCAGGTGCCGGGCGACACGGTGTCGGTGCCACCGTAGGCCGCGAGCAGACGGTCGTACTCGGCTTGTGTGACCGGCAGCACGGTGCCGTGTCGCGGGTCGGTGGGCATGTCGTAGTTCGACACCGGCGTCCAGGTGCCCGAGGCCAGGTTCGTCGTCTCGAACGGGACGTAGCCCCGGCCGCCGAACTCGTCGATGAACAGGTACCAGCGGTCCTCGGTGTTGGACTTGAAGATGGTCGGGCCCTCGCCCGCACCGATGTCCCCCTGGCCGATGCAGTCCGCGACGAGGTCCCAGCTCGTGTCCCGCAGGTCGGTCGCCCGCTCGGCGGTGATGAACTTGCCGCACGGGGAGCTGCCGGAGTTGGAACGCTCGTCCTTGGTGAAGCGGTAGTACGTGCCGTCGTGCCGCGTCACGGTCGAGTCGATCACCGAGTAGCCGGGGTCGATCCAGACCTGCGCCTCGCTGAACGTGTCGAAGTCGCTGGTCGTGGCGTACATCATGCGGTTGTACGACGAACCGGTGTGGTCGGGGTCGTCCTCCGCGTAGAGCTTGGAGGCCCAGAACACGACGAACTCGCCACGAGCCTCGTCCCAGTACGCCTCGGGCGCCCAGGTGTTGCCGGCGGTGGGCGGTGACACCAGCTCCAGCCGCGGCTCCGACCAGTTCACCAGGTCGTCCGACTCCCACACCACGATGCTGCGCGAGCCGTGGCGCTGCGCACCGTCCCAGTCACCGTTGCCGTTGATCTTCAGGTCGGTGGCGATCTGGTAGAACCGCCCGGAACCCGGATCGCGGATGATGAACGGGTCCCGCACGCCGCCGGTTCCCACGTCCGACGTGAGCACCGGCTGGTTGGCGTTGAGGTCGACGTAGTGCAGCGGGTCGTTGCCCTGGCTCAGGCCGAAGTAGACCTGTTCGCCGTCGGCCGTCCCCTCGCCGGTGAAGTAGGAGAACAGGTAGCCGGCGTACGGCTCGTCGGCCGCGGTGGCCGCCGGGGCGGTCGCGGCGGTGGTCACAGCCGCTCCCGCGAGGGCGAGCCCGGCCGTGACTGCCGCCCACCATCTCGAACGTGTCCTTCTCATGATCGCTCCTCCGTCACGTCGTCGTGCTGTCGGGGTCGCCGACCGCCTCGTGGCGGACCGGCCCTTTCGTGAACGGCCCGCGGATGAACCGCCGATCGCTCACCGATCCACCGGCCGCCGGGCCGGCCGGTCATCACGTGACCGATCGCCCGGCGCCCGGGTGCCCGTGCCCGGTCAGGACACGGGGTGCAGGTGCCACTTCTGGGTGGCGTTGCCGTTGTCGGTGTACTGGGAGATGCGGCTGCCCGGCGTGGTCGACCACTCCCAGACGTCGAGGGCCTTGCCGGAGAACCGGTTGAGGAACGTGACCGTCCCGTCGGCGTTCTGCCGGATCCGCCACTGCTGGTTGGTGCCGTTCAGGTCGTCCCACTGGGCGATGTCGGCGCCGTTGTCGGCGTCCCAGCCGTACACGTCCAGGACGAGGCCGGAGTGCCGGGCCTGGATGCGGTGGTAGCCGTTGCCCGAGTCGAGGAAGCGGAACTGCTGGTTGGTGCCGTCCCACCGGGTGTACTGGGTGAGGAGGGCGCCAGATGCGGTGGACCGGTCCGCGATGTCCAGCACCAGCCCCGAGTGGGCGGACTCGATCACGTGCCATCCGGCACCCGGGCCGCTGCCGCCGTAGGCGTCGAGGAGCGCGGCGTGCTCGGCCGCGGTGATCGGCAGGACGGTCCCGTGCCGAGGGCTGGGCGGCAGGGCGGCGTCGGGCACGGAGGTCCACTGCCCGGAGGCGAGGTCCGTGGTCTCGAACAGCATGTAGCCCTGGCCGCCGTGGTAGGTGGGCTGGTCCTGGATCATGTACCAGCGGTCGTCGGTGAGCGAGGGGAAGACCGAGGGCCCCTCTCCCGCGGTGAAGGTGCCGCCCCACGGGTTGGGCTGCCCGACGCCGACCCGCTCGGCGACGAGGTTCCAGCCGTCGCCGGACGTGACCCCCTGGGTGCGGCGCAGGTCGGTGGACGACTCCTGACGCACGGTCATGTCGGACTCGTCCTTGGTGAACCGGTGGTAGACCCCGTCGAGCTGCACCACCGTGGAGTCGATCATGCCCAGCCCGGCACCCTGCCGTTCGTCGATCCAGACGCGCGGCTCGGAGAAGGTTCGGAAGTCCGTCGTGGTCGCGTACATCATGCGCTGGTACGAGTCGCCGATGTCCCGCTGCTCGGGTGGCAGGCTCTCGGGGTAGAGCGCCGAGGCCCAGTAGACGACGTACTCCTGGTTCGCCTCGTCCCAGAACGCCTCGGGCGCCCACAGGTTGCCGGCGTTCTCCGGGGCGAGCACGACCTCACGCTGGGCCGACCAGTTCACCAGGTCGTCCGACTCCCACACCATCATCGAGCGGGAGCCGGTCTCCTGCGCGTCGCCGAAGCTGCCACCGCCGTGGATCCTCAGGTCGGTGGCGAGCAGGTAGAACGTCCGTCCGTCACCGGACCGGATGACGAACGGGTCCCGCAGGCCCCGGGTGCCCAGGGTGGAGGTGAGGACCGGCTCTCCGCCGTTGAGGGTCTGCCAGGAGGTCGGGTCGTCGCCCGTGGAGACGGCGAAGCTGATCGTCTCGCCGTCCGCGGTGGACTCACCGGTGAAGTAGGGAAGGAAGTAGGCGTCGCCGTCGCCGGGTGACGCCGCGGCCGCCGGAGCCGTGACGACGGCGGAGGTGGTGGCCGCGGTGAGGCCGAGCGTGCCGGCCACGGCCGCGGCGGCGACGCCCGCGAGGGCTCGTCTCAGGGAGATGTGCATCGTTGCTCCATCCGTTCGGGGTTCGGTGGTACGTGGGCGTGATGCGCCGACGGGTTCCGGGTCCGGCCGAGTCGGCGTGGCTGCTCGGAGGACGAGATCCGGGCCCTCCGTCCGGTGGTGCCGGCCGACGCCGGGTGTGGTCGGTCCTTTGTCGGATCTGGTCGGTCCTTTGTCGAGCGGTCGGTCGCCCGGGGGACCNNNNCCGACCGCTCGACAAAGGACCGACCGTGCTCGACAAAGGACCGACCGTGCCCGACAAAGGACCGACCGCATGAACCGGCCCCATGCCGGACCGGACCCGGCCGGGCCGGCTACTCGCCCGACGGCGGCGTCAGGACCTGGCCCGAGGGGACCGGGGTACCGAAGTTCGGCGTTCCGTCGCCGTTCCAGGTGATCTTCTGGACACGGGTCTGCCGGGTGGCGCCGCAGCCGTCCTCCGCCGACGGGTTGCCGTGGTAGACGAGCCAGTCCTCCGTACCGTCGGGGCTCTTGAAGAACCCGTTGTGCCCGGGCCCGTACACACCGTTCCCGCGCTGCAGCGCGGGCGTGGACTGCTTGGTCCAGGCGGACGGGTTCATCGGGTCGGAGCCCGTGAGCTCGAGCAGCCCCAGCTTGTAGTCCGGCGTGTTGCACGACGACGCCGAGAACGACACGAACGTGCGCCCGTTGCGCTTGAGCACCGCCGCGCCCTCGTTGACGCGCGCGCCCTGGGTCTCCCAGGAGTACGTGGGCGTGGAGATGGTGGCGGGCGATCCTGTGGTGGTCCACGGGTTGCTCATCCGGACGATGCGGTTGGTCTGGTCCGCGCCGATCCACTCCGAGAAGAGCAGGTACAGGTTGCCGTCGTGCTCCAGGTAGGAGCTGTCGATGTTCCACCGGTTCGGCATCGGCGTACCCATGAACTCGTACGGCCCCATCGGGGTGTCGCCGGTGGAGCGCAGCACGCGGATCTTCTGCCCGTCGAAGTTGGTCTGCGAGTTGCCCGAGGTGTAGGTCAGGTACCAGGTGCCGCCGATCCGGTGGAACTCGGGTGCCCAGTGGCTGCAGCAGCGGTCGGCGGCGCCGGCGTCGTCCCACACCACCTGGTCCTGTGCGGTCTTCAGGCCGGCGAGCGTCGGCGAACGGCGCATGATGACCGTGGAGTCCCACGTGGTGGTGGACAGGTAGTAGTAGCCGTCCCAGTACTGGATCCAGGGGTCGGCGCCGTTGCTGCGGATCGGGTTGCTCAGCCCTTCGGCACCGACGGGGATGAGTTGCCACCGCTGCGCGTCGAGGCCGTTGTCGTCGTACTGCGAGATACGGGCGCCGCGCTCGGTCGACCACTCCCACAGGTCGAGCGCCTTGCCGGAGAACCGGTTGAGGAAGGTGACGGTCCCGTCCGAGTTCTCGCGGACCTGCCACTGCTGGTTGGTGGCGTCCAGGTCCTCCCACTGGACGATCTCCGCGCCGTTGTCGGCGTCCCAGCCGTACACGTCGAGCACCATGGACGAGTGTCGCGCCTGGATGCGGTAGTAGCCGTCACCCGAGTCCAGGAACCGGAACTGCTGGTTCTGGCCGTCGAGTCGGTCCCACTGCTGGAGGCCGGCTCCGGCCTCGGTCGAGATGTCCGTGATGTCGAGCACCATGCCCGAGACGGGTGACTGGATGATGTACCACTGCCCGGTGTCGACGGCGGCCCGTGCCGGGGTCCTGGGCACCACCACCAGAGCGGCGGCCACCATCGCGACGGCCGTGAGCAGCACCGCGAACGAGAGTCCCGCCCGGCGGCGCACGTGTCGTACGTTCGTCGTCATGTTCCATCCTTCACATCGTTGTAAGGGATTTCGCTGTCTTCTTTCAACTTGCCGGCGCCCCTGTGGCCCGCCAGAACCACCGCCCTGTGGTGTGAGCGTTAACACCATCCGGACGGCGCCCCTGTCGCGCCTGCGGGCCGGAGAACCAGACGCCGCCCGGATGGGCGGCCCTCAGGCACGCGAGGATCACCGGCCGCCGGGCTGTCGCCGTCGTCCCGCACGAGGCGACGGCGACAGCCCGGCGGGTGTTACGTCTTGCGGAGGGAGAGCGCCCTCTGGAGCACCACGAAGACGAGCAGCAGCACCCCGATCACGATCTTGGTCCACCACGAGCTGAGGTTGCCCTCGAACTGGATGACGGTCTGGATGGTGCCGAGGGTGAGCACGCCGAGCAGCGAGCCCAGGACGAACCCGGTGCCGCCGGTCAGCAGCGTGCCGCCGATCACCACCGCCGCGATCGCGTCCAGCTCCATCGCCACGCCGTTCAGGGCGTAGCCGGACCGGTTGCCCATCGCGAACAGCAGGCCGCCCAGCGCGGCGCAGGTCCCGCTGACGACGTACGCCAGCACCTTCGTCCGCGAGACGGCCAGCCCCATCAGCATCGCCGAGTGCTCGCCACCCCCGACCGCGTAGACCGTGCGACCGAACCGGGTGTAATGCAGCACGACGAACCCGATCGCGACCACGGCCAGCGCGATCACCACGGCCGCCGTCGTCCGGAAGTGTCCCAGCCACGAGTCCCAGCCGGCGAGCGCCGTGAACGCCGGGTCGTCGATCGGGATGGACTCCGGCGCGATGACGAAGCAGAGCCCCCGTGCGAAGAACATCCCCGCCAGGGTCGCCACGAACGGCTGCACCCCGAACACCTGGATCATCACCCCGTGCGCCAGTCCGATCAGCGAACCGGTGAGCACGGCGACCGGGAGCACGACGGCGACCGGCCAGCCGGCCTGCAGCAACGCCGCGATGATCACCGTGGACAGCGCCAGCACGGACCCCACCGACAGGTCGATCCCGCCGGTGAGGATGACGAACGTCATGCCCACGGCCAGTGCGATCAGATGCGCGTTGTTGATGAACAGGTTCGAGTAGACGATCGGCGTGAGGAAGTTGTCGTATCGCGTGCCGCCGATCACGAGCATCAGCGCGAGGACGGCCAACGTGCCGAGGACGGGCAGGTACCGGCGGTCGATCCGGACGGCTCGCAGCAGCGGCCGGGTCGCCCTCTCGGGTGTGGTCGTGGTCATCGGGTGACCTCCCTCTCGTCGGTCGGCGCCTGGAGCGTCGCGCCCTCGTGCGCTTCCGGCCCCGCGACGGCGTCGGACGCCGGTTCCGTCCCGGCACCGGAGCCGTCACCGGACGGCGGCTCGACCGCTCCGCCGTCGTCGGCCGCCGCACCGTCCGGCCCGGCGGGACGACGGCGGAGCGCCGCCACCGCGAACCGCTCGCGCACCCGAGGCGACTGCAGGAGGGTGACCGTCACGACCACCAACGCCATGAACAGCGGCGTCACGTGCGGGGAGATGCCGAGCACCGTGACGGTGCGCTCGAGCGTGGCGATCACGAGGACCCCGGCGAACGTGCCGGACAGGTTGAACTTGCCACCGCTCAGCGCGGTTCCGCCGATCACGACGGCGAGGATCGCGTCGAGCTCGATGAAGATGCCGGCATTGTTGGCGTCGGCGGCCATCGTGTCCGCGCTGACGAGGATCCCGGCCAGACCCGCGAGCAGGCCGGCCGCGGCGTAGACGGTCCAGGTGAGGGTGCGGGAGCGGACGCCGGCGAGACGGCTCGCCGCCGGGTTGATGCCCGTGGCCTCCAGCAGCATGCCGAGCGCGGTACGCCGGACGACCACCGCCACCACCGCGAACAGGCCGACGGCGATCCAGATCGCGGTGGGCAGCCCGAGGAAGAACCCGGAGTTGAGGCCCTTGTACGGCTCACTGGTGACCGTGGTGATGAAGCCGCCGGTGATCAGCATCGCGACACCGCGGCCGGCGGTCATGAGGATCAGGGTCGCGATGATCGGCTGGATGCCGAGGACCGTGACCAGGAAGCCGTTCCACAGCCCGAGCAGCAGGGAGAGCCCCAGGGCGATGGCGACCGCGACGAGTACCGTCACCGGGCTTCCCGGGTCGGGGCTCGCACTGATGTACTCCAGGGCGACGGCACCGGAGACGGCGACGACGGCCCCCACGGACAGGTCGATCCCGCGCGTCGCGATGACCAGCGTCATGCCGAGCGCGATGAGCAGCAGCGGGGCGGCGGCGCGCAGGATGTCGACGGGCGCGCCGAACAGGTGGCCGTCGGTGACCGTCACCTGGAGGAACGACGGCTTGGCGACGGTGTTCGCCACCACGAGCACCACGAGTGCCGCCACCGGCCAGAAGAGATGATGTCTCAGAGCCTGTCTCATGCCGCGTCCCCCTCGGCGACGTTCCCTCTGGCGATCAGTTCGACGACCTGGTCCGTCGTCGTCTCCTCGGCGTCGACGGTGGCGACGACCCTCCGGTCACGCAGCACCGCGATGCGGTGGCTGAGGCGCAGGACCTCCTCCAGTTCGGCCGAGATGAACACGACGGACATGCCCTCGCCGGCGAGCTCCGCGACGAGCTTCTGGATCTCGGCCTTGGCGCCCACGTCGATGCCGCGGGTGGGCTCGTCGAGGACGAGCAGCCGAGGTGCGGTCGCCAGCCAGCGGGCCAGGAGCACCTTCTGCTGGTTCCCGCCGGACAGGTTGCGCAGGAGCGCCTCGGGGTTCGCCGGGCGGATGCCGAGCTGCTCGATGTACTTCGCGACGATCTCGTCGACCTGGCGGCGAGGCAGCGGGCGCACCCAGCCGCGCTCGGCCTGCATGGCGAGGACGATGTTCTCGCGGACGGTCAGGCCGTCGACGATCCCCTCGCCCTTGCGGTCCTCCGACGTGTAGGCGATGCCGCGAGCCATCGCGGCGCGGGGGGTGTGCAGCCTGCGCGGTACGCCCTCGATCCGGGTGCTTCCCGAGTCGGCGCGGTCCGCACCCGTCAGGAGGCGGGCGAGCTCCGTGCGGCCGGAGCCCAGGAGACCCGCCAGGCCGACCACCTCGCCGGGGTACACGTCGAGGTCGTACGGCTGGATGGAGCCCTTGCGGCCCAGGCCGACCGCCTGGAGCCGGGGCACCGTCCCCGCGGGGCGAGCGGTCGCCCCCTGCTTCCGCCCGACGGACTCCAGGACCTGCGCGGAGCGGCCGATCATGTGCTTGACCAGCTCACCCGCCGGCAGGTCGGAAGTGGCCCACTCGCCCACCAGACCGCCGTTGCGCAGGACGGTCATGCGGTCGGAGACCGCGTAGATCTGGTCCAGGAAGTGCGAGACGAAGAGGATCGCCACACCGTCGTCCCGCAGGCGCCGCATCACGGCGAACAGGCTCTCGACCTCGTCCGCGTCCAGGCTGGACGTGGGTTCGTCGAGGATCAGCACCTTGCAGTCGCCGACGGTGGCACGGCAGATCGCGACGAGCTGCTGCACGGCGAGAGAGTGGGAGTCGAGACTGGAGCCGGGGTCGATGTCCAGCCCCATGCGCTCCAGGTGCCGCGCCGCCTGCCTGCGCATCGACCGCCAGTGCAGCGCGCCGAGCAGGCGGGGTTCCGCGGCACCGAGCATGATGTTCTCCGCGACCGTGAGGTTCCCGCAGAGGTTGACCTCCTGGTACACGGTGCTGATGCCGTGGGCGCGGGCGTCGCCCGGCCCGGTGAACCTGCGCTCGGTACCGTCGACGGCGATGGTCCCGGAGGAGGTCTGGTAGACGCCGGTGAGCGCCTTGATGAGCGTGGACTTGCCTGCCCCGTTCTCACCCATGAGAGCGTGGATCTCGCCCGGATACAGGCGGAAGTCCACCCCTGCGAGCGCGGTGACCGGCGGGAACTCGACCGTGATCCCGGTCAGTTCCACGACTGGTTGCGTCGTCACGTTGAACCCTTTCTCGAGCGCCGTGTGATCCCGCCGGGGTCGGCACCCCGGCTTGCCGGCATGTGGGCCTGCCCCGGACGCCGGGGCAGCGGCTCCCCACGGGAGGGATGCCCCGGCGTCCGGTCCGGCCGAGGCAGCGCGCCGCAGGGGGACGCACCGCCTCGGCGGCTGGGTGGCCGGCCGGATCGACCTGTGGATCAGTACTGGCGGTCCGGAAGGGCTTCCTTCGCGGCTTCCTGGTCGAAGGCCTCGTCGTGCGTGACGATGCGCTCCTCGACGGGTTCACCGGCCACGGTCGCCTTGATGATCTCGGCCAGGTCCGGGCCGAGCAGCGGGTTGCACTCGACGATGTAGTTGAACTTGCCGTCGGCCAGGGCCTGCATGCCGTCCTTGACACCGTCGATCGTGATGATCTTGATGTCCTCGCCGGGCGTCAGGCCCGCGGCCTCGATGGCCTCCACGGCGCCCAGGCCCATGTCGTCGTTGTGCGCGAAGACCAGGTCGATGTCGTCGTGGGCCGTCAGGAAGCCCTCCATGACCTTCTTGCCGCCGTCGCGGGTGAAGTCGCCGGTCTGGGAGTCGATGATCTCCAGGTCGCTGCCCTCGATCGCCTCCGCGAAGCCCTGCTGGCGGTCGATCGCCGGCGCCGAACCGGTGGTGCCCTGCAGCTCGACGACCTTGTAGCCCTCGCCGTCGTACTGCTCGACGGCCCACTCGCCGGACCGGGCGCCCTCCTCGACGAAGTCCGAGCCGATGAAGGTCACGTACGCGTCCTCGACGGTGGTCTCCACCGCGCGGTCGGTCAGGACCACCGGGATGTCGGCGGCCTTGGCCTCCTCGAGCACGGCGTCCCAGCCCGTCTCGACCACCGGGGAGAACGCGATGACGTCCACGCCCTGCGCGATGTAGTTGCGGATCGCGGAGATCTGGTTCTCCTGCTTCTGCTGGGCGTCGGAGAAGCTGAGCTCGAAGCCGTTCTCCTCCGTGAGCGCGTCCTTGATGGACATCGTGTTCGCGCTGCGCCAGCCGGACTCCGCGCCGACCTGCGAGAAGCCGACGCTGATCAGCTCGTCGCCGCTGTCACCGCTTCCGGTGTCGCCGCCCGAGCTCGGCGGCTCGGAGCTGCACGCGCCGAGCGCGAGCAGTGTCACCGCCGACAACGCGGCCAGGGTGGTGCGAGCGAAGGTGTGTCGTGCCATGTCTCCTCCTCGAGAACCCGGTCGGCGTCGACCAGGGATGGTGCACTCGCGGGCATTTCGCCCGCCTGCACCCATGTTAGCGCTCACATGGCATCGAGCGGAAGGCAGCTCCGTCACGTTCGAGTAACGACAGCACCATGACCCGCTGACAGAAATGTCGGCTGGTTCCCCTCGACCCGAGGGGAACCAGCCGACCGTCGGGCCGCCCGCGTCCGGCGATCCGTCACAGCCCCCGGGCGAACCGGTAGTACGCCTGGTTGAACCGGACCTGGTCCGCGAACCCGCGGCGGGTCGTCGACTCGTCGATCACGAGCAGCTCCGTGTCCGTGATCGACGCGAACACCTCGAACGCCTCGATCCCGGCCGCCGTGGACATCACCGTGTGGTGCGCCCCGCCGGCCGTCAGCCACGACTCGGCCGACAGCTCGAACGACGGCCGTGGCTTCCACACGGCCCGCGCCACCGGGAGGTGCGGCAGATCGGCGGGAGGCTTCACCGTGTCGACCACGTTCGCCGTCAGCCGGAAGCGGTCCCGCATGTCCGCGAGAGAGACGACGACGGCCCCCTCCACCGCGTCGGCGTCGAACACCATGCGGACGGGGTCCTCCCGCCCGCCGATGCCCAGCGGGTGGATCTCCACGCGCGGCTTCGCGGTCGTGAGCGACGGGCAGATCTCCAGCATGTGCGCGCCGAGGATGAGCTCCGACCCCGGGGTGAGGTCGTAGGTGTAGTCCTCCATGAGCGACGCCCCGCCGGGCAGCCCTTCACCCATGACCTTCGCCGCACGTACCAGGACGGCCGTCTTCCAGTCGCCCTCCGCACCGAAGCCGTAGCCCGCGCCCATGAGGCGCTGCACGGCCAGACCGGGCAGCTGCCTGAGACCGCCCAGGTCCTCGAAGTTCGTGGTGAACGCCTTCGCGCCCAGACCGTCCAGGAAGGTCCGGAGGGCGATCTCCTGCCGGGCCGCGTAGCGCAGCGACTCGTGGCGCGCGCCACCGGCTCGCAGTTCCTCGGCGACGTCGTACAGGTCCTCGTACTCGGCCACGAGGGCGCCCACGGCGTCGTCGGCCACGGCGTCGACGGCCTCGACGAGGTCGTTGACGGCCCACGTGTTCACCGACACGCCGAACCGCAGCTCCGCCTCGGTCTTGTCGCCCTCGGTCACCGCCACGTTGCGCATGTTGTCGCCGAACCGCGCCAGCGTCAGCTCGCGCACGGCGGCGGCGCCGGCGGCGCCGCGCACCCAGGTCCCCACGCGCGCCGTCACACGCGGGTTCGACACGTGCCCCACCACCGTGGTGCGCGCCGCACCGATCCGGGTGGCCAGGTAGGCGTACTCCCGGTCACCGTGCGCGGCCTGGTTGAGGTTCATGAAGTCGAAGTCGATGGTGTCCCACGGCAGTTCGACGTTCGCCTGCGTGTGCAGGTGGAGCAGCGGCTTGGCCAGGGCGGACAAGCCGGTGATCCACATCTTCGCCGGGCTGAAGGTGTGCATCCAGGTGATGACACCCAGCACGCGGTCGTCGGAGTTCGCGTCCAGCATGGCGCGGCGGATCGATCCGGCGTCCTTGAGCACCGGCTTCCACACGACGCGCGCCGGCACGTCGTCCGACGCATCGAGCGCGCTCGCCACCTCCTGCGACTGCTCGGCGACCTGACGCAGGGTTTCCTCGCCGTAGAGGTCCTGGCTGCCGGTGAAGAACCAGACCTCGCGGTCGGCGTAGGGCTTCGACATCGTGAGATTTCCTTTCGTCGTCCGACGGCGGCCGGGCACGGTCGGCCGTGGGACCGGCAAGCCTGCCGGCCGTCCACGGGCCGACCGCTCACGCAGGTGGACGGTCACTCCGTGACCGACCTCACCCGGCACCGAGCGGTCACTTCTGGCCGTAGACGTTCTGATAACGGTCGTAGAGGGAGTCGATGTGCTTCTGCTCGATCGGAAGCGGGTCGCCGAGCTGGCGGGAGAGGTGCACCGCGCGGGCGACCTCCTCGCACATCACCGCGGCCTTCACCGCGGCGCGGGCGTCCTTGCCGATCGTGAAGGGGCCGTGGTTCGCCATGAGCACGGCCGGGCTGCGCGAGTCGCGGAGGGTCTCGACGATGCCGCGGCCGATCGAGTCGTCACCGATGATCGCGAACGGCCCCACCGGGATGGGTCCGCCGAACTCGTCGGCCATCATCGTCAGCACGCACGGCACGGCCTCGCCGCGCGCCGCCCAGGCGGTCGCGTACGTCGAGTGCGTGTGCACGACGCCGCCGACGTGCGGCAGGTGCTTGTAGGTGTAGGCGTGGGCGGCGGTGTCCGACGACGGCTTGTGCGCCGCGTCGTGCACCATCGCGCCCTCGAGGTCGCAGACCACCATCAGTTCGGGCGCCAGCTCGTCGTAGGAGACCCCGGACGGCTTGATGACGAGCAGATCGGCGCTGCCGTCGGCGGCCCCGCCGAGCTCCGCCGGGATCCGCACGCGTTGGGAAACGTTACCGGCCGTCCAGACGACGAGACCGTTGCGCGGCAGCTCGGCGTGCAGGTCGGACACGACCTGGCGGGTGCGGGCGATCTCCTCACGCACCTCGGGCGCGTAGTCGCTGAACTCTTCGGCGATGCTCATCCGGCGTTCTCCTCGGTGGTGGTCAGAGGTTTCACGGCCTCCACGGCTGCCCGCTCCGCGGCGAGACCGGCCGTGTACCGCTCGAGGTACGTGGCGAAGCCGGCGGTGTCCTCGGCCTCGGGCGTCACGACGTCGACCGCGGCGTCGGCGAACACCTCGGCCGCGAGGTAGTCACCGAGGCTCCGGCCCTCACCGGAGCGCAGGTAGGCGGCCAGGACGGCCATGCCCCACGCGCCGCCCTCACCGGCCGCCTGCCCGACGCCCACCGGTGCGCCGATGGCGGCGGCCAGCATGCGCTGGGCGACACCCGCGGTCCGGAACAGACCACCGTGGCCGAACATCGCGTCGATCTCGACGCCTTCGTCCGCGAGAACCCGCATGCCGAGGCTCAGTGTGGCGAACACGCCGTAGATCTGGGTACGCGCCAGGTTGGCCAGGGTCAGCCGGCTGTCCGGGGTGCGCACGATCATCGGGCGCCCCTCGGCCAGCCCGGCGATCGGCTCGCCGGACAGCTGGTTGTACGCGAGCAGGCCGCCGCCGTCCGGCTCGCCGTCGAGGGCCGCCCGGAACAGCGCCTCGAAGACGGTGTCGGCGTCGGACGGACCGCCGACGGCCGCCGAGAGCTCGCGGAACACCTCGGCCCACGCGCCGAGCTCGCTCGCGCCGTTGTTGCAGTGCACCATGGCCACGAGGTCGCCGGCGGGGGTGGTGACGAGGTCGAGCTCGGGGTGGTGCCCGCGCAGGGCGCCCTCCAGCACCACCATCGCGAAGATGCTCGTGCCGGCACTGATGTTGCCCGTGCGGGGCTCGACGGCGTTGGTCGCGACCATGCCCGTGCCGGCGTCGCCCTCGGGCGGGCACAGGGGAACACCGGGACGCAGGGCACCGCTCGGGTCCAGCAGCGCCGCGCCCTCGGGCGTGAGCGCGCCGGCGTCCGCCCCGGCGGGAAGGATCTCGGGAAGCAGGTCGGCCAGGCGCGAGCCGGTGTCCCCCGGCACCCTTGCGGCGACGAACTCGTCCAGCTTCGCGAGCATCCCGGCGTCGTACCGCCCCGTCACGGGGTCCACGGGGAACATGCCCGAGGCGTCGCCGACGCCGAGCACCTTGCGGCCGGTGAGGCGCCAGTGCACGTAGCCGGCCAGCGTGGTGAGGTACGTGGTGCGGGCGACGTGGGGCTCGGCGTCGAGCACGGCCTGGTAGTGATGGGCGACCGACCAGCGCAGCGGGATGTTGTACCCGAACAGGTCGGTGAGCTCGCGAGCCGCGACCTCCGTCGTGGTGTCGCGCCACGTGCGGAACGGGACGAGCAGTTCGTCGCCGTCGAAGGCGAGGTAACCGTGCATCATCGCCGAGACGCCGATCGCGCCGAACGTCCGGGGGCGGATCCCGTACTGCCGCTCGACGTCGGCCACGAGATCCGCGAAGCAGTCCCGGAGGCCGTCCCACACCGCGTCGAGCGGGTACGTCCAGTGCCCGTCGACCAACCGGTTCTCCCAGTCGTGGCCGCCGCCGGCGATCGGAGCGTGCTCCGGCCCGATCAGCACCGCCTTGATACGGGTGGAGCCCAGTTCGATCCCGAGGCTGGTCCGGCCCTGTTCGATCGCGTCCCGGACCCTGTCCGGACGCCGTGTCACCACATCGTGCTCCTGCGCCATGGGAAGATGTTAACGCTCACACGGCCGGACGACGAAACTCTGTCCCGCGAGGTCCCGCGCCGGCCACGGGCGGCCGCGGCCGACGGAGCAGACGGGCTGGTGAGCCCGCCGCCGCACGGTGACCGGCGCGTACCCGCCGTCGTGGCCGGCGCCGACCGCGCGGCGGTCCGCTCACGCGCCCTTTCGCGGCGGGGCCGTGGACGCGCGGACCACGAGTTCCGGCGTGATCAGCGCACCGGACGGCGACTTGCCGGCCACCGCCTCGAAGAGCAGCTCGACACTGCGCCTGCCCAGTGCGGCGAACGGCTGGCGGACCGTGGTGAGCGGCGGGATGAACTGGTCGGCGCCCTGGATGTCGTCGAACCCGACGAGCGAGACCTCCTCCGGGACGCGGAGACCCGCCTCCCAGAAGGCTCGCGCCAGGCCGAGGGCGAGTTCGTCGTTGGCGGCGAAGACCGCCGTCGGGCCGTCGCCGGCCAGGATCCGCTCGGCGAGGCCACGGCCGACCTCGTACCCGCGTCCGGCCGACCAGTCGGCCACGACGGGCTCCGGCACGGGAGCGCCGCGCTCCGTCAGTGCCGCGCGCCACCCCGCGACGCGCTGGCGCGCGTCGAAGAAGTCCTGCGGACCGGCCACGTGCAGGACCGTCTCGTGACCCAGGTCGAGCAGGTGCCCGACGGCGAGCCCGGCACCGACACCCTGGTCGACGGCCAGGGGGATGGTGCGCTCCACCGCCGACTCCCGCGCCGCGATGAGCACCACCGGGATGGCCGCGTCGAAGGCCGCGACGGCTCGCCCGACGTCGTCCTGCGGGGCGATGACCACGACCCCTTCGACGGCCTGGCTCATGAAGTGCTCCAGCACGTGGTCCACGGACTCGGCGTCGTACGAGCCGATGGTGGCCACCGAGGTGAACCATCCCTGCTCCCGGGCGGCCTCCTCGACGGCGACCAGCGTGCTGGTCGGCCCGTAGAGGGCGGAGGAGGTCGTGATCACACCGAGCGTGGCGGAACGCGCCGTGACGAGGGCGCGCGCGGCGACGTTGCGGCGGTACCCGAGCTCCCGGATCGCCTGGACCACCCGCTCGCGCGTCTCCGGCGCGACCCGCGGGCTGCCGTTGAGCACGCGGGACACCGTCTGATGGGAGACGCCGGCCCGGGCGGCGACATCGGCCATGGCGGGCCGGCGCGGGGACCGTCCGCCTCCGGATCCGTTCGCGGAGGGTTCCATGGCACGGCCGTCCGGCGCGGGTGGTTCGACTGTCACGCACCCGATCATGACCGATTTCCGGAGCGATGCATGCATGGCGTCCGGTTTGCGTCATTATGTAGCCCCATGAGGATCCTGCTGACCGCCGGAAGGTTGCTCGTCGCCCACTGGCCGGCGTTGCTCGCCCTCGGCTTCGCCGGCGTCGCGCTGCGGGGCGCGGCCTTCTGGGGAGCCCTCGAGGTCAGCAGGTGGAACGCGCTCGTCGCGCAGATCGTGCTGCTGGCGCTGCCGCTCGGACTGCTCCTGCCGGTCATCGCGATGCTCCGCGTCTGTTACCCGTCGCTGGGCAACCTGACGCGACCGCGGACCGCAGCGGCCCCGGAACGCCGTGAACAACCCCTGGCCGACGTGGCGCTGGCCGTGCTGATCCCCTTCCTCGCCGTGTACGCGATCGAGGGAACGATGGACGCCGACCACGCCCGGTACCTGAACGACGTCGCCGCCGACGAGTTGTTCGGCACCGCCATGTTCACCGACGAGGGCATCGACTTCTCCGGACGCCTCGGCCTGTGGACCGGGTGGACGCTCGTGGGCGTGGTGGTCGGCGCGGTGGTGCTGCGCTGGCTCCTCGGCGTGCTCGACCGCAAGGTGCACTTCCTGGGACTGACGCTGCTCGGCGCGGCGGTGGAGGTGTTCTGGAGCGTCCAGGCCGCCTACGACCTGGAATCCCTCGGCCGGGGAATGCTGTTCATGCTGCAGGACCGGGCGCTCGTGCACTGGTCCGTCGGGACGTACACCTCGGCGACGGAATCGGCACAGGGTGAGGCCGTGGCGGAGGCAGGGGCCGCCACCGCCGAAGGACTCGTCACGGTCGTCGAGTCGCTCGACGTGGTGATCGTCGCGCCCCTCGCCTGGCTCGCGATCGGAACGGTCGTGCTGGGGCGCCGGCTCATGGCACCACCGTCCACGGAGCACGCGTGGCTGGACCAGACGGCCATGCCCGCATGGCTGCGCAAGGTTCTCGCCGCCGTCACGCAGGAGCTGCGGGACCGCTTCTCGGCACTCGTGCAGGGCCTGAGGATGATCACGAGGGGCGGTATCGGCGCGATGCTCGTCTTCTGCCTGGCCTACCTCGTGGTGATGCGCGCGCCGGTGGCGGTGGCCTGGATCGTCCGGGCGATCACGGGGCCGGTCGACACCGACCTGTGGCTGCTGGTCATCTCGCCCTGGGAAGAGGCGGCCGGGACGGCGATCTCGCTCGCCCTGGCCGGCGCGCTGATCGCCGCCGCGGTGGACACCATGGTCGGGCGGGGCATGACGGTCGCGAGCGGCCCGGACGGGGACGGCGACGAGGAAGGCGCGATCCCGGGAACGTTCGTCGCACCCTGAGCGCGAGCCGGGGCGGACGCGCGAGTGGCGCGGTGAGGCACCCGCAGGTTCCTGCGAGGATGTCGGCATGACCGAACGCGTGGCGATCCTGGGTACGGGCAACATGGGCGAGGCGGTCCTCGCGGGTGCGATCGGGGCGGGCTGGTCGCCGGGCGACGTCACCGCGACCGTGCGCGCCACCGAGCACGGCACGGCCCGCGCGGCGTCGCTCCGCGAGCGCCACGGTGTCGCCACCACCACGGACAACGCGGCGGCGGTCACGGGGGCGGAACTCGCCGTCGTCGCGGTCAAGCCGAAGGACGTCCCTGCGGTGCTCGACGAGATCGCGCCCGTTCTCACGGCGGGCGCCGTGGTGGTCAGCGTCGCGGCGGGTGTCACGACGGCGGCGATGGAGCGGTCCCTGCGGCCCGGTACGCCGGTGGTGCGCACGATGCCCAACACGCCGGCGCAGATCGGTGCCGGGATCACCGCCGTGGCACCCGGAGCCGCGGCGGACGAGACCCATCTCGCGCTCGTCGAACGCTTCCTGGCCGGGACGGGAGACGTCGTCCGGGTCGCGGAGAAGGACCTGGACGCGGTGACCGCGCTGTCCGGTGGCGGTCCGGCCTACGTGTTCACCGTGATCGACGCGCTCGCCGAGGCGGGCGTGCACGCGGGCCTCAAGCGCGACGTCGCGTCCCGCCTCGCCCGGCAGACGGTGCTCGGTGCCGCACGGCTCGCCGTCGAGACCGGCGAGCACCCGGCGATCCTGCGTGAGCGGGTCACCTCTCCCGCGGGGACGACCGCCGCGGGGCTCCGCGTCCTCGAGGAGCGTGCCGTCCGTGCGGCCTTCCTGGCGGCGGTCGAGGCGGCTCGCGCCCGCTCGCTGGAACTGGGCGCCTGACGCCGCTGGTCACCACGGCGCCGGACCGTTGCCAATAAGTCCGTTGTGTCTCGGTACGATCTGGGGCCATGAAGCACGCCCGCAATGCCGCGCCCGGCCTCTCGGGGGTGGCCCGGAATCTCTTCGCGTCACTCGGCACCACCGGCAAGGTGGTCACCGGGGCCGTCGCCGCGGTGCTCGCCGCGACACCCTTCGGGGCCTGGAACGCGGTGGCGGACGACGCGGTCCCGCTCTCGGCCGGGACTCCCGTCGAGGTGGGGCCGTACGAGGTGCTGATCGAGAAGGTCGTGTCGACCAGGACGCTCGGCGACGTCCGGCCGCTCGACCCGGCCGACAAGCTGCTCGTCGTGGTCGCGGAGGTCACGAACACCTCCGATCTCCCGGCACATGCGTACCAGCTCGCCGACATCGTTCCCGCGCCGGTCGGAGCCGGGGTGGTGGACCGCGAGGGCCGGCCCGTGGCCGACGACGTCGCGACCGGGGACCGTCCGCTTCCGGATCGGTACAACATCGCCGACGCGGGGGATCTCGACGTCGTCAACCCCGGTGTGACCTACCGGGTCGCGCTCGTGTGGAACCAGGACGGGGACGCTGCTCCCGCGACGGCACGGGTGGACCTCGCCGGCCTGGACTGGATCGACGAGGGATTCGCGGGTCTCGACGACGAGTACTGGCTCCCGACGGACGAGATCACCCACAGCGGCAGGTTCGACGTCGAACCGCCCGGGTCCGCGGGTGATGACGGCGAGGCCGGTGGTGCGGACGGCGGCTCCGGGTCCACGGGGACGGACGCGTGAGCGGCCGCCGGTCTCGGTGGCGCACCATCCTCTTCGTGCCGGTTGCCATCGGTGCCGCGACCTGGTTCGTCACACAGGTGCCCCAGGACGCCGGCGTCGACCAGCCGTTCGAGGTGGAGGGCGCCGTCGGCGAGACCGTGCGTCTCGGATACGCCGACCTGACCGTGACGGACGTCCGCGTCGCACAGCGGATCGACGGTGAGGGGGTGGCGCAGGCCGGCGGTGTGTTCGTGGTGGTCGACGCCGTCTGGGAAGCCGCCGCACGCACACTGTCCATCGGCGGTGCCGAACTCGTGGACGCCGAGGAACGCACGCACGCCGCGACGGACCGATCCGGCTGCGCGACCGCGACGAGCGCCGCCCCGGCCTACGGGCAGCGCATCACGTACTGTTTCGACGTGGCGCCTGACGCCCTGGAGGGTGCACACGTCCGGCTCGGGCGCGGCGGCGAGGGCGAGAGCGGCGCGTTCCAGCGGCGGGACGCGGTCGCCGTCGTGGACCTGGGCCTCGACGAGGCAGCTCTCGACGAGGCAGGCGCGGGCGAGGCCCTGCGGGTCGAGGGACCGGCCCCCGTGGTCGACGCGCGCCCGGGCACGGAGGGGGACGCATGACGGTCTCGACCGACCGGAACGGACGCGGCTGGTGGCGACGGAACGGTGTGTGGCTCGCGGTTCTGCCGCTCCTGATCGCGGCGGCTGCCGCCGCGTGGTCCTTTCGCCTCGTGAACCTCTGGTGGCCGACCGAGCTGGTCGACGAGGTCGACCGGGCCGACGTCGGCGAGACCGCCCGTTTCGTCGGTGAGTACTACGACCTCGGACTGGTGGACCCGGGGCTCGCCAACACCTGGGTGACCCGGGAGGTCGACGTCCGGGTGCTCGACGTGAGGACGGCCGAAGGGCTGCCCCGGTCGGTGGTGGCGCAGATCGACCGGGTCCCCGACGGTTCGACGGCCTGGCGCGTCGAGCTCGAACTCACCGCCGAGCCGGGTACCGACCTGGGTTCGTGCCAGGTGATCCTCCTGACCGCCGACGGCACGCGCTACGGCGAGCGCGGCACCGGCAGCGATCCCCTGGGCCAGGGCAACCCCTGCATGCCGCCGGACTCGCTCGACTCGGTCGCACCGGAGGACGGGACCTGGCAGACGTCGACCGTGGTGCTCACCCGCGCCGGTGACACGCCCGACGAGGTGTGGCTCTCCTTCGGCAGCCCGCACTACGTCACGCTCGACCTGCCCTGAGGCCGCGCGCCGCTCAGAGCGGGAACGCGCGGTAGAACTCCTCGACCACCTCGGCGGGACCCTTCGCCTGAAGCACCGCCGTACCGTTGCGCCACGTCATGGTGCGTCGGCCGCCGTCGGCGGGGGTGAGTGCGTACTGGCCGACCACGTCGTCGCCCACCTTGACGTCGCCCGACTTCCTGGCCTCCCCGGCCGCCTTCACGAGCGCCTCCGCGGACGTCGTCGCCTCGTCGGCGCTCGGCCACTGGACCGCTGTGACCACGACACGAAGGTCCGCGCCGTCGGTGTACGTCGCCTTCCAGCCCTCGGTGGCCTCCGACTCCTCGGCGGCGTCGGTCTCCGTCAGTTCCGACAACGCGAACTGCAGGACCGCGGACGGAAGCGCCTCCTGGAAGGCGGTCTCGCCGTCGGGCCGCTGCATCGGCTTGACCGACGGCGTCGGGGGCGACGCCGTCACCGTGACGGTCGGCACCGGATCGGGCTCCTCGGCGTGCAGGAAGCCCGGCCACACCAGCCCCGCGAAGGCCAGCAGGGACACGAGCACCAGCAGCGCCAGCACGCCCACCACGAGGCGCCGACGACGGTACACCGTCGGGGACCTACGGACCCGGGGCCGCGGCTGCTGCGCCCGGCCGCCCGATCCCGCGCGCTCGTGGGTCATTGTCCTCTCCTCGAGTGAGACGTCCCGCCGGTCGACGGCGGCGCTACGAACCCTATGACGCGTGGCCGACACGCGCTCGCAGGCGCGCGGTCTGGAGGACCGTCCCGCCCCACGTGACCTCCACGGGGTGCGCGCCGGCGCGCACCGCGCCCGGTCTCCGGGTGACCGGCCACCGCACGGTCGTCGATGTCGGCCACCCCGGGTACCGTCCCCACCGTGGCGACGACGACCAAGCGGGCCAGACCCGCGTACACGTGCACCGAGTGCGGCTGGACCACCGTGAAATGGGTCGGCCGCTGCGGGGAGTGCCAGGCCTGGGGCACGGTGAGCGACTCCACCCCGGCCTCGGCGGGCCCCCGGACCGTCGCGGTGGCACCGACGCGGTCCGCCGCCCGGCCCATCGCCGAGATCGACGTCGAGGCCGCGCGCGCCATGCCGACGGGCGTCGGCGAGCTCGACCGGGTACTGGGCGGCGGTCTCGTCCCCGGCGCGGTCGTCCTGCTCGCCGGCGAGCCGGGCGTCGGCAAGTCCACGCTGCTGCTCGCCGTCGCCAGCAACTTCGCGACGGCCGCCACGGACGCCCCACCAGCGGGAGCCACGGCCCACGCCGCCGGAACCGCCGGCGCCGGTCGCGGCTCCTCGCGGGGCCGGAGCAGCGGGCCCCGTACCGTCCTGTACGTCACCGGCGAGGAGTCGGCGGGACAGGTCCGCCTGCGCGCCGAGCGGATCGGCGCGCTCGCCCCCAGCCTCCTCCTGGCCTCCGAGACCGATCTGGCCACCGTGCTCGGACACGTCGAGGCGGCCGCGCCCGACCTGCTCATCGTCGACAGCGTCCAGACGATCGCCTCGGCGGAGGTGGACGGCGCCCCGGGCGGTACCACCCAGGTACGTGAGGTGGCGGCAGCCCTCATCGCCGCCGCCAAGGAACGCGGCGTGCCCGTCGTGCTCGTGGGACACGTGACCAAGGACGGCACCATCGCGGGCCCGCGCACGCTGGAGCATCTGGTCGACGTGGTCTGCCAGTTCGAGGGGGACCGGCACTCACGGCTCCGCATGGTGCGCGCGGTCAAGAACCGGTACGGCCCGACCGACGAGGTCGGCTGCTTCGACCTGTCGGAGAACGGCATCGAGGGGCTGCCGGACCCGTCCGGCCTGTTCCTCTCGCACACGGGTGCGGCCGCGCCGGGCAGCTGCGTCACCGTGACGCTCGAAGGACGCCGGCCGCTCGCCGTCGAACTGCAGTCGTTGGTGGCTCCGAGCCCGCTGTCCAACCCCCGTCGCGCCACCAGCGGCGTCGACTCCAGCCGGCTCGCGATGATCCTCGCGGTGCTGCACCGGCACGCGGGGCTCCGGGTCGCCGATCAGGACGTCTACGTCTCGACGGTGGGCGGCGCGCGGGTCGCAGAGCCCGCGGCGGACCTCGCCGCTGCCCTCGCCCTGGTCTCGGCGCGGACGGAGGAACCGCTGCCGCCCGCCACGATCGCCGTCGGCGAGGTCGGGCTCGCGGGCGACATCCGGCCGGTCACCGGACTGGAACGCCGGCTCGGCGAGGTCGCGCGGCTGGGGTACCGGCGCGCCGTCGTGCCGGCGGGAACCGGCGTCACCGCGCCGGAGGGGATGGAGCTGCTGGAGGCACAGCACATCCGGGAAGCGATGGCACTGGCACAGGCCACCCGGGGCCGGTAGCGTGAACAGCGCGTTCATCCGGCCGGTCAGCGGCTTCCCACAGCCGTTCACGTCACGGCTTTGAAACAAACGGCTGCCGAGGCAACACACGACGTAGGATTTCTCCGTGGCCACGACACCGACGGAAGCAGACGAACTCCTCCGCGAGACCCTGGCCGCCGTAGCGCCCGGAACGGAACTGCGTGACGGGCTCGAGCGCATTCTGCGGGGCCGCACCGGCGCCCTCATCGTGTTCGGCCTCGACGAGTCCGTCGAGGAGATGTGCTCCGGCGGTTTCGAGCTCGACGTCGAGTTCTCCGCGACCCGTCTGCGCGAGCTGTCCAAGATGGACGGCGCGGTGGTCCTCGACCGTACGGCGGGCCGCATCCGCCGCGCCGCCGTCCAGCTCCTGCCGGATCCCACCATCGAGACCTCGGAGTCCGGCACGCGGCACCGCACCGCCCAGCGCGTCTCCAAGCAGACCGGCTTCCCCGTCATCTCGGTGAGCCAGTCGATGCGCATCGTCGCCCTCTACGTGGGCGGCAAGCGGCACGTGCTCGAGGACTCGGACACCATCCTCGGCCGCGCGAACCAGGCTCTCGCCACGCTCGAGCGCTACCGGGCCCGCCTCGACGAGGTGTCCGGAACCCTGTCGGCACTGGAGATCGAGGACCTCGTGACCGTGCGCGACGTGTGCTCGGTCGTGCAGCGCCTCGAGATGGTCGGGCGCATCTCCGACGAGATCAAGGGCTACGTCATCGAACTCGGCGTCGACGGCCGCCTGCTCGCGCTGCAGCTCGACGAGCTCATCGGCGACGTCGGCTCCGACCGGGAGTTCGTGATCCGGGACTACGTGCTCGGGCGCAAGGGACGAACGCTCGACCAGGTGCAGCAGGCCCTCGCCACGCTGTCGTTCCAGCAGCTCCTGGACCTGTCGCAGATCGGGCGGGTGCTGGACATGCCCGGCGGGGGCGACGCCCTCGACGCCGCCGTCGCACCGCACGGCTACCGCCTCCTGTCCAAGGTCCCCCGGCTGCCGAACGTCACGATCGAACGACTCGTGGCGCACTTCAGCAGCCTGCAGAAGCTCCTGGCGGCGAGCGTCGACGACCTCATGTCGGTCGACGGTGTCGGCGACCAGCGTGCTCGCGCGATCCGGGAGGGCCTGTCCCGCATGGCGGAGTCCAGCATCCTCGAGCGCTACGTCTGACGGTCCTACCGGTCCGTGCCCGACGGCGACGGGCTCGGCGTCGCCGACGGCTCGCCGCGCTTCGTCCCCTTCTGGTCCGACGACTTCGACGGGGACGGGCTCGGCTCCGGCGGTTCGGGCCTGGTCAGCTGCACCACCTGGCTGGCCGCGCCCTGGACGTCGGCCACCGTCACCCGTGCGCTGTAGACGCCGGGCTCGATGGGCTTGTCCACGCGCTCGCACCCGGGTGCGGAACGGACGTCGGACCACCGCACCTCCTGCGTGTCGACGGACCCGGAACCGAGCAGCAGCATGCGCTCGCCCGTGTCGTCGCAGTCCGCGGACGACCACACCCGCTCGGCGTCCGGCCCCGTCTCACCGGCCCACACCGTCACGGCGCGGTTGGTGTCGCCCCCGTCGACGAGACACGGCGTCGCGCCGTCGTTCCTGAGCGTCACGGTGAACACCACCGGCTCCCCCGCGGTGAAGGTGGTGCGGTCCGCCGCGAGCCGCACGTCCAGATCGTCCGCATCGCAGGTCCTGCCGTTCCCGTCCGGATCCGCCGGCGCCGGCGGATGGACCTTGGCCTCGCTCACGATCGGTGCCGGCTCCTGCGGCCACAGCGCGGGCACCACCAGAGCCCCCGCCACGACCACCACCGCGAGGACCACCACGACCACCAGGGCCCGGCGACGCCCGCCGACCCCCGCCTCCCTTGCCTGCACCGGCTCTCCCCACGGTCCCGACCACGATCGACGGTATCCACAGTAGGCAACTACCTCCGTGCCCCCGCGGAGGCCGCGCCGCCCGGAGGTACTTCCTCGCTCCGCCGCGCGACCCGGCGAGCACGGCATCTCCGAGAGGAGAGAATGGGTGCCCGTGACCTCCTCCCCCACCGGGCACGCCGTCCTGCGTGCCGCTGTCACCGACTGGTTCGCCCGCGCCGCCCGCGACCTGCCGTGGCGTGCCCCGGACCGCACTCCCTGGGGCGTCCTCGTGAGCGAGGTGATGCTGCAGCAGACCCCCGTGGTGCGCGTCGAGCCCGCCTGGCGGTCGTGGATGGAACGGTGGCCCGAGCCCGCCGACCTCGCCCGCGCCGACACCGCCGACGTGCTGCGCGCCTGGGGCCGGCTGGGTTATCCCCGGCGTGCCCTGCGGCTGCAGGAGTGTGCCGTCGCCGTGGTCGAGCGGCACGCCGGCGTCGTCCCGAACACGGAGGAGGAGCTGCGCGCGCTGCCGGGCGTCGGTGAGTACACCGCCGCGGCCGTGCTCGCGTTCGCGTTCGGACGGCGCGCCGTCGTCGTCGACACCAACGTGCGTCGCGTCCTGGCACGTACCGTCGGCGGCACGGCCCTGCCCGCGCCGTCGTACACGGCGGCCGAGCGCGCCCTCGCGACGGCGATCGCGCCGGCCGACGACGCCGAGGCCGCCCGCTGGGCCGCCGCGTCCATGGAGCTCGGCGCCCTCGTCTGCACCGCCCGCTCCCCGCGGTGCGACGACTGCCCGGTGGCCGGCCTCTGCGCCTGGCGGGCCGCAGGCTCACCACCCGACGAGCACGCGGGCCGCCGTCGTACCCAGGCATGGCACGGGACCGACCGGCAGTGCCGCGGCCGTGTCATGGCGACGCTTCGCGCCGCGGACGGGCCCGTGGACCGCGCCGTCGTCGTCGCGGCGTGGGTTCCCGGAGCCGGGTCGATGACCGGCGGCGATGCCGCCGCTCGTCTGGCTCAGCTGGACCGTGCCGTCGCGGGCCTCATCGAGGACGGGCTGGCGGAACAGGACTCCACGGGCCGCCTCCACCTCCCGCGGTAGACACCTACGACAGCCGCAGCGGCTGCCACGGCGCGACCCGGTCGGCTCCGCGCACCGCCTCCTCCGCGGTCTCGTCGTCGGGGGCGCGCAGCGCCGCCAGCTCCGCGTCGATCCGGCTGCGCCAGGCGTCGATCTCCCGCTGCCGCGCGGTGTCGTCCCAGCCCAGAAGCGGCGCGACGACGTCGGCCACCTCGGTGGCGGCATCGAGGCCGCGGTCCGGGACCTCGTAGACGAGCCGCGTGCGGTGCGCGAGCACGTCCTCCAGGTGCAGCGCGCCCTCGTGCGTCACGGCGTGGTGGACCTCCGCGCGCAGGTAGGCGGGCGCGTGCTCCAGCGGGCGCGCGAGAGCGGGGTCGGCCTCGCACAGCTCCACGAGGTCGGTGAGGTTGGACCCGTAGCGGTGCAGCAGGTGGTCGACCATCGGCGGATTCCAGCCGAACCGCTTCGCCCATGCCCGGGCCTGACGCTGGACCGCCCTGAGGCCGACCGCACCCGTGAGCGGGATCTGGTGGGTGATGCTCGGCAGTGCGGCCGCTCGCTGCCCGATGGCGAAGTCGACGGCGTCCTTCGCCATCACCCGGTACGTGGTGAGCTTGCCGCCCGCGATCACGGTGAGCCCCGCCGTGGGTGACGCGACAGTGTGCTCGCGCGACACCTTGGCGCTCGACGTGCCGGCCTTCGTACCCGGCTGGAGCAGGGGCCGCAGCCCCGCGTAGGTGCCGATGACGTCTTCGCGCGTGAGCGGATGCGCGAGGACGGAATTGGCACGGTCGAGCACGTAGTCCACGTCGGCGCTGGTCGCGACCGGGTTCACGGGGTCGAGGTGCCACGGCGTGTCCGTGGTGCCGATGATCCAGTACCGCGACCACGGGATCACGAACAGCACCGACTTCTCCGTCTGCAGGATCAGCCCGGCACGGCCCTGGATGCGGTCACGGGGCACCACGAGATGGATGCCCTTCGAGGCGAGCACGTGAAGACCGCCCGCCGGACCGTCCGGCTGGCCGGCCAGTTCCTGCGTCTCCTCGGTCCAGACGCCGGTCGCGTTGATCACCGCCCGCGCACGGACCGTGATCTCACGGCCCGTCTCCAGGTCGACGACGACGGCACCGTTCACGGCGCCCGTGCTTCCCTGCGTCAGCTCCACCACCTGGGTACGGCTCGCGACGTGCGCACCGTAGGACGCCGCGGTCCGCACCAGCGTGGTCACGAGGCGCGCGTCGTCGACCGAGGCATCCCAGTACTGCACGGCTCCGACGGCGGCGTCGTGCGCGAGGTCGGGGAACTTCGCCTCCATCTGAGCCCTGGTCAGGTGGCGGTGGAAGGGCATCGGACGGCGGCCGGGCGTCAGGGTCGCGAGGATGTCGTACAGGGCGATACCGGTCCCGACGTACGCGCGCTCCCAGACGCGGTGCTCCAGCGGGTAGAGGAACGGCACCGGCCGGACCAGGTGCGGCGCCAGCTCGCGCAACAGCAGGTCCCGCTCGGTGAGAGCCTCGTGCACGAGCTCGAAGTCGAGCATCTGCAGGTAGCGCAGGCCGCCGTGGACCAGCTTGCTGCTGCGGCTGGAGGTGCCCTGGGCCCAGTCCTGCGCCTCGACGAGGGCGGTCGACAGACCGCGGGTCACCGCGTCGAGCGCGATGCCCGCGCCGGTCACGCCGCCGCCGACGACCAGCACGTCGAGCTCGGCGGCGATGTCCGTGCTCGCTTCGAGGGTGGCCAGGGTCTGCGCTCGGGAATCCGCGGTCAGCCGGGTCGATGCCATATCGACAACCCACCACGGGACGGGGACTGTGGCAAGAGGAGCGCGCGTACTGTGGGCGGCGTGACCGTGAACATCAGGCCCGCCCGGCCGGCGGACGTACGGGCGATCCGCGCTCTCGTGGAGCCGTACGCCCAGCAGCGGATCCTGCTGGCCAAGGAGTGGGTGGGGTACTACGAGGCGGTCCAGGAGTTCCTGGTCGCCGAGGTCTCCGCGGACGACGACGGCCCTGCGGCCGGGCCGGCAGACCCCGCGACGCCCGCCGTCGTCGGCTGCGGCGCGCTGCACGTCATGTGGGAGGACCTCGCGGAGATCCGCACGCTGGCCGTCGACCCGGCCTCGCGCGGGCGGCGTGTTGGACACCAGCTCGTGGAAGGCCTGCTCGACCGGGCCCGTGACCTCGGCCTGCGCCGGGTCTTCTGCCTGACGTTCGAGGTGGAGTTCTTCCGCAAGCACGGCTTCGAGGAGATCGACAGCACACCGGTCAGCCTCGACGTCTACACCGAACTGCTGCGTTCCCACGACGACGGCGTCGCCGAGTTCCTCGACCTGGCCCGCGTGAAGCCCAACACCCTGGGCAACTCCCGCATGCTCCTCGAGCTGTGACGCGCGTCGACCACGAGGTCGACGGCTCTTAGGGTGGGGGCGTGTCCATCAGCTACACCCTGCCCGGCGTCCATGTCACCGATCGCACCGTCGAGGTCCCGCTCGACTGGTCGGATCCCGACGACGGGCGCACGCTGACCGTCTTCTTCCGCGAACTCGTCGACCCCACGAAGCGGCGGGACGACCTTCCGCTGCTCGTCTTCCTGCAGGGCGGCCCCGGCGGCAAGGGACCCCGCCCCACAGGCCCGGACGGCTGGGTCGGCTCGGCGCTCGAGCGTTTCCGCGTGGTACTGCTCGACCAGCGCGGGACGGGCCGTTCGACGGCGGTCCGCGCGGAGGCGCTGAACGCCCTCGGCGACGCGGGCGCCCAGGCCGAGTACCTCACGCACTTCCGTGGGGACGCCATCGTCCGCGACGCCGAGTACATCCGCGACTCCGTCTACGAGGGCAGGCGCTGGACGACCCTCGGCCAGTCGTACGGCGGGTTCATCACGATGACGTACCTGTCGCTGGCACCCGAGGGCGTGAACGCGAGCCTGGTGACGGGCGGACTGCCCAGCCTCACGGCGTCGGCCCGCGAGGTGTACGAGCGCACACAGCCGCGCGTCGCCGGCAAGAACGCCCGGTTCCGCGCACGCTACCCGCACGCCGCGGGGCTGCTCGGGCGGATCGCCGACCGGCTCGCCGCCGGCGACACCACGCTGCCCGACGGCACCCCGCTCGGCGTCCGCCGCCTGCAGAGCCTGGGCATGGACTTCGGCATGGGCCCGGGCTTCGAGCGCGTCCACTGGATGCTCGACGAGGCCTTCGACGGACGCACCCACGACGCGGACCTCACCGAGACGTTCCTGTCGTCCGTCGCCACGGCGACGGACTTCGTGGGCCGACCCCTCTACGCCGTGCTGCACGAGTCCATCTACGCCCAGTCCCACACGGGCGCGACGGCCTGGGCGGCGCAGTCGGTCCGTGACACGGACCCCGCGTTCGCGCAGGACGCCCGCCCGTTGCTGCTGACGGGCGAGATGATCTATCCCTGGATGTTCGAGGAGATCGCGGCGCTCCGGCCGTTCGCCGCCGCGGCCGACGCCCTCGCCGCCAAGGAAAACTGGGACGACCTGTACGACCTCGACCGGCTGGCCTCGAACGAGATCCCCGTCGAGGCCGCCGTCTATCACGACGACATGTTCGTGGACGCGGACCTCTCCCTGGCGACAGCCGGCCACGTCGGCAACACGGAAGCCTGGGTGACGAACGAGTTCGAGCACGACGGGCTGCGCGTCGGCAATACGTTCGCCACCCTTCTGGACCGCCTCGACGCCCGCGGCGGGCCGCTGCGCCGTCCATGATCGGGCCGGTGTCCGCCACGGCGGCGAGCGGCGAGCCGGTCCGCGGCGACTTCGCCTCTGGTGTGATGTGGCTCACACCGTTATGGTGCCAATAGCGCGATTTGTTCCTGACCCAATGGCGGGTCCACCACGGGAGGTCCGCATGACCACCACTGTCACGATTCCCAGCGAAGCACCGCCCACGCCCGCGACACGGCGGCGACGCGTCATCGGCCTGGCCGCCGGCGTCCTGCTCGGTGCACTCGTCTACCTGGTCCTGCCCGACGGCCTGAACCCGTCGGCGCGCTTCGTGGCGGCGGTCGCCGTCCTCATGGCCGCGTGGTGGATGACGGAGGCCATCCCGCTCGCGGCCACGGCGCTCGTCCCGATGGTCGCGTTCCCCTTCGTGGAGAACCTGGAGTCCGACGACGGCGGGCCCATCGGGATGGCCGCCGCCGTCGCCCCGTACGCCAACCCGATCATCTGGCTGTTCATGGGCGGCTTCGTGATCGGTCTCGGGATGCAGCGCTGGAATCTCCATCGCCGCTTCGCCCTGAACATCGTCTCGCGGGTGGGGACCAACCCCGTCGCACTGGTGGGCGGCTTCATGCTGGCGACCGCCCTGGTCTCGATGTGGGTCAGCAACACCGCGACCGCGGTCATGATGTTCCCGGTCGGCCTGGCGGTGCTCGCGCTGGTCAACGCCCGCGAACCGGACCGGAACCTCACCACCGCGCTCCTGCTCGGTATCGCCTACGCCGCGTCGATCGGTTCCGTCTCGACCCTCATCGGCACCCCGCCCAACACCTTGCTGCGAGGCTTCGTGCAGGAGGAGTACGGGGTGTCGATCGGGTTCGCGGAGTGGATGCTGGTCGGTGTTCCGCTGGCCGCGGTGTTCCTCGTCGTGGCGTGGCTCGTCCTGACGCGCGTGGCCTTTCCTCCGTCGTCGCGGGACATCGGGGAGGAGCGCCAGCTGCTCCGGGACGAGGTCGCCGGTCTCGGCCGGATGAGCCGTGGGGAGTGGACCGTGAGCGCCGTGTTCGCGGCGGCCGCCGTCGCCTGGATCGTGTTCGGCGCACTCGGTCAGTCGGAGTCCTTCGTCGCCGCCAACCCGTGGATCGACACCTACGACGACGCCATGGTCGCCGTGGCCGCCGCCCTCGCGCTCTTCCTCATCCCCGCGACGCGGGACGGGCAGCGCACCCTCGACTGGTCCGCCACCCGGGAGCTCCCCTGGGGGATCCTCCTGCTGTTCGGTGGCGGCCTGGCGCTCTCGGCCCAGTTCGGGCAGACAGGACTGTCGGCGTGGATCGGCGAGCAGGTCGCGGGGATGGCGGGAATCCCCGTCTGGGTCGTCGTGCTGGCGGTGATCGTGCTCGTCATCTTCCTGACCGAGCTGACGTCGAACACGGCGACGACGGCGACCTTCCTCCCCGTCATGGCAGGTGTGGCGAGCGGCCTCGCGATCGAGCCGCTGCTGCTCCTGGTCCCGACGGCCCTCGCCGCCACGATGGCGTTCATGCTGCCCGTGGCGACGCCGCCGAACGCGATCGTGTTCGGCTCGGGCCAGATCACGATCGGCGAGATGGTCAAGGGCGGCGTGCTGCTCAACGTCGCCGGCATCGTGCTGATCATGGCGACGGTGTACACGCTGGTCGTCACGGTCCTCGTCTGAGCTCCCGCACCGGGCCGGCCGGTGGGGACGACGTGGACGTCGCCGCACCGGTCGGTGGTCGTCGCGCCGTGCCCGGCCGGCGATCCGTCACCCGACCAGCAGACTCGGCACCGAAGCCACCAGGTAGGTGTTCGCCGCGACGACCTGGCCCGGGGCCAGGTCGGGCTCGCCCGTGGGTACGCAGAGGGTCACCTCGAAGCCGCCGGTGCGGACCTGCGCCGCCGTGAACGCCTGGCCGGTGCGTTCGACCTGGTGCCGGGTCACGTCGAGTACCGTGCCGTTCACCCGGGCCACGGCGTCGACCTGCATGGTGAACGCGCCGTCCGGGCTGAACGACTCCGGCTCGAACCGCATCGGCTCGCCGGCCTCGTCCGCGGCGTCCTCGCCGGCGAAGGTCATCCGGCTGGCGTCGGACGCCAGGAACTCCTCAGACCCGTCGAACACCTCGACGGAGCGCCCGAGCCCCACGATGCAGGCGTCCGCGGCGGGCACGTCCTCGGCGTCACCCAGCAGCTGGAGTTCCTCGAGCTCACAGGCCACGCCCGCCAGAATGCCGTCGTCCGCGTCCACGATCTCGGCGATGGCGAGGCCGCCGTCGGCGGCACGCACGTCCGCGAGCCGCGCGCCGAGCGGTCCCGCGTACGACGTCGTCACCGCCCGCACCAGGTCCCCTTCGGTGGTGATGATCAGCCGCGCCCCGGTGGCGTCCGTCCAGACGTAGAGTGTCGCGTCGCGCTCCTCGGCGATCACCTTCGCTTCGGGGAGCACCCCGTGAACAAGTTCCCGGAACCCGCTCCGGGTCTTCACGTCCAGTCCGACACACGCGAGATTGGTAGCCACGGGCCCAGAAACTACCTGCCGGTGCTGTGAACTCGTATACGGACCGGTCATGGCACGACCCGCCGGAACGCTCGAAGGCGACCGGTGCCCGCGCCGCCCCGGCGCCGTCGTCACGGCCTCAGCCGGGCGCGTGCCGGTCCAGGAACGCGTACACCTCGGCGTCGTCGACCCCGGGGAACGCGCCTCGCGGCAGGGCCGCCAGCACCTGCTGATGCATCCGCGCCGACGGCCAGGCCGCGCCGGACCACCGCCGCGCCAGTTCCGGCGCCGGGCGCGCGCAGCATGCCGGGTCCGGGCACGTCGACATCTTCCGCACCCGCGTGTCCCGGCCACGGAACCACTTCGCGTGGGCGTACGGCACGCCCACGGTGATGGAGAAGGCTCCCGTGTCGCCCGACCCGGTCTGCGTGGAGCACCAGTACGTCCCGGTCGGCGTATCGGTGTACTGGTAGTACTCGGTCGCCACGTCGCGCCGGTCGAACGCCTCGCGCGACGCCCAGCGGCGGCAGACGAGCTGCCCCTCGATCGCGCCCGTCGGGTCCTGCGGGAAGCGGAGGCCGTCGTTCTCGTAGCCGCGGAAGAGGGCGCCGTCGTCACCGACACGCAAGAAGTGGAGCGGGATTCCGAGCCTCACCGTGGCCAGGTTCGTCAAGCGCATGGCCGCGGCCTCGTGCGTCACCCCGAACGCGTCCCGGAAGTCCTCGACCGCCAGGTCCCGCTCACGCTTGCGGTCCTCCAGGAAGGGCACGGCGGCGAACTGCGGCACCAGGCAGGCCGCGGCGAAGTAGGTGATCTCGACCCGCTGCCGCAGGAACTCCGCATAGGAACGCGGCCGCTCGTGCTCCAGCACCCGGTGGGCGATCGCCTGCAGCGCCAGCGAACGCAGGCCGTGCCCGCCGGGCACGGAGGCGGGGGGCAGGTAGATCCGGCCGTTGTGCAGGTCGGTCACGCTGCGCGCCGACCGGGGCAGGTCGTTCACGTGGAGGATCGTGAATCCGAGACGCTCGGCCAGGACGGCGACGGTGCGGTGCGTGAGCGCCCCGCCCGTGTAGCCGGCGTCTCGCACCAGGTCCTCGGCGAGGTGTTCGAACTGGGGATAGTAGTTGTCCCGCGCCTGGCGCTCGAGCCGCAGCTCCGTGTTGGCCCGCCGAGCCTCCTCGGGCGTGGCGATCGCCTCCTCGGCGCGCCGGGCGAGCTCGTCGTGCAGACCGACGAGCTGTTCCAGCACCGGCGTCGGCAGCTTCTGCGACGGCCTGACCGACGGAAGCCCCAGTCCCGCGAAGAGCGGCCCGCGCTGTGCGCGGTCCAGTGCGATCTCCAGGGCCGCACGCCGCGACGGCGGCTCGGGATCGAGGAGGTCGTTCAAGGGCAGGCCGAGCACGGTGGCGATCGAGCGCAGCAACGAGAGCTTGGGCTCACGGCGACCGTTCTCGATGAGACTCAGCAGACTCGGTGCGGTGTCCACCTGTTCGCCGAGCCGGTCCAGCGTGAGTCCGGCGGAGGTCCTGGCGTGCCGAACGCGCCGGCCGAGGGTGATGAGGTCGGTGCCGTCGGTCGTGCCGGGCGCGTCCGGCGAACCTGCGGCCGGTGACCGCCGCGGCCGGTGCTCCGCCATGTCGTCCTCCCGTCCGTGCGCGCGCAGTGTGCGCCAGATCACGAGCACAGCAGCTCGCCGATTCAGTATATGTAAAGATCGGCCGATCTTCACAGCCTGTGGCGTGGAAAAGTGGCCCCATCCGAGTGACAGTGGAAACCCAGCCACTTGTTGCAGATGGGAGACAGCATGTCGTTCCTCGCCAACCCCCGTAGGACAAGACTCGTCGCCGAGCTCGTCTCGGAGACCTCCGAGGCCGGTGCGTCCTTCGGTGCCGGCGCGTCTCCCCAGACCTCCCGTCCCGAGGACACGGTCGGCACGGACACCACACTCGACGTCCGCACCTGGGTGAACGACGTCGCCGAGCTGACCCAGCCCGACGAGATCGTCTGGTGCGACGGCTCGGACGCGGAGAAGCAGCGCCTGATCGACGAGATGGTCGCCGCCGGCACCCTGACCCCGCTGAACCCCGACAAGCGCCCCGGCTCCTATCTCGCCCGCTCGAACCCGGCGGACGTCGCCCGGGTCGAGTCGCGCACGTTCATCTGCTCGCAGAAGGAGGAGGACGCCGGCCCGACCAACAACTGGGTCGCTCCCGACGCCATGCGCTCCGAGCTGAACGGCGTCTTCGCGGGCTCCATGAGAGGTCGCACCATGTACGTGGTGCCGTTCTCGATGGGACCCGTCGGCGGGCCGATCTCCCAGGTCGGCGTCGAGATCACCGACTCGCCCTACGTCGTCGTGTCCATGCACGTCATGACGCGCGTCTCGGCGCGTGTCCTGGACCTGATCGACGACGGGCAGCAGTGGGTCCCCGCCGTCCACTCGGTCGGCGCGCCGCTGGTCGGCGACGACGGAGCACGAGCGGCGGACGTCCCCTGGCCCTGCAACGACACCAAGTACATCGTGCACTTCCCGGAGACCCGCGAGATCTGGTCGTACGGGTCCGGATACGGCGGCAACGCGCTGCTGGGCAAGAAGTGCTTCGCGCTGCGGATCGCCTCCGTGATGGCGCGCGACGAGGGCTGGCTCGCGGAGCACATGCTGCTGATCCGCGCGACGTCGCCCGCGGGCAAGCGGTTCCACCTGGCCGCGGCGTTCCCGAGCGCCTGCGGCAAGACGAACCTCGCCATGCTGCGGCCCACGATCCCGGGCTGGAAGGTCGAGACGCTCGGCGACGACATCGTGTGGATGCGGCCCGGCCCCGACGGCTCGCTGCGCGCCATCAACCCGGAGGCGGGCTTCTTCGGCGTCGCGCCCGGCACGGGCGAGGGGACGAACCCGGTCGCCGTCCGCACGTTCGACCACGACACGATCTTCACCAACGTCGCCCTGACCGACGACGGCGACGTGTGGTGGGAGGGCCTCACCGACACCCCGCCCGACCACCTGATCGACTGGCAGGGCCGCGACTGGACCCCCGACTCGGAGGAGCCCGCGGCCCACCCCAACTCGCGCTTCACGGTGTCGGCGGCGCAGTGCCCCACCATCGCCGACACCTGGGAGGACCCGGCAGGTGTCCCCGTGGACGCGATCGTCTTCGGTGGTCGCCGCGCGAGCAACGTGCCGCTCGTGACCCAGTCGCTCGGCTGGGAGCACGGCGTGTTCATGGGCGCCACGATCTCGTCGGAGCGCACCGCGGCCGCCGAGGGCACGGTCGGCGAACTGCGCCGCGACCCCTTCGCCATGATGCCGTTCTGCGGCTACAACATGGCGGACCACTGGGCACACTGGCTGTCCGTGGGCGACTCGGTGGACACCGCCAAGCGGCCCCTGATCTTCCAGGTCAACTGGTTCCGCAAGGGCGGCGACGGCTCGTTCCTCTGGCCGGGCTTCGGCGAGAACTCACGAGTCGTCGAGTGGATCGCCGGGCAGATCGAGGCAGCCCGCGGCGAGGGCGAGGACCGTTCCGTGGCGTCCGCGGTCGGCCGGGTGCCGGCGGCAGGGTCCCTGGACATCGAGGGTCTCGACCTGCCGGCCGAGGACCTCGAGGCGTTGTTCGACGTACCGGCCGGCCCGTGGCTCACGGAGACCGACCTGACCGAGGAGTTCTTCGCACAGTTCGGCGACCACGTGCCGGCGGCGCTGTACAAGCAGCTCGCCAATCTCCGCGACCGCCTGGACGGCTGACCGGAGCGCCACAGACCCCCGGCCGGGAAATTGAGGCAGACCGGCCGGGAACACCCCTTCTGAGGGGCGCCGGTGCGGGAGGTCCCACAGGGCCTCCCGCACCGGCATACTTTCGGCGGCGTAGATCCGCGGGACCGCACGGCCACGTCGCGCGACCGCCCGACCGGCCGGAGAGATCAGCCCGTGCAGACGTTCTTCAGAGTGCTGGTTCGGGTCGCACCGTTCCAGAAGATCTTGCCTCGCACGTTGACACAGCGGAGGCCCGTGGCACGAACGGCCTGAGACTTGTAGCGGACCGTGCTGCCGTCCGTCACACCGCCGTAGTTCGGGTTCCAGACCTTGATGACGGTGTACCGGTACTTGCCCCAGCTCGCCCCCGCGTGGGCGACTCGGGCACACTTCTTCTTCCCGCCCTCGCTGAAGACGTTCACCCACCCGATGGTGTGGCTGCCCGCCTTGATCGCCTTGTGCCGTATCCGGTTGCCGTCGCACCTCTCGACGGTCCGGACGGACCAGGCGGACTCCGCGGCAGGCGCGGCGACGTCGGCGAGCGCAGCGCTCTCGGACGAGGTCGTGGCGCCCGAGGGTGCCGCCGTGGCGGCTCCGGCCGCCGGCAAGGTGAGCGCGAGCGTCGCCAACATCGCGACGCCGCCCCGGCCCACCCGCCTCCGCAGTTCCGTGATCATGTCTCTCCCCTTTCCTGGGTACACCCGCTTCGAGCACGCGGCGTGCTCGGTACGAACCGCTGGCCGGGCCTCTCCTGACGATGTCTTCCGGATGGAGAGAATGGAGTCGTGCCACACCTCGCCGATGTCTCTCCGCCGCCCGAGCCCGCCCTCATCCACGTCATGTACCACGAGCCACGCATTCCGGGCAATACCGGTTCTGCGATCCGGCTCGCGGCGGTCACCGGCGCACGCCTGCATCTGGTGGAACCGCTCGGCTTCGAGCTGTCCGAGGCGAAGCTGAAGCGGGCGGGACTCGACTACCACGATCTCGCCGTGACGGACGTGCACGCGTCCTTCGACGCCGCGCTCGGCGCCCTGCCGTCGTCCCGCGTCTTCGCCTTCACCACGCGCGCTGCCACCCGCTACACGGACGTCGAGTACCGGTCCGACGACGTCCTCCTGTTCGGTCCCGAACCCACGGGCCTGCCCGACGACGTGCTCGCCCACCCCCGGGTCACGGCCCGGCTCAAGATCCCGATGCTGGCGGGCCGCCGCTCCCTGAACCTGACGAACGCGGCATCGATCGCCGTCTACGAGGCCTGGCGCCAGCGCGACTTCGCCGCATCGCCAGACGTCACCTGAGGGTAGTCAGCTCCTGCGACCGGCCCGAGCGGAGTCCGCCCTGGCGTTTCCCGTAGGCTGCCGCCATGCACGTTGCGAACACCGCCCCCCGCTCCTCGGAGACGAGCCGATGAGCGCCGGTCTTCTCGGACTGCTGGACGACGTCGCCGCGCTCGCCCGCCTCGCCGCAGCGTCCATCGACGACGTCGGTGCCGCCGCCGGCAGGGCCACCGCCAAGGCCGCGGGCGTCGTCATCGACGACACCGCCGTGACCCCGCAGTACGTGCACGGCGTCACCGCCGAGCGCGAGCTCCCGATCGTCAAGAAGATCGCCTGGGGCTCGATCCGCAACAAGCTGCTGATCATCCTGCCGATCGCACTGATCCTGTCGGAGTGGGCGCCCTGGGCGCTCACACCGATCCTCATGGTCGGCGGCGCGTATCTCGCGTTCGAGGGCACGCACAAGATCCTCGGCTGGTTCCACAAGCACGAGGACCACGAGGTACCGGCCGTCGTCAAGGGCGAGCAGTCCGAGAAGTCGGTGATCTCCGGTGCCATCCGCACCGACCTGATCCTCTCGGCCGAGATCATGGTGATCGCCCTCAACGAGGTCGCGGACTCGTCCTTCTGGTTCCGGCTCGGGGCCCTGATCGTGGTGGCGATCATCATCACCGTCGTCGTCTACGGCGTGGTCGGGCTCATCGTGAAGATGGACGACGTCGGACTCCTCCTGGCGCAACGCGAGTCATCGGGGAGCCGACGGGTCGGCCGCGCTCTGGTCGAAGGCATGCCGAAGCTGCTCGGCGCCATCTCCGTGATCGGCACGATCGCGATGCTGTGGGTCGGCGGTCACATCCTGCTGGTGGGCCTGGACGAACTCGGGTGGCACGCCCTGTACGGCTGGGTGCACGGCATCGAGGAGGCCATCCACGGCGCCGTCCCGGGCATGGGCGCGGTCCTCGCGTGGCTGTTCAACACCCTCTGCTCGGCCATCCTGGGCCTGGTGGTGGGCGGCGTCGTCGTCGGTGTCATGCATCTGCTGCCGCGCCGCAAGCGGGCGGCGCCGGAGGAGACGACGGACGCCGCGCCCGCCGAGCAGGCGTAGCGAACCCGGAGCGCTCAGGCGAGGAGCCAGGCAGCCGCCGCGCGCAGGAACGCGCGATGCGACCGCGACGCGTAGGAGCGGACGTCGTGGCCCAGGCCGGAGTAGACCGTGCGTCCGCCGTGGGCCTCGTTGGCCCAGGCCACGCCGTGCACACGGGTGCCGTCGGCGGCGCCGAAGCCGGACTCGGCCGGACCGCGCGTCGTCAGGAGGACCCGCGAGGACTCCGCCACCACGAGATGGCAGTACCGCTCGTCGTACGCGTCGACCACGCCGGCGCCGTCCCGGGCGTCGGCGCGTCCGTCGGTGACCGGATGCCCGGGAACGACGTCGAACACCGCGTCGCCGATCGGCGGATGCATGGAGACGCCGGGAATCCACCGCCCACCGAGGATCGCCTCGAATCCCGGCGCGTCGGCGAACGTGTTCGCCGCCTGGTGCAGCGCGAGGATCGCCCCGCCCGAGCGCGCCCAACCGGCGAGACGCTCGTGGAACGCCGTCCAGTCCCCGTCGGCCCCGTCGAACTCCGGATCGGTGCGGCCGCGGCCGGAGTTCAGGACCAGCAGACCGGCGCCGTCCAGGTCGCCCAGCGCGTCCCGCCACGTCGAGCGGACCTGCACGGCGACGTCGTCCCGCTCCACCGCCCCGGGTTCGCCGAGGATGCGCGCGACCTCGTGCGAGGTGGCGGCATGGTCGTGCCAGGGGTCCTCGTACCGCCCGCGACCGGCCAGGACAAGAATGCGCGTCGTCACGACGCCGATCCTAGGCGCGCCGGCGACGCCGGACGCACGGCGTCCGCGACGTCCCCCTCGGAGGCTGGTCGGACGGCCCGGACCGGCTGTCGGAGTACTTCGCCATCAGGTCCCGGTTCCGGCGCGGTCCAGGGGCGCCTGACGCCATCGTAGGGAGGGCCACCGACAGTGTGTCCCGGCGTCGGGTGACCCGTCGACCAGGGTGCCCGAGCACGTGCCCGGCGGCGCGCCGCTCACGGCGCCGCACTCAACGCAGCGGGTCGAACGCCCTGATCTCCTCCGGGGTCCTGCCCGTCATGATCCTGGCCGCCAGCGCGCGTCCGGTCGCCGGGCCCAGCACCATGCCCCACATCCCGTGGCCGCCCGCCACGTACACGCCGGGGGCGGCCGTCGCCCCGACCAGAGGCAGCCCGTCGGGGGTGACGGGGCGCGAGCCCACCCAGACGTCGGCACGGTCGTCCAGGTCGACACCCTGGAGCAGTCCGCGGACCGAGTTGGCGATCGCGTCGACCCGGCGCTGCCGGAGCGGCTCGTCCGGGCCGCGGAACTCCATGGTGCCCGCCACCCGCAGGCGGCCCTGGTACGGGGTGCAGGCCACACGCCGTGCCGGGAAGTAGAGGGGATGGTCGATGGGGGCGCCCTCGACCGGAACCGTGAACGAGTAGCCACGTCCCGCCCGCACCCGGGTTCGCACGCCGAAGGGCCGGGCGAGCTGCGGCAACCATGCACCGGTGGCGAGGACGACGACGTCTGCGGTCAGCTCGTCATGGCCGGCGACGGTCACGCCCGCCCGGCCACGCCCGCCCGGCCGTACCGGCCGCACGCCGGTCACCGGCGCGTCCGCGACGATCTTCGCACCCCGGGCGATCACGGCACCGGCCAATGCCTGCACGAACGGTCCCGGCTCGATGAACCGCTGCCCGCCCAGTTCCCAGACGGAGGTGACCGCCGAGGAGAGGTGCGGTCCGCCGTCCGGCACCCTGCGCAACGGAACCTCCTGGCCCGCGGCCGCGACGCCGTCGAGCTCGTGGACGAACGGACCGACCTGGCTCTCCTTCTCGAAGCCGACCACCCAGCGCGACGGATGGGTGTCGGCGTGGACGCCCTCGGCGACCAGCTCGTCGTACGCGTCGAGGGCGAGCCTGTCGATCGGCGTGAGCGCGTCCATCGCCCGCCGCCAGGCACCCGGCGTGGCGTGCCGCATGAACCTGGCGAGGAACGCCCACAGGCCGGCGTCCCAGCGGAACGGGACGGACAACGCGGCATCCGGGTCGAGCAGGGCACGCGGGCCGTAGGTCCAGAGCGAGGGGTCGGCCAGCGGCATCGCCATGCCCGGGGTGAGCCAGCCGGCGTTGCCCCAGGAGGACCCGCCGGCGACCCCGGTGCGATCCAGAACGGTCACCTCCACACCGCGTTCCTGCAGGTGCCAGGCGGTGGCAAGGCCGACCATCCCGGCGCCGACGATGATCGCGGACTCGGGCGGGGCGGGTACGTGCACGGGTACTCCTCGGAACGATTCGGCGACGGCGGGGCCCCTCGTCGTCGAGTGCCTCGATGATCCCATGCTCCGCCGTGCTTTCACAGCCCGCCCACCACGCGTGTGAAGCCTCGCGACCGTCCTCGACAGCCACTAGTGTCACTGGCGATGAGCAGCGAACTCGTTGAGCAGCAGCCTGCGCGCATCCTGGTCGTCGGCGCCGGGCCCGCCGGATCCGTCACCGCGATCGCGCTGCGCCGCGAACTGCCCGACGCCGAGGTCACCCTCGTCGACAAGGCGACCTTCCCGCGGGACAAGACCTGCGGCGACGGCATGGGGCCGGGCGCCCGGCGCATCCTGGAGGATCTCGGGCTGCGGGACGTCTTCGCGCCGTTCCACACGCCGACCGGCGTCACCATCACCGGCCCGGGCGGAGCGACCGCGTCGATCGAGGACTCCACGATCGCTCACGGCGACTTCCGCGGCTACGTCGTCCCGCGCCTCGACCTGGACGAGGCGCTCAAGAACGCGGCCGTCGCCGCCGGGGCACGGTTCCGCGAAGGCGTGTCGTTCAAGGGCATCGAGCTGCTCGACGGCGGTCACGTGGGGGAAGGCGTCGTGGGCGGCACGGCACGAGACGACGGCCCGGGCTCCCGGGGCCCGGCCGCTCCCGACGGCGCCACGACCGCCGTCGTCCACCTCGGGCAGGCAGGCAGGACCACCGCCGAACCGTTCGATCTCGTGGTCGGTGCCGACGGAGCGTACTCCGCGGTGCGGCGCGCGCTCGGGATCGGCCGGCCGGCCAAGAAGCACACGATCCTCGCCATGCGCGCCTACGCCACGGTGAAGCACCCGGATCTCCCGCTGTCCGACACGCTGCGCTTCGACTTCATCGACGAGCTGCTGCCGGCGTACGGGTGGCTGTTCCCGCTGCCGGACGACCGGGCCAACATCGGGATCGGCATTCCCGTGGACCTGCTGGCGGCGCGCGACCGGAAGCTGGGCGAGCTGTTCGAGGTCTATCTCGCGGACCTGCGGCGACGCGGGTTCGACCTGTCGGACGTGGGCGAGGTGGCGACCCACCAGTTGCCGCATGCCGGCGCCCGGCAGGCCATGACGGCCCGCCCGTATCCCGCCGTGCTGATCGGCGACGCGGCGGCCACGATCAACAGCCTCTCCGGGGAGGGCATCTTCTACGCGATGGCCGCGGGCGTGCAGCTCGCCGAGCACCTGGCCGCGGCCCGGGCCGCCGGCGGGGACGCGGTACTGCGAGGAGCCGAGGCGGCGCGGACGCTGCGCAGCTTCGAGCACACCTTCACGCGGCGCTTCGCCCACCACCACCGCACGTGCGGCCTCGGGCAGCGGCTGATGCGGTCACGGAAGTGGGCGCGGTTCACCATCGGCTCGGTCGGGCGGGACCAGTCGGCCATGGCGACGGTGACGTCGATGATGTTCGACGAGGGCTCCGTCAGCCTGAGCCAGGTGCTGCGCGCCGCGGTCCGCGGGACGGTACTCCGCTGACTCCCGCACGCCCTGACCTGCCTTGCCATGCGCACCGGCGGCACCGGCGGCACTATGGCTTGGCCCTCACACAATGTCAGGCGGGAGAACTGGATCTGTGATGTCCATCGGAGCGTTCGCGCAGATCGGTCAGGTGACCCACCGCATGCTGCGGCACTGGGACCAGTCCGGTCTGCTCACGCCCGCACACATCGACGAGTTCAACGGAAGCCGGTCGTACGACCCGTCCCAGCTCCCCCGCCTGCACCGGATCGTGGCCCTGCGCCAGCTCGGGTTCGGTCTCGAGGACATCTCGGCGATCCTCGCCGAAGGTATCGAGACGGACCGGCTCGCCACGCTGCTCCGGCGACGCCGGGCGGAGCTGGACCGGGAGCACGCGCTGGCCACCGTCCGACTCTCCGACGTGGAACGGCGGCTCCGCTTCATCGAGAAGGAGAAGACCATGTCCAGCATCGAGATCATCACCAAGGACCTGCCGGCGGTCCGCCTGGCGGCGCGCACCATCACGGTGCCCGTGCAGCAGACGGAGCTGCCCGGCGTCGTGGGGCCGGCCTTCGAGGAGATCGGCAAGATCCTGACCGCGGAGCACGGCCGGGGGAAGCTCGAGCGGCCGATCGCCATCTACGAGGAGGTCGAGGACGGGACCAAGGCCGTCGTCGGCTACGCCTACGACGGCGACGCGCTCGACGGCTTCGACATCGTCGAGCTGCCCGCCGTGCCCGACGCCGCCTGCACGGTGCACCTGGGACCGATGAAGGGGGTCAAGGACACGTGGCTGGCCCTGCACGCGGAGATGGCGGAGCGTGGCTGGTCGCCGTCGGCCCCCTGCCGGGAGCTGTACATCCGGGCGGAGCGCGAGGACCAGTCGGACTGGGTCACGGAGCTCCAGCAGCCCGTCACGCGGGAGTAGTACGCGGTCCCGGAACACGCTCGCGCCGTGGTCGGGAGCTCGTGCAGGGCGCTCCCGACCACGAGCGCGGGCCGGCCTCACGTCACGGCGCCGACGTGCCAGGGGATGAACTCCTCGGCGCCGATCTCCAGGTCCTCGCTCACCGTGTGTTCTCCTGACGCGACCGCGAGGACGAGGTCGAAGATCTGCCGCCCGACGTCCTCCAGCGACGCCGTGCCGTCCACGATCACTCCCGCGTTGACGTCCATGTCCTCGGCCATCGCCGAGTACATCGGCGTGTTCGTGGCCACCTTGATCGAGGGTGTCGGGCGGCAGCCGAACACCGATCCGCGGCCTGTCGTGAAGACGACGACGTTCGCCCCGCCCGCGACCATGCCGGTCACCGACACGGGGTCGTAGCCCGGCGTGTCCATGAACGTGAGACCGGCCCTCGGCGCGACGGGTTCGGCGTACTCGTAGACCGCGGACAGAGGAGCGGTGCCACCCTTGGCCACGGCCCCGAGCGACTTCTCCAGGATCGTGGTGAGCCCACCGGCCTTGTTGCCCGGCGACGGGTTGTTGTCGAGCGTGCCGCCGCCCGCCGCGACGTAATCGCGCCACCAGTCGATCCGGTCGAGCAGCTTCCGTGCAACGGCGGGCTCCGTGGCGCGCGCGGTGAGCAGGTGCTCCGCCCCGTACACCTCGGGCGTCTCCGCCAGGACGGACGCGCCCCCCAGGGCCACCAGCCGGTCCGACGCCCAGCCCAGCGCCGGATTCGCCGTCACGCCGGAGTAGCCGTCGGAGCCGCCGCACTCCAGGCCGAGCACCAGCTCCGACACGTCGCACTCCTCACGCTGGCGCGCGTTGACCCGCGGCAGCATCTCGCGTACCGCGGCCACGCCCGCGCGGACCGTCGCGCGGACGCCGCCGGACTCCTGGATGGTGAGCGACCGGACCACCGTGTCGGCCGGGATGGAGGCCAGGAGCCCGGGGTCGACACCCGTCACGGAGCCGGCGACCGCATCGGTACCCGACGACGGTGTCCCGTTCGTGTCCGCCCCGGCGTCCGACGACGGCGGCCGGCTCGTGTCCGACGACGGCGCCGGCCCGGCGGTCTCGTCGGCACCGGCAGGCTCCCCGGTCGGCCCCGACGTGAGGCCGGGTGCGCCGATCGCGGGCATCCCGAGATCGACGCTCCGGCCCGACCGCGCCGACAGGGCCGCACCGGGGACCATCTCGCACCCGAGGCCGAGGACCAGCAACCCGGACACGTTCGGGTGGGCCGCGTGCCCTCGCAGGGTGCGCAGCAGCATGCGTCCGCCCTCGGACTCGGGCACCATTCCGCAGCCGCTGGTGTGGGTGAGCGCGATGACCCCGTCCACGTTCGGGAACTCGTCCAGGGCGGCGCCGCGGAACTGGTCGGCGATCATCCTCGCCGTCGTCGCCGAGCAGTTGACGCTGGTCAGGATCGCGAGGTAGTTCCGGGTCCCGACGCGGCCGTCGGCCCGGCGGTAACCGCGGAAGGTCGGCCGGGCGGCGTCGTCGGAATCGGTGACGCTCGTCGTGGCGATGCCTGCGGCGGACCGTCGACCGCCCTGGCCCGACGCGGCCGGCCGATCCGGCCCGTTCCCGCCGTCGTCCGATGTCGTCGGGCCGGTGCGGCGGAGGGCACGAGCGGCCTCGTCGTCGAAGGCGAGGTTGTGCGCGTGCACGTGGTCGCCGGGGACGATGTCCGCCGTCGCCACACCGATGACCTGTCCGTACTTGCGCACGGGGGCCCGGCGGCCGACGTCGGACAGCGCGATCTTGTGTCCGCGCGGCACGGGCCGCGGGCCGACGGTGACGACGTCGCGGCCACCGCTCACGGCCTCGCCCGGCGCGAGATCCCGCAGGGCGATCCCGACGTCGTCCTCACCGTTCAGCACCAGTACATCGACGCCCACGACGACTCCCTTCCACCGTGCCGCGTCTCGCGGCCGACCGTCCCAGCATTTCCCGCCCGCTCCCGGCCGCACCACCGCACCCGCACCGCGACCCCCGCGGGCCCCCGCCGACCGCGGTCCGGTCCGGGACCGTGGCTTCCGGACCGGACCGCGGTTCAGGCGGTTCGGTGAGGTCAGTCCGCGATCGCCGCGTTGACCTCTTCCATGAACATCGTCGCGGCCTCCTCCGGCGTGATGCGTTCGAAGACCACCTCGGTGTTGATGCGCTCCATGATGTCCTGCATCTCGGCCGACCCGTTCGGCGGCACGGGCGAGGCGTCGACGATCTCGTCGCCGAGGTCGGCCATGAAGTCGGCCACCTGCTTGTCGGCGTCCGTCAGGTCGTCGGCGATGACCTCGCGCATGTCCGTGTTCGCGGGCAGGCCGCGGTCCGTCAGGTTGATCTTCGCGGCCTCTTCGGAGTTGAGGAGGAAGTCCACGAACTTCGCCGCGGCGTCCGGGTACTCCGTCGTCGCGGACACCGAGTAGAACATGGCCGGCTTGTAGTACATGCCCGTGCGCTCGAACTCGGTCTCACCCGGGTACCGCAGCAGCTGGATGTCCTCGCCCGACGCCTCCGACAGCGCGCCGAGCTGGTTGGACCAGAAGGACGCCATGCCGCCCACGTTGGTGCCCACGAGCGACCCCTCGGGCCCGGCGTGCTGGTACTCGATCGTGCGCGAGGCGTCGGGCTGGCCGCCGTCGGCCATCAGGTCGAGCGACGTCTGGAAGAACTGGGCGACGGTCTCCTCCGACACCCCGATCTCACCGTCCGGCGTCCACAGGCTCTCGCCCTTCTGCCGGGCGAGGATGTTCAGGCCGGCCTCGTTGAAGCCGTAGTCCTGAGCGCCCCAGACGCCTTCGCCGGCCCCCTCGGACACCGCGTTCGCGACCTCGACGTACTCCTCCCAGGTCCACGACGTGTCGTCGGGGATCTCGACCCCGGCCTCCTCGAAGACTCCGGGGTTCGCCACGATCGCGTAGGCGTTGATCCCCGTGGGCAGCGCGTACTGCGTGCCGTCGATCCGACCACCCGCGAGGATGCTCTCGTCGATCTTCGACGTGTCGATGTCGAGCTCGCCGAGGTCCGCGAGCACGCCGCGCGTGGCGTAGTCGGAGACGTAGCGCTCCTCCTGCGTCATCACGTCGGGGGTGTCACCCGCCGCCACGGTCGTGGAGAGCTTGTTCCAGTAGCCGTCCCAGTCGGTGAAGTCCGGGACCACGGTGATGTCCGGGTTCTCCGCCTCGAACGCGTCGATGATCTCCTGCGTCGCGGCGTGGCGCTCGTCCGACCCCCACCACGAGAAACGGATCTCGCACGGGCAGTCCTGGGCCTCGACCTCGCCGGTGCCGCCGACGCCGGAGTCGCCGCCGCCGCACGCGGACAGGATCAGGGCGGTGGCGGCGGCTCCCGCCGCCACCGCGGCGCCGCGTCGGCCACGCTGGTTGATTGAGGTACGCATTTCTCTCCTTCTCGATGACGAGACGTCGTCGTTTCAGTCGCTCGGAGGTTCGGTGGCTAGTAGGTACAAAGGCTCGCGGCAGCCGCGCCCGTGGGTGCGGCGGCCTATTTGATGCCCGTCGTGGCAATCCCCTTGACCAGGTACTTCTGGCCGAAGAGGAACACGAGGAACACCGGGATCAGGGAGACGATCGACATCGCGAACAACGCGCCCCACGAACTCTCGCCCGTGGAGTCGACGAACGTCCGTAGTGCGATCGGCACGGTGTACATGTCCGGCTTGGTGAGGAAGATCAGCTGGCTGAAGAAGTCGTTCCAGGCCCAGATGAACGTGAAGATCGCGGTGGTCGCCAGGGCGGGAAGCGCGAGCGGCATCATGATCTGCCAGTAGATGCGCAGGTGCCCCGCGCCGTCGATCCGTGCGGCCTCGTCCAGCTCACGCGGGATCCCGCGGAAGAACTGGACCATGAGGAAGATGAAGAAGGCGTCCGTGGCCAGCAGTTTGGGCACGATCAGGGGCAGGAACGTGTTGATCCATTCGAGCCGGGAGAACATCACGTACTGCGGCACGATGATGACGTGGATCGGCAGCATGATGGTCATGAGCATGATCGCGAACCAGAAGTTGCGGCCCCGGAACTTCAGCCGGGCGAAGGCGTAGGCGGCCAGCGAGCACGACACCAGGTTGCCCAGCACGCAGCCGAGCACCACGATCGCGGAGTTGATCAGGTAGCGGCTGAACGGGTGGAGCAGGGCGCTCCAGCCGTCGGTGTAGTTGGACAGGTCCACGTCCGTGGGAATCAGCCCGGGCTCGCGGAAGATGAGCGCGTTCGGCTTGATCGAGCTCGCCAGCATCCACAGCAGCGGATAGAGCATGACGAAGCCGAAGAGGATGAGTCCGGCATGCTTGAGCGCGCTCGTCACGGCCGACCGGGCGCGGCGCCGGGTGCCACCGGCACGCCGCACGCTCCGCTTCGGGGACGACGACGGTTCGGCGAAGGTGACCTTCGAGGGCGTGGCGAGATCAGTCATCGTAGTGAACCCAATACTTCGAGGCGAGGAAGTTGACGAGCGTCATTCCGCCGATGATCAGGAGCAGGAACCACGCCATGGCCGACGCGTACCCCATGTCGAGGTCCGCGAACCCCTTGCGGTACAGGTAGAGCGTGTAGAGCAGGGTCGAGTCGGCGGGGCCGCCGTTCCCGCCGCTCACCACGAACGCCTGCGTGAAGTTCTGGAAGGCGTTGATGAGCTGCAGCACGAGGTTGAAGAACACGATCGGCGTGAGCATCGGGACCGTGATCGACCAGAACTGGCGCAGCCGTCCCGCGCCGTCGATCGAGGCCGCCTCGTAGTACATCCGGGGAATCTGGCGCAGCCCGGCGAGGAAGATCACCATCGGGGCGCCGAACGTCCAGACGTTCAGGATGATCAGCGTGTTGAGCGCGTGGTCCGGGTGGGAGACCCAGCCGGTCCCCTCGATCCCCACGAGGGCCAGGACCTGGTTGACCAGGCCGTCGGCGCCGAAGATCTGCCGCCACAGGATCGCGATGGCGACGCTGCCGCCGAGCAGCGAGGGCAGGTAGTAGACGGACCGGTAGAGCGCCAGCCCGCGCATGCCCTTGTCGAGCACGAGGGCCAGCGCGAGCGCCGCCGCGAGCTGGAGGGGTACCGACACGAACACGTAGGTGAACGTGACCTGGAGCGACTGGAGCAGCCGGGGGTCCTCGAACATCCGCACGTAGTTGTCGACGCCGATCCACGTGGGTGCCGACAGCAGGTCGTAGTCCGTGAAGGACAGGTACAGCGACGCGGCCATGGGGCCGGCCGTGATGAGGAACAGCCCCACGAACCACGGGGCGAGAAAGAGCGCGGCCATTCGGCCGTCGCCCTTGCGTCGCTCGCCCGCGGTTCTCCGCGTGCTCGCGACCTCTTGGATCACGCTGGACATTCCGCCCTCCGGTCATCGTCGACCTCTTGCTTCCCGGCGATCCGGCGCCTCGTGGAGAGGCCCGCGAACGGTCGCCGCACCGGGAAACCGGTTGCTGTGCCAGAACGTACCACATGAGGAACCGGTTTCCCATGGTGTACCTTCACCACGTGAACATCAGGCGCCCAGCAGTGACGATCGGCGACGTGGCCGCGGCCGCGGGCGTCTCACGTGCCACGGTGTCGCGGGTGATGAACGGGCGCAGCACGGTCGCCGCGGAGATCGCGGAGCGCGTGCGGGAGGCCGCGGAGTCGCTGAGCTACCGGCCCAGCACCGCCGCCCGCAACCTGGCCCTCGGCCGCACGCGGACCGTCGCCCTCGTGATGCCCGACGTCGGCAACCCCGTCTTCCAGCAGATCCTGCACGGGGTCATGGCGGCGGCCGACCAGGACGGCTACCGCGTGCTGGTCGCCGACACCGCCGAGGACCGCAGCCAGGAGGCCGCGATAGCACTCGAGGCGCGACTGCGCTGCGACGCGCTCGTGCTCGTCTCCCCCCGCATGCCCGACGACGACCTCGCGCGGCTCGTGCCCGACGTCGAACCCGTCGTCGTGCTGAACCGCCAGGTGCCTCCCCCTGTGGATCAGGACGGCGCCGCCGGCGGGGGTACCGCCGCACCGAGTCTGCTCGTGGACTACGAGGACGCCGCGGTCCAGGTGATCGAGCACCTCGTGAGCCTCGGCCACCGCCGGCTCGTCTATCTGGCCGGCCCCACCGCGTCGGCGTCGGACGCGCAACGGCGCGCCGGCATCCGGCGCGCGCTGGAACGCCACCGGGCGCTCGACGTACAGGAGATCCCCGCCGGCCCGGACATCGCCGCCGGGCACGCGGCGACCGGCGCCGTGCTCGCCGGCCGCGCGACAGCGGCCGTCGCCTTCAACGACCTGGTCGCGTTCGGTCTGCTCGCAGGATTGAACGAGGCCGGCGTCGCCGTGCCCGCCGACATCTCGGTGGCCGGATTCGATGACATCGACCTCGCCCGCTACGCGACACCGGCGCTCACGACGGTGGCCGTGCCGCAGTCGGAGCTCGGCCGACACGCCTGGAAGGAGCTAGCCGCAGTGATGGACGACGATGCCCAGCCTGCACGGTCCGCCCGTTTCACCACGGAGCTCGAGGTGCGCGCCAGTACCGGTCCAGCTCCGGTGGGACCCGAGCGCGTGCATGCCACCGACCGCGCGGTCCCCGCCGGGGCGGCCGGACCGAACCCCGCCGGCCCCGTCGAGGACGGGCGAGCCGCGCCGGACGCGGCCCTGACCTGGGAGGAAGGACCGGACGCACTGGTACTGCGCGGCCCCGCCGGGACGCCGCTCGCGCGGCGGGAGACCGGCGAGCGCATCCCGCCGGTCCATGCACCACGCCCGTACCTTCACCCGGTGCACACGCTGGGCGGGACGCCGCTGACGGACTCCGGTCCGGTGGACCACCGGCACCACTACGGCGCGGGAATGGCCGTGGCGGACGTCAACGGCACGAGCCACTGGGGTGGACGCACGTTCATCGAGCACGTGGGGCCGACGCTCCTGCAGAACCACGGCCGGCAGGTCGCGCGCGACCTGCGGCCCGACGGCAACACGCTGACCGAGACGGTGGCCTGGCTCGACGAGCACGGCAGGCAGCAGCTCGTCGAGGACCGGCGGGTGACCGCCCGTCTGCTCGCACCTTCCGGAGCCGCGGACGCCGTGCCTCCGGGGTGGGTGCTGGACTGGCGTTCCGTGCTGCACGCCTCCGACGGCCCGCTGGAGATCCGGTCACCCGCCACGAACGGTCGGCCGGGCGCGGGCTACGGGGGCCTGTTCTGGCGGCTGCCGATCGCCGACGAGACCCGTGTCCTGTCGGTCGCCGGCGAGGGCGAGACCCTGGCGCACGGCAGCGGCTCGCCGTGGGTGGCGTTCGTGCAGCGGCACGGTGACCGCCCGACCACCCTGGTGCTCGTCCAGCCCGGCACCGTGCGGCCGTGGTTCGTGCGCTCCGCCGAGTACCCGGGCGCGTGCCCGGCACTGGCGTGGGACGCCCCGCTGCTCGTACCCGACGGCGGCATGGTGCAGGTGGGCCTGGTCGCCGCGCTGTTCGACGGCGAGCTCGGCCCGGCGCAGGCCGCCGCGGTGGCGGAGGCGGTCGTATGAGCTCCCGCGGCACCCGGGGGCGCGTCGCGCGGATCGCCGTGGTCGGTGTGCACGGGCACGGTGCGTCGCACGTGCGGCGGGTCCATGAGCTCGCGGCTCGCGGTGAGGCGGAGCTGACGGCCGTCGTCGACCCGCGCGAACCCGACCCAGGAGCACCCGGGGAGTCACGGGCCCGGTGGTTCGCGAGTCTCGGCGACCTCCTGTCGCAGGGCGAGCTGCCCGACGTCGTCGTCCTGTCGACCCCGATCCACACACATCTCCCGCTCGCGCAGGCGGCGATGGAGGCCGGCATCGACGTCCTGCTGGAGAAGCCGACCGCGGCCTCGCTCGCCGAGCACGAGGCGCTCGTCGGCGTGGCCGAGCGGACCGGACGCCGGTGCCAGGTCGGCTTCCAGACGTTCGGGTCGCACGCGTTGGCCGCCGTGTCACGGATGATCGAGCGCGGAGAGGTCGGCCAGGTCACGGGTATCGGCGCGGTCGGCGCCTGGGTACGGACGGCGTCGTACTGGAGCCGCTCGGCGTGGGCCGGCCGCCGGCACCTCGACGGGCACGACGTGGTCGACGGCGTCGTGACCAACCCGCTCGCGCACGCCGTCGCGACGGCGTTGCGGATCGGCGGTGCGCGCCGGGCCGCCGACGTGGCCTACGTCGACACCGACCTGTGGCGGGCCAACCCGATCGAGGCCGACGACACGTCCTCGGTGCGGGTGGTCGCCGCGAACGGCACCCGGTTCGGCTTCGGGCTCACGCTCTGCGCGGACGAGCGGACCCCGTCCCGCGTCATCGTGTACGGCACCGAGGGCACCATCACGCTGGAGTACGAGTTCGACCGTGTGCTGCTGCGGACCGGCGCCGTCACGGCCGAGAAGGAGTACGGCCGCACCTCGCTCCTGGAGGACCTGCTGGCCGTGCGCCGTACCGGCGGGCAGTTGCTCTGCGACGTCGCCGAGACCGGCGCCTTCATGCGGGTTCTGGAGACCGTGCGGACAGGGCCGGAGCCGCGCGCGATCGTGTCCGGCGACGGCACACATGACACGGCGGTCCCGGACGGTGTCATGGAGTGGCGCGGCGAGGGAGGGGACCGCCGGCCGGTGATCCACGACGTCGAGCGCTGGTGCGAACGTGTCGCGGCCACCCAGAAGACGTTCACGGAACTCGGCGCCCCCTGGACCGTCCGGCCCTGAGCGACCGCCCGGGAC
>NZ_JAFMPK010000031.1 GCF_017349295.1 Myceligenerans salitolerans
GGGGCTTCCCCCCGAATGGTGGACACCTCGGTGTGTTAACCAGCAATCGGCATTGTAGTGGCGAGGTGAGTATTCTCGAAATCGATTGGGCTCATGTAGTCGCAGTAGGAGTGTCGTCGTCGCGTGTTGTAGCGGGTGACCCACCGGAACACGGACTTCCTGCACTCCCGGGCCCCGTTCCAGCGGCGTTCACCCTGGAGAGTCTCGCGCTTGAGCGCGGCGTTGAAGCTCTCGGCCAGCGCGTTGTCGGCGCTGGTCCCGACCGCGCCGCGTGACAGGGTCAACCCGTGCCGCCCGGCCGCGGCGAGGAAGTCGTCCGAGCAGTACTGACGGCCGTTGTCGGAGTGGAAAATCGCCCCAGCCAACGAGCCTCGTTCGCGGGCGGCCGCATCGAGGGCCTCGATGACCAGGGTGTCGCGCATGTGGTCGGCGATCTGCCAGCCGACCAGGCGCCGGTTGAAGCAGTCGATCACCGTGGCCAAGTAGAGGAACTGCCCATCCCCGATCGGCAGGTAGGTGATGTCACCGACGTACTTCCGGTTCGGCGCGTCGGCCGTGAAGTCGCGTTCTAGCAGGTCAGGGACCTTCGGGGCGTCCTTGGCCGGGACCGTGGTGCGGACCTTCTTGCGCAGGTGGACCCCCACAACCCCGTGCTCGCGCATCACCCGGGCCACGCGCTTGGCGTTCACCACGACCCCGGCGTCGCGCAGCTCAGCGGTCACCCGCGGGGACCCATAGGTCCCATCGAACTGCGCGGTGATCGCGGACGCCTTCGCGGCCAGATCGGCGTCCGCCGCCACACGCTCGGCCCGACGATCAGCGCCATCACGCCACTTGTAGTAGGAAGACCTGCCGATCTGCAGGACCTCACACAGCCGCTTCACCCCGTAGGTGTCATGGAACTCGGCGACGAACTGGAAACGGCTCACCAGGTCGTCTCGCCCGCGAAATACTTCGCCGCCTTGCGCAGGATCTCCCGCTCGGTCTCCAGCAGTGACTTGTCCGCCCGCAACCGCTTGACCTCCGCGCGCAGCCGCTCCAGCTCCTCAGCCGCCGTCTCAGGCACCCCCGCCCCGCTCGACCCACCGCCGTCATCGGCCCGACCAGCCGCCGTCGGCGACGTCACACCAGCGGCCTGCAACCACCTCGACAGGGTTCCCTCGTGAACTCCCAGGTCAGCAGCGATCTCCTTGATCGTCGCCCCCGGCGTGGAGGAGTACAGCTCGACAGCGTCGGCCTTGAACTCCTCCGGATAGAACTTCCGCACCATGACGGTGAACTCGCTTCCTCCGGACCAAACCAGGTCCAGTCTCTCGCGTGTCCACTACTCAGGGGGAAGCCCCAGCCATCGCCATCCGGCGTCGGTGGTGGCATTCACGGTGAACGGCATCGGCCCCCGTACCTCACGCCGAAGTGCCTGGTACCGCCACAGGCCGACCGCAGCGGCTCGGGCTTCGTCCAGCTCAGCCGGAAACCGCAGCATGGACGCCACGAACCCCTCATGGCGGGCAGATACAAGTTCGCAGTCGGCGGGGCCGACCTGCAAGATGCCGACGTCCTGGCCCGACAGCGAAGCCGCCACGGCAGCCCGGCCACGCCTCGTCGGGCTGAAACCGAGCTCGGCCTCGGACGAGACCCCGAGCACGGCACGGAGTCCCTCGCGGTAGTCCGCGCCCGGCCAGCTGATCCGCCCGCGCTCGTACCTCCTGATCGTGTCGACGTCCAGAGTGATGTGTCTGCCGGTCCTCTTCCAGATGTACTGGTTCACCGCCGCAGCATGCTCGGCGCGCGTCATCGGTCGGCCATCGCCCGACGGGGAAGGCGTTGTTTCTCGACGGATACGAAGCTGCTCGTTGGTCATCACTCCCCCTCGTGCTGTCCGCTCCACTTCCCGGACTGCGCGAATGCCTGCCCGGCCTGCCTGTTGAGCGTAGCCATCCGCACGTTCGAGCGAGCCAGGCCGTTGCAGATTGCCGGACGGCAATCTGCGGACGGTCAGAAGGCTGCCCAGGTCCAGGGCTTGGGGATGGCGCCGCGCAGGCAAGCGATGCGGTGGGCGGCCTCGGTCGCTGCACGCGAGTCCGTGGCAGCCTTCTGAGCGATGAAGGCAGTCCACCGCAGTTCCTGGATGTCGGCCATGGTGCGGAACCAGGGCGTGGTGGTGACGTCGTGGCCGCCGTAGGCGCCGACGAACGCGTCGTACTCCGCGTCGCTGAGGCGTGCGAAGTCGGTGTGGTCGACGGCGATCGGGATCAGGTCCCAGTCGGGGTGTCCGAGCGCGACATGCTCGAAGTCGAGCAGAACGGGCTCGCCGTCGTCGGGCACGACGACGTTGCCCTGCCAGGCATCACCGTGGACGATGGCGGTGCTGGCGGGCAACGCACCAGCGGCGGCCTCTTGGCGGAGTTCGGCGGCGCGGTCGAGGAGCCAGGAGCGGTCCCCCTGCGTGATCCCGGGCGCGTCGCCGATGCGGTCGGCGATGTGGGCGAGCGGGTTGAAGGTGGGCAGGCCGAGTTCGGCCGGTACCGGTAGCTCGTGCATGCGGCGCAGGACGGTCGCGAGTTCGGCCGTGGTGGCGTGGCGGTGGCGCGGCAAGGGCAGCCACCACGTGACGGGTCGGTCGCCGACGAGAATCGGCTGTTCGATTTCGGGCGCGGGTGTGTTCACTCGCAGGCTTTGGCCGGCGAGCCATGCGGCGGCGCGGACCTCTCGCCGAGCGATCGCGAACGATCCGGGGCGGCCCACCCGCGCGACGAGGTTCGCGCTTGGCAGGAAGTAGAGAGCGTTGGAGCCGTGGCGCAGCGGGCGGGCGCCGACATTGTCGATCCCGACCTGGACTGCGGCCTGATGAGCGACGGACGCGATGGAATCGACGGTGTCGGGTTCGTGGCGTCCGGCTGGTTGGGTCGCGGGCGTTCGCTTCATCAGGTGGCCAGAATGGTCAAGATGTTGCTGCGCAGCTCGGATATCTGCGGGCTCCGAAGGCCGGCCGTGGCTGAAGCGAGCGTGGTCAGTTCCTCGCGCATGCGCGCTGAGCGCATCGTGGCGGCGTCGTCCATGGCTACCCGGGCGATCTCGGTGGCGGTGGTGACGTCACCGATCGAGCAGTGGAGGGTGGCCAACCGGATCCGGGAGAACGTCCGTGAGCGAACGTACTGCGGGTTGTGCCGGGCGACAGCGGTGCTGAGCCGGTCGATCGTGTCCTCGACGTCGATGCCGGCACGTGCGAGGGGCAGGCGTGTCTTGCCGATCGAGCCCTGGTGCTCGGCATCGTCGTAATAGCACAGCCACGGCGGGTCGGTGGCGGGGTCGCGCATGGCGAACCATTCGTCGGCGTGGGAGATCTCCTCGCGTGCGTCGCGCGGACGATCGGTGCGGGCAAGGAGCCGGGCGCGAGAGGCGGCGAGCATGGCACGGCCGGTGGCGGTCAGGTCTCCGCGGAGTTCCTGGGCTGCCTCGATCATTTCCAGGGCGTCGCCATGATGGTCGAGGTGTGCTGCCTTGCGTGCCATGTCCGCCAGGACGGTGGCGCGCAGTGCCGCCGAGCGGCCTTCGTCGGCACACCAGAGCGCCAGGTGGTAGCAGCGGTCGGTCAGGGCGTAGTCGGCCATGTCGTACGCGGCGAATCCGACGACGCCGGCGAGGTTCCCGACCGCTTGGGCCGCCGCCTGGCGGACCTCGACGGTTCCCGCGGCGTCGAGGAGTCCGGTCGCAAGGCGCAACTGGGCGGTGGCCATCTGGAGGGCGAGGCCGCCGCCGAATGTGTTCTCCGAGGTCGCGATCACCCTGGTGGTCTCCCGGACAAGTTCCACCTCGGTCCACGAGACCCGGCGAGGCGCCTCGGCGTCGGACAGCGTCCGCAGGAAGGTCTCGGGATCGACGCCGGCCCACCTCACGGGCTCGCTTCCGCCCAGCACCGACACGGCGGCCGTGGCCGCAGCGCCTCGGCGGGTGGGATGGAACCCCAGCTCGGCATCGCTCCCGGCCCCGAGCACAGCTCGCAGCCCGGTCCGGTACGCCGCACCGGGCCAGCGGACCGTGCCGCGCTCGTAGCGGGCGAGCGTCGCCGCATCGAGGGCGCAGTGCTGGCCGGTCGTGGACCAGATGTACTGGTTGACGGCGTCGGCCAGTTCGGCGCGGGTCATCGGTCGACCCGAGCCTGACGGAGACGGTGTGCTCAGGCGCCAGCGCCGCAGTGCATCATTCACCATCCAAGCCCCCTGAACTGGTTGGCGGAGCGGAGTCAGCGCGCTGGCCGGCGCCGCGTCCGTCCGTCATCGGCGCTGGGACGCTGGGCGATCACGAAGGCCGAGGGGCCGCGCGGCGGGTTCCGTGTGGTTGCGAGCGTATCGAAGGCCGCCCGCACCTGGAAGCCGTGGCTGGCCAAGGCTGTGGTCAGCGCGTCGAGGTCGTGTACGCGGCGGTGGACGATGTCAGTCTCGGTCTGCTGGTCGGCGAAGGTCCAAAGGCGGGTCATCGTGGCGATCTGTGTGTCAACGTCCCAGCGGTTCTGAACGGTGACCTCCGCAGGCCCACGAGGAGTCGCCACCAGGGCGGTGCTCGCCGGCGCTTCCGGTGGCGGGGTGACGAGGGTGCTGATGACCAGGATCGTGCCGGGGTGAGCGTGGCGGCTCATGGCAGCGGTCGCGGCGTGGAGCTCGTCGGGTTCGTGCAGGTAGGCCAGGACGTTGCCGAGGCAGGTGATGACGTCGAACGTGCGCCCCAGGTCCAGGGTGCACAGTTCACCGACCTCGAAGTCGCAGTTCGGGTGTGCGTGGCGGGCGTGGGCGATGAGCTGGGGTTGCACGTCGATGCCGAGACAGGTCAGGCGGTCGCTCAGCGCGGCGACGAGGGTGCCGGTTCCACAGCCGGCGTCGAGCAGGCTAGCCGCGTGCGGGGCCCAGGTGTCCATGGCGTGACCGACGACGTCGGCGTCGCGGGCGGCCGCACCCTGCAGGTGGTCGTGCAGGCCGGGGTCGCGGCACAGGAGGTTCGCGGCAGCGAGGTCGTCGGCGGTAGCCCGACGGGTCCTGGTGTTGTTCATTGCAAGCTCCTGAGTCCGGTCTCGAGTGCGATCGCGTCGAACAGGCGGGACTGGGTCTGCTGCACGGATAGGTGACAGGTGGGGTTAGGCGGCCTGGGCCAGGTTTGCGGGGTAGATGGTCTCGAACTCGAT
>NZ_JAFMPK010000032.1 GCF_017349295.1 Myceligenerans salitolerans
GGGGCTTCCCCCCGAATGGTGGACACCTCGGTGTGTTAACCAGCAATCGGCATTGTAGTGGCGAGGTGAGTATTCTCGAAATCGATTGGGCTCATGTAGTCGCAGTAGGAGTGTCGTCGTCGCGTGTTGTAGCGGGTGACCCACCGGAACACGGACTTCCTGCACTCCCGGGCCCCGTTCCAGCGGCGTTCACCCTGGAGAGTCTCGCGCTTGAGCGCGGCGTTGAAGCTCTCGGCCAGCGCGTTGTCGGCGCTGGTCCCGACCGCGCCGCGTGACAGGGTCAACCCGTGCCGCCCGGCCGCGGCGAGGAAGTCGTCCGAGCAGTACTGACGGCCGTTGTCGGAGTGGAAAATCGCCCCAGCCAACGAGCCTCGTTCGCGGGCGGCCGCATCGAGGGCCTCGATGACCAGGGTGTCGCGCATGTGGTCGGCGATCTGCCAGCCGACCAGGCGCCGGTTGAAGCAGTCGATCACCGTGGCCAAGTAGAGGAACTGCCCATCCCCGATCGGCAGGTAGGTGATGTCACCGACGTACTTCCGGTTCGGCGCGTCGGCCGTGAAGTCGCGTTCTAGCAGGTCAGGGACCTTCGGGGCGTCCTTGGCCGGGACCGTGGTGCGGACCTTCTTGCGCAGGTGGACCCCCACAACCCCGTGCTCGCGCATCACCCGGGCCACGCGCTTGGCGTTCACCACGACCCCGGCGTCGCGCAGCTCAGCGGTCACCCGCGGGGACCCATAGGTCCCATCGAACTGCGCGGTGATCGCGGACGCCTTCGCGGCCAGATCGGCGTCCGCCGCCACACGCTCGGCCCGACGATCAGCGCCATCACGCCACTTGTAGTAGGAAGACCTGCCGATCTGCAGGACCTCACACAGCCGCTTCACCCCGTAGGTGTCATGGAACTCGGCGACGAACTGGAAACGGCTCACCAGGTCGTCTCGCCCGCGAAATACTTCGCCGCCTTGCGCAGGATCTCCCGCTCGGTCTCCAGCAGTGACTTGTCCGCCCGCAACCGCTTGACCTCCGCGCGCAGCCGCTCCAGCTCCTCAGCCGCCGTCTCAGGCACCCCCGCCCCGCTCGACCCACCGCCGTCATCGGCCCGACCAGCCGCCGTCGGCGACGTCACACCAGCGGCCTGCAACCACCTCGACAGGGTTCCCTCGTGAACTCCCAGGTCAGCAGCGATCTCCTTGATCGTCGCCCCCGGCGTGGAGGAGTACAGCTCGACAGCGTCGGCCTTGAACTCCTCCGGATAGAACTTCCGCACCATGACGGTGAACTCGCTTCCTCCGGACCAAACCAGGTCCAGTCTCTCGCGTGTCCACTACTCAGGGGGAAGCCCCGGTGAAGAACTCTTCGCGCACGGTCGCCGCGGGGAGGCCGCACGGCTCGCCGCTCTGGCCGCGGCGCTGGATGGCAGCACGTTCAGGTGGCTGGAGCGGCTACCGATGCTCCCGCACTGGCGATGCCTTGACATCGGCACCGGGATCGGCACGGTAGCGACCTGGTTGTCGCGGCGCTGCCCCGACGGCCGGGTCGTGGCCACCGACCGCGACTGCGCCCTGCTGCCACCCGCAGCGGAACGCGACTGGGAAGCGCTCGAACACGACGTGACCACCGACGACTTCCCCAACAGGTCGTTCGACCTGATCCATATTCGGTGGGTGCTGTCTCACCTGCGCGACCGTGAAGCCGTACTGGCCCGAATCGTACGGTGGCTCGCACCCGGCGGCTGGATCCTGATCCAGGACCTCGACCGGTTCCCCATCGCCTCCTCACCCGACCCGGTCTACCGAAAAGTCAGCGAAGCGATGTGCGACGCGGTGGAGGCCAGAATCGGCACCGACACCTCATGGGCACGCACCTTTCCAGCCCCACTTCGGCGCGCCGGCCTGGTCGACGTCGACACCGAGGCGCACGTCGCCCCGACCGGAGCCACGGCGATGGGCCGATTCTGGCTGGGCAGTACCGACCAACTGCGGGGAGATCTGCTCGACCAGTTCGCCGTCACCGAACCAGAGCTGAAGCACGTGCGCGAACAGATGGTGAACCCGAGCTATCGCGACTTCGCGCTGGCGTCGGTCGCAGCATGGGGCCGCCGCCCCTCACCCCGTCACGCTTGAACTATCCACGAAGCCTGCGAACACCCCACCGCCACATGTCAGGGCAGCCCCGTGATCACGTACGAGCATCAGGTACGAGCATGCGCATGCTTGAGCGTCTCGCCCGGCCGCTCACCGTACCGATTGCGGTACTCGGCAGCGAACCGGCCGATATTGCTGTAACCCCAACGGGCGGCCACCTCGCTCACCGACGCCGCACCGCCCCGAAGGTCGGCACGAGCCCGCTTCAAGCGCGCCGAACGAAGGTACTCCCCCGGCGTCGAATCGAGATAACGCCGGAACCCCGCCTGCAGCGCCCGCGCACTGGCCCCCACATCGCGGGCGAGCTCAGCGATCGAAGACACGGCGTCGGGCCGCTCCTCAATCAGCTCGACCGCCCTGCGCACCTGCTGCGGACCCAAGGATCGTGTCCGCCCGGTCAGCGCATCGGTGTAGTTGTGCCTCTGCACCGTCAGGAGCCCCGTCGTCACGACATGCTCGACCGCATCGCTCGACATCGCCTGCTCGACCAAGTTGTCCTCAAAAGCTAGATCCGAGGCCAGATGGCTCACATAGCCCCACCAGCTCCGACCCAGGCCCCGGGTCAGATCCATCGCCGCATGGAATCGGATCGGATGGTCCAGTGGCGCGTCGAGCAGGTCCCGCAACTCCGCCTCGAGCGCCGACCGCTCGATCCGGACCACCAGATAGGTGCTCGTTGCGGCCAGTTCCAACGACAGGTGCCTCATCGGGTCCGGAACACAGGCCAGCCCTGGGTGCACGTCCACGCGATCCGTCCCGGAGGTGAACACGTCGGCTCCGATCAGCGGGACGTGTACCAGATAGAACGACTCCAGCTCGCCGGGCGTAACCGTTACCTCGGCCCCGTACTGCATGTAGTTAAACGATGTCGTCCGCAGCCGCGCACTGTGTAGCCGCGCGTCCAGCACCCGGTCGACTCCAGTGGGTTCGAGCCGATGCGGGCAGAACAGCCGAGTGCTCTCCTCAGCCATCTCATCTACATCGGCGGTACGCAGCAACTCGTGCCGGTGCAACGGAAGCGAACCGTGTTGAGATTGATCGAGCTGTGACATCGTCGATGTGCTCCTGCCGTGATCGATCCACGCCCCCTCATCGCGGCAAGCCAACGCACGGTATGAGTGTAAACGCGAAGAACCGGGCACGCACCCATTCCGTCAGGATCAGCAGATTTCGTGCCGACCGATCAGGGCCTTCCGCCTGGCGGGCTGGTCGATCGCCGACCACATGCACACACAGCTCGTCGCCGACGCGCTCCAGGCCGCCGCGGCCGAGCGTGGTTCGCCGGCCGGAGCGATCTTCCACAGCGACCACGGGCCCAGGACAGTTCCCGCTCAGGTCGGCGGGTGCGGGTGCCAGGGTGCCCCCTGGGTCGGTGGGCGGCCGCATCCGGGCCGGCCACGAAAGGTCGGCCCGAACCCACATTTCCTCCGCCGCCCTGTCTGCTCACCAGCAGCACCGGGGATCCGGGGGCCCGGCCCCCCGGGGCGGGGCGTGGGGGCTCCGCCCCCACACAACATGACGAGACGGCGTGGCCCGAAAGGGCACACGCCGTCTGTCGTCGAGTGTCCGAGAGGGGACTTGAACCCCTACGCCCTAATACGGGCACTAGCACCTCAAGCTAGCGCGTCTACCAATTCCGCCACCCGGACAGGTGGACCGGCCCGGCCCTTGCGGCGCCGTTCCGGTGCGGAAAAAACATAGCACGAACCGGGCGCGAACTTCGCATCGATAGGGATGTGACCTGTGCCGCTCCCCGCCGCCCCGGCGTCGTGGCCCGCGCGGTGGCGACCTGCCGCCGCGCGCACGACGATGGAACGGAGCTGACCCAGGGCCGACCCGGTCGGCCCGCCGAGATGGCCGGAAGAGAGGACCCGCAATGTCCCCGAAGCTGCCCCGCTACACCGTCCCGTCCCTCACGCCCGAGGAGGGCGGCAAGGTCGCCGGGATCCTGCAGGAACGCCTGCACGCCCTGAACGACCTGCACCTGACTCTCAAGCACGTGCACTGGAACGTGGTGGGCCCGCACTTCATCGGCGTCCACGAGATGCTGGACCCGCAGGTCGAGGCGGTTCGCGCGATGGTCGACCAGATCGCCGAACGCATCGCGACGCTGGGTGCCGTCCCGATCGGTACGCCCGCGGCCCTTGTCGCGGCGCGCAGCTGGGACGACTACAAGCTGGGCCGCGCCCCGGCGATCGAGCACCTGGGCGAGCTGGACCATGTCTACGACGGCGTCATCACGTCCCACCGCGAGGCCGCCGAGAAGACGGCAGGCCTGGATGACGTCACGAACGATCTGCTCATCGGCCACCTTCACGACCTCGAGCAGTTCCACTGGTTCGTCCGCGCCCATCTGGAGTCGGCATCGGGCGCGCTCCCGGAGTGACCGAGCCCGCCGCCCGTTCATGACCGCGGGCTGAGGGGCGGCCCGGACCGCCAGGCCACGCCGGGGGGGGCGCCGAGCGCGCGGCGCCACCCGGCTCGACCTATGTGAGAACCGTGTGTCGGTTCCGCGCAGGCAGCATGGTTCCTCGCTTCTCCGCGCCGACTTGGATACGTTGGCAACGTGGTCGAGCAGGGGCCATCAACAGGCTGAGCACTGTCGATGGAGCAACCATGCGCGATTCCGTCCCTGTCCCACTCCCCGCCCCAGTCTCCGACCGCCTGACCATGGGCAGCGCCACCCCCGTCGGGCGGTTCGCCGCCGATCTCTCCACCGGTCGATGGCGGTGGTCGGACGAGACCTACCGCATCCACGGCTTCGAGCCCTCCGAGGTGGTTCCGAGTACCGCCGTCGTGCTCGCGCACACCCACCCGGACCACCGTGAGCGGGTTCGGGGCGTCCTCGACCACGCCGTACGCACCGATGAGCCCTTCGCCACCGTGCACCGCATCATCGACGCCGATGGGCGCGACCACGTCGTCTCGGTGGTCGGTGAGGCACGGCCGGGGCCTTCCGAGTCGTCCCACGAGGTCACGGGTTACGTGCAGGACCTGACGAGCACGGTCAAGGAGTTCGCCGCCGAGCAGGCCGACGAGTCCATCCGGGCCGCCGCCCGCAGCCGCCGCGACGTCGAGCAGGCCAAGGCGATCGTCGCGATGCTCCTGGACGTGGACGACGACGTCGCGTTCGGGGTGCTGCGCCACGAGTCCGACGTCACCAACACCCCGGTCCGGGAACTCTCCCAGGACCTGGTGGCTCGCGCCCGTGAGACGGGGCGCGACTACTGCCTCTCCCCCGACCTCCTGCCCCGCCTGCTCCGCTCGTGACGCCGGCCGGATGCCGCCGCACCACACCATGACACGACGACGCGAACCCGGCCGCCCCCCGGAGAAGTCCGGGAGCCGCCTGCTCACGATGCTGTGGCACCCGCGGTGGGGGCTCGCGGCGCGGGGTGCGGTCGCCGCCTCGCTCGCCTGGCTCGCCGGTGAGCTCGCGCCGGCGCCCTTGTCCGACTACGCCTACTACGCGCCCCTGGGGGCGGTGGCGGCGACGTCGAGCACGACGATCCGGTCGGCACGGGAGTCCGCGCACGCGATGCTCGCCGTGCTGCTGGGCGCCGCGATCGCGCTCGGCGTCGACGTCCTGGCGCTGCCCGGCACCCTCGCGGTGGGCCTCGTGGTGGCACTCACCCTGCTGTTCGCCGGATGGCGTGCGCTCGGCGAGATGGGCAGCTGGGTGGTCACCTCCGGCCTGTTCGTGCTGCTGCTCGGCAGCGCGCACGACCTCGAGTACCCGCTCGCGTTCGCCGGGCTGCTCTCCGCCGGCGCGTTGATCGGTGTCGTGCTCAACCTGATCGCGCCTCCGCTGCCGCTCGCGCCGTCCGACGTCGCCCTCGGCCGGCTGCGCGGGGCGCTGGTCGACCAGCTCGACGCCCTCGCGTCCCAGCTGGAGTCGCACGGTCCGCTCGTGGCGGACGAGTGGGAGGACCGGCGCCGCGCCCTGGTACCGACGCTCCACCGCGCGCAGGACGCCGTCTCGCATCTGCAGGAGGCGATGCGCGCCAACCGCCGCGTGCGTCGCTTCCACGACCGCACCACGGCCCAGATCCGGCGTGCGGAGCAGCTCAGCAGATCGGCGGACGTCGTCGACGACGTCGTGCGGCTCCTGGCGGACTGGGAGCGCCAGGATCTCACCGAGGTCGCGTTCGGGCCGGACCTGCGCCCCCGGCTCGCCGCGGCGCTGCGGGCCTACGCCAGGGCCGTGGAGGCGGCGGCACCGGACGAGGAGGACGAGGCCTCCGAGGTGGCCCTGTCCCGGTTCACCGACGCCGTCAGGACGTTGAGCGAGGACGTCGAGGCCGCTTCCCGCACACCGGGTCACCGCTACTTCGTGGCCGCCGCCTTGATCGTGGTGCTCTGGCGGGGCGGCGACACGCTCACCTCCCGGTGACGAGTGCCGCCGCCCCGCGGACGGCCCGACGAGGTGAGCGCGCCCGCCCGCCGGCTTCGTGAGCGTGCCCGGGGCGGCGGTCCGCGCCGGGCGGCTCAGAGCGCGCGGATCCGGTCGGCCAGCGGCCCGGCCGCCTCGGCGAGGAAGCGCTCCTGGTGGTGGTCGCCGATCTGGATGATCGCCAGGTCGGTGAATCCCGCGTCGAGGAACGGCCGGGCGCTCTCGGCGAGCTTGTCCAGGTCGGGGCCGCACGCGATCGACGCCGCGACGTCCTCGTGGCGCACGAACCGCGTCGCGGCCGAGAACCCCGCGGGCGTCGGCAGGTCCGCGTTCACCGACCAGCCGCCTCCGAACCAGCGGAACTCGCGGTGGGCACGTTCGACCGCCGCCTGCTCGTCGGGATCCCAGCACACCGGCAGCTGGCCGTACACCCGGGAGCCGCCGGGGTGCCCGTCGGACCAGCCACGCACGACCTCGCCGTCGGGCATCGCCTGGACCAGGTGGTCCGCGATCGGGGCGAACCGTTCGACCCCCCGGTCCCCGGACAGCGCGACGCCGATCTCGACACCGACGTCGGGGACGTCCCACAGGCGTGCGGAGTCGACACGGAAGTGGTCGCCCTCCCAGGTCACCAGCTCACCGGTGAAGAGCTCCCGGATGATGTGCATCGCTTCCTCGAGGAGGTCCTGACGCACCTCGATGCTGGGCCAGCCCTCGCCGACGACGTGCTCGTTCAGGTTCTCGCCGCTGCCCAGCCCCAGGGTGAACCGGCCGTCGGCCAGGAGCTGCAGCGTCGCCGCCTGCTGGGCCACCACCGCGGGGTGGTACCGCATGGTGGGGCAGGTCACGAAGGTCATCAGCTCGACGTCACGGGTCGCCTGGGCCACGGCCCCGAGCAGCACCCAGGCGTTGGGTGCGTGTCCCTGCTCCGTGAGCCACGGGGTGTAGTGATCGCTCGACAGCTCGAAGTCGAAGCCGGCCTCCTCCGCTGCGACGGCGTATCGCAGCAGCTCGCGTGGACCGCTCTGCTCGGTCATGAGGGTGTATCCGACGCGCATGATCTGCTCCTTGCCGCGTGTGCCGGGAACGTACGCCTTCGACCATAGGCAGGCCCGTGGCCACTCGCCCGTCCCACAGTCCCGGCGTGCGAGCGCTGTCGTCGCGCGGCACGATGCGGCCGTGACCCGTGACCTCCCCCGGCGCCTGCGCCGTGCCTGCGCCGCGGTGGCGGCGGCGTGCGTGACCGCCGGCGCACTGGTCGCCTGCGGCCCGGCCGCGGTCCGCGCGGACGACGTGAACGCCCTGAGAAGCGTGTCGGACCACCTCGACGCCTCCGCGTCGGCCGTCGCGACGGCACGGCTGGCCGTCCGGGCACGCGCCACGGGACGCCTGCCCTCCGTGACGGCCGACGCCACCGTCGCGGAGGCCGCCGAGACCGCCACCGGCGCGGTGCACGGCATCGGCACGCTCACCGTCGCGGGGCAGGACGCCGCCGGCGCGCGTGAGAAGGCTCTCGATGCGGCGTCGGGTGCCGTCGGCCCGATCGCCGCGGTCCGCACCTGGCTGGGCGGGTCGCCGTCGGCCCCGGACGACGTGCTCCGCGCCCTGGACGACGCCGCGACGGCCCTGGACGACGCCGACCGCATGGTCCGGCGGACAACCGGCGAGGTGGCGCCATGAGCCGTCGGCTGCTGGTCGTCGCCCTGGGGGTGCTCACGGCCATCGGCGGCTTCGTCGACGCGGGCGACCTGGTCACCAACGCGGTGGTCGGCTCCCGGTTCGGGCTGTCGCTCGTCTGGGTGGTCGCGGTGGGCGTGGTGGGCATCTGCGTGTTCGCCCACATGTCCGGCAAGGTCGCGGCCGTGTCCGGGCGGGCGACGTTCGAGATCATCCGCGAGCGCCTCGGGCCGACGGCGGCAGGTCTCAACCTCCTGGCGAGTCTCGCGGTCACGGTGCTCACGCTGGTGGCCGAGGTGGGCGGGATCGCGCTCGCGCTGCAGCTCGCGAGCAGCGTGGACCACCGGTTGTGGGTTCCCGTGGCGGCTCTGGCGCTGTGGCTGGTGCTGTGGCGCGTGAAGTTCAGCGTGATGGAGAACGCCGCGGGCCTGCTGGGCCTGGCGCTCGTCGGCTTCGCCGTCGCGGTGTTCCTGCTCGGCCCCGACTGGGCCGAGTTGGGCGCGCAGGTGGCTCAGCGCTCGGCCGCCACGGAGACGGGGGCCACGTACTGGTACTTCGCCGTGGCGCTGTTCGGCGCCGCGATGACGCCGTACGAGGTGTTCTTCTTCTCGTCCGGTGGCGTCGAGGAGGGCTGGGGCACGAAGGACCTGGCGACCTCGCGGCTGAACGTCCTGGTGGGTTTCCCGCTCGGCGGGCTGTTGTCGGTCGCGATCGCCGCGAGCGCCGCGGTCGTGCTGCTGCCGGCGGGGATCGCCGTGGACTCGATGGCCCAGTTGACGCTGCCCGTCGCGCAGGCGGGCGGCACGCTGCTCGTGGCGGTCGTGATCGTCGGTCTGGTGGCGGCGACCTCGGGTGCGGCGATCGAGACGACGCTCTCCACGGGTTACACGCTCGCGCAGTATCTCGGATGGTCGTGGGGCAAGTTCCGGCGCCCGGCAGAGGCGCCCCGGTTTCATCTGGCCATGATCGTCGCGCTCGTGGTCGCGGTGGGCGTCCTGATGACGAACGTGGACCCGATCGCCGTCACGGAGTACTCGGTGGTCTTCTCGGCCGTGGCGCTGCCGTTGACGTACGTGCCGATCCTGGTGGTCGCGAACGATCCGGAGTACATGGGTGAGCACGTCAACGGGCGGGTGATGAACTTTCTGGGCACGGTGTACCTGGTGATCCTCGTCGTCGCGGCGGTGGCGGCGATCCCCCTGATGATCGTGACGGAGGCGGGTGGATGAGCGTGAGGCGTGCCGAGAAGGCGAGGTCTGCGGTGCCGGAGCCGCCGCAGCCGGGCCGGGTGCTGGACGCGCGGCTCCATCTGCTCGACCGGCAGGTGCTCGACGTCGACGGCGTGCCCGTGTGCACGCTCGACGATCTCGAGCTGGACGACGTCGCGGCGGAGCCCGCGACTCGCGCGGCGGGCGGCGGCACCGCCGTCGGCGACGGCCCGGTCGTGATCCGGGCGCTGCTCAGTGGCCCGGTGCTGGGTACGCGGATGTTCGGCGGGCGGCCGCCCGGGTCTCGGTGGCACCGCCTGCCGTGGCGGGACGTCACGGACATCGGCACGGCGGTGCGCCTGGGTGTTCCCGGGGCGCGGCTCGACGTGACGTGGCTCGAGCGGTGGGCCCGCAACCACGTCGTGGGGCGGATCCCGGGCGGCCGGGCCCGGCCGGGGAAGGGCTGAGGGGATGATCGCTTCGGACCTGCTCGACGTCCGGGTGCTGGACGCGGGGGGCACGCCGGTCGGCTGGGTGGTGGACCTGCGTTTCGTGCTCGACGGGCCACCGGACGGCCGGCTCGCCGGGGCGCGGCTGCACGGGCTGGTGGTGTCCCCGCGCACGCGGTCCTCGTTCCTGGGCTACGAGCGGTCGCGCGTGCGGCACCCGTGGCCGATCGCTCCGCTGGTGCGCCGCCGGCACCGTGGCACGTTCCTGGCCCACTGGGAGGACGTCGCACGGGTGCCGGACCGGGACGACGGCACGGATCCGGAGCGCGAGCCCGTCGTCGTGCTGCAAGTGGGATACACGCGCTACACGGCCGGTCTCTGACCAGTGCCGGGGCGAGGTCCGGCCCGCCGCCGCGACGCCTCGTGCTGGGAGAGGGCGGCGGCGCGGGGCGGGACGGTCATTTGCGTGCGGGGCGTGGGCGCCGGGTGAGCAGCGGGTCGCGGCCGTGCGGACGGTCGACGGGATGGATGGCGTCCAGCGCCCGCGACAGCGCGGCCTGCGTGACGCCGGACTTCTCCCCCGTCTGCAGGGCCGCGATCATCTGGTCGGCCGCGACGCGCAGGGGGATGCCGACCTCGCCGGCCGCGTCGCGCAGCAGCTGCTCCGCCGCGCTGTCCCCGATCCCGCGGACGGCCGATATCACGCCCTTGGCCTGTTCGATCACGGCGCGGCTGACGAAGGCGTGCTGCACGACCGACGCCGCGCGGCGGTCGAGCGCCTCCTTCTGCACGGGGGTCACGTCGACCACGTATCCGGCGATCTCCGGTGTGCCCGCGGGTGTGTTCCGCCGACCCTGCCCGACCACGACGAGCGACCGTGTCCGGCCGTCGTGGCCCACGATGCGGTGCCCGCAGGCGAACGGGCGCCCGGCGCGCAGGGCGTCGCCGACGGCGCGGACCATGCGGGCCCGGTCGTCGGGGTGTTTGCGGGAGCTGAGTGCCTGGAGGCTCGGCTGCACCTCGTGCCGCTTCCAGCCGTGCATGGCGTACACCTCGTCCGACCACCACCAGTCGCCCGAGGCGAGCTCGACGCAGTAGCGGCCGATCAGCAGGTTGGTCCCGACGCCGAGGGCGTCGGTCAGTTCGCCGGCGGAGAGTGGCGGGAGCGTCCCGTTCGTGGCCCCGTTCTCGACGGCCGGACGGGATTGCTGGGCGGGGGACTTGACAGGGGACATGTGAACCTCTCAGATCCGGGCGCGATCTGAAGCCGCTTCATGACTCCGTCCGTTGCGAGTGTAGAGCGTTCAGCAGAAAAGGGACACCCCGCCTGGCAGGGCGGCCGCCCGCTGCGAGTGGCGGAGCTCCGTGTCAGGCTCGTGAGGCTGTCCGGGAAGCGACCGCGTGCGCAGGAGGCACATCATGAGCAACGAACCCCGCCACCGCACCCCCGGCCCCGGAGGGACGGGCACGCCCGACGTCATGGCGCCGGGCCCGCTCCGTGCGGACGTCGTCGTGGTCGGCGCGGGCCTGACCGGGGTCACGACCGCCGGCCTGCTCGCGGAGGGCGGTGTGGACGTCGTCGTGCTCGACGCCCGGACCGCCCGGGCGACCACCACCGCGCGCTCGACGGGCAAGCTGTCGGTGCTGCAGGGCACGCGGCTGGCCCGCATCGCCCGCCACGGCGACGAGACGCTGCGTTCCTACCTCGCCGCCAACTTCGCCGGTCTCGGCTGGCTCCGGCGCACCCTCGAGGACCTGGGGGTCCCCGTGGACAACCGCGACGACCTCACCGTGGCCACGACGCCGGACCAGGTGAGCGAGGTCGACGACGTGCTCCTGGCGTGCGCGCGCCAGGACGTCGCGGCCCGCTGGGAGGAGGACCCGCCGTTCCCCGGACGAACCTTCGGCGCGGTGCGCCTGCCCGGGCAGGGGCAGACGGATCCGCTGCGCATGCTCTCGGCCCTTCGTGCCCGCCTCCGCGCTCGCGGGGTACCCGTGCACGACGGCGTGCGGGTGCGGGAGGTACGCCGCCACCGCTCCGGCATCGCGCTGCGCACCACGCGTGGCACGGTGCAGGCCGACCGGGTGGTGCTGGCCACCGGCGCCCCGCCCGGGCGGCTCGGCGGCCTGTTCCTGCGCCTGGAGGCCGGACGCAGCCTGCTGACCACCTGGGAGGTGCCCGATCCGGCCGCCCTGCCGCTCGGCTTCGGCGACACCATGTCGATCACGGCCGGCACCCCGGTGCGTTCGCTGCGCATGGCGGGCGATCTGCTCGTGGTCGGCGGCGAGGGCTACACCGTCGGCCGGGAACGCCACCCCTCCCGGCGGCTGGCCGCACTGGACGAGTGGACCGGCACGCAGCTGCCGGTCGGCGATCCCGTGCACGCCTGGGCCGCCCAGGACTACACGACCGACACGGGGCTGCCGTTCGTGGGGCCCGCCGTACCGGGCGACGAGCGACTCCTCGTGGCGACGGGCTACGCCAAGTGGGGCCTCACCAACGCCGCGGCGGCAGGGCTTGCGCTCGCCGGACGTATCCTCGACGACCCCGTGGAGTGGGCGGCGGACCTGGAACCGTGGGCACGCCCGGCCGCTCCCACCACCCGCGCCGCGGCGACGTTCGGGGAGCAGGCCAAGGGGTGGGCGTGCGCCACGACGCGTCCCGCGGGGCAGCGGTCCGGGGCCCGCCGGGTGTCGCGCGTGTGCCCCCATCTGGGCGGCGTCGTGCGGTGGAACGACCAGGAGGAGTCCTGGGACTGCCCGGTCCACGGCTCGCGGTTCGCCGCCGACGGCACGCTGCTCGAAGGACCCGCCACGGAGGACCTGTCCCCACGATGACCTGCGCCGACATGGGGAGAGCACCGAGAAGCGCTTCAAGATGCGAGTGGTTCTCCGGCCTGAGAGCGTGAGTGAACCGGAAGAAGCCCGGTGACGACCACTTGTGGAGGTCACTGTGCGAGTTCTCGGGGTCAACGCTCTGTTCCATGATCCGTCGGCGGCGCTCGTCGTGGACGGGCACGTGGTGGCCGCGGCCGAGGAGGAACGGTTCTCCCGGCGCAAGCACGGCAAGCGCCCGGTGCCGTTCGCGGCCTGGGAGCTGCCCGAGCAGGCGATGCGCTGGTGCCTGGAGGTGGGCGGGCTCGAACCCGCCGACCTGGACGCGGTCGCCTACTCGTTCGATCCGGGCCTGGCCAAGCCGTCCGACGAGATGGGGCTGCCCGACCCGTGGGACTGGCTGCGCCTGCGCTACGCGGAACGGGCGCCGCAGTTCATCGCGACCGCGCTGCCCGGCCTGAGCCCCGCGACCGTGCGGTTCGTGCCGCACGAGGTGGCGCACGCCGCGTCGGCGGCACTCGCCTCGCCGTTCGACACGTGCAGCGTGATGTCGCTCGACGGGCGCGGTGAGCGGTCCTCCTACCTGGCGGGCCGGTACGACCACGGGCGGCTGGAGATGCTCGCGAGCCAGGACCTGCCGCACTCGCTCGGCCTGGTCTACGAGTCCCTGACGGAGCATCTCGGCTTCCTGCGCTCGAGCGACGAGTACAAGGTGATGGCCCTGGCCTCGTACGGCCGTCCCCGGTTCCTGGACCAGCTGCGCGACATCCTGCGCCCCACGCCCGACGGCGGATTCGTCGCCGAGGCACCCGACTGGTCGCGCTGGGCGGCGGCGGCCGCTCCCGGAACCGCCGACGAGGTCATCGCCACCGGCACCCCGGCATCCGACCGGGCCGACCTGGCCGCCTCCGTCCAGGCACGCCTGGAGGAGGTACTCGTCGAGCTCGCCACGGCGCTGCACGCCCGGACCGGTGACCGGGCGCTCACCCTGGCCGGCGGCACCGCACTGAACTGCGTGGCGAACTCGCGGGTGTGGCGGGAGGCACCGTTCGACGAGGTGTGGGTGCAGCCCGCGGCCGGGGACTCCGGCACGGCGCTGGGCGCCGCCCTCCAGCTCACGGCCGAGGCAGGCGTCCCCGTCGTGCCCATGGAGTCGGCGGCCCTCGGCCGCTCCTGGTCCGACCGGGAGCTGTCGGACGCGCTGCGCGCCGCCCGGCTCCCGTTCACCACGCCCGCCGACCTGCCCCGGCAGGTCGCCGACGTGCTGGCGGGCGACGGCATCGTGGCCTGGTTCGACGGCCGCGCGGAGTTCGGGCCGCGCGCGCTGGGCCAGCGTTCCCTGCTGGCGCATCCCGGCCGGCGCGCCACCACGGAGAAGCTGAACGACGTCAAGGGACGCGAGCAGTTCCGGCCGGTGGCGCCCATGGTGCTGCTGGAGGACGCCCCGGACATCTTCTCGGGCGGGCCCGTCCCCAGCCCCTACATGCTGTTCGTCCACGACGTCGCACCCGAGTGGCGCAACCGGATTCCCGCGACCGTCCACGTCGACGGCACCGCGCGGATCCAGACGGTCGACGACTCCCAGCCGCGCCTGCAGGCGACGCTGCGCGCGTTCCGGGACCGCACCGGGCTGCCGGTGGTGGTGAACACCAGTCTCAACACCGCCGGAAGGCCGATGGTCGACAGCCCGCGCGACGCGCTCGAGCTCTTCGGCTCCGCGCCCGTGGACCTGCTGGTGCTCGGGCCCCACCTGGTGCGCCGGGCGGACCTCGCGGCACTGCCCGCCCGAGAGGAGACGACCTCATGACGCCGTCGTACTCCGTCGTCGTGCCGACCATCGGGCGGCCCGTGCTCGGCAACCTGCTCACCTCGCTGGCCGCGGCGCTGACCGCGGGACCACGGCCGCTCGACGTCGTGGTGGTCGACGACCGCCCGTTCCCCCGCCGCGGCACGAACGCTCCCCTGGCCCTGGGGCCCGCACCGGTCGCGGGTGTCCGCGTGTTGCGTACCGGCGGGCGGGGCCCCGCCGCCGCGCGCAACGCCGGGCGGCGCACGACCCGCGCGGACTGGATCGCCTTCCTGGACGACGACGTCGTGGTCCCGCCGGACTGGGCGGAGGCGCTGGAGCGGGACCTGGCGGACGCCGGCCCCGAGGTGGCCGGCGTCCAGGGCCGGATCGTGGTCCCGCTGCCGGAGCACCGCCCGCCGACCGACCTCGAACGCAACACCGCGGGCCTGGAGCACGCGGCATGGCCGACGGCCGACCTGGCCTGCCGGCGCGCCGCCCTGGAGTCCGTGCACGGGTTCGACGAACGCTTCACCCGGGCCTACCGGGAGGACGCCGACCTCGCCCTGCGGCTGCGCGAGGCCGGCTGGAAGCTCGAGCGCGGTGCCCGGCACGTACGGCATCCGGTGCGGCCCGCCGGCAACCTGGCGAGTGTGCGGGCCCAGGCCGGCAACGCGGACGACGCGCTGCTGCGCGCCCTGCACGGACGCCACTGGCGCCGGCGCACCGAAGCCGGCCGCGGGCGCCTGCCGTGGCACGCGGCCACCGTGGCGGCGGGACTGACGGCGCTGGGCGCCGGCCTGACCGCGGCCCGCTCCCCTGCCCGGCGGCCCGCGGGCGCCCGCGTGACCGCCGTCGTGGCCGGTGCCGCCTGGGCAGGCCTCACCGGCGCGTTCGCCCGCGAGCGCCTGGCTCCCGGCCCGCGGCCCGGCGACGAGGGTTTCGCCGCGGAGGTGGGGCGCATGCTCGTCACGAGCGCGCTGATCCCCTTCGCCGCGGTCGCGCATCGTGCCCGGGGGGCCTGGAGCTGGCGGGGCCGGGAGGTGCCCGCCTGGCCGCTGCCCGTGCGGGCCGTCCTGTTCGACCGTGACGGCACCTTGATCCACGACGTGCCGTACAACGGTGATCCGCGGGCCGTGGAGCCACTTCCCGGTGCGCGGCGGGTGCTGGACCAGCTGCGCGCGCGCCGGCTGCGGGTGGGCGTGGTGTCGAACCAGTCGGGCATCGGCCGTGGCCTGCTGACGACGGCTCAGGTGGACGCCGTCGACGACCGGGTGCGTGAGCTGCTGGGCCCCTTCGGTACCTGGCAGCGCTGTCCGCACCACCCGGAGGACGGGTGCACGTGCCGCAAGCCGGAGCCCGGCCTGGTGCTGCGGGCGGCGGCGGAGCTCGGGGTGCTTCCCGCGGAGTGCCTCGTGGTGGGCGACATCGGGGCGGACGTCGACGCGGCGATCGCGGCGGGCGCCCGGAGTGTTCTGGTTCCGACGGCGATGACCCGGCGGGAGGAGCTGTCCTCCGCGCCGGTGGTCGCCTCGACGCTCGACGAGGCGGTGCCGCTATGACTTCGAGATCGGCTCTGACGAACGCTTCTCCCGTGCCGGACGGTGCGGCGGACCGGCAGGTGCGGGTGCTGGCCGTGCGGCTCGACAGCGACGGGGACGTCCTGGTGACCGGGCCGGCGATCCGTGCGCTGGCCGCGACCTACGGTCAGGTGGACCTCCTGGTCTCCGGGGCGGGGACGCAGGCCGCCGCGCTGCTGCCCGGGGTGACGGAGACGCTCCGGTTCGACGCGCCCTGGTCGGGCACGCACCCGCCGCGCGTGTCGCCGGAGGCGGTCCTCGACCTCGTGGCCGGGCTGATCGCCCGGCGCTACGACCTGGCGGTGATCTTCACGTCGTTCCATCAGTCGCCCCTTCCGATGGCGCTGCTGGCGCGCCTCGCGGGCGTGCGGCAGGTCGTCGCGACGAGCGAGGACTATCCCGGTTCGCTGCTGGACGTGCGCCATCACCGGCCGCCGGGGCTGCACGAGGTGGAGGCGTGCCTCGACCTGGCCGCCCGGGCCGGTGCCCAGCTACCGCCGGAGGACGACGGGCTGCTCGCCGTGCACGACGCGCTGCCCCCGGTCCCGGCGTGGCCCGCACCGCGCGGCGCCGGCGACACGGGCGGCCGCGACGGTGACACGGTCGTGCTCCACCCCGGCGCCTCGGTTCCCGCCCGGGCACCCCGGCCCGAGGACTCCCGGGCGTTCGCCGAGCGGCTGGCGCACGACGGCTGGGACGTGCTGGTCACGGGGACGGCCATGGAGCGTGAGCTGACGTCGTACGTCGCGGGGGGCCACGCCGTGGACCTCGGCGGGCGCACGAGCCTGGCCGAGCTGGCGGCCGTGCTGCGGACGGCGGCGTGCGTGGTGGTGGGGAACACGGGCCCGGCACACCTCGCGGCGGCCGTCGGGACCCCGGTGGTGAGCCTGTTCGCGCCGGTCGTCCCTCTCGAACGGTGGTCACCGTACGGCGTGCCGCTGTTCGTGCTGGGCGACCAGGGCGCCGCCTGCCGGGACACCCGGGCACGCACGTGTCCCGTCTTCGGCCATCCCTGTCTCGCGTCGGTGACGCCGGACCAGGTGTCGGACGCGGTGGCGCGGCTGGCCCGCCCGCCGGCCGGTGCAGCGGCCGGCGGCCGGCGGCCGGCCGTGGGGAGGTGGTTCTGATGAGGATCCTGTTGTGGCACGTCCACGGCTCATGGACGACCGCTTTCGTGCAGGGCGAGCACGAGTACCTGGTACCCGTGCTGCCCGGACGGCCCGCGGACGGCAGGGGCCGGGCCCGCACCTGGGACTGGCCGTCCTCGGTCCGCGAGGTGACTCCCGGCCGGCTGCGCCGCGCGGTCGAGGACGGCGAGGTGGACGTGGTGCTGCTGCAGCGCCCCCACGAGGCCCGGCTGCTGCGCGAGTGGACCGGGCGGACCGCGGGCGGCGACCTGCCGGCGGTGTATCTCGAGCACGACGCGCCGGGCGGGCCCGCGGCCGCGACGCGCCACCCGCTGGCGGACGTCGACGCCGTCGCGGACGGCCGCGTCCCGATCGTGCACGTGACCGCCTTCAACGCCCTCATGTGGGACACCGGTACCGCGCGCACCACCGTGATCGACCACGGCGTGCCCGACCCGGGACACCGCTACACGGGCGAGCGCGAGCACCTCGCGGCGGTGGTCAACGAGCCCGTCCGCCGCCGGCGCGCGGCGGGCACGGACATCCTCCTGTGCCTGGCACGGGAGATCCCCGCCGAGGTGTACGGGATGGGGACGGAGCGGCTCGCCGAGCAGCTGGCTCCGCTCGGCCCGGTCGCGGCCGGGACGGCGGGGCGGCTCCACGACTTGCCCCAGCCGGAGCTGCACGAACGGCTCCCCGGGGCGCGCCTCTACCTGCATCCGTACCGCTGGACGAGCCTCGGGCTCGCGCTGCTGGAGGCGATGGCGCTGGGCATGCCCGTGCTGGCGCTGCCCGTCACGGCGGCGTACGAGGCCGTGCCCCCGGAGGCCGGCGTCCTGAGCGCCGACCCGGACGAGCTGGCCGCGGTCGCACGCCGCTGGCTGAACGACCCGGCGGAAGCCGCCGCCTACGGCAAGTCCGCCCGGGAGCACGTGCTGCGCCGCTACCCGCTGGACCTCTTCCTCGACCGCTGGTCCACGCTGCTGACACAGGAGGTGTCCCCATGAGGATCGCCATGATCTCCGAGCACGCCAGTCCGCTCGCCACCCTGGGCGAGGCGGACGCCGGCGGGCAGAACGTGCATGTCGCCGCGCTGGCGAAGGGCCTCGCGGCCGAGGGCCACCGCGTCGACGTCTACACGCGGCGTGACGACCCGGACCTTCCGGAGCGGGTGCCTCTGACGCACGGCGTGGACGTCGTGCACGTCGACGCCGGTCCGCCCGAGCCGCTGCCGAAGGACGAGCTGCTGCCCTGGATGGACCGGTTCGGCGACGATCTTGCGGCGCGTTTCGCCGACCCGGGCTCCCGTCCCGACGTGCTGCACGCCCACTTCTGGATGTCCGGCCTCGCGGCCCTGCGGGCGACCCGGGGCGGGGCTCGCACCGGCTCCGGCCGGGTCCCGGTGGTGCAGACCTTCCACGCGCTCGGCTCCGTCAAGCGCCGCCACCAGGGCGCGGCCGACACCAGCCCGGCCGAGCGCATCGGGCTGGAGAGCAGGCTGTGCCGCGAGGTCGACCTCGTCGTGGCGACGTGCCGGGACGAGATCCGTGAACTGCACCGGCTGGGCGCGACGGACGACCGGGTCGAGATGGTGCCCTGCGGCGTCGACCTGCGCACGTTCGCGCCCGGCCCGGGCCCGGCCCGCCCCGCCGACGACCCGCTGCGGGTCCTGTCCCTGGGCCGGCTCGTGGAACGCAAGGGGGTCGCCACCGTCGTGGAGGCTCTCGCGCGCCTCGCCGAGCGCGGGAACGCGCCGGTGGAGCTCCTGGTCGCCGGCGGACCGCCGGCCGCGGAGCTCGACCGCGACGCGGAGGTGCGGCGCCTGCGGGACCTGGCCGCCCGTGCCGGGGTCGCCGGCCGGGTGCGGTTCCTGGGCGCCGTGGCGCACGAGGACATCCCGGACCTCATCCGGGGCGTCGACGTCGTCGCCTGCACCCCGTGGTACGAGCCGTTCGGCATCGTGCCGCTGGAGGCCGGGGCGTGCGGGCGGCCGGTGGTCGCCTCCGCGGTGGGCGGGATGCTCGACACCGTGGCGCACGACCGCACCGGCATCCTCGTGCCACCGCGCGATCCGGCCGCCGTCGCCGCAGCTCTCGGAAGGCTCTCGGACCGCCGGTTCCGCCGGCGTCTGGGCGCAGCCGCGCGGGTCCGCGCGGAACGCCGGTACGGCTGGGCGGAGATCGCCCGGCAGACGTCCGGCGCCTACGCCGGGGTCGCCGGTTCCGCGGCTCCCCGGCACCCCGTCACCGCACGCACCACCGAGACGCGTGCGCCACTGGCCACCGCGGCAGGAGGTACCCGATGAACTCCGCGCTCGACGACCTGACCACCGAATCCGACGCCTCCGGCGGACACCGCTGGCTCGACGAGCACCGCAGCGACCTCACGCTGGGGCTCGACCACCTGACCGCCTCCGTGGACCGCATCGAGTCCTGGGGCCGGGAGCTCGCCGACCGGATGCTGGACGGGCACCGGCTGCTGGTGGCCGGCAACGGCGGCAGCGCCGCCGAGGCGCAGCACCTGACGGCCGAGCTCGTGGGCCGGTTCGAGGGCGAGCGGGTTCCGCTCGCGGCGATCGCCCTGCACGCCGAGACGTCCAGCCTCAGCGCCATCGTCAACGACTACGGCCAGGACGAGATGTTCGCCCGGCAGGTCGCGGCGCACGGCCGCCCGGGCGACGTGCTGCTGTGCCTCTCGACGTCCGGGGCGAGCGCCAACGTGCTGGTCGCCGCGCGCCGCGCACGTGAGCTGGGCCTGACGACGTGGGCGATGACCGGTCAGGCGCCCAATCCGCTCACGGCGCTGTGCGACGACGTCCTCGCGGTCCCCGCGAAGTCCGGTGCCGCCGTGCAGGAGGTCCACCTCGTCGCGGTCCACGCGCTGTGCGCGACACTGGACGCGCGGGTCGCCCAGCGCTCCCGCTCCCACGTCCGCGCGCGGCGAACCACCCCGCCGTCGGTCGGGACGCGAGCATGAGCGGCCCGGCCGGCGCCCGCGGCGGCTCCGCGCGCGCCTACCTCGCTCCCGTACCGGGCGACGCACCCGCGCGGCCGCGGGTCGCGGTGGTCGGAGACGTCCTGCTCGACCGGGACATCGACGGCACCGTCACCCGCCTCGCCCCGGACGCGCCCGTCCCCGTCGTCGACGTGACGACCGTGCGCCACAGCCCCGGGGGTGCGGGCCTCGCCGCCCTGCTGTGCGCCCAGCGGGCCGACGTCGTCCTCGTCGCGCCGCTGGCCGACGACACCGACGGCCGCGAACTGCGCCGCCGGCTCGAGGGAATCACCCTGGTGCCGCTCGGCCACGAAGGGCCCACCCGCCGCAAGACCCGCGTGCGCAGCGACGGGCAGGGCATCGTCCGTGTCGACGAGGGCGGCCCCGGCACCCCGACCGGCACGACCCCGTCGGCCGTGACACGGGTGCGCGACGCCCTGGCCGGGTGCGACGCCGTGCTCGTCGCCGACTACGGCGGCGGCACCACCCGCGACCCGCACCTGCGCGAGCTGCTCACCGAAGCGGCCGCGCGCGTACCGCTCGTGTGGGACCCGCACCCCCGGGGCGGTGCTCCCGTACCGGGTGCCGCCCTGGTGACGCCCAACGCCGCCGAGGCCGAGCGCGCCGCCCAGGACCTGCCCGGGGCCGGCGCCACCACGCCGCTCCCCGATCTGGCCGAGGTGCTGCGCCGCGCGTGGTCCGCACGAGCCGTCAGCGTCACCGCGGGCGAACGCGGCGCGTTCGTCGCCGCCCGCCCGCACGACGGCGACGACGGCGAGCCCGCCGCCGTCCGGCACCTGCCCGCGCGGCCCGCGCACGGGGCCGACTCCTGCGGGGCCGGCGACCGCTTCGCCGCGACGGTCACCGAACGGCTCGCCGGCGGCGACGAGCCGGCCACCGCCGTCCAGGAGGGCGTGCTCGCCGCGAGCGCCTGGGTCGCCTCGGGCGGCGCCGACGGCTTCCGCCGCGCTCAGGAGGACGGGCAGCAGCGACCCGAGCCGGACCCGGCGACGTCCCTGGAGGAGCTCGGCGCGCGGCTGCGCGCCGCCGGCGGCGTCCTCGTGGCGACCAGCGGCTGCTTCGACCTGCTGCACGCCGGCCACGTCACCATGCTCGACGCCGCCCGGCAGCTCGGCGACCACCTCGTGGTGCTCGTCAACTCCGATCGTTCCGTGCGCCGCCTCAAGGGACCCGAGCGGCCGCTCGTGCCGTTGGCGGAGCGGCTGCGCGTCCTGGAGAGCCTCGCGTGCGTCGACGCGGCCGTCGTGCTGGAGTCCGACGAACCGTCCGACGCCGTCGCGGCCCTCCGGCCCGACATCTGGGCGAAGGGCGGCGACTACACCGTCGCGGACCTGCCCGAGGCCGCCGTCGTGCGCGCCTACGGCGGACAGGTCGTCACGCTGCCCTTCCTGCCCGGCCACTCCACCACCCGGCTCGTCGACCGTGTCCGGGAGTCCGAGTCCGTCACCGCCACACCGACCATGAGGAGGTCATCATGACCGCGACCACGACCGGCACGTCGCAGGGCACCGTGCCCGTGCCCGCCACCGCTTCGCTCACGCCCCGTGCCCTCGGCACCGTCTTCGTCACCGGAGGGGCGTCCGGCCTCGGTGCCGCGCTCGTCGACGTGCTGGGGGCGTCCGGGGGCCGGCCCGCCGTCGTGGACGTCGTCGAGCCGCCGGGCGACGTGCCCTTCGCGGCCGCGGACCTCGGGGACCCCGGCGCCGCCCAGGCCGCCGTCGACCAGCTGGTGGAACAGGTGGGCCCGCCCGACGCGGTGGTGACCGCCGCCGGCATCGACGCCTGCGGGCCGCTGCTGGGGATCGACCCGGACAAGTGGGAACAGGTGGTCCGCGTCAACCTGTTCGGCACCGTCTCCGTCGTCCGTGCGGCGCTGCCGTACCTGGAGGAGCGTCGCGGCACCGTGGTCACGGTCGCCTCGACCCTGGCGCTGCGCGGCGCCGGGGACGCGACCGCGTACTGCGCGTCCAAGTGGGGGATCCGCGGTTTCAGCCAGGCGCTCGCGGCCGAGTACGCGGGCCGGGTCGGGGTGACGTGCCTCATCCCCGGTGGCATGCGGACCCCGTTCTTCGACGGGCGCACCGAGCAGTACAAGCCCGGCCCGGACGCCGACCTCAACGATCCGGCCGCGACGGCCGCGGCCGTGGTGGCCGCGCTGACGCAGCCTCCGGGCAGCGAGATCCGCGAGATGCTGGTCATGGCCTCGGGTGAGGCGTCGTGGCCGTGATCGGGCGGGCCGTCCGGGGCCGGTCGTGACCGTCCTGGCGCTGCGGGCGCTGGGGCTGGGTGACGCGCTGACGGGCGTGGCGGCACTGCGCGGGGTGCGGCGGGCGTGGCCCGGGCACCGGCTGGTGCTCGCCGCGCCCCAGCCGGTCGGCCAGTGGCTGACCGACCTCGGCGTGGTGGACGCGGTGCTCCCCACGCCCGGGCTGACACGGCTGCCCTGGCCGTGGAGCGGGCCGGGCGGCGCCCAGGACGCACCCGGATGCCTCGCCGTGAACCTGCACGGCAGCGGGCCGCAGAGCCACCGCGTGCTGCAGGCGACGCGGCCGGACGCCCTGATCGCCTTCGCCAGCCCGGCCGCAGGGCATCCTGGCCCGGCATGGGACGAGCACGAGCACGAGGTACTGCGCTGGTGCCGCCTGGTGAGCGGTGTGGGCGGCCGCTGCGGTCCGGAGGATCTCCGCCTCGGCGCGGCCGACGCGCCGGACGCGCACGACGGCCCGGACGCCGGACGCACCCGGGTGGTCGTCCACCCGGGTGCGTCCGCCGGGGCCCGGCGCTGGCCCGCCCCCCGCTGGGCGCAGGTCGTCAGGGCGCTGGTGGCGCAGGACTGCGACGTCACGCTGACGGGCTCCCGCGCGGAGCAGCGGCTCTGCCGGCGTGTGCGCGCGGCAGGGCCCGCCGACGGGGTGCGGGACGACTCGGGGCGGCTCGACCTGCCCGCGCTGGCGGGGCTCGTGTCACGCGCGCACCTGGTGGTCAGCTCCGACACCGGGGTCGCCCACCTCGCGACGGCCTACGGCACGCCGTCGGTCACGTTGTTCGGGCCCACCCCGCCCGATCTCTGGGGCCCGGCGATCGACCGGTCGCGGCACCTCGTGGTCTGGCACGGCGAGCCGGGGGCGCCACCCCGGGACGCGAACGCCGAGCGTCTCGACCCCGCGCTCGCCCAGGTGACGGCCGAGGAGGTGCTGGCCGCGTGCGAGGCGGCGCTCAGGCGGCCTCCTGCCCCCGCCGCCGGAACCACCCCACCGTCCGGGACAGCCCGTCCGGCCACGTGACGCCCGGCTCCCAGCCCAGCTCCGTCCGGGCCAGGGTGATGTCGGGGCACCGCATCCCCGGGTCGTCGACCGGCCGCTCGATGTGGTCGATCCGTGAGCGAGACCCCGTCGCGTCGATCACGTCCTCGGCGATCCGGCGGACCGTGAGCTCGTGCGGGTTACCCAGGTTCATCGGGCCGGGGTGGCCGCTGCGGGCAAAGGCCAGCAGGCCCGCCACCATGTCGTCGACGTAGCAGAGCGAACGGGTCTGCGACCCGTCCCCCGCCACGGTGAGCGGCTCGCCGGCGAGCGCCTGGCGGATGAACGTGGGCACGACGCGGCCGTCGTGCTCCCGCATCCGGGGCCCGTAGGTGTTGAAGATGCGCACGATGCCGGTGTCCGTGCCGAGGGTGCGGCGGTAGCCCGACACGAGCGCCTCGGCGAACCGCTTGGACTCGTCGTAGACGCTGCGCGGCCCGACGCTGCTCACGTTGCCCCAGTACTCCTCGCGCTGCGGATGCACCTGCGGGTCGCCGTAGACCTCGGACGTGGAGGCGAGCACGAGACGCGCGCCGTGCTCCTGGGCCAGGTCGAGCGCGGCGCGGGTGCCGCGCGACCCCACGTCGAGCGTCTCCAGCGGGTGTTCCAGGTAGTCGACGGGCGAGGCCGGGGAGGCCAGGTGCATGACGAGGTCGACGCCGGGTCGCAGGGCGGCGCGCACGGCGGGCGACGTGAAGCCGTCCTCCGCGATGTCGGACCGGACGAACCGCAGGGCGCCGCGTCCGCGCAGGGCACCGAGGTTCTCGATGGCTCCGGTCAGGAGGTTGTCCACGCACACGACCTCGGCACCCGAGTCGACGAGCGCCTCGCAGAGCCTGCTCCCGACAAATCCTGCCCCACCCGTGACGACGGCCCGTGTCACGGACACCCGCGGGAAGTACGTCTGGCTGCTCATCGGTCGTCCTTTCGCCGGCGGCTCCGGCAGCCTGTTCTCGACCACTTCCCCTACGGTGCACCGCTCCACGCCCACTCGCAGAAGCTGGACGGCAGGCGCGCCGGAACGAGGTCCCTGCGACCGGGCGGCGCCCCGGTTAGCCTGAGGAAAGGTCGAGCAGAGGCCGGCACGTCGATCGAGAACGCCCGACGACGGAGGACGGCATGAGCCAGGACCAGCACTTCCCCGCCCAGCGGCAGAGCCCGCCGGGCGCCACCGACGCGATGACGCCCGAGCCGGACTGCGGCGAGGCCGACTACGTCGGCACGGAACAGCTCACCGGCCGCCGGGCCCTGGTGACGGGCGGCGACTCCGGCATCGGGCGGGCCGTCGCCATCGCGTTCGCCCGCGAGGGCTGCGACGTCGCCCTGTCCTACCTGCCCGAGGAGGAGCAGGACGCGCGCACGACGGCCCGGTGGGTGCACGAGGCGGGACGCCGGTGCGCGCTGCTGCCGGGAGACCTGCGCGACGAGGCGACCGCCCGCGGCGTCGTGCACCGCGCGGCCGGCGAACTGGGCGGCCTCGACGTGCTGGTGAACAACGCCGGCCACCAGATGGCCCGCCGTGGCTCGGTGGAGGACATGACCACCGAGGAGCTGGACCGGGTGCTCAAGACCAACCTGTACGCGCTGTTCTGGGTCACCCAGTCGGCGCTGAAGTACCTGGAGCGCGGCGGGGCGATCATCAACACCTCCTCGATCCAGGCGTACCGGCCGTCCGGCACCCTCCTCGACTACGCCGCCACCAAGGCGGCGATCAACAACGTCACCGTGAACCTCGCCGCGGAGCTCGGGCCACGCGGCATCCGGGTGAACGCCGTCGTGCCCGGGCCGGTCTGGACGCCCCTGCAACCCGCGACCCAGCCGGCCGAGAAGATCCCGGCGTTCGGTGCCGACACGCCGCTGGGCCGCGCCGCTCAGCCTGCCGAGGTCGCACCCGCCTTCGTGTTCCTCGCCTCGCCCCGCACGGCGTCCTACGTGTCCGGCACGGTGCTCGGCGTGACCGGCGGACATCCCGTCTTCTGACCCCGGAGCGGGGCCGCACCGTCCGCCGCCCGGACGGCCCTCCCGCGTGCGAGTGACCCAGCCGGTGGCGACAGTGGATCCACCGGCGCGACAACACCGAGGAGCCCGACATGTCCTCCCTTCCGGTACGAGAAACCAGCTCCGGCCCGACGAACGGGGCCTTGCCGCGCGGCTCCGCCCCGCAGGGGGCCGCCGCCCGGCTCCCGGTCCCGCGGCCCCGCGGACCGTTGAGCGCACTGCTGCTGACCACCCTGACGGCAGGCCCGCCGGCCGGGTCCGCGGACCCCTGGGCGTCACCGCTGCTGCGGGCCGCCGAGGAAGCGGCCGACGCCGCCGCCGACCCCTTGCGGGACGACGACACGCAGCTGGCGCTCGCGGTCCTGTACGAACTGCACCACCGCGGCGTCGAGGGCGTCGACGACGCCTGGGAGTGGGAGCCGGGACTGCTGTCCGCACGGCGTGTCCTGGAGGTGCCGTTCGAGGCGGCCCTGCGCCGGCGGGCAGGGCAGCCGGTCGCCACGGAGTCCGACGCGGCCGGCTTCGCCCGCCGCCTGTTCGAGTTCGTGGCCGACGACGGCGGCCCGGCGCTGGCCCGCTACCTGGCCCGGCGCGCCGACCGGGAGCAGGCGCGCGAGTGGCTGGCGCTGCGGTCGCTGTACCAGCTGCGGGAGGCGGACCCGCACTCGTGGGCCCTGCCCCGCCTGGCCGGCGCGCCGAAGTCGGCACTCGTGGAGATCCAGGCCGACGAGTACGGCGGCGGACGGGCGGGCCGCACGCACGCGGAACTGTTCGCGCGGACGCTGCGCGGCGCGGGGCTCGACGACCGGTACGGCCGGTACGTCGACGTCGCGCCCGTACCCGTCCTGGCCGCGCTGAACACGATGTCGCTCCTGGGGCTGCACCGCAGGCTCCGGGGAGCGATCGTCGGCCATCTGGCGGCGTACGAGATGACCTCCCCGATCCCCAGCCGCCTCTACGGCGACGGCTTCCGCCGGCTCGGGTACGACGCGGACACGACGCTCTACTTCGACGAGCACGTGGAGGCCGACGCCGTGCACGAGCAGATCGCGGCCCGTGACCTCGCGGGACGGCTCGTCGAGCAGGAGCCCGGGCTGCGCGACGACGTCCTGTTCGGGGCCGCCGTGTGCCTGGCCGTGGAGGGGGACGCCGCCGCCCACACGCTCACGCGCTGGAAGGAGGGCCGCTCGGCCCTGCGGGCGCCGCTCGACGATCCGGAGGAGACATGAGGGCCCACGACGAGATGCCCCGGCACGACGACGAGGTGACCCTGGCGGCCTGCCCCGACGGCCCGCTGCTGCTTCGCGGCCCGGTACGGATCGTCGACGACCGTGGCCAGGACGTGCCACGGCACCGCGCGACGGTGGCACTGTGCCGCTGCGGCGGCACGGCCATCCCGCCGTGGTGCGACGGGACGCACAAGGTGAACGGCTACCGCAGCGAGACGTGACACCGGCGCGGTTGCGGCGCCCGGCGGCGCTGCGGGACCGGGCGTTCACCACGGCGCGAGCAGCGCCCGCAGCGCCATCACGTCGGCCGGGACCGGGCGGCGCCGTCGCAGGGCGGCCGGCGCCTCCCGGAGCCCGTGCAGCACGCCGGCCCGGTGGCTGGGGCTCATGGCCGCCACCCGGCGGATCTCCCCCACCGCGTCGCGCCACGGCAGGCGCATCAGCGCGCTGAGCGTCGCGGCGCGCGCGATCCCGCGCCGTCGCCGGTCGGGCGAGTGCCTGCTCGGCGACGGATGGTGGTGCACCACGACGTCGTCCAGGTAGCTCATCGCCCAGCCGGCGGCGGCGAGGTCGAGCGCGAGACGCTCCTCCTCGCCCGGGAACCGCACCACCGGGTCGAACCCGCCCACGGCGAGGAAGGCGCTCCGGCGCACCATCGCGGCGCACGCCACGAAGCCCAGGAGCGGCTCCCCGGGCAGCCGCGGGTCGCGCGGCAGGGGCGAGCGGGCCATCGCGGCGCTGATCGGGTCGGTGCGTTCCTCGGGCCCGACGAGGATCCGGGCGCACACCAGCCCGAGGCGCGGGTGCGCCGCCAGGGTGCGGGCCGCCTCGCGCAGAGCCCCCGAGGCCCACCACGAGTCGTCGTCGGCGAACGCGACGAACGGCGTGGTCGCCGCCTCCACGCCGACGGTCCGGGCCATGGCGCCGAGGTTGCGCGGCAGCCGGATCACGGCCGCGTCGGGCCGGGCCGCGGCCACCGCGTCGGGACTGGCGTCGGTCGATGCGTTGTCCACCAGGATGACCGGGGCTCGGTGCCGCGGCAGCGAGGCGAGGAGGTCGTCCTGGCGGTTCCTCGTCGCGACCACGACGGTCACGCGGTCGTCCTCGGGCTCCATGACGGTCCTCCTCGCTCTCGCGTGCGGTTCAGCTGTCGACCGGCACCTCCGGGTCCTTCAGGAACGCGTCGATCGCCTCGCGGGTCGGGAACACCGTGACGTCGGGCCCGGCGATCAGCTCCACCAGCCTGTCCGCGAGGTCTCGCACGGCGATGTTCGTCCGGTTCGACGCCTCTCGCAACAGCTCGAACGCCTCCAGCTCCTCCACGCCGTAGACCGCCATCAGCATGCCCTTGGCCTGCTCGATCACGGCGCGGTGCTCCGCCGACGCCTTGATGGACGCCGTGGCGTCCCGCTGCGCCGCCGCGCGGTGGGAGTCGGTGACGTCGATGAAGTACCCGATGAGTTCCGTGACCCGGCCGGTGGCAGGGTCACGCCGGCCCTGTCCCGTGACGGCCAGGGTGCGCGTCGAACCATGGGCGTCACGGATGCGGTGCACGGAGCTGAACGTCTGCCCCGTCTCCGCGGCCCGGCGCAGCACGCCGTCGACCCGCCCGCGGTCGTCGGGGTGCTTGTGGGAAAGCATGAGCGGTGTCGTCGGCACGATCTCGCCCGGCTCGAAGCCGTGCATCAGATAGACCTCGTCCGACCACGCCCACTCCCCCGTGGCGAGATCGAGACGGTAGCGTCCGACCGGGGGGCGAGTCCCCCCGTCGAGCGCCTGTTCGACCTTCCCCTCGAGTGGAGAACCGCCCGAAGGCTGTACAGAGGTCACGATTCCTCCTGGGATGAATTTCGTGAATGGCCTACATGACCGGACAGAAGGGTACGACACCCGCGACACAACGAGCGTATCCGATCCAGCGCGGCTTGACTCCCGGGTGAAGGAACATAGGGCGACGAGTATATGGTGCGCCGATCGTGAGCCCTCGGTGCCGAGGCGGCACACCACATCGCCCGCGCTGCTGCTGCGGCGGCTGCGGCGGCGGCTGCGGTCTCGCCCTGCGCGGTTCGCGCGATGCCCGGCAGCGCGACCCCGTGACGTCGCCCGGAGCGGCCCGGCGGGGCCGCTCCGGGCGACGGCTCACCGCTCCCCGGCCCGCTGTTCCCGCAGCAGGCCCCGGGCCTGGTCGCCGTCGCTCTCCTGGTCCAGGGCGTCGGCGGTCCGCGCGACCTTCTCCTCCGGCTGACGTGGCGGCAGGAGCGGGACGTCGGGGTCGACGAGCGCCTCGACCAGCACCGGCCGGTCGGCGCTCAGCGCCATGGACCAGACCTCACCGACCTGCTCGGGCCGCTCGACGCGCAGGCCCCGCAGGCCCAGCAGCTCCGCGTAGGCGGCGTACGGGAACGACGGCACGGCCTGGGAGGCCGGGAACCGGGGCTCGCCCTCCATCTCGCGCTGCTCCCAGCTGACCTCGGCCAGGTCGCCGTTGTTCAGGACGACGACGACGAACCGCGGGTCGGGCCAGTCCTGCCACCGGTCGGCCACGGTGATGAGCTCCGACAGCCCGTTCATCTGCATCGCCCCGTCACCCGCGAGGGCGACCACGGGGCGGTCGGGGTGCAGCAGCTTGGCCGCGATCCCGTACGGCATGGCGGAACCCATGGAGGCGAACGTGCTCGACAGGTGCGCCGGTACGCCGTCGGGCAGCCGCAGGAAGCGCGCGTACCAGTACGTGACGGATCCGACGTCCACGGCCACCTGCGCGTCCGCCGGCAGATGGCCGGACAGCTCGCCGACGAGGAACTGCGGGTTGAGCCTGTCGGGTTCCTCCGCGAGGCGCCTCCGCGCGACGTCGTGCCAGTCGGCGACGGCGCGTTCCACGTCCGGCCGCCATCCCGGTTCGTCCGGCAGCAGGGGCAGGAGGGCGTCCAGCGTGGCGGCGGCGTCGCCGACGAGCGCCACGTCGACGGGGAACTTGGTGCCGATGTTGCGGGCCGTGACGTCGATCTGCACGGCCCGGGCCTGGTCCGGCCGCGGGTAGAACTCCGTCCACGGATCGTTGCTCCCCACGATCAGCAGCGTGTCGCAGCCGTTCATCAGGTCGGCCGAAGCCGTGGTGCCCAGATGTCCCATGACCCCGCAGTGGTACGGCAGGGACTCGTCGAGCAGGGGCTTGCCCAGCAGGGAGGTGGTCAGCCCGGCGCCGAGCCGCTCGACGACGTCGCGCAGCTGCCGTTCGGCGCCCGCCGCACCCTGGCCCGCCAGCACCGCGACCCGCCGCCCGTCGGCGAGCAGGTCGGCGGCCGCCCGCAGCTGGTCCGAGCCCGGCAGGGCACGGCCGCGCGCGTAGGCCGTGGACGTCGGCACGATGCCGTGCCCGTGGTCCTCCTGCGCGGCCGACTCGGCCGTCTGGACGTCGTGCGGGATGATCACGCAGGTGGGGCTGGACGTGGCCAGGGCCGTGCGGAACGCGTTGTCCAGCACGTGCGGCAGCTGCTGCGGCGACGACACCGTCTGCAGGTACTGCGCACAGACGTCCTTGAACAGGGTGTGCAGGTCGACCTCCTGCTGGTATCCCGACCCCAGCGCCGTGCTCGTCACCTGCCCCACGATCGCCACGACCGGCCGGCGGTCCAGCTTCGCGTCGTACAGGCCGGCGAGCAGGTGGACGGCGCCGGGGCCCTGCGTCGCCAGGCACACGCCGACGCCTCCCCCGTACTTCGCGTGGCCGCCGGCCATGAAGGCGGCCATCTCCTCGTGACGGGCCGTGACCAGCTCGATCCGGTCCTCCTGCCGGTGCAGGGCCCCCAGGATCGGGTCGACGCCGTCGCCCGGGTAGCCGAAGACCCGTCGCACGTCCCAGTCGACCAGCCGGTCGACGATGTGATCGGCCGCGATGGTGGAGCTCATGCGCTCTCCTCGTTGTCTCCCGTCCGCGGACGGCGGGCCCACGTCCCGGCGTGGGCTCCACCGGGAAGCGCCCTGCCGCCAGTATGGGCAGGGTGCCGGGCACTCGCCACGCGCGGGCGCTCCCGCCCCACGGCGGCTACCCTGCGCCGATACCGAAGCGCAGGGCGAGGTGGTCCATCGTGCACGGCAGCGGGTCGTGCCGCAGGAACCGCCCGCGTTCGACGCGCGGGTCGTGGCCCGACAGCCGGCTCAACGCGTGGGAGGCGACCAGCAGGACGAGGTTCCGGGCGGGGCAGGCGGCCGGTCCGCCGCTGAACGGCACCATGCGGGCGTCCGCGTCGTGCCGCCCGTCGATCCAGGCGTCGGGCACGAACCGGTCGGCGTGTGCGAGCCGCCCCGGGTCCCGGTGGAAGAACGCGCTGACGATCACGAACCCCGTCCCCGCCGGCAGCATGCGCCGGCCCCAGACGATGGGGCGCGTCGCGTCGCGCAGCACCGCGAGCGTCGTCGGCCACAGGCGCAGCGACTCCAGCACGCACGCGCGCGCGTAGGGCAGCGGCGCCGGGCCCGGCCCGGCCTGCGCCGCCTCGGCGCGCAACCGGTCACGGACCTCGGGCCGCGCCGAGGCGACCGCGAGCGCCCGCAGGGTCGCGGCCGCGGCGGCGTCGAACGCGAACAGCCAGTGCGGCACCTGGCTGACGGCGACGGCGAGGCCGGCGGGCCGCAGGCGGGCCGCCAATGATCCCGGCGCGGGCGTGTCCAGGTGTGCCGCGATGCGGCGCTCCAGCTCGCGACGCAGCCACGGCCGGCGGGGCCGGAACCACGACCAGTTCCCGTCCCGGCGCAGCCGGTCGAGAAGATCGATGATCCGCCGGTCCGTGCGCGCCGCGGGGCCCAGCACGATCTCCAGGACGAGCTCCCACCAGGCGTCGGTGAAGCCCGCGGCGTCGAACTGCCCGGCCGGACGGGCCCGGTCGACCAGACCGTCCATGGCCGCGGCGGTCGCCCGGACGAACCCCTGCCCGTCGTCGTGCACGGGACGGCCGGCCTGGAGCGCCGCCTCGTTCACGGGCCGCAGCACCGCGCGGGCGGCAGCCGAGGAGATGAGGACGCCGTCGGGCTGGAAGTGCGCGAGCGCGCCGCGCTTCTCGAAGGAGGCCGGCGTGAAGGGGGCGGGCGTGCCCTCCAGAAGGCGCCGCACGTCACGGGGCTGCGTCACCACGACGAGACGGCGCCGGCCCACCGGCAGGACGAGCGGGGCGTCCCCGTACCGGTCGCGCAGGCCGGCCAGGACGGCACGGGCCCGGCGGTCCGTCTGGTGCCGCTCGGCCCAGGCCGTGGCGCGGGGGCGGCGGATGATCGCTCCCTGCGCGACGAGCGGCAGCAGCACGGAGGCCGCCACGCGCAGACGTTCGGCAGGCTTCAGGTCGACCGGGGTGCTGGGCATGGCCGGTCAGACGGTGGGCGCGGGGACGGGATGTGCCGCCAGCGCCGAGGCGACGGCGTGGAGGTTGTGCGCCATCAGCCGGCCGGTCCCGTGCGACCACTCGTGCCCGTGCTCGGTCTGCGGGTACTCCGCGCCCGGCCCCGGTCCCTGGTTCCAGTACGTCCAGGCCTGGCCGGGGATGGTGTAGCCGATGTCGGCGAGAGCCCCGTTGATCTCGGAGATGACGTGGTGCGCGCCGTCCTCGTTGCCGGTCACCACCACCCCCGCCACCCGGTTGTAGGCCACGGGCGTGCCGTCGGAGCGCTTCTCGGTGAGCATCGCGTCCATCCGTTCGAGCATGCGCTGGGCGATGGACGACGGCCGCCCCAGCCACGTCGGGCTGACCACGACCAGGATCTGCGCGTCCAGGAGCCGCTCGTGCACCCCGGGCCACTCGTCGTCACCGCCCAGGTCGGTCACGACCCCCGGCGGCACGTTCAGGTCGGCGAGGCGGACGTGCTCGACGGCCACCCCGCGATCCTCCAGATCGGCGGCGACGACCCGGGCCAGCGCCTCGGTGTTGGACGGTTCGGGGGACGGCTTGAGCGTGCAGCTGAGGAACAGCGCCTTCATGGAACACCTCGTCGGGACGGTGTGGCGACAGCCGCTTCTCGACCACTGCCACCATAACGCGGGGGTCGCGCGTCAACGAGTCCGGCAGCGCCCGGGCGCCGTCACGTGCCATCCGCGCCCGGGCGGAAGACGCGCCGGTAGACCGCGCCCGCCTCCTCCACCACGGCCGGGCGGATCGCCGCGACGGGTACGACGTCGACGAGCAGCGGCTCGCAGTCCGGGCCGCGCCCGGCCACCCGCCCGGACAGCAGCCACGGCAGACGGCCGTCCACCATGAGGTGCGCGTACTGGCACAGCTGCCGCGCCGCCCAGTGCTCCACGGGCCGGGTCCACCACGGCTCGGGCGTCATCGGGTTGACGCTCAGGCCCGGCAGCACGCAGCCGCTCTCGTGGTCCCGGCTCACGATCGTGCGGTCCGCCTCCGGGCCGGCGCTGAACCGCACGTACACCGCGGGCAGCGCCTCGACCAGTTCGGCGAGCTCGCCGAGGGAGCCGAGAAGCGGCGCTCCCGGCGGCATGAGCAACCTTCGCGGTTCGCCGTTCACGCCGTCCACGCTAGCCCGCCTCGCCGCACGCTTGCGAGTGCGGGCCACGTTGTTAGCGTCGAGATGCTCCCACGCCCTGCGCCCCGACCCACCGCGAGGTGATCCCGTGACCGCCCCCGAGACGAGGCCCGACGAGACCGGGGACGACCCGGCCACCCAACCCCGGGCGGCGGTGACCCGGCGGTCGGTGCTCCGGTCGCTCTCGCTGATCAGCGGCGCCGGGCTGGTCGGCGGGACGGCGCTCGCGGGCTGCACGCCGGACTCGCCCGGTGGCGTCGCGACGCGCGGCCGTCCCGGCGACGACGACGTCCACCAGCCCGAACGCCCGCCGCTGCCGCCGGAGGAGGCACCGGACGAGTTCCGGTTCCTCACCGACGAGGAGGCGCGCCTGCTCGAGGCGGTCCTGGCCCGGCTCGCGCCCGGCGACGACGGCGACCCGGGCGCCGTGCAGATGGGGGTGGCGAGATACATCGACGGCAAGCTCGCCGACGCCACGTACGCCGAGCCCACCTACACCCACGGCCCCTTCGCGAGCGCCTACGAGGAGTCCCCGGACGAGGTGGAGCGCGACCAGGTCCCGGTCGCCGCGGACCAGCTCTACCGGTACGGCTACCAGGACAGCCGGCCGCCGCAGGACGTGTACCGGCTCGGCCTGGCCGCACTGGACCGGTACGCGCAGACACGGTTCGGGCGCCTCTTCGCCGATCTGGCCCCGGAGCGCCGGGACGGGATCCTCGTGGTCCTGGAGGACCACGGGCGGCGCGGCGAGGGGGACACGGTCCCGACGAGCGACACCGTGCTGGACCAGGCCGGTGAGGTGTTCGGCGCGGTGGACCCGGGCGGCTTCTTCGCCATGGTGCGCGAGGACATGATCGAGGGGATGTTCGCGGACCCGGTCTACGGCGGGAACCGGAACCTGGCCGGCTGGCAGCTGATCGGCTGGCCCGGCGCGCAGCGCTCGTACTCGCCGCAGGAGATGCTGCACGGCACGGACAAGCAGCCGCGCCCGATGCACGAGCTGCCCGTGATGAACCCCGACCGTCCCGGCGGCGGCAGGCAGGCCCTCGAGCGGCCCCGCACCGGCTCCGGGGAGGGCTGAGGATGCGGCGTCACGACCCCGTGGACATCGTGACGATCGGTGGGGGCATGTCCGCCTCGATCCTCGCCTCGCAGATCCTGCCGCCCACGTCGCTGCGGATGGTGTCGCTCGAGCAGGGGCCCGCCCAGTGGACCTACCCGGACTTCGCGCACAACCACGACTCGCTGCGCTTCCGCAACCGCTACGCGATGATGCAGGACCTCTCGCAGACCACGTGGACGTGGCGGCCCGACGCGCGCTCACCGGCACTCCCCTACCGGCAGTTCGGCAGCTTCCACCCGGGCGAGGGCCTGGGCGGCTCGATGGTGCACTGGACGGCCGTGATGTGGCGGTTCCTGCCGGACGACTTCCGCTACCGCAGTCTCAACGAGGAGAGGTACGGCGCCGACCGCATCCCGGACGAGATGACCACTCAGGACTGGCCGATCGGCTACGAGGAGCTGGAGCCCTACTACGACCAGCTGGAGTACGACATGGGCGTCTCCGGCCGGGCCGGCAACCTGGGCGGGCAGATCCTGGCCGGGGGCAACCCGTTCGAGGGCCACCGCCGCCGCCCCTACCCGAACCCGCCGCTCGCGCGCAGCAAGTTCGGCCGGCTGTTCGCCGGTGCCTGCGAGGGACTGGACCTGCACCCCTTCCCGACGCCGGCGGGCATCCTGTCGCAGGGGTACACCGATCCGTACGGCAACACCCGTGCGGGCTGCCTGTACTGCGGCTTCTGCACCCGGTACGGCTGCGAGGTGGGAGCCAAGACGAGCCCTCTGACGACGTGGCTGCCCCCGGCGCTCGACACCGGACGGTACGACGTGCGCACGGGCTGCCGGGTGCTGCGCATCGAGACGGCCGACGACGGGAGGGCCACCGGCGTGCGGTACGTGGACTCCGCCGGCGAGGAACACGTGCAGCCCGCCGAGGTGGTGGTCTGTTCGGCGTTCACCCTGGAGAACGTCCGGATGCTGCTCCTGTCCCGCGGTGACGCGCACCCGGACGGCATCGGGAACGACCGGGGGCAGGTGGGACGCAACTACACGTACCAGATCATCCAGTCGCCGGCGAAGGGCCTGTGGGAGGACGAGACGTTCAACTTCTACATGGGCAACGGCTGCACGAACGCGCAGATCTACGACTACAACGCCGACAACTTCGACCACTCGGACCTCGACTTCCTGGGCGGTGCGGCCATCTCGGGCCAGGCCGGGCAGCGCGAGCCGATCAGCTCGTCGATGTCGCTCCTGAGCGGGTTCACCGACCGGCAGTGGGGCGCGGAGTGGAAGTCGATGCTGGGCCGTTCCTGGGACCGGGTGGGCTCGGTGAACATCCAGGGGGACAGCCCGGCCTACGCCGGAAACTTCCTGGACCTCGACCCCACGTACAAGGACGCGTGGGGGGTTCCGATGCTGCGCATCACCTTCGACTGGCGGGAGAACGAGCGGAACATGTACCGCTTCCTCGCCGCCCGGTGCGAGGAGGTGCTGCGGGCGATGAACCCCGACCGGGTGACCGTGAGCCCCGAGCTGGGCTCCTACCGGATCGACCAGTACCAGAGCACCCACCCCACGGGCGGGGCGATCATGGGCCGGGACCCCGGCGAGAGCGTGACCAACAGCTACGGGCAGGTGTGGGACACGCCCAACGTGTTCGTCACCGGGGCGGCCCTCTACCCGCAGAACCCCGGCGCGAACCCGAGCGGCACGGTGGGGGCGCTGGCCCTGCGCACCGCCGAGGCGATCCGCGACCGCTACTTCTCCGCACCCGGGGAGCTGCTGTGACCCGCCCCGCCGCCCCCGCGACGCCGTCCGCCCGGACGCGAGGCCGCACGGCGAGCCGGCCTCGCACGGCGGCCGGCACGCTCGTCCGGGCGGCGGCGTCGCTCGTCGTCGCCGCGGCGGTCCTGACCGGATGCGCCGACGCCGGCGGGCCGCCACCCGTGGAGCTGCGGCTCCGCGCCTCGGGGTTCGACCCGGTGCGCCTCGAGACCGCCGCGGGCGCGGAGGTGCGCTTCGTCAACGACTCCGGCCGCCCGCAGCGGATCGTGTCCGCCGTGCTCGGCGACGGTGACGGCGTCGCCGTCCCGGCGGGAGCGGAACCCGTCGACTCGGGCCGTCTCGTGGCGGGGGCCGCCCACGCGAGACGGCTCGACGTGCCGGGCGAGTACGTGGTCGAGGCGGTCCCGGCCGACGGCGGCACGCGCGCGGTCGCCACGATCCTGGTGGAGGAGGCCTCATGATCGACGCCCGGATCCGGTCCATGTTCCCGCCCGCCGGCGACGTCGCCGACCGCGTCGACAGTCACTGGCAGCTGCTCCTGGTCGTCGGCTCGGTGGTGTGGCTGGTCGTCGTGACGGCGATGCTCGTCGCGGTGCTGCGCCGCCGCCGGGCGGAACGGGAGGAGCGGGACGACGACGTCCCCGGCGACGAGCCGGGAAGGGGCCATCTCGTGGTCGCGTTCCTCGGCGGCGTGGCGCCGGCGCTGATCATCCTCGGCATCATGGCCGACTCGGTGCTGACGCTGCGCGACACCGGTGCCGCCACCGACGCGTCGCGGGCACCGGTCGTCGTCGAGGTCGACGGCCGCCAGTTCTGGTGGGAGGTGCGCTACCCGGACCACGACGTCGAGACGGCCAACGAGATCCACATCCCCACCGGCCAGGACGTGCGCATCGAACTGACCAGCGACGACGTGATCCACAGTTTCTGGGTGCCGCAGCTCGCCGGCAAGGTGGACCTCGTCCCGGGCCGGACGAACGTCCTGACGCTCCACGCGGACGAACCCGGCACGTACTGGGGGCGGTGCGCCGAGTACTGCGGCCTGCAGCACGCCTGGATGCGGTTCGTCGTGGTGGCCCACGACGCGCCCGAGTACGCCGGCTGGCTGGAGGCGCAGGCGCGGCCGGCGCGGTCCCCCGACCGCGTCGACGACGGCGACGACCAGCCGGGCGGCGACGAGACCGGCGGCGACGACGGGCCGGGCGCCGGCCCGGACACGGAGGTGGCGGCGGGCCGCGAGATCTTCATGTCGTCGTCCTGCGTGTACTGCCACACGATCGCCGGTACGGAGGCGCGAGGCACCCTCGGACCGGACCTGACGCACCTGGCGAGCCGGCAGGCGATCGGCGCCGGCGTCCTGCCCAACGACCGGGAGAGCCTCGCCCGCTGGATCACCGAGCCGCAGGACGTGAAGCCCGGTAACGCCATGCCCGGCACCGAGCTGGACGACGACGAGCTCGACGCCCTGATCACCTACCTGGAGAGCCTGGAGTAGCACGTGACGACGACCGACCAGGAGACCCGCCCCACCGCCGAGGACAGGTCCCGCTTCGAGGAGGTCTGGGCCAGGCCGCGCGGCTGGCGGCGGGCGCTGACCTCCGTGCAGCACAAGTCGGTCGGCACGCGCTACATGGTGACGGCGGCCGTCTTCTTCTTCGTCGGTGGTATCCAGGCGCTGTTCATGCGGGTGCAGCTGGCCCAGCCCGAGCAGCAGGTGCTGTCCGCGCAGACGTACAACGAGCTGTTCACCATGCACGGCACGACGATGATGTTCCTCTTCGCCGTGCCGTTCCTGGAAGGGCTGGCCGCGTACCTGCTGCCGCTGATGCTCGGCGCCCGCGACATGCCGTTCGCCCGCTACAACACGTTCAACTACTGGTGCTACCTGTTCGCCGGCATCATCCTGTACAGCAGCTTCCTCGTCGGGATGGTGCCCGACGCCGGCTGGTTCGCCTACGTGCCGCTGTCCGGCCCCGAGTTCGCCGACAAGGCCATGGACATCTGGCTGTTCGGCCTGGCGCTGGCCGAGCTCGCCGCGATCGGCGCGGCGATCGAGATGATCGTGGTCGTCCTCGGCATGCGCGCGCCCGGCATGTCGCTGGACCGGATGCCGATCTTCGCGTGGACCATGCTGTGCGTCGCGGCGATGATCATCCTGGCCTTCGTGCCCCTGCTGGTCGGTTCCATGCTGCTGGAGCTGGACCGCAACGCCGGCACCGCGTTCTTCGACGTCGAACGCGGTGGCGACCCGCTGCTGTGGCAGCACCTGTTCTGGATCTTCGGGCACCCGGAGGTCTACGTGATGTTCCTGCCGGGCGCCGCCATCATCAGCCAGGTGGTGCCGGTGCACTCCCGGCACCGGCTGGTGGGCTACCCGTTCGTGGTCGCCGCCGTGGTGGTGACCGCGATCATGAGCCTGGGCCTGTGGGTGCACCACATGTACACGACCGGGCTGCCACCGGTGACGCTGTCGTTCTTCACCGCCGCGAGCATGTCGATCAGCGTGGCCTCCGGCGTGCAGGTGGTCGCGTGGATCACCACCCTGTGGTCGGGCCGGCCGCGGCTGACCGTGCCGATGCTGTTCTCCCTCGGCTTCCTGTTCACGTTCGTGGCGGGCGGGATCACCGGGGTCATGGTCGCCTCCGCCCCGTTCGACGCCCAGGCGCACGACTCCTACTTCGTCGTGGCCCACTTCCACTACGTGCTGATCGGCGGCATGCTGTTCCCCGTCATGGCGGGACTGTTCCACTGGTGGCCCAAGTTCACGGGCCGCATCCCGTCGGCCCGGCTCGGCACGGTGAGCTTCTGGCTCACGTTCGCCGGCTTCCACCTCACGTTCTTCCCGATGCACCTGACCGGGCTGTGGGGCATGCCGCGCCGGGTGTTCACCTACGACGCCACGCTCGGCGTCGGCCTGCTGAACCTGTTGTCCACCGTCGGCGCGTTCGTGCTCGCCGCCGGCTTCGTGCTGGCCGCCACGACCCTGCTGGTCGCCCTGCGCCGCGGAGAGCGGTCGGGACCCAACCCGTGGGGGGCCGACTCCCTCGAGTGGGCCGCCGACTCGCCGCCGTCGTCCCCGAACTTCGGCCGGATACCGGTGGTCGGCAGCCGGGCGCCGCTGTGGAACCCGCCGCCGCAGGACCCGGAGCTCGACGGGATGGCCGCCGCGTTCGACCACGCCCCGCAGAACGTGCGCGCCACACCCTTCACCACCGTCCTGGCGGCCCGCCCGGGCACCGCGGCCGTCCAGGCCCGCCCGAGCCTCTGGCCCCTCGTCACCGCCGGTGGGCTCGCCCTGGTCGCCGTCGGCCTGCTCGTCGGAAGCGTCTGGGTCGTGGCCGCGAGCGTGCTGGTCATCGTTGCGGGATTCGTGGCGTGGGAACTGCAGAACGAACGGGAACTGGGCGCGGGGGAAGCCAGGGAACCCGTGGGCGGCCGGTACCCCGTCGAGGCGCCCGGCCCCCGCTCCCCCGGCTGGTGGGGCGCGACCGCCGCCGCGGTCGTGCTCGTCGTCGCCGTCGCGACCGTCGCCTTCAGCCTGCTGTTCCTGGAGGTGAACGCGCCCGTCTGGCCCGCGGGAGAGACCCTCGGGCGGCCATGGCTGTCGGCGGGAACGGGCGTCGCTCTCGCCCTGGCCGTCGCCGCGGCGTGGTGGGGGTCGCGCCACGGTCCCCTGGACCACGCCGCCGCGTCCGAGGCACGCGGCGTCCACCTCGCCGCCACCGCGACGGCCGGCCTGGCCGGAACGGCCGCCCTGGCGCTCACGGTGGCCCAGTGGGTCACGTCGGACCTCGACCCGACGGCGCACGCCTACGACTCCGGCGTCCTGACACTCCTCGGGACACAGGCCCTGGCGATCGTGCTCGGCCTCGGCATCACCGGCTGCGCCGTGGTGGCGCGCCTGACGCACGCCCGCGACGTCCGCCCCCGGATCATGCTGCAGAACAGCGCGATGCTCTGGACCGGCGTGCTCGTCGTGTGGGCGATCGCGTGGGCGGCCACCGACCTCGTCCCCGTGGCGGTGGTCTGACGTGACCGCCGTCCCCGCCGCCCGCCCGCGCACCGTCCGCGCGGCCGTCACCGCCGTGCTCGTCCCGCCCGCCGCATGGCTGGCCGCCCTCGGCCTGTCCTACGTCGTCCAGGACTTCGCCTGCTCCGCGTACACGAGCGCCGGCCGGGTACCGCCCGCTACCGCCATCGGCGCCGTCGTCGTCGGGCTCGACGTCGTCCTGCTGGCGCTGACCCTGGCCGCCGGTGTCGTGGCCTGGCAGGCGTACCGGCACGCCAGTACCGAGCACTCGCCGCTGCCCGGCTTCCTCGGCGTTCTCGGCATGATCCTCTCCCTCGCGTTCGCGGGCGGGATCGTCATGATCGCCGTCAACCCGCTCGTCCTGGAGGTGTGCGCATGAGAACACGTCCCGACCGGCCCGCCGCGCCCGGCCCGCGCCCCCGCCAGGCGCTCACCGCCGCGGCCGGTGTCACCACCGCCGTCGCCCTCGTCCTCGCCCTCGTGGTCGCACCGCCCGACGCCGTCCAGGGCGAGGCCCAGCGCTGGATGTACCTGCACGTCCCAGCGGCGTGGTCGGCCTACCTGTGCTTCGCCGTCGTCCTGGTCGCGTGCCTGCCGGTCGTCCGGCACGACGCCGCACGGCCACGCGCCGTCGCCCGCGCCGCCGCCGAGACGGGCGTGGCACTCACCGCCCTCACCCTGCTGACCGGCAGCATCTGGGGCGCGCAGACCTGGGGCACCTGGTGGGTGTGGGACGCCCGCGTGACCACCACGGTCGCCATGGGACTCGTCCACGTCGCCTTCCTCGCCACGCTCGCCCTGGCCACGACCCGCCGCGCCCGGCGCGCCGCCGGCCTCGTCGGCGTACTCGGCTTCCTCATGGTGCCGGTGGTGCACCTGTCGGTGGTGTGGTGGCGCACCCTCCATCAGCCGCCCACCCTGCTCGCACCCGGCGCGGGCGCGCCGATCGCCCCGGTCATGGCCTGGACGCTCGGCGTGTGCGTCCTGGCGTGCACCCTGCTGACCGCGGCGGCCCTCCTCACCCGGGTACGGTCGGGCGCCCCGCACGACGCCGTCGTGCCCGCGCGCCCCGCAGCCACCGCACCCGCCCCGCGCCCGCAGGCGACACCATGAGGCTCGCGGTCCCGCGCGGACGCCCGCGCGCCTGGCTGGTTCTCGCCGTCGCCTGCCTGGGCCTGGCCCTCCTGCTGACGTCCGCGATGCGCGACGGGCTCACCTACTGGGGCACGCCCAGCGAGGTCGCGGCCGCCGGCCCGCCGCACGACGACGTCCGGCTCGGCGGCCTGGTGGTGCCCGGCACCCTCACCGAGGAAGCCGCCGGCTCCTCGTTCGTGCTGACCGACGGCGCCACCGACGTGACCGTGCACTACGCCGGCGCGCTCCCGGCCACCGTCCGCGAGGGCGAGGGCGCCGTCGTCGAGGGCCGGCTCGACGGACACGTGCTGCACGCGCGTGCCGTGCTGCTCCGCCACTCGAACGAGTACCGGCCACCGGAGGAGACACCATGACCGGCGCCATGCTCGCCGGCACCGCACTGCTCGTCCTCACGCTCACCGCGGCGCTCGCCGGAGCCGCCGGGTGCGGCATCACGGCACGGGCCCCGGCCGCCCGCACCGGCCACGTCCTCGGGCACGCCGCCCGGCTCGGCCCGCGGGCACTCGTCCTGAGCGCCGTCGCCGCCGCGGCCGCCACCGCACACCTCGAGGCCGCCCTGCTGCGCGGGAGCGACGCGCTGCCGTACGTGAGCCGCGTGACCGCCCCCGACATGCCGGCCTACTACCGCGCCACCGCGATGTGGTCCGCACTGGAGGGCTCGCTGCTCCTGTGGCTCCTCGCGCTCGCCGCCGTGGCGGCGCTCGCGACCGCCACCACCCGCCGCCTGGAGCCGCGGCACCGCGCGGCCGTCCTGACGGTCCTCGGCGCCGTCGTCTCGGTGTTCGGTGTGATCTCCCTGCTGGCGTCCCCCTTCACGACCGCGGCCGGCGCCGGTGGCGCGCCGAGCCCGCTCCTGCGCGACCACGCCGCGATGGGCGTCCACCCTCCCCTGCTGTACGCCGGGTTCGCGGCCCTCGCGGTGCCGTACGCGCTGTCCGTCGCGGCGTCCGCCGGACGCCGGCTGCCGCGCGGCTGGGCCGCCACCACCCGCGCCTGGAACCTCGGGGCGTGGATCCTGCTGACCGCCGGCGTCGCCCTCGGCGCGTGGTGGTCCTACGCCGTGCTCGGCTGGGGCGGGTACTGGGCGTGGGACCCCGTCGAGAACGCGTCGCTGCTGCCGTGGCTCGCGTCGACCGCGCTCCTGCACACCGTCGGCCCCCGCACCCGCGGCGGGCACTGGGGCACCTGGGCGGTCGTCCTGGCCGGGCTCGGGTTCGTCCTCGTGGTCCTGGCACAGCTCGTCACCCGGTCCGGCATCGTGGAGTCCGTCCACGCCTTCACCACCTCGGCGCTCGGGCCCGCCCTGGCCGTCACGCTCGGCGTGGTGACCGTGCCGTGGGCGGCCCTGCTCGTGCGCGGCCGCTCCCCCACCGGCCTCCCGGGCAGCGGCCCGGCCCGCCACGGCCTGCGCGGCGCCGCGCTCGACGCACAGCGCACGATCCTCACCGTCGTGCTCGTCGTGGTCGCCGTCGGCACCCTGCTGCCCACCGCGCTCCTCCTGGCCACCGGCGAACGGTTCTCCGTGGGCCCGCCCTGGTACCAGCGCACCCTCGCGCCCTTCGCCCTGCTGCTCCTCGTGCTGCTCGCCGCCGCCCCCTGGCTCGCAGGCCGCCCACGACCACCGCGCCCGCTCGTGCCCGCCGCCGCCGGCGCCACCGCGTGCTGCGCCGTGGGCGTCGTCGTACGCGACCCCGTGCTCGCCGCCGTCGCCGGCCTCGCCGCGTTCACCGTCGTCGCCGGCGCACCACCCCTGCGCCACGGCCGGGCACGGGTTCCCGACCGGCGGACCGCCGGCTCCTGGCTCGCGCACACCGGGGTCGCGCTCGGCGCGGTCGCCGTCGTCGCCGGCAGCCACGGATCCGTCCAGGAGGGCGTCCTGGCCCCGGGCGAGACCCTCACCGCGGGGGACACCACCGCCACCCTCATCCACCTCGACCGGCGCGACGACGCCGGCCGCGACGTGGCCGAGGCAGAACTCCTCCTCGGCCGCGACGGCCGCCCCCTCGGCACCGCCCGCCCCGAACTTCGCTGGTACCCCGACCACGCCACCATGCTCGCCGGACCGGACATCCACGGCGGCGCCGTCGACGACGTCTACGTCACCCTCCTCGACGCCGACCCCGCCTCCGGCGCCGCCACCGTCCGGCTCGCCGTCACCCCACTGGTCGGCTGGCTGTGGGCGGCGGCGGCGCTCGCCGTCGCGGGCGGGCTCGTGGCCGGCGCGCCCGGGCGGCGGCGGACGACGCCACGCGTCCGCCTGCACCGGATACCGAGCACGCCGGCATCCGCCCGCCTGCTCACCCTCCTGATCGTCCCCGGTCTGGTCACCGGGCTCGTCGGCTGCGCCCCTGCCGAGGACGAGCCGTCCCCGGCGCCACCCCTCGCGGGTGAAGGGCTCGACGGCGGCCGGTACGACGTCGCGGACCTGCGCGGGTCCGTCGTGCTCGTCGCCGCCTGGGCGTCGTGGTGCGCCCCCTGCCGCGACGAGCTGCCGCTGCTCGAGGACGCGGCACAACGGCACGAGGACGACGGCCTCGAGGTGCTCGGCATCAACGTGCGCGACCTGCCCGGCCCCGCCCGGCGGTTCGCCGCCGAGCACGACGTCTCCTTCCCGAGCGTCGTGGACCGGCGCGGCACGCTGTCGGTCGCCTGGGGCCTGCGCGGCCTCCCCGCCACCTACCTCGTCGACCGGGACGGCAACCTCGTCGCCCGGCATCCCGGGCCCGTGACCGAGGAGTGGATCGACACCGTCGTCGTGCCGGAGGTGCGCCGATGACGACGCCCCGACGCCCCCGCCCCGCGGTCCTGCTCGGCCAGCTCGCGGCCATGATCGCCGTCGCCGGCCTGATCGTCGCCCTCGTCGGCGCGGAGCCTGCCACCCAGGCCCAGCAGGTCCGCGAGGTGGCGAGCACCCTGCGCTGCCCCACCTGCGTCGGCGAGCACGTCGCCGACTCCACGTCCCCCGTGGCGCAGTCCATGCGGCTGGTCGTGGCCGAACAGCTCCAGGCCGGGCGCTCACCCGACCAGGTACGGGCCTGGTTCGCCGACGCCTACGGCGACGACGTCCTCCTCGAACCCCCACGCCGCGGACTCGGCTGGACCCTCTGGGCCGTGCCCCTCGTCGTGGTCGCCGCCGCGGCCACGGCCTTCGCCCGGCGACACCGCGGCCCGGCCCGGCGCCTCCGCCGCACCCTCGGCGCCGCGGCCGCCACCGTGGGCGTCGCCGCCCTCGGCGTCTGGTGGCTCGCACCCGGCCTGCTCCCCGGACCCGGCGGCCAGGCGGGCGCCGCCAGCACCGGGGCCGACACGCCCGACGGCGCCACCGTCGTGCTCGAACGTGCCGTCGAGGACCAGCCCGGCCGCGTGGAACTGCGCACGGCGCTCGCCCACCGCCTCGACGACACCGGCCAGGAGGCCGCCGCCGTCCCGCAGTGGGCCGCCGCCGTCCGCCTCCGGCCGCTGGACGCGGACCTGCGCTACCGCTACGCCTTCGCGCTCACGCGCACCGGCTCCACCCCGCAGGCCGTCCCGATCCTGGAGGAGACACTCACCATCGACGCACGGCACGCCCCCTCGCTCCTGCTGCTCGGTTCCGTGATCGAGAAGTCCGACCCCGACCGCTCGGCGGCCCTCCTGGAGCGCTACCGCGCCCTGCGCGCGGACGCCGGGGAGGACGACCGATGAGGACACCACGGCACGCCCGGCGACATCCCGCCCGGGCTCACCCCGCCCGGCCGCGCAGGCCCGGGAGCCTCCCGGCCGCCCTCCTGGCCGGCGCCCTCCTGACCGGTGGCCTCCTGACCGGATGCACCGCGGCAGCCGACCCGCCTCCACCGGCGCCGTCCGGCGGCCCCACCAGCACGCTGCGTGTCGGCCTGACCGAGTGGACCATCGAGACGGGCGACGCCGTGCCCGCGTCCGGACGGCTCACCGTCCTGGTCACCAACGTGGGCGCGACCGGCCACGACCTCATCGTGCGCGGCAGCCGCGGCACCTGGGGCACCCCGGTCCTCGCCCCGGGCGAACGACACGAGCTCACCGTCACCACGGTGCCCGGGGAGACGCTCGAGCTCGACTGCAGCGTGTCGGGACACCACGCCGCGGGCATGAGCGCCGAACTGGACGTCGCGGAGGAACAGTGACCC
>NZ_JAFMPK010000033.1 GCF_017349295.1 Myceligenerans salitolerans
CGCCGGCACACGAGCAGGACCGCCGCGCGCCGGGCGTGCCTCGGGCCGGCGGCTCTCAGAGCCGGCCGGCGGCCTTCAGCGCCAGATAGGTGTCCGCCAGGCGGGGTGCCAGGTCGTCCGGCAGGGCCTCGATCACCTCGGCGCCGTACCGGCGCAGCATGGTGGTCGCGGCCGTGCGCTCCAGGTCACCCCGGACCGCCGCGGCGGCGTCGTACACCTCGGACGAGGACTCACGGCCCTTCGCCATCTCCGCCACCTCCTCGTCGGCGACCGACGCGACGACGACCTGGTGGTTGCGTGTCAGCTGGTCGACGACGGCGAGAAGCCCGTTCTCGACGGCCGCCGGGTCGAGCGACGTCAGCAGCACGACGAGTGCACGCTGCGACATCCGTTCGCGCACCTGGCCGACGACACCCGGCCAGTCGGTCTCCAGCAGCACCGGCCCGACCGTGCTGAGCGCCTCCGCCATGGCCGGCATGAGCCGAGGCCCGGCCGCGCCCTGCACCCGGGCCCGGACCGCACGGTCGTAGGCGACGAGCTCGACACGGTCACCCGCCCGGCTCGCCAGCGCGGACAGCAGCAGGGCGGCCTCGATGCTCGCGTCCACACGCGGCGCGCCGATCTGGCTGCCGATCGCGCCGACCCGCGCCGCCGAGGTGCGTCCCGTGTCCAGCACGATCAGCACACGGCGGTCACGCTCGGGACGCCAGGTCCGCACCACGACCTCGCTCCGGCGCGCGGTGGCACGCCAGTCGATCGAGCGGACGTCGTCGCCCACCACGTACTCGCGCAGTGAGTCGAACTCCGTGCCCTCACCACGGACCTGCACGGCCGCCCGGCCGTCGAGCTCGCGCAGGCGGGCCAGGCGCGAGGGCAGGTGCTTGCGGCTCGCGAACTCCGGCAGCACCCGCAGCCTGCCGGGAACCGGCAGCGTGTACTGCCGCCCGGCGATCCCGAGCGGGCCGAGGGTGCGGACCGTGACACCACCCGCGAGGCGGTCGCCCCGACGCATCGGCCGCAACGAGGTGGTCAGACGGACCGCCTCCAGGTGAGGCAGGTCGAGCGCGTGCCGGCCGGGGCCTCCGGGAACCGATCCGGTGGCGGCGCCCGCCGACGGCGGCCAGGCGTCGCGAACGACACCGCGCAGCCGTCGCCCGGACACGTTCCGGACCACCAGCTCCGACACCGCACGCTCACCCAGCCGGACCGACTGCGGGAGGAACCGCTGGACCTCGACACGCCGGGCGGAGGCGGCCAGGGCGATGTCCAGCCAGCACACGAGGACCACGAGCAGCGTCCAGGCGATCACCGTCCCGGCGCTGGGCCAGAGCAGTGCCGGGATCACGCCGGCCGCCATGAGCACGGCGGCCCGCCAGGTCAGAGCCATCGGGCCCGCCTCAGCGAGGCACCGGCACGGAGGCCAGCACCGTGTCGAGCACGCCCTCGGCCGTCACGCCCTCGAGCTCCGCCTCCGCCCGCAGCTGGATGCGGTGCCGCAGCGTCGGGTGAGCGAGCGCCTTGACGTCGTCGGGCGTGACGAACGACCGGCCGGACAGCCACGCCCAGGCACGCGCGGTGCGCAGGAGCGCGGTCGCACCACGGGGAGAGACACCGAGCGAGAGCGACGGCGAGTAGCGCGTGGCGCGGCAGACGTCGACGGCGTAGCCCAGCACCTCGCGCGAGACCTGTACCCGGCTCACCTCGGCACGGGCACGGGCGAGCACGTCGGCGTCGGCCACCGGTTCGAGACCGGCCCCCCGCAGGTCCCGCGGGTCGAACCCGGCCGCGTGCCGGGCGAGGACCTCGACCTCCTCGTCGCGCTCGGGAAGCGGCAGGACGAGCTTGAGGAGGAACCGGTCGAGCTGCGCCTCGGGCAGCGGATAGGTCCCCTCGTACTCGACGGGGTTCTGGGTGGCGATGACCACGAACGGGTCCGGTAGCGGGCGCGGCGTGCCGTCCACCGAGACCTGCCGCTCCTCCATCGCCTCGAGCAGCGAGGCCTGCGTCTTGGGCGGCGTGCGGTTGATCTCGTCGGCGAGCATCAGGTTGGTGAAGACCGGCCCCTCGCGGAACGAGAACCGCGCCGAGTTCGCGTCGTAGACCAGGGATCCCGTCACGTCGCCGGGCATGAGGTCAGGGGTGAACTGGACGCGCTTGGTGTCCAGGGACAGTGCCGCCGCCAGGGAGCGGACCAGCAGCGTCTTCGCGACGCCGGGCACACCCTCCAGGAGCACGTGGCCCTGGCAGAGCAGGGCGATGAGCAGGCTCGTCACGGCGGAGTCCTGACCGACCACCGACTTGCCCACCTCGGCACGGACGCCCGCCAGGGCGGACCGCAGGCCCGGTGACGGACCGGGCGGTGGCGACGCGGGGTCGGTCTGGGGTCCGTCGGGCCGGGAGCCGTCGGCCTGGGTACCTCCGGGCCGAGCGGTGCCGGACGGCGGCTCCGAGCCGGGGCCGGCCTCGGGCGGGGTGTACACGGGTTCGGTCACGATCGATGGACCTCGCTCTCCAGGTTGTCGAGACTCCGGGCCAGCTCGGTGAGCCGACCGTCGTCGGCGGGCGGGGGCCCGTACAGCAGTTGTGCCACCTCGTCGGCGGACCGGTGTGTGGCGGCCGCCACCGCCTCGGTGACGGTCGTCGCGTCGGCAGACCGGGCCAGACCCAGCCGGTGTGCCATGCGATGGGCCGCGGAGGCCCGCAGGCCTGCCGCCGCGTGTCCGCGCGCCCGTACCGCACGGTACAGGCGTGCGCGCCCACGCATCGTCTCGGCCGAACGGACAAGCACGGGCAGCGGCTCCGTCACGAGCGGCCCGAGGCGCCGGCCGCGCCAGATCGCGAGCACCAGGCCGGTGAGCAGGAGGACCCAGACCACCGGTCCCGTGCCCCGGGGCAGGACGCTTCCGGCGCTTGCCTCGGGGCGAGGCGTCCTGACGTCGCCGTTGCCCTCCCCGCCACCGTCACCGGCCGACCCGCCAGGCGGGCCGTCCATCATGGTGGTGTCGAAAAGGTCGGGGACGAGCCAGGTCAGCTCGTCGTGCGCGCCGAGGGTCCACAGGGCGAGGGCGGCGTTGCCGCCGTCGAGCACGGTGTCGTTGCGGATCAGGGACTGGTCGTAGATCACGTGCACCCAGCGGCCGTCGACCTGCGCGCGGACGTACGCGAACCCGGCGCCGCCGGCGGCGGGCCAGCAGCGGTCGGCCTCGCCCCGCACGACGGTCAGACCCGTCTCCAGGCGGACGTCCTGCGCAGCACGGGCGGCGGGCGCCGCGCACCGTGGCCCGCCCGTGGCGGCCGGTCCCGAATACCACGTCTCGACCCGGCCGTCCGTGAAGGCCTCCAGGAGCTCGAAGTCCGGAGCGAGCAGTACGACGTCGGACTCGGTCGCCGCCAGCGCCTCGATCTGTCCCGGCTCGAAGTAGGCGGGGTGCGGGGTGATGAGCAGTGTCTGTCCCGCCGCCGCGCCGTCGAAGGCCGCGCGCACCGTACGGACCTCGTTCACCCTCACACCGTGGTCGCCGAGCACCTGTGCGACGGCGCGCCCGCCGTCGTCCTCCGGGTTCTCGGTGGAATAGGGGATGTCCGAGCCCACCGGCCGCGTGAAGGCCAGGACGAAGACGAACAAGGCGATGGCGCCGACGACGAGAGCGATCCACCCGACCGTTCTCCACGGGAATCCTCGGCGGGTGGTACGCCCGACGACGGGCGCGCTCGTCCCGGACCGGTCGACCGGGCGAGGCCCGGCGGCGGGTGGCGGGGCGGTGGTGTCAGTGGCGGTCACGGAGTGTCCACTCCTCGTTCCGACGTCGTGCCCTCACTGGCGAACGGGGCGCTGACCACGGCGACGGGCACTCCCGCGGCGTCGGGACCCGCTCCGGACGTGGCCGCCTCCCTGCGTTCGACGCGGGCCGCGGCGACCGCTTCGTCGAGTTCCCGCAAGGCGGCGTCGTCGGCCGCGGACGCGTCCTGGCCGCCGTACTCGACCTGGTCGAACAGCCCTGCGGCGAGGTGCAGCCGGGCGGCGAGCCCGGGCAGCCGTACGCCGACGTCGTTCGCCGCCTCCTGGGCGGTCCGGCCCGGACGCGGGTCGATCACGGCGCGTTCCTCGCAGGACCGCACCACGGCGCGGTACCGCTCCGCGACGGCCATCGACCACTGGCCGGACCGCGCGGCGGCGTCGGCGGCAGAACGCATCTGGGCGGCGGTACGGACGTCGTCCTTCTCGACGACGGCGGCCGAGCCCGCGGCCCTTCGCTCGCGACGCACCGGGCCCGCCACGAACCACGCGACCGCGAGCACGACGGCCACGAGGACGACGATCACGATCGCCAGCTGTGTTCCGGCGAGTCCGGCGTCCGGGACGTCGAGGCTGCGGAACCAGTCCGTGACGGCCTCGACGAGACGCTGGAGCAGACTCTGCCGCTCGGCGTACTCCGCCTGCTGCAGCTCGTTCCGTAGCCAGTCGTGCGCCTCCTCGCGGCCGGGTTCGACCGGAGGTTCCATGCGTGGCGTCATCGGTCCGCCGTGGCCGCCGCGAGCTGGACGTCGAGGCCCTCACGACGCATCCGGGTGTCGATGTAGAGCAGAGCGACCACGGCACCCATGAAGATCGTCTCCAGCAGGGCGACGATCAGCGTCGTGAGCGCCACGCCGATCTGCACGACGACGGGGCTGGCCATCACTGACGCGAAGCCGAACCCGTAGGAGACGGGCGCGCCGACGATCTGCCCGAGGAAGGAGAGGATCAGGTACGTGAGCAGGTAGATGCCGAGCATCCGCCAGAAGACGCCCCGCGTCAGCTGCCAGCCCCGCACGAGGGTGGCCCAGAAGCCCTGGCCCTCGAGCACGATCGCCGGCGCCATGAGCAGGGTGCGGACGACGAACCAGGCGCCGAAGACCAGAAGACCCGCGAGCGCCAGGAAGACGCCGAACACCCCGAGCCCGGTGTCGAGTGCGAACATGCCCGCCACCAGCGCGACGGCGACCAGGAACACGAGGAACACGGCCAGCCCCTTCACCAGGCCGAGCGCGATGAGGAACCACCAGCGCGGGCCCACGCGACGCCAGGTCTCCGCCATGGTGACCTTCTTGTCGATGGCCGACTCGCTCACCGAGAGGGCGACGCCTCCCATGGCCAGCGGCGAGGCCAGTGACAAGGTCACCACCGTGCCCAGCGTGACACCGTAGAGGCCGGGGATCAGTCCGCTCATCTGGTTGAACGCGGCGAGATCCGCCGGATCGGTGCTCTCCGCCGCCACGACGTCCTCGAGTTGCCCCCACAGGTCGGCGAAGAACGTGGTCAGGGGCAGGCTGAGCAGCGCACCCACCGCGGCGGCGACCGCCAGCACGATGGTGGTGAATCCCAGGACCACGCCCGGGTTGTGCCGCACCGCCTGGAAGGCACCGTCGTAGATCTCTCCGAGGGAGAGGGGGCGCAGGGGGATGATGCCCGGCTTGTCGACGATCGGCGGCAGAGGCCCGGGCAGCCCGCTGCCCGGGCCCGGCTGCTGGCCGTGCGGCGTCTGCCCGTACTGAGCCTGTCCGTACTGCCCCTGCCCGTACTGCGGGGCAGACTGCGGCGATGCCGGCCCGGCCCCGGGCGCACCGGCCTGCCGGCCCGGAACGTACCCCGGTGCGTACTGACCGTAGCGCGGCGGCTCACCCCACCCGTTCTCGGGGGCGGGCGTGCCCGATCCGCCGTCGGGACTGGCTGGCGTCGTCACAGGCTTGTCTCCCGGGTGTTCGTAGGCTTCCAGCACACCACGCCATGTCTCGCGGTGCGCGTCGCCACCCTAGCGCGACACTCCGACGGGGCGGGCAGAAACGCCTCCCTTCCGGGCTTCCCGACCGGGTTCGCACCGGCCTCGTCACGGCCTCGCGGCACGAACGTCCGCAGGCCGGGACGGCCGGTCCGGCGACGCCCGTCGGACGGAAGGCGCGGACGCCGCGTCAGTCCCGCAGGTCGGGCACCGCGTACGGGAGGCGGTGCAGCAGGCTCGCGTGCTCGTCGGCACGCGCCTGGCGCAGGCGCGCCGCGTCTTCCTCCCGCAGGCGCCGCTCAGCCAGCACGGCGTGCAGGAACGCCTCGGGATGCGTCCCGGCGGGCGGCCCCGGGGCGACGTACGGCTCGACACGCCCGGCCAGGTCGTCCGCGAGACGCAGACGGGACTGGGGCGCCAGCTTGTGCGCCCTGCCGAGGAACTGCCGGGCGGCGAGCGCCAGGCCGTCGGGCAGCCGGCGCATGTCGGTGGTGTCCGCCCATGCCGCCAGTTCGCGCGGCATGATGACGGGCGCCGACGGTGGGTGACCGCCGCGGACACGTGCCACGTAGGTGCCGGCCCCCAGGTCACCGAGCCGCTTCCCGCGGCGGTTGATCAGCGAGGTGATGACGGCGAGAAACCCGAAGGTGAGCCACAGCTCGAAGACGCCGACCACGGCACGGACGAACGCGTGGCGGAAGCGGATCGGGCCGCCGTCGTCCCGGACGACGCGGATGCCGGCGGCGAGCTTGCCGAGCGAGCGCCCGCGGGTCAGGGTCTCGACGGCCGTCGGTACGCCCACCATGACCATGAGTGTGACCAGGACGTTGGTGATCATCAGCGTGTCCAGTCCGGACTCGCCCCGCAGGAACTGGTCGGTCAGCCATCGGACCGCGATCGCGATCAGGAAGACGACCACGATGAGCAGCACGAGGAGGTCCAGCAGCACCGCGAGGGTGCGTGAGATGAACCCGGCGGGGCGTGCGTCGAGGAGCACTCCCTCACCGATGACGATGCCGTCGTGCACGTGGTCTCCTTGCTCGGGCTGTGTCGCGGGCGTCCTGCGCCCCGGTCAAAATCTAAGGGATGGCTCGGGCGTGAGGCAGACTATCGGCCGTGGACATCGATGCCTTCACCGCCGTGCACTCGAAGGAGTGGGACCGTCTCGCGCAGCTCGCGGGCCGGAGGCGCCTGGACGGCGCAGAGGCGGACGAGCTGGTGCGGCTCTACCAGGCCGTGGCGACCCACCTGTCCACGGTGCGGTCGGCCGCGCCCGATCCCGCGGTCGTGACGCGGCTGTCCGAGCTGCTGGTGCGCGCCCGCGCGAAGATCGCGGGTGCGCACGAACCCGCGTGGCGCGGTGTCGTGCGGTTCGCGGTGGTCACGGCTCCCGCGGCGGTCTACCGCATCCGCTGGTGGACGCACGCGGTCACCGCCGCCGCGCTGGCGGTCGCGGTGGTCGCGGGGGTGAACGTGGCGACCGACCCGGAGGCGCTGCGCGCCATGGGACCGCCGTCCGTGCAGGAGCAGTACGTCAACCAGGCGTTCGCGGAGTACTACGATCCCGGTGCGGGATTCGCGGGCGTGGTGTGGAGCAACAACTTCCGGATCGCGTTGTTCAGTATCGGCGGCGGGATCACGGGGATCGTCCCGCTGTTCGTGCTGTGGCAGAACTCCGTGAGCGTCGGTGCGATCGGTGGGATGATGGCCGCCCACGGCGAGCTGGACACGTTCCTCACGCTGATCGCCCCGCACGGCCTGCTCGAGCTGACGGCGATCTTCGTGGCCGGGGCCGCGGGTCTGCGTTTCTTCTGGTCGTGGATCGATCCCGGGCCCCTCAAGCGGTCGGCGTCCCTGGCGCGTGAGGGACGATCCCTCATCACGGCCGGGATCACCCTGATGGCGGCGCTCGGCGTGTCGGGCCTGATCGAGGGGTTCGTCACCGGGTCGTCGATGTTCTGGTGGCTGAAGATCCTCATCGGAGCGGTCGCGCTGGGGGCATTCTGGGCGTATGTGTACGTCCTCGGCGGGCGAGCCGTGCGTGACGGCGAGACCGGTGACCTGTCGTCCGACGAGGCGGGAGCCTACGCGGTGACCGCGGGCTGAGCCGGGCCCGCGGGTCCGGTGTCCGACACACCGGCTACCGTGACGTCGTGCCCTTCGCTCCACCGCCCGCGCCCACCACCCGTCCCGACCTCACCGGCACGTTCGGCATGGCCGCGTCCACGCACTGGATCGCGACCGCCACCGCCCAGTCCGTCCTGGAGCGCGGCGGCAACGCGTTCGACGCCGCCTGTGCCGGCGCGTTCGTGCTGCACGTCGTGGAGCCGCACCTGAACGGGCCCGGCGGCGACATGACGGCCGTGCTCGCCAGCGCCGCCGATCCCGGCAGGCCCCGCGTCCTGGCCGGTCAAGGCCCTGCGCCTGCTGCGGCGACCATGGAGCACTACCGCTCCGAGGGACTCGACCTCGTGCCGGGCTCGGGTGCTCTCGCGTCCGCCGTTCCCGGCGCCGTCGACGCCTGGCTGCTGCTCCTGCGCGAGCACGGCACGTGGACCGTGCGGGACGTCCTGGCCCACGCGATCGGCTACGCACGGGACGGCCATCCGGTCCTGGAGCGCGTGGCCCTCACCATCGCGGCGGTCCAGGGACTGTTCCGGGAGCACTGGCCGACCTCGGCCGCGCACTGGATGCCGGGCGGCGCTCCGCCCAGCCCGGGTGACCTCGTCACCAACCCTGCCTATGCCGACCTGCTGGAGTCCTTGGTCGAGGCCGCCGACGGCGCCGGATCGCGCGGGGCGGGCGTGGACGCCGCGCGCCGCCGGTGGCGCGAGCTCACCGGGCCCGCGATCGAGGAGTTCGTCCGCACGCCGCACCGGCACTCCGACGGCGCGGACCACGCCGGCGTCATCACGGCCGCCGACGTCGCGGGATTCCGCGCCACGTTCGAGGAGCCGGTCACGGCCCGGTTCCGCGACTGCACCGTCGCCAAGACCGCGGCCTGGGGACAGGGGCCCGCCCTTCTCCAGACGCTCACCATCCTCGACGGGTACGACGACGAGTTCCTGGACCCGTCCACCGTGGCGGGTGTCCACACGATCGCCGAGGCGCAGAAGCTCGCGCTGGCGGACCGCGACGTCTGGTACGGGGACGTGGCGCCGTCGTGCGCCGATACAGGGCCGGCCGCCGGTGCCACGGGGCCGGCCGTCCCGGGGTCGGGATCGGCCGCACCGGACGCCGCCGCGAACGCCGTACCGCTGGGTCACCTGCTCTCCACGGAGTACGCGGCCCGGCGTCGCGCCCTCATCGACGTGACCGCGAGCCACGAGCTCCGTCCCGGCGAGGTGCCGGGACGGACGACGCCGCCGGTGCCTCCCCTGCGCACCGAGTACGCGACCACCGCGCCAGCGGGTTCCCTGCCGGGGGCGCCCACGGGCGGAGCCGCCGCGGGGGTGGGTGAGCCGACAGTTCCCCACGAACCCGCGGCCGCCGAGCCGTCCCCGGACGCCCGAGGGGTCACCCGTGGCGACACCTGCCACATCGACGTGGTCGACCGCTGGGGGAACATGATCAGCGCGACACCGTCGGGCGGCTGGCTGCAGTCCTCGCCCACCATTCCCGCCCTGGGCTTCTGCCTCGGTACACGCCTGCAGATGACCTGGTTGGACCCCGCCTCGCCGTCGGCCCTCGTGCCCGGGAGGCGGCCCCGCACCACCCTGACCCCGACGCTCGTGCTGCGCGACGGGGAACCGGTGCTCGCCTGCGGCTCCCCCGGCGGCGACCAGCAGGACCAGTGGCAGCTGCTGTTCCTGCTGCGCGTCCTCGTGGGCGGCTACACCCCGCAGGAGGCGATCGACGCCCCGGCCTGGCACACGACCTCGTTCCCGGGGTCGTTCTGGCCGCGCACCTGGACGCCGGGCGGGCTGGTGGTCGAGGACAGGCTGGGTGCGGACGTGATCACGGCGCTCAGCGCACGCGGCCATCGGATCACGCGAGCGGGCGACTGGACGCTGGGCCGCCTGTCCGCCGTCACCCGTGAGCCGTCGACGGGCGTTCTCGGCGCGGCGGCCAACTCGCGTGGCGCCCAGGGCTACGCGGCAGGCCGGTGACACGGGGGCGGCAGGCCGGTGACACGGGGCAGAACCGGGCGGCTGTCGCGGACTCTTCTCGCGGGAGTCCGACCGTGCAGGTATGTTTCCAACGGGTGACTTTATTGTCGGACACTTTCCCGAATGTCGGGTGAACCCGTAAGTTGCCCTCTGGTCCCGGACCACGGGACCCACCAACCTCAGGGAGCAACCATGCGCATGCGACACCCCCGTCCCGCGCGCGGCCTCGCGGTCGCGTCGGTGGCGGTACTCGCCGCCACGACGTTCGGCCTCTCGGCGAGCGCCGCGGCCACGGACGAACCGAGCTCGACGCCCGTCCCGATCGTCACACCCGACGGCGAGACGTTCTCGTACGTGGTCAACGCCCGGCACGCGAACCCGGGCCACACCCGTCTGGCGGAGCGGGCCGTCCGGTCGGCCGGCGGCGTCGTCGTCCAGTCGTGGCCGGAGATCGGCGTGGTCGTCGCGCACTCCACCAACGGGTCCTTCCGGGACGACGTCGTCTCGGGACCGGGCCGGTGGGTGGTCGACTCGGTCGGCGCCACGCGGACCGCCTCGCCGTACGAGGGCACGCCCGAAGAAGTTGCCGGTCCGCGCGCGCAGCGGTCTCCGTCACTGCGCGCAGGCGCGCTCACCGACGGCGCGACGGCGGACGCGGCCACCGACGAGGAGTTCGACGTGATGGTCGAGGAGGACCCTCGTGAGAACGAGCAGTGGGACCTGTCCCTGATCCAGGCGGACGCCGCCCACGAGCTCACCGACGGTTCCGCCGACGTCGTCGTCGGCATCCTGGACAGCGGCATCGAGGCCGACCACCCGGACCTGGCCGGCCAGGTGTCCGAGGACCTGTCGGTGAACTGCACCGACGCCGGTCGTCCCGACACGTCGGCCGAGGGCTGGTGGCCCACCACCTCGTCGCACGGTACGCACGTGGCCGGCACGGTGGCCGCGGCACGCAACGGCACGGGCATCGTGGGCGTGGCGCCGGGCGTGACGATGGCGTCGGTCAAGGTCGTCAACGACGAGGGGTACATCTTTCCGGAGTACGCCGTCTGCGGGTTCATGTGGGCCGGGCTCCAGGGCATGGACGTGACGAACAACAGCTACTACGTCGACCCGTTCATGTACTGGTGCGAGGACCAGCCCGACCAGTACGCCGCCAAGGAGGCGGTGCGCCGTGCCGTGGAGTTCTCGACGCGCCGGGGAGTCGTCCACGCCGCCGCGGCCGGCAACGCCGCCACGGACCTGTCCACCAACACCAGCGACAGCAGCAGCCCGAACGACTCGGAGCCGGTCGACCGCGTCATCAACTCGGGCTGCGAGGACATCCCCGCCGAGCTCGACGGCGTCGTGACGGTGTCCTCGATCGACGCCGAGGCGAACCTGTCGAGCTTCTCGAACCGCGGCCTCGGCGAGATCGACGTGGCCGCACCGGGGTCCCAGATCCTGTCCACGGTGACGGGCCACGGCTACGCGCTCTACAGCGGCACATCGATGGCGTCCCCGCACGTCGCGGGCGTTCTCGCGCTGATGAGGTCGGAGCACCCCGACTGGTCGCCGCGGTTCCTGGAGTCACAGATCCGCGCCCAGGCCACCGACCACGCGTGCGGACCGGTGGATCGCGGTGCGGAGTGCGTCGGCTCGCCGGCGGAGAACTCGTTCTACGGCGACGGCATCACGAACGCGCTGAGGGCGGTCACGGACGGCTGATCCGCGGGCGACGACGGCCGTGGCGAATGCCCGCCACGGCCGTCGTCGAGTGCCCCTGCTCGCCTATCCGAGTCGCTCCCTCAGGACCGGCACGGCGGAGAGCGCATAGGTGTTGGTCACGTGCGATCCCTGCCGGTAGACGAGCACGTTCCCGATAACCGCGGGGCAGCGGGTCTCGTCGCAGAACAGGTCGGCAACGCGGACGACCTTCACGGCCGGCACGCGGTCCGCCGCGGCCTTCTGCGCGCGAGCGCCGCTGCCCTCGAGACCTGCGGCCCTGTCGAAGGAGCACGCCGACAGCTTGTCCGGGTTCTCCGCGACGCACTTGTACACCTCGCCTCCGGCCACGCCGACCGGGGACGGGTTGTCCAGGATGGTGGTCACGTCGATCCCGGAGGCGACGAGCTTCTTCCAGGCCCGCGCCATCCCGTCCACCATGGCCTTCCGCGACGGCTCCCCCGTGACGGGATCGATCGCCAGACCGTGCCGTTGGGACAGGATCACCGCGTCGGGCTTCATCTCGGCCAGTTCACCCAGCAGCGCGGTGTTGTACTCCTGACACTCTTCGTACACGGGCCCCTGGGTCGCCGGCACCGCGTCGTACAGCCCGCAGGACGACTTGGTCGCGACGAGCAGACGCCAGCCTTCGTCCTGGGCGATCCGGTCGATGGCGTCGACCCACTGCAAGGCCTTCGAGTCGCCGGCCAGCACGACGAGCTTGCCGCCCTCCGGGTCACCGTACTCGCAGTAACTGGGCACGACAGCGTCCTGCGGCACCTGGCAACCTCGGTCGTAAGCACTCGGGATGTCGTCCACGGCGGCGACCGGCTGGGGCGTCATCGCTCCGACCGAATCGGTGGTTTCGACGCCGGTCCGGCTACCGTCGCCGTTCTGCCGCAGCACGGCGGCCCCCCGTGCCTCACCCTCCGCCACGGTCCCCACCTGGGGCACGGCCCGCACCAGCGCGAACCCGGCCAGGACGCCCACCAGCGTCAGCACGAGGCCCAGCGTCAGGGTCCGGCCGGCGGACCGGGCCAGCGACGGCGCCCGCCGGACCGGGTTCTCGACGAACCGGAGAGAGAGCCACGCCGGCACGATCGACCCGATGACGACGAGCGTGCCGGTGAGGGCGTCGATCCCACCGAAGACGTTCGTGGCGCCGATCAGGAGCGGCCAGTGCCACAGGTACAACGAGTACGACAGCCCGCCGATCCACACCATGGGGCCGGTCGAGAGCAGCCGGGGCGCATGCCCGTTGGATCCCGAGACGACCACGGCGGCCGTGGCCAGGGTCGGCAGCAGAGCCATGGAGCCGGGCCAGGCGACCGTCTCGTCGAGCAGGAGCGCACACGCCGCGATGACCGCCAGCCCCGCCCAGCCGAGGAACCGGGCGGCAAGTGCCGGCACCTTGACCCACAAGGGCGCGCCGACGGCGATGAAGGCTCCGATCGCGAGCTCCCAGAGTCGCGTCGTCGTGACGAAGAACGCCTCGGCGGGCAGGTTCGCCGTCGCCGTGACGGACCAGACCAGCGAGGGAACGCCGACGAGGGCGAGGCCCACCGCCATCGTCGGCCGGAGACGGACGCCCGTGCGCCGCACGACGAGGGCGACGACGAGCAGCACCAGCGGCCAGACGATGTAGAACTGCTCCTCGACGGCGAGCGACCAGAAGTGCTGCACGGGCGACTGCGACGTTCCCTCGGCCAGGTAGTCCACGGAACGCTCCGCGAGACGCCAGTTCACCAGGTAGATCGCCGCGGCCACGATGTCACCGCCGAAGGTCGCCCATTCCACGACCGAGCCCGTGAGCCGGGTCACGAGCGCCGACACCGCCAGGACCAGGGCCGCGGCGGGAAGCAACCGCTTCGCGCGACGCGCGTAGAACTCCTTGAGGGAGACCCGCCCGGTGCGCTCGACCTCCCGGATGAGAAGCCCTGTGATCAGGAATCCCGACAGCACGAAGAAGACGTCGACACCGATGAATCCACCCGAGACGATGCCCCACCCGGCGTGGTACAGCAGGACCAGGCCGATCGCCACGGCCCGGAGTCCTTCGATGTCGGGCCGGAAACCGGCGTGCGCTGTCGGAGCCGCGACGTGGGCGCGCCGCCGATCCGTGGATGCGGTAAGGGTCATGATTCTCCAGGATGCGCCAGTGGCAGGCGAGCTCGCGTCGAGGGGTCCTTGGCGGGCGGGACCCGCACGATGGTCCGAGGTTAACGGCCGCGGAGCTGCCCCTGGTAATGCTACCGGCGCGGTCTCCGCGGCCCCGGTACCATGACACGTCGCCGCAGGACGTCACGATCGGATCAGAGAGTCATCCATGAGCAGCACACGCACCGACCTCCCCGCCCTCGCCGAGGCGATCCTCGCTCTCCGGGTGCCGCCGGCGAGCGTGACCCGGGCGGCGCTGCGCACGGAATCGGACGACTACCGCGCACTCCTCGCCGAGGTCCGCGACCGTTCGGCGAGCTGGGCACGGCCGGCCTGGGCGGCGGCACACGCCCATTCGTACTCGGGCATGGCGATGAGTGACGCGGAGCGGGACGAAGCTCTCACCGAGCTCCTGGACGTGGCCCATCACAAGCCGAAGGCACTCCAGGCGACGCAGGCCACCCTGCTGGCCGAGCTGCTCATCGAGGCACGCCGGACCGACGAGCTCAGCCGTCTCCTCCCCACGCTGCCCCTCGCTCCTCGCACGCTGCTGCGCCTGCGCACCGATCTCGCCAATCCGTGGGTCACTCCCTCCTCGACCGAAGAGGCGTGGCTGGAACGCGTTGCGGAACTGCTCGGTGGTCTCACACCGGTGGCGCTCGCTCCCGCGGACGGCGCGGCCACGCCGTTCGACCGGCTGAAGGGCACGGCGACGCCGGGGAGCGTCCACGGAGAACTCGTGACGATCGTCGTGAGCTCCTTCCGGCCCGGTCCGGACCTCCTGACGGCCGTCCGCTCCCTGATCGACCAGACGTGGGCGGAGCTGGAGATCCTCGTCGTCGACGACGCCTCCGGGCCGGAGTACTCGGAGATCTACGCGCGAGTCGAAGCGCTCGACCCGCGGGTCAGGGTGATCACACAGGAGCAGAACGCCGGCACGTACGCGGCGCGCAACCGATCCATCGACGAGGCGCGCGGCGTCTACGTCACCTTTCACGACTCGGACGACTGGGCGCATCCCGAGCGCATCGAGCGCCAGGTCGCACCGCTCGCCACCGATCCCGAGGTGTCGGCTGTCCGGGCCACGGCGTTCAAGATGACCGAGGACCTGGTCCTCGCACGCCGCCGCAATCTCAACGAGATGCCGGGCCCGCCCACGCTGATGTTCCGTCGCGAGCAGGTGTGGCCTCTGCTCGGAGCTTTCGACACGGTCCGCAAGGCCGCCGACACCGAGTTCCAGCTCCGTGTCGAGAGTGCGATCCCGGGCCGCCTGGAGGACCTCGACGAGCCGCTCCTCATCATGCGCATGGGCGCCGGCTCCCTCTCGCGGGACGACTTCCGTCACGGCTGGCGCCACTCGGCGCGCCTCGTCTACCAGTCCGCCGCACGGTCGTGGCACCGCGAGATCCGTGCCGGCGCATCGCCGTACCTGGACCGTTCCGGCCCGCGCGCCTTCCCCAGCCCGCGCAAGTTCCTCGCGCATCCGGAGCCGGCCGCCCCGTTCGACGTCGTCGTCCTCGGGGACTGGCGGTACGACGGCGCACGCGAGCGCGACGCCCTCACCTGGATCGCCAGGGTGGCCGACGCCGGGCACCGGGTCGGCCTCCTCCAGGTCGAGGGAGTCAACCTCGACAGCGGCTCACCGGTCGAACTGCTGCGCCCGGCACAGCGACTCGTCGCTCGGGGCGCCGTCGAGCATCTCCCGTGGGACGAGCCGATCACCGCCGCCGCGGCGGTCGCCGTCGATCCCACGGTCCTGTCCTTCCTGCCTCGCCCGGAGCCGGGGCTACGGACGGACAGGATGGTCGTCCTGACCGACCGGACGCCGACGACCCCAGGAGCGCCGCTCGCTGGCTACGACCCGCAGCATGTCGTCAGGGCCGCCGCCCGGTTCGGCGCGGAGGTCGTCTGGAGCCCGCGGGTGGGTGACGCGGCCGCCCCGGGCGGTGGCGCGACGACGGAAGCCCGCCTCCCGGTCGCCTTCGCGTCTCCGGAGAGCATCAGCATCCGGACAGCCGACCGGGTCACCGCCGTGGTGGTGCTGGACGACGACGTGGCCGCTCTCGAAGCGACCGCGGCCACCGTTCGCACCCTCCTCGACGACGGGCGCGACGTCCGCATGCGTCTGAACGCGCACCAGCGCCGCGTCCTCGTGCCGGCGTTCGAGGACGCGGCGACGATGCCGGTGCTCTTCGGCACGGCGGACATCTCGGTGAACCAGCTGCTCGCCTCGTCGACCGAGGCCGTCGTTCTCGGGACCGCCACGCCGACGTCCTACCACCGTCTCGCCGCGGAGTGCGCCGCGCTCGGCGTGGAACTGCGTGCGCCCATGGGAGCCCCGGAGACGGAGAACGCCTCGACCGACGAGACCGCGGCCTTGAAGGCCTGGATCGGCGAGATCACGACCACGGCCTGACGCCCGCCCGGAGGTGGGCCCTCCGGAAGGCCGGAGCGCGAAGGGCGGATCCAGCGGGCCGGCCCGCTGGATCCGCCCTTCGGCGTCGGTGGCCCGTCAGCCCGGCGTCTGCGCGCGACGACGCTCGGCCTCTTCGAGGCGGGCGGCGTCCAGCGAGGACAGCAGACGACGCTCCATCAGCTCCAGACGCTTGTCGAGTGCACCCAGACGCGCCTGTACGTCACCGTTCGACGCGGCGACGCCGCTCGGCACGCGAGCGGGCCGACCGCTGTTCCGTGCCGCGCGCCGGTCGGCCAGCACGACGGTCACGGCGAGCGCGGCGATCGCGAGCGCGAGCGCGGCCAGAGCCGGCTCGGGCAGACCGACGAGCGAAAACACCGCGGCGAGCAGACCGAGCCCTGCCGTGGCCACCGAGACCAGATGGAACTTCGACACCTTCACCTGCTACCGCTCCTTGGTCGTGGAGATGCTGATCGGGAATCGCCGCTCAGTAGCCGTGGGCCACGGCGCCGATCATGCCCGCCGCGACCGTCCGGTTCGTGGACTCGTCCACCAGGATGAACGAGCCGGTCTGCCGGTTGGTCTGGTACTGGTCGACGAACAGCGGCTGCGTGACACGCAGCTTGACCCGCGCGATCTCGTTGAGCTTGATCTCGGTCACCTCTTCGTCCCGGTGCAGCGTGTTCACGTCCACCCGGTAGTTGATGCCCTTGACCATGGCCCGCGCCCACCGCGTGGTGTGCTTGATGGCGTACTTCTTGCCCTGCGTGAGCGAGGCGCTCTCGTCCATCCAGCAGATCTGGGCGTCGATGTCCTGCGTCACGGTCGGCGCGTTGTTCGGCCGGCAGATCATGTCGCCGCGCGAGATGTCGATCTCGTCGGTCAGCCGGACGGTCACGGACATCGGCGGGTACGCCTCGTCGACCGGGCCGTCGGCGGTGTCGATTGACTCGATCGTCGACTCCAGGCCCGAGGGCAGGGTGAGAACCCTGTCGCCGGGCTTCATCACGCCGGACGCCACGGTGCCCGCGTAGCCGCGGTAGTCGCGCGCGTCGTTCTGCTGCGGCCGGATCACGTACTGCACGGGGAAGCGCACGTCCACCAGGTTGCGGTCGGAGGCCACGTGCAGGCGCTCGAGGTGGCTGAGCAGCGTGGTGCCCTCGTACCAGGGCATGTTCTCCGACCGGTCGACCACGTTGTCGCCCTTGAGGGCCGACACCGGGATGAAGGTCATGTCCGGCACCCGCAGACGGGCGGCGAACTCGGTGAACTCGTGACGGATGTTCTCGAAGACCTCCTCCGAGTAGTCCACGAGGTCCATCTTGTTCACGCACACCACCACGTGCGGCACGCCCAGCAGGGTGGCCAGGAACGTGTGGCGGCGCGACTGCTCCAGCACGCCCTTGCGCGCGTCGACCAGGATCAGCGCGACGTCGGCGGTCGACGCCCCGGTGACCATGTTGCGCGTGTACTGGATGTGCCCGGGCGTGTCCGCGATGATGAACTTGCGCTTCGGCGTGGCGAAGTAGCGGTACGCCACGTCGATGGTGATGCCCTGCTCGCGCTCGGACCGCAGCCCGTCGGTCAGCAGCGCCAGGTCCGTGTAGTCGTTGCCGCGGTCCTTGCTGACCTGCTCCACCGACTCGAGCTGGTCCTCGAAGATCGTCTTGGAGTCGAACAGCAGACGCCCGATCAGCGTCGACTTCCCGTCGTCCACCGACCCCGCCGTCGCGAACCGCAGGAGGTCGGTGGAACCGGCCTCGTACACACCGGGCTCCTGCGCGACCGCGCTCCCGGTGCCCTCCGTCGCCGTCGTCATCAGAAGTAGCCTTCCTTCTTGCGGTCCTCCATGGCGGCCTCGCTCACCTTGTCGTCGCCGCGTGTCGCGCCGCGTTCGGTCAGGCGCACCGCCGCGACCTCCTCGACGACCTGACGCATGGTCGTCGCCTCGGACTCGACGCACGCGGTCAGGTTCGCGTCCCCGACCGTGCGGTAGCGGGTGAGCCTGACCTCCGCCGTCTCGCCCTCCTTGAGCGGGGTGAACTCGTTGACCTCGTACAGCATGCCTCCCCGGTTCACCACCTCGCGCTCGCGCGCGAGGTAGAGATCCGGAAGATCGATGTCCTCGGCCTCGATGTACGACCAGATGTCGAGCTCGGTCCAGTTCGACAGCGGGAAGACACGGATCGACTCACCCATGTGGACGCGGCCGTTGTACAGGTTCCAGATCTCCGGACGCTGGTTCTTCGGGTCCCACTGGCCGAAGTCGTCACGGAAGGAGAACACGCGCTCCTTGGCACGTGCCTTCTCCTCGTCGCGACGGCCGCCACCGAACGCGGCGTCGAAGCCGTGCTTCTCCAGCGCCTCGAGGAGAACCGGGGTCTGGATGCGGTTGCGCGAGCCGTTGGGCTCCTCCTGCACCAGACCGCGGTCGATGGCCTCGGGCACCGACGCCACGACGAGCTGCACCCCGAGACGGGAGGCCCACCGGTCACGGCAGTCCAGCACGGTCTGGAAGTTCAGGCCGGTGTCCACGTGCAGGATCGGGAACGGGATACGCGCCGGCGCGAACGCCTTGGCCGCGAGGTGCAGCATGACGATGGAGTCCTTGCCGCCGGAGAACATCAGCACCGGGCGCTGCATCTCCGCGACCACCTCGCGCATGATGTGGATGGCCTCGGCCTCCAGGCTGCGCAACTGGCTCAGGACGTGACTCTTCACTCCTCAAGCACCTTCCTTGCTCAACGATGCGACGTTCGATTCGACCCCGACGGAGTCGAGCAGCTCGCGAAGCCGCGCAGCGAGTGCCGGGTGACACACGAACAGGTCGGGGAGCCAGGGACTCTCCCGGTTGTACTCGAGCGGCGACCCGTCGAGACGGGTGCACACGAGTCCGCGAGCCTGCGCCACCGCGACCGGTGCCGCCGAGTCCCACTCGTACTGCCCGCCGCCGTGGACGTAGGCGTCAACGGTACCCCCTGCGACGGAGATCACCTTGACGCCGGCCGAACCCATCGGCACGAGCTCGACGTCGCCGCGCTGTGCCAGGGTAGCCACGAACTCGGGCGGCCGGCTCCGGCTGGCCGCGATCCGGAGCGGACGCTCGCCCCGTAGCACGGCCTCCGCGTCCGCGGGACCACCGGGGCTCGTGTCGGCGGTGGTCAGGGTGGTGCCCCGGCCGGGCAGGCCCACGGCCCCGACCGTCAGGCCCGCACCGCGCTCCCAGAGCGCCACGTGCACGGCGAAGTCGTCACGCCACTCGCCCTCGGGCCCGTCGGCCCCGGTGTGGCGCTCCGCGAACTCCCGGGTGCCGTCGAGCGGGTCGATGATCCACACACGATCTGCACGCGTGCGCGACACATCGTCCTTCGCTTCCTCGGACAGTGTCGCGTCCTGCGGCCGGGCCGCGGCGAGAGCGCGCGCCAGCCAGTCCTGAGCGGCGGCGTCACCGGCGTCCTTGAACGCCTTCTGGTCGAAGTCGCCGCCCGTGGCGTCGACGCCGGCGCGGAGTGCGAGGAGCACCTGCCCGGCTCCGTCGGCCAGGGCTTGCGCCAGGGCGGTGTCATCGAGCGACCCCGCGGGAAGGTGGGGTGAGGGCGAGTTCATCAGTCTCCAGCCGGCGTCCAGGGGCGCAGTGACACCCCGGAGTCCGCGCGCGGAAAGCGAACGGGTGAAACCCCGAGGTCGCGCCGAGGCTACCATTCGACGATCGGCGCCGCTGATGGCACACTGATCGTCGAGATCTCCGGCCGGAAAGGTAGGAAACGAATGGTCGACCTCCCCCTTGTCCTGGGCGGCCTGCTCGTCGGCTTCGTCGTGGGCCTGACCGGAATGGGCGGCGGCGCGCTGATGACGCCGATGCTGATCTTCGTCTTCCGGGTGGACCCGCTCGTGGCGGTCTCCTCCGACGTCGTGGCCAGTCTCTTCATGAAGCCCGCCGGCGCCTTCGTGCACCTGCGCCGCCGCACCGTCAACCTGCCTCTCGTGGGCTGGCTGTGCTTGGGCTCCGTCCCGGCAGCCTTCTCCGGCGCCCTCCTGATCAAGGTCATCCCGTTCGGGGACCAGCTCGACACCGTGCTGCGGTACGTTCTCGGCGTCGCACTGCTGCTCGCCTCGTTCGGGCTGGTGGTACGAGCCGTCCTGCAGATGGTGCGCACGCGCTCCGCGCTCGGTGAGGGTCCCGTGGCGCCGAGCGCGCCCAGCCTGGTGGTACGGCCGCTCCCGACGGTCCTGCTCGGCGCGGTCGCCGGACTCATGGTGGGCGTCACCTCGGTGGGTGCCGGCTCCATCATCATCGTCATCCTGCTGCTCATGTACCCGGCCCTCAAGGCCTCCCAGGTGGTCGGCACGGATCTGGTGCAGGCCGTCCCCCTGGTCGCCGCCGCATCCCTCGGTCACCTCCTGTACGGCGACTTCTCGCTGGGACTGACGGTCTCGCTCCTCATCGGTGCGATCCCCGGTGCCTGGTTCGGCGCACACGTCTCGAGCCGCGCACCGGGCGGCATCATCCGCCGCGCCCTCGCGATCCTGCTCCTCGCCTCCGCGCTCAAGCTGCTGGGTGCGCCCCTCTGGCTCGTTCTCGCCGCGGCCGGCGGTGCGCTGGTGGGCGGCAACCTGGTATGGATCTGGGTGAAGCGACGCTTCGGCGCGCCGGCCCTCCCGGCGCCCTCACCCAGCACGACGCCGTCCCCTCCGGACGAGCCCGCCCGCATCGACGAATCGAGCCGCCGCACATGACCGACTCCCCCGCCCGTGTCCTGACCGACGACGAGCTCGACGTCCTCGAGCTCGCACTCGGCGGCGCCGTTCCGCGCCTGCCGTTCGTGACGGGGCCCGTCACGCTCACGGACACCGAGAACACACCGCTCGCCGAGGTGGGCGCCGACGGCTCGCCGACGCCGGTCAAGCCGATCGCGGCAGCTCTCGGACCGCAGTGGGACGAGCGCCTGCGCGTCCCGGCCCGGGACGTCGCCGCCGCCGTCGCCCCGGGGACGACGGCGGTCTGGACGGACGAGGTGCCGACGGTGGAGGACGCCGCCACGATCGCTCGCGTGGCGGAACGCGGCGGCGTCCTCCTTCTCGTCCCGGCGTCCCGGCGCACCGCTCCGGGCACGGTCGGCGCGGCGGGGCTCACCCGGGCGGTGGTCGCCCTCGCGGAGGAGATCCCGGGAAGACCTCGGGTCGTCGTCGTCCCGTACCCGCACCGTTCCACGACGGCGGTGGCGCCCGTCGACGTGACACCTGCCGACGTGGCGACGGCCTACGGCGCGGAGCGTCTGCTCGTGCCGGGCGAGGAGCGCTCGCCGGAGACACGCGCCGCCCTCGCGGACCTCCCGCGGGCGCACGCACGAGCCGTCGCCGCGCTCTACCCCGCCGCCTCGGCGCGCGAGGTGGAGCGTGCCGCCGCGGCCGGGCACGGCCGTGGCACCGTGGTCTTCTTCACCGGCCTGTCGGGCTCGGGCAAGTCGACGGTCGCCCGCGCCCTGGCCGCCGAGCTGGACGACGACGGCCTCGGGACCACCCTGCTCGACGGTGACGCCGTGCGGCACCACCTCTCCAAGGGCCTGGGCTTCGATCGCGAGTCGCGGGAGACCAACGTGGAGCGGATCGGCTACGTCGCCTCGCTCGTCGCCAAGCACGGTGGCATCGCCGTGGCGGCACCCATCGCGCCCTTCGCGGCGAGCCGGGCGACGGTCCGCGGCCTGGCCGAGGCCGCGGGAGCACGCTTCCTGCTGGTGCACATCAGCACGCCCCTGGAAGTGTGCGAGGCGCGCGACCGCAAGGGCCTGTACGCCAAGGCCCGGGCCGGCGAGATCCCGGACTTCACGGGCATCAGCTCGCCCTACGAGACGCCCGACGACGCCGATCTGACGATCGACACGAGCGAGGTCTCGGTCGAGGACGCGGTGAACCAGGTCCGCGCCGCCCTCTGAGGGGCGGCGCGCCAGGAGTCAGGCCTCCGGGGGGCGCGTCCCGTCCAGGGCGAAGCGGGTCACCTCACGCCAGCCGCCGAGCTTGTCGCGCGACCTCACGGCGAAGGCCAGGCGGACCGCCGGCGCCTCCCACCCGAAGACCCGGTTGAACACGACCGCGCGGGCGTGGGCGTCGCGGCCGCCCCAGCGGGAACCCGAGCTCTCCACCGGATGGATGCCGTACACGAACGGGACGGCGTCGCCGGCGAGGCCCGCGCGCAGGAGGTCGGCGATGAGGATGTACTCGTCGCCGAGGTACAGCTCCGCGCCGGCCCCGAAGCGCTCGTCGAACCAGACGTCGTGCGCGCGCAGCTGGGAGACGTCCACGAGCATCTCGTAGGTGGCGGCCTTCGCGGAGTTGAACAGCGTCAGCGGGGTGATCTCGGGCGCGTAGCGCTTGCGGGGCTCGCCGTCGGCCCCCATGCCGCGGCCGAGGGCGATCGCCTTGCCGGTGGCACGCAGGTGCTCCGCGCCGCGACGCACGCCCTCCAGGTCGACGCGCACGTCGTCGTCGCAGAACAGCAGGTAGCGCCCGCGGGCGTGGCGCAGCGACGCGTTGCGGCTCCTCGCCACGCCACGTCCGGGCACGCGCACCAGACGCACGCCGTCCGGCGGCGAGAAGCCCTCCGGCAGGTCGCCCTGGACGCACAGGAGCAGGTCGAGGTCGTCGGAGCGTTCCGGCCAGACGACGTCGCCGGCACGCTCGGCGAGCGACGAGTAGGCGATCGTGAGCAGCGGGACCGCGGCGCCGTCGTCGGGCACCCACCCGGCCGATGCCTCGCCGTTCGACACGGGCCCCGCGGGTCCGGCGGGACCGCGGCGGACATGCCCGCGCCCGGCAGGCACGTCGTTCTCGGGCACCCGGTTCCCGGGCGCCGGCTCCCCGGACGTCTCAGCCATCATGACGATCGCCGTCGGGCTCAGCGCGTGGCCCGCGCGGCCCAGGTGTCGACCGCGGTGCGCACCGCGTCGGCCACCTCGTCCAGCTTCGCCTCGCTCACCCGCTCGGTCACCACGAGGTCCGACAGGTTCGCGGCGTTCAGGTCGAGCGGCACGCTCACCGGCTCGAACGTACGGCTCAGGCCGGCGCCCAGCGAGTAGTCGCGGTACTTGACGCCGTTGCCGTGCACGGTGCCCTCCATGCCCTCGAACACCACGAGCGCGCACGGGATGCCGTAGGAGTGGCACGCGATCATCACGTGCATCGCGCTGGTGACGACGGCGTCGTACTCGTTCAGGCGCCCGACGAACGCCTCGATCTCCTCGGGCGAGGACATGAGGACCGACAGCTCGTCCCAGCCGTCCGGCAGCACGACCGGGAGGTTCGCGTGCGTGAAGTGGCGCACGAGGGCGACGCGGCCGTTGGTCTCCCCACGCTCGTGCGGGTAGATCCGTGACAGCAGCAGACCCGGGTCGCCGAACGAGGTGACCTCCGGACCACCGGACTCCGTGACCCGCGCGGCGGTGATCGGTCCGCGCAGCGACACGTAGGTGGCCTTCGGCTCGAGCGAGATGTCGTCACTGGAGATGCCGGTGCCGACGACGACCGACTTCGGCTTGACGAACCGGCCGATCGAGCCCACCGACAGGAGGTGCGGACGGCTCACCGGCGCGGCCGGCTCCAGGAAGCGCAGCGGGCGCCCGCTGTAGTGGGCGAGCACCAGCGGCGACAGCCAGTCGCCGAAGTTGCCCGGGTAGGGGCGCGGCCACCAGGCCAGCGGGATCGGCGTGCCCTCGCCGGTCGTGCGGAAGTGGACGAACGTGTCGGCGGCGCGCTTGGCGTCGCGCTCGGCGTCGTCGACGGGGCCCAGCTGCTCCAGCCGCGACCACAGCTCGGCGACCTTGTCGGCCCTGCCCGCCTGACCCTCGCGGACCAGCCGGTTCGCGATCCGGATGCGGCGGCCGGATCCGCTGAAGCCCTCCTTGAGGCCGTGCGTCAGCACGTGCGTGACACCGACCCGGTCGGCCACGAGGCGCAGCGAGTTGCGCGCGTCCCCCGGCAGCTTGCGCTCGACCTTCTTCAGCACGTCGAGCACGCGGCGCCGCATCGGCACGCCGGCCGCCGCCGAGCCTCCGGGCAGACCAGCACGGCCGTGCTGGACGACCTTGCCCTTGAACTCCTCGACGTTGCCGCTCGAACCGAACGAGAAGAACGGCGTCACGTCCGTGATCTCCGGCTTCGCCTTGGAGAACACGGCGACGGACGGGATGATCTGGAACGACAGCGACTCGGCGTTCTTGCGCCAGGACTCCTCGAAGAAGTAGTCGTCGGTCGCCTTGATGTCCCGGCCCGCGGCCTCCGCCGCGGCGGCGTCGGCCACGAAGCGGCGCGCGGCCGGGCTCGTGTTGACGCCCCAGAAGGCCGGCTCCCAGAACCGCGTGCGGTTCGCGTACCCGATCGACAGCGGCGACGAGAACCCACGCTGGAAACCGATGATGTCGGCGGAGAAGTCCGCGATCAGCGGCGGGAACGACGACAGCGAGCAGTCGACGTCGATCCAGTACACCTTCTTGTCCGGGTGCTTCTCGCACACCTCGGCCAGGAACGGCACCTTTCTGCGTGTCACGTCCGCCCAGTCGAGTCCCTCGGGGATCTCGATCTCCCGCAGGTCGTGCGCGACGCCCAGCCGGTCCAGCGCGGCGCGGAGCCGCTCACCGTGCCCGCGGTAGTAGTCGTCCGCCGTGTAGAAGGAGCAGACGATCACGTCGTCGCGGGGCGCCTCGTGGCGGGGCTCGGCCAACTCGGTCTCCGTCGTGGTGTCGCTCTCGACCACGGCATTCTGGTCGGGCGTGCTGATGTCGGTCGTCATACAACTTTCCGTGGACTCACCGCGGATGGTGCGGCTCTGGGGTGGGCTCCTCGGGCCCACCCCCGCATACGCGGGGATGCGCCGTCCGCCCACGAGGGTAGCGGAGAACTTCGGGAGGACACGCGCGGCGCGACGCGGCCGCTCGCGGTCCCGGCAGGCTGAACGGGCGGGGAACGCCGTCAGGCGCTGTCAGGAGTGATGCTCCGGGCCGCGGAGGAAGCCCGCGCCCCACGACAGGTGCATGACCGCGAGGACCCCCGGCAGCAGCGCACGCGCGCGGAGCGGCAGGCGCCGGCCCTCGCGGAGCGACCCCGCCACCACGCCCAGGACGTAAGCTCCCGGAACCGCGAGGCCCCACAGCAGCCACGGCGTGGTGAACGCGCCCACCACGCCCGCGGCGAGACCCGCCACGATGCCGCACACGGCGGCCGGAGGGGCCAGGTAGCGCACGCTCGCGGTGTCGGGGTACTGCCGCATGACGTGGTTGCGCCAGCGTCCGGAGCGGAAGAACTGGGTGACCAGCTGCCGCCAGGTACCACGGGGCCGGTAGCCGACACGAAGCGCGGGATCGAACCAGACCGTGTGCCCCGCCTGCCGGAGCCGGTAGTTCAGCTCCCAGTCCTGGGCCCGCAGGTACGCCTCGTCGTACAACCCGACGGCCTCCAGGGCATCCCGGCGGAACGCGCCGAGGTACACCGAGTCGGCCGGCCCGGCGCGTCCGCCCGTGTGGAATGGGGCCGAGCCGATGCCGAGCGGTGAGCTCATCGCCACCGCGACGGCCTTCTCGAAGGCCGTACGGCCCTCGGGCACCATGATTCCGCCGACGTTCGCCGCGCCCGAGGACAACAGGACGCGCACCACCTGTGTCACGTAGCCGGACTCGAGGTGGCTGTGACCGTCCACGCGCACGAGCAGGTCGTGCCGCGCGGCACGGATGGCCGCGTTGAGCCCGGCCGGCGTCCACCCGGCGGGATTGTCCACGACGGTGAGCCGCGGCTCCTCCGCGGCCAGCTTCCCGGCGATCTCGGCCGTCCGGTCGTGGCTCGGCCCGACGGCGAGCACCACCTCGAACGGACCGGCGTAGTCCTGCGCGAGGATCCGCTCGACGGCTTCCGCCAGGTCGCGCTCCTCGTTGCGGACGGTGAGGAACACGGAGACGCCGGGCGCCGGCCCGGAGGTCTCGGGCACAGTCCCGGAAACGCCGGACGCATCAGACATGCGGGACATGCTAGCCCTCGTCGGTCCGGTCGCGCGGGTCGGTCACCCTGATGACCGGGATCGCCTCGGTGTCCGGAGCGGGCTCGGCCGATCGCGGCTTCCGCTGCCCCACCCAGGACCTCCGGGACCGGCCGAGCGCCGCCTCCGAGCGGGACAGCGGCCTGCCCAGGTCCGGGAAGCCGGTCTCCGACGTCGACGACGGCCAGCGCGGCACACGAGGAACGGCCGGCTCCACGACGGGCCGCGTCTCAGGAGCCGCCAGCGGGTCGGTGTCGCCACCCCCGGTGCGGTCGGAATACCCGCCGCTCGCCCGGTCGGACCGCACGTCCTCCCACGTGAGCCTGCGCAGCGTGCCGGTCGACGGGCGCGCGTCGTCCTCGGTCACCCGGCGGAGCGCACCGGTCGCCGGACGGGAACTCTCCGGGGAGACCCGGCGCAGCGAGCCGGTGGCCGGGCGACCCTCCGTGTTCACCGAGCGCAGTGTTCCCGTGGCCGGGCGCACCTGGTCCTGGGACACCTGGCGGAGCGAACCGGTCACCGGACGCAGGTCCTCCTGGGTCACCCTGCGCAGCGCGCCGGTCGCCGGGCGGCCCGCCTCGGCCGGCCGCGCATGCTGCTTGTGCTGCCCGGCGACCTTCACGGGGCGCTTGCCGTTCTGCTTGCCCTTGCCGGCTCCCCTGCCCTTGCCACCGCCCTTGCGGCGACCGCCGGGACCGATCTTCCCGCCGGCCTTGGCCTGACCGTTCTTGCCCTTGATGTACTTCTGGTACTCGTCGCACACCGTGTCGACATCGCCGTCCATGCGCACCTGGCCCTGGTCGAGCCAGATGACACGCGTGCACATCGCCCGCACCGAGGCGATGGAGTGGCTCACGAGGAACACCGTGCCGGCCTCCTCGCGGATCTTCTCGATGCGCTCCTTGCTCTTCTTCCGGAACGCGGCGTCACCGGTGGCCAGCGCCTCGTCCACCATGAGGATGTCGGGCGTGACGATCGTCGAGATCGCGAAGCGCAGACGCGCGGCCATGCCGGAGGAATAGGCGTTCATCGGGAGGTAGACGAAGTCGCCGAGGTCGGCGAAGTCCACGATCTCCGGCACCTTCGCCCGGGCCTCGGCCTCGGACATGCCCAGCGCGAGACCACCGATCGTGATGTTCCGCTCCCCGGACAGATCCTTCAGCAGGGCCGCGTTGACGCCCAGCAGGGACGGCTCGCCGGAGAGGTACACGCGGCCCTTCGACGGGGGGTGGAGCCCCGCGACCGCGCGCAGCAGAGTCGACTTGCCCGAACCGTTCGTCCCGACGATGCCGATCGCCTCGCCGTGACGCGCCACGAACGAGACGCCGCGTACGGCGCGCACCTCCGTGATGGCGCCCACGCTCTGCCGGGCGCGGCCGACCATCCGGTTGAACAGGGACCGGTTGGCGCCGGAGACGGGCTTGCCGCCGAACACCCGGTAGGTGACGTGCACGTCGTCCACGATGACCGACGGGGCGCCGAGCTCCGTGCGGACCGCGCGGTCCGGGAGATCCTCGGCGTCGATCTCGAAGTCGATCTCCTCGGGTTCCCCCTTCGGGGACCTGCTGGGCACGTTGTCAGTCACGCCCGTACCTTTCCTCGGCGGCCCAGAAGTAGATGAAGCCTCCCACCAGGATGAACAACGCCCATCCGCCGGCCCAGGCCCAGAGCCAGGGGTCGTAGGGAATGGTCGCGTCGTCCATCATGATCATCCGGAAGAGCCGCAGGAACACCGCGACCGGCTGGTACTCCAGGATCGCGCGGACGATCGTCGACGTCTGATCGGTGCCGTCCACGAAACGTGTGATCGGGAACAGCACGCCGGACCCGTACATCAGCAGGCGCGTGATGAACGGCAGCACCTGCAGCAGGTCGGGCTTGCCGTAGCCGTACCGGGCCATGAAGAAGCTGATACCGGTGTTGAGCAGCGTGACGAGCGCGAGAGCGGGAACGATCTCCAGCCAGTGCCAGGTCAGCGTGATGACCTTCAGGTCCTTGTCGGTGACGTATCCCAGGTATCCGGACGCGAGCGTGAACAGGCACATCACACCCACCGTCGGGATGAACAGCGTCAGGCTGGTGATGACGTTGGCCAGCGGCAGCACGGCCCGCGGGAACCGCAGGGACCGCACGAGCTGCATGTTGCCGTCGATCGCGCGGGCGCCGCTGCTGATGGCGTTGTCCATGAGGCGGAAGATGAAGACGCCGATCACGATGAACGCCACGACGTTCTCCACGCCGCGGTCCGCGCCGAGGATGAAACCGAAGATCAGCGTGTAGATGATCGCGTTCAGCGTCGGGTTGAGCGTCGCCCACATCTGCCCCAGGAACGACCCCTGGTGCTTCGCGTACGCCTTGGACGTGGAGAAGACGCGTATGAAGTCACGGCGCGCCCAGAGCTGCTTCAGGTAGGTCCCCATCCGGGGACGGACCCCGGCCTCCTCGAGGCCGTGCTGCTGGGCGAGCGCCCTCGCCTCGGCCGAAGACAGCGGCTCGGATGCCGCCGCTCGATTCTCGGTGACGGTCACGGACTCCTCGTTCTCCTTCGTGCCGGGGCGTCCGGGCACACAGGGATCTTGATCGGGCCTCAGTCTAACGACGCGTGAGGCTGGTCAGGGTCAGTGGGACAACGCTCCGGTGGCCCGGTCAGTGCCCCTCGCCGGCGGCCGGGACGCCGCCGGATCCGGCGGGAGCGCCCGCGGCCGCGACCCGCTCCGCGAGCCTCGTCTCGGCCGCCTGCCAGTGTTCCTGGCAGGTCGAGTACTCGGCGCTCCACGGCTTGCGGTGCCCGGCCCAGTGGATCAGCTTGGCCTCGCGCACGTCCTCCTGCGCCGGGAACGCGTTCCACGCCGGGTCCATCACGACACGTGTGTTCCCGGCGTAGGCGTTGAGCAACTGCTGGTCGTTGAGCCCGTACATGCCGGCCCACGGCAGGTAGTTCTCGGCGAACCCGTCGGCGCGCATCCGGTTCAGGTTGAGCACCATGATGCCGGCGTTGAAGGCGACGTAGTCGTAGGTCTGGTGCGCCGACATCCGCCGCAGGAACTCGTTCGCCACCGCCGCACCGCCCGGCATCTTCTTGGTTGTGACCCACGTGTTGCGGAACCCGGACAGGAAGTACCGCCCGGCGGCGTCGCGAGCGGCGAGCGGCGCGTCCCCGAGCTCGAGGTCGTAGAGCTCGGCGATGTCGGTGAGCAGGACGGCGTCGATGTCGTGGTAGACCACCTTGTCCAGCTCCGGCAGCAGGTACGGCAGCAGCAGACGGTCCATGGTGGCCACGGTGATGTGCGAGAGCATGCCGCTGATCGCCCCGTACTCGATGCCGTCGCACGGCAGCCAGTGGATCTCCAGCTCGGGGAACAGCGCGTTGAACGCGTCGATGTCCTCCTGCGAGTGGTCGCGGCACTGCACGTAGAGCACGGTGGGCCGCTCGGCGTGGTCGGCCAGCGCGGTCGCGACCACCTTGGCCTGCTCCTTGAGGTTCCCGTCCATGGCGATCGACACGTGCACGGGCGCGCCGTCGCGCTCGACCAGCGCGGGCCGGACCTGCTCGCGGGACCGCACCCGGGCGACGACGTCGTCCAGGTCGAAGGGCAGCGGGTCGTTGGTTCCCGGCGCCGCGAGCCGTCGCCGCGCCTCGGCCACCTCCGGCTCGCACGCCTCGGCCCACGCCGCGTAGACCTCCTCCGGCTTCTTCCCGGCAAGGATCTCGGCGAACGCGATGTCAAGGAGGCGGGTGATGCGCTCCTGCATCGCGCGCCGGTCGGCCTCGGTCGCGTCCAGCAGCCCGTTGAAGCGGATGTCGGCGGCGCGCCTGGGCCGGAACTCGACATCGGCGCCGATCGCCCACGTGGGCAGGTAGCAGTGCAGGCGGGAGGTGACGATGCGGGAGTACTCGGTCTGGTAGCCCTCCAGCAGCCGGACGGCCTCGTCGATGTTCTCGGCCAGGGTGCGGTCCCGGACGGCGTCGTACTCCTGCTTGATCGTGGCGGCGCCGCGCGGGGCCGGGGTGTCCACGTACACGGCGGGCTTGCCCGCACCGGCGCGCCTGCGCTCGAAGAGGCCGTTGACGGTGGTGGTCAGGCAGCCGGAGAAGAACGCCGGGACTCCTGCGGCGAGCAGCAGATAGACCGTGTTCCAGTCGCGGCAGCCGACCGGTCCGTGCGCCCGGAGGTACTCGACGGCCTCGGGGGTGAGCATCTCCAGCCGGTTCACGTGGAACGAGACGAGGATGGGCTTGAGGTTCGGGTGGAACGGGAAGTCCGGGATCAGGCCGAACGCCGAGTTCATGTACCAGCCGAACCCGAGGGTCCAGGTGTTCTCCGGGATCGGGTCGGTGGACGAGGCGTCGCGGTTCATCTCGACGAGGTGGACGGTGCGCTCGGGCCCGCCGTCGACACGGTGCTCGGCCGGGACACGGGCCGCGAGCCGCCCGAAGCTCCGGGCCAGGTCCTCCTGCCCGGTGAACGTCAGCCCGGTCCGCCGCACCAGGTGCGACGACGCCGCGATGGTCTGCACGTAGTCGCCGATGTTCTGGGTGGTCATCTTCCGGTCGGGCGTGCGGTAGCCCATGACGGCGAACGGCACGGCACCGTCGGCCACCGGCGCGGGCTCGGCCGGCTCGGCCTCCCGCCGCACCCACTCCGCCAGCCAGTCCAGGCGCCCGGCCGCCGCCGAGCCCTCCGGCGCCTCGGCGGCGAGCCGCTCGTACAGGCGCGCGGCGGTCTTGCCGCGATGCGTGGCGAGCGTCGCCTCCAGCACGCCGAGCGCGCCGTCCACGTCGAGCGCGGGCTGCGCGAGGACGACGTCGGCCAGGGCGTCGAGCGCCGCCGGGTCCTTGCGCGCGGCGACCCGCGCGTACTCGCGGGCGGCCCACTTCGCGGCGGTCTCCAGCGGGACCTCACCGAACCGGGTCCAGGCCAGGTTGTCGAAGCTGTAGTACTCGGCGGCCACCGCCTCACCGAGCGTGCCGGCGACGCGCGTCGCGTCGTCGCGCATGAGGGACTGGTTGAGGCTGCGCATCGAGACGTCGTCCCGTGCCGCGATGAGCCCTCGCACGCCCTCCACGACCGCGGCCTCCAGCGGCAGGCCGCGCTCCAGGGCACCAGCCATGTCGGCCTTGGCGACGGTGGCCCGCGCGCGCCGGCGGTTCTCCATCTCCTCCTCACGCGTCAGGGTGAGGGGCGGCACGACGCCGGTGGCGCGGCCGGCGTGCAGGTTGGTCTCCCCACCGAGGATCGCGACGATCCGGTCGTAGGCGAGCACGTACCGGCGCAGCCGCCGCACCTTCTCCGCCGGGCCCGTCCCGGAGAGGCGGGAGAGCGCGGGGCGCGCGACGGACGCCACGGTCCGGCGCATTCGTTGGGAGAAGGATCCGCTCATGCTCGTCTTTCCGTGGTGGGAGGGGATGCGGATGAAATGCTACCGGCGACCGGCTCGTGCTCCCGGCCGATGCCCGCGACCCGCGGTTCGCAGACGGCGACGTCACGCCTGGTCCGCGCCAGGCACCTCCCGGCAGGCCCGGCCCCCGCCGTCGGTCTCACGGGGACAGGACGAGACGGCGGGCGCGGACCAGCGCGCGTGCGGTCGACCGGGCGGCGCGGCGCGCGGCGCGCTCCACGGCATCACGGCCCCGGTCCAGCCGTGTGGGCGAGATCCCGCGGCGCAGCGCCTCGCGCGCCGCCGCGAGATCACCCGAGGCCGCATGGGCGAAGACCTGCCGGCGCGCTCGTGGCAGGGAGGCGAAGGTCACGGGGCTGAGCCGGGCCAGGATGTCGGCCAGCGGCTCCGCGAGGCGCTCGCGCAGCTCGTCGTCCGTGGCTCCGGGCCCCGGGTCGCCGAGGGCGATGCGCACCGCATTCCAGAGGTACGAGCGCAGGAGCATTCCCGAGTAGACGGTACGCACGCGGTCCCCCGCTCCGGTGAGCAGCGGGGCGCACAGGCGTTCCTGTTCGAGGTAGACGAGCTGCGCCTCGGGGGTGGCGCCGAAGGTGGTCATCGAGCCGTTGCCGAACCGCTGGCGGTAGCGGTACACGACATCGGGGACCAGGTCGGTGCGGGCCGCGACGGTGGCACGGGCCATCGCGACGATGTCGTTGGACCGGCGGGAATTCTCGAACCGGATGCCGTGGGCGTCCCAGAAGGCGCGGCGGAACACGCGGTTCCAGCAGGCACGGTTGCGCACCAGCCCGGGTTCGTCGGCGACGGTGACCCCGGTTCTCGCCTCGGTGACGTGCCGTGTGACCGGCACGTCCGAGCCCGGCCGCGGCTCAGGACCGTCGCCGTCGGGGAACCGCACGAAGTTGCCGACCGCCATGTCCGATCCGCTCGTGCGCAGTGAGGCCAGCAAGGCGCCGTAGGCACCGGGCGGCACGACGTCGTCCCCGTCGGCGAACGCGAGGTACTCACCGCGCGCGAGGGCGACTCCCTGGTTCCGCGCCGGTCCACCGCCGGACTGACCGGCTGCGACAAGCCGGACACGCGGGTCACGGAACGCGGCGACGATGTCGGGGGTCCCGTCCCGTGAGCCGTCGTCGACGACGACGACCTCCAGCCGGACGCCTTCCTGCCCGAGGACGCTGCGCAGGCACTCGTCGACCCACGGCGCGACGTCGTGGGTGGGAATCACGACACTCAGCTCGGGGGCCGTCATGGTGCGACAC
>NZ_JAFMPK010000034.1 GCF_017349295.1 Myceligenerans salitolerans
CGCTTTTCCTCCCGGTGGGTGTGGATGAGGTAGGGGATGATGATGGCGGCGACGATGATCAGGAGGATGGCGCCGACGGCGGCGGCGTTGGCGTAGTCGAAGCTGGATTTGAAGACGAACATGTCCACGGCGGGGACTTTGGTCTGGTAGTTGGCTGGTTTGGAGATCGACATGATGAGGTCGAAGGATTTGAGGGACATGTGTCCGATGATGATCAGTGCGGACAGGGCTACCGGGGACAGTTGGGGAAACAGGACGTGGCGGTAGAGCTGGAGTTCGCTGGCGCCGTCCATGCGTGCGGCTTCGCGTAGTTCGTGGGGGATGCCGCGGAATCCGGCCAGGAACAGGGCCATGACGTAGCCGGACAGTTGCCAGATGGCGGGGATGGCGATGGCCGTGATGCCGAGGGTGACGTTGTTCCACCAGTTGTTCTGCAGGAAGTCCAGGCCGATGATCTGGAAGAGGCGGTTGAGGCCGGAGGCTTGTTGGTCCTGGTTGGAGTTGAGCAGCCAGCGCCATACGACGCCGGAGGCGACGAAGGAGACGGCCATGGGGAACAGGTAGATGGAGCGGAAGAAGCCTTCGCCCTTGACGGGTTTTTCCAGGAGCCAGGCCCAGCCGAAGCCCATGAGCATGGTGCCGGCGAGGAACACGCCGGTGAACAGCAGCAGGTTGGTCAGGGAGTGCTGGAAGTCCTCGCTGGCCAGGAGGGTCAGGTAGTTGTCGAACCAGACGGTGACCGCGGGTTGCTGGCCGGTGGCCTGGGCCGCGGTGTGGTTGTCGGTGAACGACATCTGGAAGTTCGCCGCGATCAGCCCGTAGACGAACACCCCCAGAAGCAGCAACGAAGGAGCGAGCAGAAGCAGGGCAGGCCCCACCCGCCGCAGGGTCTTGGACATGGGTTTCCTCGAAGGTCGATGCACCCGCCACGAAGCCCGCCGGGGAAGGCCGCGGCCGGGCAGGACCTCCGGGCGCCGTCGTGGGAGCCACCCGGAGGTCCTGCGCCGCCGTGTTACGCCCGGCGGGCTTGCGGGTCGTGCTGGGTCGGTCGTCTCAGCTTTGTGTGGCTGTGGCGAGTTCGGTCTGGAAGGCGTCCAGGTCGGAGGCGCCGGTGGTGAACTTGCTGGTGGCGTCGCTGATCGCGTTCAGGGTCGCGACCGGGGTCGCGGCGCCGTGTGCCAGGGAGGAGACGATGGTGTCGTTCGCGAACGACTCGATCGCGCCTTGCTGGTACTCGGAGAAGTCCGCGGGGTCGGCATCGGTCCGTGCCGGGATGGAGCCCTTGGCGGCGTTGAACGCGGTCTGCCCCTCCAGGGACCCGATGGTCTCCAGCCACGCCTTGGTGCCCTCGGGGTGGGGCGCACCGACCGGCAGGGTGAAGGAATCGGCCAGGAAGTCGAACGTGCCGGCAGTACCCGGAGAAGCAACGGCCACGAAGTCGGTGCCCAACTCCTTGTCCTGCTCCTCGAACGCGGCCACCGCCCAGTCACCCATGATGTTGAACGCGGCCTGACCATCGATGACCTGCTGAGTGGCCTCCGGCCAGTCCAGACCGTCCCGGTCGGAGTTCGTGAACGACATGATCGTCTCGAAGTCCTCCAACGCACCGGTCACCTCATCCGAGGACCAGTCCGTCGACCCGTCCCACAGACCCGAGTACGCCTGCGCACCCAGATCGGCCAGCAGCACCGTCTCCAGCAGATGCACCTGCGTCCACGTGGTCGCCACCGAGATCGGCGTCACCCCCGCCTCGTCCAGCTCCTCCAGATCCGCGATGAACGCATCCAGGTCCTCGTACTCACCCGAGGGATCCAGCCCCGCATCCTCCAGCACCGCAGGATTGGCCCACAACACGTTCGCCCGGTGAATGTTCGACGGGATCGAGTAGATCGCCCCGTCCTCGGTCGAGAGCCGCTCCACCAGATCCGCCGGGAACGCGTCCGTCAGCCCGAACTCCTCGTACAGACCCGACACGTCCTCGATCTGAGCCGCATCGATGTAGTCCTGCAACTCCGCACCCGCGTGAGCCTGGAACGTGTCCGGCGGGTCCTGCGCCTGCAGACGCGTCTGCAGCAGATCCTTCGCCGCCGACCCCGCACCACCAGCCACCGCACCGTTCACGAACTCGATGTCCGGGTGCTGCTCCTGGAACACCCCCACCAGAGCATCCAACCCCGCCTTCTCCGAACCCGCAGCCCACCACGTGAACACCTCCACCTGATCACCGCCACCCTCGGAGCCGGCATCACCAGAACCACTACCGCCACCACACGCCGCCAGAACCATCCCCAGCACAGCGGCCGAAGCCACCACACCGGCCGACTTCTTGCTGATTCGCATCTCGTGTCCCTCAAACCTTCGTTGGTCGGTGGATCGAACCCGCCTCCGGAGAGCCGCGATCCCGGGGGAGGACGGCGGTGTGCCCGGAGGCGGTCGGGCGTCTGAGGCGCCCGAGAACCGCGCCCTATCAAACGGGGATCCGGCCTTGATGTCAAGAAGTGAACGCAAGGCGGCGTAGCTGGTAAGACTCCGTTCAGGGCATGTACTCAACGCCTGCGGGCGCCGGTGACCGTCGTGATCTCGCAGATGAGGGCGGCCCGGCGGTTTATTGTGTGGCTGTGCGCGCGGATCGGGTGACCCCGGGTTCGCAGACCTCGCTTCGTGAGGCCAACCGAGCCCGGATCGTGAGCGCCGTCCAGCAGCGTGGGTCGCTCACGCAGATCGAGCTGGCCGGCGTCACCGGCCTGTCCCCGGCCACGATCTCGAACATCGTCAAGGAACTGTCGGCGGCCGGTGTCCTGGCCACCGCCCAGTCCGTCCGCAACGGCCGTCGCGCGCTGCAGGTCACGCTCGCACGGAACCTCGGGCTCGTCGCGGGCGTCCGGTTCGGTTTCCGGTCGATGAGCGTGGCGCTGGCCGACGCGTCGATGCGCGTCCTGGCCGAGCAGCGCATGCCGCTCGCCTCCGACCACCGCGCCGACGCCGGCGTGCGTCGCACCGCGCTGCTCGTCACCGAGATGATCGAGTCCGTCGGCGCCTCGCCCGACGAGCTGCTCGCGGTCGGCGTCGGGGTACCGGTGCCTGTCGACCCGTCCAGTGGTGAGGTGGTGACGCTCGGCATGATGCGCGGCTGGGACGGCGTCGACGTCGCCGCGCTGTTCCAGGCCGAGCTGGGCGTGCCCGTCACCGTCGACAACGAGGCGACGCTCGCCGCGATCGCCGAGTACCGGTACGGGGCCGGCCAGGGTGCCGACTCCGTCGCCTACGTCCGCGTCTCCCACGGCGTCGGCGCGGGTCTCGTCATCGGCGGGCACGCCGTGCGGGGCAGGGCCGGCGTCGCGGGGGAGATCGGGCACGTGTCGGTGGACGAGAACGGCCCTGTCTGCCGGTGCGGCAACCGGGGCTGCCTGGAGATGCTGGTCGGCGCGTCCAGCCTGCTCGGCATGCTGCCGGCCGGGGCGGGGCACCTCACGCTCGCCGACCTCGTCGCGCGCGCGACGAACGGTGACCCCGGCTGCCGCCGGGTCGTGTACGACGCCGGACGCCACCTGGGCGTGGCGCTGGCCAACCTGTGCAACATCGTGGACCCGGCGGTCGTCGTCGTCGGCGGACAGCTCGTGGAGGTCGGTGACCTCCTGCTCGACCCCTTGCGGACGACACTCGGCCAGCGCGTGGTCGCCACCTCGCGCGGGCCGGTCGACGTCGTACCCTCCGAGCTCGGCGGATCCGCCGGCGTGCGGGGCGCGCTGGCCGTCGCGCTCGACTCGGCGAGGTCCGCGGGCGCGCTCGGTGTGGTGGGATCATGAGGAGGCGATCTGTGGGAGGGGACGACGTGCCACGAGGTCGGCGGTGGGTAGGCCGGGCCGTCACCCTGCTGGTGGCGGCGGTGGTCTCGACCGTGTCCGCCTGTGCCGCCCCCGGCGAGACCGCCGAGCCGCCCGAGGGCACCGTCGGGCTGCTGCTGCCCGAGGCGCAGACGGCGCGCTACGAGGCGTCCGACCGCCCGACCTTCGCCCGTGTGGTCTCCAGCCGGTGCCCGAGCTGCGACGTCCTGTACGCGAACGCCGGCCAGGACGTCGCCAGCCAGCAGGAGCAGGCCGAGTCGATGCTCGTGCGCGGCGCGGACGTGCTCGTGCTGGACGCCGTCGACACGGTGGCGGCCGTGGGCATCGTCGAGGAGGCGCACCGGCTCGGCGCCAAGGTGATCGCGTACGACCGGTTCGTCGAGGGCGCGGACTACTACGTGTCGTACGACTACGAGTTCCTCGGCTACCTCATGGGATCCGCCCTGGTGGGAGCCCTCGACCCCGAGATCGAGCCCGGTCTGACCACCCTCGAGGCCCGCACCGCGGCCGGGACCGGTGCCGACCCGGGCGTGCTGCTCGTCCAGGGGGCGATCACCGACCCCAACTCCCGCGCGATCGCCGACGGAGCTCATCGCGCCCTCGACTCCGCCGACGTCGAGATCCTCGCCGAGTACCACACGCCGGACTGGAGTCCCGACAAGGCCACCGAATGGGTCGAGGCGATGCTCACCCGGTACCGCGGCCAGGTCGACGGGATCCTGGCGGCGAGCGACGGCGTCGCGGGCGGTGCGGTGGCCGCCGCGAAGGCCGCCGGGCTCGACCCGGTCCCGCCGACCACGGGCCAGGACGGAGAGCTGGCGGCGGTTCAGCGCATCGTCGCCGGAGACCAGTACATGACCATCTACAAGGCGACCGACCAGCAGGCGGCCACGGCGGCCGAGCTGGCCGTCCGGGTGCTGCGTGGTGAGGACCCGCGGACCACGGCCGTCACGGACGGCGTGCCCACCCTGCTGCTCGCGCCGCGTGCGGTGGGGGCGGACGACATCGAGCACGTCATCCTCGACGGCCGGGTGTACACGACGGAGCAGATCTGCACGCCGTCCTACCGGGACGCGTGCGAGGCCCGCGGCCTCATCGGCGGAGCCGAGGAGAAGCAAGGATGAACGAGTCCATCGAACCAGGCTCCGCGCTCCCTCGGACCCCGGCGGGCCCGGTGGTGTCGCTGCGCGGGGTCAGCAAGCGGTTCGGAGGCGTCCGGGCACTGGTGGACGTGGACGTGGACGTCCACGAGCACGAGGTGCTCGCCGTGGTGGGGGACAACGGCGCCGGGAAGTCGACGCTCGCCGGCGTGCTCGCCGGCGCCCACCGGCCCGACTCCGGGCAGGTGCTCGTGGACGGCGCCCCCGTGGTCCTGGACTCGCCGGCCGCGGCGCGCGCCCTCGGGATCGCGACCGTGTTCCAGGAGCTGGCGCTCGTCAACGACCTCGACGTCGTGGAGAACCTCTTCCTCGGGCACGAGGTGGGCAGGGGCGGGTTCCTCGACGAGGTGGAGATGGAACGCCGGGCGTGGCAGGTGCTCGACCAGCTCGCCGCGAGCGTCCCCTCGGTGCGTGACCCCGTCCGCACGCTGTCGGGCGGACAGCGGCAGGTGATCGCCGTCGCGCGGGCGCTGCTCGGCTCCCCTCGCGTCGTCGTCCTGGACGAGCCGACGGCGTCGCTCGGCGTGCGGCAGACGGCGCAGGTGCTCAACCTGATCACGCGGTTGCGGGCGCGCGGGCACGCCGTCGTCCTCGTCAGCCATCAGGCGGGGGACCTGCAAGCCGTCGCCGACCGGATCCTCGTGCTCCGGCTCGGCCGGGTGCACGGCACCTACACCGGGGAGACCTCGTACGAGGACCTGCTCGCGGCGATGACGGGTGCGGTGCGCCCGAGCCCGGGGAGACGATGATGGCAGCCGACGAGACACGCGGGAGCTTGGGGCCAGATGAACGCTGACGGGATGCGCGGGGGCGGAAGGACGCTCGCCGCGGTCGATCCGGCGCCGGAACCGCCACGAGTGGGGCCGGGTGCGGTGCTGCGCCAGTGGTTCCACGGGGAGCACGGCGTGGCGCCGATCGTCGTCGGGCTGGTGCTCGTGTGGGTGGTGCTCGCGGCGATCGCGCCGGACTTCCTCTCCGCCGAGAACCTCGTCAACCTCACCCTGCAGAGCGTGCCCGTGGGCGTGATCGCCCTCGGCGTCGTGCTCGTGCTCCTGGTCGGGCAGATCGACCTCTCGGTCGGCTCGGTGAGCGGGCTGGCCGCGGCGATCGTGGCGGTCGGCACGGTGACGGCGGGCTGGCCGTTCGCGCTGGGGGTCCTCGTGGCCCTCGCCTGCGGTATGGCCGTGGGACTCGTCTACGGCGTGCTGTCGACCCGGCTCGGGCTGCCCAGCTTCGTGATCACCCTGGCGGGACTGCTCTTCTTCGCCGGTGTGCAGCTGCGCGTCCTCGGGCCGCTCGGATCGATCAACCTGCCGTTCGAGTCCTGGTTCGTGCGCGCCGTCCAGCAGGGGTTCCTCGACCCTCGCGTGGCCTGGGTGCTCGTCGCCGTGTGGGTCCTGGCATACCTGGGAACGCAGATCTGGGCGCGGGAGCGCCGGCGTCGCGCGGAACTGTCCTGCGTACCGTGGTCGCAGGTCGTGCTGCGTACGGGGGCGCTGGCGCTGGTGCTGTCGGCGACGGTCGGCTACCTCTCCACGGCCCGCGGCGTGGGCTACTCGGTGGTGCTGTTCGTCGTGCTGGTGATCATCGCGGACGTGGCGTTGCGACGCACACGCTGGGGCCGCTCCGTGCGCGCGGTGGGCAGCGACCGCCGGGCGGCGCTGCTCTCGGGGGTCGCCGTGCACCGCACCGTGGTCTCGTGCTTCGTGGCGTGCACGACGCTGGCCGCGCTGGGCGGCATCCTGGCGGCGGGTCGGCTGGGCGCGGCGAACCAGGGCACGGGCGGGGCCGACACGTACCTCACGGCGATCGCGGCCGCCGTGATCGGCGGGACCAGCCTCTTCGGCGGGCGGGGCAGCGCCTGGTCGGCGCTGCTGGGCGTGCTCGTCATCCAGTCGGTCGCGAACGGGCTCACGCTGCTCGACCTCGACCAGGCTACGCGTTTCATGGTGACCGGAGCGGTGCTGCTGGGTGCCATCATCGTCGACATGCTGGTAAGGCGCCGGCGTCAGGAGGCTTGAGGATGGCGGTGCAGGGAACGCGTCGGCCCACGCTCGCGGGCGTGGCGGAGCGCGCGGGTGTGAGTCTGAAGACGGCCTCCCGCGTGCTGAACGGCGAGCCGAACGTGGCCGAGGCGACGCGGGAGCGGGTGCGGGAGGCGGCGACGGCGCTGGGTTTCCGGCGCAACGCCGTGGCCGCGGACCTCGCGCGCGGCGGCGCGTCCCGGCTGCTCGGCTTCATCTCCGGGGACATCGCCAACCCGTTCTACTCGGCCCTCGCCAGCGGGATCGAGCGCGTCGCGCGGGACAACGACCTGCAGCTGATCACCACGTCGTGCGACGAGGACCCGGAGCGCGAACGCCTGCTCACCGAGGAACTGCTGGAGCGCCGCGTGGGCGGGCTCGTCGTGACCCCGACGACCGGTGACCACGCGCGGCTGGCCGGTGAGCTCGCCGCCGGTACGCCCGTGGTGTTCGTGGACCGTCCGGCCTCCGGGCTGGAGGCGGACACCGTGGTGATCGACAACCGGGGAGGCATCCGCGCCGCCGTGCGCCACCTGAGCTACCACGGGCACCGGAAGATCGCCTTCGTCGGGGACAACCCCGAGGTGTGGACCTTCCGCGAGCGGCGGGCCGCCTTCCTCGACGTGATGGACGAGCTGGGCAACCGCGACGCCCAGCGGTGGGTCCGGTCGGGCGCGCACGATGCGCGTGAGGCGCGGTCGCTCGTGGCGGGGCTGCTGGACGGGCCCGAGCCGCCGACGGCGGTGCTCGCCGAGAACAACCGCGTCACCGCGGGGGCCCTGCGCGCGCTCGCCGACGTCGCCGGTGGGGAGCGCATCGCGCTGGTCGGTTTCGACGACTTCGACCTGGCAGACCTGCTGGGCGTGACCGTGGTGTCGTACGACGCCGTGGAGATGGGGCGCCGTGCCGCGGAGCTGGCGACCAGCCGTTACGACCCGGCCACGCCCCCGCGCACGGTGACCCTGGAGACCCGCCTCATCCCGCGCGGTACGGGCGAGCGGCGCCTCTGACGGCGGGCCCCGGCCGAGGCTCCCCTCCCGCGCGGCGGGGCGCGCGTCCCGCCGTGTCGTTGACAGTCGGCTCGGGAAGCCCTTACGTTCAGGTCCTGAACCGAATTGACAGCGGTGTCACAAGATCGAGGGAGATCGAATGTCACAAGTCACCGCCCGGCGCCCCAGGCGCCGGGGAGCAGTGTCCGCGGGGGTGGCCCTCGCGCTGATCGTGCAGGGCACCGCGGGCCTCGTCGCCCCGGCGACCGCCGTCGCCGCACCCGGCGACTTCGCCAGCTCGTTCGAGGAGGCCGACACGGCGCCCCTCGAGTCCACACCCGCCGAACGCGACGGCGAGCCCTGGTACGACAACATCGGCACGTTCGTGTCCGGCCTGCCGGGCAGCGTGCTCGGATCGGTCGCGGAGGCGACGGCCAGCGGCGAGAACCTGCCCAACGAAGGTGTCGACAAGATCCACGACGGCAGCTCGTCCACGAAGTGGCTCGTGTTCGAGCCCACCGGCTGGGTGGCCTACGAGCTGTCCGAGGCGACGTCGGTCGCCGCCTACGCGCTCACCTCGGCCAACGACTTCGCCGGTCGTGACCCGCAGTCCTGGACGCTGCAGGGCTCGACCGACGGCGAGACCTGGGTGGACATCGACGAGCAGTCCGGTGTCACCTTCTCCGAACGCTTCGAGCAGCAGATCTTCGAGCTGGACGCCCCGACGGAGGCCTACCGGTACTTCCGCCTCGACGTCACGGCGAACCACGGCGACCCCATCCTGCAGATCGCCGACTGGGACCTCTCCGTCGACCTGACCCCGACGGAACCGGCGGCCGAGCCGATGGCGACCACGGTCGGCGGCGGTCCGACGTCGGCCTCCTACACGAGCCGCTCGGGTGTCGGCTTCACCGGGATGCGGTCGCTGCGGTACTCCGGCTCCCACCTGGCCGACGGCCCGGCGTACGCCGCGAACGTGCTGTACGACGACGTCGACGTCGCGGTCGGGCCCGAGACGCGCCTGAGCTACGCGATCTTCCCGGAGCTCCTGGAGGACCTGGGCTACCCGTCCACCTACGCGGCGATGGACCTGCGGTTCACCGACGGCACGCTCCTCTCCGAGCTGGGCGCCGAGGACTCGCACGGCACGGCCGCCACCCCGGCGGGCCAGGGCGCCGGAAAGATCCTCTACGCGGACCAGTGGAACTCGGTGCGCATCGACGTCGGTGCGGTGGCCGAGGGCAAGACCGTCGACCAGGTCCTGGTCGGCTACGACAACGACGCCGGAGCCGCCGGCACGCGCTTCTCCGGCTGGCTCGACGACGTCGCCATCGAGGCCGAGCCCGAGACGATCGACGGGTCGAGCGACCTGAACTACGTCGACACCCGTCGTGGCACCCATTCCTCGGGCGGCTTCTCGCGGGGCAACAACATCCCGGCGACGGCCGTGCCGAACGGCTTCAACTTCTACGTGCCGATGACCAACGCGTCGTCGCAGAGCTGGCTGTACGAGTACCAGACCGCCACCGACGAGCAGAACCGGCCGGTCCTGGAGGGCATCGGGATCTCGCACGAGCCCAGCCCGTGGATGGGGGACCGCAACCAGCTCGCGTTCCAGCCCGCCGTCGGCTCCGGTACGCCCGACGCCGGGCTGGACGCGCGCGGCCTGGCGTTCTCCCACGACGACGAGACGGCACGCCCCGACTACTACGGCGTGGAGTTCGTCGACGGCCAGGCCGTCGAGGTCGCCCCGGCCGACCACTCCGCCGTGCTCCGGTTCAGCTTCCCGGCGGACGCCGCCGACGGCACCGGGCACGTGCTCGTCGACCAGGTGGCGGGCGACTCCAGCCTGACTCTCGACGCCGCCACCGGAACGCTCAGCGGCTGGGTCGAGGGCGGCAGCGGGCTGTCGGTGGGCCGTACCCGCATGTATGTCGCGGGCACGTTCGACCGGACCCCGACCGCCGTCGGACAGGCCGCGGGCAACCGCGAGGCGGCTCGCTACGCCACGTTCGACGTGTCGCAGGACGACACGGTCGAGCTGCGCGTCGCCACCTCGTTCATCGGGCTCGACCAGGCCCGCGCCAACCTCGGCCTGGAGGTCGCCGACCGTTCCTTCGACGAGGTGCGTGCCGCCGCGGCGGCGCAGTGGGAGGAACGGCTCTCGGTGATCGACGTCGAGGGCGCCGGCGAGGACGAGCTCGTCACGCTGTACTCCAACCTCTACCGGCTCAACCTGTACCCCAACTCGCAGTTCGAGAACACGGGCACCGCCGCCGAGCCGCGCTACCAGTACGCCAGCCCGGTCAGCGCCCCGTCGGGCGAGCCGACCGACACGGAGACCAACGCCGAGATCGTCGACGGCAAGATCTACGTGAACAACGGCTTCTGGGACACCTACCGGACGGCGTGGCCGGCGTACTCGCTCCTGTACCCGGACCTGGCCGCCGAGCTCGTCGACGGGTTCGTGCAGCAGTACCGGGACGGCGGCTGGGTCGCGCGCTGGTCCTCGCCGGGCTACGCCGACCTGATGACCGGCACCAGCTCCGACGTCGCCTTCGCGGACGCCTACCTCAAGGGCTCCCTGCCCACCGAGCAGGCCCTGGACGCGTACGACGCCGCGCTGAAGAACGCCACCGTGGCGCCCACCAGTTCCGCCGTCGGGCGCAAGGGGCTCGACGTCAGCCCGTACCTGGGCTTCACCCCGGAGAGCACGCACGAGTCGGTGTCCTGGGGCCTGGAGGGGCTGATCAACGACTTCGGCATCGGGAACATGGCCGCCGCGCTCGCCAAGGACCGCGAGGTCCCGCGGGAGCGGCGCAAGCAGCTGCGTGAGGAGTCGAAGTACTTCCTGGAGCGCGCGACGCACTACGTGGAGTCCTTCGACGAGGAGACCGAGTTCTTCGCGCCGCGGCACGCGGACGGCGAGTTCGTCACAGCGCCCGAGGACTACGACCCGCGCGTCTGGGGCAACGGGTACACCGAGACCAACGGCTGGAACTTCGCCTTCCACGCACCACAGGACCCGAACGGCCTGGCCAACCTGTACGGCGGCACCGAAGGCCTTGAGGAGAAGCTCGACGAGTTCTTCGCGACGCCGGAGGACGCGAAGCACACCGGCAGTTACGGCGGCGTCATCCACGAGATGCGCGAGGCGCGCGACGTGCGCCTCGGCCAGTGGGGCATGAGCAACCAGGTCTCGCACCACATCCCGTGGCTGTACGACGCCGCGGGCGCGCCGCACAAGACCCAGGAGATCGTGCGCGAGGTCATGCGGCGGCTCTTCGTCGGCAGCGAGATCGGCCAGGGCTACCCCGGCGACGAGGACAACGGCGAGATGTCGTCGTGGTGGATCTTCGCCGCGCTCGGCTTCTACCCGTTGCAGGTCGGCTCGGCCGAGTACGCCGTCGGCTCGCCGCTCTTCGAGAAGGCGACGGTGCACCTGCCCGACGGTGACCTGGTGATCAACGCGCACGGCAACTCGGACGAGAACGTGTACGTGCAGTCCCTCCGGGTCGACGGCCGGCCGACCACGTCCACGTCCCTGTCGCAGCGGGACCTGTCCGGTGGCGCGAGGCTCGACTTCGTCATGGGGCCGGAGCCGTCCGACTGGGGTACCGGCCGTCGCGACGCCCCGCCCTCGCTCACGCGCGGCGACGAGGCTCCCGAGCCGGTCGCCGACGTGACGGCGGCGGGCTCCGTGGTGGCCGACGACGGGACGACGACGGACGCGCTGGTGGACGACACCTCCGGTACCCAGACCGGCTTCTCCTCGGCGACGCCCACCCTCACCTGGGAGGGCGACGGCGATCGGCCGGAGCTCGTGGGGTACACGCTCACGTCGGGCGAGACCGGGACCGCGGCGCCCAGCGCCTGGCGGCTCGAGGGCTCGAACGACGGCCGGCGGTGGCGGACGCTCGACCGGCGCTCGGGCGAGGAGTTCCGCTGGGCGCGCCAGCTGCGTCCGTTCCAGCTCGACGGGAAGCGGGACTACGCCCAGGTGCGTCTCGTGGTCGAGGACGTCGCGGGCGAGGGTGAGCTCGCGCTCGCCGAGTTCGAGCTGCTGGCGGAGCCGGGCGGTGGCCGTGGCCAGGGCCACGGCCAGGGCCAGGGCCAGGGCCACGGCCGGTCCGCGGCGTCGTCGGACCTTGCCGACGCCGTCGAGGTCTCGGCGGTGCCGCAGTGCACCGACGGCGCGGCGGCACTGACCGTCGTCCTCGGCAACACGGGGGACGACGCGGCGAGCGTCGAGGTCGAGACCGACTTCGGCGCGGAGAAGGTGACCGTGGCCCCGGGCGACGACCGGCTGGTCACGCTGGAGCCGGGGATCACGTCCTTCGGCCCCGGTCTGGTCACGGCCACGGCCGGCGGCGGTTCCGGGACGGACACGGCCACGCTCCCGTCCGCCGCGTACGAGGCAGCCTCCTGCTGAGGCGGCCTCCGGTGGGGTCGGCGCCGGTCACGCGGCCGGCGCCGGCCGCCGGATGGTCCTGCTCGGCGGATGTGCCGCTCGTCGTCGGCCACCACCGGGCGGCAAAGGAGCTCCGGCGGTCACGACGACCGGTTGCGGCCGGAGTGGGGCACCCGGCGTGACGGCCACGGGTCGACGGCGATGAACGACCGGGGTGGCCGGTCCCGTGAAGGGGCCGGCCACCCCGGTGGTGCCGTCACCAGATCCGCACGCGTTCCTCCGGGGCCAGGTACAGGCCGTCGCCCGGGACGGTGCCGTAGGTCTCGTGGAACTCGTCCACGTTGCGCAGCACGCCGTTGCAGCGGAACTCGTTGGGGGAGTGCGGGTCGACGGCGAGGCGGCGCACCACCTCCTCGTCGCGGCCCTTCGACTGCCACACCTGCGCCCAGCCGAGGAAGATCCGCTCCAGGGCGCCGAGGCCGTCGATCTCGGGGGCCTCCGACAGCGGCTTCCCGAGCGCGATCCGGTACGCCTTGATCGCGATCGACAGGCCGCCCAGGTCGCCGATGTTCTCCCCGATCGTCAGCGAACCGTTGACGTGGACGTCCGCGTGCTCCTCGGCGTCGAGCTGCGCGGGGCGGAACGCGTCGTACTGCGCGATGAGCGCGGTGGTGCGCTTCTCGAACTCGTCGCGGTCCGCGTCCGACCACCAGTTCTCGAGACGCCCGTCGCCGTCGTACTTGGAGCCCTGGTCGTCGAAGCCGTGGCCGATCTCGTGCCCGATGACGCCGCCGATGCCGCCGAAGTTCACGGCGTCGTCGGCGTCGGGGTCGAAGAACGGCGGCTGCAGGATCGCGGCCGGGAACACGATCTCGTTCATACCCGGGTTGTAGTAGGCGTTGACCGTCTGCGGTGTCATGAACCACTCCTCGCGGTCCAGCGGGCGGCCGATCTTGCCGAGCTCGTGGTCCTGGTCGAAGGCGTTGGAGCGGCAGACGTTCCCCACCAGGTCCGCCGCGTCCACCGAGAGCCCCGAGTAGTCCCGCCACTTGGTGGGGTAGCCCACCTTGGGCGTGAACTTCTCCAGCTTCACCAGCGCTTTCTCGCGGGTCTCGGGGGTCATCCAGTCGAGGTTCCCGATGGACTCGCGATAGGCCGCCACGAGCGCCCCGACGAGCCGGTCCATCTTCTCCTTGTGCTCCGGCGGGAAGTGCCGCGCCACGTACTCCGCACCGACGACCTCCCCGAGCGCACCCTCGACGAGCGACACGCCACGCTTCCACCGCTCCCGGACCTCCTGCGCGCCCGTGAGCACCCGGCCGTAGAAGTCGAAGTTGGCCTCCACGATCTCGTCGGTGAGATACGGCGCGCGGGCCGTCACCAGGTGGTAGGCCATCCACAGCTGCCAGTCCAGCAGCGAGACGTCGTGCCAGAGCCCGGCGAACCCCGCGGCGAACGTGGGCTCGCGGACCACGATCTGGTCGAGCGCGCCCAAGGGTGCGCCGAGCGCCTCGACCCAGCGCCGCCAGTCGAACCCGGGTGCGTTCTCCGCGAGCTCGGCGAGCGTCATCGGGTTGTAGGTCAGCGTGGCGTCACGCCGCTTGACCACGTCCCAGTGATGCTCCGCGAGCCGGGACTCGAGCTCGACCACGCGCGCGGCGGCGTCCTCGGCACTGATGCCCCAGGTGGCGGAGACATCGGCGAAGCGCAGCATGCGCGCCACGTGCGGCTCGTACTTCCTGCGGATCGGCGCGTACTGGTCGTCGTGGTAGTACGACTCGTCGGGCAGCCCGATCCCGGACTGCGTCAGATAGACCACGTACCGCTCGGTGTCCTTGGCGTCGTTGTCCACCCAGAAGCTGACGGCACGTGCTCCGCCGGTGCGCTGGAGGGTGCCCAGCACGCGCGTGAGGTCGTCGACGTCGGCGGCGTCACGGATCAGCGCGAGGTCGCCGGCGAGCGGCGCGGTGCCGAGCGCCTCGATGCGCTCGGTGTCCATGAAGCTCGCGTACAGGTCGCCGATCTGGGAGCCCGCGGGAGCGTCCGTGATGATCTCCCGGACGTGCTCCTCGGCCTGGTCGTGCAGGGCGCGGAACGCCCCGTCCATCGCGCGGTCGGCGGGGATCTCGTGGGCGTCGATCCAGCGGCCGTTCACGTGGCGGTACAGGTCGTCCTGCGGACGGACTCCGGGGTCGAGGGCGTCGAGGTCGATTCCCGACTTCATCGGGGCGGATTCGGTCGTCGTCATGGCGCCAGGGTACGCGCGGTGCACAGGGCCGGTCCGAGCTGCCTGTGGACAGGCCGGGCGCCTGGTCGCGGGCAGTTCGACGGGGTGGTGCGGGCCTGCGGTGGGCTGTCCGGTGGTGCGGCTGTCCGGTGGTGCGGCTGTGCGGTGGTGCGGCTGTGCGGTGGGGGCGGTGTCGGGCAGTTCGGTGGTGTGGTGCGGGCTGGTCGCGGGCCGTTCGGCGGTGTGGAGGCCGGAGATGACCTGTCCCGTGGTGGGAGCCGCCGTCGTCCATGGTGCGGGCCGTGTGGAGAGCCCGCACGGCCGTGAGGGAGGATGTGACCATGCACCTGCACATCGCCGCCGACCACGCCGGGTTCGAGCTCAAGGCTCACCTGGTGCAGCACCTGACCGACACGGGCCACCAGGTCACCGACCACGGCGCCCACGAGCTGGACCCGCAGGACGACTACCCGTCCTTCTGCCTCGCCGCGGGGGAGGCCGTGGTCGCGGAGCCCGGCTCGCTCGGCATCGTCATCGGCGGTTCCGGAAACGGCGAGCAGATCGCCGCGAACAAGGTCAACGGTGTCCGCGCGTGCCTCGCCTGGTCCGTCGAGACGGCGCAGCTCGGCCGGCAGCACAACGACGCCAACGTGATCGCCGTGGGCGGCCGGATGCACACGGTGGAGGAGGCGACGGCGATCGTCGACGCCTTCGTCGCCGAACCGTTCAGCGGCGACGAGCGGCATCAGCGCCGTATCGACCAGCTCACCACCTACGAGAAGTCCCGCTGAGTTGCCCGAGGGCCACACCGTCCACCGGCTCGCGCGCACCCTGCGGGACCTGTTCGCCGGCGAGGCGCTGCGGGTGACCAGCCCGCAGGGCCGCTTCACCGACGGCGCCGCCCTGATCTCGGGACGGCGGCTCGTCGAGGTCGAGGCCTGGGGAAAGCAGCTCTTCTGTGCCTTCGTGCCCGACGGCGACGCGGGCGGACCGAGCCGGCGAGGCGAGGAGTCCGGGCGACCGGACGGCGACGCGGCGGCCCCGGAGGTGCTCTGGCTCCGGACGCACCTCGGGCTCTACGGGGCGTGGACGTTCGCGGGCGCGCCGGGCGCCGCGCAGGTCGCGCACGCGATCGGCGCCCCGCGCAAACGCATCGGCGAGCGCGAGACCGTCGTGCCGGAGCCGGAGCCGGAGCCGGAGCCGGGGTCTGCGCCGGTGCCGGAACTGGAGCCGGGGCCGAAACCGGAGCCTGGGTCTGCGCCGGTGCCGGGGCCGGAACCGGCGTCGGAGCCGGTGCCGGGGCCTGCGTCGGGACCGGAACCGGCGTCGGGGCCTTCGCCTGGATCGGAACCTGCGCCACGGACCGCAGCGGCGCTGATGCCCGCACCGGCGTCGGGGAGCGAGGCCGCTCCGAACCCGGCATCCGCACCGGTGCCCGTTGAAGCCGAGGGCCATGTCGTGGAGGGCCGGACCGCGGAGGGCGCTGCCGTGGTGGGGCGTTCCGTGGCGGGCCGCGGCGTCGTCGGCCGGGTCCCTCACCGGACGTCTGTCCCTGACGGTGAGCGCGTGCCCGGGGACGGCTGGCAGCCGCCCGCGCCCCGGGGGCAGGTGCGCGTACGGCTGCTCGGGCGGCACGCGGTGGCGGACCTGACCGGGCCTGCCGCGTGCGAGGTCGTCACGCCTGCCGAGAAGGACGCGGTCACCGCGCGGCTCGGGCCCGACCCCATCCGGGACGGGGAGCCGGGGCACGACGCCGAGCGGTTCGTCGCGAGAGTCGGGCGCTCCCGCGTGACGATCGGACAGCTCCTCATGGACCAGGCCGTCATCGCCGGCGTGGGAAACATCTACCGGGCGGAGGCGCTCTTCCGAGCCGGGGTCGACCCGCTGCTCCCAGGGCGTGACGTCCCGGCGTCGTCGGCTCGCGCGATCTGGGACGACCTCGTGCTCCTCATGCGCGAGGGCGCCCGCACGGGCGCGATCGTCACCACACGCCCGGAGGATCGCACCGCGCAGCAGTCACCGGGCAAGCGCCGGACGCGGCAGAACACAGATGGCGCTCGCGGCGCCGTCCCCGCTGACCTGGCTTTCTACGTGTACCACCGCGACGGCCTGCCGTGCCGCGTATGTGGCAGCCCCGTCCTCCTCAAGGAGCTCGCCGGCCGCAACCTCTTCTGGTGCGCCACCTGCCAGACCTGATGCGGTCGGTCCGATGTCGAGGATGGTCGGTCCTATGTCGAGCGGTCGGTCCCCCGAGGGACCGACCGCATTGGCGGGGACCGACCGCTCGACAGCGGACCGACCGCATTGGCGGGGACCGACTGCTCGACAGCGGACCGACCGCATTGACAACCGACCGACCGCTCGACAGTGGGTCGACCGCATTGGCGGGGACCGACCGCTCGACAGCGGACCGACCGCATTGGCAGCGGTCGGCTGCTCGATGGAGGACGACCGGCCGGCGGGGAGGTGGGCGGTGCTGGAGGGGCGAGTGGGGCGACGTCGGCTCGTGCACCTACGATGCCGGGTGTGACTCGGAGTACGCCGGACGGCAGTGAGGCGATGGAGGGGCAAGCCGGTGTCGTGCCGCTGACCGGCGCCGAGGAGTACGCCGCTGCCGTGCTCGCTCTGGTGCGTCGGATCCCGCCCGCCCGCGCGATGACATATGGACTGATCGCGGAGATCGTCGCTGAGGACCTCGGGCGTGGCGGGCCACGGCAGGTCGGCAACGTGATGGCGGCGTCCGGCGACCGATATCAGCATCTGGTACCGGAGAACGCCGTCGTCGTCGGACCGGCGCAGGACGACTTCGCCGTGCCCTGGTGGCGCGTCGTCAACGCGGCGGGCTCGCCGCCGGCCCGGCACCTGACCGCAGCCCTCGACGCGTTGCGCGCGGAGGGCTGCCCGCTCACCCGCGACGGTCGCCGCGTCGACCTGAAGCGCGCCATCTGGTTCCCGGACGAGCCCGACGTGACGAGTTGACGCCCGCCGGCCGCCCCGGTCACCAGACCCAGCTGCTCATCGGGGCGACCGGCCAGCCGAACGCAGCGGCCGCCGGGGCCAGAGCGCCCGGGGTGTGCTCGGTGACGAGCCCGGCCGACGCCAGGGACACCAGGGACGCCCCGCCTAGGTAGGCGGCGCCGAGGTCGCGCACGTCGAGGGACAGGTCGGCGGGCTCCGCGACGCGGTCGCACGTGGCCTCGCCGAAGGCGCGCGCCCGGAGCCGGTACGTCCCGGTGTTCTCCGGGAGCCGGGCGTCGGTCACGGCGATCCTCACGTCGGCGTCCGCGGCGTACTGCCGTCCCGCCAGCGCCGCGGCGACGTCGACCAGCCGGACCCACACGTTGTCGACGACGCGGGGTTGCGCCGCGCGCGGGTTGACCAGCAGGCGGGTGACGGCGTCGTCGACCGGGAGCAGGAACGTGGAGGTCTCGACCGTGAGGTCGAAGTCGACCAGCACGCCCCACAGGGCGCGGGCGGCCGCGGCGTCGAGGGCGACGGCCTCGGTGACCGCGGTGGTGCCACGCGGCCCGAAGGTCTCCCAGTCGAGCTTCCGGCGGAACAGGGCGTAGCCGCGCGGCTCGCCGTCACGCTGCACGACGGCGATCCGGCGCGACTCCCGGCCGCCGCGGTGCGCGGTCGGGTCGGCCCAGAAGTGCGCCTGGAGTTCGTCCGTCTCCCGCTCGCACCAGCCCGGACGGTTGATCCCCGCGACACCGGCGGGACGGGTCCCGGCCGCGCGGTGGAGCCGCTCCACCACCTCACCGTGCTGTTCCCTCGACGCATGGGCGATCTGCACGGTGTGCTCGTCCGCGCCCGGTACGTCGTGGAGGGCCGCGCCGCGGGCGATGGTGAGCCGGACGTCGTCGGCGGCCTTGCCGTAGCCGAAGCGTCCGTAGATCGGCGCCTCGGCCGCGAACAGGGCGGACAACGGCTCGCCGCGCTCGCGGCAGCGTGCCAGGTGAAGGTCGATCATGCCGGTGAGGAGACCGCGGCGGCGATGTTGCGGGTGCACACCCACCCAGGTCAGCCCTCCGGTCGGGAGGGTGCCGCCCGGCACTCCGAACTCCCGGAACGGATAGGAGCCGTGGAGGGCGGCGAGCCCGTCGAACCCGTCCGCCTCGATCCCGATCGCGCGGTCCCAGCCGAGGGGGAAGGGGTGCTGGGCCGCCTCGTCCGGCGTGGTCCCGGAGGGGAAGGCCCAGAAGTCGACGTCGAGGGCCGCACGGAGGTCCGCCTGGGCGAGCGTTCGAAAGCGGTAACCGGCCGGCAGGGGGACGTCCGGAAGGGAGGAAGTATGCATGCCCCGATCGTGCCCGCCACACCCTGCGGGCGCGAGGCAATTCGCGAGACGACGCCGTCCGCCTGCCCCCTCCGCCCCCTCAATGTGGCCGTCCTCTGCCGAGCGGTTGGTCGCTCGTCGATGCGGTCGGTCCCTTGTCAATGCGGTCGGTCGCTCGAGGGACCGACCGCTCGACATCGGACCGACCGAGTTCGACATCGGACCGACCGCATGAGCCGTGGGGCTTTGGGACGCGAGGCGCAGGGTCACAAAGCCGGGGGCATCCGGCGGTCGACACGCAGCAGCTCACGCAGGTCCGGTGGCAGGTGGTGCACGACCCGGTCGACGAGCGCGTCAGGTCTGTCGGCGGCCGTGGTCCGCACCAGTGTCACGGCTTCCGCGATCGCATCCCCTCGGCGTTTCTCGCGGAACAACTCGTCCGCACCGTCGTGACCGATGCGGAGCGCCCCGGTGCGGTACTTGACCTTGCCGTCGAACTCGATGCCCACGCCGAGTCGCGGGATGCCCAGGTCGGTGTGGAACGTACCGAGCCTTGTTCGGACAGGCATCTGCGTGACGAGCTCCGGCACACCCGCCCGGAGCAGGATGTAGCGAGTCCGGCTCTCCCACACCGACTGGGCGCCGCCGTCGGCGCTCGTGATGACATGTCGCGCGGCCAGGGTCCCACGCCGGTTTCGTCGCGCGCCCAGGATCTTCAGCGCCTCGCCGACGTCGAGATTCGCTCGGCATGCCGCGTCGGCGATGACCAGGGCTTCCATGGGATGGAGCGTGAGAGCGCAGTCGACGACCGTCCGCGCGAGGTTGGTGACCGGGACGCCGGCGGTCGTGGTGACCTGGTCGGATGGGAGGGCCGTCCGGTGACGTGCGACGTCGTGCGACGCTCTCGATCCCGCGTGATACCGCTGGATCAGGTCGATGCGCTCCGGCAGGGTCCAGGTCGGGAGACCGTGCAGGACCGCCGCGGCCTTGTGGGAGAAGACGTGCTCGGCGCGCAACTGCCGGTGCAGAGCCTGGACCTTCAGGAGGACGAGGTCCCGTGGCCGGTGCTCGACCGCCTCGGTGTACGCCCCACGACGCACCCGCACCATGTCGCCGGACCGTGCGTAGCGCCGGAGGCGGTCTCGGTCGTGCTCCTGAGCCAGGAGGATCTCGCTGCTCGTCATCCATCCAGCGTGGCAGGAGGTGCCGTCGCCGGACCGTCACCATCCACACCTCCATCCCCCTCGCGGCCAGATGCGGTCGGTTCCATGTCGAGCGGTCGGTCCGTTGTCGATGCGGTCGGTCGCTTGAGGGACCGACCGCTCGACATCGGACCGACCGAGTTCGACATCGGACCGACCGCATCGATGGCGGGCCGGCCTGCTGTGTGGGTGGTCATTGGCAGGTGGTCGGTGGGGGGTTCGGTGCGGTGGGTGGGGGCTTGGTGTGGTGGGTGGGGGGCTTGGTGTGGTGAATGGGGGGCTGGTGTGGCGGGTGGTCAGCGCGCGGCCGGGACCTTCGTCGGGGCCAGCTTCGCCAGCGCCCGGCCCGCCACCGCTCGGGTGCGCGCGGCGCGCCGAGCGCCCGGCGTCGTCCCCTGCGAGCCCGCCGCGCGCTCCTGTGCGATCGACAGGACCGTGAGCACCGACGACGGATCGCCCTGGACGAGCATCGTCGTCAGCAGCGTGTCCTCCCAGGCGGCGAACCGGTCCCTGATCCGCTTCACCGGGCCGATCAGCGCCACCTCGTCCACCAGCTCCGTCGGCACCGCCCGCGCGGCGTCCTCCTTGCGGCCCGCCAGGTACAGGTCCTGGACCTCGTCCATGGCCTCCTTGTACCCCATCCGGTCGAGGGACTGCTTGTGGAAGTTCGCGCCCTTCGCGCCCATCCCGCCCGCGTACAGCGCGACGAACGGGCGGATCAGGTCCGCCGCCGCCTCCACGTCGTCGCGCACGAACACCGGGACCGTCGCGATGGCCTCGAACCCGCTCGCGGGTGAGCGTTCCTCGCGGCGCTTCGCGAAACCGGCGTCCAGCAGTTCCCGGAACTCCCTGTCGAGCCGGGGCGCGTAGAACGACCCCATCCAGCCGTCCGCGATCTCCGCCGCCAACGCGATGTTCTTGGGCCCCTGCGCGGCCAGCACGATCGGGATCTCGGGCCGGAAGGGGTGGACCGTCGGCTTGAGTGCCTTGCCCAGGCCGGTGGCGCCGTCGGCGTCGTCGGGCAGCGGCATGCGGTAGAACGCGCCGTCGTACGAGACGGGGCGCTCGCGCGCGATCACCTCGCGCACGACGTCGACGAACTCGCGGGTGCGGGCCAGGGGCCGCTGGTACGGCTGCCCGTACCAGCCTTCGACCACCTGGGGGCCGGACGCGCCCAGCCCCAGCACGAAGCGTCCGTGCGACAGATGGTCCAGCGTCATCGCATGCATCGCCGTGGCGGTGGGCGTGCGGGCCGCCATCTGCGCGATCCCCGTGCCGAGCCGCACGTTCCTGGTGCGCGATCCCCACCAGGCCAGCGGCGTGAACGCGTCCGAGCCGTAGGCCTCCGCGGTCCAGACCGAGTCGAGACCGAGCTTGTCGCCGGCCAGGATGGACTGCTGGATGCCCTTCGGGGGCTTGCGTGACCAGTAGCCGGTCTGGATGCCGATACGCATGGTGGGTCCTCGTCGTCGAGCGGTCAGGGAGGTCGGCCGGTTTCCTGGGACTTTGCGTCCCAGGTACCGGGCCAACCCTACCGTGGACGACGGCGCCACGGGTGGCCCGGTGCTCACGGCCGGCGCCCCAGCCCGGACGCCGTGCCCGCCACGCGTGCGCGCCCTGGACGCCGGGCGGAGTCGGTCCGGTCCGGGCGTCGGGTGGCGTGGGTCCGGTCCGGGCACCGGGTGGCGTGGGCCCGGCCCGCCGTACCGAGGCGGCGTACGCTCGGATCCATGGCCACCTACGACGACGTCGCCCGGCTCGTCGCGGAGCTGCCCGAGACCGCCGAGGGGACCCGCTACCGCGGCCGCGCCTGGTTCGTCGCGGGAAAGGCGTTCGTCTGGGAGCGACCGTTCTCGAAGGCCGACGTCACGAGGTTCGGGGAGGACCCCGTCCCGGACGGTCCGATCCTCGCGGTGAGCGTCGACGACCTGGGGGAGAAGGAGGCGCTGCTGGCCGAGGCCAGACCAGGGTTCTTCACCATCCCGCATTTCGACGGCTATCCGGCGGTGCTCGTTCAGCTCGACGTGGTTTCCCCTGCCCATCTGGCGGAAGCCGTCGAGGACGCGTGGTTCGCGAAGGCGCCCACCGGCCTGGCAGGACGCCGCCGGCCGGTGTGAACGCCCGGCACCCCGAGCGGCACCAGCGAAACGGCCGCAGGCGCGACCGCGCGGTACGGCGGGCCACGGGATCGAACGACCAGGTGGCTGACGACCGCGGGCTCCCGTAGGGCCGAGCGCGCCGGCCGAAATCCGCTCGCCGTGCCGGCGCGGCCCGGGGCAGGATCGGCCCGTGACATCCTCTCCATCCCGCGGCGCCCTCGGCTTCTGGGCCGACCTGCCTCGTGACGGCCGCTGGCTGCTGTCCACCGTGGTGGTCAACACGTTCGGCCGTGGCCTCACCCTTCCGTTCACGATCATCTACCTGCACGAGGTCCGCGGATTCTCCCTCGACCTCGCCGGGACCCTGATGGGACTGATCGCGGTCGCAGGGCTCCTGGTGACCGTGCCGGCCGGCGTGCTGATCGACCGGTTCGGCGCCCGCAGCGTCCTCCTGGCCGGCATGGCCTGCGCGATCGCCGGGCAGACGATCCTCGCCTTCGCGACCGTGCCCTGGGCCGCGGCCGTGGGGCTCGCGTTGTTCGGCGCCCAGTTCGGCGTCGCCTGGCCGGCGAACAACGCGCTCATCTCCACGGTGGTCCACGGGGACCTGCGGCAACGCTACTTCGGGGTGAACTTCGCGCTGGTGAACCTCGGGATCGGCGTGGGTGGCGTGGTAGGTGGACTGCTGGTCGACGTGGAACGGCCGGTCACCTTCGTCGTCGCCTTCCTGATGAACGCGGTCACCTTCGCCGCTCCGGTCGTCGTGCTCCTCGGACCCCTGCGGCATCTGCGGCCGGGCTCGGACGCCTCGGCGTCCGGCCGGGAGCCCGGTGCCGAGGCGGTTCGCCGGGAGTCCGGTGCCGAGGCGGTTCGCCGGGAGTCCGGTGCCGAGGCCGCCGGAGCGGCGGACGACGGCGCCGGGCGCGCACGTGCGAACGGTGCCGCTGCCGCCGGCTACCTCGCGATCCTGCGGCGTCCCGAGGTCGCGTGGCTGACGGTGCTGGCCGCGCTGGCCGCGTTCGCCGGCTACGGGCAGATGGAGAGCGGCTTCCCCGCGTACGCGCGCCAGGTCGCGGAGGTGTCCACCCGCACCGTGGGTTTCGCCTTCGTGGTGAACACGGCGGTGATCGTGCTGCTGCAGTTCTGGGTGATGGAACGGGCGCGGGGCCACCGCCGGACGCGTGTGCTGGCGCTGTTCGGGCTGATCTGGTCGGGCTCCTGGCTGGTCCTCGGTGTCTCCGGACTGGTGCCGGGCACCGCGGGAGGCGTCGCCGTCGTCCTGGGGTTCATGGGCGTCTTCGCCGTCGGGGAAGCCCTGCTCCAGTCCGCTCTGCCGGCGCTGACCAACGATCTGGCGCCCGACCATCTGCGCGGCCGCTACAACGCCCTGAGCTCGGCGGCGTTCCAGGTGGGCACCATCGCGGGCCCCGTCGCCGCCGGTGTCCTGCTCGATCGAGGGCATCCGGCGGCGTTCATCACGATGGTGGCCGCGATCTGCGCCGGGATCACCGCGGCCGCGTTCGTCCTCGGCCGACGGGTCGCGCCCGACGTCGACGGTGCGCCCGACGGCGGCGGTGTGCCTGACGTCGACGGCGTGCCTGACGTCGACGGCGTGCCCGACGGCGACGGTGCGCCCGACGGCGGCGGTGCGCCCGACGGCGGCGGTATGTCCGACGCCGATGGTGCGCCTGACGCCGGCGCTGCGCCTGACGCCGGCGGTGTGCCCGACGTCGACGACGGAGTGCGTGGCATCGACGACGGGCCACCGGGCGCACCCGGGAACCGGACCGTACCGGCCGGGGTGCCGACCGCGTCGTGAACGAGGGGCACAGGCGCGGGTCGCGGCGTGTGGCGACCTGCCGCGGCCCGCCGGCACCTCGATGGTGCCGTGCACCGGTGGGAGGAAACCCGCGACGCGCCGTGCGGCCCGGTCAGCCGCCCGCCGCCGCGTACCTGCGTGCCAGTACCTCCAGGTGCTCCAGCAGCTCGGGCGGATCCTCCACCGTGAAGTCGAGCCCGAGCATGCCGATCCACACGGCGACGACCTCGAGACTGTCGCCGCCCGTGACCAGCACGCACGTGTGCGCGTCGAGCGGCTCGACCGTGCCGACGGCCGGGTTGACGCGTGCCAGGACGTCGTCGGCCGGTGCGTGAACCCTGATTCTCGCGTGGATCGCCCAGCCGGTGCGCGCCACGTCGCGGACGACGAACTCGGTCAGGTCGAATCCCGGATCGGTCGGCGCGAACCGCCGTCCCCCGGGCGTGCGCAGCTCCAGCCAGTCCACGCGGAAGGGGGCCCATCCGCCCGAGCCGACGTCGCGCCCCACCAGGTACCAGCGGCGTTGCCAGGCGACGAGCCGGTACGGCTCCAGCTCCCGCGGCTCGCCGCGGTACCGGCACCGGAGCCCCTGGTGGTGACGGATGGCTGCCGCCAGCTCGGTGAGGAGTGCCGGGTCGACCACCGGGTCCTCGACGTTGCTGTCGGTGTTCGACGGGCCCGCGCTCGTGGCCGAGCGCAGCGCGGAGACCTGGCGCCGCAGCCGGTCGGGCAGCACCTGCTCGAGCTTGCCGAGCGCGCGCGTGCTGCTCTCCTCGATCCCGGCGACGGCGGTCGCCGCCCGCAGTCCGACGGCCACGGCCACCGCCTCGTCGTCGTCGAGGAGCAGGGGCGGGAGCTTGCCGCCGACGCCGAGCCGGTAGCGACCGCCCGGCCCGCGGGCCGAGTCGACCGGATAGCCGAGGTCGCGTAGCCGGGCGACGTCGTTCCGGATCGTCCGGTCGGTGACGTCGAGGCGCGCCGCGAGTTCCGGGCCCGACCACTCGGCACGAGACTGCAGCAGGCCGAGCAGGGAGAGCAGGCGGCCCGACGTCGTGCTCATTCGTTCAGAATAACGGAAAGAACCGTTCCTGAACCCTCCGTAACGTCGTACCCATCAGCAGGACCGCGGGAACGACGTCGCACGGGCGGCGCGCCCGCGCCACACAGGAGGAAGCCATGAACGCCAGCGCCACCACCGCCAGGACCGCCGAGATCCGCCCCTTCCGGATCGAGATCCCCCGGTCCGAGCTGGACGACCTGCAGGAGCGCCTGCGCCGCACCCGGTTCCCCGCCGCCGCCCCGGGAGACTCGTGGGACTACGGGACGCCCACGGCGTACCTGCGCGAGACGGTCGACCACTGGCGGGACGAGTTCGACTGGCGCGCCGTCGAGGAGCGGGCCAACGCGTACCCGCAGTTCCTCACCACCATCGACGGGCAGACCGTGCACTTCGTCCACGTCCGCTCGGCGGAACCGGGCGCCCGCGCGCTCGTGCTCACCCACACCTACCCCGGTTCCTTCCTCGAGTTCCTCGACCTGATCGGGCCGCTCACCGACCCGGTCGCGTACGGCGGCAGCGCCGAGGACGCCTTCGACGTCGTGATCCCGTCCATCCCCGGATTCGGGTTCAGCACCCCGATGTCGGAGGGGCCGTGGACGTTCGCACGGGTCGCGCGCACGTGGGACGCCCTGATGCGCCGGCTCGGGTACGCGTCCTACGGGGCGCACGGGAGCGACGCCGGCGCCCTGGTCAGCCGCGAGCTCGCGGTCCTGAACCCCGAGGGCTTCCTCGGGGCCCACGTCCTGCAGCTCTTCTCCTTCCCCAGCGGCGAGCCGGGGGAGATGGACGGATTCGGGCCCAAGGAGTTCGCGGCGCTGGAGCACCTGCAGTGGTTCCAGGGCGTCGGCGGCTACAACGCCATGAACGGCTCCCGCCCGCAGACCGTGGCCGCCGGCCTGAGCGACTCGCCCGTGGCGCAGCTCGCGTACAGCGAACTGTTCGAGAACTTCGGCAACGGCACGAGCGCGGTCACCCGGGACCAGGTGCTGGAGCAGGCCAGCCTCTACTGGCTCACGAACACGTCCGCCACGGCCGTGCGCTACCACTACGAGGAGGCGCGCTCCGGCGCGGAGCCCGTGGTCAGTGAGGGTCGCACCGGTGTCGCCGTCTTCGCCTCCGACTTCCAGACGATCCGGGCGTTCGCCGAGCGGGACAACAGCCGTATCGAGCACTGGGCCGAGTACCCGGAGGGCGGCCACTTCGCGGCCCTCGAGGTGCCCGGGCTGGTGGTCGGGGACCTGCGGACGTTCTTCGCGCCGGCGGCCCGGGCCGCCTGAGGCCGGGCGGTCGGCAAAGGCGTGTGGTCCGGAGGCCGGCGACCGGCGGGTCAGATCACGTACTCGATCAGCTCCGACGGGTCCTGCACCACCGCGCCGGCACGTGCGGGGGCGGGCGTCCGGTTCCGCGCGGGGATGCCCACGGCCACCGCCCCGTTCGGCACGTCCCGCGTCACCACCGCGTTCGCGCCCACCTTCGCGTCGTCCCCGATCCACAGCGGCCCGAGCACCTTCGCGCCCGAGCCGACCATGACCCGGTCGCCGAGCGTCGGGTGCCGCTTCCCGGGACTCATCGAGCGCCCGCCCAGGGTGACGCCGTGGAAGAGGAGGCAGTCGTCGCCCACCTCCGCCGTCGCCCCGATGACCACGCCCATGCCGTGGTCGATGAACAGGCGGCGGCCGATCCTCGCGCCCGGATGAATTTCCACGCCCGTCAGCAGGCGTGAGATCAGGGACACGACGCGCGCGGGCAGCCGCAGCCCCGGCCGCTGCCACATCGCGTGTGCGATGCGGTAGTGCCACACGGCGTGCACGCCGGGGTAGGTGAGGACGACCGCGCTCAGCGAGGTCGCGGCCGGGTCCTGGGCGCGCGCGGTCTCGGCGTCCTCCTTGAGGAGCTGGAGAAAGGTGGGCGCCCAGGACGTGGCCATCAGTCGACCAGGCCCTCGAACAACGGGGTCGACAGGTAACGCTCGCCGAAGTCCGGGGCGACGACGACGATCGTCTTGCCGGCGTTCTCCGGGCGCTTCGCCACCTCGAGGGCCGCCGCGAACGCCGCACCGGAGGAGGTGCCGACGAGCAGGCCCTCCTCGGAGGCCGACCGCTTGGCGGTCTCGACCGCCGTCGCGAAGTTCACGTCGATGACCTCGTCGTACACGTCGGTGTCGAGGATCTCGGGGACGAAGTTCGCGCCGATGCCCTGGATCTTGTGGGGGCCGGGCTGGCCACCGTTGAGGATGGGGGACTCCTCGGGCTCCACGGCCACGATCTTGATGTCCGGCTTGCGCTCCTTCAGCACCTGGCCGACACCGGTGATGGTGCCGCCGGTACCGATTCCGGCGACCACGATGTCGACGTCGCCGTCGGTGTCGGCCCAGATCTCCTCGGCCGTGGTCTCGCGGTGGATCTTCGGGTTGGCCTCGTTGGCGAACTGGCGGGCCAGCACGGCGCCCTCGCGCTCCTGCGCGATCTTCTCGGCGGCGGCGACCGCGCCCTTCATGCCTTCCGCGCCCGGCGTGAGCACGATCTCGGCGCCGAACGCGCGCAGGAGAGCCCGCCGCTCCTTGGACATGGTCTCCGGCATGGCGAGGACGACCTTGTAACCGCGGGAGGCGCCCACCCAGGCCAGGGCGATGCCCGTGTTGCCGGAGGTGCCCTCGACGATCGTGCCGCCCTCCTTGAGCTCGCCCGACTCCTCCGCCGCGTTGATGATCGAGACGCCGATACGGTCCTTGACCGAGTTGGCGGGGTTGTAGAACTCGAGCTTGGCCAGGACCGTCGCCTCCAGGTCCTTCGCCAGGGAGTTCAACTTCACCAGCGGGGTATTACCGATGAGCTTGGTCGCGTCGTCGTAGATGCGGGCCATGGTGTCTCTTTCCTTCGTGTCGTCCGGCTGTTGCGGGTGGTTCGTCTGCTCGGCGGCCCGGTGCCGGTGCATGCCTCTGGCAGTGCACCTCCGGCATGACGCCGCCGGTTGTCCCTGGGATCAGTGGGTGTGAGAGTGGTGTGGGAGCGTCGCACGGGCGTCGCGACCGGTGGTCCGTGCGGGGCACGGTGTCGACACGGGTCAGACGTGGCGTGGACGCTCTACCGACAGAGGCGGCACATTCGGACGATGCGCATGTGGGGGAGCCTAACCCCGGCACGAACGATCGACAAGATCGGTCTCACTTATTGGTCGCATCGATGCGTGGTCCTTGGTGTCGATCCGCCCGCCCGGACGGGGACGGGTCCGAGGCGCCCGGCAGAAGAACGCCGGGGTGTCGACCGCGCGTGAGGTCGGCACCCCGGCGTCCGGGGGCCTGGGGTGGCGGTGTACCTGGATCACCGCCACCCCGGGCGTACCGCGGGATCGGGCCTCCCGCGGTGTTCTCGAGCCGGTTCCCGCTCAGGCGGCGGAGCAGGTGGCGGAGAGACCGCTCCCGCTGCCGCTACCCAGGAACCCGGCCGTGGTCGATCCTCCGGCCGAGAGGCTGCCGTTCCAGTCGACGTTGGTCAGGGTGTTGCCGGACGCGTTCGCGTTCCACGCCTGGGTGATCGTCGCACCGGCCACCGTGACCTCCCAGCCGCTGACGCCGGAGCCACCCGCCGTGACGGTGACCTCGGCCTGGTAGCCGCCGTCCCAGGAGTTGGTGACCGACACGGTCGCGGTGCACTCCCCGGTCCCCGGGTCAGTGGGCTCCGGGTCCGGGTCGGTCGGCTCGGGGTCCGGGTCGGTCGGCTCCGGGTCGGGGTCGGTCGGCTCCGGCTGCGGGTCGTCGGGCCACAGGTCGCCCCCGCCGATGTTGATGTCGGAGCAGAGGTAGTACGGCTGGTCCAGGTGGCTGGCCTGCCAGATCGTGTACAGCACCGCACGGCCGTTGTAGCCGGACAGGTCCACGTTCGTCACGTACGGGGACTGGGCCGGGTAGGACCCCGTCTGCTTGACCAGGTCCAGGTCGTCCCAGCCGAGGCGCTCGGTGGTCGGGTCGAAGCTGGGCTTGGACACGTAGATCCGCAGGTAGTCGGCCCCGTGGTTGGCGCCGTCCGTGAGGGTCAGCGTGAAGTTGTGCGGCACACCCTTGGCGACCCACTCACCCGGGGTGTCCATGTAGTCGTACCGGCCACCCTCGGTGTTGCCACCCGAGCAGAGGGTGCCGCTGGGCACGGCGGCCTCGTGGTTGCCCCCGACGTTCTCACGGTAGAGGCCGTTCCAGTTCCACATGGCGTTGGGGTTGGCGTTCCACGCTCCCCAGCACATCGGGTCGATCGTGGCCATCTCGGGGTTGAGGTGGTCGTCTCCCCAGCGGTCGAGGCAGCCGTAGTTGCGGGTGGGTGGGTCGGTGACGCTGCCGTGGGCCGCCGCGGGCGGGGCCATGGCGGTGTCCGCCGACACGACGGCGACCAGCCCCAGCGGGGCGGCCAGCGCCATGGCGGCGGCCAGGATCAGGCCGCGCGTTCGCGCACGCACTGTCATGGGATGCTCCTCCTCGAGCTTCGGGCCGACCTGTCGGACGGCTTGTGCCGATGGCGTCAGACTGTGCGCATCCGTGCACCGGCGACCAGCGGGTGAATCGTTTACAACCGACCCGGAAACTTTCGCCGGCCATGTCCTGACGGGCCGGACGATCCGGGCGAGTATGGGCGCATGAGCACACCCGCCACCGTCGTCGTCGGCCCCGCCTCGTGGAACACCCTCGTGCGACTCGACGAGCTGCCCGCGCCCCGGCCCCACACCGTCTTCGCGCGCGGGACCGTTCGGACGCTCGGCGGGACCAGTGCCGGCAAGGCGCTGCACCTTGCCGAGCTCGGCTCCCCGGTCACGCTGGTGACCGCCGTCGGCGACGACGCCGAGGCGGAGCTGGTGCTGGAGGCGTTGGGCGCCGCCGGTGAGCATCTGGAGGTGCTCGCGCACCGCGCGCCCGGCCCGACGGAGCAGCACCTCAACCTGATGACCGGCGCCGGGGAGCGGGTGTCCGTCTATCTCGCGGTGCCCTCGGAGCCCGCCGGCCCCGGCGACGAGCACGTCACCGCGCGCCTCGCCGGGGCGCGCCACGTGGTGCTCGACCTCGGCGCGAGCGGCCTGGAACTGCTGGAGGCGGCCCGCGCGGGCGGCGCCGAGCTCTGGACCGACCTGCACGACTACGACGGCGTGAGCGAGTTCCACCGGCCGTTCGCCGACGCCTGCTCGCACGTCTTCCTCAACGACGACGGGACGGACGACCACCCCGCTCTGATGCGGGCGCTGCTCGACCGGGGCGCCACGACGGTGGTCTGCACCCTCGGGGCGAAGGGCGCCGTGGCGCTCACCCGGGACGGGTGGTCCGAGTGCGCGGCCGAGCCGGCCGACGTCGTCGACACCAACGGGGCCGGCGACGCGTTCTTCGCCGGGTTCCTCGCGGCCCACCTGACGGGCGCCGGGACGGGTGAGTGCCTGCGGGCGGGGGCGCGCCAGGCGGTCCGGGCGCTCGGCTCGCCTCATCTGAGCCCGTTCCTGAGCTGAGCCCGCTCCTGACCGAGGCGGTGGGCCCGTCCCTGGGTCGGCGGCCGGTCCGCCGTGGTCCTGGCGCCCCGGGCGTTGCGCCCGGTGGCGCACCTGTGACACATTAGGAACCGAACGTTCGGTCAGTAAATCGCCACGGAGGTCACGATGACGTCGGCCGTCGACGAGGCAGGGCTCGAGTCGCACTTCGAGGCCACGATCGCGCACAAGGACCGCATCGAGCCGCGGGACTGGATGCCCGAGAAGTACCGTCGCACCCTGGTGCGCCAGATCGCCCAGCACGCGCACTCGGAGATCATCGGGATGCAGCCCGAGGGCAACTGGATCAGCCGGGCGCCGTCGCTGCGCCGCAAGGCGATCCTGCTGGCCAAGGTGCAGGACGAGGCGGGTCACGGGCTCTACCTGTACTCGGCGACGGAGACCCTCGGCGTCACCCGTACCGAACTCACCGAGCGCCTGATCTCCGGCGCGCAGAAGTACTCGTCGATCTTCAACTACCCGACGCTGTCGTACGCCGACGTCGGCACGATCGGCTGGCTCGTCGACGGCGCCGCCATCTGCAACCAGGTGCCGCTGTGCCGCACGTCGTTCGGCCCGTACGGGCGCGCGATGATCCGGATCTGCAAGGAGGAGTCGTTCCATCAGCGCCAGGGCTACGAGCTGCTGATGACCATGATGCGTGGCACGGACGAACAGCGTGCGATGGTGCAGGAGTCCGTGGACCGCTTCTGGTGGCCGTCGCTGATGATGTTCGGCCCGCCCGACGACGCCTCCCCGAACACCGCGCAGTCCATGGCGTGGGGCATCAAGACCCACACGAACGACGAGCTGCGCCAGAGGTTCGTGGACATGACCGTCCCGCAGGCCGAGGCGCTCGGCGTGACGCTGCCCGACCCGGACCTCGCGTGGAACGAGCGACGTCAGGCGCACGACTTCGGCGAGATCGACTGGGACGAGTTCTGGCGTGTGGTGGGCGGTGACGGCCCGTGCAACGCGCAGCGCGTGGCGCACCGCAGCAAGGCATGGGACGACGGCGCCTGGGTCCGCGAGGCGGCCTCGGCCTTCGCCCGGAAGCAGGAGGCGGCGTGAACGATCGACGGGTGCGGGTGTCCCGCATGGCACAGCAGGAGGCGGCGTGAACGATCATGGCGGGGTCGCGTTCGCGGTGGCCGACCGGGTGCGGGTGTCCCGCATGGCACAGCAGGAGGCGGCGTGACCGGCGAGGTGCGGGCCGAATGGCCCCTGTACGAGGTGTTCGTGCGCGGCAAGCGCGGCCTGAACCATGTCCACGTCGGCTCGCTGCACGCACCCGACGACGCCATGGCGCTGCGCCACGCCCGCGACGTGTACACCCGGCGCAACGAGGGTGTCTCGATCTGGGTGGTGCGCTCGGACGCCATCACCGCGTCCAGTCCCGACGAGAAGGACCCGCTCTTCGCCCCGAGCGGCGACAAGGTCTACCGGCACCCGACGTTCTACTCCATCCCGGCGAACGTTCCCCACATGTAGCCCCTCACCCGAAGCCGCTCCACAGGTCGCCCCTCACCAGCGCAGAACGCCTTCACCAGCGGAGAACCCCTTCACCAGCGGAGAACCACCATGCCCGACGGCACCGTCCCCGAGCACAGCACCGAGACCGCGCACGCCGGCCCCGCCGCGCACGGCACGGACCACGACAACGCGTACGCCGGACTGCTGGTCAACGATGCCCACTGGGCCTTCGGCACGGACTTCGAGGACCCGCTGGCCGGCGTGGACACGACCGTGCCGGACGGCGTGGAGCCGTCCGTCCTGGCGGCGTACTGCCTGATGCTCGGCGACGACGCCCTGGTCGCCTCCGAGCGGATCTCGGAGTGGTGCAGCCGCGCGCCGGACCTCGAGGAGGACATCGCCCTCGCGAACATCGCCCTCGACCTCCTCGGGCAGGCCCGGCTGCTGCTGGCACGGGCGGCGGCAGCCGACCCGTCCGTCGTGCCCGCGCTCCCGGGCGACTCGCCCGTGCCGGACGAGGACCGCCTCGCCTTCTTCCGTGACGACCGGCAGTTCCGCAACGTGCGGCTCGCCGAGCTCCCGAACGGTGACTTCGGCGAGACCATCACCCGCATCCTGCTGCTGTCCATCTGGCGGCTCGCCCTGTTCGAGCGGCTGACCGGCAGCCGCGACGCCGTCCTCGCCGCCGTCGCCGCGAAGGGGGTCAAGGAGCTGACCTACCACCGCGACTTCGCCGGCCGCTGGTTCCTCACCCTGGCCCAGGGCACCGACGAGTCCCGCCGCCGCGTGACCGCCGCTCTCACGGACCTGATGCCGTACTGGGCCGAGCTGTTCGGGACGCACGACGTCGAGGCCGCGGCGGCCGCCTCCGGCGTCGGCGTCGATCCCGGACAGGTCGCCGGCGAGGCGGACGCGGTGCTCGACCAGGTGCTCGCGGTGAGCGGCGTCGACCGGCCCGAGGCCGCGCCACGAGCGGGCGTGCGCGGCCGGACCGGACGCGACGGCCTGCACACCGAGGCGCTCAGCCGCCTCCTCGCCGAGACCCAGTCCGTCGCCCGTGCCCACCCGAGGGGGCGATGGTGACCGCGACCCCCACCCGCACCCGCCGGCCCGGGGCGGCGGTTCCGCCGACGTCGGTGGCGGCACGTGCCGAACACGTGCGCCGGATCGCGTCGACCGTCGTCGACCCCGAGCTGCCCGTGCTCACGCTCGCCGACCTCGGCGTCCTGCGCGACGTCGAGATCGCCGACGACGGCGCCGTGGTCGTGGCCATCACGCCCACGTACTCCGGCTGCCCCGCGATGGCCACGATGCGTGACGACGTGGTGCGCCGCCTCCAGGAGGAGGGGTACGACGACGTCCGCGTCCGGGTGGCCCTGCATCCCGCCTGGACCACCGACTGGATCACACCGCGCGGGCGGGCGGCGCTCGCGGAGGCGGGCATCTCGCCGCCGGGACGGGTCGCGGGAGCGGCGACCGGTGCCGCCGGGGGGACGGGCGGCCGCGCAGGTGCCTCGGCGCCGGACGCCACCTTGCCGGCCGGTCCGGCGTCCGGCGCCTCGGGAGCCGTGGTGCCCGGCAGGAGCCCCGTCCCGCTCACCCTCGGCCCGACCCGACGCGCGGTGCGCTGCCCGCGCTGCGACTCGGCCGACGTCGAGCTCACCTCCGAGTTCGGGTCGACGGCGTGCAAGGCGATGTATCGCTGCCGCGCCTGCCTGGAACCGTTCGACCACGTGAAGGAGATCTGATGACGACCGGCGTCGAGGCGCCCACCAGGAGGGAGGCGGCATGACCGACAACGGCGAAGCCGTGGTCGTGCCGGCCGGCCGGGCGCGGGTGTCCCGCGGAACGCGGTCCGGCTTCCATACGCTGACCGTCGCCTCCGTGGAGCGCCTCACCGACGACGCCGTCGCCGTCACCTTCGACGTGCCCGACGAACTGCGCGACGTGTTCGACTTCGCCCCCGGCCAGTCGCTCACCCTGCGCCGCGTGATCGACGGCGTCGAGCACCGCCGGAACTACTCGATCTGCGCCCCGGCGGGCGCCCCGCCGCGCGTCGGTGTCCGGGAGATCCCCGGCGGGCTGTTCTCGACCTGGCTCGTCCGTGAGGTGCGCCCGGGGACGCGGGTCGAGGTGGGGGCGCCGTCGGGCAGCTTCCGCGCCGACCCCGCCGCGGGCGGGCGGCACCTGTGCATCGCCGCGGGCTCCGGCGTCACCCCGATGCTCTCGGTCGCCGCGTCGGTCCTGGCGAACCCGGACGCGCAGGTGACGATGCTGTACGGCAACCGGAAGACGACGACGGTGATGTTCGCCGAGGAGCTCGCCGACCTCAAGGACGCCCATCACCGCCGGTTCGACCTGATCCACGTGCTGTCCCGGGAACCGCGCGACGTCGAGCTGTTCTCCGGCCGCCTGGACGCCGACCGGCTGCGCCTGCTGCTGACCACGCTGGTCCCGGCGTCGGACATGGACCATGTCTGGCTCTGCGGCCCGTTCGGGATGCTGTCCGACGCGCGACAGGTCCTCGACGAGCTCGGCGTGCCCCGCGACAAGGTCCACCTCGAGCTGTTCCACGTGGACGGGCCACCGCCGCGGCTCCGGCACGCCGACGCCGTGATCGAGGGTGTGACCAGCGATGTCACGGTGATCCTCGACGGTCGCAGCACGACGACGCCGATGGCACGGGACGGCAGCGTCCTGGATTCCGCGCAGCGTGTCCGGGGCGACCTCCCGTTCGCGTGCAAGGGCGGCGTCTGCGGCACCTGCCGGGCCAGGGTGTGCTCCGGCGAGGTGCAGATGGTCCGCAACTACGCGCTCGAACCGGACGAGGTGGCGCGAGGCTTCGTGCTCACGTGCCAGAGCTTCCCGGTCAGCGACGAGGTCACGGTGGACTACGACGCGTGACCGGGCGCGGCCCGGCGCCGCGGCACGGTGTGGCGCGGTGGCCGGGCCCGGTGCGGTGGCCCCGGTGCGACCGGTCCGCCGTCGCGAGATCGGCTCCCCGAGCGGCCGGCCGTTCGGCACCGGGCCCACCACGTCCGTGCCCCGCGGGATCAGCCGACCGGGGTGAGCCGGAAGCGCTGGGTCACGGCGCCCGTGCACGGCTGCTGGGTGAAGCCCGTGCCGTCCGCGTCGGTCCCGGCGCCGAGGGTCAGGCAGCTGCCGCTGTGGCGGGCCGCGAACGTGTACGTGCCGCCGGTCGCGGCGGGGAGCCACTGCTGGTTGGTCCCGCCCACGTACGTCCACAGGTGTACGCGTGTGCCGTCGGCCACGGCGCCCGGACCGCCGTCGACGTCCCAGGACGTGCCCGCGTGCTGGTTCACGACCTGGTAGTGGCCGTCCGACGTGGCGCGGAACTGCCAGCGCTGGTTGGCCTGGGCGGCGTCGCCGCAGGCCCACTGCTGCAGGCTGGTGCCGTCGGCGGTGCCCCAGTCCGCGGCGTCGAGGCACTTCCCGCTCGCCTCCGGGATCACGTGGTACCAGGCCGCGGGGTCGATCCCGGGCGCCGGCCCGGCCCCCTGCGGATCCCACACGAACGTGGCCACGGAGCGGCCGGGCAGGGTGTAGGCGAGCGATCGCCCTTCGTCGGTGATCGAGAAGGTCCGGGCGCCGCCCGCGGAGTTCACCACGTAGGCGACGCGCGTGCCGTCCGGGTTCTGGAGGACGACGTTCCCCACGTCGCCCGAACCCGCGCCGGACCCGATCCGCCGGGCGCCGGCGTCCACGAACCTGGTGAGGTGGCCCAGCGTGTAGAACTCCGCGTTGCGGCTGACCGTTCCGCCGGCGATCTCGACGACGCCGTTGCAGCGGTCGTCGCAGTGACCCTGGTGCGGGCCGCCGTTCTCGTCGAGCGCGAGGTTCCAGGTGATGACGGTCTCGCCGCCGTTGCGCAGGTTGCGCACCACGAGGTTGTCGGCGTGCCACATGAGCGTGTCACCGAACGTGGCGGCCGGGTCGGCGCTGTCGGTGCCGGAGCACTCGGTGAAGTACACGCGTTCGCCGGCGTCCACGATCTGCGACTGCGCCTCGGGCGATCCGCCGTAGCAGTGGAAGGCCGCACCCTGGACACGCGCGATGTCGTTCGTGGACGCGAGCACCTGCAGCGGGTAGTCGGGACGGTCCCAGTTGTGGTCGTAGGACCACAGCTGGGTGTCGAGGCCGGCATCGGTCAGCGCGGCGTCGAGCACGCGGAGGAAGGCGGCCTGCTCGTCGGCCTGCATGTCGGTGGACGGGTAGCTCGTGGCGAAGAGCGGCTCGTTCTGCACGGTGAGGTCGGCGAGGTGCACGCCGGCGTCGTCGTACGCCTGGATCGTCCGGACCAGGTAGCCGGCGTAGTCGTCGTAGTGCTCGGGCAGCAGCTTGCCGCCGTTCAGTGAACCCCCGGACTTCATCCACGCGGGCGGTGACCACGGCGACCCCATGAACCGGATGCCGGGGTTCACCTCGAGCGCGCGGCGCAGGACGGGGAGGATCTCCTGCTCGTCGCGCGCGACGCTGAACGCCCCGGGCGTGTCCTCGTAGGTGTAGAAGGCGCCCGCGTTGAAGTCGCTGCTGCCGAGCGGCTGGCGCAGGTAGTTGAGACCGATGCCGTCGCCGTCCCGTGAGAACAGGGAGCGCAGCAGGTCGTCCCGTGCGCCGGGCGACAGGTCGTTGATCAGCGAGGCGGAGGCCTCCGTGACGGACGCGCCGGCGCCGGTGAAGCGCTGGTGCGTCGTACCGGCGTCGACGGCGATGTCGGTGGGGCGCGGCGTGGCGTCGAACGCGACGGGGCCGGCGTCGGCGAGCCGGCTGGCGCCGTCGGCCGTCGTGATCCAGACATCGGCGGTGGTCGGGGCGGCGACCCGGTCGGCGGCGGGGACGGGGCCGGACATGGAGCTGCCGGCCGGCAGGGCGGTGGCCGGGACGACGGCGATCGCGGCGCCGACGGCCGCGACGGCGACGGCGCTCAGCGCCGCGAGCGGCGCCCGGGCGGGTGATGGGCGGGTGGGTGATGGACGGGTGGTGCGCTTCATCGCGGACTCCCTCGGTGGATGGACTGCGCGGCCAGCATAGCGCTACTTACCGAGTAGTCGGTAGGTAGCGCGCGCACCTTACGAGACGGTCCCGAGCGCCCTCAACGCCGGGCCTCGGCGAGACGTCGTCACCGCACGCACGCCGCCGGTCCGTAGACTCGCCGGGTGACGAACGAGGCGGAGGAGCGACCCAGGGTCCGGCTCCCGACGGCGGAACGCCGGGCGGAGATCCTGCGGATCGCCATGGAGACGTTCGCGACGCGGGGCTACCAGAAGGCATCGCTGGCCGAGATCGCGACGCGTGCCGGACTCACCCAGGCGGGCGTGCTGCACCACTTCCCGTCCAAGGCCGGGCTGCTGACCGGCGTGCTGGACCTGCGCGACGAGACGGACATCTCCGAGCTCGGTACCGAGCGGCCGCGCGGGCTCGCCTTCCTGCGCCACCTCGTGGAGACGGCACGCCGCAACACGGAGCGTGAGGGGATCGTGCGGCTGTACGCCGTGCTCGCCGCGGAGAGCGTGACCGAGGGACACCCGGCGCACGACTACTTCGAGGGCCGGTACCGGGGACTGCGCGCGATCCTGGTCGACGCGCTCGAGGAGGCGCGTGGCCAGGGCGAGCTGTCCGCGGATCTCGATGCCCGGACCTGCGCGAGCATCATCATCGCCGTCATGGACGGCCTTCAGGTCCAGTGGCTCCTGGAGCCCGGCTCGGTCGACATGGCCGCTGCCACGCAGTCGACGATCGAGCGCCTGATCGGCCGTGCCCTCCCGGAGAGTCCTCGCCCGGGATCCGCCGACCAATCCTGAACGTCGGAGCCGGACTACGCCGCCGCCCGGGCCACCGCGTCGGCGACGGGGGTGTCCCCGCCCACGAGGTTCCACTGGTGGCCGACGGCGGCGTCGTCGTCCAGCACCGCGGCCAGCACCGCGGCGACGTCGGCCCGGGTGACGTCGCCGTGGGCGACCTCGGGGCCGAGGGCGACCAGGCCCGTGGCCGGGCCGTCGGTGAGCCGGCCCGGGCGGATGATCGTCCAGTCCAGGTCCGACGCACGCAGTGCCGCGTCCGCGTCGCGCTTCGCCTCGACGTACGCCCGCCACACCTCTCCCCGGTCCGGCGACGGCAGATGGTCGACACCGATCGCCGACACCTGCACGAACCGCGAGATCCCGGCCTCGGTCGCACCGTGGACCGACTTGAGCGACCCCTCCAGGTCGACCGTCTGCTTCCGTTCGATGTTGCCGTCCGGCCCGCCACCCGCCGCGAACACCACCGCGTCGCAGCCGGAGAACGCCTCGGCGAAGTCGGTCGCCTCCGCCTGTTCGATGTCCAGGAGGCGGACCTCGGCCCCCAGACGCCGCAGCTCGTCGTGGTAGGACTCGTTCCGCACGAGCGCGACGGGCTGGTGGCCGGCCTCGACCAGGAGCGGGTGGAGCTGCAGAGCGACCTTTCCGTGGCCGCCGACGATCGCGATGCGCATACGCCCCACGATACGGGCGACCTCTCACGAGTCGAGACAGCGACCCACTTTGCTGGCCAGATGCCCGGACGCAGGACATCATCGGCGCGTGACCGATGCCGCGCACGACGACGCCGGCCCGGCCGGCGCCCGGCGCGCCGCCGCCGGGCAGCCGCCCGAGCCGCCGGGCCCCGTGGAGATCCGGCTCCTCGGTGCGCCCGAGATCGTCGCCGGCACAGGTCCGGTCGAACTCGCCGGCAGACCGCTCGCCCTGCTGGCCGTCCTCGCGCTCTCGCCCGGCGAGCCGCTCCCGGCCGAGACGCTGACGGACCGGCTCTGGGACCCGCAGGACCTGCCCGCGCGGCCACGCGCGACGTTGCAGACCTACGTGGCGCGGCTGCGCGGCGCGCTCGGCGCGGAGGTCGTCGAGACGGTCCGGACCGGCTACCGGCTCGCCGCCTCCCGCGTGACGGTCGACGTCGACCGGTTCGCCGAGCTCGCGGCACGTGACCTCGGCGCCTCCGCCGGCGAGCGGCACCGGGACCTGTCCGACGCACTGGCCCTCTGGCGCGGGGACCCCTTCCACGACGTCGCCTCCGGCTGGCTCGCCACCGAGGCCCGCCGCCGGCTCACCGCCCAGTACCTCGACGTGCTCGAGGAAGCGGCCGATCTCGACAGGCAGGCGGGGGAGCCCCTCCGGCGCCTGCACGACGTCCGAGCCGCCTGCGCGGCGCACCCCTTCCGGGAGTCGCTGTGGTCGCGTCTGCTGCTGGCCCTCCAGGCCGCCGGACGCCGCGCGGAGGCGCTCGCCGAGTACGAACGCCTGCGCGCCGGGCTCGCCGGTGAGCTTGGTGTCGACCCGGCCCCCGAACTGCGCGACCTGCACTCCGTCCTGCTCCGCGACGGGCCCGCCGGCGGGGGACCGGACCCGGACGTGCCCCGGCAGCTCCCGGCGGACGTCACCGACTTCACCGGTCGCGAGAGCCTGCTCGCCGCCCTCGACGCGAGACTTCCCCGCGACGGCGGTCGCTCCGTCGTCGTGCTGCACGGCCCCGGCGCCGTCGGCAAGACGACGCTCGCCGTGCACTGGGCACACCGCGTCCAGGAACGCTTCCCGGGGGGCACGCTCTACCTCAACCTGCGCGGCTTCGGACCGGGGCCCGCCGCGAGCGCCTCCGAGGCGCTCACCACGATGCTCGGCACGCTCGGAGTTCCCGCGGCCGCCGTCCCGAACGATCCCGACGGTGCCGCCGCCCTGCTGCGCAGCAAGCTGTCCGGGCGTAGCACCCTTCTGGTGTTCGACAACGCCCGGGACGCCGAGCAGCTCCGACCACTCCTGCCCGCGTCGGCCGCCTGCGTCGTGGTGACCAGCCGCAAGACACTCCGTGGCCTCTCGGCAAGGGGCGAGGGCGAGGCACTGGCGGTGCGGCCGCTGACCGAGGAGGAGTCCGTCGCTCTCCTGCGCGAGGGTCTCGACGAGGGGTTCCGCGCTCCCGAGCACGCCTCCGCCCTCACCCGGCTCGCCCAGCTCACCAGCGGGTTTCCCCTCGCGGTGCGTCTGGTCGCCGAGAACCTCCGCCGGCATCGAGCGGAAGGGCGGGACCCGGCCGCCGCTCTCCACGCCGTCGGCCGTGAGCTGACGGACGAGAACAGCCGCCTCGACGCCCTGGACGCCGACGGCGACCCGCTCGCGGATCTGCGGGCCGTGTTCTCCTGGTCCTACCGGGCGCTCGACGACGCGGCCGCCCGCATGTTCCGGCTCGTCGCGCTTCACCCCGCCGGTGGTTTCGGCGTTCCCGCCGCAGCCTCGCTCGCGGCCCTCGACGTCCGGACCGCCCGTAGGCTGCTCGTGCGCCTCGTCGACGCCAGTCTCCTGGACGTCGTCGCACCGGACCGGTACGGGATGCACGACCTGCTGCGCGCCTATGCCGCCGATCTGCTGCGCGGTGACCGCGCCGAGACCGACGAGGCCCTGCCGCGACTGCTGACCTGGGCCGTGCGAAGCGCGTACGCGGCGACGACGACGTTGCGCGCCGACCTCACACAGACCGACGACGGGCAGCGTGCACCGGGAGCCGTCGTGGAGACGTTCGAGGACTCCGCGCAGGCCTCCGCCTGGCGCCGGACGGAGGGCGAAGGCCTGCTCCGGCTGGTCGAGGACGCCGTGGCGACACCGCATCGGGTCGCCGCGGGCTGGCTCGCGATCCGCCTGTTCGACTACATCCGGGCGGCGAGAATGCCGGAGGACGCCGTGCGGCTCTCGGAACTCGTGCTGCGCTCGCTGGGCGGTGAGGGAACCGGTGACCTGCGCGGGCTGCTGCTCAACGCCCTCGCCGTCGGCCACGCCCGCTGCGGCCGGATCGACACCGCGGAACGGGTGCTCCTGGAGGCTCGGGAGCACCTCGCGAGCCACGGCACGGGGCACGCCGACATGGTGGTGCGGGGCAACCTCGCGCGCGTGTACGCGCTGGAGGGCCGAGGCGACGAAGCGGTCGCGCTCGCGAGGGCGAGCAGCGGGACGGGCGCGGAGCCGGCAGATCGTCTCACGTGGGATCGCCTGGCCGCACTGATGGATGTCTACCGCGAGCTGCGCCACATCCCCGAGATGATCGCGGTCGCGGACGAGATGCTCGCGGCCCTGGGGGCCGTCGGCGGGCGGCGGGCCGCCGTCACCCGGTACACCCGGGCCCGGGGTCACCTGAGCCTGGGCCGGCCCGACATCGCGCGGGAGGACGCCCGGCTCGCGGTCACGGGCTATCTGGAGTCGGGCGAACCGTGGCGTGCCGCCGGTGCCCTCCGTCTCCTCGGAGAGATCGAGGCCGCGGCGGGCAACGGCCCCGAGGCGGTCGCGGCGTGGCGTGAGGCGCTCGCCATCGTCGACGCCACGGGTGAGCTCGACGCCACGGACGACCTCAGCCGTCAACTGCTCATCGACTACATCGCGGGCGTGGCCGCGGCCGACGCCAGCGCGGGCCGAGCCTCCACCGTGGTGGCCGGACCCGCCTGACCGGGGGTGCCCGCGCGGGACGCGGCCGGGTGCACGGGACGCGGGGGAGCGGACTCCGCCCGGTGCGGCCGCCGGGCGGCGGGCTCGCCGTGGTCGGCTCCCGCCAGCAGCCGGGCGCCCAGGGACGTGAGGGTGTGGACCACGTAGCGTCCGTCGCGCCGGGACACGACCAGGCCTGCCTGGCGCAGGACGGCGGCGTGCTGCGACGCGGACGCGGCCGAGGTGGCCGTGCGACGTGCCAGTGCGCCCGTTGTCACCGGCGTGACCAGCGCCCGCAACGCCGCGGCGCGGGTACGGCCGAGCAGGAGCGCGAGCGCGCCGGCGGACTCCTCGTACCGGCGCGACCCGTACGGGGCGTGCACGAGGGGCAGTACGAGCGTCGGCTCCAGAGCAGGGTCCTCGAAGCTGACGGGCGTCTCCCCGCAGAAGTAGGACGGAACGAGCCGGAGGCCACGGCCCCCCAGGTAGAGGTCCCGGTCACGCCTCCCGTCGTCGATCCGCAGCACCCGGCCGGACCATGTGACGGCCGGGTGCAGCGCCGCCAGCGCCTCCTGCGTCCCGCCGGTCACCAGCGCGTGTGCCCGGGCGGCACGATCCGTCTCCACGGCCGACCGCACACGGCTCCACACCGGCGCGACGGCGTGGGCGTGGTAGGCCGTGATCGTCAGCCGGAGACCGTGCAACGCGTGCCGCCTCCCACCGGCGAGCTGCCGTACCCAGCCGGACACGGGCCTTGCGACGTCGAGCCGGGAGAGCTCCGTGGCGATCCGTCGCGCGGGCGTGCCGAGCACGGCGTCGACCCCCGTGGTGAGGTCGTCGCTGCCCGTCTCCGGGACGAGGAAGTCCGGGGCGTACCCGCGCGACGGCGTGAGGTGCAGGTACGGCACCGCCCGCCGGGGAAGGTCCGGGACCACCGCGGCACGCCACCGTGCGAGCTCTCCTCGTGCCCCTTCCGGGTCGTTCACGAGGCGCGCGCTCAGCCGGGTCTCCCACAGCGGGTCGGCCTCCGCCGCCAGCCGGACACGCCCGAGGTCGTCGGCGGTGAAATGGATCCGCAGCATGCCGGGCCTCCGTCAGGTGGATGGTCGGGCGCCGTCCGGCACCCGTACCACCCAGCTGACCAGGCGTCGCTTTCAGATCGCTGTCACGCGGCTGTCGGTCGTCGCGTTCCCCGCCGGCCGTACGCCAGCCCGCGCAGCACCACCTCCGCGGGGCCCCGCGCGCCGCGGTTCTCCTGCCAGACGGCGAACACGACCGTCAGCCCCCACACCCCCACGGCGTAGAGCAGCATCGACCACGACGACAGGTGCTCGCCCAGGCCGAGGCCCCAGGCGGCGAGCACCGGCGCGCACAGCACCGACTGCAGCAGGTAGCAGGTCAGGGAACGCTTGCCCACGGCCTGCAGCGCCCCCGCGACCGGCCCGTCGACCTGGAGCGCGCTCGTGAGCCGGACGCCGGGCGCCGGAGCCTCGCGCCGCCGCCGGGCGACGGCGCGCCCCACGAGGCCGAAGAGCGCGACGTACCCCAGGCCGCCGAAGAAGCCCGTGAACGCCTGGACCAGTTCGAAGACCCAGGCCGACACGTCGGGGACGCGCAGCACGCCGACGTGGTAGAGATCGCCCGGAACCGCCCCCAGCATGCCGAGCGGGATGCCGATCGCCGCGACACGGCGCAGCAGTGGCAGATGGTCCCCGGGATTCTCCAGGATCCGGCGGCGGCCGGCCCAGAAGGCGAGCAGGATCATGATCGGGACCACGAGCCCCAGGACGCCCTGGCCCGCCGTGATGACGACCCACATACCGAGCCTGGCGCCGACGGAGGCGAGGTAGGAGTCCGTCGTCATCGAGGTGTCGTCGATCTGGAAGCTCGCCGCGAGCTCCGCCGCCTCCGCGGGCGGGAGCTGCGCGGTGAAGTACGCGCCGACGACGGCGAGCGCCGTGCCGATCGCCAGGAGACCCAGCAGGACGGACGCCCACACGACGAGCGTGGTGTCCTTGCGGCGCAGGAAGAGCCACACCAGGAGCAGTCCGGCCAGGCCGTACGCGCCCAGGACGTCCCCCATCCAGAGCAGGGCCGCGTGGACGAGCCCGAAGATCAGGAGCCACAGGTTGCGGAACTGGAGCAGGCGTCCGGCCCGCTTCTCGGAGGTGCCGGCGGCCAGCTGCCGGGAGTACAGCTGCATCATCCCGTAGCCGAACATGAAGGCGAACATCGGATAGATGCGCAGGTCGACGAAGGTGATGATGAAGACGTCGGCCACCCGGTCGAGCCACGACCCGTCGACCGGGTGGGAACTGCCTGGCGAGGTCTCCCGACCCCACAGGTAGAACGGGGTGTTGGCGACGGCGATCAGCAGCAGCATGAAGCCGCGGGCGAGGTCGGGCGCGGGGGACCGCTCGGCGGCCCGGACGGGTCCGCGGGTGAGTGTGGTGGACACGAGGACATCGCAGCACGCGGACACGGGGAGCGCCAGGAAAGTCGGGACGTGCGGCCCGGCGTTCCGCGAGCTCGCCGCCGGTCGGGACCGCCCCTTCTCCGGGCGGCGGCAGAAGCCGGGACGACGTCACGACGTTTTACCGTCTGTGCAGGTCGTGGCGCTGTATCGTCGGAACGGGTTCCGTCGGGACCGCCAGGGGGGCACTTCCTCGAACGCGCCTTGGAGGCATGGTGAAGGCTACGTCGCGCAGGCTTCCCGTTTCCGGACTGGCAGACCTGTCCAACGAGTCCCGCATGATCGTGGCTCCTTGGAGCCGCCTGATCCGGGGCATCGGCCTCGGCCAGTACCCGATCGACTACGACCCGGTGATCGCCGGGTACCTCCGCACGACCTTCGACCAGCTCGCGGAGCGGATCCCGCCGTCCAACCACTACGTGCACTTCTGCCGGGCGCTGATGGACCTCGTCCTGAGCGTCGCGGATCCCGGCCGTGAGCGGGACGAGGCGCGCTTCGCGCGGTCGGTGACGGCGCTCCTGGACGCGGCTCGTGCCGAACGCAACCCCTACTTCCGGGCGATGGCCGGCAGCCTCGTCCTGGACACGTTCGCCAAGCTCGACCTGGACGTGTCGCTCCTGGTCAACGATGAACTCGACTTCCCGCAGGAGGTGCTCGCGACGCTCGACGACATCGCACCGGATCAGATCGCGGACGAGAATCGTGGACGGCACGGCGACTACGAGCGGCTCTCGGCCTCGTCCAGCGTCTTCCTCGCCATCGGCCAGGTCGGTCTGCGCGACCGGCTCGTCACGGACCGACGCAACCGTGTGGTCGAGGCGCTCGGCCTCCTGGAGAACATCCCGGCGCCCTACTTCCGCGGTCGTGCCGGCTCGATGTTCCTGAGCGTGGTCGGGCTTCTCGGCTACGAGGAGTACGTCTTCGACGGCGAGAGGGACTACATGGCCGAGACCCTCGAGTACCTCACCCGGGCCGACGAGCTGGGCATCTTCCCGTCCTTCCCGCAGGAGATCCCGACCGCGTGGTCGAAGGTCTACCCGCTGCTGACGATGCTGAACGCCATCGCGGTGTGCGGGCGGGCCGAGTACCTGAACACCCCGGTCGACTGGCTCGCGGAGGCCAGGACGCTCCTGGACCGGATTCCCTGGGAGCACCGGGTGCACATGAGCGAGTACTACGTGATCGCCCTGCACAACCTCGGGCGGCTGAACGGGGAACTACCCGACCTGGACGCGTACCTGCGCGAGGTCACGGCGGTGCTCGATCTCGCCGACCCGGGTGCGAACTTCTTCCCCGACGGCATCTCCTACCCGTACATCATCGAGCTGGCGATGCTCACCGGCCGGATGGACCTGATCCCGGACCGGTCGCTGGAGCGCATGGTGGACGCCCTGCGAGACCTCGACAAGGGCGTCGACCGGGCCAACAACGCGTTCCCCGTCAGCTATGTCCTGAACGTGCTCGGTGAGATCGACGAGGCGATGCTGATCTTCGCGCCGCGCGAGCGGTACGAGGGCCGGTCGGCACTGGAATGGGTGGTCGCCAACCTCTCGGAGGGCGGCAAGGAGGAGCGCCTGCGGCTCTACATGATCCCGCACGCGCTGGTCAGCCATGCGCTACGGATGCGCGGGGCGCGCGCCCCGGAGACGGCGCTGTACCGCGGGTTCCGGTACCGCCTCGCGACGGCTTGACCGCTCGCGGAGCATGCTTCGCCAAACCGCCGGCTCGCACGCCGAGCCGGCGGTCCCGCGGAGTCCCGGCCGACAGGTCGGCTCAGTCCTTCCGGCGTCCCGCCTCCGCGACGACGTCGTACACGCCGGCCAGATCGGCCATCCTCGGCACGTCCTGCCGTTCGATCGTGATGCCGAGCGTCTGCTCCAGCCGCGTGATGATCTCGATGGTGGCCAGCGAGTCCGCCCCGTGACGTGCGAGCGGGCTGGTCTCGGAGACGTCGGACGGGTTGACGTCGAGGATGTCGCAGATCAGGTTCTTGATGTACCTCTCGGTGGTGTCATCCAGACTCGACACGCTCGCCCCCATGCAATCGTGATCGGGTTGGTTCCAACCTTAGAGGGAGCGTCGGCACGTGGTGTCGTCGTGGGTGTGGTGCCGGAGCGCCGGCGACGGTGCCTGGAGCCGCTCGGGTCCGGGCGGCGTCAGGACGGGCAGGTGCCGTACACACGACACCTGCCCGTTCCCCGGGACCGCGGCGAGTCTCCCCCCGAACTCGCGCGCGGCCGGTCTCAGCGCGTCATGGGCGGGCCTCCCGCTCGGCGAGCCCGAACGTGAAGTCCTGGAACATGCGCGACTCGGCGGCGTCCGCGCCGCGCTGCCGCAGTGCGTAGCCGATCAGCGCGTGATCGAGGATGTGGAGCCGGCTGCCCTCCTCCTCGGCGTCGGGCGAGAGGTGAGCCGCGACCCACTCGAACGCCGACCGGCCGCCGTACCGCTGCCGGGGCTCGAAGAGCCGGTCCACGGCGTCGAGCTCGCCGAGGACGTTCACGAGGTAGCCGAACGGATACGGGCGGTTCGTCCGGTCGATCTCGTTCCGCTCGAGGTCCGTGTACGAGTCGACCACCCGGTCCAGCAGTTCGTCGGTCACGAGGTCGGTGCGGCCGGTCACCATCGCGGTCTGGATCATGTACGGGTAGGCGATCCCGTTGAGGAAGAAGTTGTCCCCGGGATCGACGCTCCGCCAGGTCCCGACGATGTCCTCGACGAGACGATCCAGCGAGGGCAGTTCCTGGCCCGTCAGGCCCAGGTTGTGCAGCGCCACGATGTAGTACAGCCCCATGTGCGTGCGTTCCGCGGACGAGAGCGCGGCGAACAGCTCACGCACCTCCGCGAGGCGGTCCTTCCCGTGGGTGAGGTACTCCTCGCGGCCGGTCGCGGCGACGGCGTTGAGCATCGTGAGCAGTGGGTAGATCCGCCCGAACGCTTCCGTCATCGGCTGCGGGAACGCCGGCGGCAGGGCGAGCTCGTCGGCCCGGTCGAGGTAGTCCAGGACGTCCCGCACACGGTCCCGGTCCCCGTCGAGCGCGAGATCCTCGAGGCCCAGCAGCGAGGTCGCCGTCAGGAGCATCGAGCCTCCGCGCCCGCGGAAGAACGGGCCGGGGATGTGCTCGAGCAGGTCCAGCGCGTCCAGGACGAAGTTCCGCGGGCCGGTGACCAGCCGTTGCTGGATCCCGAGCTGGCCGTGGGCGAGCAGGACCGCCGTGCTGGCCGAGAGCCGTTCGTAGTCGCCGTGCCTGCCCTGGTTCTCGTCCTGGATGCGGTCCGGTTCGATGTCGTCGACCATGGCCACGACCTTTGCGGGTACGTCCATGGCGTCGTCCGAGACCAGCGCCGGTTCCAGGCCGAGCTTGGCCGCGCCGTCCAGGAGGATGCAGCCGGCCATGACTCGCCAGTACGGGTCCTCGACGCGGCGCACCGCGTCGAGCACGTCGTCGATCCGTCGCCCGGCCGCCTGGCGTCCGAGGGTGACCCGTGGGTCGGTGACGTCGAGGGCGAGTTCGGCCATGAGCCGGCTGAACCGGTGGTAGGCGTTCGCGTCCGTCACGCGTGCGCCGATGAGGTCGAAGGCCGTGCGGATGCGGTCCGCCGCCCGTGGGTCGAACCGGACCGGGTACTGGCCGAGGCCGATGCCCCGCACCAGCCGGCTCCAGGGCGTCGCGATCGTGCGTGACTCGTTGCCCAGGTCGTCGAGTCCGGTCACGGGCGGTGTCGTCGAAGCTGTTCCCATCGTGGATTCCCCCTTGTTCTGTGGTCGGTGAGCCGGCACCGCGGATCAGGGCAGGGCCGGGACCGGGACCCCGAGGAACGACGTCCGCCTGCCCTCCAGGATCTCGACCGTCCAGTTGAGCCACTTGATGCCCTCGCAGTAGATCGCGACCGGGCGGCGCTGCACGTGGTAGGTGTCCGTGAGCGTTCCGTCGAGCTCGGCCTGGAAGTGGAACGGCGGCATCGCGGTGAAGTGGGTGCCCATCATGAAGACGAACCGCACCAGCCAGTAGGGGTCGTCGGCGAGGTAGGGGGATGCGGGGTCGTCCAGCCCGAGAGCCTCGGTCATGACCGTCGCGAAGTGGTCCTCCATCCCGCGCGGGCTCTCGTGGTCCACGTCCAGGCCGCGCTCCACGACGTCGCGGACCTGGTATGCCCGCTGGAAGGGATTCCCTTCGTCGAACTCGATCCGCACGTGAGCACCCGCCCCCGTGGCGGAGGTGCGCACGTCGAGCCGGAAGTGCTCGAAGTGCATCTCGTCGTAGTGACCGATCGAGTTGTGCCACGGCTTGTTGTCGTACATCGGGTCGTCGATGGTCGCCCGGCCCGTGCTGCGGTAACCGATCGCCCGTGGATCGAGGAACTTGATCCCCAGGGTCGCCGGCGTGATCGCGGCCAGCGCCGCGTCGACCTCCCGGCGGGGCGCACCCTCCTCGATCAGTCTCTGGGCGGTCCGGAGCGGGGCGGTGTGGGTGAGCTTGATGTTCTCGGTGTTGGTGTCGCCCATGACGAGCGAGTGGAACCGGGGTTCGAGGATCTCGTGGTGCTCGGGGTGCTCGCGGAACCAGCGCACGAGGGCGAGCGCGTTGCGCTGGGTGACACCGTTGACGGTGATGGTCTCGGGATCGAGCAGCGCGGTGCCGAAGGTCCGCGGCGCCGTTCGCCGGCACAGTTCGAGACGGTCCTCGATCTTCCGGAGGTAGGACTCCTCGAGGGTGCCCCCGGGAGCGGGTACGCGGCCCACCGCGTGGATGTCGTGTTCGAGCACCTGGTAGATCGCCTGGTAGATCTTGGCGACGACGCGGGGCGGCGGTGAGCAGCGCTCGATGTACCGGCTGACCTCGTCCCCCGGGACGAAGCTCATCTCGTAGATGACCTCGTGGTGGGTGGCGGGCCCGTCCTGGCCGGCAGCGGGCAGCTCACGTTCCAGGACGTCGTAGACCTCCGGGAAGTGGCGGTTCACCGGGTCGGGGAGGTGGCGGAGGAACTCGGCCTGCTGGCGCGCCTTGGCGAACGGGGGGAGCATGACGCCCGTACCGTCCGGCCGCCAGGCGGCGGTGACGAGGGCCTCGCTGAGGATCTTGCGGACGACGGTGCGTGTGCTCCCGTCCTTGACCAGGAAGACGGTCATCGACTCGCTGCCCCCCTTGCCGAACCCGACGACACGCTCGTCGGACCCGATGTACCCGTTCACCGTGGTGCTCAGGATCCTGCGGCCCTGTGCGTGGTGCAGGACCATCCGCTTCTCGACGGTGAGGTCGAGCGCGGAGTCGTCGTCGAGCCGGTCGAGCGGGACGTTGACACCTCGCTTCGACAGGTCGAGATCCGAGGTCAGGACGATCGTCCGTTCCGGTGTCCCGGCGCCGGGGCGGACGGCGGCCGCGGGGAGGAAGGAGACGGTCCAGGTCTCTCCGGCCAGGTGCGTCGCGCGGACGCCGGCGTCGAGCACCCCGTCGAGGAACACCGCCCGGGTCGCCGTGGCGATGTCCCGCCTGCCGTAGAGGGGGACGCCGTCGGGGGCGATCACCGGCGTGCGCGCGTCCCGCAGCACGGCCTCCAGGCGATCGAGCGCACGGACGAGAAGGTCACGGTCGTGCGTACCATGCCGCCGCAGTTCGTAGAGCTCGACGACGTCCGCCGGGGAGGCCGCCCCGGAGACGGCGAGGGCGGAGAGCCAGCCGAGCGGGTCGTCCCCCTGGAGGTACTGGTCACGCTGGGCCAGCACGGCGGGGCGGTACAGGCGCATCAGGTGGTAGAGCGAGTAGTGGTAGGTGATCCGGTCCACCGTGCCCGTCACCGGGACGGCGTGCCCGCTGTGCTCGGTGAGACTCTCACGGACCATGCGCGCGAGCGGCTGGTCCGCGACGAGCCGCCGCACCTGCCGGCGCAGGATCATGTCGTCCGCCCCGGAAAGGCCCGTGAAGCGCAGCACCAGGGTCTCAGGGCTTCCCGTGTCGGCGACGCAGCGGTCGGAGAAGGTGCCGCGAGCGTCCACGGTTCGCAGTTCGAGGTAGTTCCGCCCCAGGTGGGCGCGGTCGCCCACGGTCCGCTTCTTGCGCCGGGAGCGCAGCACGAGCTCACCGGCGCCGACGTCGATCGTGTGCCGGTGGGCCAGGGTGTGCTGGAACGCCTCGAGGAGCCGGTAGTACGCCGGGGAACCGTCCTGCTCGGTGCGGAGCATCTCGCGGGTGACGATCCGGCTGATGGCACGCGCGGTGTAGGCCTCCGTGAACGGGTCGTCGGCGAAGGAGCGGAACAGTGATCGGAGTACCTCGAGGTGGCGCGGCTCCAGCTGGTCGCCCTGGGAGCGGATCTGTTCGAGCTCTCGTTTGAGGCCGCTGACACCGTTGATCGCGCGGAAGAGCCGGTGGGCGTCCACCGACGCTCCGGTGTAGGCGATCACCGGGGTGCGGGCGTTGCTGTCCTGGAGAAGCTTGACCGACTTCTCCCCGGGCCCGAGTTCGATCGCGAGGTCGCTGTGCAGGGCGTCCAGGACCTCGACGGTCGCATGGGAGTCCATGACCTGGTCGGTCATCGCGAGGATGGCCTCGTGCACATCCTCGGCGGCGGTCAGCACGCCGGAGCGGTGGTTCGCGATCACGGGGACGCGCGGTGTCATGGCCTGGATGCCGTTGACCTCCATGAACCACTCCAGGCCGGTGCGTACCGGCGCCATGCGCGCCGAGTGCGCCAGGAACGTCGTCGGCTCCTTCAGTTCGGAGACCTCGACCGGGCCCAGGCCCCGCACGAGGCGGTCGAACGCGGTCCGCGCGCCCGCGCGCACGTAGACGTTGGTCTGCGTGGGGGAGTAGCGCTTGTGCACCTCGACGTCCCGCGGGTCGAACGCGTTGCTGACCTGCTCGAAGGCCGCCGCGAGCACGTCGGGTGGCCCCTGTACCCCGAGCACGTGGTAGGGCTCGGGTGCCACAGGGCGTCCCACGGAGTCGGCGGGTAGGTACTCGGCCAGCTCACGGGCGAGCGGCTCGCCGTCGTGCAGTCCTTCGGCGGCGACGAGCGACAGCGGCGTGAAGATCTTGGCGATCCGGGTTCCGTCGGCCACGGACAGGCTTCCGCTCGCCATCGCGGCGCTGAGGATTCCGAAGCTCTCGCCCGTGTAGGCGCGGAACGTGAGGGCCGTACCGTTGCGCTCGGCCGTCGCGCGAAGGTATGCCTCGAGGGCCAGGCTGTGGGTGACGACGAGCGTGCCGATGTGTCCTTGCCGTGCGAGCCGGCCTGTCGGGAGGTCGTCGGGCGAGCCGAGCAGACGCGCGGGCGCCACGCCGAGCGTGTGGGCGGCCTCGTCGTAGATCCCGGCGATCTCGTCGATCCCGGCGTCCAGGAGGAACGAGCCGAGGTCACGGTAGGCGGCCCTGCTGCCGAGGCCGGGGAAGACCCCGACGAGCCGGGCCTCGCGGCCCTGCGCGAGATATTCCGTGATGGCATGAGGGGATGCCGCCGCCAGGTCCGTGTGGTATAGCGAATCGACGATGTTGCCGGGGCCGGCTTCGGCCGAGTCGAGATACGCGGCGATCGCACGCTCGAACGTGGGCGAGATCGTCGATGTTCCGTGAGCCATGGTGCACACTCCTTACCGAGGAATGGTGCTGTCTTCTGGGGGACGCCCGCCGGGGGCCGGCGGGAAATTGCATGGCGCAGTGACCCCCGCGCGCAGTCGGCGCGCCGCGGGGGCGGAGGGTGACACGGTGGCCGGCCGCGCGGGGACGGCCGGCGAGGGGGTGTACCGGCCGCGGGAAGGCGGCCGACGATCAGCTAGGGCCTCAGGAGCACGAGGCGGGTTGGGACTCGGCGGCCCGGATCCCGGCCACGATGGGGGCCAGGTCGGGGTTGCGCGAGGCTTCGTCGAGGGCGTCGCTCAGGATGGAGTCGTGATCCGGACGTGCTTGGTCGAGCAGGGCGAGGCCGGCGGCGGTCACGTTCGTGTAGATCCCCCGGCGGTCGTCGTCGCACAGTGCGCGCGCGAGCAGGCCGCGGCCCTCGAGCCGTGTCACGAGACGGGTGGTGGCCGCCTGGCTGAGCACCATCGCCATGGCGAGCTGGCCCATGCGCAGATGGTGCTTCTCCTGGCGGGACAGGAGCTCGAGAACCCCGTACTCGTTCACGCTCAGCTTGTAGCGCTCCTGGAGCATGCGTTCCAGGCGGACCTCGATCCTGGAGTGCAGGACGGCCAGGAGACGCCATCCATGGACGAGGGCTTCGACCTCGTCATCTGGCATCACCACGGATCAACCTCCCGAGTGACCGGCTGGGCTGGGCCCTGACGGTAACACAGGCAGGGCTTCCGGAGGCCGGTACCGTCCGGCCCGGCCGGACCGGGGCACGAGCTCCGTGGCGGCGGCCGGCCCGGCCGCGAGCCGGCCGCCGTGGAGGTCAGCCCGATGAGGCGCTGACGGAGGACGGGGCGTCCTGGCGGGCGGCGCCGGAACCGGCGGCCACCGTGGTGGTAGCCGACGCTCCGGTGGACCGGCGCATCGCCGCCGTACCGACGAGAAGTACGACGAGACCACCGGCGGCGAGTGATGCCCCGACCCATAGCGGTGAGACGAACCCGTAGCCGGCGGCGATCGTCACGCCGCCCAGCCAGGCTCCGAAGGCGTTTCCGACGTTCAGGGCGGCGACGTTGGCGCTGGAGGCCATCGTCGGCGCCTCTGGTGCGAACGTCATGATCCTCAGCTGAAGGCCAGGGGCGGTACCCAGGCCGACGGCACCCAGCAGCACCAGACCGATGACGGTGGCGACCTGGTTCTGTGCCGTGAGGGCGAACAGGGTCAGCACGGCTCCCAGCAGAGCCATCAGCGTGACGAGCGAGGGGGTCAGGGCGCGGTCGGCGATCTTCCCGCCGACCAGGTTGCCCACGAACGCGCCGACGCCGAACACGACGAGCAGCCACGGCACGGCGGCGGGGGAGAACCCGCTCACCTCGGTGAGAGTGAACGCGATGTAGGTGAACGCCCCGACGACCGCGCCGAAGGCGAGGACGCCCACGAGGATCGAGACCCAGACCTGGAACTTGCGGAACGCCACCAGTTCCTGCCGCAGGTTGCTGCCCTTCGCCGCCTCGATCGCCGGGACGAGCACGAGGATGCCGATCAGGGTGACGACGCCGATGGCGGTGATGGCCCAGAAGGTCGAGCGCCATCCGAGCTGCTGGCCGAGGAAGGTGCCGAGCGGGACACCGGCGACCGTGGCGACCGTGAGGCCGCCGAACATCAGGGAGATGGCGCTCGCCTGCTGGTTCTCCTTGACCATCTTCGTGGCGACGACGGCGCCGACGCCGAAGAAGGCGCCGTGGCACAACGCGGCGACGACACGGCCCCCGAGCATCGTCAGGTAGTCGGGCGCGACCGCCGAGATCAGGTTGCCCAGGATGAACAGCACCATGAGGGAGACCAGCACGGTCTTGCGGTCGAACCGCACCACGGCCGCCGTCAGCGCGATCGCCCCGACGGCGACGGTGAGCGCGTAGCCCGAGACCAGGAGGCCGGCGACGGACTCGGTGACACCGAAGTCCTCGGCGATCTCCGGCAGCAGGCCGACGATGCCGAACTCGGTCAGTCCGATACCGAACCCTCCCAGTGCCAGGGCGATGAGCCCGATAGGCATGTCAGTTCCTCTCGTAGTTCCAGGTGGCGCGAACAAGGTCGATAGTTGCACACGCGGACTATCTCGACAAGCGGTTTATGTGTCATCGGAGTTAAGTGTTACGGTCTGCGCCATCCGGCAGGATGGTGCCGGACGGGCCGGCCGGCACTTCCGGCCCGAGGAGAGGCCGATGGAGAGACCGAAGGAAAGGACCGACGCATGAGCGGCAACAACCCGTTCGCCCGTCTCCCCGAGACCGCGACGTTCACTCTCACCAGCAAGACCGTCACCGACGGCGGGCAGTGGCCCGCCGCGCAGATGTCCGGCGCGTTCGGCGTCCCCGGCGGCGAGGACGTCTCGCCGCACCTGGCGTGGAGCGGCGCGCCCGAGGGGACCCGGAGCTACGCCGTCACCGTGTACGACCCCGATGCCCCGACGGGGTCCGGCTTCTGGCACTGGGCGGTGGCCGACATCCCGGCCGACGTCACCGAGTTGCCCGAGGGCGCGGGGGACGAGGCCGGCTCCGGTCTGCCGGAAGGTGCCCTGCAGCTGCCGAACGACGCCGGCGCGGCGCGCTTCATCGGCGCGGCGCCTCCCGCCGGGCACGGCGAGCACCGGTACTTCGTCGTGGTCCATGCCCTGGACGTCGACTCCGTCGGGGTTCCGGCCGGGTCCACCCCCGCGTTCCTGGGCTTCAACCTGTTCGGCCACACCCTCGGCCGGGCGTACCTCCAGGTGACGGCGGAGATTCCCGCGGAGGGCTGATCGACGTCACGCGCGGCGACGTCTCGCGCCGGTGTCTGCGCCGGCCACCCCCGGGTGGTCGGCGCGGACACCGGCGCCGGTCCACGGCGTGCCGTGTCCGGCCGCGGGCGCGCGGTAGGGTCTCCTCGGTCCGTCGCGAGGGGAGGGCATGGGCATGCACGACGCCGGAGCGCCGGCCCGGGCCGGCGCCGCGACCCTGGTCACGTGGCTGGTCGCGAGCGTGCTCGTCGTCGGTGCGATCGTCGGCACGACGTGGCTGCTCACCGGTGACGGCCTGAGGTCACCGGCAGGCGCGAGCCCCACCCCTGCCGCCGGACCGTCCGGGTCGGCCGTCACGGAGCCGGACGGGGAGGCGTCCGAGGCCTCCGCCGCCGGGCCGACCGAGCCGCCCGGTGACGATCCGGCCCCCGCGCCACCCGACCCGCCGGTCGTGGCGCTCACGGGCACGGGATCGGGCCGCTGTCTCGACGTGCCCGGCGCGAACTTCGCGGACGGCGTGACGCTCCAGATCTTCGACTGCAACGGCAGTGTCGCCCAGCAGTGGACCGTCACCCCGGCCGGTGAACTGCGCATCTCGGGCACCAAGTGCCTGGACGACGCCAGTGGCGGTGCGAACGGCGCCGCTGTCGCGATCCGCGAGTGCCACGGTGGCGACAGCCAGCGGTGGAGTGCGCCCGGCGACGGCACGGTCCGCGGCATCGCCACGGGACTCTGCCTGGACGTCGAGGCCGCCGGCACGGAGAACGGCAGCGGCGTCAACGTCTACGAGTGCCACCTCGGCCCGAACCAGCTCTGGACGATCGGCTGAGTCCGCAGGCCGTGCTCCCACCTCACGTGCTCCGGATCGTGGCGACGGCGTCGTCGTAGAGCTTGTCGAGGGGGACGGTTCCCCCGCGGCGGACCCAGGCGGCACCGGCGATGTCGAGGCACGCCAGCGCGCCCGCGACGATCGCGGCGGCGGCCAGCTCCGGGTCCGCGCCGCCGGCGTCGGTCCCGCCGGCACCGTTCCCGCCGACACCGTTCGCTCCGGTGCCCTCGACGGCGGTGGCGCGGAGGCGGTCGGCGAGCACCGGCACCAGCAGGTCCTGCCAGGCGAGCTGTTTCTCGAGGTGGCGGGCGCGCAGCGTCGGCGTGGCGTACAGCATCTCGCCGAGCCTCAGTTCCGATTCCGTGTCGGGGGTCCGGGTGTCGCGGAACCGCACCAGCGCGGCGCGCAGCGCCGTCCACGGCGGCTCCTCGGCAGGGCGCGCGGCCAGCTCCGACGCGATGGCGTGGCCCCGGCCGACGAGCTCGCCGAGCACCACGTCCTCCTTCGTCGCGAAGTACCGGAAGAACGAGCGCCGCGAGATGCCCGTCGCCGCGGCGATCTGGTCGACCGTCGTGGCCTCGAAGCCCTGTTCGAGGAACAGCCGCATCGCCGAGCCGGCGATCTCCTGATGGACGGCCCGGCGGGTGCGCTCGCGCAGGCTCGGCGGGGCGTCGTCGGTCATGGCGCGATCCTAACCGGCGGCAGGCAGCCGAAGCCAAAGATGGCACTGAGTGACAGAAGTGTCCTACGATGCCGACATGAACGTACTCGACTTCCGATCCCAGACCACCTTGATCACGGGCGCGAGTTCCGGCATCGGGGCGGCCCTCGCCCGCGAACTGGCCGCCCGCGGATCCGGCCTCGTGCTCGTGGCCCGGCGCCTGGACCGCCTCGACGCACTCGCGGCCGAACTGCGGGCCACCCACGGCGTCGAGGTCGCGACGGCGGCGGCCGACCTGTCCCGGTCTCGCCCCGGTCCGGCGCTCCGTGGCGAACTGCGGCGGCGGGGCATCACCGTGACGAGCCTCGTCAACAACGCCGGCTTCGGCTCCGACGGAGCCTTTCAGGACGAGGACCCGGAGCGGCTGGCCGACGAGATCGCGGTGAACGTGGCGTCCGTCGTGGACCTCACCAGCACGTTCCTCGGCGATCTGCGTGCCGCCGGCCACGGGGCCCTTGTCAATGTCACCAGCGAGGCGGCCTACCAGCCGATTCCCGGGATGGCCGTCTACGCCGCGAGCAAGGCGTTCGTGCTCTCCTTCACCGAGGCGCTCTGGGCGGAGCTGCGCGGCAGCGGCGTCCGGGTGCTCGCGTTCGCGCCGGGGCTCACGGCGACGGAGTTCTTCGACCAGATCGGGACGGCGCAGTACCCGGGAAGGTTCCAGACGCCGGAGCAGGTCGCCGCGGCCGCCGTGCGCGCGCTGGAGCGCAGGACGCCGGGACCGAGCGCGCGCGCACGCCGGTCGGGTGCCGCGGCGGGCTGGCTCGCCGGCCTGATGCCCCGCCGGACCCGCCTGCGGCTGGTCGCGCGTCTCGCCGGCTCGGACAGGCTGATGCGGGCCCGCGACGACGTGCCGGCGCGCGCGGCATAGGCCGGGGGTGGAGGTGCGGCCTGGCCGTGTGCCCGGGCCCCGGGGCGCGGATGCGACCGCGTCCACCTTCGGTATCGTCCGGGGCATGTCCTTCCGACCCGCTCCGGCCCCGCGGCGCGCCGTCGTGTTCGACGTCCTCGGCACGCTGGTGGACCAGGCCGGAAGCCTCCGGGACGAGGTGAGCGAAGCCGCGGGGCTCGACGCCGTCGAGGCGGACCCGGTCGTCGAGGCCTGGCTCGGCCACGTCGCGAGGCAGCAACAGGCGATCGTCGAGGGCGACCGCCCGTTCGTTCCCGGCCATGCGCTCGACCGGGAGGCCCTGGAGTGGCTTGCCGACGGCGGGCTGCTGCCCGCGGGCGCGGTCGGACGCCTCGCCTCCGCCTCCGAGAGGCTGCGGCCCTGGCCGGATGCCGTGGCCGGCCTGGATCTGCTCAGCCGCGACATGACGGTGATCGGCCTGTCGAACGCCGATCGGCGCACGCTGGCCGGGCTGAGCGGCAACCGGGGGCTCCGCTGGCACCAGGTGCTGTCCGCGCAGGACGCCGGCACGTACAAGCCCGCCGCGGCCGTGTACGCGACGGCCGTGGCCGCGGCGCCGTCCGACGCCGGGACGCCCGTCATGGTCGCCGCGCACGCCTGGGACCTCCGGGCCGCGGCCGCCGCGGGAATGGGCACGGCCTACGTGCCGCGCCCCGGAGGGGACGCGCCACGCCCCGGCGACTCCTTCGACCTGCGGGCCGACGACCTCCAGGACCTGCACCGCCTTCTCACCGCGGGGGAGTGAGGCCGGGCCGGAACCGGGGCCAGCCGAGCGGGCCGACCCGGCGTTCCGGCCGGCCGCGGTCACCAGCCGTCGTCGCGGCGGGAGGGCTGGTCGTCGTGGTCGTCGCGCCTCTGGTCCACCGCGGCGGCCCGGTTGATCGCACGCCAGAGCCAGGCGCCGAGCAGCACGATCGCGGCGATGCCCCAGAACAGGGCGGGATCGGCTCGGGTGATCGCGGCGAACTGGAGGACGGCGGGAACGAGCAGGGCGAGGATCACCACCCATCCGAGAACGATCTTCGTGATGCGGGACGACCTGATGGCCACGCGCTGCTCCTGACGTAGACGTCCGACAGGGAAGAGTGTGTCACGCCGCGCCGACGCCACCGTGGAGCACAGTCCGGCTCGCTAATAATGCGTATTACCGGATTGACCGCGTGATCGGCGGGCGGTGAGACTCAGGACGTCGTCGAGGACCGGGCGAGACGTTCGAGGAGGAACCGTGCCGCGTCGCCGCATCACCCAGACGGACGTCGCCGCGATGGCGGGCGTCAGCCAGGCCACCGTCTCGTTCGTGCTCAACGGCAACACGCCGGCCGGTGTACGCATCGGCGAGGAGACCCGCCAGCGCGTGCTCGACGCGATCCGCATCACCGGCTACACGGCGAACCCGCTCGCACAGCGCCTGGCGGGCGGCCTGACCCAGATCCTGGGCGTGTTCACCTACGAGGCCACGTTCCCCCGCGCCGGCCGCGACTTCTACGGGCCGTTCCTCGTCGGGATCGAGCACGCCGCCGAACGCCTCGGCGTCGATCTGCTGCTCTTCACGAGCGCTCCCGCCACGGGCGGGCGCCGGCAGCTCACGCGTGACGGCTGGCAGCGCCTCGGCGTGGCGGACGGCTGTCTCCTGCTCGGCCAGCACGAGGACCGCGGCGAGCTGCAGCACCTGCTCGACACGAACTACCCGTTCGTCTTCATCGGCAAGCGCGGCAGCGACGGCGGCCGCCTGCCCTATGTCGGAGCCGACTACGTCGGGGCCACGACGCGGCAGGTCCACCGTCTCACCGCACTCGGACACCGCCACATCGGCTACATCGGCGTGCGTGGCACCGACCAGCCCACGCTCGACCGCGTCGAGGGATACCGCACGGCGCTCAAGGCGCAGGGACTGACGCCGTCGTTCGTCGAGGCCGACGACGTCGCCGCGGCCGCGGCCGAGATCCTCGCCCGCTCGCTCACCGCCGTCGTCGTCGCGCCCGAGAACCACCCCGAGGAACTCGCCGACGAACTCGAGCGCCGTGGCGCACGCGTGCCCGTCGACGTGTCCGTGCTGCTCCTCGGCCAGCCCCACCACCCCCGCAGGGGAGGGCGGCGCTGGTCCGGCTTCTCCGTACCGCGCGAGGAGATGGGGGTGCGTGCCCTGTACCTGCTCTCGCGTCTCGTCGCCGACGACGGCGGACGGCGGGACCGTGAGGCCCGGCGCGCCCACGCCGTCCCCGGGACCGAACTCCATCAGCTGCTGAACTGCCCGGACGTGGAGGGCGCGACCGCCGTCCCACCGCCGTCCGGCACCGACCGTCCGGCCCGCGTTCCCTGACCGGACGCCGGCCCGCGCCTGACCGCCCGCACCCGCCCCTCACCGCACGCCCGCTGCGCCCCGCCCACCCGCACCCCGACGACAGGACGGACCCCCACGTGACCCAGCAAGACCTGCAGACCGACGTGCTCGTCGTCGGCGCCGGCCTCGGCGGCATCGCCGCGGCCCTCGCCGCCGCCGGACGCGGCGCCCGCGTCGTCCTCACCGAGGAGCACCCCTGGATCGGCGGCCAGCTCACCTCCCAGGCGGTGCCGCCCGACGAGCACCCCTGGGTCGAGCGCTTCGGCGTGACCGCCCGCTACCGCACCCTGCGTGATGGCATCCGCGACGTCTACCGGCGCCGGTACCCGCTCACCGGCGCGGCCCGCGCGTGGCCGGCGCTCAACCCCGGCGCCGGCTGGGTCTCCAAGCTGTGCCACGAGCCGCGGGTCGCCGTCGGCGTGCTGGAGGAGATGCTCGCCCCCTACCGCTCCTCCGGGCGCATCCGGCTCCTGGAGCGCGTACGCCCGACGTCGGCCACGACCGACGGGGACCGGGTGACCTCCGTGACGCTCGGCTCCGTCGTCGGAGGCCCCGACGTCACCGTGAGCGCCGCCTACACGATCGACACGACGGAGACCGGCGAACTACTCCCGCTCACCGGCACCGAGTACGTCACCGGCTTCGAGGCCGCGTCCGAGACGGGCGAGCCCAGCGCACCCGACATCGCCCAGCCGGACAACGTGCAGGCGCTGAGCGTCTGCTTCGCCGTCGAGCACACGGGCGGCGACCACACGATCGACCGCCCCGAACGCTACGACTTCTGGCGCTCCTACGCGCCCGCCGCATGGCGCGGCGAGCGCCTCCTGTCCTGGACGGCCCCCAACCCGCGCACCCTCGTGCTCGACGAGCGCAGTTTCACCCCCAACCCCGGGGACGACCCGCTCCGGGTCGACGCCGACCAGTCCAAGAACGCCGGCGACGGCAACCTCTGGCTGTTCCGCCGCATCGCCGCCCGCGACCTGCTGGAACCCGGGTTCCGTGACAGCGACCTGTGCCTCGTGAACTGGCCCAGCATCGACTACTTCCTCGACCACGTCCTCGACGTGCCCCGCGAGGTGGAACAGGCGCGGATCGCCGACGCCCGCCAGCTGAGCCTCTCGATGCTCTACTGGATGCAGACCGAGGCCCCGCGGGCCGACGGCGGCACCGGGTTTCCCGGCCTCCGCCTGCGCCCCGACGTCATGGGCAGCGCCGACGGCCTCGCGCAGGCCGCCTACCACCGGGAGTCCCGCCGCATCCGCGCCGTCACCACCGTCACCGAGAACGACGTCTCCCACGCCGTGCGCGGCGAGCGCGGCGCCACCCGCTACGACGACTCCGTGGGCGTGGGCATGTACCGCATCGACCTGCACCCCTCCACGGGCGGCGACACGTACATCGACGTGCCGTCCACACCGTTCGAGATCCCGCTCGGCGCCCTCCTGCCGCGCCGGACCACCAACCTCCTCGCGGGGAACAAGAACATCGGCACCACCCACATCACCAACGGGTGCTACCGCCTCCACCCCGTCGAGTGGAACGCCGGCGAGGCCGCCGGCCACCTCGCCGCGCACTGTCTCGCCACCGGCCACGTCCCCCACGAGGTCCAGGAGAAGCCCGAACTGCTGGCCGACTACCAGCGCGAGCTCACCGCCACCGGGATCGAGCTGCGCTGGCCGGAAGGGGAGGTCCATCCCTACTGAACCGGCCCGACCACGCCACCGAACCCCTCAGTCCGAAGGAGCACTGATGCACACCCCGATCCGCCGACCGCGAGCCGCCGCCGCTGCCGCCGCGCTCGCCACGGCCCTGACCCTCACCGCCTGTTCCGCCGGGGAGCCCGCCGCCCTCGGCGACCCCGAGACCCCGTCCGAACCCGTCGAGCTGCGCATGACCGTCTGGACGGCCGACGAGAACCACCTCGCCCTGTTCCAGGAGATCGGCGACGCCTACGCCGAGGAGAACCCCGAACTCGTCTCCGGCGTCACGTTCGAGACCGTCCCGTTCGAGGACTACACCACCACCCTCACCACCCAGCTCGCGGGCGGCAACCCGCCCGACCTCGCCTGGGTGCTGGAGAGCTACGCCCCCGAGTTCGTCTCCAGCGGGGCGCTTGCGGATCTGCGGCCCGTGCTGGAGAGCGCCGAGGGATACGACGTCGACGACCTCGTCCCGAGCACCCTGGAGCTCTGGCAGGACGGGGACGGGCTGTACGCCTACCCGTTCTCCAACAGCCCGTTCGGCGTGTTCGTGAACACCGACCAGATCTCCGCCGCGGGGCAGGAGAACCCGGCCGATCTCGTCGCGTCGGGGGAGTGGACGTTCGACGCCGCCCGCGACATCGCCGCCGCCACGGCCGAGGACTCCGGCAAACAGGGCCTGGTGGTGCGCGACTTCGACTACCAGCTCTGGGAGAACCTCTCGACCGTGTGGGACGGCTGGGGCGCCGCGCCGTGGAGCGAGGACGGGACGCAGTGCACGTTCACCGACCCGGAGATGGTCGAGGCGATGCAGTGGATCCACGACGCCACGTTCGACGACGGCGCGATGCCCGGCCCGGGCACGACGGCCGACTTCTTCGCGGGCGACGCCGCGATGACGATCACGCAGATCAGCCGCGCGTCGGCGCTCGACGGCTCGTTCGAGTGGGACCTGCTCCCGCTCCCGGCGGGCCCGGCCGGGCAGCAGAACGTCATCGGTCAGGCCGGCATCGGCGTGTTCACGCAGGGGGAGAACCCCGACGTGGCCGCCGACTTCCTCGCCTCCTTCACCAGCCCGGCCAACGCCGAGAAGCTGGCGACGTACTTCCCGCCGCCGCGTGCGTCCCTCCTGGACGCCGGGACGCTGTCCGCCGCCAACCCGCTGCTCAGCGAGGAGCAGCTGCAGACCGTCGTCGTGGACGGGATCGAGGGCGCGGTCACCAAGCCGGTCCACCAGAACTTCGCGAAGCTGTCCGAGACGGTGCGGGCTCAGCTCGACGCGATGTGGACCGAGGACGCCGACGTCGCGGCCGTCCTCGACGAGACGTGCGCGGTGATCCAGCCGCTCCTGGAGGAGTGATCGTGGCAGCAGCAGCGTCGGTGCCGGTCCCGCGGGGACCGGCGGCCGAGAGCCCGGTGTCGAAGGCGACCCCGGTGTCGAAGGCGGTGCGCCGTGACTGGGCCGTCGGGTACACGATGGTGGCGCCGGTGGTGCTCGGCGCGCTCGCGTTCGTCGTCCTGCCGCTCGGCATGGTGGTCTGGTACTCCCTGCACGAGTGGAACGTCCTGGCGGGCACCTTCACGTTCGCCGGCACGGCGAACTACGAACGGCTGCTCGCGGACCCCGGGCTGGCCGACTCCCTGCTGGCGAGCCTGTGGTTCTCCATCGGGCTGGTGGTCCTGAACATCACGCTGGCGCTGCTGCTGGCGGTCCTGCTCGACCAGAAACTGCCCGGCACGACGACGTTCCGCACCTTCTTCTTCTCGCCCGTCGTCGTGTCGCTCGTCGCCTGGACGATCGTGTGGAGCTTCCTGCTGCAGGCCGACGGCGGCATCAACGGGTTCCTGTCGACGCTCGGCCTGGAAGGGCCGAACTGGCTGCGGCACGAGACCACCGCGATGCTCTCGGTGATCGTGGTCCAGGTGTTCAAGAACGTCGGGCTGAACATGATCCTGTTCCTCGCCGCCCTCCAGGGCGTACCCGTGGAACTGCAGGAGGCGGCTCGGCTCGACGGCGCCGGCGCCTGGCGCCGGTTCCGGTCGATCACGCTGCCCATGATCAGCCCGACGATCCTGCTCGTCTCGATCATCACCATCGTGGGATCGCTGGAGGTCTTCGCGCAGATCGACGTCCTGACCGGCGGGGGTCCGGGCAACTCGACCACCGTGCTCGTCTACTACCTGTACCAGCAGGCGTTCCGGTTCAACGAGTTCGGCTACGCCAGCGCGATCGCCGTGCTCCTGTTCGTCATCGTCCTCGTGCTGACGCTCCTGCAGTGGCAGTCGCGCAAGAGGTGGGTCTTCCATGAAGTCTGAGGTCATGCCCCCTGCGGGCGGCAACCATCCGGGTGCCGAGCGGTCCGGCGGCCGTCCGGGTGCCGAGCGGCCCGGTGCCACGGCGCCCGGGGCGCAGAACGAGCCCTCGATGATCCTGGGCGGGCCACGGCAGGACCGCCCGCCGCCGGACCGGCCGCACGTGTCGCGGGCGGGCCTACGAGCTCGCCGGCGCTGGGCTCGCGGCTCGCTCATCGCCCTGCTCCTCCTGCTCAGCATCCCGTTCGTGTTCCCCACCTGGTGGATGGCGACCTCCAGCCTGAAGCCGATGAGCGAGATCCTGCAGGCGGTACCGACCGTCTGGCCCCAGGATCCGACGTTCGAGGCATACGGCCAGGTGTTCGCGCTGCAGCCGTTCGCGCAGCAGTACTGGAACTCGCTGTACATCGCCGCGGTCGTCACGATCGGCACGATGCTGGTGGCCGCCATGGCCGGCTACGCGTTCGCGCGGATCCGATTCCCCGGAGCCAACGCGCTGTTCGTGCTCGTGCTCGCCGGGCTGCTCGTGCCGTCCGAGGTGACGATCGTGCCGCTGTTCCGGATCGTCAACAGCCTCGGGCTGATCGACACCCATTGGCCGCTCATCGTCATCCCCGTGCTCGGAGCGCCCGCGGTGCTCGCCGTGTTCATCATGCGGCAGTTCTTCCTCGCGCTCCCGGTGGAACTCGAGGAGGCCGGCCGGATGGACGGCCTCGGACGCTGGGGCATCTTCTGGCGGATCGCGCTGCCGCTGTCTCGGTCCGCGCTCGGCGCGGTGGCGATCTTCACGTTCCTCAAGTCCTGGAACCTGTACCTCGAGCCCATCGTGTACCTGTCCAGCAAGGACAACTTCACGCTGCCGCAGGCGCTGACCCAGTACGTCGACGCCTACGGCGGGCCCATGTGGAACGTCCAGCTCGCCGCCACGACGCTCACCGTGCTGCCCGTGCTCGCGGTGTTCCTCGTGGCGCAACGACAGTTCGTCCAGGGGCTCGCGCACACCGGGCTCAAGGGGTGAGGACGACGAGCACGAAAGGCTCCCGCCCGGATCCACCGGGCGGGAGCCTTCCGCTCGCTCAGTTGGCGCGGGCGATGGCGATGTTCGTGTCCCCGCGCCGGCCCGCCTCGTAGAACATGTACAGACGGCCGTCCTCCTCGGCGAAGCTCGGGGCCGCCGCACGGGTGGCGACAGGTTCGGTGTACAGCACGCCCAGGTGGTTCTCCCGGTCGAAACTGGTGCCGACGTCGGCCACGTGCATGGTTCCCGCCCCCGAGTGGTAGACGACGTACCCGCCACCGTTGCGCGACCAGTAGTGCGCTCCGGACAACTGCCCGCCCTCCCCGGCGGCCGGCGAGATCAGCGGTTCCGGCTTGAACCGCCAGCCCGAGGCCAGCGAGTGGGACCAGCCGATGAAGATCTTGCGCGTGCCCGCCTGGTTGCCCATGAACAGCATGATGTACACGCCCGACTGCGTCGGGTGAGGGAACACCCGGGCGTAGGACGTCTCCGTGACGTTCGACGGCATCATCGCGGTGGTCAGGACGACGTCGCCGTAGGTGAAGTTGATCCCGTCGGTCGACGTGGACACGCGGGTCGTCGCGTTGTTGCCGTGGAAGTACAGGTACATCTTGCCGTCCGCGTCGTTCCAGACGGCGTGCGGGCTCGACACGTGCGGCACCGAGTACGGATCGCGGCGAACGATCGGGTTCCCCCCGAACTCGTGCCACGGGCCCTCGAGGGAGTCGGCGTACGCGAGGCAGATCCCCCCGGGGTCGTCGTGCGGCGCGTAGTACATGTACCAGGCACCCAGCGGGTTCGGGAGCCTGCCGGCGACCCTCCGGACGGAGGGAAAGATGATCTCCTTCCGGGCAGGCTCGTACGAGAGCGACGACCTGTCCAGCGCCGCACCCAGACGCGTGAACGTCGGGAAGCCCGGCACGGCGGCGCTCGCGGGGGGTGCGAAGCCCAGCGCGGCGGCCGAGCCGACGGCGGCGGCGCCGATGAGCAGGGTCCTGCGGTTCAGCATGAGCTTGCGGTCGGGTTCCATGGCGACCTTCCTCCGGCCCGGGCGGCCGCCGTGCTCCGGTGCGCGGCGGCGCGGGAAGGGCGCGCCGGGCCTTGTCGGATCGAGTCTCGGGCTCCCGCCGTTCAGACGTCCAGACCGATAATGCGAACTATCCGCGACTGTCGGTGCGTAGGGTTCAGCGGTCGGTCACGTGGCTGGCGAGCAAGGCGTCCAGCGGTGCGGTCGGGACGATGCCCGCCGCACGGGCGGTGAGTGCCGGATCGACGGTGATGAGGGCGTCCGCCTGAAGACGGCACACCGCCAGGTACTCGGCCTCGCGCAGGTCCTCCCAGTCGTGCTCCCGGGCCAGCTGCCAGGCGACGCGACGGGAGACACGATCGCCGAGCAGGCGCAGCTTGCGGCTCGTGATCTGCTCGTGCGCGGCGAGGGCGTCGTCCTCGGTACGGGTGCCGGCACGGACGTCGTGCAGCAGCCGGGTGAGGGCGTCGGCGTGGATCGACTTCGGTGCCACGAGCTGATGCGTCGGGTCCACGGGCACGCTGTCGTCCACGAGGCGCAGCAGGGTGGGGGCGTCGATCGCGTAGCGGGTCATCGGGTCACCTCCGGGGTCGCTCGTCGTCCGACCCTACGCCTCGGCGGCGTGCGGCGCCTCGACACGACCCGCTCCGTGGCGCGGCCCGTGGAGCACGACGTAGGGGAACAGCGCACCCATGACGGCGACCCCCACCCACAGGCGGACTGCCAACGCCGGGACCACCAGCGGGCCGAGACTGCGCTGAGCAGGGGTGCGGGCCAAGGGACCGGTCCGCGGCTGCGCACCCTCTGCTGCCGGTCCGGCACGGATGTCGAGAACCCGGCACCGGTTCCGTCCCAGGGGTACAGCGGCCGTCACCGGCCGGCGACCACGAAGGAGAACGATCATGACCATCCAGCAGATGCACCACGTGAGCGTCGTCGTGGACGACCTCGACGAAGCCGTCGCATTCTTCACCCAGCTCGGTATGGACCTGGAGGGCACGTCACCGATCGAGGGCCCCTCGGTGGACCGCCTCAACGGGATCGAGGACATCCGGGTCGACATCGCGATGATGCGGACGCCCGACGGGCAGGGCCGCCTCGAGCTGACGAAGTTCCACCACCCGGAGGCGGTCGTCGCCGACCCGGGTAACCCGCCGCCCAACACGCTCGGCCTGCGCAGCGTGATGTTCGCCGTCGACGACATCGACGACAGCCTCGCCCGCCTGCGGGCGGTCGGCGCGCAACTCGTGGGCGAGCTGACGCAGTACGAGGACTCCTACCGGCTCTGCTACGTGCGCGGGCCGGCCGGAATCATCGTCGCGCTGGCCGAGGAGCTGGGATGACGGAGCGTCATACCAGGTCGCGGGCGATCCGTCGCTGCCAGTTCTGCGAGTAGACCCGCGGGTGCCCCTGCTCCTCGTCGAGTTCGTACGCGTCGAGCTGAGCGTTGATCAGGAAGTCCGACGCCGTGCACGTCAGGACCGTTCGGGTGACCACCTCGACGCGCCAGTCGTCGCCGTTCTCCAGCCGGCGGACGGTACGCGTCTCGCCGCGTGCGGAGGTCACGTCGTTCCACCGGAAGCTGTACCACTCGCGGGTGTCGCGGTGAATGACCGTGCCGGTGTCCTCGAGCCGGAAGGTGCCCTGGTCGTTGACGATCTCCAGCGTCGAGACGTCCGTGGCGAGGTCCCGCGTGACGCGCCACGAGTGCCGGCCGGTGCCCAGCACCGTGGTCTCGTCCTCCTCGGCGGCCTCCGGGACTCCGAACGGCCGGTGGTCCGCGTCGTCCGGGCGAGGGCGGCGGACCGGCAGGTGAAGGGCACTGCTGCTCGTCGTGATCGTCACGGTCGCAGGTTCGGGAGCCGGCCAGATCAGCGGCCAGTACGAGGTCGAGATGGACACCCGCAGCCGGTGCCCGGCGGGCAGGGACTGGGCGATGCCGTTGAGCTGGACCGTCACCGGGTAGGTGCGGCCGGGCTCGAGCGGTTGCGGGTTCTCGCTGCCCTCGCGGTGCGTCAGGTTCAGCACCCCGTACGTCACGCGGGTCGCCTCCCCGTCCGGCGCGACGTCGGACAACCGGATCGCGAGCTGCGCCACCGGGCGGTCCGAGGAGACCTCGAGCGTGACGCGCGGCAGGCCGAGGATCTCCACGGGCTCGGCGAGCGGCTCCGTCTCGAACACGAGGGCGCCGCCGTCCTCCTCGCGCTGGTCGTACGGCAGATCGGGCACCGCCGAGTAGGACGCCCACTTGCCGGCGAACATGCCGACGCTCAGGGGCGAGAGCAGGCTCACCCGCTGCTCGCCCGCTTCGTCGGGCTCGCCAGCCACCTGGCCGCCCGCCGGTGACAGCTGGTGGGGCGCGAAGCGGTACTCCTGGTCCTCGACACCGGGCGCAGGCCAGCTCGGTTCGGTGACCCATCGGCCCGGCCGGTCCTCGTAGGAGGCACTGGGCGGGACGCTGTCCTGCATCCACGCGCGCAGCATCGGCTCGTCCTGCAGGCCCGTGTCCACCCCCTTGAGCCAGTGGTCCCACCAGCGCACCACCTCCTGGAGGAAGCCGATGGCCGGTCCCGGGACGCCGAGATGCGGATAACGGTGACCCCAGGGGCCGATCAGGCCCTTGCGGGGGACGTCGAGCTTCTCCAGGAGCCGGAAGATCGCGTTGGTGTAGCCGTCGGCCCAGCCACCGACGGCCATCACCGGGCAGCGCACCCGGGAGTAGTCCTCGCAGACCGACGCCGGCTTCCAGTAGTCGTCCCGGCGCTGGTGCCGCAACCAGGTGTCGAGCCAGAGCCCGCTGCCCTCGAGCCGTTCCCGCCACATCGCGCGCCACCGGTCGCCGACGACGGCGGGATCGGGCGGCAGGCTGTTGAACGCGAACATCACCGTCGCCTCGGACAGGTTGTCCGCGAGCAGGCAGCCACCCATGTAGTGCATGTTGTCCACGTACAGGTCGTCGGTGGCCGACGCGCTGATGACCGCCTTGAGTGCGGGTGGCGCGACAGCAGCCACCTGAAGACTGTTGAAACCGCCCCAGGAAATGCCCATCATCCCGACGTTGCCGTCGCACCACGGCTGCTCCGCGAGCCAGGCGATCACGTCCTCGGCGTCATGGAGCTCCTGGGGACGGTACTCGTCCACCAGCACGCCGTCGGAGTCGCCGCTGCCGCGCAGGTCGACCCGCACGCAGACGTACCCGTGCCCGGCGATGTACGGGTGGTTGTACGCGTCACGCCCCCGGGTGGCATCACGTTTGCGATAGGGAATGTACTCGACGACGGCGGGCACGGGATGTGCCGTCGCGTCCACCGGTGCCCACATCCGCGCGGCCACGCGCTGACCGTCGCGCAGCGGGATGAAGACGTTCTCGATCGCCTCGACCTCGTGCGGCAGCTCGGTGACCGTTCTCATGCAGGGGCCTCCTCGGGTACCGGATCGAACTCGAACGGCAGCAGGTCCACCGCCTGGCGGAAACGGTCGGCGAGCTGGTCGTGGTCCTCCGCCCCGAGGTAGACACTGGCCAGCCGGTACCGGTAGCTGTCCTGGTGGGGCAGGTCGGAGAGACGGTCACCGGGCTTCACCTGAAGAGCGACCTTCGTGTCCGGAAGGGCCCGTTCGAGGGCCGCCAGATCCTCGTCACCGGGCACGCGGCGCACGACCGCGTCGGTGTCGTGGAAGACGTGCCACTGGCCGGCGGCGGCGAACGGCCCCTGCCGGCGTGGCATCTCGGGGGGCTCCCCGAGCGCGACGTCGATGGCCACCTCGTGGTTGGACGTGCCGTCGACCTTGAGAAAGAGCTCGGTGTGGGACTGGGAGATGCGCGTGTTCACCTCGATGAGCCGCAGGAGGTCGGTCTCCTGGTCCCACATGTACTCGACGTTGAAGGCGCCGTCGTCGTAGCCGATGTGACGCATGAACCGTTCCGCGGTGTCGACCATCCGCTGCTGCACCTCGGCGGGGATCGTCACGGCGGGGTAGTCGATGTGGTCGATGCTGTGTCCGGACGGGTCACGGTGCATGTCGACGATGCCGTGCACGCTGAACCTGCCCTGCGCGACCACCCCCTCGGGGGCGGCCTGGATCCCGGTGATGATCTCCTCGGCCAGGCAGGTGTTGCCGTCCGAACCTCGGATGCCCTCCGGGAGGTCGACCCGGTCCAGCACCTGGTTGAAGGCGTTGCCGACGTTGGTGATCTCAGCCCGGATCTCGTCGAGGGCCGACTCGAACTCCTGCTCGTCGTGGATCTCGAAGCCCAGGTTCGACGAGTGTGCCTTCACCGGCTTCACCCAGAACGGGTACGGCAGCCCCACCTGGTCCAGCGCGTCGTCGGCGAACGGGTCGAACGCGGCGAACCCGGGAACCACCTCGGGAACCGACTGCTGCTGCTCCAACCGGCTCCAGTACTTGTGCTCGCACTTGAGCATGCTCGCCACGGACGGTGCGGGAATGCCGTACTCGTGGCACAGGATGGGCGCCACGAGGGAACTCGGGAAGTCCCAGTGACACACGATGGCGTCGATCGGCTCGGAGAAGTCGGAGAGCTGGGCGCGTGCCTGGTCGAGCAGCGCGTCGAAATCGTAGTCCGTGTCGCGGACGAGCGTCTCGTAGTCGAGCAGCGAGTGGAACGTGTAGCGCGCGGCGCGCCGCATGTTCTCGAGCTCCTCCCGCTGGAGGTCGGTCATGCCCAACACGAAGACGTTGCGTTTCCTGCCGTCGGGTTCGTTCATGGATCGACGCAACCACGACCCCCACTCACCCGCAACGCGCACTCGCCTGCGGTGACGCCCGGACCGGTGGGTGCCGCCGGGCGTTCGACGAGCGAGTGACCGGATCGGGGTCCACGGTGGAAGGACCCGAGAGGAAGGAGAACGTCGTGGCCAGTGTGACGAAGTCCGTCGACGTCGATGTCCCGGTGAGAACGGCGTACAACCAGTGGACGCAGTTCGAGGAGTTCCCCCGGTTCATGGAGGGGGTCGAGGAGATCCGTCAGGTCGACCCGACCCACACCCACTGGAAGACGCGAGTGGGCGGTGTCGAGCGCGAGTTCGAGGCCGAGATCACCGAGCAGCACCCGGACGAGCGCGTGGCCTGGAAGAGCCTGTCCGGGCCCGATCAGGCCGGTGTGGTCACCTTCCACCGGCTCAACGACGACCAGGCCAGGATCACCGTCCAGCTGGACTGGACGCCCGACAACGCGACGGAGAAGGTCGGTGACGTCCTGAACGCCGACGAGCGCCGCGTCCAGGGCGACCTCGAGCGCTTCAAGGAGTTCATCGAGGCCCGCGGCGTCGAAAGCGGTGCCTGGCGGGGAGACGTGGACTGACGACGGGCTCCCGGCACCATGCCGGGAGCTAGGCCTGTACGGGCAGGCGAGGAAGGTCCACGTGCTGGACGGCGCGACGGGCGGGTCAGGAGCTTCTGGCCCGCCCGTTCGCCGTGCGAGCGGGCGACGGGAATCGAACCCGCGTAATCAGTTTGGAAGACACCTTCGCCGGCATCTGGTTGGACGGATCAGTCGGGCGGAAATGCCTGGTGACCCGGGTCTATCTTAATGCAGGGATGGGCGGTTGTGGGGTTGGTGGGGGCTTCGATTGGGGTCGGATCGGGGTTCGGAGGGTTGAGATAGGGCATATAAGGGCCCGGCTCTGACCTGAGCCTGCCGCTATGGTGAGACCCGCGCCTTCCTGTGATCTCACTGCTGGTTCGGGCGTGTGTCCAAGGGGCTGAGGAGGCGAGCTGGACGGGGGATACGTGGTAGCGGGTGAATCGGTACCGAGCAGGCGTCGGGCGGTCATGAGGCTCGGGTCGGTGGTGGTGTCGCTGGCGTGCTTCGGCGGCGGGGGAGTCGTCGCCATCCTGGTGTATCCGGTGCTGGCGCTCGTGCTCCACGTGGTGCTGGTGTTGGTGGCGATCGTGACCGACGCGCCTGCGGGTGGGCCGCTGGCCCTGCCGTTCATGCTCGCCGTGGCGACGGTCGCGGGTATCGCGTATACCGTCCTCGCCTTTGTCGTGGTCGGGGCCTCGACACTCCTGGTCTCTTGGGCGCGTCGGCGCGTGCTGGCGTTCGTTGTTGTCAACGTCGCGCTGCTGATTCTCGGGGTGGTGGTCGGCGTGTTGGTGTTCGGAGTGCGTGAGCCGGCGATGGCGACGGCCGGTGCCCTGGCCTGGTCGGCCGGGATTGCAGCTGGCGGACTTCCGGCGTGGGTGGTGATCGCGACGGTCTGGTTCGGCCTCCGCATGATAGGCGGCGTGGTTCGCTGGGCCGAGAACTCGCCTGCCCGCCGAGACCGCGCTGTGCTCGAAGCGTGAGGACTCCAGACGAGGGCCGGGATTCTCCTTTTGGTCACTACACGCGTGAGGAGATCCGGCTGATCGAACGGCTTGTGCGGCCGTTCTACCTGAAGATGCACCTGGTGGAGGCACCGATCGAAGCAGATCCGCAGGTGGCGGGCCGATTCCGCCGCAAGCTGGTGAGAGTTGGCGGGAAGGTGACTTCCGAGCAGGTGGAGTGGCTGCTGCAGGGCAACGGGTGGCGCGAACTGACCATGGGCGCGTGGTTCGCGCTGGCGGTGCCTACCGAGGAGGTGCGCGAGGCGGTCGTCGTCGCGTGGAACAACGTGACAGGCGCGCATGCCGCGGGGCCGCTGGCAACCGTCAGTGCGCTGATCGTGGGGCCGGACGCCATCGAGGGGATGCGGTCGTTCGTCGAGCGACTCGACGGTCGTGAGGACCGCGGGACTGCTTGGTATGTGTCGGCAACGATCGCGCACTTGGGCGGATCCCCGTCTTCTGACCCTGACCCGACGGTAGTGGCCACGTTCCGGGAATCGCTGAGGATTGCCACTGATCTACGAAGCGACTTCAGGGCGGCGCGCCGCCCTCGGTGACGTCACGGCGTCGAGCGATGGGATCGGCCGCCGACCTCGTAGGTCGTCGTGGTCAGGAGTACGCGGTTCGGACCAGTGTGGGTGATGGGGGCGGCGCGCCAGACGTCGTGCTGGTCAGGGATGGCGAGCACGGCCTGGAACTCGGTCGGCCGGTTGCCGTGCGGCCAGCGGCTGGAGGTCCATGACAGGTGCCGGATCTCGGCGCGCTCATGCTCGAGGACTCGTGTGGGCTGGGGGACGGCCGGAAGTTCGGTGATCTGGGCGGCGAGGTCCGGTCGACCTGTCTGGGTCGATCCGAGCTGCTGGCGGATCCACCGTGATGCTCCGGGGCTTCGCGTGGCGAGCTGGGTGATGAGGTCACGGAGCCGCTCATCGCGTGCCGCTACGTCATTGATCGTCGAGATGGAGAACAGGGCGGCACCGGCGCCGCGGATCATCTTGGCCAGGCCGATGACGACGCCGGAGCGTGCCTCGGCGGGGTAACGGACGGCGCGGATCTCCAGGAAGGCCCAGCGAAGGACGGATACCACGGCCTTGGCATCGGCGCTCAGCGCCGGGACATCACGCTCCTGGCGAGGTTTGGTCGCGGACGGGTGCGCCGGTCATCTCATTCTCGGGGCTGCCGGGACGGCCGGGAAAGAGGTCGTGGCATGCGGCGACCAACACGATGGGACCGGCTCATATTGCCGACGTCTACGTGTTCGCCGTTCACACGACCACGCAGGACGAGCTTTACGACGGGCTGGACATTGCCAAGTGGCACTTCTACGTCCTGTCCGGAGAGACGGTCAAGGCCACCGGGCAGGGGTCGATGCGCTTGTCCAAGGTGGTACGCCTCGGCGGCCAGGCGGTAGCTTGGGCAGGCCTTCGTGACGCGATCGGCGAGGTCGGAAGCTGTTCGGACTGATGCGTCCTGTTCGACGCCCAGATCATGAGGCCTCAGGCCTTGCAGCTCCGGAAGGCTTCTCCACGGCTCGCCGGTACCCTCCGCGTATGAACGAGCTCGTGCTGGCCCAAGGCGATCCAACTGGATCTCGCGACGACGCCGAGTCGTGTCGGCATGAATGACCACGTCATGGGCGGTCCGAGTTCGCCGAAGGTGGCAGACCTTGGTTGGGGAGTAGTCGATGTCGAGGGCGTCGGCCGATTCAAGGACGTGATCCTGTATCCGGGTGGCGCGGTCGGGTGGGACTGGGGTGTGACAGGTACACGGCATCGTCCGGGTATCCAGCCATCCGACGTCGACCAGGTAGTCGCCGTGACCGGTGCCGAGGCGACGGTTGTGGGGATCGAGGTGCTCGTCTTGTCCCGTGGCATGGAGTCACGGCTGGGCGTCCACGAGGACACGGTCCGCTACGCCGAATCGCTCGGCATGGAGGTTCACGTCGCGCCGACCGAGGACGCCGTCGCTCTCTACAACGAGGTCGCCGCGACGCGCGCGGTCGCCGCGTTGATCCACTCGACCTGCTGAGAAGTCCTGCTGGGCAGGTAGTCTTCGCGATCGTGACCGGTCCGCAGGTGTTCGCTTTGTGCTGGGGTGTGCTCGCAGTCGCGATGGGTGTCGGCTTCGCGGTGTTCGCGAAGCAGCACGCAGATGTGCAGGTGCGGATTCAGCGGTTCCTGAAGACGCCGGGGCCGTCGAGTCATCGAACAATCGCGATCTTCTCGCGGGTGTTCGGTGTCGGCTTCGCCGTCATCGGCGTCGTGGTGTTCTTCGCCGCGCTTACCGGCGCCCTCACGTGATCGGCGCCGCGAGTCGCGTGGTGGATGTCCTCGCTTCTCTGGCCGGCCCAACCACTCTCGACTGGTGGCGGCAGACGTTCTGGCGAACCGCAGGGCCCTGACCGCCGGCCGCAAGGGCCACGGTTGGATGATGAACCTGCTCCCGATGACACTCCTGACTCATGAGGCGTGACGCGGGCACGCGCATCCTGGCCTTGCGCTCAGCCGGATAGGGTGTCGCGGTGATCCAGACCGCGCGTCCGCTGGTGTTTCTCGACGTCGACGGCGCCGTGATTCCGCTGGGAGCAGGGCACCGCGCGGCGGCGGTCGACGACCCAGCGGGGTGGCGTTCGGGAGCTAATCCGCAGATATCGATGGTGGACAGGGGACTGGGGGCGCGTCTGCTCGGGTTGTCGTGCGAGCTGGTGTGGGCGACGGCGTGGGGTGAGGACGCCAATGAGGTGATCGCTCCGGTTCTCGCGTTGCCGCGGCTTGCGGTCGTGGACTTCGACGAGCCGGACCTCCCCGTCCCGGCAGCGTTGCACTGGAAGACTCAGTCTCTCGTCCGGCATGCGGCAGGGCGGCCGTTCGTCTGGCTGGATGACGAGATCCGCGACTTCGACCGGCAGTGGATCGAGGCGGCGCATCCCGCCCCCGCTCTGCTGCACCAGGTTCGCCCGACCACGGGCATCACCGGGGAAGACCTCGCTGTCGTCGCGGCGTGGGTCGAAGAGGTGGTCGGCCCGCCGGTGCCCGATGATGCTCCGGCGCCGCTGCGAGCGATCATGGACGCGGTCTACGACTACGACGAGGGCCGCGGTGTCGACTTCGAGCCTTACCCTCAGCTGGAGCCCGCCGCCGAGACGGGCTGGTGGTTTCGCCTGTGGACGGGGAACCCCGAGGTCACGGGGCAGGAGGTGCGACCCTTCGGTATGGACCGGGGCGGCGGGTACGTTGCCTCCTGGATGATCCGCGACGGCGCGGATCTGGCCGGCCAGCCGGTGGTGTACATCGGCTCGGAGGGGGACGTGGCGATCCTGGCCGCGGACGCGTGGGACGCCCTGTGGTACTTCGCACACGGGCTCGGGCTCCACGACGTGCAGGGCGAGCACCACGGAGGTGAGCGATTCGGTGGAACCGTCGACCCACATCGTGTCGTCGTGCCCCACGCCGACCTGATGCATGTCGCGATGCGCTTGGCGCCAGAGCGTCGCCGGCCTGCAGATCAGATCATCGCCGAGGCCGCCGACGGACTACCCAGGCTCCGCGAGTGGATCGACGACCTGTGTCGCTGAGTCTCGAGCCCGCGGAGCTGCCGTCCGGGTTCACCTATCCGCGAGAGTTCCTCCGTGTGGTGGAGCTGGGGATCGTCGACCTGGAGCCCTGGCGAATCCTCAGCGGGGAGCGGCTCGCGCGCCGCGCGACCGGGCTGCGGGACCGCTACCGGGAGCGAGTCCTGGTCCCGTTCGCCGAGCGGATCGACAACGACGACATCGCCTGCTGGGACATCGAGCGGGACGGCCAGGTCGTCATCGTGCACGACTTCGCCTCGCCCGGATGGGAGCACGTCGCCGAGTTCGCGGACTTCTACGACTGGCTCCGCCAGGCGGTGGAGGACCTGATCGAGTACGACGACGAGTACCGGCCGCCGGCGCATGGGCGCTCGGTCGAGAAGTTCCGCTGAAGGCACCGCAAGAGGGGATCGACACGGGTGTCGACGTCCGCCTGTCTCGTGGTCATGAGGACGGCCCGGAACTTCATGCGCTTGCGCCTGCCAGGGCCGTGCGCAAGGCGTCACGGAACTGTTCGTCCGCGGCGACGAAGGTGCCGAGCTGTCCGCCGGTGACGAAGCGGGCGTCGCGTTTGATGACGTCGTGCCATCGCTTGAGGGCACTGGGGGACATGAGGGGCGCGAGCGTGGCCAGAGCGGTGATGGTGTCGTCATCGCGGTATTGGCCAGCCTGTGCTGCGAGATGGTCGGCGACATGGTCGACATCGAGGTCGCAGCCGGCGCGGGCCAGCGCGGTCGCGGCCGCAGCCAGCGCGATGGGGTCCTCCAGGAGCGCGTGCAGGACGGGATCCAGGGCGGCGGCCTCGGCACCGAGTCGTGCGGCCGTGCGGGCGGCATTCGCCCGCTGGTATCCCCACAGGAATCCTTCGTGGCCGGTAAGCCGGTCGGTCACCTCGGTCACGGCCGCCACCACGGGCGCGGGATCGCCGGTTCGTTCCCACACCGCTGCGGCGAGAGCGAGCTTCTTATCGATAACGGGGGCGGTGAGCCGGGCATACTCCGGCAGCGGAACCGCGAGCCGGGAACGCATCTCCTCGACGTCGAGGCTGGCGTCGTCGCCCAAGAGCTGATCCGGACTTGCCTGCACGGGAAGAGCTAACGGCTCCGGGCCAGGAGTCAGGCCGAGCGTCTGGGCGAGCATCCTCGCGCCCTCGGCCTCGACGTACTTGGCCGCGAACGGGCGGAGCAGCTCGGTCGCCGCGCGGGATCGCTCGCAGGCGATGGTCGCCGCGTACAGCACCGACGTCAGATCGGCGTGCTCGCGATCCGCGGCCTCGATGAGCAGGCCGGCGGCCGCCTCGCCGTGGCCGGAGTCGCACAGCCGCTCGACCACCCACGCGAGTGCCTCGTACCGGTCGTCCAGAAGCTGGCCGGCGATCGAGTCCGGGTCCGGTACCGACAGCAGCGCCTCTCTGGTCTCGCTGGTCCATGGCCGTCCGGCGTCGAACGACGCGAACACCCCGGCCAGTCGCACAGCGGGTGCGGGATCGGTGTACGCGCCGCCGATCACCCCGGCCGCATCCGGTGTACCGCAGCGCAACATCGCGATCACGGCCTCGGCGCGGACCAGCGGGTCCTTGTCGTCGTCGCGGGCCGCCCGCAGGGCGGGGAGCAGGTCGGTTGACCTGGTCTGCCCGAGGGCGTGCACGGTGGCCTTGCGGATTTCGCCGTCGTCGTGGCAGGTGAGCGGCCCGAGGATGTCGGCGTGGGCGCGCACCGCGTTGCGTATGTCGTCTTCCGCGCCGGGGGCGGTGTCGTCGCTGGCGGCCATCCACCCCAGAAGCCACAGGCACTCCCTTGTCGCGGCACCGGCCGCCGCGAGACGCGCCATGAACGGAACCGCGGCGGTGCTGGCCGAGTACACGGTGCCCTGGTGCACGATCGCGCCCCACAGTTCGCTCACACTCTCCGAGTCGGATTCGGAATCGGCACCCGCATCGACCACAAGGGCCCGCAGCATGCTGGGCATGTCGCTCGCATCGCCATAGGCATGCGAGACGGCAGTCCAGTCGAACGCGTCGACGCCGGCCAGGACGGCCGCCACCTCGGGACTCAGAGAAACTTCCTGCTGCGACATGGCCCAGAGCATGGCACGGGCCACCGACACTCAGCCGGTCAGACCATGGCAGTCCGCCGAGTCAGTCGTAGTTCCACGGGAAATCCGCATGCCACCACCGGTGGTAGTGGTCCAACTGCACGGGGAACTTCGCCATGATCCGCTCGTCCATCGAGTGGACGAGGGCACGGAGCTCCTGAGCAGAGCGGCGTGGTAAGCGGTGGATCGTGAGTTCGAGGAGGTCACGGTCGTCGATCGGGCTGCCGCAACATTCGCGGATACCGCAGCCATAGGAGTGTCTGCTCCACGGGTTGCGGGTGCGCGCCTCGCGTTCCCAATTCAGCAGCGCGCCGTGGATCTGGCCGGACCAAGCCTCCAGGAGGCCGATGGCGGCGTGGGCCGAGCCCGATAGGCGGCCGTCCTTGATGTACTCCGTGCGGTACGGGTGTCGTCGTGCAGCTGCTCGCTGCCGGTCGGGATGCCTACGCGGCATGTCCCTTCATGGTGCTCGTCATGGGGAGCATCCTGTCACAGCGAACGATTTGTCCGAAGCGCATCCCCCACGCTGATCTGGTAGGTCGGGCGCAGGCCGACGTACCGTGGAGTAGGGCGCCGCTGGTGCTGCGGGGCCGTCAGCGGCCGCTTCAAACAGCCGGGACCGCGGCGTCGCGTTCAGAGCAAGGAGCCCTTGCCCTCGATCGTCGTGAGCGCGTTCCGGAGCTCGGCAACAGACTTCGTCGCTGCACCGACCCACTCGTCGAAGCCGTCCGACAGGGACCAGAGCTCGAATTCCTCGGAACCAAGCGCGAGAACTCGCGGGGCATGCTCGACCAGCCAGGCCGCACGCTCGTCGTCGAGCACCGCAGTGATCGACTCGACCGTGACCCCTTCGGCCTCAGGCAGCCCGCGCAGACCACGAGCCGCGAGCGTCGCCTCGATCAGCAATGAGCGCTTCCACGCCGGGCATCGTGCCCGATGTAATCGTCTTCGAACATCTCGACGAGGGCGTCGAACGAGTGCTCGCCGTCAACCAGGCGGTCTACCGCGTCCATCGCGGCGTGTCCTCTGCCCCAAGCTGCCATGTCGCAGAACCTAGCGTCGCTGTCGGACATGCGCGCCGGCTGACAGCACTGACAGATGCTCCTCACTCGAGGTGATGCTCGACGTACTGATCGACGGCGGACCGTGTCACGAGCACTCGGCGTCCGACGCGCCGGCCCGGGATCTCCCCGTGGCGAACCAGTTCCCCTGCGGTCCAGGTCGAGATGCCGAGGTAGTCGGCGATGTCGGCGTACGTCATGTAGGGGTCATCGGGGTCGCCGTGGAGACGTTGCAGGTATGCCTCGAGGATCGAGAGACGGACGCGGATCCTGTTGCCGATGCGAGCGCAGGGACCGACTTGGCCGCGGCGCACGAGCTCTCCGAACCACCAGCGGGAGACACCGAGCACTCGTGCTGCCTGGGCGGTGTCGAGGAGAGGATCGGATGCTTGTGAGGCCGAAGAGGTGGCAGCGCTCATGGCTCGTCTCCCGATTCGTGACGACGTCCGTACACGACTCAGGTGGGTGAGCCTCGCCCGGGCGGGCGTCCTGAGCCCGCCCGGGCGAGGCGCGCCGTCGTCAGGCCGGGAACGCGATGACGTTCCCGCCCCGGTGCGCCTCGTCCAGTGCCGCCATGCGCTCGGCGAGTCGGGCGTCGCCGGTGTCGGTCGCGTGCTGGTAGACCATGGCAGCGGCAACGGTGGAGTGTCCGATCCGCTTCATCAGCTCGGCCAGCGTCGCGCCGGCCTCGGCGGCACGGGTCGCGGCGAGGTGACGCAGGTCGTGCCACCGGATCTCGGCCGGCATACCCGCGCGCGCCTTGGCGCGGGAGAACATCTGGGTGCGCTGCGACGCCCGGAGAGGGCGGCCGGTGCTGGTCGTGAAGACCAGGGCGTGCGGGCTGGGGCCGGTGAACTGGTCGAGGTGCTTGAGGAGCGCTCGGCCGGCGGCGGGTGGCAGGTGCACGGGGCGCTTTCCGGCGTCGGACTTCGGCGGGCCGAACGCCAGCGGCTTCCCGGTGACGTCCACCAGCGCCTGACGGACTCGCAGCCGAACGCCTCCCGAGCGCGTGCGCTCCACGTCTTGCCGGCGGAGGGCGAACAGCTCACCAGCCCGCAGCCCAAACCACGCCGAGACGATCACGACCGCGCGATAGCGCTCCGAGCCACCTCGGCAGGCGGCGGCGATCATGTCGACGACGCTGCCCGCGGGGATGACGCGCTCAGCGGGGCTGGTCTTGCCGGCGCCTCGGATCGCGCACGGGTTGGCGTCCAGGAGCCGGTCGCGTACGGCGTCGCCGCAGAGCGTGCGGAGCAGTGCGTAGGCGCGGGCGGCCTGGGTGCGTCCCGTCACCGCCGCCGACTTCTCGGGAGCCTCAGCGGCCGGGGGAGAACCGGCGGCGCGCCACGCCTCCCAGAGCGCGGCGGGCATGCGGCCTGACTCCTTCACCGGGCGGCCGTTCTGCCGTGCCCACGCGCGCACGTGCTGCGCCTCGGACGGTCCGAATCCCCCGGCGAGCCATTCGTCGGCGGACTTGGCCGTGGCCACCTTCAGCGCCGCGTACCACTCGCTGACGACGCCGTGCGAGATCGAGCGGGGCGGGTAGGTGCTCAGGTCGCTCTGGCGTCCGGTGCCGGGCACGTCCAGGGGGGTGGGGATCCATCGGCGCAGCAGGTCGTCGTACCTGCTGCGGGTGGTGTCCTTGAGCTCGCGGATCGCGAGCCAGCGTGGCGCGTACTCGCCCAGGGCGATCTCGCCGGTCTCTGGTTCTCGGTAGGTGCCGCGGTGGACGTCGGCGAGGACCTTGGCCAGGGCAGCGGCCGCGGCGTCGTAAGTGTCGAACGTCCCGACCGGTCGGCGCTTCTTGTCCGGGCCGGTGTACCGGGCCTGGAAGCGGCCCGGCCGCGTCTCCCGGATGTTGCCGTACGCGGCACGCCGGGTTCGTCGTGGCGCTCTCACGTCTCCAGGCGTGGACGCGGCGCCGTGGCGAGCGGGCGCGATTGCGGGGGAGTCGGACATCGTCGTGCTCCTGCTCCTGCCCCAGCCGTCACAGACTTAGGGCATATACGGGCACGGAGAAGAGGTTCCAAGCCCCGCGGAGCACGCGACGGGCAGGTCAGAAATAGCCTCTGACCTGCCCGTCCGCATCGTGAGCGGGCGACGGGAATCGAACCCGCGTAATCAGTTTGGAAGACTGAGGCTCTACCATTGAGCTACGCCCGCATCGGTCCTGACGACGGTATGTGCCATGGTTGGGGCAACCCCTCCGAGCGCACCGTCCGTCGTCGAACCGCGGGCTCACGATAGCAAACCTCGGCGGGCTCGTGCGGCCTCGACCCGGACGACCGGTCAGAGTGTTCGGACTTCCGTCGAAGGACGGTCCCGGCGGCTCGGCGTCCTCGTGATCCTGACCAGTGGCACTACACTTGCTCTCGCCCGGCCACGGCGGGGCTGTACGGGGTGTGGCGCAGCTTGGTAGCGCATCTGCTTTGGGAGCAGAGGGTCGCAGGTTCAAATCCTGTCACCCCGACTCACGGGCCGCGGAAACTCAAGGTTTCCGCGGTCTTTGGAGTCTGAGGACTTGATCTACTGTCCAGAAACTGTCTTTAACGGACACTGCCCGTCCGGCCCCGATCAGGCGGCCGGCCCCTGCTGACCGAGGACATCCGTGCGATCGTCGCCCGGATCGACACGGGCGCCGCGTTCGGTGCCCGTGATCGCGCGGTGATCTTGCTCGGCTTCGCCGGGGCGCTGCGCCGCTCGGAGCTGGCCGCACTGACCCTGGCCGACCTCGAGTTCAAGCCAGGCGGCGTGCTCGTGACGGTGCGGCGTTCCAAGACCAACTCCGGCGGCGAGGGGCAGGTCGTCGCGGTGGCGACCGGCGAACAGGCGGACACCTGTCGGGTCGGCGCCGTGCTGTTGTGGCTGAAGGTTCGCGGCACCGACCCGGGCGGGTTGTTCACCCGTGCGAGCCGGCGGCGTCGTGACCGCCCACCCGGTCGACGGCAAGACGATCTGCCGCGTGGTTGCCAGCCGCGCCCGGTAAGCCGGCATCGCCGGGAAACACATCTCCGCCCACTCGTTGCGGGCGGGCCACGCCACTACCGCTGCGCAGGCCGGGGCTTCGGTCGACAGGATCGCCGCCCAGACTCGGCACCGCAGCACCTCGGTTCTGGTGCAGTACTACATCCGCCCCATCGACGCGCTTGCCAACACCACCAGCCGTGACCTCGGCCTGTGACGTCGACTCGTTCTTCCTGAGGGGGAACCACGACGTTGTCTCGAACGTCTGGATCACTCCGCTCGTCGTGGTGTCATCGCCATGCGGTCAGCAGGTCGTCGGCTGTCCAGGCGAGGTCGAAGTTGGCGTCGTCGTCTGCACCGGCAGGACACACTCCCACGGCGGCAGTGTTCTCCGTTGCACCTGGGACGGACCTGCTATCGGCAAGCAGTTGTCCAGCATCTCGCGAGGTGAGCGGCTTGTCCGCTCGCCACTTGATCGTGCCGGTGAAGCTGATGCTGTGCGCCGGACGGTCGTCGGCGCCGACAAGGTCGACCTCCGGGCGGTTCGTGCGTGGCCACCAGTTGCCGACGACCTTGACGTCCGGCCAGGGGGTGCTCGGTGCCAGCCGCCAGACTGCCTCCCGCACGACGGGCTCGACAGCGCGTCCTCTCCAGGCCGGGTAGCCGCTGAGCACTCGTGCATGTGCGATGTCACCGCGCCCGGCGTCGATCTCGTTGAGGTGCGGTTCGACGAAGGCGAGCCAGAACCGCAGAGCCGGGTCGTCGATGCGATAGCGGCGGTCCTTGGGTGCCTTCTTCATCGAGAGCGGCTCGTCGAAGGCGACGACCCGCTTGGCTCTGAGCATGTGCAGGGTGCGGGACAGGGATGTGGCAGGAATCGGATCGAGGCTTGTGGCTGCCTGCTGTACTGCTGAAAACGTCCTCTCGCCCCGGCCTCCGATGGCGGTGAGTACTCGTCTGGCCAGGGACGTCTCGCTGAATTCTGATTCGAGGATACGTAGGCCATTGACTACCAGCGCGGTGGACGAGTCGTCGACCGCGGCACGCAGGAAGTCATCGAGGGTCATCCCGTGTTCCCATGCTTCCGCGACGAGGGGTTGACCGCCGGTGATCAGGTGTGCGTCGAAGGCGTCCATCCCCGAGGTTCCGGTGAGTTCTGCGACGTCGCGTGGGTTGAGGGCGCGCAGCACCATCTCGGCGGCGCGGCCGTGGAATGGCTGATCGTGCCGGGTGAGACTTTCCATCATGGACAGGTCGCTGCCGAGCAGCAGGAGGAGGACCGGCTTGCGTGACAGGGTGAGGTCCCATGCGCGCTGCAGTTCCCCGGCGCCGCCCGCGAAGCCTTCGAGCAGCCAGGGGAGTTCGTCGATCACGACGATCGATGGTGAGTCGTCCGGGAGGGCGAGTGCGAGTACCTGGAGTGCTGCCGACAGGGTCGTGGGTTGGATGCCGTGTGCACTGGCCGAGCCCGGGAGGGAGGAGTCGACGACTGCGTCGCGGAGATGCTGCAGGTCCTCGAGCGGCGGAGTGTTGCGCGATGCCTGGAAGTGGACGTACGGGAGTGCGGCTCGTCGCACGAACTCGCCGGCGAGACGGGACTTGCCGACGCGCCTTCGGCCGCGAATCATCACTGCGGTGCCACGGTCCAGACGCGTACCGCGCAGGACCTTGTCCAGGTGCTTTTGCAGCGCTGCGAGCTCTCGGGTGCGACCGACGAACGCCATGGTGCTCTAGGCCTTCCTCTCTTGAAACTTCCAGGTTTGGAAGTTCCAAGACTGAAAGTACCGATGTCGGCGGGATCGCGCGAGCCGCGATGTCGTCGTCGTACACCTCCAGCGGCCCGGGCGAATGCGCGGCCGCCCACCAGGACACTGCATCCGAACCCGGTCGAGTACCGGCTTGAACTGCGGGCTGTCACCACGGTGAGCAGCTTCTCGGGCCCGCGGCGTTCAGCGGGCCTCGTGGTCGGCAGACCGAATGGCTGACGCGAAGGGATGCGAATTCCTGCACCTCGCCCACTTCCGGCCCCGTGTGGCTCGTATACCGTTACTCGTCCGTTATAGTAGGCCTGCCATGAACGTGACTCGTCGCCCCCGCTCGCTGCTTGCCGGCTCCCGGCGCGGGGTGACGACGGTGACGACGTTCGTACTCCTCGTTCTGACGGTCGTGGGCGCTGCTCTGACGTGCGACGTTCACGCGAACGAGCACGCGCACGACGTCGGACAGCTCTATGGTGCCGCTGAGTCGCACGGCAGAGGTGCGGCGCAGGCCACATACGACGTGGCGATTGACGATGTCGACACCGTTGCGCCCGTCGGCGGTGGTTCTCCCGGCTGCTCCGACCACGACACCGTCACGGCGCAGTCCTTTCCGCTCTCGCCGCCACCACCGGTTTTGGCAACCATGCCGGAACGCACCGCCTTTCGGCTGGCACCCGTCCTGGTGCGCCTGGACCATCGGCCGGCCTCCGGAGTGGCCGCTGCGAGGGCTCCTTCCCTGCACGCCCTGGGGATCTCCCGGACGTAGAAGCACCCGACCCGTCGCCGCCCCACCCGGGCGTCGACCGCTTCGGCGCGCCCCGGAACGGGGACGCGCATGCTTCTACTCCGATCGGAAAGGCCCCTGATTCATGGAGCGCAATTTCAGCACGACCACGACGTCGCAGGTTCGCGGTCGTCACCGGGCGGTACGACGCCCCGCCCTGGCCCACGTCGCCAGAGCCGCCACCCAGCAGGCCGCCGGCTTCGCCGACCGCACCGCCATGGCCGCCGCGGCCGGATCCGGCGTACTGCTGTCCCTGATCGCCGCCCCTGCCCAGGCGGCGACAAACGCCGAGTCGGTCAACACCTCGGTGTCCGGCGCATCGGTCAACGGTGCGTTCGGCGCGATCGACCTCCAAGCCCTGACCACCCAGGCCCGTCAGGTGGTCGACGCCGCACCCGTGGTGGCCGTTGCCCCCGACACGAAGCTCAAGGTCGAGAACGCCGCGGTAGCTGTGGTTCCGGCCGTGGAGACCGAGGCCTATCAGGCGCAGCTTGCCGCCGAAGCAGAAGCCGCGGCCGCCGAGGCGGAGGCCGCAGCCGCGGCCGAGGCGGCGGCTGAAACCGCTGCTGCGGTCGCTGCAGACATCCCCGCCTCCGCCGCGGGTTCCGCGGTGCTGGAGGTGGCGATGCGGTACCTCGGCGTGCCGTACGTCTGGGGCGGATCGACCCCATCGGGATTCGACTGCTCCGGATTCACGTCGTACGTGTACGCGCAGGTCGGGGTCAGTCTTCCCCGAACATCCTCCGAGCAGCGATACGCGGGAACCGAGGTGCCCTTCTCCCAGGCGCAGCCGGGTGACCTCCTCTGGTCACCCGGCCACATCGCGATCTACGCCGGCGATGGCATGCAGATCGAGGCTCCTGTCCCGGGCAAGACCGTCCGATACACCCAGATCTGGCAGTCCAACCCCATCGTCCTGCGCGTCGGCTGAGAACCGCCCGGGGCGAGGGACACCACCCTCGCTCCGGGCGCCGCGGCCACAGCTTCGAGACCCGGGCTGAGTTCACCGCTGCCCGCTGCGGCGACCGCGCCCGCGCAGTGCCACCGGCGACGGCCGGGCGGCTTCGCCGAGGCGCGAGCCCCCTACTTGCCCTTGACCTGCGCGGTATGCGTGAGCGTGATCAGACCGAGGCCGCCCACGAGGTTCCCGGCCGTCGACACGGCGATGTTGACGGCGAGGTCCGTGTAGGTCACGGAGCCGGTGTGCCATACCCCGAACAGCAGGTGGAGCGCCGAGACGACGACGTGGTCGAACGGTCCGAGCGCCAGGAAGACACCGACCAGGTAGGCCACGAGGATGCGGGCCGTGGCGGTGTCGACGGCCTTGAGCAGGTACGACAGGAGAGCGAGCAGCGTTCCTGCCAGGACTGCTCGCGCGAACGTGCCGGAAATCGGCTTGGTGGCGATCTCCTGGGCGATGCCGTCGAGGGCGTGCTCCGAGTTGCCCGGCATCGCTCCGTCGACGAGGAGCACGCTCAGCAGGACGGCGCCCCCGACGAGGTTGAGCGCGAGGATCCATACCCAGAGCAGGGCGAGGACGCCCCAGACCTTGCGGCCGCCTTCGGAGATGGCGGCGGCGACCGGGTCGAAGAGGTTCTCGCTGAACAGTTCGGTGCGGCCCACGACGACGAAGACGACCCCGAGGCCGAAGGCGAGGGCCCCGGCAAGCGTTGCCATCTCGGCACCGAGGGCAGGCTCGACCAGTGCTTCGGTTACTCCCAGGGCGACGATGCCGAAGACGATCGTCACGCCGGCGATGAACCCCGTGGTGACGGTCTCCAGACGCGACATCGCCAGCCGTCGCCGGCCCTCCCGCTCCGCGCGGTGGTAGATCTCTTCCGGGTCGGGTGCGAGAGCCATGTCTCGAACGTAACGGCCGTGGCCGGACCGTGCGTGTCAGGAGTTCGACGGCCACCACCCAGAGCACGCCGATCCACAGGCCGGCCCGCTCCCGCTCGCGACGACTTCGTGCAGCAGGACGTCAGCCGTCGTCGACGGCGGTCCGCCGATCTCAGTGGGCGGCGCCGAGCTGTCCGGTGAGGCGGTCGTAGCGGGTGGTGGTGTCGGGGTTCATGCCGATGATGGTGACGTTCTTGCCCTTGCGTTCGTACTTGGTGCGCACGGCGTCGAGCGCGGCGACGCTGGAGGCGTCCCACACGTGAGCTTCGGACAGGTCGATGACGATGTTGGTCGGGTCGCCCGTGTAGTCGAACTGGTAGACGAGGTCGTTGGAGGACGCGAAGAACAGCTCACCCTGGACCGCGTACACCCGCTGGTCGTCCTCGTCGGTGGCGTCCAGGCGGGCGACGGTGGTGAAGTGGGCGACGCGCCGGGCGAACATGACCATGGCGACCAGGACGCCGGCGATGACGCCGTAGGCGAGGTTGTGCGTGGCGACCGTGACCACGACGGTGACGAGCATGACGGCGGTCTCGGACTTGGGCATGCGACGCAGCGTGCCGGGCTGGATGGAGTGCCAGTCGAACGTGCCCACCGAGACCATGATCATGACGGCGACGAGCGCGGCCATGGGGATGATCGCCACGACGTCGCCCAGGCCGACCACCAGGATCAGCAGGAACACGCCGGCCAGGAAGGTGGAGATACGGGTGCGCGCGCCGGAGGCCTTCACGTTGATCATGGTCTGGCCGATCATGGCGCAGCCGCCCATGCCGCCGAAGAACCCGGTCACGACGTTCGCCACGCCCTGCCCCCAGGCCTCGCGGGTCTTGTCCGAGTGGGTGTCCGTGACGTCGTCGACCAGCTTCGCGGTCAGCAGGGACTCCAGGATGCCGACCAGCGCCATCGCCACCGCGTACGGGGCGATGACGCGCAGCGTGTCGAAGGTGAGGGGCACGTCGGGGAAGAAGAGGGCCGGCAGGGATTCGGGCAGGGCGCCCTCGTCGCCCACGGTCGGCACGGCGATCCCGGCGGCGATGACCACGACGGTCAGCAGCACGATGGAGACCAGGGGCGCGGGCACGATCTTGGTGAGGCGGGGGAAGAACACCATGATCGCGATGCCGACGGCCACCAGGGGGTAGACGGCCCAGGGGACGCCGGCCAGGTGCGGGACCTGGGACAGGAAGATGAGGATGGCCAGGGCGTTGACGAAGCCGACCATGACCGACCGCGGGATGAACCGCATCAGCTTGGCCACCCCCAGCACGCCGAACAGGACCTGCAGGATCCCGGCCAGGATGACCGTGGCGATGAGGTAGTCCATGCCGTGGTCGCGGGCGACGGGCGCGATGACCAGCGCGATCGCGCCGGTGGCCGCGGAGATCATGGCCGGGCGACCGCCCACGAACGCGATCGTGACCGCCATCGTGAACGACGCGAACAGACCCACACGCGGGTCCACCCCGGCGATGATCGAGAACGCGATCGCCTCCGGGATCAACGCCAGCGCCACCACCAGACCGGCCAGGACCTCGGTGCGCAGCACACGCGGGGAGCGCAGGGCCGCGACGACGTCGTGCCACGACCCGGCCGCCTCAGGGGCGCCGGTCACGGGGACGGGCTTCGGTGCTGGGTCGGGCAGGCTCTCTCGGATCTCTTGGGACACGCGGGTCTTCCGTTCTTTCGGTGGCGCGCGAGGGCGCGTGCCGGAACGGGCTGCGAGCCCGGTCCGGTCGTGGTCAGGACTGAGGGCGCGCAGCGTTGCGCACGAGGGACAGAGGGGCTGACGTGAGGGGTGGACGTCAGAGACGCAGAACGGGCGTCCTGCCCTGGGAATGGACACGGGGCAGGGTGCCGGTCGACGGCGACCCTACTCTAACGTGAGGGAAGTGTTGCTGTCCCCGTGTTCGGGCGTGTCGGTCGTCACAGGAGCGTGCCGCGTGGCAGGAACGTGCGGTTCGGCGGTGAGCGCTGCCCAGATGCCGATCCCCACGGGGACGACGGCACTGCCGACCAGCGCCGGGCCGTAGCCGCCGGTCGTGTCGAACACGGCGGCGAACAGCAGCGGGCCGACGGCGGAGGCGGCGACCCCGACCGAGGACACGACCCCACGGATCGCGCCGATGTGCCGGACGCCGAACGCGTTGGGCAGGCCGGTGTTCTCCACGGCCCGTGCGATGTTCTGTGCGACGCCGAGTGCCATGCCGAACCCGAGGGCGGACCATCCCGGGGACACGACGGTCGCCCAGACGAGCGCGCCGGCGAGCATCCCCATGGCCGACACGAGCAGCAGGCGTCCGCCGAAGCGGTCCATGAGCCAGCCGCCGGCCAGCGTCGCGACCAGGCCCGCCACGGTCTGCGGCAGGAAGTTCGCGGCCGCCTCCGTGGCGGTCAGGCCGTGGGAGGTGAGCAGGCTGATCTGATGGAAGGCCACGGCGGTCCCGAGCATCGCGGACGTTGCCAGGGCGCAGGTCACGAGCCAGAAGTAGGGGTGGCGGAGCGCCTGTGCCCGGGTCAGGCCTCCTGCGGGCCGCGGAGCGCTTCCCGGTGCCAGGGTGGCGCCGTCAGGCTCCTGGCCCAGGTCCGCGGGGCGGTCCCGGATGCCCAGCAGCGCGATGGGCAGCACGACGGCCCAGACGGCGGCACCCTCGATGAGCCATGCGGAACGCCAGCCGACGTCCGCGATGAGTCCTTCCAGCAGCAGCGGGGCGGACGACATGCCGACCACCCCGAACGCCGCGGCGAGGCCTCCGGCCAGCCCCCGGCGCTTCTCGAACCAGTGCGCGACCACCGTGGTGGAGGTGAGGGCCAGTGCGCCCTGGCCGGCCATCCGCACGCCGACGAACCCCGCGGTCAGGCCGACGATGCTGCTCACCAGGGACATGGCCATGAGAATGGCGCCGAACACGAAGCCGATCACGAGCAGGACGCGGCGGGTGCCGTACCGGTCGATGGCGCGGCCCACCCAGGGCAGGGCGAACGCGCCCGTGACCGTGCCGATCAGGTAGGAGGTGGAGATCATCGACCGGCTGATGCCCAGGTCTGCGATCAGGGGATCGATGAACAGCGAGATCCCGACGGTCTGCCCCGGGGCGGACATCGTGAGGGTGATCGCCGCGAAGACGACGATGTGCCAGCCGTAGAAACCGTCGGGGGTCAGGGCGCGCGGACGTCTGAGCAGGGGCACGTGTACGTGTCACTCCGGTAGGTGCGAGATCTGTTCCGGCTAGGCGTCGCCACCGGCCACGAGCGGACGCAGCTCGATGCCGTGCTCGCGCTGCAGCGAGCGAAGCCGCCACACGTCGCGGAACAGCCCGAGCAGGACGCCGTCGGCGCGGCGGGCGATCTCGGTCCCGGCGGTCCGGCGCACGGCCGGCACGTCCTCGTCGTCCACGAGCCGGGCGACCGACAGGTCCAGGTGGTCCAGGGCCATCGGCGCGGAGAACTCGTGCTCCATGCGGAAGGACGCGACCTCGAACTGCAGCGGCCCGACGGCGGCCAGGATCGGGTTGGCGTCGCCCCGGTCCTCGTTGACCAGGACCTGGACCACGCCTTCCTGCTGGAGCTGGGCGATACCGCGCCGGAACTGCTTGGACTTGCTGGGGTCCTTCGCGCGGGCGGCCGCGAAGTGCTCGGGCGCGAAGGCGGGCATCGGCGGGTAGCGGACCGGTGGACCGCCCGGCTCGTACAGGGAGTCGCCCACGGCGAGGCTGCTGGCGTTCACCAGGCCGACGACGTCGCCCGGGAAGGCCTCCTCGACCGTCTCGCGGTCTCGGCCGAACACCTGGAGCGCGTACTTGGTGGCGAAGGGACGCCCGGTGCGCTCGTGGGTGGCGACCATGCCGCGCTCGAACCGGCCCGAGCACACCCGTACGAACGCGACGTGATCGCGGTGGTTCGGGTCCATGCCGGCCTGCATCTTGAACACGAATCCGCTGAAGGGGGCTTCGACCGGCCGAGTCGGTGCGGTCCGGAGCACCTCGGTGGTGGCGTCGGCCCCGGAGACGACGGCGCCTTCTCCGCCCGCGCCACGCAGGTCCGGCCGCGGTCCGGGTGCCGGTGCGAGGTCGACGATCGTGTCCAGGAGCTGCCGCACGCCGATGTTGGCCAGGGCCGCGCCGAACAGCAGCGGGGTGGTACGCCCCGCGAGGAACGACTCGTGGTCGACGGTGTCGAGCAGACCGGCGCTGTCCACGGCGTGCGCGTAGTCGTCCGTGAACCGTTCCCGGGCCTCGGACGGTGCCAGGTGGCCCTCGACGGCGAGGGCCGCACCGCCGGGCGTGCGTTCGTAGGTGTTCACGTCGCCGCCGGCGACGTCGAGCAGTCCGAGGAACCGGCCGGCCTCGCCGACGGGCCAGGTGAGGGGAGTGGGTTGCAGGTCGATGCGCTGCTCCAGCTCGTCACACAGTTCCAGGGCCTCCTGGCCCGGCCGGTCCCATTTGTTGACCAGCGTGATGACCGGGACGCCGCGACGGCGGCACACCTCGAACAGCTTGAGGGTCTGAGGCTCCAGCCCCTTGGCGGCGTCCAGCAGCATCACCGCCGCGTCCACCGCGGTCAGGACGCGGTAGGTGTCCTCGGAGAAGTCGGCGTGGCCGGGGGTGTCGAGCAGATTGATCACCGTGCCGCCGTAGCCCAGCTGAAGGGCCGCGGAGGTGATCGAGATGCCGCGCTTGCGTTCCATCTCCATCCAGTCCGAGACCACCCCGGCCCGGTTGCCCTTGCCGTGGACCGCCCCGGCGGTCTCGATGGCCCGGGTGTGCAGCGCGAGCGCTTCGGTGAGGGTCGACTTGCCGGCGTCGGGGTGGGAGATGACGGCGATGCTGCGCCGCCGGGCAGCCTCCGCGCGAATTTCGGACTGGTACGGGCTGGCCGTGGTCACCGGGCGGACTTCACCTCTCGTCGTCGTTGGCGCGCCTCTCGCCGCAGGTTGGCCGCGAACTCCTCGGCCATCACCAGCTGGGCGCGCAGGCTGGCGCAACGCTCGTCCGCGGCAGCCTGGAACATGGTCAGGCGCTCCAACAGCTCGGAGCGCTCGTCCGTGGTCGTGTCGTCACCGTCGAGGGCGTCCACGACATCGAGCAGGTCCCGGGTCTCCTCCAGCGAGAAGCCCAGCGGCTTCATCTGCTTGACGAGCATCAGCCGTGCGATGTCCGACTCGGTGTACAGGCGGAACCCGCCCTGCGACCGTGCCGACGGCGTGATCAGCCCGACCTCCTCGTAGTACCGGATGGTGCGCAGTGACAGGCCGGTGCGTTCGGCGACCTCGCCGATCTGCTTGTGGTTCAGCCCCACGACCCCTCCTCGTTCATCGGATCCCTACTCTATCGCGGCGTCAGGGCGCGGCCAGGCCGGAAGGCAGGACTCTCCGCGTCGGACGGCGGCACGTACACTTACGCGACGGCAGAGATCGACGCGCCGCACCGGGCGGGCCGCGCACCGATCACCGGCGGCGGCCTGGTGGCCCGGGGCAGAGCTGGACGGGCGCACGGCCGGACCCCGGAAGGCAGAGCCCGGCCGCCCTCACGGCTCCCGGTTCAGGCGGGGTGGATTTCGGTGATGGCGGGGAGTGTCCGGCTGGTTGTGAGGCGGCGGTACCAGTGGGCGGAGTCTTTCCAGGTGCGTTCCTGGGTGGTGTAGTCGACTCGGATGATGCCGAAGCGGCGGTCGTATCCGTAGGCCCATTCGAAGTTGTCCAGCAGGGACCAGGCGAAGTAGCCGCGCACGTCCGCGCCTTTGTCGCGGGCCTGGGCGAGTGCTTCGATGTGGTCGTGCAGGTACTGCACCCGGCGAGGGTCGTGCACGCGGGCGACGCCGCCGGTGAGGGTGACCTCGTCGTCGAACGCGGCGCCGTTCTCGGTGACCATCAGTGGCAGGTGCGGGTAGCGTTCGTGCAGTTCCATGAGCAGGTCGGTCAGGCCGGCGGGTTCGATGTTCCAGCCCATCGCGGTCCAGGGGCCCGGCTGGGGCAGGAACTCCACGTCCTCGGCCCCGATCCACGGGTTGCCCGCGGAGTCCTTGTGCCCGTCGGCCTGCTGCCGTTGCCCCTGGCCCGACCACGCCCGCACGCGAGCGGTCGAGTAGTAGTTCACCCCGAGCACGGTCAGCGGCTGCCGGGTCAGGTCCAGGTCCCCGTCGTGCACGAACGACCAGTCGGTGAGCTCGGCCGTACGCTCGAGCAGGCCCGCGGGATAGGCGCCCTCCAGCAGCGGGCCGAGGAAGGAGTCGTTGGCGATCTGGTCGGCCTTGCGCTTGGCGTCCAGGTCGAGGTCCGAGGCCGGGTCGTCGGGCCGCACGACGTGGAGGTTCAGCGTGATCGAGACCTTCGCGTCCGCGCCCAGGACGTCACGGATCTCCCGCACGGCCAGCCCGTGGGCCAGGTTCAGGTGGTGGATCGCGGTCAGAGCGGCCACGGGGTCGCTGATCCCCGGGGCGTGGACACCCGAGCCGTAGCCCAGCAGGGCCGTGCACCAGGGCTCGTTCAACGTCGTCCAGACATCCACCCGGTCACCGAACTCCTCGGCCATACGGCGGGCGTAGACCGCGAACGCCTCCGCGGTCGCACGGTTCGTCCAGCCACCGGCATCCTGCAACTCCTGCGGAAGATCCCAGTGGTACAGCGTGACCACAGGCTTGACACCCACAGCCAGCAGCGCATCAAGGAGATCGGAGTAGAACCCGATCCCCTCCGCATTGAACTCACCACCCCCACCCGGCTGCACCCTGGGCCACGCGATCGAGAACCGGTAGGCATCCAGACCCAGGTCCGCGATATGCCCCACATCCTCCCGCCACCGGTGGAAATGATCATCAGCCACATCCCCCGTATCCCCATTCAACGTCTTACCCGGCGTATGCGAGAACGTGTCCCAGATCGACAAGCCACGCCCACCCTCGCTCACGCCCCCCTCAATCTGATAAGACGCCGTCGCCGACCCCCAGACGAA
>NZ_JAFMPK010000035.1 GCF_017349295.1 Myceligenerans salitolerans
CGCTTTTCCTCCCGGTGGGTGTGGATGAGGTAGGGGATGATGATGGCGGCGACGATGATCAGGAGGATGGCGCCGACGGCGGCGGCGTTGGCGTAGTCGAAGCTGGATTTGAAGACGAACATGTCCACGGCGGGGACTTTGGTCTGGTAGTTGGCTGGTTTGGAGATCGACATGATGAGGTCGAAGGATTTGAGGGACATGTGTCCGATGATGATCAGTGCGGACAGGGCTACCGGGGACAGTTGGGGAAACAGGACGTGGCGGTAGAGCTGGAGTTCGCTGGCGCCGTCCATGCGTGCGGCTTCGCGTAGTTCGTGGGGGATGCCGCGGAATCCGGCCAGGAACAGGGCCATGACGTAGCCGGACAGTTGCCAGATGGCGGGGATGGCGATGGCCGTGATGCCGAGGGTGACGTTGTTCCACCAGTTGTTCTGCAGGAAGTCCAGGCCGATGATCTGGAAGAGGCGGTTGAGGCCGGAGGCTTGTTGGTCCTGGTTGGAGTTGAGCAGCCAGCGCCATACGACGCCGGAGGCGACGAAGGAGACGGCCATGGGGAACAGGTAGATGGAGCGGAAGAAGCCTTCGCCCTTGACGGGTTTTTCCAGGAGCCAGGCCCAGCCGAAGCCCATGAGCATGGTGCCGGCGAGGAACACGCCGGTGAACAGCAGCAGGTTGGTCAGGGAGTGCTGGAAGTCCTCGCTGGCCAGGAGGGTCAGGTAGTTGTCGAACCAGACGGTGACCGCGGGTTGCTGGCCGGTGGCCTGGGCCGCGGTGTGGTTGTCGGTGAACGACATCTGGAAGTTCGCCGCGATCAGCCCGTAGACGAACACCCCCAGAAGCAGCAACGAAGGAGCGAGCAGAAGCAGGGCAGGCCCCACCCGCCGCAGGGTCTTGGACATGGGTTTCCTCGAAGGTCGATGCACCCGCCACGAAGCCCGCCGGGGAAGGCCGCGGCCGGGCAGGACCTCCGGGCGCCGTCGTGGGAGCCACCCGGAGGTCCTGCGCCGCCGTGTTACGCCCGGCGGGCTTGCGGGTCGTGCTGGGTCGGTCGTCTCAGCTTTGTGTGGCTGTGGCGAGTTCGGTCTGGAAGGCGTCCAGGTCGGAGGCGCCGGTGGTGAACTTGCTGGTGGCGTCGCTGATCGCGTTCAGGGTCGCGACCGGGGTCGCGGCGCCGTGTGCCAGGGAGGAGACGATGGTGTCGTTCGCGAACGACTCGATCGCGCCTTGCTGGTACTCGGAGAAGTCCGCGGGGTCGGCATCGGTCCGTGCCGGGATGGAGCCCTTGGCGGCGTTGAACGCGGTCTGCCCCTCCAGGGACCCGATGGTCTCCAGCCACGCCTTGGTGCCCTCGGGGTGGGGCGCACCGACCGGCAGGGTGAAGGAATCGGCCAGGAAGTCGAACGTGCCGGCAGTACCCGGAGAAGCAACGGCCACGAAGTCGGTGCCCAACTCCTTGTCCTGCTCCTCGAACGCGGCCACCGCCCAGTCACCCATGATGTTGAACGCGGCCTGACCATCGATGACCTGCTGAGTGGCCTCCGGCCAGTCCAGACCGTCCCGGTCGGAGTTCGTGAACGACATGATCGTCTCGAAGTCCTCCAACGCACCGGTCACCTCATCCGAGGACCAGTCCGTCGACCCGTCCCACAGACCCGAGTACGCCTGCGCACCCAGATCGGCCAGCAGCACCGTCTCCAGCAGATGCACCTGCGTCCACGTGGTCGCCACCGAGATCGGCGTCACCCCCGCCTCGTCCAGCTCCTCCAGATCCGCGATGAACGCATCCAGGTCCTCGTACTCACCCGAGGGATCCAGCCCCGCATCCTCCAGCACCGCAGGATTGGCCCACAACACGTTCGCCCGGTGAATGTTCGACGGGATCGAGTAGATCGCCCCGTCCTCGGTCGAGAGCCGCTCCACCAGATCCGCCGGGAACGCGTCCGTCAGCCCGAACTCCTCGTACAGACCCGACACGTCCTCGATCTGAGCCGCATCGATGTAGTCCTGCAACTCCGCACCCGCGTGAGCCTGGAACGTGTCCGGCGGGTCCTGCGCCTGCAGACGCGTCTGCAGCAGATCCTTCGCCGCCGACCCCGCACCACCAGCCACCGCACCGTTCACGAACTCGATGTCCGGGTGCTGCTCCTGGAACACCCCCACCAGAGCATCCAACCCCGCCTTCTCCGAACCCGCAGCCCACCACGTGAACACCTCCACCTGATCACCGCCACCCTCGGAGCCGGCATCACCAGAACCACTACCGCCACCACACGCCGCCAGAACCATCCCCAGCACAGCGGCCGAAGCCACCACACCGGCCGACTTTCGATCTACTCGCATTTCGAGCCTGAGCCTTCCTAGGTCGTTCGCAGATGTGCTCGCCGGAGGGGCCGGCGCACGATGTCGTGGCGCCCCGCACCGCCGGCGAACGGTCGGGCCCGTGAGCCCCGTGACCTGCCTTCCATGCAACGGGGGTGCGTGCGGGGTGTCAATCGGTGGGGATTTTTGACGCCGGACCGTGACCTGTTGACCTCTCGCCAGGGCCTCACCAGCGCTTATGCCCGGGTTCGTCCGCCCGTGACGTCGTGACTAGGTGGTTCCCACATCTTCGCTTGGTTACTGTTCAGCAACGGATCAGTCATCACTAGCATCGCGGGTGGCCCTCATGCGATGCGGGCGATGTTGCTCGCATCGTCGGTGCGCGCGTGACGACGTCGTCACGTCCGCGTGCCGTGTTCCTCACCCACACCCCGGCTCCGGCCGGGCCCCATCGAGGGAGTAGCAGATGCTCAGATCGTCGAGAAACTCCTATCGCAAGCCTGTGACAGCGCTGACGCCGTGGGCTGTCGCGACCGTACTCGTCGGCGCCACACTCGTCGGCGCCCCAGCCACCGGTGCCGAACCGGCCGAGCCCGCTCCGGCACCCGCGCCGGGCCTGACGGGCATCGCGCCGGAGCAGGTCGAGGCGTTCGAGCGGGATCTCGGCCTCACGCCCGAGGAGATTCCCGCACGGCTCGCGCTGGACGCCGGCGCAGCGGGCCTGGAGAAGCACTTCGCCTCGTCGCTCGGCGACGACTACGCGGGCACCTGGGTGTCCGAGAGCGGTGACGCTGTCCACGTGGCCGTCACGACGAAGGCCGCGGCGAACGCGGTTCGCGAGACGGGTGCCGAGGCCGTCGTCGTGCGGCACGGACTCGACGACCTCACGCGGTGGAAGGAGGCGCTCGACGACATCGGAGCGCCCCGGTCGGTTCACGCGTGGTACGCCGACCCGGAAGCCAACGAACTCGTCATCGAGGCCGCCGACGCCGACGCCGCGCGTGCTCTGGCGAAGTCGGCGGGCGTACCGTCTGGTGTCGTGCGGGTGCGGCACTCCGAGACGGCTCCCGTACCCGCGCGCGACATCGTGGGCGGCAACGAGTTCCACCGGCCCACCGGTGACGGGTTCGTGACGTTGTGCTCGATCGGCTTCGCCGTCGCGGGCGGATTCGTGACGGCCGGCCACTGCGGGAACACGGGCGACGCGGTCAACGCGCCCGACGGTGCCGCGCTCGGTACGTACGCCGGCTCCCAGTTCCCGGGACGCGACTGGGCGTGGGTCAGGACCAACAGCAACTGGACACCGACTCCGGCGGTGAACAACTACGGGGGCGGCACGGTCGCGGTCGCGGGCTCGAACGAGATGCCGATCGGCGCCTCGGTGTGCCGGTCGGGCCGTACCACCGGCTGGCGCTGCGGCGTCATCCAGGAGAAGAACGTCACGATCAACTACGGGAACGGCGACATCCCGGGGATGGCGACCGGCTCGGCCTGTGCCGAGGGAGGCGACTCCGGCGGCTCGGTGATCTCGGGTGACCAGGCGCAGGGTGTGACCTCAGGCCGGATCGGCGACTGCTCGAGCAACGGCCGGTTCATCTACCAGCCGATCAACCCGATCCTGGCGAACTACAACCTGAGCCTCACCACCACCGGGGGCGGCGGGGGCGGCCGAGAGATCGTCGGGTACGAGGGCAAGTGCATCGACGTGCCCAACTCCAACTTCTCCGACGGCGTGCCCCTGCAGATCTGGACCTGCAACGGTACGGGCGCCCAGCGGTGGACGTTCCACTCCGACGGCACGGTGCGTGCCGGTGGCATGTGCATGGACCTCGCCTGGGGCGATCCCACGAACGGGACGACCGTGCAGATCGTGAACTGCAACGGGAACGTCGCGCAGCAGTGGGTCCTGTCCGGGGCCGGTGACCTGGTGTCGATTGCCGCGAACAAGTGCGTGGACGTCCAGGGCTGGAACGGCAACGACGGCACGAAGCTCGTGATCTGGGAGTGCCACGGCGGCGCGAACCAGAAGTGGTGGCTCAGGTGAGCGCCGGGTCGAGCACGACCTGACAGAGCACCGGGCCGGTAGGACCGCACCACACGGCACGCCCTGGGACGCCTCCCGAACCCGCGACGGTCGCGGGGGCTCCCAGGGCGACGTCGTCCGCGCGGTCGCGGCTCAGCATCACGAGACGTGGACCGACGCCCAGGGAGTGGACGACTCCGGGGTGGCGCGTGGAGACGGCGACCGGTACGCCGGAGGGTGGTTCCCAGCCCGGCCGGACCGAGCGAACGGCCTCCAGATCGTCGACGAGCAGGAGATCGGCCTCCGGGGCGGACGGCGAGCCGGGCGTGACGGTTCCCACTCTCATGCCGCTCATCCGCGCCCCGTGCGCCAAGGCGGCCAGCGCGGTGGAGCGGCCCGATCTCGCGCGGCCGAGCACGGCGAGGTTGCCGTCAGCGGGGTCCCAGCGGATCGCCGTGCGGCGCTGCTGGCCCGGGAGATCGCCGAGCGCGAGCAGGAGCCCGGGCGCCGGCCGGTGTTCTGCAGAGGCCAGCTCGGCATGAGTGACACGCTCGGGAAGCGGCGGCTGCCAGAGCGGGGCGTGGGCCGCGGGACCACCGTAGGCCGTGCGGATCGCCGCGACGAGATGGGTGGGCCCCAGGGGCTCGGCACGAGACCGGCGCGTTCCGGACGGTGACATGGTCGTGGACGCCCTGTCCGCCCTCTCGTCGCGGCTCCGCCCCCACGGCGTGGCTCGCCGGACCGGCGCAGTGGTCTCGCCCGGACCGGTGTGGGCGCACTGCAGCGCGACGGGGGAGCTTGACCCGATCCGCAGGATCGCCCGTCCAGGGCGAGCGACGGGGAGCGACGCGGCATCGGGACAGTCGACCACGTCGCGGGACTCGAGCGGATCCGTGACGCGGAGGGCGAGCCGCGCGGTGACGTTCGCACGTACGTCGTTGCTGACGGCTCCGGCCGGTCGCTGGGTCGCCAGGACCAGATGCACACCGAGCGATCGTCCCTGTGCGGCGATCCGGGCCAGGTCGGGAAGCAGGCCGGGCAGCTCGTCGGCGAGGGCGCGGAACTCGTCGACCACGACCACGAGGCGCGGCATGGTGCCCGCTGCCAGCGCCGCGATATCGGCGACGCCATGGTCGGCGAGGACCGTCTTGCGGCGTCGTAGTTCGGCATGTATTCCTTCGAGCGCCCGTGCCGCCAGCACCGGATCGAGGTCCGTGACGTGTCCGACGACGTGCGGCAGATCGGTCAGAGGGCCGAGCCCGGCACCGCCCTTGAAATCGACGAGGCCGAGCATCAGCCGGTCGGGCGGGTGCTGCAGGGCGAGTCCGAGCACGAGGGCGCGTAACAGTTCCGACTTGCCGGAGCCCGTGGTGCCGGCGACGAGGAGGTGCGGTCCGTCGGCCACCAGGTCCCATGTGACGGTGCCGGTCGTGGTGCGGCCGAGGGGTACGGCCCAGCTGCCGCCGCGGTGGCCCGTGACGCCCGCCGCGACACCGTCGAGGTCGTGCAGGCCGCCGAGCGGGACGTCGTCCGGCAGGTTGCTCACGGCGTCCGTGGGACGGGCGGCACCGCTGAGCGTGGCCGGCGTCCGGCCGAGGTGCCGGGCGCCGGCCAGGAGCCGGGCGTAGTGTTCCGCCCACTGCGTCGTCACGCCGACGAGCGGCAGGGTCCGTCGGCCTCCCTCCGGTCCCGTGACGTGGATGTGGCGGTCCCGGACGGTGATGACGGTGCGGCATCCCGCGACGGCACCGAGGACGACTGCGACGGCGCCCCGGGCGACCGCGCGACGCGCGGTGGCATGGTCGTCGGGCGAGCCGTGGTCGACCACGAGGACCGGGCCGACGGGGAGGTCGTCCGTCTCGGTGCCGCTGAGTCCCGGGCCGGTGAGTCCCGTGCCGGTGAGGCGGGGAGCGCGGCCGGCGAGAGCCGCGTCCGGCTCTGCCGGGAGCATGGCATGGTCGGCGGCGAGCCAGCGGCACCACGCCCAGTGGTGCGTGGCTCCGAGCACCAGCACCGGCCGCCCGTGTACGAGGAGGTCGGCGACGACGGCACGGGCCACGGCGCGCGCGGGATCCGGTGCGCCGACGACCGCCACGGACCCGTCGCCCAGGAGCTCGTCCCACATCCCGCCGGGCCAGCCGGGACGGGGCCCCGCCTTCGACCAGGCGGACCGGGCCGCGCGCCAGGTACCCGGCGAGGCCTGGTGGGCGGCGACCGCGAAGGCGAGCAGCGCATCGGGTCCCGCTCGGTAGGCCTTGCCGGCGAGCGCGCCGGCCGTTCCGGCCGGTGCGCTGCGTCGCCGGAGCACCTGGGGAAGCACCGCCGCGAGACCCAGCAGCGCGAACAGGGCGAACACGGGCTGTCGCAGAACGACGGCCACGCCGACCGAGGCGAGTACGGGCAGGAGGCTGAGGAGCCACGTCACGTCGGCCGATGATCGCGGGGGAGCGAGGACTCTGCCCGCACCACCGCGCCGCAGGCGCAGTCCGTGACGGCGCCGCATGCCGTGGCCGCTCCGGTCGATCAGGCGTCGGACATCACGGACCAGTCCTCCGGTGACGGGGAGGAGGACACCCGCCGCCGCTCCTTCGGTCCTCGTCAGCATCCACGACGCGCGGAGCACCGCGGCGGCGGCCGGTCCCGGCGCCGGGACCGGCCGCCCGGCCGCCAGCGTCGCGCCGGGGAGCAGTGGCCGTTCTCCGGCACGGCCGTCCTCGGGGACGGAGGCGCCGTCGGCCAGGAGGGCGCCCCGCAGCAGCTCCGGGCGGCGGAGAAGTGCGGCGAGCGGCTCTCGGAAGGTGGCGGGGGAGACGCCGTCGGACAGTTCGACGTCCTCCCCGGGGTGCACGGTCACGCGGACGGTCATGGCGTCCACGTTGCCCGACGGCTGTCGCGGGCGAGCGGGCCGTCCCGCGGCCCTGTGCACGACCGGTGTTCTCCACCGGCTTTCGTCCGCGTCACCGCCTGCGACCTCGGTGGTCGGGGAAGACCCCGGGTCGTCGGACCCACGGACTCAGGGTGGCTGTACGACCTGGGTATGACACAGCGTCCGCACAGGACCATCCTCTCGCACGACGCGGGACCACCGGCCCGATCCGTAGATTCCGAGGTGTTCTTGAAACATCCCTTCGTTCCGAGGAGAACTTCCGTGGACACCACCGTGTACGTCCCCGTCGACGGCACCCGCGCCGTCCGGGCGCGTGACCTCACCAAGACCTATGGATCCGGGGAGGCCGCCGTGCACGCCCTGGCGGGTGTCGACGTGGACTTCGCCGCCGGCGAGTTCACGGCGATCATGGGCCCGTCGGGTTCGGGCAAGTCGACACTGATGCATCTGCTCGCCGGCCTCGACACGGCGACGTCGGGGCAGGCGTTCGTCGGGACCACCGACGTCACCGCCCTGAACGACAGCGCCCTGACGAAGCTGCGCCGCGACCGTGTCGGCTTCGTCTTCCAGCAGTTCAATCTCCTGCCGATGTTCACCGCCGAGCAGAACATCACGCTCCCCGTGGAACTGGCCGGCGGCACGGTCGACCGCCAGTGGTTCGGCACCCTCGTCGAGACGCTCGGTCTGACCGAGCGACTGACGCACCGTCCGGCCGAGATGTCCGGCGGCCAGCAGCAGCGCGTCGCGATCGCCCGCGCGCTCATCGCGCAGCCCGACGTCGTCTTCGCCGACGAGCCCACCGGTAACCTCGACTCCCGGTCCGGCGCCGAGGTGCTGAGCTTCCTGCGCCGCAGCGTCCGCGAGCTCGGCCGCACGATCATCATGGTCACGCACGACCCCGCCGCCGCGGCCTACGCCGACCGTGTCGTCCTGCTCGCCGACGGCCGGATCGCGGGTGACATCAGCGACCCGACGCCCGAGTCGGCGCTGGCCGGCCTGGACGCGCTGCGCACGCTGGAGCCGAACGTGTCGACGGGCACCACGCCGGTCGTTCCCGGGGCTGGTGCGCGATGACCACGACCACGACGACTTCGTCCACCGACGCCCCGGGCACGTCGCCCTCCGGCGTCGCCGGTTCGCCCCCGAAGCGCAACGACCTGCCCACGGTCCGGTACACGATGGCGCAGATGCGCCGCAGCGCCGGCCGCCTGACCGCAGCCGGGATCGCGATCCTCATCGGCACGGCCTTCGTCGCCGTGACGCTCCTGGCCGGCAACGTCATCACCCGCGCCACCTACGACACGATCGCCGCGCGCTACGCCGACGCCGACGTGCTGGTCACCACCTCCGGCAACGACTGGCGGGAGGACGTCGAGGCCGTGCGCGGCACCGAGGGCGTCGTCGCCGCGGACGCCGTCCGGAGCGCGTACCTGAACCTCGCCGAGAACGGCGAGTTCGCATACGCCGAAGGCGTCGCCCGTCCCCAGGACGACCGTCTCATGCCGCTCGACCTGACCGAGGGCAAGTGGCCGTCCGAACGCGGCGAGATCGCGGTGCCCGACGGCGTCGCCGAACGGCTCGGCGTCGCGGTGGGCGACGAGATCGACATCCACCGCTGGGTGCAGACCGACCCCGAGACCGGCGACGGCGAGGAGGTCTCCGAGCCCGTCCGCGTCGTCGGCGTCACCGAGGACCCCTACGGCGCCTACGCCGCGAGCGGCGGCGCCGTCGTGGCCACGGCCGCCGACATCGAGGAGTGGGGTGACGAGCCCGTACCGGGCGATCCCTTCGAGATCGCCGCCGTTCTCGACCCGTCGGCCCTCGCCGGCGGTGAGCCCACGCAGGCGGTCCGTGACGCCCTGAACTCCGCGGTGGTGAGCGACGGAGACCACTCCGTCGTGACCGTGGACGAGCACGCCCAGCGGGTCAGCGCGGAGCGGACCGGGGGTGAGGACCTGGTCTTCCTGGTCTTCGTCCTCACGTTCGCCGCCGTCGCCCTCCTGGTCGCCGGCCTCGTCATCGCGAACACCTTCCAGGTACTGGTCGCCCAGCGCACCCGGACGCTCGCGCTGCTGCGCTGCATCGGTGCCGGGCGAGGCCAGCTCTACCGGTCCGTGCTGCTCGAAGCCGCCGTCCTGGGCGTGCTCGCCTCACTGGGCGGCGTGCTGACCGGCGTCCTGCTCGCCCAGACCGCACTGTTCGTCGCGCCGCAGTTCGACATCGGGGTGCCGCTGCCCACCATCGTCAGCCTCACCCCCCAGGTCGTGCTCATCCCGCTCGCGGTCGGTACCGTCGTCACCCTGGTCGCCGCGTTGGCCCCCGCCAGGAACGCCACGCGTGTCGCACCGCTCGCCGCGCTGCGGCCCGCCGAGACCCTGAGCGTGCGCAAGGGCGCCGGCCGGGTACGGGCGATCTTCTCCGCTCTCGCCGTCCTCGGCGGTTCCGGTCTCGTGGGCCTCGGGGTCTACCTCGGCGCGGACGGGCGGGTCGACCTCGGGCTGGCGGCCACCGTCCTCGGCGGGGCGCTCTCGCTCATCGGCATCATCGTCGGGACGGTGTTCTGGCTGCCGAAGGTCGCCGCGTTCCTCGGGGCGATCGTCGCACGCACCGGGCCCGCCTCCCGCCTGGCGGCCGCGAACACGCTGCGCAACCCACGCCGTACGTCGGCCACCGCCACGGCGCTGCTCATCGGCGTCACGCTCATCATGACCATGACCACCGGCGCCGCTGCCGCCCGGAGCACCGCGGACTCGACCCTCGACGAGACGTTCCCGGTGGACATCATGGTCATGCCCGGGTCGAGCGACGTCCCGGCCTCGGCGGTGGACGACATCGCCGGTGTGGAGGCCGTCAGCACCGTCACCGAGGTGTACGCCGCGGACGCCGAACTGCCCGGTGGGGAGTACCTCTACCTGCAGGCCGCCGACATCGAGGACCTGCGCGGCACGGTGAACGACGAGTCCGCCGCCGACGGCCTCGAACCGGGCACCGTGCTCCTCAGCGAGGGGCAGATGGAGAACCTGGATCTCGCCGAGGGCGACACCGTCGACGCGACCGGTACCGGTGGCGAGACCGTGCCACTCCAGGTCGTGGAGACCAGCAACGTGGGTCTCACCAGCTTCGTCACGCTCGGTGACCTCCGCCGGCTCGATCCCGACGCGGCGCTCGCCGGGGTGTGGGCCTCGCTCGCCCCGGAGGCCGAACCCGCCGACGCCCTCGCCGACGTCCAGGACGCCATGTCGGACGACGGTGTGTTCGTCACGGGTCCCGCCGCTCAGCGCGCCCAGTTCGAGCAGGTGATCAACGTGATGCTCGGGATCGTCGTCGGTCTCCTGGCGGTCGCGGTGGTGATCGCGGTGATCGGCGTCGCCAACACCCTGTCCCTGTCCGTGATCGAGCGCCGGCGCGAGTCGGCGACGCTGCGGGCGATCGGCCTGAGCAAGTCGCAGCTGCGCGGCATGCTCGCGGTCGAGGGCATGCTCATCGCCGGGGTGGGTGCGGTGCTCGGTATCGTGCTCGGTCTCGCCTACGGCTGGACCGGAGCGCTGACGGCGCTGTCCATCATGGGCGAGGTCTCGCTCACGGTCCCGTGGCTCGATCTGGGCGTCGTCCTGGTCGTCGCGGTTGTCGCAGGCCTCGTCGCGTCGGTGGCCCCGGCCCGCAGCGCCCTGAAGGCGTCCCCGGTGGAGGCCCTCGGAGCGGAGTGACACGCCGTCCGGACCGGGAACCGCCGAGATGGTGACCGGACCGGGAACCGCCGAGGTGCGAGCTGCCGCGCAGCACGTACCTCGGCGGTCCTCGTCGTGGGGCCGGCTTCGGCGCCGGTAGCCTGGGTGGTTCATTCCGCGAGCCGTCCAGGAGAGTCCGCGATGCGCGCAGTGATCTTCGACGCCGTCGGCGCGACGCCCCGGGTGCGGGACGTTCCCGAGCCGGTTGCGCCCGACGGTGGCGTCGTCGTCCGGGTCGAGTCGACCGGGCTGTGCCGCAGCGACTGGCACGCCTGGGCGGGCCACGACGACATCGCCCTCCCGCACGTGCCCGGCCACGAGCTGGCGGGTGTCGTCACCGCGGTCGGCACCGGTGTCGAGCGCTGGGGCGTCGGCGATCGCGTCACCGTCCCGTTCGTGTGCGGCTGCGGACGGTGTGCCTGGTGCGCCCAGGGCGACGCGCAGGTCTGCCCCGACCAGGAACAGCCCGGCTTCACCCACTGGGGATCGTTCGCCGAGAAGGTCGCCCTGCACGCCGCGGACACCAACCTGGTCGCCGTCCCCGACACCGTCGGCCTCGACGCGGCCGCCGCCCTCGGCTGCCGCTTCGCCACGGCCTATCGCGGCCTCGCCGGCCGTGCCGCCGTCCGCGAGTCCGAGTGGGTCACCGTGATCGGCGCGGGCGGTGTCGGACTGAGCGCCGTGATGATCGCGCGGGCGCTCGGCGCGCGCGTGATCGCCGTCGACCGTCACCGCGAGGCGCTCGACGCCGCCCGGTCGCTCGGCGCCGAGCACGTCGTCGTGTCCGACGGCGTGACCCGGGTACCCGACGCCGTCCACGAACTCACGAGCGGGGGCAGTCACGTCGCCGTCGACGCCGTCGGCGGGGAGCGAACCTGTGCCGACGCGATCCTCAGCCTCCGGCGACGCGGCCGCCAGGTGCAGATCGGGCTGCTACCGCCCGTCGACGGGCACCCGCGCGTCCCGATGGACCGCGTCATCGGGTGGGAGCTCGACCTCCTCGGCAGCCACGGAATGTCGGCCGCCGACTACCCGGGAATGCTGGCGCTCATCGGCCAGGGCCGGCTCCGCCCGGACGACCTCGTGGAACGGGTGATCGGCCTCACCGAGGCGGCCGACCTGCTGCCGCGCTTCGACAGCGCGACCGTCGCCGGGATGACGATGATCCACCCGGGCGGGTAGCGCCGGGGCCCTTCCCGAGTGATGCCTCAGCCGCGGCCCCAGCGGCGGCGCCTGCCCACCTCCGCGGAGGACACCGTCGATCCCACCGGCAGCACCGCCTGAGGGTCGTAGGTGCGTGGCACGCCCGCGAGGAACACGGAGAACACCGGAGGTGTGCGCTGGCTGAGTTCCAGGCGCCCGCCGTCGGCCGCGACGAGGTCCCGCGCGAGCGCCAGCCCGAGGCCTGTGCCGTTGCCGGAGGTCACGCCCCGTTCGAAGATCTGGCCGACCATGTCCTCCGGCACGCCCTCGCCCTCGTCCGTGACCTCGACCGCGACCATGCCGCGCGTGCCCGACGGGCGCGACCGCAGGGTCGTCGTGCCGTCCCCGTGTCGTAGCGAGTTCTCGAGCAACGTCGACAAGGTCTGAGCGAGTGCGCCCGGAGTGGCGAGCACGCGTTCGCCGTCGGGCTCCTCCACGACGAGCGTGCGGCCCTCGGACTCGAACGTGTCGCGCCACTCCTCGTGCTGCTGCCGGAAGACGACCGCGAGGTCGACGGACTCGGTGGTGCCGCCCTGCGCCTTGCGTGACCGGGCCAGGAGGTCGTCGACCACGCCGACCAGCCGCTCCACCTGTTCCAGCGAGATGCGCGCCTCCTCCTGCACCTCGGGCTCCGAGGACATGAGGGTGATCTCCTCCAGTCGCATCGTGAGCGCGGTGAGCGGAGTGCGGAGCTGGTGGGAGGCGTCGGAGGTGAACTGCCGTTCGACGGCGAGGCGGGCCGCGAGGCGGTCCGAGCTCCGTGCCAGTTCGGCCGCGACGAGGTCGATCTCCTCCACACCGGACGGCTCGAGCCGGGGCCGGACCTGTCCGGCGCCGAGCTGCTCGGCGGCCCCGGAGAGGTAGACGAACGGGCGGGACAGGCGCTCGGCCTGCCAGGCGGCGGTCACGGAGCCCGCGGTGAACGCCGCCGCGCTGCCGACGAGCATGAGAAAGACGAGCTGACCGGACTTGATGTAGGCGGGCCAGGCCGAGACCTCGATGCTGACTCCGACGAAGGGGCGGGTCTTGGTGGCCCAGGCGGCGTCGATCACGGGGCCGGTCGGCGCCTCCCCCCGCGAGAGGAGAGTTCCGTTGGGCAGGCTGACCGTCACGTGCGCCGGCGTCTCGGTCTCGGCCGGCTGCACGGCCTCCGCGAGGAGCGCCTCGGGAAGCTCGCCCTCCTCGTAGGAGGCACGGGAGACCTCACGGGCGACGTCCTCAGCGAAGGTGACGGCCCGCTGCTCGATGCGCTTGACCTCGGTGTCGTAGACGAACCGGGCGCCGAAGATGGCGAAGGGAACCCCGAGCAGCAGAACCGCGACCGCGACCGCGACCATCGTCGCTTGGACGATGCGGTGGCGCATGTGGCTAGCTCGCTCCGATCTCGAAGCGGAAGCCGAGGCCGCGCACCGTGGAGACGTAGCGCGGGGCGTTCGCGTCGTCGCCGAGCTTGCGGCGCAGCCACGACACGTGCATGTCCAGGGTCTTGGTCGAGCCGACGGGGTCGGAGCCCCACACGTCACGCATCAGGGTGTCGCGGACGACGACGGAGCCGGCGTTCTGCACGAGCACCCGGAGCAGGTCGAACTCCTTGGTGGTCAGATGCAGCTCACGATCCCCCTGGAAGGCGCGGTGCGCGGAGACGTCCACCCGCACGTCCTGTGCGTGCAGTTCCTCCTCCTCGCCGGTCTCGCCGTGCGTCCTGCGCAGCAGCGCCCGCACGCGCGCGAGCAGTTCTGCGAGGCGGAAGGGCTTGGTGACGTAGTCGTCGGCGCCGGCGTCGAGGCCCACGACGAGGTCGACCTCGTCGGCGCGAGCGGTGAGAACGAGGACCGGGACCGTCAGCCCGCTCCCGCGAATCTCCCGCGCGACGTCCAAGCCGTCCATGTCGGGCAGGCCCAGGTCCAGGACCACGATGTCCGCGCCGCTCGCGTGCTCGATCGCACCTTTGCCGGTTCCTTGCGCGACGACGTCGTAACCTTCACGGGTAAGCGCACGCGCCAACGGCTCGGCAATGGCCGGGTCGTCCTCGGCTAGGAGTACGTGAGTCATTCCGCCATGGTAGGGCATAACGCGCGTCCTGGCTGCCATGGGCAGGGGTACATCTAGTGGTTTGACGAATCGGTTCGGCGACTCGTTCGGCGAACCCGCCACGAACCGTACGAATCATCCCCGTGTCCAGGCAAATTGCTACCACGGTATGACGCGCCGGTCAACGGCTCGCCATACGCTGGCCACCGTGGAGAGCCCCAGTCTGTACGAACGCGTGTCCGGGTGGTTCGAGCGCCATCGCTTCGCCACCGACGTGACCGTGGCGGTGGTCCTCGGGGGCTTCGTGCTCGTCGCCGCGGTCGGCGCCACCGAGGCGATGGTCTGGGCATCCGGGCTGCCGGGATGGTTCCCCGCCGTGTGGTCCGCGCTCATGATGGTGCCGATGGCCTGGGTGCGGACCCGGCCGGTCGCCTCGACGGGCGCCATGGTGGTGCTCGCGCTGGCCCACATGGGGCTCGGGGTGCCCGTCATGCTCCCTGCCGACCTGATGCTTCCCTACTCCCTCTACGGCCTGACCGCCTACGGGCCGCGGTGGGGACCGCGGGCGGGCATCATCGCGGCGGCGGCCGGCTGTTTCCTGCTCTACCTGGAGACCAAGTTTCTGACCGGCGACACCGGCGGCGGCGCCGAGGCCGCGGGGACCTTCGCCTTCCTCATCTTCTGCACCGCCTGGGCGCTGGGCCTGTTCCGCCGGTCCCGGCGGGCCATGCTGGACGCCCTGCGCGATCGCGCGGAGCGGCTGCAACTGGAGAGCGCCCAGCAGGCGACGATCGCGGCCGGGGCCGAACGCGCGCGCATCGCCCGGGAGATGCACGACGTCGTCGCGCACTCCCTGTCGGTCGTCATCGCCCAGGCCGACGGCGGCCGCTACGCCGCCCGGGCCGACCCGGAGGCGGCGAGCCGTGCCCTGGACACCATCGCGGAGACAGGTCGTGCGGCTCTGGCGGACATGCGCAAGATCCTCGGGGTGCTGCGCACGTCGCCCGAACCGGGTGAGGCGCCGGGCGCACCGGCGTCGTCGGACGGGCCGGGCGCCACGGGCTCCGCCGCCGAGCCGGCTCCGATCGCCCCGCAGCCCGACGTCACCCAGATCGAGGCGCTCGTCGAGCAGTCCCGATCCGACGGGATGCGTGTCTCCTACGCCCGGATCGGCGAGGAGCGCCAGTTGCCGCCAGGCATCGGGCTCAACATCTACCGCGTCGCCCAGGAGGCCCTCACGAACGTGCGCAAGCACGCCGGACCTGACCCCCGGGTGACCGTCCTGATCCGCTGGGGTGAACGCGAGATCGAGATGAAGGTGTCCGACGACGGGCGCGGGCTCGCCTCGAACAACCGGCCCGGTGCCCCCGGCGCGGGGTACGGTCTGGTCGGGATGCGGGAGCGCGCCGAGCTGTTCGGCGGGACGCTCACCGCCGGCGCGAGGTCCGGGGGCGGGTTCCAGGTGCGGTTCGTCGTGCCGGTGCCGGCCGCGCCGTCCGGCGCCGGGCATCTCCGGTTCGCGCCGCACGAGACACCGGCTGACACGCCCGGGGCCGACGGCGCGCCGGCGGACGCTCCCGACGGAGCGCCACCTGGCGCGACGACCGGTGCCACGGCGGGCAGCTCCGCCCGCACAGCGACTGACGAGGAGTCATGACCGAGACCGCCGCCCCGACCCGCGTCGTCCTCGTCGACGACCAGCAGCTCGTCCGTGCGGGACTGCGCATGGTGATCGACTCGCAGCCCGACCTCACCGTCGTCGGCGAGGCGAGTGACGGCCTCCAGGCACTGCGCCTCCTCGCCGCCACCCCGGCCGACGTCGTCCTCATGGACGTGCGGATGCCCAACCTCAACGGCCTGCAGGCCACGGAACGGTTGCTGGGGGGCGACGGCGGAGGTGGTGCCGTACCGCGCGTCGTCGTGCTGACGACGTTCGACCTCGACGAGTACGTGCTCGAGGCGATCCGGGTGGGCGCCAGCGGGTTTCTCCTCAAGGACGCGCCGCCGGAGGAACTGCTCGCCGCCGTGCGGACGGTGCACCGGGGCGACGCGGTGATCGCGCCGTCATCCACGCGGCGGCTGCTGGAGCACCTGGTCACCGCGCTGCCTACGACCGATCCGCACGGCGCGGAGGCGCACCTGGCGCTGGGCGCGCTCACCGAGCGCGAACGCGAGGTGCTCGTGCTGATGGCGCGCGGCCGGTCGAACCAGGAGATCGCGGCGGAGCTGTACGTCGCCGAGGCGACCGTGAAGACGCACGTGGGGCGGGTCCTGGCCAAGCTGGGGGCGCGTGACCGCGTGCAGGCCGTGGTGACGGCGTACGAGACGGGGCTGGTGCGGCCGGGGGCGTGAGTGCCTGTCCGTCGGCATGGTTCAGGGTGCTCGACGGGGCTTCCGGTCGCGTGGGTGACCTGTCGATGGACGGGACTTGGCCGGCAGCTTTCCTGGCCGTGGCACCTTGCCCTGTTGTGGGTGAAATCGTGGCCTGAATAGGGATAAACGTTGACGAGCCCTACTTGAGCCTGGGTAAGTTGTCTGCCGGTCCGGCGGCTCCGCGAGTGTCGTCCTGTTAGAGCGAAATGGAGCAGTCGTGGCGGTTCGACGTTCGATGGCGGTTCGGTGGCCTGTTCTCGTGGCGGCGTTCGTGACCGTCGCTGCCTTGTTCGGTGTGGTGTTGGTGCCGGCGGTGTCGACACCGGCGTTCGCGGATGAACTGCCGGTGACAGATCCCGTGTACGAAGGGCCTGAGGCCGAGGACGGTCCGACCGGGGACGGGCTGGCGGACGACGGTCGGCCGGTTCTCGAGGGAGCGGGTGACGGGTCGCAGCCGGTCGAGGACATCGAGGCGGTCTCACAGGCCGAGTCGGAGGCGCTGGCCGAGGCAGCGGAGACTGGCGAGGCGGTCGAGGTCGTCGCTCAGCGCTCCGAGCAGGGCGAGGTCTGGGCGCAGCCGGACGGCACCCTGGAGGGGCGTTCGTTCGTGGTTCCGCAGTGGACGCGGGCCGACGGTGATTGGGTCCGCGTGGACACCACGCTGCGGGAGGCCGACGGCGTGGTGGTACCGGTGGCTTCGACGGTGGATGTCGAGTTCTCCGCCGGTGGCGACGGGCCGCTGGTGCGGATAGACCGGATGGGCCGCGTGGTCGAGCTGACGTGGCCGGAGCCGCTGCCGAGTCCCGGTCTGGACGGTGACACCGCTACGTACAGCGAGGTACTGGACGGTGTGGACCTGCAGATGACGGCCACGGAAGACGGGTATGCCTCGTACTTCGTGGTGAAGACCCCCGAGGCTGCCACATCGCCGGAGCTGGCCGAGATCCGGTTCTCCCTGGAGACCCAGGGGCTCGACGTCTCGGAGACCGAGGACGGCGGGCTGGAAGCCCGGGACCAGGGCGCGGCCGGTGTGGTGTTCGCGGCTCCGCCGGCGGCGATGTGGGACACGGTTGCCGAGGAGCCGGATCAGGCCGGCGGGGAGTCCGCCGAGGCGACCTCCCTTCGGACGAGCGCTTCGGGTGCCGGCAGCGCGGACACCGCCGCGGACGCGGCGGGCGAGCATGGCGATCCCGACACGTTCGCCGAGGTTGGCGTCGAGGTCTCGGCGGAGCGCGACCGGCTGACGCTGATCCCGGACCAGGGGTTGCTGAACGACCCGGAGACGACGTTCCCCGTGGTGATCGATCCGCAGTGGCACACGCCGAAGGCCGGAGCGTGGGCGTCGCCGAACAAGTCGTACCCGGACAACATGGGCTGGAAGTTCAACGGGAAGTCGACACAGGGCCTGGGCACGTGCACGGGCTGGTCGGACTGCCCGGGCGGGTCGACCTACCGGCTGATGTACCAGTTCGACGTGTCGCGGTTCAAGGGCACCAGGATCCTGTCCGCCGAGTTCGTGGTGAAGAACACGCACTCCGCGGTGTGCTCGAACCACCGTGTCGACCTGTGGCGTGTGGGGGCGATCAACTCGTCCAACACGTCGTGGAACAAGACGAGCAACTCGACGTTCTGGAAGGAACTGATCGCGCACGACTCGTTCCACTACGGCGGGAACCAGTCCACGTGCAACAGCGCGGCGGACGCGGAGTTCGGCATCCGGGACACGGTGCAGCAGTTCGCCGACAACCGTTGGGGGCGCCTGACGCTTGGCATGCGCGCGTACTCCGAGACCAACAAGTCGTACTGGAAGAAGTTCTCGCGCAACGGCTACGTGCGGGTGAAGTACAACCGTGCGCCCAACCGGATCAAGGCGACGCAGCTGTCGATGAACCCCGGCGGCTCCTGCGCGAAGTCGGGGGACGCACCGCGGATCCGGCAAATCGACAAGCTGGTTGCTTCGCAGGCCACGGACCCGGACGGGGACCGACTGCAGGTGCGGTTCACGATCACCGACACGAACAACAACCAGGTGTGGACCTCGGGACTGGTGCCGTCGAGTTCGAAGGCGAATGGGTCGGCGTTCAGCGTGCAGGTGCCCAAGGCGGAGATCCCGGAGAACAAGCTGTTGCGGTGGGCGGTGCGCGTCTGGGACGGGCACGACACGAGCAAGTGGTCGTATGCGGACAGCGGCTGGCGGTGTCACTTCGTGTACGACACCTCACGGCCGAAGGAGCCGACGATCACGTCCGCTCGGTGGCCCGCGTCCGACCCGGAGAACCCGGAGGACCCGTGGCTGGACGGCGTGGGACAGTCCGGTGGCTTCGACTTCTCGACGACCTCGGGCGACGTGGTCAAGTACCGGTACGAAGTCAACGCGCAGCCGACCGGGTCGAGCCGGGAGGTGACCGCGGCGCAAGCGGGCTTCCACTTGATGCCCTCGGAACCAGGCGTCTACACCATCAACGCGCAGGCGCTGGACGCGGCAGGGAACAAGTCGACGACGGCGACCTACCAGGTGCGGATCGGATCGGGCCGGCCCCCGGTCTCCATGTGGGGGTTCGATGGTGCGGCGGCCGACAGTCCGCTGACGCTGTCCGGGGACGCCCATGTCGCCTCGATGCCGGCGGGCGAGCGTGTTGACGGTGACGCGCTGTTGCTTGACGGTGCCGGGGATTCAGGGATGGCGCCATCCTCCGAACGGGTTGCCACGACGTATTCGTTCGCCGTGGAGGCATGGGCGTACCTCGATACCAAGACGCCTGGGCAGGCAGTCGTGGTCTCGCAGGCCGGACCGGACTACATGGACTACAAGCTCTACTACACGGGTTCAGCCGACGGCCGCAGTGATCGTTGGGCGTTCGGCCGGTACACCTCGGACCTGGCGATCATCGGCGTCGGATCGGACGTGCCTGTGCGGACCGGGCGATGGACCCACCTGGTGGGCGTGCACAACTCCATGACAAACCAGTTGCTGATCTACGTCGACGGTGTGCCAAGCACACCGCGATCGTTCTCGGACCCGGTCTCTGAGCTGGGTCCCGTCACCATCGGAGCTGGCCGCTACTCGGCAACCGCGAACCCGACATCGTTCTGGCCGGGCAGAGTCGACGGTGTGAACCTTTATGACCGGATGGTGCCCGTCGGGGAGGCTGCTGCGCTTGCGTACGCCCGGCCGTCGGTCGCGGCGCGTTGGTCGTTCGAGCCGACCACCGTCGACCCCACAGCGTCGCCGGTCACGGTCGCGAGTGAGGTCGACACGACCGGCGGGCAGGGTCCGTCCTTGACGCTGTCCGCGGGCGCCGGGCTGAACCAGGAATGGTGGGTCGACGAGCAGGCGCTTGTGCTGGACGGAGTGGATGGATACGCGGCCACGTCTTCCGTGCCGCTGGACACCTCGAACTCGTTCACCCTGACTGGGTGGGCGCAGGCGGCCGGGGAACTCGACGGGTCCGCGACCGTGGCGGCGATCAACGGGTCGAGCGAGTCTGCCGTGCTGGTTGAGGCGGAACCCGGGATACCGGATGCCGAGGGGGAACCTGCCGGGGTGACCTGGCGGCTGATCATGCGCGACGCAGATGGCTCGAGCGCGACAGTGGCTGAAGCGGTGGACACTTCGGAACTGTCCGCCACCGACTGGACTCACCTGGCGGTCGTGTACGACGCGGCGCGTCGAACGGCCCGCCTGGTGGTCAACGGAAACGACGCCGATGTGAACCCCATGATCGAGAACGTCGACGTCTTCTCTGCCAGTGCCTCGGTTTCGGTGGGGCGTGGACGGTCAGCCGGCGCTTGGGGCGGGTACTGGCCCGGCCAGGTCGATGACGTGTGGCTGTTCAACGGCACCTTGTCAGATGCGCAGATCAACCAGTTCCTCCACACCCAGTTCGGCATGCCGACCGAGGTTCCGGGGGGCGCGGAGTGAGCAACAACCGAACACGATCCTCACGGGTGAAGGCCGCCGGGCGGCGCGGGAATGCGACGAAGCAGGAGAAAATGACGAGGATCTTGACCGCCCACGGCGCTTCTCGTAGAGACAGGCGCTGGTTGCAGCTGGTTGCTGGGATGATCGTGACCGGCTCCCTGGTCGGGACCCTCCTGGTGCCGGTCATGACGGCCCCGGCCGCCGCTGCGACGGTCGACCCACCTGATCCGGAGCCAGGTGTCGTGGTCGCCGGCGAGGACCACACGAAGGTGGCTGCCGCGAACACGGACATGCTGCCGGAGGTTGAGGCGCCGGCTGCCGACCTGCCTGAGCGGGGATCTGCGACCGTTCCCGTCGAACCCAGTGGTGTGACTCGTCGGAACGGAGCGGGCGCGGACCCCGACGAGAGTTCTGCTTGGCGCCCCACGCAGGTCGGTGGGATTCCGATCGCGTTCTCACCGGCAGGGGGCGCGAGCATCGAGGAAGTCGCCGTGCGCGTCCGCGAGGGCAAGGCTTCCGGGAACCCCGTAATCGAGTTGAGCCTGCCTGCAGGATCGACACCACAGGCCGCGAAGAATCACGACACGACCGACGTCGGCAATGTGACTACGGCGACCGTCGACGTGCAGGTCGACTATTCCGCGTTCGCCGGCGCGTTCGGCGGCGACTATGCCGGCCGGCTCACGCTGGTGAACGAGAACGGAACACCGGTCGACACGGTGAACGACGCGGAGAAGCAGACGCTGACCGCGCAGGGCGTCGAGCTGAGTGCTACCTCGCCGACGACGTTGGCTGTGGCGGCTACGACGGCAGGTGACACAGGGGATTTCGGCGCGACGCCGTTGGCGAAGGCTGCATCGTGGTCGACGGATCTGCGGTCGGGTTCGTTCGCGTGGAACTATCCGATCGGTGTGCCGGATGTCCCTGGGTCTTTCACGCCGACGCTGGGACTTTCGTACAACTCGGGCGGGATCGATGGGCGCACCTCGAGCACGAACAACCAGGCTTCGCTGGTGGGCGACGGGTTTGATCTGTGGCCCGGCTACATCGAGCGCAAGTACAAGTCCTGCTCGATCGACGACGTCAAGAACGATGAGGGTCGCGCGATCGGCGACCAGTGCTGGGACTACGACAACGCGCACATCTCGTTCAACGGCGCGGCCGGCGAGTTGGTACCTGACGGCGAGAATTCCTGGCGTCTGGCCAAGGACGACGGCACGAAGGTCGATCTGCTCACGAACAGCGCTCGCGCCAACGGTGACAACAACAACGAGTACTGGCGAGTGACGACTCCTGAAGGTGTGAAGTACTTCTTCGGCTATCACCGTTTGCCGGGCTGGAGCTCGGGCGACAGGGCGACGAACTCGACATGGACGGTTCCGGTCCTGGGTGACGACGCGGGAGATCCCTGCCATGCGTCCACGCGGGCTGGGTCCGTGTGTGATCAGGGGTGGCGGTGGAACCTGGACTACGCGGTGGACCCTGCGGGGAACGTGATCGCCTACTACTACAGCAAGGGCAACAATTCCTACGGCAGCCTGGGGGATCCGGAGAACAACGTTCGCTACACGCGAGGCGGGACGCTCAACCGGATCGACTACGGCCTGGATTCGTCGGATGTGTCAGGGGCGACGCCACTGGGGCGGGTGACGTTCGGATACAGCGAACGGTGTATTCCCGGCGCTGTCGAGGGATTCGGGTGTAGCGCCATCAACGAACAGCCCAACGGCTGGTTCGACACGCCGTGGGACCTGAACTGCAGCGCGACGGCGACGTGCGACAACGGCCGTACCTCTCCGTCGTTCTGGGGCCGCAAGCGCCTGACGTCGATCGCCACGAAGGTGAACGTCGACGGTGCGTTCACGCCGGTGGACTCGTGGGACCTGACGCATGAGTGGGGGACCGCGGACACCGACTATCAGCTGCTGCTGAAGTCGATCATCCGCACCGGAGAGACCGGTCATGCCACGGACGCCGACCTGGCCGGTGACATCACGTTGCCGCCGGTCGAGTTCGGCTACGAGCAACTGGTCAACCGGTTGGACGAAACGGGGGACGGGCAGGCCCCGTTCGTCAAGGCTCGCCTGGCCACCATCGTGGACGAGACCGGGGGACAGGTCGACGTCGGTTACTCCGAACCGGCGTGCGACGCGACGAACCTCCCGGCGGAGAACACCAACACCACCCGCTGTTTCCCGCAGCGTCGGCTGCCCGGGGCGGATCTGTCGCCGGTCACGGACTGGTTCAACAAATACGTCGTCACCTCCACGGTGACGACCGACAGGACGGGCGGCGCACCGGACACCGAGACGCGTTACCAGTACCTGGGTGGGGGCGCCTGGCACTGGGACGACGCCACCGGTATCACACCGGATGAGGAGAAGACCTGGTCGGACTGGCGCGGCTACGGCCACGTGCGGACCACGAAGGGGTCAGTGACCGAGCAGATCAGCCAGTCGGAATCCTGGTTTCTGCGCGGCATGGACGGTGACCGCTCCGACCGGTCCGGCGGCACTCGTTCCGTCGAGGTCGAGCTCGGCACCGGCGAAGGAGACCCGATCGCTGACAGCGATTGGCTGTCCGGCTTCACCTACAAGACGGCCCAGTACTCCGAGATCGACGGCCAGGTCCTGTCCAAGTCGGTCAATCGGCCCTGGTGGCACCGTACGGCCATCAGTCAGCGTGACTGGGGCACCATCCGATCTGGATTTCTCCGCACGGCCGAGACGAAGACGTGGACCTCGCTGGGGACCGGCGGGTCGCCCTGGCGTGTGACGCAGACCAACACCACGTATGACGACACGGTGGCCGGCAGAGTGCTCGAGGTCACCGACCGTGGGGACACGAGCACGAGTGGTGACGAGCGCTGCTCGAAGATGGAGTACGCCACCAACACCACCAAGAACATCTTGGGCCTGCACGAACGCAAGCAGACTTGGGCGGTGCGGTGCGACCAGACGCCTGACCGCGTGAACGGCGACGTCATCAACGACGTCCGCTACGCCTACGACGGTCAGGGATATGGGGCCGCACCGACGGCGGGGCGCATCACCCGGACCGCCGATCTCGCCGGGTTCGACGGTACGACTGCCCAGTACGTCGAAGCGTCTTCCACCTACGACGCCTACGGCCGGGTCACGTCGGTGACCGACCTGTCCGCTGATTTGGCCGTGACGTCGAACGGCGAGGGCGCACTGACGCGCACGCCCCGGTCCGACGGCCGGACCGCGACCACGTCATACACCCCGGCCAGTGGGTTTGCCACCTCGATGACCGAGACCACACCGCCTGCCACGCCAGGGGACTCCGCGACGGCACTGGCCAACACCACGACACTCGATCCGCGGCGCGGGACACCCACGCGTGTCGTGGACACCAATGGCAAGAACACGTTCGTGCGCACCGACGCGCTGGGGCGCACGGTCAAGGTGTGGCTGTCGAACCGGGCGACCTCTTCGACGCCCTCCATGCAGTACACCTACCGGATTGCCAAGAACACACCGGTCGCGGTCGGTACCGCAACGATCAACGACGCGGAACAGCAGCAGACTTCCTGGACGATCTACGACGGGCAACTGCGCGAACGACAGACCCAGTCCCCGGGGCCTGAGGGTGGCCGGATCATCACCGATACGTTCTATGACGCGCGCGGTCTCAACCACCAGTCCTACGAGCCGTACTACAACGACCAAGCACCGAACGCGGCAATCTTCGACCCGTATGACTCGTCGGCCGTCGACACGATGATCCGCACCGACTTCGACGGCACAGGCCGTCCGACCAGGTCGCGGACGATGTACAGCGATTCGGACGGGGAATACACGGTCGGCGCAACCAGGTGGATCTATCGCGGCGACCGCACGACGACGATCCCGCCGAGCGGCGCGACGGCAATGACCGCGATCACGGATGCACGGGGGCAGACGGTCGAACTGCGTCGGCACGAGGATGCCGCCTCCGCCGGTCCTGAGGACACTTCAGGGTTCGACTCGACCAGCTACACATACACAACCCGCGGGGAACTGGCGACGGTCGCCGACCCGGAAGGTAACCAGTGGTCCTACGAGTTCGACCAGCGCGGCCGGCAGGTATCGGCTACCGATCCCGATGCAGGGACCACGACCAGCACCTATGACGACCGTGGCCAACTGGTTATGACCACCAATGCCGCGAACGAGACGACGTGGAACGCCTATGACGGTCTCGGGCGACCGATCGAGACTCGTCAGGATGGCCCGACCGGAGAGCTGATCTCTTCGTGGACCTACGACACGGTCTCGGGAGCCAAGGGACAGCCGGCGTCGTCCACGTCGTACGTGGACGGCAACGCGTACACGACGCGCGTCACCCACTACGACTCGCTGTACCGGCCGCTGCGCAACCTGGTACAGATCCCCGCGGTCGAGGGCGACCTGGCCGGCAACTACATGACCAGCACGGGCTACACCCCCGCTGGCAACATCAGCGGTATCGGAATGCCTGCTGCGGGATCGCTTCCGGGCCAGGCTGTCGTGTTCGACTACGACGACGCCACCAACTGGCTGCGCGACGTCGACTTCGCCAACGGCCTGCACGCCGAAAGCACCTACGACTACACCGGCAAACTGACCCAGATCGACATGTCCACGGGCCTGGGCCGGAACGTGTACGCCACCAACACCTACGAGGACGGCACCAACAGGCTGTCCACCTTCCGCGTCGACCGGCTCGACCAGCTCGGCGTGGACCGGTACGAGACATACGAGTACGACGACGCCGGGAACGTCCTGTCCCTCAAGGACGTGTCTCGCACCGGTACGGACGTGCAGTGCTTCACATACGACCACCTGACCCAGCTCACCGAAGCGTGGGCGCAGGACACGCCGGGTTGCGAGTCGGGTGGAGCTGCTGCCGAGACGGCTGGCACCCTGGGTGGCCCAGCCCCCTACTGGCACGAATGGACCTACGACGGGGCCGGCTCCCGGCAGAGCGAAATTCTCCACGGCATCGGCGGCACGGACACACCTACTGACGTATCGCGCCAGTACACCTACGACACCGCCCAGCCCCACACGGCCACGTCCGTGAACCAGCAGGTCGCCGCCGGTGACAGCAGCCCGGCGGTTGACTCGCTCGAGCAGTACGCCTACGACGCGGTGGGGCGAACCATCTCCCGCCAGATCAACGGTGACACGCAGACGCTGGACTGGGGTCCCGACGGTCGCCTTGCAGCGGTCACAAACGCCGACGAGTCCGGCGCAGAGTACATCTACGACGCAGACGGGCAGCGGCTCATCGGTCGCAGTACCGACGCCGATGGCGCTACCGAAAGCACCCTGTACCTCGGGCACACCGAGATCACGGTCAGCTCGGCCGAACCTGGCGTGGAACGCGCTACCCGCTACATCGACGTTGGCGGTGGGCACGTGGCCGTGATCGACGACCAGGGTGGCACTGAGTTCGTCATGGCCGACCACCACGGCACCGGCCAACTCACCATCAACGCCGCCGACACCTCACAGGTCTCCCAACGCCGCACCACTCCGTTCGGCACCGAACGCGGCACCGACAGCATCCCCCTCGGAGAATGGCCCGGCTCGCGCGGATTCGTCGGCGGCTACGACGACCGTGAAACCACCGTCCTGGTCTCTTTGGGAGCACGCGAGTACGACCCTGCTCTGGGCAGATTCATCAGTCTGGATCCGATCATGGACCTGACTGACCCGACTCAGATGCACGGGTACAACTACGCCAACAACAGTCCCATCACTCTGTCTGATCCCGACGGTCTCGAACCGCGCCCGTGGCACGAGGAAGACAAGGGCTTCTCTGATTTCGACGACGAGGTCATCGACGACTATGACGGCGACCTGGATGGAAGCACCGTCGCGGGCGGCGGTCTCTGGGGCGCGGGCGGGGACACGTCCGACACCGGCGGCGGAGCTGCGGCCGACGGCGCCGGCAGCCAAGGTCCTGCCTCGACCGGTCCCACAGCCCAAGAGATCGCTCATGCCCAGGAAGTGATGGACAAGTCCATCACGGACGTCGCCTTCGAGCTCGGCTTCGAGGCCATCAAGGACTTCATCGGCTGGAACGACCTCATGGGCTGCGTCAACGACGGCTCGGTCGGTGCCTGCGCCTCACTTGTTCTCGGCGTCGTCCCCATAGGCAAGGTCGCCAAGGCGCTCAAGGTCGTCACAAACATCGTCATCGGCGGCATCAAGTTCTACAACCAGCAGAAGAAGGCTCGCAAGCTTCTCGAGGCTGCCGGGAGCACATGCAACAGCTTCGCACCGGGAACACTGGTCCTGCTCGCAGATGGCACCTGGAAACCTATCGAGGACATCGAACTCGGGGACGACGTCCTCGCCGCAGATGAAGACACAGGCGAGACAACCCAAGGGCGCGAAGTTACCGCCCTCATTACTGGTGAGGGTGAAAAGACGCTGGTCACCCTCGTCGTGACCGACGATCGCGGCGACACGCAACAGATCGTCGCCACCGACGAGCACCCATTCTGGGTGTCCGAGCTTGAGGCCTGGGTCGACGCGATCGACTTGACCTCCGGAGATTGGCTTCAGACCTCGGCAGGAACACGGGCGCAGGTTACGGCGGTTCATCTCCAGCGTAATCACGCGGTCGTTCATAACCTGGCTGTGGCGACCGATCACACTTACTACGTCGCCGCTGACGAGGATGCCAGTCCACTTCTCGTCCACAATGACTCCTGTCCCTTGCTGCCATCGGATGAGGCCCGTGCTGCCTTCAACAAACAGCTGAAGAAGTACGGCAAGGACGGATTCAAAGTGCTTGAGGGTGGTCGGGTCCGATTTTATGGCAGAGTGTCTCCCGCTTCTAACCCTGGCGAAATGGTAGGACGTCGGATGGTTCGTGAGTGGGATCCGATAACGGGGGGTAAGAGGATCTGGCATGAAACTATCGACGGCGATGGTCAAGTGCGGATCGTGCGTCCTGACGTTAACGTAACAGGCGGATCCAAAGTGCACTACGTGTTCGACCGTTCTGGGAGATTTACTGGGAGATTCTAGCGATGGGTGTTTTAAATAGGTTGGACGTGATGTTCCGCCTTCGAGGGCTCTCTGCTGCCCGCACAAGCCGGTCCGAAGTTGCGGAGTGGGCGATGGGATTTTTGCGAGACGAAGAGATGGAGATTCGTGACCGATGTATTGAGATTGCACTTGATCGAATGGCTGGTGCCGACCTATTGGTTGCTCCTGGAGAATGGTTGCACAGTCGTGAAGATTTCCGGCTATGGCTCCGCGAGTTCAAGCAATGTGTTGGAGATGGCGGGGAATAGGAGTTAGCTCGTGGAAATCGGCTTGGGCGCCGGCCAGGTCCAGGACACGACTCCGGCGTTGGCTGGGTGCGGGGCGTCAGCCATGGTCGAGTCGGCCAGTTCCACCCAGAGGCACTGCCGTGAGCAAGATTCAGATGGCGTCGTTCGACCGCGGTGGAACCGCTGGGGAACTTGTCCTTGCTGACCATCGGCTGGATCGATGGCAGGATGAGCGACGCGGTTTGGGTCGAGGGCAGGCCTGAGCGCATGTCTTGCTCGGCCCTCGTGCCGGTACCCTTGATCCACGTGACTCCCCCCGTGATCGCCGTCGTCGGCGGCGGACAGCTCGCCCGGATGATGGCCCCCGCAGCCGCGGAACTCGGAGTGCATCTCCGCGTCCTCGTCGAGAGCCCAGGCACCTCCGCCGCTCAGGTCGTGACGGACGCTCCGGTCGGTGCGGCGTCCGAGGAGGCCACGATCCGTGCCCTCATCGCCCCGCCCGGCGGTCAGGACGCGGCCGACGTCCTGACCTTCGAGCACGAGCACGTGCCGAACGCCCTGCTCACCGACCTGATCGAGCACGGGACGCCGGTGCGTCCCGGCCCGCACGCCCTTGTCGCCGCGCAGGACAAGATCGTCATGCGCACGCGCCTGGGCGAGCTCGGCGTGCCGTGCCCGCGCTGGCGCGCACTGCCGTCCACGGTCGACGGGGGCAGGGCGGCGCTCACGGAGTTCCTGGCCGAGGTCGGCGGTGAGGCGGTCGTCAAGCTGGCCCGCGGCGGCTACGACGGCAAGGGCGTCCGCGTGGTCTCCGGCGCGGACGAGGCCGACGACTGGCTGGTCGCGGCCAGTGAGGGCGGGCCGCCGGTGCTCGTCGAGGAGAAGGCGCCCTTCCGGCGCGAGCTGTCCGCGCTCGTGGCGCGTCGTCCGTCCGGCGAGGTCCGCACCTGGCCTGTGGTCGAGTCGATCCAGCGCGACGGCGTGTGCGCGGAGGTGGTCGCCCCGGCGCCGGACCTGTCCGACGACGTCGCCGCGCAGGCCCGCGAGATCGCCGTCGCCGTCGCGGAGGGGCTCGACGTGACGGGCGTGCTGGCGGTGGAGCTGTTCGAGGTGCCGAGCGACCAGTCCGACCCCGGTGGTCCGACGACGGTCCTGGTGAACGAACTCGCGATGCGCCCGCACAACTCGGGCCACTGGACCATCGACGGGTCGGTGACGAGCCAGTTCGAGCAGCATCTGCGCGCGGTCCTGGACCTGCCGCTCGGGTCGACGGACCCGGTCGCGCCGTGGACCGTGATGGTGAACGTGCTCGGTTCCACGCGCGAGGAACTGACCGATGCGTTGCCGGAACTGCTCGAGCGCTTCGACACGGCCCGGGTCAACCTGTACGGCAAGGGCATCCGCCCCGGCCGCAAGCTGGGCCATGTGAACGTGAGCGGCACCGACCTCGACGAGGTGCGCGCCGCCGCCAGGGCAGCCGCGGCCCTCCTGATGGGGGACGATGACGGTGGCCGGGCGTACAGCACAGGTGCGAGGGCGGAGTCCGCCGTTCCCGTGGCCGGGCCCGCCGAGACGAAGGAGAACGCACGGTGAGCACCAACCCGCAGGTCGGAATCGTCATGGGGTCCGACTCGGACTGGCCCGTGATGCGCGCGGCGGCAGATGCGCTTGCCGAGTTCGACGTCCCGGTCGAGATCGACGTCGTCTCCGCGCACCGCATGCCGACGGAGATGATCGACTACGGCCGCGCCGCCGCCGGGCGCGGCCTGCGAGCGATCATCGCGGGCGCGGGCGGGGCGGCCCACCTGCCCGGCATGCTCGCGGCCGTGACACCGCTGCCCGTGATCGGCGTGCCCGTCCCGCTCAAGTACCTGGACGGCATGGACTCGCTGCTCTCGATCGTGCAGATGCCGGCGGGCGTGCCGGTCGCCACGGTGTCGATCGGCGGCGCCCGCAACGCGGGCCTTCTCGCGGTCCGCATCCTGGCCTCCGGCACGGACGAGGCCGCGGCCACGCTCCGCGAGCGGATGGTGGCCTTCCAGTCCGACCTCCGCGACGTCGCCCACACCAAGGGCGACAAGCTCCGCGCGTCCGTAGCTGAGGAGTAGCTCCTCCCCTGGCAGCAGATTCTGCCGTCAGTCCGCCACCACGTCCCGTACGGCGACCGTGCTCTCCGTCGCCGCCGTCTTCGGCGGGGTGAGGGTCGCGATCAGCGAGCCGTCGGTCAGCCGCAGGGACCATACCGCGGGCGTGTCGCCGCCGGCGGTCAGGCCGATCGCGGCCACGTCGTCGCCCAGCGGTTCCAGGGACTCGTCCGACAGGTCGACGTCCTCGCCCGCGGGGATCTCGACGTCGTGCGTGCCCGTCTCGGTCCCGTCCGCCGCGTAGCCGGTGACCGTGACCTCGGCCGTACCGGTCGGGTCGGTGTCCTCGCCCCGTGCGGCCGGGACGGCGGCGACGTTCACCGCCCACGACACGTCGTCGGGCACGGCGAGCAGGCCGGAGGAGGGCTGTCGCGCACCCGCCTCGCCGCCGGCCGTGTCCGCACCGGCGCCCGCGTCGCCGTCGTCGGTCCCGTCGGACATCCCCGCCGCGCCGCCGTCGTCCACCGCCTGCCCGGCGATCCATGCCGTGTCGTACGGGTCCTCGCCGACGGGGGAGTCCTCGGGCGCCGAGCCGCGTCGGTGCACCAGCCCGCCGGCGACCACCGGCACCGCCGCGTCCACGACCACGGCGTACCGTCCCCGGGGCAGTCCGCCGAGCGGGATGTCGGTCACGGCCCCGGCGTGCAACGAGATCTCGTCGATCCCGCGCAGCCATTCGCGACCGTCCTTCCCGTACACGCTGAGCCGTACCGTCCCGTCGTGGTCGCCCGGGGCGAGCAGCCGGATCGCCGGCGCGCCGGGATCCTCCACGGACTCGCCGCGGCTGTCCACCCCGACCACGGCCACGGCCGACGCCGGCGCGGCACCTCCGGTCACGAGGTCCGCACCCTGCGGCACCAGCCCGTCGATCCGGTGATGCTGCAGGTACGCCGCCACGCGGGCGCCCTGGCTCACCGCGTGCACCACGATGCGCCCCTGCTGGGGGGCGATCGCCTCGAGGGTGGTCGACACCTGCTGTCCCGCCGGCACCACGACGACGGCCTGCCCGCCGAGCGTGACCGCCCCCGACGGACCCCACACCTCCAGCGACACCGAGGCCGCGGTGCGCCCCGGGTTCTGCAGCAGGAGGCGCGAGCTCGACCCGACCTCGGACGACCCGCCCACGAGCCAGTGCTCGATCGCCGGTTCCCGGCAGGCGCCCGCCACGAGCCCGCGCAGGTCGCCGGCCGTCGTGACCGACGTCGCCGTGGCCGCCGCGACCGCGCCCGGCCCGGCCCGGACCACACGTGCCGCTTCGGCGCCCGTCCCGTCACCGCTCCCTTCCCCTTCCGCGGCCCGGCCGTCGTCCTCGACGGTGGACTCCCGCCCGTCGAGTCCGACGACGTCGGGCGCCTCGGCGGCGACCGCCAGGCCGGACTCGGTCTCGACCGGGCTGGCGTCGAACTGGTCGTCGCCGACGTCCTCCTGGACGAGTTCGGCGGGCGACGGGCAGACCAGCGTCGTCTCGCCGGGTGCGGTCTCGACCGTGCGGGGAGGAACCGTGCCGGTCGCGTCGCCCGGGACGTGCTGGGCGAGCATCGCGACCGCCGCGACGCACGCCACGCTGATGGCGTGCGCGCCCACGCGCCGTGTCGTCCTCCAGGCGGTCATCGTGACCGCCTCCGCCGTGTCGTCGTCCTCGTCGTCACCGTGATCGCCTCCGCCACGTGGTCGTTCGGCTCGTCATCGTGGCCTCCGTCCTCGCACCGGTAGCGCGAGCAGCGCGAACACCGCGCCGACGAGGCCCAGTGCGAACAGCCATCCGGTGCGGTGCGGCGTGTGGTGGACGATGTCGAGGCGGCCGCCCTCGGTCCCCAGCTCGAAGCCCTGCAGGGCTGCCCCGGCGGCGTGCACCTCGACCGGCTCCAGGCGGCGCCCGTCGAGCGTCGCCGACCAGTGCGGGTCGGCCGACTCGGCGATCACGACCCGCCGGCCCGCGTCGCCCGGCGCCACGTCGACGTGCACGCTCGGACCGCCGGACGCCAGCGGGGTGACCGACCGGCCGTCCTCGACCCGCGCCCATCCTGGGGACGGGTCCTGTTCGGTCCGCACGCGCCAGAGCGTGACGGGCTGTCCCTGCGTCACACGTTCCACCCCGGGGATCATGTCCAGCGACGCCGTCAGCTCGGCGTTCCCGACGGCCCGGCCCGAACCGTCCGTGGCGTCGTCGCCCACGTCCGGGGTCGAGACCTGGACGGCTCCGATCCCGAGCGCGGCGAGCCGCTCGGCCACGTCGGGGTCGTTCCCTGCGGCGAGCCGGACGGCGACGTCGTCGACGGCGCCCCGCGCGGTGTCCTCGGCGTGCGCTCCGGCGGCCACCGACGCGTCCACGAGCTGTGTCCCGTCCTCCCGGAGCAGTGCGTACTCGACGGCGCCGTCGTCGCCGGTCCCGAGCTGGAGCACGCGTGCCTGCCTGGGCGCAGCCTGCATCTGCTGCCCGACGGCGGGAACCGCGGGATCCGCGGTGGCGTGCATGCCGTCCTCGGACAGCGGCCCACCGAGATACCACGAGGCGAGACCGGCCGCGCTCACGAGGCCGATGGTGAGAGGCACTGCGACCCCGGCGACCGCCACGGTCCGCGCGGCCCGGCGCGCTCTCACCGCCCGCGTGGTGCACAGCGCGGCACCACCGAGGCCGAGCAGCACGACCGAGGCGAGGGCCGTGCCCGAGCCCCGGCCGCCCAGGACGCCGGCCTCCAGGCCGAGCGCCTCGAGCGCTCGTGCGCCGAGGCCGCCCGGACCGGCGCCGGCCAGCACCACGACGGTGAGCCCGGCGGCGGCGAGGATCCAGCCGACGCGCGCTCCCGCGGCCCGGCGGCCGACCAGCGCGACGAGTGCCACGGCGCCGAGCAGACCGCCGAGCAGGTACGGCCCCAGCTCCAGACCCGGCCACGTGCCACCGAACCACGCGCCCGGGTCGGCGGACTGGCCGAGCATCACTTCCCACCCGGCGGGCCCGCCGCCCGCGAAATGGTCCGGCGGAGCGAGCGGGTCGGCCACGAGGACACCGAGGTCGCCGGTGCGCCCCACGTGGATCAGCAGGGGTGCACACGCGACCAGGGCAGGCAGGGCCGCCAGAGCCAGGTGGACCCGGCGGGACGGAGCGGCGAACGCCGCGGCGGCCAGCACCACGACGGCGACCGGCAGCAGTACGGGCGCGCCGGACACGGCGACGGCCAGCATCAGCCCCGCCGCTCCGGCGGCGCCGAGACGATGACCGCGTCCCTCCTCGACGAACGCGCCGTCGAGCACCGGCCGGTCGTTGACCGCGTCGACGCTGGACCGGGTGGGCAGGTCGATCCGCTGCGCACCGACGGACCGGACAAGAGCCAGAGCCACCCACGGCAGCGCGAGGTGCGCCACGAGCGCCCCGAGCAGGCCTTGCGACAGCGCGCCCAGCAGCGGCGGAGCGGCCGCCCACGCGAACGCCGCGACGGCCCGCACCCACACCGAGCGGGTCACGGCCCCCGCAGCGGCCCAGCCGCCGAGGGCGGCCAGGGGGAGCGCCACGACGAACAGCACGTGGACGGCGGTCTGCAGCGAGTCCCCGGCCAGCAGGGCGAGCACGGTCAGCGTGAGCAGCAGCGGATCCCCCGGCGCGCTCTCCCCGAGGCCCGACCGCACCCAGCCCGACGTCGCGGCCGTCCACACCTGGCCCGTGTCGGAAGCCGCCGGCAGGAGCGCACCCCCGACGAGCCGGCCGCCCGAGGCGAGCGTGCCGAGCACCGGACCGAACACGGCGGCGGCCAGACCCGTCGCGACGACCATGACGAGCGCCAGCACCATGCGCCTGCGGGCCGCGATGCGGCGCAGATCCTCTCGGTCCAGGTCGTCGGGGCCGGTGTACCGGGCGTCGGCGCGTGCCAGGCGCCGCTCGCGAAGTTCCCGGAGGGTCTGACGCCAGGTGCCGAGCAGCGGGCGCAGCACGCGGTACGGCTGGGTCGAGCTCCGTGCCGTGCGGCGCCGCGCCCGCAGGACGCTGCTCAGGCCGAGCAGCATCCACAGCGGGGCCATCAGCTCGTCGCGGGCGGCGGCCGGCTGCTTCACGGCGAGCCGGTAGGCCGCCCGGAACGGCGCGCCGGCCACGACCGCGAGCATCACCCAGCCGAGCAGCCAGGAGGACGCGGCGACGAGCCGGAAGCGCAGCTGCGCGCGGCGCATCCGGGTCCGGTGGGAGGGGTCGGCGAGCGACTGCTGCGCATGCCGCACCACGGCACCGGGCACGACGATCACGCGGTGCCCGGCCAGCCGTACCCGGCGGCAGAACTCGAGGGAGTCCCCGAACGGTCCGTACTCGGCGTCGGTCCCGTCCAGATCGCGCCACACCGACGTGCGCACCAGCGCCCCGGCCAGGCCGACGGCGAGCACGTCCTCGCGTGCGTCGTGCTGGCCCTGGTCGATCTCGGTCTCGTCCAGCCCCGTCATCCGCCGACCCAGCGGGGAGACGGTGTAGCCGACCTGGAGCAGGACGCCGCGGTCGGCCCCGGCGGGGTCACGCGGCGTCCCGTCGTCGTCAGCCTCCCACTTGCGCTGCTTGCAGCCGGCCACGGCGACCGTGCTGGTGTGCTCCACCGAGCGGAGCAGGGTCGCCAGTGCGCCCGGCGCGGGGGCGGAGTCGTCGTGCAGGAGCCAGAGCCAGTCCGGGGTGGGCGCGTCGGACGAGGCGGAGATCTCGGCGATCGCGGCGTTGACCGCGTCGCCGAAGGACCGCGAATGGCTCGCGGCGACGTAGCGCGCACCGTCGAGGCTGAGACCCCGGTGCGCGGCCGTCGAGGGCGCGGTGTCGACGTCGACGACGACCACCGAGTGCGGTGCCGGGGACTGCGCCCGCACCGCGGCGAGCGTCGCCTCGAGGTAGGGACTGCGTCCGCGCGTGACGACCACGGCCGTCACGGTGACAACGGTGGGGACAGCTCCGGTGACCGACCTGACCGCGGCGAGTGCGGTGTCGGTGGTGCGGCGGGGCGGGAGCCCGGTGGGTGGCGACGTCATCTCGCCGACCATCATGCGCATCGTGAGCCGGATCCGCAGGGTAAGAAGGGAATCCGGCGTGTCGCGCTCCGCCGGGCGTGTTCCCTGGCAGAATGCCCGTCCGGCGCGGGCCGCGAGCCGTCGGCGCGAGAGCCCGACGGCAGGGTGGGCGACGGGTCAGACCGCGCGCCGCTTGAGCTTGCGCCGCTCCCGCTCGGAGAGGCCGCCCCAGATGCCGAACCGCTCGTCGTTCGCAAGGGCGTAGTCCAGGCACTCGGCCTTGACCTCACAGCCCTGACAGACCTTCTTGGCCTCGCGCGTGGAGCCGCCCTTCTCCGGGAAGAACGCCTCGGGGTCGGTCTGCGCGCACAGCGCTCGTTCCTGCCAGCCGAGCAGGGCGTCGTCCTGCTCCTCGTCGAAGAGCGACAGCACGTCCGCCATGGTCTCGCTCGGGCGTTCGGTGTCGGACGGAATCTCGCCGTCCGGTTCCAGCATGTCCCACATGATGTGCCCCTCCATGCCGCCTCTGTCGGTCATGTGTCGCGCGTGTCCGCGCTCTTGCTTCGCTACGAAAACTGCATACATGGAATTACACGCGTGTCGTCTGGAGTCGTCAAGCGGAAGTGTGCTATCGGCAGAGGGCTTCACAAGAAAATCGCCCCCACCTCGGCGGACGGTCACGCGTGGCGCGTCGGGGCGCGCGGGACTGCGCGCCGCGTAGCCTCTGGGCATGCTTGTCTCCACGCTTCTCGACCGCCTCCAGTCCGATCCCGGCCGTCCCCGGCTCACCTGGTACGGCGACGACGGCGAACGGATCGAACTCTCCGGGGCGGTCCTCGCGAACTGGGTCGCGAAGACCACCAATCTGCTCGTCGAGGAGTACGACGCACAGCCCGGCTCGATGGTTGGGGTGAACCTTCCGGTCCACTGGCGCACCGTGACCTGGGCACTCGCGACATGGCGGGTGGGCGCCACGGTGGTGCTGCTCGGCGACTCCGGGGCGCCGGAACTCGACGTCGTGGTCACGGACTCGCCGGAACGCTGGACGGCGTCGCCCGCCGAACTCGTCGTGGTCAGCCTCCCCGCACTGGCCCGCCGGTACGACGGCGACCTGCCGTCCGGTGCGACGGACGCGGCCGCGGCGGTGATGACGTACGCCGACCAGGTGATCTACGCGCCCGAGCCCGAACCTGGCCGCGTGGCCCTCACCGGCGTCCGCGGCGGCCCGACGGGTCCCGGCGGGGCCCGCACGGGCGAGGGCGCCGACGGTTCGCCGCCGGCGGCGGCCGTGCGGCACGGCGAACTCGTGCCCGAGCCGGCTGGTGAGACCGGCCGCGTACTCGTCGACGGCCGGGCCAACGCGGCCGAGGTGCTGCGCGGCGTCCTGCGGGTCTGGGCCGGAGGAGGGTCCGTGGTGCTCACGAGCCCTGCCACGGCCGCCGCGCTGGAGGCCGACACCGCACGCCGTGACCGGCTCGTGACCACCGAGAAGATCGAGACGATCGCCTGACCTGTTCTCCACGAACCCTCTACCGTCCCTCTGTGCGGCCTCTGCGCTCGTGCAAGTCCGCTCCCCTATGCTCTGAAGTTGTGACCTTTCCCGACTTCAGCACGCCCGGAGCGGGCCTGGACCACTCGGCCGGCCCTGCTCACGCGCGGGTTCTGAGCGGGAAGGCATCGACGGCGCGAGTCGTGGCGCTGGTCATGACCGGGGTGCTGGCGTTCGCGATCTCGGGCGCGTCCGCGGCGGTCGTGCGATGGACCGGGAACATCGAGACGGCGTCCACAGGCGTGCTGACGAACCGTCCGAAGAAGGTCACCCCGACCGACCCGAGCGCGGGTGAGCCGGTCAACCTGCTGCTCATGGGCAGCGACTCGCGCGAGGGCGCGAACGTGAACATCGGCGGTGCGGCCGACGGCGGCGAACGGTCCGACACGACGATCCTCCTGCACATCTCCGGTGACCGGACGCGTGTCGAGGCCGTCTCGATCCCGCGGGACACCACGGTGGACATCCCGTCGTGCGTCACCGCCGGCGGGGCCACCACCGCCCCGCTGTACGCCCAGAAGTTCAACGCCGCCTTCGCCGCGGGCGCACTGGCAGGCGGCGACACGGCGTCGGGCGCCCTGTGCGCGATGCAGACCGTCGAGGCCCTGACCGGCGTCTTCCTCGACGGGTTCATGGTGATCGACTTCCAGGGATTCCAGCGGATGATCGACGCCGTCGGCGGCGTCGAGCTCTGCATCGAGGAGGAGATCGACGCGCCCGAGGCGAACGACCTGCACCTGGAACCAGGAGTGCAGCCGCTGAACGGGAAGCTCGCGCTCGACTACGCCCGTGCGCGCAAGGGGGTCGGCGACGGCAGCGACCTGAGCCGCATCGGCCGGCAGCAGGAACTGCTCGCCGCCCTCGTGCGCACCGTGCTCAGCGCGGACACGCTCGCGAACCCGACCAAGACCCTGAGCTTCGTCGACGCGGTCACCAGCTCGATGACCATGGACGACGAGACGGCGCAGCTCGACAACCTCACCGGGCTCGCCTACAGCCTGCGCGGCCTGAGCCCCGACGCCGTCACGTTCCTCACGGTGCCGAACACGCCCGACCCGGCCAATCCCGCCGCGAACGTGGTGTGGACCGAGGAGGCGGGCCTCCTCTGGGAGAACATCAAGCACGACCGACCGATCGACCACGACCCCGCCGCGGCCTCCGCCTCGCCGTCGGCCACCGACGGCACCTCGGCCGCCTCCGGCGCGTCCGCCTCGCCGTCGGCGCCGGATGGCGAGACGATCGACTCCACGGCGTCCCCCAGCACCGACGACGTCAAGGAAGCCGGTACGGATCCGTTCACCGGCGCCGACACGACCGCCGTCTGCGGCTGACGGAGAGAGACATGCCAGATCCCACGACCGACGACGACGCCACCCGGGTGAACGAGGACGCCCGGGTCGCGTCGCCGATCCCGCCGAGTTTCACGCCGCAGCAGGCGGGGGACCGGCCGGGGGCGGACGGCGCGATCGCCGTCGGCGACGCGGCGCGGGGGACCGTACGGCCGGGCGCGGAACCATCCGGCCGGGCGCGCCCTCTGGCCGAGACTCCCGGGGCCGGCGTGCCCGTGGGCGAACGCACCAGTGAGCCACGCATCAAACGACAGTCTTCCCGGGAGGTCCCAGTGTCCGGTGGCAAGAACCCACCGCCAGTCCCGCCGCGTTCCGTGCCGCCGCGCGGCGCGCAGCCGCCGCAAGCCATCCCCCCGCGCCGAGCCACGGGCCGCGCGTCGGGCCTGAACGCCGCTCCCGTGCCGCAGCAGAGGCGGCCCGCGTCCGCGCACGGTACCCAGCGCCCGCTCGCGCCGGTGCGGCAGCGGCCGCCCGGTGGCGGACAGGCTCCCCCGCCGGGGTACGGCCAGGCCCGCCCCGCCCCGCGTCCCGGGCGACCACGCCGCAAGGGCCGGGGCAAGCTCATCGCGATGCTCGTGGTGCTCGCGCTGCTCGCCTGGCCGATCGGTCTGCTCGTCTGGGCGAACGGCAAGATCCAGCACGTCGACGCACTCTCGGGCGCGCCCGGCACCCCGGGCACCACCTACCTGATCGCCGGCTCCGACGCCCGCGGGTCGGGAGGGATCGACGACGCCACCACCGGCGCCCGTACCGACACGATCCTGCTGCTGCACGAGCCGGCCTCCGGTCCGACGGCGCTCATCTCGCTCCCGCGGGACACCTACGCGCAGATCCCGGGTGTCGGCGGACAGAAGCTGAACGCCGCGTACGCCTTCGGCGGGCCCGAACTCCTCGTGCAGACCGTCGAGGAGCTCAGCGGGCTCACCATCGACCACTACGCCGAGGTCGGGTTCGGCGGGGTGAGCGACATCGTGGACGCCGTCGGGGGCGTGGAGCTGTGCTACGACCGGAACGTCGACGACTGGCGCTCCAAGATGCAGTGGACCGCCGGCTGCCACGAGGTGACCGGCGAGGAGGCGCTCGCGTTCTCCCGCATGCGCTACTCCGACCCGGAAGGTGACATCGGCCGGGCCAAGCGCCAGCGTCAGGTGATCGGCAAGGTCGGGCAGGCCATCAAGGACCCCGCGCTGCTCCTCAACCCTGCCAAGCAGATCTCGCTCGCGAACGCCGGCCTCGGCTCACTGGCCGTCGACCAGGACACCGGCGTGGTCGACCTCGCCTTCCTCGCCGTCCGGTTCCAGAGCGCCAACGGTGAGGACGGCGTCACCGGCACGCCGCCCATCGAGAGCCTCGGCTACGACCCGGGCAACGGCGCCGGCTCCACGGTGCTGCTCGGCCCCGAGGAGGCAGTGGCCCAGTTCTGGACGGACCTGCGCGACGGCAACCTGGAACCGGGCGAGGTGAACTCGCTCACCCAGTAGGCCTCCAGGACGGAACACGGCCCCGCCGGCCAGGACGGCGCCGTCGCCGACTCGGGCGACGACGCGACGCGTCCGGACCGGCGGGGCCGAGCCGTCCCTCAGCGTTCGCCGAAGTGGGGGTCGATCTCTTCCGGAGCGCGCGCCAGCAGCCGCGCCACCTGCTCGACGACGACGTCACGCACCAGATCGGCGAGGTCGTGCTCGTCGTGCGAACGGACCTCGATCGGACGCCGGTACGCCACCACCCGCGCGGGCTGGCCGGCCTCCGCCGGGAAGTAACGGCCCAGCGGTACGCCACCGTCCTCCCAGGGGGCCGGGTCGGACGGCGGGACGTCCTCCACGGCGAACTGCGTGCCGTTGAGCGCCTTCCCCCACCGTCGGTCGAGAGACTGCGCGACGTCGAGGACGAGATCGTCGAACACCTCCGCCCGCGTGCGGTACGCGGGCGATCCCGGTGGGAAGAGCGGCCCGCGCAGACCGCGGCCGCGCCGGTCGCGCCGCCTGGGCCGGGCCGTGCCCGGGTGCGGGCCTTTCCGGCCGTCCGGTGTCGCGGGGCGAGAGAACTTCGAGACCACAGCACGACGATACGTCCCCGCGGGCCCTGCCCCCGACAGGCTCGGCCATCGGGCCGGCCCACCGTCGCGAACGCGGTCGTCCCCGGCCCCGTCCGTCGACGGCGTCGTGCGTCCGCGCGGTGCGTCGGCGCCGCTCGGCCCGGACTGGATGAGCGCGCGAGGAGGTTGCCATACGCTGATGCCGTGCGTGACGACATCGCCTTGGCGCGCTATCGAGTCGCCCTCGCCCTCATCACGGCACTCGTTGCCGCCTCCACCGCCTGCTGGGCCGCGCTGACCCCCGCCTTCCGCGCACCCGACGAGGTGCAGCACCTCAACAGCGCCCTGCGTCTCGCCCACGGCGGCGGCTGGCCCGCGCCGGGCGAGGCGCTCGTCAGTCCGGGCGTGGACGCCGCCCGCGACGAGGCCGCCGTCGACACCGACGTCCCCGGCCGCTACCTCGACCGCGTCGAGAAGGACCAGTACGCCGAGGCGGTGCCGATGCCCGACGGCGACCGGACCGTCGTCGGCCCGGGCAACGCCCTCGCGGACGACGTACCACCGGGCACGGACACCAGCACCTGGGACGTCGAGGAGATCGACCAGATGACCCAGCACCCGCCGCTGTACTACGCGGTGGCGGCGGGCTGGCTGCACCTGACCGGGGCCGCCGAGGCGCGCTGGGACCACCAGGTCCTGGTGCTTCGCCTCCTCGACGTGCTGCTGTTCCTGCCCGTGCCGCTCCTGGCCGCGGGCGCCACGCGGCTGGTCACCGGATCACGGACGGCGGCACTCGTCGCGGCCTCCGTCCCCCTGTTCCTCCCGCAGCTCGGCCACATCATGGGCAGCGTCACGAACGATGCGCTCGTCGTGCTCACGGGCGCAGGTGCGGCGTACCTCTGCGCGCGGGTGGTGACCGGCGACCTGCGACGGACCACGGCGGCGGTCCTCGGGGGCGTGCTCGGCATCGGGCTCCTCACCAAGGTCATGGCGGCATTCACGGTGCCGGTGGTGCTGGCGGCATACCTGCTGGCCGTGCCCGCCGCTCCCCGGTCACGGCGTCTCGCGCCGGCGGGGATCGCCCTGGCCGTCGCCTTCGCGCTCGGCGGCTGGTGGTGGCTGCGGAACCTCATGGAGTTCGGGACGGTGCAGCCCGTGGGCATCCCCGAGCGGTTCGAGCCCGTGGAGGACCGTGGCCTCTGGTACTTCGTCAGCACCACGGTGCGGCACCTGACCTGGTCGTTCTTCGGGAGTTTCGGGCTCCTCGACGTCCGGGTACCCGAGACCGTCTACTGGACGGGGGCCATCCTGACGGCCGTGCTGTGCCTCGTGGCGCTGGCGCGTTCGCCCCAGCGGCGGGCGCTCGTGGTGCTCCTGCTCCAGCCGGCGCTCCTGTGGTGTGCCGTCATCGTCAACGCCTGGCCCCGGTTCGCCGAGACGGGCTGGGTCGTCGCGGTCCAGGGCCGCTACATGTTCGGTGCGGTCGTGGGACTGGCGGCGGGCGCCGCCGCCGGTGTGCTGGTGCTCGTCATGCTCCGGTCGAGCAGCCGTTCACGGCCGGAGGCCGGCGTGTGGGTCGTGCCGGCGTCGCTGGTGGGCGCCACCGCCGTGGCGGCATCCGGCATGGCCTTCGCGTTCCGCGGGTTCTACCGGGCGCCGGGCGAGGACCTGGGCACGGCACTCGAGCGGTGGTCCGGATGGAGCCCGCTCACCGGAATTCAGCTGGCGGGCTGGTTCGCGGTCGCGGTGCTGGTCGCCGTGGCGGCCGTCGTCGCCACCGTCCGGTACGCGCGAAGCGTCAGCGCGGTGGCTCCCACTGCCGAGGAGACCGCCAGGACCCCCGCCACGACGGCGGGCACCACCGGCTCCGAGTAGAACCCGGGCTCGGCCGGTTCGCGGAGTTCCAGGACGAGCCACACCACGAGATCCGCCAGCGCGACGGTCACCCATGCCGGCACGAGCACCCGGGGCCGGAGCGAGAGACCGGCCGCGACCCCGAGGAAGAGCGGCAGGGCCACCGGCAGGAAGTAGCGCGGATAGACCCCGCCGCTGCTCGCGGCGTACAGGACCTGCATGGTGGCGGCGACGCCCACGGCCGCCCAGGGCAGCGTGGCGAGCAGGAGGCGGTCGGCGGGACGGACGGGCGGCGCGGAAGACGGCGTCCGGGCCGGGCCGTCGCCGGAGGTGGTCCCGGCCGCCACGGCACCGGTGCCGCTCCGGGCCGGCGCCGCGGCGGCCGGTTCGTCCGGGAGCGGACCCGTGACCGGCACCCGCTGCTCTCGCCGGTGCCGCAGGAGCTGTCGCAGCACGGCGAGGAACAAGGGCGTCCAGACGAGCAGCACCGCCGTGACGACCAGCGTCGTCATCGGGTGGAGCGTGCGCGGCGGCACGCGCCCCGCCCACCAGAACAGGTCGGGCAGCCGCGCCCAGGTGACCGGATCGAGCACGACGGCCCACACCGGCCGCTCGACCCGGTTCTGGTTCTCCAGCGCCCAGTCGAAGTGCGAGCCCTGGATGTTCCCGGTGAGCGCCACGTTCCGTGCGTAGAACCAGCCCGCGGCGGCCAGCGCCGTCGCCGGCCCGCCCACCGCGAGCCATATCGCGGGGCCCCGGCGGCCCCGGCCCTGCGCCGCCCGGACCACCCCGGCGAGCACGGCGACGGCCGCCACCACGACGGCGATGACGGCCGTGGACAGCCGTGTCAGGGCGCAGCCCGCCGCGAGCAGGCAGAGGGCGGCCACGAGCCGGCCGTCGAGGCCGCGCCGGATCGCCGTCGCCGTCACGCCGTACATGGCCGTCACCAGGACGGCAGCCAGGAGGTCGTTGTACCCGGAGCCGCCCGCGTGCGCGACGGCGGCCGCCAGGGCCGCCACGAGGGCGACGAGGGTCGGCAGAGGGCTGCCCGGCCGGCACAGGCGCCGCGCGCTCCACCACGCGACGACCACGAACAGCCCTGCCAGGAGCGTGTTCACCGCGCGTGCGGCATAGACGGCGGCGACCGGGTGACCGGCGTCCGCCAGCGGTCCTACGAGGGGCGCGACGAGCAGGTAGTACAGGGGAGGATGCTGCGCGGTCCACTGCACCGGGGCGAGCCACGCACCGTCGGGCCGCAGCTCCAGGCCGTCCTCGAAGACGGGCAGCTCCCCGTGCCACACCTGGTAGGCGTAGTCCATGTGCGGTGGCTCGTCGCCCGTGGCATAGGGCGGGTCGGTGAGCAGCACGGTGAGGGACAGCAGGACCGCGGTGAGAACCGCCGCGGCGACGCCGGCGTGCTCGCGGCGCCGTGGATCGCGCGCGGCGCGGACGAGGGTGCGGATCACGCCGTCAGCATAGGAGATCCGGCCCGGCCCCGGCCCCGCGTCACGCGTGCGGGACGCCCGCGGCCGGCCGGGTGGAGTCCGCTGCCGCGGGGACGACGGCGGGCGGCCTGACGACCCGCCACGTCACGCCCGCCGCGGCGGCCGCACCGGCCGTCACGATCGCGACGAGCACCCAGGGCTGCCACGGATACCAGTACGTCACGGCCGACACGGCCGACACGAGCGCGGACCAGCCCGACCCGTGCTCCGGCAGCCAGTACAGGACCCAGGTGTCGTACTGGAAGGCCGCGTGCAGCCCGAGGGCGAGTACGAGCACACCGGCGGGCACCCACCGGCGCCACGCGGGCCGCAACGCGATCGCGCCGGCGACGGCGACGAGCACCACCCCGGCGAATCCCGCGTACAGGTAGCGGCCCTGCTGAGCGGCGCTGAAGTCCTGGAACGCGGCGAACTGCTCCCAGGAGCCCCGGGCCACGATCGCTCCCAGCATCGGCACGGCGGCGAGCAGCACGACGGCGGTCGCGCGCGGCACCGTCCGCCGTACCAGCGCCACCGCGACGCCCGCGACGACCAGGGCGAGCGCGACGCGGGCCGCCCACCAGGACGCGTCGTGCGCCTCGGCGACGGCGTGGTCCTGCACGAAGAACGTCGTCACGAAGCGTTCCAGCATGTGACCGAGCCAGCGTCCACCTCCGTCGGACCAGCCGTAGACGGGCGTGAGGTCCGGTACCTCCGTCTTGGAGCCGTGCGGCTGGATCGCCCCGTACAGGACGAGGTTGCGCACCCACCAGGCGACCCCGGGCAGCGTCGCGACGGCGGCCACGGCCAGCGACCCGATCGCCGCCCGGCGCCGGTCACGCGAACGGTAGGCAGCGACGCCGTAGGCCAGCGCGATCCACGCGGGGAACATGAGGGCGAACCCCTTGGTCAGCAGTGCCGCGGCGGCCACGGTCCCGACGACGAGCGCGGTGCGGCGCGACAGGTCGCCGGTCATCACCCGCACCAGCAGGTACGTGAGTGCGGTTCCGAGCAGGACGAGCAGGTTGTCGTTGTTGACGGCCGAGGACAGATGCTCCATCTCCGGGACCGCGACGGGCGCGAGCGCGGCCGCGACGGGCAGCGGCCCGGGCAGTCCGAGCCGCCGGGCGGACGCCCACAGCAGCAGCGGGATCGGTGCCGCGAGCAAGGCGTTCAGCCATCGCAGGGAGAGCCACACCTGGTCCATCGGTGCCGTGGTCCAGTCCGGGATGGCGTGCAGTGCGGCGGCGCCCAGCAGGTAGTACAGCGGTGGATGCTGGACGAGCTGGTCGGGAACGGGCGCGACGGTGCCGTCGGCGCGTTCCGGCTTCCAGTGGGCGAGGCCGCCGCCGTCGACGAACGACGGCCGCTCCCCGCGCGGAGGCGCGGGCTCCTTGCCGTCGGGGTGGATGCCCTCCACGCGGTCCGCGAGGAACTGCTGCCCGGAGTACAGCCGGTCGCCGAAGAGGAAGTGGCCGGCGTTGACGCCGTCCGCCACGAAGATCGTGCCCGGGTCGGGCCACGGCCAGGCCTGGCCTTGCTCGACCTGGACGATCAGGTCGACGTGCTTCAGCTCGTCCGGTGAGCGGACGTTGGGGAAGACGGCGGTCTGCGCGAGCATCACGGTCACGTGCAGCACCGTGATCAGCCAGACGACGACGGGGACGGCCCGCAGGGGTGCCGTCGCACGCGCGCCGACGTCTCGAAGTTGCTCGCGGTTCACGGCAGAAGATTATCGGCCCGGCTCATGAAGCCCGGGTGATCTTGGAAATAGGTTCGCCGGTGCCGGGCGGGCGTACCCCGCGTCGTGCCAGCACGAGGCCCGCGCCCGCCAGCACACCGTCGACCACCGTCAGAACGACCCGGCTGACCAGGACCGCGAGCGCCGGTGCCGCGGCACCGGGGAGGGAGCCGGCCAGGACGCCGGCCAGCACGACCTCGCGCACGCCCGCGCCGGCGGGTGCGATCACGACCAGGAACCCGACGGTCCAGGCGAGTGCCCAGCCGCCGACCGCCAGCGCGAAGGTGCGTGCCGACGGCGTCATGCCCAGTCCGGTGGCCAGCAGCCAGGTCTGCGTCCCGGCGACGAGCCAGCCGGCAACCGACCACGCCGTCGTGGCCGCCAGGCCGCGCCAGGTCAGGGGGCGGGTGAGAGGTGCCCGGCCGCCGATCCGCAGGGCGAGGCCGATGAGGCGGTTCAGCACGGGCGGCAGGAGGACGACGGCGATCGCGGGAGTGGTCCACACGACCCAGCCCCAGGCACCGAGCGCGCCCGCCGACACGAACGGGAGCGCGACCGCTCCGACGGCGGCGCCGGAGACCACCGACACCAGTACCGCCACTCCCATCGAGGCGACCGACCGGTGCCGGGGAATGCGGTGGTCGGCGCCGATCTCCGCTGCCGCGACCACGTTCCACACGCCGCCGGGCAGGTACTTGCCGAGCTGGCTGAGTCCGAAGACGCTCACGGCGTCTCGCAGGGACAGCCGCGAGCCGAGGTCGGCCAGGACGGCTCGCCAGGCGATCAGCGTGCACCACACGTAGACGAACCCGAGGACGACGACGGCGGCCAGCGTGCCGCCCGAGAGCATCGCGGCGGCGTCGGCCAGCTCGTGGCGGGCACCGACGACGTACCAGGCGGCGAGCCCGACGGTCACGGCGAGGAAGCCCCACCGCACGCCGGGCGACCTCATCGTGCGGGCCGCGATGCCCAGCGCGCGCTTCACGCGTCGCCTCCGCCCCGCGGGTGGTGGTCTGGCGCCGCGGGGACGCCGTCGCCCCGTCCACCCCTCGCCGGCGCGGAGCCTGTCATGATGCCGAGGAGCGGAGTCACGACCGACGGCGGGCGGATCGCGTCGCGGCCCGTGGCTGCGCGGGTGCGGGCGGCGTCGAGGCGGGCCGGGTCCGTGAGGTCGGTGAGGGTCTTCGCGAGGGCGTGCGGGTCGGCGGGCGGGACGAGTTCGGCGACGTCGCCGACGGCGCGGCGTTGCGGGGGAGTGTCGGAGGTGACGACGACGCACCCGGCAGCGAGTCCCTGGTAGACCTTGTTCGGCACGACCCGGAGCCCTTTCGGGGTGTCGCTGAAGATGCCGAGGCAGACGTCGTGTGCGGCGACCAGCGCGGGGAGGTCGGCGGGCTCGATCCAGTCGTGCCAGGTGACCCCTGGCGTGCCGCGGAGCACCTCGCGGGCGGCGGACAGGTCCTGCCCGGACCCGATCATCGTCACGTGCAGGTCCGCTCCCGCGGCGACGGCGTCCCGGACGGCTTCGGCGATCACCCGGGTGCCCTGCAGCGGTGTGTACAGGCCGAAGAACACGACCCGCAGCCCGCGGCCGTCGGCCGCCGTGTCCGGCTGCCCGGCCAGGCCGGCGTCGTCGGGTGTGCCGTCGGGCTCGGCGGAGGCGAGGGCCGGTGCGGCCGCGTCGAACCAGGCGGGCGGGGCGCCGACCAGGACCGTGACGCCCTTGGCTGGGTCCGGGAGCATGGCGCGGTGCTCGTCCGTGTCCGTGACGACGACGTCCGCGCAGCCGGTCGCAACGCGGTCCAGCAGGTTCAGCAGCCGGACCCGCAGGCCTGTGGCCCCGCGGTCGGTCGCGGTGTCCCCGGCGAAGACCAGATGGTCGAGGACGACGGTGGAGCGGGGGAACAGTGCTCGCGCCAGGACGACGTCGAAGTGCCCCAGGTAGCCCACGAGCACGGTGTCGGGTCGCCCGTGTGCGCGGCGTAGCCGGACCGCTCCGGCCACGAGGCTCGCCCAGCAGGTCAGCAGCCGGATCAGCAGGAGCGGCAGGCGCCACGGCTGCTGCAGCATGCGGACCCGTTCCGCCGTGGAGAACCCGAGCGGGCGGTTCAGCTCGGTGACCTCGGCGCCGTGGGCGCGCAGGCCGGTGACGAGGACGGCGACGCGGGGGTGGCGTTCGGCGTCGTACGTGCCGAACGTCAGGATCACGACAGGCCCGCCGGTTCCTCGGCGCGGCCGCCGGCCGCGTCGCGCAGCACCTCGGACCGCCCCGCCTTGAGAGCGGGCCGCGTGGCGGCGCCGGGCTCCCCGGGGCCGGGCGTTCCGGTGGTCGTGCCGGCTGTCGTCCCGGTGGTCGCGCCGGGGCCGGAGCTCGCGTCGCGTCCCGCCGTCGTCGGGACCGGGCGGGAGTCACGCCCGTACTGGACCTCCTTGAGGCGCTCCAGCGTCTCCTCCATCAGCGTGCGGTTCGTCTTCTGCAGATCCGCGATGACCAGCAGGGCGAACGACAGCAGCGCCCCCACCAGCATCGAGGAGCCCAGGATCAGGGACTGGATGTGCTGGCCCGCCTGGCCGAGCATCAGGAGCACGAGATACCGGCCGAAGGGGATCAGGCAGCCCAGGCCGAAGATCACGCCGAGTGTCACGAACACCGTGTGCGGCTTGTACATGAGGTACGAGCGTGCGATCGCCTGGCCCGACTTGCGGATGTGCTGCCACATGCTGGAGAACAGGCGTGACTCGCGGGTCTTCGGGTTGGTGGTGACCGGGACGCTCGCGATCCGCAGGCGCTTGTTGCCCGCCTGGATGATCGTCTCCATGCAGTAGCTGAACTGCGTGACCACGTTCAGGCGCATCAGCGACGCGCGGGAGTACGCGCGGAACCCGCTGGCGGCGTCGGGCAGATCGGTCTCGGCGGCGAAGTTGACCACCTCGCTGCCCACCTTCTGCAGCGCCTTCTTCAGCGGGGAGAAGTGCTCGATCGTGGCGGTCTGCCGGTCGGCGATCGCGATGTCCGCCTCGCCGGCGACCACCGGCGCGACCAGGTCGCCGATGCGCTCCTGCGGGTACTGGTTGTCGCCGTCGGTGTTCACGACGACGTCGGCGCCGTGGCGCAGCGCGTAGTCGACGCCGTCGCGGAACGAACGGGCCAGACCCATGGTCCGCGCGTGACGGACGAAGTGCCGCACGCCCAGGCGGCGCGCCACCTCGACCGTCGCGTCGGTGGACCCGTCGTCGATGACCAGGATCTCGACCTCGTCGATCCCGGGGATCTCGCGGGGGACCGTGGCGAGCACGAGGGGGAGCGTCTCCGCCTCGTTGAGGCAGGGGATCTGCACGAACAGCTTCATGGGGAGGGACTTCCGCCTCGGGGCTGGGGCACCACCCATCGTACTGAGCGGCGGAGCGGTGGGGGAACGGGGGAAGGCCGGACGCCGCGGGGGCACCGTGTCCGGCGGATCGGCAGATCGGCGGGAACGGCCCGGCGTGTTCGTGACATTGCTCCCGGTCAGCGGCGTACGCTCAGCGGGTGAGATCGGTGAGACAGTGCTCGAGGTCCGCATGTACCCATGCTGCGGTCGCGACACTCACGTACGTGTACGCGGACTCGACGGCGGTGCTGGGTCCGCTCGCGCACCTCGCCGAGCCCCATAGCTACGACCTGTGCTCCGAGCACGCGGAAGGCCTGACCGCGCCACGCGGCTGGGAGGTGGTCCGGCTGGTCGCCGAGTTCCCCGCGGAACCCGCCCCCTCACCCGACGATCTCTCGGCACTGGCCGACGCCGTGCGCGAGGCGGGCCGCACCCGCAGGGCACCGGACGACACGACCGAGTCCCCGACGGAGCCGGGCGTCACGGAGACGGCACGCCGGGGCCATCTGAGGGTGCTGCGGGCAGAGGACTGACGGCTCCGCCGGTCCCGGCGGCGCGCGTCGCTACGGAACCCAGGCGCAGACGACGTGACCCGTCCCCGTCAGCGTGAGGGCCCCGGAGACGTCCGGGACGAACGCCGAACCACCGCGAGCCAGGCTCGTCGCCGCACCGTTCCCGCAGGTCAGAGTCGTCTCGCCGTCGAGGCACAAGACGATCCGCGGGCCGTCGTCGGGCAGCTCCACGCCCTCGCTCGGGTCGACGTCGGCCAGCGTCAGCGCGAACTCGGCGACCGGTGCCCGGTACGTCTGCACCTGGCCGCGGCTGCCGGACGTCGCGACCTCGGGCAGCACCGGCGGCCGCGCCGCGAACGACGCACACTCGACCAGCGCACCCGCGTCGACCAGCTTGCTCGTCAGCCCCGCGCGCAGCACGTTGTCCGACGACGCCATGATCTCCGTCCCCACCCCCGACAGGTAGGCGTGCAGCTCACCGGCCGGGGTGAACAGCGCCTCGCCGGGCTCCAGCGTGAAGCGGTTCATCAGGAGCGACGCGATCGCGCCCGGATCGCCGGGATGCTGGTCCGCCAGGTCGACGACCGTGCGGTCCGCGCGCTCGAACGGGGAGCCCGCGGCCAGGCGCTCGCGGACCGAGTCGACCGTCCGCTCGATGTCGGACCGGCAGCCGGTGTCCTGGCGGGCCCGGATGAGCACGTCGAACGCGGCTCGCATGCCCGCGGCCGAGCGATCGGCACGGAGTGCGGCCACCACCTCGTCGACCAGCCTGCCGCCGAGGCCGTCCAGCAGGCTGAGCGCGGCGCGGGTGCCGCGCAGGCCCGCGAGTCCCTCGAACTGCGTGAGCGCCACGAGCATCTCGGGCTTGTGCTGGTCGTCGTGGAAGGAGCGCTTCGGCGATCCGGCCGGGAGGCCGAGCCGGTTCTCGCGGTTGAAGCCCTCCCGCGCGGTGTGCGGCTTCGGGTGGACCTGGAGGGAGAGCGCGCGGCGTGCGGCCAGCACCTTGAGGAGGTACGGCAGGCGGGGACCGAACTCGTCGGCGACGCGCTTCCCGAGCATGGCGTCGGGGGCCGAGCGGATGAGCGAGTGGAGGGTCGTGCCGTCGTCGGCCGGACCGGTGCGGGACGGGGCGCTCGGGTGGGCGCCGAGCCACAGCTCGGCCTGGGGCGTGCCGTCCGGCTCGGCGCCGAGCAGACGGGGGATGGCGTCGTAGGCCCCCCAGTCGTACGTCTGGACCGTGTTCCTCAGCCGGAGGGGGACGTCGGTGGCGTGCACCCGGGCGAGTTTATCGGGCGTGGTCCGGCGCCGTGTGACGGCTCGGGGGAGGGGGAGTGAGGGTGGGCGGGCATGAGGTCCTGGCGTGTCGCGGCCCAGCCGCCATGAACGACGGCGGCCGGACCGGAAGGCATCGTCACTTCCCGTCCGGCCGCCGGTCATGGGCCGTGACCGGTGTCAGTTCAGGTACGCGGCCGCCTCCCAGCGAACCGAGTCGTACACGACCCCTGAGCCACCGAGCACGACGATCCGCTGCGGGTCGAGCCGATCGAGCTCTGCCTCGATGGCGGACGGCAGCGTCGACTCGTCGGTCAGCAGCACGGGACCGCCGAGGCTGCCGGCCGCCGCGGCGCCCGACAAGGCGTCCGGGAAGTTTCGCCCGTTCGCGATGTAGACCACGGACGTCCCGGGCCGGAACGCTGCCTCGGAGATCTCCGCCGAGGTCTCCCACCGGTTGCCGCCGGCCAGTCGGCTCACTCCACCGCTGGTGTGCGTCGCGAGTTCCGCCTCGATGGCGGTGCTGACGACGCCCGACCCACCGAGCACGATGATCCGCTGGGGCCGGAGCCGGTCCAGCTCGTCCGCGACCGTGCCCGGTAGGGCGTCGTCGTCGGTCAGGAGCACCGGGCCGCCGAGGATGCCGGCGGCTGCCGCGCCCGACAGCGCGTCGGGGAAGTTGCGGCCGTTCGCCACGTAGGCGACCGCGACGCCCGGGTCGAAGGTCGCGGCCGAGATGGCGGCCGAGGTCTCCCACCGGTTCGCGCCCGACAGGCGGGACACGTTCGCCGAGAACGCCGCGAGCGTGGCCTCGACCTCGGACGAGACGACGCCCTCCCCGCCGACGACGACGATCCGGGTCGGGTTCAGGCGCTCCAGCTCGTTCCGGACCACGGCGGGAATCCGGTCGGTGGCGGTCAGCAGGACCGGGCCGTCGAGCGTGCCGGCGGCCGCGGCGGCGGACAGTGCGTCGGGGAAGTTGCGACCGCTGGCCACATAGGCCACGTCGACGCCCGCCGTGAAGGTCGCCTCGGAGATCGCCGCCGAGGTCTCGTAACGGTTCGCACCGGCGAGCCGCTCGGGCAACTGCGCCGTGTAGTGCTCTGCCCAGTTCCTCGCCGTGGCGCGGATCGTGCTCAGCAGCGGGTAACCCAGGTTGCCCGGGCAGGCCGTGGCATGGGTGTCACGGTGGCCGAACACGTGCGCGAGTTCCACCTGGTCGCCCGGGTAGTACTTGCCGCCCTCGGTGTGGCCGACGGCGGTGAACGTGGACGTGCCCTCGGGGTCGACGCCGTACCGCGCCAGCTTGAAGCCGATGATGTTTCCGACGCCGGTCAGCTGCGCCTCCTGCGGCGCGACCTCCTGGTAGTTGCCCAGCATGGAGACACCGACCGTGCCTGTGTTCCAGCCTCCCGTGTGGGCGCCGATGATCGGTTCCTCGATGCTGCCGGCGGCGCCCTCGTAGATGTTGCCCCACTTGTCGACCAGGAAGTTGTAGCCGATGTCGCACCAGCCGTTGGAGTCCTGGTGGAACGCCTGGTCGTTGCGGATCTGCTGCATGGCTTCCGCGACGGTGGCGTAGTCGTTCGCCCCCGCGGTGTGGTGGACGGCCGCCTTCTCGAGGCCGTCGGGTGCCGGGTACCAGGTCGGTCCGTCCCCAGGATCGTCACACCGGGGTGCGGCGCCCCACTCCTCGCGCGTGATGATCGTCGGCCCGAAGGATCCGGAGCTCGACGTCGTCGTCTCCGCCGACGTCGTGGACATGGTCGACGCCGACTCCTGGGAACCCGCGATCTTCCCGCCGGTCAGTGCCTCCGGCGAGTCGACGGTCTCGGAGGACACGAGCACGAGCTCCACACCCTCGGGCACGGTCCGCACGCCGTCGACCGTGGCGAGCTGCACGGCGTCGGACTCACCGACGTAGACGGGGACCGAGGTCGTGACGTCGGACTCCTGGTCGGGCCCGTCCGTCTGCTTCTCGAGGTGCGTCCAGTCGCTCCACGTGCCGTCGAGCGCGCGTGTCCGCACCTGGAGCTCGGGGACGGTGTCGTCGATCGGCGTCGGCCACTTCGCGCCGACCGTCTGGAAGCCCTCGGGGACCTCGAGCACGCCCGCGAGAAGGCCTGCCTGGTCGGTGGTGTCGAGAGTCACGGCGCCGTCGTCCGTGGTGTCCGGCGTCGGCTCGGTCGCCGTGTCCTCGGGAGCGGACTCGACGACGTCGTCCACCGTCGTCTCCGGGGCGGTGTCGATGTCGATGGAATCGACGTTCGCCTCGGCCGTGCCCGACTCCGGAAGGGTGGAGTCGGTCGTGGTGGTACCCGTCGGCTCCGGCTCCAGGTCGGTGGACCGGTCGTGGGTGAGCGCGACGGCGCTCGGGGCGAGCGCGCTCGTGAGGGCCAGGGTGGGGATCGCTCCCAGGGCGAGAGCCCGTCCGGCGATGACCCGGGTGACGGGGACCACCGGCGTGGAGCGCTTGGCGGTGTACTTCTTCTGTGCAGGCCGTGCGTGCCTTGCCACGAATACTCCTCCTCACGGATCACGTCCGGTGAATTCGCATCAGCGGACGCGGGGAGCCTACTGGCCGACGGATGAAAGGAGCCGGATCGAGGGGGTGAAATCGGTGGCCGATCACTGCGCCTGTTGTTTCCTGGCCCGCCAGAGGTGGCTGATCGACCACCTGCTCGCTCGCTCGGTCCGCGACATCGCGTCGGAGGGGCGAACGCCCAGGTCTGTCACCCGGTGCAGGAGGGCAGCCGGCCCGAACCATTCCCCCGCGCGCCGGATCGCGCGGGAGGACTGGGCCCGGTAGGCGTCCGGATCGGCCCACAGGCGGTCCACGACGGAAAGCGCGTCGTGCGGTGACGCGTACACGGCGGCATCACCGAAAGTCGGTTCCATGTAGTGCGGCAGAACCACGACGAGACCGGCATGCAACGCCTCGACGGTGGCCATGCCGAACGACTCGAAGAGCTCGGGTCCGTGGAAGTAGACCCAGAAATCCAGCTCGTTCAGGAACTCGGAGGGAGCGTGCGAGCCGAACGGGTACACCGTCCAGGCGTTGTCGACGTCGAGCCCGGTGCGGCGACTCGCCTGGGTCGCACCTCCCAGCACGCGGATGTCCCTCGATCCGTCGACGGGGTAGACCTCTTGGAGCACCTCGGCGTCGGGCCACTTCTCGAAGCCGTCGCGAGAGTGCCTGCCGATCACCGGCGGACGATCGGGGGCCGCGTCCCTGGGTTCGGCCGGTGCGGAAGGAAGGATTCCGTGCCAGTCGTTCTCCGTCAGCAGGCCAGGTGCGACGAGTCCCTCGAGGAGCTTGCGGATGACCTTCGACTCGGGGGCGACCTGTGGAGTCACGCCGAACATCGCTTCCGCCGTGGTGACGACCGTCGACATGTCGTACATCGGGTTCGAGCCGTCGGCGTCGTGCGGAGGATGATTGACGATCTGAACGAGGCGGCGGGTGGTGATCGCACACCTTTGTGGCTCGGCGAACTGCAGAACCGTCGGATGACGCACGACCGTGAGATCGGCGGCCAACTCGGTGGCCGACGAGACGATCTCAGCTCCGGGCCGCACAGCGACGTCCAGAATTCGGGGGTCGATCCGGAGACCGTGCTTGGGCACAGCGGAATCGAGTTGCAGGAGCGCGACGCGATGGCCCGCGTCGAGCAGCGCGGTGATCTCGTTACGCGCGAGGCTCGTGTTCCCGCCGGGAAAGCGGAAGTCGGTTGCGTAGACCACATCGACGTGATGAGGCCTTCGATGTCGCGGTAACAGCATGATCGGCGCGGAGAACGGGCGGGAACCCCCGGCGGAGGGACCGGCTTCGAGCGCGGACGCCGGGGCCGTGGCGTGCCAGTGCTGGAACGACTCCGCGTACCACCGCCGGTCCTGGTCGAAGGCCACGGGTCGGTCAGGACTCCGATCGGAGCGGATGATCCGGGTCGGCGCCTTCCCGACGACGCCGATCGCCAGGCCGGTCAGCGCCTTGACTCTGCCCGCCAGTTCTGCGTCCGAGTACCGTTCCGTGCGGTCCCAGCCGCCGGCGAGCACGGGATGCTCTCGTCGGAGCATCATGGTGTCGCGTTCGGGGCCTATGAAACCAAGGTTCTCGCCGGAACCGACGAAGTACAGGTCGTCGGTGGCGTGGACGGCCGGTGCGATACAGCCGACACGCTCCGGGTGGTTCTCCAGGTAGTCGACCTGGCGCTCCACCGCGCGTGGGTGCAGCCAGGTTCCGGGATGGTGGAAGGTGACGTAGGTGCCGCTGGCTGCACGGGCGATGGCCAGTCGGCGCGCCTCCGTGGGGCCGGCCTCGTCCTCGACCCGGATGTGGCGGATTCGCGGATCGGCCACGGCCCACGGGCTTCTTCGGGGCAGTGCAGGGACCTGCCGGACGACGATGATCTCCACATTGCGGTAGGACTGCTCCAGAAGCGTCCTCGCGCCGCCCGGCGTCCATGGTCCGTCGGCAGACGCGACCACGCTGACCAAGGGGCCGCTGTCCACGCGAGACGTCGGTGAGCACTCGAGCCGTTCGAAGGCGCTTCCCGCTCCCCCACCCACCACGGGCGGTTCCAGTCCTGCGTCGGTGAGAACTGCTTTCAGCGCCCTGGTCGCGGCCTCGAACTCCCGGCCCGTCCTGTCGTGGCGACGGCGGAGCGAATTGGCGACGAGCAGCTGCCCCTGACGGTGCGTCGAGTCCGCGGTGCGGAGGGTTCGGACGTAGTGCTTCAGCGCCTCCGTCCGTCCGTCCAGGGCCAGCAGCTCCAGGAAGTCGAGGGTCTCCCGATCCTGGAGCGCGGCCCTCCCACCGACAACGGCGACCAGTTCGAACAGCGCCAGTGCATCCGCGCGGTCGTCGTCGTCGCGAGCGGTGCGGGCGACCGTCCTCGCGAGGCGTGCGATGACCCGGAGATCGAGCGTGCCGGCGAGTTCGCGCCGAGCGTCGTCGGTGCTCGCGTCGTGTACGAGCCTTGCCAGTTCAGCGTACGTCCGGCCGCCGTACGTGGCCGCGGCCGCGATCAGGTCGCGGGCGCGGGTCGTGCCGGTACGTATCGACATCTCGGCGAGCCCTCGCGACCGACGTGCGTACGCGGCGGCGAGGCGGTCCTCGATACCGGCTCGTGCATCCGAGGTTCGGTCCGGCGCAGTGCTCACCGAGGAAGGTTACCCGTGCGTGTGCCGCGCCCTTGCCAAGGGCATGGTGTCCATGGGGGACTTTTTCACCATTGGTCAAGAACGGACTTCACCCGCTACTTCCTTGGAAGAAGCGCTCTCCGTGGGTCTAGGGTGTGGCCGACATCCCCCAACGAAGGAGTTGCCATGCCCAGGCTCGGCACCTTGCTGAAGCCCACGAAGCTGTCTGCGAAGCGCCATGCGTGCCGTGCGGTCGCGGCCACGGCGACCGCCGCACTGGCGGTCACCGCCCTCGGGGGCACCGTGTCCGCAGCGCCCGAGGCCGCCCCCGGACCGCGCGCGGACCTCGCCCCGATCGAGTCCCCCGTGAGCAAGATCCCCGCCGAGACGCGGGCCCGGATCACGGCCGAACTTCGGAAGACGCACGGAGTCCCGGCCGACGCCGGCGTGGAGAGCACCGCCGCCGCCGAGGAGGTCTTCCGTGTGTCCGGCCGGGACCGCTACGCAACCTCGGTGGAGACCTCGTGGTACACCCCCTGGGGTGACATCGACGGGGACGGGGAACTCGGCGAGGTCGAGTTCGAGGACGGTTCCTTCTGGGTCGAAGAGCCCGCCCCCGTCGTGTACGTCGCGACCGGCGGCAACTACCCGGACGCGCTCAGCGCGGCTGCACCCGCGGGTCTGCAGGGCGGGCCGCTGCTCCTGACGCGCACGGACTCGCTACCTGGAATCGTCGCGGACGAGATCGAGCGACTGCAGCCGGAACAGATCGTCGTCGCGGGCGGTGAGGGCGCAGTGTCGGCGGACGTCTACGACGAACTGGCCGAGATCGAGCCGAACATCCGCCGGGACGCCGGCAGCACCCGGTACGAGACATCGCGCGTGCTCTCCGAGCGCGGTTTCGCCCACCTGGGAGACCAGTTCCCGGGTGGGGCCTTCATCACGACGGGCAAGAACTTCCCCGACGCGCTCGCCTCCAGCGCTGCCGGTGGTACGTACGCCTTGCCGGTCGTGCTCGTCCCCGGGGCCGCTTCCGGGCTCGACGCCGAGACGGAGGCACTGTTCTCCCGTATGGGCATCGACTGGGCCTCGATCGTCGGCGGCACGGGTGCGGTCAGCGAGGGCATCGAAGCCGACCTGATCGACCGGATGGGCGGCGACTACGTCGAGCGCCTGGGCGGTGCCACGCGGTACGAGACCGCTGTCGCCATCAACGACGGCTACTTCGGGTGGGACCACGACGTGAACGGCTACCTGCCTGTCGGGGCCAACATCGCCACGGGCAAGAACTTCCCCGACGCTCTGGGCGCCGGTGCCCTCGCGGGGATGTACCAGGAGCCGTTGTACACGTCGCGTCAGGACTGTCTGCCGAACGACACCCTCGACCACATGCGGTACCTGGAGGTCCAGGAGGTCTGGCTCTACGGCGGCGAGAGCGCGCTGAGCCCTGCGGTCGAGGCACTCACGACCTGCTGATCACCTCCGTCCAGCACATGCTGGCACCGTGACGGGGCCGTCCTCCTCCGGGAGGGCGGCCCCGTTGACGTTTCTGACCGCCTGCACGATCCGCCGGCGACCACCCACCGACTCCACGATCTGCACCGCTGTCGTCCCGACGCCGCTCGCACCAGATCATGGGGGCTCGTCCGGTCGGTGACCGGGCGTGAACGGCTGGGCCGTGCCGTCGATCGGGTCAGGCCTGCCCGCAGCAGTTCGAGGGGTGGAGATCGAGCCGCCTGCGTCGATCCAGACGGCATTCGGCCGACCCTGCCGAAGTCCTTCCAGCGACGTCAGGAGGCGCTCGGCATGCTCCGGTCCGACGAGGAGGTTGTTGACCTCCGCCTGAGGGGCGTCCTGCCAACCCGCCAGCGAGTGTTCGACGCCGCCCACATCGAGCGGGAGCGCGACGGTGGTGGGCCTCCGCGACGACGCCTTCGGACGAACCGCACGTCCGCGCGACCAGTACCCTTGCCATGTGTCGATCGACCTCACCCAGATCATCAAGGCCTACGACGTCCGCGGCACCGTGCCGGACCAGCTCTCGCCCGGCGTGGCGCGCGCCATCGGGGCCGCGTTCGCGCGGGTCGTGGTGCTGAACGCCCAGGACAGGCGCGCCGGCGGTGACCAGGCTCGCCCCGGCGTCGTCGTCGGCCACGACATGCGGGAGTCCGGCCCTGAGCTCGTCGCGGCGTTCGCCGAGGGGCTGACCGCCGCCGGCGTCGACGTCGTGCGCATCGGGCTGTGCTCGACGGACGGTCTGTACCACGCCTCCGGCGTCCTGGACCTGCCGGGCGCGATGTTCACCGCCAGCCACAACCCGGCCGAGTACAACGGCATCAAGCTGTGCAAGGCCGGGGCGGCGCCCGTCGGGCAGGAGACCGGCCTCGCGGAGGTCCGGGAGCTGGCCCAGGGCTACCTGGACGGCGGGCTTCCCGAGCCCGCCGCTGAGCCGGGCACGGTCACGGACCGCGACATGCTCGGCGACTACGCGGCCTTCCTGCGCGGCCTCGTCGACCTCTCGGGCCTCCGCCCGCTCAAGGTCGTCGTCGACGCCGGCAACGGCATGGGCGGGCACACCGTTCCGGCCGTCCTCGGCACGGGGGCCGGACTGCCGGAGCTGCCGCTGGAGATCGTGCCGCTGTACTTCGAGCTGGACGGCTCCTTCCCGAACCACGAGGCGAATCCGCTCGAGCCCAAGAACCTGCTGGACCTGCAGGCAGCCGTGGTGGCGAACGAAGCGGACATCGGCCTCGCGTTCGACGGCGACGCCGACCGCTGCTTCGTCGTGGACGAGAAGGGCGCCCCGGTCTCGCCGTCGGCCATCACCGCGCTGGTAGGACTGCGTGAGGTGGAGAAGGAGCGGGCCGAGGGCCGCGACTCGATCGTGATCCACAACCTGATCACGTCCCGTGCCGTGCCGGACTTCCTCACCGCTGCGGGCGCCACCACCGTGCGCACGCGCGTGGGCCACTCCTTCATCAAGGCGCAGATGGCCGAGCACACAGCCGTGTTCGGCGGGGAGCACAGCGCCCACTACTACTTCCGCGACTTCTTCTTCGCGGACACCGGCATGCTCGCCGCGATGCACGTGCTCGCGGCGCTCGGCACGCAGGAGCACCCGCTGAGCGCGCTCGGCGAGATGTACGAGCCGTACGTGGCCTCGGGCGAGATCAACTCGCGGGTCACGGACGTCCCCGCGGCCCGGGCGCGCGTCTACGAGGCGTACGTGACCCGGGAAGGCGCGGGTGCCGTCGAGGTCGACGAGCTCGACGGGCTCACGGTGTCCCACTGGGACGGGCAGCCTCAGTGGTGGTTCAACCTGCGTGCCTCGAACACAGAGCCGTTGCTGCGGCTCAACGTGGAGGCCGCGGACGCCGACATCATGGAGAAGGTGCGCGACGACGTGCTGTCTCTGGTGCGCGCCGACGACCCGGAGCAGGACGCGTGACGCCGGGGAACGGCGGGAACGCCGAGGCTGCGGGGGCCGGCGTGGCCGGTTCCGGGACGGAGGCCGAGACGGCTCGGGCCGCCGGGGCCGACCTGCCCGACTGGGTGCGTTTCATGCTGCGCTGCCCGGTCACCGGCGCCACGCTGATCGACGGCGCCGGCCCGGACGGCGCGCCCGAGTTGCACTCGACAGATCCGGACAGGCCGCTGGCCTACCCGGTGCGGGACGGTATCCCGGTGCTTCTGGAGTCGGACGCGCGCGAACTCTGACAGGGACGGATGGCTCCACTGATCCATCACGATTCGCGGTGATGTGTCGAAGGTGTGATGTGTTCCAATCGGTGCCGACATGGACGCTACGCTGTGGCGGCCGATCTGCCGTCTCCGACTGAGAAGGGCTGATGACCAGCGCTCCTGCACTTCGTGAGCCCGTTTCCGCGCCTGGCCGCCCGTCAGAGCACCCCGGAGGACTACCCGTCCTCGACGCCCGCCCACCGGTCCGTCCAGGACGGGTCCCGGAGGGACGGGCGGGAGACGCCACCCCGTCCCGAGGTGGCGACTTCCGGCCCGAGCTGCACGGCCTGCGGGCCGTCGCCGTGCTTCTCGTGGTCGCATATCACGTCTGGTTCGGCAGGGTCTCGGGCGGCGTCGACGTCTTCCTGTTCCTCACCGGGTTCCTGATCACCGGGTCACTCGCCCGGACGGCCCGGCGCACAGGGCGGATCCGGCCGTTCGCGTTCCTGTCGCGTCTCGCCTCGCGACTCCTTCCGCCCGTGGTGATCGTCCTCGTAGGCACCGTGCTCGCGACGTTCTTCCTGCTGCCGCGCGGACGCCTCCTGGAGACGATCGACGAGGCGATCGCCTCGCTGCTGTACCACGAGAACTGGTACCTCGCCGAGCGCGCCGTGGACTACAACACCCGCGACGAAGGCTCGAGCGTGCTGCAGCACTTCTGGTCGCTCTCGATCCAGGGGCAGTTCTACCTGGTGTGGCTCGTGGTCGCGGCCTTCGGGCTCGCGATCGTGTGGAAGTCGCTGTCCCGGATCCGGGCGGCGTTCCTCCTGATCATCGTGCCTGTCGCGGTCGCGTCGCTCGGCTGGTCCGTGTACCTCACCGCGACGAACCAGGTCTGGGCCTACTTCGACACGGGCGCGCGGCTGTGGGAGTTCGCCGTCGGCGGCATTCTCGCTCTGACCATCCACCGGATCGTGCTGCCGCGCGCGGTGCGGTTCGTACTCGGCTGGGCCGGTCTGCTCGCGCTCATCGCGTGCGGGGCGTTGTTCGACGTCTCGACGATGTTCCCGGGATGGATCGCGTTGTGGCCGGTCCTGTCCGCGGCGCTCGTTCTCGTCGCCGGGCACACGAAGGTTCCCGGGTCGGCCGACCGCCTGCTGCAGTGGCGGCCGCTCGCGGTGATCGCCGACTGGTCGTACGCCCTGTACCTCTGGCACTGGCCCGTGCTCATGCTGTACCTCAACGTGACCGGGATGAGCCGGGTCGATGCGCTCGGAGGCGCGTACGTCGTGGGCATCTCTCTCGCCCTCGCCTGGGTCACCACGTTCCTGCTCGACCATCGACCGCTGCGGCCACCGCGGGCAGAGCAGCCGGCGCGACAGCTCGGTCATGCCGCGCTGTGGGCTGTTCCGGCCCTGCTCGCGGGTCTTTGCGTACAGCAACAGGTCGCGCTCGCCGATCAGCGCGAGGCCGAGCGAGAGGCCTTCCTGGCGTCGAACGAGGGCCGGTACCCGGGAGCAGGCGTGATCATCGATCCCGAGCTCCACCGCGACATGCCAGATCTGCCGTGGATTCCGTCCGTCGGAGCGCGCGATGATCTCCCGGCGGTCTCGTCAGGAGAGTGCTTCCTGCAAGTGGCGAGCACCGGGCTGACGTTCTGTGAATCCGGCGACGTGACCGGTGACAGGACGATCGCGATCGTCGGGTCGTCGCGGGCTGCGCACTATCTCGAGGCATTCGACGCACCAGCCGCCGAGAACGGCTGGCGGCTGGTCACGATCACCAAGCCCGGATGCCAGTACTCGGCCGACCCCGGTGAGACGCCCGTGGGCCGGGCCGTCGTGCCGGCCGACGGCCCGGCAGGGAACGAGGACGCGGCCGTGCCCAGCGCCGCCGACTGCCGGTCGTGGAACCAGGCAGCACACGCCTTTCTGATGTCCAGCCCGCCGGACCTGGTCATCACTCTCGGCACCCGGCGACTCGAGGACCAGGAGAAGTATCCCGAGGGTTTCGTCGCACGGTGGCGCGACCTGACCGCGGCCGGTTCCCGGGTGCTCGCACTGGAGGACATCCCCCGTCTGGAGGAAGACCTGCTCGCGTGCGCGGAACTCAGGGGTCCTCGCGCCTGCGTGCTCCACGTGCCGGATCTGCGTGGCGCCGCCTCGGTGGCCAGTCGCTACGCAGGTGTCCCCGAGGGGGTCACGTTCCGTAGTTTCACGCCGTTCATCTGTCCGGACGGAACCTGCTCGCCGGTACGCGGTAACGTGCTCGTGTATCGCGACGCGTCGCACCTCACCGCGACCTACGCCGCGACCTTGGCGCCGGTCGCCGAGCGGTTCGTGCGCGAGGCGACAGGGTGGTGACCGAAGCTCTCGGATGGATGGCGGTCCGTGGCAAAGAGCCGGTTCCTGGCGCCTTGATCCTTCCCGTAATCTGTGCGCATGCCTGAGACCATCGACGCGCTCGAGCCTGGTACCCGTCTGGTCCACATCGGCCTGCCGAAGACCGGGTCCACCGCACTCCAGTACGCGGCCAAGACCCTGAAGTGGGAGCTGCGTGACGAGGGCGTCAACTATCCGGGCAAGGCGGAGAACCATCACAAGAGCACGTCGTGGCTCGCGGGCCTCAAGATCGACTATCTGCCGGATCCCACACCGAAGGAGCAGTGGTGGCGGGCGGTCGAGCGCGAACTTGACCGGTTCCCCGACCAGCGCGGGCTCCTGTCGTTCGAGATGATCTGCACCGCCGATGCCACTGGAGCGCGCCGTACCGTCGACGAGGTCGGTGGGCACGGAAAGCATCCCGTTCACATCGTCCTGGTACTACGCAATCTCGGCACCTTCGTCCCGTCCTACTGGCAGGAGAGTCTCAAGCGGGGGAACACCAACTCGCTCGACGAGTACCTGCGCAAGGCGCTCGAGGATCCGGCGGCGGTCAAGGCCTCGGGCGCGTTTCACCGAACGGACGGTCTCGGGCTCCTCGAACGTTGGGCGAACGCCGTCGGCCCGGAGAACGTCACGGTGGTCGTCCTGGAGAAGGAGCATCCGACGAGGCTGCTCGACACCTTCGAGGGGCTGCTCGATCTGCCGGAAGGGCTGCTCCACTCGAAGAAGCTGGATGGAGCAGGGCAGAACCGGGGCATGTCGGCCGCAGAGGCCGCGCTCGTCCTCCGGCTCAACCGGCAGATCAGGGGCAAGTGGCGAGCCCCGCGTCCGGACCACCGGGCGCTGGTGTTCAAGGGTGTGGTGAACCGCATGCTCGCACGCCGGACGCCGGTCGAGTCCGAGGGAAAGCTCATGGTCCCGCGCTGGGCGGCGGACACGCTGGTCGAAGCCGGGCGCCTGCTCGTCGAGAGCGTCCGGTCCACCGGCGTGCGGGTCGTGGGTGACCTGGCGGAGCTGGAACGGCGGGTCCCGTATACGGATGACGCCACCTTCCCGCCCCAGGAGATCCCGTTCGACCTCGCAGTCGAGGCGCTGCTCGGCATGTACTCTCGCGCGACGGGCTGGGACGCGAACCACAAGAAGAGGGTCGGCGCCGGTACCGGGGTGGAGCAGCTCACCGAAGAACTCGCGGGCGCGCGGGAGGAGGTGGCTCGCCTCACGGCCGAGATCGAGCAGCTGCGGGGTACGAGTTCCCGGGCCGGTCTGGCACGCTGGGGCATTCGGTCTCCGAAGTGACGTCCGGCTCGCCGGTCACAGGCACCCGGTGAGCTGCTACGCCGTAGGCCCCCCGGCAGGGTCCTGCCCGGTGGGTCCGGGCGAGGGCCGCTGCGTGGTCGTGCCGTCGGCGGGCTTCTCGGGCGATGACTGCCCGGCAGGCGCCTTCCTTGTGGGGACGTGCTTCGTCAGTCGTTCCAGAAGCGCGTCCTCGAAGGTGCGGATATAGGTCATCGACAGGTGATGCCCGTCCCGGTAGGGAATGACGCTGCCGATGACAGCCGGGCAGGTGGTCGCGTCGCAGTAGAAGTCCAGGGTCTTCACCACCGGGACGCCCGCGAGCTCGGCGATGACCTGGAATCCGTCCGGTTCGCTGGTCGACGTTTCACGTGAGACGTCACACGCGCCGTCGCGTAGTTCCCGCTCGCTCGCCTCGATGATGCACTGCTCACCCTCGTCACCGATGCGGGGGTTGTCCTCGATCACCACGAGCTTCGTGCCCCGGGCCCGGAGCGCCTCCCAGTTGGTCACGGTCCGCTGTGGGTTGTCGAGACCACCGAGCCGCCCGCGGCCTCCGGCGAAGACGACCGCATCGTACGGTTCCCCGCCGAAAAGCAGGTCCTCGCTCTGCTGGATACGGTTGGAGCAGCGGTCCGACAGCTCCGGGTCGTCCGCGCGGAGCGGTGACCAGACGCATCCGTTGCTGGTCAACGGAGTGATCTCCCAGCCGTAGCGTTCCGCCGCATCCTCGAGGACCGGGCTGAACAGGGCTGCATGGGAGTTGCCGATCAGCGCTATGCGTATGGGACCGTCGCCGAGTGTGCAGGAGTCGATGTCGGTCGCCTCGGCCGCGGTGTAGCAGCGGTAGGCGTTGCCGGTGTCCGCCTTCAGCGCGCTGCGGTCCGGCACGATCTCCGTATCGGCCAGCACCGTCTCGCATGCGTCGCCGGTCACCATCGCGGCATACCCGTAGCAGTCACCCAGGGTTGCCTGGGCCTCGGCGGCCTCCTCCTCCAGTTGCTCGGCCGCAGCATCGGTCTCGAGGGTGCCCTGGTGTGCGACGACCGCGAGGGACACGACCGAGCCGACGAGAACGACGGCGATGACCGACTTCGCCCAGGCGGCGTTCCAGCCCCGTGCGACGGGTCGTTCGAACAGATAGTGACCCAGGACGGCGAGGCCGATCGCTGCCACGATCATCCCGATGCCTTCGAGCAGTGAGGGCACCGCATCCTCGCCGAAGAGGTAGCGGTAGCCGATGAGGATGGGGAAGTGCCAGAGGTAGATCCCGAAGGCGACACCTCCCAGCCACGCCATCACCCGGTTCGACAGCAGCCGGGTGGCCGACCAGGAGACCTCGCGCTCTCGTGTGGCGAGCAGGAGCAGGGTCGCGCACGTGACCGGCCAGAGAGCCGCCACGCCGGGGAAAACGCCCTCCACCGGCAGCACCACGCCGCACGCCACGAGCCCCAGCACACCCACCCACGACGCCACGGCGGCGGCCCAGCCGCGGAGCGCGAGGGAGCTTCCGGCCAGCGCCAGCAGCCCGCCGATCGAGAACTCCCAGAAACGGGTGAGCGACGAGAAGTAGGCGAACGGCTGGTTCTCCGCCGTCTGAATGATGTTCCAGGCGAACGTGGCGACACCGACGAGGGCGATCAGTATGCCGAACGCCACCCTGAACCGTTGTTCGGTCCGCCTGCGGACCACCAGGAGCAGGGCGATCAGAGCCAGCACGAGCCACGTCACATAGAACTGGCCTTGGAGCGACATCGCCCAGAAGTGCTGGACCGGCGTGTGGGGGTCGTGCTGGTTGAGATAGTCGACCGCGTTGAAGGCCAGGAACCAGTTCTCGTAGTACAGGGCCGCGGCGAACACTTCCGCGTAGTTCCGCGCACGGAGCGCCTCGGGCGTGATCGTCGCCGTCATCACGAGGACCGCGAGAAGCACGACGGCGGCCATGGGCCAGACCCGCCGTGCGATCCGGCCGAGGTAGGCGAGGGGGCGGATCCGTCCTTCCCGCCGGACGTGCCCCACAAGCGTGAGTGTGATGAGGAAGCCGGTGACGACGAAGAACACGTCGACACCGCCTGACACCTTGTTGAACCAGATGTGGTAAACGGCGACGAGCAGTGCGGCCAGTGTACGGAGACCTTCGATCTCCTGACGCTTCTGTTTGACCCGTCCGGAGGCGTCCGCCGCACCGCCCCGGGAATCGCTTCGGGTCGTCAGCGCAGAAGAGACAATGGCGGCGTGTGACACGTCCGCCGAGTCTACCGCCGGGACCTGTGCTCGAATGACGGAAGGCGTGGTGTTCCGGTGGATGACCGGTCGTACGAGGTTCGACGACGCGACCGCTGACGCCTAAGATCGGCCCATGTTCGGCGGTCTCGGTCGAACGTCACCACGTGGAAGGGAACAGCGTTGACGGACGGACAAGACCTGGATCACGGTCAGGATCTCCTGCTCCCGCCTCGCGCGCGGCTGGTCCACATCGGTCTCCCGAAGTCGGGTTCGTCGACGCTCCAGACGGTGGCGCGAGACCTCCGGGGCAGGCTGAGGAAGGAAGGGGTGCTCTATCCGGGGAGACAGACCAACCACATCCGCCCGGCGGGATGGCTGGTGGGGCTCCCGGTTCCCTTTACTCCCGATCCAGGCCCTCGGCGTGAGTGGTGGGAGTCGGTACGGGACGAGATCGAGGGTGCCGGTGACAAGCGAGTTCTCTTCAGTGACGAGAGGATTTGCTGGGCCGATATCGACGGTGCGCGGCGCGTCGTCGAAGGTCTGGGGCAGCCCGCGCACGGAGTCCTCGTCGTCCGCAACCTCGCGTCGTACTCGCCGTCCGTGTGGCAGCAGAATCTCAAGGGCGGCGCGTTGGAAAGTCTGGACGAACATCTTCGTGAGGTGTTCTCCAAACCCGATCTCAGCAAGATGTCCCCGCCGTTCCACCGCCGTGACGGACGAGGGCTGGTCGAACGCTGGACCGAGGTGTTGGGTCCCGAGAACCTGACGGTGATCGTCCTCGAGAAGGAACACCCGGACCGTCTGCTGAGCACCTTCGAGCAGATGCTGGGACTGCCCGAGACGATGCTCACCGGCGCTTCGGCGGCAAAGGGCTCGAACCGGGGGCTGTCGACGACCGAGGCCGCGTTGCTGATGGCACTCAACCGGCGTGTGCTCGAGGAATGGCGCGCGAGCCGCAACCAACAGCGTGACCTCATTTTCCGCGGAGCCGCAGCGCGTCTGGTGGGCGCACGGAAGCCCGGGCCGGACGAGGAACGGGTCGGCATGCCACAGTGGGCGGTCGAGGCCGCGGCGGAGGCCGGTGGCAAGTTCGCCGAGTCGATCCGGGCAGCAGGAGTCCGGGTGATCGGAGACCTCGGCGAACTGACACGCATGGGTCCTTCGAGCGAGAAGGATCCCACCGTGCTGCCGGAGATGATCCCTTCGGATATCGCGCTCGAGGCGCTCAGCGGGATGTTCGCCGCCGCGTCGGGATGGAACTGGAAGCATACGAAGCGCTGGCCTCCCCGACCGGCGTCGGCCAAGAAGCGTCCGCAGCCGCCGGCGGATCCCGAGACGGTGCTCCAGACCGTGCCGACCAAGACACTCGCATCAGTTCTGGCACGGCGCGTGGCGCAGCGTGCTCAGCGGGTGGTCGGCCGACGCTGAGGCACGAGCCGGCCCCCGGGCCCGCATGCGCCGCGCGGTCGGCCGAGGCTATGGGCGGACGACGCGGCGCAACAGGCTCTTGGCGGCGTGGGCGCCCCGCCGCGGTCCCGCGAGAAGTCGCTTGGCGAGTCCGGGATTGATGTGGACCTGCCGATTGGTCTCGCTCCGGAAGACGTGGCGGGACCGGTCGTCATGGGCGATCGTCGGAGAAACGACGACATCGACGGCGCCCAGCTCATGCTGCATGCGCACGCGGACGAAGGCGCGGCCGACGGGGAGGGAACCGACCTCCGTGGCAGCCTCGATCTGTCCGGTGTGTGCGTCGACGACGGTGCTGGCGAACTGATGGCGTGAGGTGCCCTGGGCGGTCTGTGCCGCGATTGCGGAAACAAGGCTGACAGGACTGACGGTGGCGCTCAGCACGGCTCGCTTGTCCCGCACCGTGAGCTGCACCTCGGAGATCTTCAGAGGCTTCTGCGCCAGCACCGCACGGACAGTATCTGCGTTGCCGGTCTGTATCGCGAGCACCAGGAGCTGGACCGCGGCAGAATGCCAGTGAAGTGCGCTGGCCGGGTACAGGCGGCCGAAGAGGCCGGCGTGCTTCGCCAGGCGCTCGACCGTCTCTCCGGATACCGGCGTCTCCGGATCGGTCGCTTCCACGAGCAGGGAGCTGAGGACCCTCCGATGGTCCTTTTCGTCAACCGGCACGGCTTTCCCGCCGGCCGGCGACGGAAAAGCCAAGGGCTCCTCGGTGACCAGAACGGAGACCGGGTCCGTGACCAGGCGCACCGCCTCGGCCCATCGGCCCGCCCGCGCCAGTCCCCAGACCCACCGGGTTCGTGCGTCAGCCCGCTTGTCCATCCGGTCCGTCAGGCGCGACAGCAGTTCACCGATGACGGAGCTGATCTCCGCCAGTGCGGCGCCGAGATCTGGATCGTCGACGCGGTCGTCGACAGCGAGGCTCCGTAGGAAGTTCCGCAGGTGGACCCAGCCGTCCCGGGCGATGACCAGGTCGTCGTACTCGCGCATCAGATCCAGGCTGCCGACGGAACCCACATGGACGCACGAGGCGAGTTCCTGGCGCAGGTACGACTCGAAGCTCGCGAGACCCGAGGCCCGCGAACTCATGGACGTGGAACCCGGCCGGTTGCGGTAGAGATACACCGTCTCGGGAAGGACCGCGATGCGGCGTGCGGCCACCAGCGCCTTCGTCATCGGGACGACGTCGTTGGACCGGGGGACGGTCGGGAACACGATGTTCTGGCCGATCCAGAAGTCGCGCCGGAACAGGCGGTTCCAGCAGGCCCGGTTCCGGATGAGGGACGGGTGCTCGTCGAGCGTCGTGGCCGACCGGCGGCGGGCCCAGGCGCTCCAGGACTCCGTCGGGTGCCACGTGCGAGTCGTGTAGAACTTGAAGAACCCGCCCACCACCATGTCGGCCTCGTCCTCACGCGCGGCGTCGAGCATGGCGGAGTACGCGTGACGAGGAACGATGTCGTCGCCGTCGGCGAAGGCGATGTACGTGCCACGCGCCAGTTCCACGCCGTAGTTACGGGCTTGGGCGCCGCCCTTGCCGATGTTGCGTACGGCACGTACCCGCGGGTCGCGCCGCGCGAACTCGCCGACGATCGACCAGGTGTCGTCGGTCGACCCGTCGTCGACCACGATCACCTCGTGGTCGACATCCTGGTCGAGGATCGAGCTCAGGCAGTCGACCAGCCACGGCGCGACGTTGTGCACCGGGACGATCACGGACACGTCGGGTGCGGCGCTCTGCGTCGCCGCGATCTCCTTGCTCACTCAGAGCCTCTCGGTCGTGGTGGCGCTCGGGGTGAGCGGCGCGGTCGTGGTGGGAAGGGAGTCGAGCACGGCGAGGAAGTCGCGGGACATCGACCACGGTGTGTACGCCTGGGCGTAACGGGTGGCGGCCGCGGAGGCCGGGCCGAGGTCGGTGTGCGCGGCGACGAGCGCCTCCGCCAGGTGGCCCGCCTGGTCGCCGTCCGAGGCGTAGGTGCGGACCCACTGCTGTCCCTCGTAGACGGTGGCGAGCGTGGACGGTCCGGGGACGATCACCGGGGTGCCGAAGGAGCAGGCGAGCAGGGCGCTGCCCGAGTTGAGGATCCGCTGGTAGGGCAGCGCCATGATGTCGGAGGCGCGGAGCCAGAGGCCGAGTTCCTCGTCGGGGACGAAGGACAGCCGCTTGACGACCGGAACCGACGTCGGGAGGACCTCCTCGACGGCGGCCGCGTCGCTCGGGTTCGCATACCCGGCGAGCAGCAGGGCGATGTTCGGTATCCGCGCGGCGGCGCGTTCCACCGCGGCGCACAGGATGTCGACCCCCTTGTACGGGCGGATGCGACCGGTGAAGCCGACGGCGAACGCGTCAGCCGGCACCCCGAGCTCCGCCCGCGCCTGCTCGCGGGTCCACGTGTCGGGGTAGACCCCGGCATAGCTGGAATGCCGTACCGTGACCAGCTTGTCGGCGGGCAGCCGGTACGCGTGCTCGACGGCCGCCGCCGTGTGGTCGTGCAGCTGGATGATGGCCGTGGCGTTCTCGGTCAGCGCCTGGGCGATCTCCTTCTCCAGCTCGGGGAACCGCGCGTCGTGCGCGAACTCGTTGTGCACGGTCCACAGCAGACGGATGCCCCGTTCGCGAAGCGTCCTGAGCGCGGTACGGAAGCGTGCGAGGTGCTCGCGCGCCTCGTCGTCGGACTCACAGCCCGAGAGAACCGGGTTGGTCCAGTGCACGTGTGCGACGTCGCCGGGGTCGAGGCGGTCGGTGGCCCACTGCTCGAAGCCCTGGAGGCTGGTGGTGCCACGCATCCGCCAGCCGTCGGCCTCGGCCGCGAGGTACAGCATCGAGAGGTAGGGGTTGTCGCTCCAGCGGGGGAACACGAGGAGCTGCGGGCGGCGCGTGGTCATGCGCGGATCACGTCCTGAAGCGGGGGTACGGACAACTCGGCGGCGGGCGTGTTCGCCGGGAGGAGACCCTCGGACACCGCGAGGAGCCGGTCCTGCCCCGCCGGCGCCTCTCGGAGCGGGAGGAGCGTGCCCTCGATGTCCAGGCTGCCACGCCAGCTGCGGCCCGCGAGCTCCCCCGCGGGGAGCAGCAGGTCCAGGTCGACGTGCCACTGCCGCCGCTGCTGCTCGTACAGCGGGACGTCGAACCGGCGCTCCGTTCCGGTCTCCTCCTGTGTCATCACGAGCACCGGCGTGCCGGTCGAGCCCAGGGTGCGTGGCGCGACGATCGTGACGGAGAGCAGGACGTGATCCCCGACCAGCCGGCAGGTGCCGCAGAAGGCTTCCACGGCGAGCTCTCCGAGGGCCGCCGCGTGCGCCCGCTCGGTATCGGTGCGGTCCGTCGTGCTGGTCGGCGCGGGGGGATTGGTGTCTGCTGTCACGTCCTGCCGTTCCGGTGTGAGGAGCTGGCGAAGGCATCGCCCGATTTCTCGGCAAGCATACGGTCAACGAGGTCGGCGAACGCGCGAGACATTCGCGAAGGAGTGAATTCTCTCGCGTGGTTCAGCGCCTCCTGACGCACGGCCGGATCGCGGAACCACGGGTCGGCGAGCAGGGCCGCGATCGACCCGACCGGATCGGCGGGGTCGAAGAACCGGATCCACCGCTCGTCGCCGAAGTCCTCGGTCAGGTGCGGTTCACCGGGCAGGACCACAGGGACGCCGTAGGTGGACGCGAGGTGCATCGTCCCGGAGTTCAGGATCCGTTCGTACGGCAGGACCACGACGTCCGCGGCGGAGAACCAGGCCGCCACCTCGTCGTCGTCGACGAACCGCAGCGCCGAGGTGACCGGCACGCCGTCCTCCACGAGCCCGGCCACCTGGTCCGCGACGTCGCCCGACGGCTTGCCCGCCAGCAGCAGCCCTGCGTCGGTGCCCGCCTGCCGGACGACGCGCATCGCGTCGAACAGGTACCGCAGGCCCTTGTACGGGCGCAGGTGCCCGAAGAACAGCACGCCGACCGGCTCGGTGACCTCCAGTGCCGCACGCGCCGCCGCGCGGTCGAGCCGGCGCCCGTAGACACCGTGATAGCTGGAGTGCGGCACGACCACGGTCCGTCCGGGCGGGATCCGGTAGTCGTCGGACACGGCCGCGGCCGTCCCGGGCCGGAGCACGTGCACGACGTCGGCGAGGTCGGCCAGGCCCTGGTGGAGGCGCCGCGCGGCCGCCGCGTGCGTCGTGTCGTGCGGGAGGGAGTTGTGCACCGTCCACAGGACCGGCCTGCCGTGGCCCTGAGCCGTGCGCACCGCGTCGAGGAAGTCCTCGACGCGGTCCTCCGCGTCGTCGGCCCCTGCGGCGTCGTCCGTGATCGGGCTGGGCCACTGCAGATGGACCAGGCCCGTGGTCGCGGGATCACGGAGCGCCGCGGTCGTGAGGCGGACATTCGCGTTCCCCGTGACGGTGATCCCGCGCGCGACCACCTCCGCGTACAGCATCTGCACGAACGGGTTCGACGTCCAGTAAGGGAACGTCTGGATGCGTCGCGTGGCGCGTCCTGGCATCGGATGACCTCAGAAGGTGCGCGTGTGCTTGAATGTGACCGCCACAGTCTACGGAAGGGTGCACGGTGCACGAACCCCAGGCCGACCTCGCCGGCGGTCCGAGGTCCGCGGGGACGGCCGCCGCTCCGGTCCTGTCCGTGGTGCTGGTCACCAAGGACGACGACGACCGCGTGACCGAGACCGTCTGGTCCGTGCTCCACCAGTCCCTGACCGAACTGGAGCTCGTCGCGGTCGACCGCGGATCGGTCGACGACACCCCGGCCGTTCTCGCAGCGGCCGCGGCCGACCCCCGGCTCCGCCGCGTCGACGCCGCGACCCTGAGCGTCGGCGAGGCACGCGACCTCGGGGTGGCCCGGTCCCGTGGCGACTACGTCATGTTCGCCGACGCCGACGGAACCCTGCCCGAGCACGCCTGCGCCGCCGCCGTGGCGCGGGCCCGTGAGACCGGGGCCGAGATGGTCGTGGGCCGCCACGTCGTCTTCTCGCCACGGCGCCTGACCACCGTCCCCGCCCCCGCCGTCGCGCAGGGCCGTGCCTGCTGGAACCGTGTGGTGGACCGCGCCGCGTGGACCGCCGCCGGACTGGCGTTCGCGCCCACCGACCATGCCGACGACCTGCTCACGTCCCTGCGTGCCGACCTCACCCTGCGGCGCGCGGACCTGGACGAGACCCTCCAGGTCCGGCACACCCGGGTGGGCGCCGCACGCCCGGAACGCACGGCGCTCGCTCGTGACCATCTCGCCCAGGAACTCGCCTGTCTGGCCGAGGCACGTCGCCGGCTCACCCCCGCCCTCCTCGACACCTACCTCACGGCCGTGCTCTCGACCGGCCTCTGGCCCCACCTGCCCGCGCTGCTGGAACCCGAGTCGCTCGCCGACCCGGAACTGGACGCGGCACGTGAGGCCGCCACGACGCTGCTCCGGGCGGCGCCCGCCACGACCTGGCGCCGGCTGCCCGCCGACCGCCTGCGCGTCTACACCTGGCTGCGCCACCGGCGCTGGACTCGCGCGGCCG
>NZ_JAFMPK010000036.1 GCF_017349295.1 Myceligenerans salitolerans
CGGCCGCCGGCGTGGCTTCTGGCACCGCCTGTTCGGCCGTGAGGAGGGCGGCCGATGAGCAGGCTCGACCTGGCCGCGCGCACCGCCGCGCTGGAGAACGCCGCCCACGAGGGCGACGGGCGTCTCGCCCCGGAGCTCCTCGCCTCCGCCCGCGCCGTCGCCGACCGGGCGCGCGAGCGCGGCGGGCTCTCGGCGGACCACACGGTGGTCGCCCTCGCGGGTGCGACCGGCTCGGGCAAGTCCTCGGTGTTCAACGCCGTGGCCGGTGCGGACATCGCCGTGCCCGGGGTGCGGCGGCCGACGACGTCGCACGCCCTCGCCGCGTACTGGGGGCAGGGCGCCGGGCCGCTCCTGGACTGGCTCGACGTACCACGACGCCACGAGATGTCCGGACCGGTGCCGTCGGGCGACGCGACCGGGCTGGTCCTGCTGGACCTGCCCGACCACGACTCGGTCGTGGTGGACCACCGGCTGCGCGCGGAAGCGCTCGTGGCGCGGGCCGACCTGCTCGTCTGGGTGGTCGATCCGCAGAAGTACGCCGACGCGGCCCTGCACGAAGGGTTCCTGAAGCCGCTGGCCGGCCGAGCCGACGTCGTCGTGGTGGTGCTCAACCAGATCGACCGGCTGAAGGCCGGCGAGGCCAGGGCGATGCTCACGGACCTCGAGCGGCTCGTCGCCGCGGACGGGCTGGAGGGTGCTCGGGTGCTGGGCCTCTCGGCGACGACGGGGCAGGGAATGGACGACCTGCGTGCGCTGCTCACGAAGGCGGCGAGAAGGCGGGAGGCCGCCACCGCGCGGCTGGTGGCCGACGAGCGCGCCGCGGCGTCAGCCCTCGTCGAGGCCTGCGGGTCCCAGCCGCCCGCACGGGCCGGCGAACGGGCGCGCGCAGCGTTGCTGCAGTCGCTGGAGGACGCGGCGGGCGTGCCGACCGTCGTCGAGGCGGTGCGCGCGGCGGCACGCCGGGACGCCCGTGCGGCGACGGGGTGGCCGCTGACCCGCTGGATCGGCCGGCTCCGGCGTGACCCCCTGCGCCGGCTGGGTCTCCGCGACACGGAACGGCGCGCCCCGCGGGGACGCGAGGACCTGGTGCGTACCTCGCTTCCCGCGCCGGCTCCCGCGGTGCGCTCGGCGGCGGCCTCGGGCGTGCGGCAGTACGTCCAGAAGGTGACGGACGGCGTCTCCGACGCCTGGGCACTGGCCGCCCGCGCCCGCGCACAGCGAGGTATCGACGACCTGCCCGACGCCCTCGACCGGGCGGTGGCGAGCACCCGGCTCGAAGCCGGCCGCCGGCCCCTGTGGTGGCGGGCCGTGAACGTCCTGCAGTGGACGCTGATCGCCGCCGTCGGAGCCGGGCTCGCCTGGCTGGCGGTGCTGTTCCTGTTCTCCTACCTCCGGCTGCCCGCCCCGCCCACGCCGGTCTGGACCGTGCCCGCGCCCTCCGGCCAGGGCACGGACGTGGTCTTCCCCGGGGCGCCGCCCGGACCTTCCGACGGCCTCGGCGTGGACCCCTTCCAGATTCCGTGGCCGACGCTGCTGGTTCTGGGCGGACTGCTGCTCGGCGTCCTCGTGGCGCTGGTCTCACGGGTGCTGGCGGCCGTCGGCGCCCGGCGCCGGGCGGCCGCTGCCCGGCGCCGGCTGCGGGCATCGGTGGCGGAGGTCGCCGACCGCCTGGTGCGGCTCCCGGTGGGCGAGGAGCTCGCCGCGCTCGGCCGCTGCCGGGCGGCGGCGACGATCGCCGCGAGCTGACCGGCCGCCGCGGCTCAGCCCTTGCCGTTCCCCTCGCCGGCGGGCAGGCCCAACGCCTCGCGGATGGCGTCCTCGGCTCCGCCGTCGTCGAGTTCCATCGCCTGGTCGACGTGCTTCATGAGTTCCTTCCGCGACTCCGCGGCTGCCGCCCCCTCCCAGTGCCCCGCGGCCTGCTGGACCGAGCCGGCCAGGGCGTGGGCGTCGGCGGCGACCTCCTCGGGCCACGCCGCCTGGTGGAGGCCCTCGGCCTTCGCCCGCAACGCCGCCGCGACGGCGGACGCGAGACCGGTCTGCTGCTCGAGCGGGGCCTCGGAGTCGACCGCCTCCTGGAACTGAGCCACGACGCCGTCGTACGGGCCGACGACCTGGAGGAACTGTTCGCCCGCGGCCTCCGTGCCGAGCGGCTCCGGGGGCGCGTCGACCGTCCCGGGCTCCCCGGCCCCGTCGGGGCCCGTCGACGGTATCGAGCAGCCGGTCAGGGAGAGGGCGGCGGCCAGAACGACGGCAGCGGCGGTGCGGCGCATGGTTCCTCCAGGAGTGTCACGGTCGAGCGGTCACGAACTGTAACCGCGCCGGTGGCGTCCGGGGGAGCGCCGGCGCGACGACGAAACGATTAGGGCGCCGAGGCGCGGGTGGCGGAGGTCACCGGCGGGTGGCGGGTCCCGCCGCACGGGATGGCCGAGGATAGGTGCCATGCGTCTGCACATCCCCGTCTCCCTGCGCTGGTCCGACCTCGACGCGTATCAGCATGTCAACAACGTCGAGATGCTCGATCTGCTGCAGGAGGCCCGTATCGAGGCGTTCTGGCGGCACGAGGACGTCGTCGACCCGCTGCCGACCGCCGTCGTCGACTCGGGGCCGGCGGCCTCGACACACACCTTCGTGGCGCACCAGGAGATCGAGTACCTGCGGCCGTTGCAGTACACGCGCCGCCCGATCCTGGTGGAGATGTGGTTCGGCAAGCTGGGCGGTGCGTCGATCGAGGTGTGCTACGCGGTGCACGACGGCCACCAGGGCGCGGTGGCCGCGTCGGGCGAGCCGCTGGACTCGGCGCCCTACGTACGGGCCTCCACCACGCTCGTGCTGGTGGACGCCGCGACGGGCGCGCCCCGCCGCATCACGGACGTCGAGCGGGCGGTCTGGGAGCCCTATCTCGGCGAGCCGGTGAAGTTCCGCCGCCGCTGACGGCGGGCGTCACGCCTCCTCGTTGAGGACCGTCACGAGGGAGCGCAGGCGCGCGGACTCGAACAGGTCCTCCAGCATCACGAGGGTGCCCGAGCCGTCGGCGAGCGGTATCCGCCAGTTCGGGTAGCCGTCGCCGGCGCCGAGCTGCGCCTGCGTACGCCGCTCGCCGACCGCGTCCGCGAGGTTCACGGCCACGAACGCCGCGGGCGTGTCCCGCAGGTAGCGGTACAGGCCCTCGACGAGTTCCCGTTCCGACGGGTCGAAGGTCGTCATGCCCGCCCGCGACAGCGAGGTCATCAGCGCCTCGCGGCGGCTCCGCGCCCGCGAGCGCAGGACCTGCGCGTCCTCGGTGAGGATGCCCAGGCGCTCGGCCAGGTCGATGTGCTCGCCGGCGAGGCAGCTCGCGGTCGGGGGCAGGTCGGGCGGTGTCGGGGTGACGAACCCGCCGGGCCGGAACTCCTGCGGTGGGACGAGTTCGCCGCTTCCGGCCTGGTCGGCGAGGAGGACGGAGGCGGTGAGGATCCCGCGGTCGGCGAGGTAGTCGCGCTGGGTGTCGTCGAGGAGGGCGTCGTCGGCGATCAGCGGGACGCCGGCGCGCTGCGCCTCCAGGCACAGGATGCCGATGAGCGCCTCGTGGTCGTACGTCACGTACGCGCCGGCGGTCGCGCGGGTGGCGCCGGGGATCCACCAGGACCGGAACAGGTCCCCGATGTGCCCGACGCGCAGCGCGCCGCAGTGCCGCAACGTGGTGCGGAGCATGTCGCGGAAGGGTGCGTAGCCCGCCTTCGCGAGCTCGCGCGGGTGCCAGGGCGGCAGGCCGCGGTTGCGTCCCTCGGGCCCGACGGCGGACGACGGCGGAACGCCGACCGAGACCCCGCGCGCGAGCGCCACGGGCTGCACCCACACGTCGGCGCCCTCGGGGTGCACGCCCGAGGCCAGTTCCCGCACGACTCCCACGCGCATGCCGGCCTCGAGGCCGACGCGGTGCGCGCGCCGCAGCTGCTCGTCCGCGACCCACTGGAGCCAGCAGTAGAACTCGACCCGGTCCTTGAGCGAGCCGCGCAGCGTCGCGACGGCGGACGAGGTCGGGTCCAGCAGGTCCGGCGGCCATTCCTGGTCACCGAGGTGCTCGGCGATGGCGCACCACGTGGCGAAGTCGACCAGGCCGCGTCCCTGTCCGAGCACGAACTCGTCGAACGCGGTCTGCCGTGCGGCCGATCGCGCGGCGGTGAACACCACCTCGAGCGCGGACTTCTTGGCGTCCCAGACCGCCTCGCGGTCGATCGGTGCGTCGTCACCGGACAGGTCGCGCACGGGTTCGCCCGCCCATTCCACCAGGGAGCGGTCCGCCGACGAGAGATAGGCGGTCTCGCGGATGTCCTCGACCCGGATGTACAGCGGCGACAGGAACCGGCGCGACGTGGGCAGGTACGGGCTGTCGGTGACGGGGGCCGTGGGCTCGGTGGCCTGCAGCGGCCCCGGTGCCACGAAGTCCGCGCCCGCGTTGTTCGCGGTGAGCCAGGCAAGGTCGGCCAGGTCGGCCAGGTCGCCGATGCCCCACGAGTCGCGCGAGCGCACCGAGTAGAGCTGCGTCAGGAAGCCCCACAGCTGGCCGGCGGATGCCTGCGGGTTCTCCAGCCGGTCGGGTGTGACGACGAGGGTCGTCGTCGCCGTGGCGCCGTCCGACTCGGCGTGCAGGCTGTGCCAGCCCAGCGGGAGGTCGCCGGGAACGGCGAAGGTCGCCCTGCCCACCTTGCGGGAGTCCACGATGCGCGGCTCGACGAGGACGTCGGCCTGGTCGAGGTGGCGGGTGACCGGTAGGGACGTCGTACCGTCGCCCGCCGGCGACGACACGCCCCGACGGCCCGTGCTCGGGACCGGAGCGACCCGCCACGGCATGGCGCCGGGCGGTACCGGGGCGGCCGCGGGTTCGAGCTCGATCCAGCACGAGACGCTCGACCCGTCGGTCACGTGCACCGGGACCCGTGTCTCCGTGCCCTGCCGGACGACGACGGCGGGCGGCAGCATCTCGCGCCACTCGTCGTCCCGCACACGCGCCGTCGACTCGGCGATCGCCGACGGCGACGCGGCCGGCACGCCGAGTGCGCCGAGCACCGCCGCCAGGGTCGACGGACTCACCCTGCGCGTGGTCCCGGCGGCGTCGGTGAACACGGTCTGCACCCCGCAGAGCTCCGCCAGCTCGGCGAGATCCTCCGGCAGCTCGGGCAGTGCCGACCTGCCGGCCGGCTCGGTGGCGCCGTCGACACCGGTCGCGGCGTGTGTCGTCTCGTCGTGGCTCACAGGAAAGATCCTGCCACCGAACGGGGTCGCTCGGGGGCAATCCGCGGCGTGTGGCCCGATTCGGGCCGCGACGTCAGCCCTCGGACGGCGGTGCGGCGTCGGCGGCCTCCGCCACCCGGTTGCCGGGCAGGTTGTGCACCACGATCCCCTCGCGCAGCAGTTCCTCCTGGGCCGCCACCCGCAGGGCGCGGGCGATCAGCCACTGCTCGCCGGGCCGGACCTGGGCGTGGAGGGTGAACGTGAGGGTGAAGGCGTCCACGTTGTCGACACCGCGCACGGAAGGTGCCTCCAGGAGCGCCGACGACGTCTCCGGATCCTCCTGCACCCGGTCGACGGCGCGGCCGAGCGCGGCCCGTACGGCCCCGACGTCGCTGCCCACCGGCACCAGGACGGGCGCCACCGCGCGGCTCCACTCCTGCGTGCTGTTCCCGGCCCGCAGGATCTCGCCGTTGCGTACGTACCAGAGCGTGCCGTCGAAGTTGCGCACCTGGGTCAGACGCAGGCCCATCGCCTCGACGCTGCCGGTCGCGCCGCCGCCCAGGTCGACGAAGTCGCCGACACCGAACTGGTCCTCGATGAGCAGGAAGATCCCGCTCAGGAAGTCCTTGACGAGGCTCTGCGCCCCGAAACCGATGGCGACGCCGACGATGCCGGCACTGGCGATGAAACCGGCGACCGGGGCGCCGACGGTGTCGAGGACGGAGAGCACCACGAGCGTCCCGACCACGATGTTGGCGGTCGAGTTGAGGACCGACCCCACGGTGCGGGCCCGCTGGGCGCGGCGGTCGGCCGCCTGGCCGTTACCGGTGCCGAGCGCGGCGCTCAGGGCCTGCGGTGTGATCACGACCTTGGGACGCCGACGCTTCTTGTGCGCCCTGCCCACGGCGTCGGCGGCGGGAACGACCGTCTCGGCGGCCGCCGCCGTCCGGGCGGCGGCCGCCGCCGCCCGCTCCTGCTCCCGGGACACGCCCATCGCGATCCGCTCGGTGAGGTGGGTGATCACCCGTCGCACCACGAGGAGCACGAGTATGCCGATGGCGATGATCAGGAGGATGCGGAGCGGCTTGTCGGAGAACCACTCCCAGAATCCTTCGGCGCTGTCGAAGAGGGCCATGGCGAATTGGTCGTTCACGGGTGCCCACGCTAGTGGCTACGAAGGCGCGGGAGCGACGCCGGTACGGGCCGTCTCACGCACCGCCGCGTGACCTTCACAGCCCGTCCGGGAATGGGGCACGCCGCTGTATCGTGCGTCACGCCGGCACGCCACCGGCCGGCGGACGCCGGGTCAGGAGGCGCGCAGCCCGTCCAGTTCGGCGGCGAGGTGGTCGGCCTCGGGGCCGACGATCACCTGGACCACGCGCCCGGAGCGGACGACGCCGAACGCGCCGGAGGACTTCAGGCCGGGCTCGTCCACCAGCGCCGGATCGCTCACCTCGACACGCAAGCGCGTGATGCAGGGCTGGAGCTCGACGACGTTCGTGTTGCCGCCGAGTGCCACCAGGATGTCGTTCGCCTTGGACATGAATCACACTCCCAATACCCGTGCGTCGTTGCCGGTCTGCGACCACCTTATCGGCAGCCGCAAGAGATCGGTACGAGGCCTGGCGGTTTCGCGCCTCGCGATCTGCGGCGCGCACTGTCGTCAGGCTCACACCGGACGTCGCCGAGGGGTGACCTGCTCGTCGTCCGTGGATGCGAGGATGACGGGGTGAAGTCGTTCTACGAACAGGTCGGCGGGCACGAGACGTTCGCGAAGCTGGTCGACACCTTCTACGAGGGCGTCGCCGAGGACCCGGTGCTGCGACCCATGTACCCGGAGGAGGACCTGGGCCCGGCGGCCGAGCGCCTCACCCTGTTCCTCGAGCAGTACTGGGGCGGGCCCGGCACCTACTCCGCACAGCGTGGCCATCCCCGGCTGCGCATGCGGCACATGCCGTTCAAGGTCAACCCGGACGCTCGCGACCGCTGGCTGAAGCACATGCGCGCCGCCGTCGACGCGCTGGAGCTCGCGCCGGCCCATGAGGCCGAGCTGTGGGACTACCTCGAACGAGCCGCCTTCTCCATGATCAACACCTTCGAGGACTGACGCGGGCACCGTGCCCGCGCGGCACCCGTCCGACGGCGCCGCGCCAGGCCTCACAATGAAGGTCCAGCACCGACGGACGACAGGAGCTCGATCACGTGGACCGTACCGCCGACGACCCGACGACCATCCCCGGCGGCGACGGCGAGTCGCCGGCGGGCACGACGTCGCCCCCGACGTCCGATCCGCTGGGGCACCTCCTGGAGGTGTTGGACCTGCGTCCCGTGGACGGTCCTGGTCCGCGGGGCGAGGACGACGTGTTCGAGGGCGACAGCGTGGTGGGACCGGCCCCGCGCGCCTACGGCGGGCAGGTGCTGGCACAGGCGATCATCGCGGCCGCTCGGACCGTGCCGCAGGGGCGGCTGATCCACTCCCTGCACGGGTACTTCCTGCGCGAGGGCTCTTTGGAGGCGCCGATCGGGTTCGCCGTCGAGCGGCTGCGGGACGGGCGCTCGTTCAGCGCGCGGCGCTCGCACGCGATGCAGTTCGGCCGCCCGATCCTGTCGATGATCGCGTCGTTCCAGGAGGACCAGCCGGGGTTCGAGCTCACCACGCCGATGCCGGACGACGTCCCGGCGCCCGGCGAGCTGCCCTCCGCGATCGAGGAGCTCACCGGCGCCGACGACAGCGCCCGCGCCTTCTGGGCCGAGCGTTCGGCGTTCGACCTGCGGCACGTCGGCGGATCGCTGTACCTGCCGCGGGATCCGTCGGCGGGGGAGGCGCCCCGCACGCAGATGGTGTGGATGCGGGCGCGCCGTCCGATCGGGAGCGACGACCAGATGCTGCACCGCGCGATGCTCGCGTTCGCCTGCGACCAGATCATGCTCGAACCGGCGCTGCGGGCGGCGGGGCGGTCGTGGCAGGAGGTCGGTGGGGGCAAGGTGCCGCTGGCCAGCCTCGACCACGCCATGTGGTGGCACCGCGACGTGCGGGCCGACGAGTGGCTCCTGTACGTCCAGGGGGCCGCGTCCGCCCAGGGCGGTCGCGCGCTGGGCCACGCACGTGTGTACACGCAGGACGGGACGCTCGTGGCGTCGATGGGCCAGGAAGGCATGATGCGGCTCCCCGCCGTGTAGCGGCACGCCGTCGTCGGGTGCCGTCCCCGGAACCGCCCCCTTCGGGCAAGGTCAGGCCGTGCCGATTTCCGTGACCGTGTCCGAGGTCACAGGTACGTTGTGCGCATGTCTCGCCCCTACCTGCGGTACCCGCACCTGCACGAGGACCTCGTCACGTTCGTCGCCGACGACGACGTGTGGCTCGCACCCGTCGCCGGGGGTCGCGCCTGGCGCCTGACCAGCGACCGTGTCGCCTGCGCCACGCCACGGATCGCGCCCGGCGGCTCCCTGGTCGCCTACCTGTCGCACCGCGACGGTCATCCCGAGGTGTACGTCGTGGACCTGGACGGCGGCGCGCCGCGTCGCCTCACCTGGTTCGGTGGCATGCGGACGTTGCTGCTGGGCTGGGACGGCGACGGACGCGTCCTCGTGGCGACCAGCGGCGCCGAGCACCACCGGTGGCTCACCGTCGTGCACGCGGTCGGGCTCGACGGCGCGGTGGAGCGGCTGCGCTTCGGTCCGGCCTGGGGAGTGGCCACCCACGGCAGCGGGGTCACCGCCCTGGTGTCGGCCGGCTACCGGCCTGCCGTGCACTGGAAGAGGTACCGCGGCGGCACCGCGTCCCGCCTGTGGCTCGACCGCTCCGGGGACGGCGCCTGGGAGCAGGCGCTACCGGAGGAGGAAGCGGCCGTCCTGGACCCGATGTGGGTCGGGGACACGCTCCTGTTCACCTCCGACCGTGCCGCGACGTTCCCGGACCACGCCGACGAGCAGGCGAACCTCTGGGCGTGGGACGGCCTCGCCACGACGGCTCCCGGGCAGGACCCGGCGGGCGCGCCACGCCGGCTCACATTCCAGACGGCGGAGGAGGGCTACGTCCGGGACGCGACGACCGACGGTGCGCGGGTCGTCTGGCACAGTCGCGGTGACCTGTGGATCCTGGACTCCCTGGACGGCACGCCCCGCCGTCTCGACATCGCCCTGACGGGCGCCGCGCCACGGCCGTACGCGGCCCGCCCGGCGCGGATCGACGGGCTGGCGACGGACCAGGGCGGCGACGGGAGCCTCGTCGGCTGGCTGGGAACCGCCTTCTGGCTGACGCACCGGGCGGGGCCGGCACGCGCACTGGTCGCCGACCCGGCCGTGCGTGTCCGCGAGCCCGACCTGCTCGGGGACACGGGCCGCGCCGTCGTCGTCACGGACGCCGACGGCGAGGACGCGCTGGAGGTGCACGCGCTGGACGGCGCCGCGCCGCCCGTCCGGTTCGCGGGGGGTGCCCTCGGCAGGGTGCTGCACCTGGCGGCCGGCCCGGACGGGGACCGGGTGGCGACGGTCTCGCACGACGGGCGGGTCAGCCTGGTCGCGGCGCCCGTGCCGGGCCAGGCCGCGTCGCCGGCGATCACCGAGGTGGGCCGGTCGGACGCCGGCGAGGCCGAAGGCCTGGCCTTCTCGCCCGACGGGCGGTACCTGGCGTGGAGCACCCCGACCGGCAACGAGGGCGACCACCATCGCGTGATGGTCGCGGACCTGCGCGAGGAATCCCCGGTGGGGCGGCCGCTGACGTCCGGGAAGTTCCACGACCGGTGCCCCGCCTTCACCGGCGACGGCAAGTACCTGGCCCTGCTCTCCGACCGCACCTTCGATCCGGCGTACGACGCGCACGAGTTCGCGCTCTCGTTCGGCGCGGCGACCCGCCCCTGGCTCATCCCGCTGAGCGCCACCGAGCCGGCGCCCTTCGGCCCGAGTGTCGACGGGTGGCGCCTGAGCAAGCGCGACGAGAAGAAGGAATCGGAACGGCAGGGCGGGGGCGACGACGGCGAGTCGCCCGAGACCGCCCCGGCGAGCCCCGACCTCGACCTCGACGGGGCGGAGGAACGCATCGTGCCCTTCCCGGTCGCCTCCGGACGCTACCGCGACCTGCGGGCCGCGAAGGGTGGCGTCCTGTGGATCCGTGAGTCGGACGACGCCGGCGTGCTCGGCGCCCGGAACGCCGGCGTCGAGGGCGACGGAGAGACGAACTCCCTGCAGTTCTGGTCCTTCGACGAGCGCAGGACCACCGACGTCGCCGAGAAGGTCGACGCGTACGCCGTCTCGGGCGACGGGCAGCGCGTCGTGATCCGGTCGGGTGACGGGCTGACCACGCAGCCGGCCACGGCGAAGCCCACGGACGAGCCCGGCCCCGGCGGGTCCACCGAGATCGACCTGTCCCGGATGCGGTACGAGGTGGACCCCAGGGCGCAGTGGCGCCAGATGTTCGAGGAGAACGCGCGCATCATGCGCGACCACTACTGGCGCGCGGACATGAACGGCGTCGACTGGGAGGCGGTCGTGGCGCGTTGGCGCCCGGTGGTCGAGCGGATCGCCACGCACGACGACCTCACCGACCTGCTGTGGGAGACCGTCGGCGAGCTGAACACGTCGCACGCCTACATCAGCCCGCCCTGGCAGCCGGGTGACACCTCGCGTCGCCTGGGATTCCTGGGGGCCGACCTCTCGCCGGCCGAGGAGGGCTGGCGGATCGACAGGATCCTGCCCGGGGAGTCGTCGGACCCCGACGCGCGCTCACCGCTGCGTGCGGCGGGCGTGGACGCACGGGCCGGCGACGTGGTCGTCGCGGTCGACGGACGGCCCGTCGACCCGGCCGTGGGCCCGGCGGCGAACCTGGCCGGGGCCGCGGAGCGGCCCGTGGAGCTCGCCCTCCGGCGGGCCGGGGCCGACACCGACCGCCGCGTCGTCGTCGTGCCGCTGGCCGACGAGTCCGTGCTGCGCTACCAGGACTGGGTCGCCTCCCGCCGCGACTACGTGGCGGAGAAGTCCGGCGGCAGGCTCGGCTACGTGCACGTCCCGGACATGACGAGCAACGGCTGGGCCCAGATGTTCCGGGACCTGCGCCAGGCGGTGCGGTGCGAGGGCCTGGTGGTCGACGTGCGGTTCAACGGTGGCGGCCACACGTCGCAGCTCGTGATCTCCCGCCTCGCCCGGCGGATCATCGGCTGGGACGTGGCACGGCACCACGAGCGGCCCATGCCGTACCCGGACAACGCCCCGCGCGGCTCGGTGGTGCTCGTGACGAACGAGCACGCGGGCTCGGACGGCGACATCGTCAACGCCGCCGCCCAGGCTCTCGGCGTCGGCCCGGTGGTGGGCGTGCGGACCTGGGGTGGTGTCGTCGGGATCGACGGGCGGTTCGACCTCGTCGACGGCACGAGCATCACGCAGCCTCGCTATGCCTTCTGGCTGGAGGGTCCCGGCTGGGACGTCGAGAACCACGGGGTCGACCCGGACATCGAGGTGTGGCACACGCCCGGGGACTACTTCGGCGACGCCGACAAGCAGCTCGACGCGGCGATCGCCGCGTCGTTCCGCCGGCTCGCCGAGACCCCGGCCGCCACACCGCCCGAGCTTCCGGAACCCCGCGTACGACAGGCGTAGTCCTGCCGCGGGCCGGTGTCGCGGCCGGCCGCACCGCCGGCCGCGGCCACGCCGTCGTGCGCGGCCACGCCGTCGTGCGGGCTACGCCACGTGGCGCGACCACGCCATCGTGGGCGACCACGTCATCGTGTGGGGGTGGTCGCGCGACCACCCCCACACGATGACGTGGTCGGCGCGGGTCCCGTCCGGGCGACGGCCGACACGCCGAAAGTCCGCTAGGCGAGCACCGCTCCCTTCGATGCCGACTGCACCAGCTTCGTGTACTTGGCGAGCACGCCGCGCGTGTACGCGTGGGGGAGCGGTGCCCAGCCCGGTGCGCGAGCGGCCAGCTCCGCCGGTTCGACGAGCAGGTCGAGCGTCTTGGCCGCCACGTCGAGGCGGATCCGGTCTCCGTCGCGTACGAACGCGATCGGCCCGGCGTCCACGGCCTCGGGCGCGATGTGCCCCACGCACAGCCCGGTGGTCCCGCCGGAGAACCGGCCGTCCGTGACGAGCAGGACGTCCTTGCCGAGGCCCGCACCCTTGATCGCGCCGGTGATGGCGAGCATCTCGCGCATGCCCGGGCCGCCCTTGGGGCCCTCGTAACGGATCACGACGACGTCACCGGCCCGGATCGTCCCGTCCTCCAGGGCGTCCAGCGCGGCGCGCTCGCGTTCGAAGACGCGCGCCGTCCCTTCGAACACGTCGGAGTCGAAGCCGGCCGACTTCACGACCGCGCCCTCGGGTGCGAGCGACCCGTGCAGGATGGTGATGCCGCCGGTCCGGTGGATCGGGGCGTCCAGGGCGCGCAGGATCTTGCCGTCCGGGTCGGGGGGCGCGATCTCCGCGAGGTTCTCGGCCATGGTGCGCCCCGTCACGGTCAGGACGTCCCCGTGCAGCAGACCGGCGTCCAGCAGCGCCTTCATCACCACGGGTACGCCGCCGATGCGGTCGACGTCGTTCATCACGTACTGCCCGAACGGCTTGAGGTCGCCCAGGTGCGGCACGCGGTCCGCGATGCGGGAGAAGTCGTCCAGGGTGAGCTCCACGTCCGCCTCGTAGGCGATGGCCAGCAGGTGCAGCACCGCGTTCGTGGACCCGCCGAACGCCATGACCACGGCGATCGCGTTCTCGAACGCCTCCTTGGTGAGGATGTCGCGTGCGGTGATGCCCTCGCGCAGCAGATTCACCACCGCCTCGCCCGACCGGTGCGCCCACGTGTCGCGGCGGCGGTCGGCGGACGGCGGCGCGGCCGAGCCGGGCAGCGACATGCCGAGCGCTTCGGCGGCCGACGCCATCGTGTTCGCCGTGTACATGCCGCCGCACGCGCCCTCGCCGGGGCAGATCGCCCGCTCGATCCGGCCGACGTCCTCGGGGCTCATGAGCCCTCGCGCACACGCGCCGACGGCCTCGAACGCGTCGATGATCGTGACCTGTTTCTCCGTGCCGTCGGTGAGCCTGACCCAGCCCGGCATGATCGAACCGGCGTAGAGGAACACGCTCGACAGGTCCAGGCGCGCGGCCGCCATCAGCATGCCGGGCAGCGACTTGTCGCACCCGGCCAGCAGCACCGACCCGTCCAGGCGTTCGGCCTGCATCACCGTCTCGACCGAGTCGGCGATGACATCGCGCGAGACGAGCGAGAAGTGCATGCCCTCGTGGCCCATGGAGATGCCGTCGGAGACGGAGATGGTGCCGAACTCCAGCGGGTACCCGCCCGCCGAGTGCACCCCCTCCTTGGTCGCCCGCGCGAGCCGGTCGAGCGACAGGTTGCATGGGGTGATCTCGTTCCACGAACTGGCGACGCCGATCTGGGGCTTGGCGAAGTCGTCGTCGCCGAGTCCCACGGCGCGCAGCATCCCCCGCGACGCGGTGGCCTCCAGGCCATCGGTCACCTGGCGGGAGCGAGGTTTGATGTCGACCGGGTTCTCGGAGCTGCTCATGCCTGGATTCTGCCCGGGAGGGGCGGCGCGGGCCAGACCGGTCGTTCCTGGGGCTGCGAGTCCGTCGTCGGACACGAAGCTGAACGATTCGCTAACGATCGGTTCGCACGGAATTCAACGACGGCGTACGGTCCGACTGGTGGCATGATCGACCCGGAAATCGCTGAACACCCGGGCGCGGAGCGCCCCGACAAGATCTGGAGGGCCCGTGCCCGGAGAGAACCTCACGCGAGCCGAGGCCGTCGAGCGCGCCGATGTCGTCACCGTCGACTCGTACGCGATCGACCTCGACCTGACGACCGGACCGACGACGTTCGCGTCCACCACGACCGTGCGTTTCACCGCCACCCCCGGTGCGGCCACGTTCATCGACCTCGTGGCGCCGACGGTGCGGTCGGTCGTCCTGAACGGGCGCGAGCTGGACCCGGCGGCCGTGTTCGCCGACTCCCGGATCGCCCTCGACGGGCTCGCCGCGGAGAACGAGCTGACCGTGGTCGCCGACTGCGCCTACACCAACACGGGTGAGGGACTGCACCGCTTCGTGGATCCGGTGGACGGCGAGGTCTACCTGTACACGCAGTTCGAGGTCCCGGACGCGCGCCGTGTGTTCGCGGTGTTCGAGCAGCCCGACCTCAAGGCGACCTACCAGTTCACCGTGACGGCGCCGGAGTACTGGGAGGTCGTGTCGAACGAGCCGACGCCGGAGCCCGTGGCGGCGACGCACGCCACGGACGCGTCGGTGAAGGCGGCGACGTGGACGTTCGCCCCCACGCCGCGCATCTCCTCCTACATCACGGCGCTCGTCGCCGGCCCGTACGCCGTGGAGCGCAGCACGCTCACCTCGTCGACCGGGCGGGAGATCGCGCTCGGCGCGTTCTGTCGCAAGTCGCTGAGCGAGCACTTCGACGCGGACTACATCTTCGAGACCACCCGGAAGGGCTTCGAGTTCTACGAGAACCTCTTCGGCGTGCCGTACCCGTTCACGAAGTACGACCAGCTCTTCGTGCCCGAGTACAACATGGGCGCGATGGAGAACGCCGGCTGCGTGACCTTCACCGAGTCGTACGTGTTCCGGTCGAAGGTGACCGACGCCGTCCGGGAGCGTCGCGTGGTGACGATCTTGCACGAGCTGGCGCACATGTGGTTCGGCGACCTGGTCACCATGAAGTGGTGGAACGACCTGTGGCTGAACGAGTCGTTCGCGGAGTACATCTCGACGCTGGCGACGGCCGAGGCGACCGAGTACGACGCCGCCTGGACGACGTTCGCGGCGATGGAGAAGGCGTGGGCGTACCGGCAGGACCAGCTGCCCTCGACGCACCCGATCGTGGCGGAGATCCGCGACCTGGAGGACGTCCAGGTCAACTTCGACGGGATCACCTACGCCAAGGGCGCCTCGGTGCTGAAGCAGCTCGTGGCCTGGGTGGGCCGCGAGGCGTTCGTCGCGGGCGTGTCCGCCTACTTCGGCAAGCACGCGTGGGGCAACACGGAGCTGCCGGACCTGCTGACGGAGCTGGAGGCGACGTCGGGCCGCGACCTCACCGAGTGGTCCGCGAAGTGGCTGGAGACGGCGGGCGTGAACACGCTGCGCCCGCACATCGAAACCGACTCGCACGGGCGGATCACGTCGTTCACGGTGGAGCAGACCGCCCCGGTCGAGTGGCCGACGCTGCGGCCCCACCGGCTCGGGATCGGTTTCTACTCGCTGAACGACGCCGGGAAGCTGGAGCGGACGCACCGTGCGGAGGTCGACGTCGACGGCGAGCGCACCGATGTGGTGGAGCTGGTCGAGCTGGACCGTCCGGCGCTGGTGCTGCTGAACGACGACGACCTGGCGTACGCGAAGATCCGGCTCGACGACGAGTCGCTCGCCGTCGCCGTGCGGTACCTGTCGCAGATCACCGATCCCCTGGCGCGGTCCCTGGTGTGGGGGTCGGCGTGGGACGCGGTGCGTGACGGCGAGACTCCGGCGTCGGCGTACGTCGACCTGGTGCTCGGCAACATCGCGGCCGAGACAGAGTCGACCACCGTGCGGACCACGCTCAACCAGCTCGTGCTCGCGATCCGGCAGTACGTGGCCCCGGGCGCGCGCCCGGCGACGCTGGTGCGTGCCGGGGACCGGCTCGCGGAGCTGGCCCGTGGCGCCGAGGCGGGTTCCGACCTGCAGTTCCAGCTGGTGAAGTTCTTCGCGCACCTGGCCTCGACGGACGAGCACGTGGCGCTGCTCAAGGGCCTGCTGGACGGTTCGCAGCCCCTGGCCGGGCTGGAGATCGACACCGACCTGCGGTGGGAGCTGCTCGAAGGGCTCGTGCTGAACGGGGCGGCGGGCGAGGCCGAGATCGAGGCGACACTGGCCGACGACGACACCGCCACCGGGCGCCAGTCCGCAGCCCGGGCGCGCGCGACGGTGCCCAGCACCGAGTCGAAGCTGGCGGCGCTGGAGTCCGTGGTGGCCGACTCGGAGGCGCCGAACGCGATCATCCGGAACACGGGTCTCGGCTTCGTCCACGTCAACGACGCGTCGGTGCTGGCCCCCGTCGTGGGCCCCTACCTCAACGCGGTGCTCCGCGTGTGGGAGGAGCGTTCGTACCACATCGCCGAGGAGATCATCGAGGGCTTCTACCCGGCTCCCCTCGCCTCCGTGGAACTGCGGGACGCCGTCGCCGGCTGGCTGGCCGACCACGAGGAGGCCGCCCCGGCGCTGCGCCGGCTCGTGATCGAGGGCCTGGCCGGTACCGAGCGCGCGCTGCGCGCCCAGAACGCCGACGCCGCGTAACGGGCACGCGGGCCGGCGGCCGGGCTCGTCCCGCGCCGTCGGCCCTGCGGCGCCGGCGCTCGCCGGTGAGACCGGTGGCCGGATGGACACCCGGCGGGCGATATCCTCGCTTCGTCGTATGATCCAAGGTCGATCGTGTCCAGAGAAGGAGCCGCATGTCCGGAACGGTGCCCCCTCCGCCGCCGCCCGAGGGGTGGGACGACGAAGGAAATGGTGGGGCCGAGGGCCCGGCAGCCGCCTCGCCGGCGGCGCAGGCGCCGGGCCCGCAACGCGTCTCGGCGACCACGCGGATGCCTCCGGCGATCTCGCCGACATCCCAGTTCTCCGACGCGGTGACTCCCGCTCCCGCGCCCCCGGTGCAGCAGCCGGGGTATCCGCCGCAGCAGGCCTACCCGCAGGCGGCCTACGAGCAGCAGGGCTATCCCCAGGGTTACCAGCAGCAGGGCTACGCCCAGGGTTACCCTCCGCAGGGCTACGCCCAGCCCGGCTACCCGCCGCAGCAGGGTTACCCCCAGCAGCAGGGCTACCAGCAGCAGCCGGGTTATGCGCCGCAGGGCTACCAGGGTTACGAGCAGGCGCCCGCCCGCCGCAGGCTCAGCCCCGGATGGATCGCCTTCATCGCGCTGGACGTCGTCCTCGTGATCGCGGCGATCGTGTTCGCGGTGAACCTCATGTCGAACGACGACGGGCAGGCTCCCGTCGTCGGATCCAGCCAGGAGGCCGACGCCTCGGCATCCGCCGGCCAGGGCGGAGACTCCGAGCCCGAGGAGCCGAAGTACGCCACGGGCCTGGAGGTGAACGCCCCGGGCGCCAAGGTCTTCGCGGCGCCGTCGGGCAACATCACCTGCACCCTCTCCAAGAACGCGGCGACGTGCGGGATCGTCGAGCTGAACAGCCCGCCGGCTCCTGACGGCTGTGACGGCGTCCAGGGGCACGTCGTGGCGCTCGACCAGTCCGGCCAGTTCTCGCTCCCGTGCGTCGCGAAGAAGGACAAGCCGGTTCCCGCATCGGGCCTGAAGGTCCTGGAGTACGAGAAGAAGGAGAAGGCGCACGGCTTCACCTGCGTGAGCCGGACCACCGGTATGTCGTGCACCCACGACGCGACGGGCTCCAGCTTCACGGTGGCGCGCGCAGGCATCTCCCAGTCCTGACGCCCCCGGCGCCCTGGCGCGCCGGGCGCCCCGAGCGGTCCGAGGGTCGCCCCGGGCGGTCCGGCGACGCGGGCGTCCCCCGGCGGCGCGGCACCCTGGACCGTCCGGCGCCCCGGCTCCTGGGACCGTCCGGCGACGCGTCTCGCCGTACCGCCCGGGGCGGCTCCTGGACCACCCGGTGACGCGGCCTGACCGGGTCGCGTCACCGGACCGGTTGACAGCGTTGTCATGTCGCTGCGAGTGTGTGCGCAGACACCGCCGTCCTGGGCGGTGTGTCCCTCGACGTCGTGGGAGACACGAAGGAGCGACCGATGAAGGTCCACGCAATCCGATCGGGCGGCGCCCTCGCCGCATTCGTACTACTCCTGGCCGGGGCGTCCGCCGTGCCCGCACCACCGGCACTCGCCGCGAGCGGGTCGGCCTCCGCCGCGGACGAGAGGGCCCCTGCCCCGGTGGTCGCCGCCGAGGAACCGCTCACGAGCCACGTCAACCCGTTCATCGGCACCCAGGACGACGGCAACACCTATCCGGGTGCCGCAGTGCCGTTCGGCATGGTGCAGTTCTCCCCGGACACCGGCCACTACGCCGGCTACGACTACGACCAGGACCGCATTCGCGGCTTCTCGCTCGTGCACCTCTCCGGTGTGGGGTGCGGGCTCGGCGGGACCCTGCCCGTGCTGCCCACCACCGGTGAGGTGACCAGCACCGACAACGCCGACTACGCCCTCGGCTACACGCATGACGAGGAGGAGGCGGCGCCCGGCTACTACCGGGTGGACCTGCACGGCGAGGCCGGCGTGATCGGCGCCGAACTCTCCGCGACGGAGCGGACCGCCGTCCAGCGCTACACCTTCCCCGCCACCGGACAGGCGAACGTCCTGCTCAACACTGGGCAGGCCCTCAACGGCGTCGACAGCTCCACGGTGCGGATCACGAGCGACCGCACCGTCGAGACCGAGATCACCGTCAGCGGCTTCTGCCAGGACACCGAGCCGCAGACGATCCACACCGTCACCACCTTCGACCGCCCGTTCACCGCCCACGGCACCTGGGCGGGTGACGAGGTCACCGGCGGCTCGAGCGAGTCCTCGGGCGGCGGGCGTCGCGGCGCCTACGTCACGTTCGACACGACGGACGGCGACACCGACGTCGAGGCGGTGACCGCGATGAGCTACGTCGGCCCGGACGGCGCGCGCCGGAACCTCGAGGCCGAGCGCTCGACGCTCGACGACGCGCGCGCCGCCGCCGCGGACGCCTGGGAGGACCGGCTCGCCACCGTGCGCGTCGCCCGCGGCGCGCAGGAGGACCTGCGCACCTTCTACTCCTCGCTGTACCGCAGCTTCCTGGCGCCCAACGTCGCCTCCGACGTCGACGGTCGCTACCGCGGCTGGGACCAGGAGGTGCACGAGGCGGAAGAGGGCTTCACCTACTACCAGAACTTCTCCCTCTGGGACACGTACCGCACCCAGCAGCAGCTGCTCTACCTGCTGGCACCGGACGAGTCGGCGGACATGGCGCTGTCGCTCGTGCGGCAGGGCCAGCAGGGCGGCTGGCTCCCGCGCTGGGGCTACGGCGCCGTCGAGACGAACATCATGACGGGCGACCCGGTGACCCCGTTCCTCGTCAGCGCCTGGAACCAGGGCCTGCTGGAGGGGCACGAGGAGGAGGCGTACGAGCTGCTGCGCGAGAACGCCGACCGCGTGCCGCCGTCGGACTCCCCGTTCAACGGCCGCGCGGCGAACGCGGAATACATCGAGCAGGGCTTCGTGCCGCACGAGCCGACCCGCTCCGGCAAGCCGGGCGACTACGACTTCGACCACGGCGGCTCCGCCACGCTCGAGTACGCCCTCGCCGACGCGATGCTCTCGACGATGGCCGAGGGCCTCGGGCACCACGACGACGCGGCCCGCTACGCCGCGCGCGGGCAGAGCTTCCGCAACGTGTTCGACCCGCGCACCGGGGCCTTCCGTGCGCGGGACGACGCCGGGATGTTCGTGGGCGACCCGGATCCCGCGCACTCCGAGGGCTTCCACGAAGGCACCGCCGTCCAGTACCAGTGGCTCGTCCAGCAGGACGTGCCCGGACTGTTCGACCTGCTCGGCGGCACGCCCGCGGCGGTCGAGGACCTCGACGCCTTCTTCGCCTACGAGCAGCTCCTGGAGGACCCGGAGGGCACGGCCCGTGACGTGTGGGTCAACGGCACGTACGACTACTACGGCTGGGAGACCTACAACCCGAACAACGAGCCCAACCTGCACGCGCCCTACATGTACCTGTGGGCGGGCGAGCCGTGGAAGACGACCGACGTCGTGCGCGCCGCGGCCACCCTGTTCACCGACGGCCCGCACGGAGTGACCGGCAACGACGACCTCGGCACCATGTCCGCGTGGCACGTGCTCTCGTCGGTCGGGATCTACCCGATCGCGCCCGGTGCCGACCTGTGGGGGCTGTCGACGCCGCGGTTCGACGACGTGCGCATCGCCCTCGACGAGGACGTCTTCGGCACGGACGAGCTCCGTGTCACCGCCGACGGGGTGACCGACGAGGCGCGCTACACGCAGGCCGCCTCGCTGGGCGGCGAGCCGCTGGACCGGGCCTGGGTCACGGGTGACGAGCTCGTCGCCGCGGGAGGCCTCGACGTCGCCGTCGGCTCCGCGCCGTCGGACTGGGCGACGGCGCCGGAGGCGTCCCCGGGTGCGGTCGTGCCCGGCGAGCACACGACCACGGGCCTGCGCGCCGGCGTCAGCCCGGCTCATCCGGTGGTGCGGCCGGGCGGTACGACCGAGCTCCGGCTCGACGTCGTCGCCCAGGCCCCCGGCGTGGCCTCCGGCACGGTGAAGGTCACCGCTCGCGGCTCGCTCGACGCCGACGTGCGGCCGGCGCGCTGGCGTGTCCGGTCCGACGGTCTGCCGACCACCGTCGAGGGGACGGTCGTCGTACGGGCCGACGCGGACGCCCGGCCGGGCGAGCACCGCGTCAAGGTCAAGGTCACGGACCGGTCCGGGCGGCACGTCAAGCGCGAGGTGCCGGTCGTCGTGGCCGCCGGTTCCTGGGTGTCGCAGTCGTTCGACAACGTCGGGATCGGCGATGCCGGCGCCGCCAACGCGGACCTCGACGGGAGCGGCGCCTACCTGCTGCGCGAGCCGCTCGCCGAGCTCGGGGCGGTGCAGGGCCTCGAGCTGACCGTTCCGGGGACCGACCTCGCCTACGTGCTCGGCGCACCGGCTGCGGGGGAGCCGGACAACATCGCCGCCTCGGGTGAGACGCTGACCGTGCCGGAACCGCTCCGGGAGGCCACTCGCATCGCCGTCGTCGGCACCAGTACCCACGGGACGCACGGCGGGGACCTCCTCCTCACGTTCACGGACGGCACCACGGAATCCGTCGAGGTCGCACTGCCCGACTGGTGCGGCGAGCCCGGCGACGCCGTCGAGGTCGCACGACCCTCCGCCCGGGGATCGGGCACCGACGTCCAGAACATCGGCTGCGGGCTGTTCTCCACGGCCCCGATCTCGCTGCCGGAGGGCAAGGACCTCGCGAGCATCACGCTGCCCGACGACGAGAGGCTCCACGTCTTCGCGATCGCCACCGACGCCGGCTCGGGCGCGTGACGCGGTCGGTGCGTTGTCGAGCGGTCGGNTCCGATGTCGATGCGGTCGGTCCCCCAAGGGACCGACTTCTCGACATCGGACCGACCTCGGTCGGCAACGGACCGACCACATCCCCTGCCCGCGCGGTCGGGCGGCGGGCTATGACAGCGTTGTCGCGCGGTGTTCGGTTCGTGTTCAGCCGGGTGACACCGCGCGGCTCCCTGCTCCTTCGAGACTTGGCCGGATCCGACCGTGGGGCCCGCCGCCCCGCACCAGGAAGAGGAACGACATGCCCACACCCCTCAGCAGAGCGCTGCTCGCGGCCGGCCTGGCCGCCACGCTGCCACTGACCATGGCGGCGCCGGCCGCAGGCGCCTCCCTCGCCGACGGCCGGCCCAGCGGCTGGTCCTGGGACTGGCCCGACGGCTGGCCCTGGGAATGGCCCGGTGGCGAGCACGGCTCGCGCCTCGCTCCGTTCGACGCCGTCGACCCGTTCATCGGCACCGAGCTCGACACCACGGAGAACAAGTCGAACGACGCCTACGGCAACACCTTCCCCGGTGGCACCGTGCCGTTCGGCCTCGTCCAGAACAGCCCCACCACCTATCGCGAGGGCCCGGACGGCGAGAAGGGCGGCTACGAGTACACGGGTGACCGCCTGCGCGGCTTCGGTCTCACCCGCATCTCCGGCACCGGCTGCACCGGCGCCTACGGCGGCTTCGACGTCCCGGTCCTGCCCTTCACCGGCGGCCTGTCCGACGACGGCGCTCTGCCCGCGGACCCGAGCACGTCGATCCGGGACTACTACCTGCCGTTCGACCACGACGCCGAGCGCGCCGAGCCGGGCTACTACTCCGTCACCACCGACAACGGCGTCACCACGGAGCTCACGGCCACGACGCGCACCGCCGTGAGCCGCTTCGCGTTCCCCGACGACGGCGGCGCCACCCTGCTGCTGAACGCCGCCGGCTCCAACAACACGGTCGAGGCCGCCGACCTCACGGTCGACCCCGCCACCCGCACCGTCAGCGGCACGGTCCGCGCCGGCTCGATGTGCAACCAGGGCACCTTCTACGACCTGCACTTCTCCGCGGTCTTCGACGCCCGCTTCGTCTCCCACGGCACGTGGGACGACGGCGAGGTCACGCCGGGCGGCAGCACGGCGTCGTCGGACACGAAGCATGGCGCCGGCGCCTTCCTGACCTTCCGGCCGGGCACGACGGTCACCGCGAAGATCGGCATCAGCTACACGAGCGTCGAGAACGCCGCGCTCAACCGCGCCGAGGAGGTCGGCCGCAAGAGCTTCCAGGCGGTCCGGATGTCCGCGAAGCACACCTGGCAGCGCGCGCTCGGCGCGATCGACGTCGCGGGAGGCACCCGCGAGGCGCGCACCAAGCTGTACACGGCGCTCTACCACGCGCTGCACAACCCGAACGTGTTCGAGGACGTCAACGGCGAGTACATCGGGTACGACGGCGAGCTGCACCGCATGAGGCGCGGCGAGCACCTGTACGTGAACTTCGCCGGGTGGGACCACTACCGGGGCCACACGCAGCTCCTCGCGATGCTCTACCCCGAGGTCGCGAGCGACATCAACGCCTCGCTCGTGACGATGGCCGAGCAGACCGGCACCTGGTACGACGGCCCGACCTACAACCTGGTGCAGGCCCGCATGGCCGCGGACTCGCTGCCGATCGCCTTGGCGGCCGCCGACGACTTCGGCGCCACGGACTACGACCGCGAGGCCGCCCTCGCGTCCCTGCTGGAGACGCAGTCCCTGCCGGGCGACGCCAGCACCCGCCCGGACGCCTACCAGTACCTGGCCGCGGGCTTCGTGGAGAACCGCAAGTCCAACTTCGCCACGGCGCGCACCCTGGAGTACTCGGTCGAGGACTTCGCGATCGCGCAGCTCGCCCGGCGCCTGGGCGACGAGGACTCGTACGACGCCTTCATGGCCCGGGCCCAGAACTGGCAGAACGTCTTCGACCCGGTCACACAGCACATCCGCCCGCGCGAGCGCACCGGCTTCGACCGCGGCTTCGACCTGCGCGTCCGGGACGACTCGTCCGGCCGGGGCCAGTTCAACCAGTCCACCGGCTACCAGTACGGCTGGATGGTGCCGCACAACATCGGCGCCGTCGTCGAGGCACGGGGCGGCGCCGAGGCATCCGAGGCCGCGCTCGACGTGCTCATGGCGGACCTCGACGCCGGGGCCTACACGCAGACGGGCAACTACCTCAGCAACGAGCCCTCGTTCAACAGCCCGTGGGTCTACAACTGGCTGGGCAAGCCGCACAAGACCACCGACGTGCTGTACCGGGCGGTCGGCGAGCTGTACGACACGACGCCCTCCGGCCTGCCCGGCAACGACGACCAGGGCGCCCTGTCCGCCTGGTACGTGTGGGCCAACCTCGGGATCTATCCCGCGATCTACGGCACCGCCGACCTCGTGGTGAGCGCCCCGATGTTCGAACGCATCACCATCGACGCGGCCGACAGCCGGCGCGACTACACCATCGTGGCTCCCGGCGTGTCGGCCGGGAAGCGGTACACGACCGGCCTGTCCGTGAACGGCGAACGGCAGTCCGCGTCCTGGGTGGACGCGTCGTTCGCCCGGAGCGGCGGCACGCTGCGGTTCACCATGAGCGACACCCCGGGCGACTGGGGCACCGGCACCGACGACGTCCCGCCGTCGCACGACGACGGCCGCGACGCCCGCAACAACGTCGGTACCACCCACGACGGCCGCGGCAACATGGGCTCCATCGACCTGTCCGACTGGTCCTACTCGCGCGAGAGCCTCGCGGCCGAGGGGGTCACCCCGGGCGGCGAGGTGCCCTTCGAGGCCGCCGACATCACGTTCACCTGGCCGGATGCCGCGGAAGGCGAGCCCGACAACTGGATCGTGGCCGGGCAGCGCATCGACCTCGAGGACACCGGGGCGGCCGCGGTCTCCTTCCTCGGGCTGGCGACCAACGGCCCGGCGTCGGGCACCGCGTACGTGGAGTACACCGACGGGTCGCGCCAGGCGGTGCAGGTGCACCTCACCGACTGGGCCCAGGGCGCCGGCGGCGGGAACACCACGCTCGTCGAGACCGCGGGACGCAACAACCGCAACGGGACGTCCGGCGGCGGGACGTTCCGGATCTTCGCCACGCAGCCCGCCGCGCTGGACGAGACGAAGACGGTCGACGCCGTCGTGCTCCCGGCCCACACGGACCGCGGCATCATGCACGTCTTCGACGTCGCGACCACCACCACGCCGTACGTCGACCCGGACGCCCCCACCGGCGAGCCGAGCCGTGTCGTGCTCACCCCGCCGGCCGACCCCTCGACGGCGCAGAACGTCACCTGGCGCACCGCCAGCCCGCTGCCGGTCGACGGCGCCGCCGAACTGCGCGAGGTGTCCGACGACGGCCCGGGCGACGTCCGCACCGTCGACGCCGTCGAGCAGCCGGAGCGGCACGTCGACGGCTACCCGGCGCGCAGCCACTCGGCGTCGTTCACCGGCCTGACGCCGGGGACGACGTACGAGTACCGCGTGGGCGACGCGGGGCGCTGGTCCGGCTGGCACCGGTTCACCACGGCGAGCGACGCGGCCGACCCGTTCACGTTCCTGTACTTCGGGGACGCCCAGGAGGGCATCGCCGACGAGTGGGCGAACACGGTGGACATGGCGCTGGAGGCGCACCCGTCCGCCGAGGTCAGCCTGTACGCGGGCGACCTGGTGAACACGGCGACGAACCAGCTCGAGTGGTCCGACTGGTTCGACGCGAACGCGGAGCTGCGCACCCGCACCAACGTGCTCGCGGCGCTCGGCAACCACGAGATCGGCGGGCAGCCGCTCGCCGAGAACTTCCGTGACCACTTCGAGTACGAACGCAACGGGCCCGTGCCCGCGGACGCGCGCGAGTACGAGGCGGACTACGGGGAGCACGTCGCCGACGCGATGACCGACACCGTGTACTACACCGACTACCAGGGTGTCCGGTTCGTGACCGTGAACGCGAACCGTGACGACATCTGCACCCTCGTGCGGCCGCCCGGCCTGGCGGACTTCGACTGCGACGAGGGGCGCCGGGCGTGGATGACCATGCAGGCGACGTGGCTGGAGCGGGTGCTCGCCGAGAACCCGCTCGACTGGGCCGTGGTCACCACGCACCAGCCGGTGTTCTCCAACTCGATCGACGGCAACGGCAACCCGCGCGACGAGGACGACTGGCGCCAGTACATCCTGCCGGTGCTGGAGACCAGCGACGTCGACCTGGTGCTCCAGGGTCACGACCACACCTACGGCCGCGGCTACCACACGATGGACATCACGGAGACCGAGGGGGTCACGACCGGGCCGGTGTACGCGATCTCGAACGGCGGGCGCAAGCAGTACGTGCTCAACCGCGGCGAGTCCGTGTGGGAGGCGAACGGCGCCGTGGCCGTCAAGCAGGCACAGGACGTGTCCGCCTACCAGGCGATCAGCGTCGACGGCGGCACGCTGCGCTACGAGTCCGTCGCGACCTACGTGGTGCCCGGCGGCGAGTCGCCGGTCGAGGTCGGCGAGACGCTCGACGAGTTCACGATCACCAAGTACGACTCGGGCGCCAAGTGGGTCACCGAGCCGGGCATCGAGATCCCGGACGCGTCCGTGCCGTCCGCGGCCTGGGGCCTGCCGGGCGACGAGCCGTTCGACCCGGAGACGTTCGGCGAGGTCGTGTTCGACGACGACTTCACCACCGACCGGCTCGCCGAGTACACGGCGTACGGGGACGACGGCGAACCCGCGGCTGAGCTGGCCGTCGACACCGGGGCCGGTGTGCTGGAGGCGACCGCCGCGGGGCGCCGCTGGAGCCACCTGGCACTGCCGGCGACGGCGGGCGACCGGTTCGCGCTCGTGGTGGAACCCGAGTCGTTCGCCGGGACGGGCGCGGCGGAGGACTCGATGTTCCTCGGCATCACCGACGGGCCCGGCAACCGCGCGCACAGCTGGTACAACCACACGCGCGGCAGCAGCGGGATCGACGTCGTCGTGGACGGCGAGGGGCAGGGGCTGTCGGCGGGCGTGGGGCCGCTCGACGTGCGGTGGGAACCGGGTGACCGGCTCGCGACCGTGGTCGACCACGGCGAGCTGACGTCGTGGATCGAGCACGACGGCGAGTGGCGGGAGATCCGGTCCGGTCTGCTGCCGCTGACGATGTCGCGCGAGGACGTCACGGGATGGCGGCCGACCGTCAGCCTGCGGCTCGATCCGGGGACGGTCGCGGTGGACCGCGTGACGCTGCTGCGGGGGTAGGTCCAGCGGCCGCGTGATCGCGCGGCCGCATCGAGGAGAGCGGTGCGGCAGGATGCCGTGCCGCTCTCTGGTGATGGAAAGCTCTGGAAGCGGTATAGCTTTGTCCTGTTTTGTGGGATGTTAGCGATCTCACGCTATGCTCGCTCGCGCACTGGGCGCCCGCTGTGTCGCGGGTGCCCGCGCGCCATCGGAACGACCGAGAACCGGTGGCGTCGCCCTCCAACGTTGAAGGGAAAGACGGGACGCGAATGCGAGCGATGCGTAAGACAACGGCGGTGGCGGCGTCCGCCGCCGTCCTCAGCCTGCTGCTGGCCGGGTGCGGCACCGGCACGGCCGGGGGCGCCGAACCCTCTCTGCGGACGCACGAGAAGGTCGCCGTCTACACGTGGTGGGCGGCAGGCGTGGAGAAGCGGGGTCTGGACAAACTGGTGGAGGTGTTCCAGGAGCAGCATCCCGGCATCGAGTTCGTCAACGACGGCCTGATGGGCGGCGGCGGAAGCTCGACGTCGAAGGAACACCTCCAGTCGCGGCTCGAGACGCAGGACCCGCCGGACGTCTTCGTGGCCCACGCCGGTGCGGAGCTCCAGGACTACATCAAGGACAAGCACATCCAGGACGTGTCGGCCCTCTACGAGGAGTTCGGCCTGACGGAGGCGTTCCCGCAGGATCTCATCGACCGGCTGTCCACCGAGGACGGCAAGATCTACTCCATCCCGTCGAACATCCACCGGGCCAACCTGCTCTGGGTCAATCCGCTCGTGCTCGAGCAGAACGGCATCGACCCGTCGGGCGAGTACGACGGCCTCGACGCCTTCATCGCGGACCTCGAGAAGCTGAAGAACGCGGGGATCGACGCCCCGCTGTCGGTCGGGACCACGTGGCCGCAGGTGCACCTTCTCGAGACCACTCTGCTCGCCGACCTGGGCCCCGAGGCGTACAGCGGCCTGTGGAGCGGCAGCACCTCGTGGAGCGACCCGCGCGTCACCACCGCGCTCCAGCACTACGAGGCCCTGATGAGCTACACCAATCCCGACCGGGACGAACTCGAGTGGGACGGGGCCAGCGCGATGGTGATCGAGGGCGAGTCCGCGTTCAACATCATGGGGGACTGGGCCCTGGCCGCCTACGACACCGAGGGCAAGACGTACGGGGAGGACTACCGGGTGGTGCCGGCCCCCGGAACGTCCGGGACGTTCGACTTCCTCGCCGACTCGTTCACCATGTCGACCGGGATCCTGGACGAGGACAGTGCGAAGGCGTGGCTGCAGACCGTCAGCTCCAAGAAGGGGCAGGTCGAGTTCAACAAGATCAAGGGATCGATCCCCGCCCGCACCGACGTCGACGCCTCGCAGTTCACCGAATACCAGAAGACAGCGATCGCGTCGTTCGGCCAGGACACGATCGTGTCGTCCGTGACGCACGGCGCCGCGGTCCCGATCGCTCAGCTCGACGCGATCACCGCGGCGGTGACGGCGTTCAACTCCGGCGCCACCGATGTGGCGGCTTTCCAGGCGGCCTTGGCGGCGTCGGGCGGCTGAGCCCTCTGGGGACGCAGCGGCGCGGTGCGGCAGGGTGCCGTGCGCGGACCCGTTCACGGGCCCCGAGGGGGCCCTCCACTTCGGGAAGGATGAGGTCCGCGCACGGCACCCTGCCGCACCGCGCCGCTGCTCCGTTGGAGCCTGCCCTTGCTGTGCTGCTGTCTTCGCTCAGCCCTTGACGCTGCTCAGCCCTTGACGGAGCCGGACATGAGGCCGCCGACGAAGTATTTGCCGAGGAGGATGTAGACGATGAGGGTGGGGAGGGAGGCGAGGAGGGCGCCGGCCATGGAGACGCCGTAGTTTTGTAGGAGGGCGCCGTTGGCGAGGTTGTTGAGTGCGACGGTGACGGGGCCGTTGCTGCTGGAGGAGAAGAAGACGGCGAAGAGGAAGTCGTTCCAGGCGTTGGTGAATTGCCAGATCAGGACGACCACGAAGCTGGGGATGGAGATGGGGAGCAGGATGTTCCAGTAGGTGCGTAGCATTCCGGCGCCGTCGACGCGGGCTGCTTCGATCAGTGAGTGGGGCACTGTCATGTAGTAGTTGCGGAAGATGAGGGTGGTGATGGGGATGCCGTAGATGACGTGCAGGAGGATGAGGGTGGGGATGCCGGTGGGGATGCCGATGCCCAGGACGAGTTGGTTCAGGGGGATCATGACGGCCTGGTAGGGGATGAACATCCCGAACAGGATGAGGGTGAAGACGAGGTCGGCGCCTTTGAAGCGCCAGCGGGCCAGGACGAAGCCGTTGAGGGAGCCGAGGAAGGCGGAGATGATGGTGGCGGGGATGACCATCTGCAGGGAGCGTGCGATGGCGGGGGCCAGGGTGGTCCAGGCGGTCTGCCAGTTCTCCAGGGTCCAGGTCGTGGGTAGTGCCCAGGCGCGTGCGGGTGCGGCGTCGCCGGCGCCCTTGAAGCTGGTCACGAACAGCACGTAGACCGGGATCAGCACGAGCAGCACGAACAGCAGCA
>NZ_JAFMPK010000037.1:0-13113 GCF_017349295.1 Myceligenerans salitolerans
TGCTGCTGTTCGTGCTGCTCGTGCTGATCCCGGTCTACGTGCTGTTCGTGACCAGCTTCAAGGGCGCCGGCGACGCCGCACCCGCACGCGCCTGGGCACTACCCACGACCTGGACCCTGGAGAACTGGCAGACCGCCTGGACCACCCTGGCCCCCGCCATCGCACGCTCCCTGCAGATGGTCATCCCCGCCACCATCATCTCCGCCTTCCTCGGCTCCCTCAACGGCTTCGTCCTGGCCCGCTGGCGCTTCAAAGGCGCCGACCTCGTCTTCACCCTCATCCTGTTCGGGATGTTCATCCCCTACCAGGCCGTCATGATCCCCCTGAACCAACTCGTCCTGGGCATCGGCATCCCCACCGGCATCCCCACCCTCATCCTCCTGCACGTCATCTACGGCATCCCCATCACCACCCTCATCTTCCGCAACTACTACATGACAGTGCCCCACTCACTGATCGAAGCAGCCCGCGTCGACGGCGCCGGAATGCTACGCACCTACTGGAACATCCTGCTCCCCATCTCCATCCCCAGCTTCGTGGTCGTCCTGATCTGGCAATTCACCAACGCCTGGAACGACTTCCTCTTCGCCGTCTTCTTCTCCTCCAGCAGCAACGGCCCCGTCACCGTCGCACTCAACAACCTCGCCAACGGCGCCCTCCTACAAAACTACGGCGTCTCCATGGCCGGCGCCCTCCTCGCCTCCCTCCCCACCCTCATCGTCTACATCCTCCTCGGCAAATACTTCGTCGGCGGCCTCATGTCCGGCTCCGTCAAGGGCTGAGACCCACGGCTCCGCCTGTTCGCTATGCTCCTGGGCACCACCACCCAGCCGAGCAGCGGATGCCACCCCCAGCCGGAGCCCAGGCAGCTCACTGCCCGGCCTCCAACGACGAAGGAAGTTCAGGTCCACCAGATGCGAGTGACTCGGAGGACGACCGCGGCGGTGGCGACAGCTACCGCGCTCGTCATGACTCTTGCCGCCTGCGGCGGCGCCTCATCAGGAGAGGCCGAGCCGTCTCTCAGAACCCATACCGACGTCGGGGTGTACACCTGGTGGGCCGCGGGGGTCGAGAAGACCGGCCTGGACGTACTGGCCGAGGTGTTCGAGAGGCAGCACCCCGACATCGAGTTCGTCAACGACGGCGTCACCGGTGGCGGCGGATCGGCCGCCAAGGACCACCTCCAGTCACGCCTCGAGAACCAAGATCCACCGGACACCTTCCTCGTCCATGCCGGGGCGGAGCTCGAGGACTACATCAGGGACGGCTACGTCGTGGACGTGTCGGACCTGTACAAGAAGTACGGACTGACCGACGTCTTCCCGGAGGACCTGATCGATCAGCTCTCCACCGACGACGGCAAGATCTACTCCGTGCCGTCGAACATCCACCGCGCCAACGTGATGTGGGCCAACCCCACCGTGCTCGAGGCCAACGGGATCGACCCCTCCGCCAGGTACGAGAACATCGGCGCCTTCATCGCGGACCTCGAGAAGCTCGACCAGGCCGGTGTCACGCCGCTCTCGATCGGTACCACGTGGACGCAGGTGCACCTGCTCGAGACGGTGCTCCTCGGCACGCTCGGCCCCCAGGCCTACAACGGCCTCTGGGACGGCACGACGGACTGGACGAGTCCCGAGGTCACCACCGCACTCGAGAACTTCAAGACGCTCATGTCCTATACGAACGACAACCGCGAGGACATCGACTGGCCGGATGCCACCAAGATGATCATCGACGGCGAGGCGGCGTTCAACATCATGGGCGACTGGGCGGTGAGCGCGTTCGACGAGGCGGACATGACGCTCGGCAGCGACTACGTGGCCGTCCCGGCGCCCGGCACCGCCGGTTCGTTCGACTTCCTCGCCGACTCCTTCACGATGACCGCCGGGATCCTGGATCCGGAGAGCACCGAGGCGTGGCTCGACACGGTCAGTTCCAAGGAGGGGCAGGTGGCGTTCAACAAGATCAAGGGCTCCATCCCGGCCCGGACGGACGTCGACCGCAGCGAGTTCACGGAGTACCAGCGGATGGCGATCAAGTCGTTCGAGGAGGACGCGATCGTCTCCTCCCTGGCGCACGGCGCGGCCGTCCCGGTCGCCCAGCTCGACGCGGTATCCCAGGCGACGCTCAAGTTCGTCGGGCCCGACGGCCACGGTGACGTGCCCACCTTCCAGTCCCAGCTGGCCGCCGCCGCAGGCTGACACGCGACACCAGAACGCCGAGGTGACGGGCTCACGCCCCGTCACCTCGGCGTTTCTGCGTACTCCGGTGGCCCGTCGGCCGTACGAGCCACCGATCGCCCGCGGTGCCACGCACCGCCGTCGCCGCTACCTGCGCGGAAATCCACACCGTCGCCTCATCCGGAATGCGTCAATCTTCATGGACGGACGTCCTAGTCGTTGCTTCTATAACCGGTGGCAACATGAGCAGCACGATCGCCACCACGGCCAGCAGGACGACCGTCCATCCCCCGATCACCGCCCAGAGCGGCCCACCACCCAGCGCACCGGCCAATCCCGCGAAGATCTGGAACAGTTGCCACGTGATCGCGAAACCTCGTGCCACGCGGCTCCCTCGCAGCAGCGCCCGCCCGGCCGTCACCAGGGCCCAGGCGGCGCCGCCCATGGCCAGGACCAGAAAGATCGCGACCTCGGGGGCCTGCGACCCGCGGAGCGCCAGCTCTCCCAGGATGGCCAGCGCGAATGCGCCGACACCGGCGGCCTCTACCACAAGGAGTGCCAGAAGTGAACGTAGCAATGGCAAAGATCTGCTCACAGTATCGCTTTCGGGTGTGAAGTTGACAGACGAGATTGCGGTGAAGTGCAGATTCACAATAATGTGACGGAAACCTCACCTGCTGTGACGGGGAAAATTTGCTGCAACCCCTTGTGCGAGGCTTCACGAGATGTGAACCTAGTACCAGCAAGCCCAACCCCCCGAACACACCTGAAGTTCGAGCGCCCTCGGCGCACTGCGGCCGAAAACGTTGCACAGCCGCTGCCCACAGGCGCAGTGCACCCGGCCGGTCGGCGCCCCCAGAACGCACGACGATGGCGCGGGTCATGACTGCCCGGCACCCGAACGGCAGGTACGTTCCACCACAAGGAGTATCCGACATGGACTGGCGCCACCGTGCAGCGTGCCTCGAAGAAGACCCTGAGCTGTTCTTCCCCATCGGCAACACCGGACCTGCCTTGCTGCAGATCGAGGAGGCCAAGGCCGTGTGTCGTCGATGCGACGTCGTCGACACCTGCCTGAAGTGGGCGATCGACTCCGGACAGGACTCGGGCGTGTGGGGCGGCATGAGCGAGGACGAGCGCCGCGCGCTCAAGCGTCGTACCGCTCGCGCCCGCCGCGCCGGCTGAGAACCGCCCCACCAGTCACGCACCCCTGCGAAGCGCCCGGGACTCCCCCACCGTCCCGGGCGCTTCGTCGTACCCGGGGCGATACGGACCGCCGGCATCCGTGGTCCTCATGACGCCCGGCCACCGCCGTCGCGCAGCACCAGCCGAAGTTCCACCTCGGTTCCGCCACCGTCGCGTGCCGACCATTCGATCGTGCCACCGAGCTCGTTCATGACGAGCGTCCGGACGATCTGCGTGCCCAGGCCGCTGCCCGGCCCCGTGCCGCCCTCCGCCGCGGGCAGCCCGACGCCGTCGTCGGACACGATCACCCGCATGTCGCTGCCGCTGCGCTCCACGTTGACCTCGACGGTCCCCGACGTACGCCCCGGGAACCCGTGCTCCACCGCGTTCGTCACGAGCTCCGTCAGCACCAGGGCGAGCGGTGTCGCGTCCTGCGCCGGAACGAGCCCGAAGGAGCCGTTCCGCACCGTCCGCACCGCGGTCTGAGCCGATGCCACGTCCGCCGTGAGACGCAGCGCGCGCCCCACCATGTCGTCGAGCTCCACCTGTTCCTCGAGCGTCTGCGAGAGCGACTCGTGCACGAGCGCGATCGTCGCGACGCGGCGCATCGCCTCCTCCAGGGCTGCACGCGCCTCGGGCACGTCCATGCGCCGGGCCTGGAGCCGGAGCAGCGCCGCGACGGTCTGCAGGTTGTTCTTCACGCGATGGTGGATCTCGCGGATCGTCGCGTCCTTGGTGATGAGCTCCCGCTCGCGCCGCCGCAGCTCCGACACGTCACGACACAGCAGCACGGCGCCGATGCGGTGGCCGTGGTCCGTCAGGGGCATGGCCCGCAACGACAGCGCGACGCCCCGCGCCTCGACGTCCGTGCGCCACGGCGCCCGGCCCATCACCACCAGCGGCATCGACTCGTCGACGGGGTTCGCCTGCTTCTCGACGACCCGGGCCACGACCTCGACGAGCGACTGACCGCCGAGCGGGCCGATGACCCCGAGCCGGTGGAAGCACGACAGCGCGTTCGGGCTCGCGTACAGGACCTCGCCCTCGGAGTTGAGCCGGATGAGCCCGTCACCGACGCGCGGCGCACCCCGCCGCGGCCCGGTCGCGGCGTTGGGGAGAGGGAACTCCCCGCGCGCGACCATCGCGACGAGGTCGTCGGCCGCCTCGACATAGTTCAGTTCCAGGCGGGACGGCGTACGTCCCGACCCCAGGTTCGTCTGCCTCGACACGACGGCGATCGCCCGGCCCTTGTGCACCACCGGGACCGCTTCCTCACGCACGGCGTACGCGCCGAACCACCGGGGTTCCCGCGCCCGCTGCGCCCGGGTCTCCTCGATGGCACGGCGCAGCTGCGGGCGCTGCCCCTCGGGCGCGACGGAACCGACGATGTCGTCGTAGTGCACGGTCGACCCGGTCGACGGACGGCACTGGGCGAGTGCGACGAATCCGCCGTCGGTGGTCGGCAGCCAGAGCACCAGATCGGCGAAGGCGAGGTCCGAGATCACCTGCCAGTCGCCGACGAGGAGATGCAGCCACTCGATGTCGGCAGGCTCCAGCTCGGCGTGCTCAAGGATCAGATCACTCATCGCGGACACGGCTCAAGGGTAAGAGATCGGCCGGCCCGGGAACCGACGTGGCAACACACCCGGGAACCACCGGGCAACCCCGACACGTTAGAGTTCTGATCACCGGCGTGACCGACCTCGAGGAGAGCACGTGCACCTGACGGTCGACCTGACGTACCCCGCCAGCCTTGACGAAGTCTCGGCGATGCTCGCCGATGTGCGGTTCGTCCGCTGGCGTTCGGAGCGCACCGTGCGCGCCGGCACCCCCGGCGGCGGCACGGTCGAGCAGACCGACGTCACCGGATCCGTGGACCACGGCTTCACCGTGGTGGTACGGCGGACGCTCGCCACCGATCAGATTCCCGCGCAGGTGCGCTCGTTCGTCGGGGGTGCCCTCGAGATCCGCCAGGCGGAGGCCTGGGAGGCGCCGGCGGACGGCCGGCGCATGGGCACGCTCTCCGTGGAGATCATCGGCGCGCCCGTGCGCATCACGGGGACGGGCCGGCTGGAACCGCTGGCCGACGGCGGTACGCGGCTCACCTATGAGGGTGACGTGCGATCGACCGTCCCGCTGTTCGGCGCCGTGGTCGAGGAGGCGGCCGCCAAGGCCGTCCGTGCCGCCCTGGAGGCCGAGGCGGAAGCCGGGCACGCCTGGCTCGCGGGCGCGCGGCCGTAGGAGGGCCCGCCCGGGCCGTCCGGCGCACCGGAGCTCTTAACCGGTTCACATCGAGCCTGCCCGCTCGACACACGACGAGGACGTGGCGGAGACTCCACGGGCCGTGCGACCCGTACCGTACGGCCGTCCCGGCTTGACACGACGCGGGGATCGGACAACGATCGTTCGGGCATGGGAGCGCTACCACACCTATCTCGGGCGCTGCCAACCGACTCGGGTCGCAAGGCCGCACCCGCCCACGTCGAAGGGAACACGATGGACGTCGAGATCGCAGCAGCGACCGGACCCGCGGGCGGAGGCGCCCTGGCCGCACCGGGAACCGCGCTCCCCTACACCCCGAGCAGGCCACGGCCCGCCCGCGGTGCCAACGGAACCGGCCGCGTGGACTTCCCGCGGGACTTCCTCTGGGGCGCTGCGACCGCGGCCTACCAGGTCGAGGGCGCCGCCCGCACCGACGGACGCGAGGACTCGATCTGGGACGTGTTCGCGCGTGTTCCCGGTGCCGTCCTCAACCAGGAGGACGGCGAGGTGGCCTGTGACCAGTACCACCGGTACCCGGAGGACGTCGCCCTGATGCGGGACCTCGGCATCAAGGCCTACCGGTTCTCCACCTCCTGGGCCCGGATCCAGCCCGGTGGCCGGGAGTTCAACGCCGCCGGCCTGGACTACTACGACCGCCTGGTGGACGAGCTGCTCGGCGCCGGCATCCTGCCCTGGCTCACGCTCTACCACTGGGACCTCCCGCAAGGGATCGAGGACGACGGCGGCTGGCCGGTCCGCGACACCGCCTACCGCTTCCGTGACTACGCCGTCGCCACGCACGAGCGCCTCGGCGACCGGGTCGGCGTCTGGACCACGCTCAACGAGCCGTGGTGCGCCGCGTTCCTCGGATACACGGGCGGCCAGCACGCGCCGGGACGGCAGTCCCGCGAGGACGGCCTCGCCGCGGCGCACCACCTCATGCTCGGTCACGGCCTCGCCGTCGAGGCCCTGCGCGAGCGCGCGCCGGAGGCAAACCTCGGGATCACCCTGAACTTCGAGGTGGAGGACCCGCTGAACCCGGACGATCCCGCCGACGTCGAGGCCGCACGCCGGCTCGACGGCGCCTTCAACCGGATCTTCGCGGACCCGATCCTGCGCGGCGCCTACCCCGAGGACGTCCTGACCGATGTCGCGCCGTACGGCCTGACCGAGCACGTCCGGGACGGCGACCTCGAGACCATCTCGGCACCCATCGACACGCTCGGCGTGAACTACTACCACGGCAACGGTGTCGCGGCGGTCCCCGCCCCTGCCCCGCTGGCGGGCAACGCCCCGCTCAGCCGGGCGACGTCGTCCCCGTTCCCCGGCGGCGACGGCGCGTACGTGCATCCGCGCGGGCTGCCCCTGACCGACCAGAACTGGGAGATCCAGCCGGAGGGCCTGACCCGGCTCCTGCTCCGTCTCCAGGAGGACTACACGGGACCCCGCGGGATCGCGATGTACGTCACGGAGAACGGCTGCGCCTACGACGACGTGCCGGACGCCGAGGGCTACGTCGAGGACCACGACCGCATCGCGTTCATCGACGGCCACCTGCGCGCCATCAAGGACGCCATGGACGAGGGTGCCGACGTCCGCGGCTACTTCGGCTGGTCGCTGCTCGACAACTACGAGTGGGCCTGGGGCTACGGCAAGCGGTTCGGCCTCGTGCGCGTCGACTACGAGACGCAGGAGCGCATCGTCAAGGCCTCGGGACGCTGGTACGGTCAGGTCGCGACGGACGGCTCCCTGCCGGAGTTGCCGATACGCTGAACCACTCGGCCGCACCCCGCGGCCGGCCGACTGAGGGGGTGCGCGCTGACGCTCGACGGACCAGCGACGTTGGACGATGTCGCGCGCGCTGCCGGAGTCTCCCGGTCCACCGCGTCCCGTGCGATCAACGGCGGCCTGCGCGTCTCTCCCGAGGCGCAGGCCGCCGTCGACGACGCCGTCGCCCGGCTCGGCTACTCGCCCAACCGCGCCGCTCGTTCCCTGGTGACCCGGCGCACCGACTCGATCGCCCTGGTCGTACCCGAGCCGGACGGGCGGATCCTCACCGACCCGTTCCTCGCCGCCACCCTACGGGGCGTGTCCGCCGGGCTGGCCGCCACGGACCTGCAGCTGGTCCTGCTGGTGGCACGGCCCGGCGAGCACCCGGGGCAGATGGCCCGCTACCTGGGCAGCGGACACGTCGACGGTGTCATCGTCGCGTCCCACCACCGCGACGACCGGCTGGAGCCGGAACTGGCCGGCGGCTCGCTGCCCGCCGTCTTCGTCGGCCGGCCGTTCGCGGACGAGGGCCTGCGCTGGGTCGACGTCGACAACGTGGGCGGCGGGCGCCTGGCGACCCGGCGGCTGGTCGAGCGAGGGTGCCGTCGCATCGGCACCATCACCGGTCCGCTCGACATGACGGCGGGCGTCGACCGCTTCACCGGCTGGCGCACGGAGATGCGTGAGGCCGGCATGCCCGACGACGCCGTCGCCGAGGGCGACTTCACGGTCATCGGCGGCACTGAGGCGACCCAGCGCCTGCTCGACGAGCATCCGGGCCTGGACGCGATCTTCGCCGCGTCCGACCTCATGGCCGAGGGCGCGCTCCACGCGCTCGCCGCCCGCGGACTGTCCGTTCCCGGGGACGTCGCCGTCACCGGGTTCGACGACCTGGGCATCGCCGCCTCGACCACCCCACGCCTGACCACCGTGCGCAACCCGGTCGTCGAGATGGTCAACGCTGCCACGAGCACCCTCCTGGCACTTCTGGCCGGCGAACCGATCGCCATGGACCCCCAGGTCTTCGAGGTGGAACTGGTCGAGGGCGCCTCGGCCTAAACGCTGCGGCGCCGGAAGGCCGCCGGCGTCTCGCCCGTCACGCGGGCGAACGTCCGGGTGAAGGACGCCTGGTCCGAGAACCCTGCTGCCGTGGCGACCTGAGCCAACGGCACGGTCGTCGACGTGAGCAGGTGCGTGGCGCGGTCCACCCGTAGCCGCAGCACGAGCTGCCGTGGTGACAGGCCGAACACCCGGCGCACCCGGCGATCCAGGGCCCCGGCGCCGTAACCCGACAACTCCACCAGATCTCCCACCGACGGCACCTCGCCGAGATCCAGCCGTGCCTCCACCTCGTGGCGCAGCCGGGCCATGTCCCGGATCATCGCGTCGTCCGCGTCCCCCGAGCGCAGGTCCTGCGAGACCGAGACCAGGCCGACGAAGCCTCCCGCGGCGTCGTGCACGGGCAGCTTGGCCGTGAGGAACCAGCCCGGTGCCCCACCGACGTGCCGGATCAGCTCGAGCTCACCGCGCAGCGGCCGGCCCGTGACCCGCACCTGCTCGTCCTGGTCCTCGTAGCGCTCCGCGAGGTCGGCCACGAAGAGATCCGGCGCCCGCCGTCCCACGACGTCGCGCCGCGACCGCTCCCGCGTCCGCGCGACGAAGACCTCGTTGACCAGGACGTACCGCCCGCCGGCGTCCTTCGCGCAGAACATCACTCCCTTGAGCTCGTCCATCAGCGACACCATCGCCGGGCTGAGGGCATCGAGCAGCGCCTTCGCCTCGGGCCAGGACGCCTCGGTCACGGAGATGCTCATCGCCCCATCATCCCGCTCCCTCCCGCGTGGCGGCATCGCCGCGTCCTGCCCGGAACTGCGTTGACCGGAATTCCTTCCCGGAACGAGGGAATCCGCCAATACGCTCCGCGCGCACAGGGTGCACCCTGGAGGGATGAAGAGCTCTGCCCAGCATCCCCGTGCAGTCTCGGTGCACGACGACGTGCCGGCCGGCGCCACGAACGCCGCCGTCTCCGCCGAGTCCCTGGCCGACGACGCCGTCGCCCTCGCCCGCCGCTGGATCCGCGCGAGCGAACGACGCGCCGCCCACCCGTCCGCCGCCGACCGCGCCGCCGCGCGCGCGTCGGAGTCCCTCAGTGCCCTGGTCTCCGACCCCGCCGGCCTCGAACTCGCCATGAGCTTCGTGGACGACGTCGCGCGCCCGCAGGACTCGCGCGTCGCCGCCAAGGCCCTGGCCCGGCTCGGCAGCCAGGCCGGGTCCGCCACCTTCCTCGGCCCCGTCGACAGACTGCTGTTCCGCGCCGGCGCGCTGGCCGCCCCGCTCGCGCCCGCCGTCGTCGTACCGGCCGCCCGTGCCCGGCTCAAGCAGCTCGTGGGGCACCTCGTGGCCGACGCCGGCCCGGGACTCACCGCCCACCTGTCCCGCACCCGGGCGCAGGGCTACACCCTCAACGTCAACCTGCTCGGCGAGGCCGTGCTCGGCGAGGCCGAGGCGGCCGCACGCCTGCGGCGCACGATCGGGCTCGTCGAGCGGCCCGACGTCGACTACGTGTCCGTCAAGGTCTCCAGCGTCGCCGCACAGCTCGTCACGTGGGACCTGCCGGGCTCCCGCGACCGTGTCGTCGAGCACCTCGTCCCGCTCTACCGCGCGGCTCGCGAGCACGGCGTCTTCGTCAACCTCGACATGGAGGAGTACCGCGACCTCGCCCTCACCACCGAGGTGTTCAAGGCGGTCCTGGACCGTGACGAGTTCCGCGGCCTGGAGGCCGGCATCGTCCTCCAGGCCTCCCTGCCGGACGCCCAGGGCGCCCTCGACGACCTCACCGCGTTCGCGCAGAAGCGGGTGGCCTCCGGCGGTGCACGGATCAAGGTGCGCCTCGTCAAGGGCGCCAACCTGTCCATGGAACGGGTCGAGGCCGCGCTGCACGACTGGCCCCAGGCGCCGTACCCCACGAAGCCCGACGTCGACGCCAACTACGTGCGCCTCCTGAACGAGGCCCTCCGGCCCGACCGCACGGCCGCCGTCCGGATCGGCGCCGCGTCGCACAACCTGTACCACGTGGCACTGGCGGTGCTGCTGGCCCGCGGCCGCGGCGTGGCCGACGCTCTCGACATCGAGATGCTGCAGGGCATGGCCCCCGCCGAGTCGGCCGCCGTGCGTGACGAGATCACGCCCGACGGCGGCCGCGTCGTGCTCTACACGCCGGTGGTGCGCGACGAGGACTTCGACGTCGCCATCTCCTACCTGGTCCGCCGTCTCGAGGAGAACGCCACGAGGGAGAACTTCGTCTACGCGATGTTCGCCGGGGCGCACGAGGCCGGCTCCCCCGCCGACCCGATGGACCTGCAGGAGGCGGCCTTCCGGGCTTCGGTCGCCGACGGCGTGCACTACGAGCCGTCCGACGTCGCCCCCCGCCGCGTGCCGCGCGACGCGCTCCCCGGCCGGCCGGGGACCGGCACGCCCGGAAACGGTGCCTCGACGGCCGCGGCGCCGGAAGGCGGCATGTCCGGCACGGCCCCGGCCGACGACTCGGCCGGCTTCCGCAACGCCGTCGACACCGACCCCGCCGTCGCCGCCTCGCGCGACTGGGCGGCACGGGTGATCGGCGAGCGCTCGGGGTTCGTGCCCGCCATCACCTCGCCGCTGGCCACCATCGAGCAGGTGGACGACGTGGTCGCCACGGCGGGGCGGGCCACGGCGGCCTGGTCGCGCGTCTCCCCGGCGGACCGCGCGCGTGTGCTACGCGCCGCCGCGCGCCATCTCGAGGCGGCCCGCACGGACCTCGTCGCCGCGGCGGTGCACGAGGCCGGCAAAACGGTGGCCGAGGTGGATCCCGAGATCAGCGAGGCCGTGGACTTCGCCGCCTACTACGCCGTGAGCGCCGAGCGCCTCGACCCGTCCTCCGCGGCGTACCCCGGCGCGGAGTTCCACGCCGGCGGGGTCACACTCGTCACGCCGCCCTGGAACTTCCCCGTCGCGATCCCGATCGGTGGCGTGCTCGCGGCACTGGCAGCGGGGTCGGCCGTGATCGCCAAGCCCGCCCCGCCCACCCCGCGGTGCTACGAACTGGCGGTCGAGGCCGTGCACGCGGCGCTCGACGAGGTCGCGCCCGAGATCGGGCTGGACCCGGCGGTCGCGCGCGACGTCGTGCAGTACGTCCGCGTACCGGACGGCGACCTCGGCCGCCGCCTCGTCACGCACGACGGCGTCGCCCGGGTGGTACTGACCGGGGCGATCGAGACGGCCGAGATGTTCGCCTCCTGGCGACCCGGCCTCCAGATCCTCGCCGAGACGAGCGGCAAGAACGCGCTGGTCGTCACGCCGTCGTCGGACCTCGACCTCGCGGTCGCCGACGTGGTGCGCTCCGCGTTCGGGCACGCCGGGCAGAAGTGTTCGGCGGCGTCCCTGGTGATCCTCGTGGGCTCGGTGGGTGACCCGAAGAGCGTGACGGGCGAGCGGTTCCGGCGCCAGCTCGTGGACGCGGTGCGGTCGCTCGCCGTCGGCCCGGCCACGTCGCTGTCCACGGTGATGGGCCCGCTCACGGAGCCCGCGCAGGGCAAGCTGCTGCGGGCGCTGACCACGCTGGAGCCGGGCGAGTCATGGCTGGTGCGCCCGCGCCGCCTGGACGCCGTGGCCCGCGAGGCCGGGCTGGCGCACGGCCGTCTGTGGACGCCGGGCGTGCGCGAGGGTGTTCGTCCGGGATCCTTCTTCCACCTGACCGAGGTGTTCGGCCCGGTGCTGGGCATCATGACCGCCCGCACGCTGGACGAGGCGATCGAGCTCCAGAACGCGGTCTCGTTCGGCCTCACCGGTGGCCTCCACTCGCTCGACGAGGCCGAGATCGACCACTGGCTCGATCGCGTCGAGGTGGGCAACGCCTACGTGAACCGGCACATCACCGGCGCGATCGTGCAGCGGCAGTCGTTCGGCGGCTGGAAGGCGTCGTCGGTCGGCCCGGGCGCGAAGGCCGGTGGTCCGAACTACGTGGCTCAGCTCGGCACGTGGTCCGACTCCGCCGACGTCCCCTCGCGTGACGAGGACCCGGACGGCTGGCTCGCCGTGGCCACGGCCGACGACGAGCGCTGGTGGGCCCGTGAGTTCGGCGTGGAACACGACCCGACCGGGCTCGAGGCGGAGTCGAACGTGTTCCGCTACCGGCCCGTGCCGGGGCTGACGGTGCGCGTGGGCGACGGTGCGCGCGAGGTCGAGGTGAAGCGGGTCCTGGCCGCGGCGGAGCGTGCGGGCGTGCCGGTCGACGTGTCACGGACGGTCGGCGGCGACACCCCTCCCGCCGGGACGCCGCGGACCGCCGTCGGCCACCTCACGCACGACGAGTTCGCCGAAGCGGTCGCCGACGGCCTGGTCACCGGCCGGATCCGTGTGATCGGCGAGGCTCCCGGCCTGCGCGAGGCCGCGACGAGCCGCCTGGCGACGGTCACCGTCCTGGACGAGCCGGTCCTGGCCAGTGGGCGCCGCGAGCTCCTGACGATGCTGCGCGAGCAGGCGATCAGCCGCACGATGCACCGGTACGGGCACATCCGCCGCTGAGGCGGGCACGTCGCGCCCCGTGGTGTACCCGCTCACCGTGGGCGGGCACGCCCGTCCCGGCGGTGCGGCGGCCCGATGACGCAGCGGCCCGATGACACGGCGGCCCGATGACGCGGCGGCCCGATGACACGGCGGTGGCCCGGCAGCACTC
>NZ_JAFMPK010000037.1:13126-18922 GCF_017349295.1 Myceligenerans salitolerans
GGGCCACCGCGCCGCACCCTCCGTGGGCTACCGGGACGACGACACCGAGGGAGGCACGTCTCCTGCCGTCACGACGCCCGGAGCAAGCGGAGACGCTCGCGCGCCGAACGACGGATGCGCTTCGTCGCACCCGCCTGCGACAGTTCCTCGAGGAGCCGCACGCTGTCGAGCTGCTCGGCGATCCGGAGCTGAAGCCACCGGGACCAGGCGTCGATCTCCGCCGGGCCGTCTACCGGACGCTCCCCGGCAGCCAGGCTCTCCCAGATCCCCAGTTCGGTCGCCCGCACCCGGGCGAAGTCCCGGAGCGGTCCGGGCGGCAGCAGGTCCACCCACTGCCGCCGTTCGCCGTCGGGGACGAGTTCGAGCGCCTTCGTGACCACCGCCGACACGAGCGGCGCGTTCGCTTCTCCTCTCAGGGCGTCCTGAAGCACCCCGCGGCGCTCCGGGTCCGGCAGCGATGCCTCGTACAAGGTCCACCGCACGTGCTCGTCGTCGTGAGCCGGCTGCGCGTCGGCACCGGCCATCGCCGCGAGCTCACGCAATGCCTCGTCGAACGTTCTCATCAGCAGCCCGGATTCTGCTTGTACCACTTCATGTAGTTGCGGATCGAGTTGCGGATCGTCCTCAGATTATTGTCGATGACCTTCTGCTGCGCAGAGGTCAGCTTGATGTTGGGGTCCAGCGGCTTGCCGTTCTGGCCGATCTGGATCCCGTGCCCCTTGATCCCCGGCCCCTGGAGATGCCCGTGCGCCGGGGCGTGGTCGTTCGAGAAGATCTGGAAGCGGTACGCCCCGTCCCGGAACACCTCCCCGACCGGGCTGTCGTCACCCGCGTTGTGGACGAGGACGTCGTCCGCGGTGACGTGGTAGGTGTGCAGGTCGGCGATCGTGAGGTTGTAGGCGGTGACGTCGTAGCGGCTGACGTCGACGCTCGTGGCCCGGAGTGTCGAGCCCTCCGCCGTGAGGACGAGATCGCCGGCCTCCAGGTCGATCGCGTCCACCCACGCGTCCTCCGACACCACCCAGAACGGATGCTCGTCGGTCGCGTCGACCTGCCCGCCGTCGGCGAACCCGACGTCGACCATGGTGTGCACGCCACCGTGACGGATCAGGTCCGTGACCCGCCGAGCGCCCTGCTCTCCGGTCACCGGGTCGGACGCGAGCACGAGGTCGCCGACCTCGACGTCCTCGATCGGCTTGCGGCTGCCATCGGCCATCAGCACGAGCGTTCCGGCGTCGAAGCTGTTCGGCCGGCGACACAGGGCGCCCGCACCGTCGAGGATGTCGTCGGCGCCCCTGGCCGCCCCGTTGGCGGCGGGGCGTGCCGCCGTTCCGATGCGGCCGGCCTGGATGGCCCGTCCGCCGATCGGGCCCAGGAGCATCCCGCCGACACAGCCGGTCGCCGCAGCCGCGCCGACGTCGCCCCACTGGACCTTGCGGCCGGAGAGCCGCTGGCCGAGGTAGCTGATCCCACCATCGACGAGCGCCCCGCCCGCGCAGGCCAGCAGGAGCGGGTTCGTCCCCGTGGGATCGGTGTACGACGTCGGAGCGTTGGCGGCGTAGGCGTACAGGTTGGTCCCACCCGCGAGACCGATGGGGTCCTCGGAGATGAAGCGGCCGAGTTCGGGGTGGTAGTAGCGGGCGCGGTGGTACGTCAGACCCGTGCCGTCGTCCTGACGGCCCGTGAACCCGAGGTCGGCTCCGTGCGTGTCGCCGGTCGTGGTGGTGACGCCGAACGGGTCGTAGCTGTACCGCGCCGACGTCGTCCCGTCCGCCGCCCCCAGGGCGAGCGGGGAACCGAGCAGATCGGTCAGGATCGCGTCGGTGCCGCCCTCATGGATGCGGGCGAACCACTGGTCCATCCCGCCGGAGAGCAGCTCGGCCGCGACCTCGCCGTCCGCGTCCAGTTCGACGGCGGTGTTCGGCCCGAGATCCAGGAAGCCGGTCCGGTCGCCGTCGTTCGTCCGTGCGGCACGTCCACCGGTCGGGTCGTACCCGAACTCGGTCGCCACGGTCGCGCCGGCGACGCCGGCCAGGCGTCCACGCGCGTCCCACTGGAACGTGCGGCTGCCGTCGGTGAGCATGTTCCCGTCCTGGTCGTACTCCAGCGGAACCCCGCCCGCGGAGGTCAGCCGGTTCAGGACGTCGTACTCCAGTGCGGACCGCTCGGCCGGCAGCGTGACGTTGGCGTACGAACCGGCCACCGAGCCGACCTTGCCGTCCGGCAGGTAGGTGTACGCGAGATCGCCCTGCACCTGACCGCCGTGGGCGTAGGTGAGCGCGGTGACACGGTCGCCGGTGTCGTACGTGTACGACTGGGTCCACCCTCCGGGCAGCGACACCTGCGACAACCGGCCCGCGGCGTCGAGATCCAGCCCCACGCTCGTACCGCCCTGGTCGATCCCGGTCAGCGCACCGGTCGCGTCGTAGGTGTAGGTCCGGGCCTGCTGCCCCGCCATGGTCGCCGAGACCACCCGGGAGTTCGCGTCGTACTCGAACGTCGTGGAGCCGGCGGGCTCATCGACGCCTACCACCCTGTCCCGGACGTCGTAGGTGTACGACGTCGTCCCGATCTCGCTGTCGGTCACGCTCGCGGGCCGGTCGAACTCGTCGTACGCGTAGGTCACCGCCGAGGCGAACTGGCCGCCGGACGCGTACTCCTCGGAGATCACCCGTCCCAGGCCGTCGTACCCGTAGGAGACCGAACGCCCCGCCCGCGACGTCGTCTCGGAGATCCGGCCCGCGGCGTCGTAGGCGAACGTGTCCGACGCGCCGGAGGCATCGGTTCGCGCCACGACCCGGTCCGAGTCGTCGTACGTCCACGACGTCACACGCCCCGCGGCATCCGTGAAACCCGTGACATTCCCGTTCGGGTCGTACGTGTACGACTGCTCGAACCCGAGCGGGTCGGTCAACCGCACCGGCTGGTTCAGCTCGTCGAGCTCCATCGTCCGGATCGCACCGTCCGGCGCCTCGGTCACGGTCCGGCGGCCGACCGCGTCGGTGAACATCCGGGTCGTCGCACCGTCCGGGCCGGTCACCGAGACAAGATCACCGGCCACGTAGCCGAACTCGCTCGTGTTCCCGGACGCGTCCGTCACCGAGGTCACCTGGCCGCGCGCGTTGTAGGTCGCCGTCCGGGAACGGCCCTCCGGATCGATCGTCTCGACGAGGTTTCCCCGATCGTCGTACCGCATACGGGTCACGTTCCCCGCCGGGTCCGTGTGCTCGACCGGGAGCGTGTACGCGCCGTACGTCGTCGTCCCCAGGTCCGCCTCGTCGGCCGTGCCCGAGAGCACGCTCGTCGACTCGAGGAGGCCGCGTTCGTCGTACGAGTGCCTCGACACCCGCCCGTACGGGTCGACCACCTCCGTCACCAGGTTGTCCGCCCGGCGTGTGAACGTCGTGGTGCGCTCGGTCCCGCTGCCGGACAGGATCGTGTCGCTCATGGCGACACCGTCGGCGTCGAAGCTGACCTCGCGCACCGAACCGTCCGGACGCGTCACCCGCGTCTCGGACACGGTCCCGTCGGCGGTCAGGGTGTACTCGAACTCGAAGACCTGACCGTCGGTCAACGTCTGACGGGACACGCGCCCGTTCGCGTCGTACTCGTTCGACAGGTACGTGATTCCACGGGCGTCCGTGATCGAGTCGATCCGGCCCTCGGTGTCATAGGTGTACGTCGAGACGTTCCCGGCCGGATCCGTCACCGTCGAGAGATGGCCGGCCTCGTCGTACGTGTACGTCACCGTTCGCCCGATGTTGTCCCGCGCGCTCGTGATGCGGTGCTCCGCGTCGTACTCCAGCTTGATCCAGCGGCCGGTCGGTGACGTGATCTGGGTGAGGTCGTTGCCCGGACCACCACCGGTGCCGCCGTCGCGGGTGAGCCTGACCTCGTTCCCGTTGCGGTCGGTGATCGACGTGGCGCGGGAGACGTGCGGGAAGTGGTAGGTGAGTCCGTCCAGGGTCACCAGGTCCCATCCGCCCTGGACGTAGGAGATCGTCGAGGACCGGAACGGCCCCGTCGTGTCGACCGCCTCCATCTCCGTCTCGTTCAGGCTGTTGCCCGGTGTCGTACGGACGTAATGCACCTTGCCACCACCGGGAAGGTAGAGGTCGACCTCCTGCCAGTACTCCTCCGAGTGCAGCCACATCCCGTAGTTCAGATGCTGTCCGATCCCGAACTCGCGCGACGCCTGGTCGCCCTGCCAGTACGACCTCTCCACGGCGATCGGTGCGATGCCGTCGTCGACGGCCAGGTCGGTGCGTGTATCGGTCAGCAGACCCGTCGACAGGTCCACCGGGTCGCCCGAGAGCCAGTCGAAGAAGTCGGAGAAGCGGCTCTGCCCGGGTTTCTCCGAGCCGGACCAGTTGAAGCTCGACCCGTCGAAGCTCCACACCCGTGTGTCCTCGTCGGGCACCACCTGGGTGCCGTCCTCCGAGACGGTCCCGTGCCCGTACTTGCGCCAGCCCTCACCCTCCGGCTCGTAGTCGAAGAACTCCACCCGCTCCCCGGGAGCCAGCCCCGTGTAGTTGGGGTAGACGATCTGCGCGCCCTCGGGGAACACGAACGTGCCGCCCGGCTGCACCGTGAAGTACAGCGGGATGTCGCCGTACCGGGGCATCGGGAACGGGGCGCGGTCCAACGGGAGAGGAGTGATGCCCAGCTCCCGCACCACGTTGCCGTCCGCGTCACGCACGACCGTCCCCGCCGGCAGGCGCACCTCCAGCCCTGGGATGTACGGCGAGGTCAGTACCGTTTCCGTCGTGGTGGGCACCTCCAGCTCGACGGTGTGCTCCGTGTCCAGCCGCGGCATCCACACGGTCGCCGGCAGCTGTGTCGTGGTGCCCGGCTCCACCTCGACCTGGATCCGGAAGGTGCCGTAGGCCGCCTTGTTCGTGTTCGCGCTCGAACCGTCCACCACGATCATCGGAGCGGCCGCCGAGACGTCCTCGAGAAGGAACCGGCCCTTCTTGTCGCTCCGGGTCGACACGTCCCCGGCGGTGACCGTCACCCCGGCCAGGGGCTTGCCCTTCAGATCGAGGACATGCCCGGCCACGGCCGTCGTACCGCGGGCCGCGCGCAGGTTTCTCGGTACGTCGGCCTCGTCCCGGCGCGTCACCCAGTCGACGCCCTGCAGATTGGCCGCATCCGGCGTCCACTGCGGCTTCACACCTTCCGGCAACGCGCTCGTCGAGCTGTCGTCGGCATCCTCGAGCTCGGGCTCCGGCCGAGCGTCCTTGACCGATGCCCGCGTCACGCCGCGCTGCACGAGGGCGTCGGCCGGCTCCGTCGCCGACACGGACACCGTTCCGGTCGACGGGGTCATCGGTCGGACCAGAACGGTGTACGTCCCGGACACCGGGACCGCCGCCTCGCTCAGTGAGCCGGAGGCTCCCGACGTGAAGCGGGAGGCCAGGCGCGTGCCGTCCGGGTCGAACAGCTCGACGTACCGGTTACCCAGGTTCTCCACCGTCCAGGACAGGGCCACGTCCTGGCCGGCAGACAGGTCCAGGGTCCCGGCGACCTCCTGCCCAGCCCGCCCGACGACGAACTCCGTGGCCGCGCCGTCGAGGACGAGTGCTCCCGCATCGTCCCGCAACGACACGGTGACCGTGGCCGAACCCGTCGCGGTACTCGTGGGCCGGACCACGATGGTGTACGTCCCCGCCGCGGGGATCGGGTCCACGTTGAAGACGTGCGTGGAGCCGGACGAGAACGCCGAGTCCAGACGCTCCCCGTCCGGACCGAACACCTCCACGTACCGCGTCCCGACCGACACCCCGGACGACGCCA
>NZ_JAFMPK010000038.1 GCF_017349295.1 Myceligenerans salitolerans
ACGCGGACCCGCACCCGCACGACCTCGACGAAGCTCGCTGGGCCGACGACGGCGGCAACCTGGCCCCCGCACGCCGCATCCGCCGCCGCACCGTCTCACGCTCTACCCGCCACCTGGAGGGCTTTCCCGACCTGCCCAAGAAGGCCATGGGGCAGGGCACCACGGGGGCGGTGTTCGTGGATGAGAAGACCGGCCGTGAGCACCGTCCCTCGATGTTCCTCACCCTGACGCTCGGCTCCTACGGCAAGATCCGTGACGGCGTGCCCGTCGACCCGGCCTCGTACGACTACCGGCGTGCCGCGCTGGACGCGCTCACGTTCTCCCGGCTGGTTGACCGGTTCTGGCAGAACATGCGCCGCTGTGCCGGATACAAGGTCCAGTACTTCGCTGCTGTGGAAGCCCAGAAGCGCCTGGCCCCCCACCTGCACGCCGCCGTGCGCGGTGCGATCCCTCGGGCGACCATCAAGGCCGTTGCCGCTGGGACCTACTTCGCCGCCTGGTGGCCTTCGGTAGACGTGGAGGTCTACACGCCCGACGACCCCGAAGGCATGCCCGTATGGGATGCGGCGCTGGGCGGCTACGTCGACCCCGGCACCGGGGAAGTCCTTCCCACCTGGGATGAGGCGACCCGCGACCTCGCGAAGCCCGCACACGTGGCAACCCTCGGGAAGCAGATCGACATCAAGGGCCTGCTGGGTGGCACCCCCGACAGTGACCGGGCGGTGCGGTACCTGTGCAAGTACCTCACCAAGTCCATCGCGGGCACCTACACGCCGGCCGAATCCCTCGACGGCGACGACGTGGTGCCAGACCCTGCCTGGGAAGCTCTCCAGGCGGCTCGCGCCGCCGACTATGAGGCACACGTAGACCGGCTCCACGCGCACACCTCCGTGCTGCCCTGCTCGCCCGAGTGTGGCAACTGGCTGCGCTACGGCGTCCAGCCCAAACACCCCACCGCTGGCCTGTCGGCTGGCTGCCTGTCGCCCGCTCACGAGCGGGACAACCTCGGCCTTGGCGGGCGGCGTGTGCTGGTCTCGCGGCAGTGGTCGGGCAAGACCCTCACCCAGCACCGGGCCGACCGCGCCGCCGTCGTACGTGAGGTCCTGCAAGCCGCGGGCATCACTCCCGAAGACGCCGACCGGCTCGCCGCGTCCAAGACGCTCCCGGACGGCACGGCCCGGTTCGTGTGGCGAGAACCCGACCACATCGCCGAGACCACCTACGTCGACGTGATCGCGGCCTCGCTCCGGCAGGCCATGACACGCCGTGCCCAGTACGACGCCGCGAAACAAGCGGCCTCGCCTCCAGGCTCGGGCCCTCCATCGGGGCCTGTGGATAACCGTTCGGCAACCGCGTACGCGGCATGAGGGAAGGGGCAGTCATGGCAGGCAAGAACTACCGGAACAAGACCAAGAACCCCCACAACAACCCGCCCGCCGTCGTCGCCATCGACGAGCTGTGGACTATCGACGAGGTCGCCGCGTTCCTCCGCGTCCCCGTCGCCACCCTCTACCGGTGGCGCACCCACAACGACGGACCCAAAGCCGCCCGCATCGGCCGACACCTGCGCTACGCCCGCGTCGACGTCATCACCTGGTTCCGCGCCCAACAGGACGAAGCCGCCTGATGGGGTCCGTCGAGAAGCGCACCCGCACCAACAAGAACGGGACCAAGACAACCTTCTGGGTCGCGCGTTGGCGTGAACCCGGGAGCGATCGCCAGCCGTCGAAGTCATTCCCGAAAAAGGGGCTTGCTCAAGATTTCTTAGATGAGATCGAAGCCGACATTCACCGAGGTGAATATATTACCGTCGACGCCGGGAAGGTAACCTTTAGCGAGTACGCCGAAGAATGGCTTAAGGGGAAAACCTTTGATCCTAATACGCGGCAGTCGGTGAAGAGTCGGCTGGAGAATCACGTCTACGAAACCGCCCTGGGGTCGCGCCATCTGAGCGACATCAAGCCATCGACAATTCGTGCGTGGCTCGCTGACGTGAAGGCAGCCGATTCGACGCGCGGCGTGATCTTTGGGCACGTCTCGTCGGTGCTGGCTGCCGCTGTCGATGATGAACTGATCAAGAGGAATCCGTGCAAGGCGAAGTCGGTTGCGAAACCCAAGCGTCTGCAAAAGAAGATTGCCCCCTGGGAGAGCAAGACAGTTCTAGCGGTCCGTGATGGGTTACCTGACCGCTACAAGATTGTGGCGACGCTGGGCGCTGGGCTCGGCTTGCGGCAGGGGGAGATATTTGGGCTTGCAGTGGAAGATATCGACGACGAAAAGGGGATTGTTACCATCCGTCGACAGGTGAAATCCATTGGCGGCACCCGGGTTTTCGGGCTTCCAAAACATGACAAGACCCGAGACGTTCCGCTGCCCAAGTCGGTTCGCAATGAGATTAGTGCCCACCTTGCCAAGCATTCGCCGGTTTCGGTGTCTCTGCCGTGGAAGGATGCTGACGGCGAGCCAACTACAGCGCGCCTCGTCCTCACGAACGCCAACGGCGACGCCGTGAAGGCGAGCACGTTCAACTTCAACATCTGGAAGCGTGTGCTGGAGCAAGTGGGCCTGCTCGACGACCGGGAGAACGGGTGCCACATGCTCCGCCACGTGTACGCGTCGACGCTGCTGCACTACGGCGAGTCCATCAAGGCACTGTCGGAGTACCTGGGGCACGCTGACCCCGGGTTCACGCTCCGGGTCTACACGCACCTGATGCCGGGCAGCGCCGAGCGCACCCGCCGCGCCGTCGACGAGATGTTTCGTGTAACCCATGTGGAACGCGAGCCCGACGACGATGCGAACGGGCAGGTCAGGGCCGCATAGTGGTATGTCCCACTGCCACATGCTGCTGCACGAGGACGAGGGGATGATGGGGCAGTTCCTCGTGGTGGAGCCGGGCGACGCCGTGGAGCCGGGCACGCCCGGGCAGCGCTCCCACGACCACTGACGGCGGAGGTGTGACAGCTCACTCGGCGCGGTTGTCACATCCGCGGGTCCCGTGGCGTCGTCGGGGCGGCAGGGCAACCAGCACGAGATCGAGCACGGGAGAAGCATCATGGGCACGAGGACCGAGGTGGTCGTGATCGGCGCCGGGTACGCCGGCGTTCTCGCCGCCAACCGGCTGACGCGGCGTGACGACGTCGCCGTCACCCTCATCAACCCGCGCGCCGAGTTCGTCGAGCGCATCCGCCTGCACCAGCTCGTCGCCGGCAACCACGACGCGGTCGTCGACCTCGCGGACGTCCTCGCCCCGCGGGTGCGGCTGGTGGTCGACGCCGTGGACCGGATCGACGTCGCCGGGCGGGCACTGGACCTGGCCTCGGGCGGGCGGATCGGCTACGACCGGCTCGTGTACGCGGTCGGCAGCCGTGCGGCCGCGCCGGAGATCCCCGGGGCCGCCGAGCACGCGCACCCGATCGCGACCGTGGAGGACGCGCGCCGGCTGCGGTCGCTCCTCCACGGTGCCGCGCCCGGAGCCCCGGTCGTGGTCGTGGGCGCGGGCCCGACCGGTATCGAGACGGCCGCCGAGCTCGGCGAGCAGGGGCACGCCGTGACCCTGGTCTGCGGCGACACCGTGGGGCCGTACCTGCATCCGCGGGTGCGGGACGTGGTCACCGACCGTCTCGACGGGTTCGGCGTGACGGTGCTGCAGGGCCCCGGCGCCACGGTGCGCGAGGTGGCCGCGGGGGCCGTCCGGCTGGCCGACGGGCGGGACCTGAGGAGCGGCCTGACGATCTGGACCGCGGGGTTCGGTGTACCGGACCTGGCGCGGCGCAGCGGGCTGACCACGGACGAGGTCGGGCGGCTGATCACGGACGAGACCCTGACCAGCGTGGACGACGACCGGATCGTCGCGGCCGGTGACTCCGCCGCGCCGTCCGGCACGCCGTTCCGGATGAGCTGCCAGGCGGCGCTGCCGCTCGGCGCGATCGCCGCCGACACGGTACTGGCCCGGCTCGCGGGACGCCCGCCGCGTCCGGCGAACGTCGTCTTCGCGGGGCAGTGCCTCAGCCTCGGCCGGACCGCGGGGCTGTTCCAGCTCGCGAGCCTGGACGACCGGGCGGGCCGGAGGTTCCTGGGCGGTGGCCGCGCCGGCGCGTGGCTCAAGGAACTGGTGTGCACGTCCACGGTCAAGGAGCTCAGGCACGAGGCGCGCAGGCCCGGGCAGTCCACGCTGCACCGGCTCGTACGGAAGGACGTGCGCAGCCGGTACCTGCGCCGGCGGACGGAAGCGCGCGTGACCTCCTGATCGCGCCTCACCTCGACTCGAGGACCGCCCGTGCCGCGTTGTGGCCGCCGAGGCCCGAGACCGCTCCACCGCGGCGCGCGCCCGAGCCGCACAGGAGCACGGCCGGGTGGTCCGTGGCCACGCCCCAGCGAGCGGCGGGACCGCTGAGGTCCGTGTCGTCGTCGGCCCAGGGCCAGGCGAGGTCGCCGTGGAAGATGTGGCCGCCCGGCATGTTCAGGTCGGCCTCGATGTCCTGCGGGATCTTCGCCTCGATGCACGGCGCCCCGTCGGCGTCGCGCGCCACGACGGACTCCACGGGATCGACCAGATGCTCGTCGAGCGACGCGATCGCGCGCGCCACCGCCTCGGCCTTGCGCCGGGCACGGGTCGCGGGATCGTCGAACAGGGTGGCGGGCAGGTGCAGGCCGAAGTAGGTGAGCGTCTGGGTGCCCTCGGCCACGTCGCCGAGGATCGTCGGATCCGTGAGCGAGTGGCAGTAGACCTCGCCGGGCAGGCGGCTCGGTACGCGGCCGGCCGCGGCCTCGGCGTAAGCGGTCTCCAGCTCGCGGTAGCCCTCGCCGAGGTGGAGCGTGCCGGCGAACGCCACCCGCGGGTCCTCGCCCGACGTGAGCCGGGGCAGCCGGTCCAGGAGGAGGTTGACCTTCAGCTGGGCTCCGACCGGCTTGTCCGCCGGGTCGCGGGTCTCACCGAGGAGTCCCGCCAGCACCCAGGGAGCGACGTTCGCCAGCACGTACCGGGCTCGCACCGTCCGCCCCGCGACCCTCACCTCGGCGCCCTCCGCGTCCGGGTGGATCGCGGTGACGTCGGCACCGGTCACGATTTCGGCGCCCGCGTCCTCGGCCGCCGTGGCGAGGGCGCCCGTGACCGCGCCCATGCCGCCGACCGGCACCTGCCACTCCCCCGTCCCGTTCCCGATCAGGTGGTAGAGGAAACAGCGGTTCTGCACCAGCGAGGCGTCGCGCATGGCGGCGAACGTCCCGATGAGGGCGTCCGTCGCGACGACGCCCCGCACCGTGTCGTCGGCGAAACGCCGCTCGACGGCCTCGCCCAGGGGACGTTCCACGAGATCCCGCCAGATGCCGGAGTCCACCCGCGCCCGCAGTTCGCTCGCGCGGGGCAGCGGCGCGGTGAGCGTGGGCGCGACCACGCCGGCCAGGTCGCCGACCTCCGCGTAGAACGCGCGCCAGGCCTCGTACTCGGTGTCCGATCCGGTGACGGACCGGAACGCGGCGGCCGTCGCCGCCCCCTCGGGCCGCTCCACCAGCAGGCCTCCCGGCACGCCGTCGCGGACGACGGGCGTGTACGACGCCGTGACGCGTGGCGCCAGCCGCAGGTCGAGGCCGAGTTCACGCACCACCTGCTGGGGCAGCAGCGAGACGAGATACGAGTACCGCGACAGCCGCGCCGGCCGGCCGGGGAACGCCTGGGCGGAGACCGCGGCCCCACCGGTGCGGTCCAGCCGTTCGAGGACCGCGACCGAGAGGCCGGCACGCGCCAGGTACGCGGCCGCGGTGAGGCCGTTGTGCCCACCTCCCACGATGACGACGTCGTACCCGGAACGGCTGGGAAGGCTGTTGGTCATATCGACATTGTCGCGTATCCCGGTCGTGGCTGTTCTCAGCTGTATTCGTCGTGAACGCCATGCCTATTACGTCACATTCTCGGGTGACCGCATTTCCGCGCTGTGAAGCTCGCAACACATGCGGCGCGCCTAACGTGATATCCGGCGGCAGCGTGGTAAGGCCGTCGTTCCGACACACGAAGGAGATCCATCATGGGCATTCTTGACGGAATCATCGCGGCGATCATGTCCCTCCTCGAGGGCCTCGGCCTGCCGATCTCGCTGCCGCCGCTGCCGTTCTGAGCCTGCCCAGGCGTCGCATGACACGACGGGGCGCCCCTTTCCCGGGGCGCCCCGTCGTCGCGTGCGGGGAGGTCGGCCTCAGCGGCGGGAACGGCGCGCCCGCGACGACGGGCGGTCCGCCTCCCCGGCGTCCGGCCGCAGCAGGACCGTCGCGCCGCCGATCAGTCCACCGAGCAGGACCAGCGCGGCCGCCACGGTGTAGCCGTTGTCGCGGGTCTGGAACGCCATGACGCCGAGGGCGACGCTCACGACCACGCTGGCACCCAGGATCAGCCACACGACCCGCCGTCCGAACCGGAACAGGAGTGCCCCGGCGAATGCCGCGAGCAGGCCGCCGGCCAGCCCGCCGAGCACCTCCGTGGAGAACGCTTCGAGATCCACGCGGGCAGTATTCCACGGCCCCGCGCCGTCAGGACGTTCCGCACACGAGAACGCCCTCGCGGTGTGTTCGACGCACATGCCGGGCACGTGCGTCGAACCACCGCGAGGGCGTTGCCCCTATCGCGAGAAGCCAGGGATCAGCTCACCGGCGGCGTCGACATGCAGCCGTGCGCCGAGGCCTCCGCGTGGCCGATCGTGATGTCCGCCAGGCCGTTCAGCTTGACCACGACGGCCGTCACCGCGATGCCGGTACCCATCTCGGTGGGAACCTGCTTGTTGACGACGATCTCACCGCCGGGGATCTGGATCTCGACGTTCGGGTCGTCCACGAGAATCGTCTCGTTGCCGATCCGCAGCGTCAGGTCGACGTCGCCCGACACGCTGTCGCACGAGGCGACAGCCGTCGTCGTCAGGTCCTCGACGACGATCGCCGGAACACCCAGCAGGTTGACCGAGGCCTCCTCGATCGTGGTCTCCGAGACCACCGTGCCGGCCGCCGTGTCGACGGTCACGCTCGGGCACAGCACGCCGGCGTCGAGCAGGCTCGACTCGACCGACGCCGTGCAACCCGCGTCCGCGGTCATGTCCTCGGACGTGGAGACCTCACCGGTGTCCGGCTGCGCCGGCAGGACGACCGCCCCGAGCAGATCGACGGCGGCGCCGTATGCCTGGCCGCTGTAGTACTCCGCGGCCTGCGCCGTGGTCCCGGTCTCGGCGGCCTGCGCCGTAGCCGGCACCGCGGCCCCCGCAACGAGCAGCGCCACGGCCGGCACCAGCTTGATCATTCGCATTCGATATTCCTCCCCATGGAGTTGCTTCTTGCGGACATGCGTCGTGGCGAACTGGTTCGGGGGGAACTGGGCATCACGTCAACACCATGCGCACCTCGACCGCCCCACTATCTTCTGATGCGTCGCGCTTTTCGCGTATCGCCCGCATGAGTGGACAAAACGTGACCCGCGTTGTTGCTGACCCATTCATTCAGTGACGCTGAGACCGCCATTGCCGCCCGGGTGAGGATGTTTTTCGCCCGTCACCGCCGCCGGAACTTCACGGTCTTCGTGTCGGGGTCGTAGTCGTAGCTGCCGGTGAAACCCCAGTTGATCCAGCCGCCGTCGCCCTTGTTCTTGACCGTTCCCTCGTCGAGGGCGATCACGTCCATGCCGTCGACGGTCGCCAGGTGCTCCCAGCCCGTGGCCGCGCGGAACGAGAAGTTCCCGAAGTCCTTGACCACGAGGATGTTCTTGTCCGGGAACGCCTTGGAGTACTCGTCCAGCAGCGAGTGCACCCGCTCGGCCCGGTCACCGGGCACGTCGCCCTCGTAGTCCGTGCCCGGGTAGGTGCCCTCGGTGTACTTCGGCGTCTCGTTCGAGTAGTACTCGGCGCCGAGGTCGTGATCGGAGTCCGCGTTCGCCGTCGGCGGGTCGGAGAAGTCGTCGGAGTAGTAGCCCTCGGGCTGCTCGAAGTCCTCGGCCCGGCACTGCGGCGCCGGGGAGGTGGTCTGCTTGTTCCCGTCGACGTCGGTCACCTCGAACGAGGACTCCTTGAGGGTCTTCTCCTCCTCGATCTCGGTGAACTCCAGCTTGAACAGGTCCAGGCCCTGCCAGGAGAGCCCGCCCTCGCCACCCTCGGTGACCTTGCTCGCGTCGTACGTGAGCTCTCGGACGTTCGCGTAGTCCTCGGCGGCCTCGTAGAACTCGCCGCCCTCGGAGTCGTTGCCGTCGATCTCGACGTCGTCCTTGATCAGGCGGCCCTCGTCGTCGCGCGGGAAGACCGCGTCGATCTCCGGGCCGAGCTTTTCACGGAGCTCCGGGTACTGGTTGAAGTCGATGATCAGCTGCCGGGTCGAGACGGTCCCGGCCTCCTCGGACTTCTTGTAGCCGCCGCCCACGGAGAACCCGTACGGCAGCGCGACGTCGACGTTGATGCCGGCGTTGTACAACGTCCGCATCACCTGGTCGTCCATGGTGATGATCAGCTTGGACAACTGCCCGTCCTTGTCCCACGCCACCGTCGTGCTCGTGGTGCCCTTCCATTCCATCCCGACCTTGCCGCCCGCGCCGGCGCCGCCGCTGCTGGTGGTCTTGTCGCCCTGCTTCGTGAACGGCTGCTTGCCGCCGAGCTTCGCGCCGATCAGGAACCCGCCGACGTCGGACGAGGTGTAGGTGGCCGTCTGGCTCCCGTCGGAGAACAGGCGTTCCTCGACCTGGACCTCGCCCTCGTAGCCGCCCTCGACGCTGCCCGCCAGGCTGAACTGGCCTGCCTCACCTTTCAGGCTCAACCCGCCCTTGAGCTTGACCTTCTTGGTGTCGCTCTCCGCCTCGGCCAGCTCGTGGTGCTCCGGCTCCTCCTGGGCGAGCTGGTCGGCGCGCTCCTGGTCGCTGTGGTCGCAGTGCACGGCGGGGATGGTGCCGGAGGTCCAGCAGTAGGGCGCGTTACCGTTCACGTTGTTGTACTTCTTGTACCAGTCGATCCACTCCTGGGCCTTGCCCATGTCCGTGAACTCGTAGGTCTTGTCCTTCGAGTAGCCCGTGATCCCGGCCACGTCGAAGCTCACGGGCGAACCGCCGACACCGTCGCCGCTGACACCGGCGCCGAACTCCACGCCCCGCAGGATGTGGATACGGATGCGGCCGTCGCCCAGCTTCTCGATCAGCGTGCCGTTGCTGCCGCCCCAGCGGAAGAAGAGGAACGAGATCTTGGTCTCGTCGACGCGTCCCGTGGCCTCCACGACGCACGGCGGCTCCATCGAGTCGTACCGGTCCGCGACGCAGTTGGCCAGCCAGCCGGACGCGGCCGCACGCTCCCTCTCGGTGGCCGCGTCCTCGTAGGCGGCCCACTCCTCCTCGCACCCCTTGGGCACGGGCAGTTCGCGGCACCCGACCTGCACCGTGGGCGGCGCGTCCTCGTCGAGCTCACCGCTGGTGGGTACCGCGTCGACGCAGTTCTCGTCGTTCGGGTCCTCGCTCGGCCCGCCACGACCGTCGGTCACGCAGTCGACGAACTCCTGGATCTGGTCGCCCCGGTAGACCCGGTCGCCCTCCTCACGGTCGAGCCAGCCGCCGGGCAGGTGCAGGAAGAGGCAGTCGACCGGTACCGGCTGCCACTCGCAGCCGATCTCCACCACCGACGAGGTCCACTCGTCGTTGACCTCCACCCAGTCGAAGGTGACGTCCTCCTCGCAGTCACCGGTCGGAGGGCTGTACTCGTCGCCCGGGCCGTCACCGCCGCCGGGGGTGCCCGGCTCGCCGCCGGTCCCCTCACCGCAGTCGTCCTGCCCGTCCTCCTTCACGATCGGCGACACCGCACAGATCAGCTGCTCGCCGACCTCGGCCCCGACGGGTGTCGCGGCCGCGAACACGATGCTCACGATCAGGAGCACCAGCCCGATCACGCCCACGTACTCCGGCAACGCCTGCCCGGTGTCGTCGTGGGCACGACGCCCGCCGCCAGTGGTGGTCATGCCCTTCACCGTAGGGACGGTCCACGCAGGTCACGACGGTCCAGCGGCTTACTCCGGGCCTATTCCCACCGGGCCCTGGGGCCCACGCTCACCCGGTGACACGCAGGATCTCGGCGACCACGACGCCCCAGGCGGCCGGCGGCGGGAACTGGTGGCCGACCCCCTCCAGCGGCACGAACCGCGCGTCCGGGACGGCCTCGGCGAGCGCCTCGCCGTGCTCGGGGCGGAAGAACGGGTCGGCGTCGCCGTGCAGGACGACGGTGGGCGTCCGGAGGTCGGCGAGGGTCCGGCCGGCGGCGAGCGGGTCGCCGTCGGTCAGGTTCCAGTGGTTGCCCGACGACGCGGGGTCCACCGACCGGGCGACCACCTGGCGGGCGATGCGCCGTGTCCAGCCCTCGTCGAACCCGGCCCCGGCGAAGATTCGCTCCTGCTCGACGAGATGGTCGGTGACGGCGTCGGCGTCGTTCCAGTCGGGGTCCGGCGGCGGGTTGCCGAAGAGCTCCTCGATCTCGGGGGAACTCGTCGGCAGCCCCGCGTCCTCGACGCTCCTGCCCGGGGCGAGCGGGACGGCCGGCGACGTGGACAGCAGGCTGAGCGAGGCGACGCGCTCGGGCCATTCCAGGGCGACGGTCTGCGCGATACCGCCGCCGGCGGAGACACCGGCCAGGTGGGCCCGGTCGGCGTCGTACGCGTCGAGCACCCGGAGCACGTCCTCCGCCATGTCCCGGCCGGTGTACGACGGTTCGCCCGGCGGGTCGGTGCGGGAGGCCCCGGTGTCGCGGTGGTCGTAGCGGATGACGAGGCGTCCGCCGGTGGCGAGAGCCCGGCAGAATCCGGCGTCCCACCAGTCCATGGACGCCGACAGCCCGGAGATGAGCAGCAGCGGGCGGTGGGCGGGGTCGCCGAAGGACTCCGTGCAGAGGTGCCCGCCGTCGGGCAGGGGAACGAGGCGCTCGGTACCACCGTTCCCTCCTGCCGTGCCGGTGCCCGTGGTCGTCGTCTCCATGTTCGTCTCCGCTCGTGTGTCGATCGTCATCCCCTCATTCGTACATGACGACGAGGCCGGTGCGGGACGCCTCGCCCGTCGCGGAGGGTTCCGCGGTCCCGGACCGGCTCGGTACAGTCGCTGGATGAAAAAGGACAATGAGGTCACTCCGGGTGCGAACGCGACATCTCCGGATGTCCCCCGCTGGAGCATCATCGGACCGGGCATCGTCGTCGCGGCCACCGGTATCGGAGCGGGCGATCTCGTCGCCACCATGGTGGCCGGCAGCCAGTACGGCTACGCCCTGCTGTGGGCCGCCGTCGCCGGTGTGGTGATCAAGATCGTGCTGGTGGAGGGCGCGGGGCGCTGGACGCTGGCGACCGGCCGCACGATCTTCGACGGCTGGAGACAGCTCGGGCGATGGGCCACGATCTACTTCGGCATCTACATCGTGGTGTGGGGCTTCAGCTACGGCGCGGCCGCGATGTCCGCGACCGGCCTGGCGCTGAACGGCCTGATGCCGGGAGTCGAGCTGCGCTGGTGGGCGATGGCGGCCGGTGTCGCGGGCCTGCTGCTCGTCTGGTTCGGCAGGTACAAGCCGTTCGAGAACATCATCGCCGTCCTGGTGGGCGTCATGTTCGTGACGGTGGTGGGCTCGGCGGTGATGACGGTGCCGAACCTCGGTGGCATCGTGAGCGGGCTCGTGCCCCGGATCCCCGACGGCGGCGTCGTCTACACGCTCGGCCTGGCGGGCGGCGTCGGCGGCACCATCACGCTGGCCGCCTACGGCTACTGGCTCTCGGAGAAGGGGTGGTCGACGCCCCGCTGGATGCGGGTCATGCGGATCGACAACGCGTGGGCGTACGTGATGTCCGGGATCTTCGTGATCGCGATGCTGATCGTGGGCGCGGAGCTCCTGTACGCCTCGGGGATCACGGTGGAGGACGGCGGCGCCGGGCTCGTCGACCTGTCCGGCGTCCTCGCGGACCGCTACGGCGACTTCATGGCCCCGATGTTCCTGATCGGGTTCGCCGCCTCCGCGTTCTCCTCGGTGCTCGGCGTCTGGCACGGCGTGTCGCTGATGTTCGCCGACTTCGTGGCGACCTCGCGCGGGCTGCCCGCCGACGACCGTCGTCGTGGCGCCGGCGGCCTCTACTACCGCGCGTACATCCTGTGGCTGACGATCCCGCCGATGGCGCTGCTGTTCCTGGACCGGCCCATCGCGCTCGTCATCGCCTACGGGGCGCTCGGCTCGCTGTTCATGCCGTTCCTGGCGATCACGCTGCTGTTCCTCAACAACTCGTCGAGCGTGCCGCGGCCGTGGCGCAACCGCTGGTGGGTCAACCTCGTCCTGGCGGCGGTGGCGGCGATGTTCCTCGTGCTCGGCTACGACCAGCTCGCGGGCGCGCTGGAGGGTGTGGTGCCGCTGCCGGCACTCGGGTTCTGAGGCGCCGCCTACTGGTATCCCCGGATCTCCTTGAAGGCCTCGCCGATCGATCCCTCGGCGGCCTCGAACACGCGGCCGCCCGTGAGCTCGGCGACACGGGCGACGTCGGCTCGCGCCCGCTCGTCGTCGCCGAGCATGACGACGAACGTCGGCACGCCGGCAGCCGCCCAGCCCTCGGTCTCGTACGCGGCCTCGAACTCGTCGAGCGAGATGCCGTTGTTGTTCTCGCCGTCGGTCATCAGGACGATCGAGGTGTAGTAGCCCTCGTTCGTGGGGTCGTCGAGGACCTCGCGGTACGCCTGGGCGAGGCTCTCGTACACCGCCGTGGTGCCGCCGCGCGCGCGGAGCGCGTGCACGGCGTCGCGGATCGGGCCGAGCTCGCCCGGGTTCGCGTCGGGGTCGTCGAGCTCGAAGCGGACCGTGTCGCCGGGCTCGGAGGCGTAGGGCAGGATCGAGACCCGCTCTCCCTGGCGGAAGCGCGCGAACTCCCCGGTCACCGACGTGTCGTTGCCCGTCAGGTCGCCGAACGCCTGCTGGAGCTGGTTCAGCCGGGTGCCCGCCATGGAGCGGGAGTCGTCGAGCACGTAGACGACGTTCGCGGGGTCGCGGTAGTCCTTCAGATAGTTGTCGATCAGCCGGTCGGCGGTGTTCAGGTCCTCGGGCAGGGCGACCGGCGCCGGATCGGCCCGCGGGATCGCCGGGTCCGGCAGGGCGGCGCTGGACGTCCTGGGACGCCGGTACGACACCCGCGTCAGGAGTTCCTGGGTGTCGGTCTCGGCGAGCCACTCGTCGACGCGCTCGAACACCTCGGCACGCTGCGGGGTGAGCAGGGTGAGCGGGTAGTCGGCGTAGACGGCGGCGTCGGGGTAGACGATCACGAGGTCTTCCGCCAGGCCGCCCGTCTCGTTGAGCGCCACCAGCTCGGACTCGTAGTTGACGATGGCGTCGGCCTCGCCCTCCCGCGCGACGAACTCGTCGGTCAGCCAGCCGGAGCTCCCCGCGGTGCGCACCAGCCCCGAGAAGAAGCCGGTGACGGCGGCGTCGTCCACCTCCTCGACGGTGATCGGCGAGGCGCCGCCGTCGAACGCGGACGCGACACCGACCAGCGCCGAGAACCCGGAGTTCGACGCCGCCGGGTTCGTCATGAAGAACGACAGGTCGCCGCGCCGGGCGGTGTCCGCGATCGTGGTCCACGGCACCGTGGTGCCCTCCTCCCAACCGAGGCGCTGGGCGGCGGCCGGTCGGACGCCCAGCACCACCGGTGACCGGCCCGTCTCGCCGCTGCTGTCGCTCCACGGCCGGCTCGCCGCCGGGTTCTCGGCCTTCTTCCGCTCCCACAGCAGGTTCATGTAACGGTCCGAGGAGAACCAGGCCAGGTCGCAGGCGGCACGCTCACCGCCCACGTCGCACGTCGGCGAGCCGCTCACCACCGACTCCGCGCCCTGGAGCGTGCCCTCGTAGGTCGGCACGAGCGTGACGCCGGTCGAGCGGCGCAGGTCCTCGGCGATCTCCTCGTTCTCGATCACGCTCTCCAGCTCCGATCCCGCGAGCACCGTGAGCGTCACCGGGTCGTGCGGGCTGGTGGCGTTGCGCCAGAACACCCAGCCGAGGAGGACGACGACGCCGAGCACGACCACCGCCCCGACCGACACCGCGACCTTGTTCATGCCAGAACCCTTCCGAGCGAGACCAGCGTTCCGCCCGGCCTCCGGACCCGGACGAACACGCCCTGACCTGCGTCAGGGTGGCACGAACGACCAGACGGCCCATGTCCGACATGCCCGCCGGAACACACCGTTCACCTGAAGTTCATGCCGCCGCGGCCCGCATCTCGCCGCGGCGACACGCACCGCCCGCCCCGGGTCTCAGAGGGTGCCCGTGGTGGTCGGGGACGGGCGTCCGCCCGGACGCCCGGGGACCCGCACCCGGACGTCCACGCCGGCGCGTACGTCGTCGGCGTCGGCGACCGTGACCCGCACGGAGTAGACACCCGCCGCGCGGTACGTGTGCGTCCCGGCCACCTCGTAGCCGTCACCCCGGTCACGCACCACGACCTGCTCCGGCGCGGACCCGTCGCCCCAGTCCACGGTGGCCTCGTAGTCCGCGGCACCGGTCCCCGCCCCGCCCTCGAAGCGGGCCAGCACCGCCTCCAGCGGCACGCCCGGTCGCACGGGCCGCACCCGCGCCGGCCGGACCTCCAGCCGCGGCACGGGTGCGGTGAGGGAGAGCTCGTCCACCCAGCCGCGCAGGTACCCGTCCTGGGCGCCGGGCGTGGCGAACACGTCCCCGGTCGAGAGCGTGAGCAGCACCTTGTCCACCGTCCTGCCCACCGTCTCCTCCGGGAGCGCGACCGAGACCCGGTTCCAGGTGTCCGGTTCGAGGACGGCACCCTGGGACAGCGCGTCGATCGGCGCCCCGTTCGACGCGACGGCGCCGGTGTCGGACAGCCGGGTCCCGTCGGTGAACAGCAGGTCCACGGCCGCGTACGAGCTGGCGTTCTGCACGTAGTCGCCGAAGGGGCCGCCGTCGCGCTGCGGGCGCAGCGTGTAGGAGAGCGTCTCGCCGCCCTGGACCGGCTCGTCGACGTCGAGCAGGACGTTCGACGCGTGCGCGTCCGCCTCGAGCGCACGGGCCGAGTAGATGACGGCCTGGCTGCCGTCACTCGCGTCGCCGCCCTGCACCTTGCTCTCGACGCCGCCGATGCCGCAGCAGTACTCGCCGAACCCGCCGTTCTCGAACACCTCGTTGAACGGCGCCTGCGGCTGGCCGGGCTCGAACCCGGTACGCGCCAGGGTCCGCACCTGCTCGACGACGTCCACCCGCAGCGTCTGGTCCCGCAGCGCGTCACCGCCCGCCTCCAGGCGCACGGTCACGTCGTAGCTGCCGAGGGCCAGGTCCCGGCCGGCCCGGAGGGTGACCGGGACCTCGCCGGTGCCGTCGTCACCGATCTCGACCGGACCCGAGGGGTCCAGCGGCGTCAGCCCGTCGGGCGCCTCGATCCGGTAGGTGACCGGTTCGGGCGCCGACGCGGAGGCGGCCCGCACGCCGAGCGTCACGGTCTGCGTGGGCCCGCCGGGCGAGGCGGAGGTGCGGCCCGACGAGAGGGACGCCAGGTACGGCTGCTCCCCCGCGCGGTCCGACGGCGGGGCGTCGTCCGTTCCGGTGCCCCAGTCCGTCGGGGTCGCGGACAGGTCGAACTCGACGCTCGTGTCCGTCGTGATGGCGGAGGCGGGCAGGTACGTGCGCGTCGTCGCCTCACCGTCCACCCGCATGCCGGCGACGTACGGGGTGTCGACGTCGGCGCCGGGGGCGGAGAGCGTGACCGTGACACCGTTCGCACGGCGGATCTGCGCCCGCTCGAACAGCGGCGCCGCCACGACGAGGTCGGCCCGGGACGGGTTCTGCGGGTACAGGCCGAGCGCGGCGAACACGAGCCACGACGACATCTGGCCGAGGTCGTCGTTCCCGGGGATCCCGTCGGGCCCGTTCGGCACGCCGTCGGGGCTGACGAGCCAGAGCTGCTTGATCGTCTCCCGCACGGTCTCCTGGGCCCTCGCGGGCTCGCCCGCGTAGTTGTACAGCCAGGGAGTGGCGATCGAGGGCTCGTTGTCCATGTTGGCGTGGACGTTGCCGTCCCAGGGACCGGTCAGACGCCAGCTGCCGTCCTCGGCGTGGAAGAACCCGTCGAGGCGGCGGACGGCCGTGTCCCGCCCGCCCATCGCGTCGAACAGGCCGGCCGGGTTGTGCTGCACCATCCACACGTACTGGGCCGCGGTCCCCTCCACGAACCCGTTGGAGGAGGCCGGGTCGAAGCCGCCCGTCCAGGTGCCGTCGGCGGTGCGGCCCTGGAAGTAGCCGCCGTCCTCGGTCGCGTCGGGGTTGAACTGGTTCTGCCAGGACTGGGCACGCACCATCAGCTCGGCGTGGTCGGCGTCGCGTCCGAGGGCCTCGGCGAGGGTGGCCAGCCCGTAGTCGGCCGCCGCCATCTCCAGCGTCTCGTTCGGGCAGCCCCACGCGTTGCAGCCCTCGGGGTAGTAGCCGTGCTCCAGGAACTGGTCGAGCGAGGGCCGCTGCCCCTCGACGGCCACGTTCCAGCCCCGGCGCGACCCGTCGAGCTCGGTCGGCACCGTGGCGGCCCGGAACAGGGACTCGTACGCCCGCTCGACGGGGAAGTCCGTGCCGCCGAACGCGTGGATCGCGGCCACGGCGATCGCCGAGGGGTCCCCCACCATGACGTGGGTCGCGCCGGAGTTGTGGGTCCAGCGGTCCCAGACGCCGCCGTTCTGCTCGGCCTGGTTGAGCAGCGACGCCGCGACGTCGGACCCCCGGCCCGGGTCCAGGAGCGTGAGGAGCTGGATCTGGGACCGGTAGACGTCCCACCCCGAGAACGTGGCGTACTGCGCCTCCTGGCCGTCGGGCACCCGGTGGGTGGCGAGGTCGAAGCCGGTGTACTCGCCGTTGACGTCGCTGGTCACGTTGGGGTGCAGGAGCGCGTGGTAGAGCGCGCTGTAGTAGGTGGTGAGCTCGTCCTCGGTGCCGCCGGCGACCCGGGCGCGGTTCAGCTCGGTGTTCCAGTCGTCCCGGGTCGCCGCGGCGACGTCGTCGTGCGCCGTGCCGTCGGGAATCTCGGCGGCGAGGTTCTCGGCGGCGTTCTCCGCGCTGACGTAGGAGATACCGACGCGGACGCCGACGTCGGCCCCGTCGCCGTCGTCGGCGAACGACACGTACGCGCCGGAGCCCTTGCCGGCGGGCGGGAATCCGGCGACAGGGGTGCCGCTGCCGGACAGGCCGCCCTCGTAGCCCGTACCGCCCGCGGCACGGGTGGTCGAGGGCCGCAGCTCGTCGTCCTCCCAGGTGCCCCAGGCCTCGAACTCCGTGTCGAAGACCGCCGTGAAGTGCACGGTGTAGTAGCTGCGCTGGAGGATGCCGTCACCGGTGAACGGGCCGCAGAAGTTGCCGCTCGTCACCGAGCCGGAGACGGTGCGGGTGGCCGGGTCGATCGTGACGTCGGCGGCGCCGGAGCCGACGAGCGAGTCGGACGTGCGCACCAGCATCGTCGCCGGGTCGCCGGCCGGGTACGTGAAACGTCCCGACCCCGCGCGCGTCGTGGCGGCGAGCGAGACGTCCACGCCGCTGTCGAGCGCGACGTCGTACCGCCCGGGCTCGGCGTGCTCGGCGTCGTGCGAGAACGTGGACTCGTACGGGCGCCGCGCGGCGTCCGCGGCGGGCGGGGCGACGTCGACCTCCCCCGCCACCGGGAAGAACGGCAGGTCACCCGAGATCCCGGCACAGCCGGCGCCGGAGACGTGGGTCAGGCCGAAACCGCGGATCGTGTCGCGGCCGTACTGGTAGCCGCTGGGTGAGGCCGTGCGCAGCGTGCCGCGGCCGGCGTTCTCCCCCTCGGTGGGGCCGTCGTAGAAGCTCTGGTCCGGACCCCACGCCAGCATGCCGAACGGCGCGACGGCGGCCGGGTGGGTGTTGTCGGCGTTCGCCGTACCGATGAACGGGTCGACGTGGGCGGCGGGATCCACCACCCAGGGCGGGTCGCCGGGCACCGGGTCGGGCGCCGCCGCGGCGCCGGGCGCGAGAGCCAGGACGACGGCGAGTGCGGCGGCGGGCGGTACGACGGAGCGCAGGCGCATGGAACCCCCAGTGATCGGCGCGAGCGACCGTGCCCACGCGGCGGTGCGGGTGAAGCACGCCCTATGCAACCGGACGGGTGACACCGCTGTCAACGGGTGGGTGCCACGGAGGTCGGTGTCACGGCGCCGGGAACTGCGTAGGCAGTTCGTCCCGCCGCGGCAAGCGGGGGTTCACCGCCTCGCCACCCCGTCCCGCCAGCATGGACACGCACGCGAAGCCCGATCCCGACACGATCTGGAGGAACGATGCCGTCCCACGACGTGCCCACCACCGCACCCGCCCGCGGGAACCGCACCACGAACCGACGCCGGACAGCCGCGGTGACGATGGCGGTCGCCGCCGCCGTCGCGCTGGGCGGACAGGCGGTGACGGCCCAGGCCGCCGCCCCGCCCGACCGCGTCACCCTGAGTCCCACGGCCACGCCGTCCACCAGCCAGACCATCACCTGGCGCACCGCCACCGACGCCCCGTCGCTCGTGCAGCACGAGCTCGTCTCGGGCGGCGGTGCCGTCACCACCGAGGGCCGCACGACGGGCGCGGCCGGCGGCGGCATCTACCACCGCGCCACGCTGGAGGGCCTGCAGCCCGGCACGGCATACCGCTACCGCGTCGGCGACGGCGCCACCTGGAGCTCCTGGACCGAGTTCACCACGGCGGGCACCGCCGGCGAGCCCTTCCGCTTCCTGTACTTCGGGGACGTGCAGAACGACATCACGGCGGGCGCGGCACCCGTCGTCCGGGCCGCGTACGACGCCGTCCCGGACGCCAAGGTGGCGGTGCACGCGGGCGACCTCATCAACGACGCCGACGACGACGGCCAGTGGGGCGAGTGGTTCGCCGCCCAGGGGTCGCGGTCGGCGTCGGTCAACCACGTCGCGGCCATCGGGAACCACGAGTACGACTCGTGGGACGTGTCGGGGTTCTGGAACCTGCAGTTCCCCGGGACGGGCAACGGTCCCGGTGACGACGACCTCGACGACACCGTCTGGTACACCGACTACCAGGGCGTGCGGTTCGTGGTGCTGAACAGCAACTACACGAACGCGCCCTGGTTCGACGTGCACGACTGGATGGAGGACCAGGAGGCCTGGCTGGAGGACGTGCTCGCGGACAACCCGAACCGGTGGACCGTCGTGGCCTTCCACCAGCCGGTGTTCGCGAACAGCTCGGGCCGCACGGGTCTGGTGGTGCGGGAGTACTGGCTCGACGTCTTCGAGGATCACGACGTCGACCTCGTGCTGCAGGGCCACGACCACTCCTACGGCCGCGGGAACCTGCGGGCGAACCACGTCGACGAGCACTCCCACACCGGCCCCGTCTACACGGTGGCGGTGACGGGCCCGAAGTTCTACGACCCGGTGACCACCGACTGGCGGGCCGGCGGCGCCGAGGTGCGGGCACAGTACGGCGAGACGCAGACGTACCAGGTGGTGTCGGTGACGGACGACGAGCTCGCGTACGAGGCGCGCACGACCGACGGGACCGTCGTGGACGGGTTCACGGTGGACAAGTCCGACGGCACGAAGGTCGTCACCGACCACTGACGACCGGAGCGTCGGGTCGCGGAGCGGCCCGAGCCCGCGTCGACTCGGACGGCGTCCGGCCCGGCCCGCCGGACGCCGTCCGGGGTCCTGCGCCTACGATGGCAGCCATGAGGCCCGCATTCTCCACCGCGACCGGTGTCGAGCAGGCGCTGCGGGATGCCGCGGACCCGAGCGAGGAGGCGAAGATCCGCGGTCGCGTCGCCGAGGGCGAACCGGTCATCGGTGTGCGAATGGGCACGCTGTTCGACATCGCGAAGGGGGCGACCGGTCTGCCCGAGGCCGAACTCGGCACGCTGTTCGGGCACGAGGCGTACGAGCCGCGCCTGGTCGCGTTCTGCGTGCTCGACTTCCGCGCGCGGCGGAAGCTCGACGACGACGCCCGTGCCGGCCTCGCGCGTACCTATCTCGACCGGCACGACGCCATCACCACCTGGGACATGGTCGACCGCGCGGCTCCGCGCGTCCTCGGGCTGCCCATCCTCGTCGGAGCCGTCGACGGCCGGGTCCTCGACGATCTCGCGCGCTCCGCGGATCCGCTCCGGCGCCGGTCGGCCATCACGGCGCCGCTCTGGTTCGCCCGGTACGGGTCCGACGCCGACGTCGAGCGCGGTCTCGCCATCGCCGAGACCCTCGACGGCGACACACATCCCCGCGTCCGATCGGCGGTGAAGATCTACCGGACGCACGCGGCGAGACGACGGTGACGCCGGCCAACGCCCGTCGGGGTGGATGAGCCGGCGTACCGCGCACCCTGATCCGCTCGGGCGCGGGCCGGGTCTAGCTCGCCTGGGTGGCGTGCAGGGCCGCGTAGCGGCCGCCCCGGGCGAGCAGCGCGTCGTGCGACCCCTGCTCGACCACCCGGCCGTGTTCCAGCACGACGATGCGGTCGGCCTGCCGGACGGTCGACAGCCGATGCGCGACGACGAGCGTCGTCCGCCCGTGCATGAGACGCCCCAGCGCCTCCCTGACCAGGTTCTCGGACTCGGTGTCCAGCGCGCTCGTCGCCTCGTCGAGCAGCAGGATCCGCGGGTCGCGCACGAGCGCGCGAGCGATGGCGATGCGCTGCCGCTGCCCGCCCGACAGGCGCGCGCCGCGCTCCCCGACGACGGTGTCCCACCCCTCCGGCAGGGCGTCGACGAAACCCAGGGCGTTGGCGTCCCGCAACGCGGCGCGGATCAGCTCGTCGGGAGCGTCCGGGATCCCGTAGGCGACGTTGTCCCGGATCGTGCCCTCGAACAGGACCGACTCCTGCGGCACCACGGACAGGTGCCGTCGGACCGTGCGCAGGTCGAGTTCCTGCGCGTCGGCGCCGTCGACGAGCACCCGGCCCGCCGTCGGGCGGATGAAGCCGAGCACGAGGTTGAGCAGCGTCGACTTGCCCGACCCGGACGAGCCGACGAAGGCGACGGTCTCGCCCGCCGCCACGGTGAGCGTCACGTCGTGCAGGGCGTCGCCGTCGGAACCGGGGTAACGGTGGTGCACATGGTCGAGCACCAGCTCGCCCACGACGGACTCGACCGTGCGACGGCCCTCGTTCTCCTCCAGATCGGGCTCCTCGAGCACCTCCGCGATGGAACGCACGGACTCCATCCCGCGCGCCGTCACCGGGATGAGCATGAGCAGTTGCGTGAGCCCCTGGGTCAGAAGGGCGAAGTAGCTGGACAGCAGCACCACCTCACCCGCCGTGACCGGGAGGATGCCCGTCAGCGAGAACGTCGCGGCGAGCGCGAGACAGGTGACACCGAGCAGTTGCATGGTGACCCAGGACAGCGACGCGACACGCCCGTTCATCATGTCGAGGTGCAGCCCCGCACGGCGCACGTCGTCGGCGCCCGCGGCGACGCGCGTGACCGCGGTCCGCTCCAGCCCGTGCGCACGGGTGATCGGGATGAGCGAGGCCATCTCTCCGACGCGCGACGCGAACCCCTCGATCTCCCGGCGGAACTGCTCGTTCCGGTCCCGGGAACGGCGCGCCGTGGCCCACCGCATGGCGAGTGCGAGCGGTACGGCGAGCAGGTAGACGGGCAGGAACTCGGGAACCTTGACGGCCGTCATGGTCACGGCGCCGGCGAGCACCATGAGGGACGAGAGCAGGGGATGCGCCACCTGCTGGAGCATGACCTCGATGTTCTCGACGTCGCGCACCACCTTGGTCTGCACGACCGACGAACTGGCGCGCGAGTGGTAGCCGATCGACAGGCTCTGGAGGCGCGCCGCGAGCGCGTTGCGGAGGTCCGCCCCGGTGTCGCGCACGACCGTCATGAAGTTGTGCGTGTAGACGAGGTGGTTGGGGAAGTTCTGCAGGAGCAGGACGGCGGCGACGGCGAACCAGACGAGCACCTCGCGCACCGGCCCGTCGGTGGCGACGATGTCGATGACGGCCGCGGTGACCACCGGCAGGAACCACATGGGGATCTCTTTGAGGGTGAACGCCGCGACGGCGATCGCCATGCGACCTGGTCTGCGGGCGAGGAGGCGCAGGACGGAGCGGGCAGGACGGGAGCTGTCGACCCGGACGTCGGTAAGCGCTTTCTCAGGCATGGGCTCCATGCTATGCGCAGCGCCCGTCGTCGGCGTGCTCCGGCACGGGTGGCCGCCGGCAGACGCACGACACAGCACCGATGAGTTTCGCGTGGCCGCCCCGTCCATCCACACAGCGCGCCGCCTCGTGCGGCCGCGACGACCACACCATGATGACGACCGTCAGGTCACGATCCGAGGAGAGCCCCCCATGAGCACCATCGTCGCCACCCACTTCGTCTCGCTCGACGGCAAGGTCGACCCCACCGGCGGCGACCCCGCGCTGCACGACACGGCGTGGACGTTCAAGACCGTCGACGCCGTCCCGGAAGCCTACGAGCTCAAGGGCCGCGAGCAGGAAGAGGCCGGCGCGCTCCTCCTCGGGCGCAGGAGCTACGAGAGCTTCGCGCCGGTCTGGCCGAGCATGGACGAGTTCCCGCGGTACAACACCCTGCCGAAGTACGTCGTCTCCACCACGCTCGGCGAGGACGACCTGGTCGACAACTGGGGCGAGACCAGGATCCTGCGCTCGCTGGACGACGTCGCCCGGCTCAAGGAGTCCGGCGACGGGGAGATCCAGGTGCACGGCAGCGTCAGCCTGACCCGCGCGCTCGGGGACGCCGGCCTGATCGACGCCTACCACCTGCTGGTCTTCCCGGTGCTCCTGGGACAGGGCAAGCCGCTGTTCAGCGACGCCGACAAGCCGGCGCAGAAGCTGCGGCTCGTCGAGCACGAGGCCTACCGGAACGGAATCCAGAAGCAGATCTTCGAGGTCGAACGCTGACGTCGCGCGGCCCGGTCGTTCACCGTGCGGCGGTCACACGGTGCGGCGGTCACACGCGCGCCCCCGTCGTCCGCTCCCGCCGCCTCAGCCAGAGGCCGGCCACGAGCACCACCGCGATCGCCGCGTACGCGGCGGCCGCGAACGGACTCGTGACCAGATAGCTCAGATCGCCCTGACTGATCGCGAGCGAACGGCGCAACCGGTCCTCGGCCATCGGGCCGAGGATCATGCCCACCACCATCGGCGCGACCGGATAGCCGTACCGGCGCATCAGGAAACCGGCCAGGCCCACGAGCACCAGGAGCAGCACGTCCACCGGCGAGAAGTTCAGTGCGTACGAACCCAGCGCGCCGAAAAGCAGGATGCCCGCGTACAGGTGGTGCCGCGGGATCCGCAGCACCTTGACCCACATGCCCACCAGCGGCAGGTTGAGCACGAGCAGCATGACGTTGCCGATGTACAGGCTCGCCACCAGTGCCCACACCAGAGCGGACTCGTTCACGAGCAGCAACGGGCCGGGCTGGATCGCGTACGACTGGAACGCGACGAGGATGATCGCCGCGGTCGCCGTCGTCGGCAGGCCGAGCGTGAGCAGCGGTACGAGCACGCCCGACGCCGCGGCGTTGTTCGCCGCCTCCGGACCCGCGACACCCTCGATCGCGCCCCTGCCGAACTGCTTGCGCCGTTCCTTCCCCGCGAGCCGGCGCTCGGCGGCGTACGACAGGAAGGTCGCGACGTCGGCCCCGCCGGCCGGGATGGTGCCCACGGGGAACCCGATCGCGGCGCCACGCAGCCACGGCTTCCAGGAGCGGCGCCAGTCGTCGCGCTTCATCCAGGCGCGCCGGCCCTTCTCGACGGGAATGACCTCGACCGGCCCGTGCCGCATCCGCGACCCCACGTACAGGGCCTCCCCGACGGCGAAGAGGCCGACGGCGACCACGACGACGTCGATCCCGTCCGCCAGGTTGGGCACGCCGAACGTGAACCGCTGCTGCCCTGTCAGGGTGTCCGTGCCGACCAGCCCCAGGAACAGGCCGAGCGACAGCGACGCGAGGCCGCGCGGCACGGAGCTGCCGAGCAGCGCACTGACGGTGACGAACGCGACCACCATGAGCGCGAAGTAGTCGGGCTCACCGAGCTGGACCGCCAGCCGCGCGACGAAGGGGGCCACGAACGTGAGCGCCACCGTGGCCAGCGACCCGGCGACGAACGAGCCGATCGCGGCCGTCGCGAGCGCCGCCGCCCCGCGCCCGGCGCGCGCCATCTTGTTGCCCTCGAGAGCGGTGACGATCGAGGCGGACTCTCCGGGCGTGTTGAGCAGGATGGACGTGGTGGAGCCGCCGTACATGCCGCCGTAGTAGATGCCGGCGAAGACGATGATCGCCGCCGTGGGCTCCATGCTGTAGGTCAGCGGGAGGAGCAGGGCGATGGTCATGGCCGGGCCGATGCCGGGCAGCACGCCGACGGCGGTCCCGACGAACACGCCGAACAGCGCGTACAGCAGGTAGACCGGATCCAGGACGGTGGTGAAGCCGTCCATCAGGGCCTGGAAGTTATCCACGGAGGAACGGCACCCCCTCCAGGAGCGGTCCGGCCGGGAGGGACAGTCCCAGCACGCCGCCGAAGACCACCTGGATGACCAGGCCGAGCACGAGCCCGATCAGGGCGGCCCGCCACCAGGGACGCGCGCCCAGGACGACGGCCGCGGCCGCGAACAGGAGCGCGGCGGCGAACGGCCAGCCGATCACGTTGATCGCGAACACGTGGACGACGAGGGCCGCGACGAGCAGGCCGACGGCGAGCCAGTCGGTGCGGACCTCCGGGTCGACGTCCTCGCCCTCCTCCTGCTGCCCGGCACGACCGCGCAGCACCAGTACGGCCAGCACCACGCCGATGCCGGCGAGCATGACGCCGACCAGGTAGGGGAACGCGCGAGGGCCGAGGGTGTTGGTCGAGCCGGGGACGACGATGCTCCCGGCCGTGGTCAGGACGTAGCCGCCCAGAGCGGTCACGACCGCGGCGAGCACGAGTTCGCCCCAGCGCCGCTCCGGCCGCGCGGCAGTGCGCGACTCATCCGTGGCGACGGGTGGCTCGGACGTTCCGGCGTCGCCCTTCACCGCACGAGCCCGATGTCGCGCAGCGTGGTCCGGACCTCCGCGATGTCGTCGGTGAGATAGGTGTCGAACTCGTCGCCGGCGAGGAACGCGTCGGCCCAGCCGTATTCCTGGAGCGTGCTCGCCCAGGCGTCCGACTCCGCCAGGTCCGTGACCGCGGCGACCAGCGCCTCGCGGTCGGCGTCGTCGATGCCCCCGGGGGCCACCACGCCGCGCCAGTTGGTGAGGACGACGTCGTACCCGGACTCCGTGAGGGTCGGCGTGTCCGGGAGGGCGGCGACGCGCTCCCCGCCGGACACGGCGAGCGCCTTCAGCTCGCCCGCCTCGACCTGTTCGGCGTACTCCGCGACGCCGGAGATGCCGGCGTCGACCTTGTTGCCGAGCAGCGCGGCGAGCGATTCGCCGCCGCCGGAGTAGGCGACGTAGTTGAGGTCGGCGGCGATGTCGTCCTCGCTCATGCCCGCGGACTTGAGCAGCATGCCGGCGAGGATGTGGTCCGCACCGCCGGCCGAACCGCCGGTGACGGTGACGTCCTTGCCGTTCTCCTCGATGTCTCGCACGAGGTCCTCGACGGTGTCGTACGGGGACTCCTTCGGCACGACGACGACCTCCTGCTCCTCGGTGAGCCGGGCGATCGGCGTGGTGTCCTCGATGCGGGCCTGGGACTCGTTGGTCTCGACGGCGCCGACCATGACCAGGCCCATGACGAGCAGTGTGTTCGGGTCGGTCGCGTTGGCGATGTTCGCCAGGCCCACGGTGCCGCCGGCGCCGTCGACGTTCGTCACGGTGGCCCGGCCGACCAGGCCCTCGGCCTGCAGGTCGGCCTGCAGGGCGCGGCCGGTCTGGTCCCAGCCGCCGCCGGGCGCGGCGGGAACCACGATGCTGAGCTCGTCGATGGCGGTGTCCCCGCCGCCGTCGGTGTTGGCGTCCAGGCTGCCGCAGCCCGCGAGCGCCAGTGCCAGGGCGATGCCCGCGGGGGCGGCCACGGTTCGGCTGATGCGCATGTCTCCTCCTTGAGCGGATGCGTGCTCGGCGCCGGCCACGTCGCCGGCGCTCGGTCCGCTTTCGGCGTGAGCGTAGGAAGGGGCGCCGGCCGGGTTCGCGTTCTGGTCGCAACGAACGTTGTGGTCGTTGCGGTCACGGCCCGGTACCGCTCCGGCCGGGAACCGGTGCACACTGACGTCGTGAGAAGGGCGATGACGCTCCGGGCGCAGCTGCTGGTGCTGCAGGTCGTCATCGTGCTCGCGGTGGTGTGCGTGACGGGCGTGGTCGCCTCGGCGCTGCAGGAGCGCCAGCTCCGCCAGGCCTCCGTGGACCAGATGACGGGCGTGGCGCAGTCGGTGGCACATCTTCCCGCGATCCACGACGCGTTCGACGACGAGGACCCGTCGGCGACCATCCAGCCGATCGCCGAGGTGATCCGCGAGGCGTCGGGCGTGACCTACCTGGTGGTCACGGACGACCGGGGGGTGCGCTATTCCCATCCCAACCCCGAGCGGATCGGCGAGCGGGTCTCCACCGACCCGTCGGTGCCGCTGTCCGGGCAGGTGTGGACCGGCACGCAGACGGGCACACTGGGCACGTCGTGGCGGGTCAAGGTGCCCATCTTCGGGGACGCCGCCGACGACGCCTCCCCCGCCCCCGTCATCGGCACCGCCAGCGTGGGCATCCTGGAGTCCGAGCTGCGCGCCGACCTCCGTGAGGACCGCTTCTGGCTGCTCGTCGCGCTGGCAGGCGCCACCGTGGTCGGCGTCCTGTGTGCGGCGTGGGTGACCCGGCTGGTCCGCCGCCGGATCTACCAGCTCGAACCCGAGGACATCGCGACCCTGCTGGAGACCCGCGGCCTCACCGACGCCCTGCGCTCGCAGTCGCACGAGTTCGCCAACACGCTGCACGTGATCTCGGGGCTGCTGGAGCTCGGCCGTGTCGAGGACGCGATCGCGTTCATCGAGCGGTCGGGCCACGGCGGGCTGCTCACGGCGTCCTCGGTCGCCCCGAACGTACGCTCTCCGGAGCTTGCGGCGCTGCTCCTGGTCAAGACGATCACGGCGCGCGAGCACGGCGTGACGCTCGACGTCGACGCGAACTCCGCGCTCGGCGCACCGGCGGACCCCGAAGCGTCCTCGCTGCACAGCGATGCGCTCGTCGTGCTCGGGAACCTGATCGACAACGCCGTCGACGCGAGCGGCCGGGAGGGCAGGGTACGGGTCCTGGTGCGCACCGCCGGAGCCCACCTGCTCCTCCAGGTCGACGACGACGGCCCGGGCGTCCCCGAGCAGCTGCGCCACCAGGTGTTCAAGGCCGGGTTCACGACGAAGACGGCCGGCCCGGGAGAGCACGGCCGCGGCATCGGGCTGGCGCTGGTGCGGCGTGTGGTCGACCGCCGGGACGGCGAGGTGACCGTCGGGACGGGAGAACTGGGCGGGGCGCGCGTGGCCGTGCGGCTGCCGGCGTCGTCCGCCGCTCACGAGGGCCCGCCGCCCGTGGAACCCCTGGCCGGTGTCCCCGCCGTCGGTGACTCCCGTGCCGTGGACGCCGCGCTCGGCAGCTCCGCGGCGCCCGCAGGCGCCCGGCCCGTGATCTCCACCCCACCGGTCGGCCCCGGGGGGACGACGCCGTGACCGCCCCGGCCCGCACGCTCCTCGTGGAGGACGACCCGACCGTCGCCCTGGTGCACCGCGGCTTCGTGGAGAACCACCCGCGGTTCGTCGTCGTCGGCGAGGCGCGCACCGGAACGGACGCACTGCGCCTCGCGTCCGCCCTGCGGCCCGACCTGGTTCTGCTGGACCTGCACCTGCCCGACATCGGCGGCCTGGACGTGCTCCGCCGGCTGCGCCTGCTGCCCGGCGAGCCGATCGACGTCGTCGCCACCACGGCCGCGCGCGAGCTCGACAGCGTGCGCCAGGCCATGGCCGGTGGCGTGGTCGCCTACCTGGTCAAGCCCTTCACGTCCGCCGCCTTGCGCGAGCGGCTCGACGAGGTGTGGCAGCGGCGCGAGGACCTGCGCCGCGCCCGGGACACGCTCGACCAGGACGAGGTGGATCTGCTCCTCGCCGGCCCGCGGTCCGCCACCGCCGCGCCGCCCAAGGGGCTGTCGGTGCGGAGCCTCGCCCTGGTGCGGGAGGCACTCGCCCGCCTGTGCGACTCCCGGGACGCCTCGGCCGACGGGGACCAGCCGGCGGACGAGGACCAGCCGGCGGACGAGGACCAGCCGGTGGACGGGGACCGATCGGCCGACGGGCGCGCCTCGGCCGACAGGAGACCCTCGGTCAGCGGAAGACCCTCGGTCAGCGGGAGGTCGCCAGTCGGTGGGAAACCGTCGGTCGGCAGCAAACCGTCGGTCGGCGAAGGCCCGTCGGCCGGCAGAAGTTCACCGGCGGACCAGGACGTGCCGGCGGCCGAGGGCGACGCGTCCGCGGCCGAGGTCGCCGAGGCAGTCGGGATGTCACGGGTCAGCGCCCGACGCTACCTGGAGCACCTCGTCGCGGAGGGCCACGCCCGGGTAGCGCCCCGCTACGGCGCGACGGGTCGCCCGGAAAACCGCTACCGGCCCGTGTGAGCCGGAAGGTGCGGTCGGTCCCATGTCGAGCGGTCGGTCCGATGTCAATGCGGTCGGTCGCCCGAGGGACCGACCGCATCGACATCGGACCGACCGCATCCACGGCGGAGCCGGACCCACCAGCGGAGCCGGACCCACCAGCGGAGCCGAACCCACCAGCGGAGCCGAACCCACCAGCGGAGCCGGGCCGATCGGCGGAGCCGGGCCGATCGGCGGAGCCGCCGGACCCACCAGCAGGGGCACGGCACCGGCGGGGGCACCGCAGGTGCCGGCGGGGTGGCCCTCGTGGGCCGGGCCGGGGCTCCGGTCGGGAAGGGGACTCGTTCGGGTTGTTTTCGGGTGTCCGAACTTTTAGGGTTTGGACATGCTCACTTTGCAGCGCGCGGCCGACGCCCTCCGTCTCGCCCTCCCGCTGGCGCTCGCCGTTGCCCTGTCCGGGTGCGGCGCGGTGGTCGAGGGCCGCGCCTCGGGCGACGGCCGGCCGGTGGTGCTGACCACGTTCACCGTGCTCGCGGACATCGCGCGGAACGTGGCGGGCGACCACCTCCGGGTGGAGTCGATCACCAAGGTCGGTGCGGAGATCCACGGGTACGAGCCCACGCCGGGCGACATCGCGAAGGCCTCCGAGGCGGACCTCATCCTGGACAACGGGCTGAACCTCGAGGCGTGGTTCGGCCAGTTCGTGGAGACGGTGGACGTACCGCACGTGGTCGTGTCCGACGGCGTCGAACCCATTGACATCGCCGCCGACGCGTATGCCGGCACGCCGAACCCGCACGCGTGGATGAGTCCGCTGAACGTCCAGATCTACGTCGACAACATGGTCGACGCGTTCAGCGAGCTCGCCCCGGAGCACGCGGCCGACTTCGAGGCCCGGGGCAAGGAGTACCAGGCCGAGCTGCAGGACGTGCAGGACGAGCTCGTCGACGGGCTGTCCGCCCTGCCGGAGAACGAGCGCGCGCTGGCGACCTGCGAGGGCGCGTTCTCCTACCTCGCCCGGGACGCCGGCCTGACCGAGCGGTACATCTGGCCGGTGAACGCCGAACAACAGGCCACCCCGCAGCAGATCGCCGACATGATCGAGTTCGTCGAGGCCGACGACGTCCCGGCCGTGTTCTGCGAGTCGACCGTGTCGGACAAGCCGATGCAGCAGGTGGTCGAGGCGACCGGCGCGGCCTTCGGCGGAACGCTCTACGTCGACTCCCTCTCCGAGGCCGACGGTCCCGTGCCGACCTACCTCGACCTGATCCGCTACGACACCAGGACCATCCTGGATGCGCTGGGCGGGAAGGCGTCCGACGGCGGCGGCTCGGGCGACGAGACGTCCGACGACGCGACCTCCGGCGGAGCTGACTCGTGACCGCCACCACCATCCCGACGATCCAGGTGGACGACGTCGTCGTCCGCTACGGCGAGGTCCTGGCCCTCGACGGCGTGTCCCTGCGCGTGCGTCCCGGCCGCGTGACCGGGCTGATCGGGATGAACGGGTCCGGCAAGTCGACCCTGTTCAAGACCGTCATGGGCATGGTCCGACCCGACCGGGGGCGCGTCCTCCTCGACGGCGCCGAGCCCGCCGCGGCGCGGCGGCGAGGACTCGTCGGATACGTGCCGCAGAGCGAGGAGGTCGACTGGGCCTTCCCCGTCTCGGTGCGCGACGTCGTGATGATGGGTCGCTACGGGCGCCAGGGCCTCACCCGCCGGCCCCGCCCCGCCGACCACGCGGCGGTCGCCGACGCTCTGGGACGCGTGGAGCTGGCCGACTACGCCGACCGGCAGATCGGACAGCTCTCCGGCGGGCAGCGCAAGCGCGCGTTCGTCGCCCGCGGCATCGCGCAGGACGCCCGCATGCTGCTGCTGGACGAACCGTTCGCGGGTGTCGACAAGCGGTCCGAGGCGACCATCGTCCGGCTGCTGCGCGAACTGGCCGACGACGGTCGCACCGTCCTGGTCTCCACCCACGACCTGCACGCCCTCCCCCGACTGGCCGACGAGGCCGCGCTGCTGCTGCGCCGCGTCCTGTTCCACGGCGAGGTGTCCGAGGCGCTGCGGCCGGAGAACCTGGCCCGCACGTTCGGCCTCGACGCGGTCGACGGGAGCGTGCCCGACGGCGGTGAGTCCGGCGCCGACCAGCCCGACGTCGGCGGGCCCGCCGACGACGTCCTGCCCGACGCGCCCGCGTCCAGGGAGGAGGAGTCCGCATGAGCCCCGCCGACCTGCTGCTGGAGCCCTTGCAGTACGACTTCATGGTCCGCGCGATCGTGACGACCGTGATCGCGGCCGTGGTGTGCGCGCTGCTGTCCTGCTGGCTCGTGCTGGTGGGCTGGTCGCTCATGGGCGACGCCGTCTCCCACGCCGTGCTGCCCGGCGTCGTCCTCGCCTACGTGCTCGGCGCGCCGTTCGCGGTCGGGGCGCTCGTGTTCGGGTTCCTCGCCGTCGCGCTGATCGGCGCGATCCGCGGCACCAGCCGCGTCAAGGAGGACGCCGCGATCGGGATCGTGTTCACGACCCTGTTCGCGCTCGGCCTCGTGCTCATCTCCGTCACGCCGAGCCAGACGGACCTCAACCACATCATCTTCGGCAACATCCTGGGCGTCTCCGAGGCGGACCTGCTCCAGATCGCCGTCCTGGCCGCCATCGCCTTCTCGGTGCTGGTCGTCAAGCGCCGCGACCTGACCCTGTACGCGTTCGACCGCATGCACGCCCACGCCATCGGGCTGTCGCCCCGGTTCCTCGGGGCGCTGCTGCTCGGAGTCCTGGCCCTGACCGCGGTGGTCGCCCTCCAGGTGGTCGGCGTGATCCTGGTCGTCGCGATGCTGATCATCCCCGGCGCCACCGCATACCTGCTCACGGACCGGTTCGGGCGGATGCTCGTGATCGCGCCCGCGCTGTCGGCCGCCTGCTCGGTGGTGGGGATCTACCTCAGCTACTGGCTCGACGCGGCGTCCGGCGGGCTCGTGGTGGTCGCCCAGGGCGCGGCGTTCGCCGTGGCCTACCTGTTCGCCCCGCGCCACGGCCTCCTCGGCACGCGACTGGCGGCGGGCCGACGCCGGATCGGGTCCCGCCCGGGAGCGCTCTGACGGTCGGCGCCTTCCTCGGCCCCCTGCCGCGCATGGCGCTCCGCGCTTGGCACACTTTTCCTGCGCGCCCGAGATTCTTCCACCTCCTCGTGCGGCGGCGGTCCGGCGCGAGCGGCGGGATCATGGACGCATGCTGCTCGCCGAGGTCGTCGACACGTCCGAAGCCGTCTCCGCCACGCGCTCCCGCCTGGCCAAGCGCGCCGCCATCGCCGAGTGCCTGCGGCGCGGCGCCGCCGGCGCCGCGAGTCCCGGCGCCGACACCGGCCCGGACGACACCGGCGCCGACGAGCTGGAGATCGCCGTCGCCTACCTCTCGGGTGAGCTGCGCCAGCGCCGCACCGGCCTGGGCTGGGCGGCGCTGCGGGACCTCCCTCCGCCCGCCACGTCCGCGACCCTCACGCTGCACGACGTCGATACCGCCCTCGCGGACCTCTCCCGGCTCGCCGGAACGGGGTCCGAGGCCGCCCGCGGCGCCGCGACGTCGGCCCTGTTCGCCGCGGCCACCCGGCGCGAGCAGTCCTTCCTGCGCGCCCTGATCGTCGGCGAGCTGCGGCAGGGCGCGCTCGACTCGGTGGTCGTGGACGCCGTCGCCGAGGCGGCGGACGCCCCCGCCGACGCCGTCCGCCGCGCCGTCATGCTGCGCGGCGCCACCGGGCCGGTCGCGAGCGCCGCGCTCCTCTCCCCCACACCGCTCGCCGCCCTCGCGGGGTTCTCCCTGGAGGTGGGCCGGCCGGTGCGCCCGATGCTCGCCCAGTCGGCCCCCGACGTCGGCGCCGCGCTCGACAAGCTGCCCTCTCCCGGGACCGGCGGGACCGGCGGAGCCTGCGTCGACGTCAAGCTCGACGGCATCCGCATCCAGGTGCACCGGTCCGACGACGACGTCCGCGTCTTCACGCGTTCGCTGGACGACATCACGGGCCGGGTACCGGAGATCGTCGCGGCGGTGCGTGCCCTCCCGGAGCCGCAGCTGGTCCTGGACGGCGAGGCGATCGTGCTGGGACCCGACGGCGCACCACGCCCGTTCCAGGAGACGGCGTCGCGGTCGGCGACGCGCGGGGCGAGAGGTGGAACCGCCGGCGGGACACGCGACGCGACTGTCGGCGAAGCGGCTGACGCGACGTCCGGTGCGACAGCCGACGGGACCGCCGACGGCCAGGGAGCGGGAGCGGAGCCTGTAGCCGCGCTGGAGTCCGTCACTCTCACCCCGTTCTTCTTCGACGTTCTCCACGCGGCCGGCCACGACCTGATCGACGCGCCCCTGCGTGACCGGCTCGCCGTCCTCGACCGCATCGCCGGCCGGCACGCGGTCCACCGCCTGATGCAGCCTGGCACCGGGCCCGAGCCCGTAGCTGACGCCGACCGCGCCGACGCCGGCGCAGAGACCGCGGCAGCCGCCGTCGTCGGCTCCGGGGTGGACTCCGGCGGCGCCGACACCACCACCGAGGACACCGCGGCGATCTTCACCGACTTCTTCGAGCGGGCGGTCCGCGAAGGCCAGGAGGGAGTCGTCGTGAAGTCGCTCGACTCCCTCTATGCGGCGGGCCGGCGTGGCGCCGGCTGGATCAAGGTGAAGCCCCGCCGGACGCTCGATCTGGTGGTTCTCGCCGTCGAGTGGGGTTCCGGCCGCCGCCGCGGCAAGCTCTCCAACATCCACCTCGGTGCCCGCCGGCCCAACCCGGACGGCACCGACGACTTCGTGATGCTGGGCAAGACCTTCAAGGGCATGACGGACACGATGCTCGAGTGGCAGACCGAGCGCTTCCTCGCCCTCGAGACCTCACGTGAGGGCCACGTGGTGCACGTCCGCCCGGAACAGGTCGTGGAGATCGCCTTCGACGGCCTGCAGCGCTCCACCCGCTACCCCGGCGGCCTCGCCCTCCGTCTCGCCCGCGTCCTGCGCTACCGCGAGGACAAGACCGCGACCGAGGCCGACACGATCGAGACGGTGCGCGCCCTCGCGGGGTGAACGAGTCACCGCGACCGGTCCCAGGGTTCTTGCATCCGAGAGCTGAGCACGTCGCACCCGGGTGCGTTCGGATCGAAGCGGTGCTCGATCAGGCGGCGGGGCGCCACCATACAGCGCCAGGACCACCAGGCGCCGAGCACATTCCGGTCCATGCCGCAGCCGGCCGGCGTGGTCGATCCCGCGTCGGCGAGTTATCCACAGATCCGATCTTCAGGTAGCGGTAGGTACTGGCCATACATAGCATCGAACACATCAGCGAAAGAGCTGTGCGATCACATCAACGGCGGACCAGGCGGGACGAGAGGCAAGGGGGTGGTTCCGATGCACGCCGAACAGGCACTTCCGGACACGTCCTTGCCGCCGCAGGATCTGCAGCGCCTGGCCCCGGGCGTCGCCCTGGCCACCGTGCTGGACCGGCTGACCGGCCCAGAGCCGTCCGCCACCGCCCACGGAGAGTCGGCGCTCGATGCCCTGGCCGACGACGGCCTGCGGGCCGTCGTCGCAGCGTGGGATCGCGTCGCCTCCTGGGCGCGGGCCGCTCAGGCGCGAGTGGCGCGCGAGTTGATGGCCCGTACCGATGGCCCGCTGGCGCGCGACTCCGTGGCCGGGGAGATCGCCGCCGAACTGCATGCCACGACCGGTGAGGCGTGGCAGATCGCGATGCGTGGCGAGGGCACCGGCCAGTACCCGGCACTCGCTGACGCACTGGCCACCGGGCGGGTGGACGCGAAGAAGGCCGACACGTTCCTGCGCGCCGGAGCGGACCTGACACCCGAGGAACGGGGGCAGGCGATCGATGACCTGCTGCCGGCCGCGCCACGGCGCACCTGGAAGTGGATCAGCGAACGGATGAACGCCCGCGCCGCGACCCTGCACGGGGCCAAGGCACGACGCCGGGAGGTGATCGACCGATGCAATGTGTGGGCCGAACAAGCCGGCCCCGGACGCGGCCGCATCGTCGCCGACCTGCCCGTGACCGACGCCGCACGCACGTTCAACGCCATCCAAGCCGCCGCCAAGACCCTCAAGGACACCCCCGGCGAACGGCGCCCTCTCGGCGCACTACGCGCCGCCGCATTCACCGCCCTGACCACCGGACGCCTCGTTCTGCCGAGCCCCGGGGACTCGCCCGGCGACGACTCGCTCGGAGAGGACCCGCTGAGAGAGGACCCGCTCCAGGACGGCTCGCGCGACACCGGCGATCCACCGGCCGAGCCGCCCAGGCTGGTCGAGCCGGTCCTGGACACCGACCTCGTCCCCGTCCCCGACGACCCGTACGGCGTTCACCTGACCGGACCCGCACCCGATCGCGCCCCCGGCCCTGGCACCGGTCATGCAACGGGCACGCGCCTGCGCGTCATCGACGTGCCCGCGAGCGTGCACGTGACCGTGCCCGCCGGCATGCTGCTGGACCCCGACGACGCCACTCCAGGCATCCTGGACGGCTTCGGCCCGATCCCCGCCGACCACGCCGCACGCATCGCCGCCGACGGCACCTGGCGACGGCTCCTGACCGACCCCGCCTCGGGCGTCCTGACCGACTACTCCACCCGCACCTATGCTCCCGGTGTCACCCTGCGCGCTGCCGTCACGGCCCGCGACCGCACCTGCACGTTCCCCGGCTGTGACCGCCCCGCGGCCACCGGCGGCAGGCCGGCCCTCGATCTGGACCACATCGAGCCCTTCGACAAGGACCACCGCTGTCGTCCCGGCGAACGTGGCCAGACCCGCGCGGACAACCTGCACCCGTTGTGCAGAAGACACCACAATCTGAAAACGCATGCGAACTGGCAGGTCACTCGTGATCCCGATACCGGGACCACCCGCTGGACCGCGCCCACCGGCGCGGCCGCCGTCGTCGAGCCCACGATCGTCGATCCCGTGATCCGCTACGGCCTCGCCCACGGCATGACACTCGCCGCCCCACCCGAGCCATCGACGACACCGCCGGGGAAGGAGCTACCTGCACACGGCCCACCCCCGTTCTGACGGGTGCGGTACCGCGACGTGGGCCGGGCCCGATGACGCTTCGCGCGCCGCGAACAACTCTCACCCGCGCGACCAGGCACAAAGCGGTCATCGGCCATCTAAGGTGGGTCCGTGCCGTACAAATGCGGGTTCGAGTTCGAGTATGTCCTGGTCGACTCTTCGCAAAGAATTCGCGACTTCACGAGCCTGGACTTCCGGGAGCTCGACCGCGCCCTGGCGGACGGCGAAGGCACGGAGGACGACTCGCTCACGCGGGGCGACCTGAGCATCAAGTCCGGCTACTGGTACCTGGAGGGCGACGAGCGGTTCGGCCCGGACGGCACATTCCTGGACCTGCGGGTCAAGGGCGCGGAAGTTCGCACGCCGATCGCCGGCACCCTCACCGGCGCCGCGGACCACCTGCTCCGTCTGCAGAACGACCTCGAAGCACGCCTGGCACCGCTCGGGCTCGGTCTCGGGATCGTCGGCTTCCACCCCACGCTGACGGAGTACCGGATCGAGCCGCCGCTCAACGACTGGGAGCGCGCCATGCGCGCCGAGCACCACGAGTACGGATACGCGAACGTCTCCAACGTCAGCTTCGGGCCGGACGTGAACCTCTCCTTCCCCGGCTTGAACGCCGACGGCGTCGTCGACCTGACGCGGAAGCTGACGCACTACAGCCCGTACCTGGTCCCGTTCAGCTTCAGTTCGCCGTTCTTCGACGGCGGGCCATGGGGCGGCCCGAGCCGCCGCACCTACGAGCGCACCTGGCGCCGGGTCGCCGCCCGCTGCTTCGTGGAGCGGGAGCCGGCTCCCTCCGTGGAGCCCGTCTTCGTCTACCGCCCGCGAGTCCCGGCAGAACGCGGCCGGATCGAGTTCAAGGCGTACGACGCCTTCCTCAGCCGCGCGCACCTCCTGGCCGGCGCCGCTCTGGTGCTCGGTGTCTGCCTGTCGGACGAACTTCCGGGACGCGACGACGTACCGAGCCGCGAGCTCCATCAGCTCGCGGCGGCCCGCGCCTTCGACTCCCCCGGGATCGCCGACGGCGCCGCCGAGGTCCTGGAAGCCGCGCGCACGGCACTCGCCGGACTGCCGGACGAGGCGGAGCTCCTGCGCCCCTTCGCCGACCTGCTCGACCGAGGCCGGACCCCCGCCGACGACCTGCTCGACGCCTACGCCCGCACCGGCCGAACGTTCCACCAGGGAGGACTCCGATGACGACCGAAAGCACCCCGCTCAGCGGCGACGCGGATGTGGCGATCTGCGGCTCGGGCCCGATCGGCGCGGCCACGGCCTGCTTCCTCACCCGGCACCGTCCCGCGCTACGCGTCACGCTCGTCACCGACGAGCGGTCCGACGACCCCGAGCACCTCGCCACCTACCGCTACTCGGGCGGCAGCATCCGCTGGGCCTGGGACGACCCGGTCAAGCGCGAGATGACCGAGGAGACGGCACGCTTCGTCCGAGAGCTCCTGGCCGACGGCGTCGAGCTCGACGCGCTGGAGAACACCTACCACCTGCTGCACACGGGGGAGCTGATCCCCGCTCTCAACGTCTCGGCCGCCCGCCTGGTGGGTCATCTCGTCGACACGGCGCGGGCGGGCGGCGTCTCGTGGCATCCGGGAACGACGGTCACCGCCGTCCGCCCGGGGCAGGGCGTCCACGTCGTGGAGACCTCACGCGGCACCGTACGGGCACGGCGGGTGCTGGTCGCCCTCGGCGCGCGCACGCCACGGGTCGTGCCCGAGCACGACCCGGAGGTCGAGAAGCGGCAGCTCTTCGTGCTCGACCTGCCCGTGGGCGAGCTCCGGGAACGCCTGCCCCACACGATCGTGCCCGTCGGAAAGGGCTTCGCCTACGTCTTCCTGAAGCGGACGGAGGGCGGTACCAGGGTGGTCGTCGGACAGGAGGACGTCGTGGAGGACCACGACACCTCCGGGCCGGTCGACCACTGGGACGAACTGCTGGACAGCGGCGTCGGCGACGTCCTGCCGTGGCTGCGCGACGCCCGGGTCGAGCGCATCCTGTGGGGCAGCGACGCCGGGCACAAGACGCTCGCGGTCACCGAACCGGCCCCTGGACTGCTCGCCGCGAGCTGCGGGAGCGCCGTGCGCTCGGCGGCCTGGATCGGGCGGCGGCTCGCGGAGCGCCTGGCCGGCCCGCTCGGGTAGCCGCGCGGCGGCCCGAGCCCCGGCCGGCTACTCCTCGTCCGCGGTGCTCGCCAGGTCCTCGAGGAAGCCCGCCACGATGTCGCGCTCCGCCGGGGACAGGCGCGCGGCGACGTCGAACCGGCGCGCGTGTCGACGGCCGACCGTGAGCCGTGCCGTGTTCCGGGTCTCGGCCGTCACCTCGACCACGACGCTGCGGCGGTCGGAGGGGTGTGGGCGACGCAGCACATGACCGCCTGCGACCAGGCGGTCGAGCAGCTTGGTGGTCGACGCGGTGGAGATCTGCAGGTGTTCGGCGAGCGCCCCGGGCGTCACCGCACGCCCTTGGTGTCCCGCCGCGATGAGGTAGCGGATCGCGCGCATGTCGGTCTCGCCGAGCCGCATGTAGCGACGCGAGGCCTCGCTCGCGCGACGATCGGCCTCGCGCCAGCGGCGCAGCGCCTGCATCACGCGGACGACCTGGTCGACGTCCCGGTCGTCCAGGCCTGCTCGCCGGACGATCTCCTGCCTCGGGTCGATGACCCGAGGGTCCAGCATCGACAGCTCGTCCGCCTCGCGCGGCGCGGGTTCGTGCTCCACGCCGCGACTTTATGCCATAGGGTGATCACTAGCTTGGCTAGCTAAATTTCGGATCACAAGATCGGACAGGACCCCAGCGATGCCCCAGCCCCCTTCCCGCCTCGGCTCGTCCGCCCCCACGGCGGGCGGCGCCGCACCGCCGGTCTCCCGCGTACCGCGCTGGCTCCGCGTCACCCTGCCCGCCCTGCTGATCCTGGTCTGGCTCGCGGCAGCGGCCGTCGGCGGGCCCTACTTCGGCCGGGTCGACGAGGTCTCCTCCGACGACCGCACCGCGTACCTTCCTGCCACCGCCGAGGCCACACAGGTCCAGGAAAGGCTGTCCGGCTTCACGGACGGCGACGCCGTACCCGCCGTCGTCGTCTTCGTCGCCCCCGACGGCCTCACCGGTGGCGACCTCGACGCCGTCGACGACCGCCTCGCCGCGGCCGGCCGCCTGAGCACCGTGGACGGCGACATCTCCCCCGCCATCGCCTCCGACGACGGCGCCGCCGCCCAGGCGTTCGTCCCGCTGTCCGGCTCCGCCGACGTCGCCGAGGCCACCGCGGAGCTGCGGGAGACCCTGACCCGCGACCTGCCCGAGGGCATCGACGTCTCCATCACCGGGCCGGCCGGCTTCGCCGCCGACCTCACCACGGCGTTCGCCGGGATCGACGGGCTGCTGCTCGGCGTGGCGCTGGCGGCGGTGCTGGTCATCCTGGTGATCGTCTACCGCTCGTTCCTGCTGCCCGTCACCGTGCTGGCGACCAGCCTGTTCGCACTCTGTGTCGCGCTGCTGACGATCTGGCACCTCGCGAACGCGGGAGTGCTGCTGCTCAGCGGGCAGACCCAGGGCATCCTCTTCATCCTCGTCATCGGAGCGGCGACCGACTACGCGCTGCTGTACGTGGCCCGCTACCGCGACGAACTCCTCCGCACCCCGGACCGGTGGACCGCCACGCGCCGTGCGCTGCGCGGCTCGTTCGAGCCGGTCCTCGCCTCCGGCGGCACCGTCATCGCCGGGCTGCTGTGCCTGCTCCTGAGCGAACTGCGGTCCAACAGCACCCTCGGGCCCGTCGCGGCCATCGGCATCGCGTTCGCCATGCTCTCCGCGCTCACCCTCCTGCCCGCCCTGCTCCTGCTGCTCGGCCGGGCGGCGTTCTGGCCGCGGGTTCCCCGCCACGACCCGGCCGCGGCACAGGACGACACGAGCGATCGCGGCCTGTGGGGGCGGGTCGCACGCGTGGTACGCGGCCGGCCGCGCGCGGTGTGGATCACGACCGCCGCGGTGCTCGCCCTCGGCTGCGTAGGCATCACCCAGCTCCAGGCCTCGGGCGTGCCCCAGTCCGAGCTGGTGCTCGGCACCTCCGAGGCGCGCATCGGGCAGGACCGGCTCGCCGAGCACTTCCCGGCCGGCTCCGGCACTCCCGTCTACGTCGTCGCTCCCGAGGGCGAGCTGCAGCCCGCGGCCGACGTCCTGCTGGAGGAGGACGGGATCGCCGACGTGGCGGTCACCGCGGACACGCCGGCCATGACCGCCCCCGTGACCGCCGACGGCATCGGCGCGTTCGGGCCGCCGGGGACACCGGCGCCCGAACCGGTGGTCTCCGACGGCACGGTGCTGCTCCAGGGCACGCTGACCGACGCCGCCGACTCCGCCGCCGCGGAGCGGACGGTCCGCGACCTGCGCGCCGCCTACACGGACACGGTTCCCTCCGCACTCGTGGGCGGGGAGTCCGCCACCGACCTCGACACGAACGAGGCGTCCATCCGCGACCGGACGCTCATCGTGCCGGTCGTGCTCGTCGTGATCCTGGTCATCCTGATGCTGCTGCTGCGCGCCGTGGTGGCGCCGGTCCTGCTGATCCTCACCACCGTGCTGTCCTTCGGCACCGCCATGGGCGTGGCCGGCCTCGTGTTCGAGGCCCTCGGGTTCCCCGGTGCGGACCCCGCCGTCCCCCTGTACGGCTTCGTGTTCCTGGTGGCACTCGGGATCGACTACAACATCTTCCTCATGACCCGCGTCCGTGAGGAGACGCTGCTCCACGGCACCCGCGAGGGCGTGCTGCGTGGACTGCGCCTGACCGGGGGCATCATCACGTCCGCCGGGCTCGTCCTGGCGGCCACGTTCACCGCGCTCGCCGTGATCCCGGTGCTCTTCCTCGTGCAGCTCGCGTTCATCGTCGCCTTCGGGGTGCTGCTGGACACGTTCGCCGTCCGCTCCCTGCTCGTCCCGGCGCTCGCCTACGACGTCGGGCGGAAGATCTGGTGGCCGTCGCGGCTCGCCCGCGGCGCGGCGTGAGACGGCGACCACCGGGGCACGCTCTCGGCCGGCGCATGCGGCCGCCGCCTGCGGTCGCATGCGAGCGGGAGGTGGGTTAGGTTCGAGGCGAAGCACACCCGTGGCTCAGCAAACTGCCACCTGTCGCTCTCGACCCGGGAGTTGATCCTTGTGCCTGCTTCCTTCCTTCTCGCCGACCGGCCCGAACTGGCCCCCGCCGAGCGCAAGCGCCGTACCGCACGACTCCTCGACGAAGCCCAGGACGTCCGGGGCGCAGAACGACAACGCCTGCTCGACGAGGTCGTCCTGCTGAACATCCCCGTCGCCAGATCGCTGGCAGCGCGGTACCGGAACCGCGGCCAGCCGCTGGAGGACCTCGAGCAGGTCGCGTGTCTCGCCCTCACGCACGCCGTCAACGCGTTCCGGCCCGACCGTGGCGACGACCTGCTGGTCTTCGCGATGCCGTGCATCCTCGGCGAACTGCGCCGGCACTTCCGCGACACCACCTGGACGGTCCGCCCACCCCGGCGGGTCCAGGAGCTGCGTCCGCGGGTGTTCGCCGCCGAGGAGCGGCTCGCCCAGGAGCTGCGGCGCCCGCCCCGGCCTCGCGAGCTGGCCGACGACCTGGGCTGCGACCAGGACGAGGTGCGCGAGGCCTGGCAGTGCGGTGACTGCGCCAGCCCCACCTCGCTGGACGAGGTCCTGCCGGGCACCGACAGTGCCACCGTCGTCGACCAGATCGCGGACGACGAGCGGGGGTACTCGCGCAGCGAAGCGATCGCCGTGCTCGCGCCGGCCTGCCGCCGGCTGGGCCCGCGCGACCGGAAGATCCTGCGGATGCGCTACTACGAGCAGCTCCGCCAGACCCAGATCGCCGAACGGCTGGGGATCTCCCAGGTCCAGGTCTCCCGCCTGCTGCACCGGATCCTGCGTGACCTGCGTCGGTCCATCACCACGGGCGATGCGCCCGGGACCCCGGCCGGTACGTCGGTCGACGCCGCATGAGCATGCGACGTCCGGAACCGCCGGGCCGGGACGGCGAGACACCGCCCCGCCCCGACGTCCGGTGGGCGCCGGCCCCGGGGAGACCGTGACTCAGCCGGCCAGCCGCTCACGCAGCAGCGCCTTCGCGTACTCGGCGCCCTTCTTGCTGTCGGCCTGCGCCTTGGTGAACAGGTCCGCGAGGCTCTGGTCCCCCGCGCTCTCGGCGTCGGCGCGGAACTGCTCCAGCCGCAGCGCGTTCTCGAGGCAGGACTGCAGGTACCACACCAGGTCGTAGTGGGCGTCTCGGGTGCCGGTGACGTCGCCGGTCTCGGGCGTGATTGCGGTCATCGGGATCGCTCCCTCCGTGTCGGTTTGCTCGGTCGTCTCTCCGGTACCCCGACGCCCGCCCCGTATTCACGGTGCACCGGAATCAGATCGTGCCCAGTGGGTACCGGGCCGGTATGAGCACCGAAGACCAAGGAACACAGTTCCCCCCTCAGCAGCAGGAGCCCCCTGGGCTCACCGACGAGATGCGCCCGGAGCCGGACCACGGCGAGCAGAGCTACGTCGGCCACGGACGCCTCGAAGGGCAGGTCGCCCTGATCACCGGAGGCGACTCGGGCATCGGCCGGGCGGTCGCCCTGGCCTACGCCCGCGAAGGCGCCGACGTCGCGTTCACCTATCTTCCGGAGGAGAAGCCCGACGCCGAGGCGACGACCGACCTGATCCGGCAGGCCGGGCGCACACCGCTCCCGCTCGAGCTCGACCTGATGGACCGGTCCGCGTGTGACGAGGCCGTCGAGCGCACGACGAAGGAACTCGGCAAGCTCGACATCCTCGTCAACAACGCCGGGTTCCAGATGGCGCGCGACGACACGATCGACGAGTTCACCGACGAGCGGATCGACCGCACGCTCAAGACGAATCTCTACGCGTTGCTCTGGCTCGTCCGAGCCGCCGCACCGCACCTGCGCGAGGCACGGGGATGCGTGATCAACAACGCCTCCATCCAGGCCTACTCGCCGTCGACGAGCCTCCTCGACTACGCGGCCACGAAGGCGGCGATCAACAACCTGACCGTCAACCTCGCGGCGCAGTTCGGCCCGGACGGTGTCCGGGTGAACGCGGTGGCCCCCGGACCGATCTGGACGCCGCTCCAGCCGGCGACCCAGCCCCCCGAGAAGGTGGAGAACTTCGGCGCCGACACACCGCTGGGACGCGCGGGGCAGCCCGCGGAGGTCGCCCCGGCGTTCGTGTTCCTCGCCTCGCCGAGCGACTCCTCGTACGTCTCGGGAACCGTACTCGGGGTCACCGGCGGCAAGGCGGTCTTCTGACCCGTCCTCACCGCTGTCGTCACCACCGGACGAAGGAGAGATCACCATGGCCAAGTCCCGGAGCGAAGACCCCGGCCCCAGCGTGAAGGACAAGGAGGTGTACGAGGCCCTCCGGCGCGAGGGCGCCGGGAAGGAGAAGGCGGCCCGCATCGCCAACGCGAGCAACGCCTCGGGCCGCTCCGCCGTCGGCAAGCGCGGTGGCGAGGCCGAGCCCTACGAGGAGTGGACCGTCGACGACCTGCGCCGGCGTGCCGCCGAGCTCGACGTCGACGGCCGTTCGACCATGCGCAAGGAGGAGCTGATCTCGGCCCTGCGCAACCGCTGACGGCCGGGCCCCCGGAGCCCGCGGCGCCACCGGCGACGGCATGACGACACCGCGCTCACGTCGTCGCCGGTTGGCAGACCGTGGTCGGCGTCGGGTACGTTCTGAGCCATGGACGCCGACGCGCACAGACCCCGCCCGCCGTCACGTCGAGAAGGCGTTCCCCGGTGACGGCGGCATGGCTGCTGGTCCTTCTGACCGTCGTCCTGATCTCGCTCAACGCACTCTTCGTCGCCGCCGAGTTCTCGCTCGTCACGGTCGACCGGCCCACCATCTCGCGCGCCGCCGAATCCGGTGACAAGCGCGCGGACTCGGTGCGCAAGGCGCTCAGGACCCTCTCGACCCAGCTGTCCGGTGCGCAGCTCGGCATCACCATCACGAGCCTGATCGTCGGCTTCATCGCCGAGCCCTCCATCGCGGCGCTGCTGGCGGTCCCGATCGAGGCCACCGGGGTGCCGGAGGCCACCAGCCTCGGCATCGCACTGACCGCGGCACTCGTCGTCGCCACGGTCGCCCAGATGGTCTTCGGTGAGCTGATTCCCAAGAACTGGGCCATCAGCGAGCCGGTACGGGTCGCTCGCGCGGTCGCCGACGCCCAGCGCCTGTTCACGGCCCTGACGCGACCGCTGATCGCCGTGCTCAACGGGGCGTCGAACGCCATGGTGCGCGCGCTCGGGATCGAGCCGCGCGAGGAACTCGCGTCGGCGCGCTCGGCCCAGGAACTGGCGGCGCTGGCCACCCGTTCCGCCGCGCAGGGACTGCTCGACAGCGGCGCTGCCGACCGGCTCGCACAGGCCGCCGAGTTCGACCAGCTCACCGCCGCCGACGTGATGACGCCCCGGCCCCGCGTCCGGTTCGTCGAGGCCGGCACCACCGCCGAGGACATCCTGGCCCTGACCGTCCGCACCGGTCTGGCGCGATTCCCCGTGCAGGGCGACGACGTCGACGACATCGTGGGGGTCGTGCACTTCAAGGCCGCGCTCGGCGTACCCGCCGAGCGGCGCGGTCAGGTCATGGCGACCGCCCTCATGGCGCCCGTCGCGGCCGTTCCGGCCACGATGACCCTCGACGACGTGCTGGTCGAGCTGCGCGGCGGCCTCCAGCTCGCGGTGGTGGTCGACGAGTACGACGGCACCGACGGCATCGTCACCCTCGAGGACCTGGTCGAGGAGGTGCTGGGCGAGATCGACGACGAGCAGGACCGGCCGGCCGGCAGGACCAGACGCCTGCCCGACGGCACCTGGAGCCTGCCGGGGCTGATGCGACCGGACGAGGTGGGCGACACCACGGGCGTCGGGCTGCCCGAGGCAGAGCACGCCGACACCATCGGCGGCATGATCACCGAACGCCTCGGACGGTTCGCCGGTACCGGGGACGCGATCACGATCGACGCCTTCGACCGCTCCCAGCTCGACGAGGACGGGCTGCCGACCCCCGTCCGTGCCCGGCTCGCCGTCACCGGTGTGGACGGCCGGCGCGTCGCCCGCGTCCGTCTCACCGCCGAACCGGCCACCGCAGAGGAGAACGACAGTGAGTGACTGGGCGGCAATCATCACGGGGATCGCGCTGCTCCTCGGCAACGCGTTCTTCGTCGGGGCCGAGTTCGCACTCATCTCGGCGCGGCGCAGCCAGATCGAACCCCGCGCCGCGGCCGGCGGGCGCGGCGCCCGCCTGACGCTGCGTGCCCTGGAGCGGGTGTCGCTCATGATGGCCGGGGCGCAGCTCGGCATCACGATGTGCTCGCTCGGACTCGGCGCGGTGGCGGAACCGGCCATCGCCCACGCGATCGAGCCCGGCCTGGAGACGCTCGGCGTCCCGGACGGCTGGCTCCACCCGATAGCCCTGGCCATCGCGCTGACCATCGTGGTGGCGTTCCACATGACCGTCGGCGAGATGGTGCCGAAGAACATCGCCATCGCGGGGCCCGAGCGCGCGGCCCTCCTCCTCGGCCCGCCCCTGTACGTCGTCGTCGTGATCCTCAAGCCGCTGCTCGTCGTCGTGAACTGGATCGCGAACCACGCACTGCGGCTCATCAGGGTCGAACCCAAGGAGGAGGTCGCCTCGGCGTTCACCGCCGACGAGGTCGCCGGGTTCATCGCGGAGTCTGCCCGCGAGGGGATGCTCGACGCCGAGGCGAACGCCCTGCTGACCGGGGCGCTCGCGATCGGTGCCGACACCGTCGAGACGATCATGGTGCCCCAGGCCGATCTCGTCACCGCCGAGACGGAGACGCCCGTCGGCGAGTTCCAGCGGCTGTGCGTCGAGACCGGGCACTCGCGCTTCCCGGTCACCGACGACGGCGAGATCGCGGGCTACGTCCACATCAAGGACCTGCTCGACCACGATCCCGAGCGCCCCCTGCCGTCGCACGAGATCCGCTCCCTGGTCCGCCTCGACCGTGGCACGCCGCTCGACCGGGCGCTGACCGAGATGCAGTCCGGCACCACCCACGTCGCGCTGGTCACCGACGACGCCGGCGAGGTGCTCGGCGCGGCGATGCTCGGCGACGTGATCAGCCGGGTGCTGGGCGAGCGCGTCGCGGTCTGACAAGGCCCCGGGCCGGATGCGAGCCGGTCAGTCCCAGCGGAACCAACGGACCGCGATCGCGCCGCTGACCAGGACCGCCGCTCCCATCCCGATCAGGTGGGCGGGATCCTGGTCCGCGCCGACCCACGCGGCGCCGATCGCCTGGACCGCGGCGCCGAAGGGCAGCATCTCCCCGGTCGCTGCCAGGGGCGCCGGAAGGCTCTCCGCCGGGCCGAACATCCCGCCGAGCGCGCCGAACGCGAAGAACATGACGAGCCCCGTCGCCACCGCCGCGTTGGTGCTCGGCGCCAGGGCCGCGACGATCATGCCGACCGCGAACATCGTCAGCGTGGCCAGGCCGAGGACCGCCACGGCCGTCCCCGTCCGCTGCGGCGCGCCGACGTCGAAGAAGAGCATCGCGACCGTGACGCCGATCGCGACCCCGAGCACGCACTGCACGAGGCCGACGAACAGCTGCGCCCCCAGGATCATCGACGGATGTGCGGGCGTCACCGCCAGCCGGCGCAGCACCTTCGCGCGGCGGTAGTGGACGAGGAAACTGGGCATGTTCACGATCCCGACCATGGCGACGACGATGGTGAGCGCCAGCGGGATCACGTAGCGCTCGAACAGGCTGACGCCGTCGGCGGTCGTCGCGTGCCCGAAGCTGAGCCCGTGCATCACCAGGATCAGCAGCGGCAGGCCCAGTGGGACGACCAGGCCCGCGGTGTCCCGCGCGACCATCTTCGCCTCGGCGACGGTCAGGCTCGCCCAGGCGCGCGGTCCCGGCCCCCCGGCCGGGACGTCCTCGGTGGTGGTCATCTACCGCTCCTCGCCGTCGAAGGGGTCGCCGGTCAGCGCCAGGAAGGCGTCCTCGAGGCCGGCCTGCTGAAAACTCGTGTCCAGGACCGTCACGTCGGCCCTCACCAGGGCGGTGCTCACCGCCTGGAGCAGGTCGCCCGTCCCGGTCACCACCACCCGCTCGTCGGCCGTGCGCACCGAATGCACCACGTCGACCCGCTCCAGCACGGCCGGGTCGAAGGGCCCGGCGGCGCGGAAGCGCATCACCTGGTCCAGTCCGGCGCGGCGGACCAGCCCCGACGGCGTGTCCACGGCCACGACGCGACCAGCGTCGATCAGCGCCACGCGGTCGCAGAGCCGCTCGACCTCTTCCATCAGGTGGCTCACCAGGACCACCGTGACGCCGTCGTCGCGCAGCCGCTCGACCATCGCCCACATGCCGCGCCGCGCCTCGGGGTCGAGCCCGGTGGAGAGCTCGTCCAGGATGACCGCGCGCGGCCTGCCCGCGAGGGCGAGGGCGACGGACACACGCTGCCGCTGGCCGCCGGAGAGCTTGTCGAAGCGGGTGCCGCGCTGACCGGTCAGGCCGACCCGCTCGATCAGCTCGGCGGGATCGGCGCCGTCGCGGTAGAACGTGCGATGGAGGCGGACCAGCTCGCCGACCGTCAAGGCGCCGTGGAGGGCGGCCTCCTGCAGCTGCACGCCGAGCACCTGCCGGACTCGCGAACGGTCCTGCCACGGGTCGAGCCCGAGAACACGCACCGATCCGGCGTCGGGACGCCGCAGTCCCGCGATCATCTCGACCACGGTGGTCTTCCCCGCGCCGTTGCGGCCCAGCACCCCGTAGATCTCACCGGACCCGACGTCGAGGCTGACGTCGGCGGCGGCGACCGTGTCGCCGTATCGCTTTTTCAGCCCGCGCGCTTCGATCGCTCCCACCGGAGATCTCCTTCGTGACGTGTCCGATCTGTCGCCGTGGACGCTACGTCGCTCCGTGGTGCGGGCGCGTGTGCGAGAGGTCACGAGTCCCGTCCATGACTTCCGGCACGGGTGCCGGCTACCGCCGCGGCCCTAAGCTGCTCGGGATGAGTCGGACGGCGGCACAGATCCTCGGCGGGGTCCTCGTGACCCTCGCCTGCCTCGTGCCCGGCGTCCAGGCCGTCGTGCTCGGGCTGCCGGGCACGACGATCCCGGCGCCGTGGTGGCTCGCGTGCTATGCGACCTTCGCCGGCGGACTGGTCGTCAGCATGTGGCTGCAGGAGGTGCTCCCGCTCCGCACCGTCCGGGCGGCGTTCGCGGTCCAGGCCGTGTCGGCCCTCCTGCTGGTGGTGACGGCGCCCGGCTTCGGGTGGGCGGCGATCCTGCTGGTGTTCAACGCGGCGCTGAGCGCCTACCTGGTGCCGGCCAGGGTCTCGGCGCTCCTCGTCGTCGCCAACACCGCCGCCATCGCGGCCGCCGGGCTGCCGTCGTCGTCGGTCCTGGACATCGTGCTCGGCGCCGGCATGTACCTCGTGCTGCAGTGCGCCTCCTACGCCGGCGTGGTCGCGATGCTTCGGGAGGAGGAGGCCCGGTCGCAACTGTCGGAGGCGAACGTGCGGCTGCGCGCCGCGAGCGCCCTGCTGGCGGAGTCGAGCCGTGCCGAGGAGCGCCTGCGCATCGCCCGTGAACTGCACGACCTGGTCGGGCACCAACTCACGGTCCTGGCGCTCGAGCTGGAGATCGCGTCGCACCAGCACGGCGGAGAGACCGCGGAGTCGGTCGCCCGGGCCCGCGAGCTGACGAAGGGGCTGCTCGCCGACGTCCGCGCCACGGTGGGCGAGATGCGCGGCGACGGCCGCGGTCTGCGGGAGACCCTGCACGGCATCGCCGCCGACGTGCCGCGACCGCGGGTCCACCTGAGCGTCGACGAGTCGGTGGTGACCGACGAGGAGCGTGCCGCGGCCCTGGTGCGCTGCGTGCAGGAGGTGGTCACGAACGCGATCCGGCACTCGCGCGCCGAGAACCTGTGGATCGAGGTCGCCGCCGAGGACGGCGCGGTCGTCCTGGAGGCGCGCGACGACGGCGTCGGCGTCCGTGCCGTCGAGCCGGGCAACGGCCTGCGCGGGATGGCCGAGCGCGTCGAGGCGCTCGGCGGGACGGTCCGGTTCCGGGGCGAGGGTGGCTTCGGGGTACGGGCGCGGGTGCCCGCATGATCCGCGTGTGCCTCGTGGACGACCAGACGCTGGTGCGCCAGGGCATCCGCAGGCTGCTGGACCTCAGCGACGAGGTCGAGGTGGTCGGCGAGGCCGACGACGGGATGGCCGCGCTCGCCGTGATCGCCGAGCACCGGCCCGACGTCGTCCTCCTCGACCTGCGGATGCCGCGGCACGACGGGATCTGGACCCTGGAGGCGCTGCGCGAGAGCGGTGCGGGCGTGCCGGTACTGGTGCTGACCACGTTCGACGACGACGAGCTGGTCCTGGCGGCCGTACGGGCGGGTGCCCGCGGCTACCTGCTCAAGGACGTGACCCTGGAGCAGCTGGTGGGCGCGGTGAGGACGCTCGCCGACGGCGGCACGCTCCTGCGCCCGGCGATCACCGACCGGCTGCTGCGCGCGCTGCGCGAGGGTGCGTCGGCCGGCGTGCCAGGGGCGGACGAACCACCTCCGGCCCCGTTGACCGAACGGGAGCTGGAGGTGCTGCGTCTGGTCGCGGCGGGCCTGAGCAACCGCGAGATCGCCGAGGCGCTGTTCCGTGCCGAGGGGACGGTGAAGAATCATGTCTCCAACGTCCTGATGAAGCTCGGTACCCGGGACCGCACTCGTGCGGTGCTGCGTGCGCTGCACCACGGCCTGCTCGAGTGATCGCGCGAGGAACGAGCCCAGGACGGCCACGGCGCCCGGTCCGCGTGGGCCGGGCGCCGGTGTGTGTCGTCGTACGGCACCGGATGGCGGGTCAGGCCACCGTGGTGACCTCGATGCGCTGCGGCGTCGTGCCGGTGAAGACGCCGGCGACGGTCACGGTCAGGACTCCGGCGTCGTAGGACGCGCGGACGGCGTCGCCTTCCACGGCACGCGGCAGGGTGACGACACGGCGGAACTCGCCGAACCGGACCTCGGAGATGCGCCGGCCCTCGGCGTCCTGCGTGCGCTGGTCCTTGCGCTCACCGCGGACCACGAGCTTGCGGCCCTCGAGCTCGACGGTGACGTCCTCGGCCGGGTCGATGCCCGGCAGGTCGAGGCGAGCCACGAGATCCTCGCCGTCGCGGTAGACGTCGGCGGCGGGGAGCACGCGACCGGCCGCGCGCTCGCCGCTGGCCAGGACGGGGGTCCGCAGGTCGCGGAGCCAGGCGTCGACGAACGGCGAACGGACCAGGGACGAACGGGTCAGGGTGGTGGTCATGCTGTCCTCCTCGGAAGAGATGTACAGCCGGTACAACTTGAGTCGACCAGACTCAATTTCCGAGTTCGCCGACGGCGGACGCGGGGCGCCCGGCAGACGCCGGCCCCGCGAGCCGAGTGCCCACGTCAGCTCCCTCCGGCACCCGCCGCACCGGCCGCTGCCGCGCCGGCCATCGCCGCCATCACCGCCGTCATGACCGCCTGCTCGACGGCCTTGTCCACCGCCTCGCCCGCCCAGCCCTGGTCGGCGACCTCCTGGGCACGCCGCTTCAGCTCCTTCTTGGGGATCTCCGGGATCAGCCGGTGGAGCAGCTGAGTGGCGTTCAGGATGCCGACGAGGACGGCGGTCGGCCGGTCCGGCGCACCCGGGGTCGTCATCGCGACCCGGACGCGGGACACGATCTCCGCCTCGGGCCCCGGCTCGCCGGCGGGCCAGCTGGTCGTGGGAAAGATCCTGAGAAAGGTGCCGTGCTCCTCCCGCAGGAGGCCGCGTCCGGCGAGATCGTGGAGCATCCGTTCCTTCAGCCTGCCGGCGCGGTTCACCCAGCCACCGCTGCCGTCCACCGCCATGACCGCGTCCCGGGGCTTCTTCCCGTGGGCCCGATCGAGGATCTCGGCGAGGAGCGGGTCTCCCGGGGTGTTCCTGCCGGTGCGGCGCAGCCGGCCGGCGCGGACATCCGTGTCGTGCTCGGCCAGTTCGAGGGCGCCGGCCCGGATGAGGTCCAGCAGCACCGCGCCCGCGAGCCCCGCGTGCAGCCGGGTGCTGTCGGTCAGCGGCCTGCCCGACTCGTCGTCCAGTGCCAGGAGGAGAACCTGCTCGGCGAGGGTGAGTTCGGTGGTCATGTCCTCAGCAGACCACGCCGGAGCACACCGGAACATCCGCCCGCGGGCGGAAGCCTCTCACCCGCGGGCCGGAGATCCGTGCCCCTCCCCGCGGCGCCGCCGGGTCAGGAGTGGAACGTCCGCCGGTAGGCGCCCGGTGTCGTCCCGACGACGTTCTGGAACTGCGCGCGGAAGTTGCTCGTCGTCGTGAACCCCGTCCGGCTCGCGATGCGATCGACCGTGTGGTCGGTGGTCTCCAGCAGCTCCTGGGCGTGCCGGAGGCGCACACCGGACACCCACTGCATGGGGCTCTGACCGGTCACCTCGGTGAACCTTCTGGTCAGCGTGCGCGAGCTGGTGTTCGCCGCCGCGGCGAGGTCGGCGAGGGTGAGCGGACGGTGCGCGTTCGCCTCGATCCACGCCAGCACGGGTTCCAGGGACGCGGTACGCGGCGACGGCCGGTTGCGCAGGATGTACTGCGCCTGCCCTCCGGCGCGGTGCAGGGGCGCGACCGCCAGACGTGCGGCATCGGCGGCGACGGCGGCGCCGTAGTCGGTGCGCACGACGTGGAGGCACAGGTCGATTCCCGACGATGCGCCGGCGGAGGTCAGGACGTCGTGGTCGTCGACGTAGAGCACGTCGGGATCCACCCGGACGGACGGGTACCGGCGTGCGAGTTCGTCGGCCACCAGCCAGTGGGTCGTGGCGCGCCTGCCGTCGAGCAGGCCCGCCTCGGCCAGGGTGAACGCCCCGACGCAGATCGACGCGACACGCGTCCCCCGCCCGGCCGCGACACGGAGGGCCTCGACGACCGTGAGAGGGGACGGCCGGAGGGAGTCGTGGCGTCCGGGCACCACGACGAGGTCGGCGCGGTCGAGGGCGTCCAGCCCGTGATCGACCGCCAGGCGGACCGGCCCGGCGTCGACGACGTCGTCGGCGCCCGCGACGATCACCTGGTAACCGGGCCGCCCGTCGGGCAGGCGAACCCGCCCGAACGTCTCGATCGGCGTGGCCAGATCGAAGGCGATGAGATCCGGCAGTGCCAGCACAACGACCGTGTACATGCCTGCATTCTAGGCCTCTGGCGCCGATGGCGAGATACAGGCATTTCCTGTCCTGAGAGCCGCTGGTGCACCGCCTGCCACCGGGCCAGGATCGACGGCGACCCCGACAGGAAGCAGGCACCGTGCCCCACCCACACCCCCGGTTCGTACCGGATGTCCCCGTCCTCCTCACCGTCAGGCTCATGCGGCCATGAGCGCGTTCCTTCTCTCCGTCCATGTCCTGGCCGCCATCCTGACGATCGGCCCGGTCGCGGTGGCCGCCAGCATGTTCCCGCGCTTCGCCCGCCAGGCGCTCGATGCTCCGGACGATCCGCGCCGCGGCGCCGTCGTGCGCGTCCTGCACCGGATCACCCGGGTCTACTCCGTGATCGCCGTCCTGGTCCCCGTCTTCGGGCTCGCCACCGGTGCGAGCATCGGGGTGCTCGGCGACGCCTGGCTCATCGTGTCGATGATCCTCACCGCGGCCGCCGCCGTCGTACTGATCACCGCGGTTTTGCCCGGCCAGCGGGACGTCGTCCGGGCGCTGGGCGACGGGAGCGGCCCGGCCGCGCCCGGCCGGGCCGCGGTCCGCCGGCTGGGCATGCACGCCGGCGTCTTCAACGTGCTGTGGGCGGTTGTCGTCGTCCTGATGATCTACCGGCCGGGTTCCACGACAGGAGTCGGGCTGTGAGCCCGCGCCGCCTGCTGCACCTCGTCGGCTCGATCGAGCTGGCGACGCTCGGGCTGATGCTCGTGAACATCGCGACCGTGCACGCGCCGGAAGTCTCGAGCGTCCTAGGGCCGGTCCACGGCCTGGCCTACACCACGACGGTGGTCGTGGCGGTCCTCGTCATGCGGGGGCGGCACCGCACCTGGCTGCTCGCCCTCGTCCCGGGAGTGGGCGGTCTCCTCGCGGCGCGCTCCGCGTCGCCGGACCCGTGGGAACCCGGCCCCGACGACGCGTACGTCTGAGACCGGCACACGGCCCGGCGCCCGCCATCGGCGATGATCGACCGGTGGACCTCGTCGTCGACCTCAGCGAACGCACCGGACGCACCGATGCCATCTACCGCGCCCTGCGCACCGCCCTCACGGCCGGCCGGGTGCGCTCGGGAGAACGGCTGCCCTCCACCCGTGAGCTCGCCCGGGATCTCGGCGTCTCCCGGGCGAGCGTCACCACGGCTTACGAACGGCTCGCCGCCGAGGGGTTCCTGGAGACACGAGCCGGGGCCGGCACGTTCGCCACGGCGGCGGCGCGCGACACACCGCCACCGCCGCGGCGCCGCACACCCGGCGCACTGCGCCCCCGTGCGGGCTGGCGCTGGACCGCACATCCCACGAGCGGCGACCTCCCCGCCGTGACCTACAACTTCCGCGCCGGCATCCCGGACGCCAGCCTCTTCCCGTACGACACCTGGCGGCGCCTGCTGGCCGCCGAGTCGCGGGCGGGCGGTCCTCCAGCCGGCACCTATGCCGGCCCCGCGGGCCTGCCGCGGTTCCGCGCGGCCGTCGCCCGGTACGTGGCCGGCTCGCGCGGAGTCCACGCCGGGCCCGACGACGTCATCGCCACCACCGGCGCACAGCAAGGCCTGGACCTCGTGGCCCGCGTGCTGCTCCAACCGGGCGACGTCGTCGCCATGGAGGATCCGGGCTACCCGGAGGCGCGAGACCTCTTCGCCCTGCACGGCGCGCAGGTCGTCCCCGTGCCCGTCGACGACGAGGGCCTCGTCGTCGCGGACATCCCCGAGCGGGCTCGTCTGGTCTACACCACCCCGTCGCACCAGTTCCCGCTCGGGATGCCGCTCTCCCTCCCCCGGCGCCGGGCGCTCCTGGCGCACGCCGCCCGGCACGGCGCGGCAGTGGTCGAGGACGACTACGACAGCGAGTTCCGCCGCGCCCGCCGTCCGCTCGAGTCCCTCCAGGCACTGGACCGCGAGGGCCGCGTGATCTACGTGGGCACCTTCTCGAAGTCGCTGCTGCCCGGGCTGCGCGCCGGATATCTGGTGGCCCCCTCGTCCCTGCGCGACGCCCTGCTCGCCGCCCGCCAGCTCACCGACGGACACGGAGCCGTGCACGTGCAGGCGGCGCTGGCACGGTTCATCGACGACGGTCTGCTCGCTCGTCACGTCCGCAGGGCTTCCGCGCGCTACGCGGAGCGCCACGAGATCCTGCTCGACGCGCTCGCCGCCCTCCCCGTGGAGCCCGTACCGTCGGCGGCCGGCCTGCACCTGACGGCCTACCTGCCCGGGGACGCACCGGTCGGTTCGGCGGAGCTCGTCGCCCGTGCCAGGCGCCGCTCGATCGCGTGCGAGTCCCTCGGCGCCTTCGCGGTGGGGCCGCACCGCGACGGGATCGTGCTGGGGATCGGAGGCGCCGTCACGGGTTCGATCAGGCCGGGCATCCAGGTGCTCGGGAGTCTGCTGCTGCCGTGACGGCGGCCGGGCCCGCCGTCACGGCCGCGCTCGGCGTCGCCGCCACGCCGATCAGGAGAGCCCGCCCGTCCGGGCCGGTCCGTCTGCGAGACTGCGCGGGTGGGCGGCCGTACCGTTCGCGTCGCCCCCGGGAGACATCCGAAGGAGAGAGCGCATGCGAGCAGTGGTTTTCGACCGGTTCGGCGGGCCGGAGGTGCTGCGCGTCGGCGAGGTCGCCGAGCCGGAGGCGGGACCCGGTGAGATCCGCGTGCGGGTCGGGGCCGTCGGGCTCAATCCCTTCGACGGGAAGGTGCGGTCCGGCGCCATGGAGAAAGTGTTCCGCACCGCGCTGCCCGGGGTGCCGGGGTCGGAGGCGGCGGGCGTCGTCGACCAGGTCGGAAGCGGTGTCACGGGCGTCGGCCCGGGTGACCGGGTGACCGGCTCGGCCCGGCGCGGTGCGGCCGAGCACGCGGTGCTCAGCTCCTGGGCGGCGGTGCCGGACGGCATCTCCGCCGCCCAGGCGGCGGCACTGCCCGTCGTGAACGAGACCGCCCGGCGGGCCCTGCGCATCCTCGCCGTGAAGCCCGGGGAGACGCTGCTGGTGCACGGCGCCAGCGGCGGGGTGGGCGGGCTCGCGACCCAGCTCGCGGTCGCCGCCGGCGTGACGGTGATCGGGACGGCCTCGCCGTCGAACCACGACCGGGTGGCGTCCTTCGGTGCGACGCCCACCTCGTACGGGCCGGGACTGGTCGAACGGGTCCGTTCGATCACGCCCACCGTGGACGCCGTGCTCGACGCCGCCGGGCGTGGCGCGCTGCCGGACAGCATCGAGCTGCGCGGCGGCACGGACCGCGTGCTGACGATCGCGGACCCGGCCGCGGCCGAGCTGGGCGTCCGGTTCACCGACGGGGGCACGCCCTCGCCGGCCGACCTCGCCGAGCTGCTCGGCCTCGTCGCCCGCGGCGAGGTGTCGGTCCCGGTCGCGAAGGTGCTCCCGTTCGCCCAGGCGGCCGAGGCGCAGGCCCTGGTCGACGGCGGCCACGCGGGCGGCAAGGTCGTCCTGGTGCCCTGACGGGCGGGACATCGCCGCCCGGAAGCCGTCCACGACAGGCAGCGGCTGCGTGACCCCGGCGAGCTGAGCGTCCCTTCGCCCTCGAGGTCATGGGCGGTGAACGTGCCGTCGCCGCCGTCGGTCCAGCGGCCGGCCATCTGCGCCACGCCCGTCGGCCGGGATCGCATGGAGCAAGGGGTTCCCGCCACGGACCTCGTACCGATCAGCGAGACTGGCGGCATGCAGACCAGGTCAGGAGAACTCGTCGTCGTCCGTCACGGCGAGACCGAGTGGAGCCGCAGCGGGCAGCACACGGGGCGAACCGATGTGCCGCTCACCGCCCGCGGCGAGGAGCAGGCCGCGGCGCTGGCACCGGTGCTGGCACACCGCGAGGCCGTCTCCCACGCAATGGTCAGTCCGGCGGCCCGGGCCCGGCGGACCGCGCAGCTCGCGGGCCTGGACGGCGCCGAGGTCGACGCCCGGCTCTGGGAGTGGGACTACGGCGGCTACGAGGGACGCACCACCGAGGAGATCCAGCGGCGGCACCCCGGCTGGTACCTGTGGACCGACGGCGTGATCCCCGGCGACCGGGACCATCCCGGCGAATCGATCGAGCAGGTCGGGGCCCGTGTGGACGCCCTCCTGGTGGACCTTCGCAAGCGGCTCCAGGACGGTGACGTCGCGGTCGTCGCGCACGGACACGTCCTGCGCGTCCTCACCGCACGCTGGCTGGGGCTCGAACCGGCCGCGGGCCGGCTGTTCCGGCTCAACACCGGGACGCTGTCGGTACTGGGCGCCGAGCACGGTCGCCCGGTGGTCACGGCATGGAACGTGCCCCTCCCGCGGTGAGGGAGGCGCCCCCATCTACCAGTCGAGCCCAAGCAACGCGCGGACGACGAGACCCAGGGCGTCCGTGGTCGGTGACCCTCCGAGCATCGCGGCCGTGCGCGGGTAGTCGGTGAGGTCGGTCGCCGCGAGTTCTGCCCGGAACCGCGGCGTCGGCGTCTCCGACGCGGAGAGGATCGCGGCCCCGTGCACCCACTCCGTGAGGAAGGCCGTCGCCGACCAGGCCCGCTCCTCGGTCAGCCCGGCGTCGTCGAAGAAGCGCAGGAGCGCCTCGTTGAGCGCGAGGGCGTGGGGGCCGATGACGCGCTGGGAGGCGAGGATCCCCACCCGTTCCGGCGACGCCCGGAACCGTTCGAGGACGCCGTGGAGGAACCGTTCGAGCGACGCCGCGTCGGCGGGGCCGCGAAGCGGAGCGAGATCGATGGTGCCGAGGAACCTGTCGCCGATGCGGGTCCGCAGTGCCTCCATGTCGGGGATGTAGGTGTAGATCGCGTTCGGCGTCACGTCCGCCTCGGCGGCGATCCGGCGCAGGGTGAGGGCGCCGAGCCCGCCCTGGTCCAGCACTCGTTCCGCCGCCGTGACGATTCGCTGCGCGGACACGTCCCCGCGTGGTCCCCGTCGTCGTTGCCCTGTCATCCGTGCCAATGCTAGCGTCCCTGATTGTGCAGCGAACAAATACTTCGGCGCGGCGCGCCGCGCTCCGGTTCGTCGTGGCCGTGCTCGCCACCGTCACCGTCGTCTGCGGGGCCTTCCTCGCCCTCGACACGGAGATCCCCGAGTGGTTCCCGACCGTCGGGCGATGGATCCCGGCGGTCGTCGCGCTCGCCGTGATCCGCGCCGCACGGCTGCCCGGAGGGCTCGTGTACTGGTGGAAGCTGCGCCCGGGCGGCTGGAGGCGGCTCCTGGCCGGCGCTGCGGTGGGTGTGCTGGTGCTCGTCGCCGTCTACGCCGTGGCGGCGCTGCTGGCGCAGTTCCTGGGGATCGCGACGGTGATCGATGCCGCCGCTCTCGGGTCCGTCGCACTCATGGTGCCCGTGTTCGCCGTCGTCTTCGCGGTGAGCACGTTCGGGGAGGAGGTTGCCTGGCGCGGGTTCCTCCAGCAGGCATGGTCCGGCTGGAGCTTCTGGCGGAGCTCGACGTCGATCGGGCTCGTCTGGGTGGCCTTCCATGTCCCGCTCCACGGGGCGATGGCCGTCCAGGGCACGCTGCCGTGGTCGACGGCGGTCTCCGCGACGCTCGCGCTTCTCCCCCTGGGCATCCTGCTGAGCGCCTTCGTGATGCGTTGGGGAAGCGTCTGGCCGGCCGTCTTCGCCCACGCGGCGCCACTCACGACACTCAACCTGCTCACCGAGCCCGGCGAGCTCGGCCTCGGCGACCAGCTGACCATCGTCGCGATCGGCAGCGCCCTCATGCTCGCGGCGGCATCCGTACTGAGCAACGGACGTCGCGCGAGAAGCCGCGTCGCCGCAGCAGCCTGATCAACGCGCCGCGACGGCCGACGTGCCACCGGCCCTTTCGCGATCCGCCGCGCCGAGCACCTTCGCCAGCAGCTTGGCCAACTCCCGCAGCTCGCCCGCGCCCAGCGCGGCGAACGGGGTGCGCTCCAGGGTTCCCGCGATGATCTCGCCGCGCACCCGCCTCCCCTCCGCGGTCAGCCTGACGACCCGTGATCGGCGATCATGCGGGTCGGTCAGCCGCTCGACCAGCCCGCGGTCGACGAGCTGGTTGGTGACGAAGCTGAGGTTCGGCGCATTGCAGTGGAGGCGTTCGCTCATCACCTTCATGGAGGGCGGCGCCTCCTCCGGGTCGACGACCCACAGCGCCTGCGCCGTCGCGAGGGTCAGCCCGTGCCGCCCGACCAGGTCGGTCACCCTGTCGCCCGTCAGCATGAAGAGCTCATGGTTCGCCCGGACGACGGCTTCGAGGTCGGTCTGGCTCACCCGGCGATCCTACGCGCGTCACTTCGAGACTCGAAGGTGCTAGAGTCCGGGTGTTACTTCGAGACTCGAACTACTTTCACCGAGGCGGTCGCATGTACACGTATCGAGGCACCACCACGCTCGTCACCGGAGCCTCCCGAGGACTTGGCTCGGCCTATGCGACGGAACTCGCCCGGCGCGGCTCGGACCTCGTGCTGGTCGCGCGGTCGGGGACCGCCCTCGACGAGGTCGCGGCCCGGCTCCGCACCGCGTACGACGTCGCGGTGACCACCATCGCGGCGGACCTGACCGACCGCGAGCAGGTCACCGACGTCCTCCGCACCCTCGACGGCTCCCCCTTCGCGATCGATCTGCTTCTCAACAACGCGGGTACGGGGACCGCCGGGCCGTTCCTCGACCGGGCACTCGAACCGAACCAGGCGTCGGTCGACCTCAACATCTCGGCGCTCATGACCCTGACCCACGCGCTGGGCCGCACGATGGCCGCCCGGGGCTCGGGTGGAATCATCAACATCGCCTCGACGGCGGCGTTCCAGCCGATGCCCTATCAGGCCGGCTATGCCGCCACCAAGGCATTCGTGCTGTCCTTCACGGAAGCCCTGGCCGAAGAGATGCGTGGCAAGGGTGTCCGGATCATGGCGGCACACCCCGGGGCGACGGACACGGCCTTCTTCGACGGGACCTCTTACACCATGGACCCGAGGATGGCCGACTCCCCCGACACCGTCGCACGCCGGACGCTGGACGACTTCGCCCGGGGCCGGAGCGCGTCGTACCCGGGCAGGCGGCTCAACCAGGTCGCCTCCTGGCTCCCCCGGTACCTTCCGCGCACCGCCACCGCGCGGCTCACCGGGAAGCTCAACCGCACGCTCGGACTCGACTCGGCCCGCGTCCAGGCCGCGTAGCCACCGGTCACCACAGGCCGCGCTTGCGGCGCTTGCTGCTCCCCCACAACCCCTTGCCGAGGTTCTTGCTACGACCCTTCGTCGTGCTCCCCCACAGGCCGCGCTTCCAGCTCTTCGCGCGTGACTTCCGGCCCCACAGACCAGCCATCGACGACCTCCTCGCGTACGAACGGACCCTCAGGCTACGCACGCCTCCGGACCACGCGAATCACACTCCACGCGGTTGACATCGCGGGCAGGCGTCGCGTCCGCCGTCGAGGGCGCGCCCGAGGTGGAGGTACACGAGGTTCGCACGGTACGCGGCGACGGCGGCCGCGGGGCCAGGACTTACAGGCCTCGCTCGCGATCAGGAGAGACAGACGGGATCAGCGACAGGGCGAGACGGAAAGTATGACGATGACGGACGTGGCGGATCGCGGGAGGATGAGGAGATGCCGTCTCCCGTTCGCCCCGGTCTCGTCGTCAGCCCTGCGCTGACGATCCCGCGAGCCGAGCTTCGCGAGCGGTTCTCCCGCTCCTCGGGGCCGGGCGGCCAGGGTGTCAACACGACGGACTCGCGCGTCGAGCTCACCTGGGACGTCGGCCGGTCCGCCGTCCTGAGCGACGCGCAGCGTGGGCGCCTCGTGGCGCGGCTCGGCGACCGCCTCGTCGACGGCGCCCTGACCGTCGTCGCCTCGGAGCATCGGGAACAACGGCGCAACCGCGACGCCGCTGGCCGACGCCTGGCGGCTCTCGTGGCCGACGCCCTGGCCCCTCCCCCGCGAACCCGCCGCCCCACGCGCGCCACCCGCGCTTCGCACGAGCGACGCCTGACCGCGAAGAAGCAACGATCCACGACCAAGCGGCAGCGCTCGTCCAGACCCGGGCGGGAGGACTGACGGTCCTCCGGACCGCGGCTCGCCGGCAACACCATCCCGCCTCCCGAGGAACACGGTTCAGCCCCCCTGGCAGAAGTCCGTTCCACCCGTGTAGCACCGCTCGTGTTCCCGGCGACCACGGCTCGGCCCGTCGGCCAAGCCTGGCTGGAAAGGGGTGAGCGACGTGCACGACGGCCGGCTTCGGCGTCTCGCCCGCCGCCACGACCGTTAGCGGGCCGCTTCGCTGCGTGCGTGCCCGACCGGGTGATGCGCGAGGCCTGCGGACGCTACTGTGCCGGCCATCGGATGCGGACGGCCAGAGTGGTGCGGCCTGATGACACCGAGCGGGTCGAGCGGAGCCCGGGTCAGGCCGGTACGGTGATCGAGGCTACGCAGGAGTTGCACATGTAGGTGATCTCGACGGCCGCGTCGTCCCCGAACCGCACGCCCTGCTCGACGGTCAGATCGTCGCAGTCGAAACACAGCCACGGGCCGCAATCACCCTGTCGTCCTGACTCGACGATGTCGTTCCACCGCTCTTGGTCCATGGCCGGGACCATACACATGGTCCATGACACGACTCGCTCACGGACTGCTGCCCGGCGCCATCGGCAAGGGCGTTCTGGCGCGTCGGTCGCGGTGCCCGTGCTCCCAGCCGACCGCGGCTCGGCCCGTCGGCCCCGAGTTCAGGCGCGAGCGGGTCTCGCGGCTACGCCGACGTGACGGACGGCCGGCCAGGACCGGATCCGCGCCCGCGGCACGGAGGTGTGTGCGAGAGTGTCGCCATGGCATCCCCGCAGGCGCTCAGTGAGGCCGATCGCAGGCTCGTGGCCCTGTGGGCCGCGGACTGCGCGGAGCGCGTTCTGGCCGTGTTCGAGGCCGAGGCGCCGACCGACGATCGCGCGCGGGACGGCATTGCCCGGGCACGGGCGTTCGGCCGCGGTGAACTCGGTGCCGCCGAGGAAATCCGTCGCCGCTTCGTCGCCGGTCGGGCGGCCCGGTCGGCGACGAGCCCCGCCGCCGTGGCGGCTGCTCGCTCCGCGGGCCAGGCGTCAGGCGTCGCGCACATGGGCGCCCACGCCCTGGGTGCGGCAGCGTACGCCGCGAAGGCCGCCGGACTGGCCGCACCCGGCCGGGCGGGCGCCCGCGAGGCCGAGGTCCGCTGGCAGCTCGAGCACATGACAGCGGACGTCCGGGCCGCGCTCCGGCGCCTTCCGTCCCTCGGCGAGGACTCGTCCGGACCTCTGGGATCGGGACTGCTCGCTTCCGGCGTGCTCGCCACCACGATCCGCGACATCCAGGCCGAACTCTGACGACGTCGGCGGCCGGACCGCCTGCCCGCGGAGCAGCGGGGTCGCTACCGCGCGTCGTCGGCGGCGACCCGGCGACGTAGGGCGCGGGCCTGGGGCGCTTCCCACGCGTCGGCTCCGGTCGCGTGCGCCGGATCGGGTCCGTCCTGCGGGAGCCGCGCCATCGTCTGCTTGGTGACGCGGACGGCCTGCCGGTCGCGGCGAGCGACGCGGCGCGCCAGACGTCTGGCCTCGCGCCACACGTCTTCCGCCGGCACGACGTGGTGCACCAGGCCGCTCTCCAGCGCCTGCTCGCCGCTCACGGCGTCGCCGAGCAGCAGCATCATGCGGGTCCGGCTCGGACCGGTCTCGGCGATCACACGGTCGAGCATCTCGCTCGCGCCCACGGGTATGCCGAGGATCGTCTCGGGCGCGCGGAAGCGCGTGCCGGTCGCGGCGACCCGGAGGTCACTCGCGGTCGCGAGCCCGAGGCCGGCACCGACGACGAAGCCGTGCAGCGCCGCGACCGTCACCGGCGGACAGGTGCGCCAGGCGTGCAGCACCTGGTCGCCGAGCGCGACGAGGTCCCGGTAGCCGTCGGGGTCGTCCGTGGCGAGCCGGCCGAGCTCGTCCAGGTCCGCGCCCACGCAGAAGTGGCGCCCTTCGGCGCGGAGCACGACGGCGTCGACGTCGTCGGGCAGCGATTCCAGCACGCCGGCCAGCGCCGTCAGCGTTGCGCGGTCCAGCCGGTTGTCACCGTCCGGCCGGGTCAGGGTCACCAGGAGCACCGCGTCGTCCCGCTCGACCACGACGGGCCCGGCGGCGTCGGCCCGCGATGCCACCGGCACCGCCGCGGCCACGGTCTGCGCGGTGATGCCCGACGTCGCCGTGCCCGACGCCGCCGCCGTGGCTCCCGTCCGTACCGTCGTCGTCCGCGAGCGCCGGCGCACCGGCACCGACCGTGTACCACGGAAGGCGATCGATTCGTCGTAGCCCACGGGCCCGGCGAGCTCGAGGTCGAGGCGTCGCAGCAGCTCCGGGAACAGCGTGGTGGCCTCCAGCCGGGCCAGCGGCGCACCGAGGCAGTAGTGCATGCCCACGCCGAACGCGAGGTTCCGGCGCGGCGGGCGCGACAGGTCCAGGTCGTGCGGCGCGTGGTAGACGGCGGGGTCGTGGTTGGCCGCGGCGATCACCACGTGCACGACCTGTCCGGCAGCCACCGGGACGCCGCCGGGCAGCTCGGTGTCCTCGGTCGCGTACCGGGAAAGGAGCTGCGCCGGTGTCACGAGACGCACCAGCTCTTCCACGGCGCCGTTCACGGACTCGGGATGCTCCAGCAGCCAGGCGACCTGGTCGGGCCGGCGCAGGAGCTGGACCAGGCCCTCGGAGAGCAGGGATGTCGTCGTCTCGAGTCCCGCCTCGATCATGACGTTGAGCTGCGATCCGGCCACCGCGCGCACCGCCGGGTCGGTCTCCGTGTCGAGCCACCGCACCAGCGGGGAGTCTTCCGGGAGACGGGACCGCGGCTCGGTCACGAGCTGCTCCCAGTACGCGTTCCACAGCCTGCCGGCACGGTCGGCCTGCGCCAGCCGTTCCCGGCCCGGCGCCAGGTCGTGCACGTTCGAGAGCGCGCGGCTCATGTCGCACAGCAGCGGGATGTCCTCGTGCGGCAGTCCGAGCACGATGCAGAGCACCGCCATGGGCAGCCGGTCACCGACCAGGGCGCCGAAGTCCGCCTCGCCGTCGGCTCGCAGTGCCGCCTCGAAGCGGTCGACGTACTCGTGGACGGTCCGGACGATCTGCGGTGTCAACCCCGCGAGCGTCTGCGGCGAGACGAACGCGCCGAGACTGCGGCGCAGCGCGGCGTGCCCGGGCGGGTTGGTGCCGAGCGCGGAGTCGTGCAGGAACGTCAGGCCCGGGTGGCGCACCCATGCCGGCTGACGCTCGGTGCGCCAGGCGGCGTCCACGGTGCGCCAGCCGGGTCCCCGCAGCACCTCGTGGCTCGCGCCGTCCGAGGTGACCAGCCACGCACCCCACGGCGTGCGGACCGCGGGGCCCATGGCCCGCAGCTCGTCGTAGATCGCGTGCGGGTCGGCGCGCCCCTCGGGCGTGGAAAGGCGACGGATCAGCTGGCGCACGCGGCGCTGGGCGTCGCGTGAGCCGTCGTCGGACGGGGCTGCGGCGTCGTTCGCCGTCCAGGGTCTGCCGGTGCGGTCGGGCACTGAGGACGCTCCTCTTCAGTCAAGACAAGGTCTTGTCTTCCAACGAACAGCGCTGAACATTATGTTCATACCGGACAGCGTATTCCATCCATGCCGGTCACAGTGTGATCATTGCGTAAACTATGTCCATGGGACCGCCATGCACAACAAGGGCGGTCCGGCGTCGCCGCCGCATGACGACTCCTCCGCGTCACAGTCTTCACGCCCGCCGGACCGCCCCGGCCTCACCTCAGGTGCCGGACGAAGAAGCCGGCCGCGTCCTCCCCTGCGTGCTGCGGGACGCCGGTGTGCCCGCCCATGTTGGCGTGCAACGTCTTCTCCGTGCTGCCGAGGGCGTCGAACAGGTCGAGGGCCGCCTGCCGGTCGTTCCACTCGTCATCCCACTGGAGCAGGACGTGCACCGGAATCGTGATCTGACGGGCGTCGTCGAACGTGGTGCGGGGTACGAAGCTTCCGGCGAAGAGTCCGGCGGCCGCGATGCGCGGTTCGACCGCCGCGAGCCGGACCCCGATGGCGATCACCCCGCCCGAGTACCCGACCGGGCCGCCGATCTCGGGCAGCGCCAGGAGGGCGTCCAGGGCGGCCCGCCACTCCGGAACCGCCTTCTCGACCAGTGGCAGCACGAGGGCGTCGACGATCTCGTCGCCGACGGGCTCACCGGCCCCCAGCGCCCCACGGAGGTCGGCGCGGGCCTGTTCGGCGGCGGGGTCACGGGGCCGGTCGCCGCTGCCGGGCAGCTCGATGGTGGCCGCGGCGAAGCCGTTCGCGACGGAGTGCCGGGCGCGCGCCGCCAGCCGGGGATACATCGCGCGCAGTCCGCCGGGGTGGCCGGCCAGGATCAGCGGCGCCGGTGCGGAGGCAGACCCGGACGTCCACAGGATGCCGGGGATCTCGCCGAGGGTGAACTCGCGCTCGAGGACGCCGTCGTCGAGTCGCTGTTCGGAAGTGAATCGCATGGTCGTGCCTTTCGGGAGTGCTCGTGAACGGCGCTCCCGGACGACCTATCGCCCGACCGTGACCCCAGAGGGGAGCACCCATGTCAGTACTGCGTTCACGGGTACCACCTCCTCGTTCTCTCGCACGGCCTCCGCGACCCTAGCAGCGGCCGCCGTCGTCCCTCAACGGCTTCTGCGCGGCATCGTGCGGCGGGCGGTCCGCCACCAACAGCCGAGCTCATAGGCGCCCGTTCACAGGCCCGGTCTGCTTGGATCGGCGTCATGGGACGGTGGATCGAGGTGGCCGACGGCGTGCTGGTACGGCGGTACGACGAGCTGGACCTGTCGGTCGGGCTCGTGGTGGGCGGGGAGTCCTGCCTGGTCGTGGACACGGGCGGTGACGCGGGGCAGGGCACGGAACTCGCCGCCGCCGTGCGCGAGGTGACGCCGCTGCCATGGCGGGTGGCGCTGACGCACTCCCACTTCGACCACAGTTTCGGCACCGAGGCGTTCGTGCCCTGTGCCGTGTGGGCGCACCGGCGCTGCCGCGCCGATCTGGTGGCCACCGGCGAGCGGCAGCGCGAGGAGTGGGCGCACCACTATCGCGAGCGCGGCGAGGAGGAGACGGCCGACCGCGTCGCGGCCGTGCGCCCGGTCCTGCCCGACCACCTGGTCGACGACCGCGCGGAACTCGACCTCGGCGGCCGGCCTGTGGTCCTGCGGCACTTCGGGCCCGCGCACTCCGATCACGACCTGGCGGTGCACGTCCCGGACGCGGGCGCGGTGTTCGCCGGCGACCTCGTGGAGCACGGCGCGCCCCCGCAGTTCGGCGACTCCTTTCCGCAGCACTGGCCGGCCGCACTGGACGGGATCCTGGCGCTGGACGCCCCGGTCGTCCTGCCGGGACACGGCGACCCGGTGGATCGCGGCTTCGTCCGTGAGCAGCGTGCGGAGCTGGCGACGGTCGCGAGGCTGTGCCGGGAGGTCGCCGCGGGGACCCTCACCCCGGAGCGGGCCGTGGCACGGTCGCCCTACCCGGAGGAGTTCACCCTGGCCGCGCTGGCGCGCTGAGCCGCCGTCACGCGGCCTCCGCCGTCATCCGGACAACTCGTCGAGGAACGATCCGGAGCCACGAACGGCAGCCCCGAGCCCGCGAACTCGCTCCGCCAGCTCGCGGTCGGAGGTGACGACGCGCACCGCCGCCGGGTCGCCGGCCAGCGACACGAGCTCCACGATCCGGTGGTCGGCGGCGTCTCGCGCACCGGGAGCCCAGACGACGCGCAGACGGTCGACCGCGCCGAGGTCACGCGAGCTCCCGTCGAGCACCAGGACGACGTCGTCGTCCGTGCGCCCCGCCCAGCGGTCGACCTCGGCGGCGAGTCGCCGCATGGCCCCGGTACGGTCGCGCCACCAGCCGTCGGGCCGGGACCCGATGACGTTCATCCCGTCGATCAGGGTGGCGCCTGCTCGCGGGGCGACCACCTCGGCACGCGCGTTCGGCGGCTCGGACACCTGAGGCATGGCCCCAGGCTGACACAGGGACACGCTCGCGCGCCTCAGCGCACCGCCCGGGCCCGGTGCCGGCGCACCGCCGCCCGGTTGGCGCAGCGGACGGAGCAGTACCGCTGCCGTCCGTTGCGGGTGACGTCGACGACGACCGCCGTGCACGGGTCCCCCGGCACCTGTCCGGCCGCGCACCTGCCGAGGCGGTGCATGCCCCTGGTGGTCAGATGCAGGGCTGTGCCCACACTGATCACCGCCAGCAGCACCTCGGGCAGGGACTGGTCCCGGTCGCGGTAGTGGAGGTGCCAGCCCTCGCCGTCGTGATCGGTCAGCCGGGGGTACGCGGCGGCGGTGGCCATCTGCGTGTTGAGAAGCCGCGCACGTTCCGGCGGGTCGGCCGCGTCCACGACGGCCAGCCACCCGTCGACGACGGCCCTGGTCCGCTCGTGGTCGTCGGGGCGCTCCGGGAAGGCCATGGTCATGCCGTGTTCACGCGTCCGCGTCTCGATCCCGGCGCGCGTGCTCGGCCAGTCGTTGGCCAGGGACGCGGCGAGCAGGACCGCGTACTCGCCGTAAGGGTTGAGATGCATAAGGGCATTACAGCACGGTGGTGTGCATGACGACCCTCGAAACGCGCGACGACCACCCGCTCCTGGCCCCGTCCCACGAACACGCCTGGACCACCGAGTCGAGCCATCCGACGTCGGAAGGGCTGGTGCGCTATGTGCGGTGCGTCCGGTGCGGAGACCGGCGCGTCGACATCCAGGCGCACTCCGACGCCCCGCCCCGTCCCCTCACCGCGACACTGGGCCGGCCAGCCGGCGTTCGCGCCGTCCGCCCGTCACCGTAGGGCTCCATGCCGCGGTGCGCTCGCCCGGATCGGCGGGCATAAGCACCACCGTGCCGGGTCCGGAGACTTCGGCCCACCCCACCAGAGGGCTGGCACTCTCAGGTCGAGAGTGCTAAAACTGTGGGTGTAGCCGGACGGCGGCGCGAACCGTGAACCGCCGTCGAGCGCCGCGGCCCTGGAGGGGCCAGGGCCGCACCGTTAGAGGAGGTGATGCGCGATGGCTACCTACTGGGACCCGTTCCAGGAGATGGACCGGCTGTTCAGCTCGTTCGCCGGTAACGCACGGCAGTCGGGCGGCATGCCGATGGACCTGTTCCGCACGGGCGACCACTACGTCCTGTCCATGGACCTACCGGGCGTCGACCCCGGCACGATCGACGTCTCGGTCGAGGACCGGACACTCACGGTCCGCGCCGAACGCACGCAGCGCTCGGGCGACGACGCGCAGTGGCTGGTCCGCGAACGTCCCACGGGCACGTTCGCCCGGCAGCTCACCGTGGGCCGCGGGCTCGCGCTCGACAGCATCTCCGCCTCGTACGCCGACGGCGTGCTCTCCCTGACCATCCCTGTCAGCGAGGAGGCCAGGCCCCGCAAGATCGAGGTGGCGCACACGGCGGGCACGACCGCCCTCGGACACGGCGCGTCCGAGGGCCGGCAGACCATCGAAGGCTGACCCTGACACTCGCCGGGCCGCGCTCGACGTGCGACCCGGCGAGTTCGCGCCCTGTATCCGGTGGTTCCGGTCCTCGTCGGGCTGGTCGTCCGGCGCGAGCGGCCGAGTCGCACCCAGGTGACCGGCCTGATACTCGGTGGGGCGGCATCTCTCCTGATCGTGCTGGCGTGAACCGGCAATATTCCGGGCGTCGAACACGGGATTGTCCATATGATCCGCTTCGCTCTATGGTGGGGGTACACGGAGTCATGAAGCGGCTCGCGGTCCTTGCGGCCCGGGGAGGCTCATGTGTCATCCGACGATCGATTCCACGGCACGCTTGTCGGCGAGGCGATGATCGAGCGCGCGAAGAGCGTGATCGTCGTGGCGCGGCGCGTGGAGGAGGACCAGGCCGCCCAACTACTGCTCGATGCCGCCGACGAGGCGGGCATCCCGGTGTATCTGGCGGCCGACCAGGTCATGACCGCACTCGAGAAAAGCGTCGACGTCGACGTCATGGAGGACGCGCTCGCCGGTGCACTGGAGGCCGTGGGGCCCGCGGAGACGTCGCGAAGCCTGGCGGCGTGACCGCGAGGCCGCAACCTGGCCGGACGCACCGAACGGCGTGATGAGCTCGCCCGAGTCGGTCGAGCTCGCGAACATCCGCCGAAGCGTCTCGGCGTCGTCGTTCTGGTCATTGGGCGCGAGCCGCTGCCTGCTCCAGGCTCCGCACCGCGGTCGCGACGCCGTCCTCCTCGCGCATCGCCCTCGCGATGCGCTCGGCGCCGACCTGGGCGTCCCGCTCCGTCGCCGCCTCGATCGCGGCGGTGAGCGTAGCGGCGGTGAGCCTCTTCTGCGGCAGGGGTGCGGGGCCGACACCGAGGCTCTCGACGCGGCGCCCCCAGAAGGGCTGGTCCGCGACGAAGGGGCAGACGACCTGCGGTCGCCCCGACGCGAACGCGGCCCCGGTCGTGCCCGCTCCGCCGTGGTGCACGACGGCTGCGACGCGCGGGAAGAGTGTGCGGTAGTCGACGTCGGCCACGGGGTGGACACCATCGGGCAGGCCCGTGATGTCCAGGCCGCCCCACCCTGCCCCGACGACCAGTCGGCGGCCGGTGCGGCGCGCCGCCTCCAGCACGATGGCGGTGGTCGCCGCCGGATCGGCGCCCGACATGGATCCGAAGCCGGCGAACACCGGTGCGTCGCCCGCGTCCAGGAATGCCTCCAGGTCCGTCGGCAGCGACGACGGCCGATCGGCGAGATTCCAGTAGCCCGTGAGCCGTGCCTCGGCGGGCCAGTCGGCCGGCCGGGGCAGGACCGTGGGGCTGATGGCGTGCAGGACCAGGGCATGGCCGCCGGCAGGCGTCCGCGTCGGGTCGTGGCGCCCTCGTCGGCGCGGCAGCCCGAGGGCGTCCCGTCGCCAGCGGTCGACGACGTACCCGAACATCGCCGTCGCGCCGCGCATGCCGAGGAACGAGGCCCGGTTCAGGATTCCGGGCAGTCGCGCGGTGAACTCCGCGCCGGGCCAGGCGAACTCGCGGGTGGGTACGTACATCGGGATCGGCAGCGCCAGCACCGCGGGAATCCGCAGCGCCTCGGCCACGTGCTGGCCCGCCACGATCTGACCGTTGTGCACCACGAGGTCCGCGCCGGCGTCCCGTGCCACCTTCCACGAATCCTCCAGGACCTTGGTGAACATGGCCGCCATCCGCGGCATCAGCTCGAGCCTGGACCGGATCCCGCCCTCCAGCAGTTCCCCGGCACGGTCACCGTCGAGCAGTCGCATGGGGCCGTCGTCGACACCGGCGAACGGGACGCCGTGGGACTCGGCGAAGCCGGCGAACCGGTGCGGCGCGACGAGCAACGGCTCGTGGCCGGCGTCCCGGAGACCCTGGGCGAGTGCGACGAAGGGCTGCACGTCACCCCGGGTCCCGAGCGTCATGACCAGGACTTTCATCGGACGGCCGCGGTCCATGGACCACCTCCTCAGAACGTGAAAACAGTCAGCTCAGACTGTTTTTACGACCGTAGCGCCCGGCCTCGCGACTCGTCAACGCCCTTGCCGCGGACCACGCGGTAGGGTCTGGAAACGGAGCCGAGGAGCGTTTTCATGAGGGGGCGTCGACATGCCGGTGGCGTTCACCGAGGCGGAACGCGAGCGGATCACCGCCGCGCTCAAGGCATCGGGGCGGCGGCTGTTCGCCTCCGTGGGCCTGCGCAAGACCTCCCTCGCGGCGCTGGTGAACGACGCGGGCATCGTGAAGTCCACGTTCTACACGTTCTTCGCGTCCAAGGAGGCGCTCTACCTCCACCTTCTGCTGGAGCAGGCGGAGGAGACCCGGCGCCGCACGATCGACGAAGGGCTGCACGCCGGCACCGACGCCCGGGACGCGCTGCGCCGGTTCCTGCACGCGGCGGTCGACGTGCTGTCCACCGATCCCCTGTACCGCCGACTGGTCACGCACCCGGACGAGCTCGCCATGGTGGTCAGCAAGGTCCGCCCCCAGGACGCCCGGCTGCCCGGCAAGGATCCCGCTCCCGTCGACTTCGTGAACGACCTCACCGCCTACATCTCCGAACAGCAGGACGCCGGCGCCGTCACGGGCACCGATCCCGCCGTCGTGGTCGGCGCGCTGCGCACGGTGCTGCTCGTGCCCCTGCACGCCGACGAGTTCGGAGACACCTACCCCGCCGTCCTCGACCTCGCCATCGACGCGCTGACCGCGGGACTCGCGCCGGGGTCCGCCGCCGGCTGACGGGCCACGGGACACCTCCTCACCCCTCGGGACACACCGCGGGATGCGAGCACACGGTCCGCGGGCCAGCATCGAGAGATGCGCACGGAAAGCAGACGGCGTCTCCTGGCGGCGATCCTGCCGGCGGTCCTGATCTGGCCGCTCGGCGCTTGCGGCGACGAGACCCCCGCACCCGGCGAGGACGTGACGGTGGAGGACGTCGCCGAGGCGGAGCTGGGCGAGGAGGACGAGTCAGGCATGGCCGAACGCGTCGTCACGGTCGAGGGCCAGGTCCTCGAGATCCTCGATCCCGGCGCGTTCCTCATCGGCGACCCAGGCGTGCTGGAGCCCTCGGTGCTCGTACTGAGCCGGTCGGCCGACTTCTCCGACCAGGGCCTGGACGTGACCGACGCGCTCGTCGAGGATGCGACGACGGTCGAGGTCACCGGCACCGTCCGGCGACTGTCCCTCGGCGAGTTCCAGGAGGACTACGAGATCCCCTACGACCCGCAGGTGTTCGAGGAGTACGCCGGCGAGTCGGTCATCGTCGCCGAGACGATCAAGGCCTCTGTCGATCTGGAGTAGCGCCACGGAGGTCGGCGACGTCGATCCGGAGCAGCGCCAGGAGGTCGGCGACCGTCCCGCCCCGCGACACCGCTGAGCGGTGGGGCGCCCGGAAGCGCCCCACCGCTCAGCGAGGGGCGGCGCGGGTGACGCGCCGACGGCCCCTGGAGCCGCGCCCTAGGTCCGGGTACGGCGGACCAGGCCGAGGATCAGGCTGATCACGAGAACGATCACACCGATCCAGATCAAGAACTGGCCGATCTCGGTAGCGACCCCCAGAATCACGAGGGCCACACCGATGATGATCAGGATGAGCCAGGACGGCATACCTCACCTCCTCGATCGAGGCGACGCTGGGCGCGTCGCGCTATCTCGACATTCGCGCCGTTCTCACCCACTCGCACCTCCAGGACATCTCGCCCAGATTTCCCGGCGTCGGGCTACGTCCCGGATCGAGGAGCGAGCACTGCCCCGGCGGAGGGCGCGCGGGACGCGGCTCGAACCACCGCCAAGGAACTGCGCAGGAACGACGGCGCCACCCGGGCGGGCTCACCGAGGTAGCCGGCGACCATGACTCCGTCGCGCAGCAGCATGAGGTCGTCGGCGACCGCGGCGGGGTCGGCGAGCCCCAGTGGTGCGACGAGTCGCTCGAAGGCACCGGTCCACCACTCACGGTGGACGCGGACGACCTCGCGGACAGGGCTGCCGGGATCCGGGTACTCCGCCGCCGCGTTGATGAAGGGACAACCGCGGAATCCGGGGGTGCAGGCCATCCCGCCGGTGTGGTCGGCCATCAGGCGCAGCGTCGCCTCGACATCGCCGTCGCCGTGGGAGATCGCCGCGTCGACCCCGGCCCGCTCCCCCTCCGCACGAGCCTCGAGGTAGGCGACGATCAGCTCGTCCTTACCGCGGAAGTGCCGGTAGAAGGTCACCTTGGTGGTGCCCGCGCGCTCGATCACCCGGTCCACGCTCACCGCGCGCAGACCTTCGGCGTAGAAGAGCTCGTTCGCCGCCTCCATCAGCCGTTCCCGCATCGATCCGTGCACGCTCGCGATCATACGTGGCCCTCTCGTCCCGCCCCTTGCGCCGCGCGACGCGGCTGTGTACCGTCACCCTGTAGAGTGACTAGTCATTCTACCTAGGTATCACAGCAAGGTCGCCACCGTGCGGCCGCCTCCGAAGGGAACGCCCATGTCCGCCATCGCGGAAGCATCCGCCACAGACACCGCCAAGGCTCTGCGGCACCTGTACCTCGTCCGATTCGGCTTCGCCGTCGTCTGGGCGATCCTCGTGCTCGCCGTCGCCACGGGTCTCGGCCCGGCCACCGTGGCGCTGCTCGTGCTCTACCCGCTGTTCGACGTCGCCGCGGCCGTCGTCGACTTCCGGACCTCGGGCAGCTCCCGGCCTGCCGCCGCCCTGTACCTCAACATGGCGCTCAGCCTGCTCGCGGCCGTCGGGCTGGGACTCGCGGCCACCTCGGGCGTACCCATGGTGCTGCGGGTGTGGGGAGCCTGGGCGATCGCCGCGGGCGTCGTGCAGCTGGTCGTCGCGATCAACCGCCGCGGGCTCGGCGGCCAGTGGGCCATGATCCTCAGCGGCGGACTCTCGACGTTCGCCGGGACGAGCTTCATCCTCATGGCCGGCGGACCGAATGCGACGCTGACGGCGGTCGCCGGCTACGCCACCCTGGGCGGGATCTTCTTCCTCGTCTCGGCGCTGCGCCTGCGGCACGCGGCGAAGAAGGGTGCCTGAGATGGCCGACACCTTCGACGTCGTGGTCATCGGCGCGGGCCCGGTCGGTGAGAACGTCGCCGACCGGGCGGTCCAGGGCGGGCTCACCGTGGCGATCGTCGAGAGCGAGCTCGTGGGCGGGGAGTGCTCCTACTGGGCCTGCATGCCCACCAAGGCCCTCCTGCGCGACGCCGCCGCGCTGCGCGCGGCGCACCGGCTCCCGGGGGCACGTGCGGCGGTGACGGGTGGCCCGGACCCGGCCGCGGTACTGGCCCGACGCGACGCCTTCGCCTCGCACTGGCATGACGAGGGTCAGGTCGCGTGGCTGACCGGCGCCGGGATCTCCCTGTACCGCGGCACCGGACGGATCGTCGCCACCCGCACCGTCGAGGTCACAGGCGCCGACGGCGAGCCGGTCGTCCTCGAAGCGAGGCACGCGGTCGTCGTCGCCACGGGAACCAGCGCCTTCCGGCCCCCGATCCCGGGACTGGCCGACACCGACCCGTGGAGCAGCAGGGAGGCGGCGTCGGCCCGAACGGTGCCCGAACGGCTGGCGGTCATCGGCGGCGGTGTCGTGGGGGCCGAGATGGCCACCGCCTTCGCGGCGCTGGGCTCCCACGTGACGGTCGTCGCCCGCGACGGACTGCTCCCCTCCGTGGAGCCGTTCGCGAGCGACCTGGTGGTCCGCTCGCTGACGGAGCAGGGTGTCACGCTGCACCTGTCCGCACAGCCGTCCCGTGTCGAACGGGACGAGGACGGTGCCGTGCGCCTCCACCTGACCGACGGCTCGCGTCTCGAGGCCGACCGCGTCCTGGTCGCGACCGGTCGCACACCGAACACGAGGACGATCGGTCTGGAGAACGTCGGGCTGGGAGCGGGAGACTGGCTGGACGTCGACGAGTCCCTGCGCGTCCTGGGTGCCGACGGCACGCCGATCGGCGACGGCTGGCTGTACGCCGCCGGCGACGTCAACCACCGCGCCCTCCTGACACACCAGGGCAAGTACCAGGCCCGGGCGCTCGGGGACGCGATCGCGGCCCGTGCCGAGGGGACCGCCGTCGACGGCTCGCCCTGGGGACGTCACGCCGTCACGGCCGACGACCGCGCGGTGCCGCAGGTGATCTTCACCGACCCGGAGATCGCGACCGTCGGGCACACCGCCGCGACCGCCGCGGCCGCCGGCCTGCGCTTCCGCGCGGTCGAGTACGACCTCGGAGCCGTCGCGGGCGCCTCCCTGCACGCCGACGGGTACGCGGGCCGAGCCGGCATGATCGTCGACGAGGACCGGAAGACCATCGCCGGCTTCACCGTCGTCGGCCCTGACGTGGGAGAGCTCCTCCACGCCGCGACGATCGCCATCACGGGAGAGGTGCCGGTCGACCGGCTGTGGCACGCCGTCCCGGCCTATCCCACGATCAGCGAGGTCTGGCTGCGGCTCCTCGAGACCTACGGACGGCAGGCGTAGCAGTGCGGGAGCGGCGTCGGCCCGGACCGGTTCCCGTGCTGCCCTGCCGTCAGGGCACGCGGAAGGTCACCGTCTCCACCGGGTTGTCGAACTCCGTGGTACGAAGCGACACCCGCACGTCCCACTCGCCGGTCGTCGGCAGCACGACGTCGCCGGCGTAGACACCGGGGCCCAGGGAACTGACCTGGACGGTTCCGAGGTCCACCTCGTCGGTGGCCAGGCTGAGCCGGGGAGCCTCGTAGCCCTCCGTGGGCTCCCCGGCCTCGTCGGTCATCTCGATGGTCACGGTAGCGGGCCCGACGGCCGGCGGGGCGAGCGTGATCCGCGCCGAGACGTCGCCGAGTCGTACCGACTCGACGGCGCCCTCCACCGCGCTCTCACCGGCGGCGACCGCCACGTCACCCTCGGGGCTGCGGTCCACCAGGAAGCCGGTGACCGCCAGGACGGCGACCAGCACGGCCGCCTCCGCGAGCGCTGTCCGGACGAGGGGCGCGCTCCGGAAGCCACGGCCCTTGCGACGCGGCGTCGCACGGGAACGTGGTATCAGGACGAAACGGTTCCACCCGGCGACGGCCACCGCCACCAGGGCCGTGAGGACCTTGACAAGGAGGAGGGCCCCGTAGCCGGAGTCGAGGAGCGCGTCCCAGCTTCCGGCGATCCGCCAGGCCAGGAACGATCCGGCGACCACGAGCACCGCCAGCAGACCGGCCGCCCAGGCCGAGAACCTGCCGAGCACGACGGCCCCGGCGTCCGCGCGCGAGAGGTCCCCGAGCACCGCGGCGATCGCCACCAGGCCCCCGAGCCACAGGGCTCCGGCCGCGAGATGCAGCACGTCCACGCCGACCACCAGGGCCTCGGGCGTCGCGACCCTCGTGTGGCCGGTGAACGCCGGTGCGGTGACCGCCCCCGCGCAGCCGGCCAGCACGAGAGCGCTCCTCGTCCGGCTCGGCGCCGCCGTCGCCGGCAGCGACCAGGTCGCCACCGCGAGCCCGACGACGACGGCGGCGGGGACGACGTACTCGGCCGGCGCGAGCGACGACCAGGTCGAGCCCTCGGTGATCGCCGGGACCGGCAGCCCGAGCTGGTAGAGCGCGATGACCGGCACGGCGGTCCACCAGCCGAGGGCTGCGACGCCGGCGGCCACGCGAGCGACCGGGCGGAGCCGGGCACGCGAACGGTCGGCGACGCGGTCCCGTGGCAGGAAGAGGACGACGAACGCCGCGGTTCCGGCAGCGACGCACAGTCCCGCATAGCCCAGTCCGCGAAGCAGGCCGAGCAGGACGGGGGCTTCGGCATCGGCGTCCGCGCCCGCGGCCGGCACGTCCACCACCTCGCTGGGAGCGCCGACGGCGAAGCTCAGCGACCCGCCGATCGGGTGCCCGTCCTCGGACACCAGCCGCCACAGGACCACGAGCGTGCCGTCGGCGACCTCCTCGTCGAGGTCGACGAAGAGCCGCGATCCGCGGACGGACGCCGAGGAGGCCACCTCCGCGCCGGTCGCGTCGAACACCTTGATGCCCGCCGGCACACCGATCACCGACTCGTCGAAGGTGAACGTGACCCGCTCGGGAGCGGCGTCGAGCACGGCACCTTCTGCGGGGTCGGTGCCCAGGAGCGTCGCGTGGGCCGTGGCACTGCCCGCCGGGCCGAGGACGAGCGCCGAGACGAGGACGACCAGGAACAGCCAGCCACCGGCGCGCGTCCTGGCGTCGCGGCGGTTCATGCGCGGCGGCGGTGTCGCAGCACGCCCACTCCGGCCGCCAGGAAACCCACCACCAGGAGTCCTGCCGCGCCCAGGGCGACCAGGGCCCGCGAGCCGCCACCGGAGGCGGCGCCCGCGCCCGCGCCGTCGGAGGCGGCGCCCGCGCCCTCGGTACCGGACACGGCGCTCGCCGCCTCGGTACCGGCCGGGGCACCCGCGTCCTCGGTACCCGCCGAGGCACCGGCAGCCTCCGGGTCACCGGCCACGACCACGACCGGCGCCGGCCGCTCGAGGTCGTCGTGCCCCTCCCCGTGCTCGGCGACCTCGGTCCAGGCCACCTCGCCCTCCTCGCACCGCTGGACGACCGGGAAGACGAGCGTGGCACCCGCGGCCTCGGGCAGGCGCAGGGAGAACTCGACCTCGTCGTGCTCCCCGTCCGGCAACGGCTCGTCGGTGGTCCAGGTGAGTCCGTCCGCGGTCCGGTCGACCGTCCAGCGGCCCAGGTCGGTGGCACTCACCTCGCCGACCCCCTCGGGTGTCCGGAGGGAGATCGCGGTCGTCGCCGACTCCTCGCACCCGTGCGGGATCTCGACGCGGAGCACCGCCGTGGCGCCCGCCGCGGTGGTGGACGGGGTGATGGTCACGTGCGCCGTGGCCGGCGCCGTCCCGAGGGCGACGAGGCCTACGGCGGCGAGTCCGGACAGGATCACGCGGCGGACGACGGTCGTGCGATTCATGGTGGCTCCCGGCAGATGGAGGTGCCCGCATACCAAACCAGCGGGCAGAACTGTTGTCAAGAATGTGAACCACATGGCCGGAACCATGGACTCGGGCCGGCGTTCCGCGTACCGTGGTTCATGTCAGCGAATCAGAGTCGTGTCCGTGAACACGTAGGTGTGTCGGCGCGGCTGCCTTTCGGAGGGAAGACATGCCCAACATCACCGTCGAGCTGTTGCGTGGCCGCACTCTCGAGCAGCGTCGCGAGTTCGCCAGGGCCGTGGCCGACAACGCCGTCGAGATCCTCGGTGCCCGCCGCCAGGACGTCCGTATGGTCTTCAGCGAGATCACTCCCGACATCGTCGCCAACGGTGGCGTGCTCGCCAGCGAGGACGAGAGCCGGGCCGGCGTGGTGGCCTCCCTGGCCGACGACTGAACGACTCCACCGAGACGGGGCGTGGGCCCGGAGAACNCCTTCTCTCCGGGCCCACGCCCCTTTCACGCGCTACTGCACCCGGACGGTCACCCGGGTCTGTGCCGCCAGCACGAGTTCGCTTCCCGGGTAGGACGCCGTCAGCGTGAGGTCCCGACCACGGGGTCGCGTCACCTCGAAGCTGACCCGGCCGTTGCGGAGCGTTCCGACGACGGTCTCACCGCCCTGGATCGCGACCCGCACCTCCCCGGTCACCGGGACGTCGTGCGGCGCGGTCAGCGACACGTCGACGACCGCTCGTTTGCCCTTGGCCTTCGTCGCGGAGATCTCCATGGTGGGCACCACCTTCTCCACGACGACCCGCACCTTCGACGAGGACGCCCGGTGATCGGCGTCGCCGCCGTAGCGAAGGGTCAGGTCGTGCACCCCGGGCGGCAGCGAGGTCGCCGGCAGCACGAGGGTTCCCCGTCCGTCGGCGATCATGGCCGTCGCGAGGGCGGTGTCGCCGTCGCTCAGCTGGACCGAGCCGGTGGCCGTGTCGGGCGACACCGCCACCGAGACCGTGCCCGCCGTGCCGTAGGTGATGGGCAGGGCCACCCCGGCCACCGCCGTCACCGCCGGTGACTTCACCGTGACCGTCACCGTGGCCGGCGCGGAGCGGTCGGTTCCGTCGTCGGCCCGGTAGGTGAAGACGTCCTTGCCGGAGAACCCGGCGTCGGAGGTGTAGGTGAAGGACCCGTCCGCCTCGAGCGTGACGCTGCCGTTGGCGGGCTGGGTGACCCCGGTCGCCGTGAGCACGTTGCCGTCGGCATCGGTGTCGTTGGCCAGGACGCCGGGTGCCGGCAGCACGAGCGGCTCCCCGCCCACCGCCGCGTAGGCGTCGTCACCCGCCTCCGGCGCCGTGTTGACCGGCGGCTGGTCGTCCTCCTCCACGGTGATCGTCACCGTCGTGGGCTCCGACGTCGCGGTGCCGTCGGAGGCGCGGTAGGTGAACGTGTCGGTCCCCGCGAACCCGCCATCGGGCGTGTAGGTGAAGGACCCGTCACCGTCCATGACGACCTCGCCGTCGGCCGGCTGCGTGAGCCCGGTGGCCGTCAGGTCGTCGCCGTCGGCGTCGGTGTCGTTGCCGAGCACGCCCGGCGCCTCGACGGTGAGGGGTTCGCCCTCGACGGTGCCGTAGGCGTCGGCCGCTCCGACCGGGGCCGAGTTGACCGGCGTCCCGGCATGCAGCTCGCCCACCTGCTCCGCGGTGAGCTCGTAGCCGAACATCCGGAAGTCGTCGACCAGCCCGTCCCAGCGGGCGTCCGGCCAGCTGGTACCGCCGATCAGGTTCGCCGTCGTCTGGCCGCCCACACCGACGTCACCGATGTCGATGGTGAAGTCGTCACGGGTGGCCTGCAGCTCGCCGTCGAAGTAGATCTTGCCGACCGAGCCGCTCTGGGTGAACACGACGTGCGTCCACTCGTCGAGCGGCAGGTCGTTGCCCTGTCCCAGGACCAGACGCTCCTGGGCGCTGCCCGGGGTACCGGGTGCCTTGAACGTCGCGGCGAATCCGGTGGCACCACTGGCCTGGGTGTTGGACTGCAGCAGGAAGAACGTGTCCGTGCTGCTTCCGATCTGCACCAGCGGGACCCAGGTCGGCAGCGCGTCCGGCCGGGCCCAGACGGAGACGCTGAACTGGTCGTCCATCCCCGCCTCGATGTTGTCCGGCAGTTCCACCTGGTTACCCGTGCCCGACCCGCCGCCGGGCAGGTCGACCGCGGCACCGAAGCGCCCGTCGGTGCTCCAGCCGGCGGCCCCGGAGAGGGTCGCCGCCCCGACGGAGCCGTCCAGGCCGGTGTTGGCCGCCGTGGTGCCCTGACCCTCGTCGAAGGCGTAGTGGATCGGCGTCCCCTCACCGGGCGGCGGCCGCTCGACCGTGTGCCGCACGGTCTGCGCGGAGTCGCGCCACCCGTCGTCGGCGAGGAAGCGGACCTCGACGTCGTGCTCCCCCGGTGAGAGGGAGACGTCGGTGAACCGCACCGCGCCGTCGACCACGTCGGCCTGCCCGCCGACCCGCGACCCGTCGACCCACAGCTCCGCGACGCCCTCGGGGGCCGCGCCGGTACCGGCCGAGACCTCGGCCGAGACGGTGACCGGCTCGGCGAACGGCGACGGCGAGCCGGGCTCGACCGTGACCGACGTGGTCGTGGCGAGCGCCGTGCCGTCGGCGTACATCGCCGCGATGTCGGCGTCGCCGAGCGCCGAGGAGTAGACGCGGACGTCGTCCATGAGACCGTCGTAGGCCGGGTCGGGGAAGCCGTTGCGTCCCAGCCAGTTGTTCGACGTCGGCCCGACGTCGGCCATGTCGATCGTCAGGTCCGAGCGGGACGCGATCGGCTCGCCGTTGAGGTAGAGCGTGCCGGTCGCACCCTGCCGGGTGAACGCGACATGGTTCCACTCGTCGACGGCCACGTCCCGGGTCGGGCTGGCGTAGACCCGCTCCTGCAGGGCGTCGCCCTTGGCCTTGAACGTGGCCGCGAGCCCGGTGCTGCCGGCGGCGTTGGTCTGCATCTGGATCTGGAAGTAGCTCCCCGCTCCTTCGAGCCCGTCCCCGATGTGGAACAGGCCGGTCCAGTCCGTGGTCGTGTCGGGCCGCACCCAGAACGAGGTGGTGAAGTTCTCCTCGCCCCGGAGCAGGTCGTCGGGCAGGTCCACCGCGTTGTCGCCCGAGCCGCCCGCGAAGTCGGCGGCGGCGGCGAACACGCCGTCGTCGCTCCATCCGGTCGCGCCCGTCAGCGTGGCGGTGCCCACGGACATGTCCCCACCGGTGTTGGCGGTGTCGGTCCCGGAGCCCTCGTCGAACTCGTAGTGCACCGGGACGTCGGAGGCGCCGGGATCGGAGCCGATGATCACGAGGTCGTCGATCATGAGTCCCGCGCCGGAGTCCCCGGCCGAGATGGTCAGGTCCTGTGACCTCGCGTCGGCGACGAAGGTCCCGACGTACTTCCCGAAGGCTTCCTGCGACGAGAGGTCGGGTGTCGCCGACAGGGTCGTCGACAGGTCACCGATCGAGAGGTCGGCGGTCCCGGGCGCGGTGCCGGCGGACCGGCTGTCGCGGGCGTACCGCAGCGAGACCCGGTACTCGCGGCCCGGGTCGAGACCCTTGACCGTCCGGGTCAGGCTGCCGTCGTCGCCCACGCCGAGGTGGTACCCCGTGAGGCCGAGGCCGCCCTGGCTCGACGCCGCGGCACGGACGAGCTGGACGTCGCTGTCGACCTCCCAGGGGGACATGCGGCCGTTGCCGGGCTCGACGTCGACGACCGCCGGCGGGTTGGCCGAGCGCCACTGAGCCGGGATCCGCGGGTACTCGAGCTGGTCGACCAGGTGCGGGGCCCGGGCGTCCATCTCGACCTCCGGGTCGACCTGGAGGATGTCGGCGACGGACGGCGTGCCGTCCTCGTCGAAGACGAAGAGCATGTACGCACCGGGCGGGGCGTAGGTGCCGTCGGCCGGGGTCTCGATCGTCAGGGAGTCCCCGTCCTGGGCGAACGCCAGGTCCTGGAAATTCTGGTCGTTGTTGAACCCGTGCGTCACCGACCCGTTGCGGATCAGCGTGACCCGCGAGACCGGCCCGTCGGCCTGCACGTCGAACGTGCCGTCGTAGCCGACCTTCTTCGGGACGCCCGTGACCTCCGGGCGCACCGCCGGCTCGTCGCCGTCGAAGAGGTACGCCGGCGAGTAGAACTCCACGTCCGTGTAGTTGCGCGGGCCCGGCGTGCCGCCGCCGCCGACCATCAGGCGGCCGTCAGGCAGGAGCAGCGCGGTCGAGTGGTAGAGGCGGGCGTGCGCGTAGGGCACCTCGACCTCCGTCCACTCGCCGGTGTCGGGGTTCCAGATCTCGGCGTTCGTGACGTAGCCGCCGTTGCCGTTGTTGTCCCGGGAACCGCCGGTGACGATCACGTTGCCGTCGGGCAGCACGGTGGAGGTGGCCCAGTGCCGGGCGTGCTTCATCGGCTCGGTCGCCTCGACGACCGGCGCGTCGGTGCCGCCGGTGATGTCGACGGTGAAGCCCGCACGGGCGCCGTCCGGACCGCCGCCGTTGGCCCACCAGCCGCCGCCCACCTGCAGGATCTTGCCGGGGCGGTACATGGTCGCGGTGGACGTGGCGCCGACGGGGTTGCCGAGCTCGCCCTGGTCGGCGATGTCTCCGGGCAGGGTGCCCCGGAGGATCACCTCGCCGTCGCCCGACGGGTCGAGCTCGTACATCTGCGTGCCGGTGATGTTGAAGACGTTGCCGTTGCCCGGCGCGACGAACGCACGCGGGTACCACCAGCGGTTCTCGTCAGGGCCGTTGCCGTTGCCGCCGTCCCCGTACGCCGCCGCACTGGTGGCGCCCTCCAGCAGCTTCCACGAGCTGCCCTCGTCGGGGGTGTAGATCTCGGGGGTCAGGACGCCTGGACCACCCGGGCCGCCCTTGAGGCTGCCGCCCTGCACGACGACGGAGCCGTCGGGCAGCGTGGTCCCCGTGGGGTACCAGCGCGGGTAGTTCATCGGAGCCTCGTCGCGCAGGCCCTGGTTCGTCGTGTAGCTGGTGACGCCGAGCGACGCGTCGTTCGGCGCGTTGCCGCCCAGGCCGTCGTCGCCGCCGACGGTCATCGTGGCCTGCCGGTGCGGCATCTGGACCTGCATCGAGCAGAACAGGTCGGTGTACGTCGTGTTCGCGACGACGTTGTCCGCGACGTTGGCGGCCGTGCGTTCCTCGGCGGGGTCCCAGACGTCGATCTCCATCTGGCCGCCCTGGGTGACGCACGAGTTGCCGCCGAAGTCGTAGGGCGTGTTGTCGGTGCAGCCCGAGGAGACGCTGCCGAACGACTGGACCTTCCCGTCGGACGTCAGGGCCGCGTTGATCGGGACCAGCGGCCACGGGGTGACCCCGCTCCACGAGCCCTGCTCCGCCTTGTCCGGCGGTGAGCAGTCGGCCGGCAGGAGGCCTGCGGAGTAGGCGAGGCCGTTCTTCATCTGCGTGCGGATCGGGGCCTCGGAGTACGCCGAGCCCTCGTGCCCCATCCCGGTGTACCAGGACCGGCCGGAGTCGATCTCCTGGCACCAGGTGATCGGGTGGCTGCTGCCGTTCTCGCCCATCCCGTAGGACGTCTCGTCGGCCTCCAGCAGGGTGCGGACGTTGGGCGCCGGGTTGACCACCCAGTCGTACCACTCGTCGCTGCGGGTGAACTCGGACGGCAGCCCCTCGGTCAGGGGGTGCGACGTGTCCTTGACGACGACGCGCCCCGGCCGGACGGCGGGATCCTCGGGGTGGCCCTCGGACACGGCGCCGACGAGGCGGGCGTAGAACGGGTTCACGTCGTGCTCGCTCTGCCCGACCGACCATCCGGCGTAGTGCAGGCCCATGTAGCCGCCGCCGCCCCGGATGTAGGACTCGAGCGCGGCCCGCTGCTCGACGTCGAACAGCACGCCTCCGGTCTGGGCGAAGACGACGGCGTCCTTGGTCGCCAGGTTCTCCGGGGTGAACGCGGCCGCGTCGTCGGTCTCCTCGATGTCGACCGGCTGGGAGTACTCCGTGCCCAGCTCGTTCGCCAGGTCACGCACGGCCTCGCGGGCCTGCACGTGGGAGGCGTGGAAGTTGGGCTTGTAGAACAGGAGGACCCGCAGTTCGCCGTCGTCGACGGAGCCGACGGCGGCCTGCGCCGGCGCGGCCTGTGCGACGCCGCCGAGGGGCACGGTCAGCGCGAGGGCCGTCAGGACGGCCGCCAGGCGGGCGGGCGCCCGGCGGGTGCGGTGCGCGTCGCGCCGCGGGTCAGGTCTGCGTAACAGGTTCATCGTTGATCCCTTTTCGCATGGTGTTCATGGAGGTGGCGGCCCGGCCGGCCGTCCCTGGGAGGGCCGGCCGGCCGGAGCCTGTTTCTGGGTAGGTCCGGATCGGTCCGTGTCAGCGCTCGTGGCGCGTGCTCACCGCAGCTCTGCGATGACGGTCTTCAGCTCGGTGTAGTCGTCCAGGCCGAACGAGCCGAGCTCACGGCCCCAGCCGGACTGCTTGTAGCCGCCCCGCGGGAGGGTGACGTCGTCCGCGTGCCAGGTGTTGAGCCACACCGTGCCGGCCCGCAGCTTGCTGCCGACCCGGTGCGCCGTGCCCAGGTCCCGCGACCACACGCCGGCGGCGAGGCCGTAGACCGTGTTGTTGGCGGCGGCGACGACCTCGTCCTCCGAGTCGAACGGGACAGCGGTGATGACGGGCCCGAAGATCTCGTCGGTCTGGACGGCCATCTGCTCGGTGACATCGGTGATGAGGGTCGGCGAGAAGAAGTAGCCGCGGTCGGCGGCCGGGTCGGGGCTCCCGGCGGCGAGGGTGGCACCGTCGGCGAGCGCGCCACGGACGTACCCCATGACCTTCTCGTGCTGCTCGGCCGAGACCAGCGGACCCATCGTGGTCGCCGGGTCGAACGCGTCACCGACCTTGATGGCGCGGGCCGCGGCGGCGACGCCGTCGACCACCTGGTCGAACACCTCGCGCTGGACGTACAGGCGCGAGCCGTTGACGCAGCACTGGCCCTCGTTGAAGTAGCCGGCGAGCGCCGCACCGGCGATCGCGGCGTCGAGGTCGGCGTCGGCGAAGATGATGTTGGGCGCCTTGCCGCCGAGCTCGAGCGACACCTTCTTGAGGTTCTTCGAGGCGCCGGCGGCGATCTTCTTGCCGACCTCCGTGCTGCCGGTGAAGGCGACCTTGTCGACACCGGAGTGGTCGACCAGGGCGGCGCCGGCGTCCCCGAAGCCGGGCAGGACGTTGACGACACCGGCGGGGAGGCCGGCCTCCAGCAGCAGTTCGCCGAGCCGGAGGGCGGTGAGCGGGGTCTGCTCGGCCGGCTTGAGCACGATGGTGTTGCCCGCGGTGATCGACGGGATCACCTTGAAGGCGGCCATCGTGAGGGGGAAGTTCCACGGCACGATGCCGGCGACGACGCCGATGGCCTCGCGGCGGGTGTACGCGTGGAAGTCACGGCCGGGCACCGACATCGGGATCGTCGTGCCCTCCATCTTCGTGGCCCAGCCGGCGAAGTAGCGGAACAGCTCGGCCGCGACGCCGACGTCACCCCGGGCGGACGCGATGCTTTTGCCGTTGTCGAGGGACTCGAGCTGGGCGAACTCCTCGGCGCGCTCGTCGATCATGTCGCCGACCCGCCACAGCAGGTGCGAACGGTCGCGCGGGGTCATCCGGGACCACGCCGAGCCGGGCTCGAACGCGTTGCGGGCGGCCGAGACCGCGCGGTCGGCGTCGACCACGGACGCCCGGGAGACCTGGACGAGTTCCTTCTCGGTCGCCGGATTCACCGTGGCGAACGTCCTGCCGTCCTTGGCCTCGACCCACTCGCCGTCGATCAGCAGCTGCTTGGGCGAGGAGAGGAACGAGGAGACGGCGGGCAGGAGGTGGGAGCTTTCGGACATGGGGAACCTTCCGTGGTGTCGGGTCGTCGGTCGATGGCCGGCCGGGGTGCCCGGCCGTGACGTGGTGCGGCGGCTACTTGATGGTCAGCACCTTCGATCGGTCGAGGGTGAGCGCGACGGCGGCGACGATGATCGCGCCGTAGAGGATCTGCTCGTAGGCGGACGGGACGCCGACGATCGGCAGCCCGACGCGGAGCAGTGTCACGACGAGCGCCCCGGCGAGGCTGCGCCACAGCGAGCCGTGACCACCCGTGATGGCGGTACCGCCCACCACGATGGCCGCCACCGCGGGCAGGAGCAGGTTGTCGGCCATGGTGGGGCTGCCGCTGAAGTTGCGCGAGACGAGCATGACCGCGGCGAGGCCGGCGCACGCACCGGAGACCGTGAAGGCGGCGATCTTGACCACGTCGACCGGCGCACCGGCGAGCCGGGCCGCCGACTCGGAGTACCCCGTGGCGCGGATCCAGCTCTCGAGCGGTGTGAGGCGCAGGACGAGGGAGACGACCACCACGACGAGCAGCGCGACGACGAAGGCCATCGGCACCACACCGCCGACGTACAGCGTGAGCCAGTGGGTGGCGTCCCGGTCGACCACGCGGATCGGGCCGGCGTCGGAGATCACCAGGGCGATCGCGGAGAAGATGCTCATCCCGCCGAGGGTGACGATGAACGACGGGATGCGCAGCAGCACGTGGGCGACGCCCTGTACCGCGCCGATCGCGGCGGTGGCCGCGATGACCGCGACGGTCGTGAGCCCTCCGGCGTCGGGCAGCCACAGCGCGAAGAAGACCGTCGCCAGCGAGCAGAGCGCGGCGATCGACAGGTCGATCCCGCCGCACAGCACCACGAGGGTGGCGCCGGCGGCGAGCACGACGAGCGGTGCGGAGGTGCGGGCCGCCGCCGTGAGGCTGTTGAGGGTCAGGAAGCCGGGGTCGGCGACGGTCAGCGCCGCCAGCAGCACGACGAGCGCGATCACCGGCATGAACGACGTGAGACGCCGGCCCACGCCGGCACGGCCGGTGACGGCCGCCTCGGCCGCCGGCGTGGTGATGACGGGTGTGGACATGGTCAGACCATCTCCTTGACGAGGTCGAGCGGGGTCGGCTTGTCCCCCGTCGGGGCCGCGACCTCCGTGGTCGCACGGCCGTCGCTCATCACGACGATCCGGTCGGACATGCCGATCGCCTCCTCGAGGCTGTCGGCCAGCAGCACCATGGCGACGCCCTGGTTGGCGAGCTCGCGCAGGAGCCGGTAGACCTCCGAACGCGCCCCGACGTCCAGCCCGCGGGTCGGGTGGTCGAGCAGCAGCAGACGGACGTCGCCAGCCACCAGCCAGCGGGCCAGGACCACCTTCTGCTGGTTGCCGCCCGACAGGCGCTGGATCGCGGTACCGCGGTCCGGGGTGCGGATCGAGAGCCTCTCGATCCATCCGTCCACCAGCTTCGCCTGCTTCCCCGGCCGCACCACGGGGCCCGTGCAGCGGGACTTCTGCTTGGTGAGCGTCATGTTGTCCGCGACCGACATCGGGCCGACCATGCCCTCCGTCTTGCGCTCGGCCGGGACGTACCCCACGCCGGCGGCGCACGCCGCGCGGGTACCGGACAGGTCCAGCTTCTCGCCGTCGAGCACGACGTCGCCGGCCGTGGTGGGCTCGGCGCCGAAGAGAGCCCGGCACACGTCCTCGCGGCCGGAACCGTGGACGCCGACGATGCCGACGATCTCCCCGGCGTGCACGTCGAGGTCGACGTCCCGGAAGGACCTGCCGGACAGCCCGCGCACGACGAGGCGGGGCCGGCGCGGCTCGTCGCGCCGCTCCGCGGCCGCGCCGTGGTAGTGGTCGTCGGACCCGGTCGACCCGATCATCATCCGGTGCAGCTCGGCCGGCGCGGCCTCCGCGGCCGGCACCTCGCCCACCGACCGGCCGCCGCGGAGCACGGCGACCCGGTCGCAGACGTCGAGCACCTCGTCGAGCCGGTGCGAGACGAACACGACGGACGCGAACTCGCGCAGCCGGCGTACCTGCGTGAAGAGGGTCTCGATCTCCTTGGACTCCAGCACCGAGGTGGGCTCGTCGAGGATGATCACCGGCGGGTGGGACGTGCGCTCCTCGATGCGGAGCACCTTGGCGATCTCGACCATCTGCCGGTCGGCGAAGGTGAGGGAGTCGGTGCGGGCGAGCGGGTCGATGTGCGACCCGATCTTGTCGAGCTGCTCCTGCGCGAGCCGGCGCAGAGTGTTCCAGCGGTAGATGCCGTGACGCACGCCCGGCCCCTCGCTGCCGAGCACGATGTTCTCCGCGGCGGTGAGGTTGGGCACGAGCGACTGCTCCTGGAACACCATGCCGATGCCGTGGTTCGCGGCGTCGGTGATGCTGCCCAGCCGCACCTTCTCCCCCCGCACCCAGATCTCGCCGGCATCCGGCCTGACCAGCCCGACCAGAGCCTTGAGCAGGGTGGACTTGCCGGCGCCGTTCTCGCCCGCCAGCCCCAGGACCTCGTTCCGGCGCACGACCAGGTCGACGCCGTCGAGCGCCTTGACGCCCGGGTAGTGCTTGACCAGACCGCGCACCTCGAGGGCGGGCGCGGATGCCGGTACCCGTGGCTCGGGCCGGCGTGAGAGGTTCGTGGTCACTTCGTCACCTGGTTCCTACGACGCTGTGGGATGACCGCGGCCGCGACGGCCGCGACGACGATGAGGCCCTGGACACCGCCCTGCCAGTACGGGCTCACCCCGATCTGGACGAGACCGTTGGTGAGCACCGTCACGAGCAGGACACCGACCGCCGAGTGGAGGATGCCTCCGCGGCCGCCGATGAGCAGTGTGCCGCCGACGACGGCGGCCGCGATGGCGGAGAAGTCGTAGCCCTTGCCCGCCTGGACGAGCCCGGCGCCGAGCTGGCTGGTGACCATCACGCCGGCGAGGCCGTAGAACGCGCCTGCCATCGTGAAGACCGCCACCTTGTAGGGCGCGACCCGCACCCCGGAGAGCGCCAGCACCTCCTCGGCACCGCCGATCGCGAACGCGTACCGGCCCAGACGCGAGTAGCGCTGCACCAGCCAGCCCACGAGCACGCAGGCGAAGGCGATCCAGGTGAGGTGGGCCAGACCGAGGAACCGTTCGACGGCCAGGCCCTCCAGCATCCGGTCGGAGACGTTGGGCTGCACCCCCGCGAACATCAGGGTCGCCACACCGAGTCCCACCGCGGAGATCCCGAGCGTGGTCATGAAGGACGGCACCTTCAGCGTGACCAGGGCGAGCCCGCTGAGGCAGCCGAGCCCGGCGCCGAGCAGGACAGCGACGACGACGCCGAGCAGCCCGAAGTCGTTGTCGTTGCGGTTGTTGGCGACCAGGAGTGCGACCGCGATCGCGGACGCGCCCATGATCCCGGGGGCGGACAGGTCGATCGACCCCATCATCAGGACGAACGTGATGCCGCACGTCACAACGGTGAGTACGGCCGCGGCGTCCAGGACGTTCTGCACGTTCGAGAGGGTCCGGAATCCCGGGCTGAGAGCCGCGAAGACCCCGAAGACGACGACCAGGGCGACCGGTGGGCCCGCGTCCCGGAGCGACACCCCCCGCCGAGGCCGGGGGCGCCGCGCGTGCACGACCTCGAGGTCGGCGTCGGCGGGGGATGTCACGGTCACGACATCGCACCCTGCGAACGGCTGAACAGGTTGTCGCAGGCGAAGTCCGACTCGGTGGTCTCCGGGGAGACGAAGTCGGCGACGTTGTCCTGGTCGATGAGGAACTGCTCCGCGAACCAGGCGCGGTCCTCGTCGGCGATGTCCCCGGCGGCGAGCTCACCGGTGGCCACGCAGTAGCCGATGGCCAGGCCGATACCGCCCTGCCAGGGGCCGTCGCTCGAGACGGTGGCCGTCATGCTGCCTTCCTCGATCGCCGTGAGCGCGTCGGGCACGGCGTCGATACCCACCACGGCCACGTCCGTGCGGCCGGCCTGCTGCAGCGCCTCCAGGGCGCCGAGAGCCATGTCGTCGTTGGCGGCCCAGATGCCCTCGATATCCTCGCCGTGCTTGGTGAGGAGTGTCTTGGTGACCTCCAGGGCCTCCGCGCGGGAGAAGTTGGCGGTCTGGTCGTCGAGCAGCTCGACGTCCGGGTTGGCGGCCAGCGACTCCTCGAACCCGGCGAACCGGTCCTTGGCGGCGCCGGTGTCCAGGACGCCCTGCAGGGCGATCACGCCGCCCGAGCCGCCGATGGCCTCGGCCAGCGCGTCCCCGATCTGCCGGCCGGACTCCACGCCGTCGTAGGTGATGTGCGACAGCCAGTAGTCGTAGTCGGTGACGTTCAGGTCGGCGGGCTTGTTCCACTGGGTGACGAGGTAGGCGCCCGCCTCCTCGGCCCCCTCGACGATGGGCGGGGTGTCGGAGTCGCCGTTGGGCAGGACGTTCATGACGAGACACTCGGTGTCGCCGGCGAGCAGCTGACTGATCTGCTCCTGCTGGCGCGTCGAGTCGCCGTCGTAGGTGAGCCGCTGCTGCGTGAGACCGACCTGCTCGGCGAACGTGTCGCCGCCGTCGAGCCATGCCGCCTCGTAGGGATTGGACTCGTTGCGCACCTGGCCCACCAGGGTGACGTCCGCCGGGTCGCAGGCACCGGCCGCGGCGGCGGGTCCGCCCCCGCCGACCTCCTCGGTGCAGCCCGTGAGAGTGGCGGCGGCCAGGGTGACCCCGATGGCGGCTGCCGTGTGTCGAGAGGTGAACTTCATTGTCATTCCTCGATTTCTTTCGGTGCCGGTACTCCGGCGGTGGGACTGAGCAGGAAGGAGACGGGGGACGGGATCAGCGGGCCATCCAGCCGCCGTCGACGGCCAGGACGTGCCCGTTGACGTAGTCGGCGGCCGAGGAGCTGAGGAACACGGCTGCGCCGGCGATGTCCTCGGGGGTGCCCCAACGTCCGGCCGGGATGCGGTCGAGGATGGCACGGGCGCGGTCCGCGTCCTCGCGGAGCGCCGTGGTGTTGTCGGTGACCATGTATCCCGGCGCGATGGCGTTGACCTGGACGCCGTGCGGCCCCCACTCGTTGGCCAGCGCCTTGGTCACGCCGGCGACGCCGTGCTTGCTCGCGGCGTACGACACCACCCGCAGGCCTCCCTGGAAGGACAGGAGGCTGGCGATGCTGACGATCTTGCCGTGGCCGCGCTCGACCATCGGCCGGCCGAGCTGCTGGGTGAGGAAGAAGAGTCCGTTGAGGTTGACGTCGAGCACCCGCTGCCAGGAGCCGCGGCCGACGGCGACGGAGTCCTCACGGTCGATGATCCCGGCGTTGTTGACCACGACGTCGATCCGGCGTGAGGCGTTCAGGTCGGCGCCGACCCGCTCGACCGCGTCGAGGTCGCTCACGTCGAGATCGACGGTCTCGGCCTTCGCCCCCAGATCGATGACCCGGTCGCGGGTCTCGTCCTGGCGGCCCGGCCGGCCGAGCAGGACGACGTCGGCGCCCGCTCGGGCGAGCCCGAGCGCGATCGCCTGGCCGAGCCCCCGCCCCGCGCCCGTCACCACCGCGCACCTGCCGGTCAGGTCGAAGGGAGAGCGTGGCGCGTCGGACGGACGCGCTGCCGGGTCGGTCGTCACAGCTCCTCCAGAGCCACGGGGCTCAGGTCGGTGTACGTGTTGTTCTCTCCGGCCATCGCCCAGATGAAGGCGTACGACCCGGTGCCGGCCCCGGAGTGGATCGACCACGGCGGCGAGATCACGGCCTCGCGGTTGCGGAGCACGAGATGCCGGGTCGCGCCGGGCCGGCCCAGGAAGTGGAAGACGCGGTCGTCCTCGGCGAGGTCGACGTAGCAGTAGACCTCGGTGCGACGGTCGTGCAGGTGCGGCGGGAACGTGTTCCAGACCGATCCGCGGGCCACGACGGTCACCCCGAACTGGAGGACCGAGGTCCGCAGGTCCTGACCCCAGGCGTAGCGGAAGAGGTTGCGCTCGTTGGCCGCCTCGGCCGAACCCAGGGAGACCGGTTCCACCTCGCTGTGGCTGAGCGCCTGGGTCGGGTACGTCGCGTGGGCCGGGGCCGACACGAAGTAGAAGGCGGCCTCGGCGCCGCCGAACGACACCTCGCTCCCCCGGCCGACGTACAGCCCGTCGAGGTGCTCCAGCTCGAACTTCTCCCCGTCGACGACGACGTGCCCCGCGGACCCGACGTTGATGACGCCGAGTTCCCGGCGCTCGAGGTGGTGATCGGTACCCAGCACCTCGGTCCAGGCCGGCAGGTCCAACTCGTCGGCACCGGGCTGGGCGCCGCCGATCACCATCCGGTCGTCGTGGGTGTACGTGCCCCGGACCTCACCACTCACGAAAAGGTCTGGGACCAGGAAGTTCTCCCGCAGGTCCGCAGTGGTGGCCGTCTCGGCGGTGGCCGGAGATGTCGAGTATCGAACCTGGATCATGAAGTCACCCTCGGTTTGTGAACTGCGTTCGTCCATGTGAACCCGTCCGACGATAGACGTGAGGCGGGTCACGGGTCAAGGGGTGGAAACCTGTCCATGTATGCGAACTGAGAGGTACTCTTGTTTCACCCGGGATGGCCCCGGGTGCGCGCGGCAAGCAGCAGAGGAGAGCGTTCATGCAGCTTCAGAGGGAGACGTCCGGCTCCAGCGACGTCGGGCCGGTCAAGTCGGCGGCCCGCGCGCTCGACCTGCTGGACGACATCGCGGCCAACGGCCCCGGAACCCAGCTGCAACTGTCGACGCGCCTCGGCATCCCCAAGAGCAGCCTCCACGCGCTGCTGCGGACGATGACCGACCGGGGCTGGCTGCAGACCGACCCCACCGGGAGCGTCTACCAGCTCGGCATCCATTCGCTGGTCGTGAGCTCGGCCTATCTGGACGGCGATCCGGTGCTGGCCCGGGCCACGGCCGTGCTCGACGAGGTGGCCGCCGCCACGCAGGAGACGGTCCACCTCGGCCGCCTCGACGGCGCCGACGTCATCTACACGGCCAAACGCGAGTCGGTGCACCCGCTGCGCATGCACTCCGCCGTCGGACGGCGGCTGCCCGCGTACGCCACCTCGCTGGGGCGCGCCCTGCTCGCCGAGATGCCGGTCGAGTCCCGCCGCGATCTGGTGCCGGACTCGATCTCCGCGATCACCTCGCACACGACCACCGACAAAGAGGCGGTGCTCGAGATCATCGACCGCGCGGCCTACCAGGGCTACGCCACCGAGAGCGAGGAGTCGTGCCTGGGCGTGCGCTGCTTCGGCGTGGCACTCCCCTTCAGCAACCGGGCCGTCGACGCCATGAGCGTCGCCGTACCGATCAGCCGGCTCGGCAACGGCCGCGAGGACCTCATCATCGAGACCCTGCTCAGCGTGAAGGCGAAACTGGCGGCCGTGCAGGGCCACAGCCTGGTGCGCTGAGGCCCTGCGGGCCGGACCGTGCGGGCAGTGGCCGGCGTCAGCGGTCGACGCGGGCGCTGCCGCCGCGGGCGAGTTTGGTGACTTCGGGCAGGGTGGCGGTGGTGGTGTCTCCGGGAGTGGTCATGGCCAGGGCGCCGTGCGCGGCGCCGTACTGGACGGCCTGTTCCAGGGTGTCCAGTTCCATCAGCCCGTACGCCAGCCCCGAGGCGAACGAGTCACCCCCACCCACCCGGTCGAAGATCTCCAGACCCGGCCGGTGGGTCGCCTCGGCGAACCCCTCGAGACGCGACCACGCGATCGCACCCCAGTCGTTCACCGTCGCGGTCCGCACCCCCCGCAACGTGGTCGCCACGACCTGGAAGTTGTCGTACTCGCCCGAGGCCCGCTCGATCATGGCCCGGAACGCGCCCGTGTCCAGATCCGTCAGATCCTGCGACACGCCCTCCACCTCGAACCCGAGACAGGCCGTGAAGTCCTCCTCGTTCCCGATCATCACATCCACATGCCGCGCCAGCCTGCGGTTGACCTCCCGCGCCCGGGCCACCCCACCGATCCCCTTCCACAACGAAGGCCGATAGTTCAGGTCATAGGACACGACCGTGCCGTGGCGGCGGGCGGCCGCCATCGCCGCCTCGGCCACATCCGCGGCCGACTCCGACAACGCCGCGAAGATCCCACCCGTGTGCAGCCACCGCACCCCCGAGGAGAACAACGCCTCCCAGTCCACATCCTCCGGCCGCATCTGCGAGACCGCGGTATGCCCCCGGTCACTCACCCCCAACGCCCCACGCACCCCGAACCCCCGCTCGGTGAAGTTCAACCCGTTACGCACCCGCCGCCCGATCCCGTCGAACTCCCGCCACCGCACCCACGACGTGTCCAACCCGCCCCCCAGCATCAGATCCTCCACCAGCCGGCCCACATCGTTGTCCGCCAACGCCGTCACGATCGCGCCCCGCAACCCGAAACACCGCCGCAACCCCCGAGCCACGTTGTACTCACCACCCCCCTCCCACACATCGAACCGGCGCGCGTTACGCACACGCCGCTCACCCGGATCCAGACGAAGCATGACCTCCCCGAGCGCGACAACGTCATACCGGCACTCGGCCGCGGGACGGACAGACAACGAAGCATTCATCATCGAACTCCTTCACGAGAACAAGGCCACCAAGGCCACCGGACACCGCCAGACACACCAGACACGCCAGGCACAGGCACGCCAGGAGCAACAGGACACAGGCACGACACCTCAGGCACGCGACCCCGCCACGATCGACACAGCCCGCGCCGTACGACGAGTGATCTCCGCGAAATCACCCGCCACCACCAAGCCCCTGTCCACCATCCACGACCCACCCACCGCCAGCACCGACGGCAGACCGAGGTAGTCCGGCAGGTTCCCGGCACCCACCCCACCGGTCGGCACGAACCGCACCTGCCCGAACGGCCCCGACAGCGCCTTGATCACGGCAGGCCCACCCACGACACCGGCCGGGAACAACTTGACGGTCGAGATACCAAGCTCCAGCGCGGCCATCACCTCCGACGCCGTGGCCACACCCGGCACAACCGGCACACCCGCCTCCTGCGCCGCACGGACCACCGACACACTCAACCCCGGCGACACCACGAACGAAGCACCAGCCGCCACCGCCTCGTCCACCTGACGCGCATCCACCACCGTCCCAGCACCCACCAACATGCCCGGATGCCGGTCAACGATCGCCTCGATGACAGCCCCCGCACCAGCCCTACGAAAAGTAACCTCAGCCACCGGCAAACCACCCTCATCCAACGCCCCCGCCACACCAAGCCCCTGCCCGACATCATCGACAACAACAACAGGAACCACCCCCGCGCGCCCGAGACG
>NZ_JAFMPK010000039.1:0-9555 GCF_017349295.1 Myceligenerans salitolerans
GGGACCGACCGCACCGACATCGGACCGACCACATGACCGGCCGGGGTTGTCTTCTGCGGGTGGGCCGGTTATCCGGTGACGCCGGCCGCGGCGTTCGCGCGGTCGACGTACTCCTGCATGCCGGCGCCCTCGAGTTCCGCCACGTAGGTGTCCCAGTCGTCCATCGACCGGTCACCCAGGATGAACTGCGCGGTGGCCTGGAACGTCATGTCCTGCAGCGTCGTCTGCTGGAGGCCCGCCTGTTCCTGCTCGATCTCGTCGTACGCGACGGCGGGCGGGATCTCGAGCTCCTCCTTGACGGCGTTCATGTTGTTGATGTACTCGACGGCCTCGTCGCTACGCATCGACATGTCCAGCTCCTCCGTGGAGCCGTGGGCGAGCGACCAGACGCCGTTGTAGTAGCCGAAGTCGCTGTTCAGCAGCTTGGGCGCGCCGGCGTTGAGCGAGCCCCAGGTGACGTCCTCGACGAGGACGCGCTTGTCGCCGTCCCACTCGAAGGTCTCACCCTCGACGCCCCACTTCGCGAACTCCAGGCCCTCGTCGGAGTAGTACAGCCAGTCGACGAACTGCAGCATCGCGAGGAAGTGGTCGGACTCGGCGGCCTGCGCCGAGAACATGAGGCCGGACTCGCGGCGCGTGCCGCCCGCGATGTAGTCGCCGGCCGGGCCTCCCGGGACGGTGATCAGCTCGATCTCGGACGTCGTGTCGCCGATCTCCTCGAACGCGTCGCGGTACTCGAGGACCACCTGGTCGTTGGCCCCGATCGCGGCGGCCTGACCGGACGCGAACTTCTGCTCGGCCTGGTCGTCCTCCTGGGTGAGCGCCTCCGGGTCGAGCAGCCCGTCGGCGACCAGGTCGGCGAAGTACCCCACGAGCGCCCTGTACTCGTCGGAGCCGCCCGCGTACTCGTAGACGCCCTCGTCCTGGTTCCACTGCAGGCCCGCGCCGTAGCCCCAGCCCGCCACCGTGCCGAAGTTGGGCGCGGCGGCCGAGAGTGTCGCCTCGATCGGTCCGTTGATGGACCAGCGGTCCGTCATCGGGTAGTCGAGCTCGGGGTTCTCCTCCTTGATGACCCGCAGCTGGTCGGCCAGCTCGTCCCAGGTGGCGGGGTGCTCCAGGCCGGCGTCGTCCCACAGGTCCTGCCGGATGGCCACGGTGTACGCGCCGGGGATCGTCACCTCGTGGAGGCCCGGGATCATGTAGTACTTGCCGTCCTCCTGCTTCTGGGCGTCGATCTCCGCCTGCAGGTCCCACTCCTCGACCCTCTGCTGGAAGTTCGGCATGTACTGCACGTAGTCGGAGATCGGCAGGAGCGCGCCGCCGCTGACGAACTGCGACTCGTCACCGGGGTAGGTCACGGGCATGATCTCCGGGGCCTCGCCCGACGAGATCAGCACGGAACGCCGCTGTTGCATGTCCTCGAGCGGCACGTTCTCGAAGTCGAACGTGACGTTCTGGTTCTCCTCCAGGTGCTGGAGGATCGACCAGTCGTCCTGGAACGGATAGTTCGGGTGGTCGCGGTACAGCAGACCGAACTGCAACGGCTCCGTCGCCTGGAACGTCGTCCCGGCCTCGAAGTCCTCCATGTAGCCGATCTGCGACTCCATGTCGATCTCGCCGCCGGTGGGACCGTCGCCCTCCGTACCTCCTCCGCCGCACGCCGTGAGCGTGACGGTCAGAGCGGCCGCGGCGGACGCCGCGACGGCCTTGTTCCGTGTGATTCTCATTGTTCTCCTCCGGTGTTCTGAACCACGTCGTTCGTGACGCACCTTGTGTGTGACGCCGTTGGGTGAATCGTTTTCTGTCGAGGCCACGGCGGTGGTCCGTGGCGTTCGGGGGTGTGCCAGGTGCCCGACGACGGTGCCGGGCGTTCGTGCCGTCCTCGTGTCTCAACCCTTGACCGAGCCGAGCATCACGCCGGTCACGAAGTACTTCTGGACGAACGGGTAGACGGCGATGATCGGGATCACGGTCAGCAGCATCGTGACCGCCTTGAGGTTCGACCCGATCTGGACCTCCTCCATGCCCGCCTCCCGGCCCGCACCCGAGGCTCCTGCCAAGAGGTTGCGCAGGTAGAGGGTGACCGGCTGCAGTTCCGCGTCGCTCAGGTAGAGCATCGCCGGGAACCAGGAGTTCCAGAAGAAGACGGCGTAGAACAGGATCATGGTCGCGATGACCGCCTTCGACAGCGGCAGCACGATCCGGAAGAAGATGCCGTAGGTGGTCATGCCGTCGATGGCCGCCGCCTCTTCGAGCTCGCTGGGGAAGTTCTCGAAGAACGCCTTCATCACGAGCAGGTTGAACGCGCTGATGGCGTTCGGGACGATGATCGCCCAGACCGTGTTCTTGAACCCGAGGTTCGTGATCAGCAGGTAGTTGGGGATCAGGCCACCGTTGAAGAACATGGTGACCACGACCATCGCGATCACGATCCCACGACCCTTGAGGTGCTTCTTGGCCAGGGCGTACGCCATCGTGGTGGTCAGCACCATCGCGATCGTCGTACCGCCGACCGTCTGGATGATCGTGTTCCCGTACCCGGTCCAGAAGCGCTCCTGCTGCGCCAGCCACTCGAGGGTCGTCAGGTTGAAGCCCCGCGGCCAGAGATTGACCTGGCCGGCCATGATGTAGCCCTGCGAGCTGAACGCCTTCGCCGCCAGGTTGACGAACGGGTACAGGGTGACCGCGCAGATGACGACCAGCACCGTCGCGTTGACCACCCGGAAGATCGTGTAGCTCGCGGTGTCCTTGACGGTCCGGGGAACCTCCCGGACGCGGGCGATGTCGGGGACGTCGGTGGTCACCACAGTGAAGCTCCAACCGTGCGCTTCGCGATCACGTTCGCGGACAGGACAAGGGTCAGGCCGATGACGGCCTCGAAAAGACCGATGGCGGCGGCGTACGAGAAGGAACCGCTGTTGATCCCCACGCGGTACAGGTAGGTCGCGATGACATCCGCCGTCGGATACGTCAGCGGGTTGTAGAGCAGCAGGACCTTCTCGAAGCCGACCGCCATGAACGTGCCGATGTTCAGGATGAGCAGCACGACGATCGTCGGACGGATGCCCGGCAGCGTGATGTGCCAGGTCTGCTGCCAGCGGTTGGCGCCGTCGATCCGCGCGGCCTCGTAGAGCTGGTCGTCGATGGTCGTCAGGGCGGCGAGGTAGAGGATCGTGCCGAACCCGACCGTCTGCCAGATCTCCGAGGAGACGTAGATCTGGCGGAACCACTCGGCCTTCTGCATGAAGGAGATGGGGTCGTTGCCCAGTCCGGAGATGATCTGGTTGATCGTGCCGTTGATCGCGGTGAGCTCGAAGACGAAGCCGGCGACGATCACCATCGACATGAAGTGCGGCAGATAGGTGATGGTCTGCGCGACCTTCTTGAACCGGCGCGAGCGCAGCTCGTTCAGCATGAGCGCCAGCACGATCGGCAGGGGGAAGACGACGATCAGGGTCAGCGCACCGAGGATCACCGTGTTCAGGAAGACTTCCCAGAACTTCGGATCCTGGATGAACGCCTGGAAGTAGTAGAAGCCGACCCACTCGTCGCCGAACATCGAGCTGCCCGGCCGGAAGCGGCGGAACGCCACGACGTTCCCCACCATCGGCGTGTACCGGAAGATCAGCAGGTAGATGATCGGCAGGACCAGGAACGTGTAGAGGCGCCAGTCCTTGCGCAGTGCGCGGCCCCACGTGTTCTTGTTCCGCAGTTGCTGTGGCGGGCGTGAGACGCCGCCGACCACCACGGCCGGCGTGCCGACCGGCGGATCGTCTCCGCGGGCCGGTGGCGCGGCCTGGGCCGTCCCCGTGTCTGGTGCCATCGATCCCTCCGGTCACGACGGCGTGACCCGCGCCCCCCCCCCCCCCGGGGGCCGCGCACCACACCGGCGTGGATAACGTTTTTCCGAAACTATCGGCATCGGTGCCGATAGCGAAAGGTATTGATCGGGACAGTAGGTGGACAGCGGTTGCCGAGTCAAGGGTCCTTCTGTCGTGCTCAGGTCACGATCTGGCATCGCTCCGGCGATGTGCTGGAGAATGGTGGTGTACCGTCAGCCCGAAAGTTGCGCGGTCCCAGTTTCGAGAGAGGTGCCTTCGCGATGGCTCGAACAGGCTCCGGGGCGACGGCGAAGCCGGCGGCGGGTGGTCCCACCATCGCCACCATCGCCCGTGAGGTCGGGGTCTCGGTGCCGACCGTCTCGAAGGTGCTGAACGGCCGGGCCGACGTCGCCCCGGCGACCCGCGCCCGCGTGGAGGCGGCACTCGAGAAGCACCAGTACCGGCGCCGGCGGGCGGTCTCCGCGCCGACCGCGTCGGGACTGATCGATCTGGTCTTCCACCGGCTCGGGTCCGCGTGGTCGATGGAGATCATCCGCGGGGTGGAGGTCGCCGCCGGTGCCCACCGCGTCAGCGTCATCCTGTCCGAGCTCGGCGGTGAGCACCGCCCCCCGCAGGACTGGCTCGACATGACCATGTCGCGTCCGCCCCTCGGCGTCCTGCTCGTGGCGGCCAACCTCACCAGCGCCCAGCACCAGCAGCTCGATCGGCGGTCGATCCCCTACGTCGTCATCGACACCGACGGCGAACCACCGGCGGACGTGCCCTCGGTGGGCTCCGACAACTGGAACGGCGGGCTGCTCGCGACGCGTCACCTGCTGGGGCTCGGGCACTGCCGGATCGCGTGCATCTCCGGTCCCGGCGACATGCTGTGCAGCCGGGCGCGGATCGACGGGTTCCGCTCCGCTCACGAGGAAGCCGGCATCCCTCACGACCCGTCGCTCGTGGCGAACGGGAACTTCTACGTCGAGGCCGGGTACGAGCAGGGGCTGCGGATGTTGTCCGCGCCGGACCGCCCGACGGCGATTTTCGCGGGGTCGGACATGCAGGCCATCGGCGTGCTCCGGGCCGCGCACGAGCTGGGGCTGAGTGTGCCGCGCGACCTGTCCGTGGTGGGGTACGACGACCTGCCGCTCGCCTCGTGGGTGTGGCCCCCGCTGACGACGGTCCGCCAGCCGCTCACGGAGATGGGCGCGGCCGCGACGCGCATGCTCTTCGAGATGGCGGCGGGGCGGGCGCCCGCGGTCACCCGTCTCAATCTCGCCACGGACCTGGTGCTCCGGGAGTCGACGGCTCCGCCCCCGTGGTAGGGCCTGAGACGGCCGGCCCGTGCGGGCGGGTCGGCGGCCGCGTCGTGCCTAAACGAATCAACTCGGTGGTCCGGCTGGTTCGCCGTGCCGATGCCTGGTTACTGTGGCGGGCGTTCGTGGAAGCGCTCTCATCGAGGAGTCAGCGTGAAGATCAGACAGCAACGCCGCCGTCCGGCGGTCGCGGCAGTGGCGGCACTCGCCCTCACGGGCGTGGTGCTCTCGCCCGTCGCGGCGCAGGCCGAGGACGGTACCGAACTTCTGACCAATCCCTCCTTCGACGGCACCATGGACCCCTGGTGGGTCTCCGGCGGCGTCGAGTTCACCGAGTCGGCGGACGGAACCATGTGCGGCGTCGTCCCGGGCGGTGGCAACCAGTGGGACGTCATCGTCGGGCAGAGCGGGGTCCCCGTCACCGCGGGAGACACCTTCACCGTCAGCGTGGCCGCCGCGGCGTCCCCGGAGGCGTCCGTCCGCGTGATGGTTCCCGACCCGGAGACCGAGTGGCCGCCGCTCTACTACGCGGACATCACCCTCCGCGCCGACGGCCAGACGTTCACCGAGGCCTTCGACATCGCGGCCGACGCCGAGAGCGAGGTCCAGCTCCAGCTCGGCGGCAACGCCGAGGACTTCGAGCTGTGCCTGGACGAGGTGTCCCTGCTCACCGGCGGAGAGGTCGAGGAGTACGAGCCGGAGACGGGCCCCCGCGTGCGGGTGAACCAGGTCGGCTATCTCCCCGGCGGCCCGAAGAACGCCACCCTCGTGACGGACTCGACGTCGCCGGTCGGGTGGGAGCTGCGGGACGACGCGGGGACCGCCGTCGCCTCGGGTGAGACGACCCCGGAGGGCACCGACCCGTCGGCCGGGCTGAACGTTCACACGATCGACTTCTCCGACGTGGACGCCACCGGCACGGGCTTCGTCCTCGCCGCCGACGGCGAGGAGTCGTACCCGTTCGACATCGCTTCCACGATCTACGACCAGCTGCGCGCCGACTCCCTCGGCATCTACTACACCCAGCGCTCCGGGTACGAGATCGTCCCGGTGGAGGTCGACGGCCAGCAGCTCAAGACCGAGTACGTGCGCCCCGCCGGCCACGTCTCCGAGTTCGGGGGAGACGACGTCAACCAGGGCGACCTGAACGTTCCCTGTCTTCCGCCGGAGGGCGCCGTCGACAACAACGGCAACGCGCAGTACGGCGCCGACGACCACTACGGCGAGAACGGCTGGGCCTGCCCCGACGGCTACACCGTCGACGGCACCGGAGGCTGGTACGACGCCGGCGACCACGGCAAGTACGTCGTGAACTCCGGCATCTCCGTGTACCAGCTGCTGTCCACCTACGAGCGCACCCTGCACGCGGACGTCGTCTCCGACGGCGCGCTCGGTGACTCCACGCTCGTCGTCCCCGAGCGGGGCAACGGCGTGCCCGACGTGCTGGACGAGGTGCGGCACAACCTCGACTGGATGCTGAACATGCAGGTGGACGACGGCGTCCGGATGACCATCGACGGCGAGGAGTACGACGCCGGCGGTCTGGTGCACCACAAGCTGCACGACATCGCCTGGACCGGCCTGAACCTCCTGCCCCACGAGGACCCGATGCCGCGGTACGTGCACCGGCCCTCGACGGCGGCCACGCTGAACCTGGCCGCCGCGGCGGCCCAGGGCGCCCGCCTGTACGCCGAGTACGACGAGGCGTACGCGGACGAGCTGCTCGACGCCGCGCGCCGGGCCTGGGACGCGGCCTCCGCGCACCCGGACGTCATCGCACCGGACACGAACAGCGTGGACCCCAACCCGGGTGGTGGCCCCTACAACGACACCAACCTGGGCGACGAGTTCTACTGGGCCGCCGCGCAGCTCTTCCTCACCACGGGGGAGACCGAGTTCGCCGACGCGGTGCTGTCCTCGCCGTACCACGTGGGCGGCGCCGAGGGCGACATCTGGCGCGCCACCGGCTTCGACTGGGGCTTCACCGCGGCCGCCGCGCGGCTCGACCTGGCGACCGTGCCGAACGACCTGCCGGGCCGGGACGCCGTCGTCGACTCCGTGGTCGAGGGGGCGGACCAGCACGTCGCCACGCAGCAGGCCGAACCGTTCGGCCACGCCTACGACCCGGGCGACTACGACTGGGGCTCGAACCACCAGATCATCAACAACGCCGTGATCATCGCCACGGCGTACGACCTGACGGGCGACCAGCAGTACCGGGACGCGGCCCTGGAGACGTTCGACTACATCCTGGGACGCAACGCGCTGAACAACTCGTACGTCAAGGGCTACGGAACCGCGTACAGCGAGAACATGCACAACCGGTGGATGGCGTCGGCCGACCGGCTGCCGCCGCACCCGGACGGCATGCTGTCGGGCGGTCCGAACTCGGCCATCCAGGACCCGATCGCACAGGAGAACCTGCAGGGGTGCGCCCCGCAGTTCTGCTACATCGACCACATCGACTCGTGGGCGACCAACGAGATGACGATCAACTGGAACGCGCCGCTGAGCTGGCTGTCCTCGTGGGCCGACGACATGGCCGACGGGCACGACGGCGAGCCGAGCCCCGACCCGGTGCCGCCGTGCCTGGCGGACATCGACGTCGTGCACGAGTGGGACGGCGGCTTCCTGGCGAACGTCGGGGTCGTCGCGGGTCTCGAGCCGATCTCCGGATGGACGGTGACCATGCAGCTGGCGCCGGCGGCCGTCGCGCACGGCTGGAACGCGAAGTTCGGCACGTCCGGGGCGGTCACCACGGCGACCGACGTGGGCTGGAACGGAGCCCTGGCCGCCGAGGGCCGGACGGAGTTCGGGTTCATCGGGAGCGGCACGCCGCCCGAGACCATCGTCGGCGGCTGCACCCCGAGCTGACCGACACGACGCCGGAGAGCCCGGCCCGCCCGCAGTGGTGCGGGCCGGGCTGTCCGGCGGGCTGGCGGAGCGGCACCGTCGCGAGCGGACGCAGTCTCGTCCCCCCGAGCTGCGTGAGGCGGGCCGAACCGTGCGAGGGCCTGCCCGCCTTCCGGTGGGCAGGCCCTCCGCTTCGCGGTGGGTCCGACGCAGGATGTCAGCTCAGGGCGTCGTCGAGGGCCTCGAACCAGCGCGCGGCGATCTTCACGTTGCCGGCCTCGTTCGGGTGCACGCCGTCGTAGGCGTCGGTGGCGGCGTCGAAACCGGTCCACTGGTCGACGACGACGATCGGCGATCTGTCGGTCGACAGGCTCGCCGCCCACGCCGGGATCTCGGCGTTGAGGTCCATCGCCCGCCGGGGGCAGTCGGTGCAGCCGAAGGAGGCATCGGGTTCGAGCGGGATGATCTGTGCGACCAGGATCGTGGCGTCCGGGTTGAGGTCACGCAGGTCCGTGACGATCGAGGTGTACGCGTCGAGGATGCGGTCCGGCGGGACGTTCGACCAGACGTCGTTGGTGCCGAAGTGCATCAGCACGACGTCCGGCGTGTTCTGCTCCAGCCAGGCGCGTGCCTGCCCGCTCGCGACCACCTCGGTGGCCAGGGCGCCACCGTGGCCCTCGTGGTCGAGATCGGCGCCCGCCGGGGCGCAGCCCGCGTACTGCGAACCCACGAAGTCGACGTCGTACCCGGCATCCGTCACCTGCTGCCACAGGCCGCCCCGCCAGCAGCCGGGGCTGCCGGTGATCGAGTCGCCCAGCGGCATGATCCGGACCGGGCCGTCCGGCGGTGCGGTGGGATCCTCGGTCGGGGGCGCGGTGGGTGTCGGGTCCGGGGAGGGCGCGGTCTGCCCGTCGCAGAGGACGCCGTTGACCGAGATCCTCGTCGGCGTTCCGGCGCTTCCCGATCCGACGAGGCCGAACACCCGAGCGCTTTCGCCCGCTTCGATCCGTGCGTTCCAGCCGACGTCGGAGCCGGTGAACGAGGTGCCGCTCTGGCTCCAGTCGACGTTCCAGGCTGTGCTGACACCGGTGCCCGCCGGGAACTCCCAGGACAGTTCCCAGCCGTCGACGGGTTCGCCGGCCGTGATCGTGACGTCGGCCTGGAAACCACTGTTCCAGCTGTTCACGACGTCGTAGTCGACCTGGCAGCCGTTCCCGGCGGCGGCCGGGACGGATCCGAGCACCGGCAGGGCGCCGGCGCCGAGCGCGGCCACGGTCGCGCCGATGAGAAGAGTCCTTCGCGTTCGATCTGGTCGCATGTCCACGTCCTCGAGGTCGAGATCCGGAGCGGGCGGTGTGCCCGGGGGCGGACGCACCACGGGCCCGACGGGATCAGGGGACCCCGCGGGCTCAGCCTGTTCCGGGAACCGTCCGCGAACGACGGACTGAAGCGATTCACCTCCGACCCGGGGCCGAAGAGGCATCGGGACGGGCGATGCGGTCGGTCCGCTGTCGGCACGGGTCGGTCCGTTGTCGAGCGGTCGGTCCCCCGAGCGACCGACC
>NZ_JAFMPK010000039.1:9605-46500 GCF_017349295.1 Myceligenerans salitolerans
CGACCTACGTCGACAACGGACCGACCTACGTCGACAACGGACCGACCTACGTCGACAACGGACCGACCTACGTCGACAACAGACCGACCGCTCGACAACCGGCCGACCGCTCGACAACCGGCCGACCGCTCGACAACCGGCCGACCGCAGTCGGTCACCGTCGACGACGGGCCGACCGCAGTCGGTCAGGCGCCAGGGCGCTCCGCCGGCTCAGAAGATGGTGCGGCCCTGTTCATCCGGTATGCCAGATTTGCGATAGAAGTACGTGTTCACCTGGTCGCGCCACTCGATCGCGCTGCGAAGCTGCTCCGCCAGGCGCTCCGACACCCGGGCCGCCAGGCGCGCACCCGAGCCCGCACCGGCCGGGGTGGTGCGCCCCGGCCCGGCGCGCCCGTCGTCTGCTCCTGCGGTGTCTGCTCCGGCGTGAGCGGTGTCGCCGGGGCGCGGCGCGTGGCCCGGCCCCGTGTGACCACCGTCGTCGGACAGCGCCGCCGCGACGCCGTCCCACGCGGCGGCGAACCTCTCGACCCGCTCCACGCCGTCGAAGTGCGTGTCGTAGATGTGCTGGATCACGGTCTTCCCCGAGTGCAGGACATGCGTGTACGGGACGTGGTGGAAGAACAGCAGCAACTCGTCGGGGCACGTCTCCAGGGACTCGTAGACCGACGCCCACGGTTGCGGGTACAGGCCTGCGTACCCCGTCCCGGTCGCCACCGTCCGGTCGACGCCGATCCCGTCACGGTCCGCGAAGTGGTAGGTGCCCCAGGGGGTGTACTCGTAGCCGTCCACGTCGGGGCCGTAGTGGTGGCCGGGGCGCACCATGAAGCCGACACCGAGGGGGGAGGTGTACCGCTCGTACGTCTCCCAGGACTCGTCGAGGACCTCGTGCAGGGTGTGGACGACGTCGGCCGGTGCGCCCGGGAACGTCAGCGCGATCCACTCGTCGAGCAGTGCGGTGGGATCCGCGGCGGGGTTCCAGGCCAGCCGGCCGTACGCATAGAGGTTGGCCTGCGCCAGAGGATGCCCGGTCCAGAACTCGTCGTCCCCCACGTTGGAGACGGCGACGATGCCGCCGGAGCGCGCCACGATCCCGGCCACCGATGTCGGCGGAAGGGCCGCGCGGTCACCGTCCGGACCCGCGAAGTCGAAGGTCAGGACCTCGCTCCACTGGCGGCCCAGGTACACGGCGTGCTTCTGCTGGCCCGTGTACTCCTGGGTGACCTGGAGCTCCAGGGCGACCCGCGTGTCCGGCATCGCCGCGATCACCGGGGACACCGGCTCGCGGACCTGGAAGTCCATCGGGCCGTACTTGACCTGGACGATCACGTTCTCGGCGAACCGCCCGTCGAGCGGGGCGAAGTGGTCGTGCGCCGCGCGTGCCCGGTCGGTGGAGCGGTCGCGCCAGTCCTGGCGATGGTCGTAGACGAAGGCGCGCCAGTGCACGAGCCCGCCGTGCGGGGCGACGGCCTCGGCGAGCATGTTCGCGCCGTCGGCGTGGTCGCGTCCGTAGGCGAACGGGCCCGGCTGACCCTCGGAGTCCGCCTTCACCACGAAGCCACCGAAGTCGGGGATCTCGGCCCAGACCCGGTCGGCGGCCTCACGCCACCAGCGTGCCACGGCCGGATCCAGCGGATCCGACGTGCCGAGTCCTCCCAGCGTGATCGGCGACGCGAAGGACACCGACAGGTGCACCCGGATGCCCCACGGCCGGAACGCCGCCGCGATCCGGGCGACGTGCGGCAGGTCGTCCGTGAGCAGGCGCGCCTCGCGGGCGTGCACGTTCACGTTGTTGATCGCCACGCGGTTGACCCCGGTGGAGGCGAGCAGGCGCGCGTATGCCTCGACACGCGACAGGTCCGTACGTACCCGGCCGTGGTCGTAGAAGATCGACCCGCCGGAGTACCCCCGCTCGACCTGCCCCATGACCTCGTGGACCGCGACGTTATCCCAGTGGTCGAGCATCCGCAGGGCGGTGGCCGGCGCGTGCCGCTCGACCAGGTCCGGTCCGCTGAACGCCGCCTCCCCGAGCCGGACGACGTGGAAGAACCCGTACAGCAGCCCTCGGTCGCAGGCTGCCTCGACGACGACGGCGCCGTCCTCCCGCGACACCCGGAACGACTCGTCGTCCTCCTCGCCGGTCGTGTCCCGCCCGTCGACCACGCCATCCGTGGCGACCACGCCATTTCGGGCCGTGGACGCGTTTCCACGGCCCGAAATGGCGTGGTCGCCAGAAATGGTGTGGTCGACAGATGCGGCGTGGGGAGCGGCGGCCAGGGACGAAGGTGCCTGCGGGTCGGCGTCGTCCTCCGCGATGGTGAGGACCAGGTCGGCGTCGAACACGCCTGAGCCCGACTCCAGCCGGGTGAACGAGCCGCCGTGGGTGGCGGTGGCCGTCGCGACCTCGGCGGCGACGGTGCCGACCAGCGCGCCGTCGCCGCGGATCGCCACGCGACGCCGCCCGACGGCCGCGAACGCCGCTTCGGGCAGCCAGGCGGCATGCGGCCGGGCAGGGCCTGCCCCCGACGCAGGCGGCTCGGCGGGGTTCCGTCCCGCGTGTGGCTCCGCCGGGCGTGATCCGTCCTTGCGCGGCCTGGCCGGGGACGACCCGGTGTGCGGCCCGGAGGCGTGCGCGCCGGGCCGCCGGGCGTCGCGGGGAGCACCGCTGGAGGCGTCGTCGGGGATGCTGGCCGGGGTGCTGCGGGGGGAGGAGTTCACCAGTCGTGGACCGTTCCGTCGAGGGTGCGGTTGATGGGCAGGTACGCGGGTGTGTACTCGAAGCGTGCCGCGAGATCCTCGTCCAGGTCCACCCCGAGACCAGGGTTCACCCCCGGATGGAGCAGCCCGTCGGTGAACGTGTACGACGTCCGGAAGACCTCCAGCGTCGTGTCGCTGTGCTTCATGTACTCCTGGATGCCGAAGTTGTGGACGGCCAGGTCCAGGTGCAGCGCGGCCGCCATGCCCACGGGGGAGACGTCGGTGGGCCCGTGCATCCCCGAGCGGATGCCGTACAGCCCGGCGAAGTCGAGCAGTTTCCTCATGTGCGTGATCCCGCCGGTGTGGGTGACGGCCGAGCGGACGTAGTCGATGAGACGCTCCGTGATGAGGGTCTGGTAGTCGAAGGCGGTGTTGAACACCTCGCCGATGGCGATCGGTGTGGTCGAGTGCTGCCGGATCAGGCGCAGGGCGTCCTGGTCCTCGCCCGGTGTGGCGTCCTCCAGCCAGAACAGGCGGTAGGGCTCGAGGTCGCGGGCCAGACGGGCGGCCTCGATGGGGCGCATCCGGTGGTGGCCGTCGTGCAGGAGCGGTAGCTCCGGGCCGAACTCGTGACGCACCGCCTCGAAGACGCCCGGGATGTGCCGGAGGTACGCCGACGTGTCCCACTCCTCCTCGACCGGCAGCGCGCGCCCCGCGACGACGTTCCGTCTGGCCGGTTCGTAGTCGTACCGCTGTCCCGGGCGCTGGTCGCCCGCGACGCCGTACACCTGGCCGAGGCCCGGGACTCCGGTCTGAATCCGGATCGCGCGAAATCCCAGTTCGAGATGGTTGCGGATGGAGTCGAACAGCGCCTCGACCGTGGTGCCCGACGCGTGGCCGTAGGCGAGCGCGCCCTTGCGCGACGCTCCGCCCAGCAGCTGGTAGAGCGGCAGCCCGGCGGCCTTGGCCTTGATGTCCCACAGCGCGACGTCGACGGCGGCGATGGCGGCCATCGTGACGGGGCCGCGCCGCCAGTAGGCGCCCCGGTACAGGTACTGCCAGGTGTCCTCGATGTTGGCGGGATCCCGGCCGATCAGCAGCGGGACGACGTGGTCGGTGAGGTAGGCGGCGACCGCGAGCTCGCGGCCGTTGACGGTCGCGTCGCCGAGCCCGGTGACGCCGTCCGACGTCGTGATCTTGAGCGTGACGAAATTGCGGCCGGGCGAGGTGAGCAGCACCTCGGCGGATTCGATGTGGGACACGGGAAACGTTCTCCTTGGTCGGTTCCGGCGCCGTCCGCCCGCTCGCCGACCGGCGCGACGGGTCAGGCGGACGCCGGCGAGCGGATCGGGCACCGTAGTGCTCCGGCGAGAGCGCGCCACCGGCGAGCGCGCGCCCACCGGCGAGCGCAGCCGGCGGGTGCGGTCGGTCCGTTGTCGAGATCGGTCGGCCGGATGTCGGTGCGGTCGGTCCCCTGAGGGACCGACCGCACCGACATCCGACCGACCGCTCGACATCCCGCCGACCACATCCACCCGGGAGTCGGGGTGCCCGCCGGACGCCGGGTGGGCCGTCAGGGGGTGGGGGCCGGGTAGGCCTTCTTCGGGAGGTGGTACGCGAGGTCTGCGGCGGTGTCAACCGCTTCGTCGAGGTCCAACCGGTGTTCGGCGACGAGCCGCGCCAGGTAGCCGGCGTCGATCCGGCGGGCGAGGTCGTGACGGGCGGGGATCGAGCAGAAGGCACGGGTGTCGTCGACGAATCCCGACAGGTTCGAGAACCCGGCCGTCCCCGTCGTCGCCTCGCGGAACCTGCGCATCGCGTCCGGCTCGTCGAGGAACCACCACGGCGCACCCAGCCGGAGCGCCGGGTACACCCCGGCGAGCGGCGCGAGTTCGCGGGAGTAGGTGTCCTCGTCCACGGTGAACGCGATCAGACGGAAGTTCTCGACGTGCCCGAACGTCTCCAGGACCGGTCGCAGCGCGTGCGTGTACTCGGTGACGACCGGGATGTCGTAGCCCTTGTCAGGGCCGAAGATCGCGTGCCGCTCCGTGTCGTGGTTCCGGAGTACCCCCGGGTGCAGCTGCATGACGAGTCCGTCCTCGCACGACATCGCCGCCATCTGGAACAGCATGTGCGCGGAGAACGCGGCGGCCTCGCCCGCGGTGACGTCGTCGCCGGCCAGTGCCCGTGCGAAGAGGCCGGCGGCGACGTCGTCGGGCAGCGGCGTCGTGTCCGCGCTGAGGTGGCCGTGGTCGGTCGCGCTGCCTCCGGCGGCGACGAAGGCACGGCGGCGCTCGCGCAGTGCGGCCAGATAGGTGGTGTAGTCGCCGATCTCGATACCCGATGCCGCGGCCAGGCGCCCGACGTCGTCCCGCCACGCGGGCTGGTCCAGGTGCAGGAGCGGGTCCGGCCGGAAGGTGGGTACGACGCGTGGCGCCGGGAGCGTGGCGGTACCGGGCGCGGCCGACCCGGAACCGGCCGCTGTCCCCGCGGTGTGCGCGGCACGGGCGGCCGGCCCGTTCCCGCCGACGTTCTCGGCCAGGCTGCCGAGCTCCGCCGCGAGCCTCCGGTGCTGCTCCAGATCGCTCCATGCCGGGTCCGTGGTGGCGAGGGTCTCGATGCGGAACCGGTCCAGCAGAGCGCGAGGGCGGAAGTCGGGCTCCGCGAGACGGGCGGCGATCTGGTCGTAGATCGCGTCGGCGCTCTCGGCCGACGGACGCTCGGTGACGCCGAAGATCTCGACCAGCTCGTGCTCCAGCCAGTACCGGGTCGGCGTGCCGCGGAAGTGCTTCCAGCCCGCGCAGAACCGGCGCCAGATCGCCCGCGGATCGGTCTCGAGGCCGGGTGTTCCCTCCGGCCCCACGCCCAGCGCCGGCAGCGGCGTGCCCTGTGACACGAGCATCCGGGTCAGGTAGTGGTCCGGAACGACGAACAGCTGCGCCGGGTCGGGGAACGGGGCGTCGTCGGCGAAGGTGGTGACGTCCACATGCCCGTGCATCGACACGATGGGGAGGTCGCGGGTGGTCTCGTAGATCTCGCGGGCGACAGGTCGGGTGGCAGGGTCGGCGGGAAGTGCGCGATCCGGGTGCAGGGTCCATTCGGTCATGCCGGGCCTCCTGGGCATCGTTGCCGTGCGAACGTTTGCATCGTACCCGAGTGGTCCGAGGCCACGGTTCGCCAGATCTCCTGGTTGCGCGACGCCCGCACTGTGTGCAAACGTTCGCGTGACAGGTCCGGCCCAGAGGAGGTGCCATGGCAACGGTGCACGATGTCGCCCGCGACGCCGGCGTCTCGATCTCGACCGTCTCGCGCTCGTTCGATCCCCGCAGCAAGATCTCGCCGGCCACCCGCGCACGCGTGCTGGCGGCCGCGGAGCGGCTCGGCTACCGGCCCCACCCCGTGGCGCGCGGGCTGCGCACCGGGCGCACGCACGCCGTGGGCCTGCTCGTCCCCGACCTGGAGAACCCCTTCTTCGCCGCCATCACGAAAGCGGTGCAGGCCCGTGCCCGCGCGGAGGGGTACGAGGTGTTCGTCGCCGACTCCGACGAGGACCCCGACGCCGAGCCCCCGCTGATCCGCGCGCTCGCGGCTCGCACCGACGGCCTGCTCGTCGCGTCGCCACGCGCGGACGCGGCGACGCTCCGCGAAGCCCTGGGCGGAGTGACCGCGGTGCTGCTCAACCGGGAGCTGCCGACGGTCCCGGAGCGCGCCGACGGCGTCGCCACCACGGCCCCCGCCATCCCGGCCGTGACCCTCGACGACGCCGACGGCGTCGCTCAGATCCTGGGGCACCTGAGCTCCCTGGGGCACCGGGCGGTAGGGGTGGCGGCCGGACCGATCGCCTCCTGGTCGGGCGCGCGACGGGTCGCGGGCCTGCACGCCGCGGCGGGGCGCTGGGGCGTGCGGCTCGTCGAGCTGGGCGAGTTCCGGCCCCACTTCGCCGGTGGCACGCAGGCCGCCGACCATGCGCTGGCGAGCGGCGTGACCGCCGCCGTCGTCTTCAACGACCTGATGGCGCTCGGTGTGCTGGACCGGCTGCGGCAGCGCGGGGTCGACGTGCCTGGCGAGATGTCCGTGGTCGGGTACGACGACGTCCCCCTGGCGACGCTGGTCACCCCGGCGCTGACGACCGTCCGGGTGCCGCTGGACCGGCTGGGAGGACGTGCGGTGGATCTCCTGCTGGCTCGGCTCTCGGGCGCGACGACACCGGCGGCGGGCGCACGGCTGCCCGTGGAGCTGGTGGTCCGCGGATCGGCGGGGCCCGCGCCCGCGCGGCCGGGCGGGCGATGACGGACGACCGACACGGAGGAGGAACGCCATGACCGACAGGCTCCGACGGGGAACGCTCCCGGAGATGGTGGCCGCACCGGTGGACCCGGAGCGGATCGGGATCGTGCACCTGGGAATCGGGGCGTTCCATCGCGCTCACCAGGCCGTGTGCACGGAGCGCGCGATGGTCGCGACGGGGGATCTCACCTGGGGGATCCTCGGCGTCACCCAGCGCTCGGCCACGGTTCGCGACCAGCTCCGCCCGCAGGGCGGGGTGTACGGCGTCCTGACGGCCGGCGCAGCCACGGCCGCGGGTGCCGAGGACGGGAGCGGCGCGGCCGGCGCGGGCGGGGCTGCGCGACCGGGGTACGTCGTCGGCGACGACCTCCGGCTTGACCTCGTGGGCGCGGTGGTCGATGTCGCCTACCCCGCTGCCGAGACCGCGCGGGTGATCGACACCCTCGCCGCGCCGACCACCCATGTCGTCACCCTGACGATCACCGAGAAGGGGTATGCCCGGCTCCCCGGCGGCGGCCTCGACGTCGACCGGGTGCGTCCCGACCTCGACGTCCTCGCCGGCAGCGAGGCACCGCAGGCGGCTGCCGCACGGCCCCGGCCGGCCGGTCGGGCGGCGCCCGGCGATCCGTCGCCGCCCGTGGCCGCCGCACAGCAGGCCGTCGCCTCGTCCGCGGTGCCGGACGGCGCGCCGGTGCCCCCGGCCGCCGAGGTCCTGCCGGCCGCGTCGGCCATCGGGTTGCTCGTCCGCGGCCTCGCCGCCCGCCACCGCGCGGGCGACGCTCCCCTCACCGTGCTGACGTGCGACAACATGGTCGACAACGGCCGCGTCCTGGAGCGGCTGGTGCGGGAGGCCGTCGACGCCGCGCTGCCCGGCGCCGAGGGCGACGGCCTCCGGGCGTACCTGGACGCCCGGGTCGCCTTCCCCTGTTCGATGGTGGACCGCATCGTCCCCGCGACGACACCCGGTCAGCGCGACGCCGTCGAGCGCGCCCTCGGGGTCCGTGACGAGGGACTCGTCGTCGGCGAGCCCTTTCTCCAGTGGGTGATCGAGGACCGTTTCGCCGGGCCCCGCCCCGCCTGGGAGCACGCCGGGGCCACCCTGACGCCGGATGTCGCCCCGTACGAACAGGCGAAGCTGCGCCTCCTGAACGGGACGCACTCCCTGGTCGCGTACGCGGGGGCACTCGCCGGCCACGCCACGATCGCCGAGGCGATCGCCGATCCCGTGATCGCGCGGCACGCGCGTGTCTACCTGTTCGACGACGCACTGCCGACCCTCACCCCGCCTCCCGGTCTCGACCTCGGTGAGTACGGTGAGGAGATCCTCCGCCGGTTCGCCAACCCGCACACCGGCCACACGACGATCCAGGTCGCGATGGACGGGACCCAGAAGATCCCGTTCCGGTGGGGCGGGGTCGTCGAGGACTCGCTCGCGGCCGGGCGGACACCGTACGGCGTCGCGTTCGCGCTGGCGTCGTGGGCGAGGTTCGTCGAGCGCCGGACGCTTGCCGCGAGCGGCCGGGGTGCGGACGTGCCGGGCGGGTCCTGCGACGGTGTCGACGACCCGCGGGCCGAGGAACTGGCCGCGCTGGCCGGCGGGTCCGACATGGCTCTCGGCGCGGCGGGATCCCGGCGGGCACCCGAGGTGGTGCGCAGGCTGGTCACACTCCCGGGGCTGCTTCCCGTCACGAGCGACGACCTCGTGGAGGCGGTCCTCGACGCCGCCGGGTGAGGTCGGCGGGTGGGCCCGGCGGAAGGGGTCAGAAGGAAAGCCCTTTCCGAATGTCGGCGTCCGCGGGTAGTGTCGGACCGAATCGAATCGAGCGGGTAGTCGACGACGACAGGGAGCACCCGAATGAGAACCACGATTCTCGGTACCGGCGCCATCGCGGCGCAGCACGCGAGCTCGATCGCCGCGCTCGGTGAGCACGGTGTCGCCGCGCAGGTGGTGCACGCCGTGGACATCGACGCCGACCGTGCCGCACGGTTCGCCACCGACCACGGCGTGCCGGGCCACGGGACGTCCCTGGCCGACGTACTGCCCGAGACCGACGTGCTGCACGTCTGCACGCCACCCGGCGCCCACCTGGCCGCCACCCTGGAGGCGCTCGCGGCCGGGGTGCACGTGGTCGTCGAGAAGCCGGCGGTCCTCTCGCTCGCCGAGCTGGACCGGATCGCCGCGGCCGAGAGATCCGCGGCCCCGGCCCGGAACGGCGTCGGAACGGCGCGGTTCACGCAGGTGGTGCAGCACCGGTTCGGAGCGGGTGCCCTGCGGCTGCGTCGCCTGCTGGACGACGGCGCGCTCGGCCGTCCGCTCGTCGCCACCTGCGACACCCTGTGGTTCCGGCCACCTGCCTACTTCGACGTTCCGTGGCGGGGCCGCTGGGACACCGAGGGCGGTGGCCCCACGATGGGCCACGGCATCCACCAGTTCGACCTGCTGCTCGCGATGTTCGGCGAGTGGACCGAGGTGACGGCGATGGCGGGCCGCCTCGCTCGGGAGGTGGACACGGAGGACGTCTCGATGGCGATCGTGCGGTTCGCGAGCGGTGCGATGGCGAGCGTCACGAACAGTCTCCTCTCCCCGCGCGAGACCTCGGACCTGCGCTTCGACACGGAGAAGGCCACCATCGAGCTGTCCCACCTCTACGGGTACTCGGACGACGACTGGACGTTCACGCCGGTCGCCGGCCAGGACGACGTCGCACGGCACTGGGGGCCCGAGCCCGACGCGCTGCCGAGCGGGCACCTCGCCCAGTTCGTTCCCACCTACCGCGCGTTCGCCGCAGGCGAGGCGCCGCCCGTCACCGCGGCCGACGTCCGGGGCACGCTCGAACTGGCCGCCGCGATCTACCGCTCCGCGTTCACGCGGGTGCCCGTCCGTGCCGGGCAGATCGGCCCGGACGACCCGTTCTACGAGTCGATGCGCGGTTCCGGGCCCGAGTGGGCACCCGTCAAGGACGTCGCCGAGGAGGTGGCCCGATGAGCGAGCCGGTGCCGACCGGGAACCCGCGCGGACACCAGGATCCTCCGGGCGAGGTCAGGGCCGTCCCCCGCCTGGAGGACGACGGGACCGCGCTCCACTGCGATCTCTTCACCTACGTCTACCGGCCGAGCGACGTCCAGTACGAGTCGCCCCGCCCCTACTTCCACCCGATCCGGACGGCCGGCGGACGCGAGGTCAGCGCCTACCGGCCCTGGGACCACGTGTGGCACAAGGGCATGGCGTGGTCGCTGCCCAACGTCGGGCCGTGGAACTTCTGGGGCGGGCCCACCTACGTACGTGAGCAGGGTTACCAGAACCTGACGAACGACGGCACGCAGGAACACGAGCAGTTCGCCGGCGTCTGGGCCGACGGCGGAGCGGCCGGGTTCGCCGAGGAGCTGGCCTGGCGCGCGACACCCGCCGGCTGGGCGCCGCCGGGGCCCGACGGGTCGTACGGTCCGGGCGGCCCGGTCGCGGGAGCGCCCGGCGACGTCGTCGTGCGTGAACGCCGTTCCGTACGGGCGGCGGTGCACGACGACGCGTGGGTGCTCACCTGGCGTTCGGAGATGACGAACGTGACGGAGCAGTCGCTGGACATCGGCAGTCCCACCACCAACGGCCGGGAGAACGCCGGGTACGGCGGGCTGTTCTGGCGCGGGCCGCGGTCGTTCACCGAGGGCATGGTCCTCGCGCCGGGATTCACCGGTGACGCCGAGGAGGTGCGTGGCGAGCGGTTCGAGTGGCTCGGCATCGTGGGCCGGCACGACGGTGCGGCGCCCGGCCCGGACGGCGGTTCGGCCGCTTCGACCGTGCTCATGGTGGATCCCGGCACGAACCCGGGCGGGACTCCGCAGTGGTTCGTGCGGGCGTCACCGTTCTGCTGCATCTGCCCCGCGCCGTTCTTCAGCACGGAGGTCCCGTTCGGCGCGGAGGAGACGCTGGTGTTCGAGTACGCGGTGGTCGTGGCCGACGGGGAGTCGGACGGGGACCGCGCGGAGCGCCTCGCGGGGGCGGGCCGGGAGGAACTGGGGAAGCGATCGAGATGGTGAACGCGCCGGTGTTTCCTGGCGGGACGTCGGTCTCGCAGCTGCGGGTGTACGACTGGCCCGCGGCGGATGCGCCGGGCGGCTCCGGGACGCCGCATCTGCACACGACCTCGACCGAGGCCTATGTGGTGCTCGCGGGGCGCGGGCGCGTGGAGACGCTGGGGCCCGAAGGCTTCGCGTCGCACGACCTCGCCCCCGGGCGGATCGTGTGGTTCTCGCCCGGCGTGATCCACCGCGCGGTGAACGACGGCGGGCTCGAGGTCCTGGTCGTCATGTCGAACGCCGGCCTTCCGGAGGCGGGTGACGCCGTCATGACGTTCCCGTCCCCGGTCCTGGCCGAGACCGCCGCCTACCGACAGGCGGCGGCGCTGCCCGAGCCGTCGGACGGGTCGATGCCCGAGGGCGGCCCGGCCGCCGAACTGGCCGAGGACGCTGCCGTCGCCGCGGCCGCCCGCGCCCGCCGGGACCTGGCGCTGGAGGGCTACGCCGCGCTGTGCGCGGACGTCGAGGCCGCCGGCCCGGGGCAGTTGGAGCCGCTCTACGCGGCCGCGGCGCGCCTGGTGCACGGTCGTGCGGAGCGCTGGCGTGAGGTGTGGACGACCACGTCGGCTCGCACCGTCTCGGAGACGGACGGCGCCCTGGACGCACTGGCGCGTGACGTCCCGGCGGACGCCGTCGCGCACCTCATGGGCGGGAGGGTGGCCGCCGCGGACGCGCGCCCGGGCCCGCGCCGTTACGGCATGTGCGGGAGGCTGCGGGTCTGGTCGACGCGCTGACCGGCAGACGCGCCGGGGAAACGTGACCGGGAGGACGACCGGGAGACGCACCGGGAGACACGCCGCCGCGGAGACCACCGCGGTATGAGGGCCGCCTCAGGAGCACGCACCACGGCGGAGCGGTCCGTGTGCCGCGGGCAAGCAGTTCTTGACCAAATCGTCACCTTCGATCGATGGACAGCGTTTGCCCGTCATGTTGTATCGTTTCAATCCATGCGGGACGGGTAGCACGTCCGCATGTGAGAGACGACCTCCGGAGTCGGTGCTGACTCCGGGCGAGCGAGGAGGCTCCAATGAGGATCGAACGAAGGGCTGTCGCGGGACGGCCCGCACGAAGGACGGCCGCCGGGGTCGCCGTCGTGTCGGCGGCGGCGCTCGCGCTCACCGCGTGCTCGGGCGGGACCGGCGAGAGCGCCGGGTTCGCCGACGAGCTCGACCCGGAGGAAGAGATCACCCTCTCCCTCGCCTGGTGGGGCGACGACGACCGGGCGAACAAGTACGAGGAGGCGGTCGCGCTCTTCGAGGAGCAGAACCCCAACATCCAGGTCGACACGAACTGGATCGCCTTCGACGACTACTGGCCCGCCCGCAACACCGAGGCGGCCAGCGGCTCCCTGCCCGACGTCCTGCAGATGGACCTGTCCTACCTGCGGCAGTACGGTGCGACCGGTCAGCTCGCGGACCTCTCCGAGGCGTTCGACACCAACCTCGACGTCTCGGGCTTCGACGAGCAGCTGCTGGCCGCGGGCGCGATCGACGGCGCGCAGTACGGCATCCCGACGAGCACCAACACTCTCGCCCTGTTCTACAACGCCGACGTGCTCGACCAGGTCGGCGTCGAGCCGCCCGCCGAGGGCTACACGTGGGACGACTACGCGGCGTTCGTGGAGGAGGTCCACGAAGCGGGTTCCGGCGAGGACCCGGCGATCTTCGGCAGCGGCGACTACACGACCACGTTCTGGTTCTTCTGCCAGTGGCTGATCCAGCAGGGCACCGAACCGTTCACGGACGAGGGCGAACTGGGCTTCACCGAGGAGCAGATGGCCGAGTTCCTCGAGCTCGGCGCCGACGCGCGCGAGACCGGCGTCTTCTTCCCCATCGAGAAGACCAAGCAGCTCGAACCGCTCGGTGCGTTCACCGTCAGCGAGGCCGCCTCGGAGATGAGTTGGGACAACTTCCTGGCCGGGTACGTCGCGGAGACCGAGCAGGACATCCGCATGCTGCCGATGCCGTCGGGTGACAACGGCCCGCAGATGTTCTGGAAGCCGTCGATGCTGCTGTCGGCGTCGGCCAACACCGAGCACCCCGCGGCGGCGGCCGCGTTGATCGACTTCCTCGTCAACGCCCCCGAGGTCGGCACGATCTTCGGCACCAGCAAGGGCAACCCGGCCGTCGCGGCGCAGCGCGACGCCATGGAGGTCGAGCCGGGCTCCGTCGACGAGCAGGTGGTGGCCTTCGAGGAGGACGTCGCCGAACTGGTGACCGAGCCCGCGCCGATTCCGGTGGAGGGCTTCGGCGCGATCGAGGCGGAGTACAAGCGTCTCGGTGAGGAACTGCAGTACGGCAACGTCACCGTCGACGAGTTCGTCACCCAGTGGTTCGCCTTCGCCGAGAGCAACGTCGGCCAGTCGTGAGCGCAACGGCCACCGCCGACGCGCCGGTCCGCGCCGCCGCGCCCCGGCAGCCCCGCCGCCCCGGGGCGCGGCGCCGCGCGGACGTCGCCGCCGGCTACACGTTCCTCAGCCCGTGGCTGCTCGGCTTCGTCCTCCTGACGGCCGGGCCCATGCTGGCCTCCCTCTACCTGGCGTTCACCGACTACGACCTGTTCCGTGCACCGACCTGGGTGGGTCTGGAGAACTTCACCGAGATGTTCTCCGACGCGCGCTACCTCAAGTCGGCTCAGGTCACCGCGCTGTACGTGTTCGTCGGGACGCCGATCAAGCTCGCCGCCGCACTGGCGGTCGCGATGCTGCTCAACATGAAGTTCTCCGGCCAGGGCGGGTACCGGTCGGCGTTCTACGTGCCGTCCCTGGTGGGCGCCAGCGTGTCGGTGGCGATCGTCTGGAAGGCGATGTTCATCGACGACGGCGTCGTCGACCGCATCCAGCAGTCGGTGGGTGCCCCGGCCGGCGGCTGGGTCGGCAACCCGGACATGACGATGCCGATGATGATCCTCCTGGCGGTCTGGCAGTTCGGCGCGCCCATGGTCATCTTCCTGGCCGGACTGAAACAGATTCCCGCGGAACTGTACGAGGCGGCCTCCGTGGACGGCGCCGGTCCGCTGCGCAAGTTCTGGAACATCACGCTGCCGATGCTCTCGCCCGTGCTGTTCTTCAACCTGCTGCTGGAGACCATCCACTCCTTCCAGGTCTTCGCCTCCGCGTTCATCATCTCCGGCGGTACCGGAGGCCCGGCCGACTCCACGAACTTCTACACGCTGTACCTGTACACCCGGGGCTTCGTGCAGTTCGACATGGGCTACGCGTCGGCCATGGCGTGGGTGCTGGTCCTGGTCGTCGGCGTGATCACCGCACTGATGTTCCGCACCTCCCGCGCGTGGGTGCACTACTCGGGGGAGGAGAACTGATGAGTACCGCACAGGCCGGGCTCGCCCCGCGCGACACCACGGTGCGCCGCCGGATCCCACCGGGCCGGATCGCCCGGACCGTCGTCTTCCACGTGGTCACCCTCGCGATGCTCGCCGTGGTGCTCTACCCGGCGGCATGGATGGTGCTGTCCGCGTTCAAGCCGAGCAACGACATCATCGGCAACATCGACATCCTGCCCGACACCTGGACACTGGCGAACTTCGCGACCGCGTTCGGCGGCATCGGCGGTATCTCGTTCTGGAGCTTCTTCTGGAACTCCACCCTGCTGGGGCTGCTGAGCGTGATCGGCATCGTGCTGTCCGCCACCGTCTCCGCCTACGCGTTCGCCCGCGTGAAGTTCCCGGGGCGCAAGGTGTTCTTCGCGATCATGATCGCCACGCTGCTGCTCCCCACGCACGTGGTGATCATCCCGCAGTACATCATGTTCAACTCCGCCGGACTGGTGAACACCTATGTGCCCCTCCTGGCCGGCAAGTTCCTCGCCGCGGAGGCGTTCTTCGTGTTCCTCATGGTCCAGTTCATGCGCAACCTGCCGCGCGAGCTGGACGAGGCCGCGCGGATCGACGGCGCCGGCCACTTCCGGATCTTCCGCTCGATCATGCTGCCGCTGATGCGCCCCGCGATCATCACCAGCTCGATCTTCGCGTTCATCTGGTCCTGGAACGACTTCCTCGGCCCGCTGCTCTACCTGAAGAAACCCGATCTCTACACCCTCCCGATCGCGCTCCGGGCCTACGTGGACCAGACCTCCGTGTCCGACTACGGCGCCCAGATGGCCATGGCCGTCCTCGCGCTCGTCCCCGTAATCCTGTTCTTCGTCGTCTTCCAGCGCTATCTCGTCGAGGGTGTCGCGACGCAAGGACTGAAGGGCTGATGGTCATCCCCGTCGCCCGTCCCGCCCCGGGACACCCGCCGCAACCCGTGGATGCCGCCGGGCCGGCTCCGGCCGCCCGCACGTTCTCCGACGGTTTCGCACTCCTCGCCGAGTGCCTGCTCGTCGGCGTGTACGTCCTGCTCGCGAGCCTGCCGGTGGTCACCCTGCCGGCGGCGCTCGCGGCGGGCGCCGCCCACCTGCGCCGGCATCTCGCCGGTCAGGCCACGGACCTCGGACGGTTTGCCCGGGACTGGCGGGCGGCCGTCCGAGAGCTGTGGGGAGTCGGCGCGGCAGGACTCGTCCTGGCCGGGGTTCTCGCGGTGAACGTCCAGGTCGCGGCTTCGGGACTGCTTCCCGGAGGTCCGGCCGTCCGCTGGCTGAGCGTGGCGGTCGGGGCAGTCGCGGGCGTCGTCGTGCTCCGCGTCTCCGGCGCCTGGTCGAGTCCGGCCGTCCGCGACTCGCGCGTTCTCGACCGGGTCGCGCGCGCGGCCCGGTCCGTCCCGGCAGACCCGGCCGGTTCCGTCCTGCTGGTCGTGGCGATCGGCCTGTGCGCGCTCCTCGTCTGGATGCTCACGCCGCTGGTCGGCGTGGTCGGCGGCCTGCTGTGTCTGGCCGTCGTCGCCGTCGAGTTCCGCGACCGGGCCAGGACCGCCCTCGGCCGCTCGGCCGAGACCGAGATCGCCGACAGGAACTTCTGACAGCCAGAACCCCGGCAACGGTCCAGCCGGCAAGAGATGTCCGACCAGAGATACCCACAGAGAGACACCCGACAGACAAGGAGTACAACGATGTCATCCTCGTCCATCAGGGCAGGCTCGGCCGTCGTGGCCGGGCTCGCGCTCGTCGCCGCGGGGGCCGCCCTGCCCGCCCAGGCGGCACTGCCGTCACATCCGGTACCGACGCAGTCGTCGTCGTCCGGTTCGGCGTCGTCCGGTTCGGCGTGGTCCGACCCGGCGCACCGTTCCGCGCCCGGCTCGTCGTCCGCCCTGCCCGGATCCGCCGCGCCCGGATCCGCCGCGCCCGGATCCGCCCTGTCCGCGTCCGCCGCGGACACGTCCGGCTCGTCATGGCCGGGCCGCCCCGGACGGCCCGGCGGGCCGGGGAACGACTCCGCGCTGGAGGACCTGGACCGCGGGCTGGTCGCGGCGGCGACCAGTGAGGGCGTGTTCCTGAGCTGGCGCCTGCTCGGGAACGAGGTCTCGGGTGCCACCGACACCGGCATGGCCGGGCCGGCCTTCGCCGTCTACCGCGACGGCCGACGCATCGCCGAGGTCGCCGACTCGACCAACTTCGTCGATCCTCGAGGCTCGGCCGACAGCCGCTACACGGTGCGCCCGCTCGACGGCCGGCACTCCGCGGGCCCCGCTGCCACCGTGCGTCCCTGGGCCGACGCCTTCCTGGACATCCCCCTGAACAAGCCGGCCGACGGCGTCACGCCCGCCGGCGAGGAGTACACGTACGGCGCCAACGACGCGTCGGTGGCCGATCTCGACGGTGACGGCGCGTACGAGATCGTCGTGAAGTGGGACCCGTCCAACGCCAAGGACGTCTCTCAGAAGGGATACACGGGAAACACCTACATCGACGCCTACACGCTCGACGGCACGCAGCTCTGGCGCATCGACCTGGGCGTCAACATCCGCTCCGGCGCGCACTACACGCAGTTCCCGGTGTACGACCTCGACGGCGACGGCACCGCCGAGGTCATGATCAAGACCGCGCCCGGCACGAAGGTGACGCGGTACCGGCACGGGCGCCCGGGGTCGTCGTCGTACCTCGACATCCCCCGCGACGACCGGCGTGCCGGCGTGCGCGACACCGACGACTACCGCTTCTCCTCCGCCGACTACTACGAGCACCTCGTGGGGGTGCTCGCCGGCTGGTCGGAGCGGGAGGAGGTGACGAGCGGGCAGTGGCCCGCCACGCTGGAGGAGGCGTGGGGCATCGAGCCGCGGTGGGAGTACCCGCTGTCGGACGCCGACGCCCGCGCCGCGGCCGACCACTTCATCGACGTCTACGCGCCCGCCCGTTCGGGACGCAACGAGCTGCGCGACTTCGAGGGCTTCGTCATCACGGGCCCCGAGTACCTCACCGTGTTCGACGGCTCGACCGGCCGTGACCTGCAGACGATCGACTACAAGCCCGGTCGGGGCGACGACGGCCTGCTGTGGGGCGACTACGCGATGAGCCGCATCGAGCCGGGCAACCGGGTGGACCGGTTCCTGGCGGGCGTGGCCCACCTGGGCGGCCCGGAGGAGAACGCCAGCGCGGTCTTCGCACGCGGCTACTACACGCGCACGACGCTCGTCGCTTACGACTGGGACGGCAGACGCCTGCACGAGCGGTGGTTCGCCGACTCGGGCCACGCGCCGATGTCGAACCCGTTCAACGACGGCCCGCACGGCGTCGAGGGGACGTCCGAGGAGTGGGGGACGCTGACCACGCAGGGCTTTCACTCGCTGTCGGCGGCCGACGTCGACGGCGACGGGCGGCACGAGATCGTCTACGGCTCCGCGACGCTCGACGACGACGGGTCGCTGCTGTACTCCTCCTACGACACGATGCCGGAGGGATCGGCCGACCCCGGTGCCTGGGCCAAGCTCGGCCACGGCGACGCGATGGCCGTGACCGACATCGACCCTGCGCGTCCGGGACTGGAGATCTGGACCTGCCACGAGGGCGGCGCCTGGGCGCCGTACGGACAGGCGATGCGCGACGCGGCCACCGGCGAGGTGCTGTTCGGCGCCTTCTCCGGACGGGACACGGGCCGCGCGATGATCGGTGACGTGGACCCTGCCACACCCGGCATCGAGGTCTGGGCGTCGATGCCGAACGGCACCCTCGGATCGGGAACGTTGTCCGCCACCGGTGGCCTGGTCTCTCCGGACACGATGGGCACGAACGCTTCGGTGCGGTGGGCCGGTGACGGCTCGACGCAGATCCTGGACGGCGGTGACGGTGCGACGCCGCGGATCGTGGACCGGCGGCGCGGCACGCTCCGCACTCTCGACGGGACGCTGACGAACAACGGGACCAAGGGCAACGCGGCGTTGGTCGCGGACGTCCTGGGCGACTGGCGTGAGGAGGTGCTGGTGCGTACCGAGGACTCGTCGGCGCTGCGGCTCCACCTGTCCACGGAGGTCTCGGACATCAAGCTGTACACCCTCATGCACGACCCGCAGTACCGGGTCGAGGTCGCGCGCCAGCAGACCGCTTACAACCAGCCGTCCCACCCGGGCTTCTACCTGGCCACGGACACGGACTGGAGCACCGTCCCGCTCCCGCCGAACGCCCGGGACTGAATCCCGCGGGGCGCGCCGCCCCGCCCCGGCCGGCCGGTGTCGCCCCGTGGCGCCCGGCCGGCCGGTGCCGACCGGCCGGTCCGGGCAGCCTGGTCGGCCCGGTCGGCCGCTGACCGGCCCGCCTTGGTTTGAACCGTTTCATGACAGGATCCATCTATGCGACGACGCACTTCTCCCCCGAACTTCGACCCCGCCGCGACCCGCCCCTGGAACGACGGCCTCGACGGCCTCGCGTTCGGCGGGGACTACAACCCGGAGCAGTGGCCCGACGACGTCCGCCTCGAGGACATCGAGCTCATGCGCGAGGCCGGCGTGAACATCGTCAGCCTGGCGATCTTCGCGTGGGCCACGATCGAGCCCCGCGAGGGCGAGTTCGACTGGGCCTGGCTCGACACCACCATGGACCGCCTCCACGCGGCGGGCATCCGTGTCGCCCTGGCCACGGCCACCGCGGCCGCCCCGCCGTGGCTCACCCGCGCGCACCCCGAGATCCTGCCCCGGCGTTCCGACGACGCGGTCCTGCACCAGGGATCGCGCCAGACCTACTCGATCCACCACCCGGTCTTCCGTGACTACGCGATCGCCATGGCCGGCCGTGTCGCGCGCCGCTACGCCGACCATCCGGCCCTCGCGCTGTGGCACGTCGACAACGAGATCGGCTGCCACAACCCGCGCGACTACTCGCCCGCCGCCGCGGACGCCTTCCGGGACTGGCTGCGCGAGCGCTACGGCGATCTGGACCGACTGAACGCGGCCTGGGGCACGGCGTTCTGGTCACAGCGGTACGGGTCGTTCGACGACGTGCTCCCGCCGCTGGACACGACAGCGTTCGGGAACCCCACCCAGTTGCTCGACTTCGACCGCTTCAGCTCCGACGCGCTCCTGGACTACTACCGTGACCTGCGCGACACGCTCCGCGAGATCACCCCGCACGTGCCGACCACCACCAACCTCATGGCCGGCAGCCACAAGGAGATGGACTACTTCTCCTGGGCCGACGACCTCGACGTCGTCGCGAACGACAACTACACGATGTCCGCCGACCCCGACCGGCACCTGCTGCTCTCCCTCAGCGCGGACCTGTCCCGCGGGATCGCGAGCGGCGAACCGTGGATCCTGATGGAGCACTCCACGAGCGCGGTCAACTGGCAGCCGCGCAACCGCGCCAAACAGCCCGGCGAGATGCTCCGCAACTCGCTCGCCCACGTCGCGCGCGGGGCCGACGCCGTCATGTTCTTCCAGTGGCGCGCCTCCCGGGCCGGCGCCGAGAAATACCACAGCGCCCTCGTGCCGCACGCGGGAACGGACTCCGACCTGTGGCGGGACGTCGTCGAACTGGGCCAGGCGGTCAAGGCGCTCGGGGAGGTGCGCGGCTCCCGCGTCGCCGCGCGGGCGGCTCTCGTCCTGGACTGGCCCGCCTGGTGGGCCTGCGACCAGGACGTCCACCCCACGCAGGTGCGGTACACGGACCAGGTCCTCGCCTGGTACAAGGCGCTGTGGCGGCTCGGGGTGACGGCGGACATCGTGCCGCCGAGCCGCGACCTGGACGGCTACGACCTCGTCGTGGTGCCGACCCTGTACCTCGTGTCGGACGCCGACGCCGCCCGCGTGCGCGCCGCGGCCGAGCGTGGTGCCACCGTCCTGATCACCTACTTCTCGGGGATCGTGGACGAGAACGACCACATCCGTCTCGGTGGTTATCCCGGCGCCTACCGCGACCTGCTGGGAGTGCGGACGCAGGAGTTCTTCCCGCTCCAGGAGGGTGAGTCGGTACGGGTGTCCGGCGCGTCGTTGCCGGACGGCGGCGTCTCCGCCGGCCTGTGGACGGAGAAGACGACGGTGTCCGACGGCGTCGAGGTGATCGCCGCCTACGACGACGGGCCGCTTCCGGGCGGCCCGGCGATCACCCGCCGGGTGGTCCCGGCCGGCCTCCGCGATTCGGCCTCCTCGGCAGGTGCGCCTTCGCCGGCGGGCGCCGCCTGGTACGTCGCCACCCGGCTGTCCGACGACGGAGTCGCCCACATCGCGCACCGCGTCGCCGAGGAGGCCGGCGTACTCCCGGACGCGGCGGCCCCGCAGGGGGTCGAGGTGGTCAGGCGTGTCGCCGACGATGCCGAGTTCGTCTTCGCGATCAACCACACGGACGGTGACGCGGTCCTGGAGTCCGTGGCCGGTACCGACCTCCTGACCGGTGAGAACGTCACTTCCCCGGCGACGGTCCCCGCCGGCGGCGTCCGGGTGGTGCGCGTCCTGCCGTGAGGCGTGCGGCGCGACCGTGAGCCGTGGCCTGTGTCCCGCGACCCGGGACCCGTGAGGCGCACGGCGCCTTCCGTGCCCGCGGTGTATCCGGCAGCCCGCCGGGCACACCGCGGGCCGGACGCGGCCCGTCAGCCGGTGCCGCCCTCCGCATCCCCCGGGTCACCGATGGACCGAGGGTCGGAGATCCGGGTCCTCTGGCCGACCAGCCTGTTGGTGAGCCACGTCAGGATGCCCAGCGCCAGCCCGATCCCGAGCAGCCATGCCGCGATCTCGTACTGGATCACCGCGCGTCCGGTCCACGGCCCGACGAAGAAGGCGCAGCTGATCGCTCCGATGATCGGCAGGACCGTCGGCGCGCGGAAATGGGACCGTTCGATCCGGTCCCTGCGCAGCACCAGGACGCAGACGTTCACGATCGCGAAGACGGCGAGCAGGAGCAGCGCCGTCGTCCCGCCGAGGGCCGAGACCACGCTGTTCTCCGGGTCACGGCTCACGAACCAGATGAGACCGAACGCGATCGCCGTCGTGCAGAGAATCGCGGCCCACGGGGTACGCCGCGTCGGGCCGACCTTGCCGAGGAACGACGGCAGCACGTTCTGCTTCGCCATCCCGTACAGCAGTCGCGAGGCCATGAGCATGTTGATCAGCGCCGAGTTGGCCACCGCGAACATCGAGACGAAGGGGAGGACGTCGGCGGCCGGTATCCCGGGTGCCGCCCGTTCCACGACCAGGACCAGCGGCGTACTCTCCGCGGCGGCCAGCTCACCGACCGGCACGATCGCGACGGCGAAGATCGCGATCAGCACGTAGATGAGACCGGTGATGCCGATCCCGGCGATCATCATCCGGGGGAAGTTCCGCACCGGATCGTGGGTCTCCTCGGCCATGTTCACCGAGTCCTCGAAGCCCACCATCGCGAAGAACGCCAGTGAGGTCGCGGCCGTCACCGCGAAGAACGCGCTCTTGTCGCCCGGGCTGTCGAACACCACCGTGCGGCTGAAGTCGACCCTGTCGGCGAACATCGCGTAGAAGCCCACCAGGATCACGAGCAGCAGACCCGACAGCTCCACGAGCGTGAGGAAGATGTTCGTCCTGACGCTCTCGCCCACGCCGCGCAGGTTGATCGCGGCCACCGATGCCATGAACAGCAGGGCGACGACGATGATCAGCGTGGCATTCTGCTTGTCGAGCCCGAAGCCGAGCGCGAGGTTCTCGGCGAACGCCCGCGACGCCGTCGACGCGGACGTGATGCCCGAGCACATCACGGTGAAGCACACCATGAACGTGAACAGGTGGATCCCGAACGCCTTGTGCGTGTAGAGGGCGGCACCCGCGGCGTGCGGATACTTCGTCACGAGCTCCAGGTACGAGAACGCCGTGACCAGCGCGACCAGGAACGCGACGAGGAACGGTGCCCACGCGGCGCCGCCCACCTCCGCGGCGACCTGCCCGGTCAGCGCGTACACGCCCGTGCCGAGGATGTCCCCGACGATGAACAGCAGCAGGAGCTTCGGCCCCATGACCCGCCTGAGCTCGGTCGGCTCCTCACCCGGGACGGTCCGCTGATCGGGCGCCGGCCGGCTCATCGCGGCCTCCCGGCCTCGGGAGAGCTCGCCGACGACTCCCGGACCACGAGCTCCGGGGAGAACACCACCTGTTCCGGTGCCGAGTCCTCCGGGCGGAACAGGAGATCGGCCGCACGCGTGCCCAGCTCGGACGTCGGCTGCCGCACCGAGCTCAAGGGTGTGGCGAGCTCCGCCGCGAAGGTGACGTCGTCGTAGCCGACCACCGCCATCCCCTGCGGTACGGCCACGCCCTCCCGACGGAGCGTGCGCAGGACACCCAACGCCACCAGGTCGTTCACGCAGAACACGGCGGTGGGGCGCGTGCGCGCGGGCAGCGCGACGACCTCCCGGATCCCCGCCTCGCCGCCGTCCGGCGTCAGGCCGGGCACGGTGATCTCCACCAGCGCCGTCCCGGGGTCCAGCCCGGCGTCGGCCATCGCCGCGGCGGCGCCGTCGCGCCGGTCCCGGCACTGCCGGATGGTGTGCGGACCGTTCAGCAGGGCGATCCGCTCGTGGCCCTGGGCGATCAGGTGCTCGACGGCGAGACGTCCGCCCGCCACGTCGTCCACCGCGACCGACGCCAGCTCCGGAACCGGCGACGGCCGGTCGAGCAGCACCGCGGCGGTACCCCGTTCCCGCACCGCCAGGACGTGGTCGATGTCGTCCGTGGCGGGGCTCACGATGACGCCCTGGACGCCGTGTTCCTCGTAGAGACGCAGATAGCGGCGTTCGCGGTCCAGGTCCTCGTCGGACCCGGCGACCATCAGCGTGAACGAGTCGCGCTCGAGGCGGTCCTGGATCCCGCGGGCGGCGTCGGTGAAGAAGGGGTTCGCGAGGTCCAGCACCACGACTCCGACGCTCGTCAAGGTACCGGCGCGGAGCTGCCGTGCCGAGCCGTTGCGCACGAAGTTCAGTTCGGCGATGGCGGCCTCCACCCGCTCGCGGGTCGCGGGGAGGACGCGCTCGGGCTTGTTGAGCACGTTCGAGACCGTGCCGACGGCGACGCCGGCAGCCTTGGCGACGTCGGTGATCGATGCCCGACGGCGTGGTGTGCGGGCGTTCGCCGCGTTCGACGCCTTCGTGGAATTGGCCATACCCCATTATGAAGCGATTCATGTGCGGGACGGGCGGGTCGGACACCGAACGGTCCGCCGGGCATCATGGGGTACGGTTCTGAACCGTTTCAATCCAGCGAGATCCAGGACGAGGAGAGAGTCGACGATGACGAGTTCCACGGGCAACACCTCTGCGCGGCGCGGGCGCGTGTGCTTCACCTCGCGAGTCCGGCCCGACCGGCTCGACGAGTACCGCGCGGCGCATGCCGCCGTCTGGCCGGAGATGCTGGAGGCGCTGCGCGACACCGGCTGGCGCGACTACCACCTGTACCTGCGCGACGACGGCCTGCTGGTCGGCGTCCTCGAGACCGACGACTACGACGCCGCGCAGGCGGGCATGGCGGCCACCGTGGTCAACGCACGGTGGCAGGCCGCGATGAGCGGCTTCTTCGTCGACGAGGGCAGCCCGGACGAGGGCTTCGTGATCCTCGACGAGGTCTTCCACCTGGAGTCCCAGCTGCGTGCGGCAGGCCTTCCGGTGGCGCCGCGAGACTGAGGATCCCCGTGCGCGGCTCGCCGACGCCGTCCCGGGCACTGAACCCTTGACGGTTCGGCGGAATCTCTCGTAACGTCATGACTGCAAGAAGTTGACAGCAAGGAAGCAAGAAACTCTGCATCAATCGCAACTCTTCAATCTCGCCCCTCGGGCAGCGCTGCCCGAGGGGCGACGAACCCGCGCAGGCGGGAGAACGAGGACGTTCATGAGAATCCCGTGGAAGCACTCCGTCGTGGCGGGCGCCGTGGTGGCGCTCGTCGCGCCGCTCGGTACGGGCACCGTCGCCCACGCGGCGGACCTGACCAATCTCGCACTCGGCAAGCCGATCGCGGCGTCGTCGATCACGCAGACGTACGTGGCGAGCAACGCGAACGACGGGAGCACGAGCTCCTACTGGGAGGGGGCGGGAGGCCAGTACCCGTCGCATCTCACGGTCGACCTCGGCGAGGACGCCGATCTCGAGCGGCTCGTCGTCACGCTGCCACCGCCTGACGTCTGGTCGCCGCGGACGCAGACCTTCAGCGTCCTCGGCCGGTCCGACGGCGAGTCGTCGTTCCGGACGCTCCTGGCGTCCTCGGCCTACGACTTCGATCCCGCCAGCGGCAACCGCGTCGAGATCCCGCTGACCGCGACGGCCGGCGAGGTCCGCCTCGCGTTCAGCGGCAACACCGGCGCCGGCAACGGGCAGGTCTCCGAGCTGGAGGTGTGGGGTACCACGGGCGACGACCCGACCGACCCCACCGACCCGCCCACCGACCCGAGCGGCCCCAACCGTGCGGAGGGCCGCCCGGTGACGGCATCGTCGACGCAGTGGACGTACGCCGCTGCGAACGCGGTGGACGGGCAGGTCGGGACCTACTGGGAAGGCGCCGGCGGCCAGTACCCCTCCACGCTCGACGTCTCGCTGGCCGCGCCCACCGCGCTGACCGGCATCCGGGTGCGGCTCAACCCGGACCCGGCGTGGGGGCCCCGCACGCAGACCTTCTCCGTCTGGGGGCGTTCGGGAACCTCCTCGTGGCAGGAGCTCGAGCCGTCCGACGGGCACGCCTTCGCCCCCGGGAGCGGCAACCTCGTGGACGTCCCGGTGTCCGGGACCGTCACCGACCTGCGCCTCCGGTTCACGGGCAACACCGGTGCCGGAAACGGGCAGGTGGCCGAGCTCGAGGTCTACGGTGCGTTGGAGCCCAACCCGGACCTGACGGTCACGGAGGTGACCGCGGCCCCGGCATCGCCCGACGCGACGACCCCCGTCACGCTCACCGCCACGGTCGAGAACACCGGTGACCGCGCGTCCGAGGCCACCACGGTGGACGCCACGGTCGGTGGGAGCACCGCCGGGTCCGCGGACCTCGACGCGCTGGACCCCGGCGCGAGCACGCAGGTGGAGATTCCCGCCGGAACGCATCCGGCCGGTGAGCACACGGTCGGCGCGGTCGTCGACCCGGACGAGCTGGTGACCGAGCACGACGAGACGAACAACGCGTTCACGTCGCCGGAGAAGCTCGTGGTCCAGGAGGCTCCCGGGCCCGACCTCGAGGTCGTCTCCGTGTCCGCGAACCCGTCCGCCCCCGCCGCCGGGGACGACGTGACCTTCGCGGTCAAGGTGCGCAACCGTGGCGACGAGCCGGTGGCGGCCGGGTCCGTGACCCGCGTCGTCGCAGGTTCCAGCACGCTCGACGGCACCACCCCGGCGGTCGCGGCCGGGGAGACGGTCACCGTGACGCCCGACGGCTCGTGGACCGCCACCGACGGCGGGGTCACCGTGACCGCCACGGCCGACGCGACCGACGTCGTCGACGAGACGGACGAGGGCAACAACACCGGCACGCTGAGTGTGACCGTCGGCCGGGGAGCCGCCGTCCCGTACACGACCTACGAGGTGGAGGACGGGGAGTACACCGGAGAACTGCTCCAGACCGATCCGTTGCGCACGTTCGGGCACACGAACTTCGCGACCGAGTCCTCCGGCCGCGAGTCCGTGCGCCTCACGGGCACGGGCCAGTACGTCGAGTTCACCTCCACCAACCCGACGAACTCGATCGTCGTCCGCAACTCCATCCCGGACGCGCCGGGCGGCGGCGGCCAGGACAAGACCATCAGCCTCTACGCGGACGGCGAGTTCGTGCAGAAGCTGACGCTCTCGTCGAAGCACTCGTGGCTGTACGGGACGACGGACTCGCCGGAAGGGCTGACCAACACCCCGGGAGGGGACGCACGCCGGCTCTTCGACGAGTCGCACGCGCTCCTCGACCAGGACTTCCCCGCCGGCACGGTGTTCCGTCTCCAGCGGGACGCGGACGACGACGCGCAGTTCTACATCCTCGACCTGGTCGAGCTCGAGCAGGTCGCGCCGCCGCAGCCCAAGCCCGCGCAGTGCACCTCGATCACCGAGTACGGCGCCGTGCCGAACGACGGGATCGAGGACACCGACGCCATCCAGGCCGCCGTCACGGCGGACCAGGAGGGCGAGATCGACTGCGTGTGGATCCCGGCCGGCCAGTGGCGCCAGGAGCGCAAGATCCTCACCGAGGACCCGGAGCGCAACGGCTACAACCAGGTGGGCATCCGCGACGTGACGATCCGCGGCGCCGGGATGTGGCACTCGCAGCTCTACAGCCTCGTCGAGCCGCAGGACGCGGACGGCATCAACCACCCGCACGAGGGCAACTTCGGGTTCGACATCGACGCCGGCGTCGAGATCTCCGACATCGCGATCTTCGGTTCCGGGCGCATCCGCGGCGGCGACGGCAACGACGAGGGCGGCGTCGGCCTGAACGGGCGGTTCGGCGAGGGCACCAGGATCAGCAACGTGTGGATCGAGCACGCGAACGTCGGCGTCTGGGTGGGCCGCGACTACTCGAACAAGCCGGAGCTCTGGGGCCCGGCGGACGGGCTCGAGTTCTCCGGGATGCGCATCCGCAACACGTACGCGGACGGCATCAACTTCTCGAACGGAACGCGTAACTCGTCGGTGGTCAACTCCACGTTCCGCAACACCGGCGACGACGCCCTCGCGGTGTGGGCCAACCCGTACGTGAAGGACACGTCGGTCGACATCGCGCACGACAACACGTTCCGGAACAACACCGTTCAGCTCCCGTGGCGGGCCAACGGCATCGCGATCTACGGCGGCTACGACAACGCCATCGAGAACAACCTGATCTACGACACCATGAACTACCCCGGCATCATGCTGGCGACCGATCACAGTCCTCTGCCCTTCTCGGGGACCACGCTCGTCGCCAACAACGGGCTCTACCGGACCGGCGGGGCGTTCTGGAACGAGGACCAGGAGTTCGGCGCGATCACGCTGTTCCCGCAGACCCACGACATCGTCGGCGTCACCATTCGGGACACCGAGATCGTGGACTCGACGTACGACGGGATCCAGTTCAAGAACGGCGGGGGGAACATGCCCGACGTGCGGATCACGAACGTGCGGATCGACCAGTCGAACAACGGTTCGGGCATCCTCGCGATGGGAGGGGCCCGCGGTAACGCCATCCTGACGGACGTGACCGTCACCAACTCCGCCGAGGGCGACATCGAGACCGAGCCCGGCTCGACCTTCCAGTTCACCGGCCAGTAGCGACGCGACGGCGGGCGGCTTCCCCGCCGCGGAGTCGTGGCCGGCGCCGTCATCCTGCGGATGGCGGCGCCGGCCCGCGTCCGGACGGCGTTTCCGCGTCCGGTGGGCCCGTACGCGCCTGGGCCGGCGCCGCCGTCGTTCAGGAACAACGGTCCGCAGAGCGGTGGGGCCGTGCGCGCCTGGGCCGGCGGGTGACTACCCCACCCGATCGTCGGGTGTCGGCCGCGACCACCCCGGTACCGTGCCTCCCGACGGTAATCGCTTGCCCGGATCGCGGCCCGCCACCTTGACCGTGCCCGGCACGAGGGATACGCTCCCCTTGAATCGTTTCAAGGCGTCCTCGGGACGTCACACCGTAACGCGCGACGATGCGCCGGAAGGGAGCCGTGCCGATGACGCCCGACGCAGCCAAGGCGGCACTCCGAGACCAGACCATCGAGCTCCCGTCGTGGGCCTTCGGGAACTCGGGGACCCGGTTCAAGGTGTTCGGTCAGCCGGGCGTACCCCGCGACCCCTACGAGAAGCTCGCCGACGCCGCGCAGGTGCACCGGTACACCGGCATCGCGCCGCGCGTCAGCCTCCACATCCCGTGGGACCTGGTGGACGACTTCTCCGACCTGTCACGGCACGCCGCCGACCTGGGCGTCAGCATCGGAATGATCAACTCGAACGTCTTCCAGGACGACGACTACATGCTCGGGTCGCTCTGTCACCCCGACGCGGCCGTGCGGCGCAAGGCGATCGACCACCACAAGCAGTGCGTGGACGTCATGCGGGCGACCGGCTCGGCGGACCTCAAGGTGTGGCTCGCCGACGGCCTCAACTATCCGGGCCAGGACTCGATCCGGGCCCGCCAGGACCGGCTCGCCGAGTCGCTCGCCGAGATCTACGCCGCCCTCGACGACGACCAGCGCATGGTGCTCGAGTACAAGTTCTTCGAACCTGCCTTCTACTCGACCGACGTCCCCGACTGGGGCACGTCCCTGCTGCACTGCATGGCCCTGGGCGAGCGCGCGAACGTCGTGCTCGACACCGGCCACCACGCCCCCGGCACGAACATCGAGTTCATCGTCGCCCAGCTCCTGCGGCAGGGCCGCCTCGGCGCCTTCGACTTCAACAGCCGCTTCTACGCCGACGACGACCTCATGGTGGGCGCGGCGGACCCGTTCCAGCTCTTCCGGATCCTGCACGAGATCGTCCAGGCGGGTGCCCTCGCCCCGGACTCGGGCGTCAACTTCATGCTCGACCAGTGCCACAACATCGAGCCGAAGATTCCCGGCCAGATCCGCTCGGTGATGAACGTGCAGGAGGCCACGGCGAAGGCGCTCCTGGTCGACTCCGACGCACTCGCCGCCGCCCAGCGGGCCGGTGACGTGCTGGGCGCGCACGGTGTGCTCATGGACGCCTACAACACGGACACCCGCCCGCTCCTCGCGGAGCTCCGCGAAGAGCAGGGCCTGGCCCCTGACCCGATGGCGGCCTACGCGACATCCGGCTACGCGGAGAAGATCGCCGCCGAACGGACCAGCGGCGCCCAGGCGGGCTGGGGCGCGTAGCGACCACGCGGGGAGGTGATGCGGTCGGCCGGTCGTCGAGTGGTCGGTCCGATGTCAATGCGGTCGGCCCCCTGAGGGACCGACCGCTCGACGTCGGACCGACCTCGGCCGACAAGCGGCCGACCGCATCACCTCCCCGCCCCACGGGCAACTCGACCTGACCGATCTCGCAGGACCTCTCCGCAGGACAGCTAGGAGCAGCAGATGACCACCCCTGAGAGCAACGCCGCCGTCGACGCCCTCGTCGCACGGTCGAACCGCCTGGGCTCGGACCCACGCGTCACCAACTTCGCCGGCGGCAACACCTCCGCCAAGGGCACCGCCACCGACCCCGTGACCGGCGACGACGTCGAGCTCCTGTGGGTCAAGGGCTCCGGTGGCGACCTCGGCACGCTGCGGGCCCAGGGGCTCGCGGTCCTCCGCCTCGACCGTATGCGCGCCCTGGTCGACACCTACCCCGGCGTCGACCGCGAGGACGAGATGGTCGCCGCCTTCGACTACTGCCTCCACGGCAAGGGCGGCGCAGCGCCCTCCATCGACACGGCGATGCACGGCCTCGTCGACGCCGCACACGTCGACCACCTGCACCCCGACTCCGGGATCGCCCTCGCCGCCGCGGCCGACGGCGAGGCCCTCACCGCCGAGATCTTCGGCGACGAGGTGGTCTGGGTCCCGTGGCGCCGCCCCGGCTTCCAGCTCGGACTCGACATCGCCGCGATCAAGGCGAAGAACCCCCGCGCCATCGGCTGCGTCCTCGGCGGCCACGGCATCACCGCCTGGGGAGACACCTCCGAGGAGTGCGAGGAGCGGTCCCTGCGCATCATCCGCACGGCGGAGGAGTTCATCGCCACGCGCACGGCCGAGCTCGCCGGGCGTGGCGAGCACCCGTTCGGCCCCGTCCGTCCCGGCTTCGAGGCGCTGCCCGACGACGCCCCCGCGGGTGGCGTCACGGGCCGGGCCGACGATGCCGCGGGGGGCGCGCTCGGCCTCGCCCCGGCCGACGCCGCGGGCCAGGCAGACGGTGCCGCGGGCCAGGCGGGCGACTCCACGCCGCACCCGCTCGGCCGCCGTGCCAAGGCCGCCGCGCTCGCGCCGGTGATCCGCGGCATCGCCTCCACCGACGCGCCGCAGGTCGGGCACTTCACCGACTCCGACGTCGTCCTCGACTTCCTCTCCCGTGAGAAGCTCGCCGCGCTCGCGGACCTCGGCACCTCCTGCCCGGACCACTTCCTGCGCACCAAGGTGAAGCCCTTGGTCGTGGACCTTCCCGCGGATGCTCCGGTGGACGACGTCGTCGCGCGGCTGCACGAGCTGCACGCGGCATACCGCGAGGACTACGCGGGCTACTACGAGCGCGGCGCGGCCGCCGCACGGGAGCGGGGCGAGGAGCCGCCCGCCATGCGCGGAGCGGACCCGCTGGTCGTGCTGGTGCCGGGCGTCGGCATGTTCTCGTTCGGACGGAACAAGCAGACGGCCCGGGTGGCCGGTGAGTTCTACGTGAACGCGATCAACGTGATGCGCGGAGCCGAGGCGATCTCGACCTACGCGCCGATCGACGAGTCCGAGAAGTTCCGCATCGAGTACTGGGCGCTGGAGGAGGCCAAACTGCGGCGCATGCCGAAGCCGAAGCCTCTGGCCACCCGGGTCGCGCTGGTGACGGGCGGCGCGTCCGGCATCGGGCTGGCGACCGCACGGCGGCTCGCGGCCGAGGGCGCGTGCGTGGTCGTCGCGGACCTCGACGCGGCGAGGGCCACCGAGGTCGCCACCGAGCTCGGCGGGCCCGACGTCGCCGTCGGCGTCGCCGCGGACGTGACCTCCGCCGCCGACGTCGTCGCCGCCGTGGACGCCGCCGCACTGGCGTTCGGTGGCGTGGACCTCGTGGTCAACAACGCCGGGCTGTCGATCAGCAAGCCGCTCCTGGAGACCACCGAGCAGGACTGGGACCTGCAGCACGACGTCATGGCGCGCGGGTCGTTCCTGGTCGCGCGTGAAGCGGCGCGGGCGATGGTCGCGCAGGCCATGGGCGGCGACATCGTCTACATCGCGTCGAAGAACTCCCTGTTCGCGGGCCCGAACAACGTGGCGTACTCCGCGGCCAAGGCCGACCAGGCGCACCAGGTGCGGCTCCTCGCGGCCGAGCTCGGCGAGCACGGCATCCGCGTCAACGGGATCAACCCCGACGGGGTGGTCCGCGGGTCCGGGATCTTCGCGGGCGGCTGGGGCGCCAAGCGTGCCGCGGTGTACGGCGTGCCCGAGGAGGAACTGGGCCAGTTCTACGCCCAGCGCACCCTGCTCAAGCGGGAGGTGCTTCCGGACCATGTGGCCGCCGCCGTTTTCGCGCTCGTCGGGCCGGACCTGCCCCTCACCACAGGCCTGCACGTCCCGGTCGACTCCGGCGTGGCGGCGGCGTTCCTCCGATGAGCGCCGCCGAGTCCCGAGCGGCATGCGACGCGGCCGGACCCGATACCGCGTTCATCGCCGTCGATCTCGGTGCGACGTCGGGCCGCGTCATGCTGGGAGTTCTGCAGCCGGGCGCGACGGTCGCCGCCCCGGACGAGGCTCGTGTCGAACTGGTGGAGTGCGGGCGGTTCCCGAACGGCCCGGCTCCCCATGACGGCGGTCTGCGCTGGGACGTCGACGCGCTCTGGAGGGGGATCGTGGCCGGGCTCCGCGAGGCGGCGTCGGTCGCCGCCGGGCGCGGGCTCGAGGTGCGAGGGATCGGCGTCGACTCGTGGGCCGTCGACCACGGCCTCCTGGACGACGGCGGCGCGCTGCTCGCCCGGCCCTGGTGCTACCGCGACCCGCGGACCGACGCCGCGCGCGAGCGCGTGTACGCGCGGATCCCCTTCGCGGAGCACTACGCGGTCAACGGGCTGCAGGACCTGCCGTTCACGTCGGTGTTCCAGTTCGTCGCCGGCGCGACCGGGACCGGTGGTCCCGATACGGCGGACCCGGGGCACACCTCCACGGCCGTCGCGAAGGCTGCGGCCGTCGCGAAGGGTGCCGCCGTCGCGGAGACGGCCGAGTGGTCCCGCGCCGCGCAGGTGCTCCTCGTCCCCGACCTCATCACCTACCGGCTGACCGGCCGCCGCGTGGCCGAGGTGACGAACGCCTCCACCACCGGCCTGCTCGACGTCCGGACCCGTACCTGGTCGGACGCCTACATCGCGCGGCTCGTCACGGCGTTCCCCGAACTCGGCGACCTGCGGGCGCGTCTGCCGGAACTGGTGGAACCCGGGACCGCCGTCGGGCACCTCCTCCCGGAGGTCCGGGAAGCGACCGGGCTGGCCGGCGTGCCGGTGTTCGCCGTCGCCTCCCATGACACGGCGTCGGCCGTCGCGGCGACGCCGCTGCCCGCCGCGGCGCAACGGCTGTCCGGCCCGGCGACCTCGACCCCGCTTCCCCCGCTCACGACGACGGTCGCGCGCCGCGACGAACCTGTGCAGGACGGCGTCGCTCCTGGGCCCGGCGAGGGCCCCACCCCCGGGGAGACGGCGGCCTACATCTCGTCCGGGACGTGGTCCCTGGTGGGCCTGGAGCTGGACGAGCCCGTGCTGAGCGAGGCCAGCCGCGAGGCGAACTTCACCAACGAGCTCGGGATCGACGGCACCGTGCGATACCTGCGCAACGTCATGGGCCTGTGGATCCTCGACGAGTGCGTGCGGCAGTGGTCGCAGGAGGACGGACGACCGGTCGACCTGCCCGCCCTCCTGGAGGAGGCCGCACGGGAGCCGGGTGGCCGCTGCCTCGTCGAGGTGGACGGGGAGGAGTTCCTCGCACCGGGCGACATGCCGGGCCGGGTGCGCGCCGCGATGGGCAGGCAGAGGCCGCCGGCCGTCGCCGAGAGCCGGCCGGCGACGGCGCGTGTCGTTCTCGACAGCCTCGCCGCCGCCTACGCCCGGGTGGTCCGGCAGGCCGGCGAGCTGGCCGGGGTCCGGGTGACGGCGATCCACGTCGTCGGCGGCGGGTCGCGGAACGAGCTGCTGAACCGTCTCACGGCCGAGGCCTCGGGCCTTCCCGTGCACGCCGGGCCGGTCGAGGCCACGGCACTCGGGAACATCCTGGTCCAGGCGCGCGCGGCGGGGGCACTGACCGGTCCGGCCGGTGCACCGGCCACCCTCTCCGGCCTGCGCGCGACGGTCCGTGCGAGTACGGACCTGCGCGGGTACGAGCCGCGTCGACCGGTGAGCTAGCCGCCGGCCGGCTCACGGCCGGTGATCCAGGCGGCCACGGCACGAGCGACCTCGGCGTCCTTGCCTCGCAGGTCGTGGGCCCCGGGGAGGGTCACCCGCGTGACCTTCCCGGGGATCGCTGCGGAGTGCTCCGCGAGCTCCTCCGGTGTGCCGAACGGATCCTTGTCGCCGGACACGAAGAGCACCGGAACGTCCAGGGAGCCGAAGTGGTCCACGCGGAGCCGGTCGGGCCTTCCCGGCGGGTGCAGCGGATAGCTGAGCAGGACGAGCCCGGCGGCGGGCAGCCCCTCGGCCACGGCCATCGAGCACATCCGCCCTCCGTACGAGCGCCCGCCGAGGACGAGACGGTCCGTCGTCGTCCCGGCTTCCCGCGCGAACCGGGCGGCGACCTCACGGACATGTGCGACCGCGACCGGCGGCCGGTCCGGCATCCGCTTCCCGGCGATCCGGTACGGGAAGTCGGCCCGCCGCACGGTGACCGGCGGGTCGAGCGCGGCCAGGGCCTCCTCGACCGCCACGAGCGTGTGGTGGTCGCGCGAGGCTCCCGCACCGGGCGTGAGGAGAAGTCCGGAGGTGTTCATCGCACCATCGTCACCCGCGGCGGAACATCATGAGCAGGGCACCACCGACGGCGGCGCCGATCCCCCCGAGGATCACCCACGCCCAGACGACACCCGCCGACTGCGGGAGGGCACGCTCGCCGTCACCCGCGGAGGCGGGCAGGCCGAACGACCTGATGATCGCACTCGCCGGGTCGTTCGGTTCCGACGAGACGACGGGACCCGGCTCGGCCGACGCGCTGCGACCGGGCGTGGGGCTCGGGCTCGGCGTGGGCGTGGGCTCCGGCGTCGGTTCGGCGGCGGAGGGCGAGGGCGTCGGCTCGGTCTCCGGCTTCTGCGTGCTCGCGGCCGGTGGCCGGCCCTGGGTCGCCTTCGGGCTCGGCGAGGGCTCGGCCTGCGGGCTCTCGTCCGGCGGGTCCCCGGACTCCTCGGCATCCGCCGTGGCGGACTCCTCCGGCTCGGTGCAGGCGGGCCCGTTCATCCACTCGCCCCAGTCGTAGCGGTCGAGACGGACCCAGGTCACGCAGTAGCCGCCCGGGTACCGGTCAGGAGCCTCGTGGAAGGCCGCCCAGCCGGAGTGCCGTTCCGAACCTCCGAGGTAGCGCCTGACATAGGAGCTGTTGTCGCCGTCGAGGGGCCGGACCGTGTACTCGAGTGTCGCTCCACGGGAGATCTGCCAGCGGTCGAACGACACGCCCTCGGCCGTGACCCGGATGCCGGTGTCGCGCTCGTTCGCGACGGCGGCTCCGGACGCGCCGACGAGGCTCGTCGCGAGAACGACGAGCCCGAGGAGCCGCACCGCTCCGTCCCGGATCACAGTCCGAGATCCTACGGGACTGTCGGACATATCCTCCGGCCTGTCGCGGGTGAAGCTCACTCTTGACCAGGAGGAGACGGTCGTTCAGGCCGCGTCGAAGCGGACGGTCGACGTGCCGGTGCCGGTGCCGGTGCCCGGCTCGCCACGAGCCGTCAGCGCGAGCCGGGTGAGCTGGTCGCCCCACACCGCCGCCAGCTCGTCGTCGTGGATCTCCTGTACCTCCAGCGTGGCGTCCAGCGTGTCCTGGTCCCAGGTGATTCGCAGGGTACGGACCTCGGCGTCGGGCCGGCCGGCGGCGTGCCGCACGGTGGCCTGCCCCGTCGCCGCGTCGAGCGTCACGTCACCGGCCAGCAGCCAGTGCAGCGCCGTCGCGCCGTCGCCTTCCGCGCCGTGGTGGTCCTCGCCGTCGCGCTCGCCGGTGTCCGCGGCCGACGCCCACGAGTCGCTCACGGTCACCGATTCCGCCGAGCGGTCCAGCGCGACCTCGCGCCACCAGGACATCCCGCCGACGGGGTAGGCCCCCGCGAGGTCGAGCCGCGCGCTCCATGTCCCGTCGCCGTCCGGACTCGTCACCGTCATCGAGCGGGCCGTGAACTCCTCGCCCGGTGCCTGCTCCGTGCCGCTGATCAGCGGCACGTTGTGCCAGGCCGACCGCATCGGCCACTGGTCGTAGCGCTCGTCCCCGAACGTGCCGGCGCGATAGGTCGGTTTCCCGGCGTCGACGACGACGGGCACGCCGTCGAGGGCGATCACGACCTCGCCGACGTCGTTGTGGTTGTGGTTCTCCGCGTTGTGCCCGCCCTTGACGAACACCGCGACCCCGCCGGAGGAACCCGGCCGGGAGCGTGCCAGCGCCACCTGCGTCTCCGGCAGCCAGACCTGAGCCACCAGCGGCGGCGCGGTACCGGCGGGAAGGTTCGCCCACGCGTCGTCCGACAGCATGAGCACCGCGCGGGAGAGGGTCACCCGCTCGTCCCACAGGATCTCCGGGCGGTCCCGGTAGGACGCGGCGTGCCGGACGGCGTCGTCGTCCCCGACGCGGCGCGCCCAGGAGTGCACCAGGTTCCACGGCCACGTCCAGATCGGCCGGGCCGGGCTGTCTGCGACTCCGACGTACCAGTCGCCGCCCAGGTGCATCCGATGCGGGAAGCCGACGACCTGGCGGATCGTCTCGGCTCGCACGTCCGTGTCGTCCGACGGCGTGCGGGGGCGGGGTTCGTTCGAGGCCGGCGCCGCGACGTCGCCGGGGCCCGCGGTCGCCCGTGCGTCGTCGGACGACGTCAGGAGTCGTGCCGCGGCATCCTGCGTGCCGGCCCAGGAGAGCAGGTCCTCGGCCTCCAGGGCGCGGGCGACGCCCTGCCACCAGTAGTGGTAGCCCTCGTCGACACCGCCGTCGGGCGGGAGCGAGTCCCAGTAGCGGCCCACGCCCTCGGCGACGAGCCGGACGATGTGGCGGCGCCGGGCCGTGTCGTCCTCCAGGGCCAGCGCGGCCGCGAGCACGTTGCCCTGGATCCACACCGTCCAGTTCATCGGTGGTCGCTCGATACCGAGCCACCACCAGTCCCGGCGGTCCGTGAACGGCCGCAGGACCCGTTGCCGCGTCTCCTGCCGGATCCGGGCGCGGACACCGGGGGCGCGGTCGTCGATCGCGGGCCCGAGCAGATGGTCGACCCAGGCGAGCTGTGCGGCGACCTCACCCGCGCCGAGATCCAGACACGGGTCGGTGACGTCGGGCACGACGTAGTCGCTGCGGTCGTGCACGTGCTCGTGGGCCGGCCAGCACCAGGTGGACTGTTCGCAGAGCAGGATCACGCCGTCGACCACCTCGTCGAGGAAGCGTTGCTCGCCCGTGTGGAGCGCCGCCACCGCGGCGTACGTCAGGCGCTGCTGCCGCGCGATCACGCCGCTCTCGTAGCCCTTGCGGTCGCCGTCGCGCCAGAACCGCGCGAACTGTGAGGCGCGCGCCTCGGGCCAGGGCGTGCCGAGCGCGCGTTCGGCGTGCTCGATCGCGGGGGTGAGCGCGGCCTCCATCCGTTCGGAGGTCCAGAACTCGCGTGCGGTGACGTCGGGCGCGGGCAGGCGGCTCATCGGGAAGTCCTCTCGTCGTCGGGTTTCACGCTATCCACAGGACGAGCCGACTCGACACCGCCGCGCGTGGTCGGCACCGTGCC
>NZ_JAFMPK010000039.1:46514-51833 GCF_017349295.1 Myceligenerans salitolerans
CGCGCGGCGGTACCGGGTCCGGCCACCACGGTCAGAGACCGCGCGCCGGCCCGCCGTCGAGATGCGGGTGGACGTGGTTCTCGTAGCGGGACAGGACCGTGGCGGCCGTCGCCTCCGGCGGGGCCGACCAGATCTCCTCGTTGAAGATCTCCGTCTCGACGTAGCCCGTGTACCCGGCGTCGCACACCCATCCGGAGACGGTCGCGAAGTCGATGTACCCGTCGCCCACGTGCCCACGTGAGTTCAGCGGCTCGGCCGCGAGCGGCAGTATCCAGTCGCACACCTGGTACGACGCGATCCGCCGGGCGCGACCCGCGCGTTCGATCTGCTCGCGCAGCGCCGGGTCCCACCACACGTGGTAGGTGTCGACGACGACGCCCACCTCCTCCGGGGCGAACGGCTCGGCGAGATCCAGCGCCTGCCCGAGCGTGGAGATCACGGCCCGGTCCGCCGCGAAGAGGGGGTGGAGCGGTTCGAGCACGATCCGCACCCCGTGGTCACGGGCGATCGGCACGAGGTCCGCGAGCCGGTCGGCGACGCGCGCGCGAGCAGCGACCAGGTCGCGGTCCGCGGGCTCCGCGTCCCGTCGTGGCCCTGCCCCCGGCGCCGACATGGCGGGAAGCCCGCCGACGACGAAGATCAGCTCCGGTGCCCCGATCGTCGCCGCCTCCTCGAAGGCCCGCGCGTTCTCGTCCAGCGCGGCGGCGATCCCGCCGTCGTCCCGTGCGGTGAGGAAGCCACCCCGGCACAGCGACGACGCCACGAGCCCCGCGTCGGCGATGATCCTCGCGGCTCCGGCCGCGCCCACCTCCTGCACGCGGTCGCGCCACGGGCCGACGGCACCGAAACCCGTCGCCGCCGCGACCTCGCACGCCTCGGCGAGCGTGGCGTGCTTGACGGTCGCGGTGTTCAGCGAGGCCCGGCGCAGGTCCGTCGGGACCATGGACGACGGCGTGGCGGGCGCGGACCCGTCCGTGGCGGGTCCGGCCGCCGCGGGCCCGTGCGCGGTGCTGTCGCCCGCGGTGCTGTCGGCACTCATGCGTCCACCCCGTTCACCGTGAGGAAAGCGGTCATCCGTCGCGCGGCAAGCTCGGGGTCGAGCACCATGCCGCAGCCGTCCGCGAGCCGGAACAGCTCCACCAGGTGTGCCACGGAGCGCCCCGAGTGCAGGCCGCCCACCAGTGAGAACGCCGGCTGGAAGCCGTTCAGCCAGGACAGGAACGCGATCCCCGTCTTGTAGTAGTACGTGGGCGCCTCGAAGATCTTGCGGCCGAGCGCCTCGGTCGCGGCGAGGATCTCGTGCCCGCGCCGTGCGGCACCCGCCTCGCCCGCCGCTTCGGCGTCGAACGCCTGCAGGGCTGTGGACGCCGCGGGATAGATCGCCGCGAAGATGCCGAGCAGCGCGTCGGAGTGGCCTTCTTCGTCGCCGGCGATGAGCTCCGGGTAGTTGAAGTCGTCGCCGGTGTAGAGGCGCGGGCGCGCGAGACGGCCGGCTGGGTCCAGGCGGCTCGCGTCGTCGCCGTCCGCGACGCCGAACCCGGCCGGCATGACCACCGGCTCCAGCGCGGCGAGGGCCCGACGTAGGCCGACCTCGTGCTCCGCGTCGAGCAGCGAGACCTTCACGCCGTCGATCTTCGCCTGATGCGCCCGGATGACGTCGAGAAAGACGTTCGTGGCGTCGGCGACCGACGTCGAACCCCAGTAGCCCTCGAGCGCGGGATCGAACATCGTGCCGAGCCAGTGCAGCACGACGGGCTGATCCGCCTCGGCGAGGACGGCGTCGTACACCCGCGCGTAGTCCTCCGGCCCGCGGGCGACGCGGGCGAGTGCGCGGGATGCCATCACGATGACCTGCGCTCCGGCGTCCTGCACCACGTGCACCTGCTCGCGGTAGGCGTCGACGACGGCGGCCAGCCCGGCCTCTCCGGGCTGGAGGGCCGCGACGGTCTCGGGCCGGAGCTGATCGGTTCCCGCGCCGCACGCGACGCGGGCGGGGTGCCCGGCGGCCGACGTCGTGCGGAACGCCGCGGCGTCGGCCGCCGAACGGCGTACCAGTTCCTGTGTCGCTGCCCAGTCCAGGCCCATGCCGCGCTGCGCGGTGTCCATCGCGTCGGCCACGCCGAGGCCGTACGACCAGATGCGATGCCGGTAGGCGAGGGTGCTGTCCCAGTCGACCGACGCCGGCTCACCGGGCACGTTCGCCGCGCCGGCGTGGGGCACGACGTGCGCGGCAGCGAACGCGACGCGGCTGGTCAAAGGGGCGCCGGGCGTCGTCCAGGGGCCGGGGGCGCCGAGGGCGAAGGTCTCCGTGCCCGACGGCGCCCCGGCATCGTCGAAGACGGGAAGCGTGATCTTGGTGGCGCTCACAGGAGTCCTTTCCACAGGTGGCCGAGGGTGCGGGCGCGGTCGGTCCGGCGTCGGGCGGTCGGTCCGACGTCGGTGCGGTCGGTCCCTCGGGGGACCGACCGCTCGACATCCGGCCGACCGCATCGCCCGCGCGCGTGCGACGTCACAGCACGATCTCCGGGATCTCGATGCGGCGGCCCTCGGCCGACGACTTCAGGCCCAGCTCCGCGAGCTGCACGCCGCGCGCCGCGGACAGGAGGTCGAAGCGGTGCGGCCGCCCGGCGACGGCGTCGCGCAGGAACTCCTCCCACTGCGCCTTGAAGCCGTTGTCGAGCTCGGCGTTGGCGGGCACCTCCATCCACTGGTCGCGGAACGACTCGGTGATCGGCAGGTCCGGGTTCCACACCGGCTTGGGCGTGTGGGCGCGCTGCTGGGCGACGCATTTGTTCAGCCCGGCGACGGCGGAGCCGTGCGTGCCGTCGATCTGGAACTCGACCAGCTCGTCGCGGTAGACGCGCACGGCCCAGGAGGAGTTGATCTGGGCGATCACGTCGTCGCCGTCCGGCGTCTCCAGCTCGAAGATGCCGTAGGCGGCGTCGTCGGCGGTGGCGGTGTACTCCTTGCCCTGCTCGTCCCAGCGGGTGGGGATGTGCGTGGCGGTTCTGGAGGTGACGGACCTGACCTGGCCGACGATGCCCTCCATGACGTAGTTCCAGTGGCAGTACATGTCCGTGGTCATGGAGCCGCCGTCCTCGCGGCGGTAGTTCCACGACGGCCGCTGTGCCGCCTGGATGTCGCCCTCGAAGACCCAGTAGCCGAACTCCCCGCGCATCGACAGGATGCGGCCGAAGAAGCCCTCGTCCACCAGGCGGCGGAGCTTGACGAGGCCGGGGAGGTAGAGCTTGTCGTGGACGACGCCGACGGTGACACCGGTCTGCTCGCGCAGACGGGCCAGCTCGATCGCCTCCTCCAGCGTCTCGGCGGTGGGCTTCTCGGTGAAGACGTGCTTGCCCTGCTGCATCGCCGCGGTCAGGGTCGCCGGGCGGAGATTGGTCATCGCGGCGTCGAACACCACGTCCGCGTCGCCGATGGCCCCGTCGAGGTCGGTGGTCCAGTGCGCGACGTCGTGCTTCGTGGCCAGTTCCTTGAGCTTCTCGGGGTTGCGGCCCACCAGCACGGGCTCGACCTGGACCCGTGAGCCGTCGGCGAGGGTGACGCCGCCCTGATCACGAATCGGCAGGATCGAGCGCAGCAGGTGCTGGCGGTAGCCCATGCGGCCGGTCACGCCGTTCATGGCGATGCGGAGGGTGCGGGTCATAGGGACTCCTTCGTCGTGCTCACCGGGACGGGCCCCGGACGCTTACTGTGGAATGCGCTTTCCTCAGCGTAGCGCAAGGAGTCGCCGGTGTGGGACGCGGAGTTTCTCGCCCGTCGGCGGGTCAGGGACCGGGGCGGTCAGGGACCGGGGGTCGAGGCGCGCAGGATGACCTCGCCGCGGACGGTGATCGAGCCGGGTGCGGTGGCCTCCAGGCCTTCGGTCGCCGCGGTGCCGGCTTCGGTGGCTCCGGTGCCGGTCTCGGTGGCTCCGGTGCCGGCTTCGCTCGCTTCGGTGCCGGTCGCGGGCGTCGGCTCCAGCCCGGTCGGCTCGCCGAGTGCCAGGTGGGTGGCGGCCTCGCCGATCCGCTCCAGCGCGATGTGCACGGTGGTCAGCGCCGGGGTGACGTCGCGCAGCGTGGGAATGTCGTCGAAGCCGGCCACGGCGACGTCGTCGGGCACGCCCAGGCCCGCGTCGCGCACGGCGGCCATCGCGCCCACGGCCATCACGTCGTTGACGGCGAAGACCAGTTCGGGAAGTCCTGGGCCGCCGCCCGTGGCGGGCTGGTCGCGCATGGCGGGCTCGCCGCCCACGGTTCGGCCCCCGGCGTCGGCGGCACGTGCGCCACCTCGACCGGCCTTGTCCGACCCGGGGTCGAGGAGCGTGCCATCGGCTTCACCCCGCCCGGACCGGGCGATCAGGTGCGCCATCGCGGCGTATCCGCCGTCACGGGTGAACTCTCCGGCCACGACGTCGTCGTCGCGCACGGTACTGCCCAGTGACGCGAGTGCGTCGCGGAAACCCGCCGTCCGGTCGGCGGCCGTGCGCAGGCCGGGCGGGCCGGAGAGGACGCCGAACCGGCGATACCCGAGCCCGTGCAGCTCTCGGGCGAGTGCGGCCGCACCGCCCGCGTTGTCGATCTCCACGACCGGGAGGGACCCGATCGCCTGCCCGATCGTGGCGACCCCGCCGCCCGACTCCCGGAACGCCGTCAGGGCGCTCGCGAGATCCTCCGAGCTCGCCACGGTCGCCCCCGGTCCGGAGGTCTCCCCGGACGACTCGGCGTCCTCGACCGTGGGGGCGGCGCCGTCGGGCACCGTACGGCTTCCCGCGAGGATGACCGCGCGTCCCCGCTGGCGGCGCACCAGTTCGACGAACGCCCGCTCACGGTCCGGACGCAGCTCGGTCGACGCGAGCGTGACGATCAGCCCCTGGTTCTCGGCGGCGCGGGTGACTCCGGAAGCGATCGCGGAGAAGTAGGGGTCGGCGATGTCGTGCACCACGAGTCCGAGCGCGGCGGTCCGGCCGCGTGCCATGGCCTGCGCGCTCGGGTCGGGGACGTAGCCCAGCCGTTGGGCGGCCGCCAGGACACGGTCGCGGAGTTCCGGGCGAACGGTTCGGGTGGCGCTCCCGTTGATCGCGCGGGAGGCGGTCGCCAGCGACACGCCCGCTTCACGGGCGACGCGGCTGAGCGTGACAGGGCCGTCGGACATGGGCTCATCCTGCCGCAAAGTGAACGCCGGTGATCGCGGACGTGCCGTCCCTGTGCCGAGCCGCGCCTGGCCGCGCCGAGCCGCGCCTCGCCGAGCCGCGCCTGGCCCCGACGAGCCCGACCGAGGGGCGGAGGGGCGGGCGGCGGGCGATGTGGTCGGTCGGAT
>NZ_JAFMPK010000039.1:51862-71607 GCF_017349295.1 Myceligenerans salitolerans
GCGGTCGGTCCCTCGGGCAGCCGACCGCTCGACAAAGGACCGACCTACCTCGACAACGGACCGACCACATCGCCTCGTGCAGGTCCGTGACCGGTCCGTCGGGCCGGGCTCGGTAGAGCGCGGGGAGGGGTCAGACCCGGGTCAGGCGGCCGGCCTCCTTGCGCGCGCGTTCGATCACCTGGGTGTAGCCGGCGATCATGCGGACATGGCTGAAGCGTGGCCGGGCGGCGTCGCGCGCCGCACGGAGCGACTCGCGGCGGGCGGCCGCCTCGACCCAGGTCGCCGCGATGTCGGTGGGCTCGTACGACGTGACGAACCCGATGCCGGCGACGATCGAGGGAGCGTCGCCCACCGGTGTCGTGACCGGTACCGCCCCGCACATCGCCCCCTCGATGAGGCACAGCGGAGCGGCCTCGCCGAACGCCGACGTCAGGGCGACCACGTCCGCCGCCGCGTACAGGAGTTCCATGTCGTGCCGGACGCCGAGCAGCCGCAGCCTGCCGAGCAGGTCCGGCCGGTCGCCGAAGATCCGGGTGAGATCGTCGGCGAGCCCCGGATTCCCGCCGTCCATCCCGGCGCCGCACATCAGCACCTGACCGGACGCGTCCATGTCGAGGAACTCCCGGGCGGAGCGGAGGAAGAGCTCCGGGTTCTTCATCGCGTCGTAGCGCGCCGCGTAGACGACGGCGGTGTCGTCGGGAGCGACCCCGAGCGCGCCTCGGAGGGCGAGACGCCGGGCGCCATGAGCCGGGCGGAACCGGACGAGATTGATCCCGTTCGGCACGACCCGGAGCAGTTCACCGGGCACGCCCGCCGTGCGGTACGCGTCGCGGGTGGACTCCGCGCAGCACACCACGGCGGCGAGCCTGCCGAGGTTCGCCGCGGAGATGAGGTCGTCGAGCGCATGGCCCTGGTGCTCCGGATCCGACCGGTGCAGACACGCCACCACCGGGCGGCGCGGAAACGCCGGCTGGTTCACGAGCCGCAGCGGCTGCTCCTTGAGCGACAGGACGACGTCGGCCGCCTTGGCCTGCCGCACCGCCGCCGTCATCTCCGCGTCGGTGAAGCCACGCGGATCGTGTTCCACCTCCGTGCTTCGGCCCAGCGAGGTGACACGCACGCCGGCGGCACGAAGCGCGCGGTACCGCGGATCGTCCTCCATGCGCTGGAGCGTTGACTCTCGCTTGACCTCGTGGTGCAGGCTCAGTACCGAGTGCTGCTGGCGGCCGCTCTGGTGCAGCCCGGTCACGACCGTGGAGTGCAGTACCCGGGCACCGCCGCTGAAGAAGCCCTCGTAGAGCGAGAGCACGCGCAGTCCGTTGCGCTGGATCACAGACATCACCTCCGTCTCTAGGAGGCCGCGTGGTGGCCGGAGCCGCGGTGCCGTTCCGGCGCGGGGCGACACCGGCCACCATGCGACCTCCTCACAGGGTGAGGCGGTTTGATGAGAGGCATGTGGCGTCTGTGTTACGCGTACATGACTTCTGTCAGGAACTGTCTCGCACAAGCTTCCGCAAGGATGCCTCAGCGCGCGTGCGGCCGAGGGCGCGGCAGCCCAGCGCCGTCCATCGCTTCACGAGCCGGGGCTCGTCGCGGAAGAGCGCCACACCACGGCGCAGCAGGGTGGACAACGGCTTGCGGGACTCCGCGACGTCGCGCAGCAGCCGGAACCAGAACGTCACGACCCGCGGCCTGGCCAGGCAGATCGCGTCGGCCAGGATGCCGTCGGCGCGGCAGGCGGCGACGAGTTCCGCCGCGAAGATGCCCTCCGCGATGACGAGTGGTGCGCCGCCGGCGTCGAAGATGTGGGTCCCGGTGCGGCGGGAGCTCGGGATGTCGTAGACCGGTAGCTCCGCGCGCCCCGAGGTGGCGATCTCGCGCAGCGCGGCGAGGGCGGCGGTGCCGTCCCAGGAGGCCGGATCGTCCCAGTCGACGATGCCGAACGCGTGCGGCAGCCCCGGGTGGTCGACGTCGAGGTAGAAGTCATCGAGCTCGACGACGGGCATGCCCACGCGGCGCGTCAGCGAGGACTTGCCGGACCCCGACGGGCCGGTGAGCAGCACGATCTTCGTGCGAGGGTGGCGCGTACCGGGCGGTACGTCGAAGAGCGCGAGATCGAGGGGTTCCGCGGGGTCGGTCACGAGAGTCCATTGTCCCGTACCCCGGCGGCGTGGCACGGTGACCGGCTGTCCGGATGCGGACCGACCGCGCCCACCGGGACCGCCCGGCGCGAGCCGATCTTCCCTCACGGCCTGTGTCGGAACCCCGACACAGACCGTGGCTCTGTCGGACGGGTCAGGATCGTTCGGGGTCGACCGGCTCCGTCGCCGGGGCCGGCGGCGTGTCCGCCTCGGCAGCCGGGGTCTTCCGATTCCGGGCGGTCCGGACCAGGGTGAGGACCAGGCCCAGTGCGAGTCCGATCCCGGCACCGATGATCATCATGCCCGGCAGCGAACCCCAGAAGCTGGTCCCCTCCTGCTCGGCGGAGTTGTCGACGGCGCTCGCCTCGGTGTCGTCCGCGGCGTCGGTCGTGGCGTCCTCGGCGGACGCGTCCTCGCCCGGCACCTCCTCGGCGGCGGCCTCGTCAGCCGTCAGCGCGGACGCGCGGGCAGTCATCGCGTTCTTCTTGCCGACCTCGGCCGTCCACGTGACGGTGTTGCCGTCGACTTCTCCGTTCGACTCGACGATCTCGCCGGGGAAGGTGAACGACACGTTCACGGCGAACTCGGCGAGCACCTGCTGTGTGGCCGGGTCTGCGAGTTCTTCCTCGGTCATGTCGAGGTCTTCCGCCTTCATCGGCAGGCTTCCTTCGACGACGAACTCGTCGCCGTCGCGCACGATCGACATCTCGCCGTCGGAGAAGTCTTCGATCGGGGACTTCTCGAAGATGAAGCGCTTGCCGGTGAATCCGTCCTCGGCGTAGGGCTTGACGTCGGAGGCGTCCTCGCCGATGGAGTCGGCGTCCGCCTGCTCGAGCAACTCCTCGGGCGTCGCGCCCATCGTCTCGGCCGTCGCGTCCGAGACCGCGACCACGATGTCGCCGTCGACGGTGTCGTCACCGTTGACCGTGAGGGTCATGTCCATCTTGATGCAGCCCGCGAGCAACAGGGTTGCCATGGTCAACGCGGCAGCCGCGAAAATACGTCGTGCATGGTTCATAGGGCGGATTCTCGCGTGGCGGAAAGGGCCCGCGGCACGGTGGGGCAGAATCTGCCGGAACTTCACCCGCGTCGGGCCGGCATCGTTATAGCCGTGTGACTCCGCGTGCGCTGGGCTCTCGTACCACGCGCCCCTCGCGCTGGTACCGGCCCGGTGTCGTGCGCAGCAACCTGCGGAAGTGCCGGGTCAGGTGTGCCTGGTCGTGGAATCCGGTGGCGGAGGCGACGTCGGCGGCCGGCTCCCCCGCGAGCAGCCGGCGTCGTGCCAGGTCGAGTCGGCGGCCGACCAGGTAGCGGTGCGGCGGAATGCCGAACTCGCGGGTGAACGCGCGTACCAGGTGGGGGACGGTCACACCGACCCGGTCCGCGATGTCGGCGAGCCGGATCGGCTGCGTGGGGTCGGCGTCGAGCAGGTCACGGGTGGTCCGGGCCGTCGGCGCGCTCGGCGGCTGGTGCGGCGGCGCGGGGTGTCCGGAGAGGTGCCAGGCCAACCCTTCCCGGACGAGGGCGAGCAGGCTTTCCGCGGCGACGTCCTCCCGCAGGATGAGCGCTCGGTCGAGTCCGGCGAAGCGGGTCCGCAGCGAGTCGTCCATGACGAGCGGCGCATCGACGGCGTGCCCGACCAACTGGGCGTCGAGGGCGTCCTGCTCCAGATAGACCACCCGCTTGCGAAAGCCGGCCGCGCTCACGGATCGCCCGTCGTGCACGACACCCGGCGGCAGCACGGTCACCCCCGCGTTCCGCGCTGCGTGCTCCGTACCACCCAGTCCGTAACCGATCAGGCCGTAGTCCACGATGAGCACGGTCCACGTGTCGTGCGTGTGTGCCGGGTACGAGTGCTCCCGCCAGGCGGCGTGCAGCACCTCCGTGACGCCGGGTACCCGGGGCCGCCACGCGCGCACGACATCCTGAGCCACATCAAGAAAGTACAAGATCCGCGCGAGCTCCTGGGCGCAGGCTCGGTCCATGACCTTCGAACAAGCCAAGATCGTGATCGTGCTGCGGGACGACCTGCTGGGCTGGCAGGAGAACAACGTCACCGCCTTCCTGGCGAGCGCGGTGACGGCGGCCTACCCGGAGCTGGTCGGGGATACCTACCGCGACGCCGACGGCCGCGAATACCTCCCGATGCTCGGTACTCCCGTCATGGTCATGGTGGCCGACGGCGACCGCCTCGCCACGATCCGAGCCCGCGCCGAGTCCCGCGGGCTGCGCATCGGCCTCTACACGGCGGATCTCTTCGCCACGGGCAACGACGTCGACAACCGCGCGGCGGTCGCGGCGGTCTCCACCGAGAAGCTCGACCTGGTCGGAGTCGCCGTGGCCGGTGAGCGGCGCGTGGTGGACAAGGTGGTGAAGGGCGCGACGCTGCACGGGTGAGCAGGCCTATGGTCGGCTTGGTGCGCCGAACCGGTTGAGCGCACGCTCCAGGGCCTTGGTCATTCTGCGCCTCCTGGAGGAACGCACGAGGCCCTTGGGCAGTCTCTCCCACCAGAAATGCCAGTAGTGCTCGAGGCCGTTGTTGTGTCGGCGCGTCGACATCGGGCGCGGATCTCCGAAGTAGTCACGCGCCTCGCGCAGCTGTTCGAGCGAGATGAACTGGAGGGTCACCCCGCATTCCCGGACCAGCATCACCCACTCGGGAGGCCGACCCGTGACCGGCCGGCCACCTGGCTCCTGAGCTCCCGTCATGAAGTCCCGATGTCGTTCCGGGTCGAACCGCTCGCGCCAGATCCTCGCCACACGGGCGAGAGTAGCGGCTTCGCGGACCGGTGCCCGGAAGTTCGGTCGAGACGCCCGCCGGAAGTCAGCCGACGAGGACCACCTGCAACGTCCGCGGCCCGTGGACTCCCTCCACTCGGTTCAGCTCGATGTCGCTCGTCGCGCTCGGACCGCTGATCCAGGTGAGCGGGCGGTCGGGGTGGTGTGCCAGGCGGCGCACCGCCTCCGGGACCGTCTGCACCACCTGGTCCGCGCGCACCACACAGATGTGCACGTCCGGGACCAGCGAGATCGCTCGCCTGCCCTGGTCGGCCCCGCTGTCGAGCACGATCGTGCCGGTCTCGGCGACGGCGACCCGCGCCGCCGTCACGACACCGGCGGCCCGGTCGAGGTCCGACGGCGTGAGGGGCGCCCCGGGCGGGTCGACGACGACGTCGACCCCGCCGTCGGACATCGCCGTCACCCACTCGGCCGCGAGACCGGCGGGTACGACGACGACGCCGGGTGCGCCAGAAGCACGCTCCGCCGTGTCGGGGCGCGGTACCGCCCCGGACCCCGTTGACTCGACTCGCTCCGGCACGTGGTCACGGTCCGACAGCGTGGCGGCAAGGCGCCTGAGCGTCGCCGACACCTCGGCGGCCGAGACACGATGCACCTGCGCCTTGTAGTCCTCCAGCCGGTCGACCAGCAGATCCAGTACGTGCGCCGACCCCGCGCCGTGCTCGCCGCTCTCCCGGTACTCCCGGGGAACGGTCGACGTCGTCGTGCTGCCGGCGGGCGTCCCGGTGCTCGAGGCCGCCGCCGGCCCGGCCGTACCGGTCGCGAGGGCCGCGCGGACGCGGCCGAGGATCTCGTCACGGGCGGTCGTCATCGGGGCTCCGCTCCATCTCCAGGCCGGGGCCGATCGTCCCCGGCTCGTTCGCCGGTCTTCTCACGCTCGTGCGCCGCCCACCAGTCCCGGAACGTCCGCTTGGGCGGCAGCGGTAGGTCACGGGACGCCGTCCACGCCGCGCCGGGCCCGGGAAGCCGCGAGATGACTCCGCCGCGTCCGCCCAGGATCCGCCCGGCCCGGCCGAGTCGCGCCGCCCGGCGGAAGCGTCCGCCGTCGGACATCATGGTCGACGCGGTCTTCATGGCCGCGCCCCAGCCCCGTCCGGCGGACCCCGACTCGACCTCGCGTGCCCGTAGGTCGACCAGGATCGAGGGGATGTCGATCTTCACCGGGCACACCTCGTAGCACGCCCCGCACAGCGTCGAGGCGTACGGCAGGTCCGACGACTCCCCGGTGAGCTGCGGCGTGAGGATGGCACCGATCGGGCCCGGATACACCGATCCGTAGGCGTGCCCGCCGACCCGCTCGTACACGGGGCACACGTTGAGACACGCGGAGCAGCGGATGCAGTGCAGCGCGGACCGACCCACCTCGTCGGCGAGCACGCGTGTGCGGCCGTTGTCGAGCAGCACCAGGTGGAACTCCGACGGGCCGTCGCCCGGCGTCACACCCGTCCACATCGACGTGTAGGGGTTCATCCGCTCGCCGGTGGAGCTGCGCGGCAGGAGCTGGAGGAACACCTCGAGGTCCGTGAACCGGGGGATCAGCTTCTCGATCCCCATCACGGTGATCAAGGTCTCCGGCAGCGTCAGGCACATGCGCCCGTTGCCCTCCGACTCGACCACCGACAGCGTCCCCGTCTCCGCCACGGCGAAGTTCGCGCCGCTCACGGCCACCTTCGCCGAGAGGAACTTGCGGCGCAGATGTGCGCGCGCGGCCATCGCGAGCTCGCGGGGCACGTCGGTGAGGTCCGGCGGCGCGTCGCCCATGTTGTCCAGGAAGATCTCGCGGATCTCCGCCCGGTTGCGGTGGATCGCGGGAACGAGGATGTGGGAGGGCATGTCATCGGCGAGCTGCACGATGAGCTCGGCCAGGTCCGTCTCGGTCGCGTGGATGCCCTCGGCCTCCAGCGCCTCGTTGAGTCCGATCTCCTGCGTGGCCATGGACTTCACCTTGACCACCTCGTCGGTGCCCGCCTCCTGGACGAGGCCTGCGACGATACGGTTCGCCTCCGCGGCGTCCCGCGCCCAGTGCACGACGCCACCCCGTGCCGTGACGTTCCGCTCCAGCTCCTCCAAGAGCTCGGGCAGGCGGTCCATGACCTGCGCCTTCAGGGCGGAGCCGGCGTCGCGCAGCGCTTCCCAGTCGGGCACCTCGCCGACCACCTTGGCGCGCTTGGCGCGGATCGTCGACGTGGCGTGGCCCAGGTTGCGGCGCAGCTGGTCGTTGCCGAGTTCGCGCCGTGCCGCGTCGGGGAACGACGGCCCCCAACGCAGGGGGTCGGCCGGTTGCGGCATACCGAGGAAGGTGCGGTTCGACGGCGGCCCGGCGTTGTTCCCCGTGGTCATCGTGCGGCCCCCTTCGCGTTCCCGGCAGGTGTGCTGCGCATCGTGCCACTCGACTCCGACATCGGCGTCCTGTCCGCGGATCCGGGCGACCAGGGCTGCTCGCGGGTGCTCGCCAGGATCTCGGCGAGATGAACGGTCCGGACGGCGGGCGTCGTCCGCGCGGGGCCGGTCGCTTCCTGGGCGGCCGGTCGTTCGCTCCGGCCGCGGCGTGCGTGGCGAGACAGCCCGCCGCCGAGGTGCATCAGGCACGAGTAGTCCCCGGCGGTGAGGAACTCCGCGCCCGTGCCGGTCACGTGACGGACCTTGTCCGCTAGCATCGCGGCCGACGTGTCGGAGTTCTTCAACGCGAACGTGCCGCCGAAGCCGCAGCAGCCCGCGGCCTCCGGGAGGTCGGCGAGCTCGATGTCCTCGACCGCGCGCAGCAGTCGGAGCGGCCGGTCGCCGACGCCGAGCATGCGCAGTGAGTGGCACGTCGGGTGGTAGGTGACACGGTGCGGGAACCACGCCCCGACCTCGGTCACGCCGAGGACGTCGACCAGGAGCTCGGACAGTTCGTAGGTGCGGGCGGCGACGGCGGTCGCCGTACGGGCCTCCGCGGCGAGGCCGGCGCGGTCGAGCACCATGGCCTGCTGATGCCGGATCGAGCCCGTGCAGGATCCGGACGGGACGACGACGGCGTCCCACTCTCCGTCGGCCACGGGCCCGAACGTCCGTACGTGGTTGCGCACCACCGGCACGGCCTCGCGCTGGTAGCCCGTGTTGACGTGCATCTGTCCGCAGCACGCCTGCCGCTCGGGCACCACGACGGTGTGGCCGAGGCGCTCCAGAAGGCGCACCACGGCGATGGGTGCCTGCGGGAACATCGCGTCACCGAGGCAGGTGGCGGCGAGGGCGATGCGCATCCTGCATCCTTTCAAAGGGGCGCGGTCCGGGCGGCGGCGCACGATGCGGCACACGGTACCGCATGTGGTCGGACCACACGGGTACCGTGTCCCCATGCGTACGCACGAGCGCGTTCTCGCGCGGATCGAGGCCGAACTCGTGGCCGGGCGATGGGCGCTCGGCGAGCGACTGCCCGGTGAACGGGCGCTCGCGGACGAGCTCGGAGTGTCCCGTACCTCGGTGCGTGAGGCGATCCGGATCCTGGAGGCGGCCGGGGTGGTCCGGACCGCCGTCGGGTCCGGGCCCACCGCGGGGGCCGTCGTGGTCGACCGGCCGGCGGCCGGACTGCACATGGCGATGCGGCTGCATGTCTCCTCGGGCGCGCTGCGCGTCCCGGACGTCGTCGCGACCCGGGTGCTGCTCGAGACCTGGGCCATCCGTACGGCGGGGGACAGGTACCGCGCGCGAGAGATCGGCGACACGGCGCTCGCCGGTGCGCGCCGACTCGTGGACGCCATGGAGGAGCCGGGCATGAGCTCCACCGACTTCATCGCAGCCGACCAGGCGTTCCACCTCGAGTTCGCCCGGATCGCCGGCAACCACGTGGTCGAGGCCTTCCTGCTCGGTCTGCGCGGTGCGATCGGCCAGTACGTGACCGAGGGCGTGTCCCGTCTCCCCGACTGGCCGAACACCTCGGCCCGGTTGGCCGCCGAGCATGCCGGAATTCTCGAGGCCGTCTCCGTCGGGGACGGGGCCACGGCGGCGCGCCTGGCCCGGGAGCACATCGAGGAGTTCTACGTCGAGACCGGTCTGGCAGGGGAGCTGCGTCCCGACGGCGGGCTGCGGCGCTGACCGGCGCGACGGGGCCCGTGGCGGCCCGGCGCCGCAGCCACCACCTGCGGGCGCGCACTCGCCGCCTGCCGGGCTGGTGTCATGGCGTGCCATGATCGGGACCATGCTCACGCTGCCCGCCGGCCCGGCCGGCTCCCGGATCATCGGCCTCGGGCACCACCAGCCCGCCAGGGTCATGACCAACGACGACGTCGCGGAGCTCGTCGAGACGAACGACGAGTGGATCCGCTCCCGCACCGGCATCGTCACGCGCCACGTGGCCGACGACGACGTCGGCGTCGCCGACATGGCCACCGCCGCGGCGCGCCACGCTCTCGCGGACGCCGGAGTGACTCACGAGGACGTCGACCTCGTGGTGGTGGCGACCGCCACCGCCATGGACCGTTCGCCCAACACCGCGGGACGCGTCGCGTACGCGTTGCGGACGGGATTCCCGCCGGGAGCGAGTACGCCGGAAGGTGAGGAGGCACCCGACCTGCGCGACGTGGTGGGACCGGGCGTCATCGATGTGAACACGGCGTGCTCCGGGTTCGCGTACGCGCTGGGTCTGGCGGACCAGGCGATCCGTGCCGGGAGCGCCCGCACGGCCGTCGTCGTCGGAGCCGAGAAGCTGACGGCCGTGACGGACTGGACCGATCGCTCCACCTGCATCCTCACGGCGGACGGCGCCGGGGCGGCGGTGCTGCGGGCGGCGGACGAACCGGGCGTCGGGCCGGTGGTGTGGGGGTCCGAACCGGAGATCACTCCCGCGGTCCTGATCGAGGCCCCGCAGGACAAGTTCGCCCAGGACGGTCGCGCGGTGTTCAAGTGGGCGATCATGCGGGCTGCCGACCGGGCCCGGCGTGTCGTCGACGCGGCGGGGCTGCGGCTCGACGAGATCGAGGTGCTCGTGGCGCACCAGGCGAACCTGCGCATCATCGAGCCCTTGGCCAAGTCGCTCGGCGTGGAGGACAGGGTGGTGGTCACCGATATCACCGAGTCCGGCAACACGTCGGCGGCCTCGATCCCGCTCGGACTGTCCAAGTGGTGGCACGCCGGGCGGATTCCCCAGGGCGTGCCCGCGCTGCTGTTCGGGTTCGGTGGTGGGTTCACCTGGGCGGGCGAGGTGGTCATGACGCCGGAGCGATGACGGCCCGGCACCACCTCTCGCCTGGGCGTTGTGGATAACTTCCGCCGGGTGTCAGACAGCTTTCCTAGGTTCGATGTCGTCCGGACGGCCCGGACGGCGATGAACCAAGGGGGCAGTCATGAATCTTGTCGAGGCGCGGAACCTCGCGCGGGACCTCATGGACCGGCACGGGCTGGCGGACTGGAGGTTCGAGTACGACGACGCGAAGCGCCGTGCGGGCATGTGTCACTTCGCAGCGCGTCGCATCAGCCTTTCCGCTCCGCTCGCGGCCGTCTACGACGAGGGCGAGGTCCGCGACACCGTGCTGCACGAGATCGCGCACGCGCTGGCCGGCCACGAGGCGGGGCACGGCGAGCAGTGGCGGGCGAAGGCCCGCGAGATCGGGTGCTCGGGGCTCCGGTACGTGGATCCGCAGGCGCCGACGCTGGACGGCCCGTGGATCGGGGTGTGTCCCGGCGGGCACCGGACGACCCGGTTCCGGCGGCCCGGGGTACCGATGTCGTGCAGGAAGTGCGGCGACGGGACCACGAGCTTCCAGCCGCGCCACCTCATCGCGTGGACCTACCGCGGTCACGACGCGGCCATGGGGGAGCGGTACGAGCGTGAGCTGCGGGAGCTGTGCGCCCAGTTCGGTGTGCGGGTGTCGGTCGAGCCCGGCACCGAGGAGCGGATCGCGCGCGCCGCGTCCGGGCGGCGGACGCTCGTCGTGGAGACGCTCGACCCGGTCACGATCGGCCCCGACGAGCCGGCGAGCGACGTCCCGGTCGACGGTCCGTGGCGTGTCCCCGCGTCGAGGCGCTGACCCGGGCCGTGCGCGAGCTGGCGGCGGGATGCGGTCGGGGAACGGCCCGCACCGCATCCCGCAGGTGGACCGGGCGCCGCGTGATCCGGGCCCCGCTGCGGCCGCCCCGCCGCCCCGCCGCGCCGCTGCCGCGGCGGGGTCGGGTGACGCAGCCGTGGGGAGGAGCGAAGACGCGCAGACGTCAGTACCAGTAGCGGTTCAGGGACGCGACCGCCGCGGCCGGATCGCCGACGTCGTACCGGTCGACCATGAGGTAGTTCGGCTTCTTCCGGGCGGCGGGCTGGCAGAACCGTTCGGCCCGGTTGAGGGCGTTCGCGTTGTCGGTGCGGGCGGTGGCCTCCACGGGCACGTCGCGGAAGTGGTTCATCACGAACAGCGGGCGGAACCCGGGCTCGGTGCGGGTCAGCGGAATGTTCTCGCCCGCGCCGTACCACCGGCTGTAGCACGCCCAGTCCGAACCCCCGATGCCGGGGCCCATCGACCAGTAGTTCTCGACCGTCCACTCCCGTTGGTACATGACGCCGAACTGGTCCCGCGTGAGGCCGGCGGCGGCATCGGCCGCACGGCTGTGGTCGGTGAAGATGAGCAGCCGGTCGTCGGCGGCGATCAGCTCGTCCATCGTGTGCCAGCCGTTCTGGCGCACACCTGTGCGGGCGGGGTCGTAGAGCACGTCCGGGAGCCCGTTCACTCGCTCGATCTCGCTGCGCAGCACCTCCGGGTCGACGTAGTCCTCCAGGAAGACGGTGACGACCTGGTCGGGATGGGCGTTCAGGAAGTCCACGATCCGCTGCAAATCGACCCAGAGAGCCACCGGGCTGCTCACCCAGAAGCAGCTGTTGTGGCACAGGATCGCGCCGTCCGGGGTCTGGTGGATGTCGAACGAGAACCCGCGGACGCCGTCGGCGAGTTGCTGCTCGATACCCCGGACCTGGTTGGGGGCGAGGTTGATGAAGGGAGGTGCGAAGCCGCCGTCGACTCCGTTGGCGTAGGAGTTGTGCGTGGTGAGGAACGACACCTGGTCGAGGGTGCGGTCACCGGCCGGGGGGAGGGGGTGTCGTACCGGCTGGGCCGGGGTGAGATACCAGTGGGCGAGTTCACTCGCGCCGCCGACGCCGAGCCCGGCCGGGTAGTTCTCACCGGACGGCTTGGGCCGCACGGTGAGAAGCCGTTCGGTCCCGGGCTCCCTGAGCAGATGGCGGTCCTCTCCCACGTCGTCGACCGCCCAGACGGCGGAGTCGCTCGCGCAGTCGACGACGCCGGCTGCTGCGCCGTCCCGGCCCAGGCAACGGCCCGGCCGGTCGACGCTCTCCAGGACGTGATCCGATCCGGAGGCACGCAGCAGCCACTGCTGATGGTCCTCGTCGCCTCGCGGGCGATGCTGTTCGACGGTTCCGCCTGCGTCGGCGGCGTTCAGGCCGGTCGTGGCGCTCTGGACGTAGTACGTGCCCTCGGCGGGCACGGCCGTGCCCGCCGAGGGGGCGACGGCGGTCGCGGGAACGGTCATGAGTGCCGCCGCCGTGACAGCGGCGAGGGCGGGAAACATGCGGGAGGCGCGCATCGGGAACCTTCCTCGAGGTCGCGGGATCGCTCGGTGCCCATCCCAGCAGACCCGTCGGTCCCTTGTCAGTACGGGAAAACTGCACGTCCGGCGACCGCCCGCAGCGGGGCCGCGGCTGTCAGGCACGGCGTGCCGGCTGCGGGAAGGCCTCTGGTCGGCTCCTCTCGGGTCGTGGGTATGGCTGTGCCCCGTGACGTGGCTCGTTCATGAGGGCCGGTGCGTATCCTCCTCGCCGGGGCGACCGGGGCGACCGGGGCGACCGGGGCGACCGGGGCGACCGGGGCGACCGGGGCGACCGGGGCGACCGGGGCGACCGGGGCGCGGAGAAGGCGCCGGCCACAAGTGGCAAGCGCTTTCCAAACTCGCCCCGGCTGGGTATCGTCGTCAGGCGACCGTGCCTGTCGATGACGACCCCGAGGAGCGCACCATGCCCGAGCCGACAGCCGAGCGGCCCGCATCCGAGCCGAACGCCCCCACCACCGAGCCGATCACCGGGTCCACCCACGTCCCGGTCCCGATCGACGGTCCGCTTCCGGAAGGGCGCACCCGCTACGCCGTCGTCGGCGCGGGCCACCGTGCCGCGATGTACGTCGACGCGCTGATCGGCACGCACGCCGCGGACGGTGAGATCGTCGCCTGGGTGGAGCCCAACCCGGTGCGCGCGGCGTTCCACGAGGCCCGTGTGGCGGCGGCCGTTGGCGGGGAACGCCCGGTGTACGACCCGGACGACCTCGAGAAGGTCATCGAGACCGAGCGTGTGGACCGCGTGATCGTCACCTCCGTCGACCGGACCCACGGCGACCTGGTCAGCCGGGCGCTGCGCGCCGGGGCCGACGTCGTCGTCGAGAAGCCCATCGCCGCGCACGCGGACCAGGCGCGGCAGATCGTCGACGCGGTCGCGGAGACCGGGCGCGACCTCGTCATGACCTTCAACTACCGGTACGCGCCGCGGAACTCCGCGCTGCGCGAGGTCATCGCCTCCGGCGAGATCGGCCGCGTGCTGTCCGTGCACTTCGACTGGGCGCTCGACACCGTGCACGGCGCCGACTACTTCCGCCGCTGGCACCGCGAGAAGGTGAACAACGGCGGGCTGCTCGTCCACAAGTCGAGCCACCACTTCGACCTGGTCAACTGGTGGATCGAGGACGTCCCGCGCCGGGTCTTCGCGGTCGGCGGGCGCATGTTCTACGGCGACGACGCCGGCCACGCGGACGGCTACGAACCCACCGAGACCGAGCGGAAGCTGAACGACGGCGGAGTCGACCCGTGGCACCTCGACCTCGACAAGAACGAGTGGCTGTCGGGGCTCTACGGCCCCGAGGCGCAGGCGCACGACGGGTACGTGCGCAACCGTTCGGTGTTCGACGCCGGGATCACCACCGAGGACACGCTCAGCCTCGTCGTCGAGTACGCCGGTGGCGCCACGATGAGCTACTCCCTCACGGCCCACTCACCCTGGGAGGGCTACCGGGTCGTGGTCAACGGGACGCGCGGGCGGGCGGAGCTCGACGTCGTCGAGCGGGGATCCGTCATGTTCTCGGAGGCGGGGGCGGCGATCCTCGACCCGAGCGCGACCGACGCCCAGGCCGAGGACCCGGTCCGGCCGGCGGGCGAGCGTCTCGTGGTGCAGCGCCACTGGGAGAAGGCGGAGGAGCGGCCGATCGTCGCGGTCGGTCCAGGCGGCCACGGAGGCGGTGACACGCTCCTGCTGCGGGACGTCTTCGCGCCGTCGGGGCTGACGGATCCGCTCGGCCGGGCCGCGGGCTACCGCGACGGCATCCGTGCCTCGGCGGTCGGCTACGCGGGCAACGCCTCCCTGGAGACGGGCGCCCCGGTTCCCCTTGCGGATCTCGACCTCGATCTCTGACCCGTGGTGCCGCGGCCCGGCTGCGGCGGGTGAGGACAGGCTTGCGCAGGCGAGGGGTTCCGTGCAACGGTACGGGAAACCGGTTTCCCGAAGGTGTCGCGATGTGGGCGGCAGCAGGTGGCGGGTGCCGTACCGACGCATCTCAACGAGGAGATCATGTCTCGAACACGCGTAGGACCTCGCACGCTACTCACCACCGTCGCAGCGGCGGCGCTCGTGCTCGCGGGCGCCACCGCCCCCACGGCGGCCGATCCCGCGACCGCGCTCGTCGTCGGTGACCTCGCGCCGGGGAGCATCACCACCGGCGACGTCGCCTCGGGCGCCTTCACGATCATGGCGTCCGAGGCCAAGGCGGTCACCGTCGACGCGGCCGACCGCACCTCGGACCGAGGGGACGTGTACGCGCAGCGCCTCAAGCTCAACGGCTCGGGCAACGCGGCCGAGCGCTCGCTGCGGTTCGACGCCACCGCCGGCACCGAGGTCACGGTGCACGCCCGCAGCGGCAGCGGGACCGCCGACCGCGCCCTCGCGCTCTACGACGCGTCCTGGGCGGAGGTCGACCGGGTCGTCGCCGCGGCCGACGACGACGACGTCCCCATCACCACCGAGGTGCTCACCGTTCCGGCGGACGGTACCTACTGGCTGGCCTCGCCGAGCTCCGGGGTCAACGTCTTCTACGCCGAGCTCGGCGTCGAGCCGGACACGGGCCGGACGCCCTGGACCGAGGTCGCGGCCCCCGTGGTCGACGACGTCGCCCTCGATCCCGCCGATCCGGGCCGCCTGCTGGTCGGCTTCACGGGGGCCGTCGGGCCGGACGGCGCCGACCTCGCGCACGTCAACCTCTACGACGCCGACGGGAACGTCGTCGACCGGGCCTTCACCGCCGCCGACGGCGCCACGGGCACGCTCGCGGTCGAGCCGCCGTCGTCGGGCGGCTACGCCGTGGAGGTGCTGCTCACGCGGGCGGACGAGGACACGCCGCTCCTCTCCGAGCGGTTCGTGACGCCGGAGTTCTCCCTCCCGCTCGCGTCGCCGGAGATCTCGGGCATCCTGACCACCGGAGTCTCGGGCGCCGTGGGGACCGTCACGGTCGAGTGGGCCGCGGTCGCGGAGGCCGAGACCTACTCCGTCGGCGTCCGGCAGGGCACCGGGGAGTTCGCGACCGTCGTCGACGGCGTCTCCGGCACCACCGCCGACGTCGGCGGCCTGACCGTGGGCCAGGCCTACGAGGCACGGGTCGTCGCGCACCGCGGAGCCGACGCCGCGACGTCGGCCCCCGTCGAGTTCACCGTCGCGGACGCCGTGGAGCGCTGGCAGACGGCGCACGTCGGCGTCGGTTCGGGCGGCGAGGTCGTCGAGAACGAGGACGGCTCGATCACGTTCGACGCGCTCGGCAACTCGGGCAAGGCCGCCGACTCCGAGGACGGGTTCTGGTACCACTACACCGCCGTCGACCCCGACACGGAGAACTTCACCCTCCGCGCGACCATCCACGTGGACGACTCGGCGTCGAAGGACAACCAGTCCGGCTTCGGCATCGTCGCGGTGGACGACCTCGTCCCGAACGACAGCTCGGCGCGGTACATGAACTCCGCGGGGGCGTCGGTCGCCAAGTACCTGTTCGGCGCAGGCGGTGAGGAGGGCGTGCGGTACGGCACACCGGGCGCGAAGTTCGTGCACGGGTACACCGGTCCGCCCACCGAGAGCTCCGCGAGCCGTGACATGACCGACTCGCGAGCGTTCGACTGGGACTACAAGGACGGCTACGAGGAGGGCGGCAACGCCAACCCGCCGCGCTTCGAGGCGGGAGAGGACTACGAGCTCACGCTGCGCCGCTCCAACACCGGGTTCCACGCGAGCTGGCACCGCGACGGCGAGCAGAGCCACGAGGTGATCCAGTACGACCCGGACATGCTGCTCACGCAGAACGACGAGGTCTTCTACGTCGGCCTGTTCGCGGCGCGCAAGATCAAGGTCACGGTGACGGACTGGTCGTTCGAGACGATCCACCCGGACGACGACGAGCCCGCGCAGGAACCGCCGCCGGTGTACGTCACGCCGGAACTGGTCGCGGACGTCACGCGCACGACGCCGCACGACTCGATCGACGTGCCGTTCACGTCCAACGTGTACGGCACCGCCCGGGTGACGGACGCCGACGGCGCCGTCGTGGCCGACGGCCTCGACGTCGTGCCCGGCGAGCGGACCGTCGTGCCGCTCGACCTGGCGCGCGGCACCAACGAGTTCACCGCCCGTCTGGTGCCGGCTGCGGACCAGCCCCACTTCGGTGAACGCGAGGAACTGGAGTCCACCGATCCCGTCGAGATCGGCCTGAGCTTCGACGCGCGGGCGTACGGCGAGCCCGGGCAGGCGATCCGGGTCGCGCCCGACGGCGACGCGGAGGGCGACGGCACCTCCGACGCACCGCTCGATCTGCACACGGCGGTCGCCTACGCCCAGCCCGGCCAGCAGATCGTGCTGGAGGGCGGCACGTACCTCCCGCAGGAGGCGATCGTCATCGAGCGCGGTCGGAACGGCACCGCCGACGCCCCGATCACGCTCATGTCGGAGCCCGGCAGCCGCGCGGTGCTGGACCTGTCCGAGTCCGAGAGCGGCGGCATCTGGCTGCGCGGTGACCACTGGCACCTGTACGACCTGGAGATCACCCGGTCGCAGGGGTACAAGAAGCCACTGCACGTCGGGGGCCACCACAACGTGATCGAGAGGATCGAGTCGCACCACAACCAGGACTCGGGCATCCAGATCTCCGGGCTGGCCGCCGAACCGCCGGGGATGTGGCCGTCGCACAACCTCGTCGTGTCGTCCGAGGCCCACAACAACAGGGACCCGCTGGGCAACGACGCCGACGGCTTCGGCGTGAAGCTGACCGCCGGCGAGGGCAACGTGATCCGGCACAGCATCGCCCACCACAACATCGACGACGGCTGGGACCTGTATGCCAAGTCCACGACCGGTCCGATCGGCGTCGTGACGGTGGAGGACTCGGTCGCCTACGCCAACGGGTGGCTCGAGGGCGACGAGGGCCTGACCGACCTCGGCGAGGGCAACGGGTTCAAGCTGGGTGGCGAGTCCATGCCGGGCGCCCACGTGCTGCGCAACTCGGTCTCGTTCGGGAACCTGGCCAAGGGCGTGACCTCCAACTCCGGTCCGGACGTCCGCCTGGAGAACGTCACGAGCGTCGGCAACGGGCTCGCGTCGCCGACCAGGAGCGCCATGAACGTGCAGCTCACCACGGCCGCTCCTGAGACGGACTACCGGGCTTCCGGTGTGCTGTCCTGGCAGGCGACGATGGCCGACGAGCTCGAGCTCAAGCAGGACGACACCTCCCTCCTGACCGACCCGACGAACTACTTCGACGGCGTCGCCGCGGCTCCGGGCGAGGAGCCTGCCGAGGTGACCGAGGACTGGTTCGTCTCGACGGACGCGGCGGGGATCCGACCGGAGATCGGCCCGGACGGCTCGGTCGTGATGCACGGCCTGTACGAGCTGACGGACGTCGCGCCGCCGGACACCGGGGCGCGCCTCGCGGCGAACCCGGACCCGACCGTCATCGAACCGCTCCCCGAGGTGGTGCCGGTCGCACCCTGGTACCCGACCACCATCTACACCGCGGGCGACGTGGCCTCCCACGATGGCGTCGCGTACCGGGCGCGCTGGTGGACCCGCGGCACGGCGCCGGTCGCCGGTTCGTCATGGGGCCCGTGGGTCGCCGTCGGACCCGCGGCCATGCCACCCGCCGAGGACTGCGCCGAGCCGTGGGACGCGGCCGCGACGTACGGTCGCGGCGACGTCGTCTCGCACGACGGCGTGAACCACGTGGCCTACTGGTGGACGCGCGGGCTGGAACCGGGCACGAACGTCCACGGCGCCTGGGGGGCGGCCGAGCCCTGCCGCTGACCCGTCCTGGCAGGGAATGATGCGGTCGGTCCGTTGTCGAGCCAGGTCGGTCCGTTGTCGAGAAGTCGGTCCCTTGAGGGACCGACCGCATTGACATCGGACCGACCACTCGACAAGGGACCGACCGCATCTTGGGTGTAACCGTTTCGGGTCTCTTCCCTGGGGGGTAGGAAAGCGCCATCCTTCGGTGTATCGATTCAACCGGTCAACGACGATCACCTGGAGGACGCCATGCCCCTCAACCGAGCGACCGTCGCCGTCGCCGCGGCGGCTCTCGTCGCCGCCGTCGGCCTGATCCCCGGCTCGGCCACGCCCGCCGCAGCCGCGGACTGCAACTCCGGCACCTCGATGGTGACCGGCTCGTCCGGCAACTACACCACGACCAGTCACGGCAACACCGTCTACCGGGGCGGCGACTACCGCGCCGCGATCCAGGCCGGGATCGACAACCTGACGCCCGGCCGTACCTCGCAGCAGCACGTCGCGGTCCCGGCGAGCGGCTCCATCGGCGCGAGCACGATCTCGCTGCCGAGCCACACCTCGATCTCGATCTGCGGCACGATGAACGTCGGCAACCGGGGCGGTCGCGGCGCGATCGAGGCCCTGAACGCCTCCGACGTCACCATCTGGGACGTCAACATGACCGGCAACCCGTACTTCGGCATGCGGTTCTACGGCATGAACGGGCTGCACCTCGGCGACATCGACCTCGACCTCAGCGGCGGGCTCGGCATCCGGTTCGAGCGCGACCACCCCGGCAGCCGCAACGTCGTGATCGACGACGTCTACGTCTCCGGCACGAACAACCACGGCGTCGAGACCTGGAACGTCGACGGACTCGAGGTCGGCCGCGTCGTCGCGCGCAACGTGGACGGCACCGGCCTCCTGCTCAACAACACCGTCAACGCGAACATCGGGACCGTGGACGGCGACGACGTCGCCACCGGCACCGGGTACGCCACCTTCCGCACCGCCAACCGGGCAGGCCGGATGAGCGACGGGTCCTACCCCACGAACATCGTGGTGGACCGCGTCGTCTCACGCGGCGGCGGGCGCGGCGTCTTCTGCGTCTCCGAGTCGGGCGGCGTGCAGATCCGCAACATCGACCTCGCGAACAACGGCAACAACGCGGTCCTCATCGAGAACTGCTACAACTACCGCATCGACGGCGGAACGGTGAACGGCGGCGGTGAGGTCCGCGTGGCCGCCCGCAGCGAGTTCCCCAACACCCGCGACGTCACGGTCACGGCGCGTGTGGACAACACGAGCGTCCGCGAGTCCCCGTGCGGCGTGAACGTCACATGGAACATCACGGGCAACGCGCGCCTCGACGTCTGCTGACCGCGCCGGGCCGCGACCGCGCCGGGCCGCGACCGCGCCGGGCCGCGACCGCGTCGCGACGCCCGTTCGTGCCGCGTCGCGAGGCCTGCCCACGACCACCCCGTGACGCCTGCCGC
>NZ_JAFMPK010000040.1 GCF_017349295.1 Myceligenerans salitolerans
GCTCGACGGTTTGCCGACCGCATCGTGCGCGACGGCGATCCTGGTGGCCGGCTGCGGCTTGACCGATCGGGCATCAGGTGTGCACCATTTCCGTGTCTACAACGATGTACAAGCCGCGCTGCTGCTGTGGGGCGCGCGCCACGTCCATATGAGGAGCACCAATGCACGCCGCCACCGTCACCGTCGACCCGGCATTCGTCGTCGGTCCCGTACGCCCCCGCACGTTCGGCACCTTCGTCGAGCACCTCGGCCGCTGCGTGTACACCGGCATCTACGAGCCGGGGCATGCGACCGCCGACGCCGACGGCTTCCGCGGTGACGTCCTGGACCTCACCCGCGAGCTCGGTGTCTCCACCGTGCGCTATCCGGGCGGCAACTTCGTCTCCGGCTACCGCTGGGAGGACGGCATCGGCCCGGTCGAACAGCGGCCCCGGCGGCTCGACCTGGCCTGGCACTCCACCGAGCCGAACACCTTCGGCGTGGACGAGTTCATGAGGTGGGCGCGGCGATCCGGCGTCGAGCCGATGATGGCGGTCAACCTCGGTACGCGTGGCATCCAGGAGGCCCTCGACCTCCTGGAGTACTGCAACGTCCCCGGCGGCTCGTTCTGGGCCGACCGGCGTCGCGCCAACGGCGTGGAGGACCCGTACCGGATCAGGATGTGGTGCCTCGGCAACGAGATGGACGGTCCGTGGCAGATCGGCCACAGGACCGCCGAGGAGTACGCCCGCCTCGCCGCGGGGACCGCCCGCGCCATGCGGATGATCGACCCGGACGTCGAACTCGTGGCCTGCGGTTCCTCCAGCTCGCAGATGCCCACGTTCGGTGAGTGGGAGCGCACCGTGCTCACCGAGACGTACGAGCACGTCGACTACGTCTCCGCTCACGCCTACTACTTCGAGGAGGACGGCGACCTCGCCTCCTTCCTGGCCAGCAGCGTGGACATGGACAACTTCGTGGAAGCCGTCGCCGCCACCGCCGACCAGGTCCGGGCCGCTCGCAAGCTCGACAAGCGCATCCACATCTCGTTCGACGAGTGGAACGTCTGGTACCAGCAGCGCGCCGAGTCCCGGCCCCCGCAGGGCGACGACTGGCCCGTGGCCCCGGTGCTGCTGGAGGACCGGTACAACGTGGCCGACGCCGTCGTCGTCGGCAGTCTGCTCATCTCGCTCCTGCGCAACACCGACCGCGTGCACGCCGCGTCGCTCGCGCAGCTGGTCAACGTCATCGCGCCGATCATGACGCAGCCGGGCGGCCCGTCCTGGAAGCAGACGACCTTCCACCCGTTCGCCCTCACCTCGGCTCGGGCCGGGGGTGAGGTCCTGCGCCTCGCCGTCGAGTCCCCCGTGCAGGAGACCGCGAAATTCGGCGAGGTCCCCGTGCTGGACGCCGTCGCCACGCACGACCCCGAGACCGGGGACGTCGTCCTGTTCGCCGTGAACCGCTCCGTCACCGAGCCGATCGCCCTCGACGTCGACCTGCGCGGCTTCCCCGGACTCCGCGTCGCCGAGGCCGTCACCCTGGCCAACCCCGACCACACGTGGCACGCCACGGCCGAGGACTCGACCTCCGTGGAGCCTCGGCCCAACACGTCCGCCAAGGTCGCCGACGACCGCGCCCGGGCCGAGCTGCCCCCCGTGTCGTGGTCGATGGTCCGCCTGGTCCGGGCGTGAGGCGCGGCGTCGTGATCGGGCTCGTGGCAGTACTGCTGGCAGCGGCCGGTGGCACCTACGTCCTGTCGCGCGGTGGATCGGCGTCGTCGGGCGCGGCGGGCGGCGCGGCCCTGGCCTCCGCCGGTGACCTCGGCGTCCACGACCCGGCCCTCGTGGCCGGGAGCGACGGCGAACCCTGGTTCGTCTACGGGACCGGTGACGTCCGCGAGGGGTTCGGCGCCCCGCGCATCCTCCGGTCCGACGACGGCGGCGTCACCTGGGCCCGCGCCGGAACCGCCTGGGAACGGGCCGGCGACCCGGAGTGGGTGCGGGACGCGGAGTCCGGGGTCGCCGGCGTCGAGAACTACTGGGCGCCCGAGCTCTACCGGCACGACGGCACCTGGTACCTCTACTACTCGGCGTCGACGTTCGGCTCCAACGACTCGGCGATCGGGCTGGCCACGGGTGCGACCCTCGATCCCGACCACCCCGACTACGGGTGGAGGGACCAGGGCCTGGTGGTGCGATCGACACCCGGCGAGACCCACTACAACGCCATCGACCCCGGCGTCGTCGAGGACGGCGACGGAAAGCCCTGGCTGCTCTTCGGGTCGTTCTGGGGCGGCATCCAGTTGCTCCCGCTGGAGTGGCCGTCCGGGAAGCCGGCCGGCGGGGCCGAACCGGTGACCGTCGCGTCACGCGTCGGGGTCCCGGACAACGCCATCGAGGCGCCCTTCGTGGTGGAGCGCGACGGCTGGTACCACCTGTTCGTCTCCTGGGACAAGTGCTGCAGCGGCGTCGACTCGACCTACCGGATCATGGTGGGGCGCTCGCGGGAGATCACTGGCCCCTATCTGGACGCCGACGGCAAGGACATGGTCCTCGGCGGTGGTACCGAGGTGGTGAGCACGACGGGCCGGATGATCGGCCCCGGCGGGCAGACCGTGTCGGTGGTGGGAGAGCCAGGCTCGCCGTCGTCGGACTACTACCTGGCGTTCCACTTCTACGACGGCGACACCGGCGGCGCACCGACGCTCGCGGTCCGGGAGCTGGTCTGGGACGGTGAGGGGTGGCCGAGCATCCGGGTGGGTGAGCCGGGGTAGTCGGCGGCCGATCGCCGAGCGGTCGATACGACGTCGCGATCGGCTCCCCGGGCGACCGGCAGCATCGACGACGGGCCGACTGCTCAGGCCGGTGGCAGGCCGCTTGTCCGGGGCTGGGCGGGTTGGTAACTTTGCGCCGCGCAGTCGTGACGGGATCGTGACAGAGGGGGTTTGGAGCGCGTTGGTGTGAGCGTTAACATCTCGGAGTAGTGCCGGGCAAGTGATCCGGTAACTCTCGAAGAGGAGACCTCATGGCAAACAAGCTCTGGTACAGCCGGGCGATCGCCGCGGTCGCGACCGGTGCGCTGACCGTCACGCTCGCCGCGTGCGGCGGTGAAGGTGCCGGCAGCGGCAGCGGCGCGGGCGACGACTCGAACGAAGAAGGCGGCCTCGTCGGCGTGGCCATGCCGACAGAGACGTCCGAGCGCTGGATCGCCGACGGCGCGGCTGTGGAGGACGGTCTGAAGGAGGCCGGTTACGACGTGGACCTGCAGTTCGCGGGTGATGACATCCCGACGCAGCAGCAGCAGATCGACGCGATGATCAACGCGGGTGCTGAGGCGCTCATCGTCGCCGCGATCGACGGCACCACCCTGACCGGTCAGCTCGAGGCTGCCGCCGCGCAGGACATCCCGGTCATCTCCTACGACCGCCTCATCCGCGACTCGGAGGACGTCGACTTCTACGTGTCCTTCGACAACTTCCAGGTGGGCGTCGCCCAGGCCAACGCGCTGCTCAACGGCCTCGGCCTGGTCGACGAGAACGGTGAGCCGGTGGAGGACGCGCCGAAGGGGCCGTTCAACGTCGAGCTGTTCGCCGGCTCGCTGGACGACAACAACGCCCACTTCTTCTGGGACGGCGCGATGTCCGTGCTCGAGCCTCTCATCGAGGACGGCACACTCGTGGTGCCCTCGGAGCAGACAGAGATCGACCAGGCGGCGACGCAGCGCTGGCTGCAGGAGAACGCGCAGAGCCGCATGGAGGACCTCCTCACCGCGCACTACGACGGCAACGAGAAGGTCGATGGCGTGCTCTCGCCGTACGACGGACTGTCGCGCGGCATCATCGAGGCGCTGCGCAGCGCCGGCTACGAGGACGACGCCATGCCGGTCATCACCGGCCAGGACGCTGAGATCGCATCGGTCAAGCTGATCGCCGACGGCGTGCAGAACTCGACCATCTTCAAGGACACCCGTCTGCTCGCCGACCAAGCCGTCGTCACTGCTGAGGCCCTCCTCGCCGGCGAGGAGCCGGAGGCCAACAACACCGAGGACTACGACAACGGCGTGAAGGTTGTGCCGTCGTACCTCCTGCCAGTGACGACCATCTACGCGGACAACATCGAGTCCGAGCTGGTCGACTCCGGGTACTGGACGGCCGAAGAGGTCGAGTCGGGCGTCGCCGAGACCGAGTGACCCGTCACACCTGACCGCCGGGGTTCCGTACCCGTGCAGGACAGGTGACCGCTGCCGCGACCTCCTGCCCCGGCAGCGGAGACTCGCCGGGGCAGGACGTTCCGTGTGGGACGTCCTGCCCCCCGAGCCCAGGGTCGCCGAGGCCGCAAGAGAACAAGGACAGCGCATGTCTGAACCCACTGAGTCACCCGCTGACGGTGACGGCCCCATCCTTGAGATGCGGGGTATCACGAAGACGTTCCCAGGCGTCAAGGCGCTCTCGGACGTCAACCTGTCGGTCGACCGCGGCGAGATCCACGCGATCTGCGGCGAGAACGGCGCCGGCAAGTCCACTCTCATGAAGGTGCTGTCGGGCGTTCACCCGCACGGCACGTACGAGGGGGAGATCGTGCTTGACGGCGCTCCGGCGTCGTTCAGGACGATCAACGACTCCGAGGCGCGCGGCGTGGTGATCATCCACCAGGAACTCGCCCTCGTCCCCTACCTCTCGATCGCGGAGAACATCTTTCTCGGCAACGAGCGGCGGCGGGCCGGAGAGTTCATCGACTGGCACAGGACCAACGCCGCGGCCGCCGAGCTGCTGGCCAGGGTGGGCCTCACCGAGTCCCCGACCGCGCCGGTGTCGACGCTCGGCGTGGGCAAGCAGCAGCTCGTCGAGATCGCCAAGGCGCTGTCGAAGGAGGTGCGCCTGCTCATCCTCGACGAGCCGACGGCGGCCCTCAACGACCAGGACTCCGAGCATCTGCTCGACATCCTGCGACGCCTCCGTGAGGAGGGCGTGACCTGCATCATCATCTCCCACAAGCTGGGTGAGATCGCCTCGATCGCCGACCGCACGACCATCATCCGGGACGGGCAGACCATCGAGACGCTCGACATGGCCGAGCCGGAGAGCACGCAGGACCGGATCATCCGGGGCATGGTGGGCCGGTCGCTCGACAACCGGTTCCCCGAGCGCACGTCGGTGATCGGCGAAGAGGTCCTGCGCATCGAGGACTGGACGGTGCATCACCCGACCCAGCCGGGACGCGTCATGGTGGACAAGGCGAACCTGACCGTGCGCGCGGGTGAGGTGGTCGGCATCGCCGGCCTCATGGGTGCCGGACGGACCGAGCTCGCCATGTCCGTGTTCGGCCACTCGTACGGCCGGGACATCTCCGGACGGGTGCTGGTGCACGGCCGCGAGGTCTCGGTGAAGAACGTGTCCAGGGCCATCGACGCGGGTATCGCCTACGTGTCGGAGGACCGCAAGCAGCTCGGCCTCAACCTCATCGAGGACGTGCGGCGCAACACCTCGGCGGCTGGGCTGCCGAAGCTCTCCCGCGCGGGCTGGGTGAACGAGCACGAGGAACTGCGTGTCGCCGAGGAGTACCGGGAGTCCATGGGTACCCGGACGCCCAACGTGCTGGTCCCCGTCGGCAAGCTCTCCGGTGGCAACCAGCAGAAGGTCGCCCTGTCCAAGTGGATCTACACGGATCCCGAGGTGCTCATCCTCGACGAGCCGACGCGCGGGATCGACGTCGGCGCCAAGTACGAGATCTACACCCTCATCAACAAGATGGTCGCGGACGGCAAGGCCGTCCTGGTGATCTCCTCGGAGCTCCCCGAGCTCCTGGGCACCTGCGACCGGATCTACGCCCTCGCCGCCGGACGCATCACCGGCGAGGTCGACGTCGCGTCGGCCACCCAGGAAGGACTGATGTCGCTCATGACACAGGAGGCCGACGCATGACCACCATTGCGAATCTGAAAGACCTGGTCACGCAGAACGTGCGGTCGAGCGGTATCGCCTTCGCGTTCATCGTGATCGTGGGAATGTTCGCGTTCATGACCGACGGGCGGCTCCTCAGCCCGGGCAACCTCAGCAACCTGGTGCTGCAGTACTCGTACATTCTGATCCTCGCGATCGGGATGCTCATCGTGATCGTCGGCGGGCACATCGACCTCTCCGTGGGGTCGGTCGTCGCGCTGACGGGTGCCATCGCGGCCGTCGTCGTCGTCCGGGAAGGCTTCCCCTGGTGGGTGGGCGTCCTAGCGGCCGTCGCGACCGGCTTGCTCATCGGGATGTGGCAGGGCTTCTGGGTGGCGTACGTGGGAATTCCCGCGTTCATCGTGACCCTGGCGGGCATGCTGCTGTTCCGCGGCCTGACGCTGCTCGTACTCGACAACATGTCCCTGTCCCCGTTCCCCGGGGAGTACGGGCAGATCGGGCGCGGCTTCCTCAACGGCCTGCTGGGCGGCTACGGGTACGACACGCTGACGCTCGTGATCTTCGGCATCGCTGTCGCCGGCTACGCAGTGGCGAGCTACCGCAACCGGCGGGCAAAGCTGTCCTACAACCAGGACGTCGAGGCGATCTGGCTGTTCGCGGCCAAGGTCGTGCTGGTCGCCGCCGTCGTCATGTGGTTCGCGTGGCAACTCGCCACCAGTCGTGGCCTGCCGATCGTGCTGATCGTGCTGGCGGCGCTCATCATCGCCTACACGATGATCACGAAGCACAGTATCTTCGGGCGCCATGTGTACGCCATTGGCGGCAACCTCGCCGCGGCGCAGCTGTCTGGCGTGCGGGTGAAGCGGGTCAACTTCCTGATCTTCCTCAACATGGGCTTCCTCGCCTCGATCGCCGGCATCGTGTTCTCGTCGCGGTCCAACGCGGCGCAGCCGGGTGCCGGCGAGATGTTCGAGCTCGACGCGATCGCCGCGTGCTTCATCGGCGGGGCCGCGGTGACCGGCGGTATCGGTACCATCCCGGGCGCCATGATCGGTGGCCTGATCATGGCGGTCATGTCGAACGGCATGTCGCTGCTGGGCGTCGACCAGTCAGTCCAGCAGGTGGTGAAGGGCCTGGTGCTTCTGCTCGCCGTCGGCTTCGACATCTGGAACAAGAAGCGGTCCGGGGCTCGCGCGTCCTGATACGCTCACGAAACGGCGGCTGACCTGCGATGACGTCTCTCGACGCTTCGCAGCGTTTGCCGCCGTTTCTCGTGCTCCCGTGTAACGCTCGTGTAATTCCCAGGTCGGCCGTGCGGGTCTGTGACCCGGCCATGTGTTCGGCCTCGGTGTCCCTGTCCTCCGTCGTCCGTTGGCGCGGGCCGCGTCTCGGACATCGGTTCTGCCGGCACCGCAACCCGCCCGTCTGTAGCTGGTTGACGTCGGTTTCACGAGGGACTTGGCGGGGCGGGTTGCGGTGCCGGCGGGTTCGGTGTCAGCGTCCCGGTGAAGTCGGCGGACGACGGAGGGCAGGGACGCCGTCCCTCGATCCTCTTGACTCCAGCAGGTGCCCGCCGGAGGCATAGTCCGCGGGTCTGACGGTAGGTTTCGCACCGGGGACATACCGTGGGAAGGGACGAGCAAGCATGGGAATCATCGACGTTGACTTGCAGAGCGAACTGCCGCCCGTCGACGACTTCTGGGACCAGGTCGAACCCGGCGAGGAAGCTTGGAGCGGACCGTTAGGAGATGTGGCGCGACAGTACGCCGCGGCACGGGTGACTTTGCTGGCGTATAACGAGGAGCCGGCGGAAGCGGTGTCAGCTTCTTCCAAGAGCAACGCGGCGCAGGCGGTTCAGCAGCTTGCCAGTGCCGTCGCGCCGTTTGCTCTCGGGTTACGGGGCAACCATGGGCAGCACATCGCTACTCTCAAGAGCGCAATTGGGAACGCCTCGAACACGGTCGCACAGCATGTGCGGCCCCAGATCCGGTCTGGCGTCGTGGACATCGCCAAGATCAAGGACATGGCTGAGCGGGCCTATGCTGATGCAAGCGCGTCTCGCACGAAGTTTGCTGACCTCGTGCGACGGGCCGAGGAGGTCATCGACCGTGTTGGGGTCGGTAGCCTCGCGGGGCATTACGAGAAGCAGGCGGACAAGCAGGCCGAGTCCGCGCGCGCGTGGTTGTGGGGTGTAGCGGTCTCTGGGGCGGGCCTGGTGGCAGTGGTCATCTGGCTCATCGTCGAGACTGGCCGTCACCCTGAGCCGTTGGACTGGCCCGACTACGCCAGCATGTTCGTAACTAAGGCCCTCGCGATCGGGGCACTGTCCTACGCAGTTTCGTTTTGCTCGAAGAACTATCGCTCCCACCGGCACGTGGAGATCACCTACCGCCAGCGGATGGCGGCGCTGGATACGTTCACCGTGATGGCCTCTTCGCTCGCTCAGGAAGACGACAAGGAAGGTCGTGTCATCGTCCTGACCGAACTCGCCCGTGCGATTTTCGCGACGGTTGAGACGGGCATGACGTCATCGGGCTCGGGCGACAAGACGATCATCGAGAACACCCTTCCAATCATGTCGGCGACGCGCTCGGGGACGTGACGTCACGTCCCGGACGATGGAGGGCAGGGACGCCGTCCCTCGATCCTCTTGACTCCAGCAGGTGCCCGCCGGATGCCTGCCCCAGCCACGGCCCCCGCGGTGCCGCGGGACTCGGCCTGATGCACCCGACTCGGCCAAGCGTCTCAGCCATCTACGGGCTTGAGACATGGTTCCGTTGAACGTCTATGGGGTGGACCTGTGGCCCTGACCTTCGTTGGTCGGGGCCGCTTTGTCGTGTGCCGGCCGCCGGGCGGGTGGGGGGTGCGTGGGGTGCGCGGAGGGCGCGCAGCGCCCGCAGCGCGGGGCCCCGCGCGGGGCCCTTCACCCGGCTGGCGGCGCGCGGCGAAGCCGCGCCTTGATTCCTTAGAGGTCAATTCGGCAGTGCTGAGGCCGGGTGGACACCCTCCAGCGATCGCGGTCCACGCTTGCCGAGTCGGAGTTGGACCGCACTGCCGCCAGCCTTCCATGTGGCTATGCTCCCGGCATGCCCGTTACAAGCAGTCCACTCCAGCATCTGGCGGAGACCAGTAGTGCGGCGTTCATGGGGATCTGGGGCCCGCTCGTCGGTGTGGTCGTTGGTGCTGTCCTAGGAGGCGCGGCACAGATTGTCGCCGCCTGGATCCGGCACCGTCACGAGCGGAACCAGGAAAAACTCATCATGAAGCGAAAAGCCTACTCAAACTATCTGCGGGCACTGAGTGCATTCCAGATAAGGCTTTCCGTTGTCCAGAGCAAGCGGCGAGTGCGCTTCGACGACCTCCGGCGACTAGAGGATGCTTTCAACGACTACAATGCCGCTTTCGCTGATGTTCAAATCAGTGGCAACATCGAAGTTTGTCAAATTGCGGATGAGTTACAAAAAGTGACTCAGAAGCTCCTCGCTGGAAGCGGAAATGAGGATTATCCAGAGCTGTTGGCTCTGGAGAAAAAGATGGTAGATGCGATTCGGCACGACCTCGACGTTTCCGATGGCTGACCGTGTCACCTGACGTCGATGCGGGCTCAGCAGGGCAGAATCTGGAGATGCGACAGAATGGCGCCATGTGGGAATCAGACCAGGCGCCGCGACTCGCACAGCGCTGCCTGGAAGACCTCGGGCGGCGCTGGCAGCACGTGCGAAGCGTCGGCCAGCTCGCGGATCGACTCGTCGCGGACGTCGGGCTTCCGGAGGACGTCAGGGCGGCAGCTTGGCTGCACGACCTGGGCTATGCACCGAAGCTCGCACTGACCGGTTTCCACCCGCTCGATGGCGCGGTCTACCTAAGCAGGTGCGGCGCTCCGGACGAAGTCGTCGGCCTCGTCGCGTGGCACACTGGCGCGGTCTGGGAAGCTGCCGAACGTGGGCTGTCGGACAGGCTGGCGAGGATGCCTGAACCGTCGGCAAAGTGGCTCGACGTGGTCACTCTGATTGACCTGGTGACCGGCCCGGATGGTGTCGCGACGACTCCGGAGAAGCGGGTCGCGGAGATTCTTGGCCGCTATGAAGCCTCGCATCCGGTGCATCGGGCGGTGAAGTTCTCGGGTCCTGAGCTCCTGGCGTCTGCCGCTCGTGCTCGCGCGATTCTGGGGTTATCCGATGAATGGCCGCTCGGCTCCGCTGAGCGCGTGGGTGAGCCGTAGGCGCATCGACGGGTGCAGGTTCAAGCTGTCGATCTGGTCCGACGTTAGCCACTCGACCTCGTCACTCTCGCTGCTCGTGCGGCGCTCTCCGCCGATCAGGTGCGCACGGAACGCGATGGAGAACTGTTGTCGCACCTCGCCGTCGTCGTAGGCCATGACGTGGTTCGGGTTCGTGTAGGTGCCGGTGATGGTCTCGACCTCGACGTCGTACCCGGTTTCCTCCTTGACCTCGCGAACGACGGTGTCCGCGATGCTCTCGCCCGGCTCATGTCCGCCTCCGGGTAGTGCCCAGCGGTCGTTGTCGGTCTTGTGGATCATCAGTACGCGGCCGTCGTCGTCGCGGACGATCGCCACGACGGAGGGGACCACGCTGTTGATGCTCGGCGCGTTGGGGTCGTCGATGTAGTCGATCCGGGGCATAGGGCCGACGTTACGCGTGCTCAGACCGGTTCGGCACCCTCCCACGTCCGCTCGAACGACTCCATGTAGTGGGCGAAGAGCCGTCCGCCCGGGATGCGGTTGATGTGCATGATCGGTGACTGACCGGCCGGGGCGCCGTAGGCGTGGACGTTTGCCATGAGGGTGTCGTCGAACCGGTAGATGGAGGCGTAGAGGGTGCTGCCGTGCTTACGTGCCTCGATTCCCTGGTTGCCAAGAATCGGCTTGAGGTAGCTCCAGGTGAGGCGGCATCGGGCGCTCAGGAGGTCGTCGATGCCTTCTTCCTCGCCTCGACGTGCGACGCCGGCCGAATCGGGGTCACCGAAGAGCATTCGGACGCGCACGCCGTCGTGAGCCCGTGCGCTGATGCGGGTGCCGAACTCCGGGATGCTGTCGTGGAGGAAGCTGCCCCCGAACGCCAGGAGGTCGATCGACTCCTTGGCGTTCTCGATGAGGTCGATCCAGGTTGAGACCGAGACCGTGGCGCGCGTCGGGTAGAGGTCGACGAACTCCGCGCGTGCGGCCGACTTCGTCCGCGGATCAGATTCGGTCGACGGCCAGAGGTAGACGTCGGTCTTGCCGAGGACGGCTGCCGTCTTCATGCGGTGGGTCCGGTGGGGCGTGCGGTCCTTCGTGATCCAGCGTTCGACAGTTTTGGGGTCGACGCCGACCTCTTCGCCGAGCTGCTGAATTGTCAGTCCCTTGTCGGTCATCGCGGCGCGTAGTCGTTCGTTCGACATGAACCCTCCCCAGGGCCGTTCACGGACGTTTCCACCAGTCTAAGACGTCCCCAAACGTCCCGCAAGGGGGTGTGGTCGTCCCCCGCTCGCGCGGTTTCTTGGTTGTGGGCAGAGCGCCCGGCATGAACCAAAAGGAGTGATCGAGATGGCGACGTTTGCGGTGGACAGCAGCAGGCAGCAGATGGCGGCTACGGGTGTGGTGGAGGCCGTGCGGGAGTGGGTGGAGACGGCGGACGGGAAGCGTCGGCCGGGTGAGAACCAGGCGCGTCACGAGGGCACGGGGTTGCCTCTGTGGGGTGTGGAGGTGCTGTACCAGACCGAGTCGTGGGGTCGGGTCTCCACGGAGACGGTCAAGGTCACGGTCCCTGCCATGACCGAGCCCGCGCCGGGGATGTTCCGGCCGATCGTGTTCGAGGGCCTGACGGCGAACGCGCGGGTGGACCGCCGTTCTCAGGCGCTGTCGGTGTCGTGGGAAGCAGAGGGGATCGCCTCGATCGACGGCAAGACGGTCGACGCGACGGCGGGCGGCTCGGGCTCGAAGGCGGCTGCCTGATGCCGGGCGCGGATGCGATCAAGAACGTGCGCAACCCCCGCAAGGCGGTCGCGGCGTGACCCGCGCGGACACCCTCCAGGTCGCCGCGGGGCTGCTGGATGAGGCGGCCGGAACGCTCGGGCAGGCGCGCGACTGCTTCGACGTGGTCGGCCTGCCCGGCTTCCAGGCGGAGGCTGACCGGCTGGCTCGTGAGGTCGGCGACTTGGGCCAGGTCACCGCTCAGGCGGCCGATACGGCGCGGGCTGCTGAGCCTCCGCGTCTGCGGATCGTCCCGCCCGATGCTCCGGGCCGCATCTACGGGCAGGGCTACGACGGCTCGTGGTTCGACGAGCGCACCGAGGCAGACCGGCGCGCGGCCTTCAACCGCACCGACAACCGCAACACCAACGACGGCAAGCAGGACGACGACGGGAAGGGGCAGGGCTGATGTTCGGACTGGCACGCAAGGACAAGGGAGCCGCGGAGGCTTACGCGGCGATGCGCGCGCTGGAGGCCGCTTCGGAGGCGCTGGCCGCCGCGAAGGACGCGATGGAGGCGACCGGACTCCCGGAGTTCTCGGACCTGCGCGACGGCACGCTGCACGCCCGCACGCAGGTCGACGTGCTGTACACGCTGGCGGGCAAGGTGGCCGACCGGCTGGAAGAGCAGACCGCCAGGGGTGAGCGGTGATGGCCTCGGTCGAGACGACGCGTCAGACGAACCGGAAGGTCGTGGAGGCGTTGGAGGCGGCAGAGGCTGCGGGTGAGCGTGCGTCCCAGTCGTGGCTCGCGCTCATGACGCACCTGGCCGAGGTCAACGTGGTCACCCGGCTGCACGGTGACCTGATGGACGACTCGGCCTCGCTCCAGTCGCGCCTGGACGAGTTCCGCGACCACCTCAACCGGCGTCTGCACGCCGAGCGGGACGGGGGTGACCTGCGATGACGGTGACCTCCACGGTGCGGGCCGAGTGTGACGTGTGCGGCGGGTGGATGACCACGGCGCTGGTGCCTTTCGGCCGCTCCTTCGTCGAGCACTTCCGCGCCGAGCACGCCAACTGCCAGAACGACAACGAGGCGGGCGAACGGTGAACCCCCTCGACAAGGCACGCGAGTTCCGGGCCACGGTGAACACCACTGTGGTCCGGGCTCGGGCCCGCACCCACGCCGCCACCCTCGGCCGCCCCGGCGTCCTCGGCAAGGTACTGCGGACCCTGGTCACGGTCCTGGCCTTCGTGCTGGGCCGCTCGTGGATGCTCGTGCAAGCCACGCTCGCCTGGGCAGGCCGTCACCTGCCCCTGTCGGTGTTCGGCCTCGTGGTCGCGGGCCTGCTGTGGCTGGGGCTCGAACTGTCCGGCTGGCCGGGCTCGACCCTGACGGGACCGGCGATCGTGTGGGCGCTGTTCTGGTCCCCCGGCCTCGTACTGGGCCTGTGGGCCGCTGTGGCTCCGGCCGCATACCGGCGTTCGCGTCTGCGGGTCTGGTACGTGCGCCGCTGGCTGCACGGCACCCCCGCCCGATGGGGCCGCAAGGGCTCCGAAGCGGTCGGCACGGCTGCCGGGCTCGGCGTACGTCAACCCGACGGCGGAGTCCTCGTGCCGGGCATCAAGGTGCGGTTCGCTCCCGGCGCGGCCGTGCTGCGCCTGAACGTCGTGGTCGGGCAGACGGTCGACGACATCGTGCGCGCTGCTTCCCGCATCGCCACGGCCTACGGCGCGCACGGGCACGAGCTACGCCCCGTCAAGCCCGGCGTGGTCGACCTGGTGCTGTTCCTCATCGCGCGCCTCGCCCCGCGCACCGCGGTTATGCCGGCCGAATTCGCGGGCGCGGCCTCGGTCGGCGTCGTTCCGGCAGGCGTGCGCCGTGACGGGCAGCGGCTCGACCTGATCGTGCGCGGCCGACACACCCTCGTCGTCGGCGCGACCGGCGCGGGCAAGGGCTCGGTGCTCTGGTCGGTCGCGGGAAACCTGGCCCCGGCCGTGCACGCCGGGTTCGTGCGCCTGTGGGGCATCGACCTGAAACAGGGCATCGAGGTCGAGACCGGCCGGGCCCTGTTCGGGCAGGTCGCCTACAAGACCGCCGACGCCGTGACCGTGCTGGAAACCCTCGTACGGATCATGAACGAGCGCGGGGCCTCGATGCGTGGCGTGTCCCGCAACCACGACGCCACCCCCGACGCGCCCCTGCATGTGCTCGTGATCGACGAGCTGGCCGACCTGATGGCCTACTCCGAGTTCGAGCACAAGCGCGAAGCCGAACGCCTCCTGTCCAAGCTGCTCACCCAGGGCCGCGCCCTCGGCGTCGTCGTCCTCGGCTGCGTGCAAAACCCCCGCCAAGAAGCCCTGGGCGGCACGCGCGGCCTGTGGCCCCAGAAGATCGCCCTGCGCCTGGACTCCGAGACCGAAACCGACATGGTGCTCGGCACCGCCGCCCCGCTGGCACCGGCCCACGACATCCCGGCCGACATCCAACCGGGCGGCGTCTCGGGCACTGCCGGGACCGCCTATCTGGTCACCGAGGACGGCACCCCGACGCTGTGCCGGTTCGACTACTGGCCCGACCGACTCATTCACGCCGTCGCGGCCCGCTACCCCGCACCCGCCTACACCGACACCCCCGCCCCGGCTCCGGTGGCGGATGCAGCCTCGGCCTGGCTCGCCGCCGGCGGACACACGCCCGCCCGCGACGACGCTCCGGCCAACCCCGGTCCGACCGACAACGGCCCGGCTAACGACAGTGCCACTTCGGCATCCGAGCATCCCAAGCGGAAGCGCTCCCCCCGCAAGAACCCGCGCAACCGCCGAGCGGCGGACGCCACCACCCAGGCCGTCGACGGTTCCACGGGAAACACCTCGACTACTGAACAGGAGACGAACTCATGAACCGCACGCCTGCCGGGCCCGTGGCCCGCATCGCGGCCGACTCCCGGCCCGTCCTCGTCTTCACCGTCGCCCTGACGGTCGCGGTGGCGCTGGCGTCGTTCGCGCTCTCGTTCGCCTCGCTGCGGGATGCCGCGACCTGGGGCCGCGTCCCGGGAACCCTCGCGTTCCTCGTGCCCGTCGTGATCGACGCCTCGGTCCTCGTCTACGGCCTGGTCGCGCTCGTGCTGCGGGCACGCGGACGCTCCTCGGCGTGGGCCTGGACGCTCATGCTCGGCTTCACGGTCGTGTCCATCGGCGCGAACGCCGCCCACGCCTACGACGTGCCCGAAGAGGTCAAGGTCCTGGTCGGTGTTGTCCTGGTCGCCCTCGCGCCCCTGTCGGTGCTGACCTCGACGCACGCACTGGCCTTCCTCGTGGTGTCCGACGCACCCGCACCGGCAGCCGAGCCGGTCACCGCGGCTGAGCCCGTCTCGGTCGGTGCGGTCGACATCGCCGCGGCTGCTGGGTCTGAGCCGGTGCCCGCGATCGCCGCACCTACAGAGGCTCCCGCTCCGGCCGCGACGGGCCCGGAACCTGAGGCTGAGGCTGAGCCGGTTTCGGCTCCTGCTCCGGTGCTGGCTCCGTTGCGTTCGTCCTCGCGTCCGGCTCGTTCGCGGGTTCCTGCGATGCAGCAGGTGCTTCCGGGTCTGGAGATGTCGGGGGTGACGGCATGACCGCCGCTCGCCTGCCGGTGGGTGCCCCGCTGCCCGACTGGATGCGTCACGGCTCATGTGTCTCGGGGCCGGAGCGGCTGCTGCCGTGGATCGCTGAGCCTGGGCAGGCTTCGGCCGCTGAGGTCGCCGCGATGGCCCGCGTGTGTGCTGGCTGCCCGGTGCGGCTGGCGTGCGCGGTGGATGCTCGGGGTGAGTCGGCTGGGTTCTGGGCTGGCCGGGAACGTGGACGCCTGGAAGCCCTGGATCTGCTCGACGAGCTCGCCGCCTCCGATACGTCCGACGTTGCCGCTCCGGCTGGGCTGGTGGTTGTCTGATGCCCGCCCTCGTCGCGCCCGTGGTGGGTGACTCCATGGCTTCGGCGGTCGCTGAGGCCAACGGAGTGTGCACACGTCCGCTGCTGCGGGAAGTCGTCGACCAGGAGACCGGCGCGTCAACGCTCGTGCCCATCCCCTGCGGCTCGACCCGAGAGACCGTGTGCAAGCCCTGCGCGGTCAAGGCTCGGCGGCTGCGTATCCACCAGTGCCGCGAGGGCTGGCACCTGACCCAAGACCCACCCGCCCGGCCGCGTTCTCTCCCGAACGCGGACCCGCACCCGCACGACCTCGACGAAGCTCGCTGGGCCGACGACGGCGGCAACCTGGCCCCCGCACGCCGCATCCGCCGCCGCACCGTCTCACGCTCTACCCGCCACCTGGAGGGCTTTCCCGACCTGCCCAAGAAGGCCATGGGGCAGGGCACCACGGGGGCGGTGTTCGTGGATGAGAAGACCGGCCGTGAGCACCGTCCCTCGATGTTCCTCACCCTGACGCTCGGCTCCTACGGCAAGATCCGTGACGGCGTGCCCGTCGACCCGGCCTCGTACGACTACCGGCGTGCCGCGCTGGACGCGCTCACGTTCTCCCGGCTGGTTGACCGGTTCTGGCAGAACATGCGCCGCTGTGCCGGATACAAGGTCCAGTACTTCGCTGCTGTGGAAGCCCAGAAGCGCCTGGCCCCCCACCTGCACGCCGCCGTGCGCGGTGCGATCCCTCGGGCGACCATCAAGGCCGTTGCCGCTGGGACCTACTTCGCCGCCTGGTGGCCTTCGGTAGACGTGGAGGTCTACACGCCCGACGACCCCGAAGGCATGCCCGTATGGGATGCGGCGCTGGGCGGCTACGTCGACCCCGGCACCGGGGAAGTCCTTCCCACCTGGGATGAGGCGACCCGCGACCTCGCGAAGCCCGCACACGTGGCAACCCTCGGGAAGCAGATCGACATCAAGGGCCTGCTGGGTGGCACCCCCGACAGTGACCGGGCGGTGCGGTACCTGTGCAAGTACCTCACCAAGTCCATCGCGGGCACCTACACGCCGGCCGAATCCCTCGACGGCGACGACGTGGTGCCAGACCCTGCCTGGGAAGCTCTCCAGGCGGCTCGCGCCGCCGACTATGAGGCACACGTAGACCGGCTCCACGCGCACACCTCCGTGCTGCCCTGCTCGCCCGAGTGTGGCAACTGGCTGCGCTACGGCGTCCAGCCCAAACACCCCACCGCTGGCCTGTCGGCTGGCTGCCTGTCGCCCGCTCACGAGCGGGACAACCTCGGCCTTGGCGGGCGGCGTGTGCTGGTCTCGCGGCAGTGGTCGGGCAAGACCCTCACCCAGCACCGGGCCGACCGCGCCGCCGTCGTACGTGAGGTCCTGCAAGCCGCGGGCATCACTCCCGAAGACGCCGACCGGCTCGCCGCGTCCAAGACGCTCCCGGACGGCACGGCCCGGTTCGTGTGGCGAGAACCCGACCACATCGCCGAGACCACCTACGTCGACGTGATCGCGGCCTCGCTCCGGCAGGCCATGACACGCCGTGCCCAGTACGACGCCGCGAAACAAGCGGCCTCGCCTCCAGGCTCGGGCCCTCCATCGGGGCCTGTGGATAACCGTTCGGCAACCGCGTACGCGGCATGAGGGAAGGGGCAGTCATGGCAGGCAAGAACTACCGGAACAAGACCAAGAACCCCCACAACAACCCGCCCGCCGTCGTCGCCATCGACGAGCTGTGGACTATCGACGAGGTCGCCGCGTTCCTCCGCGTCCCCGTCGCCACCCTCTACCGGTGGCGCACCCACAACGACGGACCCAAAGCCGCCCGCATCGGCCGACACCTGCGCTACGCCCGCGTCGACGTCATCACCTGGTT
>NZ_JAFMPK010000041.1:0-50796 GCF_017349295.1 Myceligenerans salitolerans
TCGGGGCGTGGAAGACGCTCGAGGACGTCGAGTACGCCACCGCCGAATGGGTCGACTGGTACAACCAGCGCCGCGTCCACTCCGCACTCGACTACGCCGCACCGGCCACCGTCGAGCACGCCTACTACACTCAAGCCCCGGCTGGAGAGCCAGCCGTCGTCAACAACTGAACTCTCCACAGAACCCGGGGCGGTTCACCCGCACATTGCCCCGTACATCGCGATGAGCCATGCCCGCGCCGCAGGCCTGGCATGGCGGCACGTCGTGTGGTTCACCGCGCTTCTGCCCGAGACACGATTCCCAGCGCTCATCGACGAACTGACGGCCATGGTCGACGACATCTCGCCACGACTCACCGTTGCGCTGGCCGACCTCGCCGCAGCCTGCGCCGGAACCACGCCGGACACGCCCCTGCTCGGTTGGTCGAATGGCCCGAATCCGCTGCTCGCATCAGGGGGCAGCCGATAGATCCAAGGGTCATTTGGGTCGCCGTCCGATGCTTGGCTGCGAGCGAGGCGCTACGTCCCCGGGATGTCAGTCGAAGACCTTCACCAGTACTCGCCCGCCGGAACGCAGGCCGCCACACCGGTCCAGCAGGACGAACACTGCAGGTCGTTGACGCTGTATCGAGGACCGCGCACGATGAACGGGATGACAAGAGGGACGCCATCTGGATAGATCAGCGCACAGAATCCCGGGATGATTTGGACGGATCTGGTTCTGTTGAATCAACAGCACCGGAGGAACCGGGCGAAGTTACGGCGCTTCGGATAGCGAGCCGCGAAGTCCGGCTGAACCGTGAGTCCTTCCCGCCCTGGGAGAGTGTCGCGCCCCCGAGGGGGACACCATGGGGGACGTCCCGGGGGACATGGATGCCTAACCTCATGTCACGTCCCGCTCACGAGCTGAGCGGCCCAGTTCGATCGAAGGAACAACCCGGACGCTGACGGTGGTCCCAAATTGGCACCACCGTGCGAGCAGGGATGACGCTCTGGCTACCAACCGGACTCGTCCGGATCGGCGACCGCCACCGCGACGCTCACGCGCCCGGCCACAGGCACACGCTCCACCTTCCCGGACACAGCACTCCTGGCCTCCTCCTCGCCGATCTCGATCATCGCCTGCCCCCTTGATGTCCACCATCGTCGCCTCGACGGCGACCGTCGGCAGCCCGTCCGGCGACAGGTTCACCGCGCCCCATTGCAGGGCCATCACCTCGCCGATCCGCATACCGGTCCCGAGCATCAGGTCGACCGCCGCGGGCAGGTGCCCGCGCGGCTTCGGCCCGGGCTTGCCCCGACGGTCCTCCTCCCACGCCCGCACGGCGGCCCGCAGCCGGTACACGTCCGTGACGGTCAACGCCTTCGGATCGGGCTTCTGCGGCGCCGGGGCCTTCGTCTTGCGCATCGGGTTGTCCCGCAACGCGTCGTGGATCACCGCACGGTCCAGGACCTGGTTCACCGCGCTACGCACCTGCGACGCGGTCGTCACCAAGTCGAACTTCCCGTCCTTGCCACGCTCGACGATCGAGTCCAACAGCCCCTGGCACACCGCCGGAGTCAGCTCGTTCAGGCGCCGCTTGCCGAGCTTCGGCACCGCATGGTTCCCCAGCAGCCGCTCGTACTCGTCGATCGTCTGCGGCCGGATCGGCGGACGCGGCCACGTCGCCCGCACCCGCATCTCGTTCACCCACTCACGGCACGCCAGCCCGAACTTCGAGGTCGGCGTCAGCGACTCCGAACCCTTCGGCGCGTTGAGACGTTCGGTGATGCCCTCCTGCACCCGCAGGCGCGCGACATCCCGGTTCGACGCGCTCCGCGACACGGAGGTGTAGTCACCGTCCAGCAGGCGCAGGCGCGCCCGCCCGCGCCAGGAGCCTGTGCTCGTCTCCTTCAGGAAGATCTCGCCGTGCTCACCCGGCTTCAGCGTCTGCTTCCCCACGGCGGATCACCACCCTGACCCGTCGGCGTCACCGTGACCGGCGTCGTCCATCCGGTCGGCGTGCTCGGCCAGCCACGCGCGCACGTCGGGCTCGGCGAACAGCAGATGCCGCCCCACCCGGTACGCGCGCGGACCACGCCCGCTCTTGCGCCAGGTGTGCACCGTGGCCGGCGTGGTGCGCAGGAACGCGCACAACTCGTCCAGGGTCCACAGGGGCGCGCTGCGGTCCATCGGCCCCTCGGGTGAGTGCGTCGTGCTCATGCCATCCAGGTGCGCCTGGCACCCCTGGCCGCGAGCGCCACCGTGGGCAGTCATCGCCAACGGTCGGCACCCCAACCGTGTCACGAACCGTGTCATCGTCATCGCATCGTCCCTAAATGTCCGATGCCTCGCGAGCTCCCGTGACGGAACGAAAAAGGCCGCTGATCTGCGGATCAGCGGCCTTTCACCGGGTGGAGCTAGGGGGATTCGAACCCCCGACCTTCTCATTGCGAACAAGCGTTCGCGTCAGCAGATCCTTCGTCCATCAGCCAAGCACGCGTGCATCGAGTGCACCGAGACCCTGAGCTTGCGCCCTCGGGGGGCACCAGGGGGGCACGAATCACCCGCCCGATCTGCCCGCTCCGGTAGCAGTTAGTGCCATCATGGCAGGCATGGCCAAGCCGATGCCGATCACCGGAACTGTCCTCCAGTGGGCGCTCCGCGATCGCGGTCTGGATGTACGCTCCGCCGCGGAAGCAACAGGGGTCACCCCAGCGACCATCCGCGCGTGGATCGCCGAGACCAAGGCTCCGAACAAGGGGCAGTTCAACTCCCTGGTCAAGCTGCTCGGCTGCAAGCCATCGTTCCTGTTCTTGCCAGAGCCGCCAAGACGACCTCGCGACCATGCAGTTGAGTTTCGGAAGTACAGCGGTGCTCCGAGCGAAGTTCCGGCTGAGACCAGCGAGGCCGTCCGGAGAGCTGCCTCCGTGCTGAAGGTGTCACTCTGGCTTGCAGGGCGGCGCGAGGAGGATTCCCAGCGACCTCCACCCGTTCCGCGAGCACAGAGCGACGAAGATCCAGAGGCGATCGCTTCTCAGCTCAGGAGCTGGTTGAACTGGAGCCTTGAAGAGCAAACGAACAGCGGCACCACCGACACAAGCGCTGCTAAAGCGCTAAGGAATGCTATTCAACGGCGCGGGGTACTCGTACTCCACATGACCATGGATGAAGGCGTCACTCGGGGCTTTAGCTTGCACGAGAACGACGAAGCTCTGATTGCCGTGAATACCAGAGATCATGTACGAGCCCGCATGTTCTCGTACGCCCATGAGCTGGCACACCTGACCTTGCGTGACGACTCCGTGTGCCTCACTCGGTCAAACGACGGCATCGAAGGTTTCTGCAACCGTGTGGCTGCCGCACTACTAATGCCTCAAGCAGCGTTCCGCAACGCCGTGACGGAGAAGGTGCGGGGCAGAGTCTCCACCGTCGAAGATGCCAAGAAGATTCGGAACTACTTCCGGGTAAGCATTCAGGCCGCGGCCATTAGGGCTGAGACGCTCGGCCTCGCCCCAGCGACTCTGTATCAGCAAGTGCTAGCCGAGGCCGACAAGAAGATACCCGGCGGTCGATACACCCCCGGAACAGAGCGAACCAAGCCTCGAATTCGCGTCGATCAGTACGGATGGAGCTTCGTCAGTTCGGTGCTCGACGCCGAAGAATCGGGAACCCTGAAGCGGTCCCAGGTTCTTGATCTCTTAAAGCTCTCCGACAAGGAACTGGAGACAGCCCGCGGCCTCGCGATGGAAGGTGCGGTCGGGTGAGCAAGTCGATTTGCATCGCGGACGCCAGCGTCCTCCATGAGATCTCGCGCTCAATCGATAGCGCAAGACATGCCGATATGATCCACGGGCTGACGAGTTGTGTCGACCAAGGCATTCTCGGCTTCCCGCGTGATGTCGCCACCGAACTGACCGTTATCGCACGTGGTGAACCGATCTGGTCCTGGGCAAACGGACTTACTAGCAAGATTGATAACTACAATCCGAGCATAAGCTGGATGCGACCATTCATGGGCTACGTCCAAGAAGCGGGCTTTGAGTACGGCATCGACGGCATCGAGAGTGGTGAGAACGCCATGGCCACGGTGGGTTGCCTATGCCTGCAACTCCAGTCCGAGTCGCGGGAATTTGTGCTCGCAACGGAGGACAACGGCGAGACGCCTCTCCGTCCGACCATGGAACAGATCGCCAATCTCGCTGGCTGGAGCATGATTGACGCTCGTGGCGCCCTCAACCATCTTGGCCTCGGCCATCTGTCGATGCCCTAATCGGGATGAGATCGCGAAGCTCTTGCGTCACGTAGTGGTGAAAACTCGGAACAGGACGACTATCCCTCAAAGCGAGTCCGGTAAGCAGACCCTCAGCGAACAGCAACAAGGCACGAGCTGATTCAGCAAGGTATGCCTCGCGATCAGGGAGCGAAAAGATCGTGTGAAGGCTCCCTTCGTGGATGGCTTGCCTGCTCACTTTGTCCGGAGGTGGTACATATGCCCCGGCAAGCACCGCGCCATCCTTTCGTTGTTGGACTGGCGCCACACCGATGAAATGGTCTTGTCCTGCTGGGACCGTCCAGCCCAGATCGCTCGCCAGTGTGCTGGATACGCACAAGAGTGCGGGGTCGAGCACAAGAAGCAGGTCGGGCAACTGTTCCGAAGACAGATCCGAAATGTGCGCCGCGATTGTCTGCATTTCTTGCGTGGCATAATAACCGACCGCACAGCAGAGCGGATCCGAGCCCTGTTCGGAGTTCAACTCTCGAACGCTCTTGACCTTTCTCCCAATGTCTTGGATCTCTGCACCATTGATTGACGTTTTTATCTCAATTGCACCCCTGACGTTTTCGACAGGGAACAGGACTTGGTTTGTCTGAGCAAGGATAGCCGGTTCGTTGACAGCGTCGTAGAGAATGATGTCAGTCTGAGCCGACCGATTCCCTTTCGAATCAAATATCAGTCCGGAACCGACGCCATACCGGAGCGGCATCAGGCTTGCGAGCACCCGGGACAGCGATAGCTCGTTCTCTCGCCCCATCTCACCCTTGTGACCAATGATGCTGTTGAAACCGTCCACCTCTGCCTGAAGTCGCCTGAGTACACCAGACCAGTACTTTTCAACGAGGTTCATGATGATCAGCCCATACGCTCAGCCAGGTACGCCTGGACCATCGGCGCGAAGCCGTATGGCACGTAGTCGCTGAACTGGTCCGGTGTTGCCCACGCGAAGTCTGCGAGTTCATCCTCGTCGGCCACGTACGCGGTACCGCTCTTAACGTCGCAAGCGACGTAGCCCATGAGTCGGCCGGTCTTTGGGTGCACCCGCTCGCCGAGGAGCTTGACCGCCTCGACCGTGAGACCGGCCTCCTCGGAGGTCTCGCGCACGGCGGCGTCCTCGAACGTCTCACCCTGCTCAACAGCTCCCGCCGGGAACTGCCACGAGAGTTCGCCCTCGGATACGCGCCGCTGGACCAGGAGGAGCTTGCCGTCCTGGACGATGATGGCCGCCGCGATAGCGGGCTTCTCTTCGGTCACTGCTTCAGACATGGGTGCCTCCCAGCACTTCGAGGATCGGGTCGTAGATGGTGCTCTCGGGGATGAACTTGGTCAGGTTCGCGATCGGTGCCCATGTGACGCTGGCATTCTCGGCCACGTCGCGATTCTGCGCCTCGCCTGCCAGGTAGTCACAGTGGAAATACTCGCAGTAGACACCCGTATGCGGGTGTACCCGTGCGCCAATCTGCTTGGTGACGGAACAGTGGACATCTGTCTCGGCGTACGTCTCCCGGACGGCGGCATTCGCTGGGTCCCCGCCTGGCTTGACGATGCCCGCCGGAAACTGCCACCTGAGTTCGCCGTCGTCTCGACGCTGGACGAGGAGCACACAGTCCGCGCGCTGGACTATTGCGATAGCCACGGTGAGCTGTTGAGCGGCGCCGTTGCCCGCGTCCGCCTCGTCTGCCCGCATCGCGACGCGGAACCGCTCGCGGGCGCCGTCGTCGGCCTTCTCATGGGCCGTATCGAGTATCCGCTGGATATCGGGCCGTGGCCTGGTCGCTGGGTTCTGGTGCCATCCCGCGACAGTCCGCGGTGCGATCCCGAGATGGTTCGCGAACTCGTCGTTTGACATGCGCAGCGCGGACTGAAGGCGAGTCGCCCTTTCGCCCGTCCACGCGTCGATCACGGTCACTGCAATCACCCCCTGCGTTGGCTTGCACTGGCGCTGCATCGGAGTTGCACCGAGGGCTCATCGAGCCCCCATGCGATCCGAAGTTTGCTGGTCACATGCGAACGACCTACGACTTCGACCCGGCCTCTTCGAGCGCCGCGACCCGTGCTTCGAGCCGGGATACGCGCTCGTCGAGGTCGCTCGTCGTCGTCCTCGGGCGTCGCTGGCTAGCCGGGACGACGAACCGCCCCTTGCCCTGGTGGCCGATCACAAGCCCTTCTGCCATGAGCGCCGCAAAGGCATCGCGGACGACGGTTGCGGAGATGCCGTACTCGTTCATGAGTTCAGCGTTCGAGGGCAGCTTCGCGTCGTCTGGGAGCTCGCCGCTGTCGATCTGCCGGCGGAACTTCTCGGCCAGTTCCTTGCCGCTCAGGTGGGTTGTCATCCGGGCACCGCCTCCTTAGTGCACTCAGTACATCACACGCCCTGCCTGCGAGTTTCCTCGCATCACTTGACGCACTAGGTGCACTAAGTACACCATGTCTCTAACGGGTCGACCCGCGGCCCCAAACCCTCGGAGGAGTCCGGGATGTCAAGCAAGTCGAGTGTCGAAGAGCCGTCGTTGTCGGCTCTGGCCGCGATCGAGGCCGAGTGGCCGGTGATCGAGGCCGAGTGCGCGGTGGTGGACGCCGAGTGCGTCCTGGCCGCGCGTCCCAGTGAGGTCGCGGTGCGTCGTCACCGCCAGGCCGTGGCCGTCCTGGCTGCGGTGTCGCGCAAGTCGCAGGCCGCCCGCGTGGCGGTCGTGAAGGTCCGCCGGTCCGGCGACCGCAGTCCCGCCCGTTCCCGTTCCCTGGCCGCCGCGCCCGCGTCGGCTGCTGCCTGAGAGGAAGAAACGCCATGGTCACGATGTCTCTGTTCTTCGTCCTGCTGGTCGCCGTCGTCGCGGGCTTCTACTTCAAGCGCGTCGCGGTGGGCTCCTGGGTGCTGGGTGTCCTGTTCGGCCTGTCCCTGGCCGCCACCGCGTGGGGGCCGACGATCCTGGGCGGCTTCCAGGACGGCCTCAACTCGCTGGTGCAGGCCGTCTCCGGCGTGGCGGGTGCCTGATGGGGTCGCCGATCTTCGAGCACGCGGCGGCCGAGTGGTCGCGCATGCGCGCTGAGTTCGAGCTGGTCGTCCAGGCCGCCTACGAGGCGGCCGAGGTCGCTACGAACGCCCGGTTCCTGAACCGGCGCGGCATGGCGGCCGGGATCGACTCCTACTCGCTCATGACCGGTCCGTTCGCCCGCGTGGAGGCGTTCGCGTCGGCCGAGCTGGTCGAGCACTTCGAGCACGTCGGCCGCCCGTCGCTGGAGCGGTTCGAGCGGGAGTGGCTGGCCGCCCGCACCGAGTGGACCGACGAGTCCGGCTCGCTCACGCCCGCTCAGTGGGACACGTGGCTGTCCCAGTGGGAGAACACCACCACGAACGCCCCGGGGAGGGCTGCCTGATGACCCGTGAGAACGAGGACCGTACGCCCAGTGACGCCGAGCTGGCGGAGCTGGTCTACGGCAACAACCCCCACGTTGGGGGTGGCGAGCTGGACCAGGGCATGGTTCAGCCGGAGGACAACCCCGCCCCCGACGCCGAGGTGATCGACGCCCCGGCGCCCTCGGCCGATGTCGCGGCGCGGCCCGCGCGGGTGATCGAGCACCGTGGGGATCGTGAGGTTCCGGTGCTGCCGGAGTGGCTGACCTCGTGGGACGTGTTCGTTCCCGCGTTCCGCCGGCACGCGAAGTTCCTGGCCACCTGGTCCGCGCACCACGGCGTGCGGTCCCCGCTGTACACCACTCGGTTCCTGGGCCGGGCCGCCCTCGGCCTGGGCATCTGCACCAAGGCCCTGGCCCGCTGGGTCCTGGACTCGGAGAACAAGGCCAAGCGCGCCGCCCTGATCGCCGGGGCCAAGGGCACGACCGAGTACAAGACCCTGCGTAAGGAACACGCGGACGGCGTGCGCGCCCGCCTGGGCGGCCTCGCCGCCGGTGGCGTCCTGCTTGGGGTCGCTGGGGCCACGATCAACGCGCAGGCCGGGCCGGACGGTCTCACCGTCGCCACCATGGCGGCCGGTGCCGCTGCGGTGACGGGGCTCGGGATCGTCGGCACCCGCCGCGTGGCCGCACCGATCGCGGAGACGCGGCGGGAAGAGGTCCCGCCGTTGACGGTGGACACGGTCACGGACGCGCTGATGACGCTTGGCCTGTCCGGGCAGCGTTCGGAGGTGCGTAAGGGCAACGCCGAGATCAAGATTCTGCGGATCTTCTCCACCACCGGCGGCGTGGAGATCCATGTGGACCTGCCGCCCGGCGCGACGGTCGCGGACGTGATCAAGAACAAGGAGAAGCTGGCCGGTGCGTTGCGCCGCCCGCAGGACTGCGTGTGGCCCGAGGGGAACGCGAAGGCTCACCCCTCACGGCTGAACCTGTACATCGCCGACAAGGCGCTCTCGGAGCGTGACCTGGTCCGGTTCGCCTACCGGAACAAGGGCGCGGTGAACGTGTTCGAGGACTTCGTCATCGGTGAGGACCAGCGCGGTCGGCCGGTCTCCACGTGCCTGATGTACAACAACGGCGTCGTGGGCGGCCTGCCCGGGGCGGGCAAGACGTTCCTGCTGCGGGTGCTGATGCTGGGCGCCGCCCTGGACCCGCGCACCGAGCTGCACATTCACGAGTTCAAGGGCACCGGTGACCTGATGCCCCTGGAACCCATCTCGCACGTGTGCCGCTCCGGCTCGGACGAGGACGACTACGCCGCGCTCCTGGCCGACCTGAACGCGATCACCGCCGAGATGAACCGCCGGTCCAAGATCATCCGGGACCTGCCCATCTCCGTGTCGGCCGAGAAGAAGCTCACCGACGACCTGGCCGCCGTGGGCAACCCGCACGGGCTGCGCCCGCTGCTGCTGGTGATCGACGAGTCCCAGCTCCCGTTCGGTCACAAGGTGATCGGCAAGGAGATCGTGGAGAAGGTCGAGAACATCCTGCGCCTGGGCCGGGCACTGGGAATCATGGTGTGGCTGGCCACCCAGCGCCCCTCGGCCGAGGCGATCCCGGCACGCATCTCCGCGCTGCTGTCCCTGCGCATCTGCCTGCGCGTGGGCGACCAGGTCACCAACGACATGGTGCTGGGTACCTCGGCCTACCAGGCAGGCCGCCGCGCCACCGTCTTCTCCCAGGAAGACAAGGGCACCGCGCTCATGCTCGGAGAGAAGGCCGACACCCAGCTCCTGCGGTCCGCCTACGTGGACGGCATCCTCACCGAGCAGGTCGTAGCCCGCGCCCGCGCCGAACGGGAGGCCAAGGGCCTGCTGTCCGGCGTCGCCGCAGGCGAAGAGCCCGGCGATGACGACTACGCCACCGTTCTCGACCACCTGATCGCCGTGTGGCCCGAGAACGACCCCGAATGGCCCAACGGCAAGGTCTGGGCCGACGACCTCGCCGAACGCCTCGCCGGGCACATCCCCGCCCTGTACGAGGGCTGGGACGGCTCCCAAGTCCTGGCCGCCGCCAAGCGCCACGGCGTCACCTACGTCCAGGTCAAGCACCACGGACAGAACAAGCGCGGCCTGGCCCGCACCGACATCACCCGCGAACTCACCCCCACCACCGACGAGGAGGACTGACATGACCACCGACGAGTGCGAGACCTGCGGCTGTGAGTGCGGCTACCACTACGAGCTGCGCTGCAACTGCGGCTGCCTGGACTGCGGCTGCGACCTGGAGGAGGACTGACCATGACCACCCTTACCCGCACCACCAGCTCACGCGGCCTCGTGCTGGCCGCCGCCGTCTCGGTCGCCCTCATCTCGACCGTGGGCGCCTACCTCGCCATGGTCCAGTTCGGTATCGACGTGCTCGCCATGGACGCGGCCACCGCCTACGCCACCGCAGGCGTGTTCGAGCTGTCCCTGGTCACCGTGGCCCTGCTGGCCCGGGAGGCAGCCAAGGACAACCGGCCCGGCGGCACCCTCCTCACCCTCACGTGGTTCCTGTCGTCCGCGTCGGGTGCGTTCGCGGCCTGGCACGAGCTGTTCATCGGCCACACCCTGGGCGCGGCCGTGTTCCGGTTCCTCGTGCCGCTCCTGGCCGCCCTGATGTGGCACCTGGCCCTCATCGGCGACCGCCACCTCGCCACCGGCCAGTCCTGGACCGGCGCCCGCCAGGCCCGCCGCATGCACGCCCTGTTCCTCGCCACCGAAGACCTCTTCCGCGCCCAGCACCACGGCGGCCGACGCCTGGCCGCCGCCGAGGCCCGCCGCCGCCGGGCACGCGCCGTCGCGCTGCGCACGGTGCCGCCGGAGGCAATGCGTAGCCAGGTCGCCACCTGGTGCGAAGCCCTCGGCGCGGTCGGTGAGGGCACCGCCGACGTAGCCCGCCTGCACACCGAGGACCGCGCCCGCCTGGCCGCGATCCTCACCCCCGGACAGGACACCGCGCCTGTGCACCTGTCCGGCCCGGACAGCACCCTGGACACCCACCCGGACAGGTACGCCCTTGAGGCGGCCGGACACGTGGCCGCCGAGGTGGCGGACATCCGGGCGGACACCCCCGTGTCCGCCGCAGTGTCCGGGCGGACAGCGGCGCGCATGTCCGCCCGTGTCCGGGCGGACAAGTCCGGGCGGACGAACCGTCGTGCGGCGCGTCCTGCCGGGCCTGCCGGGGCGGACAAGGCCGCACGCCTCGCGATCGTGTCCGGCCTGCTGACCGACCGCCCCGAGGCCACCGCATCGGATGCGATGTCCGCCCTGTCCGGGGCCGGACACGACGTGACCGACCGCACCGCCCGCCGCCTGCTGTCCGAGGCCCGTACGGCGGACACCACCCCGGACACCGCCGGGGCAGACAACGGCGCGGACACGACCGGCACCACGCCCGTGGCGCCGGTGCTCGCGGAGGTGAACTGACCATGACCACCACCACGAACCGGCTGGACCAGTCCGGGACCGAGGCCGCCGAGCTGGCACGGGACGCGCGCGCCCTGGTCGCCGGGGTCGAGACCGGCATCCGCGCTGCCGGTGTCGCGTTCGCCCTGGCCGCTGCCGCCACCCTCGCCGCGATGAAGGCCGACCTGCACGGCCTCGCGACCATCGCCGCCCTACTCGCCTTGACCTCGTTCGCCGCCGTGCTGACCGGTGTCCTGTTCCGGATCGCCCTCGGCGACCCGCCCGAGGCCCCCGACGACGACCACGACCACGCCCCCACCGGGCACCCGGGCAACCCCCGATCCGGTAGCCCAACCCCCCGCTACCGGTAGCGGCGCCACTACCGGCGAAAACCGCGTGATTCTGCGGAAGTAGCCGGGTAGCCACCCCACCGGCAACCCCGCTCCACCCCGCGAAACCCCACCCCCGCCAGGGCACGGCGGGCACTACCACTACCCGCCGTGCCCCTACCGGACCCATGCCAAAAACAGGACGGAGACACCCGCCATGAACGCCACCCATGCGGGAAGCTCGCTCGCCGACAAGCACCACGCCACCCTCCTGGCCGCCGCCCTGGAATACGCCGCCAGCGGCTGGCACGTCTTCCCCCTCACCCCGGGCACCAAGCGCCCGGCGACCCCGCGCCACGCCGCCGCCGAGTGCGACCGGACCGACCCGTGGTGCCGCAGCGGGCACACCGGCTGGGAGCAGCGCGCCACCAACGACCTCGACCGGATCACCCGCGCATGGTCCACGCGGCCGTTCGGGATCGGGATCGCGACCGGCCCCTCGGGGCTCCTGGTCGTGGACACCGACCTCGCCAAGCCCGACACGAAGACACCCGAGCACTGGTCCAGTCGTGGCGTGAGCACCGGTGAGGCAGTGCTCGCCGACCTCGCCGACCAGGCCGGGACGGTTTTGCCGGCCACCTGGACCGTGACCACCCCGTCCGGTGGCGTGCACCGCTACTACCGGCGTCCCGAGGCCGGTCCCGGCGCCGAGCTGGGCAACTCCGCCGGGCGGTTGGGCTGGCTGATCGACACCCGCGGCCTCGGCGGGTACGTCGTGGCCCCGCCTTCCCTCGCGGGTGGCCGAGCGTACGAGGTCGCCGACTCGGCCGAGGTCGCCGACCTGCCCGCCTGGATCACCGAACGCCTGGCGCCGTCGTCCCCCACGTCGCCGACGCCGGGCACGGTCCGGCACATCACCCCCCGCCTGGGCGCGAACGTGCCCCGCTATGTGGCCGCCGCCGTCCACGGCGAGGCCCGCAAGGTGCGGGAGCTGGGCCAGGGCGGCCGGAACCACGGCCTGTTCTGCTCCGCCGTGGCGCTGGGCCAGCTCGTGGCAGGCGGCGCCCTACCCGCACCCGACGCCTACGACGCGCTCCTGTCCGCCGCGTCGGTCCACTTCGGCATCGGCGCACCGCCGTTCACCCAGGCCGAGGCCGCACAGACCATCCGCTCCGGCTTCCGCCGAGGCGCCAACAACCCCCGCACCGCCGCCTGAGAGGGAACAGCACTCATGACGATCAAGCACACCACCCCCGCCGAGACCGGCGCCGGACTGCTGGACGACGTGCGCGACACCGTGGCCCGGTGGGCACGGCTGGACCAGGACGACGCGGGCGCGGTCGCGCTGTGGGTCGCGGCCACCCACGCCCCCGAGTGCTGGGCGCACGCCCCGCGCCTGCTGGTCAACGCCGAGCGCGGCGGCTGGCGATCCAAGCTCATGGGCGCCCTGGCCGGTCTCGTGCACAAGCCCATGACCACCGCCACCGCCGCCCCCCTGGCCGTGCTGCGCGCGGTTGACGCCCGAGGCGGTCTGGACGACCCGCCCACGCTGCTCGTGCACGACTGGCCGCCCCAGTGGCGGCGCATGGAGCTGTGGGCGCTGCTGGGCGGAGGGTTCCACCGCGAAGCCCACACCCTCACCTACGACGCGGCCGAGGGCACGGTGCGGCGGCTGTCCAACTACGCCATGGCCGCCATCTTCGGCCCCGTCCCGGACTACGTCACCGACCAGGGCGTGACCGTGACCCTGCGCGCCACCGCCCCGGCCGGATACCGGCCCCGCAACCGCCCCGGGTGGCACGTCCTGACCGACCTGCACCACCGCCTGAACGCCTGGACCGACGACCAGCACCTCCGCCTCATGACCGCAATCCCCGTCTCGCCCGTGACCGACCGCGACGCCGACGTCTGGGCGCCCCTGCTCACGGTCGCCGACACCGCGGGCGGGCACTGGCCCACCACCGCCCGCGCCCTCGCGACCGCCCACGCCGCCAAGGAGGACCGCCGATGAACACCCCCAGCCCGCTGGAGCGCGCCGCCCGCGCCGCCTACACCCGCCCCGACTCCACCATCCCGTGGGAGCGACGCAGCCCGCGCCGTCGCGCCTACTGGCGCACCGTGACCCGCCGCGCCCTGGACACCGCCCTGGACCCTGCCGAGCTGGCCGACCTCCTCGGCCGCCGTCACCGCGACATCGGACCCGACGCCCACGCGGGCGGCTTCCGGGAGCACCTGTGCTCCTGCCGCCGCTGGCCCGCCCCGGCCGACCCGGACACCCCGGCCGCGTTCGCCGCACACCAGGCCGCCGAGCTGCGCGCCCACGTCCTGGCCCCCGTCGTCTGCGTGGTCCCCGAGGACGACCCTGGCCGCGTCTACGGGCAGGGGTACGGCGGCGGCTGGGACGACGAGGGCACCGCCGCCGAGGCCGCACGCACCGCACGCGACCACGGCAACACCGGGAACGACGACGAGACGGAGGACCGCTCATGAGCGCCACGACCCCCACCCCCGCCCCTTTGGTTCAGCCGGAGCCGGACATGGACGGTGCCGCGCTGCTGGACGAGGTGCGCGAGGCGATGTCGCGATACATCATCCTGCCCTCAGACGAGGCCATGATCGGAGTAGTCCTGTGGATCGCGGCCACGCACGCGGTCCCGGCCTGGACCCACGCCACGCGGCTGGTGATCTGGGCGCCGGAGAAGGCGTGCGGCAAGTCCCGCCTCATGCAGCTCATCCGCGCTCTGTGCCACCGCGAACTCATGGCCGTCAACGTGTCCTCGTCGGCCGTCTACCGGGCGATCTCCGGGGCGAAGTCGGACCCGCCCACGCTGCTGCTGGACGAGGCAGACACCGTGTTCGGTGCCAAGGCGTCCGGGGATGAGGACCTGCGCGGCCTGCTGAACGGTGGGTTCGAGCGCGACGCCTACGCGCTGCGGTACAACGCCGCCAAGGACGACCTGGACAAGCTGTCCACGTTCTCCATGGCCGCCCTCGCGGGCATCGGGCGCATGCCCGCCACGATCGAGGACCGGGCCGTGGTCATCAGCATGCGGCGCCGCAAGCCCGGCGAGACCGTCGCCCCCTACCGCAAGCGTCGCGATGGCGAACCCCTGGACCGCCTGCGCGTGCGCCTGAACCGGTGGGCGCGCGCCAACATGCGCGCCCTGGAACTGGCCACGCCTGACATGCCGATCGAGGACCGGCCGGCCGATCTGTGGGAGCCGCTGATCGCGGTCGCCGACCAGGCAGGCGGGCACTGGCCCGACGCCGCACGCAAGGCCGCCGTGAAGCTCACCAACGCCCGCGACGAGACCGCCAAGGCATCCGAGACCACCCAACTGCTGCGCGACATCCGCGCAGCGTTCGACGACGCGCACGCCGAGGCGATGCCCTCGGCCGTGCTCCTGGCCCGGCTCAACACCGACGAGGAAGCCCCCTGGGCCGACTACGGCCCCAAGGGGCTCACCGGCCACCGCCTGGCCGCGATGCTGCGCGAGTACGACATCCGCGCCCGCGTGCTGAACCAGTCCGGCGGGCAGAAGCGCGGCTACCACCGGGCCGACTTCGCCGACACCTGGGAGCGGTACTGCCCCACGAACCCCGAGACCGGGACCGGCACCCAAGTGTCAGAAGTGTCAGAGCGTCAGCCCGACACCGAAACCCCAAGTCAGACCCACTAAACCGGGCTGACACTTCGCTCCGCACCAAGTGTCAGCCCAAAAAACACGCGCTGACCTGCGGTGACGTATGCCCGCTGACACTTTGACACTTCTGACACTTACCCCGCCCGACCGCGCAAGGAGACACCCCGCGATGAGCACGCCGACCGACATCCGCACTGCGCGGAACCGCCGGACCGACGACACGACGAACGGAGCCGCCATGCCCGACGAGTACCTGACCACCGAGGAAGTCGCCACGTGGCTCAAGGTCGCCGCCTCCACCGTCTGCCGCTGGCGCCTGGCCAAGAAGGGACCCCGCGTGACCTGGCTGTCCCCCACCCTCCCGCGCTACCGCCGCTCCGACCTGCTCGCCTGGCTGGACGAGGTGGCCGCCTGATGAGCGTCATCAAGCACGGCAAGCGCTGGCGCGCCAAGCTCAAGGACGGGCGGATCGACGTCGCGTCCAAGGTCTTCGACACCAAGACCGAGGCCAAGGACTGGCTTCGCCGGGAACAGGCCGCCCTCGCGGGCGGCCTGGACCCCCGGGCGGGCAAGGAGCGCGTCCGCGTCGCCCTCGACCGCTGGCTGACGATCCGCAAGACCACCGTCGCGGACAAGACCTACACCGCTGACGCCGACCTCGCTCGCCTGATGCCTCCCAGCATGCAGAACGTCCACCTGTCGTCAATCTCGGATCGCGAGGTCGCGCGCTCGTTCGAGACGCTGCTACGCAAGGGGCTGGCCGAGTCCTCCGTGGTGCGCTACCGGGCAAGCCTGTCGGTGTTCTTCTCGTGGTGCGTGCGCGAGAAACTGATCGCGTCCAACCCAGTCACGGGCGTCAAAGTGCCCAAGGGCTCCGACGAGGTAGACGAGATGGACCCGTTCACTGAGACCGCCCTGGAGGCCGCTTATCTCATGTGGAAGATGAAAGATGAGCACCTGGCGAACATCCTGCTCGTCATGGGCTGGACGGGGCTCCGCTGGGGCGAGGTCCGCGCGATGCAGGTCGCGAACTTCATGGAGGTACCCACCCCGGGCCTGATGGTCCGCCGCAACCAGCCCGAGGGCGTCAAGGTGAAGGCGACCAAGGGCCGATCCATGCGGCGCGTCCCACTGGCCGATCGAGTCCTGCCGATCGTGCGTGAGTTCACGCACGGCAAGGCCGCGAGTGACCTGCTGTTCACCACGGCGGGCGGCTCACAGGTCTGGCGCTCCACCTCGCTCCGGTGGCTCGACTGGGCCAAGACCGGCCAGGGCCGACGCCTGCACGACCTCCGCCACACCGCCGCATGCCTCTGGCTAGCTCGCGGCGTGGACCCGGGAACCGTCCAGGCATGGTGCGGCCACGAGTCCATCGCGACCACGAACCGGTACCTACATTTCCTCGGCACCGGCGCCCACCGCGCCGGGCTCGACCGCCTCAACAGCGACCCGGGGGGCACCGGGGGGGCACAAACCACGGGCACCGACTCCTGAACAAGCGAAAACCCCCTCTGACGCGAGCCATTCGGCCTGGTCAGAGGGGGTTTTTCTCGGGTGGAGCTAGGGGGATTCGAACCCCCGACCTTCTCATTGCGAACGAGACGCGCTACCAACTGCGCCATAGCCCCGAGTGCTGGAACAGATTAGCACTGCACCGTGCCCCGTCCGCAAATCAAAGCGGGTGGTACGCGCCACACAAGGCCAGGCCACGGGCCGTTCGGCCGTCTGTCCCGCGGCCGAACGGCCCGCCGCGCGGCGGCCCGGGGATCCGTCACACGGCGGGCCCGAACAGCCCGGCGATCATCCCGCCGCGCGGCGGCGCGCCAGGATCTGATCGAGCGGCTGCGCGAGCGTCTCGTCCCGCACCCGCGGGGTGGGCCGCATCAGCTCTTCCTCGTCGGGGTGCATCGCCGCGCCGGACGACGGTGCGGGCGCACGCTCCGTTCCCGACTCGTCGGCCGTGTCACCGTCGGCGCGAACCCGCTCGGCAGGCCACTCACCTGCCGGTTTGCCGCCTCCGGCCGTCTCGCCGGCGGGCCGTTCCTCGGGAGCCGCAGGCTTCCCGGCCGACGCCCGCATCGCGGCCGCCAGCCGGGCCGAGGAGTCGTCGGCCCTCCCCTGACGGGAGTCGCCGGCCCGGTTCGCACCGGCCCGCGCAACGCCGTCCTGGGACGCGTCGTCGGTGCCGGTGCCCTCCGCCGCTCGCGGTGCAGCAAGCCGGGCCGTCGGTCGCGGCGCTGCCGGCTTGGTCACGTAGGTGGGCAGCGGTACCGGGACGGGATCCCAGGCACCGCCGCCAACACCCTCGCTCTCCTCGCCCTCGGCATCGCCGTCCGGGGCCTCCGCGGCAGGCGCCCCGCTCTCGTCCACGATCCTCGCGCGTTCCGGTTCGGGCACGGTGAGCAGTTCGTCGAGTACGCCGCCCTTCTTCGTGGTGCGCACCACCTCGTCGGTGGCCTCGACCCGAAGGCGGTTGCGCGGCGCGTACGGCCCGCCGTTCGCCAGCGCCCGCGCCTGGGTGGCCCGCTGCCGGGCGGCCCGCCGCGCAGCGTCGATCGCGTCCTCCGTGCGACGCGCGCGCACGGCCGCCCGCCGGCCGAGTGCCAGCGCGCCGAGCAGCAGGGCGGTCGGGGCCGCACCGACGCCCCAGTGGAGCGGCACCGCCACGACACAGGCCCAGGCGGCGAGAGACGCCAGGAGCAGGGACAAGGTCAGCACGAAGCGTCGTCGGGCACGAACGGCCCGGCGGGCACGCTGCTCGGCCAGGGCTCGGCGCTGCGCCGGGGTCTCGACCTCGTCCGGGTTGCGCACGAGCGGAGCCGGGCGCGCACCGGTCAGGCGCGAACCACCAGTCCCGGTCGTCATGGCTCCTCCTCGACTTGGTCCGGTCTGCCCGGTGCGGAAAACGGTGCTGCCGCTCACGGCGACGACACGCAGTCCGCCGGAGAACCGGTCGCCGACCCGTGCCTCCGCGAGCTGTGCACGGTGCCGGATCAGGTGCGGCGCCCAGTACCCCAGCCACAGGACGAACAGTGCCACGACTGTCACCCCTGCGGCCGATTCCACGACACGACGTTAGGGGGTTGTCAAGGCACGTCGCCCGGCGACACGCCCGGGCAACGGGTAGTGCCCGATATGCCCTACGGATCGGTCATGATGCGTGCGGCTCTCCACCATGTCCGACGACGACGCCGCGGGGCGAGCCAATTTCGCACTCCGTCCGGCCGCCGCACCGCCGGGCCACCCCGCGGCGACACGCCTTCTCACAGCCTCCGGCGATCACGCCGCCAGGAGTTCGGCCGGCGGGATGGGGAAGTTCGACCGGAACATGTTCGTCGGGTCGTGGTCGGCCTTGATCTCGCGCAGGCGGGAGAGCGTCGGCTCCGGGAACGCCTCGAGCAGACGCTCCGGCCGGGTGTCGGTGTCGAACGACAGGTACGAGCCGTCCTGGACCGGGGCGATCTCGGCGTCCCAGACCTCGTTGATCCGCTGCTGGGTGGACGACATGCCCGCGACCACGAAGTTCTGGTGCCGGTGGGCGTAGGCCGTGGCACCGGGATCGACGTCGTGCGCCGCGCCGCCGGTCGCGCGCAGCTGCGTGAAGTAGGAGGCTCCCGACGCGACGAGACGCTCGACCGCGCGGCCGGCATCCTGGTCGAGGTGCGTGAGCAGGCCAGACCGGGACGCCGGGCTGCCGCCACCGGAGTGGTGCCGCGACTGCCGCGAGACGACGGCCGAGTAGGGCAGGAGCTGGGCCTGGTGGCCGAGCAGCGGGCCGGCGTCGGCGAGCGTCTCCAGAGCGGCGATCGCGGCGTCCGGGTCGGCATCCGCCCCCTCGGCCGCGTACATGGTCATGAGCTGCGCGACCGGTCCCTGGTCGCGCCGAGCGGGGGCCAGGATCATGAACGACGTCAGCCCGCGCGGCGCCTCCTCCACGGCCGCACCCCACTTCTCGAGCAGCCCGGCCGTGTCCGTCGCGTCGAGCATCATCTGGGAGAACACGACGTCACCCACCTCCCCGGCCTCGATCTCCAACCAGGTCACCACCCCCATGTTGCCGCCCGCACCGCGCAACGCCCAGAAAAGGTCCGGGTTCTCCTCGGCGGAGGTGCGCAGCACCAGGCCCGACGCCGTCACCACCTCTGCGGCCACGACACGGTCGATGGTGAGCCCTTGCAGCCGGCCCAGGAACCCGATGCCGCCGGTGGTGCCGAGGCCGCCGACACCGACCCCACCGTAGTCGCCGGACGTGATCGCCCAGCGGCGCGGCGCCAGGGTCTCGGCGACCTCGCCCCAGGTCGCTCCCGCGCCGATCCGGACGCGGCGCGTCGCCTCGTCGACCACCTCGACGGTGCGCAGGGCTCCCAGGTCCAGGACGATGCCCCCGTCGTTCGTCGACCGGCCGGAGATGCCGTGGCCGGCGGACCGTACGGCGAAGGGCACCTGCTGGCCACGCGACCAGTCGAGGGCGGAGACGATCTCGCCGGCGTCCCGCGGGCGCAGCACGATTCCGGGCGCACCGGCGCGCAGGTAGTTGTGCCGGACCGACTCGTACTCACGGTCGCCGGGCTCGACCGCCCGTTCGGCCAGTTCGGTGGGCAGGGAGCCGTAGTCGATCCCGTCGCGGCGTGCTGCCAGCGCCTTCGCGCCGCGGCGTGCCGACGCCGGCGTCGTGCCGCCGGCTCGCCGGGCGCCGGCGACGGCCTCGCGGACGGCAGGCGCGATCTCACCGCCGAAGGTCTCGATCAGCCGGGGGTCGTCGCCGCTGAGGATGAACGTCCCGATACCGTCCTCCAGTGCCAACCGGGTGAGTTCCTCCACCCACTGCTCCACCGGGCCCTGGAGGAACCCGGAGCTCGTGGCCTGGACCGTGCCGCCGAGGTTGAGCAGGCGGCGGATCTCCGCCGGGTCCCGTCCCGCCCCGGTGGCCGCCTCGTCGATGACGGCGTTGCCGCGCGGCAGGTCACCGTCCTTGAGGTAGGGCAGCGACGGCAGCCAGCCGTCCGCCTCGCGGCCGATCAGGCGCAGCATGCGCGGCTTGTAGGCGCCGAGCCACACGGGGATGTCGTGCGCGGGCGCGGGGCCGCGCTTGGCACCCGCGACACGGTAGTGATCGCCCGGCACCCGCAGCGGAGCGCGCTCGTCGGCGTCCCAGATGCCGCGCATGATCCGCAGCGCCTCTTCGAGGGCTTCCACCGACTCGCCCGGTGAACGGCGCGGTCCGCCCATCGCCACGATCGGGTCCCAGAACCCGCCGGCCCCCAGCCCCATCGCGAAGCGGCCGCCGGACAACAGGTCGAGGCTCGCCGCGGAACGGGCCAGCACGGCGGGCGGGCGCAACGGCAGGTTGAGCACGTTGCCCGACACCGTGATCCGCTCGGTGGCGGCGGCCACCCAGGTGAGCAGTGTCCAGGTGTCGAGGAAGGCCGGCTGGTACGGGTGGTCCTGGAACGTGGCCAGGTCCAGCCCGGCCCGTTCGGTGAGCCGCGCGAGCTGGACCGGCACCTGGGGGTCCGCGTTGCTCGGGGTGAGGAAGGTTCCGAACTGCAGCTCGTGTCCGTAGTCCGTCATGGTGGTGTGCCCTGCGATTCTCTCGGTGGGTCGTCCGGCCCGGATGCGATCGGACGAAGATCATCTGTGTGACAGACGATATCAGTGACAACTCGTCTTGGGCGCAACCGATTCCGGTAGGATGGCCACATGTCCATGTCCACCCGTGCGGACGCCGTCCGCAAGTCGGCCGCCGACGCTCCCCGGCCCTCCGAGCCGAGGGTGGCCGTTCCTGGGCTGGGCCTGAGCTGGTCCCTGGTCGCCCTGCTGCGCGAGTGGAGCACCCTCGTCGAGGCCGCGACCGCCGATCTTCCTCACGGCATGCGGGGTTACCAGGTGCTTCGCGTCGTCGTGCACGACGCGCCGCCCACCCAGGCGTCGCTCGCCGCGCGCCTGGGGATCGACCGGACGGTCATGACCTACCTCATCGACAAGTACGTCGAGTGCGGCTTCGTCGAACGGCAACAGGACCCCGCGGACCGCCGGGCCCGCCGGATCGTGGCCACCACGCGCGGCCGCGAGATGCTGGCCGACGTCGACGTCCGTGTCGCCGGCGCCGAGGAGGACCTTCTGGCCGGCCTGCCGCCCGAGGACCGGATGCGGTTCCGCGACCTCCTGGAACGTGCCGCCCAAGGGGCCACCGAGGACGAGGACCCCTGTGGGGTGGTCGCCCGCGCGGTCACGTCCGTCGAAGGGCGCTGACGCCGCCCTGCGGCGCCGTCTCCCGCCCTGCGCCGCCGTCTCCCGCCCTACCTCTGGCGGGTCTGCTGCCAGCGGGCGAGCAGCCCGCCCGGCATCTCCTCCGCGGTCAGGGCGAACGTGCGGTGGTCACGCCAGTCGCCCTGGATGTGCAGGAAGCGCTCGCGTACCCCCTCGTCACGGAATCCGAGCTTCTCCACCACCCGAAGGCTCGGCTTGTTCTCGGGCCGGATGTTGATCTCGATGCGGTGCAGCCCCAGCACGAACCAGCAGTAGTCCGTCGCCATCGCGACGCCCGTCGGCGTCACGCCGCGCCCGGCGACGTGCTCGGACACCCAGTAGCCGATGCTCGCGGAACACAACGACCCGTAGGTGATCGACGCCACGGTGAGCTGACCGACCAGCTCACCGTCCAGTTCCACGCCGAACGGGAGCAGGCTGCCCGACCGCGCCTGGTTGGACAGCGTGCGCACGTACTCGTGGAACGACGCCACCGCCATCCGGTTCTCGCCGGTCACAGGCGACGTCGCCTCCCACCGCTCGAGCCACGCGGCGTTGTCGGCACGCAGCTGCGACCACGCCTTGCCGTCACGTCGCCGCAGGGGGCGCAGCACGACCACACCGCCCGGGGTGTCCTCCCGCAGTGTCACCGGCCATGGCTTGGACACGGTCCATCCCTTCACGACGAGCCCCGTCGACTCCGACATTCGTTCCTTGCACCCCCAGATACGCCCGCCAACCGGGCGCCGCCGTGCCTGCCTGCAGAGGTCTATCACGACCGGCGGCCGCTGACCTGCCGAAGCCCACTTCACGGGGGCATCCGCGAATCCTGGAACAATAGCGCCATGAAGGGCGCCCAGATTCCGACATCACAGCCTTACCCGGTCCAGGCCGGGATGGAACCAGAGGACGCCAAGGAGGTGCTGCGGCGCGCGATCCGCAAGCAGCGCAACGAGCGAAGCCCGAAACAGCGCGCGCTGGCCGAGTCGGCGATCGCCGATGTCGTCTCGTCGATCCCGGAGGTCCGCGACGCCGCCGTCGTCGGCATGTACGCCGCGCGTGCCGCGGAGCCTGCCACGGGCACGCTGATGGAACTCCTGGCGAGCCGCGGGGCGCGTGTCCTGCTTCCCGTGCTCGGGACCGGGCTGGCGCGTGACTGGGCGGACTACGCCGGGCCCGACGACCTTCTCGAACGCGCGCCCGGCCGGCCGCCGGAGCCCGGCGGTCAGACCCTGGGTCAGGACGCCCTCAAGCTCGCCGACGTCGTGGTCGCGCCCGCCCTCGCCGTCGACACCCGCGGTGTCCGGCTCGGGCAGGGCGGTGGCTGGTACGACCGCGTGCTCACGCACGCCCGCCCGGACGCGAAGGTGGTGGCGATCGTGTTCCCGGAAGAGGTGTACGACGCCGCGGAGCGCCCGCTGCCCTTCGAGAAGCACGACCGCCCGGTCCACGCCGTGGCGACCACCGCGGACTGGCGCTGGCTCACGGCCTGAGCGTCAGCTCCTCCTCCGTGACGGCCTCGACCGCCTCGCGGCTGAACGGCCACGCGAACGTCTCGCCGCCAGCCCACTCCTCCAGCTGGTCGTCGTAGTGGTTCGACGCGGGGTGGCCGGACACACCCGTCACGGTCACCCAGGTCGACGCGTCGAGGTCGGCCAGGTCCACCACCATCCGCATCGACGGTCCGGCCGTCACGTTGAAGCTGCCCGACGACGCGTCCCACGAGGTCGCGTTGACGATCGAGGTGCCGCCGGACACGGGCTGCGGCGCCGGGTTCATGTAGGCACGCACCAGTGACGGGACGCCCTCCCCGCCGAGGGCCGCGTGCTCCAGCTCCAGCTGGTGCAGCATGCCCCAGGACCAGTCCCCCGGGTCCTTGCTGAGCTCGACGGTCATGTCCTGCCGCGCGCTCTTCAGCGCCTGGGTGAGGATCTCGTCACGGCTCTCACGTACCGAGACCGTCGTCTTGTCGTCCCAGAAGGCGTTGTTCTCGTCGTCGAGCATGCCCTGCACGACGGCGAGCCAGCGGTCCCCGCCCTCGGGCCACATGCTCTCCGGCAGTTCGTCCTGGAAGGTCGCCCGCAGCAGGTTCTGCCAGACGGCCGCGAAGTAGGCGGCCGCGGCGGAGTCCTTGTCCATGGTGTGGTCCCAGTCGCGCAGCAGCCGCTGGCCGTCCGAGTCGTAGTCGTCCTCGAGCTCGATCTCCAGCAGCACGGGCACCAGCAGGTCCGCGAACGGGCTCCAGTCGTCGTTCTGGATGGCGGACATGTCCTCGGCGCTGAACAGGCGACCGGAGTCGATCTGCTCCGTCAGGAGGGTCCGGATCCGCTGGGAGCGGAAGCCGTAGTCCCAGTCCCGGGCGAGGTACGGACCGGAGCCGCCGGGCAGTACCGCCTGGTTGGCCGCCACGATGAATCCCTCGCCCGGGTCCTGCGCACGGGGCATGTTCTCCGGCTTCACGTAGCCGGTCCAGTCGTACCGCGCGTCCCAGCCGGGGCGAGGCCACGAGCCGTCGGAACTGACGGGGCCCGGCACCTGCGCGCGCACGGGGATGCGACCCGGCGCCTGGTAGCCGATGTGCCCGTCCGTGGTGGCGTACACGATGTTCTGCGCCGGCACGTCGAACAGGGCCGCCGCCTGACGGATGTCCTCGGCGTTCCGCGCGGTGTCGAAGGCGAAGACGGCGTCCGCGGTACGACCGGGCTCGAGGGCCGTCCACTGCAGCGAGATGGCGTAGTCGCCGAGTTCGGTGCCCTCCGCGGTGGGCGAGTGGACCAGGGCGTCCATGCTCGCCGCGCCCGCCTTGTCGTCGTCGAGCACGTCGGAGATCAAGGGGCCGTGCACGGTGCTGCGGATCGTGAGGTCGACGGGCGAGCCGCCGTTGACCCGGATGGTCTCCTCGCGCTGCTCCAGGTCGACCCACTGGTCGCCGCGCTTGTAGGTGTCACCGCGGACGCGCTCGATGAAGAAGTCCGTGACGTCCGCGCCCATGTTCGTGAGGCCCCAGGCGATGTCCGCGTTGTGCCCGATCACCACCCCCGGGAAGCCCGAGAAGCCGAACCCTGCCGTGTCGAAGGGGCAGCTGTCCGAGACGGTGTTGCAGTGCAGGCCGACCTGGTGCCAGATTCCCGGGGCCTGCAGGCTGAGGTGCGGGTCGTTGGCGAGCATCGGCTGTCCGGTCTCGGTGTACTGGCCGGAGACCACCCACGAGTTCGAACCGGTCCCCTCGTCGCCGCTCGCGATCTGCTCCGGGACGGCGGCGAGGGCGTCCCGCGTCGCCGTCAGGGCCTCGCGCAGGCCCTTGTCGGCCAGCGCCCCGTCGAAGGTGGCCGACGGCGCGCCCTGCGAACCGGAGCCCTCCGCGCCGTCGGTGCCGGTGCCTTCGGTGCCCGTGCCTTCAGTGCCGGTTCCTTCCGTTCCGGTCCCCTCGGCAGCCGTGCCCTCCGTGCCGGTTTCCCCGGTACCCGTGCCTTCGGTGCCGGTTTCCCCGGTTCCTTCGGTGCCGGCGGACTCACCGGATCCCGCACCGGACCCCGCGGCCGACTCCGTGAGGATCGGCCGGTTGCCCGCGGTGCCGTAGTCGGGGAACAGCTGCGCCACCTGGCTCGGATCTTCCAGGGTGCTGTACGCCAGAGCGCGGTCGAGCTCGTCGTTGTAGTTCGATCGCAGGTCCCATGCCATCGCCTTGAGCCAGGCGAGCGAGTCCACGGGATCCCACGGCTCGGGGTTCTCCAGCTCGACCGTCGCACCGAGCACGGTGTACTCCACGCCCAGCTCCGAGGGGGACCGATCCGCGATGTACGCGTTGACTCCGTCCGCGTAGGCGCGCAGGTACTCCTGCGTCCTTGGGCTGGCCAGGTCCAGCTCCTGTTCGGCGACCTGGCGCCAGCCGAAGGTACGGATCAGCTTGTCCGCCGAGATCGCCGACTCGTTCTCACCGACCAGTTCGGCGAGCCGGCCGGCCGTGACGTGCCGCCGGAAGTCCATCTCGAAGAAGCGGTCCTGCGCGTGCACGTAGCCCTGCGCGCGGAAGAGGTCCGTGGCCTCGTCGGCGTAGATGTGCGGGACGCCCTGCTCGTCCCGGAGCACGCGGACGTCCGCCGCCAGCCCTTCGACCTGCACCTCGCCGGAGGTGGCGGGCAGCGCACGGCGCCCGACCGCCCAGCCGAACGTGGTCACCGCTGCCAGCACGAGCACGACGACGACGGCGATCCCGATCGCCAGCTTGCGGAGGCGGCTCATCGCGCGACGCGTAGGCTCGGCGGCCTCGGTCGCGTCAGGTGTGACGGTCTCGTTGGACGTTGGCGCTGACACGCAGGTGAGACTACCGGTACTCGCTGACGCTCCCGAACCGGTACGGGTGGCGCCGCGGCAACGGTCCACCTACCGCGCGGGCGGAAGGTTATCGGGGCCGACGGCGTTATGATTGGCACTCTCAACCCCTGAGTGCCAGAGGAGATCCCGTGCCCACGTACGCGTACCGGTGCACCGAGTGCGACCACGCCTTCGACATCCACCAGGCGTTCACCGACGATGCGCTCACGGCCTGCCCCGAGTGCTCCGGCCGCCTGCGCAAGGTGTTCGGCTCCATCGGCGTCACCTTCAAGGGATCCGGCTTCTACCGCAACGACTCGCGCGGTTCGTCGAAGGCCGGCACGTCGTCGTCCAACGGTTCGTCGAGCGGCTCCGGTTCCAGCGGCTCCTCGTCGAGCGGCTCGACGTCCGCGGGCTCGTCGGGCTCCGCCGGCTCGTCGTCGAGCGGTTCCTCGTCGAGCAGTTCGGCCGGCACGAAGGCCGCCTCGGCCTGAGGGCCTTCCGTTCCGAGGCCGGGCGCCGACACGGACCACAGGGAGCGCCTTCCGCCTGTTGTGCACAGCTCCGCTCGCGGCGTCCGGCGCCCTGGGGAACGCCTGCCTAGCGTCGGGGCATGATCTTTCCCGACGGACTCCTGCGGCGGGACGTCGCCGGTCCCCGTGCCGCCTTCCCGGGCGGCACCCCCGGCGCCCGCGCCACGCCCCGTGGCGGCGCCCCCGGCGCTCGCGCCACGTCCCCTGGCGGCGCTCCTGACGGGCCCGTCACGTCCCGGCGCGGTGCCCCCGAGGCCCGCGCCGCGCTCCGGCTCGCCCGGCGCGCCCGGCGCCTCGTGTGGCGTCACCGCGTCCTGCTGGCGGCCCTCTGCTGCGGGCTCGCCGCCATGAGTGCGGTGCAGGCGCTACGGCCGGCACCGCCGCCGTCGACGCCCGTCCTCGTCACCGCACGCGCCGTGGCCGCCGGAACCCGGCTCACCGGTGACGACCTGGCCGTGCGCGAGATCGCGGAAGACATCGCCCCTCCCGCCGCGCTACGCGGCCCGCAGGAAGCCGCCGGGCTCACGGCGGTCGTCCCGCTCCCCGCCGGCCTGGCCTTGTATCCCGGCGTCGTGTCCGACGGCGGCGTCCTCGCCTCCGCGCCCCATGGCACGGTGGTGGTTCCGGTGACACTCGCCGACGACGGCGTGGCTGCGCTTCTCCGCCCCGGCGACCGGGTAGATCTGCTCGCCCCCGGACCAGGCCATCCCTCGGCGAGCCGGCCCGGGACCACGACGTCCTCGCTCGCCCGGCGAGCACTGGTGCTCCCGACGCCCACCCACCGCGCACCGGAGGCCGACGCGGCCGGTCTGCTCGGCGGTGGGGCCGACCCGGCGCCCGTCACCCTCGTCGCCGTGGCGCCCGACGAGGCACCAGATCTGTCCGCCGTAGCCGGAATGGGGGCCGTATCGGCCGTTCTCGTACCTTGATCGACCTGAGCGAAGCGTCGCGTTCGCCGGTTCCGAGATGCGCCGCGAGGGATTCGCCCCCAGAATTTCCTGCGGGCCCGCAACGCCGGAGCCCCGAGCCGCCGGTGCCCGCCGGAGTCGGCAGACATCCGGAACGACCCCAAGGACCTCCTCGCATGCGCACGCTCAACGGTTTCAAGGACTTCATCACCCGGGGCAACGTCGTCGATCTCGCCGTCGCGGTGATCATCGGCGCGGCGTTCACCGGTGTCGTCACGGGCCTCATGGACGGCGTGCTGAACCCGCTGATCGCGTGGCTCTTCGGCTCGCCCGACGTCTCGAGCGCGGGCTTCTCCGTCACGAACTGGCAGGGCGAGGAGACCCTCTTCCCGATCGGCCTGTTCCTGCAGTCCCTGATCAACTTCGTCATCGTCGCGGCCGCGCTCTACTTCTTCGTGGTGACCCCGGTCAAGAAGCTGATGGAGCTGCGCAGGACGACGGAGGAGGAACTCGAGGAGACCCTGGAGAAGGACGTCGAGCTCCTCACCGAGATCCGCGACCTTCTCCGCGCCCAGGCCACCACGCGCTGAGGCGGCTCGCCGTCACCAGTGGGGCGGCACGTCCCGCAACAGCCGTTCGTCGTTGCTGCCGTGCGCGCCGCGCTCGGCCGGCTCGCCGTCGCCCTCACTCCAGCCGTCCGCGCGCTCGTCCGCGCTGACCCCGGCCACCGCCTCCCGCTCGGTCCCTCGCCGCACGGCCCGCCGCGGCCCCTTCCGCCGCGGCGAAGGCGGCGCCGAACCGTTGTCCCTGTCGCGCCCGGAAGTCTGGTCCTCACCCACACCCCCATCCTCCCACCCGGGCCCGGCGCGCGGGGTTCACCCCTCGACCACGTGCGGCACCGTGACCACGCCACCCGCTCCGACTCGTGCGTCCCGAACCCTCAGCACGACCCGCCGGACGCGTTCCGCCTCCGCGTCCGGATCCAGGAAGGCGGCGGCCGACCACACCTGCGCGACGACCCACCCGAGCTTCTCCAGCCGGTTGGCCAGTTGCCGGTCCCGCACGCGGATCGAGGGCTCGGCCACGTAGGCGGCGTCGTCGGTGAGCACGGCGACCAGCAGCTCGCCCGGGAGGTCGGGATGCCCCACGGCCAGCGGGATCCGCTCCCCGTCCCCGATCCCGTAGTCGGTCTCCACGACGAGCCCGGCCTTCCACAGCCGCTCGCCGAGATCCCCCACCAGCCGGTCGGGTTCACGGGCGACGTCCACCCCGTTGCCGAGCTCGACGTCGTCGGCCTGGCCGTCCCGCGAGGCCGCGAAGGCGAGCACCTCGCGCAAGAGCTTCGGACCGGGTCCGCGCAGCCGCTCCGGGTCGATGTCGTCCGCCCCGAAGCAGGAGACCACGTGCAGCCGCTTGCGTGTCGCACCGAGCGCGCCCAGCAGCATCCCGTCGCCGCCGGCCTCACCGAGCGCGCCGAACCGGTGCAGCACGCGGCCGTGCGGGGTGCGCCCGAACCCGAGGGTCAGCACGATCGTGTCGCGCTGCAGGCCCGCGACGCCGGACACATCCGCCACCACCACGGGCTCCGGCCGCTTTCCGGAGAAGAACGGGGCGAGGGCGGGGTTGGACCGCACCTCGGCCAGGAGTGCCTCGCGGATGCGGTCGGCGTGCGCCGCCGTCACCGTGACGATCCCGAACGTCTCCTCCGGGCGTGTCATGGCGTGGTCGATCGCGAGCTCCACCACGCGGTCCACCTCGGCACGGGTCGACTCGACGGCGCCCGACACCGGGTCCGGCATCCCCGTGCCGTCCACGAGCCAGTGCCGAACCAGCGCCTCGGTGCGCGGCACGGGCGCCGGGCGGAGCACGCCGTCGTACCCGTGCTCCGCGAGCAGCGTGGTCAGCGCGGGGTCGCGCCTGCTGGGCTCCGACGTGAGCGAGACGGCGGGCAGCAGGTCCGACAGCTCCCGGACCGCCGTTCCCGACGCCGATCGAGGATCCCCCACGACCATCACCTGACGCCCGCGCGCGATCGCGGGGACCACCACCTCGAGCGGCACGTGCTGCACGGCGTCGAGCACGACGAGGTCGGCGCAGCGCTCCGGCGGCAGGAGGTGCGGCACGAGCGTGGGCGTGGAGATCATCGTGGGGCGCAGCCGGCGAGCCACGGCACCGTGGTTCGCGACCATGTCGCGAACGGACGTGAGCTTTCCCTCGACGAGTTCGGTGTAGAGCGCCTCGGCGTCGTCACGTTCCTCGCGCATGGCGCTGCCGAGGTGCGCCCGCACGGCCACGCGTACCGGCCCGGGCAGTGCGTCCACATGCCGCAGATCCAGCTCGCGGAACCGTCCGGCGAGTGCGTCGAGACCGGCGCCGTCCTGTTCGGCGAGCGCCGGCTCGGAGGCGAGGATCTCCTCGAACACGGAGCTCCACCATGCCAGGTCGAGCTCCGCACCCACCTGGGCCGGCTCGACGCGTCGCACGGCGAGGTCGTCGACGAGGTCACCCAGACCGGCGCCCCGCGCGTGCAGCAGGATCGCGGTGCGTTCGGGAAGGGTGGTCAGGGCGTCCGCGTCACCGGCGAGTGCGTCGAGCCGTTGCAGCAGGGCGTCGAGGTCGAGGCCGGCGAGACCGCCTCCGGCGTAGGACGTGGCGAGGGCCGGTTCGAGCGCCTCGACGTCGATCCGGACGGCCTCGTACGTCTCCTCGATGGACGCGAGTCCCTCGGGGAGGGTGGGCCAGCCGCCGCGCGGGCACTGTTCCTGCCAGATCTCGCGCTGTTCGGCCACCTCGAGGAGAGCTTCGTGCATGTCCGACAGGCGGACCCCGGGACGTACCATGCCGCGGGCGCGCTTCCTCAGACGCCGGCGCTCCAGCCAGCCCAGTTCGATCCCGTGCTCGGCCCGCCAGCGGCCGGAGGCGGTCGCGTGGACGAGGTCCTCGACCGTCCGTTCGAACACCATCGGCTGGAAGACGTCGAGCGTGCCACGCATCCCGGCGAGCATCGCGAGCTGTTCCGCCCACTGCGCGAGGCAGGTGGCCGGCACGAGTCCGGTGACCTGGACGACGTAGTCGATCTGCTCGCGCAGGCGCGGCAGGGTCTCGTCGTGCAGCCGCCGGACGCGGGTGAGCGCGTCCCGCGCCGCCCGGTCGGTGGTGATCTGCGCGCCGAACCACGGCGAGGTGGACGACTTCAGGGAGAAGGCGCCCAGCTCGGCGGCCCGGGCCAGGTCGCGGGCGTGCTCGGCGCGCTTGTCCTCGGTCAGGCCGAGGACGGTGTCCGGCGGGAGCCGCACCGTCGTGGAAGGCGCCGGCTTCTGGGACGTGAGCCGCGCGAGGGCCTGGAGCGCGTCGTAGGCGCTGATCCGCTGCGGGCCGCGCGGCTCGTGCAGGGCGTCGATGTATCCGGCGAGCTGGGAGCGAGCGCCGATGAGCGCGTCGCGCACGCGGGCGATGGCGTCGGTGTCGACGGCACCGGTCCCTGCGGTCATCGCGCTCAGGAGCCGGTGGGAGACGATCTGCCGCCAGGAGGGGGTCGGCGCGACGTCGAGCAGCAGCCCGTCGAGCCCGAGCGACTCCAGGCGCGCGATGAGTGCGTCGGCGGCGCGGCGGTGCCCGGGGACGTAGAGGACGGACCTGCCCGAGGCGTTGGCCTCCGCGACCACGGCGGCCAGCGTCCCGGCGACGTCGGAGCCCACGGGCGCGTCCACGAACAGGTGGTTGCCGGTGGCCAGGGCGTCCACGACGTGCCGCTGCCGGGGGTCGAGGTCCCCGACGCCGCGTTCTCGTGCCGGGTTGGCGTCGCCCACGCGCGGCTCGGGAAGGTCGAGGGCCCGCAACGTGCCGATCGCCTCGTCGACGCCACCGGCGGCCGCCACCACCTCGTGACGTCCGAGCGACGGCGTGAGCTCGTCGAGGTCGTCGACGAGCACCTGGCCGGGGTGCACGAACGTGCCGACCAGGACGCGCTGGTCGAGTTCGAAGTCGCCCAGCACCGCGGCACCGAGTGACGCGACGCGGTGCAGGACGTCGGTGGGGTCGAAGCCCGCGATGGTGAACGCCGCCTTGGCGAGCGCCGCCGGGTCGAGCAGGGCCCCGTGGGCGCGCAGGGTCCGGGCGACCACGGGGTTGATCTCGGCCGAGGCCTCGAGCGTGATGTCGTAGTCGGCCTCGCTGTCACCGCGAGGTGTCAGGGTGACCGGCCGGAGCAGCACGGGTGCGCGTACCGCGCGGGGTGCCGGGGCGTCGGTGCCCGACGGCGTGTCCGGGGTGGGCGCTGCCGGTGACGCCTCGTCCGGCTCGGCGTCCGCCACGTGTTCCCAGGGATTCTCGGCGCGGCCGGTGACCCGCGCGAGTGCTTCCATGTCGTCGTCGGTGCGGCCGGGAGCCGATCGTTCGGTCCAGGTCGCGACGCCGATGGCGAGGTAGGTGGGGGCGACTCCGTAGCGTTGCGCGTGCTCGGCGGACCTCGCCGCCACGGCCTGTGCCCGACGGCGTGCCGCGGGCAGGGCGCCGACCTCGCGGACCAGGTTGGACAAGCGGGTGGGACGGCCTGCGAAGAGCTGCGCGACGCCCGACGGGTGTGCGGCGGACAGGTCGATGACCGCCTCGCCGAGGAGGCCGATGTCGGCGAGGGAGGAACCGCCGGCCAGTTCCACGAGTCCGGCACGCCAGCCCGCGATCGCCTCGGCGAGTTCGGGCGAAACGTTCTCCGCGTCGTGGGCGCCTGCCCCGGTGGCCGCGCCGCCGGGCGGAGGCAGCTCGGCCGCGGCGAGTTCATCGGCCGGTTCCGTGACGTCCTCGGCCAGTGCCGCCGTGATCTGGCCGGACAGCTCGTGGTCCGCCCCCGGGTCCGGGGCGGCTGCGGTCTGGCGTCGTGCGGCTCTCACCCCAGCAAACTAACCGTCTCGGGGCCCCGGGTCCGGGGCGACACACCGACCGGCACGCCGACCGTCGCACCGGGGCGGGCATGGTCCGGACTCGGCGACACCACGGCACTTCCCCGCCGACCATGTCCGCTTTGCGGCTCTCAGGGGGTTCTGGCACATCACATGCGCTCACGGCTCCCGCGACCGACACTGGCGAATGTGCGGACAGTTCCGCGCCACAGAAAAGGGGACCGTGATCATGGATCGGAAGATCCTTCGCATTCGCATTTCTGTAGCCGTGTCGGTGAGTGCGCTGGTGCTCTCCGCCGCCGCGTGGGGGCCCGGGCTCGACGGCCCGGCCAGGCACGGGAACGACGGGCTCCGTGTGCTCGTCGGGCCGGGCGACGGCGGCGAGACGAGGTCGGTGCGCGCGGCCGTGCGGGCCTGGTCCGCGGAGTCGGGACAAAGGGCGACCGTGCGCGTCGCGGCCGACATGCCCCGGCAGCTGTCCCAGCAGTTCGCGGGCGGCAATCCGCCGGACGTGTTCGCGCTCGACGCCGAGGAGCTCACGGCGTACGCCACCCGAGGATTCCTGCGCCCGTACGGCGGCGACCTGCCCGGTGCCGAGCACGTCGACCCGGCGCTCGTCGAGACGTTCACCGTCGGCGGCGAGCTGGTCTGCGCGCCGAAGGCCCCGGCGCACGGCGCCACGGGGCCGTCGGCGGGAGGAACCGACGGCGCCGCTTCGTTCGGGGAGTGCTGGGGGGTCGCCGCCGAGTCGACCGATCCGGAGGCAGCGGTGGACCTGGTGCGACACCTCACCCGGCACTTGGTCGACACCGCGGGATGAGCGGCTCCGCGGGATGAGCAGCTTCACGAGGGAGCGGCTCCGCCGGACAGGGGCCGCGCCGCGGCCCACCGCGTCCTGGGGATGGTGCGCCTGATTGGATTCGAACCAACGACACCCGCTTTAGGAGAGCGGTGCTCTATCCACTGAGCTACAGGCGCTCGGGCACACAGCCTAGCGTGAATGCGCTCGCGTTCACGCCCGGACGACGACCGGCACGCCTGCGGGGAGGTCCTTGACCGCGTCGAACCCGGCGGGCGTGAGCCGGACGCACCCGTTGCTGATCTCCTGCCCCTGGCCGACACCGACGTGCAGCGCGGTCGCGGCGTAGTCGACCCCGGCGAAGGTGTCCAGCGTCTCGGACTGCGCCGACAGGAACAGGCTCAGCCCCGTGTTGGACGCCATGGTGACGGTCATGACCTGCGCCACGCCCTGCGGCGTCGGCGTGCTCGGGGCGCCGACGCCGGCGGGAACGGTGACGCGGTTCGCGCCGTCGTCGACCACGACGGTGCGGTCGGAGAGGTCCACGACGATCGAGCGGTCCTCCCGTTCGAGCAGCACGGACTTCTTCTGCACCCAGCCGGCCGCTCCGTTCACGGCCCCCGGGTCCGAGGACGGGAGCGCACCGCGGCCGTAGGGCAGGAGCACCTTGATCCAGTCCCCGCGGTCCTTCAGGACGAGCCAGCGGGCGTCGTAGTCGTACTGCCTGTCGGCCAGTGCGAGGCGCGGCATGGCCGAGACATCGGGCTCGGCCCACACGGGCGTGCGTTCCTGTCTCGGGACGGCGACCGCGCCGGGCAGGTCGTCGAGCGTGGCCGCCTTCGAGCGGGGCATCCGCGGCATGACGGACTCGATGGTCGGGACCTCGAGCGACGACAGGTCGAACTCGGCAGGGGTCGGGCTCGGCGTGGGAGAGGGGGGCGGTGACGAACTCGGCACGGGGCTCTCGGTGGCCGGCGGTGCCGCCTCGGCCGCCCATCGTGCGGTCGGGTCGTCACGAAGCACGGTCGCCGCTCCGACCACGGCGATGAGGAGCAGTGCGACGACCCCGCCGACGAGCGCCACGATCCAGCCCCGGCTCAGCGTGGTCCCGGAACGTGCGTCCGACCCGGCGAGCAGACCGGTGCCCGGCGGTCTCTCGGAAGCGTTCACCCCCGTCACCTCCATCCGCGACTCATTGTGCCGGAGGATCGGCCGCTCGGCCTCGAGCGAAAACGGAATGTCATACAAGTCCGATATCTTGCTGCCGCACGCGCCCCGCACCCCCAGCTTCCGAGGAGAGTCCAGTGCCCCCCACCCCGCAGCAGCTCCGCTCACGCAAACTGGTGCTGACTGCCGCCGTTTCCGTCGCACTGGTCTCCACGGGTTCCGCCTATCTGGCGATGGTGCAGTTCGGCATCGACGTGCTGGCGATGGACCCCGCCACGGCGTACGCCACCGCCGGTGTCTTCGAGCTCTCCCTGGTGACGGTGGCCCTCCTGGCCCGAGAGGCGGCCAAGGACAACCGTCCGGGCGGCACGCTGCTCACCCTGACGTGGGCGCTGTCGTCCGCGTCGGGGGCGTTCGCCGCCTGGCACGAGGTCTTCATCGGGCACCCCCTGGGCGCGGCCATCTTCCGGTTTCTCGTCCCGCTGCTGGCCGCCCTGATGTGGCACCTGGCTCTCATCGGGGACCGCCACCTCGCCACCGGGATGTCCTGGTCCGGCATGCGTCAGGCACGGCGGATGCACGCGCTCTTCCTGACCACGGAGGACCTGTTCCGGGCGCAGAGCCTGCTCGACGGATCGCGGTCGTCCCGCCGGCGGTTGATGCGCGCCGAGGGAGCGCGGCGTCGTGCCCGGTCGATCGCGTTGCGCACCGTCCCTCCCACCGAGATGCGCGCGCAGGTGGCGGCCTGGGCCGAGGCCCTCTCCGCCGTCGGCGACGGCACGGCCGACGTCGCCCGCCTGCACGCCGACGACCGGCGGCGGCTCGCCGGCGTGCTCGGGGGCGAGGGCGAGCCGAGCGCGCCGGAGTACGAGCGCCGAGCGACCGACGCCGTCGTCGCCGAGCTCGGGGCCACCAGGTCCGCCCTGCCGGGCCGCACGGCCGGGAACGCGACGAGGATCGCCCCTGCCGGCGACGTCCCGAGGATCGCGCCCGCGGAACCCGGTGGAACGCGGATCACGGCCGTCGAGACGACGGAGAGCCAGGCCATCGAGGGTGAGTGGACGCCTGCCCAGCGTCCTGAGTTCGCCGACCGCCCGGGCACCGGCCCGGACCCGCTGACCGCGGCGGCCGTGTCCGGTGAGGCGGGCGAACGACGGCGGCTTCCCGGCGCACGTGCCGCCGCGTCCGTGGCCGCGCTGACCGGAGCGGCTCCGCACGCGGCCGGGGTGCGCCCGATCGGCGCGCCGGCGCCGCACGCTCCCGTGCCCGTGCGGCCTCCGACCGGCGCGATCCCCGTCGCCACCGTCGCGGCCCAGACCGAGCCCGTCGAACGGCGTCGTCCGGCAGCACGCGACGACCGCCGCACGGAGGTGCGGTCCTCCGCGCCGGCTCCACGGGCGGACGAGGCCGGCCGCCGCGCGGGGTCCGGCCGGAGCGCCACACCCACCGAGCGGCAGCCCGGCTCGCGACTCGACGAGGCCACGGTGAACCGCATCATCGACCTCTTCGCCCAGGGTGTGACGGTCAGGTCCATCGCGAAGCAGCTGAAGGTGGCCGAGAGCACCGTCCGCAAGCACCTCAAGAACTTCGAGGCCACCGGTTCGATCCCGGTCGTCCGGACCTGAGGTCTCCTCCGGGCCGCGGGAGCCGCGAACCCCTTGTTCCCGGGCGGTCGGCACCGGCCGACGCCCGCATACGGGCGGTTCGCGGCTCTCGTCGCTCAGACCAGGTCGCGGACCCTGGCGTACTGCTCGCGGATGACGGGGCGGGGATCCGCCGCCAGCGTGGTCGCGATCGTCGCCGACCAGGCGGGCGGCTCGGGAACGGCGGTCGCACCCGCGTCCGTCGTCGGCTCCGAGCCCGCCTTCTCCGCCGTCGCGAGCACCCATGCCGCCTGGCGGGCGGCGCCGTCGGCGACGTACTCGCCGGGCTCCGGCACGGCGATTGGCAGGCCGAAGACCTGCGGGGCGATCTCCTGGACGGCCGGCGACTGGGCCGCGCCACCGATGAGCATGACCCGCTCGACGGGCACGCCCTGCGCCCGCAGGGCGTCGAGGCCGTCCGCCAGCCCGCACAGCATGCCCTCGACGTAGGCGCGCGCGAGGTGCGGACGGGTCGAGGTCGCCAGGCGGATGCCGTGCAGTGTTCCGGTGGCGTCGGGCCGGTTCGGTGTGCGCTCCCCCTCCAGGTACGGGACGAGAACCAGACCGTCGGAGCCTGCCGGTGCCCGCAGCGCGAGCGACGCGAGCTCGTCGAAGTCGGCGCCGAGCACCTCGCGGGCGGCGTCCAGCACGCGCGCCGCGTTGAGGGTGACCGCGAGCATCAGGGCGTTGCCCGTCGCGTCGGCGAAGCCGTTGATCGCTCCCGATCCGTCGGCGGTACGCCGCGGCGCCACCGCGGACACGACACCCGACGTGCCGATCGAGATCGCGACGTCACCGGGCGTCATGCCCGCGCCCAGCGCCGCACCGGCGTTGTCACCGGCCCCCGGGCCGATGAGGGCACCGCCGTCGACGTCGGCGCCTGCCACCGAAGGGTGCGCGACGCCGCCGGACTCGGCAGGGCCCAGCACACGGGGCAGGACGACGTCGTCCCGCCCGAGGGCCATGCGGAGCAGGTCCGGCCGGTACTCCCCGGCGCCGTCCGCGCCCTGGGCGTCGTAGTAGCCCGTGCCGGACGCGTCGGACCGGTCTGTGAACAGCGCGTTCAGGTCCGGGCCGAGCGGAGCGCTCGGGTCGCCCGCCGGACCGTAGCCGGCGATGCGCCACGACAGCCAGTCGTGCGGGAGCGCGACGGCGGCGACCTTCGCGGCGTTCTCGGGCTCGCTGTCGTGCAGCCAGCGGAGCTTCGTCACGGTGAGGGACGCGACCAGCACCGACCCGACGGCGTCGGCCCACCGCTGCGCCCCTGCGGCGCGATCACCGTCACCCAGCTCGGTGATCAGCGACTCCGCGGCACCGGCGGAACGGGTGTCGTTCCACAGGAGCGCGTCGCGGATCACGCGGCCCTCGGTGTCGAGCACGACCATGCCGTGCTGCTGGCCGCCGACGGCGATCGCGGCCACGTCGGCGAGGCCCCCTGCGGCCTCGGCGGCCCGGGTGAACGCGGTCCACCAGTGGTCGGGGTGGACCTCGGTGCCGTCGGGGTGCTTGGCGGAGCCGGACCGGACCAGTTCCCCGGTGGCGGCGTCACGGACGACGATCTTGCAGGACTGCGTGGACGTGTCCACGCCGGCGACGAGGGGCATCGGTGCTCCAGGGTTTCGCGGTGGGTGCGCTGTGCGGGGCAGAGGGACGGGCGCGAGGCCGCCCTCGTGGTCCGAGGGTATGCGGCTGCCCGGGGAGCCCCGCCGTGCGTCGCCGTGCGGCCGGGCAGGTGCTTGCCCGGCCGCACGTGAAGCCCGGCGACGGGACCGGCCCGCCGCGTGGCCTCGCCGGCGTCAGCCGATGAGGTGCTTCAGGGCGAGCTGGTGGAGGCGGACCAGTCCGTAGTCGCGCTCCGCCAGCGCGTCGACGTCGTACGTCTCGTCCGAGGCGAGGAACTGCTCGATGGTCTCGCCCGCGGCCAGCGTGGACTCGCCGAGCTCGAGGATGCCGGCGTGCTCGAAGGCGGCCTGCACCTCGGAATCGGCCCGGTACGCCGCGGCCTTGGCCGCGAGCATGTCGTAGGTGGCCATGTTCGCCTTGGCCGACTCCCACACACCGTCGAGGTGCTCGGTACGCGACGGCTTGTAGTCGAAGTGGCGCGGTCCCTCGTAGCGCGGGCCGCCGTTCGGCGCACCGTTCTCCAGCAGGTCGACCGTGAAGAACGCCGAGAGCAGGTCACCGTGGCCGAACACCAGGTCCTGGTCGTACTTCGGCCCGTGCTGGCCGTTCAGGTCGATGTGGAACAGCTTGCCGCAGTACAGCGCGAGCGCGAGGCCGTGCGTGTAGTTCAGGCCCGCCATCTGCTCGTGCCCGGTCTCCGGGTTGAGGCCCACGATGTCACCGTTGTCGAGCGTGTCGATCAGCGCGATGGCGTGACCGATGGTGGGCGCGAAGATGTCGCCGCGCGGCTCGTTCGGCTTGGGCTCCAGCGCGATCCTCAGGTCGTAACCCTGGGACTTGATGTAGGCGGCGACCGTGTCGATGCCCTCCGCGTAGCGTGCGTGGGCCGAGACCAGGTCCTTCGAGTTGTCGTACTCGGTGCCCTCGCGGCCACCCCACATGACGAAGGTCGAGGCGCCCATCTCGGCGGCCAGATCGACGTTGCGCAGTACCTTGCGCAGGCCGAAACGGCGGACCTGCCGGTTGTTCGAGGTGAACGCGCCGTCCTTGAAGACGGGGTGCGTGAAGGTGTTGGTGGTGACCATCTCGCAGACCAGGCCGCTCTCCTCGGCGGCCTTCTTCACCGAGTCGATGTGCGCCTGCCGGGCCGACTCGTCGGCGTCGAACGGGAACACGTCGTTGTCGTGGAACGTGAAGCCCCACGCGCCGAGGTCGGCGAGCTTGCGGATGGACTCCGCCGGGTCGAGGTCCGGGCGGGTGGCGGAACCGAACGGGTCCTGAGCGTTCCAGCCGATGGTCCAGAGGCCGAAGGAGTACTTGATGTCGCTCACGGGGATCTCCTCGTCGAGGTCGGCCCACGCGCAGGACGGTGCGCCCCTGCGACATCGCGGGCCCATTTGTTGTACGGATGAACTATCTACCGAACACTCCGCTACAGTCAAGGCGTGACCACGACGACGGCGGCCTCCAGGCAACACACCTTGCGCGAGCGCAACCTCGAACTCGTGGCACGAGCCGTCTTCGAGGCGCCGGAGCCACCGTCCCGCGCGGCCGTCGCCGCGGCGACCGGCCTCACGCGCGCCACCGTCTCGACCCTGATCGACCAGCTCGTCGGTGCACGCCTGCTGCGCGAGCTTCCCGCCGTCGCCGACGGCCGCGCCGGCCGGCCCGCCGTACCGCTCGTGCCCGCCGGTCGATCCGTCCTCGGCCTCGGACTCGAGGTGAACGTCGACTACCTCGGCGCCCGAGCGATCGACCTCACGGGCACCGTGGTGGCCGAACGCGTGCTGCCGGGCGCCTTCCACGACAGCGACCCCGGCGAGGTCCTCGGCGAGCTGGGCCGGATCGCACGCGGCATCGCCCAGGACGTCCGGCACGGGGACATGCGCCTGGCCGGCGCCCGCCTGGCGCTGCCCGGTCTGGTCGACGCCCGCGCCGGCGTCCTCGACGTCGCCCCCAACCTCGGCTGGTCGTCCGTGGAGCCCGCGCCCCTGCTCGACGTCCCCGGCCTGCCCGTGGAGATCGCCAACGAGGCGAAGCTCGCGGCGCTCGCCGAGCTGGCGGGCCCCGGCCTCACCGGCGGCGGCCCCCAGAACGGTCCGCCGGGAGCTCTCGTACCCGACTCGTTCCTGTACGTCTCCGGCGACGTCGGCATCGGGGCGGCGGTCGTCGTCGGCCGCGAGCTGTTCCTCGGCGAACGCGGCTGGAACGGCGAGGTGGGACACGTCGTCGTCGACCCGGCCGGGCCGCGCTGTTCCTGCGGGGCGCGCGGCTGCCTCGAGCAGTTCGCCGGCAAGGAGGCACTGGCCCGTGCCGCGGGACTGCCTGCCGACGCACCGCTCGGCGACCTCCTCGTCCTGCTCGGCACGCCGGACCCGGGAACCGCGGAGGGCGGCATACCGGGCCCGGGGACCGCCGAGGGCGGCACGCCGGGCCAGGGTGCCGCGGAGGGCGGCCCGACCGGCCCGAGCGCGGAGAGCGGCTCGCGAGCGGCTCGCGGACCCGGAGCGGAGGCCGGGCCGGACACAGCGGCCGACGGAGCCACGGGCCCCTCCCCCGACCCGTCGGCCCGGCACGCTGCCAGGGCTGCCGTACGGCGGGCCGGGAGCGCCCTGGGGTCCGCGCTCGCCGACTTCGTGAACCTGGTCGACGTGCACACCGTCGTGCTCGGCGGCATCTACACCGAGCTCCTGCCGTGGCTGCGGCCGGAGGTCGAGACGGTCCTGGCCGAAAGAGTGCTCGCGGCGCCGTTCGTGGAGCTGGAGGTGCGTGCGGCCCAGGCGGGCCCGCAGGCGGCACTCACCGGAGGCGCCCGCGAGGTGCTGCGCGGAGTCCTCGCCGATCCGGCGGCCTGGACCTGACGAGCGCCCTCGGGGGCGCGAGGGCTCCGCGGCCGGGGTCCGGATACGCGTGACGCCCCTCCGGCAGGGGGTCCGAAGGGGCGTCACGATCGGGCCGGAGCCCGATGGGGTATGACGGTGCGCACCGCGCAGGGGGCGGGCGATGCGCACCGTCTGCCCAGAAGTCTGCACCCGATCGGGGCGTGCGTCAACACAACTTTGGACGCTCGTCCATGTTCGTTCGCCACCTGCGCAAACACTCGAGCGGTGGCCGCGCCGCAGCCGGTATCCCCGGCGGTTGCGCTGCTCAGAGCCATCCCTCCGCGGGGAAAAAAGCTGCTTGTCTTCGCAGTTTCCCCATAGAATCCCGACCTCGTGACCAAGTTCGTCGAGGCCGTCTTCCCAGAACGTATGGGACGGTCGTTCAGGTGGCTCGTCGGTTCTTCCTGGGTGAGCAACATCGGCGACGGGATCGCGATGGCCGCCGGGCCGCTCCTCGTGGCATCGCAGACGAGTTCCCCCTTCCTCGTGGCCCTCGCGGCGCTGCTCAACAAGCTGCCGTGGCTGCTGTTCGGGCTCTGGGCCGGAGCGATCGCCGACCGGGTGGACCGCCGCCGACTGGTGATCGTGGCGGACGCGCTGCGGGTCCTCGTGATCGCCGCGCTCGGTGCCTTCATCGTCACCGATACCGTGAACATCACCATCGTGCTGGCTGTGATGCTCGCCCTCGGCGTCGCCGAGGTGTTCGCCGACACCACGAGCCAGACCCTCATGCCGATGCTCGTGCCCAAGAAGGACCTGGCGATCGGCCACGCCCGGCTGCAGGCGGGCTTCCTCACGGCGAACCAGCTCGCGGGTCCGCCGCTGGGTGCGTTCCTGTTCGCCGCCGGAATGGTGTGGCCCTTCCTCGTCCAGGCGGTGGCGGTCTCTCTGGCCATCGTGCTCATCGCCCAGGTGGTCACGCCCCGCGGCCCCGTGCGGGGCGACATCAGCACGCACATCCGCCAGGACATCGCCGACGGCCTCCGCTGGGTGTGGCGCACCCCGGCCGTGCGCACCCTGATGCTCACGATCCTCACGTTCAACATCACCTACGCCGCGCCGATCGGTGTCCTCGTGCTCTACGCGACGGAGCACCTGGGCATGAGCCAGCTCGAGTTCGGCCTGCTGACGACGGCGATGGCCCTCGGCGGCCTGCTCAGCACCGCCGTGTTCGACAAGCTCCAGCGGCGGTTTCCCTTCGCCACGATCATGCGGGTGGTGCTGAGCTGCGAGGTGCTCTGGCACCTGGTTCTCGCCGTCAACACCACCGAGTGGGGCGCCTTCGCCGCGATGTTCGCGTTCGGCGCCTACTCGTTCCTCTGGGGCGCCATCTCGAACGCCGTACGGCAACGGGCCACGCCGATGGAACTGCAGGGGCGCGTGGGCTCGCTCAACATGGTGTCGGTCTTCGGCGGCATCCTGCTCGGCAACGCCCTGGGCGGAGTGATCGCCGAGCACTGGGGACTGACGGCACCGTTCTGGTTCGGGTTCGTGGGCGCCGGGATCACGCTCGCGCTGATCTGGCGCGCCCTGGGCCACATCGCCCACGCGGAGTCGGACTGACCGGAGCAGTCGTCGTCCCCCCCGTCGCCGCGGGCCGGGGAACATCGCCGCGGGCGGCCGAGCGTCGCCACGGGCGGGCCGGATCCGCGTGCGGACGTGACGGTTCGACGTCGTTCCAGCCTGCGGGCCGAGACCGCCCGGCACGGGCGACCGGTAGGATCGCGGCCGATGGAGCTCCACACCGGCCGACCGCTGCCGGCCGGCACCGCCGCCGAGGCCGTCGTCCGGCTCGCGCGACGGGCGGCCCGCCTCGACATCGCCCTGCACACGGTCGAGGTGAGCGTCGGCGGCGAACTCGTCGTGAGCGCCGCGAGCGCGCCGCTCGGTCCGCACGTGCCGCAGCGCATGTACTCGGTGTCGAAGACGGTGACGGGCCTGGCCGTCGGGCTTCTGGCCGCCGAGGGGGTGCTGGACCTCGACGACCCGGTCATCAGGCACTTCCCCGAGATGGCGCCCGTGCATCCCTGGCTCGAGGCCACGACGATCCGGCACCTGCTGGCCATGCGGGGACCGCACCGGGCCACGACGTACGAGCCGGCCTCGGCCGGCTGGCTGACGTCGTACTTCCGGGTGCCGCCCACGCATCCGCCCGGCACGCTGTTCACCTACGACACCTCCGCCACGTACACCCTGTCGGCTCTCGTGGAGCGCCTCGCTGGCGCCTCGCTCGCGGACTACCTGCGGCCGCGCCTCCTCGACCCGATCGGCGCCGACGCCGGCCTGCGCTTCCTCACCGGTCCGGAGGGGATCGCCCACGGCGGTTCGGGGCTCATCTGCACCCCGCGTGACCTGCTGCGCCTCGCTCATCTCCTGCTCGGTACCGGCGTCCCCGTGATCCCGGCCGACTACCTGCGCGACGCCACCCGGCGCCAGGCCGACACGACCCAGCTGACCTGGGGCCGGACCCTGCGAGGCGGCTACGGCTACCAGTTGTGGCTCCCGCCCGCGGGTGGCTGGCTGATGTTCGGCCTCGGCGGACAGATCGTGTACGGCGATCCGGTGCGCAGCCTCGCCGTCGTCGTCACCGCCGACGCCCAGGCCTGCGGGAACGGTGACCACCGTCTGCTGGACGACGTCATGGACCTCCTGGTGGCCCCTCTCGCCGAGGAGACCGACGAGACCGGGGCGCGCACAGGCGACCGCGCGGCTTCACCCCCTGGCGCGCCCGGCGCCGTCGTCGGCCTCGAGTGGCCGGCGCCGCGTCATGACGCCTCCGCCCTCTCGCCGCCGCTCGACGGGGTCCACCGGAACGTCGCGGACGGTCCGGGACCGGCCGAGCTGTGCGTGACGACGGACGACGACGGCGGTCGCGTGCGCGCCTTCGCACGCGGAGCCAGGCACGGGGCTTCCCCGACCCGGGACGGCGACCGTCTGCCACGCGGCACCGGGGACGGCAGCGCCGGGTCCGAGGGCGACGCACCGGGGTGGGAGATCGAGTTCCGGTTCGGCCGGCCGGTGGCGACCCGGATCGGCGGGAAGCCCGCGGTCGTCACGGCGGGCCGGCCGGAAGTAGGGATCCTGGACCTCCGCTGCGCGATCCACGGCGACGACCTGGCGACCTGGCGGCTCCGTCTCGCCCGGTCGCCGGACGGCACGGTGGCCGTCCAGGCCGCGGCCTACGGCGAGTCGGTGGACCCGTCCTGGACGTTTCACGCCGCGTACGTTCCCGTCCGGGTCCCGGCGAGAGGTCTCACGCCCTGTCCGTGACGGCGCGGGCCACCGCGGCGTCGGTGCGTGCGGCGGCCGCCCGGCACAGCACACCGCCGAGGGCGGCACCGGCCGCATAGCGCAGGAGGTCCGGAGCCCAGGAGGTGGTCCCGAGCACGGGTCCGTCCGGCTCATGGGTCGTGTGCGGGACCGGGCGCCTATCCACGCCCGTCCCTGTCGGCCTGACGTGTGTACCGGATGTGGCGGTAGCGGAGCTCGTCCGGGCCCGACGACGTCAGCCACTCGCCGATGCGCTCCGCACGCCAGGTCGCGCCGTCGATCGGCGGCGCGAACGTGTCGCCCTCGACCTCCAGGTCCACCTCGGTGATCTCCAGCCGCCGGGCGATCCTCATCGCCTCCGCGTAGACACGCGAGCCGCCCATGAGCCAGATCTCGTCCCCGCCGGGGGCGTCGGCCGCGAGCGCCAGTGCCTCCTCGAGCGAACCCGCCACCTCGACCGCCGTCCGTGGGGTGGTCGCTCCCTCGCCCTGTGTGGGTATGGTCCCCATGCCGATCACGGCACCGAGGCTGCTGATCACCACGTTGGTGCGGCGGGGCAGGGGTCGCTTCGGGAGGGACTCCCAGGTGAGGCGGCCCATCACGACGGGGTGTCCGGAGGTCGTGGCCTTGAAGTGCGTGAAGTCCTCGGGGACGTACCACGGGATGGCGCCGGCGGCGCCGATGACGGGGCGTCCGGCGGCGTCGCGGGCCTGTGCCCAGATGAGCCCGATCATGGTCAGACCGCGACCGGGGCCTTGATGCCCGGGTGGGAGACGTAGTCCACGACCTCGACGTCCTCGTACTCGTAGTCGTCGATCGACTCGCGGGGTGCGAGGCGGAGCGTGGGGTACGGGTAGGGGTCACGGGTGAGCTGGGTGGTGACCTGCTCGATGTGGTTCTCGTAGATGTGGCAGTCGCCGCCCGTCCAGACGAAGTCCCCCGCGGCGAGGCCCGTCTGCGCCGCGATCATGTGGGTGAGGAGGGCGTAGGACGCGATGTTGAAGGGGACGCCGAGGAACAGGTCCGCCGAGCGCTGGTACAGCTGGCAGCTGAGTTTTCCGTCGGCGACGTAGAACTGGAACATGGTGTGGCACGGTGGCAGCGCCATGTCGTCGACGTCGGCCGGGTTCCAGGCGGTGACGAGGTGGCGGCGTGAGTCGGGGTCGGTGCGAAGCCGGCCGATCACTCGGGCGATCTGGTCGAGCTGCTCTCCCGAGGGCGTCGGCCACGAGCGCCATTGCACGCCGTAGACGGGACCGAGTTCGCCGAACTCGTCGGCCCACTCGTCCCAGATCGTGACGCCGTGCTTGCGCAGCCACCCCACGTTCGACTCGCCGCGAAGGAACCACAGGAGCTCGTACACCACGGACTTGAGGTGCACCTTCTTGGTGGTGATCAGGGGAAAACCCTGTGCGAGGTCGTACCGGAGCTGTCGCCCGAAGACGCTTCGCGTCCCGGTCCCCGTGCGGTCGCTCTTGCGTGTGCCGGTGGCGAGCACGTCACGGAGCAGGTCCTCGTAGGGAGTGGGGATCGTGGTCACGGCGCCAACCCTACGGCGCTTCCCGGCGCCCGTCACGCGGGTCACGGGCGGGTCTCCGCCGTCGGGTGCCGTCTCCGGCGGGGCGGTCCTGGACCGGTGCCGCGCCCACGCCGTGCCCGGGCGAGGCCGCGGTGTGCCCGGGCGAGGCCGCGGTGTGCCCGGGCGAGGCCGCGGTGGTGTCACGCGGTACGGCGGGACAGCCGCTGGCGGTGTGCCTCGTACAGCATCACGGAGGCGGCGTTGGCCGCGTTCAGGGAGCTGGCGGATCCCGCCATCGGGATGCTGACGGTCACGTCGGCGAGCTCGCGCCACGCGTTCGAGAGGCCGGTGGTCTCGTTGCCGATCAGCAGGAGCACCGGCTGCGTCAGGTCGAACCCGGACGCGACGTCGTCCCCGCGCTCGTCCGTGGCGACCACGGTCACGGGCACGCCGGCCGTGCGCCGACCCTCGATCCAGGCGCCCACGTCCCGCGGCGAGCCCGCCCGGACGACGGGCGTGGCGAAGAACGAGCCGGTCGACGCCCGCACGGACTTCGGGTCGTAGGCGTCCGCGGCGTGGCCGGTCGTGATGACGCCGTGCGCCCCGAACGCGTCGGCGGACCGGATGATCGAGCCGACGTTCCCGGGCTGCGTGGGCCGGTCGAAGACCACTGCGAGGAGGTCCGGCTCCACCGGGATGCGGTCCAGATCGTCCGGCCGCATCGCGACGACGCCGAGCAGTTCCGCGCTGCCGTCGCCCTTCTCGCTCAGCTCGGCGAGCAGCTCGCCCGACATCGCGATCTGCTGGGCGGACCGGGCCGTCCGGAGGACGTCGTGCGCCCACGACGAGAGGGACCGGTCGGCGTCGTACACCAGCGCACGGATCTCCCACCCGAACCGGATCGCCATCGAGAGGGGCCGGACGCCCTGCACGAGGAACTCGCCGGTCCGATGTCGCTTGGTGCGGTTGGTCAACAGTGCCTGCAACATCTGGAACCGGGCGTTGCGTGAGGTGATCCGAATGACTGCCACAGACGCATTGTCGCCGCTGAGCTCGCGCCGGCGGGCGTCGCGGGTCACGTCGTGCGGGCGTCACCCCGGGCCTGCAGCTCCCGCAGGCGGCGGCCACGGAGCCTGAACCAGGCGACGAGCCCGGTCAGGACGAGTGCCAGCACGCCTCCGATCACCGCGCCCGCCAGGGACCCGCCGCGGAACGCCGGCGCGTCGACGTCCATGATCCGTTCGCCCGCATGAGCGGCGCTCGACGATCCCAGCACCACGGACACGGTCAGGAGGTTGGGTGCGGCACACAGGACCGCGAGCACGACGAGCGTGACCCGGACCGACGTCGCCCGCCGGCCCGGCCAGGCGGCGAGGGCCAGGAGGACGACCGGCGCGGCCGTGAAGACGGCGCCCACCAGGAAGCCCCACCACGATCCCGCGGCGAACGAGCCGTCCACGGCGTTGCCGATCGTCTGCGCCCACCAGCGTGGCAGGAACGCCGCGAGGAACCCGTAGAGCAGCCACACGGCGACGACCAGCACGACCGCCACGATCAGCCGCTTCACCCAGCCTCGCCCGTCCAGCCAGGCGTTGCCCGACGGCGGCGCCCCGGCGGCGCCGTCGGGCACGGCGTCCTCCTGGCCACCCGTGCCTCCTGCGGTCCTCTCCGCGTCACCCATACGAGTGATCATCGACCGGGAACGCGACGGCCGCACGTCACGTTGCACGGGAGGCGCGTCGCGCCGGTGCCCGGGTTCGCCGAACATCTCCGCGCGATGTCCGACACAGATGGAAGGATCAGACCCATGAGCGAGACGATCGATCAGACCACCGACGCCCCCGTCACCCCGTCTCCCACCGACGCCCTGTGGGTCGAGCGGAACGGCGTGCGCACCTACACCGGCTTCTCGGCGCGCGGCGCCCGGGTCGAGGTGGGGCCGGTGGAGGCAGGCGCCGTCTTCACACCGGGCGAGCTCCTGAAGATCGCACTCGCCGCGTGCGCCGGGATGAGCAGCGACCGCGCGTTCGCGCGCCGCCTCGGGGACGACTACGCGGTGACGATCCGCGTGGAGGACCCGAAGGACATGGCGGAGGACCGCTACCCGACCCTCACGGAAAAGTTCGAGGTGGACCTGAGCTGGCTCGACCAGACGGACCGCGACAAGCTGGTGACGATCGCCCAGCGCGCGATCGACAAGGCCTGCACCGTGGGCCGCACGCTCAAGGCGGGCGCCGAGGTGCCGCCCGCCCAGTTCGCCCCGCCCGCCGAGCAGGGCTGAGTCCCGAGCCGGGACCCGCACGTTCCCGACCACCTGCCGAGAGGATCGCATGGCCAAGGACGAGCAGCAGACGCACCGCGACCGGAGCGCCGGGGACGCCGGCCCTCCCGGCAGCGAGGTGCTCAAGCCGGACAACTCGATCGAGGTCACGCCGGCGGACTGGGTGAACTACAAGCCCAGCAGTCCGCTCGACCAGTTGATCGACAAGGCCGTGACGATCCCCTCGGCGGCGATCCACCGGCACGTCGACAAGCTCCGTGCCCGCAACCCGCACGCCTCCCCGGCGGAGATCATCACACTGCTGGAGAAGGAGTACCTGCGGGTCATCGAGACCACGGGCGGTGCCGTGGGCGCCGCGGCCGCCATCCCCGCCGTCGGCACCGCGACGAGCGCCGCACTGTCCACGAGCGACGTCGCCACGTTCTTCGCGTCGTCGGCCGCCTTCTCCCTGGCCGTCGCGGACGTGCACGGCATCGCCACCGAGGACGTGCCGCGCCGCCGTGCCCTGCTGCTGGCGACGGTCCTGGGAGACAAGGGCGCGCAGGACGTGGAGAACGCGGTCGGCGGATCGGGCGTGGCCTGGGGCAAGGTGCTGCTCACCAGCATGCCCCGCACCACCCTGACGCGGGTCAACAAGGCTCTCACCCACAAGTTCGTGCAGCGCCAACTCGCCAAGCAGGGCAGCCTCCTGGTCGGCCGGATCCTGCCCTTCGGGATCGGTGCGGTGGTCGGCTGGTTCGGGGCACGTGCCCTGGGCCACACGGTGATCTCCCAGTCCCGGATCGCGTTCGGCCCGCCGCCGGACCACTTCCCGCGGTTGATCGAGGATCCGTCCGCGAAGCCGGCCAGGAAACCCGGGTCGAGGCGGATCGGCGGGCCGGTGCGCTTCGGGCTCAGGGGCAGGAAGCGCGGCGAGCTCGAGCAGGCGCCGACGGAGGAGTGACGTCCGCAGGCGAAGTCCCGGCCCACGTCATTACCCTCGTCCCATGGCAGAACCGCGTGACACGGTCGAGGGGTCGGCGCTCGCCCCGAACTACGGCCCGCTCCCCCTCACGGTCGCACGGGCGCAGGGGGTCTACGTCTGGGACGTGGACGGCGACGCCTACCTCGACTTCCTCGCCGGGTACTCGGCGCTGAACTTCGGCCACCTCCACCAGGCGCTGGTCTCGGCCGCGATCGGCCAGCTCAAGCATCTGACACTGACCTCGCGCGCGGTGGGGCACGAACTGCTCGAACCGTTCGCCCGCCGCACGGCCGACGTCGTCGGACCGCTCACGACCGGCGGCCCGGAAAGCCTCGTCGTGCCGATGAACACGGGCGCCGAAGCCGTCGAGACCGCCATCAAGGCCGTCCGCAAACGGGGCTACGACACGAAGGGCATCGCCGAGGACGAGGCGAACATCGTCGTCGCCTCCGGCAACTCCCACGGCCGCACCACGACGCTCGCCGGGCTGTCCGACAACCCGGTCGCCCGCGACCGCTTCGGGCCGTTCACCCCCGGATTCCGCACCGTCCCGTTCGGGGACGCCGACGCCGTGGCCGGCGCGCTCGACGACGCGACGGTCGCGATCCTCATGGAACCCGTGCAGGGCGAGGCGGGCGTCGTCGTGCCACCGGAGGACTTCTGGCCCCGCCTGCGCGAGCTCGCCGACGAGCACGACGTCGTCCTCGTCGCCGACGAGATCCAGTCCGGGCTCGGACGCACCGGGCACGTCCTGGCGTGCGAGCTGTGGGACACCACACCCGACCTCGCCGTCCTCGGCAACTCCCTGGGCGGTGGCATCGTTCCGGTGTCCGCGGTGGTCGGACGGCGGGACGTGCTGGCGACACTCACGCCGGGTACGCACGGCTCGACGTTCGGCGGCAATCCGCTGGCATGCGCCGTCGCCATCGCCGTCCTGGACCTCCTGGCACCCGGCCAGTACCAGGCCCGGGCCGTCCAGCTGGGAACCGAGCTCCGCGAACACCTCCAGCGCCTCACGGACGACGGGCTGCTGGCAGGGTTCCGCGCGGCGGGGCTCTGGGCGGGACTCGACCTCGATCCGGCCCGGAATCCAGGACTGGATCACCCCGCGCGAGCACTGTCGGAGGAACTCCTGGAGCGCGGCGTCCTCACCTACGAGACCCGCGGCAACACGATCCGCCTCTCCCCGCCGCTCTCCATCGCGCGCCCCGAACTCGACCACGCGATGGAGATCCTCGAGCTGTCCCTCCGCGCGCTGGCGGAACCGGACACCACGCCGGTGGCGGAACCGGACACCGCGGCGGTCACTCCCCGGCGAGCGCCTCAGCAGCCGCCAGCAGCACGCACGTAGCCACGCCGTCCATGGCCGCCGTCACCTCGTCCAGCGGCGGCATGGAGGGTGCCAGCCGGATGTTCTTGTCCTCCGGGTCCTTCCCGTACGGGAACGTGGCTCCGGCAGGGGTCAGCGCGATCCCGGCCTCCTTCGCCAGCGTCACGACGCGGGAAGCCGTGCCCGGCAGCACGTCGAGCGACACGAAGTAGCCGCCCCGCGGGTCGGTCCACTCACCCACCCCGTAGGCGCCGAGCCGGTCCGCCAGGATCGCGGTGACGGCCTCGAACTTGGGCGCGAGGATCTGCCGGTGCCTGCGCATGTGCTCCCGCACGCCGTCCGCGGAACCGAAGAACATCGCGTGCCGCAGGTGGTTCACCTTGTCCGGCCCGATCGACGCCTTCGCCAGGTGCTTCTTGTACCAGGCGACGTTCGACGGCGACGAGGCGAGGAACGCGACGCCGGCGCCCGCCCACGTGATCTTGGAGGTCGAGGCGAACATGATGACGCGGTCCGGGTTGCCGGCGGCGGCCGCGAGCCGGACCGCGGGGGCGGTGCGTGTCTCGGTGCCGGTCAGGTGGTGCAGGGCGTAGGCGTTGTCCCAGAGGATGCGGAAGTCCGGCGCGGCGGCCGGCATCTCGACCAGGGCCCGCGCCACGTCGTCGGACACCACGGAACCGTCGGGGTTCGCGTAGGTGGGCACCACCCACATGCCCTTGATCGTCGGATCGTCCGCGACGAGTGCCGCCACCGCCGCGGCGTCCGGCCCGTGCTCGGTCATCGGGACGGTGATCATCTCGATGCCGAGTTCCTCGCACACGGCGAAGTGACGGTCGTACCCCGGGACCGCGCAGATCCAGCGCACCTTCTCCTCGCGCGACCACGGTGCGGGTGACTCCGGGAAACCGAACAGCATCGCCCACACGACGGTGTCGTACATCATCGTCAGCGAGGCGTTGCCACCGGCCAGCAGCTGCTCGACCGGGACGTCCAGCAGTTCCGCGAACATCTCGCGCAGCTCGGGCAGCCCGTCGAGCCCGCCGTAGTTGCGCACGTCCGTGCCCGCACGGTCACGAGAGCGGTCCCCCGGCAGCGCCAGCATCCGATCCGACAGGTCGAGCTGCTCGGCGGACGGCTTGCCTCGCGTGAGATCGAGCTTCAGGCCCTTGGCCTGGAGAGCCGCGTAGGCCTCACGCAGCTCGGGAAGGGCCGCGGTGAGCGCGGCGGCGTTCGGGGACGACGTCGTAGTGGTCACCCCAGGAACCCTACGCGCGCAAGGCCGAAAACGACATCACGATCTCGCGCTCCGGGCGAGCGCCTCGTACCTCGGCCCTCACCCTCCGCTTCGCCCTTCACCGTGAAACACCCACACCGCCCCTCCT
>NZ_JAFMPK010000041.1:50846-65908 GCF_017349295.1 Myceligenerans salitolerans
AACACCCACACCGCCCCTCCTCGGACTCCGCTCCGGGCGAGCGCCTCGTACCTCGGCCCTCACCCTCCGCTTCGCCCTTCGTCGTGGCAGTGGCGGTTGACCACCAGGACCGGGCACGCGCTGTGGTGGAGCACCGCCTGGCTCGTCGACCCGAGCAGGAGGCCGCGGAAGCCGCCCCGGCCCCGTGATCCCACGACGACCAGGTCCGCTGCCGTGGAGAACTCGGTGAGGAGCTCCGCACCCGTGCCGTCGAGCACGATGCGGCGGATCCGTGTCCCCGGGTGCAGCGCCTCGTGCTTGTCGATGATGGCGTCCAGTCCCGCCGAGACGTCCGCGAGCACCTGTTCGTGATCGATGTTCGACGGTAGCCACGCCAGCAGACCGGCACCGGACCCCACGGGCACGCCGGCGACGGCCGAGAGCTCGGCGCCCCAGGCCTGCGCCTGCTCGATCGCCTGCGTGAGCGCTGCCTCCGCCTGTGGCGAACCGTCCACGCCGACGACGATCCGGCGCACTTCCGGCCGACCGCCCGGCCCGACCGCCTCCGCCGGCACGACGTCGTCACGCTCGGCGACCGCCCCGGGGTCACCGGTCGAGGCCTCCACGACGGGGTCCGCCACGCCACGGTGCCACATGTCACGCTTGGCCGAGCCCAGCGGCACCACGACGACGGGGCAGTGGGCGTGGGCCGGAAGCGCCGACGACACCGTGCCGAGCAGACGTTCCGTGAACCCGCCTCGACCACGGGTGCCGACCACGGCCAGACCGTGATCGGCGGACAGTTCCACGAGCACGCCCGCGGCATCGCCCGTGGCGACCGACGTCGTGACCCGGGCGCCCGCCGCGACGGCGCGCTCCTCGGCCTCGTCGAGGACCGCCTTTGCGCCCTCGGCCATCGAGGTGTCGTCGAACGCGGCGTATCCGCCGTCGAGCGAGGCCGCGGTGAACGACGGAAGCGTGTAACTGCTCACGAGGTGCAGGGACCAGCCGACCCTGTCGGCCCACGCCACCGCCCAGTCGAGTGCGTGCGTACTGGCGGCGGAGCCGTCGACTCCCACCAGCACGACCTCCGGTCGAGCCATCTGCGTCCTCCTCGTCGGAGCGTGCTTCGTCGCGCTCCCACGCTATCGCAGAGACGCGAGAGCCGAGCCGGGACGTGCGATCGGTCCCGGCTCGGCTCGCGGTGGAAGACGGCGGTCGGCGATCAGTACCGGATGAAGGTCGGGTTGCTCATCCAGATGGTCCGGAACTGGACCGTGCCACCCGGGCGCGGGGCGTCGATCATGGTGCTGCCACCCGCGTAGATGCCGATGTGGCCCGGGGCGTAGATGAGGTCACCGGCGACGGCGGCCGAGGCCGCCACCTGCGTACCACCGGCCGCCTGGGCGGACGACGAGCGCGGGAGATGAATACCCGCCTGCGCGTAGACGTAGGAGGTGAACCCGGAGCAGTCGAACCCGGCCGGGGTGCTCCCACCGGACAGGTACGGGGTGCCGACGTAGCGCGATGCGATCGAGATGATCTCGGACCCGTTCGCGGACGCCGGCGCGGACGTCACACCCGACGTCGCTGCGGCGGTGGCCTCCGCCGCAGCGGCCTCTGCCGCCGCGGCCTCGGCGGCAGCCGCTTCCTCCGCTGCCGCCGCGGCGGCGAGCTGGGCCTGGTACTCCTCGTTCTCCGAGGCCGGGGTCACGGAGACGACGCCGGACTCGGCGGCGATCTTGGCGTCCCGGGCGACGGTGACCACCGGGGCGGCATCGACGACCTGGTGCGCCTCGTTGCTGAGGGCGTTCAGGTCGAGGGAGCCGAGCTTGCTGAGGTCGGTCTTCACGGTCTCGCCCGCGGCCTGCGCCGCCGTGGCGCCGAAGGTCGAGACGAGGATCCCGCCCGCGGCGGCCGCGACGGCGGTCCGGCGTCCGAGCTGGGAGTTCTGCACGAGATCGGTGAGCGGAGTCACTGGTCGGCGCGCGGCACGGTGACGTCCGGCGGCAGTACGTGCGGTCACGAGTATCTCCAGGCGCCTGCGAGGTCAGCTGTCGGGTTCGGGTAGGAGAGCACACCCGGCGACGTTCCGACGAGGTCGGTGCCGCTTCACCCCGAGGACGCACCCTGGCGCCCGGAAATGGGTCCCCCGCCCCTGTCGTGCGGTTGTGGGCTTCCCCGGCCGGTGACAGGGTTCGGCGTCCGTCCGGAGGCCCGTCGGCGTTGAGCCGTCGAGCGTGCTGAACGTACCGCAGAGTCAGCCGCCATGTCACGTTATGGCAACGGAAATAGCCCTCACCGGCTACTATCGGGACAGATCCCGCATAACCGCGAGCAGTGACGCCTGGTCAGAGCCGTTCCACCACGTGGTCGACGCACGCGGTGAGAGCGGCGACGTCGTCGGGGTCCACGGCGGGGTACATCCCCACGCGCAACTGGTTCCGCCCGAGCTTGCGGTAGGCGAAGACATCCTGGATCCCGTTCCGCAGGAGCACCTCGATCACCGTGTCGACGCTGATGCCGTCGTCCAGATCGATCGTGCCCACGACGGTGGACCGCTCCTCGGGCCGCGCCACGAAGGGCGTCGCCCAGTCACGCGCCTCGGCCCAGTCGTAGAGGTTCGCCGCCGAGGTCGCGCAACGCTTCACCGCCCACTCCAGCCCGCCGTTGCCGAGCATCCAGTCGACCTGGTCGGCCAGCATGAGCAAGGTGGCGACGGCGGGCGTGTTCAGCGTCTGGTCCTTGCGGGAGTTCTCGACCGCCGCCGTCAGGGAGAGGAACTCCGGAACCCAGCGCCCGCCCGCCTCCAGCCGCCTCGCCCGCTCGATCGCGGCGGGCGAGAGAACCGCCAGCCAGAGGCCGCCGTCCGCCCCGAAAGCCTTCTGCGGCGCGAAGTAGTACGCGTCGGTCTGCGCCAGGTCCACGGGCAGCGCGCCCGCGCCGGACGTCGCGTCGGTGAGGAGCAGGGCGCCGTCGTCCGCCCCCTCGACGCGCCGGACCGGCACCATGGCGCCGGTCGAGGTCTCGTTGTGCGGGGTGGCGTACGCGTCCGTTCCCGGGGAGGCGACGAGGTGGGCGACCGTTCCCGGTTCCGCGTCGATCACCTGGGAGTCGTCCAGGAACGGTGCACGGGACGTCGCACGCGCGAACTTGCCGCCGAACTCGCCGAACGCGGCGTGCTGGGCGCGCCGCTCCACGAGGCACGACGTCGCGACGTCCCAGAACGCGGTCGACCCGCCGTTGCCCAGCACCACCTCGTAGCCCTCCGGCGCACCCAGCAGCTCCGCGATGCCCCGGCGGATGCGTCCCACGAGTTCCTTGACCGGCGGCTGACGGTGCGAGGTGCCCATCACCGGAGGCGTGCCGAGGAGGTGGTGGAGCTGTTCCTCGCGCACCTTGGAGGGTCCGGAACCGAACCGTCCGTCGGCAGGCAACAGGTCAGCGGGAATCGTCAGGGCCATACCCGAACTCTAGTTCGCGACACCGACATGGCGTGGCGCCGGCGGCACCGGGAACACCGCGTCCGTTCCGCGTTGGCGGATAGGCTTGGGGGCGGGGCCGCGCAGAGAACATGGAGTTGACGTGACCGACCTGATCGACACCACCGAGATGTACCTCAAGACGATCTACGAGCTCGACGAGGAGGGCATCACGCCGCTGCGCGCGCGCATCGCCGAACGGCTGGGGCATTCCGGGCCCACGGTGTCACAGACGGTCGCGCGCATGGAGCGGGACGGGCTGGTGGTCGTCACCGGCGACCGCCACCTCGAGCTCACCGAGACCGGACACGACAAGGCACGCCGGGTCATGCGCAAGCACCGCCTGGCCGAGCGGCTCCTGACCGACGTCATCAAGCTCGACTGGGAACACGTGCACGTCGAGGCCTGCCGGTGGGAGCACGTGATGAGCGAACTGGTGGAGGAACGCCTGATCGGGCTGCTCGACCACCCGCACGTCGACCCGTACGGCAACCCGATCCCCGGCCTCGCCGAGCTCGGCGAGAACTTCGCCGAGCCCCGCTACCTGGAGGGCGTGGCAGCGCTGCCCACCCTGTTCGAGACCGCGGCGAAGCAGGGTGCGTCGACGCCGTCGGCGGCGACCCTGGCGCGGATCGCCGAGCCTCTGCAGACCGACGTGGAGCTGCTCGCCCGCTTGTCCGAGGCCGGCATCATGCCGGGTGCGCGCATCACGATCTCGCTGGAAGCCGGCGTCTACACCGTCGGCAGCGAGGGCTCGGAGACCGTGCTCGACCTCCCGGAGGACCTGGCGAAGCACCTGTTCGCGGCCATATAGCAACTGTGATGGGAGGCCCGGCGGGAGTGCGGTAGCGTGCCGCACTCCCGCCGTTGCTATGCCGGGGAAGCCCGAAGAGACACATCTATCGGACAGAACGCCGTATTCGGTTTTTTTAACTTTTTATGGTGGAAGGTTTCGGTAAGATGTAAGCTGTTCCCTATTGTCCGTTCGGTCCAACCTCGGTAACGTTGCGATAACGGCCCCCAACGATCCACGGGCCGAGCAGGGGGCTCTGCGTCGACGTGGGGCCTGCGTCTGCCTCCCGACGGGCGGCCGCCACGAGGAAACTCCGAGAGGCCAATAACCGAACATGTCAATCACCGACCACTTCGCCTACGGGTCCATCACACCCGTCCTGGCGTTCCTGCTGTCGTGCACGGGCTGCGCCGTCGGCCTGTCGTGCACCTCCCGATCCAGGGCGGCCACCGGCTTCGCCCGAGTCGCCTGGCTGAGTCTCGGTGCCGTCGCCATCGGCGGCACGGGCATCTGGGTCATGCATTTCGTCGCGATGCTCGGCTTCGTGCCACAGGGCGTGACCATTCGCTACGACATCCCCCTCACGCTCCTGTCCGCGGGCGTCGCGATCGTCGTCGTCGGCATCGGGCTTTTCGTGAACCAGATCGGTGGGCAGCGCCTGCCGAGCATGGTGATCGGCGGGTTCCTCACCGGCTCCGGCGTCGCCACCATGCACTACATGGGCATGGCGGCCATGGAGATGAACGCCACGATGTCCTTCAACGGGATGTACGTCATCGCGTCCGTGATCATCGCCATCGTCGCGGCCACCGCGGCGCTCTGGTGCACCACCCATATCCGCGGTGCCGTCGCCACGATCGTGGCGACCATCGTCATGGGCATCGCCGTGACCGGCATGCACTACACCGGCATGATGGGCGTCCGCCTCTCGGGCGGTACGGACGCGATCCCGAACGGGGTCTCGACCGGCGAGCTGCTGGTGCCGCTCGTCATGGCCGTGTCCGTGGTCACGCTGCTCCTGGTGCTCGTCGTCGGCCTCTGGCCGACGGAGTCCGAGCTGCGTGCCCAGGCCGAGTTCGAGGCGCGCCTGAAGGAGAGCCAGGACCGGGAGAACTCCCGGCCGGCACCGACGCTGGCCGCCACGACGGAGGCGCTGCGGGCAGGCCACGGCAATCTCACGGGCGCGCCGTCCGGATTCGGGACGACAGGCTCACCGGTGCCTGGACAGGCCGATGCCGGCAAGCTGCGCCCGCGCTCGATGCAGTTCCGCTGACCGAGACGGACGACCCACGACGGACGGTTCCTCCCAGCCCGTTCGCTCGCCGAAGTCCCGCCGTCCGACACCCCGCCACCAGCGGGTTCGCCCGGCCACCGGCACCGGCCGGTCATCTCGCGGCTTGACATCCCACCCCGGAACGCTCGACGCTACGAGCGCCGCGACACGAAGAGGTCACCCCCATGGCTCGACGCCCGAACACCCCGGATCCGGCGCGCGTCGCCCGTCCACGGACCGCCGTGCGGTTCGTCGCTCCAACGCTTGCCATGACGGCGGCGCTGGCGTTCTCCTCCTGTTCCGTCACGTTCAACCCAGGCCCCGGCGAAGCCGCGTTCGAGACGACCTCGTGGCAGCTGGGCGAGGCGGCCGAGCCCGTGCGGAACCCAGCCGTGCCCGGGTCCGCCTCCGCGTCCGGTGCCGAGCAGGGCGGCGGGTCGGGCGCGGAGAACGAGGCCACGGCGGAGGACGAGGCCACGGCGGAGACCGTGCCAGGGGATCACGAATCGGTCGTCGACGCCCTCGAGTCCGGCACGATCGCGGTGCGCCCGGCACCGTCGCCGGACGACAAGGACGGTACCGGCCAGGACGAGGACGGCAGGACGTCGGCGGACACGCAGGACGCCGGTGCCGCCGAGGACGACGACGGGACGACCGGTGCGGACACCGGGGATACCGGAAGCGACGGCGGGACCGCCGCCGAGCCCGACCTCAGCGATCCGGCGCAGTACGCCCGGGTCCTGGAGGCGGAGGTGAACGAGCGGCGTGAGGCACACGGCGTGACCGCGCTGAGGCACGACGAGTGCGCCTACGCCGAAGCGCTCGAACGCGCTGAGGCCTTGCGCGGCATGGAACTGGCCCACGCGCCCCTGGAGTCGGTCTTCGACCGCTGCCCCACGTCCACGGTCGGGGAGAATCTCGCCCGTGGCGGCTGGAGCCCGTCCGAGGCGGCCGACGGCTGGATGAACTCCGAGGGCCACCGGGCGAACATCCTCAACGCCGGCTTCACGCGAGGCGCCATCGCCTGCATCAGCGAGGGCACCTCGTACGGCCCGCAGATGACCTGCGCCCACGTCTTCCTGGGCTGACTGCCAGGAGTCGCTCGCACGCGGGCGGGGCGGTGGTCCGGTCCAGCCGGGCCACCGCCCCGCCCGCGTGGCCTCAGATCCCCAGCGCCACGCCGATCGGCCCCTGCAGGAAGTACACCAGGAACAGCACCGCGGTCACCCAGAGCAACGGGTGGACCTGCCGCACCTTGCCGACCGCGAGCTTGATGATCACGTAGGTGACGAGTGCGGCACCGATGCCGGCAGTGATCGAGTAGGCGAACGGCATGAGGATGATCCCCAGGAACGCCGGCACGGCGATCTCGAGGTTCTTCCAGTCGATCCCCGTGACCTGGACGACCATGAGCAGGCCCACGACCACGAGCGCCGGCGTCGCCGCCTCGTACGGCACCATCGCCACGACGGGCGAGAAGAACATCGTCAGCAGGAAGCACACACCCGTGACGACGGCGGCGAGTCCCGTGCGCGCACCGTCGCCCACGCCCGCGGCCGACTCGATGTAGCTCGTGTTCGACGACACCGATCCCGCGCCGCCGGCGGCCGCACCGATCGAGTCGACGACGAGGATGCGCGTCGTCCGGGGCGGGTTGCCCTTCTCGTCGAGCAGGCCCGCCTCCCCGCCGATGGCGACCATGGTGCCCATCGTGTCGAAGAAGTCGGCGATGAGGAGGGTGAAGACCAGCAGCAGCACGGCCACGGCGCTCATCTTGGAGAACGAGCCCAGCAAGGAGAACTGCCCGATCAGCGACAGGTCGGGAAGCATGAACCAGGTGTCCGGCAGCGCGGGAACGTTCAGGCGCCAGCCCGTGGCCACCGGCTCGCCGTCGGCGGCCTCGGAACCCCCGGCGCGGACGACCGCCTCCAGAACGACCGCGAGCACGGTGCTCGACACGATCCCGATGAGGATGGCGCCCTTGACCTTGCGCACCATCAGGACCACCGTCAGCAGCAGCCCGACGACGAACACCAGCAGCGGCCACGAGGCGAGCGAGCCGCCGATTCCCAGCTCGACCGGTGTGGCCAGGGACGCCGGGACACGCACGAATCCGGCGTTCACCAGGCCGATGAAGGCGATGAACAGGCCGATGCCCACGGTGATCGCGATCTTGAGATCGTGCGGCACGGCGTTGAACACGGCCTGACGGAACCCGGTGAGCACCAGCACCAGGATGACGAGACCCTCGAGCACCACGATGCCCATCGCGTCGGCCCACGTCATGTCGGGCAGTGCGGCCACGGAGTACGCCACCACGGCGTTCAGGCCGAGCCCCGCCGCGAGCGCCATGGGATAGTTCGCGACGGTGCCCATGAGGATGCTCAGGACGCCTGCCACCAGGGCCGTGGCGGCGGCGACGGCGGCGAGGTCGGGTTCGGAGCCCCCGCCGAGGTAGTTCCCCTGGAAGCCGTTGTCCCGGACGGTCCCGATGATGAAGGGGTTGAGGACCACGATGTAGGCCATCGCGAAGAAGGTGGTGAGGCCACCACGGATCTCGGTGGCGACGGTGGAGCCGCGTTCGCTGATGTGGAAGTACCGGTCGAGCACTCCTCGTGCCGCGGGTGCCTGGGTGGTCGCCATGACGTGTTGATCCTCCGTGGGTGCGTCGTGTCGCGCGGTGCAGCGGGAATCTACGTCAGGAATGTTTCACGTGCGGTTCACGGAACGAACAATTCAGGCGAGCTCCGCCATGTCCTCCGTCACGTCGTCGGCGCCGGCCTCCAGCAGCATCGGGACCCGGGCCGGGATGCGCGCGAAGCCGACGGCGGGAACGGAGGCGGCTCGTGCCGCCCGCATGTCGGTCGCCGAGTCTCCGATCAGGACGGCGTCGGCCGCGCCGACCCCGAGTCGGGTGAGCGCGCCGCGCACCATGAACGGGTTGGGTTTCATGAGGTCGGGGCGGCGTGGTGGTCTGCCGATGACCAGGCCGACGTAGCCTGCGAGATCGGTCCGGTTGAGGAAGGCCTCGATGGCCTCCGGTGCGTTGTTGCTGATGATGACGACGTGCTGCCCGCGCTTCGCCGCGGCCTTCAGCAGTTCCCGGGCTCCCGGTGTGGGCTCGGACTTCGCGGCGGCCGCGATCTCGACCTTGATGCAGGCGTCGTCGGTCATGCGGACCGCGACGCGGTCGAGGGTGCCGGCGTGGCGGAGGATCTCGATGTGGTCCGTGGTCGTCTCGAGGGACGCGGGAACGGGAACGGCCGCGTTGAAGAGCCCTCGGCGTGCGGCGTCGGCCGCCGCGGCGGCCGTGGACGGGGGCATCAGCCTGGTGACCGGACCGTCGAAGTCGAGCAGGATCGCCGACGCGGCCTTCACGATCTTCGATGCTTCAGGCATGCCAGGAAGTGTGTCAGATCAGTCCCGTTCGTGCAGGTTGGCGCCGTGAAGGAGACAACGGGCTGTTAGCCTCGGGCACCTGCTTCACTGGCCAGGCCCCTGGTTGACACCCACGGCAGGCCGTTAGCTTCGTGGAATGCAGCTTGGCCAGGTCATGTGCATGCTGGCTCAATGGAACGAATTTTCGTCGTCGGGTATCCGCGTTCAGGAACGACACTCGTCCAGTCAATCGTCGGTGGGCACCCAGACATTGCCACATTTCCGGAGACGCACTTCTTCGAGGGCATCGTCCTCCGATGGCCGGCCGTCCGCTGGACAGGACTTGTCAGGCCCGACGCATTCCGCATTCGCACCCGGCTGCGCGACGCGGGCATTCCCTGGCTGCCCGGGCCGAGCGACCTCGCCAGGCCAGGTCTCGGCCCGTGGTCACGCCGCTTCATCGAGGCGCTTGATACCGTCGCGCGCCAAGACGGCTCCCGGGCATGGGTCGAGAAGACGCCCGGACACTACGGGTATGTTCAAGAGATCGGCCGCCATGTCGATAACGCGAGGTTCGTCCACGTGGTACGTTCAGGGCTGGAGGCTATCGCCTCCTACTACCGCGCGGTCGCGGGCGATCCCGCCGCATGGGGCAGGCGCAAATTCTGGTTCGACCTGTCACCCATGGGTCTCGCACGGCGTTGGGTCGACGCGGTGAACGTGACCCTGTCGCACGTGGACGACGACCGACACCACATTATCCGCTATGAGGATGCAATCCGAGTTCCCGCGGAGATCGCGCGTGGCGTGTTCACCTGGATCGGGCTCGATGACTCGGATCAAGCCGTGCAGGCAGCACTGAGCCGAAGGGTGGCCGTCGCAGCAAATATCGTGCTCAGTTCGGAGAAGTGGAAGTCCAACAATTCCTCGGCGATCGGCAGACGGGCAAACACTGAGTGGGTCGAACGTGTCCGAGCAGACCTCTCCCCCGCGATGAGGGCAGTAATTGGCGACCTCGACACAACCGTCGCACATCTTCTGGCGCATCCAACCGCAAACGCGGCCCCGACCGATCACGACTGCTGAGTCAAGCAGGCCCGCCGCGCCGTTTGCGTGATCCGATGCAAGGATGTGCACATGTATTCGGTAGTCATACCGTGCCACAACGGCGAGCACACACTCAGGCGCCAGCTCGACGCTCTACGCAACCAGGATTTCACAGGCGAATTCGAAGTTGTGGTGGCGGACAACAGGTCCACCGATTCCACTCCGCAGATCGTCGAAGGGCTTCGGAAAGTCGATCCACGATTCCGGATCGTCCCGGCCGATCGGGTCCAGGGAATCAACCATGCCCGGAATGCCGGCGTCAGGGCAGCACGTGGCGATTTCATCCTGCTCTGCGACGACGACGACATCGTTCTCCCCGGTTGGATCACCGCGATGGACGCTGCACGGCGACAAGGACATATGTGCCTGGGTGGGCTGACCGAGCACCGGTTGCGCGACGATACCTACCTTTTCGATCAGCCAGGCATCATCCCTGTACCTTGGGCGGACGTCCCCCGGCCGATCGGCGCCAACTGCGGGTTCGCACGCCAGGTGTTCGACCAGATCGGCGGGTTCGACGAGTCGATCCTCGAGGGCCCCGACGACACCGACTTCTTCTGGCGTGCCCACTTCGCCGGCTACCCCTCGCACCCCGTCCCCTCCGCTCGAGTCATCTACTACGTCAAGAGCGACCTGGACCAACTCCTTCGGCAGGGTTTCCGTCGGGGCGGCGGCCGAGTCAAGCTCTACCGCAAGTACCGGAGCAAGGGCATGCCCCGCATGCCGCTCCTCAAATCCGTACCCAAGTTCCTCGGCGGGACCGTGCTGGCAGTCTTTGCGCCAAAACGCTCCAGTATCAAGCGGAGGACAGTCCAGTACGTGGGATTTCAGCTAGGTTGCGTTGCAGGGAGCTTCCGAGAGCGTGTCTTCTATTTTTAGATCGACAGAACATTCTGACGTCGCCCGCCAGCCGTGGAACGCCCACGATCTCGTGTTCGTTGCAGGAATGCACCGGAGCGGCACGACACTCGTTGCGGACATGATCGGTACAAGCCCGCACGGCTCCGGCCTGACCGGCACCGGCGTCGCCATGGACGAAGGGCAGCACCTGCAATCTGTCTACATCGGCGGACGTGGTCAGGTCGATCGGTGGGCCCACATGCCGGAGGCGCACCTGACCGAGGCCCACGCCGGCGCCGACACCGCCCGACGGCTCTGGTCCGCATGGGCTCCGTACTGGGATCTACGCAAGCGCATGCTGGTCGAGAAGTCTCCCCCCAATCTCACGAAGGCCCGATTCCTGCAATCGGCGTTCCCGGGTGCGAAGTTCGTGGTCCTGACCCGGCATCCCGTCGTTCAGTCCTTGGCGATTCGCAAGTGGGCGAAGCCCGGCACTGGACGGTTCGGATTTCACTGGCCTCGCCTCGTGGAGCACTGGCTACATGCGCATGACATCTTTCAGGCGGACGCTGGGCGGTTGGCGAATGTCCTCGTCCTGCGCTACGAGCACCTGATGAGGTCCCCGGAGCACGAGATCGAACGCCTGAGGAGCTTTCTCGGCGCGCCGATCGAGACAGGGCCGATCGAGTCGGGGCGAAGCAATGAGTATCAGCGGGTATGGGCAGGATTGGCCCGGCAACACTTCTTTCGGGCGGGGCTTCGTCTCTTCAGCGGGGATGAGGTGCGCCGGTCGCATGGTCGGCAGGCGCTATTGCGCGACATGGTCGACAAGGTCATGATGCCTCGCCAACGGGGGGCGATCGAGGAACGTTTCGGCGCCCGTGTGCGCGAACACGGGTACGACCTGGCCACGCTCGACGACGCCGAAGCGTGGAACTCCCCGTGAGACATCGGGTCCTGCGGGCCGTCCACTACCTGGTCAACTCAGAACGCTATTCAGTGACTCGGGCCGGGTCATGGGCTGGTGAGGTCGTGACCCGCGGGGATGCTGGCGGTAGGCAAGGTTGGGTAGATGGCGCACGGGCCCGCCGGACGGTTGGATCGAGGTTGTCGAGACCAGGTCAAGCCGAACGAAGGACCCGTGCGCTACCAGAGTACTTGCGGGCTGGTGCCTGCCCAGATGACCGAGTTGATCGCGCGAGCCTGGCAGGTGCATGCGGGCCGGCCTGCCGCGGATCGGTACGACTTCACGTTGCCGTTCGGGAAGGCGACCACGATGGTGCTGCTGATCGCGCGGCACAACCTGCCCCAGCAGCTGGCCGGTGACCTGTTCGGTGTTGCGCAGGCCACCGTCTCGCGGATCTGGCGCTACCTGCTGCCCCTGATCGGGCAGGTCACCGCACTGGACCGTCGGCACCTTCACGAGGCGCCGGCGCGCGGGACGGTGCTGATCGACGGCACACCGATCCCTACCCGACTTGGCTCATTTAGTGCGTGCGGTGGATGAGGTCGACGGCCTTCTGCAGGTCGTCGGGTAGCGGGTCGGCCGCGGTGATCGTCTGCCCGCCGGCAGCGATCGTGACCTCGCGGTGTCGGCGGGCGGTCTTGACGAACCGCTTGATGGACCAGCCGGTGGTGTTCTCGATCCACCTGGAGATCGCGAGGGCGGCGAACACGATGGTCAGGTGGGCCTCGATCGAGTGCCTGACGTGGTGGAAGACGGGCCGGGCGGCGAGGTCAGACTTGCTCATCCGGAACGACTTCTCGACGTTGAGCAGCGCGGAGTAGGTCGCGATGACGTGCTCAGGGGTGGGCTCGTCGAGGTTGGTGACGTAGGACTTGATCCCGGCCAGCGCGCGTGCCTTGGCCTCCAGGTCACGGTTGACGGCTTTCTTGGCGCCGGTGAGCTTGACGAACCGGTTCCGCTTCACGGCGGTCTTCCCGGCGACGGCCTGCTCGGCCTTGCGGACCTGCTCGTCGATTCCGTGCAGGGTCCGCTTGGCGCGGGCAGCGGAGTAGGCGTAGTAGTACGTGTGGTCGCGGCGCTTGTCCGACGGGCTGGCGGGCCAGGGCTGGGTGAACACGTGCCCGTCGGGGATCTCAACCCCGGAATGCTGCTCGCGCCAGGCCTTGACGACGTAGGGCACCTCGGTCATCCGCGCCCCCAGGACGAAGGACCAACCCAGGGCTTCGATCGCGCGCCAGTTCTTCTCGCTGATCATGCCCGCGTCGGCGACGATCACGATGTCGGTCAGCCGGTGGGCGGCCATGAACGCCTGCAGCACCGGGATCATCGTGGTGGTCTCGCCGCGATTGCCCTCGAACGCGTGGACCATCAGCGGGAACCCCGACGCGTCGGTGAGCAACCCGAGGGTGATCTGAGGCTCCAACCTGCGCTCTTTGCTGAACCCGCTCTCGCGGAACCCGTCGCCCTCGTGGGTCTCGAAGTGCAAGGTCGTGACGTCGTAGAGGCACAACATCGCAGGTCGCAGGCCCACATGCTGCGCGCAGGCCTTGGCGATCTGCTCTCGCCACGGACCACCAGCCGGGTCGACGACCAGCGGCTCATCCACTACGGCGCCGTCGGGAGCGTCGTGGTCGAGCACCTCGCCGCCGGTGACCGGCGGCAGACCCTTGGCCGGCAGGCCGGCGTAGACGCGCATCCGACGCTTGAGCGTCGCATACGACGGCGCTTCGATCCCGGCCTCAGCCAGGACCCGAAGCGAGTCGAGCTTGCTCGTCGGCTCGATGATCCGCGCCAGCACGAGTTGCTTGAACACCTCGTCCTTGCGAGCCGCGCGCTCGAACCCGAGCACACGGTAGGCATGCTCGAGCGCGTCGACCAGCACGCCCATCCGTGATCCGGTGGGGCTTCCCCCTGAGTAGTGGACACGCGAGAGACTGGACCTGGTTTGGTCCGGAGGAAGCGAGTTCACCGTCATGGTGCGGAAGTTCTATCCGGAGGAGTTCAAGGCCGACGCTGTCGAGCTGTACTCCTCCACGCCGGGGGCGACGATCAAGGAGATCGCTGCTGACCTGGGAGTTCACGAGGGAACCCTGTCGAGGTGGTTGCAGGCCGCTGGTGTGACGTCGCCGACGGCGGCTGGTCGGGCCGATGACGGCGGTGGGTCGAGCGGGGCGGGGGTGCCTGAGACGGCGGCTGAGGAGCTGGAGCGGCTGCGCGCGGAGGTCAAGCGGTTGCGGGCGGACAAGTCACTGCTGGAGACCGAGCGGGAGATCCTGCGCAAGGCGGCGAAGTATTTCGCGGGCGAGACGACCTGGTGAGCCGTTTCCAGTTCGTCGCCGAGTTCCATGACACCTACGGGGTGAAGCGGCTGTGTGAGGTCCTGCAGATCGGCAGGTCTTCCTACTACAAGTGGCGTGATGGCGCTGATCGTCGGGCCGAGCGTGTGGCGGCGGACGCCGATCTGGCCGCGAAGGCGTCCGCGATCACCGCGCAGTTCGATGGGACCTATGGGTCCCCGCGGGTGACCGCTGAGCTGCGCGACGCCGGGGTCGTGGTGAACGCCAAGCGCGTGGCCCGGGTGATGCGCGAGCACGGGGTTGTGGGGGTCCACCTGCGCAAGAAGGTCCGCACCACGGTCCCGGCCAAGGACGCCCCGAAGGTCCCTGACCTGCTAGAACGCGACTTCACGGCCGACGCGCCGAACCGGAAGTACGTCGGTGACATCACCTACCTGCCGATCGGGGATGGGCAGTTCCTCTACTTGGCCACGGTGATCGACTGCTTCAACCGGCGCCTGGTCGGCTGGCAGATCGCCGACCACATGCGCGACACCCTGGTCATCGAGGCCCTCGATGCGGCCGCCCGCGAACGAGGCTCGTTGGCTGGGGCGATTTTCCACTCCGACAACGGCCGTCAGTACTGCTCGGACGACTTCCTCGCCGCGGCCGGGCGGCACGGGTTGACCCTGTCACGCGGCGCGGTCGGGACCAGCGCCGACAACGCGCTGGCCGAGAGCTTCAACGCCGCGCTCAAGCGCGAGACTCTCCAGGGTGAACGCCGCTGGAACGGGGCCCGGGAGTGCAGGAAGTCCGTGTTCCGGTGGGTCACCCGCTACAACACGCGACGACGACACTCCTACTGCGACTACATGAGCCCAATCGATTTCGAGAATACTCACCTCGCCACTACAATGCCGATTGCTGGTTAACACACCGAGGTGTCCACCATTCGGGGGGAAGCCCC
>NZ_JAFMPK010000042.1 GCF_017349295.1 Myceligenerans salitolerans
CGGTCGCGCCGACGGCGTCCCGGCGCGGCGCCGGGCTCGGCGAGGTGCGGGTCACCGGCGGGTTCTGGGCCGGCCTCCTGGAGGTCAACGCGAACGCCACCCTGCGCCACTGCCGGGACTGGATGGAACGGCTGGGCTGGATCGCGAACTTCGACCGCGTCGCGGCCGGGACCACCGCCGTCGGCGAGCGTCCCGGCTGGCAGTTCTCCGACTCGGAGGTCTACAAGCTGCTGGAGGCGCTGGCCTGGGAGCACGCCCGGTCGGGCGACGTGGGCGCGGACGCGGCGTTCGAGGAGCTCGCCGCCCGCGTCGTCGCCGCCCAGGACGACGACGGCTACCTCAACACCTGCTACGGGCACGCCGGGCAGCCGGCTCGCTACACGGACCTGTCCAGCGGACACGAGCTGTACTGCACCGGCCACCTGCTCCAAGCCGCGGTGGCCCGGATCCGCACGACGACAGGGCCTTCCGGGCCCGCCGGCCCGCCCGCGGCCGAAGGCCCGTCCACCGTCGCCGACCCCCTCGTGGCCGCGGCGATCCGGGCCGCCGACCACGTCTGCCGCGAGTTCGGCCCCGGCGCCCGGGAGGCCGTCTGCGGGCACCCCGAGATCGAGGTCGGCCTCGCCGAGCTGGGACGCGCGCTCGGCGAGCCGCGGTACACCGCACAGGCCGCCCTGTTCGTCGAGCGCCGCGGCCACGGCACGCTCGCGCCGATCGCCCTGCTCGGCCCCCAGTACTTCCAGGACGACGTCCCGGTCCGCGACGCGGACGCCTGGCGCGGGCACGCCGTACGCGCGCTCTACCTCGCGGCGGCCGCCGTCGACGTCGCGGTCGACACGGGCGACGACGAACTCCTGGCCGCCGTCGAGCGCCAGTGGACCCGCTCCGTGGAGCGCCGCACGCATCTCACCGGCGGCATGGGCTCGCGCCACCAGGACGAGGGCTTCGGCGACGACTGGGAGCTGCCCGCCGACCGCGCCTACTGCGAGACCTGCGCCGGCATCGCGTCCGTCATGGTCTCCTGGCGCCTGCTCCTGGCCACCGACGACGTCCGCTACGCCGACCTCGTCGAGCGCACGCTCTACAACGTCGTCGCCACCTCGCCCCGCTCGGACGGCCGCGCCTTCTTCTACGCCAACCCGCTCCAGCAGCGCACACCCGGCGGCGACCTCCTTCCCGACCAGGTGAATCCCCGCGCCGAGGGCGGGGTGCGCGCCCCGTGGTTCGACGTGTCCTGCTGCCCCACCAACGTCGCGCGCACGCTCGCGTCCTGGACCTCGTACACGGCGACGGTCGAGGGCGACGTCGTCACGCTCGCCCAGTACGCGGCCGGCGAGACCCGCCTCGCCCTGGACGACGGCGGCGTCCTCGGCCTGCGGGTCACCACGCGCTACCCGCACGACGGGTACGTGCACACGGAGATCACCGAGGCCCCGGACCGGCCGGTCACGCTCCGTCTCCGGGTCCCGTCGTGGGCCGACGGCGCCACCGTCACGGCCCCGCGCGCCGCGGGTGCCGGGCACGGCGACCCGCACACGGTCCACCCCGGGTGGACGGAGGTCCGCCGCACGTTCGCACCGGGCGACGTCGTCGCCCTCGACCTGCCCACCGCACCCCGCCTCACCTGGCCCGACCCGCGCGTGGACGCCCTGCGCGGCACCGTCGCCGTCGAGCGCGGCCCGCTCGTGCTCTGCGCCGAGTCGCACGACCTCCCGCACGGCGCGGACCTTGCCGACCTGCGCCTGGACCCCTCGGTCCCGCCGGAGGCCCACGCCGACGGCGCCCGGGTGCGCGCGCGGATCTCCACGCCCACGCCGGCCCCCGCGGGCGGGCCGCCATTCCTCGGCACCCCGCCCGTACCGCGGCCGGACACGGCGGCCGGCGACACGACCGACGTCGTCCTCATCCCCTACCACCGCTGGGCCGAACGCGGGCCGGCGGCCATGCGGGTCTTCCTCCCGGTCGGCTGACCTGCCGGCACACGGCCCCGACGACGCCACCGACGACCGGAACCACGCACGACGAGAGAAAGGGCTCGACGATGAGAACCATCTCGCACCGCTCCCCGCAGCGCCTGGCCGCCGCCCTCGCGGCGGCACTGGCACTCGCCGCGGGGCTGACGGCCGGCGCCACGGCGGCGTCGGCGGACGACACGGAGGAGACAGTGCCCCACCTGCACTACACGATGGAGGGCGTCGGCGACGGGACCGTCCCCGACGTCTCCGGCAACGGACTGGACGGCACGCTCGCGGGCGAGGCGTCCGTGATCGGCACCGACGACGGCGGCTCCGCCCTGAACCTGGCGGGCGGGCCCGACGGGGGCCACGTGTCGCTGCCGCGCGGCGCGCTGGAGGGCGCGACGGACCTGACGGTGTCGGCGCGGGTGCGCTGGGACGGCGAGGGCGGCGCGTGGCAGCGGGTCTTCGACCTCGGCTCCTCGACGGAGCGCTCGCTGTTCAGCACGCCGTCCAACCACGAGGGCAACCTGCGCACCGCCGTGACGACCCGCGGCGGGGGCGGCGAGGCACAGGTCACCGGCCACGGCCCGCTGCGGGCCGGAGAGTGGGCCACGCTGACCACGACGCTGGACACGGTGGCCGGGCGCATCACCACCTACCTGAACGGCGTGGCGGTGGCGTCGGCGCCGACGGCGATCTCGGCGGGCGAGCTGCTCGACGCGGGCGCGGAGCGGGCCGGCTGGATCGGGAGGTCGTTCTACCCGGACCCGCTGCTCGACGGCGCGGTGACGGACTTCCGTGTCTACCACGCCGCGCTGGGCGCCGAGGAGGTCGCGGCCCTCGTGGACGAGGTGCCCACCGCCGCCGGCCCCGTGGACGACACGTACGGGCTGCGGACCCTCGTGGGCGCGGCGCCCGACCTGCCCCGGACGGTCCGCGCCACGTTCTCCGACGGGTACGACCGGGACGTGCCGGTCGTGTGGGACGACGTCGACCCGGAGCGGTACGCGACGCCCGGCACCTACACGGTGCGGGGCCAGGCGGCGGGGGCCACCGTCACGGCGGAGGTCACCGTGACGCGCGGCGAGCTGCGCGTGGACCTGGGCAGCGACACCGGCGCGTTCCACGGGGGCGCCTCGGGCACGTTGTACGGCCTGTACGGGCCGGGCCTGCCGTCGGACAACCTCATCGAGGGGATGAGCCTGCGCACGGTCTCCACCAAGGCGCAGGACGGCCCGCAGCACCCGGGCGCCGACGCGCTGGAGGTGGTGCGGCCGCTGGCGGACGCCACCGACGGCGACGTGTACATCTACATGACGGACATCCACCGCGGCTTCCCGTACCAGTGGCCCGGCGAGACGCCGCAGGAGAAGATCGACACCTTCATCGGGAAGATGGCCGTCCAGGTGGACCAGGTGCTCACCCTGCCGGAGGAGTACCAGGACAACGTCGTGTTCGTGCCGTTCAACGAGCCCGAGGGCAACATGTTCGGCACGGGCGAGTGGTCGTACGACCGCACGAGCTGGCTCGACGACCCCGCGGACTACTTCGCGGCCTGGGACCGGGCGTACCGGACGATCACGGAGCGGATGCCGGACGCGCGCATCGCCGGGCCGAACACGAGCATCCTGTACCCGCAGGTCAAGGGCTTCCTGGAGCATGCCGTCGAGGCGGGGACCGTGCCTCAGGTCATCACGTGGCACGAGCTGTCGCACCCGCAGAAGATCCGCGACTCGGTGGCGACGTACCGCGAGTGGGAGGCCGACGTGTTCGCCGGCACCTCGTACGAGGGCACCGAGCTGCCGATCAACATCAACGAGTACGCGTTCAACTACCACACGTCGGTACCCGGCCAGATGATCCAGTGGGTCTCGGCGATCGAGGACGCCAAGGTCGACGCGGACATCGCCTACTGGAACATCGACGGCAACCTGTCGGACTCCGCCGTCGAGGCGAACCGCGGCAACGGGCAGTGGTGGCTGCTCAACGCGTACGGGCAGATGACCGGCCACACCGTCGAGGTGACGCCGCCGTTCCCGGGCGAGAACTACACGCTGCAGGGGGTCGCCACGCTCGACGCGGAGCGGGCCGTGGCGCGCACGATCCTGGGCGGGGCCGACGGCGCCGCTCCGGTCGACCTCGTGAACGTGCCGCGCGACGTGTTCGGCGACGAGGTGCGGGTGTTCGTCCGGGAGATCCCCTGGACGGGGCAGCTCGGCGACTCGGCGCAGCCGCGGCACGTGGCGGAGCTGACGCTGCCCGTGTCGGATGACGGCACGGTGTCGGTCGAGTTCGACGGCGGGACGCTGCCCCTGCTGCGGGAGCCCTCGGCGTACGAGGTGGTCGTGACGCCCGCGGGCGCGGGCACGTCGGCGAGCGCGACGCCCGCGCTCTGGGAGGGCAGCTACGAGGCCGAGGACGCCGCACACACCGGCTCGGGGTACAGCAGGAACGGGCCCGAGGGCTCACCGTCCGACGTCGGGAAGTTCTACACGTCGGGCGGCTACGACGTCGGCGGCCTGCGCACCGGGTCCGACGTCGTCCTCGACTTCGAGGTGGACGTACCGGCCGACGGCACGTACGACCTGTCCGTCTTCGCCAACAGCCTGAACACGGACGGCCTCGTGGCCGAGCAGGGGCCGACCAACGTGTTCGTGCGGGTCGACGGCCACGCCGAGCAGGAGCTGCACCTGCCGCTGGGGTACAAGTGGGTGGTCTGGGACCACGCCGACACGACCGTGGACCTCACCGCCGGTACGCACACCATCTCGCTGGCGGCGCGCAGCCTCGACGGCTCCGGCGCGACCGTCGGCGACGCGATCGTGGACCGGATCACGCTGGCGCTGCCCAACCCGGACGCGACGACGTCGGTCTACGAGGCGGAGCTGGCGAACCACGGCGGCCGGGCCCTCTACGACGCGGACGCGATCGCCCGCGCCGCGGAACGGGCCCGTCCGGAACGCCACGGCCGGTCCGGCGAGGCAGGGCCGGGCGGACCGGGCGGACCGGGCGGACCGGGCGGACCGGGCGCCGAGGCATCGGTGTCGGGGTCCGGGGCGGTCGGGCTCGGAGCGGGCGAGACCGCGACCTTCTGGGTGTACGGGGCGGTCGACGGCGAGGCGACGCTGGGAGTCGACCTGGTCGGCTCCGGCTCGGGAGTGGTGGCCGTGAACGGTCACCAGGTGCTCTCCCTGGCCGGGAGCCGGGCGGCCGCCGTGCACCTGCGCGGCGGCGTCAACAAGATCACCGTCACCGGCCGGGCGCGCGGGCTCGTCCTCGACCGGATCACGGTGGGCCCCGGCGAGGGCAGGCTCGACGTCGTCGAGCACCGCGCGGAGGACGCCGCGCTCGCCGGGACCGTCGTGGTCGAGGAGCGGTCGCTGGCCGACGGCGGGGCCGCCGTGGCGGGGATCGGCGGCGTGCCCGGCAACGAGAACACGCTGCGGTTCGACGTCACCGTGCCCGAGGACGGGACGTACGCCATGGTGGTCCGCTACTCCAACCCGGAGCAGTCGGAGGCCTCGCACTACAACCCGGACCCGCTCGCCCGCCGGGCGGACATCTCGGTGAACGAGGGCCCGGTCCGGCAGGCGCTGTTCCCGCACACGTTCCACGCGAACGCGTTCGCGGAGCTGACGGTCGACGTCGAGCTCGTGGCGGGCCACAACACGGTGGTGTTCGCATCGTCGGAGGCCCCGAACTTCGACGGCGAGACCTTCGCGAGCGACACGTGGCCGGGGATCCTGCTGCGCTCGTCCCAGGCGCCGGTCGTGGACACGATCCGCGTCTCCCCGCTGAGCCGCGTGCTCCCGCCGGCGGACGGGCACCGGTAGCCGGCCGGCCCGTTCGCGGGTGATCGGTGGTCCGGACGGCCGATCACCCGCGGACGGGCCGGACCCGCCGACCGCCGGCTCAGGCGCCGAGGCGGAAGATCGGGAAGACCCGTCCCTCGGCCGTCCGCTCGTAGCCGGCGAAGGCGCTGGAGAGGGCCTTGAACCGCTCCCACATCGCCTCCCGCTCGGCGCCGGTCAGTTCGAGGACCTTCGTCGTGACGGTCGCCACGGGGTCGCCCGGGACCTCGACGTCGACCGGATCGCCGCCCTGCTCGGCACGGCGCAGGCCGTAGACCCAGGCCGGGTGCTTGGGCGAGCCGCCGGCCGAGCCGACGACGTGCCACGCGTCGCCCTCCCGGATCGCGGCCAGCGGCGCGATGCGCTCGCCGCCGTCCTTCTTCGGTACGTGCACGAGCACGAGGCCCTTGCCGAACTGCATCGGCTCGTTCACCTCGCCGCCGTTGGCCCGGAAGGTGTCGATGATCTGCTGGTTGAAGTCCATGTACCCGGCAACACGACGCCACTCCCGGAGCATTCCCGCCGCCGGGGATGCGAGGATCTCGCCATGCACATCGCCGTCGACTCGCCCGTGGCCGCGGATGTCCGGCTGCTCCTGGACGAGCACCTCTCGGAGATGCGTGCCACGTCGCCGCCCGAGAGCGTGCACGCGCTCGACCACGCGGCACTGCTCGCGCCCTCGATCACCTTCTGGACCGCACGGGACGAGGGCGGGGCCCTGCTGGGCTGCGTCGCGCTGAGCGAGCTCGGCCCCGCCCACGGCGAGGTCAAGTCCATGCGGACGGCGGTGCCCGCCCGCGGCCGGGGCGTCGGGGCCGCGCTCGTGCGGCACGTGCTGGCCGAGGCCCGGTCACGGGGGTACGGGCGTCTCAGCCTGGAGACGGGCACCCAGGAGTTCTTCGCCTCCGCACGGCGCCTCTACGGCCGGCACGGCTTCACCGAGTGCGGTCCCTTCGCGGACTACCGGCCGGACCCGTTCAGCACGTTCATGACCCTGGTGCTCTGAGACGGTCCCGGCCCTTTCGGTCGTATCCGGAATCGTATATGTTCCTGCGTAGGGGTGGCGCCGACGCCCACCGCAGATCGACACCGGAGTCGAGCGAGAAGGGCACGCGATGCAGTTCCACCACCACGGATACGTCACGTCCGACCCGCGGATCCTGCCCGCGGCCGGGACCGGCGTCGATCGCCCCGACGAGCTGCCCGCCGAGGTGGACGTCCTCGTCGTGGGCAGCGGCCCGGCGGGCATGATCGCCGCCGCGCAGCTCGCGCAGTTCCCCGAGATCACCACCCGGGTGGTGGAACGACGCCCGGGCCGCCTCGAGATGGGCCAGGCCGACGGCATCCAGGCGCGCAGCGTGGAGACCTTCCAGGCGTTCGGCTTCGCCGACCGCATCACCGCCGAGGCGTACCGGATCACCGAGATGGCGTTCTGGAAGCCGGACCCGGCGCGTCCGGAGCACATCGTGCGCACCGCTCGCGTGCCCGACGACCCGCACGGCATCACGGAGTTCCCCCACCTCATCGTCAACCAGGCGCGAGTCCTGGACTACTTCGCGGAGGTCGCGGCCCGCTCCCCCGCCCGGGTCGTGCCCGACCACGGCTGGGAGCTCACCGGCCTGACGGTGGACGACGACGGGGCCGGTACGCCCGCGACCGCCGTCGGCCCCGAGCACCCCGTCACGGTCCGGCTCCGGCGCACCGCCGGCCCCGACGAGGGCGCCGAGCGCACCGTCCGCGCGAAGTTCGTGCTCGGGGCCGACGGCGCCCGCAGCGCGGTCCGGGAGGCGATCGGCCGCGAGCTCGCGGGCGACCAGGCCAACCATGCCTGGGGCGTGATCGACGTCCTGGCCGTGACCGACTTCCCCGACGTGCGCACCAAGTGCGCCATCCAGTCCCACGACGGCGGCAGCATCCTCCTCATCCCACGCGAGGGAGGCTTCCTGTGCCGCTGGTACGTCGACCTCGGGGAGGTGTCCGGCGACGACGCCCACGCCGTGCGCGCCACCCCCGTCCGCGAGATCGTGGAACGCGCCAACCGGATCCTCCACCCCTACACGCTCGACGTGAAGGACGTGCCCTGGCACAGCGTCTACGAGGTCGGGCACCGCCTCACCGACAAGTTCGACGACGTCCCCGCCGAGCTGACCGGGACCCGCACGCCGCGCGTCTTCATCGCCGGCGACGCCTGCCACACCCACAGCGCCAAGGCAGGCCAGGGTATGAACGTGTCGATGCAGGACGGCTGGAACATCGCGTGGAAGCTCGGGCACGTACTGACCGGACGCGCACCCGCCGCGCTGCTCGACACGTACTCGGCCGAGCGTCACGTGGTGGCCCGCGATCTCATCGAGTTCGACCGCGAGTGGTCCGGCCTCATGGCGACGAGGCCCGAGGACCTGCCCGACCCGTCCGTCCTCGAGGACTTCTACGTGCAGACCACGGAGTTCCTCTTCGGGTTCCGCACGGAGTACGAGGAGTCGATGGCCGTCGGCCCGGCCACCCATCAGCACCTGGCCGAGGGGTTCGTGCTCGGCAGACGCTTCAGGTCGGCGCCGGTGACCCGGGTCGCCGACGGGAACCCCGTGCACCTCGGACATCATGCGCGGGCCGACGGACGGTGGCGCGTCTACGTGTTCGCCGACGACGGCGGCGGGTCACCGGGCGACGCGGCCGCTCCCCGGCTCGAGCGGTGGGCACGATGGCTGACGACGTCCCCGGACTCGCCGGTCGTGCGGTACACGCCCGAGGGCGCGGACCCCGACTCGGTGATCGAGGCCAAGGTGGTCTACCAGCGCGACCACACCCGGGTGGAGGTGAGCGACGTCCCCGGGGCGTTCCTGCCGCGCGTCGGGCCGTTCGGGCTCGTGGACCACGAGAAGGCGTACGCCGCCGACCCGGGCGACGACATCTTCGCCGCGCGAGGCGTCGACCGCGGCGGCGCCGTCGTCGTGGTCCGCCCCGACCAGCACGTCGCGGCGGTCCTCCCCCTCACGGAGACGGCCGAGCTCGCGAGCTTCTTCGACGGAGTCCTGCTCAGGTCGTGTACGCGCTCATCCTGACGACCACCTGGCCGCCGTCCTCCCGCAGGACGTCCACGTCGAGGTAGTGCGCGTCCACGGGCTCCTGGGTGAGGTCCACCTGCACGCAGGCGATCGCCTCGACGCAGGGCTCGCCGGCGAGCTGCGGGGCGCCCGGGAGATCCGCCAGCCAGGCGTCGAGAGCCTGGCGGGACGTCCGCAACTCGCCCTGGACGTACCAGTCCTGGAAACCGTCGAGCTCGCACGGACCACCGGTCGAGCCGTCGGGCAGCGCCTCCTGCCCGACCGCCGTGGCGATCTCGACGCAGTCGACGTGCTCGGCCCGGCCGGAGTCCGCGAACCACCACCCGGCGAGCACGAGCAGCGCCGCGTAGAGCACGAGAACCACCATGACGACGATGCCCGCGATCAGCAGCCACAGGCGCGGGCCGCGCAGCCTCCTCGGCGGGAGCTCGGCGGAGGCCGCCGGTCCGGCCGTCGCGGGTTCGGCGGGCGTCGCGCTCTCGGTCGGCACGGTCGGTCCTCCCTGGGTCGTGGGCAGGCCCCATCATGCCGCGCCGGACGCCCAGAAGCCAGAAATCACCCGAATCGTTCGCGGTCGGCGCGTCGTCAGCTCGCCGTCCCGACGGACCGGTGCTCGCGTCCGCGCTCCCCGGGCCGGCGGGCCGCGAGGGGGATCTCCCAGCGGTAGTACAACGAGAGCATTCGCAGCGCGAACACCAGCACCGCGATCCCGAGCCCCGTCCACGCGTTCATCCATCCGACGGACGCGGCGGCGCTCGTCAACCCCGCCCCGAGCAGGGCCGCGATGGCATACAGCCCGCGGGGGTGGAAGAGCTGCGGGTCCTCGTTGGCCACGACGTCCCGGATCACGCCCCCGCCGACCGCACTGATGAGGCCGAGGACGGCGGACGCGACCGGGTTCAGCCCCGCCTCCAGCGCGATCTGTGTGCCGCTGATGCAGAAGAGGGCCATGCCGGCGGCGTCGAAGGCGGTCAGGGCGTTGCGGTAGCGGTGCTCACTGGCGGCGAACCGGTACACGAGGAGCGTGGCGAGCACCGGCGGCAGAAGGTAGACGGGCGACGCGAACGCGTGCGGTACCCCCTGGCCGATGACCAGGTCGCGCAGGATTCCGCCGCCGAGCCCCACACAGGCGCCGAGCATGAGCGAGCCGACGATGTCGAAGCGCCGGCGCGCGGCCAGCAGCGAACCCGACATCGCGAAGAAGAAGACTCCCGCGAGATCCATGGCGAGCTGTACCCAGGTCAACACCGCTCTCCTCTCGGCGCTCGGACGGCCGTGTCGCTCACGTGCGAAAGGTGCGGCCCGTACGATGCTAGGCCGCGCCGTGAGGCGGCAGAACCCCGGACGGGTGTCGTGCTCGTCACCTCCGCCACGGACGTGGACGCCCCCGCCGGGGTACGTAATTCACCCAATGGTGGGAGCCACGCCGCTTCCCTACCCTTTACTTACCGGGCAGTCACCTTTCGTGCGGGTGACCGCCCGCCTGTCATGGCCGCACCCCGGTGCGGCCGGCACAGTCCGGGTCCATACCTGCAAGGGAGCAGCCCATGCGCGCCACACCCCGCACCCGCGCGGTCGCCACGATCGTCACCGCGCTGTCCGCCGTCGCGCTCGCCGCGACCGGAGCCGTCGCCGCCGCGTCGACCGGGACCGCCGCCTCCGCGGCCGACGACGCCGACGTCGCCGCCGCGCAGCTCGTGTGGTCCGACGAGTTCGACGGCGCGGCCGGCTCCGCGCCGAACCCCGCCAACTGGAACCACGAGACCGGTGACCACGGCTGGGGCAACAACGAACTGCAGAACTACACGAACAGCCGCGACAACTCCGCCCTGGACGGCAACGGCAACCTCGTCATCACGGCCCGCCAGGAGGCCGGCGGCGGCTACACCTCGGCCCGCATGACCACCAAGGACAAGGTGGAGCCGCAGTACGGCCGTGTCGAGGCCCGCATCCAGATCCCGCGCGGCCAGGGCATCTGGCCGGCCTTCTGGATGCTCGGCGCCCAGTTCCCCGACACGCCGTGGCCGAACTCCGGCGAGATCGACATCATGGAGAACGTCGGCTACGAGCCCCACATCGTCCACGGCACCCTGCACGGCCCCGGCTACTCCGGCGGCGGCGGTGTCGGCGGCGCCTACCAGCACCCGCAGGGCTGGTCCTTCGCCGACGACTTCCACACCTTCGCCATCGACTGGTCGCCCGACCGGATCACCTGGTCCGTCGACGGCAACGCCTACATGACGCGCACTCCCGCGGACGTCCCGGGCACGTGGGTCTACAACCAGCCCTTCTTCATGATCCTGAACGTCGCGGTGGGCGGGAACTGGCCCGGGTACCCCGACGGCACCACCCAGTTCCCCCAGCAGATGCGCGTCGACTACGTGCGGGTCTACGACACCGAGGGCGGCGGTGACGGCGGCGGCCAGACCGGCACCGTGACCACGAGCAACGGCATGTGCCTGGACGTCGCCTGGGCGGACACGGCGAACGGCACCCCCGTCCAGCTCGCCTGGTGCAACGGCAGCGCGGCCCAGCAGTGGACGTTCGCGGCCGACGGCTCGGTGCGCGCGCTCGGCAAGTGCCTCGACGTCGCCGGAGGTGCCACCGCTCCCGGCACGCGCGTGCAGCTCTGGGACTGCAACGGCACGGGTGCACAGCAGTGGGCCCGGGACGGCGGAGCGCTGCGCAACCCGCAGTCCGGCCTGTGCCTCCAGCCGGTGGGCAGGGCGCAGAACGACGGCACGCACACGGAGATCGCCGGCTGTGACGGCAGCACCGTCCAGCGCTGGACCACGCCCTGAGCATCGCCCGGCGGCACCGGCGGACCGTGGCGCCCCTCGATCAGGGGCGCCACGGTCCGCCTCATCCCGAAGAGCCCCGCGAAGGCCTACGATCGCGCCTGTGGCATCTCGTGCGACCCCGAAGCCTGGCGCCCCGCGGCGGCGCCTCCCCTGGTCCGCGCCCGCCGTCGTGGTGCTCACGGCGCTTCTCGTCAGCACCGGATGCACCGCCGTGCCCGGGGCGCGACCGGACACGCCCCCGGACCGGGGAGACTCCGCGACGCGAGCCTCCGGCGTGTCGTCGGACGCACCGTACGAGCGCGGCACACGGCGGCACGAGAAACCCGCGCGGTTCACGCTCGTCGCCGCCGGCGACGTCCTCCCCCACGGCCCGCTCAACGACAGCGCGACCCAGGACGGCACGATCGACTACACGCCGCTCCTGGCGGGCCTCGACCCGTGGGTCCGGCGCGCCGACCTGGCGCTGTGCCACCTGGAGGCACCCGTCGCGCCCCCGGGCACCACGCCGACCGGCTACCCGGCCTTCGGCGCGCCGAGGGAACTGATCCGGGATCTCGCGGAGCAGGGCTGGGACGGCTGCTCGACCGCGTCGAACCACTCGATGGACCGGGGGGTCGCCGGCGTGACCGCGACCCTCGACGCGCTGGACCGGGCCGGGCTCGGGCACGTGGGCACCGCACGCGACCGCGAGGAGCGCGCGCCCCAGCGCTACACGCTCGAACGGGCCGGCCGCTCGCTCACGGTCGCACACCTGTCGGCCACGTACGGGCTCAACGGATTCTCCGTGCCGGAGGGCCAGCCGTGGGCCGTGGACCTGCTCGACGCCGAGCGGGTCGTCCGCGAGGCGACCGCCGCGCGGCGGGACGGCGCGGAGCTGGTGGTGGTGAGCATGCACGCCGGTGCCGAGTACGTGGCCGAGCCCACCGACGAGCAGCGCGCCTTCGCCCGGAAGCTGGCCGCCTCACGCAAGGTCGATCTGGTCATCGGGCATCACGCGCACATCCCCCAGCGCCTGGCGCGGCTCGACGGCGGGCCCGCCGGCTCGGGGATGTGGGTGGCCTACGGACTCGGGAACATGATCTCCAACCAGAGCTCGGAATGCTGCGACGCCCGGACGTCGAACGGCGTCCTGCTGACGGCGACCGTGACCCAGCCCGAACCGGGCGCGGCCGCCCGCGTCACCGGCGTCGAGTGGACGGCGACGACCGTCGACCGGGCGGCCGGGCATCGGCTCCGGGCCCTGGTCGACGCGATCGGCGATCCGGGCTCCGGCCGCCTCTCCCCGGCCGAGCTGCGGCTACGGCGGGACGCGGTCCGGGACGCCGTCGGGGACGCCGCCCCCGAACGCACCGCGCCGCCCGTCCCGACCGGCGGTGAGCCCCGCCTCTCACGCTGAGAGCCGTCCTCGCGCTGCCGGCACTGCCGGTCATGGGCGTCATCTGGCTACATTAATGCCATTAATGGGGTTTCATGCCCGTGAATTCTCCGGACGCCTCGGTGTTTCGCGAAGGACCGGAGGAAAATGGCTCCCGAGAAGCGTCCACAATTCGCTCTCGGCGTGCGTTCGTTCCAGGACATGTCAAACTCACCCTTAAAAGCAAAGCCGGATATCCGAGCCGGGGGTGGCAGACATGGAGAATCGAACCGCGTTCCCCCGAGAGGCCGCGTTCCCCCGAGAGGCCGGGCTTCCACGGCTTGCCGGGATCCCGCTCTCCCGGCGGGGCGCCCTGGCACTCGGTACCGCGGCGTCGCTGGTCGTCGCGTGCCCGCCGGGGCGTGCCGCCGCGACCGGGTCGGGCGGCGAGGGCCTGGCCTCCGCCGACAGGTTCGACGACCTGCGGGGACGCTGGCTCGACTACATCGTCGGCGCGGCCGGCGCCGGTCTCGACTCCCCCGCCATGGTGGAACGGAACGACCGGCTGTCCGACTACGCCACGTGGGCCTACGACAACTCCGACCGTTTCCCGGACCCCGGCGACAGCATCTGGCCCGACCTGCCGCTGGGCGGCCCGAACCCGGCGAACCTCACCACCACGTACCGGCGCGTCCTGAGGATCGCCACCGCCTGGGCGACCCCCGGCACCGCCCAGTACGAGGACGAGGCGGTCGAGCGGACGCTGATCCGCTGGTACCGGTACCTCACGGACCACTGGTACCACGCCGGGGCGGAGCCCGTCGGGAACTGGTGGTTCTGGGAGATCGGCATTCCCCGTGTGCTCGCGGATCTCACCCTGGTCCTCCAGCACCGCCTGCGCCGGCGTGATGTCGAGCGGGCACTGGAGGCGATCCGCGCCTTCACCCCCGACCCTCACCGGATCGAGGCCGACGGAGGCCCGGCGACCGGCGCGAACCGGGCCGACAAGGTCCTCAGCTGCCTCCTGCGCGGCATCGCCGGCGAGTCGCCCGAGGACATGGAACTCGCCCGGGACGCCGTGCTCGGCCTGCTCTCGTACACCACCTCCGGCGACGGGTTCTACGCGGACGGCTCCTACCTGCACCATCTGCGGCTGCCGTACGCCGGCTCCTACGGGAAGGCCGCGCTGGCCGCCGTCGCCCCGACCGTGATGCTGCTCGACGGCACCCGGTGGAGCCTCACGTCGCAGACCATGCGACCCATCCTGAACAGCCCCGCCCTGACCTTCGCCCCGTTCATCTGGAACGGCCGCATGATGGAAACCGTCCGCGGCCGGGCCGTCGCCCGCGAGCACGAGCGCGACTACCGGGACGCCTGGGGCACGGCGGAGGCGGTGATGCTGCTCGCCGAGTACGTCGACGAGCCGTACCGCACCCGGTACCGGTCGTTCGCGAAGGGCTGGCTGGCGCGGTGCAGCGAGGAGTACCGGCCCACCAGCAGCTCCGATCTGCGGCGCGCCGAGGCGCTGCTGGCCGACCCCGAGGTGGTGCCCGAGCCCGAACGTCCCGGGCACGTGCAGTTCGGCGTGCAGGAGCGGATGGTGCACCGTGGCCGGGGGTGGGCGTTCACGGTGGCCACGTCGTCCGCCCGCATCGGCCGGTACGGCTGGGGCAACGGTGAGAACCTCTTCGGCTGGCACCAGGGGGACGGCGCGTCCTACCTGTACCTCGACGACGACCCGGGGCAGTTCTCCGACGACTACTGGCCCACGGTGGACCCGTACCGGCTGCCCGGTACCACCGCGTCGCTCGCCGAGCGGGCGCCCGGCCCGGCCTCCGGCACCCCCGTCCCGGCGGCCTCCAACCGCTGGGGCGGCGGCGTGGGCCTGTCCCGTCGCTGGGGCACGGCCGGCATGGACCTGACCAACGAGCTCGGCGACGTGCGCGGCCGCAAGTCCTGGTTCCTGCTGGACGACTCCGTGGTGGCGGTCGGCTCGGGCATCGTCGTCACGGGTCCCGGCGCGGAGACCACGGTCGAGAACCGCTCGTTCCCGGCCGGGGCCGACCCGGGCCTCGTCGTGGACGGCAACCCCGTCGCCGTCGGCGACCGCACCGGTCTGGACGCGCCGCGGTGGGCGCACCTGTCCGGGGTGGCGGGCTACGTGTTCCTCGGCACCTACGCGGCACGTGCCTCGGTCGCCGAGCGCACGGGCTCCTGGTACGAGATCAACTCCGGCGGCGACACCGCGGGGTCGCGCACACCCCGCACCCGTACCTACGCGACCCTGTCGCTCACCCATCCCCACGGCACCGGCGGGGACCGGTACGCGTACGTGATCCTGCCGCGGGCGTCGGCCGCCGCCACCCGCGAGCACGCGGCGAGCGGCACGACGACGGTACTGCGCGGGGACCCCCGCGCCCACGTGGTGCGTGCCGTGCGGGGCAGTCGCTGGTTCCTCTTCGCCCATCTGTTCGAGGCGGTCGACGACGGCGCCGTGCGGGCCGACGGCCCGTGTGCCGTGATCGCCACGGGGACCCGGGACGTGGCCCGCATCGGGGTCTCCGACCCGACGAAGTCCGACGCCCACCGGTCGATCCAGCTCCTGCTCGGCGACTGGTACCCGGATCTGGCACGGGCCGACAGCCGGCTCACGGTACGTCCCGGCCAGGTCGTCGAGATCGAGGCCGACCTCGACGGGGCCCGGGGAGCGTCGTACGAGGCCGTGCTGACCACCTGACCCGCGCGGAAGCCGGTCCGGCTTGTACGGTGCGGTCATGCGACTGGCCGTTCTCGACATCGGTTCCAACACCGGACATCTCCTCGTGGTCGACGCCCACGGCGGAGCCGCCCCGCTGCCCGCGTCGTCGTACAAGGAGCCGTTGCGGCTGGCCGAGCACCTCGACGCCGAGGGCGCCGTCACGCCGTCGGGCATCGACGCACTGGCCGAGTTCACCGCGGAGTCGAACCGCATCGCCGAGGAGCGCGGGTGCGCCGACCTGCTGGCGTTCGCGACGTCGGCGGTTCGTGACGCCGTCAACGCCGACGACGTGCTCGACACCGTGGCCGAGCGCACCGGTACACGGATCGAGGTGCTCCGGGGAGAGGACGAGGCACGGCTGACGTTCCTCGCCGCACGCCGGTGGTTCGGCTGGTCGGCCGGGCGCCTGGCCGTGTTCGACATCGGCGGCGGGTCGCTGGAGATCGCCGCGGGCAAGGACGAGCTGCCCGATGTGGCCTGGTCGCTCCCCCTCGGCGCGGCCCGCCTGGCCCGTTCCCTGGCTCAGGCCGGCGACGAGACGGCCCTGCGGGACCTGCGCCGCCGCATCCGCGTCGACATCGCGCACGACGCCGGGAACCTGCTGCGTCAGGGGCATCCCGACCGGTCCGTGGCGACCTCCAAGACGTTCCGCTCCCTGGCCCGCATCTGCGGCGCGGCGCCCGCGGCGGAAGGGCCGCTGACGCGCCGGGCCCTGCCGCTGGACACGCTGCGCGAATGGATCCCGAAACTGATCGGGATGACGCACAAGCAGCTCGCCACGCTGCCCGGGGTGTCCCCGCAGCGCGCCCACCAGATCGTGCCGGGCGCGCTCGTCGCCGAGGCCTGCATGGACATCTTCGACCTGACCGAGCTCGAGATCTGCCCGTGGGCCCTGCGGGAGGGCGTCATCCTGGAGCGGCTCGACACCATGCCGCACCGCGGGGGCGAGCTGCCCTGAGGGCGCCTAGCGGGCGAGCCGGCGCGACTGGGCGTGGAGGCGTTCGGTCATCGCGGTGATCCAGCCGGTGACGGCGGCCCGCTGGTGCTCGTCGAGCACGTCGAGCAGGGAGCTCGCCTCGCGCTCCAGGGTCGCGACCGCGTCGGCGAGGACCGGGTCACGGGGCGCTCCGGTGACGGAGATCAGCACGCGGCGCCCGTCCGTCGGGCACGGCTCGCGGCGCACGTAGCCGCCCTCGACCAGCCGGTTCACCAGCCCGGTGACCGCGCCGGCGGTGAGCCCGGTGCGCCGTGCCAGCTCGCTCGCCGCGAGCGGGCCGCACCGCTCGATCACGCCCAGAGCCTTGTGGTCCCCGGCCGACAGCCCGCGCCGGACGCCGATCGCCTCGTGGAACAGCACGAAGGCGTCGGCCAGGTCGGACGCGAGACGAGCGCCGTCGGACGACGTGGCAGAACGCGGCTGCCTTGCCTGGTTCACGCCCTTCACCCTACGGGTGGCGGTGGCTCCCGCGGGACCGGTACCACCTACTGGCGCAAAGCCGTCACGACGACGAAGACGGCCGACGTGACCGCGATCAGCAGGCTCATCGCGGCCAGGACGCCCAGCGCGGCGCCTCCGGGTGCCACGGCGTCCGAGGTCTCACGGCCCGCGGCGCGAAGCCGGGCATCGAGCCGGCGGAAGCGGACCGTGCCGACCCCGAGCAGCACGAGCCCGCCGCCGAGGGCCAGCACGGGGAGCAGCAGGCCCAGCACCGGGTGGCTCTGGCCCAGATAGCGCGCCGCGACGACCGTGCCCGCCGTGACCGCCAGGACGGTGCGCCGCCAGGCCAGCTCCGCGCGCTCGGGCTGAAGGCCCGCGTCCCACGGGGAGGTCACGGCGCGGGTCCGACGATCAGGGCGGCACCGACCAGCACGGCCACGACGAACAGGCCGACCGCGGCCGGGAGCGCGGAGAGCGGTGACGGCAGCGGGCGCTGGTGGCGCAGTGCCTGCTCGGTGCGCACCCAGCCGAACCAGGCCTGCCAGACCAGCGCGATACCGGTGGCGACGAGGATCAGGGACGCGATCAGCCGTAGCGTCGGGTCCAGCGGCGTGGCCAGCGCCTCGAGCGCCACCGCACCGGCGACGAACGCGAGGGCGGTGCGGATCCACGCGAGGAAGGTGCGCTCGTTCGCCAGCGAGAACCGCACGTCGGGCTCGTCGCCGTGCCCGTAGACGCGACGCGGCAGACGGCGCCCGGGCCTCACCGGTCGTCCCTTCCGCTCGGTGCGACCAGGCCCGTCTCGTAGGCGAGGATGATCAGCGCCGCGCGGTCGCGGGCGTCGAGCTTCGCCAGGAGCCGCGACACGTACGTGCGTGCGGTGGCGGGTGACAGGTAGAGCTCGCGGGCGATCTCGTCGTTCGTCAGCCCACGGCCGACCTGTTCCAGCACCTCCCGCTCACGCTCCGTCAGCCCCGCCACGCGCGCGGCGAGCCGTTCGTCCGTCGCGCCCGGCGCGTCGGCGACCGCACGCATCACCGTCGTCGTCACCGCGGGCGACAGCAGCGAGTCCCCGGCCGCGACGGTACGGATCGCCGCCCGCAGGTCCGTCGGCGTCACGTCCTTGAGCAGGTAGCCCGACGCGCCCGCGCGGATCGCGGCGAACACGTGCTCGTCCTCGTCGAACGTCGTCAGCACGAGCACGCGCACGCCGTCCAGAGCCGGGTCGGCGACGATCTCCCGGGTCGCGGCGATGCCGTCGAGCTGCGGCATCCGCACGTCCATGAGCACGACGTCGGGCCGCAGCGACCGCACGAGCCGCAGCCCGGCACGGCCGTCGGACGCCTCTCCCACCACCTCGACGTCGCCGTCGAGCTCCGCCAGCGGGCGCAGGCCCGTACGCACCAGCTCCTGGTCGTCGACCAGCACGATCCGGATCATGCGTCCAGTCTCGCCGGTAGCTGGGCGACGACGGTGAACCCGCCGCCCGGTGCGTCGCCCGCGCGGAGAACGCCGCCGAGCAGGTGGGCGCGCTCGCGCATGCCCGAGATCCCGGAGCCCTCCGGTGCTCGGCCCGCGCCCGCGCCGTCGTCGGTCACCTCGACCCTCAGCCGGTCACCGGCCGGCAGGCCGTCGTCGTGCGTGCCGGCCGAACCGCCCGCCGTCCCGGCTCCGCCCGGCCGGGAGACCGTCACGGTGACGCGTGCGTGCCGCGCGCCCGAGTGCCGCAGCACGTTCGTGAGCGCCTCGGTGACGATCCGGGACGCGGCGGCGTCCGCCGCGGCATCGATCGATCCCGGCGGAACGTCCACGTCCACCACGACGTCGAGGCCCGTGGACCGGGCCGGGGCGACCAGGGTCTCGATCCCGGCCAGGCCCGGGGCGCCCCGGGCGGGGTTACCGCGCGCGGCGGCGCTCCCGTCGGCGGTCCCGCCCGCAGGCGCCCCGTCGCGGCCGCGGAGCAGCTTCACCGTGGCGCGCAGCTCGTGCAGCGTGTTCGACGTCGCCGACCGCACGTGGTCCAGCGCGCCGAGGGCGGCGCCGTCGTCCCGCCCGACCGCCTCGGCAGCCACGTTCGCGTGCAACGCGACGACGGACAGGTTGTGCCCGACGACGTCGTGCAGGTCGCGGGCGATCCGCAGGCGCTCGGCCTGCATCCGGCGGTCGGCGGCGCGCGCCTCCTCCGCGGCCGTGAGCGCGCGGATCTGCGCCGCGCGCTCCCGTGCCTCCCGGCCGAGCCGGACGGCGACACCGAGCGCGATGGCGGCGGCGACGAGGGCGACGTTGGTGAGGAAGTCGTACACCGTCAGGTAGGCGCTCGGGTCGGTGTCGCCGATGCGGTAGTAGGTGGCGACGGCCAGGAGGACGGCGCCCGCGCCGACCGCCCACCCCGTGCGGCGCAGCTCCGCCGCCGAGTACAGGGCCGCCACGGCGGGAAGCGCCATGCCGATGGGGACGAACCCCGCCGTGTAGTAGGCGAAGATGCCGAACACGGTGAGGGCCAGCATGAGCCGCGGGGCGCGACGACGCAGCAGGACCAGCGCCCCCAGCCCGGCCGCGAACGCGTAGGCGCCCGGCTCGGCGCGCCCCTCCGCCTCGGTGGCGGCCGCGACGACCACCGCGATCACGAGCGCCATCGCGAGCGCCAGGACGACGTCGGCGACCCAGGGACTGGGCCGCCCGCCACCGGCCGGGGGCTCGTCCACGCTGACTCCGGACACGCCCCCAGCGTAGGCGGACAGGGGTGATCGGGCGACGGACGGCCGCTCCTGTCGCCTGCGGGCGACATCCGTGGTCGCCCGGCGGCGAGGGCGGGTGACGCCTGGGGGGCGATGTGGCGCCGATGGCCGGCGGGCGATGGTCGGGGCATGACCTCACAAGAACCTGAGCACATCCAGTGGCCGCTGATCGGCGGTCTCGCGTCCATGGCCCTGCTGTGGCCCCTGACGGCGCTGACCGGGGTCGGCTCCGGTGCACCACGCGCGCTGACGATCGTGGGCATCACCGCGGCGGTGTGGATCGGCGTGGTCGGGTTCGGCCGCGTCTCCCGCCCGGTGCTGACCCTCACCCTGACCGGGCTCGCCTTCGGCGTCCTGACATTTCTCCTCTCCCTGCTGTTCTCCGGTGTCGGGGGCGGGCCCGGCGGGGCGTCGTGGACGGCGCTGCCCGCGCTGGCCATGGACGCGTTCTGGGGCTTCCTGGCCGGGCTGGTCGCGCTGGGCGTCCAGAGGGCCCGCGGGAACGCTCGATGACGGGCCGTGGCGTACGCGCGGCCACCGCGGTGCTCGGCGTCGCACTGGCCGTGTCCGGGTGCGGCGCGATCGGCGGGTCGGTGACACCGGTGCGCGAGGTGGAGTTCGACTCCGAGCTCGCGATCCCGCCGCTCGCCGAGTCGTCCGTCGTCGACGGCGTCCGCACGTTCGACCTCACCGCCCGCTCCGGCACCCGTGAGTTCCTGCCCGGCGTGGAGACACCCACCTGGGGGTTCGACGGCCCGTACCTCGGGCCCACCCTGCGGGCCGAACGCGGCGAACGGGTCGCGGTGCGGGTCACGAACGAGCTCGACGAGGCCACGAGCGTGCACTGGCACGGCATGCACCTGCCCGCCGCGATGGACGGCGGGCCGCACCAGCCGGTCGCGCCGGGCGGGACGTGGGAGCCCACCTGGCGGATCGACCAGCCGGCGGCGACCCTCTGGTACCACCCGCACCCGCACGGTGCGACGGAGGAGCACGTCTACCGGGGCCTGGCGGGCCTGTTCCTGCTGGACGACGACGCCTCGCGCGCCGCCGAACTGCCGTCGGAGTACGGGGTGGACGACGTGCCCGTGGTCGTGCAGGACAAGGCGTTCGACGACGACGGCCGGCTGGAGCTGAGACATGACGGCGCCGAGCCGGGCATGCTCGGTGACACCGTCATGACCAACGGGACCGTGGGTGCCTATCACGAGGTCACGACCGAGCGGGTACGGCTACGGCTGCTGAACGGCTCGACGGCGCGGACCTACGCGTTCGGGTTCGCCGACCGGTCCTTCGACCTGGTGGCGACCGACGGCGGTCTGCTCGACGCACCCGTACGGCTCGACGAGGTGCGCCTCGCGCCGGGCGAGCGCGCCGAGGTCGTCGTCGCGCTCGAGCCGGGCGAGGTCACGCGACTGCGGTCGGCGGAACCGGACCTGGGGGGTGTCGCCGTGCCGTCGACGATGGGCGGCAACGACGCGTTCGACGTCCTGGAGCTGCGGGCCGCGGACCGTCTCACGCCGTCGCCCGTCCCGGCCTGGGGCCGGTCGTCCCACGCCGACGACGACGAGCTGCGGGCCGAGGACGCGGCCGTGAGCCGGTCCTTCGAGCTCGCCGGACGCCAGATCAACGGCGAGCGCATGGACATGGGGCGGGTCGACGAGGTGGTCACGGCCGGCGACACGGAGGTGTGGGAGGTGCGGAACGCCAACCCGGTGCCGCACAGCTTCCACGTGCACGACGTGCAGTTCCGCGTCCTGACCGTCGACGGGCGCGAGCCGCCGCCGCAGCTCACCGGTCCGAAGGACACGGTCTACCTGGAGCCTCGCAGGACGTACCGGCTGCTGATGCGGTTCGAGGACTACACCGACGCGGAGATGCCGTACATGTACCACTGCCACATGCTGCTGCACGAGGACGAGGGGATGATGGGGCAGTTCCTCGTGGTGGAGCCGGGCGAAACCGCCTCTGACCACGTAGAACACTGATCGAGACTTGGCATCGTTTTTCGGCTTCGCTCGGCCTCTCGTGTAACGCGTGTGTAATCCGCCTGGTCGGCCGTGCGGGTCTGTGACCCGGCCATGTGTCCGGCCTCGGTGTCCCTGTCCTCCGTCGTCCGTTGGCGCGGGGCACGTCTCGGACATCGGTTCTCTCGTGCCCGCAAGGGGTCCGGCTCGACGGCGTGAGTGCGGGTGATGCAGGGGCGGTGCCGGACCCCTTGCGGGCACGAGGGGTTCGGTGTCAGGGTCCCGGTGAAGCCAACGGGCGGCGGAGGACAGGGACACCGTCCCTCGATCCTCTTGACTCCAGCAGGTGCCCGCCGGAGGCATGACGAAAGGCGACCTCGAACGTGTCGGGGTCGCCTTTGTCGTGTGCGGGGCCGGTAGGCCGTCAGGGGTGCGCGGTGGGGTGCGCGCAGGGCCGGAGGCCCGGAGCGCGGGGTCCCCGGAGCGCGGGGCCCCTGCCGGCCGGACGGCCCGCGCGCCGCCAGGCGCGCCTTGATTCCTTAGAGGTCAATTCGGCAGTGCTACGCGATCGTGTAGACGGCAGCGGGCTCAGTGAGTCCATTGCCGAAGTGGTGGGTGATGTCGGCGAGCCGTACGGCTCCGAGCCGTTCGTAGAGCCGGATTGCGGCGCTGTCCTTGGTCATCACGTCGAATGCGATAGCCAGTCCGTGAGTTCGAGCGAAGTCCGTTGCGGCTTCCATGAGCAGTCTTCCGGCACCGCTACCTCGTCGGTCGGGATCGATGAAGAGTCGGACGGGGATCGCCAGGTTTTCAACGTCACCTCCGGTCTTCTCGTGCCAGATTTGAGCGGCGTCATCCGCTGGGACCGCGCGGGTGAGAGTGATCTGTCCTACGGGTGTCTCGCGCTCCACGGCTGTCCAACTCTGCACTTCGTTGGGGTGACGGAGCCATGCCTCAGGGTCCGCCACGCCCTCAACGGGATAACCGTCCTGTGCGTGCACGCGTACGAGCACGGCTGCAAGGACCGGTATGTCGGTGTCGTGGCGGTGCCTGATGGAAACGGCCATGTTCAGTCCTCCACGGGCATGTCGTAGTCGAGGGCAGAGTAGTCGGCTCGCATCACGAAGTGGGTGGTCTCGAACGGGCGGTGTTGGTCGTCATATCCGGTGTGCCACAGGTCAATCACGGGGACGCCTGGCGGGATCTGTAGGCGGAGGGACTCGTCAGGGCTGGGCATTCGCGCGGTGATCTCCTCGCGGATGAAGGTGATCGGGTAGCCCTGTCGCTCGAACTGGCCGTAGATGCCCTCAGGGCCCATGTCTGCGGAGTTGCTGACCGGGGTTCCCTCAACGATCGACCAAGGGGCGAACGTCACGCCGAGCTGTAGCGCCTCGGCGTCCGCGTAGTACCAGTTCTCGCGGCGGACGACTTCCGTGTCGGGCGAGATCTCCAGGCGCTCGGCCACGTCTGACGGCGGGATGATGCGATCGATGGCGGCGCAGTCGACGAACGGTTCCTTGCCCTGCGCCGCTGCCTCCGCGCCGAACGGTCCGAGGTCGTTGAACGTGCGCATCGAGCGGGAGTAGCGGCGTCGCCCGAATCGCATCCATTGGGGCTTCTGCCGGACGAACGTCCCCCGGCCCCACTCCGTGATGGCAAGCCCTTCGTCAACGAGGTCACGGATGGCCCGGTCCACCGTGCCCCGCACAGCGTTGTGCTGCTCGGCCAGCTTGCGCTGTGAGGGGAGCCTGTCCCCCGGCCCGTACTTGCCCTCCGCGATGTCGCGGCGCAGCTGGGCGGCGATCTCCGTCGCCTGGGCGTATTCGGCGTGATCCTTGCGGTTCTGCGTGGTCATAGCACGACTGTAGTGACTCTGGCTCAAACCACCTTGCGAACTGGTTCAAGCCACCTCTTGACGAACTGGTTCAAGCCTGTCAAGGTTGACTCACTGGTTCAAGCCAGTGACCAACACGGACAAGGAGTGATCGAGATGGCGACGTTCGCGGTGGACAGCGGCAGGCAGCAGATGGCGGCTACGGGTGTGGTGGAGGCCGTGCCGGAGTGGGTGGAGGTGGACGGGAAGCGTCGGCCGGGTGAGAACCAGGCTCGTCACGAGGGCACGGGGCTCCCGCTGTGGGGTGTGGAGGTGCTGTACCAGACCGAGTCGTGGGGTCGGGTGTCCACGGAGACGGTGAAGGTGACGGTCCCGGCGATGACGGAGCCGGTGCCGAGCATGTTCCGGTCGATCGTGTTCGAGGGGCTGACGGCCAACGCGCGGGTGGACCGGCGTAACAACGGTCTGTCGGTGTCGTGGGAGGCGGAGGGGATCGCCTCGATCGACGGGAAGCCGGTCGACGCGACGGCGGGCGGTTCGGGCTCGAAGGCGGCTGCCTGATGGCGGCGGACCTGGCCCTGCGCGACGTGGAGGACGACTCGGCCGACCGGCCGGGCCCCGGTCTGGTCGAGGTTGCGGCATGACGCGCGCGGACACGCTCACCGTGGCGGCCGGTCTGCTGGATGAGGCGGCCGGGACGCTCGCCCAGGCTCGTGACTGCTTCGGCGTGGTCGAGCTGCCGGGCTCCCAGGCCGAGGCCGACCGTCTGGCCCGTGAAGCGGCGGACCTGAGCCAGGCCACTACCGAGGCGGCCGAGACCGCCAGAGCGACTGAAGCTCCGCGTCTGCGGATCGTGCCCGAGGGCACGCCTGGCCGGGTCTATGGCGAGGGCTATGACGGTTCGTGGTTCGACGACCGGACCGAGGCCGACCGACGCGCGGCTTTCAACAGCACTAACAACGACGGGAAGGGGCAGGGCTGATGTTCGGAGTGAAGAAGGGTGAGGCGGAGCTGAACCGGAGCCAGGTGCGGCAGGTGATGGAGAACCTGACGCAGATGCAGAAGGTGCTGCTGGAGACGCACGGGCAGCTGTTCCAGGTCAAGACGCTGGCCTCGGACGCGATGATGCTGTCCGGTAGCCGCCGTGAGTTCGACGCGCTGGTCGAGCTGATCAACGCTGCCGGTCTCGCGCTGACCGAGGTGTACGTCCCGGTGACCGAGGCTCGCGCCCGGTGGGAAGAGCGCCTGGAGCAGCACCAGGGCGGAGACGGCCGGTGAACCCCCTCGACAAGGCACGCGAGTTCCGGGCCACGGTGAACACCACTGTGGCCCGGGCTCGGGCCCGCACCCACGCCGCCACCCTGGGCCGCCCCGGCGTCCTCGGTGTCGTGCTGCGGGCCCTGGTCGCGGTCCTGGGCTTCGTCCTCGGGCGGTCGTGGATGCTCGTGCAGGCCACATTCGCGTGGGCGGGCCGCCACCTGCCCCTGTCGGTGTTCGGGCTCGTGGTCGCGGGCCTGTTGTGGCTGGGCCTGGAAGCCTCGGGCTGGCCGGGCTCGACCCTGACCGGCCCGGTCATCGTGTGGGCGCTGTTCTGGTCTCCCGGCCTCGCACTGGGCCTGTGGGCCGCCATGTTCCCGGGCTCATACCGGCGTTCGCGTCTGCGGGTCTGGTACGTGCGCCGCTGGCTCACCGGTACCCCCGCCCGGTGGGGCCGCAAGGGCTCCGAAGCTGTCGGCACGGCTGCCGGGCTCGGTGTGCGTCAACCCGACGGCGGAGTCCTCGTGCCCGGTATCAAGGTGCGGTTCGCTCCCGGCGCTGCCGTGCTGCGCCTGAACGTCGTGGTTGGGCAGACGGTCGACGACATCGTGCGCAACGCGCCCCGGATCGCCACGGCCTATGGCGCGCACGGGCACGAGCTCCGCCCCGTGAAGCCTGGCGTGGTCGACCTGGTGCTGTTCCTCATCGCGCGCCTTGCCCCGCGTACGGCGGTTATGCCGGCCGAATTCTCCGGCGCGGCCTCGGTCGGCGTTGTTCCGGCCGGTACCCGGCGTGATGGGCGGCGGCTGGACCTGGTGGTGCGCGGCCGTCACACCCTCGTCGTGGGCGCGACCGGCGCCGGGAAGGGCTCGGTCCTCTGGTCGGTCGCGGGCAACCTCGCCCCGGCCGTGCACGCGGGATACGTGCGGCTGTGGGGCGTGGACCTGAAACAGGGCATCGAGGTCGAGACCGGCCGTGCCCTGTTCGGGCAGGTCGCCTACACCGCCGAACAGGCCGTGACCGTGCTGGGAACCCTCGTACGGATCATGAACGAGCGCGGGGCCGAGATGCGGGGCGTGTCCCGCAACCACGACGCCACCCCCGACGCGCCCCTGCATGTGCTCGTGATCGACGAGTTGGCCGACCTGATGGCCTACTCCGAGTTCGAGCACAAGCGCGAGGCCGAACGGCTCCTGTCCAAGCTCCTCACCCAGGGCCGGGCGCTGGGCGTCGTCGTCCTCGGGTGTGTGCAGAACCCCCGCCAGGAGGCCCTGGGCGGCACGCGGGGTCTGTGGCCGCAGAAGATCGCCCTGCGCCTGGACTCGGAGACCGAAACGGACATGGTGCTTGGCACCGCCGCCCCGTTGGCCCCGGCCCACGACATCCCGGCCGACATCCAGCCCGGCGGCGTCTCCGCCACTGCCGGGACCGCCTACCTCGTGACCGAGGACGGCACCCCGACCCTGTGCCGCTTCGACTACTGGCCCGACCACCTCATTCACGCCGTCGCGGCCCGCTACCCCGCACCGGCCTACACCGACACCCCGGCCCCGGCTCCGGTGGCGGATGCGGCCTCCGCGTGGCTCGCCGCTGGTGGACACACGCCCGCCCTCGACGAGACCCCGGCCAACCCTCGCCAGGACGAGGACAACGAGCCCTCGACGGCTCCCGCGCCCCGGCGCAAGCGCTCCTCCCGTAAGAACCCCCGCAACCGCCGCCCGGCCGACGCGACCGCTCAGGCCGTCGACGGTTCCACGGGGAACACGCCTACGACCGAACAGGAGACAAGCTCATGACCCGCACGCCTGCCGGGCCTGTGGCCCGTATTGCGGCCGACTCCCGGCCCGTCCTCGTGTTTACCGTCGCGCTCACGGTCGCGGTGGCGCTGGCGTCGTTCGCCCTGTCGTTCGCCTCGCTGCGCGATGCCGCGACCTGGGGCCGCGTGCCCGGAACGCTCGCGTTCCTCGTCCCGGTCGTGATCGACGCCTCGGTCCTCGTCTACGGGCTGGTCGCGCTCGTGCTGCGGGCTCGGGGCCGTTCCTCGGCCTGGGCCTGGACCCTGATGCTCGGGTTCACGGTCGTGTCCATCGGCGCGAACGCCGCCCACGCCTACGACGTGCCCGAAGAGGTCAAGGTCCTTGTCGGCGTGGTCCTGGTCGCCCTCGCGCCCCTGTCGGTGCTGACCTCGACACACGCGCTGGCCTCCCTCGTGGTTGCCGACGAGCCCGTCCCGGCCGCTGAGCCGATCACCGCCCCCGAGCCGGTCTCGGTCGGTGTTGCCGAGGTCGCCCCGGCTGCCGATCCGGAGCCGGTGCCCGCGATCGCTGCGGCCTCCGAGGCCTCCACCCCGGCCGTGACGGACCCTGAGCCCGCTCCCGCGTCGGAGTCGGCTCCCGCCGTCGAGCCTGCTCCGGTGCTGGCTCCGCTGCGTTCGTCCTCGCGTCCGGCTCGCCCTCGGGTCCCTGCGATGCAGCAGGCGCTTCCGGGTCTGGAGATGTCGGGGGTGACGGCATGAACGCCGCTCGTCTGCCGGTGGGTGCTCCGCTGCCGGACTGGATGCGTCACGGCTCGTGTGTTTCGGGTCCGGAACGGCTGCTGCCGTGGATCGCTGAACCGGGGCAGGCTTCGGCTGCTGAGGTGGCTGCGATGGCTCGGGTGTGTGCTGGCTGCCCGGTCCGGCTCGCCTGTGCGGTGGATGCTCGGGGTGAGTCGGGCGGGTTCTGGGCCGGGCGGGAACGCGGAAGCCTGGAAGCCCTGGATCTGCTCGACGAGCTCGCCGCCACCGACACCGACGCGGACGCCCCTCGCCTCGACGTGTCGGGTCTGGTGGCTGTCTGATGCCCGCCCTCGTCGCGCCCGTGGTGGGTGACTCCATGGCTACCGCTGTCGCTGAGGCCAACGGGGTCTGCACTCGTCCGCTGCTGCGGGAAGTCGTGGACCAGGAGACCGGCGCAAGCACGCTCGTGCCCATCCCGTGCGGCTCGACCCGCGAGACCGTGTGCACGCCGTGTGCCATCAAGGCTCGGCGGCTGCGCATCCACCAGTGCCGCGAGGGCTGGCACCTGACCCAAGACCCGCCCGCCCGTCCGCGTTCTCTCCCGGACGCGGACCCGCACCCGCACGACCTCGACGAAGCTCGCTGGGCCGACGACGGCGGCAACCTGGCCCCCGCACGCCGCATCCGCCGCCGCACCGTCTCACGCTCTACCCGCCACCTGGAGGGCTTTCCCGACCTGCCCAAGAAGGCCATGGGGCAGGGCACCACGGGGGCGGTGTTCGTGGATGAGAAGACCGGCCGTGAGCACCGTCCCTCGATGTTCCTCACCCTGACGCTCGGCTCCTACGGCAAGATCCGTGACGGCGTGCCCGTCGACCCGGCCTCGTACGACTACCGGCGTGCCGCGCTGGACGCGCTCACGTTCTCCCGGCTGGTTGACCGGTTCTGGCAGAACATGCGCCGCTGTGCCGGATACAAGGTCCAGTACTTCGCTGCTGTGGAAGCCCAGAAGCGCCTGGCCCCCCACCTGCACGCCGCCGTGCGCGGTGCGATCCCTCGGGCGACCATCAAGGCCGTTGCCGCTGGGACCTACTTCGCCGCCTGGTGGCCTTCGGTAGACGTGGAGGTCTACACGCCCGACGACCCCGAAGGCATGCCCGTATGGGATGCGGCGCTGGGCGGCTACGTCGACCCCGGCACCGGGGAAGTCCTTCCCACCTGGGATGAGGCGACCCGCGACCTCGCGAAGCCCGCACACGTGGCAACCCTCGGGAAGCAGATCGACATCAAGGGCCTGCTGGGTGGCACCCCCGACAGTGACCGGGCGGTGCGGTACCTGTGCAAGTACCTCACCAAGTCCATCGCGGGCACCTACACGCCGGCCGAATCCCTCGACGGCGACGACGTGGTGCCAGACCCTGCCTGGGAAGCTCTCCAGGCGGCTCGCGCCGCCGACTATGAGGCACACGTAGACCGGCTCCACGCGCACACCTCCGTGCTGCCCTGCTCGCCCGAGTGTGGCAACTGGCTGCGCTACGGCGTCCAGCCCAAACACCCCACCGCTGGCCTGTCGGCTGGCTGCCTGTCGCCCGCTCACGAGCGGGACAACCTCGGCCTTGGCGGGCGGCGTGTGCTGGTCTCGCGGCAGTGGTCGGGCAAGACCCTCACCCAGCACCGGGCCGACCGCGCCGCCGTCGTACGTGAGGTCCTGCAAGCCGCGGGCATCACTCCCGAAGACGCCGACCGGCTCGCCGCGTCCAAGACGCTCCCGGACGGCACGGCCCGGTTCGTGTGGCGAGAACCCGACCACATCGCCGAGACCACCTACGTCGACGTGATCGCGGCCTCGCTCCGGCAGGCCATGACACGCCGTGCCCAGTACGACGCCGCGAAACAAGCGGCCTCGCCTCCAGGCTCGGGCCCTCCATCGGGGCCTGTGGATAACCGTTCGGCAACCGCGTACGCGGCATGAGGGAAGGGGCAGTCATGGCAGGCAAGAACTACCGGAACAAGACCAAGAACCCCCACAACAACCCGCCCGCCGTCGTCGCCATCGACGAGCTGTGGACTATCGACGAGGTCGCCGCGTTCCTCCGCGTCCCCGTCGCCACCCTCTACCGGTGGCGCACCCACAACGACGGACCCAAAGCCGCCCGCATCGGCCGACACCTGCGCTACGCCCGCGTCGACGTCATCACCTGGTT